>CBDCWU010000001.1:0-6096 GCA_965223555.1 Promineifilaceae bacterium (SeqCode)
ACTTCGTGGCCGCCCTGGACGACGTGGCCGAGATGCGGGCCGTGCTCGGTCTCTTCGAGGGGGCGGTAACAGGCGCGGCCGACGGCTACGCCCGCATGGCCGACCGCCCGGCCGCCACGCTGTTGCACCTCGGGCCGGGGCTGGGCAACGGCATCGCCAACCTGCACAACGCCCGCCGGGCCCACACGCCCGTGGTCAACATCGTCGGGGACCACGCCACGTTCCACAACCAGTACGACGCTCCGCTGGAGTCTGACATCGACGCCCTGGCCAGCAACGTCTCAGGCTGGATCGGGCGGCCCACGACCGCCGATGCGGTGGCCCCGGCCGCGGCCGAGGCGGTGGCCGCCGCGCTGTCGCCGCCCGGCCAGGTGGCCACTCTGATCCTGCCCGCCGATGCCTCGTGGGATCCGGCATCCGGGCCGGCCGCGGCCGCTTCGGTTCCAGACCAGGGCGGCGGTCGACGACAGCCGCATCGACGCGGTCGCCGAGGTGTTGCGCAGTGACGCCCCCACTGCCCTGGTGGTCGGTGGTCAGGTCTGTCGCCGGGCAGGAGCGGAGGCCGCGGCCCGGGTGGCGGCGGCCACCGACTCCAAGCTGCTGGCCGAGATGTTCCCGACCCGTCAGGAGCGGGGCGCCGGCATCCCTTCCCTCGACCGGGTGGCCTACCTGGCCGAGTTCGCCGAGATGCAGGTGGCCGGCGTCGAGCATCTCGTCGTCGTGGACACGGTCGCCCCCGTCTCGTTCTTCGCCTACCCGGGCCGGGCCAGCGACCTCGTTCCCGACGGCTGCACGGTGCACGTCCTGGCCGAACCGGGTGAGGACGGAATCGCCGCCCTCGACGACCTGGCCGACCGACTCGACTCGACGCCGGCGGCGGCCCCTGATGCCGACCGGCCGGAGCGGCCCACCGGGGACCTCGACGGCACGTCGGTGGCGGCTGCGGTGGCGGCCACGATGCCCGAAGCGGCGATCGTCGTCGACGAAGCAGCCACCAACAGCATCTACGTGCCCGGCGCCACCGCCGGCTGCCCGCCCCACGACTGGCTCTCCCTCACCGGCGGCGCCATCGGCTACGGCATCCCCGCGGCCACGGGCGCCGCCATCGCCTGCCCTGACCGCCCGGTGCTCAACCTGGAGGCCGACGGCAGCGCCATGTACACGATCCAGGCGCTGTGGACCCAGGCCCGTGAAGGTCTCGACGTCACGACCGTCATCTACGACAACAGCTCGTACGCCATCCTCAACATGGAGATGGACCGCGTCGGCGCCGACGAGGTCGGCCCCAAGGCCCGGGCGATGATGGACCTCTCCGACCCCAACCTCGACTTCGTAGCTCTGGGTCGGGGCATGGGTGTGCCGTCTGAACGGGCCGAGGACGCCGGCCATCTCGCCGACCTGCTCGATCGGGCGCTGACCGAACCGGGCCCCCACCTCATCAGCGCCTCGGTGCCCTCCGGGCTGTGAGCAAGCGGCGGGCCGGCCACCGTTGAGTCGCACCAGCCGCACGATCGACACCGAGACCGGCCTTGACGTCTGGGCCGTGGTGGACGCCTGGGCTGAAGACGCGGTCGACCCCGTTGCCCTGCGGGCCCGGTGGTCGGCCCGTGCCGTCCCGACTCGAGGGCTGGACCACCTGGTCGATGTCGTTGGTGACCCCAACGCGGCCCGCGTCGCGATACGGGCGGCGGGTCTGCGAACCCGGCCGCTCCGCTCGGGCCGCCGGGCGCTGGGTCGGACGGGAGAGATCGCCTATCCCGGCGACGACTCGGTGGTCGCCGCCCTCGCCGCCGCCGGTGTCGAACACCGAGTCGTGGCCGCGGGCCCGCCGCTTCGTCTGGCGGGGCCCGATGACCGGCCGCACCTGCTGCGAGGTCTCGACCGAGGCGGCCGACGGGCCCATGACCGTGCAGGCATGGTACGAACCGGTGTGGACCGACAGCTTCCGGCGCCGGGCCGGAGCCGAGACCGACGACCGGCTCCGGCCCCGACGGGTGCTTCAGGCCCGGGCCTCGATCAACCGGCTTCTGGACGCCCTCGGGGTCGAGCCAGATCAGCACTGGCTGAGGGGCGGCGCGGACAAGTCGAGCGCAGAGCGAGCCGCATCCTGGGTAGGAACTCCGCTGGGTTCCCAGAGCAGGGCAACCAGGCAGCACGGTGATGAGCCGTCAGGCGAAGCTCCAACAGCAGTACAAAGGGCGGGGGCATGCTCCCTACCCGCTCGCCCCCGTTAGCGGCGCGGCTACGATCCGCATCGACCATCGTCATCAAGGAGTTGTCACCGTGGGCCGACGAGCCGACCGCAAGAAGAGCAAGGCCGAGGAGTTCTCCGACAGCGCCGTGGCCAGCGTCCGAAAGGGTGCCCACGGCGCAGTCGACACGGCCGAGGAGTTCTTCGGCAAGACGAAGCGCAAGACCAAGAAGGCCCGCAAGCGGGTGGACGAGGCCGCCGACAAGGCTGAGAAGAAGCTGGCTCGGATCAGCCGCAAGGCCGAGAAGCGAGCCTCCCGCATCCGGAACAAGGCCGAGAAGCGGGTCGACAAGGTGACGGGGAAGCTCCCCGACTGACGGCGAGAGAGACCAGAACCCCACTCAATCGTCCGGGCGGACGCGGCCACGGAGCCGCTTGGTCTCACCCCGCCGGCGCTTGGCCTCGACTCGCTTGCGGCGGGCGGAGCGGGACGGCTTGGTCGTGCGCCGGACCCGATCCTCGTGCAGGGCCTCGGCCAGCCGGCCCCGCAGCCGGTCGACAGCCAGCTGTCGGTTGCGGGTCTGGGAGCGGTGATCATCGGCGCGGACCACGACGACGGCCCCCAGCGCCCCCACGATCTTCGACCGCTGGTGATCGGTCAGGCTCGGTGAGGCCTGAGCATCGAAGCTGACCTCGGCCCTGGTGTTCGAGCGGTTGGCGTGCTGGCCGCCCGGGTCCGCTGCTGGTCGTGAACCGCCAGGTCAGCTCGGACAGGGGGACGACGCAGTCCCGCCGCACCCGCATCACGCCGTCGTCGGTCACAGGTCCAGGGAGCGACCGATGATCTCCTTCATGATCTCGGTCGTTCCCCCATAGATCGTGGTGATGCGGGCGTCCGCATACGCCCGGGCGATCGGGTACTCGGTCATGTAGCCGTATCCGCCGTGGAGCTGGACCCCACGATCGACGACCCGCTGCTGAAGCTCTGTGCACCACCACTTGGCCATCGCCGCGTCTTCGGCCGTGAGCGTCCCCTCGTTGAGGGCCAGCACGCACCGGTCGATGAAGGTCTGGCCGAGGGCCACCTCGGTCGCGCACTCGGCCAGCGTGAACCGGCTGTTCTGGAAGGAGCCGACGGGCTGGCCGAACGCCTGCCGCTCCTTGACGTAGTCGACGGTCCAGTCGAGGGCGGCCTGCGCGGCGGCGACCCCGGCGGCGGCGATGGAGAGCCGCTCCTGGGGCAGGTTGTGCACGAGCTGTACGAACCCCTGGCCCTCATCCCCCAGCAGGTTCGAGCGGGGAACGGGCACGTCGGTGAAGAACAGCTCGGCAGTGTCCTGCGCGTGCATGCCCAGCTTCTCGAGATTCCGGCCTCGCTCGAACCCGGTCATACCCCGCTCGAGCACGAGCAGCGAGATGCCCGAGTGGCGCTGCTCGGGATCGGTCTTGACCGCGGTGATGACGAGGTCGGCGTTGATGCCGTTGGTGATGAAGGTCTTCGAGCCGTTCACGACGTAGTGATCGCCGTCGGCGACGGCGGTGGTGGTCATGGACGCCAGGTCGGAGCCGATGCCGGGCTCAGTCATGGCGATGGCGGTCACCAGCTCGCCGGACACGATGCCGGGCAGCCACCGATCGGCCTGCTCCGCGGTGCAGTAGCGCAGGAAGTACGGCAGGCAGATGTCGTTGTGCAGGGTCAGGCCCAGCCCTGATCCGGCCACGTTGGCGGCCTGGATCTCCTCGATGAGCACGAGGTTGTACCGAAAGTCGTCCACCCCGCCGCCACCGTGCTCCTCGGGGACGGCCATCCCGAGGAAACCGTGCTCGCCGGCCCGGGCGAACAGGTCGTGAGGCACGGCGCCCGCGACCTCCCACCGCTCATGGTTGGCCACGACCTCGGCATCGAGCCAGCGCCGGAAGCTGGTCCGGAACTGCTCGTGCTCGTCGTCGAAGAGGTCACGCTGCATCGGTCCAGTGTGACAGTCCTGGAGCCCGACGATCTGCGTCCGGACGCGTCGATGGCGGACCCGAAGGCCCGCCATCGATCGGAGTTCAGGGTCGACCCGCTCGGCTCGAAGGCCGAGAGAGCCGATCGGCTCAGATGACCTTGACGTTCAGCGCCTCATCACCCTTGCGGCCGGGGCCGATCTCGAACTCGACGTTCTGGCCCTCTTCGAGGTTCCGGTAGCCGGACCCGTCGATGTTGGAGTAGTGGACGAATACATCATCTCCGTCGGTGCGAGAGATGAAGCCGTAGCCCTTCTCGCTGTTGAAAAACTTGACGGTTCCCTGTGGCATTGGTTCCTCTTCTGGTTCTTCTTGCCGTCTCCCTTTTGGATACGGCTGCGGTCACCCTACGAGTCGCGACGCCAGCATCCTCCTTCGTCTTCGACGGAACCGCCCCCACCCGTCCCCACCCTGACGGCACTGACGGTGGTTGCGCGACCGCGGCTTGCTCAGCGGCGGCGGCCGCCGCCGGGGCCGGAGGGCACGGCCGACGCGGGATCGACGGGCCAGTCGTGCTTCGGGTACCGACCCGCCATCTCCTTGCGCACCTCGATCCAGCTCCCGGCCCAGAACCCGGCGAGATCCTCGGTGACCTGGATCGGGCGATCAGCCGGCGAGGTCAGCTCGAACACGACCGGGCGGCGACCGTCCAGCACGGCTGGCGTCACCGCCGCGCCGTACAGCTCCTGGACCCGGGCCCGCACCACGGGCCGCCCGTCGTCGTAGGCAACGGGCGCGGACCGTCCGCTGGGCAGTTGGAGGTGCTCCGGAGCCAACCGGTCGACCAACGGCACTCGATCCCACCCGAGTCGGCTCTTGAGGGCGGTCAGCAGATCCACGCGGACGAGATCGCCACGACCGCGGGCTGCACCCAATTGCGGAGCCAACCAGTCATCGAGGTCGTCGAGCAGACCCTCGTCGCTGAGGTCGGGCCCGCGGTCCGGCCTGTCATGGGCCCGCACGAACTCGGCGCGGGACTGGAACGAACGAGCCTTGGTCGACCATGGCAGCACGACCAACTCGGTCTCGCGGACACGCTCGAGGAGCGCGGCGACGGTCTCGGGCCCGGCTTCGGGACGGGCCCGATGACGACCGAAGCTCAGCGCCCCCAGCTTCGACTCGGTGGTCAGCACGAGGTCGTCCCGCTCCTCGTCCCAAGCGACGGTGCTGGCTGTCTCGATCATCGAGCCGAAGGCGACCTCGACCTGATCTCGGTCGATGCCGGCCGCCACCCGCACCCGTGCGTCTCGGCGATCGCCATCGGTGTCCACGGCCACGATGAGCTCCTCGCCGGCCAGCGCATCGTCCTCGGCCACGAAGGCGCCGGCCCCCGAGCGCAGGCGGAACCGGCCCCGCCGGTCGCTACGCCGCTGAGCCACCCGATCGGGGAAGCCGGCCAGGAGCAGCGAGCCGACGTCGTCGACGGCCACCGCCGCGGGGCGAACCCGGACCCGCTGGGCCAGGTCCTTCGCTCGGCGCCGCACCCGGGATCGCCGGTCCCGGTCGGCGGCGGGGTGATCGCGATCGGGGTCATCGATCAGGTGTAGGCGCTCGGTGAGGTCGGTGGGCCGCTCGCGGGGCCGACCGCCCATGATGTCGCGCTCCTCCAGGGCGGCGGCGATCAGACAACCCGTCCAGCCGGCCTGCCCGTCGACGGCGGCCAAGACGACGGCCGCCAACCTCGGATGCAGCGGAAGGTTCGCCATGGCCCGCCCCCGGGCGGTCGGTGCGCCGTCGCCGTCGAGCGCGCCGGTCTCCTCGAGGAGCTGCCGGGCCTCGGCGACCGCTGACGCCGGAGGTGGATCGAGCAGGGCCAGACGGGCGGGGTCCCGCTCCCCCCACACCGCCGCCTCCAACACGAGCCCGGCCATGTCCACCTGGCTGATCTCGGGGTCGGG
>CBDCWU010000002.1:0-103174 GCA_965223555.1 Promineifilaceae bacterium (SeqCode)
AGTGTCATCGCTACAACCTGCTCGTCTCGAACATATACCCGCTCAACAATTAGCTTTACTAAGTCATGCCTTGCCTCTTCGTTTCCCTCTAACCGGTCCCAATGCGCCTGAAAATTCATTAGTAAATCGGCTGCTTGTTCCAACTCATCATCGGCAACTGGTGAAAGCTGCTCCAGTTCCATCTGCAGTTTGATACGTTGTTGAATGTACGTCTCTTCATCTATGATGAAGCCATGGTCCCAACGTTTGTCCATACGCTCAATAATGCTCTTGATTTCTTCAATTCTTTCCTCCAGATTTTTTTCACCTAATCTCTCACTCATAGCTTGGGTGATTCCTTTTCGCCAATCCTTAGGTGGTTTCAGGTTCATGAGGACTGTTACCACTTGATTGTCTATAGCATCAACACGAACACTCCCTTGCCCACAGGAATAACCTAAATCATGTGCGCGGCAACGATAATATTTCCAACGGCCTTTCTGAACGGCTTTAGGTCGCATTTTTCCGTATTGAGGTACAGTCTTTTCTTGAGGGGGATTGTTACAACATTGATAGCAGTAAATGAGATTGCGTAATAGGTAAGAATTGTATTTTGGGGTTGGCTGGCGGTGGCTTCTACGTT
The DNA here is from genome assembly GCA_965223555.1 of Promineifilaceae bacterium (SeqCode). Lineage (GTDB taxonomy): Bacteria > Chloroflexota > Anaerolineae > Promineifilales > Promineifilaceae > CBDCWU01. Next base: position 623 of record CBDCWU010000002.1, read on the forward strand.
TTGCTCTTGCTTCTTGACATCGCTCAAATAAATCTTTATCAATCACAGCTTCATGATTGCCATCAAACCACTCAATTGGTTCTTCATAGGAACGAGTGCCATCTGTGCGACACTTGTATTTTTGATACTTAATTTGGCCTAGATAGGTACGATTTTGAAGTAAGTCACGAACTGTTTCTTTAGAAAATCTACGCCCAGTCTTGCTTTTATAGCCCCCATCTGTCAGCAATTTGGCAATATCGTTATCACTATATTGCCCGGTTGCGTAATTCTCGTAGGCTAAAATCAAACCTGGAAGTTCATTCTCATCAGGAACAAGAATTTTGTCCTCATTTTTCTTCATCCCAAATGGAGCTTGGTTATTATGCTTACCTTGGCGACTTCGCTCTTTTTTGCCTTTAACAACTTCAGCGGCTAGGTTCTGACTATACCAATCAGCAACGGATTCCATAATACCCTCAATCAAGGCTCCCATGACACCATCACTATCTTCGGATGGCTCACTGACAGAAAAGACCTTAATGCCATAATCGTGTCTCAATAAAGATTTAATAGCGAGGGATTCATTACGATTACGTGCAAATCGGTCAAACTTATGAACAACAATGGCATCAAATTTACGCTTGCGAGCATCTTGTCGTAATTGTTTAAATGCTGGTCGGTTAGCAGTACGACCTGAATAACCTTCATCACTATATATTTGGACTAATATCCCACCATTTGCTATGACCCAAGCTTCAATGGCTCTTTTTTGAGCATCTATTGAATAATTACCAATTTGCTCTTCTGAACTAATCCGTACATAGGCTGCATATCTCATTTTTTTCTTCCTTTTTTTCTTTTTTTTCTTTTTTCTCAAATCTGGATTCAAGCGGGGGCCAATCAGTGGGTGATCTCTAAACGCATCCGCATTAGGTGCCATGAAAAATTTGGGTTGCTGGTTTATATTTTTATCTGTATCGCCATTAGGCATATACTCCTTTCCGGTCTAAGGACCGCGAAATTAATAAATATTTGAAATTGTAGTCCACTATGCGGGCTACCGGTTTCAAGTAGATTCTGATTAAAGCAAAAAAAGCCACCTCTCAGGTCTGAGAAGCGGCTTGATGCTGATATACCAATTTATTGTACTACCCTCTGAAGGTAGCCATTGGTAAAATGGTTGCAGCCTATGACCTGCTTCATCAGGTTTTGGGCTAGACATGGGTTAGGTGTTGCAGCACCTAGCCCATGTTGCGTTTATAGAACTATTTGATTATACTCTATTATAGACCGATAGCGGTCTATTTGTCAATCTTTATCAAGAGTAATGTCGTCACGATAAACACCACGTTTCTGGCGACTTTCTATATATTCTTCGACATTGGCACGAGTGGTTAACCATATACCACCTATCTTTTGAGCCTTAAGGCGTTTTCGTAAAACAAGGTGGCGGAGATAGTCGGAGGCAAATCCATAAATCCTAGAAGCGTCAGCTAATGATATAAGTTGATGTTTGTCTTGATCATTTGTTTGATCTGGCATATTAAAATTATAGAGGATTAAGAAATCAAATAAAGAAAGTAATATTAAACAAGTTAGTTGCCGTTGTCGTGTAGCCCCACGACAACGGCTAAAAACCTAGCCGGGTTAGCGGCTGAGGCTCAGTGTCGTATTGTATCATCGGCATTCAGAACCGCCTACCGGCTCATAGTGGGCGGTTTTTTGTTACCAGCAAAAGGCTGCCCAGGAGAGATTCCGATGATAGACAAGCATGAATCTAAGTCATTCTCCATGACTGTGGAACGCTACATGCAAGAAGCCCGACACACCTTCATGAGCGTTTCCGGCACCCTTGGCCTCATCTGTGCAGCTTTGCCCCCAGCCTTGATGTTCGCCTTTGCCAGCCATGGTGCGCTCGTGCCCCTAATCGGCCAAACTGGAGCCATCACTGTAGCCGTTGCTTTGGCCATCGCTTTAGAAGCCACAGGGGTCAAAGTGGCCCATACCGCTTTAGACTTCTTCGCCACTTGGCGTGAAGGGGATAAAGAAGCCCTAACTGGGTTTATTGTAGCTACCATCCTAACGGGCATCTACCTGGCCTCCGGGGCCATCGCCATCATTGAATTCGACCATAACAGCACTATTCGTCTGGCTGGACTGCTCTCCTATGCCATAGCGGCTATTATGTACATCGGCAGCGGTTTGGAGATGATGCTCCATACCCGCAAAACGGGCAGCCTGGCTCAACTGCGGCAACAGTTGCAAGCATCGCAAAGTAAGGCGGAAAAACGCCAACAAGAGCTGCAAAACATGAGCGAGCAACTGGAAGCTGTGAGCAAGGCCAATGCTGTTCATGAAAAACAGGTTCAAGAACTTGAAGCTAACCTACAACCCTTAACAAGACGGCTTGACCTACTTGAAAAGCAAAATAGCGAATTGGCAAATGCCAACCAACAACTAGAAAGCCAAATCGCCAATCTGCAAGAAAGTGAACGTATCCTGCAAGCCTTCAATCCCCTGGTGCAAGACATCGGCAAGCTGTTGGCCGGTGACAGCATGACCCAAACCGAGATTGCAAGCCGTCATCAAACGAGTGAAAGCACGGTGTCTCGTTTGAAAAGCCAGCTCAATGGTAAGACGGGAGGGTAGTCACATGATTCTATACAATCCACCTTCTCTTCTTCGACATTGGACAAGCTTTGTCCTCATCTCTGGTTTGGCATTCCTACTTGTAGCCTGTGCGGCTGCCCCCTCAGCTGCTGGCTTCGTCAGTGGTGAAGCTACTGCTGACCCGGCCCTCATCGCTACGGCTCAAGCTGACCAATATTTGCGGGATGCGGCTGCCACTTTAGATGCACGTAATCTGACTCAACAAGCGGTAGCTTTCGAGATTCAACTTACAGCCCAGGCCAATACTGCTACGGCTCAAGCTCAACAAACTTACGATGCGCTCAATTTTGCTTTGACCGCTGACAGTGCCACCGTGCAAGCACAAGAAACCTTTATGGCCGCAACCCAACAGGCTCAGGCAACGGCCGTTGCTGCTACCGAACGGGCTGTAGCTACAGCCACCAGGCAAGCCCAACAAGCCAGAGCCGCTACCAGCACTGCCGCTGCTGTGGCCACGCTCGATACTATCCAAGCCACTCGGCAAGCGGCCGAACTGGAGCAAGCCTTAGCTGCTGCTCGCCGTGAACAGATAACTACGATGGCCACCACCGTCATATTGGGACTAGTCAGCATCGCTGCCGCCGCCCTCCTCATCCTCTTCTTTTGGAAAATCATCCCCATATTGGTCAATCGGTTGGGTCTGGTTCGGTATGGACAACATGGCAATCTTCTACTGCTCTCCTCCCAAAACGGCCGTACCACCCTTACCGACCCCCTACGGATGCATCAGGCCAGCCTTACCATTGATGATCAAGGTCAGGTCACGATGCCTGACCTGACGCCGCATGAGATACAGACCCTTATCACGGGTGGTGTTTTACGAACCCTCATCGAGCAAGTGCGTCATGCGCCGGGTCATCCAGAGAGAACACCAGAGCAAATCAATCGGGAACGCCGCCTGGGACCCTATGCCAGTTCTGAATCTATTCAGTTCCCTGCTCCTCCACTTTACACCCCTGCAGAAGAGCCTACGCTGCCGCTGGAGAGCTTTTCTCTGCCCAGTCGACAGATACCCTCAGCCTCGACCATTACCTGGCCCACACTCCAGTCTCACACGGGAAATGGCCTGGTCTTGGGCATGGGGCAACAAGGTATCATCCGTATTGACCTGGCTCATACCCCTCACATTCTTCTTTCTGGTTCTAGTGGAGCAGGCAAGACCCGCCGTGCTTTAAGGCCAATGGTGGCCCAAGCTCTGACCCAAGGAGCGGCTGTTGTTCTCTTAAATGAATCGGCCGCAGATTTCAGCCCCTTTTATGACCATCCTAATGCCTTTATCATCTACGGCAATGCTTATACTTATATGACCTTTCTGCAATCTGTGCTGCAAGAGATGGAACGGCGCGAACGTATTCTACGTCAGGCGCGTGTCTCTGAATGGGGCAGATTGCCCGACCATCTACAAGATGGCCCGCCTATCCTTATTGTAGTGGATGAAGTGTTATCCCTGGCTATGCTCATGTCTCCCCGCGAACAGCGGCAGTTCTGGGGCTTGCTGGCTACCTATGCCAGTCGTGCCCGAAAGTTATCTATGGGCAGCATTGGGGCCCTGACCGACCCCACCTACCGCATCTTAGGCCCCGGTCTGAATTGGCGGGAACAGTGCAATGCCCGAATCACTTTTCGTGTGGCCAAAGCCAATATCTCCCGAGCTGTCTTGGATACAAATGGAGCCGAAGCCTTGGCTGAAGGACAGTTCTTGGCCATGTTGGGCAACCATTTAGAACGGGGCACGGCAGCCAACCCCAGCGATAGGGAGCTGGATACTTACCTGACCCAACATCCAGTGACACCTATCACGGGTCAAGATTGGCTACTCATCCCTGAATTGGCAGAACCAGCAGAACCGCCAGAACCGGTTCAAACCAGTTCTAGCCCCCTAGAACCGGCCCTCTCACTAGAACCAGAACCGGTTCTGACACCTTCCCTTCCTTTTAACCATGACCGACCGCCAACGGCCAATGAACAAGCCTACATGCAGCAACTTTATCAAAATGGGTTGAGCAAGAACCGTATTTGTCGCCATGTTTATGGCTTCAAGAATGGCAAAACCTATGCCTGGGTGACAGAAGCTATGGAAGGGATGAGCTAGGCAACATCAATCATCATTGCTGACCCAGATCCCAGTCTGCTATAGTAAATCTGTATGTCAGATGGACATGGTAGACAAAAGAATAGCTGGTTATTACAACTGGCTTTAGCCTTGCTGAATCAGCCCATCCTCGAAGCCCTCATCGAAGTGTGGAAAGTCGTGCATAAAATGGGACGTGGTTTAGCCGATGAAGGCATGTATGAAGTATTAGAATACGAGACTCAACTGGAACTGTTGGACACCCAAGGCCAGGCGGCCGAATTCCGCAAACGCCAGAAAGTAAAGTATCGTCAAAACAACATCATCGCCTATCAAGACCAGGCCTGGGGTGATGGTGACATCCTCATCGATTACCAATGCTCACCGGGAAAGGCGGTAGATTATTATCGCCCTGACCAGAAAACCTTCATCCTCATCGCCTTACACGATGTCAAACGCAAAGGTGACAGCGACGAATTCCATATCAAGTGGGGTATTCTTAATGGGTTTGTGCGTTCAATGGAGCAGTGGGGGACGGAAATTAGTCACAAAACGAGGCATCTCGATATCCAAGTCATCTTCCCCCGACAACGCCCCCCTATTCATGCTTGGGTTGTGGAACAGCGGTCACAGCGCAGATATGACCAAACGCCCAAACAGTTGGCCGACGGCCGTTGGCTCATTCAGTGGGCAACGGACAAACCCCGTCTTCACGAACAGTACATTCTCAAATGGGACTGGTAACAAAAACGGCGGGCCTGCAGTACCCACCGTCTTTACTAACTTCTATGTTCCTGAGCCACCGCTTTTCATCGTTAAAACTCCTTCGGTGCATCATGCACATCAGTACAGCCATTACAAGAAGTCAGGGTATTATATTCGCTATCTCATATAATTGCCAAAAATTTTAAGGATTGAGCCAGAATCGCCTATTTTGGCTTGGGACCTGGCCTGCGGTTGCGGGCTAAATATGCTCTGACTGCCTTCTCCGTTGTTACCCAATTACGACCGATCTTCACCCCCCACAACTCCTTTTGTCGGATTAATAAAGAGAGATGGCCTTGGGATAGCCCACTGAGTGTAGCAGCTTGACTGAGAGGAATCAGTTCATCCAGCCGGGGCTGGTCATCACTGCCCTCATCCAAATCACTGCTAGGCATATGGCAGCAGAGAGTGATCTGTCACACACTCTCGAATCGTGTTTGCCTCCGCTAGTTAATGTTCCCCGAGATTATAACCGATTCTGCTGCTAGGCCTGAATCCCAAAAGCAAAACAGGCTGAGAGCATAGAAAGTAACAGTTCATACTTACACTTTTTGTCCCAGCCTGCTTGTATCAATTTGCACCCCGACTTTAGGCTTGTAGGCTACACAGTAAATGCTTCACCTTGTGCTCTAACTTCTGGGCGGAAGCCAATAACCTTTCCTTCGTGATGTCACCCACCTTGCCTAAGCTAACAGCTCTGACGACGGGACGGCCGTTGACACGAAACCCCTTCTGCAGTGACCCTTCCAACTGACCCGCTGTTTGGCCTCGTTTACGACTGCGCCGTTTATACGTGATGGTGTAAATGCCATTGGGCAGTACTACCATTTTTCGTATGGCCTGGTTGAGCCAATAGGGTGTCAATTCCTCAAAATAACAGAGGCGCATACAGCCACACAGTTTAATCAGCTCCTGGTGCATCGGGGTCAAGGTCAGATAAGGAGTAAGTCGTGTTCTACGATAGTGCCACCAAATATCCCAGACCTGACTGTAATCCATATCGACCTGAGTTTCTACATCTTCCCAGGTATAGCCTGTCATCAACATGGCCATGATATTTGCTGCCCGGTAAATCTGCTCGGGATACCAGTTGGTGGTGGACATACCGGCTAATATGATAAGAATTTCTCGACACACCGCCTCAGTAGATAGAGGATAGACACTGTCTACCTGTCTCATCACCTTCCACTCTACAGGTCGAGGAACCAACTCCCATTCCCTGCAAGATAGACAACGCCAAAACACGTTATCGCTAGGGCTGTCGAACCTATCCCCCTCTATCTCTAATGGCGTGTCCAACAGTTCAAAGTCTCGGCAAGCCAATGACTTCCAACCACCATTCAAACCCCGAATATGCACCCACTTGTAATTCTTCAAGGCTGTTTGGGCAGCCGTATAGGCATAAGCAGTTGCTTTTTCTCGATGTTCCAGAAAAACCAGCATAGCTGTCTGCTTCATATCCTGCCAATGGACACGTCTGATGCTCTCCGCCCATCCCGATAGGGCTTCGTTGACCAAAGCTCCAGCTCTGGCCGCTAATTCCTCATTGCCCCAATCTTTGGGAAAGGTGCAGGCAAGATAATTTGCGTTAGAATTATCGACTAACATTTTTACGGGCCTCCACTGCCCGGAAAATGTGAAGCCGAACGGAGTTGCGACCTCTGTTCGGCTTCTTGCATTCATATACGATTGTGATTCATTCAGTTGAGATTGGCTCTTCTTCCCCACTGCTACAGAATGGTTCAAATCAAATAATCCATACCTCCTTTGGTTGTAAATTCAAGGTGCAGACCTAAATTACACCGGAAGCATCACCTCATGTCAATTGGGTAAAACAGCAAAAAGAAAATCATATTTTCAATATCACAATGAAGAGCGTATGCTGAGGTGAGGGGAGCCTGCGCTGCTAAAAAGGGGAAGCACAAAATGACCGTAGATAAAAATATGCGTGAGACACGGTGGTTTCAGGCTGCTTTGGCAAAGGAACTGCAAGCTATTGAGGACTTGCCCATCAGCACCAATATCCGTAAGCCCAACAATCCCTTTTGGCGAAGTCTGTATAGAATTGCAGGTATAGCCAAAACGGGTTACATCAACCGTGAAGAAGCCTTGTCGAAAATACAGGCAGCCGCCCAACATTTGCATGAGAGAGAAAAAGACATTACATATCAATGGAACAGGGCGTATCAAAGAGCACCTGCCCGATACCCTAAACTGTAATGATGAATATGAATGGCAGTGTAGGCTTCCCCTCTCTACTGACATTTTGCCCCAAAAAGTAAACGGCCGTTGTCGCCCATAGAAGCCTTAACCGACCAGAACGGAATCTGGAAACATGGTGCGTGCAGTTTGCGCACGATGTTTTCAGATGGGTCATGTTACTAATAAAGTCATCACCCCCTAATAAGCAGGCTGAAGGCAAGCCAGAAGGGGCGGGTGGAAGTCGTCCCTTGGTGGCCTTGAGCCTGCGCTCAACAATCGTACCTAAGATGTTTATTCTCAATAGGCAACAAAAAAATGCATATTCAGACACACGGCGATTACAAACTCCGACGCATAGCGATCACAAATTACGACGCATAGCGATCACAAATTCCGACGTATGGCGATCATCCAAAACACAGACACTCTTTACGCCCGTAAAAAATACGAAATAACCCATGACAAACGATGGCTTGACATGATAAGCTAGGCTTATGGTAGAAGAACCTGAGAGTAAATTTGTGCTGGCAATGTTGTTACGACTAGGGCTGGTTGAAGAATCAATCGATAGGAGTGGGAAGCTGCAATACTTCCTCACCGAAGCAGGTGCACAGGAAATAGAACTTGTCCAAAATCTATTAGGGCCAGTCGTCATCGTGTAAATCATCTGACTAACTAACCCTAAGCAAAACGGCTAATATTCTGATGGCAGCAGGACAGTCGTTACACTTCTATCCGCCTCAGTTATCAGCCAAATCTTAACACCATCATTGAGTTCATAAGCCGAGAGGATACGCAGATGTCGGCTCACTGAGTAATCATTCTCAGCCTTATCCTCCTCAGGTACGATACCCCAATCTCCTGCTTGATGCCTTTGCAAAAACTCCAGGGCACTTTGACCAGCTTCCTCCAGTGCCTCTAAAGCACCAGGGGTAGCCACCGTCTGGCCCAAGGGAAACAACGGTTTCATGATTGCACTCTCCTTTATTCAAAACGGCTGAAGCCAACACTTAGCAGAACTGCCCCAGCAGCCTGTCCTGGCGTTGACCCCACCACAAACAGCGAGTAATAGTCAAAATCGGGCAAGTCCTCTACACCACAGGCGGCCATGGCCCAAACCTCTTCACCCACCTGCCTGAGCCACTGCTCATATTTGGCTTTCATGCCCATTTCCTCAATACATTGGCGCAACAACATTGGCCAACTAGCACGCGCCATGAGAATGTCTTGTAAACGGCCGATCAGCGTCTGAATCTCAGCCATATTCAAATCTCGGCCTAATCTGGCTTGAGCCATCATCTGTATGTCAGACAAAGAAACAGTCAACAAGGTGATAGCGCCATCCTTTTCTTTATTCATTCATTGCCTTCTCCTTTTCTTCCGGTAGGCAGGCAACAGCCAAGAGCAAGCTTGGTTGTTCAGCCACCTTCAAATAGATATATAATTTGCTACTTGTTGGGCTTTGGCTCCCCCAGCATTATAACATTGGCAGAAGATAGTCAGTGAGGTGAGGCTCTACAAGCTCTGGAGAAGCATGGTGAGGGGTGAGATGTTGTTAGTATTGGGAAAGTAGAAAAAATGGATTCAGACACATTCTGGAAGCTCAGAGAGGGGCATAAATTCCAGCCTTCGATGCTGGCGAACAAGACAGAGGGTAATTTCTATATGGGCAGGGCCATTATATGGTTAAAGAGAAGATTGGCGACTTTAGAGGTGGTTGCGAAACCCTACCAGCCCCTGAGAAGCGACTTGAATGACTAAATGATGCAGCTGGGCATAAAATAGTCTTCAGTTGCTATCTAGGGGCTAAGAAGGATGTGTCATTAACACATCATCAGTAGCTGTAGGGTGTGACTGCGCCCGTTTTCCGGTCGAGTCGGATTTTGGTTACAGCAAACTGATGGGATATTCTTTGAAATATCACATACCAGATGCCGCTTTTAGAGATGACTTGAAAGTCCAAATTGAAGTGGCGACTTACAAGATTCATACGACTTTTAGTAGACCTTGTCCACCAATCACCCGTATTAAGCAAGATTTCTCGGTCATCAAATTGAACAATAGCTGTTCCATAGTAGACAACTTCCGTTCGGCCATCTGCCAGGTCGCGCACAAACGTCTTGTGGCTAATCCTTTGTTCTGAAGACATAACATTCACCCCCTTTCTCAAATTAGAATTAAGTACTGCTGAAACAATGTGTCTATTTCTTTATAAGGATGCTGCCGGGCCTTAATGGCTGGCAAGCATAAAAAAACCGCCGCAAGGACGGTTGAGATAATGATTTTATTGTTTTCAAAAAGGTGAATTGGCCTTTTACTGCCGTAAAAATCAGATTCTTGGATACTTTCTGGTAGTAACCTCACCAAATGAGCGAACGCTTTGTACGGTCACCGGCCTGCCACCAGATGGGCTTCGTCAAAGCCGATTTAATGGGCACAATATCGGCAAAAGTGGTAAACCAAAAGTGTTTACCTCCTCCCACACTTTCTGTAGCCTTGAGTAGTTTTTCTAATCGTTTCTGGTCTGTTGTGACTGTCAGTACACGAATGGCCTGATAACCAAAATCCCTCATGGGCTTATCTAGAGCGAAATAGCTGAGATATTGCTTAATCTTCGTTGTAAAATAGTTGGAGCGGATACTCTTACTCCCGATGGGGGCATGTTCTGTATCCCTATCGATTTCCAGGAAATACGCAGAAGAATATCCAGCATCTTCATACAAACAGAAGTAACCATCCGGTATAAATTGCCGCTCTTCCACAATACCATCTTCCTCTAGGAGTACTTTCATAGAGCGAGCTGCTAGCTCTTGCTCTGTTTCCCAGGCAAGAATTTGTATATTACGCTGTTGCGCATCAACCTCAATCGAAATTCTGACATCGTTCAAAGCCATCAGGTGAGGAAGGGTGCGACTTGCACTGAGTTGGTTGTCTCTTGGCCGCCAGCCAAACTTACTTAGTGGGACACCAGCTAACTGTGCTAATTCAGTGGCACCCTTCTCGTCCAGAGAATAGAGATAGGGTCTCACGCCTGCTTTATTTATTCTCGGTGATTCATCACGCTTTAAGAAATTCTTGTCATGAAACTTTAAAAGCCTCTTCCGGCATCTGGGACTTGCATCCATACTGGTATGTACGTCATTGCGTGGTTCACCATTATCCCTTAGGTAGAATTTAGCAGCAATTTGGGTTGAGGTCAGAGCACGACAAGTGTGAATTGTTTCAAATATAGCTATATCTCTCGGTTTTAAGCTAAAACCAGACTTTTCTTTCTCATTTTTCATTTAGTCCTCCTCAGAAGACCCTTTCTCTTTGTCAGAAGAATCCGAATCATCGGCGGCTGGGGGCACTGAGGGTGGCCTTTTTCCCCGCTGACGAAAATCCGAGTCATCTGGTTCGGGCGGAATTGATGGACCTCGTTTCCCTTCCTTCTTAAAATCAGATTCTGGGGGGGTAGACGGTGCTGATTTCCCCTTATCTTTCCTGATTGCTGCCTGGTCAACCTCAGCCTTATAGTGCGCTATCTCTGCCAGAGTTCGCCCTTGTTTCAAGGACTGTTGCCGAATTTGAGCAGCTACCTCTCTGTTTTCTGGATACTTACTGGCCAATGTCTTGATACCCACTTGCCGTATATCCCGACCGTCCTTGTATTGAATGACAGCCTCCCAATCTTTGAGCTTACTCAAAACCTGGGGTGATAAGTGCCTCTTGAAAGCCGTGAAATGCTTACACAATTTCTGAGCATCATCAGGATGAACTCTAAAGACTACCTTGTTGTCGCAATGGGAAACGGCCGAAACAGTCTTGTCATTTAGCTGATTGAGCCGCTGATGAGCCACCGTGCAAAACAGATTGAATTTGCGTGCCTGGTCAATGATTTCGACAAAGGATTCGGGGCTGAAGTTGTGGAATTCATCAGCATAAATGTGACAGGGCAATCTTTTATTTTCTGCCGTTAGCTTCACTGTTGCCAATAATTGGGTCAAGATGAAAGAACCGATGAGCCGCATGCCTTCTTTGTCCAGACCACGAAGTCCCACTAGTAGAACTCCCTTTTTGGCAATGAAATCGGTAAAATCGAAGCAAGGAGCTGACGTTGGTTGACAGAGGATGGCTGACAAAATGTCACTAGATAAAACGTGTTTGACCTTCTGGCGGCTCGATACAATATCTGCCTTCAACTGCATTCTTCTTTTGTCATAAGCCCACTCACGCCAGTTTTGTGATAGGGCGGCATTGTGAGCCACATAGGAGGATAACTTGTGCCGCCAGTAATCTCCTAATTCAGATAATTCCGTCAACAGCAGCATATGCAAAAAGCTAGTTTGGCGGGATGGATAAGCAGTTATTAATGTCCTGACTAGCGTTTCCAGGGTATTTTGCATCAGCGGTGCCCGACGATAATCGCCATACCAGGAATGGGCAAAGACGTCTAGAATTGCCTGCACCTTCTCTTCATACTCAGCCGTCAAGTCTTTCACCTGAAAAGGGTTAAAGCCTAGTACTATCTTGTCTTGGCCAAACTGTTTATAGGGGTTGAAGGCAACAACCCGATACGCCTGTTCTGGTGGACACTGCAAGGAAATATCTCTGACCAAGTCTGTATGTGGGTCTAAGACGACAATGGCTTTGTCGTTGCGGGCAATATCTTTGAGTATACAGTGACGCATGAGATGGGTTTTGCCCGTGCCTGGTGCCCCAATAATATAAGTGGCGCGGTGACTTTCTTTAAGGTTGAAAGGGCAACCATTTTTTAGGTCTTTGCCAATAAGAGTACCTCCTCCCTTTTTTCCGGCAATGAGGGAATAAAAAGTCATTGGTAATCCTCCTCTAAATAGTCTAAGCTATTCGAATCATCAGCATCGTCATCGGTGAGCCCAAAGGACAAATGCTCGGCGATGCGATTGTACCTGAGTAATATTTCATCTCGGACTTCTTCGTCGTACCGATCTAAACGCCCTTCTTCAATGTAAAGACGAATGATAAGGTCGATAACACTGGCATGTCTCCTGAAGGAGCGCATTTCTGCTTCATCCAGCAATTGCTGTTCGAATAGAAAGTCTGCATACTGGTAATTTTGGTCATATTGTTGCTGTTGGCGTTTAAGCAAATGAACAGCCTGTTGTTGATGATAACGTAGGTAGACTTTTTGCCAGAGCACCTCAATCTGAGCGAACATCTCATCTATTCGCTTGCTTAGCTCACGCCCATAAGCGCCTCTACCCCAGAATCGCCACCAAATACCGCCTTGTTTTAGTTGATCTTTAGCCTGGAAAAGTTGCTGGCGAAAGAACTCCAAATCGTTGGCGACGCTTTGCATGGCGTTAAAGGCCCCTTGAGACACATTTCTGGAATGTGGGCTCAGCATGGACTGCTGTTGATGGGGGCGGGTCATATATGTCTGAGTCTGTTGGTATTGAAACTTAGCTTGGCAGTTGCCACAAAAATGGGCAATGTATTCGTTTTCTGTGAATCCACAATGGGGGCAAATCTTTTTTTGGTAGGTCATTGTTTACTCCTTACAACAGGCTCTTAGAAGTGAGCCAATCGTGATGATAGCGGTGAGGGTGGTCTGGCAAAGATTACTTCTTTCCGACCTGAGTTCAGTACCAATACATTGATCATGGATTGAGATATGATTCATAGTTGTCAACTCCGATATTTCCCTGCACAAATTAGGAAAGCGACATGATTATTAACCAGCGCATAAGGATGACCATGAGAGTTAGACCAATCATGCCAACAACTACTCCAGCCGCAAATTTTTCAACATCATTTAACGACGAATTCGAGCCTGGCCAATAATAATGATTGTTCACCTGTGTATAACGAATGGGCTGGTTTGGGCTGGTTTGAGGGTAAACTAATGATTGGCTTGGGCTAGGAACAATGGTTCTGTTCACAGGTTCTTCCCAGTCAACATCTTCTACAGGCATATCTATGACAAACATGTCATCATCAACAATAGAGCCTGCCGATGATGCAATTTGCGGATTTGGACTTAATGTCGAACCACACGCTTGACAATACGTAAATTCTGGATCCCATTGACGGGAACAGTGATTACAATACATGATATTTACTCCTTTAGGTTATAGTACCTAAACAATTGGCCATTATTGCCAAAAGAAGTGATAGACAATTTTGGCCATTTACCTTATACGCTTTTTGTTCTTCGTAACAATTCCAATAAAGGGTGAAATCTTTCTCCTGAAGTAACGGGCTAAGAACCCTCTTACTCGATAAATAAAAACATGCCAAAGTGGAACCCAGGTGGGGGAATCGTATTAAACCCATCTCTTTGATTGTTTTTACTGAAGGGGCTATCGAAAAATATTAATTAGCGGTGGCGATATTTATGACAGTCGCGTTTGCTAAAAACTTTAGGATTCCATAGACTCTGAAAAAGTCAATGAAAATTGCGTGAATTCGTGATTTTCTTTTCTAGAATGTCCACAGACATCCAGGAGAAGGAGGGGTTGATCCCTGCCATTCTACCTGGTATGTTGTGAATAATATCTGCTTAAGGTAGCAGTTTATTAACCAGCTTGCTGATAAGCAACTCGAATGATCCCATTAGGGTATCGAGCAGACTTTCAGGCAAAGAGAACAGTGCAGTTCCCTGGTTCCTACTCATTCTTCGGCGATACATGGTGTCCCATGTGCTGAGGAATGTGGTAGTGGACTGGGCGTCCGTGTTTGATGTGCTCTCGCTCTGAACGAGAGGGGGTTTTGTTCGTTTGCGGTTCGCTCGAACCGACTGTTTGTGCTTGGTAGCATGTTGCCGCACTCGGTCGCGAGCCTCGTGAAGTCTTTGAATGGCTTCAATTCTGCGTTTAAGGTTTTCAGATTGTGAAATGATAATCACCTTCTTTCTTTCAAAATTTAATACGCTTTTATGTTGCTGCTCCATTCACCAAAGGTGTAGAGAGAATCAGCTTGTTGGAGGGGCTATCTCAAATCTTCCATGAGTTCCGTGAGCCACGCTTGGATAAGGTCGCGGTCAATACCGGGTTTCAGATCCTCGACTTGCTTGATTAATTGACTTGTTTCAATAGTCAGATGTCGTCGTTTACGTTCAAGTGCCAGACTGTCATTTAAGATATTTTTGACTTTCGTTGAGCGAGAGGTAAGAGGTTCAAGAGGTATGTTCATACTTGTTCACCACCTTTCAAGAATAAAACTAATTACGGCTAAATAAAAAGTATAATTGTTAATAAGTCCCGTCTACGGAGACTGTAAAAGAGGTTGCAAAATCAGAAAAAAAAGTAAGTTTATGTTAAAAATTTATGTGCCCATCGTAGCAGAAGAGAAAGGAAGGGTGCAAGAGTTACAAACGTTACAAATTATCTTTGCTTTAGATTTGAAACGCTTTGGCTGGTTTAGTAACGCTTTTTTGTTAGTTTAGTAACGCTTTTTTGTTAGTTTAGTAACGGTTGAAGCTAGGGGTGATCGTGTTTGAATTGTATTTAGTAACGGTTGGAGGATTAGTTTATGAAAGCTTACTTCATCAAACCTGATAGCTTTGGTGGGCTTTTAGGCTGGTGTTCCGGCTGTCGCCAGCGTTGTTCTGCTGCTTGAGCCGCTATAGGCACGACCGCCCCTACCGCCTTCATCTTAAGCTTAGTCGCATGTCGCTGCCGAATCAGGAACGCTTCCCCTGGTTGCAACTGGGCTACTTCATTCATATCTACCTTGAAAGCATGTTGTATGCGGGCACTGCCCAAGCCCGTCATACCCCCATCCTGCTGCTGGATGCTCGCCTCGATTTGGTAAAAGGTCCCCGCCAATGTGGCCACATCTTCGGGGAAATCTGTGGCCATCAGTAACTTGGTGCGGGTATTGGCTAATACCAATTTCTTGGTTGTTTCATCCTTGAGACTGGCTACATCCTGAGTGGCTAGAATAACGCCCAATTGGGAACTACGCGCCAAAGACAACAAGGCCGTAATATTCTTGTTGCTGAATTGACCGAACTCATCAATGATAAGCACGGCCGGATGCTGCTGCCGTTTGCCGATAAAGTCTTTCAAATCTTCCACCAGAAAATCTAAGAAGCGTTTGGAAGTATCGCCCACACTTTGCACCCGTAGGGAAAAGATGGCACATTGGGTTTCCTCCAAAGCAAAACCTTCATCGCCGACACAAGCCGTGAACTCTCTCGCCAACGGCCGTATTCTCCGTGCCAAGCCCTCAATCTCCTTGTGGCTCAAATCTTCAATCATGGTTAATTCCAAGGGTTTGTCTTGATAGGCATCTAGGAGCCACGTCTTGCGTAATCTGTTTCTAACCGCTTCAAAGTTACGGGGTGGGCCAACCTGGGCATAACAGATAAGCTGCAACAAATCTCGGTTGCCGTCGGCATAATATCGGGCATCCCCCTCCGCTTCATGAATACCAATGAGGGCACACAAGCGATTGTAAATATCTGAGGCTGACCCCCGAAAGCCATCATAGACAGCTCCATAACTGTCAAAACCTAATTTGAAAACAGGTGCTATGCCTCGCCCAAATTGATGGGCGAGGGAACGAATATCTTGAGCCAAACCCTCATCTCCTTTGCCATCAACAAAGTAGATGTGTCTGTCAGTGGTGGTCAGAATCTCATAGACCAAGCGCTTGATGGTCTCACTCTTACCTGCTCCAGTCGTGCCCAACAAAAAGAGATGTTGGTCTAAGATGGCTTCATCCAGGCAAAGATACCCATCGCGCTGCTGAAAGCCTCTTTGGCTGGCAAAAGAATCTCCTCGTATCACGGCTCCTAAACAGAGCTGACCAACCACAACCTTAGGTAGTGGCAAAGCCCCAGCCTGTTCTGACAACCGCCTATCTTCTGCTTTTGCGGCTTGCTCCGCCGCCGCCAGATACTCTTGGAGTGTTTGGGGTTTGAGGAAGTGAAGGATGTCGTTAAATCCCTGAAGCAGTAAGCACATGAGCGGTGCTGTTGGTATGGTATAAAGCCACAACAGCCAAACTGATGGCAGCAGGATAGGGAGTGCCAACAGCCAAAGAAAGGCCGCTATCCCCCATCCAATTCTTGTTTGCCGATTAAGTTGACGGCCGTTGAGATAGACAGAGATTATTACTGTCACTGGCCCAACTAGAACAAACAATAAGGTGTAAAATACCCCCTGCAAGAACAGCCATTCCCAGTATCCTGGTCGGGTATTGTCAATGACGGGCTGGTTACTCACCCTGGCGTACATCGGCCAGATGATAAAGGACAAAGGTATCTTGATAACGGCCGATTTGGCTCATTGCCCTTTGTACCGTCTGCCAACAAGATGCGTCTGCAAAATACCAGACCGCTTCATAATCCCGCCTTAGCTCTGCTAAAATGGAGGCCAATCGCTTTTGTGACTTGCGATTCAGCTCTACTTCGATGGCAATACGAGTACCATCAAAGAGAACCTCGCCATCGACCAGATGTTTTTTGTGGGCTGTTTTACGGGCCTGGTTGATGTCCCGCTCACTCACCCACTGGGCTTTATCTCCCAGCTTTTGCTCGATATACAAGCGCACTTCATTGACCTGATGAATATGCTGTAATCTAGCTAAGCTAGGTGAACGATAGGCATACTGTAGCCCCACTTGCCGCAAGCCCCGCCGACTCAGCCAGAGCCACTGTGGTTTACCCACCAACAGCTTCTGTTTTTCAATCCAACCCGCCCGAAGCCAACGACGATAAATGTTCTTTACAGCCGAATCCCCCAAGCGTCCCGTTGCTTGAATGCTGGCATCCTCAGATTTCAAAGCCCCCAACACCTGCACATGGTCTAATCTGGCAGCATACATCTGACCAATCCACTGCAACAGATACATATCCCGGTCTGTGGCTTGCACAGACCCATGATCACTTCGGCGGTGGATTTTGTTTCGTTTGGTTCTGTTTTGAGTTATCTCTAACATGGGCACACTGACATCAGTATACCTTGTCCCAAAACCCCCCTGTCAACCAGGAACAGTATCCATGCAAGGTGATTGTTTTCGATGATCGCTTTTTTTAGTAGGAGGGTAACGGCCGTTGTTTTCGGTTGTCAAAACAGGTGAGAGGCTCATCACAAAAGCACCTGCGTCAGCCCCCCGTCCCCTTGCTCCCCTCTCTGTCTCCCTCTCTCCCCTGCACCCCCGCTCCCCTTCCCCCTTCCCCCCTCCGCTCCTCGTCGCCCCCACCGCGTCTTCCCGTCTACGTGACCACAACCACACAAGTTGACGCGGTGGGGGTGTGGTCACGCAGTTTGCGGCGCAGCCTCAAAAGGGAAAGCGCGGCAGACAGGGGCGGCGAGAGAAACGGCCGAAAATCGGCCGTATCCACTCTGTTTGGGGGTTAGTTGGGGATTGAGGGCTAAAAAAATATCGTCAGCCACAAAAAGTGCTTGACGACACCTCGCCCAAATTCTAAACTAAATTTGCTAACGCAAATTCGTAAACTTAACTATTCTTGGCTAAGTTGTGATAGACAAGAATCATCAGTATTTAGAACTTTTCGGCGCGTCGTTGCTCAGTTGTTATCCATTGAGACAATCCGTTCTTTTTCTCCGGCGGCGCGCTCCGCTACCTCTTTCATTCGGGCTTCCCCTGGGACATGATTAAGGCACAGATGCCCCTGCTCACGGGCAGGTGATGTCATCCTTACTTCAGTAGCAGATAACGCCTGATAGGTCACTATCAAGCCTTATCTAGCACCGAATCTCGCTTTTGGTCTCGTAACTGCTTCAGCTTAAACACAAACAAAGCCCCCCGATTGCGAACTTTTTCCGACCCTAACACATGCTCCCTGGCTTGCTCCAGTAAGGACCTATCGACCTCTTTGGCTAACTTCATATACAGCGTCACTTTGTTCCCCTCTTGTAAATCCTCAGCCAAACGCCGGGCATAGGCCTGGAACTCATACCGAATAGTCGTTGTTTGACTGTCACGTCTTTTCCTGTTCTGGATGAGATGTTGTATCTGTTTCATACCACGACTACCCTAACGCTACACCTGAGAAAACAACCCTGTCAAGGAGACAGATGCAAGCTTTCTTGCATTCTTGTTTTCTTTCTTGCAATCTTGCATTCTTACTTTCTTGCAATCTGGCATTGTGGCTTAATCCCCTTCTTGGATAAATTGTTGGTAGAGAAAGCTCGCCTGGCCGTTATGCTCTAAATCCCATAAGACAAAGGCCAGGGCTGCCACTAGAATGGCATTCTTGGTCAGTTTTTTGCCATGTTCTTTTTTTAGCTGGTACAGAGATTCTTCTAGCCATTCCAAGAGGACATCTGGATAGCGAAAGGAGACCGTATTGGAGGCTCTTAAATCCAAATAGGGCTGGATGTCTGCCAGAAAGCTTGCTTGCTTTCTTTCGTGCAATATTTCTTTCTTACTTGCTTTCTTACTTTCTTTCATGCTTGCAATCTTGCTTTCTTGCAATCTTGCTTTCTTGCTTTTCTTTTTAGTCGTCTTGGCTGTTTTTTTAGGCGGCAGTTGTTTCTTTTCTGGTTCTGGATTTAACGTCATTGACTCTTCTGGAGGGGGTGCAGCTGAGTTGACTTCATCTAGTTGTGTTAGTTGGTCATAAATGCCCATAGCTAAGCGATTTCAAAGGCATCGGCCGCTGCTGCCAGAACCGTCTCTTTGCCTACAACTTGTTGCTTCTCAATGGCCGCTCGCAGCAATGTTTCGTTGGCTAGTTTGCAAATATCACGGGCTATACCGCTGGTGAGGCGATAGATTTCGGCTACAGCCTCATCTGTGAAGGGCAATGTTTGCCCGCCAGCGACCGTCCAACGAAACTGCATCATGGCCCGTGTCTGCTTCACCGTAAAAGGGTGTAACTTGGCCATGTACATACGGCTGCTTAAGGATTTGAAGCGGATAATGCGTTTGTGTAATTCTGGTTGTCCGAAAAGGGCGATTTGAATCAGGAACTGATTGCGGGTGGAGAAGTTGAACAGGTGGTGAATCGTCTTTAAGGTGTCATAGGTAAGGTTCTGGGCCTCATCTATCAGTAGGATGGGGGAGATGCCAGCTTGATACTGCGCCACTAGATACTGTTCAAAGTTGCGCAGGGTATCGGCATAGGAGCGTTCGGTCTTGACGGCGAATTCATCGGCCATGAAGCGTAAGAACTGATTGGCCGTTTTCAAGTTAGGGGCAAAGGCAAAGACGACTTTCTTGGATGACTGGGCGGCAAACTCATCCCGTAGTCGTTGGGCAATGGAGGTTTTACCTAAGCCAACTTCGGCACTGAGATAGATAGGGCCATCTTTTTGGGCGATGTGGAACTCTATTTTGGCTTTGGCTTCTTTATGTTGGCTGGAGTACCACAAATAGCGGGGATCGGGCAATATCTTGAAGGGTGTTTCTGATAAGTTGAAGTATTTGGCGTACACGTTCCATAGTGCCCCAACTTAGGGGGTCTGTCAAGTACAAGTTTGGGGATGAGTATAGCGCAAAATCGTGGGGAATTATTGAGTAGCCGCCCACGCTCGCTCAAAGCGGCCACTATGTAACTCGCTGAGAGCAGCCAACATGGGATTAACATTGTCTGGATGCCAACCTCTTCCTTGCCGTTTCATGCGATGATGAACGACACCGTTGATGCCACTCTCCACTGCGCCGCTGCCAATAGGATAGCCCGCGATACGATATTGATGGTATTTCATCCTGTCTTGCTGACGCTGAAAATAGCCAATACAGGTCTCAATATCATCTGGGTCTATAGCCCGAGAGGTATCAACTTTCTCTAATTCTGAATTGACGGCTGTTAAACGCCCCAGCCAGAGGTCATCCAACCGTCCTGCCACCCACTCTGCCCTTTCTTGCTTGTTGGTAATTGTTTCCTTACCAATATGCCACATTTTTTCAGAAGCATGAAACCAGTCCACAATTTGGGTGACGTTGGGAAAATTCTCTTTGGTAATTCGTCCTATCCACTGGGCAGCATCGTTGGGTGAACTCACCCGAGGACAGTTCGGAATATCCCGTCGCAACCCCTCCAGATATTGATGTTCTCCCATCTTGTCGGCCTTCCACCAGCCTACCTGGTAACTGTGTCTCTCCAACATCATTTGCGGTTCATACGGTTGATACCGTCGGCCATCAGGATGGGCACTTTTTTCTCTTTCTTTTTTGGGACGAACAGAAGAAATCGTTACCATTTTCACTTCTTTGCCACCCTGACCTCGTACATGGACAAAGCCGCCATCCGTAGAGATACTGGCTTGTTGTTCAATCGGGTCTACAATCTCAATCTCCGCTGCTGGCAACTGGCTCACATCAAACTGTTCGGCCGCTTCTTTCTCCCGTTTCTCATCGACCTTTTTGCCCCACTCTTGGGTTACTTTCCTCATGCCATCACGCAACATTATGCATCCTGTCGCATCGCTAAATGATTCGGCAGCCAGTTTGAACGATTTGGATTGCAATCCCTGCCTGACCGCTACCCGCGCTGCTCCTGCACTCCAGCGGTCAGGGCGTAGTTTCAGTCTTCTATCCAGGGGGAAAAAATGTTTGTTTTTCACAAACCTGACAAACATAATAGGCGCGTTCTAGCTCAGTTTCCCCCTCTAATCCACACACTATTTTGGGACGGTAATCCTTGAACGCCATGGCTTGTTTGCATTTTTCGCACTTGGGCGCTTCTGCCGTTTTACCGACATCCCGACCATTTATCATTATCCCTAGCGACTCGCCCATCATTTTTCGTCTGGCTTGGCGAGCCCGTCCTTCTATTTCTTCAAATGTCGCCCCTTGATTTTGGTCATACCAATCCTCTAATTCCTCAAACATTTCCTCGGCTTGCTTCATGAAGGCCGCTTTCCGGGCTGCACGTGTTATGGGTCGTGTCATTTTTCTGCTCCTGTTGCCCTTTTTTGCCCATAATAACTCATCCCCACGATTTCTCGCTATACTCTTTGGGGATGTAGTTGGGGTAAGTTTGGGGGCAACATGAGCGAACATGACCCCTAAACTTCTGTCAATTAAGGCACGCTCTCGATGCGTATATCCTCAAAGCGGGGGCTGAAACCATCTGAATCTTCATCATGTTCACTATTCCGAGCCCACAAGGCAATACGACTAGGGACGGAACTATCCACAGTGGCTGAGGTAATATATTGGCCGTTGATATACAGGGTATAGGCATTGCCTGAAGCCTCGACACGCAGTTCAGCCTCTCGGTTTCGCAAAGAAAAATCTCCCTCATTCCCTTTCACTAAAGACCCCGACCGGATAGTATATTTGCCATCTTTCTCAAAGGTGGCAAAGGCAACCCCTCTATTACCAGACAAAATGAGGAAACCCGCCCACTGTCCACCAGCCAACTCTCTGACCAAAATCCCGCCCCGAGCCGTATTGGGAGCATAGCCATCATAAAACGGTGCCAGGTTTGTTGTTAGAATATAATCCTGCCATTCGTACCCCTCCAAAATAGCTAAGTGATTGTAAGAATATCCATCAAAGGGGGAGACAACAGTGAGTTTGCCATTGGACATGTCTATTGACCCATAAGCACGCTGCCATTCTGGTGCCAAACCTCTCTGGAAATTATCTGTAAAGATGGCTGTACTGGTTGTTGGTTCAGGCGGTGGGGCAGGAGAGACTGGCAGAGAGGTAAGTTCTGCTTCTGACAAACTATCGCTCTCCGGTTGAGATTGATTATCTGTTATTTCAACCAATCTTGTGACTTCTACTAAACGCGTGGTTTCTACCAGGCGAGTGGCTTCTACTACGCGGGTAATTTCTAAAATGACAGGCTGGTTGAAGCTAGGGAGTAACCCCAAAGTAAAGACGAGCAGTGCAGCGCCTAGCCCCAGTCCAAAGATAATACCATACATCAGGTAATTGGATTTGCGTGCAGGGTAGGATGGTATAGATGTGGGTGAAGCCATCTGGGGGATAGAGGTCGGTATATGTTCTGGGGGAGTTTGTATCCGCTCTGGGGGCGGCTGTGGTTGTCCTGGTCTGGAAACATTTCTCCGTCGTGGGATTCCTTGTCCTCGTTGGGCGATCAGGGCTGCCAGAGCTTTTATCTTTTCCTCCTTGCTACCAGGCAATTGATCGTAGTCCAGGTTTAAATCTGCACAAGTAACACGTAGCTCTTCTTCACTGAAGTGTGTGTTGAGGATGCGATACAGTCTTTCTTCTGTTGTCTTCTGTTGTCCCTGGTTGGACTGGTTCATGATGAAGCCCCCAATACTTACTTCTTTTATCCACAATCATGCCTGATGCGATATTTAACGACATCCCATATTTTATTGTTGGATACAGCTCTACCAAGCTATAAAACCCTCCTGATTTATGGTTGTAAACTTTGCTTGTCAACAAACGGCAAACTACTGGTTGGTTGAACTATTAAGAGAGTGTATCAAATTTTTGGCGACTTTTGGGCAAACGGCCGTCAATTTTTCGTTAAAAATATATAGTCTGTTTGTATTTCAAAAGGGTTAGATGGCCATTACTTAGACCAAGCTGACAACATTTGGCTGAAATACGATATAGCATAATGAGATAAGCAGGAACGTTGTAATAACAACACCGCTTGGCATGAATCTCTTTAATTGTCACCTATAGATAAAAGGCTATGCTGATTCTGATTGAGAATTTTCCAAAAAGTTGCAGCTTTCTCAATCCGCACGGTTTGTACTGTTTGAAATTCAGAAGGTGTTTATCACCACTAACAATGGGTAATGTCCTGATATTTTCGTAAATTCATGCCTGCCCAAGGAGCGTTATCATAATTTACAGAATTATGCCCATTACCCCCTTATACAGTTATCAAACGTTCGCGAACAATAAATGCCAACGAACTGCCGATGTCAACCAATAAATCAAGCAGAAAGAGCATATTTTGTTGAAGTTGACGATCTCGCTTGATTTCTCTGAGGTATTTGTAGTAGGTTCGCCTAATGAGCTTCTCTGAGTATATAAAGACGTCCGAATCGGCTAACTCGCTTCTGGGGTTTTCCACAGACTCAAGCACGGTTCCCAACCAGTTCAAGCCATGTGGCATAAGGGCTTCCATGCCGATGCCGGACAAGAGTCGCATAACGGCTTTGAGATCATATTGCCCAAATTCTGTAACCAGTCGTCGCATGGCAATCAGTTTGTTTTGAAGAGGTTTCCAATTATCGGCTTCAGAATTCCACCATCTATGGGAGAGTAAAAGATATGATACGTAGCGTTTATTGTCAGACTGTCGGATTCGGCTTTCAAGAAGTTGCCAGAGGTTCCAAAAAGATTCAGTTTGCAACGTGTCTTGCTCAATAATAATCTGTTCAAGGATATCTGCTACGTACTCTACTGATTCATATGTTATCCTGTTTGGAGAGGTAAAGATGTAATCTAAAATATCGGCGAATAAAGTATTGGCTACTTGTTGGTTCTGTAATAAGAGGAATTGTGCTATGTATTTTCCTCGATAGTTGTGATTTGGTTTTATGTTAACTCAAAGGTTGTCGTTTGAAAATCAGGGAGACATCGTGTAAGCCTGTTTGGCAAACAATTGAGCAAAAACTTGGGACACATCAATGCCTTGAGCCAGCAACTGATGAGTGTGCAAAAGAAGGCTCTCGATTAACTGCCGTGTTTGTTGCCGAACGATTTGCCCAATGGTTTTAAGGGGCTTACCAACCTTGTGTCGTCGTGATAGCGGCAAACAATCAAGGTGCAAGAACGAATAGGCCAGGAAAACCAGACACCAATGTTTTTCAATGGCTTTGGCTTTACGCATGCGATATTGGTTGAGACCTAGTTGTTGTTTGGCATCCTGATAAAAGGTTTCAATCGGCCAACGAAGCAGATAAGTTTCGATAATCTTCTTAGCACTCCAACTCAAATGATTGGTGACCAAGACGGCGCAAGTGCCCGCCAAGTCAGGATTATCAAAGCTAATCACCAAGCGCACTTTACCCAGTGAAGGGATATGCACATTCTTACTGAAGCAGTAGTAAGTCCTCTCATCAATCTCAACTGGCTTGAAAGCAGAGGCAGGGATAAGTGGAATGAGGTCTTCAACCTTGATTTTAGGTTTCTCAAAATCGATGCGTTCGCCCGCCTCATCCAGAATACGGAGGTTATTGGTGCTAAGATTGCGATTGGTTTTGAGAATACTAATCCACTTTTTGTCATATTCAGCCAATACTTCCAGCAGTTCTGGAGCCAGATACCAAGAATCAAACAAGACTGTAGCAAAGGGTAACTCTTGCCCAATGGCTTCTTTTACTAACTCTACCGCTAAGGCAATCTTAGTGCGAAAGGCTTCATCTAAAACCTGGAATTCAGGGTCGGCCAATAATGTGGGTTCGACCTCTTTCTTAAACTTATTCCGTTCTTTCTTCCGCTTGGGTATGGTCGCCTCTGGCACATGCTTCTCAACAAACAGTTCCCACTGGGTGAATTCTTCATAACGGCGATACAAACGCCACCCCACTGGAAAGCGCACGGCACCGCTGACATAGTGGCTGGTGACGAGATTGTGGGCTAGTGGAAAGCTGTTATTGCCGTGATTGTAATGTTTGTCAATGTACTCGAACAAACTACCTACATGCTCAAACAAGGTGTCGTCTATCGGTAGAACTGACTTTCGCGCAGCGTAGCGCTGGTTTCTTGTTTTGCTCAGTAAATAGCCAACCCGTTCCTTATTCACTGCTTCTACATCCCAATCTGCTTCTGAAAAAAAGCGGGACAAGTTCGTTTTATCCGCACTCCCCAACACACATCGGGTAATATTGGCCATCGTTTTGTTATCTAGCACAATTAAGCCGGTCAGGTAATTCTGGAAATGCTGGAATTGGCAGCGGTTATTGAATAGCTCTGCAAAGGCATAACTATGTTCGGTTACAATTGGGGCGGGTTGTATAATTGGTAATTGCATTGGCTTAATTTACTGCACTTTTCTCTTTATGTAAAGCTTAGATCACAACTATCGAGTATTTTCTTAAGTCGTTTTGTACCCTGTAATCTAACTCATTTTGCCGATACCCATGACTTCGCCGTTGCCTTTGACGATCATAATTATTCCATTCAACATGAAGATAAAAAAGTTGACGTAGAAAATTTATATAGTTGTCGTTTTCAGTGTCAAACGGAATTATTTGAATCGCAAAGTTCATGAAATGACTGGAATGAGAATCCAAGGATAAGTCTGATAAATCAATGCTGATTTCAGTTGTAGCAACTTGTTTGGCTAAGACTTCTTCTTGGTGTAAAAGCTTTTCACGTTCTTTTTGTGCTTCTTCACTTTCTGGGGGAAACCGCTTTCGTTGCTTGAGTAGCTGAGCGAATTGGATTAACCCTCCTACGCAGGCATCAGCGTATACAGAATCAATCTTCCAAATAGATTCCCGAAAGGCTTCAAATGGATATTCAGTCTCATTTGTCACCAAGTGCAAAAGGGCGAAGAAAATGACCTCCTTGACCCCTTGTTTAATCTCATCATCTATATCTAAACTCAAAATCTCGGGAATAGTTTCAATGGCAGGTTTGATATATAAGCTGGAGTAAGGTGCACCATGTATATTGTCTACAACACGTTGCATGATAGTCTCCACTAAAGTCTGGATACACCATTCCGTTTGTGCCAAAGATAAATCATCTTTGAAAAATCTAATTCCTGACGCAGCGAGAGGGGCTGGGTCATGAAACAGTAATTGATCTTCAAGCTTTGCTAATTCTTGGTGCGTCTCGAATACCTCCTTCCATTTTTTAAAAGAGCGATCTATTTCAGTTTTGCCTCCATAAAGTGATCTTGACCAATTAACAACACTCATTGCACGATTTTGTATTTCTGATTCTTTTGCATGTTCTTCAACGAAGTCTTGAAGTTCCTCATCAAGCACTGGACGAAGAGCGATTTGATTTTCTTCTGGAGTTTCGATCGTCTCGTCAATGACGAATCTGCGGGCATCCATGCGATTTAAGGCTAGTTTCCATTCTGTGTCCTCTTCACCACATTTTTCGACAAGATCGTCAATCATCTCACTAATTTCTTCAAAGTAGCCTTCTATTTGTAATTTGGGTACAAGATATTCCAAATGGAACTTACGATGGGGTAATTGATTAGAATTATATCTTTCTTCTTGTGCAAACGATAAGTTTATATCCCATGTAGCCAATGCCATGCTTTCCCCAACAAGGCGACGAATGTCCCACTTAAAAAACTCTCGAACTTTCAAAATGGGAAAACATAGATCTTTGACACGATGTGGGTATGCTTGAGCGACACTGGCAAGCACGGCAGTTGTTGCTACTGATGTGCTGTTTTTCAGAAGGTATGTATAACTGATCTCGATCCATTTATTAGCCCAGTCTTGATCTGATTGACACAATTCAAGGAGCCAAGACTCTAAAGACATCAATATTGATTGAAGTAAATCAGGAGTAGCCTCAATAGTTCCTCGAAAGATTCCCCATAATACCGCATTCCCTTTTTGAATGGTATATGAACCATCCTCATGTGAAATTTCTACTTCGATGACATTACTCTCTCGTCCTCTGCCGCTATTAGCATATGTTTCTGTACAGTGATTGAATACATCCACGATTAACTTTAATGCATGTGCAGGGTGAAAATACAATAGAAACCTTATTGGTGTTTTATAAATTCCAGAGGGAAAGTAATCTCTATCTGAATGAAGGCCAAAATCAATCCCAGTATCCAGGGGCAAACGATATACCTCAGTCTCAATCTCATCTGTGAGCCATTGATCCCTTGCAACCATACAGACCAAATCAGGCATGTATAAACAAACAGCTTGATTATTGAGGCCAGAAAGCACGAATTTGACCAATGCCTCATTGAAGTTTCGAAGCTTGTAGCTTTCCTGTTCTTCTTCCTCCTCTTCATCTTTTAATTCACCAGAAATTCTACGAATCAAATGTTCTTCATACTGACTAGCTCTACGACGATTTTTTTCATCGGATTGTTTCTTTGTAGCATTGGCATCTTCTATGAGTTTGCGTACATCCTTTTCAAACTCTTTCGACAGTTGGAACAACGTTTCAACACCATTTTTTATTGATGCATCCGAATACAAGGTGTCTTCATGAGATCGGTAAAGTGCTATTGAATCGTTGATGATTCCGAGAAGAATCATCCCTACCGCCTTTGATTCTTTAGGAAGTTTGAGATCATTGGGGATTTTCTTTGACCAATCTTCGGTGAGTAAACGCAGTATCAAAGGTCTATGCAGTTGTAAGTCGTCAAAATGCTCATTTATAAACTCGATAAGAACCTCCCACCCTTGGCCAACCGGCTTTAGATAAATCCACTCATACAAGCTCTTCTCATTTTGATCATGAACAGCTTGAATCAACTGCTCGTCTGGTTCCTGGCACGTTGTCCGTAAAAGATGGATAAATCGAAGCAAAAGAGCCTGTTCATTCTCAAGCAGAAGTTGCTTACTATGTTCAAAAAATGTCTGGTAATACTCCGAACGCAAGATAGCGATAATAACTTCATCAACCCAGAATATTGCAATCATCTGAGAATCAAAAACATCGTGGAGAAACTCCATAATTTTTTGTGGTTCGGTAAGGGCATCATTTAGCCATAATCGAAAGCCTCTGCGTTTAGCGGGCACTCTACCAATTTTGGAAAAAAAGTCCTCAGCATCCTGTTTCTCTTGAAATGCTCTTTCAATAAACCTGATCAATGCCATATCTTCATAAATGTCGTGTGAAGGACGAAAAGAATCTCCTATTCTTTCATCGGCTTCTAGAATGCCGTCCTGGACTAACTCTCGTACTGATGTTGAATCTAAATTATTTAAACGCACAAATAGACTCATTTGAGTGGCTCGTTCAACAGCAATCCGCTCAAATGTAGTTGCTCGTACCGGCGAGTGTTTTTCCACAACGTGCAGCCAAATCAGTTCACGAAATATCATCTCTGTGATTGTCTTGTCTGTCTGAAAAACGTCTCGATTCCGGATAGCGAGGTTCAAATAGAAAGGACAATCGAGGATTTTTCTAAATTGCGCATTTTTAAGTAAACTTTCCAATGTCGGAAAATGTTCTTGAACTATTGTTAACTCATCATCAGAAAGCAATGGAACATCTACAAAACTATAAGATGGAAAGTCGTAATGTAGCTCAAAAATCAACTGTTGATAGGCATAGTCACGACACGTAATGATCAGTCTGACATATGGCAACTTCTTACAAATTTGCAGAAATTCTTTAAGGGCAAAGTATGTATCCACCTCAAGGAGTTTTTCTAGGCTATCAATTAAGATTATCAATTGATGTACCGTGCTCAAAGTAGATAATAGGTCCTGCAAATCGTGTTTGATTCTTGGAAAAATTTCTTCCACACTTTCTTTTGCAAACCAATCCGCCTTAAACGCCATGACTTTGTAACCTTTCTCTTTTAATGTTTTGACTTGATTCTTCGCAAACGCGGATTTACCAGCTCCTGCTATACCCTTTAAGATTACAAGACGGTTTGATTGAAAGACTTCATCGAATCGCGGTTGGACGCTAATTCTAGACAGGCTAAGTTGTTCATCAAATTTACCTTTGATTGTTTCTAGAACAAGTTCACTTTTGCGTTCTAATTTGTGGATACCTTGCTTTAATTCTGTAGGTAGTGGCAGCTCGGTAGCAGGTAGTTGGGGCAAGTCATACTCAGCCAGCACTGAGTTAATTTGAGACAGGTCGTATATATTGAATCGACGGAACGGTTCTTTAAGTTCATACAATAACCCTAGGCAATAAGGGGCGTTATCAATCACGCTAAAGACACCGCTCCCCGAAAACCCATCGCAGTTATCGTGGGAAACCGAGTCATATGTTTCCAGTGGAGTTAAAGTTGAGACAACGTTGCTGTCAACAAAATTGACGGGTATGTTAATACCTACTTGCCCTTCACCTGCTTGGGGATAGCCTCGAAAAAAGCATTCCTGCTGGAACCAACGAACATCAAGAAATGGAATGTTAGGAATTTCTAGATCCCCGTGTTTATCCATCACAATTATTGCTATATCTAAATCAGTGGAAAGACAAATACGGCTGTTCTGATCCAAAGTGATGGTAGAATAGGTGTCTCTATCAATTGATGGAACAAACAGAGTTATATCTTCATTTTGAAAATCACCATCGAATTCTTTCCCTAGCAAACAATGTTTTGCAGTAACAAAATATTTGTCATCACTAGCTGGCGTGGACAAAAAAATACCAGTTCCTGACGCATTAGGTGTTTCAACGCGACATGTAATACTATGAACTGTATCAAAGTGATTAGAAATGGATTGTGTAGCCATTGGCTCCCCTTTCTGGATATAGACATGAAAAATTGAATTTTGAAAATTCACTTTCAGCAAAAATACGACGCATCACCTCATTATCGTAATTGAAAACGAATCGTATATGTTTTGAAAAATCTCGCTGTGAATGTGACAAAATTCTGGCTAATGTTTCTTTATGTGGAAAGTGATAGCGGTTCTTCCCGTTTGCGCTGATTATAAAGGAGTCACAATCGAGAAGGGCAAGTAGTTCTTCATTTGTATTTGACTTACTACCATGATGAGACAATTTCACCCAATCGACTTTAAGCTTAGACTCAGCTGAATAGCCAAGTTGTTTTACTGACTGAACAATGGTAGATGGATGACTGTCAGCTAAGAACAAAACTGTCTTCTTCCCAATCTGAAACAGAAATGTAATACTCACACCATTTTCAAGTTTGTCATCTTCTCGAAACGTGTTTTGAATTAATTGTTCAATCGTAAAATTGTAATCATCTTTTATAGATGCAATTCTATCCAAACTGCGATCGCGCTTTTTTTCTTCATTACGCCACAACTGTTGATAATCTTGCAGAAGTTTCTTGGTAGGAGAAAGAACAGTAAGTTTTGCGCCCGATAACGAACAACTACGTACATCAGCAATTATTTCTGAATCAGATAATTGTCCGCTTTGGGTCAAATAATCTCTGAGCGTGATCCCGTCACCGATGCTTATTTTGTCGCTGGGATTTCTAAGCATCGTATTTAAGTTTGAATGATTGAACCAATACTTGTCCACTAAATCAATTTCACCGAACTCCTTAATAAATGCAAGCACACCGCTAATGTGATCTTGGTCGGTGTGAGTTACGACAAACAAGTCGATTCTTTCATTAGCATCAAGGATTTGTTGTACCTCTTTTCGTAAAGTAGCTTTGTAAGTTTTGGTAAATCCACCATCAATGAGAAGGTTATGATACTTGTAGTCATCGCCTAAGAATCTGACTCGCAAGGCATCTCCATGTAACACTTGTAATACTTTTATAGTGAGGTTGGGTGGGTGCTGCATTTTATAGCTAAATTAAGAGAAGCAACGCTTGATTAAGAATTCAGCAGGTAGATATTCAACATAGGTTATATTAATGTCATTTGTAGATGAGATACTGGCTCAGAGAAGCGGAATTCAGCAAAAACCTGATTTCGGTATGGTAATGCCTCACAATAAACAGTAAAGTTCTTGCCACTTTTGAACAGGGTTTGGTCTCGTCCACTACGAAATTGCCCACCTTCAAAAGCATCATATATCAAGTGTGTTTTTGGTATAACAACAAAACGACCACAGCTATAGGTACAACTTGGTGAACTAGAAGCATATTGAGTATATAGACATGCTTGAGATCGCAAATCTGGAACTATAACCTGTTGATTCGATTGCCTTTGCGGAATAACATCAAATGTACAAACGAGAATGATGCATTTATGACTTGCAGCCTGTGTCAATTGTATTGCGGTGGCTGGTTTCGATGCAAAATATTGCTGGTCTAATTGGCGGATTAGTTGTACCGAAAAACCTTCTGTTTGAATATGCTCACGAACATTTGCAAGTGGAATTAAAAATTCGGCTGCACCAATATTGCAATAATGCTCAAGCGTACGCTCAAAATTGTCGTAGTTATACCTGTGGATGAATTCCCAAAGAGCATTACTTTGGCGAATCAAATGATGTGTGATTTCATGGTAGAAAGTAAAGTTAAGCCGTTCAGGTGATGATAGTCGCGTATCGATTAGAATAGTTGGCGGTGGCCCCTCAGTGTAAAATCCACCTCCATCAGCTAAGGGGTGAGCTCCCAACCGCACTTGAATCTCCAAATAATCGGCAACAATGTTTTGGCTAGGAGTGAAGGCGGGTGCATGATCGAAATTTAACTTGGCCTTAATATCTCCAATAATTCCTCTAAGAGTTTGTAATGCTTGGTATTCAGACTCGATAATAAGCATTTTGCTAACGCCCCAAAATAGTTTTCAGCGAATAGTACAGTTGAGTCCAGTCTTCACTATTTGTAGGTTTTCGTTTAGAGCGATGTTCAACCTGTAATAAAAGCGATTGCATCTCATGATCGATATTAGGCGTATTCTCTAAAAAGTCCGAAAAGCCTGGAGGTAACATCTTATCATCTGATCGAGTATCCTTCTCCATTTGCTGAATAAATTGATCAACATCTACTTTATAAAAATCAGCTAATTTTTCGAGTGAGTCTAACGATGGTCTGGTCTTATTTCGTTCAATATCAGAAAGAAATGATACAGACAATGTTGTTTTATTGCTCACCTCTGTTAGCGTTAAGCCTTCATTTTTGCGTAATCGTCGCAAGGTGCTTCCAAGATTTATCATTTTCTCTTCATCCTCCTAAATAACATCTTACGTAATTCTAACATAATTCCGCTTGACAGAAAGCAAAATCCCCGTATAATTTGCGGAATTATTATGAAATTCCGACAATCTCGGTTGAGTTTGATCAGTTTTAGGAGAACTAATTATGGGAAGCAGTAGCACTTCTTGGACATCCAATCTTATTCCTACCAAGTTATTGAGTGGGACAGAGGATCCTTCAGCAGGTGGAGGAATGGGAACTGTTGATATTTTGAAAGATGATCCTACAGAGGGTATCATTGTTGCTTTAATAAACATAACATCTGCCTTTATGCAGCAAAAGGTAGGAACGCCAGTTATTGTTCGCAATTTACAAGTCTTCGCCAGCGAAGTGCATTTAGGTGACATTCCTTCTACTCTACAACAGGCTATTCAAAATGGGATACATGGTAAAGTGTACAACATTGAAAATGGGCTGGTTCGTTTATACGTGTCATAGAATATATGCAATCGTTTCGTCGTGCCAACCAGCGCTCGCTTTTTGAAACAACTTGTCCGCAGTGTCCGCTGTTTACATCATGCGGTGGTGGCCGATCTGCTCCATGTGACTGTATGTATCCTGTAGGACACTCCAGCTATCATCAATGCTTCGAGTGTTCTTATATATGCAGAGAGCGTTACGTTGAAAAAGAGGATGGACAATTCGATACCTTTCAAAGGCGACTTGCAAGCCTTACACCGTTGGTAGAGGTACAAATCAACCAACAAATACATCATTTACCCGCCTTTATTCCAGCAAAAACGTACGAACTACCAAAGGGAACACAGCTAGATATACCTTGGGCATCTATTGACTTAAAAAGATTACCTGTTACTAGCCGTCTACCTATAACATCTCCATCTTCTTGTTGGTGTTCATCTGCGCATCTACGTCAGTGCCTGCGAGTCAGCCCTAAGACGCAACTAATAGCAATAACAAACGGCTTAGATCCTCGCCTAGAACGTTTTTGGGGACGTGAGCGCTTTGCCTTTTACAGGACGCTCAAACATTGTGGTGTGACAGCGATAACAGGGCCGACTTTTTCTGTTCACGAGTATGATCGTATTACAAAGCTTTTAATTCCCGAGTCAGAAAAGGTAATCAATATGTTGCGTCATAATCGGGTTCTGCAAGAAGCCAATGATTATTTTACCCTGCCTATTCCTAATCTTTACTGGCGCAATGAAAACGATATTAATAATTGGTCTGCGTGGCTATGTGAGCATGAGCATATCCATTGTGTATCACGGGATTTAACATGCAGTGGACAATATGACTTGTTTGTACAAGACCTCATCATGCTACTCGAACAAACTAAGCGTTCCATGCATATTATCCTGCTAGGAGTGGGTTCAGCTTTAGCAGCAAAGACTATCCATCCATTCCTGGAGATCGGGTGTACAGTGTCAATTGTCTCTTCTGATCCTATCATGAAAGCAATCAAAGCTGGGAGAAAACTAATGTTTCACGGTGCATTGCCACCTACACATCACAAATGTGAAACTCAATCTCGTGCTGAGATTGCGTTACATAATTTAGATGTCATGAATAGACATGTTGAGCAAATGGTTGCAAGTAAATCAGCCTAGCAGATTTTTCATCAAACCCTATTCTGCAAGAAGTTGCCGCGCTTTTATATGAACAATCTGCTCGAGCGAGACCATCGCGTTATGAAATGGCTGATTTGACCAGGGCTTGGTTGTAGTTCATAGATGACAGTCTGTGGGACGATTCAAGGGTTTGATATGTTTAGAAAGATCAAATGAGTGAAGTGGATAAGGGGGATAATCTGAAAGCGCAATCGCTTGTGCCCTGTTTGGCTTAGGGATGTAATCTAATAACGGCCGTTTTGCTTCACCCTGCCTGCTCAAAACACACATTGATTACTTGCAACAGAGTCAAATAACAGAATTTCTTAAATTGCCAATTTGGTGACAAACCTTTTGGGTTATTTGTACAAACATAGAATTTCGTTGTGATGTTATTTTTACACCCTATGTGAGAAAGTGTCAGTTTTGTAATTTGTTTAGCCGATCAAACAAATATATTAAATCGGCCGTTTTCCAAAAACGAGTACAAGAAGGAACCAAACATCGGAACCTTCTTGTAATATCAACTAAAATTCTTCTTCCGACGAATTAGACTTGCTGCCCAAGAAACGAATATTCCTTGCTGTCAATCGCAACGAAACTTGAGTTTGTCCTTGCTGGTCATTCCAGGTCTCCGCAGCAATACGGCCTCCCACCAGGAGCAACTGACCTTTGCTAATATACTCAGTAGCTAACTCAGCCAATCGCTCCCAAGCACTTACTTGAAACCAAGTCGTTTGCACCTCACCACCAATCTTTTCATTGACAGCTAGACTAAAATTGGCAACCTGCTTGCCTGTGCTTGTGGTGTGACTGCTCACCTCTCGCCCTACATTGCCCACAATAATGGTATTCTGATATGACATTGTTCACTCTCCTTGTTTGTGATTTTGTGCCTAGACACACACTACGACATTGAGGCTGCTAGCAGAAATTGGGTAAAGTTTAGATACGATAGAGTGTTTCTGACTGACACAATCAGAGAAAGCTCCAGCCTTTCCAGGCAAGACTAGAAAAAACATAGTCGAAGTGGCTGGTCAAGGGATGGAGGGTCCAACGCCATTTAACTAACCCGTCTACCCGCATCTGGCTAGCACCACCGTAAGCGCATCATACCTGTTGCTACTACTTCTTGGCAATGAGCAGATTGTGGGGACTGGCAGCTTAAACCTGTATGGTCAGTCACTTATCGTTATAATAGCCAACCATACCAACTAATCAGGAGAAGCGTATGCCTAAAAAACCAAGAGGTAAAAAACTACCACGTCCCAATGCCGCCTTTCGTACCAACGACCAGACAGGTGACATCACCCCAGCCGAGATTCGGGGAATGGTTTGTAACCCTATCTATGCTGGCATGGGCCCATTTCCGGCTCTTGTTTCTGATGAGCAGTGGGTGGCAGCCGCCACGACTGCTATTCATAATGAAGGGGCTGAACAGTTCCTCGTGAATCTGCTCTATGTTTTACGCCAGACTTTAGCTGAAGATTAGGGCTGAGTTTAGTAGCCAACGGCCGTTACTCTTTATGTTGGTTATGCAAATAAGCATACAGAGTTGGTTTAGAAATCCCCAACATCTGGCAAATCTCCCCCAGCGTATGCTGTTTCTCGTTGTAAAGACGGTGAGCTAATTCTGTCTTCTTGGCATCTAACGCTCTTGGTCTGCCCCCTTTGCGTCCTCGCGACCGTGCGGCTTTCAGCCCGGCTATGGTACGTTCCCGAATCAAATTCCGTTCAAACTCAGCCAGTGCGCCAAAGATGTGGAAGATTAAACGGCCGCCACTGGTGGTGGTATCAATGGCTTCCTGCAAACTGCGAAAGCCAATGCCGCGCTCTTCCAAAAGGGCCACTGTTTCCAGCAGATGTTTGAGGGAGCGACCCAGCCTATCCAATCGCCAGACAACCAAACTGTCACCGTCACGCAGAAAATCTACGGCTTCTTGCAATCCAGGGCGGTCTGTTTTGGCACCACTGACTTTATCTTGGAAGATGCGTTCACAGCCAGCTTGTTGCAAAGCATCAATTTGAAGAGAGGAGTTTTGTTCTAAAGTGGAAACTCTGACATAGCCAACAAGCATGTCTCCATAATACAGGCAAGAAACCCATCATTTCAAGGACTTTTTTTACATAGATTTCGTTACTGAGTTTCTTGCCTATGGGCAACTGAAAATGGTGCTTATTCGTCAACTGGAGTGGGATGGTAAAGAAAACGAACGATAAGTTGCCTCATCGGCATAGACAAATTGGATGGATGCATTAAGTCGTCCTCACAGGGGGACGTTGAATTCCTCGCAACTCTGTGAAACACTGAAATACTCTGCGAAAGCGAGAACGACAAGTTTGAACCTCAGCTGCAATTCTTCCCGTGCTTCTTTGTGCATACATACCTCCTACTACTTCTTTAGATACTACGACACAGTGTCTAGGAGGATATGACGCATTACACTCCTCATATTTGTGAAATAGCGCACAATGTTGACATTTGCCTATATGCCTTTTAGTCTTTAATCTAAAGTTGTAGGAGAAACCAATCCTAGAGTTATGATTTATTTGAGGATCTTATGCCAAACTGTCAAGGCTGTGCACATTTCCGAGAACAGCGTTCATTATCCAAGGTATTGAGAGTTAATCGTGCAAGAGGTACTAGTCAGGCGATTGGAGAGATCTCCCGACATGAAAGGCAGTTGGCTGTCAGTGAAAGACAGCAAGTTATGCACGCGGCAAAAGCGCTTTATGATAAGTGGTCACCCCCACCGGTAGTTAGCTCGTATTGTGGCTTTCGAGAGGCAACCGATGGTGAATATCATCTTCATGAGATTAAGAATCAGAATGGTGATTGTCCGGACTACTTGAGTGTATCAGTGCGGCGCTCTGTTAGCTGTGAGACCTGTAGGTTTTGGAGACAGGCTCAAGGTCCTTCCCAAGATGCAGAGACATGGGGACTAATATTAGACGGTAACTACACAACCGGAGGAATGGATTTTAGACCTTCGGGACATGTCTCAGGAATGATCGATACTCTTCAAGGAAGTCAAGATGACCACGTTTCAGGGGAAATCCTGCAGGCTGCCTACCAGCATGGTAAAACTGTTGACGTTCCTCGTTATTTTGACTGGTGTGTTAAATACTCTTCTCGGACTGGCGACAGTTATGCGCTGTGTAGTTATGTAAATCACGACAACAAGTGTCACGGATGGAGTAGATAATAATTAAGGCTTGGGATAATCTGTGCCTTCCCCAGTTACTTATAACTTGAGTTTTGCGATGATTTGCTCACTAAAACACTCTATCGGACAATGGGAACATACTTTCGTCAATGTCCCCAATTTTTCACGACATTGAGATGATGCGGTCATTGTGTTTGTCGAATTTAGGTTCAGAACTGTGCATAAGTGATGATTTTGCACCCATTTTTTGACCTTCAGTCGTTAACTTATGACTAAATCAGGCTTGATGATACGGATTAGATGGGTAAAGTGCTATCGCTTGTTGGGGTTCGGTACAAGTTTTTGAAAATGCTTACCATGCCGTTTTGATCATCAACCGCCGCAAAACTCAAGTTATAAGGGCTCTTCATGGTTTACTATTGTATAGATTGTAGATATAGACGAAATCGCCATCCTCCTGAACCTTTTAGAGATACTCGCTTTAGTGACCCAGAAATGTATAGGTTGAAGTCAGAATGGTTACGGGAGATCGATCAGAAGAAGGATTTCGAAAGGGAAAGAGTTAGGGAACTGCTAGATCGACTAGAGTCAATCGAGATGGCCTCAAAGCTAACTATGCCTGATGAATTTGAGGGTCTGTTTACACCCGGACAGCGTGTGCTTTGGTTAGAGGAGGAACCCTGGTTCCATGACGTGTGTAAAAAGTGGCGTATCGTGTAAAAACTCGGATCGTCGGAATTTAAGGCAGACGAAACCAGATTCAAGAACCTTTTTAGACATTGGTCAATAGAATGTCTGGCTTGAAAAGCAAGGTGATTTCAGCTTATTTCAGTGGTGGGAGAGGATTTTGGTATGATATTGAATAAACGGCCGTGCAAAAGTGCTATTGGAGAAACTGACTATTCAATTTAGCAGGTGCCATCATCAAACAGGCTGAACGGCCGTTGATTTTGGCAAGCGATAGTAATCGTTGATGATTCCACCAAGAATCGGCCGTTTTTGGACTCTGCCTTCAGGGATTGTCTCCGAACGAGGAATAGGAGATTGTTGATTGAGTCCCTGATGTGGCCTTCGATTGTTGTAATAGGCCAAGAACTCCTGCAAGACCCGGCGAAGATGCGCTTCATTAATTATCAACACATGGTCTAACATTTCTTGCCTCACGCTTCTGACCCAACGCTCAGCTACAGCATTGGCATTCGGCGCTCGGAGTGGGGTAGGGATAACCCGAGTGCCTTGAGACTCAAAGACAGTGTCGAATGAATCAGTGTAATTGCTGTCATTATCTCGAATGAGGCAACGAAACTGGGTTTCTGTCTCTTCAAATTGCCAGATTAGCTGTCTGGCTTGTTGGGCAACCCAACGGCAGTTTGGATTGGTAGTAATGCCAGCCAGATGGACACGCCTAGTACCCAGCTCTACAAAAAACAATATGTAATATGTACGCAGAAATATGGATTCGACGACGAAAAAATCACACGCTAGGAGCTGATCTTTATAATGATTCATCATCTTTTTCCAGCCAATCGAGCCGAAACGAACTGGAGCAGGCAGGATATCATGGCGATTCAGGATATTACGGACAGAAGAGATCGAAATCGCGAAGCCTAGCTTACGCATTTCACCTTCGATCTTGCCATAGCCCCAGCGTAGATTTTCTTTGGCCAATTGGACAATCAAATTCTCTTTTTCTTTATCCGTTCTGGGGCGACCACCAGGATTCTTCCTTTGATAAGTCCATTTTCTGCGCACCAGTTCCCGATGCCAACGAAGCACAGTTTCTGGCTTGACGATACGAATAACCTCACTTAATTGATTGGTTGATCGTTTAGCTGATTGCTTCAGCTTCTTTGTCAGCATGGCCAACGTCAATTTTTCGGCTCGATTGGGTCTGATGGGTTTGTTGTGAAGCCGAGTCATGACGTCCAATTGATGTCTGAGAATCGCAATTTCTATATCTTTTTCGCTTTCCGACAATCGAGATGCTTGAAATAACGACAAAATTATTGAAAAGAATTGTGCAAGAATAAACCAGCCCATTAGAAAATCACTACTCCAAATTCAGGATTGCCCAATTGTATCAAGGTGATTGACTTGAAGGCTAATTACTGTATTCCCCCGAGAGAATGACCGCGATCGGGGTTTTTGCACGATACGGGGGTATTTACACTTCGCTGGTTGCGCATCGCCTCAAGTCCGCAGGTGACGATGGAATACAAGTTGCCGTGATCCGTGCGACTCGCGGGACGTCTGCCCCGATCTGCCAGAAGCTTGGTTTTACCGAACAGTGCAGTATGGAAATATATGTCTGGACGCCGCCAGAAGCTTAGCGTTAGGCGTTATGCACTTGAGACGGTTGTGTTGCAAATAATCAAGATGTTAGCCACGCGGTTGTTTAAAAGGCCCACTCTCCGTGGCGCATGACCGGTTCGACACGGCCGTCGGCCAAAATTCCATCCACATTCATTTTGTCCGAGCCGACCATAAAGTCGATATGGATCAGGCTTTGGTTGATGCCTGCTGCCGCTTTTTCTTCAGAACTCATCGTGCCACCCCCTTCAACACCAATCACATACGCTTGACCTATAGCGAGATGATTTGAAGCATTTTCGTCATAGAGCGAATTGTAAAACAAGGTTTCTGATTGTGAGATCGGTGAGCTATTAGGGACAAGAGCGATTTCACCGAGTCGGCCGGCTCCTTCATCCATTTCCAGTAGCTTTTTAATCGTCTCTGCGCCAGAATCTGCGCTGAAATCTACGATTTTTCCATCTTTAAATGTGAATGTCAGCCCTTCGATGAGGACACCATTTATGTTGAGGGGGAGGGATGATGTGACTGTGCCATTGGTCCCTTGGTTATGTGGGGTCGTGAACACCTCTTCCGTGGGAAGGTTTGGCACAAATGAAACCCCATCCAGCCGTGAGCCGGGGCCGCCTAGCCAAATATGATTGGGGGCCATGTCAACAACCAGGTCGGTTCCCGGTCCGGTTAGATGAAGAGATCGGTATTGTTTGTTGTTTAAGTAGGCTTTACGCTCGGTAAGCTTAGTAGCATGTTCCTGCCATGCCTGGACAGGATTGTCTAGATCGCTCCGGGTAAACTCGAAAATGGCATCCCATAGCTTTTGTAATGCTTCTTCTGGTGATGCGTCTGGGTAGACTTTTGTTGCCCAACCTGGGCTGGCCGCACCGACCCCACACCAATTAATTTGCATACTGGTCATAATCTGCCCTAATCCGCTCATCGCTTCGGCCGATGCTTTACGCATTTCAGCCAGTTTCGCCTGATCTTGTCCCGCCATCGCTTCTGGATTGGTCGCCAAAATTCTTAAAACAGCATCCCCATTTTCAGCAAACTCCATGAGTTGTGCTGATATGTACTCTGGTATTTCAGAGAACGAATCATCGGGGGCATTTTCAAGGCGAATGACACTTAATTCCTCATCCTCCCATAAAACTGACACATACCGTGCACCGGCCTGATAGGCGCTTTTGGAAACGGCACGGACAAATGGCGCGATCGCTTCAACTGCCCCTGATGTGAGAATGAGTAATCGCTGGTTTGGCTGCAAATTAAGCCCAACACGAACGATGACATCTGCATATTTTTTTAACTTTTTAGTAAACTCTTGATTTAGCATTATTGCTCCTTTTTAACTACCCAATAACCAAGCGGTTTCAGGCGTTACGCCGCGCATTCCACGAATTAGCTCGTTGAATCAAGGGTTCGTTATTCAGGCTTACGACCCGAAATGAGCAACAAAGCTGCATGTGCATAAAAAGCGTTTTGCTCGTGCAAGGTTGTGAGATCTGCTTTATATTTTTCAAGGTCAGCTTCTGTCCAGATACCAAGTTCCAAGGCATTAGAAAAAAGAGGTCCGAGTGACCTCCACCACAATGGATAATCTGTCCATGAGAAGAGAAGAGGGTTTGTTTCAACGTTTTGTAAGTCAGCGAGATTCATCAGGGTATATAGCCTGCGTGCGATCTGCGGATTAATAATATCTTCAAGAACCATCTCACGCATTTTCAAATCCAGATCTGGAAAGCTTGTCGAAGTGCCATGCGTAGAATGATCTGCATCGGCGATTACAATATAGCCTCCCGGTTTGGTCACACGAATCATCTCAGCAAGGAGCTTGTCTGCCTCCTGTACATGCTGGAAGACACGCTCACTACGACAGGAATCAAAGGTATTATTCTCGAAAGGTAGTTCCAACCCGTTCGCATGATGATGTTCGACAAAATGAGCAACGCTTTCATCTATGGCTCGTTGATTTGCTGCATCCACCATTTCGGGATCTTGGTCAATACCGATGACTTTGCCTGTTGACCCAACAATCTTGCTGAGAGCAATCGTGTCTGACGCAGGACCACAGCCAACATCTAGCACCGTTTGCCCTTCCCTCACATGCATCATTGCATAGGTTTGTTCCTTAATTGGGTTCATCAACTTTGTGGCAGCATCCAAAAAATCTTTGTCGACATACCCTGAATAACCGTCTTCATATCCTTGTTTATTCTTATCTGACATCTTATGCTCCATTTCATTGTCTATATGTCAAATTTTTAAGTTTTTAAGTATAGATCAGCTCTCCGATGAGCACCATTCGATATCGACATAGATCATTCCATGCTGTTGAGTAATCTCGACAATATTTCAAATGGCAATGACCTCAGCAAACGCTTTTTTAGCTCCAGCAGGGGGATAGAAAACGAGTATCCGTGTCGTTTGTTCGAATACATTTTTGTTAGCCCGCTTCTACAATGCCTTTTGCTTTTTCGCGCAATATTTCAAGTGCTAAATCAATAGTTTCCTGATGTGTTCGCAACCCTAGAACCGCTAAGCGCAATGTAAACTTCCCATCCAGCATTGTAGAAGATAAAAAGATACGGCCGTCTTGCTGAACAGCCGTAATCAATTTCTGATTAAATTCATTTGGGTCACCCCGTTTTGGTAAATACCTAAATGTCACAATAGACAGGTCTGGAGACGGGCCGGTAACAAATCCATCGATTTTATTGATTTCTTCATAGAAGTAGCGGGCTAACAGTAACTTTTCTTCCAATGCGGCTCGGAACGGTGCGACACCGGCAAGTTTCAGTGGTAGCCAGAGACGTAACCCTCTGAAAGGGCGAGTCAGTTCGGGGGATGATTCTGCGGGAGATATCATATCCGACGAAGTCAATGCTTCGACATCTTGCAAATAATTGGCACTGTAATGATGGGATTGTAAAAGATGTTGTCCATTCTTAACGAGCACAGCCCCACTACCGAAAGGCAAGAATAACCCTTTGTGTCCGTCTAAAATGATCGAATCTGAGCGCTCTATGCCTTGTAATATATTTTTACCAAGATCACAAAGTGCAAACGGCACACCATAAGCCCCATCAACATGAAGCCAGAGCTGATGAGCCTGCGCAATATCAGCAATTGACTCTAAGGGATCAACAGCACCCGTATCAGTGGTCCCTGCTGAGGCAATAATCAACCACGGATTTAAGCCTGCCTGTTTATCCTGTTGGATCGTTTTTTCTAAAGCCTCTGGGCGCATATGATAACAGTCATCTAGCGGTATATATCGATTCACACATTCACTCAAGCCAGCAATACGTAGCGCTTTATCAATTGAATGATGCGTTTGCTGTGAGAGATAAACCACAGACTTTGAAAAATCTTTTGCTTTCAGGTTGTGGGCATCACGGGCTGTCACAATTGCGACTAGATTAGCGATACTCCCTCCAGAAGTTAAATCACCAACCGCGCTCGCCGGATAACCAATGAAATCGGCCATCCATCTTAGAAGTTTACGCTCTATCTGCACCCCACCAGGCGAAGCAAAATAAGCTGCCACAAATCGATTGGTTATGGCAGCTAGATAGTCTGCCAGGGCGGAACTGTACAGACCTGTCCCGGGGATAAAGGCAAGGTAACCACTGGACATTGTTATGCCAGAGTGGTCCACTTTTTGTCTAAGAAGTTCTAAAGCAGAAGACAAGTCGATAGGATCTTCTGAAATTGATAAATCATTTGCCTCAATGTCATTGTTTTCAGGAGCACGATATGCTTGTGCATGTGGAAGTTGCTCAAGAAAACTATCGGCATATTGCATCACTTGGTCTCGCAGTATCGCTCGTCCATCAGCACTTGGATCAAGCGCCCGTGCTATGCCTTCAAGATATTTAATGCGTTCTTTCATAAT
This sequence comes from Promineifilaceae bacterium (SeqCode), assembly GCA_965223555.1. Taxonomy (GTDB): domain Bacteria; phylum Chloroflexota; class Anaerolineae; order Promineifilales; family Promineifilaceae; genus CBDCWU01. Next base: position 43,893 of record CBDCWU010000002.1, read on the forward strand.
AGTTCCAGGGGTTTTATCAGCTAGATTTTGTGCTTTTTTTGATAGTTGGCTAACGCGCCAAAAAAAACCGCACCCACAGAGACTTGGGCATGGGACAACCAACCTCAATAAAAACCAGCTTTGTGGCATCGGCTTGATTTTGTTTTTTTATATGGTACGACGCTAATACATCTTGCTTGTTGACAAAGCTGACAACGCTCAAGGCTTTCTTCCCGCTATCATTACTTGAGGAATACTGCCGAAGAATACCCCCATGCTATCAGCTTGTTCAAGACTGATTCGCCATCTTTCCAACTCATCAAGGGTAATAACTCCTGCTTCAACAGCTAATTTCTCAACCATATCTAATCTTGAAGCTTGCCTCATAATAGCATAACTTGTTATAGGAATTCCAAATAGCTCTATTGTCAAGTCAAGCAGCCCTTGTTGCTTAAACATTCGGTATAGTTGACGACCTGCATAGCCATTATTGAATGTTTCTTCAACGTAGAACCTCATCAACCGGCGTTCGATTTCTGTTTCGGGTGTATCTATTACTACCGCGCCCTGGTCGGTATCCACCACAACAATCCAACCATCCAATTTGGTGACCCGTGTCATCTCTGACAGAACCTGCTTAGGGTTTACCAAATGTTGAAACATTCGTTCGCTACGACAACTATCAAAATATCCATCCTCAAATGGTAAAGCTGTCGCGTCACCTTGTTTATGCCTTGTCCATTCAGCAACAGCTGCTTCTTTTGCTTTGTGATTGGCTTCAATAATCATTCCTTCGTCATAATCAACCCCTAAAACTAGCCCATCTGAACCGACAAGGTGAGCTAAAGAAATCGTGTCTGTTGCAGGGCCACAGCCAACATCTAACACTTTCTGACCCTGTTGTATTTGCATCAACTCATAACTTCGTTGCTTGACGTGACGTGTGAAATTTTCCGCCATCTTCAAATAATTCTCGTCGACATAGCCTGGATTTTCTTTTGCTTCTGACATTTTCTCTCCTTTAGTATTACTTTCACCTTCAATCATATGCGCCTTTGTTTCAATACCGCTATTCCGAATCTTCCCCTATCAATTCCCAGTGATTGTGAGTTCGACCAAACCCATTGAATAACCCCGTATACGTCATTGTGTGACGCAGGGTACTTTTGCTCCTGTGCTAACCTGTAGTTAGTCGAGCGCAAACAGGAATGTTACCTTGCCATTGAGGCCCTTGCTAAGTTGTTCAATGAGACGTGACCATGGCACGATAGTGGTGGGGGTTGGTGGGATATAAAGTTTCGCTTGCAGCAGTGCGTTCATCACGCTCATAATTATAGGGAAATGTGATAAGTAGGGGAAATGGCCGTTACCCTGTCTAAGAGGGGGCTAAAATAGCCGGGGCTTATTGTTTGCGTTTACGGTTCTTGGTCTTCATTTTGTTCTTCCTTTTTCGTTTGGATTATTCTCTTTCTAAATGAAGCCCGTGTCCATTTTCATCTGAACTATAACATTATTTGGTGGTCAGATAAAATCGTTTGAATAATATGCCTTGGCAAGAATACTACAATTATACACGTGAGTGAGCGAGTCCCGTCGCTCCCGCACTTGTACCGTTTTAGGTACGACATAAGGGTCAACTGAAAGTTCAGTTGGCTCTTTTGCGTTATGGCCTAGCACCAGATGATAGTTAGACTTTAAGGTCATCGCTACCACCGTTTCATCCTCAACATACACGCGGTCAACAATCAGCTTAACCAATTCGTGCCTACCATCTTCATTCCCTTCAAGACGCTGCCAATGTTCAGCAAAGTTTTCCAGGATGTTGGCCGTCTGCTCCAATTCATCGTCACCTACAGGCGTTAGCTGTTCAAGCTCATGCTGTAACTCAATACGCTTCTTCATATACTCATGTTCACTGGCAATGAAACCATTGTCCCAACGTACATCCATGCGCTTAATCGTGGCTTTGATTGTCGCTATCCGCTCTTCTAAATCCTGCTCACCCAATATCTGGCTCATCGTTTGGGTAATATCTTTGCGCCAGTTCTGCGGTGGCTTTAACCCCATCAAAACAGACACAACTTGGTCATCAATCTTTTCCACGCGCACCCCGTTTTGGGGACACTCATAGCCCAACTCACGGGCGCGGCAGCGATAATAACGGCGAGTCGTATTTTTCCTAGCTTGGGGGCGCATCTTGCCGTATTGGGCAAACAATTTGCCTTCTGGTGGGTTTGAGCAACAACGATGGCAATAAACGATATTGCGGAGCAAATAAGGGTTGTACTTAGGGGTTGCTTTGCGGTGGCTGCGGCGTTTGGCTCGGACTTCCTGACATTTGTTGAATAGTTCTTCATCTATGATAGCCTCGTGCTGGCCCTCATACCATTCCACAGGCGCATCATAAGAGCGACTGCCATCGGAGCGGCGTTGATATTTTTGGTACTTGACTTTGCCCAAATAGGTTTGGTTCTGTAGCATGTCGCGCACAGTGTCTTTGGAGAAGGGGCGTCCCGTTTTTGACCGATAGCCATGGTCATTGAGTAGAATAGCCACCTTGTTATCGCTGTATTGGTCGGTGGCATAAGCTTCAAAGGCCATCAGCAAACCAGGAAACTCATCTTTATCCCGCACCAGGATTTTTTGCTTATTCTTCTCTGTGCCAAAGGGAGGACGATTATTGTGGTAGCCTTGAATGCCACGCTCCTTTTTACCTTTGGCGGTTTCCGTGCCTAGATTCTGGCTATACCAATCGGCCACGGATTCCATAATACCCTCAATCAAGGCCCCCATTGGCCCATCACTATCTTCGGAGGGTTCAGATACCGAGAATACCTTCACCCCGTAGTCGTAGCGTAACAGTGACTTAATAGCCAGCGATTCGGTACGATTGCGGGCGAAACGGTCAAACTTATGCACAACGAGGGCATCATACTGGCCCTTGCGCGCATCTCGACGCATCTCTTGGAAGGCGGGACGGTTAGAGTTGCGTCCTGATTGGGCTTCATCAACATAGGTTTTGACCAAGATGCCTCCCTGCGCTACCGTCCAAGCATCAATGGCTCGTTTTTGGGCATCTACTGAATAGTTGCCAACTTGTTCATCTGAACTAATACGAACATAGGCTGCATAACGCATTTTTCCTTTCCTTTTTTTTGGTACCCGGCTGTGCTGTGGAGTTGCATTTCTTAGCAACGGTAAGGGCTCAACTCCTGGCACATCCCAATTTGGCGCAGCAAAGAAGCGCGGTGTGATGACTTGGCCTGGTGCAGTACCATTATTTAGTTGTTTCGATACCATGTTGGCTGTTACTGATTTGTAACAACCCTATTGTGACCGCTATCGGTACTAATGTCAATAGGCAAAATGAGGCTCAGAAGCTCTACCTAATTGGGGTATTTATGGGTCAGATTTTGGCCCTGTGCGTCGTTCTTGAGCTAGATAGGTGTTGAGAGCATCTTCTGTCGTAACCCAGTTACGGCCAATCTTTCGCGCCCAAATCTTGCCACTTCTGGCAAGTTTACGAATATAGCTATCTGTAAATCCACTTATCTCAGCCGCTTCGGTCAAACTGATTAACTGCGAAAAAGATTCCTCGTTTGGATTTGAATTCTCTAGCATACACATAGTGTACACCGAGCGTCAGCCTAAGCAATATGTTTACTGGCTACTTTGCTTCATCTTCCTCAAGTGCAAAATAAAACCGATAGGGCGGGACAAGCTCATTTGGTCGAATTTCAAAGCCACTCATAGGGGAGAGTAGCCTCATGCCTTGTGGCACAAGTACTAGAAACGGCATTTGTTCAAATCGCTTGATATATCCTTGTATGGCTTGTTGCATTTGGTTACCTAAGTCTTCGCTTGGCGAATACCGAAAGACCCAAAAACGAGAATAAGTAACAGCTTGGTTGGTTTTCATAATGACCCCTGTTGTTGATTTATTTGAAGTATAGAAATTGATGTAGGTAGCCTTGAGTTGCAGTACAAATTATATCATAAAATACTACGCTAACAAATGATTTATTTATGAATGATTTCTAAAAATGGGGTTAATGGTACAATCTTTGCATGGATGATTTGCTCACAGTACGAGAGGTAGCAGCAGAACTCGGTCTCTCAGAACATCGTGTTCGTGAATACTGTCGAGAAGGCAGGCTAGGACAGAAGATTGGTCGCCAGTGGCTTATTACTCGTGCTCAACTTGAGGCATTCAAAAAAATACCAAGAAAGCATGGTGCACCACGAAAACATGATGAGCAAGAATAATCCTCATTCTGTCTCTCGGTAAAACCGCCAAAAACCAAAGAACTCGTCACAAAGTTCAATGATTGTTTCGGTTGCTGCTTGCTCTGACATACCTCTGTCTGTGAAGCGTACAAAGAACCGTTGGATAAAGTCTTTAACTGTCGTGTCTACACCCTGCGCCAATAACTCATCTAATTCTGTTAATTCAATAATCATGGTGTGCCTCCGCTTATTTTGAAATTAGGCGAACGTTATAGATGCCTTTGTTGATGGCACTCCATCACAGGGCTTAGTCAAGGTGGAGCGCAGACAATTTGTAAATTCGCGGTGGTGAGGGTGCGGAATTTGCAAATTGGCGAGAACACCTTGACCCTAAACGAAAAATGCCAGCCTAAGCTGGCATTTCTCCCTATTTGCCCTGTGATAAACTGTGGCCGTCAAAGGCAGCTTGCTGCCCGTTCGCCAGCCGTCGCTAAGAGGCTCCATATGGGCGCAGCCGTGTCGGAGCTTGCGGAGACGACGGAACGGCCGTTATGGAGGCGACGGCGTACCAAATTAGCATTATCAAAAACAGAAATTAAAACTCGATTTGAAACTATAATGGCTAATATTGCACTGCACAAACTTGAATTTGCAACCAGAGGAGGATTCGAGAACCTCAAAAAACAAGTCTAGCGAACACAGACCGATTAACTTTGGGCTTCTGCCCGGTGCGTTTGGTCACGCTTGAGAATACGCCGCTTCTTTTTTCTGGCCAAATCCCCAACTTTTGGTTATACCTCGAGTTAGACAGTGGAGTAGCCCAACCGCCAGAATAGAGTAGAGTTTGCATTGATTCAAAATTACATTGATGGTTGACCTTTTTAGAAACTATACTGAGGCAATACTGACAGATTTGATGTGATGCCACTAAACTTGCAGGAAGGAAAATGGGTTGCAATATTAACCGAAATATTGAACCGCATTTATTATGGCACCTTGGTTGATAACAACTTTTACAAAAGTCTTCTAGGAAATCGTTTGCTAACCTTTCAACCACCCAATTCTCCTAATCTATCCACAAATGGTTATGCATATGTGATTCATTAAATAAGAAGAGAAATAGCGCACAATCCTTATCTAGCAGGCTGTCGGAGAACTACTTTCACGAGCCATAATTGGTTCAAAAAGCCCTTATTTTTGCTTGAAAAATGCTAATTTAGAGCATTTTTGATGCAAAAATGCAGTGGCTCAGGACTTTTCCGACAAGCTGCTAGTAACAAAACATGTTAATCACTTTAAATACCGACTATACCTATGGATAAATCATATGATTTGTTCATGATTATGACAGGAAATTTATAGCCAAATTTAATGACAAAAGCTCAATTTAGTATAGTAGAAGTTGCCTAAGAACGCTATATGCTTTTTATATATATGTTTATAAACCAAATTGGCAAGCGTTTCCTGTATGGATTGAAGGAAAATAGACAATATAGGAAGATCAGAACAGTGACGGCCGTTATTGAAGCTTGTAAAAACCTCACCCCTTCAAATAGTTATATAGTGTTGGCTTAGATATATTTAAGGTCTTACAAATATCTTTCACAGAGTCTGCTTTATCGTTATATAGTTGTCGTGCCCATTCAATTTGCTTTTCATTTAGAGCTTTTGGTCGTCCCCCCTTTCGCCCCCTTGCCCTAGCTGCTTTTAATCCTGCCATTGTCCGTTCTCTAATAAGATTTCGTTCAAACTCTGCCAATGCTCCAAAAATCTGAAAGATTAATTTTCCTCCACTTGTAGTTGTGTTCATAGATTCTTGTAGACTCCGAAACCCTATGCCCTGCTGTTCAAGAGGTGTAACAGTTTCAATTAAGTGTTTAAGGGAGCGGCCAAGCCGATCTAGTCGCCATACTAATAATGTATCACCTGGTCGTAGAAATTTAATTGCTGCATCTAGTCCAGGTCGCTCAGTCTTGACTCCACTTATTTTGTCCTTAAAAATCTTTTTACACCCAGCATTTTTCAAAGCATCAATTTGCAGAGCTATTTCTTGCTCAAGAGTGGAGACCCTCGCATAACCAACTAACATACTCCATCATATCGTAAAGAAACTCAATGAATCAAGAGGTAACTTGACTTTGATATATTTACCGAGTTTCTTAACTAGCACTTGGAGCGTAGAGAAAAAATATTCGCTGGAAATAAAAGCGGTAAAGAAAATGGGGGTTTTCTAGAATCGCTCTGGTGTCATTAGTTATGGCAAACCTTGAGCAACATCAATAACTGTTTGTTGCCTGTCTCCGGTTGTACCGATTTCGATTTCAACACCAGTAGGTAATCTGTATGCCGAAAGAACATATTCTCCCTGTTCTACTGCCTGATTATTGAGCACCCTTGTTACTTCATCTACGTCGCCGAAATCTCCAAGCAGATGCATTTCAAGCAAAGCGCGAAAATCCTCCCCTGCTAAACCCAGGGCCATAAGAGCCTCAGTTGAAACAGAAATCTCTCCACCTTCAAATAGGGCTTTTGGTATCTCATCTACCGCTTGTTCCCTTAATGACCCCCGCCATTCAGGGAAGTAGGGTGTGGCTCGTTCCCCCATATAAGCAGCATAGTCTATAAATTAATCTGAATCCACATTCAAAAAAGCGTCAGCAGGAGTGCATAATTGTAAGACTATAAAACCAAGATACTCGGACTATACCTTATTAGGGTTTTGTAAATTTGGCACCTCTTTTCTCCTTTAATATTCTTCTGGAAGCAATAATGTAGTATAGCTTCTATCCCATTCCGTAATCACATAAAACTTGTGGCCTGATTCAAATTTATAGGCCGAAAACAGCCTCCCGGTTTCTCTTAATGCACGTTCATTCGTGGCTATGTCTTCTTCGGGTAAATCTCCCCATTTTCCTTCTGCATGTCGAGCTATAAATTGAATTGGATGTCTACCAATTTCTTGCGCTGCTTCTATCGCCCCTGGTGTCACGACCATCTGACCCAATTCAAATAAAGTCTCTGGAATAAGCGCATCTTCAGGTTGCCTTTCTTGTTCCTGTTTAGGTGTTCCTCTCTCCTTCATGCTAAAACAAAACTGTTTGGCTATCTGCCTGGACGGTTCTGTAATTCCACTATACCTAAATGTAGAGCAGAATGTCTAGGGCTGTTATGCTGTGTTGGCTTGATGCTCTTCCGTTCGTAATTTTTCTCGAATCCACATCCTAACCAGTGTCGCCATACCAATGCCCTTTTGGTCAGAAAGCATTTTCAGGTTTTTATGGTCTTGATTTGACAACCTGACCCTTACCGCACTTTCCAAATTTGAAACGGCAAGTTCTCTTGATAGCTCCCGCAATTCTTTAGATACCTTTAGTGCGCCAGGTGCTACCTCCATCGCTACTTGTTCAAATTCATCAGGGTAATTGGCCAAATCATGCGTTTCCCACCAACGAGCCTCCTTTTCGTAAGTCATTTTGTCGAAGTCTGGTAGTTTTTTCGTTTTTGTCAGATTAATTCACCCCCCCTCTTGTTTGGCTTTTGCACTTAAATATAGTTGTGCCTTTTTCTGTCTCGCGTCATAGGCAGTCACAGGATAATATCTCCCACCACCTTTTCCTACGAGCGGTATCTCGATGATTCTCCCATCCTTAGTCTCCCCGATTATCAGTTTTCTTTTTTGCTTTGTGTTCTCCGTATAGAAATAATGGCTGATGACCTCCTCCAATTCATCAACAGTAATATAATGTTCAGCTATGTGGCTGATGTTCCTTTTGTCCAAAATCAGCCTTTTAATCACGAGTACCATTGGTAGCCATACGGTATCATTCGGACAACATTATGTCAACAAGAGATCGCTCGCTTTAGCTAGCGGTGGTTCAAATGGAAATGATGGATAATTCAGAATGACTCAAACCGTGTGCTATAGGTGGGATTTAACTGTTTTCAGCCAACTCAGACACAGAGATGCCCCTGTTTTCTGTTTGAATTTAAGTTATTGGCAACCTCTCGTAGCCGGAAAGGGGTCTAACCACGCTCCTTCCGGCACAGGGAACTGAAGTAAGTCCCGTACCGACCAGCGACGGTTGACCAAGTTGGCGGCCATAGCTGGGGTACGGTAACGGTGTTGGCTGGAGCCACGAATGGGAATGGTCAGGGATTGATGAGGGCGACAAAAGTGATAGTAAGCCAAACCCCAATGAATGTGTAGCCCCAAATGATGTGTATCGTAAGCAATCGACCAGGTGCGACGGGAGAGAGGAGCAATCAACTCACGCAAGGTCAAGTTGGCTCTTTCGACAAAAGCAGTCTGCACTTTGCCAGTGAAGGCTAAGGCCTGCAAGCCAGTGCGAATTAGGTGACGTGTGCCCAGACGAATGATGCTGTAGAGGAAGGAGACCTGGCGACCCTGACGACGTTTACGCAATTGAGCGTACTGCAAACAACTATCGGGGAGCCAGTGATATTTCCTTGCCCGAGGCGGTTTGTGCCAGACCCCGAAATGGGCCGTGATGGCATAGAAATATTGGTTGAGACCATCACTGGTAAAGATAGGTAAAGAGTCAGGGACTAACCGTTGCCAAGTTTGATGGAGCAGGCGCTGGGCATCATTTGTTGAGCGACGACCGAGATGGAACGCCAGGATAAGCTTACTCCCAGCAGCTACCGCTGTCCAGAGCCAGATGCGTTCAGCCTCTTGTTTGACCTTGGTGACCAGTTCATCCAACTGAAGATGACCTACTTGCACAGCTTGATGGAACAGCTGCCGATGCAATCGTTGGCTGTGGTGACCACCCCGCACCAGCCAGCGGCTGATGGTGGGATGATGATTTTCAAAGATACGAACACAGGCTGAGATGTCTACGCCTTCAGACAGAGCCGTCATAACCATGGTAACGTGAGAAAGAGGTGTTTTCAGCCAGTAGAGCGGTGTACCATAGCGGCTGGTGCGACAGCCGCCACAAGCCTGGCATTTCCAGTAGCGAATCTTTTGTTTCCCGCGAGAGCCGTTGCTGACCAGTGCATGAATCTGGGCATCGGCGATGGCGAAGTAAGCACAGAAAGGATTGAGACAAGCGTAGCCATTGGAATCGATAGTCTTAGGTCTACCACGAGGGCTTTTACGTTCAGACCAGGGCACAATATCTGGTTTAGGGCGAAATGGCAGTACAGAAAGTAGTTGGTTACAAGCCGGACAATCATCAGGTGCTTTGGGTCTGAGAGTACGAGGCCCACGCCGCCCATGAAAATAGTCTTGTAACCAACGTTGGCAGCGATGACCAAATTTCTGCCAGAGATGGAGAAGGATGTACAAGAGCAGGAACAGGATGAATTCGAGCGGTGTGAGGTTGAACTTCATAGGGTAATCCGATAATATTCACATTATTGAAGTCGAGATTCTACCGAATTAATTCCCATTTTTCCATTTGCTGAGAAGAAACGATTTATCCATCATTTACGTTTGAACCACCGGCTGAGTTACTTTCTTGAGAAAGTTTTTGAATGGTTTGCTCCAGGATTTGCAAATCTCCCGGATGAAGTTAAACATAATGTGAATTCTCCAGTTTGATTTGATTAACTGTGTCTTGAATCAGAAAGAAGGAACCAGCCAGCCACTAGAATCGTTCTGTTCTGATCCACCCCCCTTGCAGGTCAAGAACCATTGAGTGAATTTCGACTTCAAACCAATCTAGAAAAGTGGTTAAATCACGATGAGCTGGCCAACTGCTGACTAGGCGATGCCAGCTATTTAGCTCCTCTTCGAAGATAACCTCAAAATGAGGTTCGATGATGGCCACGATGTCTATCATGTAACCAGTCGTGTCCTCTACTAAATAGATAGTGTGCTCTGGTTCATAATCTTCCCCAAACTTAACACCGCCGTCATCTAGTGAATTGGCCCAATCGATGTAGGGCTGTTTGGGTTTGACGATAACGGCTGTTCGTTTTACACGTCTCATAATTCACTTCCTCTAAATCACCAGGGTCAATAGATTGTGCCTGATTGAGGCTGATTTGTCGAAGTGGGTGATGGTCTAAGAACGGCCGTTTGCGAGATGATTTCTTTGAGCAAATCGGTGATTTTCGGAACGAGATTGGTACGGATGAGCTAAGTCGCCCTCACAACGCCATTTTCGTCTAATCAATTCTTGATCTACAGTTCGAAACGCTCGACAAAACCATTTGATTGTAACCACATCATCATTTCAAGCAGGCCTCGATCCCGTCGCTCGATTGCTTCGGTGTGACGGCCGTTTGGCCATTCAAAAAAACCGCGACCACTTTTTGCACCCAACTCCCCTTTGGCAACCATTTCCTGAACCAGAGAGGTTGGTTCAGTTGAGCGATCTAGATCGGGCAACAAATAACTTTGAATTGCCAATGTTAGGTCCAGACCTCCTAAATCAACGGTCTCCAATGGCCCAATAAGGGGTAGCCGCAAACCAAAACCCAATCTAGCGATCATGTCGACATCCTCAGGGGTAGTGATGCCCTCGGCGACAATGGCAATTGCTTCGCGGCGCAGCGCATGTTGCAAACGGTTGCCCACGAAGCCCGGTACATCCTTTTTTACTAACGCGGGATATTTCCCCACAGATTTGAGAAGATTAACGGCCGTTTCCACACACTCTCTACTGCTATCTTCACCAACTATCACTTCCACCAAGGGTACAAGATGAGGTGGATTCCAATAATGCGTCCCTAAAAATTGCTGCGGCCGTTTTAATACCTTAGCCATATCTCCAACTCTAAAGCTGGAACTATTGCTTGTAATGATGGTATGGGGCTGGCAAGAGCTCTCCAATCGCTGAAGTAGTTCATGCTTTACAGCTAGATTTTCTACAACCGCTTCGATCACAAAGTCAGCTTGAGCCACCGCTTCCGCCAATTTTGGTTCAAATGAAATGTGGGTGGGCACTGCTGCTGCCGCTTCTTCGCTGACAAAGTCATGCGTAACGCAAGTGAGGAGATTACTTTGTATGCGGGAGAGAGCACTGTCTAGTTGGGCCCTATTGTTGTCATGTAAAGCCACTTGGTAGCCAGCGAGGGCGAAAATTTGGGCAATACCATGTCCCATCGTACCTGCCCCAATGATTGCAATATTTTGTATTTCCATGCTCTAAAACTCTTTACCAACCAAGTTTCGCGCAATAGGCCAAGCCCTTGCGTAACGCCTCATCCCGCTCCTCATGGGGAACATGTAGCTCAATCGTGAGAGGCCCACTAAATTCGTCGTGCATCAAGGCTCCTATCTGCCCCTCAAAATTCATTGCTCCCTCACCCATAGGCACACAAATAAAATCACCCCAGTTCACATCTGTGAGGATACGGCCGTTATAAGGCCCATGAAAAGGACGGTCATATTTGATCACATCTTTGAGATGGATGGTGCGTATATGCTCTTTGAGCAACTCATAGGCATAAGGATAAGCCTCCTCACCAGCAATATAGAAATTGGCCGGATCAAAATTGAGCTTAAAGTGATCTGAATTCATCGCTTCCAAGAATTCAAGACAAGTTCTAGCGGTGGCCGTCGCTTCATTGGGCTCCGGGCTAAAATGATTCTCTATCAAGATAACTACCCCTTGTTTTACCGCTGTTTGCAGACAGGGATCGATCCGATTTTGGAACAGCTCAATCCCCTTACGGTAATCATGGTTTTCATTGCCGCCAAAATAGGTAAAGACATAGGGTATACCTAACTCACTAGCACATTCAATCGCTGCCAAGAAACTCTCTCGCAGTGCCGGGACTTCACCAGCCGAGATTCTATTCCAAAAGCCTACACCAATGGCCGTGATCCCAATATCAAATTCTTCCATTAAGGCTTTTACTACAGATGTGCCTGGCTCCATGATCGTTTCGGCCCCAAACTCCATAGTAGAAAAACCCAACTCCTTGGCCTTTATAAAGATCTCTCGCAACGGTAACTCACGATACTCAAAACCTGCCATACCTAATTTTCTATTCATCATCTTACTCCGCTTGTTCTTCATCCTTTCACCAGAGGCCGTATTGCCTCGATATGGGCGGGCGTCGTCGCGCAGCAGCCGCCGAGAATTTGTGCACCCATTTCAAGCCAAGATTGGACATACTCCGCGTACCGTTCAGGTGTATACTCGCCAATGTCGATGAGGTGCCATTGCTTATCTGGCGTCTTCACTCCCTCAGGCGGCCGTTCATAACCGATATTGGCATAGGCACCTATAGGCCCAGTAAAGGCCTCTCGCAATCGAGGCAGTGTCGCTGAAATCGCTTTAGGGTCGCTGCACATCACTAATATCGAGTCAACTGGATGTCCCTCTAAGGCTTTAGCCAGTTGCTCGACTGTCTCGCCAAATTGCATCTTGCCCTCTTCTGTCACATGGCGGATGCCTAGGAAAACGGGCAAGCCTGTGTGGGCGACTGCATCAACGGCCGTCACACAATCAGCAACCGAGCCTACATATTCAACCAGCATCAAGTCAACCCCAGCTTCAGCCAGAATTGTTGACTGATCTGTAAATTCACGATGGAGATCGCCTCTGCCTGGGGGCGCAATACCACCAGCAACATAAGCGGCTGGGTTGATCGTATCACGAGCATCACAAGCCAACTCGGCCGATAATCGTGTATAAGCCTCCATCCTATCAGCCAGACCAACCATTGCCAATCGTGGTCGATTAGTCCAAAAGCTATTGGTCGTAATAATATCCACACCGACTCGCAAATAATCCTCATGCACCTGGCGCACTATTTCTGGCGCATCACCCATAGCCGTTGCCGACCAGGTGCCCAAATTCCCTGCATCCGTGACGCCTTGAGAGACGTTAACCCCGCGTTTTTGTAATTCAGAACCAGTTGCCCCATCAAGCAGTAAGCGCTCCCCAGCTGCCAAGCGACTTAAAATATTTTGTTCACTCATCGTTTCACCATATCTAGCCCTGTATAATATAACCAGAGATCACTGAATATTGACCACTGTTTACTGACTTCTATCTTAGGGCAACACTCGCCTAACTCTGCCACGCATACCAAGACGGAGCCAACGAAAGCCTTCGGCATATTCGACACCAGCCTGAAAGCCACGAAAACGGGACTGAACCAATGCGTTCTCAAGAAAATCGGTCTCACGATAGGCTGACAAAAATGTTTGCTGACTTTTATGACAGAGAATCATCTCTTTCTTTTGTTCAATCGTATCGCTGATGTCCACATACTCCTCCGGCTGAAAGCCAATGCCTGCCACAGTATCCATAAAGAGAATGGCTGCTGGAACCGCATTGGCCCCATGCGCGGTTTTGTAGAGTGGAATGGTGGCGGCGTGAGAGGCATCAAACACTAGTTGGCTGGTGTAGTTGTGATCTGGCGAGTAATCATTGGGGGCTAAGGTGATGATCACATCGGGTTTAGCAATCCGAAAGAGATCCGTAACATGGTCTCTCAACCTCTGATTGGGATAAATCTCTAGATCGTTGGCAAATCCCCCCTCAAGATATTCAGCGCCAATGAGTTCGGCGGCTGCTTTGGCTTCCTGGCGACGTATATTGACTAATTCTTCAGAAGAGTATTGTGTTGAGCCTCGATTGCCGTTAGCCAAATGCACCATAAAAACCTTGTGGCCTTCTTGGCAATATTTGGCCAGCGTGCCGCCACATAAGATTTCCAGATCATCGGGATGAGCCCCAATAGCTAATACGCGCATAATTTCTCCGATCATCAGGGCAAAAGGCGTTCGGTTCGCACACGAAAGCCAACGCGCAACCAGCGAAAGCCTTCGGCATATTCAACACCAGCCTGTACACCACGAAAGCGTGACTGGAGAACGGCCGATTCCACCAAATCCAATTCCCGATATCTCTGCAAATGTTCAAATTGGCTCTTGTGGCAGCGGAGCATCTCCTTCTTTAGCTCAATCGTATCACTGATATCGACATACTCTTCAGGATGGAAGTTGAGGCCCGCTGCTGAGTCCATTAGGAGAATGGGAACGCGTTTTGCATGGGCTTCATAAGCTGTTTCGTACAAGGGGATAGTCGCTGCGTGGGAGGCATCGAAGACAAGCTGACCTGTATAGGTGTGATCAGGCGAGTAATCAACTGCTGACAGCGTTAGAACAACATCAGGTTTAGCCATTCTAAAGAGGTCGGTGACCTTATCCCGCAGAAATCGATTGGGATAAATTTCGAGGTCTTCGACGAAACCGCCAGGGATATAGCTTGCCCCAATTACCTCAGCGGCTGCTTCGGCTTCAGCCCGCCGGATCTTAGTCAGTTCCTCACGGCCGTATGTTGTCGAGCCGCGACTGCCATTGGCCAGATTCGTCATGAAGACTTGATGCCCTTGTTGACAATATTTGGCCAGCGTACCCCCACAAAAATATTCTAGATCATCGGGGTGCGCCCCGATCGCTAAAACTCGCATCATAGTTAAGCACATCCTTCCGCGTTGCCATCCCAGCGATTAAATGTGGGGTCGCTAGCATAGGCTAAATGGGAGCGGGCCTCCCGCCACAAGGTCGCCCACTGTTCAGCATCACGCAATTCTGAATTTGGCTCTTGTCGGCTGCGGGCCACAAAGCCAGGAAACCAAGGGCGACCTGTTTTGTGCCCGATTGGATTGTAACGGAGATCAAAGCTCCAACGGATTTCATCGCTGACGTTACGCAGCGAGGTGTGCATTGTTTTGCTGGTCAGAAACAGCACATCGCCAGGACTCATGGGCAGTGGAATACCTTCTGATCCAATTATGTTTTCAGGGATATTGACAGTTCCGGTGGGGTGAGGGCAATGCAGGACCAAATCGCGTTTATGGCTGCCGGGCACAACGGCCAGGCAACCATTTTCTTCGTATACCTCTGTAATGGGAAACCAGACGGTGAGAATGTTGGATTCGTCAGCCTCATCGTCAATAACCCCTAAATCCTGATGCCAGGGCGTGCGGGTCACGAGGGGATTGCGAGTGAACCCTTCTGGCAAGGCTTGCTCAGGCGGCTTAATTCGGACATGCTGCACTGGATTTGAGTAAATTTCAGGCCCAATAAATTGCTCAACCACATCTAAGAGACGTGGGCTGCGTAACAGAGCAAAGATGGCTGGCCCGTGGTGAATGGGAGTATCTTCAGTGACATTGGCCTGCGGCAAGGAAATGTCCATATGCTGATAATAGGCTTGACCTGACTCGGCAATGATACATGTGAGCCGTTTGCTAAAAGGGAGTTCGTGATAAAGGCTGGTCAATTTCCCTTCAGCAAACCACTTTCTAGCTAAAGTATCAAGCAGGTTTGTGTATTCTGCCACGACGGGTTCGATATCTCGTTCTAAATCGAACAGGCCACGAACCACGAGATAACCCGTTTCCTCAAATTGTGCTAATTGCGCCTCAGTCAAAATATCTTGTGTTGTCATACCCATCTCCAATGGTAACTACTAACGCTCTGGCTGGTCTCCTGACCGTACCAGCGTGGGCGGCTCGGTGGGACACCGGCCGCAGCCCTAAAATGCGTTAGTTCTGACATGTTCATTCATTTATTGGTGCAGCCGCGCCGCGTGTTGTTTCTCCTTACAGAGCATGAACGGCCGTTGTTCCTACTTGAAAATAGACTCCCTCAACCGGTTCCTTCTCAGGCTGCAAAGCAGTACGAATCGTAGCGGCCGTTCCCCGGTAAAGAAGACTACGGTGGGTGCCGAGTTTGCCATCCAAGCGTCTCTGGGTAATAGATTTGGTGACAAAACGGCCGTTTTCATCCCGATATGGCCGAAATCCATGCGCCTCGTACAGGGGCCTCACTACATTCCGCTTCATATCGCCATAACCTGTCTCAGCCGTACCCAGCACAACCTCTTGCTGACCGATAGCCAGCAATTTGTGCAAGTAAATTGCCAGCAAAAACGTTCCCAAACCCAGCCCTCGATAAGGCGAACTCGCCGACGAATCAATCAAACCCCACTCCGCCAAGTAGGTGGCTTGCTGCGGCTCGTTGACTAACTGGGCAAAATCGGCTTCCGGGGTTTGTAAAATGGGCCAGCCTGCAACTAGACCGCAAACCTTGTTTGCCTGGCCGAGCAATACCAATCCACTTTTGAGCTGGCGCAAAATGTCTCGAGACTCCGCTGCCGTGAACACCTTTTGATAAATTTCAGCATTACGCCAGATTGCTTGATACACCTGTACCAAATTATCTTCTGTCACTCCCTCATGCTCCAAATGAACGATTCGATAAGGAGTATTGTCGCATTCCAACGTCAATTCATCCCATTCAAGCTTTATCATCCGAGATGCTACTAAGTGGCGGAAGTGCCTCCTGGCTCGTTTCTTGCTTATCAACTCTGGCAATTCTTTCATTGTGAGTGTTCGGCTATTTGGTGCATATACAGCCTGACCCGTCACATTGCCCTGTTTGTTGATGGCTCGTACCAGGAACATCTCGTTTGTAAAACCTAGTCCTGACTGATGGGGCCGTTGAATTCGACCGTCATGCCATCAGGATCACGTGCATAAAACCAAGCCCAGCCTTCTGGATGGCTCGACGGATAAGGGGCCTGATTACAAGAGTAGCCCAACTCTTGCAATTGACGGTAGGTTCCATCAATATCAGTCACAGTAAAGGTAAGGTGCATGCTACCAGCATCGTTGTTTTGGCGGTCAAACGGCCGTCCCACTGGGTTCAAATATTGTAGTAGCTCTATAACTGTATTACCTGCTTCCAGGAGCGTAATCTGAATTCTGGCATCCGGTACTTGGACACCCCCAGAAATATGATCACCCGAAACCTCACGGGTGAAGAGAAATTTGAGACCTAAGGCATCTCGATAAAATTTGAGTGACCGCTCCATATCAGTCACTGGTACACCAATGTGAGCCACTTTGTCCACTTGAATATTGCTCATATTTTCTATTCCTTCACTCTTTAGTTCCCCTAAGTTCCTCCCAGTTCCCCTTAAGGAACTGGGAGGAGCTTGGAGGGGCTTAGCGATGCTTGAGTTTGTAAACGGCCGATTTCACTGCCGCCACCATGGCGTCCAAATCTTCTCGGATGAGACGAGGATGTATCGGCAGCGAAAATGATCGCATATGCATTTCTTCAGCTACGGGACAAAGGCCTTTTTGATAACCTCGATCCCGATAAAGTTTATGCAAATAATTGGGCATGTTGAGGCCGCCACCGGACTGAATACCTTCTTCATGTACCAAGACATGTATTAAATCTCGTGTGGTGGCTCCAATTTTAGAACCATCGAACAGAAGGTTGTACAGATGGAAAACATGCTTGCCGTAGGGAGCTTCATAGGGCGGCGTTATTTCTTCAATCATGCCCAGATGTTCCGTCATGTAATGTGCGTTTTCGCGCCGTCGTTCATTTAAGCTGTCTAACTTGCGTAGTTGTACCCTTCCCACAGCCGATTGTGTTTCATTCATACGGTTATTGCGGGGAATAACCCCATTTGGCTCTACCGTATCAAAGGGAAAGTTACGAATCATCTCATCGTCAGGTAGTTCACCTTCTTCAAATTCAAAGTAATACTTGACTCCCATCGAGCGTAGAGTAGGCGTTAAAGCTGCATAGTCGTCGTGATTCGTAATTAACATGCCGCCCTCACCAAGGGTGGTCATATTCTTGATCGAATGGAAGCTAAAAACACCTATATCGCCTATAGAGCCGGCTCGTCGCCCTTTGTATTCAGCACCAGGAGAGCGAGCTGTGTCCTCTAAGACCAGAAGGTTATGCTTGCGAGCCAAGTCCATAATTGGATCCATATCGCAGACATGACCACCATCATGAACTAAAAAGATGGCTTTAGTTCGATCCGTGATCTTTTCTGCAATCGACTCTGGGTCGATGTTGAACGTCCGCGGATCAATATCAGCGAAGACAGTCTTAGACCCGTGCGTCAAAATCGGTTGAGAGGTAGCGATGAAGGTACAAGGGGTCGTGATCACTTCATCCTCAGGCCCCAGATTCATCAGATCAGCCCCAATGTGTAGAGCCGCCGTGCAATTGGAGGCGGTAAAAGCATATTTGGTGCCATGGAAGGCAGCAAACTCTTCCTCGAAAGCGGCCGTTTGCGGTCCATTAGTAAGCCACTCTTGACTCATCGCTGCCAGAACAGCTTGTTGTTCTTCTTCACCATATTCACTACCGAAGTAGGAGTTCTTCACCTTAAAGGTCACGCCCTCAGGAGGACGGTTGGCTGCTCGAAAGCCACTTTTACTCGTGCCTGTTTTCTCTTCGCTCATAATAGATATTCTCCTTTTTGCAATGTCTGCATAATCTCCCTTCCTATCAAGTCAAGAAGCCCAGGGATGAGCTAGTTCATCCAAACCCACAGCAACTTCCAATAACGTGGGCATTTTCTCTGCCAATGCTTGCCGAATATGGTCACCAAGCTCTGCTAGCGAACCAACATGGCGGCCGCAAGCACCTAGAGCTTGGGCGAAGGCCACATAATCTGTCCCTTTCAGATCAACGCCCAGCAAACGGCCGTCAAAACCATCCATCTGCTGCTTCATAATCGAGCCATGAGCTTGGTTGTTAAAAACGATGGTCACGACGGGTAGCTGATGCTGAACGGCCGTTGCCAACTCCTGCCCCGTAAACATAAAACCACCGTCCCCGACCAGAGCCACTACCGCCCGTTCGGGAAAGGCCACCTGTGCCCCTAGCGCAGCCGGCAGCGCAAAACCCAACGTCCCCGAATTCCACGGCAACAGCAATGTGTTCGGCTCATAGATGGGGAAATTCCAATCGATCCATTGTTGCGCCATTGTGGCATCGACAGTTATGATGGCATCCCGTGGCAAGCTGGCACGGAGTTGCAGGACAACCTCTAACCCACTCTCGCTCTCAAGCTCTACAGACAAGCGGGCACCGCTAGCTGCCCTAGCCGAAGCTCCAATCCAATCCACGTTACTTTTTGGCGATCTGATCGATTTAACTATCTGGTCTAAGACCAACTTAGCATCACCAAGAATGGCAATATCAGCCGCATAATTTTTCTGTGACTGTTCTTTTGAAATATCCACTCGGATGATCCGACCTGGGATTTCGATCGTCCAATTTTGCATTGTCCAAATGTCAAAACTGGTGCCTACAGCTAGAATCACATCTGCTTTGGCCAATGTTTCAGTCAGAGCCGGATTCCGCCCCACACCAGCACCCAAGGCCAACGGATGATCTTCCGGTATGCTCCCTTTCCCGTTAGCTGTCGTGATTACTGGAGCAGCAAGCTGTTCAGCCAAAGTACATAGTTCTGCACTGGCTCCAGCCCGTAGTGTGCCTAAGCCACTAAAAATCAAAGGTTTTTTAGCTTGCTCTAGCAATTGGACAGCATCTTGAATAGCTGACAAGCTACCGCTTGGTTTATCAACTACTTCTCGATCAACCAACTTGACTTCGGCACGCTCACCTAAAACATCCCAAGGAATTTCCAAATAAGTGGGGCGGGGACGGCCGTTACTCATCCTCGACATCAACTGCTGCACAGCCGCTGGAATAGCTGCTACACTTTCGGCCCGGCGTGCCTCGCCTAATGC
The DNA here is from genome assembly GCA_965223555.1 of Promineifilaceae bacterium (SeqCode). Lineage (GTDB taxonomy): Bacteria > Chloroflexota > Anaerolineae > Promineifilales > Promineifilaceae > CBDCWU01. The sequence continues at coordinate 63,609 of CBDCWU010000002.1, forward strand.
AGCCCGAAAAATATCGAGCTGTCCTTTGATTTCGTGCGAGACTCCTCTATCTTGCCCAATCAGCTCCTTTTCAATCTCCGTCGTAATCATCAATACTGGCGACGATTCAGCATAAGCCGTGATCAAACCAGTTAGGGCATTGGTAGCCCCTGGCCCAGCAATAGTCAAGCAAACCCCAGAACGGCCGCTTACTCTAGCATAACCATCAGCCATCAAAGCTGCTCCCCCTTCGTGGCGGGCTAAAATATGCCGAATCGATGGGCTGGTGTGGACAGCGTCATATATGTGCAGATTATAAGTGCCCGGAATACCAAATACGGCCCTGACACCTTCTCGCTCTAAGGCAGCCACCACAGCTTGACCACCACTCATTTTTGACATAAGCGTGTTCGTGTTGTGTATTGCCCAGAATCCCCTCTGTTACACAATACACAATAAATCAAATCAGATCATTATCCAGTACCCAAAAGGGCAGAAACTGACCCTGTTAATTGTCATTCCGAGTAATCCATAGCGACGGAGTGCTACTCTATATGAAAGAAATTTGTCTGTCCAACTGTCATTCCGAGGTCCGTCGAGGAATCTCTCTGGCCTTGAGATTTAAGAGAGATTCCGTTTCGAACCGGGAGGTCGGAAAGACACATATGAGCCTATATTGCCTCAAGATCACGTAAGAACTGAATGCTCTCATCAAATACTTGTTCAGTCAGCTCTGGCAGAGTGTGAAGTTCAATGGCAGCTACGCCGTCATATTTATCAGCCTGCAATCGTTTAACAAGTCCTGTCATATTCATGCCACCCTGCCCTAAGGCCACGCAGATCCAACTACCACACGCATCAGTTTGCAATACCTTGCGATATTTACGACCATGCCGTGTAGGATCATATTTCATGGCATCCTTTAAGTGGATGTGGCGCATATTGGCTTTTAACAGTTCGTAGGCATAAGGGTAGCCTTCTTCACCCGCGATATAAAGGTTACAGGGATCATAGTTCACCTGAAAATAATCCGATCCCATAAATTCGACTAAATCGAAGGTGCCATCGGCCGTTCGCGTTACATCAGCAGCAACCTGGTTATATTCCGTTTCAATCAGAATCGTAACCCCCAGTTTTTCAGCCGCCTCCATTACGGGCCGCATATTGCGTTTGTAGCGCTGCATGGAAGCTTTAGCGTCGTAAGCAAGGTTGCCCCCGTAATAGCTGACTAGATACGGCGCACCTAAAGCGGCCGTCATCTCAATCGCTTCGATGAAATGATGTTGCAATTCGGGAATATCCGCCTGCGTACTGGCATTCATTTTGATCGAACCAGCTTTGACCGAGCCGCTGGTACCAACTGCTTGCAAGCCATATTTCTCCAGGGCGGCCTTGTACATTGCCAAATCTTCTGCTACGGGAACACCGCAATCGATATATTGCAAGCCATAATCATGCGCTTTCTTGCAAATTTCCTCAAAACTCAGCCAAGGGAATTCCCAAGCAACAATGGCGATCTTTAATTTGTGAGACATAATAGTTTCCTAAATCGGTAAAAAGTCGAGGGCGCGGACACGTTGCGAGGCATACAAAGCGGTAAAGACCTCGGCATATTTGACCCCCGATTGAGAACCACGGTAGAGAGCCTGGGCTTCCATTTTTGCCACCAGGTCTGTGCCTCGCCACTTTTTTAACCAAGAAATCTGGCTATCATGACATTGGAGCATCTCCTTCTTCAAGGCAAACGTATCTGTAATATTCACCCAAATCGTAGGCCGGAACTCGTGACCTCCGGAGGCTTCCATATAAAAAATGGGCACGGCTGGTCCGGCGGATAGCTTTTCCGCTGCAGCCGCATCACCATAATTGGGCAGGGTAGCCAAAAAAGAAGCAGCAAAAACCAACTCACTCGTTATCGTATGATCGGGGGCATAGTCAACAGGTGGATGGGTGATGATGAAATCAGGCCGCGCTTCCCGAATAATATCAGCCACTTTCTGACGAGCCGCTTTATCAGGATAAATGTCCAAGTCCTCAAAAACGGCTGGAACGTAAGTTGCTCCAATAACGGCCGCCGCCGCTGCACCTTCCCGCGCCCGAATAGCAGCCAGTTCAGCTTTAGGCATATTCCCGCCCAGAGCACCATCACATAAATTGCACATCACAACATCATGACCAGCCTGGGCATATTTAGCCAGAGTACCAGCACAGGACATTTCGATATCATCGGGATGGGCTACGATGGCTAGAACGCGCATAGAATCCTCCTAGAGCTATTGCGTATTGCCTATCAAGCACCACTTTACGCAATAGGCAATACATTCAATCTCACACTGGTTCACCAGACCAACCCGGTGAAATGATGTCGTTCACTACCCAGTAGCCAGAAGCCCGGATGCGTGGTTGTTGGGTCATGATGACATCCAGCACATACGGCCGATTGGCCTGAATCGCTTCTTCAAGTGCCGGAATCAAATCAGCGGGTTGCTCAACCCGTCGTCCACCCACTCCAAACGCCTGGGCTAAAGCCGCAAAGTCAGGATTGTACAGCTTGTTTTCATCCTCTTTGATGAACTCCGTGCCAATCAGCCTTTCCCAGTGCCGTTTTTGATAGAGCGAGATGACGTTAAATGAGTAATTATTTTGTACGACCCAGACAGCATTGATGCCATATTCGACGGCCGGTAAAAGCGTCTGCATGGTAGAACGGAAAGCACCATCGCCAACGGCCGCTATCACAGGTACATCCGGCTTGCCCAGCTTGGCTCCCAACGCTGCTGGTACTTCTTGCCCCATCGTGCCAAAACCACTGCCAACAATATGGGTCATCGGTCTGGTAAAATGCATATGCTGGCCCACTGCATGACGTACTCCCACGCCACTAATGAAGACACCTTCGGGCGGCAGCACCTGGCGAATATCGCCCAACAACCGTCCCACACTAATGGGTACTTCATCTGAATGTTGGCTAGCTTCCAAGTCAGTCCACCACTGGTCCCGCTGTTGTTGCATCGCCTGCACCCAGGCTGACGGCCGTCTAGCCGTTGTCTCTGCCTCCGCCGCCGCAATCAGTTGATTCAGCACCGCCCGAGCATCACCAACAACCCCAATTTCAACGGGGAACATCTTGCCAATCTCGTGTGGATTGAGGTCAACGTGGATCAATTTGGCCGGCGGGATAGCGAAGAAATGATCTGCTTTCCAGGAATTGGTGTCCATTTCAGGCATACGCGTGCCCAGTGCCAAAATAACATCCGCTTCTTTGGCCAAGCGGTTGGCCGTAGGTGTACCGACTGTGCCTGTAAAGCCAGCTGCCAGCGGGTGATCACCAGGGATTGCCCCCTGACCACTCATCGTGGTGGCGACGGGAATTTGTAAATATTGTACTAATTGGGTTAATTCAGCTGTGGCTTCACTTAGTAAAACGCCATTACCAGCATAGAGCAACGGCCGTTCTGCCTCAAGCAGTAGATGCAACGCTTTTGACAGTTCCGCAGGGTCAGCCTGCACCCTAGATGAAGTAAGTCGATGTGTGCCAACGCTCTTTAGGTCGTAATCGAGGCGTTGCGAATAGTAATCGAGGGGTACATGCACGACAACAGGGCCAGGGTTGCCTGTCAACGCATAATTGAAAGCTCGAGCAATGATATGGGGTAACTGCCTAGCATGGGCTACTTTCCAGACCCGTTTTGTAACAGGCTTAAAAATCTCAAATTGCTCATCATCGTGATGCGTGCCCAGTTCTTGCAGCGCATCCGTTCCACTATAAAAACTAGGGATACCGCCACAAAGGACCACCATGGCCGAACTGTCCAATAAGGCATCAGCTAGACCCGTCATCGTGTTGGTAGCTCCAGGGCCGACTGTAGTCATGACAACGGCCGGTTTGTGGGTAACGCGAAAATAAGCATCGGCCGCATGAGTTGCAATCTGCTCATGCGGCACAGAAATAAATCTGATATTAGAATCGAGTAAGGCATCAAGCAGAGCTAGATTGCCATGCCCAACCATGCCAAAGGCTACCTCAATGCCCTGGGCCTCCAAACATTTAACGACAGCTTCTCCACCAGTTAGTTGCATCTTTCCCTCCCTTTCATGTGATAGCAATGTAACGACGTTCCGCCGATGCTTGGTAGACAGCATCCACAACCTGTTGAATATGGTGTCCATCTTCGCCCGGAATCGGCAGCGGTGTACCATTGGTCACGGCTTCAGAAAAGAGCCGGATTTCATTCCAGTACATATTTTCTTGAGCGTACTCAATGGGCTCAGGTTCAGCATTTACTGCACCGCCAGATGTTTTCTTGTAATACCACAAGTTGCCAGAGGGCAGTTGGAATATCGTGTTCTCCGCTACTAAGGTGCCTTCGCTACCATAAATCTCAATGAGACGCCGCCCCTCAAAGTTGGGCACACTCATATATGTTTCCAAAACAGCTTGAACCCCATTAGCGAACTTAAAGAGGCAGGTGGCTGTATCTTCGACATCGTAGTCATGTACTAAGGTGTCACAAAAGCTAGCCACTTCTGTGATGCGGCCCAACATCATGATCAGCAGGTCAATGGCGTGTACGCCCATATCCATCATCGGCCCACCACCCGCAACCTCTGGATCATGCATCCAAGCCCCATACTCATCTGCCTCCTGACCCGGTGGCAGAGGCGGTGACCAGACTGAATAACGAACACGAGCCGCAACGGGACGGCCGATTACCCCATCTTGGATTAACGCCTTCATCTTCTGGTGTGCCCCGTGATAGCGCATCATATAGCCAACACCCAAAGCCACATTATTTTCGGCACAGGCCGCTACCATCGCCTGACCCTCATGGGCATTGAGGGCAATAGGCTTTTGGCACAAGATATGCTTGCCAGCCTTGGCTGCAGCAATAGTCAGCGCGGCATGGGAAGATGGAGGCGTAGAGATATACACGGCATCAATGTCAGGATCAGCTAGAAGTGCGCTAAAGCTCTCATAAGCTTTTGTGTCAAATGTTGTTGCAGTATGTTGGGCTCGCTCTGGTCGCATATCGGCTACACCAACGAGCTGAGCATTCTCAGCTATCGTGATCCCTTCAGGAATCACCCGCGAATTAGCGATACGGCCGCAGCCAATTAATCCCCATTTGAGTGCCATAATGTTACTTCCCGTTATTATCCAGCCCCAGGAGACGGGCTATATTGCGCCCTAGAATATCCTCTTTCTCTCGTTGGCTGATACGCGCATAAACGATGGAACCAAATTCGGCGATGATAGAATGGAAAGGGCCATCAGAACCAAAAATGACACGCTCGCTGCCCACTTTCTGTACCATATAATCAACGGCTCGATAGAACCGATTCATCGTTGATGTTTCCAAAAACAAGTTGTCATACTGTTTGGTGATAGCGATGTGTTCATCAAGCGATAGCCAGGAGTCGTAAGAGCCAGTATGACCAATGAGAATATTGACCTGTGGGTGGCGGCGAGCCACCTCAGCAATCAGCTCTGGCCCACAGGTTGGTATCTCCGAACGCGGTCCGGCGTGCATAAGCACGGGACAGTTATGATGTCTGGCAAACTCCCAAACTGGTTCATAATTAGGCCCGTTGATAGGATAGTCATGAACATAGGTGGTGGGATGCACCTTGATGCCGCGTACCCCTTCGTGCTGAAAACAGCGGGCCAACTCATCATCAATTTCATGTACAAAACGGGGATTGGCCACAGCCAGACCGACAAAGCGATGCGGAAATTCCTCCGTTAGCTCGATCATGTCGTCATTGCCCGCCTGCACGTCAGTGGCCAAGGCCTTCATGGCACTGATACACATCTTATCAATGCCTACTCGCTCCAGGGTAGTGACAATGCCCCCTGCATCGTGGAAGGGCACCCAATGCCCCCAACTGCCGCCATTGTGTCCGTGGGCATCAATGACGAGCATATCATCTAGGGGCAAGTCGTTTTCTATTCTTTCCAAGATTGCATCTCGTTCTGGTACGTTCATCAGATCACCTCGCTCATCAGTCGTCGCAAATTGTCACCCGCAATCTCCCGTTTTTGGGCATCGGAGATGGCCGCAAAGCGTAAAATGGCTAAGGAAGAGCCTGGATTTTGGTTGGGCATGCCGCTGCCATAAATAATCCTGTGGCTACTAAAGGCATCCGCCACGACTTCGACCCCACGATGGGTAGTGAAATTGGAGATTTCAATGTGGAAATTGTCACACTCTTTCATGATGGCAAAGGCCACCTGAATAAGTTGGTAATTAAAGCGCACGATGATAATGGGTAATTTGGGGAAGGCTTTGCATAGCTCGTAAACAGCCGTTGCCCGATAGCCATTATGACTTTTATCCGGCCATGAACCGATGTCAGACTCAGACAAGAGTACGGGGATACGATGGGCTTCCAGTTTGCGGAATATCTCATAACCCAGCCAAGGAGCCACCACCTCGGGGGTTCGAATAGGAGGATAGATACGCACGACCCGAATACCGGCCGTTAGAGCCTCATCCACCATTTGCTCCAAAGGTGGTTCATCAGGCCGAGGGTAGCTGGGCATGACCCAACAACCCGTCAGGCGCTCTTCCCCTTCTAATTCTTGCATCAAAATGCCATTACCATATGATGGATAATAATCTTTGGCCGAGATATGGGTGACAATGGCTTCGTTTAGCCGATAGTAATCCATATCTTCGAGCAACTCGGCTTTGGTTTCAAAAGCCATCGCCTCTCGTTTACCCGAACGGCCGATAAAGGTATTGGCATCAAGAAAGTTGTAATCTTTCATTTTAACCGCCATGTACGCACATTGAAATGTGCGGCTAAGATAGGAAATCTGTTAAAACAGGTTGGAACTCAACCATTCAGTGCGTTTTCAACGCACTTTCTTGCCTAGCTGTGGATTTCAATCCACACGGCAATGATTGCGTATTGCGTAGCATTATTTTCCGTTACGCAATGCGCAACCAGGCAATTCGCTCTATTGGTCGAGCCAAGCGTCACGCACCCAGTAATCACCACGGGCACTAATGGTCCAACCATTGACGTTGTCACGTACCAGCGAGGAGGGCGGAATCGTTTGGATCATGATAACAGGCAACTCTTCGACAATGATTTCTTGTATGCGAGTCAGCAACTCTAACTGTACTTCTGGATCAAGCTCTGTATTAGATTGAGCCAGCAACTCGGCATATTCATCATTCTTATAACAAGGCTCTTCACCAGAAGGGCCACAGAAATTGCCACGAGACAAACGGCCGACAATCACATTGTAGAAGTTGTTGGGATCACCAGGCTGCCCCATGCCGTTCCAGGTTACATCATAATCCTGGTTCAAATATCTATCCAGCCAGATAGAGACATCAGAAACACGTGGATTGATGGTTACACCAGCCTCAGCACAGCCGGCTTGCCAGATAGTGACGATTTGTTCAGCCTCAGGCACACCAGCTAAGACTTCTACCGTGACCTCAAGATTCTCAACTCCCTCTTCCTCTAAGATTTGCCTTGTAATCTCTGGATCATAAGCGTAGCCTTCTTGGGGTACATAAGCAAAACTGCTGGGGGGAACGCCACTCCAAACCGGTTGACCCTGGCCTAAGAAGACTGTGTTGCGAATCGTCTCTTTGTCCAGACAATGGGCGACTGCTTGCCGCACCCGCACGTTGCCCCAAATATCAAGGTTATTCGCTCCCATCATATGGAAGAACTGGGTTGAGGTTGAGTTGTCCGGTTGTAATACCCGAATTTCTTCTGATGTGAGGTAGCGTAGTGAATCAACGGCCGTTACCGAGCGCACAGCATCCACATCCCCACTTTCGAGGTTAGCCAATCTAGCCTGGACATCAGGGATGATGCGCAGGATGATTTCATCTAGATAGGGTTTGTCTCCATCCCAATAATCGGGGTTCCGCTCCAGCACAATTCTGTCATTGGGCACCCACTCCACAAAGCGGAAGGCACCTGTGCCAATCGGATGGGAGGCCATACTGTCTAACTCTTCCTCAGGGATAATAGGGATATTAATCATATCATTCAGCCAGTAGCCACGTGGCTCAATCAGCTTAATCTCCACCGTATAATCGTCAACAGCCTCGATAGACTCCAAGTTAGCCACCCATTTACTAATGAGTAGCTCCTCATTCTGCCCACGTTCCAGACTGAACTTAACATCAGCAGCCGTCATCTCACGGCCGTTGTGGAATAGCACTCCCTCTTGGAGAGTAAAGACCCAGGTCAATTGATCAACTGCTTCCCATTCGGCCAAGTCTGGCACAATGTTTAAATTTTCATCATATTTGACCAATGTATTAAATACAGGGTGAATCACCATGCCTGAAATTGTCAGGGGAGTTATATGGGGATCAAATGTGTCCACATCTGTACTAATCGCCACACGCAAAGTGCCGCCATGCTTAACTAGAGGTTCCGGTGTTGCTGTTTGTACAACTTCGACCTCAACTTCCACAATTTCAGTCACCACCTCAGTCACTACTTCGCCTTCAACAATGCGAGTAACTTCAACTTCCTGAACAATTTCCTGAACTTCCGTTTCGGTAACCACACGTGTCACCTCCACTTCAACTGTTTCTGGTTCAGATGCCTGGCAAGCAACTACAATCAATGCCAGGATTGTTAGAGCCATCATCAACAACTTAATCTTCTTTTTCATCTCCTTATACCTCCATTCATTTATGAATAAGATTTACAATTAAATCTTATATCCTGATAAACATTTCGATCTGCTCATCTGCTTCCCCTTAACTTTGGATCTAGACGATCACGCAGTCGATCACCTAGAAAGTTAAAAACGAGGACAATCAGAAAGATACAAACTCCAGGACTAATAACATACCAGGGAGCCAAAAATGCATAACGCTGGGCATTGCGTAGCATTGTGCCCCATGTGGCTGTAGGTGGTTGTACACCGAGTCCCAGATAGCTCAAGGCTGCCTCCAATAGAATGGTAAAGGCCATGCCTATTGACGCCTGAACCAGAATAGTAGCCAACGTATTAGGCAACATGGTGCGCCACATAATACGGGAGTCCGTAGCTCCCAAAGCTCGGCTGGCAATCACAAACTCCCGTTCGCTCAGAACCAATACGTTGCCACGCACGAGGCGAGCAAAACGTGGTACATAAACAATGGCCATGACCAGAATGATTGTGAGAATCGAGGCATCAAAGGCTGCCACCAATAAGATGGCGAACAAGATGACAGGGAATGCCAGAATTGCATCGAGAATTCTCATGATAATCCCATCAATGATGCCTTGACGCATCCCTGCAATTAAGCCTAGAGGGACGCCAATTGCACTAGCTAGCAGCATTGCTGCCACCGCAATGGAGATGGCAATACGAGAGCCATAAATAATACGACTCCAAATATCCCGCCCCAGATCGTCCGTTCCTAGAATATAAGTGGTGGAAGGAGACGATAAGGCATCTAGTGGGTGTAATTCATTGGGATCAAAGGTGGCGAATAGACTGGGAAACAAAGCGGCCGTAATAAAGAAGCCCATTATGGCGATGGCAACTAAGGTCGATTTCCGCGCCTCTTTGAGCTCTCTTAAGCCATCACGAACACGCTCTACGGCCGTTTTGGCCATGATGGGTGTCCCTTCAGCTTGTGTGTAAGATGCTTCTTCCATTTCCTTCCGATTCGTCATACCCGCCACCCCCGTCCATTCAATCACGAACACGAGGGTCTACTAACCCATAAAGAAGATCGACCGCCAAGTTAGCCAAGATAAATGCAGTAGCAGTAAATATGACAACCCCCTGTACCAAGGGGTAATCTCGCACTGCAATGGCCTGTATTGATAACCAACCTACGCCAGACCAGCCAAAGACCTGTTCGATAATGACTACACCGCCCAACAATGAGCCGATGAGAATGCCCATAATTGTTAAAACAGAGATCAGGGAGTTCTTCAAGGCGTGTATAAAGATAACTCGGCTTTCATTTAACCCCTTAGCCCTGGCAGTACGAATATAGTCGGCATTGAGAACTTCCAATAGGTCTGCACGCAAAAACCTGGTTATATAGGCAGCTAGATATAAACCTAGTGTCAAGCCTGGCAAAATTACACGCTTTAAATTACCAATCGGATCTTCAAATAAGGGAACGTAGCCTGAAGCAGGCAACAAGTTCATATTGACACTAAATATTAAGATGAGCAACAAGCCAAACCAGAAGCTAGGAATAGCAATGCCGCTCGCAGCAAATATTGATATGCTATGATCTATCCAAGTACCTCGTTTAATGGCCGACAGGATACCACCGGGAAAAGCCAAAACGACCCCAATAATGAGCCCAACAATTAACAACTCTACTGTCGCTGGCACACGACCTAATATAAGAGGTGCTACAGGCAGTTTGTTACGAATGGAATTGCCAAAATCACCACGGAGGATATCTTGTAACCAGATGAGGTATTGGATGTAGACTGGTTGATCCAGCCCCATTTCTCGGCGCAGGGCTTCCAAAGCTGGCTGCATCTCCGGTTCGGCTGCCTGAGGGCCAAGCATAAGAGCGGCCGGGTCGCCAGGCGCAGCTTGCATGGCAAAAAATACAATGAGTGAGACGATGAACAGGACGATGAGCGAGGAAAATATACGGCTAACTATGAATCTTCCCACTTCAAGAATCTACCTTAGAGGAGGTTGACGACTCCTGCCAAACACGACGAAGTGTTGTGACCAAAGTGTTTATACCCTCTCCCTTTTCAACATAAGCATCCACACCTGTCTCCTGCACCCGTTGCCAATTTTCATGGCGACTATGAATGCTCAGCATAACGACCAATTTAGCCAATTGACGTGATTTGATCTGTTGGGCAGTATCAAAACCATCTAGGCCTGGCATTTCGACATCCATCAGGACAATGTCGGGGCTCAGCTTCTCTGCTAGCTGAATGGCTTTAAGCCCATCCACTGCTGCACCGATGACATTAAATCCGGCCGTTAGCTGTAAAATCTCTTCCAACTCCTCCCGCACCTGTGCCAGATCATCAACAATGAGAATTCTGATTTCAGGAGTCGTCGCACTGCCTCCTTTACTCATCGTATGATGATAACAAGGTCTATGAAATTGGCATGGGACTTAGGGCTTGCTTTTCCTAACACGAAAGCCCTACTAACATATAAGCCATTAGACCTATAGAAATATTGGTCTTAGGAACTACGTCTTTTCCAAGCGAAGTCTTGGAAAAAATAATGAATTGTGAATAGTGAATGAAGAATTATGAATGAAGACCGTCCCGTTCACAATTCACAATTTAGACTTCACAATTCATTATTATCGACAAAAAGTTGTCGATGGTGAGGCTCACTATGTTTGCACTTTTTATCGACATAATGTTCTTCTCTCTGGTAGCCTAAGGCCAATGGACCTTTTCTATGAGTAGTTGTAATCATTCTCTACCAGAGGTGATTTCGTTATGTAAACGAAAACTGCAAAGTTAGTGAGGCTGTAAGCGCCTAGTTCAATGTTGGTAGTGATGACTTTAGTCGACGGCTGACAGGAGTTAGCATTTTAATAGCCAATAGATGTTGGTGGTCGCCAACAATCCGCTGAAGTGGGTTGCTATGAACGGAAATCAAGTCATAAATGAAGGGGGATCGTCTGATACTAATCCCATCCTAATAGCGTAAACGGCCGCTTGTGTACGATCGGCCACACCTAGCTTCTTCAAAATATTGCTGACATGCACCTTAACCGTCTTGACTACGATTCCTAATTCTGCAGCAATATCCTGATTGCTCAAACCATTGGCAATGAGTTGCAAAACTTGTGATTCCCGTCTGGTGAGTGTAGCAGGGGACTCTTGGGGGCGCGAATCAGCAACCTGATCAATCAGCGTTCGTGCCACCTCAGGGTGTAAATGGACATCACCACGACAGACATCTTCGATGGCCCGAACCAGGTCTGGCGGTGAAACATTCTTGAGGAGATAACCAGTCGCGCCAGCCTTCATAGCCGCCATAACCCTCTCTTCTTCCCCAAAACTGGTTAAGGCAATGATTTTAGTCTCTGGTCGCAATTGCCTGATTTCTTTGGTGGCGGCAATGCCATCGGTTTTAGGCATAACCAAATCCATTAAGACGACATCGGGCAACAAATGGTGGGTCATTTCGATAGCTTCCTGTCCGTTGCTGGCTTCGCCAACTACCTCAATAGTCTCGTGCAGTTCCAAAAAAGTCTGTAAACCCTCGCGAACCATAGCATGGTCATCAACGATTAGCACGGTCAACTTTTTTCCACTTTCAGTGCTCATAGGTCTTCCCCACTTTTTCGCCTGGGAATTTCTACTTCAATAGTCGTCCCCTTTCCCAATTCCGATTGTAGTAAAAAGGTGCCCCCGATCAATTCGGAGCGTTCCCGCATACTGGTCAAGCCTAGTCCAACTGCTGGTTGGTTAATTGATGCTGGGGCAAAGCCAGAACCATGGTCTTCGATTTTGAGCCGAACAACATCGTCCTGGAGCCATAAGGATATGACCGCCTCTTCCGTGTGAGCATGTTTGACGACATTGTTTAGAGCTTCTTGAATGATGCGGAATAGGGCAGCCTCCCACTCTGCTGACAATTCTCCTTGTCCCTCAACATGAAGCGTGACGTTCAATCCATCCTGACGGCACCTTTCAACAGTATGCTGTTCCAAGGCTGGAATCAAGCCAGCATCAGCTATAGTCACGGGCCTTAGTTGGAAGATCAAAGAACGGATCTCCGTTAAGGCGCTTTGGGCTAACTCGTGCAGGCGATCCAAGCGAGCGGACACTCGGCTTGGGTCTCGTTCCAACAAAATACGCGCACTTTCAGAAGCTAGGGTCATGCTAAATATTGTTTGGGTGACGGAGTCATGCAATTCGCGGGCTAAACGATTTCGTTCTTCGATGATGGCCAGACTCCGACTACGGTCATATAAGTGAGCATTGTCAATAGCAATGGCAACTTGGTCCCCTAGACTTTGGATGACAAGCATATCTTCTGGCCCAAAGGCACCAAACTCATCGCTTTGTACATCCAGCGTCCCCAGAACATGCTCCCCTTGCCGCAGAGGTATTACGAGTTCCGATCGTGTATTCGGCAGTAAATCCAAAGGTAAATAACGGGGCTCTTGGCTCACATCGTTGACAATAATGGGGGTATTCGTTTGGGCTGCTTCACTATTTAAACTATTGGGCCCAAGGTCTAAGGAAAAGTTTTGCTTCTTCAATTGCTGGCCGATATCGCCACTGGCTGAACGCAATACGAGGCGATTTGTTGCCCGATCGACTAGGAAAACCATGACACTATAATAACCAAAGGAATTTCGGATCAGCTCGACCACACGCATCAGTAGTTTGTCCAAATCTAGAATTGAGGTTATCTCGCGGCTCACCAAAGCACTGGTTTCCAATTGTAAGGCGCGGTGGGCTAATTCGGCCGTTTGTTGAGCTACTTCTCGTTTCAAGGTTTGCTCCAATTCACTGGCTCGTTCCTGCAATAGCTCATACATTCGGGCATTTTCGATGGCCACCGCAGCTAAATTAGCAAAGATACCGCTCAATCGTATATCATCCTCGGTGAAATTCCGTCGTCGATTGTCAGCATCAATGGATAAGACGCCAACAGATTGGTTCTGCCACTGCATTGGCACCGACAAGTTGGTGACATAGCGGGAAAGTGGCACGTTAGAATTCGCTATGCGCCCTTCCCAAGCCAGGTAATTATCTACAATCATCGGCTGGCCTGACTGTATCACTCTGCCAGCAATCCCTTCACCCGGTTTAATGGTAATCCCATAGTCGAGATACTCCTCAGAGAAATGATACCCTGTTGATTGCACCAACTCTTCCCGTTCCTGATCCCACAAGAAGATAGTCCCCTCATCGGCTTGCAGGAGTTCTACGGCCCAAGCCACAATGGTTTGAAGGATGGCCGACATCGTTGGCTGAGTAATCATCTCATTCAGGATTAGATGACGCACCTCTTCTGTCGTGGAATATTTGCGCATCTTACTGGAACTGCTCGGCGTGGTGGCAGGCCACTTGATGGGGTTGAGCCTCACTGCCTAGATTGCGAAATTGCGGATAGTGGTTGTGGCAAATTTCTGTGGCATAAGTGCAGCGAGGATGGAAGTAACAACCTGATGGCGGATTTGCCGGACTGGGTACATCGCCTTCAAGAACGATGCGTTGGCGCTTAGATTCTTTTTTTGGATCGGGAATAGGAATAGCTGATTGCAACGCTCGTGTATAAGGGTGCAGTGGTTGCTCGAAAATATCATCCCGATCACCAAGTTCAACAATACGTCCTAGATACATAACAGCTACCCGATCACTAATGTAACGCACCATCGAAAGATCATGAGCGATAAAAAGATAGGTTAGGCCCAGCTCTTGCTTCAGATCATCAAGCAAATTGACAACCTGGGCTTGTATGGATACATCGAGAGCAGAAATCGGCTCATCGGCCACGATGAAAGACGGGTTGGTCGCCAAAGCCCGAGCAATACCAACCCGCTGCCGCTGGCCACCCGAAAATTCATGAGGGTACCGGCTGGTATAGGCAGGATCAAGTCCTACCATTGTCATCAAGTCTGCCACGCGTTTGACTCTTTCTTGTTCGTGCCCCAGCTTGTGGATAGCCAAGCCTTCGTTAATGATATTGCCCACAGACTCTCTGGGATTAAGCGACGCGTAAGGGTCTTGAAAGATGATCTGCATGTGGCGACGAGCTAGACGAAGTTGCTTGGCATTTAAGGTTGTCAAATCCTGGCCATCAAAGATGACCTGGCCACTGGTCGGCTCCAATAAGCGCAGAATCGTTTGGCCTATGGTTGATTTGCCACTGCCACTCTCGCCAACAAGCCCTAATGTTTCGCCACGCTTTATCTGAAAACTGACCCCATCTACTGCCTTTACTGCCCCAGTCTGCCGCCTGATGATGCCCTGATAAATGGGAAAGTGCTTTTTCAGATTTTGAACAGTTAGGATAATGTCTGATGGGGATTGTACTGGTTCAGCCGCCGATTCTGATATGGCGATCTCATTCTGAGACAGTGGCACATTATAATCTACTTGCTGGCGGACTTCTTGCCATTGCCAACAAGCTGTGTAATGTTCAGGAGCAATTTGCTCCAGAGGTGGATTTTCCTGCCAACAGCGCTCAACCGCAAAACGACAACGGGGCACAAAAGGGCAGCCTGGCATCTCAGCCCGCAAATCGGGCGGCACTCCTTGAATAGGAACAAGCCGATCGTCGGTGCCTTCGATAGAAGGGATGGATTCGAGTAATCCCAAGGTGTAGGGGTGGCTGGTTTGTGCATAGAGATGCTGCACTGGAGCCTGTTCGATGATGTAACCAGCGTACATGACAGCCACTTTTTCCACTAGTCCCGCGACAACACCTAAGTCATGTGTTATCCAGATAATGGCCATGCCCAAGCGCCGTTGTAAGTCGGCGACTAATTCGGTAATCTGGGCTTGGATAGTTACATCTAAAGCTGTTGTTGGCTCGTCAGCAATCAGGAGTAAGGGATTGCACATCAAGGCCATAGCAATGCCGATTCGTTGCCGCTGTCCACCGGAAAATTGATGGGGATATCCTGCCAGACGTTGTACTGGATCGGGAATGCCAACGAGTTGCAACATTTCGACAGCCTGTTGGTTGGCTTCGCTCTGGCTAAGGCCTTGGTGTTTTTTCAGGCCCTCCGTTAATTGTAAGCCGACGGTAAGGACTGGATTGAGTGATGTCATTGGGTCCTGGAAGACCATTGCGATGTCTTGGCCCCGAATTTGTCTTATCTCAGGTTCAGACAGGGCAAGCAGATTACGGCCGTTAAACAAAACCTCACCCCGCTCAATTCGTCCAGGAGGGGAAGGAATCAATCTTAGGATTGACAAAACGCTGACTGATTTACCTGAGCCACTTTCGCCCACAATAGCCAATGACTCTCCGGAATCTAGCGTATACGAGATGCCATTAACAGCATGAACCGTGCCTTCCTTGGTATCAAAGCGAGTGAATAAGTTGCACACTTCAAGTAAATGTGCCATGGGACACCTCTATTCACTAAGGAATTTTCGGAAAAATAAATAGGAAATCAACCCGAAAATGCCTCAAGCGGATTCCATAATACCGCTAATTTTCTTCCTGATTAATTTGCGGAATCCGCCTAATGCCAGCAATGCCAGCTAACTAAAAAAACATTGTACCTTTGACAGGGCATAACCTGCAAAAACCGTTGGTGGGTGGTTCACTCCACCTTGCTCAAGAACCACTGAGTGATTTTCAACTTCAAACCAATCTAGAAAGATGGTTAAATTACGATTGGGCGGCCGTTTGCTAAATAATTTCTTTGAGAAAGTTGGTAATTTTCGGTGCCAGATTCATGCAGATGAGCTAAGTTGCCCCACAACACTTTTTTCTAACGCAGAATTCGTTGATCGCTTAAATCTTTGCCTCCCACCGTTTGGGTGATGCTGGTTCCACGATATTCCAGAATATCCAGCCCGACAAAAGCGTTGACTACGTTGTATTGGGTTGGCATATCTTCCCAGCGGGCTTGGTGAAATTGGAGAGAGCCATCGCCAGTTGACATCGCCAACATCTTACGGTTTGAGCCTGTCGACGGCGTGAGGCAGGCGTATTCAATATCGGCCGTTCCCCATATGCCAGTTCGCGGCATATATTTATAATGCAAGGTGCCGTCATTTTTGGGTGGGGCTCCGTTTAACGCTTCGATCTTTTTATTGGATAGTGGCGCTAGATTGGTCAAATGTATATCTAGAAACTTAAATCCCATCCAACTGGCGATGGCATGATAGTTGCCACCTAAGACGGTTGGTTCTGGCAATTCGCAGTAGATTTTGGCAAATCCGAGCTCCTCTCGGCCAGTAATGATTGGGTCGGCTAAATTCTCCCATAGTACCGTCAAGAAATTGCCTGTCACCTCATCGACCTCCCCCTTGTAAACGACCGGGAAAAGCACACCTAACTTATTGTAACCGCGTCCAGCTAGCCATTCGATTTCGGTTATGTAAGAGGCGGCTACTGTTACAATTGGTTCGCCAATCAACTCGAAGTGATCGGGAAGAAAGGGTGTTAACTGTTCGCGCTTGGTAAGAAATGAGATGGTTAATGTCGTGGAGTTGGGGGAATTGATGTTGTCAAATTTACGGCCGTCTGGCCCATTTCGCGGTCCTGTGCGTGGCCCGAAAATAGTTGGCATACGATACATCTTGCCTTGTTCATACAGGTTTGTCATGACATTATGTTCCTTTCATCATTATTCGTTTAAATTATTCCTGTGGAGGTGACTTAGCTCATCCAAGCCTGTTTTGAGGCTGGAAATTTGCAAAATCGATACAGAAAACCAAACGGATGTACAAAGTCGCCTGGGTTTGTTGCTAGCGTGATACATTCCTATCAGTTCTGACAACCTCAAACGGACAGGTTAAAATCAGGTGGTTCAAATGGAAATGATGGATAATTCAGAATGACTCAAACCGTGTGCTATAGGTGGGATTTAACTGTTTTCAGCCAACTCAGACACAGAGATGCCCCTGTTTTCTGTTTGAATTTAAGTTATTGGCAACCTCTCGTAGCCGGAAAGGGGTCTAACCACGCTCCTTCCGGCACAGGGAACTGAAGTAAGTCCCGTACCGACCAGCGACGGTTGACCAAGTTGGCGGCCATAGCTGGGGTACGGTAACGGTGTTGGCTGGAGCCACGAATGGGAATGGTCAGGGATTGATGAGGGCGACAAAAGTGATAGTAAGCCAAACCCCAATGAATGTGTAGCCCCAAATGATGTGTATCGTAAGCAATCGACCAGGTGCGACGGGAGAGAGGAGCAATCAACTCACGCAAGGTCAAGTTGGCTCTTTCGACAAAAGCAGTCTGCACTTTGCCAGTGAAGGCTAAGGCCTGCAAGCCAGTGCGAATTAGGTGACGTGTGCCCAGACGAATGATGCTGTAGAGGAAGGAGACCTGGCGACCCTGACGACGTTTACGCAATTGAGCGTACTGCAAACAACTATCGGGGAGCCAGTGATATTTCCTTGCCCGAGGCGGTTTGTGCCAGACCCCGAAATGGGCCGTGATGGCATAGAAATATTGGTTGAGACCATCACTGGTAAAGATAGGTAAAGAGTCAGGGACTAACCGTTGCCAAGTTTGATGGAGCAGGCGCTGGGCATCATTTGTTGAGCGACGACCGAGATGGAACGCCAGGATAAGCTTACTCCCAGCAGCTACCGCTGTCCAGAGCCAGATGCGTTCAGCCTCTTGTTTGACCTTGGTGACCAGTTCATCCAACTGAAGATGACCTACTTGCACAGCTTGATGGAACAGCTGCCGATGCAATCGTTGGCTGTGGTGACCACCCCGCACCAGCCAGCGGCTGATGGTGGGATGATGATTTTCAAAGATACGAACACAGGCTGAGATGTCTACGCCTTCAGACAGAGCCGTCATAACCATGGTAACGTGAGAAAGAGGTGTTTTCAGCCAGTAGAGCGGTGTACCATAGCGGCTGGTGCGACAGCCGCCACAAGCCTGGCATTTCCAGTAGCGAATCTTTTGTTTCCCGCGAGAGCCGTTGCTGACCAGTGCATGAATCTGGGCATCGGCGATGGCGAAGTAAGCACAGAAAGGATTGAGACAAGCGTAGCCATTGGAATCGATAGTCTTAGGTCTACCACGAGGGCTTTTACGTTCAGACCAGGGCACAATATCTGGTTTAGGGCGAAATGGCAGTACAGAAAGTAGTTGGTTACAAGCCGGACAATCATCAGGTGCTTTGGGTCTGAGAGTACGAGGCCCACGCCGCCCATGAAAATAGTCTTGTAACCAACGTTGGCAGCGATGACCAAATTTCTGCCAGAGATGGAGAAGGATGTACAAGAGCAGGAACAGGATGAATTCGAGCGGTGTGAGGTTGAACTTCATAGGGTAATCCGATAATATTCACATTATTGAAGTCGAGATTCTACCGAATTAATTCCCATTTTTCCATTTGCTGAGAAGAAACGATTTATCCATCATTTACGTTTGAACCACCGTTTTTAAACGATACGGGATAAAGGCAAAGATTTGCATTCACTTTGGTTATAGGTTATTATGGCAACATCATACCGGTCAGACCAGAAGTCCGGTATGTTCAAATAAACAAGGAGCTTCAATGCTAAAATCCATTGAACACACAAGAGTTTCGCAAGAAGCAGTATCCCAAATTATTGCCCTAATAAAAGGGCATCAATTAAACCCAGGGGATCGCCTGCCGGGCGAGAGACAGTTGGTTACAGCACTGTCTATTAGTCGTAGTTCAGTCCGTGAAGCCCTGCGCTCACTTGAAGGTATGGGATTGATTGAAGTTCGACCTGGGCTTGGCACGTTTGTTAAGCATCCAATTTCTAAATTTATGGCGAATTCCCTGCCTCATCCACTTCTTTTAGATCGGACAAAACTAAAAAATTTGTTTCAGCTACGCCAAATTATTGAAACAGGTGCTGCCGCTGTAGCAGCACGGGAAGCAACATCTACAGACCTCGCAAATATTCGGGAAGCCGTCAAACAGATGGAGGCCTACTTTGAAGATGATGACCTTGATGGCATGGTAGAAGCAGATATTGCTTTGCACCGCGCCATTCTTATCGCTACCGGCAACGATATTCTTGTATTAGTCATGGACAACATTGTTGACTTAATGCGTGAGATGCGCCGCACTAGCCTCTCAATTTCTGAAGGTGGTCGTCAATCTGTAGCTAGTCATCGCGCTATTCTAGATGCACTAGAAAGGGGTGATCCTTTGTCTGCCAGGCAGGCTATGCAAGAACATCTGCAAACAGTAGCGTCAAAATTAGACGCGGTCAAATTTACGTCTCAGGATGAATTTGTTTGAAGATTGACCTATTCTGGTTAGTGTAGTTTGCCAAGGAATATCTCTTGCAAAGATAGGCTAATCCGTAAAGTTGTTCAGCGACAATGATCATTGAAGATAAATTCACAGTTTCTGCCCCTCGGCAACAGGTTTGGGACTTTTTACTAGATATTCCAGCTGTGAGTGGCTGCATGCCCGGTGTCGAAAATGTTGAACAAGTCGATGCAGAGACATTCAAGGGAAACTTGGTAGTCAAAGTAGGGCCGGTCAAGGCTAATTTTGGCATGGAAGCGGTCCTAATCGAAACGATTGCCCCTCAAAAATTGACAGCAAAAGCTCATGGTAGAGACAAAAACACCGGCAGCATGGTCACAGCGACCTTTACCGCTACTTTAGTCGATATAGGCAATGATTCGACTGAGATTGGTCACCATATAGATGTGGCGATTAGAGGGCGTTTAGGCCAATTTGGTCAAGGTGTGATTCGGGAGACAGCCAAGCAAATAACGGCTATCTTTATCGAGTGCATACAGGCAAGGGCAGTCGCCACGGCATCATCAACTGAAACAGTCTCTACATCATCCTCAGACATAGAACAGGTCTCCCAATCTACTGCCATGGAGCCGATCTCCCAACCATCGCTGATTGCAATAATGTGGCAAGCAATTGTTACCTCGATCCGAAATTGGTTTCGAGGTTTGTCGGGACAACCGACAGATTAAATTTAAGCATATTCATTGTGTTTATTTCATCGTAGGCTATGCGGTGGAATAGCTCCTTTGGAGAGAGCTTTGCGTAATCTCGAAATCCTAGAACCTAAGTATATTGATGAAGCCGTACAAATGTTGTCAGATTATGGCGACGAGGCGAAGGTGTTGGCTGGCGGCACGGCCGTTGTCTTAATGTATGCTCAACGTCTGATCTTTCCCCAACATCTTGTCAGCTTGGCTGGCATCTCTGACCTAAGCTATATTCGTCACGAACCTGATGTCGGTTTAAGGCTAGGGGCTATGACAACGCATCGTGAGGTTGAGAGTTCCTCCCTTGTGCAGACGAAGTTCCCTGTTGTGGCCGATGTCTTTCATCAAGTTGCCAATATTCGTGTGCGTAACCAAGCTACTGTTGGTGGGGTCGTAGCCGAAGCCGATTACGCTTCCGATCCACCCGCTGTATTTGTGAGTTTAGGCGCCCAAGCCCGTATAATCGGACCAAATGGCGAGCGCATCGTGCCTATAGCCGACTTAATTCGGGGATTCTATGAAACGAGTTTAGCGGAAAACGAGATTATTACTGAAGTAATCATCCCAGATATGGCGGCAGATACTCATGCCACTTATATCAAATTCGTCACACGTTCATCCGAAGATCGCCCTTGTGTTGGGGTTGCTGCTGTTGTTCAAGGAGGGAATGAGGCGATGTGCGAGGATTTGAATGTGACGGTAGGTGCAGTTGCCGCCAAACCCCAAAAGTTGTCTGAGGTCGAAGCCATGGCCAAAGGGGAACGTATAACTGAGGAATTAGCCCGAGAGATTGGACGGGGCTATGCGGCTGGGATTGCGCCTATCTCCGATATGCGTGGCTCTACTTGGTATCGCAAACAAGTTATTGAGGTGTTGGTGCGACGTGCTATCTTGCAGGCAGTAGGAGGCCAAGCATGAAAACAGGTCAATCGGCCCCCTACATTGATGCTATCGAACGCCTCACCGGTGAAATCGAGTATGTACTCAACTTAGAATTACCGGGAATGTTATACGCCAAAGTAATGCGTAGTCCCTTCCCTCACGCTCGCATTCTCGACATTGATACCTCTGAAGCAGAGAAATTGCCCGGTGTTTACTGCGTTCTCAAAGGAAGTGATCTTGTCAATGATTCGGAAGTAGAAGCTCGCTTTGGGCCCGTTTATCGAGACCAACCGATTGTGGCAATTGACAAAGTGCGTTTTGTGGGAGATACGGTGGCGGCCGTAGCGGCCGTTGATGTAGACACGGCTGAAGCCGCCTTGGATTTAATTTGGGTTGAATATGAAGAGTTACCAGCCGTCTTCACACCAGAAGAGGCTCTCGAAGAAGATGCTCCTCTTGTCCATGAAACTGTTATGCGTCGTGAAGAGAGTTTTGCTGATATTATCCTACGCGCTAAGGATGGCAGCAATATATGTAATCATTTCAAGCTACGCAAGGGTGATGTAGAAATAGGTTTTGCGGAAGCAGATTACATCTTCGAGCACAAATTTTCCAATCCGGCCAATCAACATGTCACCATGGAACCCCACTGCTGTGTGGCTCAGGTAGACAGACACAAGAATGTCGTTTGCTGGTCATCTACCCAAACCCCCTATATTGTCCGTGGTCAACTAGCCGAGATTTTTGGGGTGCCTCAAAGTCAAGTCCGGGTTGTTGTGCCAACGCTTGGGGGTGGCTATGGGGCTAAAACCTATCCCAAAATTGAACCCCTCACGGCAATGCTGGCCTATAAATCAGGCCATCCAGTTAAATTGGTGTTGACACGCGGCGAAGATTTTCTCTCCATCACCAAACATGCTGCAACGATGCATTTTAAGACCGGTCTCAAAGCGGATGGGACGATTGTCGCTCGCGAGATTATCTCCTATTGGAACGCTGGTGCTTATGCAGATATTAGTCCTCGTCTCATCAAAAATGGGGGATATGCTTCCCCCGGCCCATACCATATTCCTCATGTCAAAGTGGACTCATATGCTCTTTATACGAATGTGCCACCGGCTGGAGCTTTTCGGGGCTATGGAGTGGCCCAAGGCGCTTGGGCCTATGAAAACATTACAGATATGTTGGCTGAGGGAATGGGTATAGATCCTCTTGAATTTCGCTTACAGAACTTGATTGGTGAGGGGGAAACCTTTGCCACAGGCGAAGTTGTTCATGATCCGATGTTCCGCGAACTGACAAAAGCATCAGCCAATTGGATTGGTTGGGACCAACCAAGTTCCCCGCCATCAAATGGCACAAGCAAGCGACGAGGGAAAGGATTGTCATGTATTATCAAAGGTACTGTCACTCCTTCGACTTCTGCAGCACTGATGCGACTCAATCCTGATGGCAGCTGTACGGTCATGACAAGTACGGTGGAAATGGGACAGGGCTCAAAGACAGTCTTCGCCCAGATGATCGGTGATGCGTTTGGTATTCCCTCAGAAAAAGTAAAAATTGTCGACCCTGATACGGATATTACGCCGTATGATCTGACAACCAGTTCTAGCCGTTCAACCTATTCGATGGGAACGGCTTTGATGATGGCGAGTGAAGATGCCAAAAATCAATTGTGCGAGGCGGCCAGCGAGCTTTTGGAGGTGGCTGCAACCGACCTTGTGGTGTGTGAGGGCAAGGTACAAGTGAAAGGGGCTCCGGATCGTTCTTTAACAATCCGAGAAGTGATCAGTAAAGGACGGCTAGGTACTGTCTATGGTAATGCTACCTTTACCACGAAAGGCGGTATTAATCCTGAAACAGGTCAGGGGATCGCTTCAGTCCATTGGCACCAGGCTTCGGCGGCGGCAGAGGTTGAAGTGGATATAGAGACGGGTAAGGTTGACATTTTACGTATACACACGGGCCTTTTTACTGGTCGTACCATTAATCCACGCAATGCGGAGTTACAAAGCGAAGGAAGTGTTATATTTGGTCAAGGAAGTGCCTTGTTTGAAGAGATGCTGTATGACCATGGACAGATGATTAATGCTAGTTTGGCAGATTATATGATCCCTTCGTTTGTCGATGTACCGCTATCTTTGGGTGTGACCCTGATTGAAGAAAATGATCCCAATGCAGAGCCACATGGCATCGGTGAAACGACGCTGCCACCTGTCCCTCCGGCAATCGGCAATGCTATCTATAATGCCGTCAAAGTACGTATTCATGATCTGCCTATAACGGCCGAAAAGGTTTTGCGAGCTTTGCAGGAAAAGCAGTAAATCATTTGCTTTAGACACAATAAGCAACCCTATGAAAAAGAGAATTACCTTAACTGTCAATAATCGAGACCATATTCTTGAAGTACAAACACACCATACGTTGCTTTGGGTCTTACGCGATCATTTGAAGTTGTTTGGCGTGCGCGAAGGGTGTGGGGTAGGGATGTGTGGTGCTTGTACGGTGTTGTTGGATGGCAAGCCAGTGAGTTCTTGTTTGCTCTTTGCCCAGCAAGCCCAAGGAAAAGCGATTGAAACGGTAGAAGGAATGGCGGAGGCTGGGGAACTGCATCCAATTCAGCAGGCCTTTCTTGATGCTACTGGTTATCAATGTTCTTTTTGTACACCAGGTTTCTTATTGACAACAAAGTCGCTGTTGGCAGAGCATCCCAATGCGGATGATGAGGAGATACGTGACTATCTTGCTGGTAATCTTTGCCGCTGTGGCAGTTACGTGAAGATTATGGATGCGGTGAAGTTGGCTCAGGGGAGGATGCAGTAGACAGTAAACGGTAATCAGTAAACAGGCCTCATTGGGTGGTTGCGAATAATGAAGAGGGAAGTTGTTGGCTAATTGTTATAAGTAAATAGTGACGATTGATCATGGCGAACTGGACGGACATGCGGGAATGGATAGCTGAAGTAGATGCTTTGGGCGAACTGAAAGTTGTCGAAGGTGCTTCTTGGCAAGAGGATATTGGTGGCATTACTGAAATGCTTGATCACACGGCCGATTCCCCTTGTGTGCTATTTGATAAGATTCCAGATTATCCTGATGGGTTCCGGGTTATTGTCAACACTAATGGCACACGCACGCGTCAAGCTGTCACATTAGGGATGCCAGCCGCCACCGCCAGCCATGAAGCTTTGTTCAACCGCTGGCATACCATTCTCAACAATTTGCAACCCCAAACACCCCAAATCGTGCCAGATGGCCCTGTCTTAGAAAACGGCCTGCGTGGTGATGATATCGATCTCAACATATTCCCCGCTCCTATTTGGCATCCCCATGATGGTGGTCGTTTCATCGGTACTGCAAGTGTGAACATCCTTCGCGATCCAGATGATGGCTGGCTAAATTTGGGCACTTATCGCAATCAGATTTTAGACCGTAATCGGTTGGGTATTTGGATTTCACCGGGCAAACACGGCCGTCTCATTCGAGATCGCACGTTGGCGCGGGGTGAGAAGTGCCCTGTCGTGGTTGTGGTTGGTTGTGATCCATTACTCTTTTGGTCGGCCTGTGTGGAGGGGATTCCCTATGGTATGAGTGAATTAGACTGGGTTGGTGGTGTGCAAGAACGCCCTGTCAAAGTTATCGAAGGCCCAGAGACGGGTTTGCTCATTCCAGCAGCAGCGGAAATTGCTATCGAAGGCTTTATGACCCCAGGTGACATGCAGGTAGAAGGGCCGTATGGCGAATGGACGGGCTATTATGCCAGTGGCACCCCAACGGTTCCTGTCATTGAAGTCGCGGCTATACATCACCGCCACAATCCTATTATTTTAGGTTGTCCGCAAGGCAAACCACCGCACGAAGATAACCAGTTCTTGGCTTATCTAAAGTCATCGCTCATACAACAGCAAATTGAGGCAGCTGGTATTTCTGGTGTAACAGGAGTTTGGTGCCCGCCAGAGGGTGGCAATCGGCTGTTAGTTATTGTCAGCCTGCAACAAAAATACCCTGGTCACGCCAAGCAAGTGGCACATGTAGCTGCTCAATGTGGGGCGGCAGCATATAACGGCCGTTACGTCATCGTGGTAGATGATGATATTGATATTTTCAATCTAAACGACGTTTTATGGGCTGTCTTAACTCGATCTGATCCGGTAGCAGATATTGAGTTTATTCGTCGCGCTTGGAGCAGCCCTTTAGACCCTATGGTAGACAAAGGAGCCGTCCCTTTTAATTCACGAGGAATTATAGATGCCACCATTCCTTGGGAACGCCGTCACACCTTTCCCAGAAACGATTGTTAAGCTGGAAAAGGCACGAGTAGTTCGGGAGAAATGGAAGCATATTTTAGCATAAGGCATCGTGTGTTATTTCGATGCTAAGGGTTCGCTCGTTATTAACTTGATGAGGTTAGATCTAATCTGGAAACTCTCAAGTTTTTTTGAATGAACCTACAACAAAGCACAGCAAACAAATAGTAGAGGAGAAATTTCATGGCTGTAGATTTAGTAGTTAGAAATGGAATAGTGGTCACCCCTACCAATACATTTGAAGGCGGCGTGGCTATTGATGATGGCATTATTGTTGCGGTCGGTAAAGACAATGTGTTGCCAGATGCAAAAAATGTGTTGGATGCAGCTGGGCAATATATTTTCCCTGGTCTGATGGATCCTCACGTCCATTTTCGTGAGCCGGGCTTGACGGCAAAGGAAGACTTTGCGACCGGTTCCATGGCGGCCGTTTATGGTGGTATTACCAGCGTACTCGATATGCCCAATGTGCTACCTATAACGGGTGATCCCGATCAAATTCTCTATCGAGAAAAGCTGATCCATGAAAAAGCCCACTGTGATATTATGCTGGTAGGGGTAGTCGTCCAGGACAATCCGCACCAAATTATTCCTATGGCCAAAGCTGGCGCGATTGGTTTTAAAATCTTCCTCGGCTCGACCATTGGCAATATTCCAGCACCTGACGATGGCGTACTCGTTGATGCCTTGGGCTATGTGGCGGAAACAGGGCTACGAATTGGCTTCCATGCCGAAAATGACCAAATTCTAAAACATCGCACCCGTCAGCTTATTGCTGCTGGACGAACCGATCCCGGCGCTTTCACCGAAAGCCGCCCAGCTATCTGTGAAGCGGAATCCATTCAGCGCATGGGGCTTTTTGCCAAATATACAGGCACCAAAATTCACATTTACCACCTTAGCTCTCGTGATGGACTAGATATGATTGAAGATCACCGCCAAAAAGGTGTTGATATTACGACTGAGACAGGTCCACATTATATGTTCCTTTCCAAAGATGATATGGAAGAGTATGGAACTGCTTTGCGTATGAACCCACCTGTGCGTGAAAGCGAGCATGGCCATTACTTATGGGAGGGCGTGATGGATGGGCGAGTTGACTTCATCGCTGATGATCACTCTCCTCATGAAGAAGAGCTTAAGATGAAAGGTATTTGGGAGGCAATATCTGGCTTTGTGGGTGTGGAAACATTGATGCAAGTAATGTTCTCTGAGGGTGTTTTGAAACGAGGTATGTCAATCAATCACTTTGTCAAGATGTGCTCCGAGAATGGGGCTCGCGCCTGGGATTGTTACCCACAAAAAGGGTCGTTGCAAGTTGGGTCTGATGGCGACTTAACCATATTTGATCCCAATCAGACCTGGAAGATTGATCGTCATCAACTACATAGCCGCAACACAGTGACACCGTGGCACCTTTGGGAAGGCACAGGATTGCCTACAGGCACAATTGTACGGGGCAATGTGCAAATGTGGGATCGTCAATTTACGGCCAAGAAGCCGATTGGGCGGTTGATACGGCCTGATGTTAAGCAGTAGGCTTCTTTAGCTGAGGAGAAAATTATGATAAAAGGACTGAGCATTGCTATGGGTAACCAATACCGAATTGGCGAAACAATAGGACGGCAAACAATGCCTCTGGTTCAGGCCAATGTTCGTGGATTTTGGCGGGGCATGCAGCAGTTTGGCAAACATTACAACTGGTGGTTGGGAAAAGCCCAAGAAGAGATAGATCTCTTGGGGCAACGATATATCGAAGAAATCGCGGGTTTAGCTGAGGGAGCCAAACTTCCATTCCTCGATCTATTAGCCTACAACCTTTATGGCGACTACGTCTTCAGCGATGGCTGTACAGTTATGATGGCTATCGGCTCGGCTGGTCACAATGGTAACACCCTCTTCATGAAAAATAGTGATCAAGTGGGCAATGATTCTATGGTTGGTCCCAATTTTGAAGGCAACAAAGAAATTTATGTCATTCAAATTGTCTCTCCTGATGAGGGCAATCGCATGATTGGGGTCTCTGCTGCTGGACGCACTGGCATTAAAGTGGGTGTCAATGATAAAGGTGTGGCTACAGGCAGCAACATTGCCCGTACTGTTGAATTTCGTGAGCGAAAGATGGACATCAGCCAGGTTCGAGCCAGTGATCGTACCCAGTTGATGCGACAAGGGCTAGAAAAAGACAATGCTTATGATGCTGCCAGTATGGTGTCGCGCTTACTGTTGGAAAATCCAACCAGCACTCCGGGCAACATTGAATTTGCTGATAGTACCGAAGGCATCATTATTGAAGGCTCCTACACTCATCAAGCCATTGATGTTGTGCGTGACGACATTGCCGCCCGCGCCAATCGATTCCAACTGCTAGAGTATACGAATATGCCGGAAGATGTTTCGAGCGTATGCCGTTATCAACGCTGCCGACAGTTACTTGAAGAAAATGCCGGTAACTTGACGTTGGAAAAGATGATGGAATTCTCACGCGATCACGCTAACGGCCCTGGGCCCAATTCAATATGCCGTCATGGCTCCCATTATCGTGAGGAAACGAGCCTCGGTGCTGGTGTCATCGAAATTGATCGAGCAAATCCAGAAAAATCAACGATTGCCATGGCTTTAGGCAAACCTTGTCATGCCTGGCGTCATACGGATGGCTATATCAAACTGAGCCTGGATGGGTCTGCTGAGCAGATACCTGTGGGCTTTTTTGATGGTGGTGTTTGGAAAAAGTATTATTCTGAGGAACCCAATCTGCCCTAACGGGTATGACTATTTTGTTAGGCACTATTCTCTCTATGACCCACTCAAATCACCTTTTACACATTGGTATTGCTGGCTTTGGTGCCGTGGGGCAGCGTGTGGCTGTTGCGATCGAGGCTGGTATGCTTGATGTGAAGTTGGCTGCTATAACCAGTGGTGATTTAGAGAAAGCGCAACACCGAACTGTTGAGTTGCTCGAATCGCCCCCCCCTGTCCTGCCGCTTCATGACATGGTAGCTGCCTCTGATCTGGTGGTGGAGGCTGCACCGGCGTCAGCTTTTGCTACGATTGCTCAAGCTACCTTGAGCGCAGGTAAGTCTTTGTTGGTATTAACTGTAGGTGCGTTGCTTGGTCGTGAGGCGGATTTGAGCCAGTTGGCACGCGAAAACGGGGGCAAAATCCATGTGGCTTCGGGAGCCATTGGGGGACTGGATGCTATCATTTCAGCTTCGGCGGGGCGTGTGGATGGCGTAACCATGACATCGCGTAAGCCGCCAAAGGGGTTGACAGGAGCTCCTTACCTGCTGGAACATAACATTGATGTTCTAAATTTGCGCGAATCACAACTTGTTTTTGAAGGAAGTGCGCGTGAAGCATGTCGGGGCTTCCCCGCTAATGTGAATGTATCAGCAGCAGTTAGCTTAGCTGGTATTGGGCCTGACCGCACTAAGATTCGCATTTTTGCAGATCCCACTATTGATCGCAATATGCATGATGTTGAAATAAGGGGCGAATTCGGCCGTTTTTCGACACACATTGAGAACATACCCACTGCAAATCCGCGATCGGGCATCCTGACTGCACTTTCTGTCATTGCCACAATTCGCAAACTGGCATCGCCTTTACAGGTAGGTACATGACGATACAAGCCACAGCCCTCACGCCAATGCAAAAGAATCGTACCCTTGGCTTGATAGTAACGGGACATGGGGTCGCGCATTGGTACAACGGCATTATGGGTGTGCTGTATCCGATACTCACTGTGTCCTTGGGACTCACCTATAGCCAAGTAGGCCTCTTCGACAGTGGTCGAGGGGCAGTGGCTGTTATTGTAAGTCTGGCTGGTGGCTATCTTGCCGATAGGTTCGGGCAGCAACGACTATTTTTAGCTTTTTGTTTGATCTCGCTGGGTATTTTCACCAGTTTGCTGGGCTTTGCCACGATGTTTACGTTCGCTTTGCTGCTGCTCATGGGTGGTGGCATTGGGAACAGCCTCTGGCATCCTTATGCTCTGCCTCTACTACACTCTATCTTCCCTAATCGGAAGTCCTTGGCGTTGGCTTTACATGATGCTGGTGCAAATTCCTTTCATGGGCTGGCTCCCATTGTGGTGGGTACACTGCTTACTATGTTCAGTTGGCAATATGTTACCAAAATGCACTTGTGGCCAGGTGTGTTAATGGGCCTACTTATCCTTATTGGTTTACCTCAATTTGAAACGGCCGTTAAAAGCAGCGACGAACGAACCAGGTATACAGAAGCCTGGAAGTCGGGCATTATGCGTAATCGGGGGTTTTTGCTGGCTAGTGGCATTTCTGCCTCGCTCACGATGGCTCGGATGGGCCTGTTCACATTCTTGCCACTCTTTCTGGCTTTTGAATTGGGTCTCGATTCAGCCGCACAGGGCCTTTACATGGGTGTGATGACCTTTGCCGGCGCATTGCTGGCACCAATATCGGGGGCACTCGCGGATCGGTTTGGTCTACGCAGGATTTTATCCATTGCTGTGTTAGTTGCCAGTTTGGTAGCTATCGCTATTGCCTTTGCTCAGCCCGGTCTCCTCTTTCTAGGAACTATCGCTCTTATGGGAGGTGCTCTGTTTTCTACCCGCTCCCTGATCCTGGTTCATGTGATGAGTGTCACCCCTGAGGGGATGGGTGGGAGTAGTATTGGTACGATTTTTTCGCTGAATCGCTTTTTTGGAATACTGTCACCAATTATTGCTGGCAGTATCGCTGACAATTTTGGTCTACGCTTTGTATTTTATTTTGTAAGTGTTCTGCTCGTTGTCGGTTTGATACTGACAATGAACTTGCAAAGGAGACAACAGGCTGAAGTTGCGAGTAACGAATGATGTCTTACGCACAAGTTAACGGTATAAGAATGTATTATGAGACCCATGGTGAGGGTGAGGCTTTAGTGTTGGTTAGTGGCACGGGAGCAACTTGTGATGGTTGGCGGATGTTCCAGGTGCCAGCATTTTCTCAAGAATATCAAGTTGTCATTTTTGACCATCGTGGTGTGGGTAAAAGCGATAAGCCAGACGAACCATATTCTACCCGTGGTTTCGCGGCCGATGCCGTTGCTCTTCTAGATGAATTAGGTGTAAACAAGGCCCATTTTATGGGGCATTCGATGGGTGGCCGTGTTATCCAGTGGGTAGCTCTAGATCATCCTGAGCGGGTTCATAGTCTTGTGCTTTCTAGTAGTGGCTCTGGCCAATTTGGGCCTGATGTAGATGTTGTGCGTGGTCTCCCCCTCAAGCAGACACTGTCCATGATTGAAATGGGATATGAAAAGTGGTGGCATAGTCATTTTGCAGATGAAAATTTCATGTTTCCGCCTGAGATCCGTGAGCGCCGACCTGAGTTACTGGCGAAGCGCCGCCAACTTGCCCAAGAAACCATGCCGCCACTCAAGCCATACTTGCGCCATGTCATTGCCAGACAACAACATGAAACGACAGCATTGCTCCCACAGATTAGCACGCCCACACTAATCATTGTGGGTGAAAAAGATGTGACCATTGGTGGTACAGGCAGTCATCTTGAATCTGCAAAAGTGTTAGCCGAAAGGATCCCTAACACGCAATTTGTCATTATACCTGGTGCAGCACATGGATATATGTGGCAAATGCCGGACTATGCCAATGAAGTTGTTCTAACTTTCTTGCGGGAGCAGTAGGTAAATAGCAAGGTGTTATTTTATTAAGCCGTTTATGTTAGGAGAGTGGCAGAAATCAAATTATTTTGAGGTGTTTGCCACTCACTTAGTTCAGAATGGTCGATCAGAAGGCATCGGCAATTTGAAAAGGAGATAGCGATTGGGCCATCGGACAAATTTGACATTCTCAACCTTATTGACTGGAGAAAGGATATAGACTTTGCAAGAAGTGCGGAGGAAATTAAAAATGAAGAGGTTTAGCTCACTCAAAATTATCATTTTCGTGTTTGCTTTTGTACTGAGTGCTTGTAGCACGGCTGCTCCTGAGACCGTCGAAGTGACCCGGATTGTCACGGAGACAGAAACGGTTACCGAGCAAGTTGAAGTTGAAGTTACCCGTGTTGTAGAAGTGGAAGTAGAAGTGCCAGCAGAAACAAAAATATTCCGTGTTGCCTTCCCATCTTCCCTCGATATTGACGATGTTGCTGCCTTGCTTGCTTTTGAAAAGATGCAGGATGAAGGCTTCGCTGTTGCGCCTACGTTTTATGCTCAAGGTGAATTAGCCGCCGCCGCTGTGGCCACAGGCCAGGCTGATTTTGGTGTAGGTGCTTCTACGGTCTGGTTAAGTGCGATCATTGCTGGTGAAGATCTCGTCGGTATTATGGAGCAGACCGCGAATGGCTGGTCGGTAATGGGGATTAATGATGTAGGTGGTTGCGAGGAGATCGGTGGGATGCGTACCGCTATTCACAGTGAAGGTTCTGTGAGCACAGCCATGCTACGTGCCTACATTGAGGAAAATTGTCCCGGTACTGAGCCAGAATATTTGGTTATTCCGGGTTCGGAAAATAGGGCAGCGGCTTTGATGGCAGGCGAGATTGATGTTACCCCAGCTGAGTTGATAGATTCGATTCGCGTCCAGGAATTACAACCTGGTGAATTCCATCGTATTGCTAACTTTGCTACTGATCTACCTGGCTTGAAGACAGGTGGCTATTGGGTACGTCGTGATTTCGCAGAAGCGAATCCTGCCACCATGGAGTCCTTTATTCGCAATATTTTAGAAACGCATCGCCGTATAAATGATGAACCTGAGTGGTTTATCGAGCAAGTTCCCCGTTTCTTAGAAATGGAAGATGAAGATATTGCTCTGTTGCCTGGTATTGTTGATGCCCTTTTGGCTATCGACAACTATCCCCAGAATGGAGGTCTTACTTTAGAAGCTGGTCAGTTTACGATTGATTTCTTTACGGATGCAGGCAGGCTCGATCCTGGCCTTAGCGCTGAAGATGCTTACGATCTCTCTTATGTTGAAGCGGTATTGGCTGACATCGGGGAACGTTAATTAGTCATATAATGTAATAGGCTTTTGCTGGTAAAGAAAATGGTGAATTGTGAACGTAGGCGACCCATTCACAATTCACCATTCACAATTCATCATCCACGGTTGACGAATCATGGGCTTACGAACTCCAACTGAATCTGGCTTAACTGCAGAGCAACGGGATAACATTTGGCGCTGGGTAATGCGAATCGCCTTCTTTGCTGTGTTCGTTGGCTTGTGGGAATGGTTTGGCCGTACTAGAGGAGGGTTGCTTTTTGCCCCATTCAGCGAAACCGTACTGGCTTTTGTTGAGATGGTAACGTCTTCAGAGATCTATGAAGCACTGTGGAAAAGCAATCAAGCTATGGTTCTTGGATTTTTCTCGGCGACGGCCTTGGGTGTTCCCTTTGGCTTGCTGATCGGCCGTTTGCAAAAGCTAGAACGGTTCATCGATGTTTATCTCAACATTTTGATGGTGACACCTATGGCGGCTCTCATCCCCGTCATCATTGTAGCTATTGGCATAGGTTTGGAATCGCGTGTGCTCGTTGTTTTTATGTTTGCCTTTCCTATCATTGTGGTCAATACGAGGACGGGCTTAAAAAATCTGGACCCCTCTCTGATTGAAATGGCCCGTTCCTTCGGTGCATCAGAGCTGCAATTGTGGCGTCAAATCCTGTTGCCGGGGGCAACCCCAGCTATTATGGCTGGTATTCGCCTTGGCTTGGGTCGTTCTCTATCGGGCATGATTGTCGTTGAATTACTTTTGGTTGCTGTTGGGTTAGGGGCAATTATCCTGAATTCAATGGGGTTATTCAAACCAGAGATTGCTTATTCAGCCATCATTGTCATTATTATCGAAGTGTTGATCGTGATGGGTATTGCTCGTCGCGTTGAAAAGCGGCTTGTCTCCTGGCAGCCTCAATTATAAAGCTTTTCAACATCAGAGTTGATGTAACAGGATCGTATACAGAGAAAACGGTTTGTCATCATGATACAAGTTACTAATTGTAGCAAAATTTATCAAAGTCGAGACGGCCGTAACAATGTCTTAGCCCTAGATGATGTTCATCTGGAAATAAAAGATAAAGAGTTTCTAGCTCTCTTGGGGCCAAGTGGTTGTGGTAAAACGACACTGCTCAAAATTCTGGGCGGACTGATTCCTTGGAATAAGGGTGATGTAAAGATCGATGATCAGATGGTAACAGGGCCTGGTCCCGATCGAGCTGTTGTCTTTCAAAACTTCGCTTTGATGCCTTGGGCGGACATTAAAACAAATGTCGCTTTTGGTTTGCAATTGCGGGGGATGCCGAAAGAAGAGCGCGAAGAGATAGCCATACGGCTTATTGAAACGGTGGGTTTGCAAGGTTTTGAAAACAACTATCCTCGTCATCTGTCTGGCGGCATGCAGCAGCGAGTCGGGTTAGCCCGCGCCTTAGCTGTGAACCCTGATATCTTGTTAATGGATGAGCCTTTTGGGGCTTTGGATGCCCAAACGCGCCGTTTAATGCAGGAGGATTTATTGCGTCTGCATGAGCGTGAACCTAAGACGGTCGTTTTTGTCACCCACGCCATTGAAGAAGCAATTCGATTAGCTGATCGTATCGTTTTGATGTCGGCACGCCCCGGGCGGGTGCATGAAATCATTGATGTGCCTTTCGGCCGTCCGCGACCAGAACGGGTTGAAAAAGAACCAGCATTTGGTGAAATGAACGATTATCTTTGGGACAAGTTAAAAGGTATGCAGGTGTAAGCATAATGGGTTGCAAATTATGACTGATTCTACATCCCCGGCATCAATTCATCCTGTGGCTGAGAATCGAACCCCATTACAGATGCTACTAGATGGTTTCCGGAGTCACTGGCCGGAGGTCGGAGCCATTCTTTTTGGTATTCTTGGCTGGGAATTGTTGGGGCGTTTGTTAAACTTCCCCTTCTTCCCACCTTTTTCTACCATTGTTCAGGCTTGGGTTGAAGTTTATCAGACGGGTGAATTGGTTAGCGAACTGTTACAGAGCTTTCGCTCGTTAGCAATTGGTTATAGTGCGGCCGTTGTTTTGGGGTTGAGTTTGGGTGCCTTGATGGCGCGTTTCAGTAAAGTTGAATACTTTTTCGACCCCCTCATTGATATTAATTTGTCAACGCCTACCCTGACCTATGTGCCTATTTTGTTTGCTATCTTCGGAGTTGGCAACGCAACCCGCTACACTATTGTTTTCACTTACTCTTTTTTTATCATTGTGGTCAATACCGTCACGGCTATCAAGAATGTTGATCGGTCACTTGTTGAGATGGGCCGCTGTTTTGGGGCCACAGAAGGGCAACTATTCCGACGTATCATGCTGCCAAATGCCCTGCCTTTAGTTATGGCTGGTTTGCGTATTGGGATGAGCCGGGCTGTGAAAGGGATGATCAACGGCGAACTCTTTATTGCCTTGGTAGGCTTAGGGGCGCGGCTGCGTCATTACAGTGGTCAATTTAACATTGAAAAGGTGTTGGCTATCCTGCTGACGATTATTGTTGTCGCCGCAGCCACAACCGCCATTGTGCAATTAATAGATCGCCGTCTAACGGGTTGGGCAGAGACGGTACAAGCAGCATGAGGTTATTGACCAGCCATGATCTGAGGGATCGTTTCAGTATGCATGATGTGATTGAGATGGTGGAAAAAGCGTACCGTGAAGAGGGCTTACGCCAAGTCATTTCCTCTCCCCGTAATCAAATACGTACACCGATAACGCATACCTTCTTTAACACTTTGCCTGCCCTATTGCCCGGTTTAGGGGTGGTTGGTGTCAGCACATACACCGGGGGTAACAAGGGCAAACCGTTGCCACAAAAGGTCAGTTTGCTGTTTAGTACGGAAGACGGCCGTTTACTGGCTGTGCTAGAAGCTGACTGGATTAGCTGGATGCGTACTGGAGCTACAAGTGGTGTCGCCACCAAATATTTGGCAAGAGAGAGTGCAAACGTTGCTGGCATTTTTGGAGCGGGCAAGCAAGCGCGATCCCAGCTGATGGCCTTGGCCGTTGTGCGTGAGTTGCAATATACCCTCGTCTATAGCCGCACGTTGGAAAATCGCCATAAGTTTGCTGACCAGATGAGCCAGCAACTGAATCTCGAGGTACGACCCGTTGACAGGGGCGAGGCCATTTTAGAGGAAGCTGACATCATCTGTACAGCTACCAACGCGCATGAGCCACTATTTAATGGTGAGCAAGTTCGCCCCGGCACCCATATCAACGCCATCGGTCAGCACTATCCCGACCGCCGCGAAGTCGATACTACATCGGTCATACGTAGCAAAATTGTGGTAGATGACCGCGCTAGAGCATTGCAGGAAGATGGCGAACTGCGCATACCTTTACAAGAGCAGCAGCTTACAGAAACGGATATTAATACTACTTTAGGCGATGTCGTGGCAGGAACAAAACCAGGACGCCAGAACGAGGAAGAAATTACCCTGTTCACTTCTGGGGGCATTGCCAGCGAGGTGTTGGCAGTGTGCGCTGGCGTTTATCAGGTAGCGGAAGCGGAATACATTGGGACAGAGGTTGATTGGTCAGTTGATACTGACTATTGGAAGCAATGATAACAGGCTCGCTGACAAATAAAGTTGCCATCGTCACCGGCGGGGGCCGTGGTATTGGTAAGGCTATTGCTGAAGGGTTCGCTTGTGCTGGGGCCAAGGTGTTGGTGGTGGCCCGAACGGCCGCTGAGGTTGAAGCCGTATGTACTAGTATCCAAGCTAGTGGGGGTGAGGCAATGGCGATGGTGGTTGATGTCACTCATGAAGCGGATATGAAGCGGATGGCCGAGACAGCTAAGCAACAGTGGGGTCGTATAGATGTGTTGGTCAATAATGCGGGCATTGGTGGCCCCCAAGGGCATATCCTTGAGCTCGACTTAAAAAAAGCCGAAAAAACATGGCAGGTTAACGTTTTGGGGCCCTTTTTATGTTGTCGTGCTGTCATTCCCCATATGATTGTTCAAGGTGGTGGCAATATCATCAATGTCTCGTCTGGTGCAGGTCAGCGTAAACCGCGTCAGCATGTGCGTAGCCTACCCTATCAAGTATCAAAATTCGCATTAGAAGGATTAACCAACGGCCTAGCCGTACAACTTCGATCACACAATATCAATGTCAATTCATTGTCGCCCGGCCCTGTTGCCACTCGCTTGCATGAAAATACACCGGCTCACATGTTGGCGGCCTTAGCAGATAAAATGAGCCAACCGGAAGATGTAGTACCAGCAGCGATATTTTTAGCCTCTCAAGAACCAGGTCAATTTACCGATCAATTGGTTGAGACAAAATCTTTTAAGGCCAATCTTTAAGATTGGCTTGATCCTTTTTCGGGTTGGCTTGGATCATTAGAACTCCGAAAAAGCCTTGGTAACTCATTTAGATATGTCATCCATACCATCTGTCCACGAATTTCACTGCCCCACCCGTCTTGTGCATGGACTGGGCAGTGTGGCACGTGTGGGCCAGGAAGTACAAAAGCTAGGGGGCACCCGGGCCTTGATTGTGACAGACCCTGGCATCGTTAGGGCGGGTCTCATCGAGCCAGTAATTGGATCATTAGAAGAGGCTAGCGTTGCCCATATGACCTACGACGGTGTCGGGCATGATGCCCATGTAGGCTCCGTAGACGAAGCGGCCGTTATTTGCCGTACTGAAAAGATGGATGCTGTTATTACGATTGGTGGCGGTAGTGCCTTAGCCGCCGGTCGAGCCGTGGCAGCTATAGCAGCCAATGGTGGTTCATTGGGCGATCATCAAGGGGCGGCCCAATTGAACCTCCCTTCTTTGCCTTGTATTGCTATTCCCACTACAGCCGGTTCTGGCAGCGAAGTTTCAGCGGCCGTTCCTTATTATGATGAAACACGCCAGCGCAAGACGGGTACACGCCATCCCTTTTTCTTTGCTGATGTTGCCATACTTGATGCGAAATTAATGCAGACGCTGCCCTTTCGGCAAGCAGTTCTTTCAGGGGTAGATGCCTTGACCCATGCCATGGAAGCCTATTTAACTGTACGCGCCACACCTGTCACCGATGCTTTAGCTCTGGCTGCTATTCGCCTGCTAACTTGCAGTTTGCGACCTGCGGCAACAACAAGTGATTTAATCGCCAAAGAGAAATCTTTGCTGGGCAGTACGATGGCCAATATGGCCTGTGGCAATGCCAAGTTAGGATTGGCTCATTTGCTCAATCGTCCCGTCAACACGCTCTTTCCGGCTGTGCCCTATGGCGAGTCTATCAGTATTCTGTTAGTGCCGGTCATGGCTTTCAACTTGCCCTCAGACATTGACCGCTTTGCTGATATGGCCGTAGCTTTTGGCGAACGAGCCGATGGGCTTAGCCCGCGGGATTTGGCCAACCGTTGCCTTGCTGCTCTAAAACAGCTACTGGCGGATTTGAAGGCCGCTCGCTGCTATCCACCGGACAAAGTGGATAGGGGGGCGATTATCAAGATGGCCTTTATGTGTGCAGGTGGGATGCACGGTGGTATGGTTGCATCGGAGGTGCCTTTGACAACGGCCGTTAACTCCTTCAACCGACGACAGGCAACAGTAGCCGATGTAATCGAACTATATGAACGTGCATTTGAAGGATGGGATTACTAGCTTTTGCGAAATATTGAAATAGGCAAATGAGATAGTTTTTTTGTTTAGATAGATAGAAGGAGAACTCTATGACAAATCAATTCCATATTCTTGACATTATGCCCGGAGCTAGAGAGACGATGGCCTTTGCCCATGTGGAAGCAGGTGAAAATGTCCTCATTGCCACGGACACGTTGACCGATCCCTTGGTAGCTGAAGCCTTGATGATTGCTGCTGACGAACGTGGGGCCGAAGTGACGATGACGGTCACCAAACCGGGCGGCCTCAGTTGGCGCGAAGGTGTCGATGCCCCTATCAGCTACCGTAATGCCGTTTACGCTTCCGATGTATGGATTGAAGTGTTGCCTATTGAAGGGCAGCACTTCCCGCGCTTGCAAGAGACAGCCATGATCGAGCATGGGGTGCGTAAAGTTTGTCTCTTCGATCTCAGTCTAGAAGATTTGGCCTCAGAGTGGACCCGCTTCCCAGCGCCACTGATGCAATTCATTGCTCGCCGCATTTATGATCAATGGATTGGCGGTACTACAGTGCCCCATACTAAACTCAAGACGATTCGCGCTGTCGCCGACAATGGCACCGATCTAACTGCCACTTATGACCCGCGTTATGCTATTCACAACGGTATGATTGCGGAGACATTATTGCCTGGGCAGTGGTGTGCACTAGCAGGGGCAACGATTGGTATCGAGCATTTCGAAGAGGCACATGGTCAGGTCATTTTTGACGGGTTGCATGGTGAAGAGGATTACAAAGCCTTACCGCCACTCAACTCAGATGTTGCCTATCCTTTAACCGAGCCAGTACGCTGGGTGTTTGAGGGGCGGGGTTGCACTATTGACGGCGGCATGGAAGCCGAAGTGATGAAGCGGATTGTGGCGGCTGGTGGGCCATACGCCACGCTGCTGTGCGAGATCGCGCTTGGCGTCAACCCCAAAGCCCCGATCACCCGCCATCCCACCCGCCACGCTGGCGTGACCCATTATGCTATCGGCTCAACTGCTTGCCGTGCGCCAACACCAGAAGCAGAGTATGCGCCAGTTCATACACATGGTCATATGCTCAATGCCTCACTCTATATTGACGATGAAATCTGCATCGATAAGGGGCGATTAGTTATGTTGGATGACCCAGAAGTGCGGGAGTTTGCCTCGCGCTTTGGTGATCCCGATCAACTATTAAAAGAAGTGATGTTTTAGGAAC
>CBDCWU010000003.1:0-389528 GCA_965223555.1 Promineifilaceae bacterium (SeqCode)
GAATTATGCCTGCAACATATGTAACCCCAGGTGTATATATCGAAGAAGTTGACAAAGGGAGTAAGCCCATTGAGGCCGCTGGCGCTTCAATGGCTGCTTTTGTCGGCATCACCGCCGAGGCCAGTGTCAAATCGATAGACCCTGATACCGGTGAGCGTATCCCCATTGAGTCTGTTCTCAACCGAGCCGTCCTCGTTACCAATTGGACACAATACCAGGGTATCTTTGGTGGCTTTGTCAGCGGTGCCTTTACACCCGACGCCGTTTACGGCTACTTCAACAACGGTGGTGGCCCCTGCTACATCACCAGCATCATGGCCTTAGACCAACTATCTGACAAAGACGCGACTGCGGCTTCTGTAGTTGTGCCCCCTGTCAGTGGTAAAGCCAAAACCTTTACCGTGACTGCCAAACAGGCTGGTGTCGGCGGCAATAACTTTGCTGTCACCGTCAAAAATGACGACGAAAAAGGTGAAACCTTTACCTTGACCGTTGGCAGCGAAAGCGTCTCTGGACTATCCATGAAAAAAGGCGATAACAATATTGCCTCAGCTGAATTCAGTACAGTGGATATTATAGATGCCGGTTCTGCTGCCCCTGCGGAAGGCACCTATGCCCTCGAGGGTGGTGGCACACGCTTGCCCTCTGCTGCCGAATTCATTGGCGATGTCGTCGAACGTACCGGTTTGGCTGGTTTAGAAGCTTTTGAAGATGTTCGGCTCGTCCTCTGTCCCGATTTGATGATGGGCTACGATGGCTCCGATGACTTCAAAGACAAGATCAAAG
The DNA here is from genome assembly GCA_965223555.1 of Promineifilaceae bacterium (SeqCode). Taxonomy (GTDB): domain Bacteria; phylum Chloroflexota; class Anaerolineae; order Promineifilales; family Promineifilaceae; genus CBDCWU01. Next base: position 787 of record CBDCWU010000003.1, read on the forward strand.
CTGTGCAAACAGCCATGATCGCGGACTGTGAACGGCTGCGTTATCGTTTCACCCTTCTCGACACCCCACCTGGCCTCAATGCCCAACAAGCCAAAGAGTGGCGTATGTGGGTGAATTTCGATTCATCCTATGCCGCCATGTACTATCCCTGGATTTCAGTGGCTGACTTGAGTGATAGTCCCCAGACGACTCACTTTGTGCCCCCCAGCGGTCACATGGTCGGTGTCTACAATCGTGTGGATGGGGCTGTGGGCTTCCACAAAGCTCCTGCCAACGAAGTTGTGGCTGGTGCATTAGACATCGAACTCAACCTGACCAAAGGTGAGCAGGGTGTTTTGAACCCCATCGGTGTCAACTGTATCCGCAGCTTCCCTGGGCGTGGTATTCGCGTTTGGGGCGCACGCACACTTAGCAGCGATGGCTCTTGGCGCTACATCAATGTACGCCGTCTCTTCATCGTGGTTGGTGCTTCGCTCGACGCTGGTATGCAATGGGTGGTCTTTGAACCCAATGACCGTACCCTCTGGGCTAAAGTGCGCCGGGATGTGAATGCCTTCCTCAGCACGATCTGGATGAGTGGTGCTTTGTTTGGTTCAACCAAGGATGAAGCCTTCTATGTCAAATGTGACGATGAGCTAAATCCTCCAGAAATTAGGGATTTAGGCCAGTTGATTATCGAAGTTGGCATGTCCCCTGTTAAACCAGCCGAATTCGTTATCTTCCGTCTGAGCCAGTGGGCCGGGCCGAATGCTGAATAATAAGGAGATAAATAATGACAACAGCAGTTGATACCGCACGGGAGGATCCCCTTCTTGGTTTTCATTTTCAAGTAGACTTAAATGGCAAGGTAGCTGGCTACTTCACTGAATGCTCAGGTCTTGGTTCAGAGACTGAAGTCGTTGAACACAAAGTTGTCAACGAGAACGGTGTAGAAGTTGTTATGAAAGTGCCTGGTCGCCTGAAATGGGAAAATATCGTTCTCAAACGAGGTATTACCAGTGATATGGAGATATGGACTTGGCGGAAAGAGGTTGAAGAAGGTAATGTGAGTAGTGCTCGCACTAATGGCTCTATTACCATGCTTGACCAAACTCTGGCCGAGGTGGCGCGATGGAACTTCGAAAATGCCTGGCCTGTCAAAGTGACGGGGCCATCTGTCAAATCAGACGGTAATGAAATAGGTGTTGAAGAATTGACCATTGCTCATGAATATATCGTTCGTGTGAACTAGTTGATTCGTTAGATAAGGAGCTTGGTTGCGCCAAGCGACCAAGCTCCTTGTGTGAGACGTGATGACGATTCAGACTGAATTTGAATTTACCTTACCGAAAGGCTATATAGATGAAAGTGGTCAGGTGCATCAAGTGGGTAGGATGCGGCTGGCAACGGCTATGGATGAGATTGAGGCTGTGGAGCATCCCGGCGTTCACAACAAGGAGTCTTATTTGCCTGTGCTGCTATTGAGCCGTGTTGTGACTCAATTAGGTAGCGTGGATCAGATAACGCCACGAGTCATCGCTCGTTTATTCGCCTCAGACATGGCTTACTTGCAAGATATGTATTTGCGACTGAATGGGACGGAAGCGATTATGATTGGGGCTGTATGTCCCCATTGCAATAATCAGTTTCAGGTGCAAGTGGCACCGTTGGGCTAGGGAGAAGTGATGGCAGATACATCTAGCAAAGATAGGCAACAAGATGTTCATTCACCTGAGTTTGTGCAGAAGGTGACAGATAAAGTATATGCTTTGTGGTTAAAAGATTTACAGATCGAGAGGGAGCGACGGCAAGCGTTTCGGGTAAAATCGACCTGGGGTAAACGGCGATGATCATTAGTGAGCAGTGGCGTTCAATTAGTAATAGCACATTGGGATTCCGTTTTGTGGTGTCGGTTAATGGTGCAGCCTATGGGGTATTTACTGAGTGCCAGTTACCGACAATTTCGTGGGATACGAAGGAAATAAAGGAGGGTGGACTTAACAGCCACACCCATATCCTGCCTGGTCGTCGAGAAAAGGCTACCATCACCTTTAAGAATGGCGTGGGCACCGGTTCCATGCTTTCCTGGTATATGCAGGTCATGAATGAGGAGTTTGATTCGCCTGATATGAGCTTGCGGCGCAATTTAACGGTGACGCTCTTGAATTCACGTAAAGTGTCGGCCATGGCCTGGGAGGTGAACGAGGCCATGCCTATTAAGTGGAGCGGCCCTCAGCTGCAGACGGGCGAAAATAGCGTAGCTATCCAAACTTTAGAGTTATCGTGCGGCGAAGTAGTTGTTGTACCGGGCGAAAGTATATAGAAAAAATGAGTTCACAAAGATTTGGTTCACAAAACGCTTTGTTAAAGCGGGTGCGACAATATGCCAATGGCTCTACTTTGTTCCGCAAGGCTGGGTCAGCCGGGCCTGGAGCATTGCCTACCCCCTCAAGCGGAAATGAATTGACGGTTCGGGGTTATTTGCAGGCGGCTCCTTCTGGTTTGCCAGTGGCGCAAACGGCCGTTTCTCCAGCACCTCTCATCACACCACCATCTCTACCCCTGGATATTCCGGCAGCCCCCATACAGCCGTTGTCCGCAACACCTGCACCGATGGGGCCGGCAACGCCCTCCCCGTTGCCTGAACTTACGGTGGCAACCGAGCCAGCGGTACAAGCGGCCCCACAATCTGACGATGATGATTGGGGCGGGCAATGGCAGCGTTTGAAGCGGGTTTTTCAGAAACATCAGGTCAAACAAGTCCAAGAAGAATCACAAGCGCAAGAAGAATCGCAACCGGCAGCGACGGATGCAGCCATTCAGCGGGCGGCGGCTGCTGCTGAATCTTCCTCTGGCGCAGCAGCCAAATTAGGCCAGCAGCCAGCTTTGCAAGATGCCCAAGACTGGTCCGTTATGAGAAAGAAGCCGGAAACCGCTGGCAAGCCTCCCACTGCGCCAACGGCCGTTCCCTCCCCTGCACCCCCACCCACACCCCAACAAGAGGAGCAAATACGAGCTAAGTTGAGTGGTATTACAGCCAACCAACCGACTGATTCCTCTATTGAAGTTCATTTGCCCCGCCGGCCCCGCCCCGCAGGACCAGCACCAGTGGCAGGATCATCTGTATCTGTACCGCGGAAAGAGTCACCAGCGGCAGAACCACCCCCGACAACTCAGCCGGGAATGGTTCCCACAGAAATTGGCCCTTTGCCCGCCGATATGTGGGAGATTTTGGGCGAGCCAGTGCCGGCAACAAAGCCTGAATTGCCTGATTCGGATATGGTGGCCCGTAGTGAAGATGAAGAGGGAAATGAACTTACTACCTCGCCGCAAATTGAGACAGGTGTTGGTTCGGCTGAGGCGGTACAGCGTGCGATTGCGGCGGCGGAAACAGCTAGTGCGCCCACCCCGGATGCTGATTTGCGAACAACCCTGCCTTTATTGCCTAATGAACCTGTCGCGGAAACGGCCGTCTCCCCACCCGCTCCGGCTGCCCAGATACAACGTGAGCCAGAACCTGCTCAACCAGAAGCAGATTCAGGCCAGGAGGGGATCGCCCCACCGTTGAAGGCAGAAACTGAACAACGGCCGTCTATGCCGACTGAAACCACGCTAACTGAGCCAACGGAAGGGCCAAAAGCGACCTTGGATGTGGAGGCCGTTACTACACCACCAGCCATACAACATCAACCAGAACAGCCCACGAGCACGCCTTCTCAGCCTGTACCAACCTCAGTAGAAGACCCGGCAACAACGACGCAGGCTGAGGCTGTACAACGGGCCATTGCCCGTGTGGAAGCAGCTACAGAGCTGAATCACACCCGTCAAACGGAATCAGGTGAAAATACGGCCGTTTCCACGCCAGCTATGCAACATCAAACTGCCTCAACGCCAGAAGTTGTGTCTGAAGCGGCGGTGCCTGAGGCAGATGCGCCAGCAGCCACAAGCCAGAGTGGGCAGGTGGCTAAGGGGCCAAAAGAGGCTGGCACCCAGCCGAATGTGACGCAAGCTGATAATTTGCCTGTGTCAACGTCTACAACGGCAGCGGCAGCGACTGTACAACGGCAACTGGACGGGCCGGATGGTACCTTGCCAGAGGCAGCGTTGTCTCCGTCAGAGGATGTGACTGACAGTTTAGAGGTGAGTGAGGCAACGGCCGTTGCCCCCACCAGTGATGAGGCGGTACAACGGGCCATTGCTGCGGCTGAAAGTATAGGTGCTGTGGCCCAGCAAGCCATGACAGGAGTAGAAGAGCCAGTAGCAGCAGAGAGTACAATGGAGACAACGGCCGTTGCCCCGACTGCCGATCAGGGTCAGCCTGAAACACCTGCTGGGCCAGCCTCGGAGGCGGCCATATCTGAGGCGACGGAATTAACATCTGAGCCACCAGCCACGCCTGAGGCTGTGCAACGGGCAGCGGCTGCCGCTGAATCTCCATCTGTCCAGCCTGCAGACGTATCGCCCTCGCTGGGGCCTGAGGTGCAGAAGGATATGGAAGCAGCCTCTGCCAGCCCAGAGGCCTTGCAGCGGGCGATAGCGGCAGCGGAAACAACCACGACACCAGATGATGTCTCTGGACAGCAGCCTGTGCCGGATGAGACGGCCGTTTCTAGGCAAGCAGTCGAACACCAACCGCAAATGCCTGTGGCTGCATCAGAACCCGCACAAACTGCTCAGTCTCAACCGGAAACGCCTGTGGCTACACCAAAGCCTGTTCAGACTACCCAGCGTCAGCCTGAAATGCCAGCAGCAAGGCCGATAGATGTGTCGGAGGCAGCTTCAGCAAGTGATCCATTGCCTGCGGCCGAGAAAGTGCAGCGAGCGATTGCCGCGGCCGAAGCACCTGCACGGCCCCCCAGCTATGTGCCTAAGGCGCAGACGGACAGAGTGGGGGATACGACCGTTCCCGCTGCAACTAGCCCAGACCAAGCCTCAATGGCCGATAATGGCACACCTCCTGTTCCGGCTACCGAGGCTGGGCAAGGGGCTGCGCCTGATGGGGAAACAGCCGTTGCTGCACCGCCAATGGCTGATTTGCCACTGCCCGACACGCCGCCAACAGACCCACAGCCGTCGCACGATATAGTCATGAAGGAATCAAAAGCGGCTGAATTAAGTGTATCTACAGTAGAGACGGAGGTTGTGGCTCCAGCCAGCCCAGAAGCCATTCAACGTGCCATTGCCCAAGCCGAATCTTCAACTTTGGTTGCGTCAGATGCCCAGATACCTGAGGTAAAAACGGCCGTTTCTGAACCCCAATTACAGCGTCAATCCGATGTTTTGGCTGGGCCGCCCCCAACTGCGAAAGTTTCTGAATCGGTCTCTGGTGAAGTCGTGCAGCCTGTGTCACAGGAAGTTGGGCAACGGGCTATTGCCGCAGCCGAAGCACCAATGGCGAGTGACCCAGCTAATTTATTGTCGGCGACTGAAGGTCCCACGGCCGTTGAGGCTGCAACACTCAGGCAACGGCCAGAAAAAGCTAGTCTCGAAAACATATCTGCGCCTGTGCCTGAGGCGGATAGGCTGCCAACACAGGCAGGGCCTACCACCTCTGAAGCCTTGCAAAGGGCTATTGCTGTGGCAGAAACACCGGCGCCTAGCAAACAGGATGATTTATTGTCACCGACCAATAAGCCAACGGCCGTTGGCTCCACGACAGGCCAACCACAACCGGAAACGGTTAGCTCCCCGACTGCGCCTACAGGTCAGAGCGTTAGCCCACCTGTGCCGGCAGCGCCAGCCACGGCTGAAGCTATTCAGCGGGCGATTACCGCAGCGGAAGCACCTGCGCCCTCTCTCCCCAAACCGACCTTAGCCCAAACGGCCGTTTCTGCTGAGTCCCAATCCAGCGGTAGTCAGGGTCAGCCAGAAGCGCCAAGTACGGGGACTGTTGGCTCAAGGGGCCAAGCTGCACCTGCCTCTTCGGTGGCTGTACAACGGGCCATTGCGGTGGCCGAAGCATCAGCGCAACCAACACCTCGTCTAGAGAGCTTGGCTAGGAATATGTGGCAGATTGTGGAACGGCCGTCGGCAATGGATAGCAGCACGACCACCACGCCCAATATTATGCGGGCTGTGTCGGAAGAGCTTTTGTTGACAGATGATGTACCAGCAGATGATTTAGCGATTACATCTACCATGCCTGTTGTGCAACGGACGGAGGATGATGATGTGACTGCCAATAACGCTGTTGAAGAGGCGGCTTCAGAAGAGGCTGAGGTGGATATAGATAAATTAGCCCGCCAAGTGTACAAGCAACTCAAACGACGCTTGGCTCTAGAATGGGAACGGGGACGCGGCAAGCGCTAAGGGGATAATATGGCAACAACGCGCGGAAATTTAGTGGCAGCAAGCCTCACTTCAACCAATAACATTGTTGTTAATTGCATGTTCAACCCGGAAAACTATTCGATCACCAAGAAGAATAGTTATAATCCGGGCAATGAATTGGTGAAGCCGCCTAAACCTGAATTCCAACGTTTTGAGCGGTCAACATTGACGTTGAGTACACTTTATTTTGATACTTATGAAACGGGCGAGGATTTGACGGCAATTACCAATAAGTTGTGGGATTTGATGCTGCCAGAGGATGCCAACGCCGATAAACCCAAGCCGCCAGAGGTGACGTTTGCCTGGGGTAATTTCTCGTTTACGGCCGTTATCACGGACATGACGATGGACTTTACCCTTTTTGATATGACGGGCAAACCCGTGCGGGCCGAAGTCAAAATCACCTTCATGCAGAGCGAAGACCCGACTAATTATCCCCATCAAAATCCTACCTCAGGTGGGGGTCCTATACAAGAAGTTCGACGCGTGATTACAGGTGATCGGCTCGATCTCATTGCGGCAGATGTCTATGGCGATGCTACCAAATGGCGCCATATTGCCGATTACAATCACATCAATAACCCGCGTCAATTGCAACCGGGTCAAATGATTACGATTCCCCCTCTTTAGGAGCAAGGTGAATGTCAGAAGACAATATTATCGCTAGCAGCATTACTATTAAAATAAATGGGGCTCCAATACAGCAGACCGTCATGGATCAAGTGAAGTGTGTTGTGGTAGACCAACATTCACATTTGCCCCATATGTTCACTATTGAGTTGTATGATCCAAGATTGGAATTTCTTGATAGCGGCCCTTTCGATCTCACCAAAGAAATTGAAATAGTAGCTGAAGTACCTAGTTCAGGCACAGAAATTTCTCTCGTTAAAGGTGAAATAACGGCTTTGGAGCCTCAATTTAGAGAAGGGATGATTGGTATGCTGGTTGTACTTGGTTACGATAAATCCCATCGCTTGTTCCGAGAGACTAAGAGCCAGGCCTTTTTGAACAAGAAGGACAGCGATTTGGCCTCTGAAATTGCTGGTAGGGCAGGCTTGTCGGCTCAGGTGGACACGACTAGCACTGTCTATGACCATATTTACCAAGACAACCAATCGGATTTGGCCTTTTTGATGCAGCGGGCTTGGCGTATTGGCTATGAATGTTTTGTCAGTGAGGGTAAACTCTATTTTCGCAAGCCACCAGCCAGTACCACGACAGTGACCCTGAACTGGGGTGAAGACCTTGTTTCCTTCTCGCCACGTATGACTTTGGCCGAACAAGTTGATGAGGTGATGGTCAAGGGCTGGAACCCTGAAACGCAAGAGGCTATTGTGGGCCAAGCCCAGGCTGGTAAACTCTATCCCAAAATTAGTGAAAGCAAAGATGGTAAACGCTGGGCCAGTACATTTGGAGCGGGCAAATTGATTCTGGTGGACCAACCGGTGATCAGCCAAGCAGAGGCAGATTTGATGGCACAGGCACGTCTGAATGAAGTCAGCGGTGCTTTTGTGGCGGCAGAAGGTGAGGCGTACCGTCGCCCTGATATCAGGGCCGGAAACATGGTGAAGCTGGAAAAGCTGGGTAAACGCCTCAGCGGAACTTACCTGGTGACGCAGGCAAGACATCATTATGATCTTGATGGCTATCACACAACTTTCACGATTCGGGGTTCACGGACAGGCTTGATGCGAGAGCAGTTGGAGCAGCAGGAGCCTTTGCAGCGGTGGCCGGGGGTGGTAACGGCCGTTGTCACCAACACCGATGATCCCAATGATTGGGGCCGGGTAAAGGTCAAGTTTCCCTGGATGGCAGACGATGCTGAAAGTGATTGGGCGCGAGTGGCCAGTGTGGGGGCAGGGCCTGAGGCTGGCTTGTTTGCTATGCCAGACGTGAATGATGAGGTGTTGGTGGCCTTTGAACATGGTGATTTTAATCGGCCGTTTGTCCTTGGTGGTCTATGGAATGGGCAACATGCCATACCAACAGAAGGAGCCAGCGGTGCATCTGGCGAGCGACCTTTAATCCGTTCCTGGCACTCCCGTACGGGCCACTACATGGCGATGTTTGACAATGCTGATAACAAAGTGGAAGTTATGACAGCCGGGGGGCATCAGATATTATTGGATGATGCCAACAAAAAAGTGGAAATTTTGACCAGTGGTGGTCACAAGATTATGATGGATGATCAGGGAAAAAAGCTGGAAATGGCGAGTTCGGGCGGGCATAAAGTGACGATGGATGATAACGGCCGTAAAGTAACGATGAGTAGCACAGGTGATGTTGAAGTAAAGGCAGCGATGGGCTTGAAGCTGCAATCGAGTACAAAAATGGATATCCAGACAAGTGGAATACTTACTATAAAAGGTTCGCTAGTCAAGATTAATTAGGGAGAAAGAAACATGAGCAAACCCGCAGCCAGAGTTGGCGATATGCATACTTGTCCTATGCAGACTCCAGCTGTTCCCCCTATACCCCATGTCGGTGGCCCCCTATTGCCCCCAGGTGTGCCCACTGTCTTAATTGCCAATATGCCCGCTGCCACACTAGGCAATATGGCGACCTGTGTTGGCCCGCCCGATTCTGTGGTTATGGGATCAGCCACGGTCATGATTGGCGGTAAGCCCGCTGCCAGGATGGGCGATAGCACAGCTCATGGCGGCACGATTGTAGCCGGCTGTCCCACTGTGTTGATTGGTGGTTAGTCCAGATTGGTTCAATTTTTCAAAAATTGAACCAATCTAGCATGGAGAATGTAGATGAAAGCAGATATTGTGGGTCGTGGTTGGACCTTTCCACCGGAAATTGGTGCTCAAGGCGGCTTGGTCTTGACGGATGAACGGAGCGAAATTGAACAAGCCATCAAAATCATCTTGTTGACAGCGCCTGGTCAGCGCGTTATGCGCCCAACCTTTGGCTGCCGTATTCACGAGCTAATCTTTGCTCCCAATAATGTAAATACGGCTTCGCTGGCTCGTCGCCATGTGCAAGAAGCCCTCGCCATGTGGGAGCCACGCATTGATGCTGTGGAAATAGATGCTCGCCCTGACCCAAATCAAGGCAACCGTCTGCTCATTGATATCCAATACACTATCAAGGCGACGAGCGATACCCGTAGTTTGGTTTTCCCCTTTTATATGATTGGCGAAGACCCGATTGTGGAAGAGAGTTTGTTGTTGGAATAATGGAGAATGGAGATTAAGAATTTCTGAAATGATTTGAAAAATCTGCAATTACTTAGCCTAGAGAGGTGCAAGGCACTGCCAAAGGGTTATACTGTTAAACTCTCGACGGGCAGTGCCACGCACCTAAGTAGCTGCAAAAATTTGTAAGGAGCGCACTATGCCGCTAGCTGCCCCAAAATTAGATGACCGTCATTTTCAAGATATTGTTGATGAGGCCAAAAAACGTATTCCCTACTATGTGAAGGAGTGGACGGATCACAATGTCAGCGATCCTGGCGTGACCATGATTGAGTTGTTTGCCTGGATGACGGATATGATTTTGTATCGACTCAATCGCGTGCCAGATTTACATTACATCAAGTTTATGGAGATGTTGGGGATGCAATTGCGGGAGCCGGTGCCAGCTAAAGCACCAGTGACATTTTGGTTGTCTGCCCCTCAAGAGACGAAAGTCATTATCCCGGCTGGCACAGAAGTCGCTAGCACACAAACAGAGACAGAGCCCTCCATTATTTTCACGACGGATGAGGACTTTGCTATTCAATTGCCACGTCTAATTGCGGCAAAATCCCATATGGTGGATGAGGAAGATGAACGGGTTTTTGTGGTGCATGATGCCGATGAGTTGTTGCGTGGGCAGGAGAACATTGCGGCTTTTACGGCCGTTCCCCACGAAAATGATGCCCTCTACTTTGGCTTTGAAAATGATATGAGCCATTATCTATTGGGGTTTGAACTAGAGTGTGATCCTTCTGGTGGGGCTGGTATTGATCCCACCTTGCCACCCTATGTGTGGGAAGCTTCGTCTGGCTCCTTGGATGAACCCTGGTTGCGCTGCCAAATTGATCCTGGTGATGACACAACCAAGGGTATGAATACCTCAGGGCGCATTCGGATTCATGTGCCGGAAATGGGGAAAACGGCCGTTAACAACGATGTCCAATTTTGGATTCGGGTGCGTGTGCTGCATCGCAGCGAACACAGTGGGCGGATGCGCCCTTACCGTTCTACTCCCCGTTTGCAGCGCGTTTTGCCGTTGGCTTGGGGGGGCACAACTACCGCCACCCATTCGCAGAAGATGGAAAAAGAAAATTTGGGCGTGAGCGATGGCTCAGCTGGGCAGATTTTCCAATTGCAAGTGGCTCCCGTGCTAAAACGACGGTCTGGAGAAGCTCTGATCACTCAGGAAAACGGCCGACTGGTTCATTGGACAGAAGTACCCAACTTTGCCAATTCTGAGACCAATGATTCCCATTTTGTGCTGGATGGGGTGACAGGGGAATTGCGCTTAGGTCCTGCCATCCGCCAGCCCGATGGCGCCATTAAACGCTTTGGTCGCATCCCCCCGCGCGGCGCTACCCTCACCTTTCAGCGGTATCGTTATGGCGGCGGTTTGGACGGCAATATCCAAGCAGGCGTTTTGAATACCCTGAAGACCAGTATCCCCTTCATTGCCCGGGTGATCAATCGTGATGATGCCCAAGGTGGCTTAGATGCCGAGACATTGGAAGCAGCCATGATGCGCGCCCCTGCTCTGCTGCGGTCGCAAGATCGGGCGGTGACGGAGGCAGATTTTGAGTTTTTGGCCAAAGAGCTGCTACGTGATACAGGCTGGGGCCAGTATCGTGTCAAATGTTTGCAACCCCGTCCAGCCCGTGAGAGCCGGGTGATTCCCGGGCAAATTTATGTGTTGATCATTCCCCATGTGCAAGACCCTGAGCATCGGCTGCGGCCCAAGCCAGAGTTTTTGGAATTAGATGTAGAAAGCGAAATCTATGAAGATTTACTGAATTATCTAGATGAGAGGCGACTGTTGACGACGCGGCTAGATATACGTTCGCCCGCTTACCATTGGGTGTCGGCGCGGGTGTCTATTCACGCTGTGCCTGGCACCAATCATGCTCGGGTTGAGGATGAGGTTTTGTATCGCTTGTATCATTTTTTGAACCCGCTGATGGGTGGCGCAAAAGGCGAAGGTTGGCCTTTTGGTCGTGATTTGGTGATTTCGGATATTTATCAATGTCTGCAAGGGGTGGCGGGTATCCAATATATTCGTGAAGTGCAGCTCTTTATGACGGCCGCTGGCGAAGGGCCGCGCGGTGATTCGGTGGAGACGATTGAGGTAGTGGGACATGGGGTGGTTGCTTCGGGTATTCATGAGGTGATTTTTGTTTGAGGTATTGACTTAGATGGCGACACATCAATTTAAGATTACTGGCCCGCAACTGGCTTTGACTTTTTCGGCACCTGTGGGCACAACGCGGATCGGCCGTCAACCGGACAACGATCTCGTTTTTGTGCATCCGCTGGTGTCGCGCTACCATTCTCGGCTGACGTGTACGGAGGAGACGTGCCAAATTACGGATTTGGGCAGTACACATGGCACGTTGGTCAATCGGGAGCGCATTGCGGCGCAAACGGCCGTTCTTTTGCAAAATGGTGATGTGGTTGAGATCGGCGCCTTCCGCATGGAGTATGAGCGTATCTCGGTGGGGACGATGCCTGCTGACGAACTAGCGGCCGATGAACCAGTAGATGATCCGCCTGAGCCAATAAGTGAGCCGGTGCGGGCTACAGTGGCCACCCCACCACAGACAACGGCCGTGCCCGGTTCTACCCAAAGCGAATTAGATGGTTGGGACACGACTGAATACACACCTATCACCTTTACACCTCGTATGCCGCCACCACCGCCACCTGAGAGCGACGGCCGTTTTGAGCTTCCTCCTGGCCTTTCTTACAACGATAGTAGTTACCTCAAATATCTACCTGACATTTATTATCTCAATGGCACCGATTTCATTGCCCGCTTCCTGGCTTTGCTCGAATCTATTTTGGCTCCTATCGAATGGAATGTAGATCATTTTTACCTCTATCTCGATCCTAAAACGGCGCCCGCTACCTTTTTGCCCTGGCTGGCTAACTGGTATGAGATTCTGTTTGATGATAGTTGGAGTGTGGAGAGCCAACGGGCTTTGTTGGTCGAGGCCCATGAGATTTACCGGCGACGAGGGACGGCCTGGGCCTTGCGGCGTGTGTTGGAAATTTACACGGGTGTGAAGCCCGAAATAGACGACAAAAACCGCAATTTAGAGCCATTTACTTTTACAGTTCGCTTGCCCCTGTCGGAACGGGAAGTAAATCGAACCATGCTGGAGCACATTATTAACATGAGTAAACCGGCTCATGCCACGTATACCTTGATTTTGAATGCTTAGAACATGACGACAAACCTCGTAGGACAACGCATCGCCAACTATCAGATCACAGCTTTGCTGGGGCAAGGGCGGATTGGCATGGTCTATCAGGCCATAGACCTGGAAGATCAACGCCAAGTGGCCCTGAAAGTGGTCTCTTTGCATTTGGCCCAGCAGCCTGGTTTCCGTCAACGATTTTTACAGGAGGTGCAGGCCATTCCCCGCCTGGAACACCCTTCCATTATTAAGGTGTATGAAGCGGGTGTGGATACGGCACAAGATATTTTGTATATGACCATGGACTATGTGGCGGGACGTAGTTTAACGGCTTATTTGCAGCAGTTGCAATGGAATAACCAGGCTTTGCTTTTGGGTGATACCTTGATGTTCGTCTCCCAAGTGGCTGATGCTTTGGATTATGCTCATCAACGAGGCGTATTGCACCGCGATATTCGGCCCAATGTGGTTTTGTTCAAACAGGAGGAGGATGAAGCAGGCGAACCAGTCCGGCGGGCGGCGATCGCTGATTTTGGTTTGAATACGCTCATCCAAGCAGAAAAGGAGCCGTTCAAGCCTTCGCTGCCCTATATGTCGCCGGAGCAATGTTTGGGACAGGATTTAGACGGCCGTTCTGACATCTACTCGCTGGGTATTTTGCTGTATGAGTTGGTGGTGGGGCAACGGCCGTTTACGATCAATGACTTAGATGAAGCACGGCGACTCCATCCCTATGAAGACCCGCCTTCGCCCCAAGAATTGCGGCCCGAACTGCCCGCCGCTGTTGTGGCTATTATTCTTAAGGCCATTGCCAAGCGGCGTAGTGACCGTTACCAGACAAGCAGCGATTTTGCAGAGGCCTTACGCCAGAGTGCCTTGGAACTGCCCGAAACCCTGGCTGCGCCCAGCCACGAAGCAGAGATTGAGCGGGTCGATACTCATTTCGAGTCAGACGAATCAGCCGCTGTGGCTAGTCAATGGTTTAGCCACGATGATAAATTGACCATCACCCAAGATGTCCCTTACAGTCTTAGTCGTCAGATTGTGACCATTGGCCGTGATGAGAACAATGACATTGTGCTGAATGGCAACAGCATCACCCGCCGCCATGCCCAACTGGAGCGCACGGCTACGGGTTGGCAGATCCGCGATCTGGGCAGCAAAAATGGCACCTATTTGGACGGCACAGCCTTGCTGCCTGATATTCCGGCTGAGTGGAACAGTTACCAAACCTTGCGTATTGGCCCCTATTTTTTGCAAATTCAACCGGGCAAAGGCTTTGCCTTCAATGCCCATCCGCTGCTGGCCGAGGCCTCGCCAGATGAGATTGAGGTGCTGCCGGGCATGCAACAGGTGATTCAACTGGCGGTGTTGAATCAGGGCCAGAATGCTGAGGAGTTTCGTTTGCAGGTGGATCGGTTGCCACCAGAGTGGGTGACATTGCCCAATGGCGCTGTCACTTTGCAGCCTGGTGATCAGGCCACCATGCCCATTTTGATTCATCCGCCTCTGTCCCGCGACATTATTCCAGGCAAGATGCGCTATCTGTTGACGATTCAGCCCACCACAGCCAATCGGGATCAGTTGGTGGTGCCGGGTGTGGTCAATGTGCAGCCCGCGGCTGATATTTTTTCCATTGAGTTGGAGACGGAGGAGATCGATCTAAAAGGGGTAACACGCCTGACGGTGCGCAATGAGGGAATTGATGATCGAACCTATTCGGTTGTAGGGCAGAGTGGGGAAGATGCGGTGCGTTTTGGTGAGTGGCGGGCCAAACAACAAGCTGTCTCACGCGGTAGTGGGTTCTCGCTTGCTACACCTTCGGCTCCGAGGGGGGCTTCTTTTCTGAATCGTTTGTCCTTTGTACGCTGGCTTAGATCGGTACCGCGCACATATTTCTCGCGGATGATGAGTGTGCCCCGCCAATGGCTCAATGCGCTTTTGCCCGGTTTGGGCGGTGCTGTCAGGATGCCCTCGTTCCCCAGTCAACGGCCGTCTACACCCCAAATAAGTGCCCCCAAAGTGCCTGCTTTCTCGCAGGCAGGCAAGGAAGAGGTGGTCTTCCCCTATGATTTGCAAACACAGATTACGATTCCAGCAGGGCAAGAGGCGTCGCTCTTTTTGAGTATGGCGGCCCGGAAACGGCCGTTGTTTGGTCGGGCTGACCACTCGCTGCCCTTTGAACTGCGTGTCTTCACACCTAGCAGCCAGCATCAGATTGCGAAGGGTCAAGTGCATGTGCGGCCTCGTGTCAGAGTGCGTGGCTCTACGACCCTGTCGCTGCTTGCTATTTTCATTTTGTTGCTCATTGGTGGCTATCTCTATGCCCGTTATCTCAATCCTACGCTGGGCGCGATGCTTACCGCTCCGCGTGATATGGACGAGGATGGTTTGGGCAATCTGGCTGAAGTGTATCGCTATGGCACAGACCCCAATGAGCCGGATGAGGATGGGGACGATTTGCTGGATGGGCAAGAAATTGCGCTGAGGTCAAATCCACATTTGGCTGATACGGATGAGGATGATTTGAGTGATGGCCGTGAGAGAGAGTTGGGAACAGATTTATTGGTGGCGGATACAGATGGGGATGAGTTGTCTGATGGTTTGGAGGTGAAGACGCTGTTGACCGACCCGCTGGTTCCTAATGAAGCGGTGGTATGGTTTGCGCCAACGGCCGTTCCCACCCCAACCCCGCTGCCTACAGCCACCCCTCGACCGACTTTGACCCCCACACCTAGCCCCATTACCCGGCAGGAAACCATTATCAGTGTAGCCGGGGAAGATGGTTTTATTGGGGGGCAGGATGGTGCATTGGGCATTGTTTTGGTCAGTGATGGCAATGACTTGCGGGTGGGTGATAGCTTTGATAATGCGCAGCAGTTCAAATCAATCCTCAGCTTTGACACCGCCTTGATTCCCGATGAAGCGATGATTGACGATGTGCAGCTTCGTTTGCACCAGAATGCAACCGCGGGCCAGCCCTTTTCTCTGGGGCAGGTGCATGTGGATATTGCTCCTCTGGCGGGCTTTGGTGGAGATATGACCTTGGCTTTGGGAGATTTTGCGGCGGATACGGCCGTTCTTAATGCCACCACCCTCACCTTTAGCGGGGACATCGCGGATGCTTTTTTGCCGCCACCTATTTTAGAGACGATCAATCGGCAGGGTAGGACTCAATTCCGGCTTTACTTTACCTTGTCTAGCAATAATAATGGCAGTGAAGATTGGCTGAGTTTCTATGCAGCAGACGAAGCCAATGCTGCGGTTCAACCCCAACTGATTGTGACGTATACAGTCCCGTAAGACGGCAAGATACGATTTTTGACGACATCATGAGCTACTTAATCGGTAAACAGATTGACCATTATCAAATTGAAGCCCTGCTAGGTGAAGGGGGCATGGCTTCTGTTTACCGTGCTTTTGATTTAAGCCAAAATCAGCCAGTGGCCTTTAAGATAATGCACGCCCATTTGGCGCATCAGGCGCAGTTCCAAGAACGTTTTGCCCAAGAATCCCAGGCTGTGACCAATTTCAACAGCCCGGCTATTATCAAAGTTTCCCAGCAAGGTGTTCATGAAGGTATTCCTTATCTGGTGATGGAGTATCTGCCTGGGGGCAGCCTAACGGCCTATTTGAAGCAGTTGCAGTGGACGGGCAAACGCATTGCTTTGGGCCAGGTGGTGACGGTGGGGACGCAGGTGGCAGAGGGATTGTCTTATGCCCATCAGCGCGGCCTGATTCACCGAGATATTAAGCCGGATAATGTGTTGTTGAAGCTAAATCCTGGCAATGGTGTGAAGCAGGCGGTCATTGCTGATTTTGGCTTGGCGATGCTGATTAAGGATGCTCAGGAGATGGCTACGAACCCCTTTATGGGGTCTTTGCCCTATATGTCGCCAGAGCAGTGTGCCAATATGCCGCTAGACGGCCGTTCTGACATCTACTCCTTGGGCATTGTCCTTTACCAACTTTCTACGGGGCAGCTTCCTTTCAAAATTGATGCGCCAGCCGATATTGTCAAGCATTTGCAAGATGCACCGCTGCCACCACGCCTTATCAATCCTGACTTGCCTGAATCCATTGAAAACGTCATCCTCAAAGCCTTGGCTAAAAAGCCAGGGGATCGTTATCAAACTGGGGCTGAATTGGCCCATGCCTTGCGCCAAATTGACTTGAACGAGGGCGTGGCGGCAGTGGCCGCGACGATGGATGATGGGGTTGTGACGCAATGGATCGAGAAACGCTGGCTCATTGGCGTGGATGTGCCTAACCGCATTGATGTGAATAAAACTTGGATCACGGAGGGCAATTACCGTTTGCTCATTGCCCATCCTTGGGAAGAGTCACGCATTGTGGGTGTGTCTAAAAAGAGTGTGACCATCGGCCGTCAACCTGGCAATGATATTGTGCTGAACGACAAGGCAGTGTCGGGGCAGCATGTGCGCCTGGAACGGACAGAAACGGGTTGGCAAGTGTCTGATTTGGGCAGCACCAATGGTACGTTTTTGGATAGCGTTCCGGTTGAATTTAACAAGCCCCGCGAATGGTTGGATGACCAAACCTTACAAGTTGGCTCTTATTCGCTGCGTTGGCAATCTTTTGCCAAAACGCAACGGCAGCAGCCACTCATTAGCTGGCATGACGAACCGCCACCACCGCCGCCTTCTAGTGGCCCTCAAGTGGATATTCGTCCTCAAAATGGGTCGGCTAAGAGCGGGCCGGTGGCGGCGGCAGTTGCAGGTGCAACGGCCGTTGCCGGGGCTGCTGCCTTGGCGACTGTACCAGATTTTGTCAATGCGCCCGTCATGTCCAGCGAGGGCGACGTATTGGGTATTACGATTACGCCATCCCAACTAGAAGTTATGCCCGGGGCGGAGACCTTCTTGGAACTGTCTGTGCAAAACTTGGGGGCAACGGTGGAGGATATTTTCATCCGGGTGGAAGAGGGTGGATTGCCTGTGGCTTGGATGACTGTTTTGGAAGCCCAAGCCAAGCTGCTGCCTAATGAGGTGCATACCACAACAGTAACGGCCGTTGTCCCCCAAGACAACACAGTTCGGGCTGGCTCCCATACCTATCAAGTCATTGCCACGACCTCTAGAAGCATCCAAGAGGTTGTTGATGGCTCTCTGATGGTGGCTGCTTTTGAAGATTTTACTTTAGACATGCACCCGCGCAATCTACAGGAGAAAGTCACCAGTCGCCTCAGCATCAGCGACCGCAGTAATTTTGATAATAAATATGTGGTCAATGGCACGGATGACAGTGATGCGCTCCTATTTGAGTTTGATGAACCAAGCAATGCTACTCTAACAGATTTTGATGAGGTGCAGCGTTCGATCACTGTGCCTGCTGGGACACAAGGCACATTAGGCTTCCGGGTTAAGCCCAAAAAACGGCCGTGGTTCCGTACGCCAACTAGCCCCTACTTTTATAAAGTGCGAGTGCGTACCGACACACGAGATTGGCAGACTTTAGAGGGTCAGCTTGAAGTGAAACCACGTATATCACGTGGGGCTATTATCTTTTTCATCTTGCTATTGCTGTTATTGGGTTTATTGGGCTATTGGGCGTATACCCAGTTGAATGAAGCCCGGTTAATCGAGGTTCAGAATGCAGAGGCGACGGCGAGTGCGATTCAGGCAACGGCCGATGCGGTGGGAGCCACGGCCACGGCGGCACAATCGGCGGCCAGCTCGGCCCAGGATGAGGCTTCGGCCATACAGTTGACGGCTGAAGCTTTGGCAGCAGCAGGGCAGTCTGAGGAAGCAGTGGCGGCGCAAGCCACGGCTGATGCCTTGCAAGCCACGGCCGATGCTTTGCAAGCGGTTGCTGATCAATCAGCAGCGGAGATAGTTTCGGCTCAAGAAGAGTTGGCAGCGGCCCAGGAGGAGTTAGCAGCAGCGCAGGAAGAGATCACGCCGACACCTGTGCCACCACCGACGGATTTAACGTTGGATAATTTGAGTGTGGCCGAAAATAGCAGTATTGGCTCTACGGTGGGTTCGTTTGCGGCCAGTAGTGCCTATTTGCCAGGAGATGACTCTGGGATAGCGGCTGTGGAGAGTAATGGTAATAAATCGTTGCTGCAGGCGAAGAGCCGTCTGGAAATGCAGTTAGCACAGTCTGGCATCAGTTACACCTATGAATTGGCTTCGGGTACAGGTGATGATGATAACGGCTCGTTTTTTATTGATGGCGATGTGCTGAAAACGGCCGTTGAAATGGACTACGAAACCCAAGCCACTTATAGCATTCGCGTGGAAACGGATAATGGTTTTGGGGGCACCTTTGCCAAGCAGTTCACGATTTTGGTTGATGATGAAAATGATACTCCGGCACTGACGATTGCGGATGTGACGGTGAATGAAAATGCGGGTACTGTCGTGTTGGCGGTGGAGATGACCAATGACAGTTTATCGGCCGTTTCCGTAGATTACGCCACATCTGATAGCACAGCTTTGGCTGGTGATGATTATACTGGTTCTAATGGCACACTGACCTGGCAACCGGGAGAAACGGGCGAGAAAAGTTTGAGCGTCACTTTGGTCAATGACGAGTTAGACGAACAGAACGAAACGTTCAACGTCACGCTGAGTAATGCGGAGATTGGCATCATTGAGGATGGTTCAGCCACTGTGACGATTGTGGATGATGATGACACGCCAACGATCACGATTGAGGATGTGACTGTGACCGAAGGTGGCGCAGCGACTGTGGCCGTGACGTTGGCCGGTTTGAGCAGCTTAGACGTCACAGTGAGTTATGCCAGTAATGATGTTTCGGCCACAAGTGGCTCGGATTATACGGCTCTGAATGGGACGCTGACCTGGGCAGCGGGCGAGACCGGGGAAAAGATATTGGCACTCAGCATCACGGACGATGTGATTGATGAATTGACTGAGACCTTTAACGTGGTGTTGGCTGGGCCTCTGAATGCAACGCTGGAGGATGGGATTGGGGAAATTACGATTACGGATAATGATCCTGCACCGACGCTGTCTATTCAAGATATAGGCCCGGTCCAAGAGACAGGCAATGCGTCTATTACGGTGATAATGTCGGGCGAGAGCAGCCTGGCTGTGACGGTGAATTATGCGACCAGTAATGGTACGGCCACGGCGGGAAGCGATTATACGGCAGCTAGTGGTACGCTGACCTGGTCGGCGGGCAGTACGGGGGCGCAGTTGCTCTCGGTTGCGGTGCTAAGTGATATTTTGGATGAGCCGGATGAGACGTTTAATATTACTTTGTCGAATGCGGTAAATGCGACGATTGCGGATGATACGGCCGTTTATACCATTACCGACGATGATGCCACCCCCTCTATTGAACTGTTAGGCAATGTAACTGTGGGTGAAGGAGATGGTTCAGTCATTGTGGAAGTCCGTTTGAATGGGGGCAGCAGCACGGCCGTATCTGTGGATTATATTACGGCAGATGGCACGGCTGATAGTGGTGACTACAATCAGGTTTTAACGCCCGCTACGCTGACTTGGGCTGCAGGGCAGGTGGATGTGGTCAAGACGATTGAAATTGTGATCAATGATGATCCGATTGATGAAAATGATGAAACATTTTCTATCGCTTTGTCGAATAATTCGAGTAATGCCTCTATTTTGACAGGCAATGCAACCGTCACGATTTCTGACAATGACACGGCTGGTTTTGAAGTTAACCCCTTGACCCTTTCGATTAGCGAGCCAACAGGATCAGATACTTTTAATGTTCGTCTATTGACACAGCCAACGGCCGATGTGGTGGTTCCTCTGACCAGTGGCACAGATTGTTCTGTGCCGACCGAGGTGACGATTAATAGTCTTACCTGGAGCAGCGGCGTGGATGTGACCGTAACGGCTGTTAATGATGATATTGCCGATGGCACTCAAACTTGCACTGTGACAACAGGTGATCCGACTAGCAGCGACCTGCTTTATGATGCTTTGACAGCCAGTGACATAGACAATGTGGCCGTGTCTGTGTTGGATGATGATGTAGCGGGTTTCACTGTGACCCCTTTGACACTCGTTATTAGTGAGCCAACTGGCTCTGATACCTTTAATGTCCAATTGACCAGTGAACCTACGGCTGATGTGACTGTACCTCTTTCGGCTAACACCGAATGTACACTTTCGGCAGCATCGGCCGTTTTGACGGCAGCGAATTGGGATACAGGGGTGGATGTGACGGTAACGACCGTTGACGATGCTATTGCCGACGGTGACCAACCATGCCCCATAATAACTGGCAACCCTACCAGCAGCGATACAACCTATAATGCTTTGGGCGCAGATGATGTGGATGATGTGGCTGTGACGGTGGAGGATGACGATAGTGCTGATATTATCATGACCCCCCTGACCTTAACTGTAACTGAGCCAAGCAGTTCAGATGTTATTAATATCAGGCTGAACAGCCAGCCGTTATCCACTGTTTCCATCGTAATAGACAGTAACGATATGACGGTTTGCACTTTAATAGGTAGTCCGGTTTCGCTGGATGCGACGAACTGGGATACCGGGGTGGATGTGACGGTAACGGCCGTTAACGACGACATAGATGATGGCGATCAAATTTGTTTAGCGCAAACAAAGCCGGCTAGCAGCTTGGACCCCAATTATAATAATTTAGATGCTGATGATGTGACAGTGACTGTGGTAGATGATGATACAGCTAGCGTGACAGTGACCGAAACAGGGGGAACGGCCGTTACTGAAGGTGGCGCCAATGATACGTATACCATCGTCCTAAATAGTGAACCTACTGCGGATGTCGTTCTTACTATTCAGACTAGTACCAATGTTAATGACATTCAACTGAATGGGGCTGGAGTGGGTAGCACCACAGCCATAACTTTCACCAGTGGTACAAGTGGTAATTGGGACATTCCCCAAACTGTTACTGTGGCTGCCATAGATGATTTTGTTTTTGAAGGCTCTGAGACGAGCATTGTGACTCATACTGCTACTAGTCCTGATACGCTGTATAACAACATTACGATTGATCCTGTTTCTGTCACTATTACTGACAATGACGTGGCAGATGTAACTGTTACCCAATCCGGCGGCACGACTGATGTGACAGAAGATAGTGGCGGGACAGATACTTATCAATTGGTTTTAACCAGTATACCTACGGCTACGGTTCTGATCATGGCTGATCCTGATGATCAGCTTGATTTGGGAGCGGGAACAGGTGTGCCCATTACCATGACATTCCAGCCAATTGCTTGGAACGTGCCCCAGACGGTGACAATAACGGCCGTTGATGATACGGTATACGAGCAGAACCACACAGGTATTATTCTCCACAATAGTAGCAGCAGCGATAGTAACTACAACAATATTGCTGTTAGCAGCGTGACCGCCAATATCGCCGATAATGATGGCCCGCCGGAACTGTCCGCACCAGATATTAGTATAACTGAAGGGGATAGTGGCTCGGTTCAGGCCGTGTTGACGGTGACCATAAGCAATCTCAGCACCCAAAGTGTTTCGGTAGATTACGTGACTAGCAACGGATCGGCTCGTCACCAGGATGGCGACTATGATCGCGTTAATCCGGCCCTAACTCTAACCTGGCCACCGGGTAGCAGTAGTTCGCAAGCCATTACCTTAACTGTCAATGGAGATGTTGTTGACGAAGGGGTGTCGGAGAATTTCTTTGTGGATTTCTCGATGGTTACGAATGCGACCATGTCCGATCCACAAGCAGAAATTACCATTACGGATGATGATGATGCCCCTACGCTGGCTATCGCAGATGCGACGGTCGTAGAGCAGACGGGTGGTACTTCAACGGCCGTTGTGACTGTGACCATGACAGGGGTCAGTGCCTTGCCCATCTCTGTGGATTATGCCACCTCTGACGATGTGGCTGTTGCTGGTTCCGACTATGCAGCTACAGCTAACACCCTGAACTGGGCCGCTGGCGATAATTCACCCAAATTCATCAACGTTTCTATTGCGACAGATAGTGTCAGTGAGCTAGATGAAACCTTTTTTGTAGATTTGTCTAATGTAATTAATGCTACGATAAGTGCTGCTCAAGCTACTGTCACCATTGTGGATGATGACTTGCCCACTTTAAGCATTGCCGATTCTTCCATTGTGGAGGGAACGGGTGGCACAACAACGGCCGTTATCACCGTCACTGTGGGCAATGGCATTAGTGGCTCGCCCATCACCGTAGATTACGACACGGCTGATGACACAGCCGTCGCTGGGCCAGATTACAACACTGTTAACGGCACGCTCTCCTGGCCTGCCGGTGATGTAACCGATCGTGTTATTAGCATCCCCATTAACCCGGACGGTGTCAACGAATTAGACGAGACCTTCTTTGTCGACCTCAGCAGCCCGAGCAATGCAGCCATCAGCGATGGCCAGGGAGTTGTCACCATTGTGAATGATGATCCGCCCTCTATTGCCATCCTTGACGCAGTTATAGACGAAAGTGTACCCGCCGTTGTGGTGACGGTCATCATTACCGGAGTCAGCAGTAATCCCGTTACCGTCGATTATGCTTTGGCCGATGGCACAGCCGTAAATGGCTTTGATTACCTTGCTGTTGCTGGTACGTTCACTTGGAACTCAGGCGATGCCAGTGTCAGAACTGTCAATATTCCTATCATTAATGATCCTACCAACGAGTATGATGAAACTTTCTTGGTTAACCTCTCCAATGTGTCGGCCAATGCCAATATTATAGATAGTACAGCTACTGTGACCATTGTGGATAATGATTTACCTGCTATAGCGATTGCTGATGTGGTTGTTGTGGAAGGGACAGGTGGCACGACAACGGCCGTTGCCAATGTCCTTATCAATGGCATCAATAGTTCACCCATTACGGTGGATTATGCCACTGCCGATGACACAGCCGCAGATGGTTCTGATTACACCGGACAAAGTGGCACCTTCACCTGGAACCCAGGTGACCAAACCGCACGAAGCATCAATATTCCCATCACCACCGACAGCATCAGTGAGTTGGATGAAACCTTTTTTGTAAACTTGACCAACCCAGTTAAGGCCACGCTTGTGAACAATCAGGCTACTGTGACCATTGTCAATGATGACACACCCACTTTGGCTATTCAAGATGTGAGTATTGATGAGGGGACGGGTGGCACGACAACGGCCGTTGTCACTGTCAACATCACTGGTGTCAGTGCTGCCCCTGTCACCGTCCAATACAGCACCGCCAATGACACCGCTATCGCTGGCCTCGACTATACCCCTGCTGCTGGAACTCTACTGTGGCCAGTGGCTGATGGCACCCCCAAGACCTTCAATGTACCCATCATCGCCGATGATATTTATGAGTCAGACGAGACATTCTTCGCCAATCTCACTGCCCCAGCCAACGCCATCGTTACCGACAACCAGGCTATTGTCACTATCACTAACGACGATGCCTTGCCCGACATCTCCATAGATGATGTCTCCATAACCGAGGGCGGCTTGGCACTTTTTACCGTCTCCTTGGCCAACCCGAGCAGCCAAAACGTCAGTGTCAATTATGCTACCGCCAATGGTACGGCCACTGCTGGCAGCGATTACACTGCTGATAGCGGCACGATCAACATTGCGGCGGGATCAACGATAGCCTCCATCTTCATCCTCACCACCCAGGACTCTACCGACGAAATTGACGAAACCTTCAACATCAACCTGAGTGGGGCAGTCAATGCCTCCATCGGCGACAATCAAGGGGTGGGCACGATTTTAGATGATGATGGGCCGGGCATCTTTATTAGCAATCTGAGTGTGATCGAAGTGGATGGCACAGTGCCAGTTACTGTGACTCTTTCAGCCAGCAGTCCCCAAGATGTTTCCATGACGGTCAACACAACGGCTGGTACAGCCACAGCTGGCACGGATTATCAAGCTATTAATAATGGTTCTTTGACGATTCCGGCCGGCTCAACGACTGGCTTTGTGCAGTTGACTCTGTTCTGTCAGAATAATAATGAGCCTGTAGAAACCTTGACCATAAATTTGAGTGCGCCTGTGAATGCCACCATCGGAATGGGTTCAGGACTGATTCAATTGTTGGATGATGGTCCCGGTAATAATTGTTAGCAAATTACGTATGAAGATAAACGGCCGCTTCACCCTCTTTCTCCTTCTCCTCACACTACTGTCCCTAGTGGTAGATGTGCGGGCACAGTCGGGGACGGCCGTTACTGTCAGCGACGCGCAGGTGATTGAAGGGCCAGAAGCCGTTAATCTCAATGTCTACTTTAGCGTTACCGGTGAGGCCGGTTTAGAACCAGCCAATACAGCCGCCATCTTGCTCGAAGATGGCAGCCGCTACCAGGCCCAAATTGAAAAGGCCCCCTTCTACATCGTTTTTGTGCTAGATACCAGCGGCAGCATGGAACCTGTCATTGATGACATTCGCCAAGCCGCCAATGATCTGGTGGCTCTGGCCCCCGCCGAAGCCCAATTTGCCGTCATGCGTTTCACCGAAAGCATAGACCTTATTCAGCCTTTCACCAATGATCAGGGTCGCGTCATCCAAGCCATTAACCAGGTAGAGATAGATAACAGTGGCACCTGTTTATATGATGTGGCCTATACGGCCGTTCAATCTATGGATCAAATAGCGGGTAATACCCCACGCCGTGCCCTTGTGCTGTTCACAGACGGCCGTGATGAGCGGCGGCGCGGGACTGGTGACACCTGTAGCCGTAATACCTATGACCAACTTGTTGACCTAGCTAGCAATCGTCGGCTCCCCGTTCCCATTCATACTGTGGGTTTAGCCGAAAACGCTGCCCAGCTCAATTCGGCTGATTTGAGTAATTTGGCTCGCGCCACTGGGGCCCGTTCAGCCATTGGCAACGCCCAAACATTAAACTTGCTCTTTAATGACATTATGACTGATGTGCGGCAGCAATGGCTGGCCCGTGCTCAACTGCTGCCCCAACAGGGCTTACAGCGAGGCATTTTGCTCCTCAGTGATGTGGCCCAAAACAGCTTGCCCTCTGCTCCCGTCAGCTTCTTCTCTAGCCGCGACTACAGTGTGCAACCAGACCCGGTGACAGTGGATATTCGCAACTTCATCTATGATGAAACGGCCGATATCTATCTTTTTGATCTAGCTCTGACTGGTTATGAAAATGTAAACTATTTGCAAATCGAAGTCATAGATGTGCAAAACAATGTCCAAATTAACAATTTCCGGCACAATGAACCCTGGCTCACTCAACAAATACGTCTTGTCACCCAGCAGCTAGCCAGTGATCGTGCCTATCGCGTTGTTGTCACACCTTTTCATGTGGATGGCCACCCCCTGCAAAATGAACGGGGCACAGGCATTAGTGCCTCACGCCAGTTCCGTTATGATCCGCCTCAGCCTATTCGCTTCACCATTGATGCTGTGCAAGTGAAAGATGAAGAACCCAAGCTTAATATTCGCTCACTGCAGATAGAGGATGATTCGCCCGAACTGTTGTTGAACTTGCATATTGAAAATGGCGAACGCATTAACCAATATGAAGGCATCCTCATCAATCGCCTAGATGGACAGCAGACAGATGCATTTCCCCTCCTTGTAACGGCCGATCAGTTGGCCCAAACCCCTTTTCTGGCTCCAGAAGGAGCCTACACGCTTATAGTGAATGCTTTAGCTGAGGATGGTGTGCGGCTGGCAACGGCCGATTATCAATTTAGCTACACGCCGCCCACCAATGCTTTTACGAATGCCTGGTATACCCTGATGGCAAACCCGCTGTTGTGGCTCCTTTTCCTCATTATCTTGGCCCTGGCTATCCTGCTCAGTTGGCTTATCGGGCAAGCTGTTGGCAAACGGCGTGGCGTCCGGCGTAAGCCAGAGCCGATACCAGAGCCAGCCCCGGCCGCCCCCCAAACTGTCCATATTCGTATCGTGGAATCACCTGACACTTCTTTGCCCACCACAGAGGCTTGGGAGGTAGCCAAATTCCCCTACACCATTGGCCGCGAAGGAGCTGATCTCTCTATTCGTGGTGATCAACATATTTCGCGCAAACATGCACGCATCACGCTTGTGGAGGATGCTTTTTATATTGAAGATTTAGGCAGCAGCAATGGCACCTTTGTGGATGAGAGGCAAATCCCGGCCCGCGCTCCTATTACGCTTGATCCCAGCAAGGAGGCCAATATTCGGGTGGGTAAAACAACTACTTTGTCCTTAAGGGCTACTAATGGACATGGCTCGCCGCCGCGAGAAAGTGATGCAACTACTCTATAAAGGTTTGATAGGTTTATCTGATGATTAACTATTTAATCGGGCAATTCTCACCTTCACCCCAGCCCTCTCCCTCAAGGGAGAGGGGGTCAGATTCTCTTCCCTTGCAAGGGGGAGGGTTAGGGTGGGGGTTGGCATTCCTCCAACCAAATCTATTAGGCCACGATCTTTTATGACTGACTTAAGTTTCCGCCACCTACAACTTGAATTTGCCCGGTTAGACATTATGCTGCATCGGCAGATTCAACGATTGCAAGCAACAAATAGCAATGCCAGCCCGGTGCTGAATCATTATCATCTGTCAGAGGAACAAGCTTATGGACTGCTGCAACGGCCGTTTGGCCACAGCCCTCAACTGCCCGATGATGAGGCGATAGGGGGTTATAACGAGGCCCTCTCCCAGACAGAGCAGCAAATTGCGACTATAGTGACGCAGGCGGAACAAGAGGGAGAGTCTTTGCGCCTGTTTCAATTGGCGACCTTGCTCGATCTGGATCGTTTGGCCTTGGATATCCTCCTTTTTAGCCTGGCTCCTGTTCTGGATGTGCGCTACGGTCGTTTGTATGGCTTTCTCCAGGATGATTTGACCCAGAAACGGCCGTCTATCAATCTGCTGCTCGACTTACTTTGCCCCACCAGTGCCGAGCGACTCCTCTATTTGGCCTATATGGCTGATGATGCCCCGCTGCGCCGCCATCATTTAGTCCAGCTTGTGGCCGAACTGGGCCAATCGCTGCTCATTAGTCAGGCCTTGGCGACTGACACCAGCATTGTCACCTGGCTGCTCTTGGGCCACTATCGTCCTAATGAGCTGTTACGTAATCATGTGCGCTACGACAGGGAGGCGGATCTGGATGTGGGCTTGTTAACTGAGGGGACGAGAAGAGAGATAACGGCCGTTGTCGCCCATGATCCTATCCTCATTTTCCATGATCGGGATGAACTCAAACAGGAGGCAGCCGCCCAATGGCTGGCTGTACAGAGAGGGCAGCCATTGCTCACGCTCAATTTAGCCAGCGCGACCCAAGCTGATATTTTGCCGCTAACGGCCGTGCGCTTGGCTTTGCGTGATGCCCTTCTGACTAATGCCCTACCCCATATCACGGGCTGGGATAGCTGTTTGCTGGATGATACGCCACCGGCTGACCTGTTAACGGCCGTTTGTCAACACCCTGGCCTTATCCTCATATCCGGTCAGAAGAAGTGGCAACCCCGAAATGTGCAGCGTGACCGCCGTTTGGCTTGGTTTGCCTTTCCCGCCCCGGATTATGTCCACCGTCAGCAGTTGTTACACCATTTCCTCAAAGATAGTGAACCCAGCGATGATCTCAATCTCAACCATATCGCTGGGCAGTTTATGCTGACCAGTGGCCAGTTGCGTGATTTGGTGAGTACAGCGCGAGATTTGGCTGGGCAAGACGGCCGTTCTCTAGCCAGCCAGCATCTCTTCGCCGCCGCTCGGGCTCACTCCAACCCGCGCTTGGCTACTCTGGCCCGTAAAATCGCCCCCCGCTATGACTGGCCCGATCTCATCTTGCCTGATGATCAGGTGGAAATCCTGCGTGAGATGGTGGCCACTGTGCGCAGCCGTCCCCTTGTCCTGGAAGAGTGGGGTGTGGGCAAAAAATTAGCTGCCAGCGCGGGCATCACCGCCCTCTTTTTTGGCTCACCCGGCACAGGCAAAACGATGGGGGCCGAAGTCGTTGCCCGCGAATTGGGCCTCGACCTCTACAAAATTGACCTCTCCAACATGATCAGCAAATACATCGGCGAAACGGAGAAGAACCTGGAAAAAATCTTCAATGAGGCTGAAACGAGTAACGCTATCCTCTTTTTCGACGAGGCCGATGCTATTTTTGGCAAACGTTCCGAAGTCAAGGATGCTCACGACCGCTACGCCAATATCGAGGTCAGCTATCTTTTGCAACGTATGGAGTCGTATAATGGCGTGACAATCTTGGCTACTAACCTCAAAGCTAACTTAGATGATGCTTTCACCCGCCGTATTCAATTTGCCGTAGATTTTCCTTTCCCCAAAGAAGTAGATCGCTTGCGTATTTGGCAAACCTTATTCCCGCCGGATGTCCCCCGCGATCCCAAACTGAATTTGCCGCTCATGGCCGAACGCTTCGACCTAGCTGGCGGCAACATCCGCAACATTATTGTGACGGCCACCTATTTGGCGGCTTCTAATGGACAGGTGGTGGGTATGGAGCACATGCTGCACGCCACCCGCCGTGAACTGCAAAAGATGGGTCGTTTGCTCGACGAGCGCGACCTGGAAGTGGAAAGTTCATAGGATAATTTTCTAAAGTGGAGAAATAATGGCTGTAGAAAACAAAACTCAATCACAAAAAGCGAAGAATCCAGTACCAAAACCGGTTCAACCACTGCCTCAGGCTGTTGAGCTACAATCAAAACTGGAACCTTTGCCTTTGTTGATGCAACGAGCCACACTTGATGCGGCTTCTGTTTCGCCAGAGGATGCTGATCGTTTGCAACATGTTATCGGCAATCGGGCAGTGGGGCAGTTGGGAAGCGAGCAGGGTGGAGTAACGGCCGTTTCTACCACCCAACACTCTCTACAGCATATGCTCACTAGTCAGGCACAGGCACGAGGCAAACAGGCACGCATTCAGCCCAAACTTACGCTTGGCCCCGTCGGCGATAAATATGAGCAAGAGGCGGATGCTGTGGCTAAACAGGTTGTCAGCAATCTAGGCCAGCAGCCACCTGCTCAACGGCAGGAAGAGGAAGATGAGATGGCACAGATGCAGCCCTTGGTGCAGCGGCATGAGGAGGAAGAGTTGCAAATGATGTCCCTGCCCCTCTTGCAGCGACATGATGAAGAACAAATGCAAATGAGCCCGCTTGCTCAACGCCATGAAGAAGAGTTGCAAATGAAATTGGGTGAAAATGCCCAACGGCAAGAGAGTACGCAAGGTGGTGAGATCGCCCCAGATATTGAAAGTGCCATCCAAAACGGCCGTTCTGGAGGACAACCCCTTTCTGATTCCATTCGTCAACCGATGGAAAACGCCTTCAACGCAGATTTTAGCAGCGTTCGTGTGCATACAGATAGCAATTCCGATACCATCAACCGTTCCATTAGTGCCCGCGCCTTCACCACCGGGCAAGACATATTCTTTCGCTCGGGCGAATATAATCCAGGCAGCAGCAATGGGCAGGAACTTCTGGCACACGAATTAACCCACACCGTCCAACAAGGAGCAGCCCCACAAAAAGCATCAATACAAGCAAAAAAAACAGGGCCTAGAGCTGGCAAGCAGCGAACTTCTCAAAAGCAAAAAATCTCTAAAAACATACAACGTAAAGATCATCAGAGTAGCCTTGCAAAAATCATCAATGTTGGTGTGAATGTAACCAATTCCCGGGGTAATTTAGGCCAATTAGGTCATGCAATGGATGTTTGGGTAGAAGTTGATGCTGGATCACATCCGGTGACACCTGGTAACGCCAAACCCAATACTGTGTATGGGCTTGAGTTTGAATATTGGGAATATGTTGATGTACCACATGACAATCAGGGTGCTACAGGAGTAAAGCCTTGGAATGACATCCATGGGATCAAACCGGATGCTTCCACCTTTGAAACTGCGGCTGCTGGCTGTGACCTCACCTGGAAACAAGCAGTCGCTGAAGCTGCGAACGGTACCTTAACAGGTAAAAAGAAGATTGGTTTTAGAGACATTCCTGGTTTATTTGAAAAACCCAATCGAAATGTAGAACGCACACTTAAATTCCGCATTGTATTTTTTGATGGTAACGAACGCAAAGAGATATTTGCGACCCAATTACTTCGCGTTAATAACGGTAAATTAGGTTACAGTGCTTATACAGATAGCCTCGGTAATTCAGTTGAATCACATGGATTTGGTGGGGATGACTATGATGGGGGATCTGACCAAGAACAGCTTGCACTTGGTGCCGAAGCAGGCCGCTTAGCTATGGATGGCTCTGGCCTGCCCACAAATGCAGCCATCAAAGCAACCTTGCCTCTAGAAGCCAAGGCTGGGGTTCAAGGATTTGTTAGAGATTTGGTTGATGATAATGCAGCTCTCTTCGTGGACAGAGAAATGGCTGAATTTGTGAGTAAAGTCGATGCTGATAAACAAGAAAAACAGGCTCCAACTGATTGGGTAAATATGATTTCTAAGGAATTTATGACGGATAAGCCCGGTGTAGCAGCCGGACAGTATCTGATTCCCAATATTCCTGGAACGCAACGTAAACAAACTACTCTGTCTTCTGGTGGCCTCTTGGTCGCTATTGTGACGGGTAATAATATTTTGCGGATGTATTACAGTGATAATACGGTTCAAAATGTGAGCATGAATATTGTACCCCAGTTAGCGCGGAAGAACTGGACAATAAATCTTCGATCTTTTACGGAAATTCCCACTAAAATGATACAGAATAGTTTGTCTATTTATAAATCTACTTCGGTCGCTGCCACATTAAAAAAAGCCCCTTTGGATGCTGGTAGTGCTCACTTGAAAAAATTCACAATGCAAGGGGATAATTATATTGTGCAGGTAGGGAAATCGACTGGTTCAAGAATTAAAAGAGGGAATGAAGTCTTTATCTTTGATCCTGAAATCAGAGATATAACTGGGGCTTGGCTGAAGGCCCAGTTTGGCTCGAAGATGGGTTTTATTCGGGCCAGCAAGATTGGGGGTACGAAGGATGCTGCGCAGTGGAATAGGCAGAAGCAGGGGAAATTGAGTGACATTCGGCCGGATGAATCTATGGAAGCAAATGATGCAGAACATCTAAAAGGGTTGGCACAGACGCATGTGGGAAATCATCTTGCTTTGTTAACAAATGTGTTAGCCTATATGCGAAGTTTTGCAGGTCGCGTGGGGGCTATTGAGAAGGTTTATAATAGTGAAGTGCCACAGTTGGGTCTTGCTGTTCCCAACACGCTTGGAGACCTAGCCCATAATCATTTTGTGAGCGAGTTTGAAAATAGGGGGAATGGATCGGCCGTTTACCGAGGCTTGATGCAACAATTCTCAGAATTTCAATATTTGGTTAAACCAGCCTATCGTCTGGTTTTTGGCGAGGATCAGTTGCAGCAGCTGTTGCGTCAAATGCGCACCGATGAATTTGCGGCCGAAGTACCTAATCCGGATGGCCTCGAAAATCAGGTTGATAAGCTACTTTTCCAACTTAATGGACCTTATACGCTCTCAGATCACGT
Source organism: Promineifilaceae bacterium (SeqCode) (assembly GCA_965223555.1). Taxonomy (GTDB): domain Bacteria; phylum Chloroflexota; class Anaerolineae; order Promineifilales; family Promineifilaceae; genus CBDCWU01. The sequence goes on from CBDCWU010000003.1 coordinate 32,937, forward strand.
GCCTGCTACAGGTATTGGCAAATTCGATGCCTTATATGAGCCGGATACAGGTCAGATGAAAATCATTGTCAAAGTAAATTTTGAATTTGTTGATTATACAGATGCAAATTATCAGTTGGAGGGAGTGGCGCACAACCCTCTCGATCCTAAGTATTTGCAGGCACAATGGGATACAGCAGCAAAGCAGCCATGGATTGCTGAATTCAAGAATCAAATCGATAGGATTTGGAACGGAAAATTTAGTATGCACTGTATTCGGCCGGGATGGGAAGATATCAGCGCCACGCCTGAAATGGAAGTGCGAGAAGTACCTGATGGACAGCAACATTTTAAGGTAAAAGTGGATAAAGCAGCATTGGTTAACGACCAAAAAATGCGAACGATGGGTGGTTCGAGTTATGTTGATTCTGAAAAGGGTATTACCCAGTTGAGAGAATTTGATCTGGTAGATAAAGTATCAGATCCATCAGTACATGCCTATTTACATGCTGGTGAGAAAAAAGGTAGCATTACACCCGCCTACAAGCTGGATCGTACCCGCTTGGAGGGTATGCTGGCCCAATTTGGAAAGCTTGTTTATCAGGATGGGGGAACAGATTTACAGAACCCCCGGCAGCTTATGAACCTGATAGATGCTATCAAGCGTACTGAGATACCCAGCAATTTAGCCCATTTGCACCCGATTGTTATTGAAAAAAATATGGTTGGGTTGCCTGGGCAAAGGCCTAACTGGCGATTGGCAGCTTTACGGGCGCAGGTATTAGAGGAGCGTTTAAGGGCAGCCGGCATTCGCAATCCCGTTCAAGTAAGTTTAGGTAGTGAAAATTTCAATGGCCTGGCGTTAAATATTGCACCCCCTGATCCAGTTGTTGAGAATCTATATGTGCAAAATTGGAGCCGCATTTCTGCAGCCCATGAATTTGGTCATATGATTGGTTTGGTTGATGAATATAATCCGGCAGCCTCAACAGAGATGGTAAAAAAGATGGTTAGTGATGGCCTGCTGCCACCAGACACACCTGGCAGTCACTTGTCTGCTAAGGGCGCAAACAAGGCTTCTGGTCAGGGAGCAAAACAGTCTGCTTATGCTAGCTTGTTGGAAGATACAGGCCTCTCAGCCCCTGATTTTAACCCGAATGAATCCGCTCCCATGAGTACAAGTTTGATGACTGGCGGCTATGAGGTTATGGCCCAACATTTTGTTACTTTCTGGGAAGCTTTAACTCTAATGACAGCAACTCATGTTGATAAGAAGTATTGGGAGATTCGTTAATTAAGACCAATTTCAAAATACATAGTCCGGATATTGAAGGGGTTTTAGAAATTGGCTTGAATCCAGCATGGCAAAAAAGCACTCCAAAAAATTGAATAAGCAAGTTGCGAACAAAATAATACCGGTAGCGACAACGGCCGTTTGCTTTGAACGGCCGCTCTCCACCACTCCCGTTCATCAACCCCAGCCAATAGAGGCGGGTCAGGATGTGGCCCAAGCAGCGCAAGACTCTTGGCAAAGCATTCTGGGACATCGGGATCAGGTGGCTAGTGGGGTTTTGAGGGATAAACGGCCGTTTATCCAAGCAAAACTCACTCTCGGCCCTGCTGGTGATAAATATGAACAGGAAGCGGATAGCATTGCTAAACAAGTGATTGGTAATCTGAATAGCTCTCAACCCCAGGTGGTACAACGCCAGGAAGAGGAAGAGATGATGGCCAAGCCTATCCAGCGTCAGGAAGAAGAAGAGATGCAATTGAAACCAATCTCTGCCATCCAACGCCAGGAAGAAGAGGAGTTGATGGCCAAAGTTGGTGGGGACGCATTAGCGGGTGGGCCAGTCCCGGCAGATATTGAAAGTGAAATTCAAAGTGCTAGAGGTGGTGGCCAGCCTATGGCTGATGGTGTGCGCGGCTTGATGGAGCAAGCCTTTGGGGCTGATTTTGGCGGGGTGCGGGTGCATACCGGATCACAGTCTGATGGTTTAAACCAATCCATTCAGGCGCGGGCTTTTACCACAGGTCAGGACATATTTTTCCGCTCTGGCGAGTACAGTCCTGGCTCTGCCTCTGGGCAAGAATTGCTGGCTCATGAGTTGACACATGTGGTGCAGCAAACAGCAGATGTAAAAGCAGAAAACGGGATACAGAGGGCTTTGGGTGTCAATAGTCAAGTGGTTGCCAATGATGTGCAAAATGTAAAGGAGTTGAAACAGAACACAATATTTAAGTTATCTGGTAATCAAGGCGACTCGCTCATCGTAAAAATAGAGATTTTGCCAAGTGGGCATGGAAATAGAGAGAGGTGGACTGAATATAAAGGGAGATATGAGGCGAGCCAGGAATTAGCGATGGGCGTATTGGATGATACGGATGTGCCTAATAAATCGGTGTTGGGGGATAATGAAGTAAATGAATTATTAATTGTTACCCAAACTGACTCACCAATCCAAATAGTAGGGGGAGGATTCGGAAGTAGAAGCCAACAACTGAGACAGGACAGTGAAGAGCGGAAAGCACAGGATAATCATGGAAGACAGCAACTGGCACAAGCCATAGGATGGCATCAGGGTGCAGATGGACTTATGGTGAAGATGGAGGATGTAGGTGGTGTTGTGGATGTGGCTAAAGAAATACGTGAGCGTGAGCAAGGGGGTGAAGTGAAGACAGGGGATGAAGGGGAGCAATTGAAGGCACTATTTACCCCAGAGAATGTAAAAAAATTAGGGAGTGTGGCTTATTATGATATTTTAACAAGAAACTGGGATAGATTTCAGCTAGAAAACGGACCTGTAAATAACATTAATATGCGAGAAGCAACTAACGGGGTTATGGGGTTAGATAATATAAATTCAGCGCCAGGTAGTCATCTAAGTGAAAGGGGAGACCAATGGGTGGGTGAGCTAGCCGAGATGGAAAGATTTCGGGAGAGGCAAAATGTAATAGATTATGGCTATCTGAGCCTTGACAAGTTTGCACAAGATTATGGAGGCGCATTGGTCGAGGAGTGGAATGTAGATGAGATAACAAAGGCGAATTTAGCCCTCCAGTTTGCGGCGGGATTTGAAGAAGCAAAGGGTAAAGCATCTAATGTAGCAATGGGTTGGCAACTAGCCATAAGGAATTGGAAAAGAGGGCAAAGGGGAGATGCATCAGAAAATGCCGTTATGAAAGCAAAAGAGGTGATATTTACACGTCAAGCGGTGGCTGATGGGCTTGATTTTGGATTTGCACAAAGGATGCTTGACTGATGATATATCTTTCAAAGTTATGGTGATCGGCCATCTGTCATTCTGATGAAGCTGTACAAGAATTTAGTGCCAGATATGGAAGAACGATCCAAGATTTCGAAGATATGATTGGGATTTTTTAAGGGGTTGTGCGATTACAAAATGGCTCATTGACTGCGCCGCCAGGTGGCAAGGAGTTGCTGCCAGCGTGAACCAGCTTTCCGTTGGGCTGGTTCACCCGCTTTTGGTCGTTCCTGTCGCTGTTCATTTTCGGATTGGGCTGCTTTGATTAAGATGCCTTCTGACACAACTTCTAGAGTGACACGGCGGCGGATATTTAGCTCTTCACGTTGTGCTTTGGGGATTTGTAAACGCCCAGCTGAGTCTAAGACGATGAGTTCTTCATAGTGATCGTCCTGTTGTTCGTCGGCGGGGAGATCGGACGGCCGTTCCCGTCGCACCGTTTCGCTGGCTAACTTGCCATCTTGAATAGCAATGACCCGATCCACATGCCTGGCAATACCAGGATCGTGGCTCACAATGAGTGTCGTCAGATGTAATTCCCGGTTAAAAGTTTTGAACATTTCGTAGATTTGTTGAGCCGTGACCGAATCAAGTTCACCCGTTGGCTCATCGGCCAGAAGCAGCGAAGGATCATTGGCCAAAGCAATGGCAATCGCCACTCGTTGCTGCTCTCCCCCGGAAAGGGAACCGAGCTGGTGTTTTTGCCGGGCGGCTAAGCCGACCATATCCATTAGGCGTTCGGCTTTTTTGCGTGTTTTGCGGCCTGATTGTCCGGCCAGCAGCATGGGGAATTCTACGTTTTCGAGAGCACTGAGATAGGGGATGAGGTTGCGTGCTCCCTGCTGCCAGACAAAGCCGACCTCTTGACGCCGATAGCGGTCTAATTGGGCCGCAGTGAGTTTGAAGAGGAGACGGCCGTTTACCACTACTTGTCCCCCTGTTGGCCGGATCAAGCCCCCCAACACATTCAGCAAGGTAGACTTACCACTGCCACTGGCGCCAATCACCCCCACCATTTCACCCTGCTCCACCGTCAAATCTAGCCCTTGCAAGGCTTGCACTTCGATGTCGTCCATCAATTGGTAGATTTTGACCAGATTTTCGCAGGTGATGAAGGATGTCATAGTTGTTGTTCTCGATTTGGATGGTTATGCTAGGATTGATTGTAACATGAACGGCCGTATTGCAGGTAAAGAATGTAAGGACAGTGATATGGAGGAACGTGGATAAAATGCTCAAGCCTCTGGTGCTGCGCTCTGTGTGGCATGTGCCCCTTTGACGAGCTGCGTCGGGGCCCAAAGATTAAATCACTTCTAGGTCGTCTCGATTTGGCAATGTCGGGAAGGGGGCCGTGGGCAGTGTTTGATACCAATAGGCCACCGATGCGATGTCATCCTGTAGAGGCAGATAGCGACGATCTTGCCGCCAGCCGAGCGCCTGAATTGTTACCTTGAGGTCTTGCTGAAAGCGAATGGGGTCAGGAATATGCCAACGATACATGCCAAAGCGCATTTGAGATTGATAGACACCATCAGGCCGCAATATCTGGTGCAGACCTGCATAAGGCGTAGAAAAGGTTTGATATTGGCGTGTCTCCTTGTTCTCAAAATTATAGGAGCCGCAAAAATAATCCTCCGTACCCGTGCCGCAAATCGTGGGAAAGGGATCATCACCGTCGAGGAAAAACTTGATCTCACCCTCGCCCCACCAGCCGCTGTTGTTCACCCCCCAAGCCATATAAGTGCCCACATAATGCCCCTGCCCCTGAATGCCATCGACGACAGTGTAGACATCTTGATAAGGTAAAGGATTGGTGCGGCGAAATTGGGCGTGGAAATAAGCACAATCGGCTGGTACATCAGCGAGTGTGTAATTGATTTGGTAGTAAAGCGTCATGGCCTCATCGCCGATATTACTCATGGTGATGCGGCACTGTTTGTGGAAAGGCATTTCCCAATAGCTATTGAAGGCACTGCCGGGATTGACACAGACTGCCAGGGACGAAAGCGGCGCAAAACGACCCCAACCAGAGGCGAAAAAATCACCGAGGGGACACTCGACAGAGGGCTGTTCCTGCCCATCCCAATAGATGCGTAAGATGCTGAAACGCCAGTTGCCAGTCGGTGTCATCCAGATTTGTTGGATGGCTCCTGGCCCAGAGATGTCTGCCAATTCAAAAGTTTCCCCAGCCTGAATACGGATCGATGGCGAGATTTTCCAACCTTGACCCAACCCTTGGGCGTGCACGGCCCCCGTGCCTTCCGTAGACATGCCTCCCTGGCCCTTGACTCCGCTAAAATTTTCAGGACTGATGGAACGGGTTTGGGCCAATGAGAGGCGCGATAGGTTGCCCATGTTCATACCTAATCCATTAAACGGTGAATTGCTCATGCTATTGCCTCCAATTTGGAATATCTTGGTGGTTTCTATCTAAAAAAGGGTCGTGTGTCAACCGGACAAAGCGAATGAATTCGCGGCTACTACTACGAAGCCCGCCTGCAACGGCTAATCAGTTAGTGAAGGCCGATTTTGAGGATAATCTTCTGGCTCCAAATTGAGTGACAAAGATCACTGGTACTGACACTTAGAGGATGTTAAGCTAGGATAGAATTACTGTTGAAGGAGAGGCTCTGATATGCAGAAATACACGAAAATGGCCTGGCGTAATATGTGGCGCAATTGGCGGCGCACTTTGATTGCCGCTGTGGCTATTATATTGAGCATGATTTTGCTCATATTTTTTCAGGCCTTTATGGATGGCACCGATCAGTCAATCTATGGCAATACTGTGCGACTGTACGGCGGTAATGTGCTGATTCACGCTCCTGGCTACCGTGAAAAATCAACAAGGCTGCCGATGTTGCCTTTGGCGGATACGGATGCAGTCTTAACGGCCGTCAGAACCCAACCCAATGTTCTGGTTGCGTCTCGCAGGATTAACACGGGTGGACTGGTTAGTAATCGGGATGCTTCACACGCCGTTAACATTACGGCCATCGAGCCGCAGATTGAAGCCCCTATTAGTTTGGTGGCGGAAAATATGGTTGCTGGACGCTTTTTGCTGCCGGAGGATGGTGACAATATCGTCATGGGGCAGGCACTGGCTGATCATCTCAAGGTCACGGTTGATGACCGTGTCTCTTTATTAGGACGGCGTAAAGATGGCTCGATGCGCCAGCGGTCAATGACTGTTGTGGGAATCTTTAACTTGGGGCTGGGGGAGGCTGAGAAAAGCCTGCTCTTTATGAACCTACCTACGGCACAAACGCTTTACAATCTGCGTGATGAGGTGACGGAAGTAGCTGTTGTTTTGGAAAAGATCGGTGAGGAAGATGCGCTGATTGGCAATATCGCCCCCGATTTTCCGGATCATGAAGTTGATTCTATTTACACGCTGCGCCCAGAGTTTGCGGAAGCCTTGGCGACGGATCGTATATTTGGCTTGTTGTTTGGCGGCATTTTGCTGTTGATGGGTGGCATTGGCATCCTCAATCTGATGCTGATGGCTGTTTTTGAGCGGACGCGAGAAATGGGTATCTTGGCGGCTATGGGCATGAAGGGGCGGCAGATAATGGGCCTCTTTGTGCTGGAGGGGGCCTTCATTGGTCTGATTGGGGCAGTTATTGGGTGTGTCATGAGTTGGTTATTGGTGCTGTGGGTGGGCCAAACGGGCATTGATTTTTCGTCATTTGCTGAGGATATTGAGGCGGCTGGTGAAATTTATGCGTTGATGGGTACGGTTTTATACCCTGCAATCTCGGCCTCAGTCATCATTGCTTATGGCTTGGCAGCGGTGGTGGTGGCTGGGTTGGCTTCGCTGTTTCCGGCTTGGCAAGCGTCCAGACGGGAACCGGCCGAGTCGTTGCATTATGTTTAAGGAAGAGTGAGATGGCAATCGGTAAATTCTTTTCTATTGCTTACCGAAATTTGGCCCGCAACGGCCGTCGCACAGCCCTAACTGCTTTAGCCGTGGCTTTGGGTCTGGTGGTGGTGATGGCCATGAGTAGCTTGATAGATGGTATGGTTACGACTATGCTTGCCGATAACATTCGTCTGCGTTCCGGCCATTTACAAGTACGCAATGCCAACTACGAAATTGATAAAGCCAGCTTGTTAGCCCAGGATTTGCTTCGGGATGGTGAGATATTGGCAACACAGGCTGAGGCACTGCCCGGAGTGCAGTCAGCAGCACCGGTCTTGTGGATCGGCGGTTTGCTCAGTACACCCCAAGAATCAGTAGGCATACAAATTGTGGGTATTGATACGGATGATGTCTATCATGAGACCATCCGCGAAGGGATTGTGGCTGGTCAGTTCCTGCAAAATGATGATCGGGGCCTTATTTTGGTCGGGAGGATGTTGGCTGACCAGATGGACATTTCTGTGGGGCAGCGGGTGAGTGTGGCTGCCAGTAATGCCGATGGTGTGGGCCAAGAAGATGTGTTTACGGTGGCGGGGCTGGTTGATACTGGCTTCCCTAGCATTGATCAGCACAGAATCATTATGCCCTTGGCGCAAGCCCAGGCCTTTAGTGGGGTGGGTGATCGTTTTAGTAGCCTCATTCTTATGTTGCAGGATGAAGAGGCTGCTGATAGGGTGGCAGGCGCCTTTGTGGGGCCAGAGGTACAGACTTTGACTTGGAGAGATTTGAACAAACTTATCTTGGAAAGTGTAGAAAGTGGTCTGATCTTTTATTACGTCTTGTATGGGATTGTGTTCTTGGCAGTGGCGGTTCTCATCGCCAATACGCTGCTTATGTCTGTTTTTGCTAGGGCACGCGAAATAGGTATTCTTGGCTCTATCGGCATGAATCGTATCCAAATTATGCTGCTGTTTCTCATTGAAGGCATTTTGTTGGCGCTGCTGGGCATTGCTATTGGTTTGGTTCTAGGTTTGGGTCTTGTGGCATATATGACGTACGTGGGCATTCCTATTCCAGCGGAGACGGCCTCTCTGGTAGAGGGTTTTGCTTTTGGTACGACGATATATGGTGGCTTTGCCACAGGTCAATTTGTTATTCTTTCATTCATGCTGCTGGTTGTCGTCTCAATGGTATCGCTCTATCCGGCGGCACTGGCCGCTAGGATGGAGCCAGTGGAAGCCTTGCGCTCGGTTTGAAAGAATGGAGTGGATAGCGATAATCAAGGGATGAAGTTATTGAAAATCAGAAGGCTGGCTGTCATCAATGATGGACTTGTTGAATTGCAGGGTTAGTAAGAACGGCGAGGACTTATGCGGTCGCTCTGGCCAGACTCCAGACCGAGCCAGTTTAGATGGTACGATAGGGCGTCGGCCGCAGCTCTACAAGACGTGAGTCCTAACGGAGGTTTCTATGAGCAAAATCATTAAAATGGCCTGGCGCAATATGTGGCGCAACTGGCGGCGAACTCTCATCGCCAGTATCGCTATTATTTTGGGCATGGTCTTGCTTATTTTTATGGATGCACTGATTAAAGGGTCTGATCAGGCTATCTACGGTAATGCTGTGCGTATGTATGGTGGCAATGTGCAGGTTCATGCGCCAGGATATCGTGAGAAGTCTGATCGATTGCCGTTGTTGCCCTTGGCTGACTCGGAAACGGTTGTGACAACGATTGAATCCATCGAGTCGCCGGAGAAGATATTGGCTACCTCGAAACGAATCAATACGGGCGGGATGGTCAGCACTGGAGCTGGTAATTATCCGGTTACAATTACAGCTATTGAACCGGAAAAGGAAGCACCAGTTAGTCTTTTTGCGGAGAATATCAGTAACGGCCGTTTCCTGACAAATGAAGATGGAGATGCTATCGTTATTGGTCAGGGATTGGCTGATTTGCTGGAGGTTGGTGTTGGCGACCGAGTCATGGTTGTGGGGCGGCGGCTTAACGAATCCATGCGACAGCGGCCTATGACCGTTGTTGGCATCTATAACTTAGGTATGGATTCGGCCGAACGCGGCAACGTGTTTATCAACCTGCCAACTGCTCAAACGCTTTACAATCTGCGTAATCAAGAGACTGAGGTGGTCATCTCCTTAGAAAAAATTGGTCAAGAAAGCGTCTTGATTGCTGATTTACAAGCCCGATTGCCTGGATATGAAGTGGATTCATGGGACACCTTAAGCCCTGAAATTCAGCAAGCATTGCAATCTAAAAGTGCCGCAACGGGCATCTTGGGCATGTTGGTCGTGCTCATTGCCAGCATCGGCATTTTGAACCTGATGCTTATGGCTGTTTATGAGCGTACCCGTGAGATGGGCGTTCTGGCAGCTTTGGGCATGAAGGGGCGGCAATTAACGATACTATTCTTGCTTGAAGGTACGTTTATTGGCTTATTTGGGGCCGTTGTGGGTGCGGTTGCTGGCATGTTGTTGGTGACTGCTGTGGCTCAAGTAGGTATTGATATTGGCAGTTTGACAGAAGCGGCAGGTGATGTGGAAGTTTATGCGCTGATGGGTGAGCGGATGTATCCGGCGCTGTCAATGCCTACAACCATTGGGTATGCTGTATTGGTTGTGATCATTTCGATGATGGCTTCTTTCTTCCCGGCTTGGCAAGCTTCCCGAAAAGAGCCGGCTGAGGCTTTGCATCATATCTAGTAGTTAAAGGTTATTCCGGCATTTACTTAAATTCTGAAAAAGCTTTAGTGAATCCTACAAGCTTGCTGTTGGAGTAATGATATGGCGTTAAAAAAGTTTTGGGTCATGGCCTACCGCGATTTGGTGCGCAATAAACGACGCACGGTGATTACGTTTATCACCATTGCCCTAGGGCTTGCCCTTGTTATCTTTATGAATGGGCTGATTAATGGCATGTTGGACAACATGCTCAAAGACACCATCCGCCTGGACTCTGGTCACATCCAGCTACGGGCTGATTCGTATGAAGTTGTTAAGACCAGCCTGTTATGGCAAGACTTACTCGATAATGCCGACGAATTGGCGGCTCTAACGGCAGCGATGCCGGAAGTGAAGGCTGTTTCGCCCATTCTCTGGGCAGGCGGCATTTTGGGCACAGCCAGAGAGTCCACTACCGTCCGTGTTAGCGGTATTGACCCTACCTCAGCCCTGTTTGACCCAATTCGGGATGGGCTGCGAGCTGGTCAATTTTTGTCAGAAAACGGCCGTGGCGAAATCTTAATTGGGCAAAGATTGGCCGATGAATTGGGATTAGGTGTGGGTAGCCGCATCAATCTGGCAGTGGGTAATCCTGATGGATTGCCTGAAGAAGGTTCGTTCACGATTGTCGGCCTGATCGACACGGGCTTTCCTGGCATTGATAATGCCAATGTGTTTCTTAGCCTGGCACAGGCACAAAGTATCACTGGCTCTGGTGATCGCGCCAGTACGGTGCGTATTTTGCTAAACGATGTGGAAGATACAGATAGGGTGGTGGCGACACTGCAAGTACCTGGTGTGACCACCCTCGATTGGCGCGAGCTAAATGAATTTTTGATGGCGACTATGGAAACGGGAACGGCCGTATACGGCATCCTGTACGCTATCATTTTCTTGGTTGTGGCGGTCATCATCGCCAATACTTTGTTGATGTCCGTCTTTGAACGCACCCGAGAAATGGGCATTCTGGCTGCTTTGGGCATGAAGGGCCGGCAGATTTTGACGATGTTTCTGTTCGAGGCCACCATATTGGGCCTGGTTGGCTGTCTTTTTGGTATCATATTGGGTGGTATCCTGGTCTGGTATTTCTCAATTAACGGCATCTTTTTCGGTGATCTGGGAGATGCTGCGGGCGATTTGGCCTTTGGCTCATATTTATACACGTCCTTGGTGCCAGCCAATCTTTTCTTGATGGCTTTCTGGATGATGATCGTCATTATTTTAGTTTCGCTTTATCCGGCCTGGTACGCAGCTCGTCTGGAACCAGTCGAGGCATTACAGGCATTATAATGGGGGAGTTTCCTTTTCCTAAGTACGTTACGAGTGACATTCTTGTACAGATGACAAGAAAATGGCACAGATTCACGGAGAAGACACAAAGAAGGCACAAAGATTCACTGAGAAAGAGAAGAAATATCTTTCTGATTCTCTGTGTACCTCCGTCCCTTTGTGCCCCTCTGTGTCCCATTTTTCTGGCTTGTCCAGGTTAGGAGCAACAAAATGGCAATTATTGAAGTTGAAAACGCGACAAAAATTTATCAAATTGGCGAAGTGGAAACCCGGGCTTTAGACGGTGTAACGTTGGCTATTGAGGCCAATGAGTTTGCCACGTTGGTAGGGCCTTCTGGATCGGGCAAGACAACATTGTTGCAATTGATGGGCTGCTTGGACAAACCGAATAGCGGCTCGGTGAAGGTGAAGGGGCAGAATGTGTCTCAGTTAAATGCCAATCGACGGGCGGAAGTACGCCGGGAGATGATCGGCTTTATTTTTCAATTTTTTGCGCTGGTGCCGGTGCTTACGGCCTTCGAGAATGTAGAACTGCCGTTGTTGCTTAACAATATTGGCGAAAAGGAACGTCGAGAGCGGGTTGATTTTTTGTTGGAGGCGGTGGATTTGTCGGATCGGGCCAAGCATCGACCCGATCAGTTGAGCGGGGGCCAGCAGCAACGGGTGGCTATCGCTCGGGCTTTGGCCCCTGATCCTGTCATTGTTTTGGCCGATGAGCCAACAGCAAATCTGGATACGGCCAATGGGCAACAGGCAATGGACATTATGAAGAAGCTGAATGAGGAAACGGGCACGGCCTTTGTATTTGCCACGCATGACCCCCGGGTGATGTCTTATGCTAGTCGTATTGTGAAGATGCAAGACGGCCGTATTGTGGATGATGGCAATGGCCACGACTAGATCATAGCGTAAAAGGGGCCAAGTTCCGCTGCGGAGCTTGGCTCTCGAATTTCACTTGCGTAAGCTCATGACGGCGGCCCAGATAGCTTGGCGCAATTTTTCGATGAAGGGAATACGCAGTGTCCAACTTGTGCGTTGATAGCGGCGACGTTTGCGGCGGTGGCTACGCCGCGTTATCGTGATGAAGTGCTGGTAATAATTGGGGCAATGTCTTTAAATGTGGGAGATGGGGATGCCGATCCCGTTACGGCTGCCCTGGCCCAGGGCTTAACTCAGGTTTTGGTGGGTGTGCCAGCCGCAGAAGCTTTGGCTGATTTGCCGGATGAATTGCGGGATGAGTTGATCGCAGCCCTACAGTAATCAGTAGGAAACAAGGTGCTGTTTTAGATTGGGTCAATCTTCAAGATTGACCCAATCTGGTAGCAGCAGTTACAGGTCAAGCGCTTGGCGCAGATGGGCTAGGGTGTGGATGGCCTGGTTGATGAGGGCTTTGTTGGCGGGTTTGTTGGGCCAGAGGCTGGCGCCGGAGGGGTGGGGCAGGGGGATGATGTAACGGCCGTCGTGGCGGGGATTGGAGACTGGAGACTGGAGATTGGAGATTGGGAGGTTGGGAAGTTTAAGCCATTGGGCTTGGTTGAGGTTGAAGTTGACGGGGTTGGGAGTGAGGGATTCGGGGGGGAAGTAAACGGCCGTACCGATGATTTCGGTTAATTTGGCTTTGGCAGGGAAGAGGAGTTTGATGGCCAGACCACCAACGAGAATTATGAGGCGGGGGTTGACGAGGGCGATTTCGCGCTCCAAAAAGGGACGGCACAGCTTTTGTTCGGCTTTGCTGGGGACGCGGTCGCCTTTGCCGTTGGCGCCTTTGCCAGGATAGCATTTGGTAACGGCCGTCATGTAGTGCCGCGCCCGAAAATTAGCTTCATCCCAACCTGCTTGCCCTAACCATTGGAAGAGACGACGACCACTGCTGGCATTAAACGGCCGTCCTGCTTCTACCTCTGTTACGCCTGGTGCTTGACCAATCAACAAAACGCTTGCGGTGGCTTGGCCACGAAAGATGGCGGGGGGTGTGATGTCATGACCTGCTTCCAGGCAGCGGCGGCAAGCGGCCATTTCGGTGTGAAGTTGCGGCAGGGAGTCCATAGGCTGATATGTATACCTGTGCCTCGGAAATTGGGCAACCCAAAGAATGTCTTGAATGGCGCGAAGATGGCGTATATGATGTTGAAGTAGTTGATTATCATTGAGGTGAAAATTATGAGAGACTATCCTCCCATTCATCCAGGTGAGATTTTACAAGAGGAATTCCTGAAACCCATGGGCATCAGCCAATATCGCCTGGCTCAAGATATTGGTGTGCCTGCTATGCGCATTAACAAGATTGTGCGGGGTGAGCGAGGTATTAGCGCAGATACAGCTCTCCGACTGGCTCGCTATTTCGGTGTGTCTGTTGAGTTCTGGACGGGCATACAAACCCATTATGAGGTTGAAAAGGCAAAGATGACGTTGGGAAACCGCTTAGAAGCAGAGGTTAAGGTTTTGGCCGCAGCGTAGTGGTTGCCTTGGTATTGGGCGCTTACAGCGCCGACGTCGACAAAAAATGTCGATAATTGTGAATTGTAAATTGAGAATGATGAATGATGAATCAAGTCTCCCCCGTTCACAATTGACAATTCAGGCTTCACAATTCACCATTTTTCCAAGACTTCGCTTGGAAAAGACGTAGATACTGTTATTCTCAGTGGGCAGTGCCACGCACCTGTACTGTTATTATGATCCAACGAGTTGGTCAAAAGTATCAATGTCGCCGCGCAGGACATCAAGGCTGGCGTTCCAAAAGGCGCCGTCGCGGATGTTGATACCAAAACGGGCGGCCAGTTCGGCAGCGTTATCCATGCCAGTGTTGGCCAGGAGTTTATCGTAGCCAGCTTTGAAGGTTTCAGGATCGGTTTGGTAGTAGGCGTAGAGGCCGAGACCGAAGAGTAGGCCAAAAATGTAGGGGAAGTTGTAGTAGTTGCTGCCGTAGAAATGGGGAACGTAGACCCAGCGGTAGGGCAGCAGATAGTCGTTGTCTATGGCGTCGCCGAAGGTTTCTTTTTGAGCGGCTTCCATCATTTGGCATAGCTCGTCGGGGGAGAGGGCGCGTTGTTGGCGTTTCTCGAATAGATTGGTTTCAAAGGCAAAATCGCTGGGTGCGCCCAGCAGGACACGCACGGCATATTCGAGACGGCCGTCTAAAATAATACGCTTATCTTGATCATTGGCGGTAGCTAGGGCCGCTTCCTCAACAATTTTTTGGCAGAAGGTGCTGGCGGTTTCGGCCAAGGTCATGGGCATGTTGCGTTGGAGGGGGGTGCGGTGGGCCAGGTTGAGATTGTGATAGGCGTGGCCGAGTTCATGCGCTAATGTACCAACGGCCGTAAAGCTGGGTTCAAAGTTAGTGAGAATACGCGACTCGCCTTCGCGTAGCCAAATGCAGAAGGCCCCGCCACGCTTGCCATCACCAGGAGGCGCATCTATCCATTTTTCGCGGAAAGCACGCTGAGCGAGATTGCTAAGGCGGGGGGAGTAGGTGGCAAATTGCTCAATGACAAAGGTTTGGGCTGCTTCATAAGACCAGGATTGGCTGCTTTGGCCCAAGGGTACGAGGCGATCGTACCATTTGAGGATGGGTAGCCCAAGAGCCCTGGCTTTGGCGCGGAGATAGCGACGTAGGTCAGGATAGGCTTGGCGAACGGCCGTCATCATGGCATCGAGCGTCTGGCGGTCAATCACATTGTTAAACAACACTTCGTCCAGGGGGTGTTCCCAGCCGCGCTTTTGGCTGAGGGTGAGGGATTCACCTTTGAGGCTGTTGAGGGCGGCGGCACAGGGGACAACAGCATTTTCAAGTACTAAATTAACTGCTTCGTGAGCACGTTGGCGCACTTCTCGGTCAGGGTTGTAGCCCAGATTTTGAGCGGCGGTGAGGGGTATTTTTTGTGTTTTGCCATCTAGCTCGATCTCCACGTTGAGTTGAGAGACGTAGGTGTTGAAAAGTTGCTGCCAACTGCTGCTGCCAGTGAGTGTGAGGTCGGCGGCAAGGGTTTCCTCGATGGGAGACATGAGGTGATCAGCGGCAAGTTTAGCCCGGCGTAGAACATAGGCATGCTCTTGGGCTACGGTTGATTGCTCTATGAGGACATCTATATTTAAGGAGCCAAGCCAGGCGGTAAGACGGGTTCCCAACAAGGAGAGGCGAGCCAAATGGGGTTGAATCTCGCTAAAGCAGGCTTGGGCTTGATTGTTGCGGGAGTCAGTGGTGACGAAACTGAGGATGTAGACGTAGAGGGTGAAGAGTTGGTCGAGGATGTTGTTGTAACGATGGACGGCCGTTTCCAAGGTGTTGACAGCATCTTCGGGTTCAATTTCCACGCGGTTGATGCCTTGTTCGTCAAAGAAGGTGGATAAATCGGAAATGGCTTGAATGGTGGCTTGAAAATCAGACTCAAATTCAGGTGAATCAAGGCTAGGATAGACGACGCTCATATCCCAGTGAGGGAGTTGTTCATTGGTCATGGGGAAGGTTTCCTTTTGTTGCTCGGTCATCGGTCTTCTGGGCTCAGTTTACGGATGATCGATGACTGATTGTGATGAGCTAGTAATATGAGTCGGTTGCTCTCCTCATCAAATGGAGAGCGATCATAGTTTCCCCACATAGTTTCTAGCTGGAAGCCTGTTTGACGCAACTGCATTTCTAGTTGATGGGGATAGAGATAATGATACCTGAATTGTCTGATTGTGCGATGGATAGGGCCACTGTCAGCAGGGGTGGCGTCATAAATCCAGGTGATGTGGAGGGTCTGTTCATCATCGTCAAGCCAATTGCTAGCGAATTGGAGAACGGTGTGCCCAGTGAGTGGATCAGTGAAGGACTGTTCCAGGGTCAGCATTTGGTCGTTGGGGGTTTGGGCGATGATGAAGGGATTGGTGAGGTCTAGGTAGAGACGGCCGTTTTCTCTTAACTGTTTGTGCAGGCTGGCAAGGGTTTGGGTGACTTGGGTGGGGGTCAAATGCAGGAGGGTATTGTAGGGGATGATGATGAGGGCGTAACGGCCGTTGCTTGGTATCTCCGTCATATCACCTTCTAGTAATGTAATCTTTGATTGCACTTGAGGAGCTTCACGGGCTAATTTTCCGTGAGCAATGGCAAGCATAGCAGGCGAGTTGTCTAGTCCAGTGATCGTGTGACCGGCATGAGCTAGGGGGAACAAGATGCGCCCTGTGCCACAGCCACATTCGAGGATTGGCCCGTTGGCTTCAGAAGCCAATTGTTGCAGCAACGACAAATCATCTGTCAAATCACTATGGGTCATGTCGTAATAACGGGCAATGGGGTCGTACATAGAAATCGTCAATTGCCAATTGTCAATTGAGGGCGTTCCGTGGTTCAGGGCGGTTGATGCGCAAGGTAGCGACACCTGTGTCATCGCTGTAAAATTCGAGTCTCATAGCCTAAGTGTAGCAGGTCGTGGCAGGGGTTCAAGTTTGGTGAAAAGGGTATACTTTTGATATGGAAAGGGATAGATTATGGTGGGTAGCAGCCGTTTTGTTCTTATTGGCGCTTGGATCGCTGGTGCTGCTCATCGGGTTTGGAATGTTTGATCCGAAGCCTCTGGGTAATGTAGGCTGGCAAGAGCCATTGACGATGTTGCCAGTGGGGGCAGGGTCACGGGAGGTGATGTGGTTGACTGAAGTGGAAGAGGGGGTGTTTACGGTGCGGGGAACGGCCGTATTCCAATCTGGAGAACAAGATATTGCTTATGGGTTTATTTTAGGCAATGAGGATGACTATCTGGCCGTGGTTGTATCGCCACTGGGTTATGTGAGGGTGTGGCAAGGTGAGACGGTACTGATGCCCTGGCAACCTTGGCCGCATGTGCATCAAGGCCATGAGCCAAATGAGTTTTGGTTGGATGTGCATGGTAATTCGGTCACGATTCGATTAAACCGTGAGATTTTATGGGTGGGGGAGGTGGTTGTAGCTGATGGTGTTGGTGTTGTGGGCGAGAGTTGGGGGGAAACGGCCGTTGTTCAGGTCCCTTCTGTCCAGCTGTTTTGGCCACAATGAAATATGATCAGTTTTAACGAGAATAGAGGTTCACTAGGTTTGCAGATTATATTGACATAACGAGATATAGGTAAAAAAGTACATTTATAATGAAATAGTGGCAGCATAGCCCACCTTGAGGTAGAAGATGGTTGACCAAAACTACTCTACCCAAGAGGTGAACTATGCGGTTGCCAATAGTATGTCTAGACCAACGATTGCGCTACTATCTGAACCTGTTTAGAGGCTGCTTTAGCCAACCACAGTACAAGTATTTCGTGACCATACTGCTGGGGTTGATGCTGTGCCAAAGCGGACGAAGCTTGTCGGGATTGATGCGGCAGGTCAACAGTAGGGTCAGCCTATCGGGAGCGAGTCGATTTATGGGGCAAGCCCCCTGGCAAGCAGAGGACTTGGCCCGGACATGGCAAAAGCATTTTCAGCAAGAGATGGCCGTGCAGGTAAGAGCCGCACATGCCCGATTACGCCGTCGGCAGAAAAAGAAACGAGGACGACCTAAGAAAACCGTAGTGACAGGTTATTTGATAGGGGACGACTCGACGATGAGTAAACGGCGTGGCAAAAAGATGGGCGGCTTGGGACGACACTACTCGGGTAGCGAGAAGAAAACAGTCACTGGGCATAGCTTAGTGCAAGGGTTATATCTCTTGTTGGGTCGGCGTTGTCCCTTGGCACCCAAAATGTATCGACAACAGGCTGTTTGTAAAGCAGAAGGGGTGACTTTTGCTAGCAAAGTGGACATCATGGCCGAGATGATCAGCAGTTTTGAGCCGATGGTCGGTACATTGACACATGTCCTGTTGGATAGCTGGTACACTTCCAAGCGCATCTGGAAAGTGGCTCGTGAGCGCGGGTTTCTCATCACCAGTGGCTTGCGTTGCAATCGGTCGTTGCGTATTGAAGACCCTGAGACAGAGAAAGGTTGGTATTGGCAACGGATAGATGAGTATGCGACCACTTTATCTGAAGCTGATTGGCAGTTGGTAACCTGGCCTAGCCAACAGGGGCAGCGTCAAGTCTATGTCCATGTGGTCTCCACTCGTATTAAGAAGTTGTATCGTTGCCAACTGGTCATTGCTCGTGGGCTGTGGCAAGATGATGAAGAGGAAAAGACTATGTATTGGGCTTCTTCTGACCTGACTGCTGACTTGGATACCTTGCTGTCTCATATTGCCACCCGCTGGGATGTGGAAGTTCTCTTTGCTGATACCAAGGAACTACTGGGTTTGGACCACTATCAACTGATGTCAGCTAAGGCCATTCTCCGCTTCTGGACGCTGGTCATGCTGGCCTACACCTTTTTGGACCAGGAACGTGACCGTTATCAAAGACAAAGTGACCAGCATATTACTATTGGTGATGCCTGGCGGCAGGTTCAGCGTATTCATTGGCGTCATTTCATTGATTGGATTCATCAGCGTTTTCGCTTTGGCCTCGAGCCTGCCGACTTATACCTGGTACTCACCGGAGCGAGCCTCTGAGCGATTTCTGCAAAGATAGTGAGGTTTACTCTAAGGGAGAGTATCAGAAATTGAGCCAGTGGATTATTATGAAAAACGGCCGTCCCTGGGGACGGCCGTTTGTTAAATACTGTTATAAAATGGACGATTCCTATGTTAAGCGCTTGTGCATAACATCAGTTAATCAGAGAGAACCAAAGGTAGGAAGATAGAAAACTCCTCGACAACAATCATCACCGAGACCACATTGGAGGTGTCTGACCCATCAAAGGCATGATAGGTGAAGCTGTCAGAGCCAGAGAAGCCAACAGCTGGGGTGTAGGTGAAAGAGCCGTCGGCATTGAGTGTTAGCGAGCCATGAGAGACATCCGCATCCAGAACGGCCGTCATAGAGTCACCATCAGCATCACTGTCATTACCCAAGACTCCAGGGGCAGATATCGACAATAGCGAATTCATCGTCATCGTGAAAGTATCAGCCACTGCCACCGGGGCCATATTGAGCACCGTAATCGTCACCGTGACCACATTCGAGCCAGCCAGGCCATCATGCGCATGATAAGTAAAGGTATCATCACCGGCAAAGCCAAGAGTGGGGGTATAGACAAAAGAGCCATCCCCATTGAGCAACAACGCGCCATGGCTGGTCGTCGTATCCAAAACGGCCGTTAGCCCATCGCCATCCCCATCCGTGTCATTGTCCAGGATACCGGGAGCAGCCACCGTCAAAGCCAGGGCTTGCGTGGTGGAATAGACATCGGCCACCGCCACCGGGGCTGAGTTAGCCGAAGACGCACAAGCTTGTACCGTCACATCATCCACATCCCAACCAGGACGACCCTCAGAGCTATCTGTGGCCAAACGGAAGCGGAACTGCACACTTTGTCCCGCATAGGCATCAATGTCAACGATAGAGTTAAGATAAGCTTGGGGGTCACCACACCAGGCAGCAACACCACCCAGAGGGTTGCCCCAGTTGGTGCTAATGGGGCCATCATAAGCGTCTGTTAAGAGACCACTGTTGATGTAGTCCCAAGTAGAGCCACCGTCCGTAGAAATCTCTAAGATGCCGCCATCAAAACAGCCACCGCTTCTATCTTCCATCGCCTGATAATTCCAGAATTGAAGAGTGAGAGGGGATTGACCCGAAGGCAGGACAATGGCTGGCGAGACGAGATATTGGTCACTGATAGAGGCCACATCATCGGCATGGAAAGCCATTGAGCCACTGTGGGGATTGCTGCTCGAGAGCGTCCAGGTATCAGAGCCTTGGCCCGCACTGTGCGTCCAGCCGCCAGCCCCACTCTCGAAGTCTTCACTGTAGACAGTTACAGGGGTAGAGCCAGGGCTACAATCACCAGCCAGAGGTTCAGTAGTGAAGCTGAAAGTGGCCGAGACAGTGCCACTGCCACAGCCATTGCCGGCCGTGATGCGCCAGTAGTAGGTGGTATTGGAGGCCAGTTCGCTGCCAGCGGGGATGGTGTGAGAGGTGGTGGAGGTATTGGTGGAGTAGACGACACTGCTGAAGGCGGCATCGGTGGCCACTTCGAGGAAGTAGCTGCTGGCCTGGGCCACAGCCGTCCACTCGAACAGGGGGGTAACAGAGATGTTGCTGGCTCCATCACCCGGTGTGACTAGCGTTGGGGCCCCTGGCGCAGCTGTAAATAAGTTTAGCTGTACGGTTGCCGTATGGGTGCTAGTCGGCCCTATGCCTACGACGTCTATGTTATAAGCGCCAGCCGTTGCCCCAATTGTGCCCACTGTCATGGTGCTTGTGTAGGGGGCAGGTTGATTATTGACGCTGAAGGAAACGGTGTTAGGTGGGTCTGGTTGTCCCGCACTGCTTAGCGTTACAGTTTGATTGTACCCTTGCAGGGACCCGACTGTGATGTCGTATATGGCATCTGTGGGCACACATTCGGAAATGATATCTGGTGAAGCTGATACGAGGAAGTCAGACGAGCCTAGGATGATGGTGAAGTTTGCATCGGAAATATCGAAAAAGATATTGTCTGAGCACTGTACCTTGATTCGTGCTTGGGTGGTGGGGTTGTCGGGAACGATGATGTCTTCGTTACCATCGTTGGGTCGATTGGCTTCGATTAGGACAGGGTAAGTATAGCCGCCATCAAGCGAGAGGCGTAGGTCTACGTTGGCACAACTGACGGGAGCTTGAGCAGTATTGGCGACATCCCAGGTGATTGTTTCGGAGGAGCCTGTGCTCCAGGTAACGGCCGTATTGGGTGCGATTACCTCAAATGGCCCAGCCGTGTCTGCTACTGAAATAGTCATATCATCCATATTAACGCCACCAGCTTCCATTCGGTTGTCACGCACGGTGAGGTGAAAGGTAAGATTGCGGGCATATGAGGGCAGAATTTCCCCAATTGTGTGTACATTATTTACAATATCCGAGATTTGAGGGAGGGTGCGTGTGGATGTTAATACCGAACTAAAGGAGCGGAAGAGAGGTGCATTGCCTACTGGTGCATCGGGATGCCCAGCAGGGCCAATATCAAACTGTTCCCAATTGTAGGTGAGCGCATCACCATTAGGGTCGGTGGCTGAACCAACGAGAGTGAATGGTGTATTAACAGGAATTGTGTAATCTAATCCTGCATTAACCGTTGGGGGTAGATTGGTTGTGTTGGTAACAATTGGGCAACCATTGCCTGCCCCAACCGTTGTATAAGCACGTATTTCATCAATGCTGCCTGTGTGGAAATGGTCGTCGCTGTTTGGTTGAATGTTTTGATTTCCACAAATGCCTGCGTAAGCCATTATCGTGGTGCCGCTACCTGGTTCATAAGCTGTTGAAGCATTTCTGTTGCCACCACTGCAAGCGCCAGTGTTGCCATTAAAGGTATGATTACCTGCATATTGATGCCCCATTTCATGGGCTACATAGTCTACATAGAAGGGATCACCAATGGGGTTTGGTAGTCCGGTTACACCGCGGGCTTTCACACCAGTGCGGCAGGGGACACCTAAACTGGCGATACCACCACCACCAGTGCTGAATACATGGCCGATGTCATAATTGGCATCGCCAATGACTGCATCTAGGTTGGTTTGGTTTTGCCCTAGCATAGCACCACCGCTGTTGTTGGTATAAGGGTCTGTATTACCATTGGTGTAGATGACGAGATCATTGTTAGCAACGAGTTGCATGCTAATGGCCGTATCTCGAATGTAAATGCCGACGACGCGATTAACGGCCGTTACAATTTCGGCCATTGCCAAGGGTACGGTTCCACCATGATACTGTGTGTACTCGCCTGTGGCTGCCACAACCAGCCGATAAGTACGTAGTTCATCGCCAGAAGGAATATTGCCACCACCAGACTTCATAGTTTTGACTAAAGCCTCAATTTCGCTGGCATCCCCCAGCGGTTCGTGTTGGATGAAGTCTTTATGGCGGTTGGCTAAATTTTGACGATAGTAGCTGATGTAATGAGCTGTATCTTGGCGGCTATAAGGGTCAATATATACTGTGTCACCTGCGGAAAGAATCATGCCATGAAAACCATTTGGTGTTATATCTAGGCGTATTGTTGCTGCTAGACCATCTAAGCTGGTACCCGCATAAGTTTTGATTTCGGGGAATTTGGCAGCGAGTTCGGGATGCATAACGGCCGTTTCCTGTACAGTAAAACGGCTGAATGTACCATCTGGTAAGGGGAAGCTGACAACGGCCGTTGGCTGCGCTAGCATCGCTTGCAAATTTGCCAAATTTAAACTGAGGGTACGATATGTTTCTGGCACGATCAATCGTTCACCTTGTGGCTGAAAGTCCCTCTCAGCTATTTCGTGCCATAAACCGTCATTTGATGTGCTTTGCGGTGTCGTGGCAGAAACAGTTGCTTGTGATACAAACAAGACTAAGGTAATTATGATGGTCAGCATGATAATGGGGATCAAGCGAATAGAATTTTGTATAAACTTTGTACGTGATTTCATGATATGTATTCCTCTAAATGTATGGCTAAGTGTTTGGCCGAAATAACTTTGTATACATCAACAACTCACAGCGGCTAAACCTCAAGCTTTGGCCGATTGTATTATGGTAAAGTGAGAGGTTATAAATGACCAAGGTCTAGGTTCAGCTAGCTCCTCATGATGGTAAAGTGGTTGATAAGATTTTGGTAGTTTCAAAATTGGTTGGGCTTTTTGCCCATTTCGCTGCTGAAATAGGATTTAAGTATAGGCATGTCGGCCTCAATATCACCCGAAGGGGTAAGAATGGGGCAAAGTTGAATGGCCCTGCGCCGATAGTTGATGGTGACAGGCAAAATAGGAACTTGGGCGGCCATAGCAATATAGTAGAAACCAGTTTTCCATTGAGTTACTCGTTTTCGTGTGCCTTCAGGAGCAATGGCTAGAATGAATTGCGCCCGTTTTTGGAATTCATAAGCAACTTGCTTGACAGCACCCCGAGATGCTTTGCGGTTGACAGGGAGACCGCCTAGCCAGCGCATAAGTGGCGCTAGTGGGCTATTAAACAGTGTATGTTTGCCCATCCAAAAGAGGCGTATGCCCAGAGCAAAGATGACGAACATGCCGATAACGAAATCCCAGTTGGAGGTATGGGGGGCAGCGATGACAACAATTTGGGAGACATTGGGAATATCTCCTTCTATTTTCCAGCCAGTGAGCTTGAGGGGGAAACGGCCGATAGTTTGTGTCACACGATTGCCACGTTTGGGTAATTTTTCACCCAATACTAATTCATCGAACTCTCGACGCGGTAAATCCAACATGGCTCAATCCTTCAATTCTAACCAGTTTGCCCCTGTGCTGGCTTCTACTTTGAGGGGCACATCTAGCTTGAATGCCCCAGACATGATTTTCACGATTAGGGGTTTAATAATGTCCACTTCTGCTTCTGGCACCTCCAGTAGAAGTTCGTCATGAACTTGCAAAATCATTTGGGCTTGATAATCGCGCAAGGCTTCGTGTAAGCGTAGCATAGCGATCTTGATGATGTCAGCGGCCGTGCCTTGAATAGGGTGATTGATGGCTTCCCGTTCCGCTCGTAGCTGCATTTGCCGATTGCTACCGGGGTTTTTGAAGATGGGAAAGTAACGGCGTCGTCCAAATAAAGTTTCTGCATAAAAGTCAACATGTGCTTTCTTTTTAGTTTCGTCAATATATTGCTTGATACCCGGAAAACGGTCAAAATAATCCCGAATATAATTCTCCGATTCGGCCAATGTTAATTCTGAATCTCGTGACAGGCGAAAGGCCCCCATACCGTAGATAAGACCAAAATTCACAGCTTTGGCGAAGCGACGTTGATTGTAGCTGACTTTTTCGATGGGGATACTATAAACGGCAGCGGCTGTTGTACGATGAATATCTTGATCTTGGCGGAAAGCTCGTAATAAGGCTTCATCCTGACTGATATGGGCCAAAATTCTCAATTCCACTTGCGAATAATCGGCGGCCACAAACAAATGTCCGGGCTTGGCCACAAATGCCCGCCGAATCTGTTGCCCCACATCGCTGCGGATGGGAATATTTTGCAGATTGGGCGAATTGCTGGCAATGCGACCTGTGACGGCCCCAGTTTGATTATAGCTGGTGTGAATGCGACCTGTATCGGGATTAACCATTTCTGGCAAGGCATCCACATAGGTGTTTTTGAGCTTTGTTAATTCTCGCTGCTCGGTGATGGCTTCAATGATGCCACTTTCGTCTACGTTTTTAAGTTCTTCAAGGACATTGGCAGCGGTGGAGTAATGACCACTCTTTGTCTTTTTCAAGCCTTCGCGTGGTAAATCGAGTTTGTTAAATAGGACATCGCTCAACTGTTGAGTAGAGTTGATGTTGAATGGTTCACCAGCAATGTCATAAATAGTCTTTTCTAGCTGCAACAATCGCGCCGCTAAATCTTGAGACATCTGCCGCAGAAAGGTCACATCTACACCGATGCCAGACTGTTCCATATCGGACAAGACAGTGATGAGAGGCATTTCCATATCGAGCAGCGCTTCTAGTCCCTTTTCTTTGATTTCGGCACGAAGGGGTTTGATCAAGCGTAAGGTCATGTCGGCATCGGCTGCGCCATAGGGTGCCGCGTCTTCAATAGGCACTTGGGCAAAGGTGATCTGCTTCTTGCCCTTGCCAATGAGGCTAGTGATTTCGGTCATTTCGATGCCGAGGCGATGGCGGGCTAAATCTTTAAGACCTTTATGTTTGCTGCCAGGGTCAGTTAGCCACTCGGCGATCATGGTGTCGAAGCTGATGGGGCTGACTATGAGACCGTAGCGGTACAGAATGGTGTAGTCGTATTTGGCGTTGTGAGCGATTTTGGGGATAGTGGGATTGGTCATGGCGGGGGTGATAGCCGCTAATACTTGGGATATGGGTAACTGTCCCTCAGCTAGCTCTGGCTCAGCCGCAAACAGGGCCATTTGCCCACTGCTGCTTTGGGCTTCGCCAGCAAGATGTGTCAAGGGAATGTAGTAACCGACAGGGGCTTCCACTGCCAGACAAATGCCGACGAGATCGGCCGTCATTTTGTTTAAGCTAGTTGTTTCGACATCAAAGGCAATGGCTTGAGCTTGGTTGAGCTTGCTGACGAGTTCGGCCAACTGTTGTTCGGTGCGAATGATGATGGTCTGGGTGGGTTCTATGTCACTATCTACTTCTTCTTCCCCACCTGCATTGGCCATGAGTAGGTTGGTAAGGGAGCGAAATTCTAGTTTGCGGAAGATGTCGAGAACGGGTTGAGCTTCAAAGTCATGGGCAACACATTCGTCTAGGTTGAGGGTGATGGGGGCATCGGTGACGATGCGGGCTAGTTGTTGACTGAGGTAGGCAGATTCTCGACCTGTGGCCACTTTTTGGCCCATAGCTCCTTTGATATTGTCAATATTGGCGTAAATGTTGTCGAGAGTTTGATACTGGTTGAGGAGTTTTGCGGCCGTTTTGGCTCCTACGCCTTTCACACCAGGTATATTGTCACTGGCATCGCCGACAAGGGCTTTATAGTCCACTATTTGATCGGGGCGGACGGAGAATTTGGTTTGAACGGCCGTTTCGTCATAAATTTCTGGATCTTGACGGCCGGATCGGGCGGGTAACTCCACCCGTGTGTTTTCATCTACCAATTGCAATAAATCCCGGTCACCAGTGATGATATGAACGGGTACGCCCAAAGGTTTGGCTTGTTGTGCAATCGTCCCTAGCACATCATCAGCTTCAAAGCCTGCCAGCTCCAAAATTGGTACGTTTAGGGCGCGGATCACTTCTTTGGTGCGTTCAATTTGCAAGGCTAATTCATCTGGCATTTTCTCCCTGGTACCTTTGTATTCCTCAAATAGCTCATCGCGGAATGTAGCCCCAACATCAAAGCTAACGGCCAAGTATTGGGGTGGATTTGGTGCCAAAATAAGATCAAGCAGGGTACGGGTGAAGCCATAGGTAGCATTGGTAGGTTCGCCTTCTTTAGTGGTGAAGGCTGCTAGCGGCAAAGCGAAAAACATACGATAGGCCAGGGCATGACCGTCAATGAGAACCAGCTTGTGTTCTGTCATAGTATCTCCATAAATTTAAAGGGCAGGGGATGATCGGTAAACGGTTATTGGTAAGTATTGATCAGTAAGAGTTGTGAGTAAGCAAGTTAAGTAATATGTAGAGGTTGTGATATGCCAAATCCTGCCATAAAACCGCAAAGTGTGTAACCTGTGCGGCAACTGAGTTTACCACAATGTTGGATCATTGCGGATCATTTATTATAGGACTGTTGTGTGACAACAAGTGGCACAATGAGTACCCATTTGCAGAATAAAGGCTTGCTGGGGAATTAGTCACTATCTTTGCAGAAATCGCTCAGAGGCTCGCTCCGGTGAGTACCAGGTATAAGTCGGCAGGCTCGAGGCCAAAGCGAAAACGCTGATGAATCCAATCAATGAAATGACGCCAATGAATACGCTGAACCTGCCGCCAGGCATCACCAATAGTAATATGCTGGTCACTTTGTCTTTGATAACGGTCACGTTCCTGGTCCAAAAAGGTGTAGGCCAGCATGACCAGCGTCCAGAAGCGGAGAATGGCCTTAGCTGACATCAGTTGATAGTGGTCCAAACCCAGTAGTTCCTTGGTATCAGCAAAGAGAACTTCCACATCCCAGCGGGTGGCAATATGAGACAGCAAGGTATCCAAGTCAGCAGTCAGGTCAGAAGAAGCCCAATACATAGTCTTTTCCTCTTCATCATCTTGCCACAGCCCACGAGCAATGACCAGTTGGCAACGATACAACTTCTTAATACGAGTGGAGACCACATGGACATAGACTTGACGCTGCCCCTGTTGGCTAGGCCAGGTTACCAACTGCCAATCAGCTTCAGATAAAGTGGTCGCATACTCATCTATCCGTTGCCAATACCAACCTTTCTCTGTCTCAGGGTCTTCAATACGCAACGACCGATTGCAACGCAAGCCACTGGTGATGAGAAACCCGCGCTCACGAGCCACTTTCCAGATGCGCTTGGAAGTGTACCAGCTATCCAACAGGACATGTGTCAATGTACCGACCATCGGCTCAAAACTGCTGATCATCTCGGCCATGATGTCCACTTTGCTAGCAAAAGTCACCCCTTCTGCTTTACAAACAGCCTGTTGTCGATACATTTTGGGTGCCAAGGGACAACGCCGACCCAACAAGAGATATAACCCTTGCACTAAGCTATGCCCAGTGACTGTTTTCTTCTCGCTACCCGAGTAGTGTCGTCCCAAGCCGCCCATCTTTTTGCCACGCCGTTTACTCATCGTCGAGTCGTCCCCTATCAAATAACCTGTCACTACGGTTTTCTTAGGTCGTCCTCGTTTCTTTTTCTGCCGACGGCGTAATCGGGCATGTGCGGCTCTTACCTGCACGGCCATCTCTTGCTGAAAATGCTTTTGCCATGTCCGGGCCAAGTCCTCTGCTTGCCAGGGGGCTTGCCCCATAAATCGACTCGCTCCCGATAGGCTGACCCTACTGTTGACCTGCCGCATCAATCCCGACAAGCTTCGTCCGCTTTGGCACAGCATCAACCCCAGCAGTATGGTCACGAAATACTTGTACTGTGGTTGGCTAAAGCAGCCTCTAAACAGGTTCAGATAGTAGCGCAATCGTTGGTCTAGACATACTATTGGCAACCGCATAGTTCACCTCTTGGGTAGAGTAGTTTTGGTCAACCATCTTCTACCTCAAGGTGGGCTATGCTGCCACTATTTCATTATAAATGTACTTTTTTACCTATATCTCGTTATGTCAATATAATCTGCAAACCTAGTGATTAGTAAAAGGGCTTCAAGTAGCCATTTGATTTGGAAATGGCTGAAGTTATTGCCAACGATCACTAAAAATTAAATCTGATGCGAAGGATTGCGTGTGGGGAGGAAAATGTTGAGTTCGGCTGCGGTGAGTGATTCAGTAGATTCTTGAGCATAGTGGCCTTTGTCCCATAACGGTCGTGTTTGTTTAAACTCGTGCTGCATAAGCGCTTCAGAACCACTTTTGAGGGTGTGCACGACCCAGCCACTATTGCGTCCCCTAGGACAAGTGATCACGGCGTGTATGAGTTGGGGCTGTACATCTATAAAGGTTAGAGCACAGGCATTGGCAATCGCGACTTTCTCAATGATGTGCTTGATGGGAATGATTCTGGCATTGGGAATGGGTTCCTGAGTGCGCCAAGCGATAGCAAAGGAGGGAGATTGTGGCGGAACTTTTTTGGGTGGAGAAACGGCCGTATACAAAACTTTACCTAGATTTTCTACTAACTTGTCAGCTCTTGTGCGTAACCAACTCAAGGATACCTCAGGAGCTGCCACCAAAGTCAACATATATCGTTTTTCTTGGCTAATTGGATGTTGGGGGCGCATAACCCGTGTATATAATAGGAAGACCTGACCTTGTTCTGGCAAGCGCGAGAATTGTACCTGAGAGGTTTTTGTAGTCTCTATCCAGTTCTGACTGATTGTTTGGACAATCAAATTTGCCTCGGTTCGACTTAACTGGCCCCAATGGGTAATTAGGTTTTGACCTTGTGTCAATATAGCACTTTGGATACGTGGCCCCAAAATACCTGTATGGATAGCTGCATGAGCTGTTGGTGGTGTCACGGATGGGGCAAATTGATCAAAAATTGTAGATAATATGTCGGGTAAGGCGGTGTTCAGATGTGCTTTAGACAATATACCTTTTGTCTTACCCGCCATTTTTTCCGGCAAAACTATTTCTTTAGCCGCGGTCAGGATGATATGAAGATCAGATTGCAGGACAAGAAGGGAACGCAAAGGGCGATCATCGCTACTTAAAGGTAAGAAGGCAAGGTCTTGCGTTTCTTGAATAAGTGTGAGACAGGCCTCATTGAGGGTTCTAACAGTCGAGATTTTATAATTGCCTGATTTGCGTAGTGCAATCCACAAATCTATAGCGAACTTCTTGTCTTGATCAATAATTAATACACGTCTTGTCATGTGAGCTGCAACTTGTTCTTTTAGGGTAGCTTACCCCAAGCAACTCTAAAATTCAGTGCAGGAAACGTGAAAAATGGCATAATGTGAATTAACTAGGTGTCAGTGCAAATATGGAGGATGGAGAAACGGCCGTTCATTATAAAATAGATGTGCTCTGAGGCCATGAGCATATTAGCAAGCAGAAATTTTAACATTCCAGCTAATGCACAAATATGTATTAATAAACACCCTATATAAGCCTTCCAAATTCAAACAAGCTGGTTTTTTACTATATCTTCATCCGCGATTCTTCCCTTTTTACCCGCATATATGGGGATATCAAAGATGGTGATGGCATAGATGGGCTGATGGGCGTCTGTCAAGACCAAGTTTTAAAACTCACTTTTTTTTAAGGTTTAGCAATTCTAAAAAGGCTCAACATTTTAAGGCAAATTCCTTGTATTTTCATTGCCCATCCTTCTTCCATTTGTTAGAATGACAACCCATTAACTAATGAATTTGTGGCAAATAATGACAATGTTGAAAGCAGGTGGGAAAGGGATCGTCTACAACATTGTTCCGCCAAATCGCCACAAATCAAGAGCACATATTTGGGGCCGATTAGTTGCCTGGCCTCGCCAAAAACCATTTTAATCTCTCTACTATTTAGTAGTATCAACTATGTTGACATAAGTTGTCTGTTTTGATGTTTGCTTGCCTGAGAGAGATGAAATTAGCATGATGAGGGAGTAGGGTAGAGTCATATGCAGCCAGAAATTGCTTGGAAGGCGACGCTTGGAGAATTAGAGTTACAAATGACGAAAGCAACTTTTAACACCTGGTTAAAAGATGCACGACTATTAACTTGTGAAGAGGATGAGTATGTTATCGGTGTTCGTAACGATTATGCTAAAGATTGGCTAGATAATCGGCTGAGAGACACAATTTTGCGAACGCTATCCTCAATTATTGGACGCAAAATAAACATTCGGTTTGTAGTATGGTCGGATGAACTCATCGCACCCCCTACCCGCCTAAATGGGCATACTGCCCAACTCAGTAGGCCGGAAATAGTCCATGATCAACCCTCCTCTCTAGTAGCCACAGATGATAACCTCAATGATCGATTCACCTTTTCTGCATTTGTAGTGGGCCCCAGCAATCGTCTAGCTCATGCTGCCGCTTTGTCAGTCGCCGAAAATCCAGGTCAAGGTTATAACCCACTTTTTATCTATGGTGGCGTAGGCTTAGGTAAAACCCATCTGCTTCATGCGATTGGTCGCAAAAGGCGGCTTTCAGGAGATCGGGTTTGTTACATCACTTCAGAGACATTCACCAATGATCTCGTACAGTCCATTCGCAAAAAACAAATGGATCAATTTCGGGAACATTATCGCACGCCCGATGTGTTGATGATAGATGATATTCAATTTATTGCGGGTAAAGAGAGTACTCAAGAAGAACTATTTCATACTTTCAATGAACTGCATAGCCAGGGTAAACAGGTTGTAATTTCTAGTGATCGCCCTCCGAAAGCTATGATGACACTAGAAGAACGTTTACAATCCCGATTTGCCTGGGGTTTGATGGCTGATATTCAAATGCCCGATGTGGAAACTCGCAAGGCGATTTTGCAAGCAAAAGCAGAAGAGTGTTCAGCTAATGTACCTGATGCAATTATTGAGATGATTGCGCAATATGTACGTAACAATATTCGCGAGTTAGAAGGTGCGTTGAATAAAGTTGTTGCCTATGCCCAATTATCTGGTGGGCAAATTGAACCGGAGCTGGTGGAAATGGCCCTTGTAGATTTGATTGGCAAACCGGAGAAACTGTCTTTAGATGAAGTGATTACAGCGACCTGTGAATATTATAGTGTATCTATTGAGGATATATTGAGTGCCAGTCGCAAGCGCACGATAACTGTTCCACGTCAGGTTGTAATGTATTTAGCACGCACTGAGACAGATGAATCTTTACCTCGTATTGGCGCCAAGCTAGGTAATCGTGATCATACAACGGTCTTGTATGGGTATGAGAAGGTTGCATCTCTGGCGGAAGTAGATGTAGAAATGCGTCGGGCTATTATGGATATTAAATCATCCTTATATGAAGCTCGTACCGTAGGTTAACATTGGATCTTTGCTAAATTATGTGAGTTGTCCGCCAATAATCTTTTGTTGCATACTGGACAGCCGATTTCTTAAAGAAATTGGCTGTTTTTATTTTTTAAGGCTCAGCTGTTGAATCGCTCGCTTCTATTTGGTTTTTCGGACAACTATCAGGGCATGTCTCTGCTCTTGCTCTGGAGCTAAATATAATCGTTCCAGCTATCTTGCAATCCAAGCCTGATGGCGCCGCTGCATAGTATAACTGAGGGGTGTGCATCCTCTTAGGAGAAAGCAGCTTTGATAGAAGAAATTTCTCTCAGGGGCAACCCCAAAATACTATTCATGGTCATGGCAATTTGCACCGATAAGGTAGCTAAAGCCATGAGCATGCGAACATTTACAAGTTTTTGTATTGGCAACTCTTTTTGACGAGAGGTCGTGCCAATAACTTTGGCAATCAAATCAAAAAAGGGTTCAACGCTGGTTTTTCGCTTCTTGAAGCGTTCTTGGATGTCAGGTTGAGCCAGTAGTTGATGATAGGCTTGGGCATAACGGCCGTTATGCCAGCGCAAGGCAGGGGTAAGAAGTAAAGTACCCCGTTTAATCCAACGACGAATTCTCATTGCTTTGGTGTAACGGTCATCCGCCGACAAACTGGCTGGGTTGAGTTGCTTGAGGATAAAGTCAGCCTTTTGGTCGAGAACATCGCTATCAGCGACGGTAGCGGTTTCTGTCTGAACCATCTTAGGAAAAGCGGTCTCAGTACAAGTGATATGGATACCATAGCCATAAACCCAGCCTTGATACCCACTTTTACCCCAAGTGGCATCCGTATCCAAGTGACGTAACTTCGGCGGAATCCGTCCTGCTTGACGGTCAGACTGATGCCAAACAGGGCCATTGGCCTTAAACAGGCTTTTGTCCTCAGCTAAATGCATGTTGGAAAACGCTTCATCTAAGTCGGCCACTTGGTTGCCCACAAAGGCTGCAAACTCGGTGACGACCTCTCCTAATCGCTTGTATTGCCGTGACAGGGTTGTCCGGTGGGGGATTGTCTCGAAGTTGAGAAGCTCCCAGACCTCTGGATGAACGCTCAACCAACGATGTTGCGCTTTGAACTGATAGATTCGTCGAAATTGCATCAGCATGAAAAAGATTATCATCTCCCGATATTTGTAGGTGCAAAGATTCTGATACCTTAAGATAGTCGGATTTGTTTGAATAAATTGGTCAAATAAGGTAATGATTAGGTGAGCATAGTCAGTTAGAGTTGGTTTTTCCATCGGGTTCTCCTGTAATGAATTGGTCTTTTTTACAGTTAAACCCTTTTTGGCTGACTATGCCAACTCTTTCTGTTTTTCTATGCACACCCCTCAGTATAACTGTTTGCTGAGTAATACATCGCGCCTCTTAGCCGCAGTGGGTGAGTTGACCTTCACGCCCATGCAGAATAATGAAGAAGTTTCCCTGACAAGAACTGTTATTTTAGACAGTACTTTGGTTTTATTTGTGTCCAGTACATGACATAACCAACGTGACATAAACTTGACTTACAGTCGAGGCAAGTTATAATGTGAACATTATGTCTCCTTCCATGAAGGCTTTTTTGATGCCAGCATGGTTACGCTATTGGATTCAAACACATTTGATTCCAATTATTGGGTTACAGGCGCATCAGATTGTCTTTGGATTCTTACAGGGCATTTTTGATACGCTTTTGTTACTTCTTTTGGGTTTGGGCTTTTTGACTGGTGGGCGATTGTATATGGATCATCAATATACGTTGCCCCGCTCAGTACAAGATAGCGCATTGCGATGGTCTCCTATTGCTGATTATATTGCTCGTCGAACAGATATTCCCCGTGAGGTACCCTTGGTATTGTGGTTTAAAGAAAACAGCATGCAAGCGGTGAATCCAGAACTTTGTACGGGTATTATGGGTGTGTATGATTTGGTGCGTTCAGGAGAACGGCCGTGTTTCACGCCTGGTCCTATCTCTGATCTCGAAGTGATTGAGCAGTTAATGATTGGAGCAGCTGAGTATAAAAAGCGCTGCCCGGATATTACCTATTGGACGCAAAGCCCAGACACGATTAAACGCTGCTATTTTGCTTATAATGCTGGTGCAGTGACTGCATCCCGTCTTGATCCTGATCAGTCGGCCTATGTCATGAATAATTTTGATGAGGCACATACCAATATGGTCTATTCGGATGTGGAGCTGGGAACAGTAGAAGTGACAGCCTTAGGGGCCTGGCCAGCACATCTGGCCATTCAGAGCTTAATTGTTTCCAATTGGGATAACGGGGAACGGCCGTCCTCTGCCTCTCTTGCTGATATTAGCACTCGTGCCTATGATTGGGCTGTCCATAGCATTACTGAATTTACAACTACTACATTGGGTGTGGCGATGGCAATGGAGTTTCCTGCCGAGCGAGACTTAAACAAAGCTAGTTGTCTGGAAAAACCACATATTTTTGGCCGTTTGGCCTTGCGTCCCAACTTAAATCCTGTTACAGACCAACCTGTCTTGACGCAAGATGTGCATGGCTGCAGCTATAGCCTGCCAGGTTTAGATATTACGAGTGAAAATCGAACGGCCGTACTTCAAGCTCCCATGCCCGGTGTTGTTACCACCTTCACTGATCAGTGGCAAAACAGCACCATTCGCATCGAAAATGAAGAGTGGATCGTCTGGTTGCTACACCCGCGTTCCTACCTTGTCAAAGAAGGTGAAGTAGAACGTGGTCAGGCCGTAGGTATCATGGGTTCCGTCGGCTTTTCCACTGGCCCCCATGTGCATTATACTGTGTATGATAAGATCAATGAGGTATTTGTTGATCCGGGATTATTATTACCCTAAGGGAAGATGGAAGAATCGTGTAGTTATTATCACGAATACCATAGTTAATAGGAGAAGTATTACATGAACCTTGCTGCATTGCTTAAATTTATTCCCCTTGTTGTGGGTGTCTTTTTAACCTACCATCTTGTTTTCAAAAAGGATCTACCTTCCAAAAGTATCTTATCTGTACTCACATATATATTGGGTATCATCATCGTCTTTTTTGCTGCCAGTTGGCTCATTGCTACCTTTTTGCCTGGTTGGATCAATGGCTTAATTACTGTTGGTACACAATCTACTGAATGGCAAACAGTTATAGATGCTAGTGGCAATGTTGTGGATGAAGCATTAGGTACCGATTCCGACAGTAGTGGGGCGGCAATCCAGCCGCAACCTACCCCAGTGCAAGTGCAAGTGGAAACTGTCGTCATTACAGCCACGCCTGGCCCAGATACAGCTTTTGGCACAACAGAAGGCGGGAATCGAACTGGCCCCACTCAATATACCGTTCAGGCTGGGGATACCCTTACCAAAATTTCAACTCAGTATAACGTGACAGTGGGTGACATCATGCGAGCCAACAATATGTCAAACCCCAACTATATCCAACCGGGGCAAGTCTTGATCATTCCCGCACCAACAGAATAAATAAATGTCACACGGTTCAGATTCAAGCCTATTACGCATTATTCAGCCTATTTGGCGTAAGTTGCCACAACGACTACGTTGGAATTTGGAGGACACCTTCAAACCGGAGGACGTGACTGAACGCCTGTTGCCTGGTGAAGTTGTACAGCGTGAAGTGCATATGGCTTGGTATCGAGACATTATTGGCACCATTGTATTTGACTACTTCAATTGGTTATTGATAGTTACCCTGCTGAGCACTATTGGGATTGTAGCCTTTGGTCTCATAAACGGTTTCAATCTTTGGTTTGCTGTTATTCCTATATTGGTTATGGTCGTTTTCACACTCTGGGGTATCCGAGATCGAATTGAACATTATCAATGGCGCATTCTGAAGACAAACACTCGTTTTATCATCTCGATCCCAGTTCATGGTTCATGGCCCTTAGTGGATAATGTTGAGCTAAAAGGTAATCCAGCCGTTTTAGATGGCAACTGGTCATCTAATCCCCTCTGGCGCGTGTTTCAATTTTTTACAGGTGCCAGAGATCTGTCTATTAGTTTGGTGGGTTATGCTTTTGCAGATGGTAAAGCCAAGGTGAATAGTGCCATTACAGTCCCAGACATTATGCCTGAGGACTTATTTGAACTAAAGCGGCTTGTTTTTGCCCCGCCAAAGCCTGTTTCTGGCCCACCACCACCACAAAGAGTTGTGTTTGCTGAACCGCAAAAGGTGATTATTTCTGATGAAGGGCCAAGTGAAGATGCGCCTGAATAATCAATTGGGTTTATAAAATCAGCCTAAAAGCCAGGTTCGTGAATAGAGTCTGGCTTTTTTATTGTTTTGTGAGCGATGGGCGCAATTTGGAGGGTGGGCGTATAATTACGGCCGTTATGACCAACCGCGAAGTCATTGAATTATTCAGTAAAGTGGCTGATATGCTGGCTATCCGAGGTGATTCGATTCACCGTATCCTGGCTTATCGACGTGCCGCTGAAAGCATTGAAGATTTAGGGCGAGACATTAACCAGGTCTACGCGGCAGGAGAATTAACCAAAATCACCGGCATAGGCAAGACATTAGCCGATAAAATCGAAGAGATGTTGACAACGGGCAAACTGACATTTTATGAGCGGTTGTCACAAGATGTGCCTCCTTCGCTGGTGGAAATGTTGCGGGTGGAGGGGCTTGGTCCCAAGCGAGTGAAGCAAGTATATGAGACGTTGGGCGTGACAACTTTGACAGAGCTAACGGCCGTTGCCCAAGCCGGCAAATTGCGTGATCTGCCACGCATGGGGGCTAAATCCGAAGCCAAATTGCTGGCAGCTATCGAAGCTTTGGCCCGACATGGTGACGATCGCACCCCATTAGGTGTGGCTTGGCCCATGGCTCAGAAGATATTGACCATTTTACAAGAAGTGCCCGGTGTGACGAAGACGGCCGTTGCTGGTTCCTTGCGCCGAATGCGCGAGACGATTGGCGACATAGACCTGCTGGTGGCTGCCGTCGAGGCTGAGCCAGTCATGGAACGCTTCTGTACGATGGATAATGTGGAAACCATTATTGGTAAAGGCCCTACCAAATCGAGTATTGTCTTGCTGAATGGCCTCAATGTTGATTTGCGCGTCTTGCCTGCCGAACGGTGGGGCACACTCTTTTCCTATTTCACTGGTAGCAAAGATCACAATGTGCGCTTACGTGAATTGGCCCTCAAACAGGGTTTGAGTCTAAATGAACATGCTTTTACACCGCAAGACGGCCGTCCTGAAATCTTGTGCCCTAGCGAAGAAGACATCTATCAAACATTAAGGCTACCTTTTATTCCACCGGTCCTGCGCGAAAATCGTGGGGAAATTGAAGCTGCCCTGCGAGATGAGCTACCCCAGTTGGTACAAT
The DNA here is from genome assembly GCA_965223555.1 of Promineifilaceae bacterium (SeqCode). Lineage (GTDB taxonomy): Bacteria > Chloroflexota > Anaerolineae > Promineifilales > Promineifilaceae > CBDCWU01. The sequence goes on from CBDCWU010000003.1 coordinate 69,475, forward strand.
TGAACGATCTCATTAGCGATTTACACATGCACACTACTTGGTCAGATGGCAAGTTGAGCATTCTAGAAATGGCCCAAATCGCTAAGGCCAGTGGGCTGCAATATATTGCTATTACCGACCATTCGGTCAGCTTGGGTATTGCCAACGGCCTATCCGTCGAGCGGCTGCACCAGCAAGCTGAAAAGATTCGGGTGGCTAATGAGGTTTTGGGACCGGATTTTCGTATTTTGCATGGTACAGAGATGGAGATTAAGGCTGATGGTACAATGGATTATCCTGATGAGGTGTTGGCGGAATTAGATTTTGTCATCGCTAGTTTACACACTGGTTTGAGTCAAGCCCGAGAGCAAGTGATGGAACGGCTCTTAAATGCACTGAACAACCCCCATGTGGACATGATTGGACACCCCACTGGCCGTCTAATAGGTGAACGGGCGGGGGCTGATTTGGACATGGATGTGATTTTGGTAACGGCCGTTCAGACCCACACCATTCTTGAAGTAAATGCCAATCCCCAGCGGCTGGACTTGCGTGATAGTCATGTGCGCCGCGCATTGGAGCTAGGTGCCAAAATCAGTATCAACACCGATGCTCATCATCCTGATCAATTTAAATTGCGCCATTACGGTGTAGCCACTGCACAACGGGGTTGGGCCAGTGCGGCCAATGTCATTAACACCTGGCCCGTAGAGAACCTCCTTACCTATCTGGCAGAAAAGTAGTATGCGAGCTGGAACGGACACCTTTTTACAAGGAGCCTTTAAGGGGCTAGATGCTGAAACTTTGGCACAGTTGCGCCATGTGGCTGTCAGCCAACGTTATGCTCCGGGAACTGTGATTTGCCGGCAAGGAGAACGGGGTGATGCTTTTTATGTGATTCGGGAAGGGCGTGTGGCCGTCACGCAGCAGTTGGAGGATGGACAGCAGCGAGTGTTGGGTATTTTAGGGCCCCGCCGCTATTTTGGAGAAATGGCTCTCATTGATAATACGCCACGCATGGCAACTTGTACGGCCGTTACCGATGTAGATACCCTGCTTATTAACGAAGATGTTTTTGACGAAATGCTCAAATCCAGCCCTCGCTTGGCTTCTCGCATCACCACTCATGTGTTGGCACTGATGCGAAGTATGGAGCGGCTGGCTATTCAGGATTTGACCAAAAAAAACCTAGAATTGCGCGAAGCCTATGCCGAATTAAAGGCGGCTCAAGCTGAGTTGGTTGTCAAAGAGCGTTTGGTGCATGAACTGGAACTGGCGGCTGATATGCAGCGACGATTGTTGCCTAATAGGTTGCCCCAATTCCCTCGTTACCAATTTGCTGCCTTTTTGCAGCCAGCTCGTCAAGTCGGTGGCGATTTTTATGATGTCATTGCTCTGGATGAGGATCATTTGGGTATCCTCATTGCCGATGTGGCTGATAAGGGGTTTCATGCAGCCTTGTTTATGGCAGTCAGTTCTACACTGTTTCGCAGCAGTTGTTATGATTCTCACTCGCCGGCAGAGGTGGCAGTAGATGTCCATCGTCATATTTTAGCGGCGGGATCAAACAATACATTTGTGACGGCCGTCTATGGGATTCTGCATCGGTCAAGCGGTCGTTTTACCTATATACGTGCTGGACATGAACGGCCGTTGCTCTTTCGTCCTGGCCACACTGTGCAAGAGTTGCCCGGCGACGGCCGTTTTTTGGGTATGATACCTGGCCTCACCTTAACCGAAGAAACTGTTTGTTTGCAAACGGGCGATAGGCTCCTTTTTGTCAGCGATGGCGTACCCGACGCCACTAATTCCGAAGGTAACCATTTTGGCAATAGTCGTTTGATGGATGCTCTGGCGCAGTACGGCCGTTCCTCTGCGCCCAGGCTCATCCAGCGTATTGCGGCTGACATCACTGCTTGGCAGCAAGATGCTCCCCCCTTTGATGATTTAACCATGCTTGCCCTGGAGGTAAAAGCGTAGCCAGTAATCACCATGTACTGATTACAGGTTACCGCTCACTGTTTACTGAAAATGGCTCGATACGAAATCCCACCCGATCCCCGTCAATCCGACACGCCCAAGCGCCCCCGCCATCAACGGCGAGATCAATCAGAACCAGTTCCCTGGTTATGGCTTAGTTTAGGTGCCGTTGTGACCATCATTGCTATCGTCATCGCCTATAATGTGGCTGCCTCCTTTTTGACACGCCCGCCACTGGATGTGGCTCCTGTTGAGCCGACTATCATTGTCCTGACAGCCCCGCCCAGCCCCATTCCCACAGCGACGCAGCCTATTGTGTTGCCCACGCCAGTGCCTACTTTTACGGCCGTTCCCACCCCCGATAATGCCGGAGCCCCCCCTGAACTTACCATCGGCTTTTATGCCCAAGTCGCCAATACGGGTGGCACAGGTGTGCGTGTGCGCGGTGGTCCCAGTGTCAATAATGTTTCTTTACTTGTGGTTCCTGATGACACGATAGCCCTCGTTTTAGATGGCCCTACCGAAAATGATGGCTTTCTCTGGTGGAAAATTCAGCTAGATGATGGCACAGAGGGCTGGGCAGCGGGCGACTTTTTGCTGCCAGCGGCGGCGCCGTGAGATCAGTTATGAAGTAAGCAGTAGGCGGTATTTAGTTCACTGATTGCTGCTCACCGATGGCTGTTATGCTGCCATCTCCCTCCATATAAGCCTCCATTACTTCCCCTAGATTGTCAAAACCAGCACGGCGTAATTGGGACATGAGCTCATCTTCGGTGATGAGTTCTAGGCGCATGTTGCGGCGAATGAAACGGCCGTTTTTCACCAGAAGCAGCGGTGGTGGATGATAAAACTTCTGAAAAGGGGGCCAATGATGCCCTAGCCAATCCAGAAAATAGCTCCAAAAAGCAATCGTTGCCACCAAAATGATGCCATCCGTCACTGAATGATGTTCCCGTGCAATAGCATTCTGTGCTGCTGCTGCTACGAGTGCAATCATCAACACGTCCCCCAAGCCAATCGAGCCACCAATCCGTTTAAACGTCAATCGCAATAAAGCAAACAACACCAAATAGACAATCGAACCACGAACCACGATTTCCAAAATAGGCACACTAGGTGCAAAGATGCCATACCAATCAACCATCCGTCTGTTCTCCTGCCCAAGTCTGAGCCAACATGACCACCTCATCCGCGCAGCCCCAGGAAAGGGTGAAGCCTGCGCCACCATGGCCATAATTGTGAATGACGACGCAGCTTTCATTCCAGGCCTCACGTTCTAAACGAACCTGATCCCGCCCAGGGCGCAGACCAACTGCATGTTCTAATATTTCAACATTGGCTAATTCTGGCTGTAATTCACGAGCCTTACGTAAAATTTCAACGGCCGTTTGTGCATCGGCTGTTAAATCCCAATCATCTACCTGGGCTGTGCCACCAATAATCGTATCATCGCGGCGGGGCACGACGTAGGACAAGCTATTGTGTGAGAATTCATCTACGAAAGCCGTTTTGTCAGCAACGGCCGTTAGTCGCACAATTTGCCCTCGAATCGGATACAATCCCGCATCCTCCGTCAAATCCTTGGCTCCCAAGCCGGCACAGTTGATGATGAGACGATTGGCTTCCACCAATTCATCAAAACTTTTCACCTCCCCTTCTTCAATCACCCCGCCCAGCTTCTTGAACCAATCCACCAAATAAGCCATGTACAGCGGCGTTTCAATCAACGGCACTTCTACCACATAGCCATCCTTATAGCCCACAGGTAATTCATCCGGCGTAGCATGACGAAATGATGTCACTGCACTCATCCACCAAGGATCAGGCGTCGCTTCATCAAATGGCTCAATCAACGTCGTATTGCTAACCCCCGCAGCGGGATCATCCATCAATGCTGCCATTACTCGAAACGTGGCTGCCCCCCAGCTCAACACCTTCTTTTCAGGATACGCCTTATATGGGTACCAAACGGCCGCTGCCCGATTCGATGTCGTATGCGGCGGCAACTCCCGCGCCACAATCCGCACCCCCTCAAATCCCGCCTGCAACAGCCGAATGCCACATGATAGCCCTGACACTCCACAGCCGATGATAATTATTTGGCTTGAGTAATTCATAAAGTACCAAACCTTACCTTCTCCCCAGCCCTCTCCCTCAAGGAAAAGGGCTGGAGGGTGTCACATCTTCTTCAACACTTCCCGCGCTGCATTATAACCAGGCGCACCTGTCACACCCCCGCCAGGATGTGCGCCTGCACCACACAGGTAGAGATTGGCGAGGGGTGTACTATACTGCCCCCAACCCGGCACAGGTCGCATCACCAGCAGTTGATCCAGCCCCATTTGCCCGTGATGAATGCTGCCTTCCGTCAAGCCATAAGTCTGTTCCCAATCCAGTGGCGTGATGACTTGGCGGTGCAAAATCAGCTCTTTCACATTGGGTGCATAGGCACTCAAACAATTCACAATATGGTCGCCCAATGCTTCCCGCTCCGTTTCCCAATCACTTTCGCGTAGCTCATACGGCGTATATTGCATGGTAATGGCCATGATGTGTTGCCCAGCGGGAGCCAGACTAGGATCAAGCAGGGTGGGGATAGTGATGTCGAGGTAGGGCTGGGGGGAATAACGGCCGTATTTCGACGCATCATAAGCTTTCTCCAAATAATCCAAACTGGGCGCAATCCGCACCCGCCCACTCAGCCGCATATCATCCGCCTGCCCCAAATCGGGTAGCCCACTCAGCGCCAAATTCACCTTCGCCGTACTGCCACGGTACATTACATTGCGTACATGCCGCATAAAATGCGGCTCCAAATTCTGCGGGCCCACCAAATTAAGAAATGTCTGGCGTGGATCAAGACTAGACAAAACTGCCTTCACTTCCAACTCTTCACCACTTTCCAAAACAACACTGCTTACCGAATACTGATCACCGTTCACCGATAACCGCGCTACTCCGGCCCCCGTCCGCACCTCACCCCCATTTTGTTGAATAGAAGCTGCTAAAACGGCCGATAATTGTCCCATTCCTCCTGCCACAACACGGTGATAGTTAAGTCCATTCACATTCTGATACAGGAACATCAGCACCGTCCCCGCTGCCCGTGGCCCCTGCCGCAAACCTGTCACCCCATAACCACCCAAAGCCCCTTTCAGCGCATCAGACTCAAACCACTCATCCAAATACAAATTCAGCGGCATAGGTAACACACGAATAAACGACATCATATTCTTGCTGCCCAACCGTTTCACATTCAGCCCCACCTTTGCCCAAGCACCCAGATCACCAAAATTGGGAGCCATCACATTGGGCGGCGTCAGCAGCATCATCTCTTTGAGAATGGCTGCATTGCGCTCCACTTCCGCCACAAAGTCAGGATACCGCTCGGCATCACGCTGGCTGAATGTGCCGATTTCGGCCACGCTTTTGGCAACGTCGCGGTAGAGGGTGAGGGAACGGCCGTTACCCTGCGGCGCAAACACGCCCACCTCACTCTCCAAAAAAGTCAGCCCCTGCATCTTCAAAAATAGCTCCTGCACGACGGCTTCCTGCAACAAGCTGACATCGGCCGCCCCCGTGTTTACACAGAAGCCAGGCCAAATCTCCTCCGTCGCGGCTGCCCCGCCCAACACCTCGCGCTTTTCCAGCACCAGCACCTTCTTCCACGCCTTGGCTAGCATCGCCGCCGCCACCAATCCATTATGCCCCCCACCAATTACAATTGCATCATATTTTTGTGTCATATGCTTTATCCTGTTCCTGGGCGAATAAATTCGCGGCCACGACTACGAAGCCCGCCTCCACGGGCTTAACTTAGTCGGTGCAGGCCGACTTTGTAATCGTTGCTGCGGTTTCAACCGCTTGTCTCACTTCATCTCTTTCAACGCTTCCAACGCCGCCAAACGCCCTGGCGCACCCATAATGCCGCCACCAGGGTGTGTGCCCGAGCCACATTGCCAATACCCCTTAATTGGCGTCTTGTACTTGGCATAACCCGCCGCTGGCCGCAAGAAATACAACTGCGACAAGCTCAATTCGCCATGAAAGATATTGCCCTGTGAAATGCCTACCATGCGCTCAATGTCCACCGGGGTTAACACTTGTCGGTGCAAAATGAGGTCTTTCAAATTGGGTATGTATTGTGCCAGCGTATTAACCACGGCATCACCAAAAGCCTCGCGCTTTTCGTCCGTCCAGCCACCGTTGAGGTGGTAAGGTGCGTACTGCACAAAGCAGGACATCACATGCTTGCCCGGTGGCGCCATGTCGGGATCAATCATAGAGGGGATGATGACATCCATATACGGCCGTTTGGCAAACTCTCCATACTTGGCATCATCAAAGGCCCGTTCCAGATACTCTAAATTAGGGCTAATGGAAATCGCGCCCGCCATGTGTCGTCCCCGTTCCGGCCACACACTCAGCGATGGCAGCCCATCCAGTGCCAAATTCACCTTGCCCGATGAGCCATAAGTGTTGAACTTGCCAATGTCCTCTACCAAATCGCTGGGCAAATGCTCTTTGCCCACCATTTTGAGGAAAGTCATCTTGGGGTCGAGGCTGGAAAAGATGGCATCGGCGTAGATTTCGTCGCCATTTTCCAGGGCTACGCCCGTGGAACGGCCGTTCTTCACAATCACCTGCTCCACGCCTGCATTTAGACGGATTTCGGCTCCAAAAGCCCTGGCCGAATTTGCTAATGCTTCCGCCAAGCCACCCGTGCCACCTTTGTGGAAGCCCCACGCTCGATACGCGCCATCAATTTCACCCATGTAATGGTGCAACAGCACATAAGCCGATCCGGGCGAGCGCGGACTTAAATAGGTGCCAATAATGCCACTGGCTGCCAACGTGGCCTTGAGTGGCTCCGATTCAAACCAGCGTTCGATGAAATCAGCCGCACTCATCGTCATCAACTTGGCCATCAAATACAGTTGCTCTTCACCCAGCCCCACAAAATGTTTGGCCATTCCCCCCAACCCCAGCAAATCTTTGGGGTGGAATGAGGTGGGGTCAGAGGGCACAACGCCCAGCATGTAGCGAGCTGCTTTAGCCATGAAGTACATGTTACGGCCGTATTCATCATAAGCCTCGGCATCCCGCTGGCTAAATTGGGCGATGCTGCGTAAGGTGCGGTAATGGTCGGGATCACGGTATAGGAAACGGCCGTCCAACAACGGGGTCAGCGTACTCTCTAGGGGCAACACCGTCATGCCATGTTGCGGCAATTGCAAATCCCGAATAATCTCTGGCCGAAACAAGCTGACCACATACGAGAAGACACTGAACTTAAAGCCCGGAAAAATCTCCTCCGTCACGCTGGCGCCACCCGCCAAATACCGCTTCTCCAACACCAGCACCTTTTTGCCCGCTTTGGCCAGATAAGCGGCCGTTACCAGCCCATTGTGCCCCCCACCGATTACGATTGCATCATATTTTTGTGTCATAAATTCTTTCCTTCTCCAAAAAACGCTGTAGGGGCGAGGCAACGGCGGGTTGTTTCACAAATTGACCAACAACTTCCTTCGCCCTCTTTGCCAGCTTTATTTACGTCGCCAGAGCTTCCCTATCGCCAAACCAACCCCCAAACAAAACGTCCCCACAATCCCAACCATCATCAGCCGTCGCTTTGTCTTAACGTCCACCGGAGCCATGTGCGGCCCCCAAGTGCGCCGCAGCCCCCGACGATAAACGGGTGTGGTCAGCATGGGCAAGATGTAATCGGAAGCTAGGTAGGCAAATGAAGGGAAGGTGGGCTTTGGCTGTTCACTTTGGGGAGCAGGCTTGTGATCAGCTAGAGTGACTGTAGCTGTGGTGAAGGTTTCACCCGCTGCCTGACTCAATTCAGTCAAAGTCGTGCCATCGGCCGTTACTACCTTACAAGCTGCTATCATGTCACAGACCATGACCATCTCATCAGCCACTGGCAAATGTTTGGCAAGATAAGGGGCCAAAGGCAAAAGGGAGAGCAGCACACCGCGAGCCCCAGGCAGTTTGGTGGAAATACGCCCCGTCCCTACCGTATTAACGGCTGGTACACCAAGCCAGGCTGTTTGCTGATTGATCATCTCGCTAAAATGATGACCACCCTCCTCCTTCGTCACTGCCTTCATTGGCCCTAAATCATTTAATCTCACCTGATCGCCATTAGGGAAATGATAGGTTGGATCGGACACATCAGGTGGGCAACTAGCAATGAGCATCATATCCACCTGTCCCGCATATTGCCGCCACAAGTCCGGATGGGTCAAATCCCAACAGATTAATAAACCAAAGTCCCCCAAATCTGTCTCCGCCACAGTCACACCGTTGTCACCACGAAAGTAACCCCGCTCCCAGCCCCAAGGGTAATTTTTGTCGTAACGCCAATAACGACCGTCCGGCGCAAACAGCAGCAAACTGTTATAGACCTCATTACCGTCTAACAACATGAGTGAACCAGCCAGATGGATTTGCAGGGAAGTGGCCGTTTCTCGCAGCCAGCCTACCGTCGTGCCATCTATGCGCTCGGCCAACCCAAAATTCTCCTCCGCATAGGCATAACCCGTATTAAACAACTCCGGCAGCACCACCAACTGCGCCCCCGCCTCAGTTGCTGCCCGCACCAACTTATCCGCCCGTGCCACCCGCTCCCCCGTCGCTGCCGGATTAGCATCCATTTGTATCGCCGCCACTTTGATTTCTCGTCCCATATCAACTTGCCTTTGCCCAACTTCGATTAAAAATGAGCCTCAACACAAAATTGACATTTCGAGGTCTTCCGAGAAATCCCGACGGATCAGCAAGTTCGTCGGGATTTCTCCTCGAAGACTCGTCGAAATGGCAAGAAAAAATCAACTCCGCTTTCTCGGCGGATCGAAGAAGGGTGTTTTCATAATGGTTGCTTTAGCAACCTTGCGCTTGTATTCAACAGTAACTTCCACATCGACTAACGTCCCCTCCTGAGCATAGGGCGTGTAAATGGTGGCGATGCCGATGTATTGCTTCAAAATGGGTGAGAAAGTATGGCTCGTCATCTGGCCGATGAACTTGCCGTTTTTGTAGACGGGGACAGCAGCGCGTGACGGCCGTCCCGCCACACCTGGAGGCAAATCCTCCTCGCCAAACAGCCGTTCCAAATCCGTCCAATGCACCTGCAAACCCACAAACGTCCATTCCGACCCCCGTGCCTTTTCGGCCTTGAGAGCGCGACGGCCGATAAAATCATCCCCATTCAACTTTACCGCCCAGCCCAACCCCAATTCATACGGCGACGACTTCTGTGACTCAATCACCGCATGATGGGATGAAATATAATCCTCACCCAACATGATCATGCCTGCCTCAATGCGCACCATGTCCAAAGGCACAATCCCCGCAGGCAACAAACCGTAAGCCAAGCCCACATCCAGCAAACAATCCCACAACCGCTCCGCATAGTGCGGCTTTACCCACAACTCATAGCCCAAATCACCCGTATATCCCGTGCGCGTAATCGTGATTGGGAAATTATCAACCCTGCCTTGTGCCAGCCAAAAATATTTCAGCTTGTCCAGATCAACACCCGACACAATTTGTTTGAGAATGGCACGACTATTCGGCCCCTGCAAAGCCAACGCCGCCAAATCGGCCGTTACATTGACCACCTGTGCGTTCAAGCCATAGCCCACATCCTGAAACCAGCGCAAACTAGGGTCAGCTGCTGTTAAGCGAAAATGATTCATGTCCAGCCGCGCAATCGTGCCATCATCAATCACCTGACCATGTTCATCGCACCAAGGCGAATACATCACCTGACCTACGCGGCATTTGGTGATGTCGCGTGTCATGACGCGGTCCACCAAACGCTCCGCGTCTGGGCCAGTCACCTCATATTTAAACAGGGGCGACACATCGATCAGTCCCGCACTGTTGCGGATAGCCCAATATTCGCGCTCATGCGTCGGCTCATACAAACTGGCCGCAATATAGCCAGCCCAATCGCGCCATTCGTGGCTTTCCATAACGGCCGTTGTACGTGTGTGAAAAGGAGTTGGTATAGGCATGTTTTACCTCATAATTGGAGATTGGAGACTAGAGATTAGAGACTAAACAATCTCCAATCTCCAATCTCTAGTCTCCAGTCTCTCTAAAACCTAACTGATACGACACCCGTCCCGCTGCCGCTTGCACCAAACGGCCGATTTCCACAATCCGCTCGTCCGTCAGGCGCACGACCGGGCCGCCCACACTCAGCGCGGCAATCGGATGTCCTCCCTCATTCAAAATCGGCGCGGCGATGGCCACATAGCCCAACTCCAACGCCTCCGCTAGCACAGCATATCCCTGCTGGCGCACTTGTGCCAGATTTTGGCGGATGCGGTCAGCATCCGTTTCCGTCTTCTCCGTAAACGCCGTCAATGCGCCAGCCAATAGCCCATCCACTAACTCTTGCGGCAGGTGCGCCAACAGTGCCAGCCCCGTAGATGTGGCGTAAACAGGCCAGCGCGTGCCTACGCTTTGCGTGCCACTCAACAGCCGTTCGCTGACCACTTCCTCAATAATCAACATCTCCCGCTCGGCCAAAATCTCCAGCGTGGCTGTCTCGCCGCTGGCGGCTACCAGTTGGGTCAGTTCAGGATGGGCTAACGGCCGTAACCGATTAGCCCGCCGCGCCCGTCCCCCCAATACAATCAAGCCCGCCCCCAGCCGATAGCTATCCCCATCCGCTTCCCGTCGCACCAAATCGGTACTCTCCAGTGCCGTCAGCAGCCGATAGGTGGTGGTGCGGTTCAGGTTGACGGCTTCGGCCAGATCAGTGACAGTCCAAGACGGCCGTTCATCCGAAAACCGCTCCAACAACGCCACCGCCCGTTGCACAGCCTGTGTACCTGTGTACGCCTTACTCATCATGCAAAAGGGACTAGAGACTGAGACTGAAAATCCTCAGTCTCTAGTCTCTAATCTCCTAATCTCCCTTCCCCACCCACTTCACCTCAACCCCCGCCTTGTCCCACAACCGCTCTGCCAACTCCCCTACATGAAGCTGAATATGGCGCATAGAACAGAACTGTAGCTCCAGCTTATTAAAGTAATACCAGGCAAAACCCGAGGGTGCTTCCCAATCAGTGGTTGGCACTTTGTCCTTTACCTCTTGTTCCACCAAAGTCACATATTCCAACATATCGGCTTGGCTACAAGGTTCCTTATCATCCAACTGCCCCATGGTTTCATAATGCGCCTCATGCTTCTGCCACGGCACAAAATCCACCTGCGTGGGCGACAAGTACAAATGCACATAATACAGCCCATGATAGGCCACCTGCCAATAACGATTCTGCGCCGTATGGTCATCCCACAACGCCGCCGGACACATCTCAATCACCCGCTTCATCATCGCCAATGAAGCCAAATACTGCGATTGGATAACTTCTTGAATATTCATGGTTATCTCCATTTTTGCAGTCTTTCTTCCCAGTTTATGCTACCCCAATATTTGTCCATATACTCCCAAGCCTGTTGAGGATTTGTGTGTGCTAATGAAAGAGCTTTAAGCAATGCGGGTACATCTTCTACAATTGTCGGATTGTTATACATAAGCTCTAGGCTTTCTACTACCATAAATAACACTGACCTCGGATTATCTTTGGGGTGAGCTGGCCAACCAGGAAATTCGAGATAATATAAACTATCCGCATATTCATAAACTTTTTTGCGGGTTATTGTGCCAAACTGCCATTGTTTCAAGATATTTTCAATATCCTGAAAAGTAATCCCATTCAAAGACTGAGGTTTTTCCATAACTTTATCCGTATCTATGTAATCTCTGCCCACGAGATCGCTTCATTGTAATAATCGCAAAGGGATTGCCAAAGATGGAAGCGGGGTAGGGAATTGGGATGGGCTTGTTTGATGATGTGGATGGCCTCACGCAAGCTAAGGCTCTCGATTTCTTTGAGGGCTGCCGCCGCAAAGCTGGCCGAGCGGCTAATGCCTGCCCCACAAGCGACCAAGATCGTTTGTCCCACTGCCTTTTTTGCCTTCACAAAATCAACTCCTTTGGCCAACATCTCATGGGGCAACGGTTCACCGTCCTCTACCGCCAAATACAATGACGTGATGCCTGGATGCTCTACCAGTTCGGCCAACAGTAACATGGCCTTGATGTTATGGGCGGTCAAATAGCCATATTCCCGCGTCTCGCGGTACTTGCCAATGTAAAGCCAGGGTCTAATTTGGTTCATAACAGCCAGTCTGTCCAAGTGTCATTTCGACGAGTCCCCGGAATGTCGTCTGCGACACGAAATCCCGACGGACTTGCTGATCCGCCGGGATTCCTCGGAAGACCTCGGAATGACATGTGGGTGGGTTTATCCTCTTCGCTTTCTCTTCCGTTCCCGCCCTTTAGTCACGGCTACCTTCCGTTTCACATGTGGTGGTACATGTGGTAATTCTGTCTGTTCGACTAGCCCAGAGTGGATGATGCGGTGCATTTCGGCCACGATGGCGGGGTCGGTTTCGATGGGTTCGTAGGCGGCCAGGAGCCGTTCTACTTCGGCGTGGGTACGTTGCAACAGGTCGGGGCTGCCTGCTTTTTGCCAATTCTCGCGGTTTTGGCGGTCAATGACGCCATTGGGCAGGTACAGTTGCTCTGGCCAATGTTTAAGTGTGTGTTCGGCCGTTATCATGTGCTCTTCTTCCAGCAAGGCTCGTGCCATGTCCACAGTGGGAATATCCTCTATCACCTTCATCTCGCGCACAAATTCGAGGGCTTGCCCACACAGTTCGTCATCAAATACCAACTTGGGCAGGCTAAACACCATCAAATAATCCAGCATACCTGCGCCAGAAACGGAATTAACGCCAGCCAGAGCGGCCAGTAAAGCACTGCCAAATGATTCGGCGCCAGCTTGGGCATCTAGGAATTTGCCATCGCTGAGGGCCATGTAGGTTTGGGTAGGTATGTTGAGATGTTTGCCAACGGCCGTATAGGCCACGTCCAAATGCAAAGCCTCAATAGCCATCATGGGCGACGTAGCCGCTTTCATGTGGAAAGTGGCGGGTGCGCCACCAAACAGCACGGGCGCACCAGGGCGAATAATCTGGGCCATCGTCAGCCCCGCCAGCACATCGGCCGTATGAAACACCGTCGCGCCCACCAGGGTGACGGGCGCAATCAGCCCCATCAGCGTTACTGGCACAATTTCCACAGGGATGCCCGCCTCGACACAGTCAAGTAGGTTTTGGCCGGAATCCTCGCTGTAGCGGAAGTTGCCCGTAGCGGTGATGGTGAAAATGGAAAACGGCCGTTCAATCAAATCTACCCTATCCCGCCGAAACAGCTGCATCATCTCCGCCATACGCGGCACACCATGCTCCGTAAACGCGCCAGAGACAATGGGTTTGCGCGAATTGAGTAGGCATAAATAAAGCCGCCACACATCAGACACATCCGCTTCAATGTCGTCATTCGTGGAGAAAGCCGTGGCCAAGTAGGCAATGTGCTTGAGGCCATCACACAAGCGCACATATTCAACGAAATCGGCTGTGTTTGCCAACCGCACTTGTCCCGTGCGGTTATCCATCACTTTGAGTGCACTCGAACCCGGCACAAAGTGGACGTTGTTGTCGCCAAGCTCGGCATGGGGGTTGCCGTCACGGTCGTACAGCGTAAAGCTGGGTGGGGTGCTGGCGATGGCTTGGTCTACCACATCGGGGGGGAAGTGGATACGGCCGTTTGCATCCAGCTCCAACCCGTAATCCACCAGCCGCTGTCGCAGTGCCTTACTGCGCACCTCAATGCCAACTTCCAGCAAAATACGCTTAGATTCATCGAGTATTTGATTGATTAAAGCCGTGTCTAAAACGTTCAGTGTCGGTCTCATTCATTAACCTCTGTTCATAATGTGAACGTCTTGTTCAAAATGGTCAAGGGATTTTAACAAAGTAATGGCAATTTTCAAGGTGACAGTCACTTTGGGAGCATTTCAGTTCTGGGGCAGATGAGCCTTAGTCCATACAGAATCGAAGGCATGGCTCATGACTGCAGCCCGAATCGGCAGAAGGTGCTCAGCACCTCGACGAGACCAGCGCATGCCAGGTCCGGCAAAACGAGCTTTAAACTGCTTACAACCACTCTCAACCATGCCAGAGCCAATGGGAAAGCCAGCCGCTTGTAGTGCCTGATAGTGCATGCGGTGCTGGTTGTTATCTAAATACAAAGCCTCTGTCAGAATGTCCTCGACGACACACCAAGGTTTGTCGATGGCAGCGACAATGAGGTCTTCAGCGATTTGGTGAGCCTGCCCGATGAATAACTCTGTTTTTTGTTGGTCATACCAGGCATCTCTAGCTGCTTGTTGGCTATGGAGCAAGCTGGCAGCTGTGTGCAAATGGTTAGTCGCATGATACCAATCAACCAGTTGCTCACTGTTGACAAAACGGTGGTCAAACTGGTGCCAAATCCAAATCGCTCCATCTCCCAAAGCAATCGTTTGCTGTGTACCAAGCCAACCATGACGGTGAGCCAAGGCCCATACTTTTTGCCCTATCGCTTCGGGGCCACCTAAGTGAGATGTGTATTGGTTATGGGTTGCGTGTGCTTGGGATAGCCACTTGCCTGTTTCCTTGTCTTTGGTGGGTCTGACCTCAATATCAAAGACACAACCTATTTTTAACTCTTTCCAACCTTCCTCACGCAGGCAAATCATGGCTCCATCCATAGCCACGCCTTTGCACCCAGTCTCAGGAACTGTTTGGAGCGGCTTCGGCAAGGCGACGGCTTCGGCTAAGCTCATCTCTACTTCTTCCATCGCGGCTAGCTTCTCTCCCCATTTCTGTGCTTGTCGCCACACACTACTATCGGAAACCCCTATGCGCCCTATCCGTGCCAAGGTCTCCTCGGCTTTTTCATAGCTTGTGCTAACCCCGCTTAACCAGACCATTTGTTTGCTTAACTCTGGACTCCAATGTTTTTCCCACAATTGAAGTTGTTCATCTAGGGGGGAAAAACCCTGTCTTACATCTTGGGCAATAGTAATAAGCTCGTTCTAATTTCACTTGGCCGATGAGACATTCTACTGTTTTGGGCTTTTCTCCCTTATTTCTTAGCCGCTGACCACACTCAGGACAGTCTGGCCTCTTTTCAGGGTGGACTGATGCTTGTCCATGTATCAAGATTCGAGTCATTTCCTCACTCAAGACCTGGCGCATTCTCAGTACTTCCTTTTCTATTTCGCTCAATGTTGGCGCTTCATGCTTTTCATACCATTCTAGCGTTTTAGCTATCATTTCTTCTGCTTTTGCTCTCAACTCTCTTTCAATTTCTTCTCGACTTTTTTTCATGGGTACACCTTTTTATGCTTGTACCCTGATTCTCTTTCTTTTTGCCCCTAAAGTGAAATACTCCCGTCACTTTCAAAAGTGACTGTCACCTATCGGGAAGCGTTGACGGCCGTTTACCCCCCTGCTATATTCCCCAAAACCACCTACTGGAGACAGCCATGCAACAGATAAAAACGGACTTCCCTCATGCGATTTGTGAACTTGAAAACAGTTGGATTCCACTGGCCGATGGCACACGTTTGGCGGCTCGTATTTGGATGCCAGTCGAAGCTGACAGGGGCAAAGCCTTCCCCGCTTTGCTGGAATATATCCCTTATCGCAAAAATGACGGAACGGCCGTTCGTGATGCCATTCGCCACCCCTATCTCGCCGGACACGGCTACGTCTGTGTTCGCGTAGACATTCGCGGCAGCGGCGAATCAGACGGCATTTTGTATGACGAATACCTCAAACAAGAACAGGATGACTGCCTTGAAGTCATGACCTGGATTGCCGACCAGCCCTGGTGCGATGGCAACATCGGCATGTTTGGCAAATCATGGGGTGGTTTCAACAGCTTGCAAGTGGCGGCTCGTCGTCCACCACAACTCAAAGCCCTCATCACCATCGGCTTTACTGACGACCGCTATCACGACGACGTACATTACATGGGCGGCTGTGTCCTGGCCTCGCAAATGTTATCTTGGGCCACCGTCATGTTTGCCTACAATGCGCAACCGCCCGACCCACGCTGGCTGGGCGAAAAGTGGCGCGAAATGTGGCTGGAACGGCTGGAAAAAACACCGCCATTCATCGAAGCTTGGCTGAGCCACCAGCGGCGCGATGCCTTCTGGAAACATGGCTCGGTGCGCGAAGATTACAGCGCGATTGAAGTGCCTGTGTATGCTGTGGGTGGTTGGGGTGATGCCTACAATAACTCCATCCCACGCATTTTGAATGGGCTAAACGTGCCACGCAAAGGGCTAATCGGCGCCTGGTCACATAATTATCCTGAGGAGGGTGTGCCGGGGCCGCGCATGGGTTTTACACAAGAGAGTTTGCGCTGGTGGGATTATTGGTTGAAAGGCAAAGAGACGGGCATTATGGACGAGCCTATGCTGCGTTCTTGGATATTAGAGAGTGAGCCGCCGTCCACATATTATGATGATCGCCAGGGGTATTGGGTAGCAGATCCTTCCTGGCCATCGCCCAATATTGATGAGCAAGTGCTTTATTTGAACAGTGATGGCGCGGCTAATTGGGTGGGGGAAACGGCCGTTTCCCACCACAACCCCTCACCTTCACAGGCCAATTGCAGCACAGCTTCCAAAGTGGCGAATGGGGCAACTTTGGCTACAAGGGCGAATTCCCACCCGACCAGCGTATGGCGGATGGCGAATGTTTGGCCTTCACCTCCGCGCCTGTGACCGAGCCAACAGCCATTTTGGGTAATCCCGAAGTAGATTTGACACTGGCTGTAGACAAGCCTAATGCCCTGGTGGCGGTGCGTCTGTGTGATGTGGCGCCCGATGGAGCGTCTACGCTCGTTACTTGGGGGCTGCTCAATCTGACCCACCGCGACAGCCATGAATTCCCTGAGCCGCTGGAACCAGGTAAGCAATATAAGGTGACGGTGCAATTGCGCATGATGGGCTATGAGTTGGCCGCAGGGCATCGCTGGCGTGTTGGCATTTCACCCACATGTACACGGCAAGCTTGGCCATCACCAGAAATGGTGCAGTTGACGTTATTTGCAGGTGAAGGCTGTCGCTTACGCTTGCCCAACCGCACCTCACAAACGGCCGATTCCCAACTCACCCCCTTTGAGCCAGCTGAAATCTCGCCGCCGTTGGCTCTGCAATATGTACGCACTCCAGAGCGAGGCAATACAGTGACCTATGATATGGCTGAGAATTGGACAACGATGCGGCTGGTGAATGATGACGGCCGTTTGTGCTTTTTGGACAGTGACTTAGAAAAAGAGTATCGGTCAGTTGAAACCTTCAAAGTGCGTGCGGGCGATCCACTGTCCACCAGCCAACATGTCGAATCCATGTTGGAACTCCAGCGCGGCGATTGGCGGGTGCGTATGGAAACAGACAGCCTGATGACGGCCGACGCCACTCACTTCCATCTTTCTAATCGCCTTGATGCTTATGAAGGGGATGTGCGCGTGTTTACGAAGTCGTGGATAACGACCGTACCCCGTGATCATGTGTAAGCGAGCAGGGAACCTTTCACAAATGAGCGGTGTATATTGGGTAAATTTATTTGTTGCGAGATTGGGTCAATCTCCAAGATTGAACCAATCTTCAGGCACAAGGAGAAACAGATGAAATCCAAGATACCCTGTTTTGTCTATTGTTTAGGCATCATCCTTATAACGGCCGCTTGTGCCCCCATGACCTCTAAATCGGAGCCAATTGTAGCGGTCCGACCGGAGCGTTCGCAGTGGCCGGATGAGGTCATGTGGGTGCGGCCAAATGGGGCGACAGGAGAGCTGGTGGCCTTTAACATGGGTAACGGCCGTTCCGCTTTCACTCTCCCTCCTGGCCGAATATCGGCTGATCAGCAGCATTTTGTAGCGGCTTCCCCACAAGGGGCGACAACAGTGGTAGAGACGTTTGACCCGACGCAAGGTGTGGTCGTGAACAGCTTTACGCTTGACGGCCGTTGGCAGTTAAAGGGTGTCTCGCCCAACGGTCATTGGTTGGCTTTGATTGCTGGTGAAGAAAAGCAGGCGGATGATAACTGGCAAACGGAAATTGCGGTCGTGGCGGGGGAAGACGGCCGTTTGATACACACATTGCAACTCGACGGCCGTTTTGAAATTGATGCGCTCAGCAATGACGGATCTGCTCTCTTTCTCATCCAATTTGTGCCACCCGACCAGCCTGATAAATATGTGGTGCGCCTCTACGATTTAATGATAGAGGAACTTCTGCCCGATCCTTTGCGCGATAAGCGAGTGACGGATGAAGTGATGACCGGTTATGCTTGGGGTACCGTGGCGGATGCCCAAGGGCAATGGTGGCATACGCTTTACGTAAGCACCCAGCGCAATAAGGCCTTTATTCATGCACTCGATTTGCAAAATCGTTGGCCGGTCTGCATTGATTTGCCTTCGGGCGAGGGTGATTTTGCTACTTTGCAGCAGTATGCCTTGGCGCTTGCTCCTGATGGGCAAAAGATTTATGCGACGAATCCAGCTTTAGGCTTGGTGGTCGAGGTAAACTTGCAAGACTTTGCAGTGGTGCGACAAGTGGCATTTAAGGCGGCTGCAGCTGTTCAAGATAGTACACCGACTAGTGTGCTGTCGGCTGATGGGTCACGGTTATTTTTCACAAACGGCCGTCAAGTATGGGCTTATGATACTGTAGAACGAACCGTCAGTGCCCCCTACCCGATTGAATCTGAAATGGTTGTGCAGGGCTTAGGCATTAGCAGTGATGGCGAACGTTTAGCGGTAGCTGTGGCTGATCGGCCGTTGCACCTATTTGCTGTGGCGACCGGAGTTGTCTTGTCTTTTGATGGTGACGAAGTAGCTAAACGGCCGTGAAGGGCATAAATTCTGATATTGAGGGATGAAAGTGGTCGCAGAGGGCTTTAAGTTTTTAGCCGAAATGGGATTGAATTTAGCGGCCGTTCTCGACACGACCGCCTTGCCCCAAGACGTTGTGGCAACTGTAGATGCTCCCCTTACAAAGTATAAGCGGCTGCTGTTGTTAGGGCATGGGGGGCGGCGATTTTGGCAGGCTTTGCATGAGTTTGGCCCCCAAACGGCCGATCCCATTGACCACTTCTCTATCCACCTCGTCCGAACTTTCCTGCACGACTATCTAGACGACCCACCCCATCTGCTGCTCTATCCCCTCACTGAGTATGCTATTCCCTTACAGCGGCTGGGGGAATTGGCAGGTTGGTGTCATCCCTCACCATTGGGACTGGGGATCAGCCCCAATTTTGGCTTGTGGTTTGCTTATCGTGCAGCGTTTTTGGTGGCGGCTGATTTACCGGTAACGGCCGTTGTTCCTTCACAATCTCCTTGTGACAGTTGTGCAGATAAGCCGTGTATCACTAGGTGTCCCTCGGGCGCAGTGCAGTTAGCTGGTTTTGATGTGTTTAAGTGCAGTCAGTACCGCCTGCAAGAGAATTCGCCCTGCTATGATCGCTGTTTGGCGCGGCTGGCTTGCCCCGTGGCTCCCGAACATCGTTACGAGTTGGAGCAGACGCAGTATCATTACGGCCGTTCTATAGAGACGATTCGGGAATATTTTAAGTAATCAAGTGACAGGCACTTTCCGAAGTGCCTGTCACTTAAGCAGCGCGGTTAGGTGAAAAGGATTTCAGGTCAAGGGTAGGGGGTTCATCACAAGCCAGTTGGGCCACTAGTTTGCCCGTAATGGGGCCCATAGAGATGCCCAGCATGGCGTGGCCAGTGGCAATAATGAGGTTGGGGTAGTGATGGCTGCGGCCAATATAGGGCAAACCATCGGAGGGGCAGGGGCGCATACCGCGCCAAATTTCCACAGGTTCTTGATTTTCCAGGCCAACCAGATAGTTGCTGGCAGCGCGACGAATGGTATTCACGCGTCGTTGGTTGATGCTGAAATCGAAGCCAGCCAATTCCAGTGTGCCAGCCAGACGCAGCAGCGAGCCCATAGGGGTGACAGCTACTTTGGCTTCGGCCAGATGTAGGTGGGTTTGCAGGAAGTTGGACGGCCGTTTCAGGGTCACACTATACCCTTTGGCTGGTTGCATAGGAATAGGCACACCTAACTGCCGGGCCAAAGGAGTAGACCAGGCTCCGGCGGCTAGGATGATCTGTTGGGGCGTCAATTTGCCTTGGCTGGTGCGTACGGCCGTAATGCCTTGCGAATTCACGTCAAAGCCCAATACTTCCCTGTTTGTGAGTAAGGTAGCTCCTTTGGCACGAGCGGCATCAGCCAGAGCGTACACAAAACGAGCTGGATTGACGTGGGCATCTTCCTGATAATGTATGCCACCAACGACGCTAGGGTGAATATTGGGTTCGAGGGTGCGCACGGCCGCTGCGTTGGGTAGTAGCTCCATTTGTAAATCAAATTGGTGCATCTTTTCAACTTCATGATGCCCTTTTTCTAAGCCCGCTTCTGTGCGGAAAAGCGTCAAGCCACCCGTTTTCTCGAAATCGCAGTCAATATTTTCTTGGGCGATGAGGTTTTGATAGAGGCTTAGACTTTCGCGCTGCATGTCGCGTAGGAGGGGGATGGCTTGTGTAACGGCCGTTTCGTTGCAATGGGTCTGAAATTGCCATAACCAGCGGGCCAGTTCAAGACTGGGGCGAGGTTTGATATAAAAAGGACTTTCGGCATCAAACAGCCACTTAAGCCCTTGTGTCAGCACGCCTGGTTTGCAAATTGGCTCGGAGTGGCAGGGGCAGATGAGACCCGCATTGCCATAGGAACTGCCAGCAGCGATGTCGCCTTTTTCGATGAGGGTGACGTTGGCACCAGAGTCGGCCAGAAAATAGGCGGCCGTTACGCCAATGATGCCGCCACCGATGATGAGGATATCGGTCATAATATGCTCCTGAGGAGATCAAAGGTCGTGCTATCGAATTACTCGTGCCTTGTCCCGTCTGGGGTGGGTGGTGCTTTAAGGTGCAAGGCGCTGCCCAAGAGTGTTGGCTAGAGTCATTTTTGGTGGGCAGTGCCACGCACCATTGGGAGTCATTTGTGGTCATGGGCCTGGGCGCGTTGTAGCTGCGATTTTAATTCTCTTTCTTGTTGTGTTTACATGTGGCGCAGGCGGTCAACGGCCATTGCCAGGGTCTCTTGTTTCTTGCAAAAAGCAAAGCGGGCCACACCCGCGCCATCGGCGGGATTGTGGTAGAAGGCGCTGGGAGGAATGGCGGCCACGCCCACACTTTTGGTGAGGTGCTGACAGAAGGCTACGTCGTCGGCAAAGCCGAGATGGCTGATGTCTACCATGAGGAAGTAGGTTCCATGACAGGGCAGGGGCGGCAGTCCAGCATCGTGCAGACCAGCTGAGAGGAAGTCCCGTTTGGCTTGATAGTTGAGGGCCAGATCATTGTAATAGGAATCGGCCGTTTCTAGAGCCACAGCCGTAGCCTCTTGCAAAGGGGCCGCGCCGCTGAAGGTCATAAATTGATGGATACGAAAGATGCCTTGCACTAGGTCAGGGGCAGCCACAGCCCAGCCGACTTTCCAGCCGGTGGCACTGAAGGTTTTGCCCAAGCTGGAGATGGTGACGGTGCGCTCAACCATGCCCGGGATGCTGGCGATTTGGTGGTGGGAACGGCCGTCGAAAATGATATGCTCATACACTTCATCAGCCACGGCAATAACATTATAGGTCTGGCACAAGCGGGCGATCATCCCCAGCTCTTCACGGGTGAAAACTTTGCCAGTGGGATTGTGTGGGGTGTTGATGATGATCATCTTGGTCTTGTCAGAAAAGAGAGCCGTTAGCTCGCCTTCATCAATGGCCCAATGGGGTGGGCGCAAAGTGTAGTAGCGGGGAATGCCGCCCGCTATTTGCACGGAGGGCACGTAGGAGTCGTAATAGGGTTCAAACATAATGACTTCATCACCGGGGTTGACCAGACCCAAAATGGTGGCGAAGATGGCTTCGGTGGCCCCGTGCGTGATGATGATTTCGTTGGTGGGTTCGGGCGAACGGCCGTAAACCTTTTGCATCATCGTGGCCACAGCCTCTTTTAGACGAGGCCGTCCACTGGCGGGGGCGTATTGGTTGATGTCGTCCTGGATGGCTTGGGCAGCGGCCTCTTTCAAAAAGTCAGGGGCAGCAAAGTCGGGGAAGCCTTGTCCCAGGTTGACGGCGTTATGTTCAACGGCGAGGGCAGTCATTTCGGTGAAAATCGTTGTGCCAAAGTGGCTGACGCGGTGGGCCATGGTTGCCATAAGATTTTGTCTCCCTATCATGATTGTGAATCGAAGGTGGCTAATAGTACAATAGGTTGGGGGATGCTTCAATTTATTGGTGAGATGATAGGAGTGTATGATGAAGCTAACAATTTCTTTGGCACAAATGGATGTAATATTGGCCGAACCGGAACGGAATTTGGTGACGGCTAGCCAAATGGTGGCTGAAGCGGCCCAAAGAGGGTCAGATGTGGTGGTGCTGCCAGAGTTATGGTCTACGGGATATGATTTAGAAAATGCCGACCAGTATGCCACAGCCACAGATGCAGGTATTTTTGCAGAGGTGGCGCAGTTGGCGCGGCAGCATGGCATTGCTATTTTGGGGTCGTGCTTATCGTTGTTGGCTGAAGGGACGTATGGGAATACGGCCGTTTACATCAACAATCAGGGCCAACTGCTGGGCCAATATAGCAAAATCCATCTCTTCCAACTGATGGATGAGCATCTGCACTTGACAGCTGGCGAAAAGCTGACTGTTGTGGAAACAGAGTGGGGTTTGGGTGGCTTGTCCATCTGTTATGACTTGCGCTTCCCCGAAATCTTCCGTGCCTATGCCTTGTCGGGGGTGCAGATGGTCTTTTTGCCTTCCGAGTGGCCCCATCCCCGTTTGGCCCATTGGCAAACGCTGTTACGGGCGCGGGCCATTGAAAATCAGATGTATCTAATCGCCTGTAACCGGGTGGGTAATTCTAAAAATACGGACTTCTTCGGCCACTCCTGCATTATTGATCCCTGGGGTGAGATCGTGGTGGAGGCAGGTGAGAGCGAGGTGCTGCTAACGGCCGAAATTGACTTGGGCAAAGTAGATGCCGCTCGCGCTAAAATCCCTGTTTTCGCTGATCGGCGACCAGAGTTGTATCCGTAGTGCGTAGTGCATAAGGCGGCAAAGCCGCAAAATTTTTCCACAAAGGGCACAAAGGACACAAAATTTATCTATACTTGGAGAGCTTCGCATAACTTAACAAGGGGCTAAAAGGCGAGAACGAGAGTGAATGAGGTCAAGACGGTCAAGATGGTCAGCCAGCCAAGCCGTCAGCAAAACGGCAAAACAAACCTCGGCTGCATGACGATAAGCGGCCCACAGGCCCATACGTTGCAAATGATTGAGACGATAATGATGTTTCAACAAAGCGAAAAAGCGTTCGATATAGCCCCGTTTGCCCTTGTCTTGACGAAATTGAGCGACCCATGCCAAGGTTGCTACCGCTTTCTTGCCTGCTTTGCGCGGATTGTGAACAACCTTGGGAACGGCTTTGAGACTCTCGACGATAAAGCCAATGACGGCTTTAGTATAGTAGGCGGCATCAGCGCGTACTATCACAACGGGCAAGGCAAAAAGGGTGTGGGCCAAAGCCATGAGGCGCGGCGCCCACGGTGAATCGTTGGCATTGGCTGGTGAGACAAGAAACATGATGGGTAACAATGAGTCACGACAGATAAGCATGTGGACTTTGTAACCAAAACGGTTGCTGAAGCTCCATTTGGCATGGCTGTCTTTGGCAGAAAAGGCATCAATGATGGTTGAATCAATGACCCAATCTCGTCCCCAAATGACACCTCGTCGGATGAGGATGAGAACCAACAACACAAAGGTAAGGAAATAGACCGTGATACCCAAGTTGTCTCGGCGGCGGCGCAGTTGGCTGGAGCTAATGACTTCCCCTAGCAGGAAACCGTTGGCCAAGGCTAGCTCTGGCCATCGTTTTAGCTGCCGCACCATCTTTTCCGGTGACAATTGCCACAAGCTCATCACCAAAATCGTCACCAAGATGCTTTCATCCCGATATGTCACTGGTCGTCCTCCTGCTCCGGCAACGATGGCTGGTCGGAACCAATCAGCGAGTCGGATGATCAGACTTGCTAGAGGCAGCAAACGCAACTCATGTACCAATTGGGGCGAGAAGATAAACGGATCTTCACCGACCACTTTGGTAATGGCTTGTTCTTGCCGTTTTGCTAATTCACTTGTTAACATTCTTGTTGCTCCTTTCTCTTTGGTTTGTCTTTTTCGTACCGACAATTTTACCAATGATTTAGGAGCTTTTTTATCTTTTTGGGTTATGCGAATCCCTCTACTTGGTGTTATTCGTGACCTTCGTGGAGGCAATTTACGCTTATGGTGCACATTTTGCGCCTTTAGGGAGTATCCGGAGAGAAGTTTTGCGATATGCTTCAATTTCTTTTGTAGCCTTCTCCTGTTTCGCGTTATCATTAGTCTATG
Source organism: Promineifilaceae bacterium (SeqCode) (assembly GCA_965223555.1). Lineage (GTDB taxonomy): Bacteria > Chloroflexota > Anaerolineae > Promineifilales > Promineifilaceae > CBDCWU01. The sequence continues at coordinate 93,886 of CBDCWU010000003.1, forward strand.
AAGCCCACTCGCATTGAACTCCCCACAGATTTTCCTATTGGCCCTGTTAATGCCTATCTTTTTACTGAGCCAGAACCTGTTTTGGTGGATACTGGGGTGAGGGCTGAGGCTAGTTGGGCGGCCTTAGTGGCGGGATTGGCTGAATATGGTCTGCGTATAGCTGATCTGCAACGCATTATCATTACCCATCCTCATATTGACCATTGTGGGCAGGTGGCGCAGTTGGTGGCAGAGAGTGGGGCACAGGTGTGGGTGGCTGATTTGGGCGTAGATTGGCTGCTAGATTTTGCGGGGATGTGGCAGAAGCGTCTGGATTTTTACCGCGATGTTTTTTTGCCCCAGACGGGATTGCCAACGGCGATATGGCGGGGGGTTATCGGTTATTTTGAAAGTGTGAAAGATAGTTTTGAGTCGGTTCCGGCGGCCAGCGTGCGGACGTTTGGCCTTGATGACAGGCTTTCAATGGGCGGGCTGGATTGGCAGGTGGTACATACGCCTGGTCATGCCAGCCATCAAACTTGTTTTTATCAGCCAGAAACGCGGCAATTGATTTCAGCCGATCATTTGTTGTCGCGCACGCCAACACCAATTGTGGAACGGCCGTTAACAGGCAACACCCGCATCCCAGCCCTACCCCAATTTTTACAGTCTCTAGATTTAGTAGAGTCGCTAGAAATAGACATTGTTTACCCTGGTCATGGTGGCCTGATTCACGATCATCAGGCTCTCATCCGCAAGCTGCGCCAGCGCATCCAGCAGCGCAAATTGGAATGTTTGCATCTCGTAGAGGCGGGGCAGGAGACAATGGCGGCCTTGGTGGACATCATGTATGCCCATTACCCGCCGCAAGCTCGTTTTTCGGGCTTGTGGATGACAGTTGGTTATTTGGATTTGCTGCAAGCGGAGAGATTGGTGGGGGAACGGCCGTTTGGTGATGTTTTACATTTTTTTAAGATAGGAGACTAGAGACTGGAGACTGTGAGCGCAGCGGCGTAATCTCTAGTCTCCAATCTCTCCCAATAATATGACGACAATTGAAAACCTAAACGTACTGCCCGTCCTTTATCGTGTCACTGTGTCTGATGAGCATCTGGACGTGATGGGACATATGAATATTCGTTGGTATATGGCTTTTATTGATGATGGCGATTGGGAGTTTCTAGCGAGTTTGGGCGCGACAGTGGCTTATTTAGAGGAAAATAAAGCGGGAGTTTTTACATTAGAGCATTTTGTTCGCTATTTGGCGGAGGTGCGGGTGGGCGAAACGGTGGGGATTAAGGCGCGGCTGATCGGCCGTTCGGCCAATGGTAAGCGTATTCACTACCTCTTCTTTATGGTCAACGAAACGACCAATACGCTGGCGGCTACGGTGGAGTGCCTTGCCAGTCACGCTGACCTTGCTATTCGCCGCACCTCTTCCTTTCCATCCCATATTTTGGAGAAGATCGATGCTTTGATTGCCGAACATGCTCAATTGGATTGGGATGTTTCGCTGTCAGGGGCGATTAATCCGTGAACCGTGAGCCGTAATCGGTAATCAGCAATCGGTGAACTGATTACCGATTACCGATTACCAAATATTAATGACACCAACCTTTTCCCAACTAGAACAACTGCCCTGTTTTCACCGCGCGACTATTGGCGCGGAGCATTTGGATGTGATGGGGCATATGAATGTGCGTCACTATATCGCTATTTTTGATGAGGCATCCTGGCCCTTTTTTGCCTCTTTTGGTATGGATGAAGCTTATTATGCGGGCGGCGTGGGCGGTAGCTTTGCTTTGCAGCAGTCGGTGCGCTATGTGGCGGAGTGCCGGGTGGATGAGGTGGTGAGTGTGCGGGCGCGGCTGATCGGCCGTTCGGCCAAGCGTATTCACTTCATGTTGTTCATGGTAAATGAAACCAGTGGCACCTTGGCGGCAACGCTGGAAACGCTGGGGACGCACGCGGATATGAGAGTGCGGCGCACGTCACCCTATCCAGCGCATATTGCAACGCAAATTGATGCCTTGGTAGCTAAAAGCGATAAGTTAGACTGGGACGCACCAGTGTGTGGTGTGATACGGCCGTAAATCAGTAATCAGTGGTCAGTAATTGGAGTATTTGGAGGCAGTATGGTGAACCCTGAAGAAGTTGGCATGTCGGCGGAGCGGTTGGCGCGGATACGGCCTGTGCTGGAGAAGTATATAGGGGATGACAAGATTGCGGGGCTGACGGCCGTTATCGCCCGGCGGGGTCAGGTGGTGTATGAGGAGTGCGTGGGGGTGATAGATAGGGAGAGTGGACGGCCGATTCAGCCTGACACCATATTCCGCATCTACTCGATGACCAAGCCCATTATCTGCGTGGCCCTGATGACGCTCTATGAGCAGGGACTGTTTCAGTTAAATCAACTTGTAGCTCACTTTATTCCTGCCTTCTGTTCACTCAAAGTATATGCAGGTGAAGATGAGACGGGCGAGATGGTGCTGGAAGATTTGAAACAACCAGTGACGATGCGCCACCTGCTGACGCATACGTCAGGGATTACGTATCATTGGTTGGAAAACGGTCGTGTGGAGCAACATTACCGCGATGTCAAACTCTCTTCCAACAAACCTATCGCTGACTTTATTGCTGATTTAGTCGAGCTGCCCCTGGCGTTCCAGCCGGGTACAGCTTGGCGCTATGGCCTATCCCATGATGTGGTGGCCTATTTAGTGCAAATTATCAGTGGCAAGCCTGTTGATGAGTATTTGCAGGAGACGATTTTTGCGCCACTGGGCATGGTGGACACGGCTTATTATGTGCCGGAAGACAAACTAGACCGACTAGTGACGATGTATGGCTCCTACAATGTCAACGAGCCGGAGATGAGCATCACGCCCTGGTTTGGTGATGCGCTGCGGGGTGTCAGCCGCCGCCTGGCGGGGGTACAGGACAGTTTGGAGTCAGCCCCCCATAAGGCAATGCGTGGTGGGCATGGTTTGGTTTCGACAACGGCCGATTGTCTCCGTTTTGCCCAAATGTTGTTGAACAACGGTCAATTGGATGGCACACGTCTCCTTAGTCGCAAAACGGTGGAACTCATGACCACCAACCACCTTGCCAGTGAACTGCTGCCCTACGAACTGGGCGGTGTTCCTTCGCCAGGGCGTGGCTATGGACTGGGCTTTGGCGTGACGATGAATGTGGCCCAGAGCGAGGCTGTCGGTTCGGTGGGAGCTTTTGGCTGGGGCGGTGCAGCCACAACCGATTTTTGGGTAGACCCACAAGAGGAGCTAATTGGTATCCTCATGGCCCAATATCAGCCGCCAGCCCATTTGCTGCGACCAGACTTTAAGGTGATGGTGTATCAGGCGATTGTAGATTAGAGATTGAGAGACTGGTTGAATTCTACTACTTGGTAATCTTCGGCGTTCAATCAATCTCCATTTTCCCAAATAAGGAGAAGGCGAGATGGACAATTTGATGATGAATTATCAACTAACACTGGACAAGATATTGGAACATGCTAACCGTATGTATGCCCATAAACGGGTGATTACTAAACGCCCAGACGGCAGTTTCCACATCTACACCTATGCCGATGTGTATAAGCGTGTCAAGCGCATGTCGAAAGCTCTGGTGAAGTTAGGAGTCGAGCCAGGGGATCGGGTAGGCACGTTTGCTTGGAACAATTACCAACATTTGGAATTGTATTATGCGATTCCAGGTGCAGGGGCAATTTGTCACACCCTCAATATACGCCTCTTCCCTGACCAATTAAGCTACATTGTTAATCATGCCGAGGACAAAATCGTCTTTATTGAAGGTTCGCTGTTGCCACTGTATGAGCGGGTTGCTGATCAAATAGATTGCGTGCAGCATTATGTGCTGTATAACGCGCCGCGTGATGTGGAGACGAAACTGCCCAATGTGCTGTTTTATGAGGATTTGATTGATGAGTCGGATGAGGATTTTGAGTGGCTGTCTACGGATGAAAATATGTCAATGGGTATGTGTTATACCAGCGGCACGACAGGTGATCCTAAAGGTGCGGTATACGCTCATCGCTCCATGTATTTGCACACGCTGGGCACATTACAGGCCAATGCTTTGGGGGTGAGTGAATCAGATGTCATCTTGCCTGTTGTCCCCCAGTTCCATGCCATGGCTTGGGGTCTACCCTATGGCTGTGTGGCGGCAGGTGCTGAAATGGTAATGCCGGGGCAATTTTTGCAGGGCGTGCCCTTGGCCGAGATGATTGCTGAATATCGGGTGACGGTGGCGGCAGGTGTGCCCACTATTTGGACAGCCCTCTATCATGAGTTAAAGAACAATCCACGTGATATTTCCTGTATTCGGGCCTTGGTGGTTGGCGGTTCGGCTATGCCCCGCGCCTTAACGAAGGCGTATGAGAGCGAGTTGGGTGTGAATGTGGTTCATGCTTGGGGGATGACGGAAACGTCGCCGCTGGGAACGGTGACAAATTTGCAGAGCCATCATGCTGGGTTGTCTGCTGAAGAGAAGTGGGATGTGAAGGCCAAGCAGGGGTATGCGATTTGTGGCGTGGAGCTGCGCATTGTGGACGAGATGGGCGCAGAGCTGCCTTGGGATGGCGAAGCGATGGGTGAATTGCAGGTGCGTGGCCCCTGGGTGATTGGGCAATATTTTAAGCGAGAGGTGTCGTCAGATTCCTTTACGGATGATGGCTGGTTCCGCACGGGGGATGTGTCCAAGATGGGAACTGATGGCTTGATGCAGATTACGGATCGGACGAAGGATTTGGTGAAGAGTGGGGGTGAGTGGATTTCGACAGTGGATTTGGAGAATGAGATTATGGCCCATCCCAAGGTGATGGAAGCGGCCGTTATTGCTATACCAGACGAGAAGTGGTCGGAACGGCCGTTAGCCGCCATTGTACCCACCCCTGAGGGGCAGGATGTCACTGCCGAGGCAATCACAGCCTTCCTCAGCGACCGCGTCGCCAAATGGTGGTTGCCTGATGAATATGTCTTCGTGGCCGAAATCCCCAAAACCAGTACGGGCAAATTTAGCAAACGCACCTTGCGCACGATGTATGCAGCAGGGGAGTTAAATTAGGAATTATGAATTAGGAATTATGAGGGAAGAGCTGTACCAGGTTTCATAATTCATCCCTCATAATTTAAATTTTTTCAGGAGGCGTTGTGCCAGAACGAGATTTGAGAGTAAGGACGAAGGTAATGGCTTTGCGAATTATCAAGATGTATACCTCTCTGCCTCGAACTGAGGTGGCGCGTGTTTTGGGTAAGCAGGTATTGCGTTCTGGAACATCTGTTGGTGCAAACTATCGTGAAGCCTATCGCGCCCGCTCTGATGCTGAATTTCTAGCAAAAATGGGTGATTGTCTGCGAGAATTGGATGAGACAGCTTATTGGCTTGAACTTCTCGTTGAATCAGAAACAGTGGCCGCTAGAAAATTGTCTGCTTTATGAGACGAAACCAATCAACTAATAGCCATCTTCACCACCATCGTTAAAAAGAAAAAAGGATGAATGGAGAAATAGATGAATTATAAGAGGCCATATCTCTTCATAATTCATAATTTCTAATTCATAATTTAAGAAATGGGACCATTATCTTCTCTAAAAATACTTGACTTTAGCACTTTGCTGCCGGGGCCGTTTGCCACCATGATGTTGGCCGATATGGGGGCGGAGGTGCTGCGGGTGGAAGCGCCGGGGCGGCCCGATATGGTGCGGCTGATGCCCCCTTTTGATGATGAGGGCAATTCGTCGTGGCACGCTATGCTGAACCGCTCTAAGCGGTCATTGGCCTTGGATTTGAAAAAACCGGGAGCGACGGAAGTGATCAAGCGGCTAGTGAGTGAGGGAGGGTATGATATTGTGTTGGAGCAGTTCCGGCCAGGGGTGATGGATCGATTGGGGGTGGGGTATGAGGTGTTAACGGCCGTTAATCCTCAACTGATCTACTGTGCCATCACCGGCTATGGTCAGACGGGGCCATACAAAGATCGGGCTGGACATGACTTAAACTATTTGGCTTTGGCGGGGGTCATGAGCCACACAGGGCGTAAGGAGAGCGGGCCGGTGCCACCAGGGGTGCAGGTGGCTGATGTGGGTGGTGGTTCGTTGGGGGCGGTGACGGGGATTTTAGCAGCCGTGATTCAGCGGCAAGTGACGGGTGAAGGGCAGATGGTGGATATTAGCATGTTTGATATGTCTATTGCCTGGCACAGCCATTTGGTGAGTGCCTATTTGGTGGGTGGCACAGTGCCTGATTATGAGAGTTGGGCTTTGAATGGGGGTGGTTTTTATGATTGTTATGAGACGGCCGACGGCCGTTACCTTTCTGTGGGCAGCTTGGAACCAAAATTCTGGCAGGGTTTTTGTATAGCCATTGGCCGCCCTGACTTGATCCAGCAGGGCTTTGAGGCTGTGCCAGGACAGATGGAAGAGTTGAAAGCGGAGATTGCGGCGATGATTAAGGGAAGGGCGTTGGCTGAGTGGACGGCCGTTTTCGGTGAGTATGATGTTTGTGTAGAGCCAGTTTTAACTGTACCGGAGATGTTGCAGCATCCACAGGCCAAGGCACGGAATATGGTGGTTGAGGTTAAGCAGGCAAACGGCCGTTCTCAACTACAAATTGCTAGCCCCTACAAATTCTCGCGTAGCCAGCCGGAGTATAAGCACACTGGGGTAAGAACAGGTAGACATTCTCAGGAGGTTTTACAGAAGTTGGGTTACTCAGAAGAGGAGATCGCAGCATTGGTATAGAAGTTATCATGGGGCAGGAGAAGATTGCCTAGCCCATACCTTAATTTGCGGGAGGTTGATTTATGGCAAAGATTAATTTGGTGACTGAGATACCAGGGCCTAAGAGTCAGGCAATTGTGGCGCGGCGAGAGGCAGCAATAGCCCAAGGCAATGCTAAGTTGACCCCGATTGCGGTGCAATCAGCACAAGGTGCTTGCGTAACTGATGTGGATGGTAATACGTTGCTGGATTTTGCTGGCGGGATTGGCATGTTGGCTGTGGGGCATTGTCCACCAGAGATTGTGTCTGCGATTCAGGCACAGGCCGAACAGCTCATTCATCTTTGCTCTATTGTGGGCAGTTATGAGTCTATGGTGGAATTGTGCGAACTGCTGAATCAAATCACGCCAGGTGATTTCCCTAAAAAGACAACGCTCTCGAATAGTGGGGCTGAGGCCGTTGAGGCGGCGATTAAGTTGGCGCGAGCTTATACGGGACGGGATGGCATTATTGTATTTGAGGGAGCCTATCATGGCCGTACTAATTTGACGATGGCCATGACGAGTAAGTACGCGCTGTTTAAGAAGGGATTTGGCCCGTTTGCGCCTGAGGTGTACCGTATTCCTTTCCCCAATGTGTATCGCCGACCGCCGGAGATGAGCGAGGAGGGCTATATTGAATATGCCTGTCGCCAATTAGATAATGCTCTGATTGCTCAAGTTGATCCTAATTTTGTGGCAGCTATTGTGATTGAGCCTGTGCAGGGAGAAGGAGGCTTTTTGCCCACACCACCGCGCTTTTTGGAGCGGATCCGCCAGATTTGTGATGAGCATGACATTGTGATGATTGCGGATGAGATTCAGTGCGGTTTTGGGCGCACGGGTAAGTTGTTTGCTTGTGAACATTATGGGGTTGCGCCTGATTTGATGACGACGGGGAAGTCGCTGGGGGCAGGGATGCCGATTGCGGCGGTAACGGGCAGAGCCGAGATTGTGGATGCGGCGCATCCCGGTGGCCTGGGTGGGACGTATAGTGGTAATCCGTTGGCCTGTGTAACGGCCGTTGAGGCCATCAAACTCATCAATAATGAAGCCTTTTTACAACGGGCAACGACAGTGGGGCGACACATGCGCTATCATTTGGAGCAATTGCAACGGCAGTATCCAGATCGTATTGGCGATGTACGGGGGTTGGGGCCGATGTTGGCTATGGAGATTGTGCAGGATGTAGCCAGCAAAACGCCTGATATGGCGGCGACGGGGGCGATTAATACGGCGACGTTGCAGCGTGGTTTGATCACGATTCGGGCGGGGCTGTATAGTAACTGTGTGCGCTTTTTGCCACCGTTGAATATTAGTGATGATGAGATTGATGAGGCGATGGCGGTGTTGGGAACGGCCGTTGCCTCAGTTTTGTAAGATTGGCTCAATCTCGAAGATTGAGCCAATCTAAACAGATGGAGAACAAGGATGAAGCAAGGGAAAATTCGGGTACTGAAAGTTAGTGGCACGCCTTATGAAATGGGGCGTACGCATGGCTTGCGTTATCGCGATGAGATTCGTCATTATGCGGCCGAGCGGGTGGCTTTGGTTGAAGGGGGGCAATGGACGGGCAAACGGCCGATCACGCGCCAGCAAGTGCTTGATTTGGCGGCAGCCTGTATTCCAGCCCACGAAGCCTACGCGCCTGATTTGATGGATGAATTGCATGGCATGGCTGAGGCTACTGACTTATCTTTAGCCGAGCTAATTATTGTGAGTGGTTTTACCGATTTCATTGACACTGTTTACCGAGCGAATAAACGTCAAACGCCGTTAGAGCCAGCTTTGGCTATTGATGATTGCACAGCGTTTATTGTGCCAGATGCACAGGCAGAGGGGGCTGGCTTTTTGGGGCAGACCTGGGATATGCATGATACTGCCACGGAATTTGTGATTATGTTACGGATTGAGGAAGCTGATGTGCCCGATGCTTTGCTTTTCACAACGACGGGCTGTGTGGGCCAGATTGGTATGAACGCGCATGGCATTGCCGTGGGTATTAACAATATTATGGGCGCAGATGGGCAAGTGGGGGTGACTTGGCCGTTTGTGGTACGCAAGGTGTTGCAACAAGACAATATTGAGGATGCGTTGGCCTGTATTACGGAAGCACCCTTAGCGGGGGCGCATAATTATCTGCTGTTTGATGGGCAGGGGAATGGCTTTAATGTTGAGGCGATGTCTACAAATTATGTGGTGGAAGCTTTGAACGGAGCAGCTTTGGTACACACCAATCACTGCCTTATCCCTGAAAATAAAGCCCTAGCCCAAAGGCGTTTGCCCACCTCACAAGCTTATTCGGAACATCGCTTGTCATACGCGCAAGAGGTGTTAGAGGAACGGCCGATCACCATTGAGCATCTGCAAGAACTGACGCGACAATACCCTGTTTGCACCACCTCTACGCCGCCTTTTCATGTGGAATCATGTGGGGCAGCCATTATGCAGCCTAAGAGTGGTGATTTTTGGGCTGTGTGGGGCTTGCCTTCTGAGAATGAGTATGAGCGGTTTTCAGTTTAGGGCTGCCGCCTAAATAAAATTTGGTGGAGAGGATGGGATAATGGCTGAAACATTCAAAGTAGTCCAGAGTACGCTGGCGATGGTAGAGCAGCTTGAGGCTGTGCAGCGGGCTAGTTTTCCCACACTAGCTGAGGCAGAAGTTATGGTAGCCGCACATTATGCAGCACATATTGAGCGTTTCCCGGAAGGCCAGCTGGCGGTTGTGAATGAGGCGGGCGATGTGGTGGCTTGCTCGACTGATTTTCGCACTACTGTGGATTTTGATCATTATGAGCATCGGTATATTGATGCGGTAGACGATAATTGGCTGGGCCATCATGATCCCGAGGGTGATTGGCTGTATGGGGCGGACATTGGCGTGAAGCCTGCTTATCGGCGGCGAGGGCTGTCTACGATGCTTTATAAACGGCGGCAGCAGTTGATGCGGGATTTGAATTTACGGGGGCATGTGGCGGGGGGGTTATTGGCTGGTTATGGGGAGTATAAGGGGCAAATGATGGTGGAAGATTATGTGGCGAAAGTAGTGGCTGGCGATATTTTTGATCCCACTGTCTCCATCCAGCTTAAACGTGGCTTCAAAATTCATGGCATCATCGAAAATTATGTGGACGATCCCACTTGTGATAATAAAGCTGCCTTTATCGTGTGGCATAATCCTGATTATCGTTGATGGTCGCCTGTTTTTGATATATGCGAGGGGATTATTACCAGTAACGGCCGATCCCAATAATTAAATCGCCAGGCCCTATAAGCTATCGTGTAGCTAGCCAGAATATAAGTGCATTGGTGTAGACAAAAGGCAACCCTTTAGTAGTTTTGAAGCTCTTCAAGTTTCTCGTGTAAACCATTTTACGATTCATATGTCAAATTTGAAACCATCTTCCCTTGATGGATGTTGTGGCACGTCTGTTGGCACGATGAGGGATCGCACTTGTTTTAATTTGACTGAGACAGAGAAAGAAAAGCCGTTCAAATGATAACGATCATGGACAAAGTATCAAAAGATGCCTAAGCGCAAGAGAATAAAAAATTAGTGATGCAAAGTCGTATCTAGCGATCTCGTTCACGATATAAAAAATAAAAAGGAGAATTATTATGAAACATATAAGTAATCTATTATTGGTAGTTTTAGCGATCTTAATTTCAGCCGTCTTTACAGTTCCTACTGCTTTTGGCAATAGCCCATTGGCCGAACCTGGCAATGACCAAGGCCATTTTGTAGCTGAAGATGCCTTGGCACAATTTAATGCACTCAAGCACCATGGTGAAGCCTTGGGCTGGGCATTGCCCGAAGCAAATGGTGCTCCCGACCCTAGTCTGTCAGATCATTATCAAGGGCTTGTCCGCTACCCAGGTACAGGTACACCTATCTTTTATATAACTCAAAAAGATGATGATGACCATGGCCTTAGCGGTGGGTATCTGCATATAGTCCGCTTTGGAACACGTGCCACTGATGGTGAGCGTTTGCGCTCCAATCTGCAACAGATTGGCAGTGATACTAAACATACTCCTCCTAATAGCAATGATACCTGGTTGCACTCGATTCGATTTAATGGTTCTGTGCCATTACCTAATTATGAGTGGCTGCCTGCTTATGTACATCCTGGAGGAATGGCGATAGTTGATGACATTTTGTTCATGGCAATAGATACGCGAGTGCATGAGCATACCCCTACTGGCGACGATATACCTATTGGGCAAATTGTCCTCTTTGATCTAAGACCTAATCTTCTGAACCCTATTCCCATCCATGCCCTGCCACTTGACCATAGTATTGACAATCTTGCTGTGACCCGACAAGAAGATGGCAAATATTTAGTGTTTGCGAATGGCGATGGTGGTGAGATGGTCATATTCTACCGAACAAATGGGACTGACTTGCGTGATGATAATCTCAGCCTGGGACAGGTGCAGATATGGGATGATGATTCTAGTGCGGATTATGATGGTAAGGGTGAGGGTTGGCCTGGAGGTGAATGGGATCCACCTCATACTGGGGGTGATAGTTTTAAGGCACATCAAAGCTCGACTTTCTTACGTGAATCGGATGGGTCCCTTTATTTAATTGGTATGCGCCATTCTGGCTTACTCGATACTGGCGGAGATTATGCTGATCTTTATAAAGTAGATTCTAAGACTAGTGGTGGTTTCAAACTAACTCGCCTAAAAACGCGTAATTTTCATTGTGAATATGATATGGGATCTGGTACAGATGGTCGGATTTGTAACTTTGCTGCCGCCAATAATGCCTATGTCACCCCTAGTGGCGAGCTTATCCTTTACTCAATACCCCATGACGATGAAGACCATGGAGTGGGGCCTGTTGACTTCGTGCGGCTGGGTGAGTTTCGTCATCGTGATGTAAACATAGAGAACAGTTCCCTTCGGCTGCCTTCGGCCATTTTTAGCGGGCCTTTCGCCATAGATGAAGGTAGTATGGTTGTCCTGAACAGTGCTACTTTCCCAGCGGCTGATCGCCCCTGGGTGGAACTATATGATGACGACCATTGGAGTGATCGTAGTATCGTTGTTGATTATGACGATCGTGCCCTCCTAGAACTCAATAACTTCAATAATCTCGATGGCTTCAATGATAAAACTAGCTCCATTCGTTGGCGGCTACCAGTTGGTCTCGACGTTGAGCTGTTCGTTGATGACAATTTTAGAAGCCGTCGCATCATTCTGCGCGGCACTGGTCAAACGGAATTTATTGCTGATTTGAATAGTCAAGTTGTGATTCCAGGCATCGTCGAGCATCCTGGCCGAAATCCTGGCGATACGCTAGATTTTAATGATACGACTTCCTCTATGCGTTTCCTTGATAGCAATGTTCCTGCGCCTTTGTATTATCAATCTTGGGATCTTGATGGTGATGGTATTTTCAACGAAACCGGCACATCAGCAACGGGAGGCGATGAAGTTGGCCGCAACCCTACATTCTCAGCTGCAGGTCTCGATGGGCCTTCCGAATATACAATAAAACTCCGTGTAACGAGTGCAGATGGGATATTTGAAGATAGTGCCACGATTACTGTGATGAATGTTGCCCCAGCAAGGCCCGATGCTGGAGCGGATATTACTCTAGATGAAGGAAGTGCTATCATTCTTAATGGCTCTGATAATGGTAACCCGACTAGTAACACTGATCCTATTACTTTCGAATGGGACTATGATTATGATGGTGTCAATTTTGATGTGGACGCTACTGGTCTAACGCCACTTTTTCCAAGCTCAGATGGCCCTGTTACTTTCACAGTTGCCTTACGGGCTAATGATGGGGATGGAGGCCTTAGTCCAATTGATACCGCGCAGATTCAAGTGCTGAATGTGGCCCCAACAACCCCTGATGCTGGCAGCGATCTTACTGTAGACGAAGGCAGCAATGTTATCCCTAATGCTTCCGGCAGCATTGACCCCGCGGGCGATGCTGATCCCCTGACTTATGAATGGGATTTTGACTACGATGGTGTCAACTTTGACGTAGACGCAGCCAATCTCCAGCCTACATTTACCGGCCTTGACGGTCCTGCTACCTTTATTATGGCGGTACGGGCCAAAGATGATGATGGTGGTATTAGCGAAGTGGATACTGCCATCGTTCAGGTAAACAATGTCCTACCTACGGCTAATGCTGGCGATGATTTGGTTGTAGCTGAGGGTACTACAACAGTAATTGATGGAACGGGTAGCAGCGACCCGGCTGATGACGCTGATCCTATTACTTACGAATGGGACTTTGACTACGATGGGGTTACTTTTGATGTCGACGCAACGGGAGCTATGCCAGATTTCAGTAGCATTGACGGGCCCAGTTCCTTCACGATTGCTCTGCGCGTTAGCGATGATGATACAACTGCAGAAGATGTGCCCAATCTAAGTCTTGATACGGCATTCATTAATGTTTTGAATGTTGCTCCTGTACCACAGATAGACATGATCAATGATAGACTTGAAGATATTGGTTTGATTTATGTCCCGGTTGACCTGAACGGTAGTTTCGATGATGTGTTGGCTGATACACATACGGCCGTTATTGAGTGGGGCGATGGAACCAGTAGTCCAGCATTAGTTGACGATGCAGTTGATTCTGTGACGGCCACTTACACTTATTTGGTGCCTGGTGAATGGAATCCGGTTCTTACTGTCACCGATGACGATGGTGACATTGGTAGCACTGCATTGGTGCCTAGGGCCATCACTGTTTATGATAATATTGGTGCAGTTGGTTTTGCTATTGAGCAGATAGATTTTATACTGCCTACAGTACCAATTGATACCCAGGCGGTCTTGCAATCGGCTCGAAATTACCTGGCTGGTCATCCTCTCGGATCAACAGGTGCTCTAGAAGACCTGCAAACTAATCAGCCTGTCTTGGCTTTGCAAAAGATAGGCTATGCTATTCCTGAACTAGACCAGGCGATTGGATTATCTTCTACTCCAGGCGACTTAATGCATCTCCTTGCCCTGACAGCTCAATCAACGGCCCAGATTGCATTGGAGGAAGCTATAATAGCTATAGGTACGAAGCCTACATCACAGCAACAGCAGGCGCTGGATCAGACTGAACTCTTCATTGTTGATGGTATTGTTGCTCTAACCATCTCTGATTATGTTATGGCTGTGAATGCGTTTGAGTCAGCAACAGACAAAGCGATTAACTTACTTCCATAGGGAAGTCTACGATCACTATTTTCTCTGATGAACAGGTAAATCCATAAAATTTCTATTCAGACGCGTACAATGAGCGGCCATGAAATAACAATGTGACCAAAACAGTAATTGTTATTTCATGGCCGTGTTCAGTATATATTTGAGTAGGGTAGAGTTATGGAAAATTGTTGTCCGGTATACGAACAATGTCTACAATATGGACATGGCGCATGTGCAGGCAGTGGAACGGGCTTTGGCGATTTTGACACAGTTGGGCGATTGTGCGCAGGGAATGGGGGCGGCTGAGTTGGCGCAGGCGGTGGCTTTGCCGCGCTCAACAGTAATTAGACTGCTGAATACGATGGAGCGGTCACAGGTGGTGGAGCGAGCGGCAGAAGACGGCCGTTACCGTCTCGGTGAGGGGATTTTATCGTTGGCAACGGCCGTTCCCTTTTCGCGGCAATTGGTGTGGGTGGCACGGCCGTTTCTGCAACAACTGGCGCAACAGGTGGGGGAAACGGTTTATCTCAGCATTCTTGACGGCTATCAAACTCATTACATTGAGCAGATTAACGGCCAGCACCACATTCAGCCGATTGAGTGGGTGGGGGCGCGTGTGCCGCTGCATGTGGTGGCGGATGGCAAGCTGTTTTTGGCGCATTGGTCGGCTGAGGATGTGGCACGGTATGGGGAACGGCCGTTGGTGACTTTTACCCCACAAACCATTAACAATTTAGAACAATTGCAACAAAATTTAGCCACAATCCGTGAAAAAGGGTACGCGATCACGCGAGATGAGTTTGAGGAGGGGCTGATTGCGGTGGCTGCGCCTGTTTTCGGGGAGGGGGGTGAAGTGATAACGGCCGTTACCATTGGCGGCCCCGCCTACCGCTTCAAACCCGAACAAGTTGAGGAATACGCGCAGTTAGTTGTGCAAACAGGGCAGGCGATAAGCGCGAGATTAAAGAAGTAGAGACTGGACACTGGAGACTGGAGATTAAGGGTGCAGGTTTAGTCTCCAATCTCTAGTCTCCAGTCGCCATAAAAAGGAGAAAAAGATGGCCAGAAAAGTAATTGTGACAGCAGCAGTAACGGGCGCAAGTTTCACCCCCGCGATGAACCCCTACTTGCCCTACAAAACCGATCACCTGATTGCCGATTCGATTGCGGCGGCGAAGGCAGGGGCGGCTATTATCCACATTCACGGCCGTAATGAGCATGACGGTAGCCCTACCTCTGACCCCGAAATCTTCCGCGAATATGCGGCGGGGATTAAGGCAGAAACGGATGCCGTTATTAATATGACGACAGGCGGGGCGACGGGGCAAACGATTGACGAACGGCTCAATGTGGTGAAGCAGTTACAGCCCGAAATGTGTTCCTGTAACCTCGGCACAATGAATTACGGTGGCTTCCCCATGATTCCCAAATATCAGGGAAAATGGGAGCATGATTGGGAAGAGCCATTTCTTGAATCGACCCGCACCGAGCCTTTTTCCAGCAGTTTTGCCGACATCGAATATATGTTGAAGTACCTGCAAAATGAGACGGGGACGCGAATGGAGTTTGAGGCGTATGACGTGGGTCATCTATATACGCTGGCCTATTACCAAAGCTTGGGGCTGGTGAAGCCACCCATCATGGTGCAGATGGTGATAAATACGCTGGGTGGGATTGGGCCAGATATTGATAATGTGGTGTTTATGGTGCGCACGGCGCAGCGGCTGTTGGGAGATGATGCCGAGATTTCGGTGTTGGGTGGCGGCCGTCACCAGTTTAACTTGATTACTGTGGGAGCCATGATGGGCTGTAATGTGCGGGTGGGTATGGAGGATAACTTGTACATTGGCAAAGGGCAATTGGCGAAGTCGAATGCGGAATATGTGGAGAAAACACGCCGTATTTTTGATGAGTTGTCGTTGGGAATTGCTACTCCTGCAGAGGCGCGTGAGCGTTTTGCGTTGAAGGGTGGAGATGCGGTTAAGTTTTAGAAAATAAATTGCGAAGACCCAATTGTCATTCCGAACGGAATCTTCGAATGGCCGTCTGCGGCACGGAATCCCGATTGACTTGCTGATCCGTCGGGATTTCTCGGAGGACCTCGAAATGACACTTGGGAGGTGTTGCAGGAGAGGTAACAAATGGGTCGAGCGAATCCTGAACAGGTGCAGCGAGTTGCCATTATTGGCACAGGAGTGATTGGTGGTGGCTGGGCGGCGCATTTTTTGCGGAATGGCATGACGGTGACGGCGTGGGACCTGGCGGAAGGGGCTGAGGGGAAGTTGCGGGAAAGGATAACGGCCGTTTGGCCGAAACTCGAACGCTTGGGCTTGCATCCTGAGGCTTCGCTGGATAAGTTGCACTTTGCGCCGACGGTGGCGGTGGCGGTGGCTGAGGCTGAGTTTGTGCAGGAGAATGTGCCAGAGCGTTTGCCGATTAAGATTGATACCTTGCAACAGATTGATGCGGCTTGCCCGTCAGTAACGGTGATTGCCAGCAGTACGTCGGGTTATTTAATGACGGAGATGGCTGTGGATTTGCAGCATCCTGAGCGGTGTGTGGTGGCGCATCCGTTTAATCCGCCTTATTTGATGCCGGTGGTGGAGGTGGTGGCGGGTGAACTGACGAGTGAGGCAGCGCATGATTGGGCGGTGGCGTTTTATAAGGTGACGGGGAAACGGCCGTTGAAATTGAGTAGGGAAGTGCCTGGTTTTGTGGCGGATCGCATCATGGAAGCGGTGTGGCGAGAGATTTTGCATATGCTGGATAAGGATATGGCGACGGTGGCGGAGATTGAAGCGGCCGTGCGCTATGGGCCGGGGCTGCGTTGGGCGTTGATGGGGCCGTTGACGGTGTTGCATTTGGGTGGTGGCGAGGGGGGCATGGCTCATCTGATTCACCAGTTTGGGCCGTCGTTGCAAGCGCCGTGGACGTTTTTGGAAGCGCCAGAGTTGACGGACGAGTTGGCGCAGAAGGTGATTGATGGTTGTGATGAGTTGACGGCGGGGCGGTCTATTCGTGATTTGGAGGAGGAGCGGGATGATTTGCTGATGCGGTTGATTGAGATGTTGGAGGGGAGTCGGTTGTGGAATTTGGGGGAAGTGGGCGAATAAATTCGCGGCAACAACTACAAAACCCGCCTTCGCGGGCTGATCTTCAGTCGGTGGAGGCCGACTTTGTAGCCGTTGCTGTGGTTTTAACCGCCGAGTTGGAGGATGAATGGTATGACGGTTGAGTTGCCTGGTGTTGTAGGGATTGTTGGTTGTGATGGAGTGGCGGCGGGTTGGGCGGCGCGGTTTTTGGCGCAGGGGTTGGCAGTTGTGGCTGTGGTGGCGGATGGGGATGAGGAGGCACGACTGCGGCAGGGGATTGATGAGGCTTGGCCAATTTTGGCGAAGTTGGGGCTGTTGCCTGGAGCTAGCCGGGATAAATTGCGCGTAGTCAATAATATGGCAGGGTTGGGAGAGGTAGCTTTTGTGCAGTGTGGTGATGGAGTGGGGAATGGGGGGGAAACGGCCGTTCCCGCACACATTACGCTGGCTGTACCTGCTTATAGTCCACCTTATCAACACCCGGAACGGGTGGTGGTGGTGCAGGCGCATGAGCCTGTTTATTTGTCGCCGTTGGTGGAGGTTTGGGGTGAGGATGAAACGGCCGTTGCTGCTGCCGCTGATTTTTATCGCCAGCTTTCGATGCAGCCGATTGTTGTAGATAAAACCTCGGAGGTCTCTATTGTGGCGCGGTTGCAAACGGCCGTTCGGCAAGAGGCTGAGAAGTTGCGACAAGAGGGTGTGAGTGAGGCGGATGTTGAGGCGGTGTTGCAGTTGGGGGTGGGGCTGGATTGGATGATTGGGGGTGTAAGCGGAGCGACGGAAACGGCCGTTCGTGATGAGGCTTTATTGGCTGTGATGCACACGTTGCGGGGGTTTGAGATTGGCGCGGGGCAGATGATTGCGGCGCATGATGCGCGACGCTATACGAGTGTGGTGCGGCGACGTTGGCAGGTGGGTGAAGTGGTGGAGGCGCCACTGCGGCTGTATCGTTGTGACGTGGATGCCAATTGGATTGATTACAACGGCCACATGACGGAATCGAGCTATTTAGCAGCTTTTGGCGATGCCTCGGATGCGCTGTTTCGTTATATTGGCATTGATGAAGCCTATCGGGCGGCAGGGAACTCTTATTATACGGTGGAGACGCATATTAATTATTATTTGGAGTGTGGCAGTGGCGATAGGCTGCTGTTTACGACGCAGGTGTTGGGGTTTGATGCCAAGCGGCTGCATTTTTTCCACGAGATGTATAACGAGGCGACGGGGGAGTTGGTGGCGACGACGGAGCAGATGTTGCTACATGTGGATATGGTGGCGGCACGGGCGGCGGTGGTGAAGGAGTTTGTGTTGGAGGTGTTGACGGCCGTTTATGCTAGTCATAAGCAATTGCCAATTCCCAAACAAGTTGGGCGACGGATGAAGATTAAAAGTAATTAAGAAGTGATCAGTACTCAACTGTCATTCTGAGGTCCTCCGAGGAATCCCGACGGAGCAGTAAGTCCGTCGGGATTCCTCACTCCGAAGACTTCGTTTGGAATGACAACTACGAGGTCACCATTTACGAAATTCGGAGTAAAAATGGACTTTGAACTAACAGACGATCAAAAGATGCTGGTGGAGTTGACGCGGGATTTTGTGGCTAAGGAGTTGCTGCCTTATGAGGATGAGGTGGAGCGGGATGATGGGGTGCGGCCTGAGTTGGCGCGGCATATTATGGATAAGGCATTGGAGATTGGACTGTATGCGGCCAATATGCCAGAAGAGTATGGGGCGGCGGGGCTGGATACGGTGTCGCTGATTTTGATGGAGCGGGAGTTGGCTTGGGCGAACTTTGCTTTGCAGCATTATGTGTGTCGGCCCAGTAGCATCTTGCGTGCTTGCCAGGGAGAGCAGATCGAGAAATATCTCATTCCCACGATTGAGGGCAAGCGGCATGACTGTTTGGCGATGTCGGAGCCAAATGCAGGGTCGGATGTGCGTGGCATGGAGTGTCGGGCGGTGCGTGAGGGGGATGAGTATGTGATTACGGGAACCAAGCATTTTATTAGCCACGCCAATATTGCTGATTATGTGATTTTGTTTGCCGCCAGTAGTGAGGAGGAGACGCCGCGTGGCATGCGCAAGAAGATTACGTCGTTTTTGGTGGATTTTGATTTGCCTGGGGTGACGGTGAAGCGGGGTTACAGTGTGGTGTCACATCGGGGTTATCACAACTCTATTTTGGAGTTTGATGGTTGCCGTGTGCCGGTGGCCAATATTTTGGGGGAGGAGCATCAGGGTTTTGCGGTGGCGGGGCAGTGGTTGGGGGCGACACGGCTGTCGGTGGCGGCGTTTTGTGTGGGGCGGGCGCAGCGAGCGTTGCAGTTATGCTTGGATTGGGCGACGACGCGGGTGCAATTTGGTAAGCCGATTGGCAAGAATCAGGGGGTGTCGTTTAAGTTGGCCGATATGGCGACGCAGATTCGGGCGGCGGAGATGATGGTGCTGGATGTGGCTTGGCGCACGGATCAGGGGACGGCGCGGGATGAGGATTATGCGATGGCGAAGCTGTTTGCCACGGAGATGTTGGCGACGGTGACGGATGAGGCGGTGCAGATTTTTGGGGGGATGGGGCTGGCGGAGGAGAATCCGATTGTGCGTTTTTGGCGGGATGCGCGGGTGGAGCGGATTTGGGATGGTACAAGTGAGATTCAGCGGCATATTATTTCGCGGGCGTTGTTACGGCCGTTTGAGGGGAGATGATGGGGAGATTGGAGACTAGAGATTGGAGACTAAGATCAATCTCTAATCTCTAGTCTCCTTTAGAACGTTCATGACGAATTTTGAATCTTTAAGGCGGTTGTTGAGGCCGTGTTCGATGGCGGTGGTGGGGGGGGATTTGGCAACGGCCGTTATCCAGCAGTGTGACAAAATTAGCTTTGATGGCGATATTTGGCCTGTAAACCCCAAACGCAGTGAGATGGAAGGACGAACTTGTTACGCTTCGCTGGCTGATTTGCCTGGCGTGCCTGATGCTGCCTTTTTGGGTGTGCCGCGCGAGGCGACGATTGCGTTGGTGGGGCAGTTGGCCGCAATGGGGGCGGGGGGGGTGGTTTGTTATGCGTCTGGTTTTGCCGAGATTGGGGAGGCGGGACAAGCGTATCAGGCGCAGTTGCAGGCGCGGATGGGGAAGATGGCTTTGGTGGGGCCGAACTGTTATGGGTTGTTGAATTATTTGGACGGGGTGGCTTTGTGGCCGGATGAGCAGGGGGGCAAGCGGGTGGAGAAGGGGGTGGCGATTATTTCGCAGAGCGGCAATATTAGTTTGAATTTGACGATGCAGCAGCGGTCTGTGCCGCTGGCTTATCTAATTGCCACGGGCAACCAGGCGGGGGTGACGGTTCCTGATTATATTAAGGCTTTGCTGGAAGATGAGCGGGTGACGGCGATTGGCATTCATTTGGAAGGGCTGACGGATGTGGCCGCGTTTTCGCGGGTGGCTGTGTTGGCGTTGCAGAAGGGTGTGCCGCTGGTGGTGTTGAAGTCGGGGTCGTCGGCCTTGGGGGGCTGGGTGACGATGAGTCATACCAGTTCGTTGGCGGGGTCGGATGTGCTGTATGGAGCCTTGCTGGCGCGGCTGGGGGTGGTGCGGGTGGAGAGTGTGCCGCAGTTTTTGGAGACGTTGAAGTTTTTGGCGGTGGTGGGGGTGTTGCCTGAGGGGAGTGTGGCTTCGATTAGTTGTTCGGGTGGGGAGGCGGCGTTGGTGGCGGATGGGGCGGAGCGGTTGGGGTTGCGGATGCCGCCATTGGTGGCGAAGCAGCGGGAGAGGTTAACGGCCGTTTTGGGAACCCGTGTCGCTTTGGGCAATCCACTGGATTATCACACCTATATTTGGGGGGATGGGGCGGCGCAGGAGGCTTGTTTTGGAGCCATGATGTTGGGGGAGCAGGCGATTACGCTGAAGGTGTTGGATTTTCCGCGTGCGGATATTTGTAATCCAGCGGATTGGGTGTTGACGGCGGAGGCGTTTGTGCGGGCGGCGGCATTGACGGGGGTGCGGGGGGCGATGGTGGCGACGTTGCCTGAGAATTTGCCAGAAGATTTGCGGGAGTGGTTGTTGGCGCAGGGGGTTGTGCCCATGTTGGGGCTGACGGAATGTTTGCTGGCGATTAAGGGGGCTGCGCTGGTGGCGGAGCGGCAGAGGTTACTGGCTGAGAGGCCGCAATTGCAGTGGTCGTTGTCTCAGCCATCGCTGAAAGAGGGTGAAATTGTTACGCTGGATGAGGCGGAGAGTAAGGGTTTGTTGGCACGATATGGGATTGATGTGCCGCAGGGGGTGGTTTGTGAGGGGGAAACGGCCGTCTCAGTCGCTAATTCACTTGGCTACCCTGTGGTGGTGAAGGTGTTGTCGTCGGAAATTGTGCATAAGTCGGATATGGGTGGAGTGGTGGTAGGTGTGGAGGGGGAAACGGCCGTGCGTGATGCCATCGCCCAAATATTGCATTTGGGGAACCAATTTCTGATCGAGAAGATGGCGACGAAGCCCATCGTAGAGATGATTGTGGGTATCACGCGCGATCCACAATTTGGGCTGGCTTTGGTGATTGGGGCGGGGGGAATTTTGGTGGAACTGTTTCAGGACAGTCGAACGCTGTTGTTTCCGGTACTGCTGTATGAGGTGGCGGCGGCGTTGGATAGTTTGCAGATTGCTCCGTTGCTGGATGGGTATCGTGGCAGTGCTAAAGTGGATAAGGCGGCGTTGGTGGAGGCGGTGATGAATTTGGCGCGGTTGGGAGAGGATTTTGCGGATTCGTTGGTGGAGGTGGATGTGAATCCGCTGTTTGTGTATGCGGACGGGGTGTTGGCGGTGGATGGAGTGGTGAGGATGGTTGAGAAGATGGAGATTGGGAGATTAGGTGATTAGGAGATTGGGGGATCGCAATCTCTCAATCTCCCAAATCTCCTAATCTCATTCTTGAAGGTGCTGTATGAATAATGTGCTAAAAGTGACGCGGAATGGACGGATTTTGGAGGTGGTGTTGGATCGGCCGAAGGCCAATGCGATTGACAATGCTACCAGTCGGGCGATGGGGGAGTTGTTTGCTGAGTTTCGGGATGATCCAGAGATGCGGGTGGTGATTGTGACGGGTGGCGGGGAACGCTTTTTTTCGGTGGGATGGGATTTGAATGCGGCGGCGGAGGGGGATGCGATTGCGGGGGATTATGGCGTGGGTGGGTTTGCAGGTCTGACGGAGCTGCATGATTTGAATAAGCCGATAATTGCGGCGGTGAATGGGTTGGCGGTGGGCGGTGGCTTTGAGTTGGCTCTGTCGTGTGATCTGATTGTGGCGGCGGATCAGGCGCAGTTTTTTTTGCCAGAGATTTTTGTAGGGATTTTGGCGGATTCGGCGTCGTTTCGGTTGCCAAAGCGGCTGCCGCATCATGTGGCGATGGAGATGTTGCTGACGGGGCGGCGCATGGGGGCTGAGGAGGCCGTGTGCTGGGGATTGGTGAATGCGGTTGTGCCGCAGGCTGACCTGATGGCGAAGGCGCGGGAGTTTGCGAATTTGATGATTAAGGCGGCGCCGTTGTCGTTGGCGGCGGTGAAGGAGTTGGTGCGGGAAACGGCCGTTCTGCCTCTGGATGCCTGTTACGAGCTAATGCGTAGCGGCCAACTGGCGGCTTACGAGGCTATGCTCCATTCTGAAGATGCTATTGAAGGACCGAGGGCTTTTGCGGAGAAGCGGCAGCCTGTATGGCAAGGGCGGTAGGTGGATTATGCGGCGAATGATAATAATTTTGTTGCTTTTGGTCGGGGTGATGGCTTGTGGCGCAACGGCCGATCAGCCTAAGAGTGTGCTGGTAGGTGATGTGTTTACAGTGGTGGTGGGGGAAACGGCCGTTATCCCCAGCGAAAACCTTGCAATTACTTTTGACGCTGTGTTAGAAGATTCCCGCTGCCCGTCACGAGTGGCGTGTGCCGAGATGGGACAAGCGCGAGGTGTGGTGATGGTGCAGCGAGGAGAAGATGCGCCAATTAACTTTGAGTTCAATACGAATGCTGCCCCTAGCCTTAACCAGCAGCGCGTTACCTTTGGCCAATATGTGCTGGAGTTGCAGTTATTAGCCCCCTATCCTCAGAAACCGGATAAGCCAATAAAAGCAGAGGCATATTGGGTGACGTTGGTGGTGACAAAGCCGTAGAGTTCTTTTTTAGTACCTTCGAGTGAGATGCTTGCACAGAAAACAAGCAAATGACACAGAGAATCACGGAGAAGACACGGAGATTCACAGAGATATAGGAGTCTTATCTTTTTCAGCCTCTGTGTGTCTCTGCCCCTCTGCGTCTCTCTGTGTCCCATTTTTGGTTCTGGCTTGTTCAGGTTATGGAATATTGTTTTGACAATGGCCTGAGTAGGAAATAAGGGTGGAAAGACGGCCGTTTGCCTATAGCTGATGGTATAATCGCTTCAGCCTAAAATTAGAACGGAGCAGATGTCATAATGAATCAGTTTTTTAACCAGTCCCCACCCCAATTAGGTAATCAATATGAAGACGATCGCGTTTTGCGTTCCTATTTGTGGCGGGTGCTACCACCGGAGATGTTGGCTGAAGTGAAGTCGTCCCTACGACAGATGGGAGAGTTAGCAGGGGGGGAGTTGTATGAGTTGCAATTGGCGGATCGGCTGAATGAGCCAAGACTGACACAGTGGGATGCCTGGGGCAATCGCATTGACCAGATTGAGCTAACACCTTTGTGGCAGCGTGCGGAAAAGATTGCGGCGGAGATGGGCGTGGTGGCGGCGGCATATGAGGGAGGATACGGCCGTTTTGCTCGCCTCTATCAATTTGCCTTGGCTTATCTTTTTCATCCCTCGACGGATATGTATATGTGCCCGTTGGCCATGACGGATGGGGCGGCACGGGCCTTGCTGCGTTCGGGGAATCAAGAGTTGATTGAGCGGGCTGTGCCCCATTTGACGAGTCGTGATCCGGCCCAATTTTGGACGAGTGGGCAGTGGATGACAGAGTCTACGGGTGGCTCAGATGTGGGGCTGTCGGAGACGGTGGCCCGACTGGGAACAGATGAGGTGTGGCGGCTGTTTGGGCAGAAATGGTTTACGTCGGCGACGACTTCTCAAATGGCGCTGACATTGGCACGACCGGAAGGGAATGGGTCAGGGGGCAAAGGATTGGCTCTGTTTTATGTGGAGACGCAAGGGGAGGACGGCCGTTTGCAAAATATTGAAATTAGTCGTCTCAAAGATAAGTTAGGCACGCGCAAAGTGCCGACGGCCGAATTGGTATTGAAGGGTTCACGCGCCATTCCTGTTATGGGTTTGCAGAATGGGGTGCGGAATATCGTGCCTATGTTGCATTTGACGCGCACTTGGAATGCAGTGAGTTCGGTGGCCTTTATGCGGCGGGGGATGGCCTTGGCGCGGGATTATGCGCGGAAGCGGGTGGCTTTTGGCTCGGCTTTGGCGCAGAAGCCGCTGCATGTAGATACGTTGGCCACGCTGCAAGCGGAGACGGAGGCTGCTTTTCACTTGACTTTTTATCTGGTGGAGCTGATTGGCAAGGATGAGGCCAATGAACTGAGTGGTGAGGAGGCAGCTTTACTGCGGCTGCTGACGTCGTTGGCCAAGTTGACGACAGGGCGACAAGCAGTGATGGTGGCGAGCGAGGTGTTGGAGGCGCATGGTGGGGCGGGCTATGTGGAGGATACGGGGCTGCCCATGCTGCTGCGGGATAGCCAGGTGCTACCGATTTGGGAGGGGACGACGAATGTGTTGTCGTTGGATGTGCTGCGGGCTTTGGGGGATGGTGGCCCTTTGGTGGCTTTGCAAGGGAAGGTGACCCGATGCTTGCAGGGGGTGAATGAGACAAGTTTGGTGGAAGCGGGTGGGATGGCGCAGACGGCCGTTGCCCATGCCGCCTCCTGGTTGAAGCAGACCAAGCCCCAAGGCCGTGAAGCCCTTGAAGCAGGCGCTCGCCGCTTCGCTTTAACTCTAGGTCGGTCTCTGGCCTTAGCCTTGTTAGTGGAACATGCGCAATGGTCTTTGGATAATGAACAAGATAGTCGGACGATGGCGGCAGCACGCATCTTTGCCAAACAGCCGGTTGATTTGGTGATGGATGTGTTGGCGAGTGATGCCTTTGCCCTGGCAATTGGGTAAGGATTAGGAGGTTGGCAGATTGAAGCGATTAACATTGCAGGATGTGGTTTCTTTGTTGGCCCAGGATGTGCCGCTGTCTAATTGTGATTTATCGGGTTTGGATTTAGCAGGAATGGATTTTTCACGGACGGCATTTCGGAATAGCCACTTTGATGCGGCTGATTTGTGTTGTGTGCAATTGGTCAGGGCGAATTTGGATACGGCGAATTTGATGGCTGCTCAATTGATATTGGCGAATTTACGAGGAGCCAATTTACGGGGCGCGAACCTGAGTTTGGCGAATTTGGTTCTGGCAAATATGAGTTTGTCAGAGTTGATGGGGGCCAACCTGACGGGAGCCAATTTGACGGGGGTGAATCTAAATGGGGCGAATTTGCAAGGAACAGTTATGGTAGGGGCCAATTTGACGGGAGCGGCGTTGGAGGGGGCAACGTTAGCTTCTGCTTATTTGGTGCAGTCAGTTTTGGTAGGTGTCCGGGGGCAGGGAGTAGATTTGCATAAGGCAGATTTGAGTACGGCCGATTTGCGGCAGGCCGACTTATGTCAAGGGCAGTTAACAAGGGTGGATTTCGGCCGTTGCAATTTGCGTGGTGCCAATTTAGCCGGAGCCAATTTGAAGGGGGCCAAATTTTACGAGGCGGATTTACAACGAACTAATTTTATGGATGCTCAAGTCTCCATTGACGATTTGAGGGAGGCTTTTTCTTTGGCGGGGGCAATTATGCCTGATGGTTCCATATATGATCCGGCAAAGGACGATTTTGGGGAAGGTGGTAATGAGTAGACAGCATACTTTTAATAAGTGGAGTGAGCAAAAATGAAGCGAAATATATTTGAAGACGAGCACGAGATGTTCCGAGAGGCGGTGCGGCGTTTTGTAGCCAATGAGATTGCCCCGTTTCATGAGCAGTGGGAGCATGACGGGCAAGTGGATCGGGAGATTTGGACGAAGGCGGGGGCCTTGGGCTTTTTGTGTATGGATGCGCCGGAGAAGTATGGGGGGAGCGGTGAGCGTGATTTTCGTTATAATGCCATTGTGACGGAGGAGCTGACGCGAGCTGGGGCTTCGGGGGTGGGATATGGACTGCACAATGATGTGAATATGCCTTATTTTTTGCACTATGCCACAACTGAACAGTTGGATCGTTGGCTGCCAGGGATGGTAGCGGGGGAGTTGATTACGGCGATTGCTATGAGTGAGCCGGGGGCAGGTAGTGATTTGGCGGGTATTGGGACAACGGCCGTGCGTGATGGTGATCATTATGTTCTCAATGGTCAGAAGACCTTTATCACCAATGGCATCCATAGTGATTTAGTTATTGTGGTAGCCAAAACAGACCCAAATGCTGGTCATAGTGGCATTAGTTTGTTAGTGGTGGAGCGGGGCATGGTGGGCTTTGAGCGAGGGCGTAACTTGGATAAGATTGGTTTGAAGGCACAGGACACGGCCGAACTCTTTTTTGATAAGGTGCGGGTTCCGGTTGAGAATTTGTTGGGCGAGGAGGGCAAGGGGTTTTACCAGTTGATGCAGCAGTTGCCGCAGGAACGGCTGTCAGTGGCGGTGATCGCGGTGGCGGCTTGTGAGGCAGCCTTGGCTATGACGGTGGATTATTGCCGGGAGCGGATGGCCTTTGGACAGCCGATTGGCAAGTTCCAAAATTCGCGCTTTAAGTTGGCGGAGATGAAGACGGAGGTTGAGGTGGCGCGAGTGTTTGTGGATCGCTGCATTATGGAGTTGAACGCAGGGGAGTTAACGGCCGTTGAGGCGGCCATGGCCAAATGGTGGACGACGGAGTTGCAAAAGCAGGTCGTGGATCAATGTCTGCAACTACATGGTGGCTATGGTTACATGACGGAGTATCCTATTGCCAAGTTTTATCTGGATGCACGGGTGCAGACGATTTATGCTGGTACAACGGAGATCATGAAGGAGATTATCGGCCGTTCGATGGGGTTTTAGGGGGTGAATGAAAAGAGATTTAGGTGATGACTGTCTTGATGGACAAGCGAGAGCGAGTCAACGGGATGTTACGGTTTGAGAAGCCATTTACCATTTCAGACCGCAACATCCTACTATAAAAACCCGCTCATATATCCTCGATAAAATACGTTCCATTGGGTAAACATGCTTGAAGGGAAGCAAAGAGATATGTGAAAGTGTTTCGGGGAGCATAGTATTATTCTCGAGCAGGCCGTCCAAAACATAGAGCGCTTCTCGTAGGCCACGAGAAATCACCTTGGTGCTGAAGACTGAGTATTGGTCAGAAACATGAGTGTAAACGTCAAAATTCGGAACCACCATTTGAAACGATTCATATTTCTTACTCCTTTGAGTTGTTCAGTTCAAAAACTATCTGCCATAATGAGGAATAATTATGACGCTTGTTCCCCTTTGCCCATCGGTACATAAGTGTCATACTTGGCCATCAGCGCTGATACTTTGCTCATATCAGATGGTGGCCAACTCGGTTCATTCTGCATCAACGTAGCCAACTCATCGAAGTATTTCTCAAACCCACCCGGTGAAACCAACACCAAGAATCTGGCTGGCTTGTCTTCGGCATTCGAATAGGTATGCGTTACCCCCGTGGGAATGAATGCATACGCGCCGGGACGCGCTTTGACGGTCTGATCACCGACCCGCAATCTAAGGGCTCCCTCCAATACGTAAAAGGCTTCTTGCGTTTCCCTATGCGAATGTAGTGGTGGCCCACTGAATCCCGGTGGAACAGTCAATTCAAGTAGCGACCAGGCACCCTCAGTCTTTTCACTCTCGGTTTTGAAGGTGACGGTTCCTCCCATCATTGAGATGGATCTTCCAACACCAGGTAGAAGAAAGTTTCCGTCACTGTTTAGTATTGCATCATCCATTGCTTTCATCTTTGCATTTGTCATCTTCTCATCTCCTTAACTTCTAAATCAGCTATACAGAATTGCCGACTGACTTATTACTGAACTGTTGCCATTAAAGCCGATTGTTCAAGGCTTATGGGGCTTCTTTCGGGTACAATAAGGGACACAAAATGGGACACAAGTTGTCATGGACAGAACTCACTCCTTCGGTTACTGGGTGCGGCGGCGGCGGAAGGCACTTGACCTTTCCCAGCGAGAGCTGGCAAGGCGTGCAGCCTGCTCCCTCTCAACCGTAAAGAAAATCGAACAGGATACTCGTCGTCCTTCGCGACAGCTAGCTGAGATACTGGCTGATTGTTTGGCTGTCTCTGATAATGAACGCGAATTGTTCTTGCAAATTGCCCGGGGACAGGCACCTGTTGACGAGCTCACATTGGCTAGGCAACCAGAGACTGTTTCCATAAAAGAAACGCGCTCCCCGGCAATTGGAAATTTGCCTGCTGAATTGGACCTTCTCGTTGGCCGAGAAGCTGAGCTAACTCAGCTAAGCAAGAAACTCGAAATCTCAGAAAACCGCTTGGTGACCCTGATCGGTCCAGGAGGAGTAGGCAAAAGCCGTTTAGCGCTGGCAGCAGCGCGTCAGGTACAGGATCGGTACAGTGAGGGTGCCTGGTTCATTTCCTTGGCAAGTGTCACTGACCCGGCTCATTTAAGTACCGCCATCGCAACCACATTGGGATTAACCTTTGCGGGTCCCTTTGAACCAGACCTTCAATTAAAGCGACAGCTCGAAGGTCGTCAGCACCTTTTAGTTCTGGATAACTTTGAGCAGCTCTTACCGTCTGGCGTTACACTGGTGGCTGAGCTGTTGCGTGATTTGCCCGACCTTACATTCATAGTTACCTCAAGGCAGCGCCTACGACTAAAAGGGGAAGTGCTCATTCCTGTCGCAGGCCTTAGCCTGGATGCTGCTGACAGCCTGTTCCGCCAAAGGTCTCAGCGTGTTGGGGCTGAAATACCACCTGATGCCGACGACACGGTTAAATCGATTTGCCAGCTGGTGGAAGGATTGCCGCTGGCTGTTGAGCTTGCCGCAGCTTGGACGCGACTACTGTCTCCAGCTGAGATTCTTGTGGAATTAAAGGAAAGCTTGGCGTTGCTAGCAAGCGACCTGCATGACCAACTGGAGAGGCATCGCAGTATCGAAGCAGCATTTGCAGGCTCATGGGTACAGCTCACTCCACAGGAACAGCGCCTGCTTGCTGGACTGACGGTATTTGCAGGTGACTTCTCTCGCGCGGCTGTAACGGCCGTTTGTGAAGCGAAGTTGCCGGAACTGGTCCGACTTCTCGATCATTCTTTGCTTGAACGGGAGGGAAAAAGGTATCGGCTGCATGAGTTGGTGCGTCAATTGGCAGCTAAGAAGTTAGCGCTGGATCCAGTTGAACAAAAATCGAGGCGGGTGGCGCACACCTACTATTACACCGATTTCCTTGCCCGCTGGTCAGCCCTATTCGGAAGCGGTGAGCCGGAGCTAACTGGTTGGGATTCGGCTATTGCCGACGAGATGCCTAATATTCGCTTGGCCTGGCAATGGGCCATCGACCAGGATCAGCCTGAACGGCTGCAATCTGCCATTTTAGCACTCTATCATTATTTCGATTTTAAGGGAGAAGTGCATGAAGGCCTGCAGATGTGTGCGGCTTTGGTTGAGAGTGCAGAACGCTGTCGCGCTACCAAAAAAGCCTCTGATGATATCCTTCGGCAAACACAAGCGGCTGCCTTGATGGGGCAGGGGATACTGGGACTGCGCATGGGTCAATTCACCTTTGATCAGGCTCGAGAGCATCTCCATCAGGCCATGACCTTGCTAGAGGGTCTGGAAGCAACCAAGGAACGAATAATGACAATCACTCTGCTTGGCCCCTTGGCACTTACTCAGAAAAACAAGAAATCCACCCCCAGCGGCTTTGAAGAAGTGTTGTCGCTAGCTCGCCATGAAGGACATATCTGGGGACAGGCGATCGTGCTTAACTTTTGGGGATTATTCCATATTACCCGTGGTAAAGCAGCAAAGGCAAAAGATATATTGCTGGAAGCGATTGCTTTATGGCGCGAGCATCCCGGCCTAGCTTTCTGCAAAATGCGCTCAATGGTACATCTTGGCCTGTCTCTTCACGCTCTAGGCAACCTTCAGGAGGCTCAGCAAATACAGCAGGAGGCAGTGGTGCTGGCACACGAGATCCAGGATTACAGTTTCTTGCCCTTGGCCTATTGTAACCTGGCTTTTCATCATTATGCGTTGGGTGAGCTAAAATTATCTCGGCTTAATTTTCGAAAAGGTTTGATAGAGGCAGAAAAGTTCGGGTTGATGCCTTCTTTCTGGCACAGTGTTCTAGGTCTAGGACTGGTGGCGACTGCTGAAGGCCAAGTCAGCAAGGCCGTCACCCTGCTGTCAATGGGCCTCGCTCGACCTGTTCCTTATCTTGTCTTCTTGCTTGGGGAACCCCAACGAGTGTTGGCCAGACTGCGTGATGATTTGGATACGGCCGTTTTGGAGCGAGCTGAGTCGCGGGGTCATGAGATGATGCCAGACGATCTTCTGTCCTGGTTGGTAAAAGACAAAACTGTATAGGCTTTTGTCTCCAGATATAATCGCTCAACGCGTAGAGCACTTGAATAATCCAACCGCTATTCCGACACAACTTCCAATGTACTTGCTTCATGCAAAAACCTTCTGAGCCACTCTTACGAATGAAGTAAGCCACCAGCTTACGGACAACTGCCCCCGTGCGTAATCTCGCTGATTGGATCGCTGGAGTCGGATTGGAAGAATTCCCAATAATACTCCGGCGCCAGCCAACCTAGCGGATTGCCAGGGCCGCAGCCAGCCGGGGTGGTGTGCGTTAACCCTTCTACCACGCCCAGTTGAAAGAGCTGCTCACTGGTACCATCCTGCCAACGATAAAGTGTGTGCTGAGACCCTTCCAATGTGACAGGTGAAAGATTCAGGGGGTCATAACTGTGGTTGAAGGCATCAAGATGAGGGATTACATAATAGTCCATGAGATCGCCAAGCGCCAGAAAATCGTTGGGGTCTAGTGGCAAGGGTTGTTCATTGGCGTGTACCATGATGCCGGGCTCATGCGTGCCGATTAGAGCCAGAACGGGGATATCGTCCAGCGCTGTGCTCAAATAGACGCTTTCAGATATGATGCCAGCCGACGAGTAGGCGGCGGCAGCGAGGCGATCTGGTATCTCCATTGCCAGCCTTGCCGAGAAAGCAGCCCCGCTGGAGAAGCCGCTGGCGTAGAAACGGCTGGGATCGACATAGCCGCTGGCTTCTACGTCGTCCATTACCAGCTCGGTGAAGGCAACATCATCTGGCGGAAACTGGGCGCCAAGGTGCGGGTAGCCGGGCATGCGCCATTGGGGTCCGGTGTGTACATCCCTCTCAAGGTGATAATGATGCCACTTGCTCACCCACTCCGAGAGGTCTGTTGATGAGCAGTTCTCATCAAGCGGACAGTATTTGAGACCGGAGGCAGAGACAAGTACGATTCCTTCGCGATCAGAGACCTCCACCCAGCCAGATTTCCGTAGGTAGCCATCCCCATCGCCATTGGTGCCATGATAGATGAAGACGACGGGGGCATTGGGCTGCCAGCTGGATGGTATGTAAACGATGTAGGTGCGCGGAAACATATCGATAAGCATGATGCGGCAGTTGATGCCTACAGCGTACGGCGATCCCGGTCGCCCGATAGTATCGCAGAGACGCGCCGGAGGTAGGCCGAATCTTTCATGGTCGAGCTCTTGGGCAGCAGCCCAACTAGTGTGGCTCAAGGCGATGAAGATTGCCAGAAGCGCGGGAAAGAGGATTAGTGCAATATGTCTTAAACTCATTACTTTGTTCATTTCTAGTTCTCCAACTATGTCGAAAGAATAATCGACGATCTCGGACCAACGGGAGCAAACAAGCGAAATGTTATGGTTACTCTTGAAAATAGTCTCTCTCTTAGTCGTTCCTTACTATTTCATCGGGTGGCTGTTCAACGATGCCTAAATCTAATCCCCCGCCTAGCAGTCTTAGTTCCAAAGCTGATGAGCCAGCAGGTTCACAACTATTGGCCATGAGGTTCCCTTCAACCGCGACATTTAACAGCAGCGTATTACCTGCCTCAAACTGAGCAATGATTGAGGTATCCAGGACCAGGCTATAATTGTGCTGTTGCGACACCGTGGCAACGTAGTATTCATTGCTTTGGCGCCCAGGGACTTTTATTAGGTTTTCGCAAACCTGTCGCATGAGACTAACTGTGGACTAAAAAGCCCAGACTGTAACATCCTGTTGACTCGCTCCCGCTAGGCCTTGATTATTGTTTCACGCTGTTTGTTCATGGAGACAAAGCGGCCGTTTCTCTTCGCCCAAATGTAATAGTCTCCATCGTGTAGATAGCAAGAGCAGTCCAAATCAGCCCAAAGCCAATCAGTTGAGTCTGGGAAAAGGGTTCATTGTAGAGAAAGACACCAATGAGGAATTGGCCAGTGGGAGCCAAATATTGCAGGATGCCTAATGTCGTCAGGGTTACACGGCGAGCGCCCATAGCAAAGAGGAGAAGTGGCACGGCGGTTACGATGCCAGTTAGTAGCAATAATATATGTTGCAGAACCGACACACGACCCAATGAAGATTCCCCACTTGCGCTCAAATAGATGAGATAGGCTAGAGCAGGCAAGAAGAGGAGCATCATTTCCAGGCTGAGCCCTTCCAGCGAGTCTAAAGCGGCCGTTTTCCTCAGCAGCCCATAAAGGCCAAAGGACAGTGCCAGAGTTAGTGCGATCCAAGGCAGTGTGCCATAGCTGATGGTGAGCCATAAGACCCCTGACAAGACTAGGGCGATAGCTGCCTTTTGCCATTGGCGTAGACGTTCGCCTAAAAAGACAGATCCAAACAAGACATTGATGAGCGGGTTAATGAAGTAGCCTAAGCTACTTTCGACAATGTAGCCCTGAGAGACAGCCCAAATGAAGACAAACCAATTGGTGGCCAAGAGAACGGCCGTTGCCAAAAAGGTAAGCAAGATACGACGACTGTGCCGCACGGCTCGCAGCCAGACCCAGCGTTGTTTATAGGCCAGCAAAGCCAATAGGATGAGCAAGGCCCATATCATACGATGCGCCAATATCTCCAGAGGCGGCACATCACCCAGCAATTTCCAATAAATGGGCAAAACCCCCCACAGTCCATAAGCGGCCAGCGCGTACAGTGTCCCTTTGTTCATAACATTAGGTGATGTCCTGACTAGCTACCCATTCATCAAATTCGGTTAGGAGTTGTGTCTTCACGGGGGTTTCGATACCAGCGACCACAAAGGCATTTCGAGCGATGCGGGCGAGATCGGCCGCTTCATAACGAAACAGTTGTCCCAATATTTCGTATTCTTGGCACAAAGTTGTGTTAAATAACGGTGGATCATCACTGTTCACGGTGACGAGCAGCCCCATTTCGTCAAGTTGGCGGAATGGGTGTTGTTCTAAGGAAAAAACGTGTAAGCATTGGTTGCTGGTGGGATTGATTTCTAAGGGAATCTGCTTTTCTTTGAGATGCTTTAGAAGTTGGGGATCTTCGATGGCCCGCACCCCATGACCAATACGGTCTGCTTGCAGCTCGCGCACGGCTCCCCAAACGCTGGCTGCTCCTTCTGTTTCACCGGCATGAGGCAGACTGAGTAGACCCGCTTGTTTAGCCTCGCGGAAGGCGTGGGCAAATGGCTCGGGCGGAGCACCGACCTCATAGCCCCCCAAACCAAAACCAACCACACCTTGAGAACGGCCGTCCACTGCATAGGCCAATGTTTCTTCCGCAGGTGTGGGATCGTAACGGCCGTCTACCTCTGGAAAACTCAAAGTACGAGCTATGTCAAACACCCAACGCATCTCCACCCCAAACTCTTGACGCGCTCGCTCCCGACCTGCCGTCAGCCCCGCCAAAATATCCTCAATCTGCAGCCCTTTGTCCAAATGCCTCGTGTGCGTATATGGTGTTACGGTACATTCTCGATAACGAATATTTTGAGCGGCCATATCTGCGCCACATTCATAAGTGATGAGCGCAAAATCGTCAGGGGTGCGAATCAAGTCTTGAATCGTGCCGTAAATCTCGATGAAATGGGGAAAATCGGCAAAGACAAACCACTTCTTCAGTTCATTTAAATCCGTGGTTGGCAGCAGATGGGTTAACTGATTATGCTGGGCTAATTGAAGCACAGTTTCAGGTTGAATGGCCCCTTCCAGGTGGACATGGATTTCTGCTTTGGGCATTTCCCGAATAAATTGAGTCAGTAAATTCATAACAAATTTGTTTCCATCAAGTAAATTTGGCGAAGTGTAACGGATTCAGGGGCATTCGACTATGCTATTCGCTTGATTAGTGTGGAGTCGCTAAAATATGGCAAAATTGGAATAGAAGAGGAACCGGAATGAGCGAATCCCAAGTGATGTTACTGATAATTGTTGATATTTTTGTATTTCTGGCTGTCGCAGGTTATTTATTGGAAACAGATGAGGAGGAAGCACCTACTACTGTCCCCGAAGCTGACCACGATGACCATTAGTGTCCATTTACTTGGACTTCAGGTTGGTATGGTAAGTGGAGGGTGGCAATCGTGCCTTCGTTTTCGCCTGGACTAGTGATCTGCAAGCAGCCGTCCAGCTTCTCTGCTAAACGTTTGGCAATATATAACCCAATACCCAAACCGCGCCTAGTGCCCACATTGCTGGCCCGTACAAAAAGATCATAGACCATTGGTTGTTCAGCCGATGGGATGCCAATACCTTCATCAGCAACCTCAATGCTTATCATATTGGTATTGAGAGTAACTGTTACCTTGACTGGATAATTCGGCTCAGAATACCTGAGGGCGTTGTCTATGAGTATGGACAAAATCTGGTGTACGATATGAAAGTCAGTGAAAATGCCGACATCGGCCTCGATAATGTCATACAGCAACAAATGGGCGGATCGAGGAAATTCGGCTAATAGTTTTTCTTGCAAAGTTGTACAAAAAGTAGCATAGGGAACGGCCGAATGTGTCACTAGCATATTGCCCATGTCTACCTTATGGACAGTTGTAATATTGCGGAGTAACTTATCAATGGCAAAGACCGAATCAGTAATTCGTAAAAAGTTTCTTTGGCGCTGTTCATCCGATAAACGATCGTAATATTTGTTTAATAATCCTGCTGCTTGATTAATAGCCGTCAGTGGTGTGCGAAATTCATGAGAGGCTGTCTCAATAATTCGTGCCTGAAGCTGGGCTAGCCCCTCAGCTTGAGCCAATGAATGTTGTAACTCCTCTGCCAAGAACTGTTCTCGCTCTAAAGAGCGTGTCAATTCTACCGTCCGCGAGGCCACCAAACTTTCTAGGTTCTGTGTCAAATCGCGGATACGCAAATGAGTAGAAATGCGTGCCAGCAACTCCTCGCGGCGAATGGGCTTAGTGACATAGTCAACTGCACCTGCGGCGAATCCTTTGACCTTATGCCCCATGTCCGTGAGGCCTGTCATCATAATCACAGGAATGTTTTGCAATCGCTCATCAGCCTTGAGTTTTTGACAAGTTTCGAAGCCATTCATACCTTTCATGATCAAATCCAGTAAAATCAAATCCGGTTTGCCATGGATAGCTTGCTGCAAACAAGTGTCCCCACTTTTTGCCATGAGCAAGCGGTAATTGCTCTTGCGTAAAAAATTGGCAATAAGCTCTAAGTTGTCAGGAGTGTCATCAACGATGAGGATGGTGTGTGTGTGCGTATTCATCCAAATATATTCTGACCTCAGGTCAAGTGACTCTATTCTATAAGTCAGATTTTTAGAGGCTGTGACAATTCTGTGACAGTTCCATAAACAAATAGACACATAGCTCCTAGAGTGTGATAGTGTTCAATTTTAAGAGTCTGGCAGTAAGGGTTTGAAGTCCGGCTAATGCTTCGTTTCTGGTTTTCTTAGCGCTTTTTGCAATAGTTACGACCTGTTAATTTGGCCCATGTTTAACCTCTCATGTTTGCCCATGAGCCAGTTCTTGTTCTAGCCAATGGGTTTCTATCTCTTCCACATAATGGATGATTGCCTTTTGTAGAAACGCGGGCAAATCAGGATGGATGGCTGTGAAAGTGGCCCTGAAGTCGGGATGATCTTGGTACATTTCTCCCAAACCACGTAATGTCTCAAAGGATGGTTCATAAAAATTCTGTAGATGTTTGTGCCACTGCTGTAACAGTGCTTGAATCTCTGGACTTCCGGGACCCAAGTTCATCTTGGCTGCTAATTCAGTATAAATTGTATGACCCTCTTGAATAATTGCCTTTTTACGTTCTTCTGAATAACTGTGCCATCGCTTGAGAGATTGGGTCGCGCTGTCCCCCCACTGCTTTACTGCTTTGGCTTCATATTCCTGCTGCTTTTCCTGACTGAAACCAGTGAAAAGATTGTTTTTATTCATATTGATTTCTCCTACTAAGTGCAAAAGAGTAGCATCTACTGTTTTGACCAAAGTGTGTAAATGATTGATTTTATTGTGTAGTTTTTGACGGTGTTGTTGCAAGGCAGTGACTAAATCAAACGCTTCGCTTTGCATGATGGCTTTGATTTGCATCAAGTCCATGCCCATCTCCCGATATAACAGAATTTGCTGCAATTGGAGTAGAGTCTCATCAGCGTAATAGCGATAGCCATTGTCGCCCACGGTGGATGGCTTGAATAAATCGATTTCGTCATAGTAGTGCAAGGTGCGGACAGTGACACCTGCTATTTTGGCAATCTGCTTTATGGTATACATCGTTTACCTCATTTGCCGCTATTCTAAACTATGACGTTGCGTGAGAGTCAAGGGATTGGTTTGTCAACATTAAATGTGAACGTTGCGCCATTTGTTGGTCATATGCCAGGGGTCTGGTTGTGCAGTAGTGGCAATGGCCGTTTCTCCAACTCCCTTCTTTCCTCCTCGCCCTAACAGCATCTCTATTGCCGCCATCGCCAGCCACACATCATCTTCAATCTCCTCATCTGTTTGCCACTGGCCCATATGCTCGGCCAAATAGTTGGTGGTCACATTCCCAGCCACAAAATGGGGTTCAGCCAAAATAGCCAAAAGGTAGGGGATATTGGTTGTGACGCCAAGAACGGCCGTTTCTCGCAAAGCTCGTTGCATCTTAGCCACCGCCTCGGCTCGATCTTGTCCCCAAGTGATGACCTTAGCCAACATGGGATCGTAATAGGGTGTGACTTGCCCCCCCGTCTCAATGCCATCATCCACACGAACACCAGGGCCGGACGGCCGTCCATACCACACAATTTCCCCAATCGAAGGTAAAAAATGGTGGGCTGGGTCTTCAGCATAAATGCGGCACTCTATAGCATGGCCTCGCTGATGTAAATCTGCTTGCTCAAAAGACAGCGGTTCACCAGCAGCAATACGAATCTGCCAGGCCGCCAAATCAAGTCCCGTTACCAACTCCGTCACGGGATGCTCCACCTGTAAGCGCGTATTCATCTCCAAAAAGTAGAAATCGCCCGCACCATCAACGATAAACTCCACCGTGCCAGCACTGACATAATGCACCGCTTGCGCCAGGGCAACGGCCGCTGCCGCCATATTTTGCCGCAACCTTTCTGTTAGGATAGGCGAGGGGCTTTCCTCGATGATCTTTTGGTGTCGTCGCTGCACCGAACATTCTCGCTCAAAGAGATGCAGCACCTGGCCCTGTCTATCGCCCAGCACCTGAATCTCCACATGATGAATCTCTGTGAAGTACTTCTCCACAATCACATGATCATCGCCAAAAGAGGAGGCCGCTTCCTTGCGAGCTGCTTGCAGGGCATCAGCAAATTCGGCTGCCGACCATACGACGCGCATACCTTTGCCCCCGCCACCGGCGCTGGCCTTAATGAGCAGAGGATAGCCAATGGCAGCGGCCGTTTCCTCTAAAGCTGTATCCGTCAGCCCCGCCCCATCTACGCCGGGTACGACAGGGATGCCTGTTTGCTGGGCCAAAGCGCGGGCGGCGGCTTTGCTGCCCATAGCTCGCATCGCTTTAGGTGATGGCCCTATAAATATGATGCCCTGCCCGGCACAAGCAGCGGCAAAGTCAGCGTTCTCGCTCAAAAAGCCATAACCGGGATGAATGGCATTGGCTCCACAAGCGGCCGCAACATTGAAAACGGCCGTCTGATTCAAATAGGTTTCCGTGGCAGACACTCCTGCCAAAAGATAACCCTCATCCGCCAGTCGTGTCCAGGCCGCACCCGCATCTGCTTCCGAGTAGATGGCGACTGAGGCCACACCCAATTCACGACAAGCTAGAAAAATGCGGTGGGCAATCTCACCCCGATTTGCCACTAAAATCTTCTCAAACATAGGCTAATTTACTCTCTCTAGCCCTAACCACGCCAATACACATTGGATCATCATGTCCCAGTAGCCCCATTCATGCCCTCCTGACCCTTCCTCATACGTCAAGTCTAGGCCAAGCGAGTGGGCCAACGCCAAAAAACGCTGATTCTGCTCATACAAAAAATCCTCCGTGCCACAGCATTGGTACAAACGAGGTTGCATTTCATCAGAGGTAGCCATCTTTTCTGCCAAGTAGAAAAGATCATTAGTGCTTCCCTGCATTGAGGCTGCCTCACCAAAAATATTGTGCCATTCATCAATCCATTCTTGTGATTCTTCAGGTGGTGGTTCTGGAGCCATATCCAAAGCGCCAGACAAACTGGCACCAGCCGCGAAGCGTTCAGGATAGCTGAGGGCTAACTTGAAGGCCCCATAGCCACCCATCGAAAGCCCGGCCACAAATGTTTCCTCGCGGGCTGAGGAAAGGGGAAACAGCCCCTGCGCTATCTGCGGCACTTCCTCGCTGATAAAATCCCAATAGCGATAGCCGATGGCCATATTGGTGTAAAAGCTGCGTCCAACGGCAGGCATCACCACAGCTAGACCGTATTCATCGGCGTAGCGTTCGATGGCAGTGCGCCGCATCCAAATGGTGTGGTCATCTGATCGACCATGTAGCAGATAGAGGACAGGATAAGACGGCCGTATGGGTTGGGGCAATATCACATTCATGGAGGCACTTAACTCCAGTACCTCCGAGAAAAAATCACACTGAATAAACGCCATATCTACTCTCCTTGCAACATCATCTCAAACAGGGCAGCCACATAACGGCTGTGACGCCCCTCGCCCAAATAAGTAAAGCCACAATCACTGTAATATTGCCGCAAACGGCCGTTTGCCGCTAGGCAATCCAGCCGTAATCGGTCACAGTCCCTTTTTCGGGCATGTCCTTGGGCCCAAGCCAACAAATTTGCGCCTAATCCTTGCCCTCGCATCTCATTGGCAATCACTAATCCGCGCACATAGGCCGTGTCTATGGGATTGTTATGCCACACACTGCCTGCCTCATAATCAAAACGAATATGTGCTAGCAACCGGCCGTCAATCCCACGTACCACAAAAACTTCTCCCCCTTCCACCTTTTTCTGCAAAAACAGCCGAAAGCGGGGAGATACCTGTCTGGGCCACTGTTTTACCCCTTGCTCTTCCAGCCAAACAGCTGCTGCCTCAAACAGCTTCACAATATTTGCCACGTCATCCATTTGAGCCTGTTCAACTTGCAACGACTTACTCCCCCTTCTTACCAAGCCAGAGCATAAGCTGTTGAGCGTGGGTCGGCTCCAGCTATGCGTACACCTGTTTTTTCATCCACTACAATTGTGCAAACTCGGGCCACCTGGCTGCTCCAGGGACCATCATCAATAATAATGTGTCCGCGCTGACGCAGATCATCCAGAACGGCCGTCTCCCAGCGAGATTCGGCCGTTACCTCTCCAGGTCGGATATGATGGGGCCAAAAAGAGTTGGGAAAATTGTGAGAAATCACTCGTGGAGCTTCAATGGCCGCCTGCGGTTCCATACCAAACTCCACCACATTCAAAAACACCTGCAACATGGCCTGAACTTGAGCATCACCCCCAGGACAGCCAAGGGGCATAAATGGTTTTCCATTTTTCAAAATGAGGGCTGGGTTGGGAGTCAAACGAGGCCGTTTGCCTGGCTGTAAACAGCTGGGATGCCCTTCATTTAGCCAACTTTGGTAGCCCCGTCCCGAAATAGCAAAGCCCAATCCAGGCACGGTGGGTGTACTTGTCAGCCCATCCGACGGCGTAGCCGAAAAGGTGTTGCCCCACTCATCCACCACACAAACATAACTCGTATCGCTCTCCCAAACAGGTTGGGGCATTGTCTGCAAGGCTGGCACGGTACCAATCCCCCCAAGCCTTGCCTCTTCTGCTTCTGGCAGTCCTACCATTGCCCGTGTCCCATCAATCATCTGCCGCCGCCGTGCCGCATACCTATCTGATAGTAGCTGCTTTAAGGGCACATCTACAAAATCAGGATCGCCAAAATAGGCTTCCCGATCGGCAAAAACGAGCTTGATGGTCTCCAAAAGCGTGTGTAGATAATCGGCCGTTCCCCAGCCCATCTCTTGTAAATCAAAGCCCTCCAACAGTTTTAGCACCATTAAAAAGGTTGGCCCCTGGCACCAGGCTCCACAGCTCACCACCTCATAACCCTTGTAATTGATCCATTCCGGCGCTTCCACACGCACGGCAAACCTGGCTAAATCCTCGTAAGTTAGCCAACTGCCTTGTGCTTGATGGAAGGTGGCGATCTCCTGCGCAATTTCGCCTTTGTAGATGAGATCGCGGGCTGCCCGCAGGCCGTTTTCACGGCTGCCATTGGCTCCGAGCTCCGCCCTTATCATGCGCTCAAACGTCCGTGCCAAATCAGGCTGCTGAAAAAGCTCGCCAACCTGGGGCAAACGGCCGTTGGGACGAAAGACATCTTGGGTAGTGGGCCAGCGACTCATTTCCGGCAACAATAAAGCTTGGTGAAAACGGGGGTCTACGGGACGGCCGTTGCCCGCCAAATCCAAGGCCGGGGCCACCACCTGCTCAAAGCGCATCGTGCCCCATCGCGCCAAGGCCGATAGCCAGGCGTCCGGTGCGGCTGGGGTCACCGTCCGCAAAATATTTTCTGGCATATCACCCGCGTAATGCTGCCGAAAATGCTCAATCAAAGCCGCCTGTGGCCAACGACCCAGACCGCTAATCGTCTCGACTGGTTTGCCCGTGCCAGGACAGTAAATAATGGGAGCCACCCCACCAAAATGGGCTAACTCTGGTTCCAGCACATTGATGCACAACCCGGCGGCGACCCCTGCATCGGCCGCATTGCCGCCCTGTTCCAAAATTTGCGCGCCAGCCATCGTAGCCAAGTAATGTAATGACGATACGGCATATCGCTTCCCTGGCAGCGAAGGGCGATGAGTTCTTGGCAAATGTGACCTCATTGTGTAATGGAGACATGAGATTTCTCCAAGAAATCGCATGCCTGATACCCGATAAAGGATTTGTGATTGCGCCAATGGTAGTTGGGCCAGCCCAGCTTGTCAAAGTTTGCTTGTAATCCGTTTCTTTGTAAGATTTGGCTATGATAGACTTGCCATTTGAGCTATTGAAGCCAGCAACAGCCGTTCCTCCTCACATCTCTTTTCGTTTGGCTCAAGAAGCAGATAGACGGCCGTTACACACAGCCTGCTATTCCCATTACACAGCCCCCCAATTCCGTGACCTCTTTAATCACCTGCTGCGCCGTCAAGTGCAAGGGCGCTGTTTCTGGCTCATCATCATGAGTCACAATCGCATCATCGGCAACGGCCAACTGATTGTTTATCCCTCATCCTCCGAATGCGCAACAGCCGAATGTGCTAACCTTTTTGTGGTGTCAGATTATCGAGGGCAGGGTATTGGCACAGCGTTGATTGAACTGTTAACGGCCGTTGCCCGTCATGTGGGCATCTATAGCCTCGAACTTGGGGTGACAACTGATAACCCTCGTGCTTTTGCCCTATACCAGCGCCTCGGCTTCGCTGAAGATCGCCGCCTGTACTTGCCTGACAGCCAGCCCTTTATTATTTTGCACAAAGTAATCAAAATTGGAGTGTAATTCGCAATAGATCGGGGCGAGAAAAAAATCCTGTCTGGTCTTGATACTTCGCCACCTTTGCTGTGAGGAAGGTCATTTATAGGACGATTTTAGTGAACCAGATCCGGAACTTGCCTCAAATGATAAAAGCAATTTGCGTAGCAAATCCGTTAATACAGCTTGCTCAGTTGTATTAAGCGGTGTAAGAATTTTCTGCTCATTGGCGATATGCGCTGGATAAGCCTTGTCCATTAATTCAAACCCCTGTTTAGTCAACGTCACCAAT
This sequence comes from Promineifilaceae bacterium (SeqCode), assembly GCA_965223555.1. Lineage (GTDB taxonomy): Bacteria > Chloroflexota > Anaerolineae > Promineifilales > Promineifilaceae > CBDCWU01. The sequence goes on from CBDCWU010000003.1 coordinate 136,221, forward strand.
ATGCCCCGACGATCATTAGGATTGGGCATGCGTTTAATAAGCCCTGCGTTCTCCAGTCGATCTAGTCGATTGGTCATGGCCCCAGAAGAAAGCATAAGAGAATTGAACAGTTGGGTAGGTGTTAATTGGTAAGGGTGACCCGCACGCCGTAGTGTAGCCAAGACATCGAACTCGCCACCATTCAAGTCAAACAGCGAGTAGTTTTTTTGCAGTAACTGGTCAAGATGGCGCGAAATTCGCGAAATTCGTCCAATAACACCCATTGGTGACGTGTCTAAATCTGGATTTTCTCGTGCCCATTGGGCTTGAATAAGATCAACATGGTCTTGTTGCATAAATATATGATAACAAAAAAAACCTTTGCTTCAATAGTCTTGACATTTAAATGAAAAGGATATATATTTATCTTGATATAAAGATACTTTATATAGATAAACTTAATATAAAGTAAATAATTCTTACATAATGCTGCAAAGTATGAGGACTATGCAATGATTAAAAGCTTATTTACAACTGGAGCTATTGCTTCAGGGGGGATGCTAGCCATTATGGTCTTCTTTAATGGTGAACTAGCAAGGCTTACCTCGCCGATGTCCTCTTCCCTGATTGCCCACTTTGTAGGGATAATGGGTAGCTGGGTTCTCTGGCGTTTAATGAGCAGGAGCAGGACGTTGTGGCCTTATTCCGCTGCTGCACCGATGTGGTCTTACTTTGGTGGAGTTTGCGGCGCTATGATTGTTGTCCTGGCCAATATTACGGTCAATTCCACTATTGGTCTTATTGGTAGTCTATCTCTTATGATTTTGGGCCAAACTCTATTTGCAATTTTGTTAGATTTGAAAGGGTGGGTTGGTATAGCAAAAAGAAATTTGTACATGAGTGATTTTCTGCAAGTTTCTTCTATTTTGGTTGGATCGATTTTAATTATTCTCTATTGAGAGGGTACATTAATGACTACTTTAATGATTGCTTTAGCTTTTTTGAATGGTTTCTTGATCGTCACTACAAGGGTTGTCAATGCGCGGCTGGGAGAATATGTTTCAAGCGTTGGTGCAGCTATATGGAATCATTTCGTAGGTTTCCTATTTTTGGCTCTTATCATACCCTTTTTTACAGATAGGTTCGCTGTTAATGGCAGCGATATTCCGCTTTATCTATTTTTAGGAGGCATCATTGGCGCGGGTTACGTCGCAATAAGTAACTCGGTTATCCCTGAAATTGGTGCGACTAAGGCTACGATACTTGTAGTTGCCGGACAAATTATTGTTGGCACAATCATAGATGTTGCTACTGGAAAAGTTTCTAATCTTAGTGTCACTATAGTTGGTATAACATTTGTATTGCTAGGTATGCAGGTTGGAAATCGTCGTAAGAGGCATGGATCCATCTAAGGAGTATGCATAGACTCTTACTAAATGTCGTTTCCAATGCTGCCTAAAACCTCAGCTAAAGTTGCCACCAAAATATCCGCCTGTTCTTGTCGGAAAACGAGGGGCGGGCGAATCTTCAGGACATTGCCATATTCGCCGCCATCACCGATCAACACGCCTCTGTCGCGCATGCCATCTAAGACCTGTACTGTCTCTGACCGGGCTGGCTCCAGCGTTTGGCGATCTCGCACTAAATCTACGCCCGTCACCAATCCATGTCCGCGTACATCACCAATGATTTCATGCTGGGCCATCAAACCACGAATCTTTTGCCGTAAATAATCTCCGGTCTCGGTGGCATTGGTGATGAGGTCTTCCATTTCGATTACGTCTAACACGGCCATGCCCGCCGCGCAGGCTACGGGGTTGCCACCAAAGGTGCTGAACAACCCCACTTCCTTGACGAAACGGTTGAGAATATCGGCCGTAGTGGCTACGATGCCCAAGGGAAAACCATTGCCCACTGGCTTGCCCATTGTCACAATATCTGGCTTGACACCATGCCAGGTGTGACCCCACAAATATTTGCCCATCCGGCCAAAGCCGGACTGTACTTCATCAGCGATGAATAGCCCCCCAGCCGCCTGCACTTTTTCGACAACGGCCGTTACGTATCCCTCTGGCACATCGGGCGACCCATTGCTGACGAGGGCTGAATCCAACATAAAGGCGGCTGGTTTGACGCCTGCTGCTGCCAAATCAGCTATAGCCCGATCTGCATCGGCCGCGTACTTGGTCGCTATCTCCGGTTCCCCGTAGCGATAGTGGCCGCGATAAGGATTGGGCGAAATCAATGTTTGTACATGGGGTTTTAAGATCGCGCCAAAACGGGGCGAGAGGGGCTTGATGGCATTGGTGATGCCATGATAGGCGTTTTCGATGACCAAAGCGCCCCCCTGCCCTGTAATGAATTGGGCCATGCGCCAGGCAATATCATTAGCTTCGCTGCCTGAATTGACGAAGGCACAGACTGTTATGTGCTCAGGCAAAGTGCTGAGCAGCCGTTCGGCGTAGTCGAGGATATTGCGATAAAGGTAACGGGTGTTGGTGTTGAGCACGGCCGTTTGTCGGGTAATGGCCTTCACCACATGGGGATGGGCGTGACCTACCGTAGGCACATTGTTATAGGCATCCAGGTATGGCTGTCCATCCACACCATAGAGCCATGTCCCTTGCCCCCGTTCTACATGCACTGGATTAGAATAAAAATGTTCCAAATGTGTGCCCAAAACGGCAGTGCGTCGTCCCATCAACTTCTGGACTGCCTCTGATGGATTAGGCATGGGACTATACACAGGGAATCGACACGCCCGCCGCAATTCATCACACACTGCTGCCTTGCCTATGGCCAGCAAATCGGCCATCGTATCCCAACAGCCCTGCTCACCCTCAGGCAAATAAGCAGGTTGATCGGGTGTCACCGCCTTACGCCAAGCAATAATCGTGGCTGTCACTGCCTGTCGTGCCAATACTAAATCATAAATTGTATCAATCTCATCCGCTTCTAGGGGAAACAGGCTATCATAACCCGCCGTCATCGCCCCCATTTTCTGCAAAAACTGCGGCAATGGCAGCCGCCGAATATCCACAGCGATGGCAATCTCTTGCACTAGTGGCGCAAACACCATATCACCAAAATCGAGCAAGCCACACACTTCATCGGGGTTTTGGGGATCAACCAGCATATTCTGGCCATGTCCATCATTGTGAATGACTTGATGGCGTAGTTGGCGGAGATGGGGCAGAACGGCCGTTTCCATCCTCTCAAAAATCTTCTCCACATCTGCCCGCGCCTGAGCATCGGCAATATGCACCGTGTGGGGGTGTAATCGCTGGCACTGTGTCACGTCCCACAGCAGTTCATGACGGGCTTGGGGGTGAAAAAAGCCACGCAAGGCCAAATCAGTTTGCGCCAGTAGCCGCCCCACATTGCGCCACGTTGTCACTGTCTGCTCAGCCCCTTCTAGTAACATGCCGGGCAAAAAAGTCACCATACGCACCAAATGTATTCTTTCATCTGGGGCCATCACTTGCGTAAATGGCTCGCCCGCCTGCGTTAGGACCACCCGGGGTATAGGCAATGCCTCAGCCTGCTCTTGCATATAACGTAGGGCTTCTGTTTGAAAGGAGAGAACACCTGGATCTTCCTCTGCATGGGCAATTTTGAGAACATAAGCGGTATTATCGGCTGTTTGCAGCCGAAAATTCTGATCACGTTCGCTTTCAAGTAATTTTAACTTACCACGTAGGCCAAAGACTCGCTCGGCAATTTCTGTTGCATCTCTCAACGTAAAATTAGGCTGATTACGATCCAAAAATTTCATGAGGATTCCTCTTCGCAATGAGTATTGACATGGATTGTATCGCGGATTGGGGGTGTGGGGGAGGAAATTCAAGGACAACAGTGCGCTTCAGCGTACTTTCTCACTAGCTGCGTGATTTCAATCTGCAACTTGTTTAATTTAATCGTCAGCCCTAAACTCCCCGCAACCTCATTCAACTTGGAGAAAATATGTCTCTCAACCACACTGAAATTCGTTCACAATTCCCTCAGTTAAATCACCAACACAATGGTCAACCCAGCATCTTTTTAGATGGCCCGGCGGGTACACAGCAGCCCGAGTACGTCATCAAAGCCATGACCGATCATATGCGGTGTTACAATGGCGTGGCTGGTGCGCCCTTTCCACTGGGGCAAGAAGCAGGAACGGCCGTTGAAGCCAGCCGCGCCAAAATGGCCGACTTCCTTAATGCCAACGAGCCAGACGAAATTGTCTTTGGCCCTAACATGACCACCCTCACCCTCACAGCCAGCCGCGCCATATCCCACGAGTGGCAGGCGGGCGACGAAATCATCGTCACTAGACTCGACCACGAGGGCAACATCTCCCCTTGGCTGTTGGCTGCCGCAGACAAAGGCGCCACTGTCCGCTGGCTAGATCTCGATCCCACAACGGGCATGATGCAAATCGAGATGCTGGATGAACTGCTTTCGCCAAAAACCAAATTGGTGGCTTGCAATTATGCCGCCAACGCCCTGGGCAGCATCACCGATGTGCAGCGGGTAACGGCCAAAGCCAAAGAAGTTGGCGCGCTCGTTTATATTGACGCCGTGCATTACGCTCCCCATGACAGTATTGATGTGCAAGCCATCGGCTGTGATTTTCTTGTGTCTTCTCCCTACAAATATTTTGCGCCCCATTCGGGCGTTTTGTGGGGCAAAAAGGAGCATTTACTACACTTCCAGCCCTATGGTGTTCGTATCGCCCCGGCTGATCAAACGTCAAAGTGGAGTATTGGTATGCCTGCCTTTGAAATCATTGTAGGCATTGGTGCGGCCATCGATTACATTGCCAGCCTTGTGCCGGAACAGCCTTCCCGTCGCGCTCAACTGGTGGCTGCCATGGCGACCATCAAAGCTTATGAAAGCGAAATTAGCGAACGGTTTTTGCGTGGTGTGGTTCATGTTCCTGGCGTGCGTGTGTATGGCAACACAGATTTAGAGCGCATTGAGGAGCGCACTCCCACTTTTGCTGTCACCAAAGATGGCTATTCAGCAGCCGAACTGGGTGTGGCTTTGGCCGAGCGGGGTGTTTATTTGTACACAGGCCATTTTTACGGTTATGAGTCTGTGAAGCGTTTGGGTTTGCTGGATGATGGCAAAGATGGCGTGGCGCGGTTGGGTTTTGTCCATTACAACACGCTAGAGGAAGTGGATCGGCTGTTGGAGATTTTGGCGGATGTATAAATGAAAACGGCCGTTCCCTGGCAATATGTATGGGGAACGGCCGTTTTCTTGACTTGTCAATTAATTGTTCGTGACAAACGGCAAGTAAATCAACTCTGGTACACAAGCTACCTCAATTGTAACCGTGGCCACATTGGAGTCATCTATCCCATCATTGGCATGATAGGTAAAGCTATCTGTGCCACAGTAGTCAGCATCAGGTGTATAGGTGAAAGAGCCATCGGCATTGAGTGCTACGGAGCCATTGGTGGCGTCAGTGTCTAGAGCGGCTGTTAATATACTTTCATAAAACGCTAGCCCTTTCGCCTGATGATCCATATCACCCACAAAAGTTGGCATACCATCTGGTGTTACCCAATACAAAGGACCCGTCCCATGATCCTGCTTCCATAAGAAACCGCCTTGCCAATAGACCAACGCTTGTGCCTCTTCATCCGACAAAACCGTTGCCGAAATAGGAATATTGGTGATGGTATAAGGAGCAGTTCGTGCCACTGTTTCAAAGATAACACAATCACTTAGGTCACCTGGAGGGCAGGGTGTGCTATGACCAGACGCATGATAAATTAGGCCATCATCCGGATTGAAGCCTATTGTTTCACCGTCATCCCCATTGCCCAATGGCGTGACCATGGTGGAAATAGCCGTCGTTGTATCTAAGATAAACAGGGTCTCGCTCACACTGGCGCCATCCCCTGTCACCCCATACAAGATACCCATATCGTCAAACGTAATACCAGCAAAACTATCACCTGTATCACCAATACTTGTTGCTACCCCTGTGGCAGGGTTAATAGTCACGAGTTCCCGACCACTCTGGCCCTGTAACTTGAGCAAGCCATATAGTTCACCGGTAACAGGATGCGTGGCTAGACCATTCCCCTGCTGCACCGTGATTCCACCAGCATGGGTGATTTGGATATGATCCATTGTCTCTCCCGTCAAGGGATTGATTTCACGTAATAAATCATCACCATTGCTGCTGATGGAGTACAGGCGCAAACCACCATCTTTATCAAAATCATTGTTCAAGACACCTGTAGCACTAATCACGAGTGGGATGTCTTCAGTAGTGGAATAACTATCATTATTGGCAATGGGCACGTCGTTAACGGCCGTTACCACAATCTCAACCTCCACTGTATTTGAATTACTAATCCCGTCTGTTGCATAGTATTCGAAGCTGTCAGGCCCAAAATAGTTTTGGGTTGGGGTATAAACGAACGAGCCATCACTATTTAGTGTGATCAGGCCATGCGTTGGGGTTATATCTAGCACGGCCATCAGGGGATCACCATTGGCATCGACATCATTGGTTAGCACGCCTGGGGCTGCAATTTCTAGTGCCATATCCTCTGTCGTGGTGTAAATATCGGCTGTAGCTGTTGGTGCTGCTTGTGGTAGTTGTAGATTAAAGGTTAATTAAAAAAGTAAACCCCCAGCTATGCTGGGGAGACTGCTAAAGTTTGACAGATACGGGAGCATTTAAGAATCTCCAAAAAGAACCGCTCAAAGTTCAAAAAAGGAGATTCTTAAATGGAAGCAAAAAGTCTAAGTCATACAAAATGGGAATGCAAATACCATATCGTATGGATACCAAAATATCGAAAAAAGAAATTGTTCAAAGAGTTGAGAAAGCATTTGGGAGAAGTGTTCAAAGAATTAGCAAGACATAAAGAATGTGAAATAGTGCAAGGGAGTTTGAGAGCAGACCATGTGCACATCTTGATAGAAATTCCACCAAAATATGCAGTATCGCAGGTGGTAGGGTATATCAAAGGGAAAAGTGCCATACATATAGCTAGAACATATGGAGGCAGGAAAAGGAATTTCACTGGGCAAAAATTCTGGGCGAGAGGATATTATGTCTCGACAGTAGGTAGAGAGGAGGCAGTGATACGAGAATATATCCAGAAGCAAGAGCAAGAAGACAGAAGATATGACCAGTTGACCTTGTTCGACGATGAAAGTTAAGGTGCTTACCCCAGTGAGGGGCTAGCAGTCAGCCGCTTTGAGCGGCTCACACATTCAAACCGCTTTGAGCGGTTCTCATGTTCAAGCCACCACCTTTGGTGGTGGTTATGACTCATAAATCTGCCCCGGAGCCGTAAACTCAAGTAGTGCAATACTATAATCGCCAGAGGGTAGAGGGGCTGCATCACTGATCAGATTTGTTACGTTCACGTCCCCAATACCCATCGCAACGAAAACTAATTGTGGGCCAGCCGTACCCTGAGCGCCATCATGGAGATTAAACCCAGTAGAAGTATTCCCGCCTGTCACGACATAATTTGTTAAAGCGATCTCTGGCATTGTGGTTCCAGGCGGCACATTAAAAGTCCAAACGTCGTAGCCCTCATTGCCATCACCAGGTGGGCCACCAACTGTGCCTCTAACAATATTTAGCCCGCCCTGAAAGCTAACCACAGTGGGCGTAAGCGGCCAACTGGACAGATCGCCATCAACTGATTCATCCCAGGCAACATACCCTCCTTGCCGTTCCGAGGCGGCAGAATGGCCTGGTTGTTTCACAATTTCCGTTTGCTCACCTCCTACGCTTTCCTGCGCTTCCGGTTTATCAGAATCAGCCCTAACATGATTCAAACCGATTAGCAGCGTAACAAGCAACCAGGAGGCTATTATAAAGGGGGCATATATCTTGCTTTTCATGACATCTCCTGTAAATAAATATGGGAGAGCGAGTTGTTTACAACTCATTTCACCTAAACCTCTCTCATAAAAGTATAGTGAGCTAGGCTAAAAATGCCAAACAGCTACATTCCTGCAAAGTGACAATCAGGTCTGTCTCAAGTGCAGTGATTACATCCATAGAGGCAGCCATGGCCGTTGCCCCTTTCTCTTCCTGATATTTTCTAAACGCCCCATCTAGATTTACTGTTTACGTATCCCAGCCATGTGTTACAATTTTGGCATATCCACAAGAGGGTTCAGAATATGAGTCAGGCACAACAGCTGCACCAATTACAAAACATAGATACGGCCATTCGTGACAAGAAAACACGTTTAACTGAAGTTTTGCAAGCACAAAAAGAAACGGCCGAACTGCTAGCAGCCCGGCAACGATCAGAAACTGCGGTGGATGAATTGCAAAAATGGCAGACACAACGCCGCGATCTCGACTTCGAATTAGAAGGCCTCAACAGTAAAAGCAAACGCTCCGAACAGCGGCTTTATTCTGGCAATGTCAAAAACCCGAAGGAACTGTCTGACTTGCAACAAGAAATAGAGTCCTTGGGACGGCGGCGCGAGGGGCTAGAAGATGAGATTTTAGAGACAATGATCCTTGTCGAAGATGCTGAGACTGAGAAAACGGCCGCTGACGAATCTCTGGTCACCATTACAGAAAAATGGGAGCGGGCCATGGCCTATTTCAAAGAGGAGCAAAACGAATTGGCTTTGGCCCTGCACCAATTAATGGAGCAACGGCAAGAACAACTGAAAATGGTAACGGCTGATTCCCTCAAACAGTATGAAAACCTGAGCAGCAAGAAAAATGGTCTAGCTGTAGCCACCCTGCGGGCCAACATGTGTCTTGGCTGCCGTATGACTATCTCTGCCGTCACTGAACGTCTGGCTCGACAAGGCCAGATTACCCATTGTGATCATTGTGGACGTATCATTGTGCCGGCCTAGCTTGGAACCTTTTGTCCGTCATCCAATAAACGATAATTCAGTTTACCGCTCACTAACCAACTGTTCCACCAAGTCCCATAGTTGATAGATGGAAATCGGTTTTTCTAAGTAGCCATCAGCTTGAATCTCGCCCACCAACTCCTCCATCACATCAGGAGGGTGGGCGCTCATCAAGATAATACGTGTTGTTGACGATAAAGTCCGAATCTGTTGGGTTAACTCTACCCCATTCATATCAGGCATTTGGTAATCTGTGATCACCAATGCGTACCGTTCTTGGCTCAGTTTAGCCAATGCTTCCGCTGCGCTAAAAGCTGTCGTCACGGCATAGTTGCCATCAGACTCCTCCAGTCCAGCTTCCAATAAGCTTACAATGAGTGTGTCATCATCAACTACGAGGATATGCTTTTTTGCAGCCGATAAAACCATATGACTAAAGCCTCTGAGATGCTAAAGGCGATATTAAGTGTGTGGCATAAATAAGTTTGTCACAACTTGTTATTTAATAACGGAGCAAGTTTAATGGAATTGTCTTAATTGGACAATGGTATGAAATCGCCCGATAATCATGTGCTCAAGATAAACAAGCGGGAGATGAGCATTGTCTGAAGATGGTCAAAGCGTAAGATTTATACTTGAATCATAAAGTAAGCAGGATAAAATAGCGGGACGAAGCGGCATGTCTAGATGACTTTGCCACATACTTAGGGAAGGTGATCATCACTTTATGAAGCAAAAATTTCGAGTTTTTATACTATTGAGCATGTCCGTCATGGCCCTGATCATATTCGTGCAACCTGCTTTGGCAGAAAATTGTTATTTCTTTTCTGAAGAGGTTGGCTTTGTTTGTGATGCTGAACCGCCCCAGCCGCTTTTTGTGGAGCCAGAACCTTTTGCCGATAGCTTCTTAGATGACATCCAATATGCGCGGTTGCATGATCTGATCAATGTTTATGCAGAACCGAGCCCAGCAGCCCCCGTTGTGCGCAATGTGGGTGATGGGTTCCTCTATGTGACCATCCGCACCCCCGTCCTTGGTGATGATGGGCAAGTCTGGTACATGATTAACTTTGGCGAGTATGTTCAAGGCAAAGATTTGATCTTAGTGGATCATTCCCAATTTACTGGCTACCGGGTAAATGCTCAGCCACAACGGCCGTTTGCCTGGATGATCGTGGATTTTTGGGCTAGCGAAGAAGCGGGGGGTGAACCTGTTGGCTCGAAACTACCTCGCTACACCTTTTTTGAGATTCATGATGCGGTCAAAGATGATGAGGGTTGGATATGGTATGACATGGGTAACGGCCGTTGGATGCGCCAAACCTATGTCAGCGTAGTAGACCCCAAGCCGCGCCCTGCAGAAGTTGGCCCCGACGAATATTGGGTCGAAGTAGACCTGTACGAACAAAACTTTGCTGCCTACGAAGGCGACCGTATGGTCTACACAGGCCTTGTTTCCAGCGGGCTTAATCGTTGGCCTACCCATCAGGGCCTTTTCCAAGTGTGGAGCCGCCATACCGCTACCAAAATGTCAGGGGCCGAGGGCAAGGTAGATTATTACTTTATCGAAGATGTACCTCACACGATGTTCTTTGACAATGATATTGCCTTACACGGCGCTTACTGGCATGACCGCTTTGGCTACAAACACAGTCATGGCTGCGTCAACATGCCCCCCCGTGCCGCCGAGTGGGTCTTCAAGTGGTCGGAAGATGCTCCCAATGATCTCTGGGTCTGGGTGCATGAATCTGATCCCGAAGTCATCTTCAACCGCCTCGATCCCACTCATACCTTCGCTGGTCCGTAAAAACAGCTTCAACGACGTTCCTCTCAAGCTCCACACTCTTTGGATAGTGGAAACGTATTGTTAGTGGCCGAATTGAGCCGACTCGGGCGTAACATGTTTGAGGTGATCGATATTATTAATCAGCTTGGTGAAAATGGGGTGGAGGTTATCTTCGTTCGCCAACCTGAACTATCTACAGCGGGTCCGCATCGGAAGTTGTTGTTGGCTATTTACAGCTACTTTGCAGAAGCGGAACGCGAGTTCATCTCACTTCGAACAAAACAAGGGTTAGCCACTGCCAAAGCAAGCGGCAAGAAACTTGGCCGACCAAAGGGAAGCCGAGATAAAGAGAGAGTATTGGATGCCTATCGTGAACAAATTGGAGAATATCTTAATCTGGGATTATCTCTTCGGCGTGTTCGGGCAATTATCAATCCAAAATTGGAGAATCCAATCAGTTACCCGGCCTACCGTTATTTTGTTTGTCAGGACCCAGAATTGCTCCTGATCTGGGAGAAGAAGCATTAGATAGTCGGATTTTGGTATGATCTTTATTCACGATTCTTAAGGTGAGTCTCTGATGAATATCAGAATATCAAGGAAACCATCAGGATTAGCTCGACCAAGATTAGGTATAAATATTGAGTCTAGCCTAGGCAGGTTTGTCATCAAAGTGGTAGATTTTCAGCTTAAATATAAGTCACTACATAATTGACACTCGAGATGGATGAAAAGGAATTCTCTAAACCTAATCCACAACGCCTAGCTGATCGACTAGCAGCGGCGCGACATGGCCGTTTTGTTGGCCGTGAAGCAGAACTAGAACTGTTTCGCTCGGCACTGCTGGCAGATGAAGCTCCATTTGTGGTGCTGCACATTTATGGTCCCGGAGGTATAGGTAAAACAACCCTGTTGCACGAATATGCACGTTTGACAGAGCAGGTAGGGCGCAAGGCTATTTTGATAGACGGCCGTAACCTCGATGTCTCACCTAATGGTTTCCACCAGGCATGGCAGATGGCACTTGCCCAAGCAGGCAGTTCTATTACTATTTCCCCCAGCCCTATCCTCCTCATTGATACCTACGAACTACTAGCTCCCCTGGACAACTGGCTGCGCCACGACTTTCTGCCTCAACTGCCGCCCGATGCCCTCGTTGTACTAGCTGGTCGCCGCATCCCTACTTCCGCCTGGCGCACCGAACTGGGCTGGAACGAGCTTGCCCGCATCATCTCCCTACGCAACCTACGCCCTGAAGAGAGCCAAACCTTTCTCACCGTGCGCGGTATCCCCAGCGACCAGCACGAGACGCTCGTAAACGCGACGCATGGCCACCCGCTGGCACTCTCCTTGGTATCCGATGTACTGCATCAGGGAGATCGGTTGACGGATTTCAATCTGAAAACCGAACCTGACATCGTTCGTGTTTTGCTGGAACGCTTCACGCGCAATGTACCCGATGCCCAACATCGCCGAGCCCTCGAAATCTGCGCCCATTTGCGTGTGACCAGCGAAGCCCTCTTAGCCCATCTACTAGGCAAAGAAGCTGCCTTCACGTTATTCTCCTGGCTAGGCAGTTTGTCCTTCATCCAGCATAGTCCGCAGGGGCTTTTTCCGCACGATTTGGCGCGGGATGTTCTAGATGCTGACTTTCGCTGGCGCAATCCCCAGACATATGAGACGCTGCACCATGAGGCACGGCGTTACTATGAGCGAGAAGTGCAGCTTGGTGCGGCTCAATCCCTATCGGCTGATCTGATTTATCTGCTGCGTTACTATGCGGCTGTTAATCCTTTTTTTAAATGGGACATTCTGAACCAAGCCTACATGGAACCGGCTACAACGGCCGATCACCCCTTCATCATCAATATGATAGCGCAGTATGAAGGAGAATCTTCAGCGGAGATTGGTCGTTACTGGCTGCAAAATCAGCCGCAAGCGTTCGTTATGTTCCGCACGGCGCAAGAGCGGCAGTTTGGTTTTGTCATTGTGTTGATGCTGCCTACCATCACCGAAGCTGATGTGGACGCTGACCCCGCCCTGGCAGCTTTCCAATCCTTTATGCAGCGTCATATGCGGTTGAGACCAAACGAATTGTTCAATGTGGTGCGCTTTTGGATGGGGCGCAACAGCTATCAAACGGCCGAACTGCAAACCCTAGTGGCAATGAACTCAACCATTACCTGGCTGACAAATCCACAGATGGCCTGGACCTTTGCTTGCACAGCCGAGCCACAGCATTGGCAACAGATGTTCACCCATTTTAACTTTGATTATACGGGTGAGGCTGATTTTATCGTGGGAGGCCATCGCTATGGCGTATTTACCCACAACTGGCGCACGCAATCGGTTGGAAAATGGTTAGATTGGATAGGCGCACAATATTTTCAATACGGGATCCCTGCGAAGCGGGAAACGTCCGTTTCTCCGCCCCCCCCCGCCCCTCACACTTTCCCAACCGGAATTTGTCGAAGCGGTGCGACAAGCCTTGCGCGATTACACCCGGCCTGACCAACTGGCAACAAATTCCCTCATGCGTTCCCGACTGGTGCTGGAAACAGATAAGCCAACCCCGGCCACTTTGCAACATTGCATCAAAGAGGCTGCTCAGAGTTTGACTGGTAATCCTAAAGATGAAAAGTTTTATATGGCCGTTTATTGCACCTACCTCAAACCCGTCTCCAGCCAGGAAGCCGCCGCTGAACTGCTTGATCTCCCCCTCGGTACCTACCGCTACCGCCTTGCCAAAGGCATAGAACGCATTTCCGACTGGCTGTGGCAACGGGAATTGCACGACCCCTTAACCTAATTTTCAACAGAAATTCAACGTGTTTTCGTCTGGCAATTGAATGTGCCTTTGGGCTATCGTGTACCTCACTTAAGCAATGGAGGTGCAGAATGAAAGCAACGACCCCCCCCAATTATCAACAGATACTGACGCACACTAATTCGGAATTGGATCGCTTGGTTGAGCAGGCGCGATTCTATGGAGATCTGACAGAGTACGTGTTTGGATTAGCTGGTTTGGAGCCAGGGATGCGAGTGCTGGATATTGGTTGCGGCACGGGAGATGTCTCTTTTCTGGCAGCCAAATTGGTGGGTATGAAGGGGCAAGTCATTGGTGTGGACAAATCGCCCCAAGCAGTAGCCGTGGCGACCCAGCGAGCCACAGCAGCAGGCCTGAGCCATGTGCAATTTGTAACGGCCGATCTGACTGATTTTGTGCCCGATGAGCCAGTGGATGCGCTAATCGGTCGTTTGATCCTCATGTATTTTGCTGATCCCGCTGTACTTCTGCGCCGTCTGTGTCAATTTGTGCGGCCAGGTGGGGTAGTTGCCTTTCATGAACTGGATTCAACAGCGGCTAAATCTGTGCCGCGTTGCGAATTGGTGGAGTTGTCCATTTCCCGCATCAACCAGACATTCACACGTGCCGGAGCCGATGTTCAAACAGGGTTGAAATTGTCGCAAATCTTCCTCGAGGCTGGTTTGCCCCAACCAGACCTGTTGCAGATGGCGAGACTGGGCTATGGAGAGGGTTCTCCCGCTTATCAGCATATTACTGAGATTACACGCACACTTTTACCGTTGATGGAACGCGTGGATGTGGCAACGGCCGCTGAGATAGACATTGATACCCTTGCCAATCGCTTATGCGAGGAAGTTGTAACCAACAACGCTACGTTAGTTGCGCCGCCCTTTGTAGGAGCTTGGGCGCGAAAATAGGAGCGAAACATGACACATATACTTGTCACTGGAGCCAATGGGCATTTAGGAGCCAATATTGTGCGTAGTTTGTTGCGGCGTAGGTATGAAGTTGTGCCGTTTGTGCGGCACAACTCTAATTTGCGCGGGCTGGATGAGTTGGAATTGTCGTATTGTTATGGCGACATCATGGATATGGATTCGCTACAAGCGGCGATAGCGGGATGTGAGGTGGTGATTCATGCAGCGGCCGTTTACAAAATGGTTGCCCCCAACCCTGATGATGTCATTCAACCAGCCCTTGTTGGCACGCGCAATGTATTCATGGCTGCCAAGGAAGCTGGTGTAAAGCGCATCGTATATACTAGCTCCACCTTTGCCGTCGGTGCCAGTACAGACCCACATACTTTGCGAACGGCTGATCACTGGAACGACGAACAACACCTGTCCTACACTGTTGCCAAAGTGCAGGCTGAAAAGCTGGCCTGGAAGTTGGCTGATAAAATGGGGATAGATATGATTGCACTCTGTCCAAACGGCATCTTGGGTCCATATGATTACACCATCACCCCCACATCCACTATCCTACGCAACTTGATTAATGGCACGGGTGTCACCAGTCTAGGCGGAGCCAGTTTTGTAGATGTACGCGATGTGGCCGAGATTCACGCCCAAGCCGTCGACGGCGGCGAAGTAGGGCAACGTTACCTCATCGCTGGTGAAAATATCACGATGAAAGCACTGGGGGAAATCGTTACCCGCCTAACCGGAGTAAAACCGCGCCACATTGGGGCTGGCCGTAGAGGAATGTTGCTAATGGCGACTGTGATGGAATTGGGAGCCCGACTGACGGATTCTGCACCAATATTGACGCGGAGTATGGCACGGGAACTGATTGACCGCTACCACTATTACGATTGCGAGAAGACAAAAAGAGCTTTCGGTTTTACTCCGAGGTCCACTGAGGAAATGGTGGCTGATGCCATTCGTTGGTTGCTCCACCTAGGTGAAATTAAGCCTCAGATAGCTGAACAACTTAACTCAGTAATGCCGCCTGGCCCCAAGTGGGAGCCGACTCTGGTTTGATTCCTTGATCGTGACAACAAACTCCTTTTATGTAAATGTGTGAATGGATTTGTTGTGTTTTCACGAGAAGGTAAGTCTGACTGATAGCCAAATAATAAAAGAGCAGTGATAAAAAATAGAAACAAACTCAATGCACGAACTTTTTCCATAATCTTAAATAGCAGGCTAACGCTTGAAATCACGCGATTGCGGTCGGCAAATGTCGTCACAATTACCCATTTCTTTGCTGGCAAATAACCGATGTAAAAACACAGCATTGCGGTCGTCGGCGAAGATTCTTACACTTTACTCAAATTTTTTGGTGTTTCAATACATCGGCAAGCGAAGACGCTGTACAACTTCTTGCTGAATTTGGTGCAAATCCGTCGAGTTCAGGATTGCTTTTAAAATGTGTATTGTCTGACAGTCCTCTCGATTAACTACAATAGCCGCTTCACTTGTCTGCTTGAAGATAGGGTCTGCTTGCCTATCCAGGGAAACAATAGTCAAACCCTCCAACTCCATCGGAACATCCTCACGAGACCAAACTGTAGCATCAATAACGCCGGAACGAATCAGGTTCAACCCCTGACTGTAATCTATTTCAACAAAATCAACCTGTTTTCCCCGGCTTATCACCCGAACAACCGCCGAATGGTCCGGAGATTTTGGATCGATACCAATTCGTAAACCATCCTGAAGGCTTGTAACCCCCGGTGCAAACAACTGAATCTGATTAGACTGATAGGTCTGAGGCTCAAGTGTCATAACAATTTCGATGTCAAAACCGTGAGCATTGGCCGTTTCGGCGGCAAAACGGGACAGAATAACCCAATCATATTCCCGTGAAGAGAGCATTTGCAGACGGCTGGTTGCACCTCGCGTAAAACGCAAATCTAAGGCCATAGGTTCCTGAGAAAATTTAAGCCGGATACCGGTAGCCAGTCCTTCAAAACGTTTGGTATACGGCAATGGCATTCCCCCAACAACGGCTCGCCCCAAAGCTAAGGACCAAAGGGTAGAATACCGGAGTTCACGTATCACGGTTCCCCGCCGTCCATGCCCCTCCAGGCGAGCTGCACCTGTGTGTTGCAAGTGATTCAAGGCAGACTGGACGGTGCCGACGCTGGCATTAAAAAGTGTGGCATATTCTTGCACCCGCAGGGTATAGTCCCCCGGCTCGCGACTCAACAACTCTCCGGCCAGACTAGCCACAATCTGACCTTGCTTTGAAAGAAGCTGAGTATCGAAGCCGCGAGTGTTTCGTGCAGCACGTTCAGATTGGTTAGACTCGTTGGACATCATAATTTTACCTAAAAAAATGAACAAATATAGTGTGCCACATAGAGTTTTAACACACCAAGCTGTTTTCATCAATACTGTCAGCAATTTCTATAGGGTGCGACAGAATTTGGTGTAAGACCAGACTGGCTGACTATAACAGTCTGGAAAGGCCTCTCAGGTTATACACGGAATTTGCGCGCACCCATTTCTATAGTTTTAGTTGACAGCCCGATATGTGCGTGATAAAATATTCAAAATATTGAATAATAACTTATGGGTAGGTTGTTTGACATGCTCTTTGAACCTTACAGTATCTCGCTGGAGAGATGGTGAATATCGGTGGGGATATTTATACGTAGTCGGTAGTGAAGGGTGGGCTGATGATTAATCAGCCAAATGGGAATCTGCGACAGGTGCGGAAACAAGCCCCTCAAATCTCGACTAATCGCCCGATTACTGGCGAACAAGTAGAAAAACTGGTTGTTATTCCAGATGGGTAAGCAAATTGGTGGTGGTGTTCAGTGTGTATGGGATGGCATCTTAACCTAGAAGATATGCATAACCTGCTCTTGGAGACAAGCCAGTAATCACCGAAGGCTCTCCGAAATGATGCCACATTTTCTTCCCGACAATTACCTAGTTTCTGCTTTGTAACTTGGTCTAATGCACAACAATTCTCTAAAAATTTGAATAATTAACTTTTATTGAATCGTAAAACTTATGACGATGCAGTGCTAGGTATCCTGAATGCCTTGGTAGTTGAGCACCGGTTCGTTGGTGAAACGTCGCAAGGGAGAGATTATGGAATAAACTCGATAAATATTTTACGTTAAGCCATTACATTCATAATCAAGATCAAGAACTTACTTTAGGAGGTAAAGATGAAATCCAGTAATTTTAGCCAGATGATGCTAACTCTATTGCTATTGCTTGGCCTTACTCTGGTAGCCTGTCAGACTGCTGCCCCAACTGCTGAAGAAGCTGCCCCAACTGCTGAAGAAGCTGCTCCGGCAGAGGAAGAGGCTGCTCCGGTAGAAGAAGAAGCTGCCCCGGCAGAGGAAGAGGCATACAGCTTCGAGAATCCAAAGGGATTGAAACCTACAGCCTGGAATGATGACGTAAGCGACTGCAGCGCGTTGGGGCTGGCGAAGGAGCCGCCTTGGACAATTGGGGTAGCCAACTACAGTCTGGGGAACTCGTGGCGGGTTCATATGTTTGCGGAATTGCAATACGCCGCCGATAACGATGACAGGATTGCTGAGCTTGTTGTGACCAACGCCGACGGGAACCTGGCTAAACAGGTGTCGGACATTGAAGACCTGATGCTCAGAGGGGTTGACGCTTTGATTGTCACGCCCCTGTCGGCAGATGGAATTGCTCCGGTTGTAGAAGATGCATACGATGAAGGCCTTCCGGTAGTCATCTACAACAATGAGATAGCGACCGACAAGTTCCACTCAATTGTGTGGGTTGATGAATACAAATTCGGTTGGCTTGGTGGAAAGTGGCTGGATGAGCAGTTGGGCGGCGAAGGCGATATCGTTGTGCTTGAAGGTATTGCTGGCACTAGCACCAGCGATCTACGCACACAAGGGGCGTTAGATGCCTTCAGTCCCGGGGTCAATGTCCTGGCACAACAGCCGGCTGACTGGGCCTACGACAAGGGCAAGGCCGCTATGGAAGACTTCATTACCGCTTATCCTGAGATTGACGGCGTTTACTCACAGGGCGGCGCGATGTCTCAGGGCGTAATTGAAGCCTTGCAAGCCGCCGGAATGCCGCTGGTGCCTATTACCGGAGAGGGTTACAATGGCTTCCTGAAGACTTGGACCAACAACCTGGACAATGGCTTCAGCAGCATTGGCCCCGATGAACCAACCTGGCAAAGTGTAGAAGCACTGGAGCAGGCGATTGCCTGCCTGGAAGGGGAGACCATCCAAAAGTGGCACGAGATCGATTTGCCGATCATCACCGATGAGAACGTAGGCGAGTATGTCTTCCCCACCTGTCCGGATGGCGTGTGGGCCAACACCAAAATGGATGATGCCACCATTGACGAACTATATAGCTGTGGTAATTAGGAATGGCGTTTAAATAAATAACCTGCCCACTTCACCAAGAGATTAGAGATTGGAGATTCAGATTAATAATCTCCAATCTCCCAATCTCCTAATCTCCCAACCTCTAAAAGTATATTGTTCGGTGAGGAACCTGCCTATGTCTGATACATTCTTGGAGATGCGCAGCATTACAAAGAGCTTCCCCGGTGTTCGCGCTCTGGATGCCGTTTCTATGGCCGTGCCGCGTGGAGAAGTGCGTGCTCTGCTAGGCGAGAACGGTGCCGGGAAATCAACGTTCATCAAAATTCTGTCGGGGGCCTACCAGGCAGACCAGGGCGAAATTTGGCTGCGAGGCAATAAAATAGAATATCGGAGACCCATTGATGCTCTGGAACGGGGCGTCGTTGCCATTTATCAGGAATTCAATCTGGTGCCGCAGTTGAGCGTTGCCGAAAATATTATGTTGGGTCAGGCGCCCAGCAAATGGGGCAGCATCGACTCGGCAGAGATGCATCGCCAGACGAACCAGGTTTTGCAACAGTTAGGCGTCCAACTGGACACAGAAATGACTGTTGGCGAATTGAACGTAGCCCAGCAACAAATTGTTGAAATAGCAAAAGCGCTTGTTCGTGACCTGCGAATTCTTATTATGGATGAACCTACCGCCGCGCTTAACGATGCAGAAATTGACGCATTGTTCAATGTTATCCGTATGCTCAAAAGCCAGGGAGTCACCATTTTGTACATCTCTCACCGCCTGAATGAGATTTACGAGATTGCGGATTCGGTCACTGTTCTCAAAGATGGAAAGCTGGTGGACACAAAACCTATCGGCGAGGTAACTAGGGATGACCTTGTGCGGTTGATGATTGGCCGCCAACTTTCAGACTACTATCCTCCCAAAGATACGGCCACGGATGAGGTGGCTCTCGGCGTGCGGAATCTCAATTTGGATGGCGTACTGTACGATATAAATCTGGAAGTCCGTCGCGGGGAAATTTTGGGGGTGGCCGGGTTGGAAGGCCAGGGACAGCGCGAGTTGGTTCGCGCTATTGCGGGCGCTGTCAATTGTGATAGCGGAGAAATTTATCGCAACGGCCGGATGGTGCGGATCGAGTCGCCATCTGACGCAATGCAAGCCGGGATTGGGTTTATTCCCGACGACCGAAAGGGAGAAGGGCTGGTTTTGGTGCGCTCTGCCGGGGAAAATATGACGCTTGCCAGTTTGAAAGAACGGCTGAAGGGTTTGTTTTTTTTAGACAAAAAACGCGAACGAAATTTTGTAAACGAGCTTGTTGAAGCGATTGATATCAAGTTGACAAGCCCTTCTCAGACGGTGGCGAATTTGTCCGGCGGCAACCAACAGAAGGTGGTTGTAGCCAAATGCTTGGGAACAAAACCGAAGATCTTGATTGTTGCCGAACCGACGCGGGGCATTGACGTAGGTTCAAAAAGCGAAATCCATCACATTATGCGCAATCTGGCGCGCGAGGGCGTTGGCGTTCTGATGGTGTCAAGCGAATTGCCCGAAGTGTTGGGGATGAGCGACCGAATTGTGGTGATATCGGGGGGACGAATTGTGGCAGAGGTACCCGGCGAAATCGCCACTGAAGAGGTGATTATGGCCGCCGCAACCAAAGACAAGGTAACTGAGGCGCCCCCTAATTGAGTGCAAGGTGAATTATGAACGAAACAACAATTTCCACAGGCGTTCAATCTCGCGCCCGCCCTAAAAAAAACATCTTCCTGAGAATCGGGCCAGTTTATTACGCTCTAATTATCATTTTTTTTATTGGAGCCGTCTCTCAACCGGCCTTACTCTCTATGCGAGGCATCCGCAACATTCTGGTGAGCGCAACTCCCTTAAGCATTGCAACAGTTGGACAGACAGCAGTTGTCCTCACGGCCGGTATTGATCTTTCTGCAGGGTCGGTGATAAGCCTGACCAATGTGATAGCGGCCTTCTTGATGAAAGATTATCCTGAATTAGCCCTCTCCATTATCTTACTTTGCCTGGCAGCAGGTCTAACCGTTGGCATCATAAATGGGTTAGCCGTGGCCTACTTACGGCTAAACCCATTCATCATCACCCTGGCTAGCGGCATCGTTGTGCAGGGTCTGGCTTTGGAGATTATGTACCAGCCGTCTGGAATGGTAACGCAGGGCTTTAGAGAGGTGGCCCGTGGAACCTTGGGACCAATTCCATTACCTGTTATTTACCTGTTAGCCCTGTACCTGATTGGAAGCTATATTCTCAAACGCACACCCTACGGCCTCTCGATTTACGCCGTTGGCGGTAATGAGACCAGCGCGCGTCTGTCGGGTATCCGTACCAGGCGTATCCTGCTATCGGTCTATGCCATCTCCGGCCTGCTGGCTGCCTGCGCCGGGCTATTCGTTGCCTCACGCATCGGGTCGGGCGACCCTCTGGTAGGAGAAGCGTTCACGCTCGACTCAATAGCCGCGGTGGTTCTGGGCGGTACCAGCTTGTTTGGCGGCGTGGGAGGTTTATGGGGTGGGTTTGCAGGCGCAATAATTATTGCCGCTTTGAGTACGTTGCTCAATTTAAACAACATCAACCCCTTTTATCAATGGATTGTCAAGGGGGTCATTCTGATTGGCGCCCTGGCGATAGAGTTCTTTCGCAGAGGAGGGAGACGATAATGGAAACGACCACGGCAGATGCAAAGGAACAAGTTCGGAAGTCGAAACAAAGAATTCATATTAGCCCAAGTGTTGCAATCTGGTTGGCCGTGTTGGGGGTTCTGCTGTTTGCCCGCGTCGTTTCGGCAAACTTTTGGGATATAACCCACTTACTCAATGTGACGCGGCAGGCTTCCGGGTTAGTTATTGTTACTATTGGGCAAACGTTTGTTATTATGACAGGCGGCCTAGACCTTTCAAACGGAATGGTTATCACCCTAGTTGACGTTGTTGCCGCCACAATTTTGGACGGAAAAGACGACCTGCTCATCCCCGTTATCTTCCTGTGCCTGGGCATTGGCACTCTTGTAGGGTTGATAAATGGCTTGCTTATCACCAAGTTAAAGGTTCCTCCCCTGGTGGGTACACTGGGGATGTTCACCATTCTCAGGGGAATAGCCTACGTTTACACCGGCGGCTCTCCAAAAGGCTACATCTCGCCATCTTTGATTTTTGTGGGCAGCGGGTTTGTTGGGGCAATACCAACTGCGGTACTCTTTGGCGTTGGTTTTGTTATTTTGGGCATGATTGTGTTAAGGAAGATGCCTTTTGGCCGCTATCTCTACGCTGTAGGGGGCAACCCCAAAGCCGCACGTCTGTCCGGTGTGCGGGTTGACCGGGTGGTAATTTTGGCGTATGTCTCGTCAGGTCTGTTGTCGGCGGTGGCCGGCCTAGTGTTAGCCGGGTACATTGGCGTTGGCAGCCTGAGTCTAGGTGATGATTACAATTTAAACTCTATCGCCGCTGCGGTGGTAGGAGGCACTGCCTTCTCTGGTGGGGTTGGAACCATCATCGGCAGTACCGGGGGAGCCTTGTTTCTGGCGATGATTGTCAGTTTACTGCGATTTTTGGGTTTACCCTACAGTAGCCAATTGGTGGTGCAAGGGGTAATCCTGGCTGTTGCTACTTATATCCAGGCGCGAGCGCGGCTCAACACATAAGCGGAAATATAGTCACGCATGAATAAAATTCCATTCTTGTTGAAATGTGAGGTGCTGGTGGTTGGAGGCGGCCCGGCAGGGGTTATGGCAGGAATCGCTGCGGCGCGAAGCGGGGCCAAAACTACAATTTTGGAACGTCACGGTTTTTTTGGCGGGAATCTTACCGCAGCGGGAATTGACACAATATACGGCTTCTACACCATAGGCGAGCATCCTGTCAAGATAATAGGTGGCATCCCCGATGAGGTTGTTGACCGGCTGCAAACGCTGAAGGTGTGTTACCTGCGGCCTAATACCTATGGAGCGGGCGTCGGAATTACCTTTTCAACCGAACACCTCAAACTGGTTTTGGAGGATTTAGCGCTTGAAGCCGGCGTTCAGGTTCTGTACCATGCATTTGTGCCGGATGTCTACTTTGAAGACGGTCAGTTGGCCGGTGTTGTACTGGCTACCAAGCAGGGGTTTAAGCGAATTTCGGCGCGTTATATCATTGATGCCACCGGTGACGCCGATATAGTTGCCCGCGCCGGGGGAGCTTATGACAAGGCGGGCGAGGCGGGGCCGGTTCAGTCGTGTACCGCAATTTTCTATATGGCAAACGTTGATATCAACCGGGCGAAGGCATTTGGGAAAAAAGCGATGTGGGCCGAAATGGAGAAAGCCAGACGGAGTGGAGAATACAACCTCCCCAGAGTTGAAGGCTCTTTTCATGCTACGTCATACCCGGGTATGATAGAAGCTAACATGACCCGCATAGCCAATGTGGACGCAACTGACGTTGTTGCTACCAGCGCCGCCGAGACAGAAGGACGCCGGCAAGTACAGACATACGTTCATTTTTTGAAAGACAAGGTGCCGGGTTTTGAGGGTGCCTACCTGGTAAAAACCGGAAGTCACATTGGCGTGCGCGAAACCAGGCGTGTTGTTGGTGATTATATTTTGCAAAAGGAAGATGTCATCAAAGGCAAGCGTTTTAAGGATGCCATCACCCGCTGTGGCATGCCTATAGAGGATCATCACGTCGGAAGCGATACCCGGTGGATACACGTTGAAAATGATGGCTTTTATGACATTCCTTTTCGGTGTCTGTTGCCGCGCGGACTGCACAACGTGCTGGTTGCCGGACGATGCCTGTCCACCACGCATGATGCTCATGCCTCGGCTCGTTCCTCGGCGACGGCTATGGGTATGGGGCAGGCCGCTGGATTGGCAGCCGGTATGGCCGCAGTAGAAAATTTGACTACGCGCGAGATAAACGTGCCTGCCCTTCAAGAAAAATTGAGAATGTGGGGAACACCACTGTAAAAAACCACTTGGAAGGAAAGGGGAATTGTATATGCTAAATCCTTATCTCTTGGGAATCGATGTGGGAACATCTGTTGTTAAGAGCGTGGTCTTTGATCGCGCGGGGAATGAGATTGCTGTCAGTCGGCGAATGTCGAACATCATCAAGCCGTACTCTGGTTGGTCGGAAGTCTCGATGGAAGCTTTGTGGCAAGACGTGGCGCATACTATCAAAGAAGTGACGGCCAGCAAGGCCCTGCGTAACGGAGAAATTGTCGGCATTGGCGTCTCCGGCGTAGCCGCTGGCAGTTGGTTGCTCGACGCCAAGGGGAAGCCAATCCGAAATGCTATCCTGTGGAACGACGGGCGTGCTGCAGACATCATTGGCGAATGGCAAAGCAGCGGCGTAATAGATGAACTCTTCCGAATTTCCGGTAACATCGTATTTCCCGGTTACACAGTAGCTGTGCTACGCTGGCTGCAAGAGAATGAGCCGGAAACCTTGAAAAATGCCCACCGAACTATCTTCTGCAAGGATTGGATTCGTTACCGCCTGACGGGCAAGGTAGCCAGCGAGCACTCCGATGTAGGCTATACACCTTACGATATTCGTAAAAGTGTTTATTCGGAGGAGATATTTGAATTATGCGGCATTGAATCGCTGCGCCATATCTTTCCCGAAGTGATGCAACCGGGGGACGTGGCGGGAGAGTTGCTCTCTGACGTTGCCGGGGAGGTTGGGCTGCCCGCCGGAATCCCCGTTGTTGCCGGTATGGTTGATGTCGTAGCAACCACACTTGGCGCGGGAGCCTATAAACCGGGTCAGGCCTGCTCAATTATGGGAACCAGCAATCTAAACAACTTTGTTCTGGAACAGCCCTCTTTTGAGCCATTTGGCGTTGGGGTACAAACACGCACCGCCGGCAAGGTCTCAGTGCGCTCAATGGCAAATACCTCCGGCACAATTAACCTGGATTGGTTTCTGAACCAATTCTGCACCTGTGAAAAAGAGACTGAAACGGCTGCGGGGCGCAACATATACCAATGGGCAGAGCAGGTTGCCGCAGAAGTACCGCTCGGCTCTGGCGGCGTCATCTATCACCCCTATCTCAATACAGCCGGCGTTATTGCGCCCTTCCTCAACCCAACGGCCAGAGCGCAGTTTTTTGGTATCAGCATGGAACATACAAGAGCGCATTTGCTGCGAGCTGTGTACGAGGGCGCTGCGTTGGCTATGCTGGATTGTTCTGCGCAAATGCCAAGCGAAATCCAGCAGTGGTACATCTCCGGGGGAGGCAAGCGAAGCGCATTTTGGTGTCAAATGTTCTCAGACTGCATCGGGCACACTATCCTGGTACCGTCCGGTGAAGAATTGGGGGCGCGCGGCGTTGCCATACTGGCCGGGATCGCCTGCGGTGTTTATTGGGACTTGGACGACGCGATGGGGCAAGTTATCCGTATAGAACGGCAGCACGAACCAAACCCGGAAGCGACAGAAAAATACCAACAAATTTATAACCTCTACAAAAAAATCTATGGACACGTGATGGATGATTGGTGGGAGCGCCACCGATTGTTGAGCAAGCTGTGAACGTGTTAAGAAAGGAAAAATTATGGCTCACTTTGATCGGTTGACCGTACTGCAAACGATGCTCGATACCGGCCTTATACCGGTCTTTTACAACGGTGATTTTGAAATTGCTAAAAAAATTGTCGCCGCCTGTGTGGAAGGGGGAGCCAGGGTTATTGAATTCACCAACCGCGGCGATCGGGCCTGGCATGTTTTTACCGAGTTGGCTGGTTTTTGCGAGGAAATCTACCCGGAACTGATTTTAGGGGTCGGTTCGGTGGTTGATGCGCCCACTGCTGCACTTTATATCGCCAGTGGCGCCCACTTCGTTGTTGGCCCTACTCTAAATCCAGAAATTGCCCGCTTGTGTAATCTCCGGAAGATTGCTTATTCGCCAGGCTGCGGTAGCGTGAGCGAAATTTCAGCGGCTGAGGCGTTGGGGGTAGAAATTGTCAAAGTTTTCCCCGGTGATCAGGTTGGCGGCCCTGCCTTTATAAAGGTCGTTCATGGCCCGATGCCGTGGGCTCGCCTTATGCCAACCGGTGGCGTCGATGCCACCCAAGAAAGCATTGAGGCATGGGTTAAAGCCGGCGCGGCATGTTTGGGAATGGGCGTCAAGCTAATTCGTAAGGAGTGGGTTGCCCAGGGGGATTACCCAGCCATCACAAACAATGTGCGCTGTGTGTTACATTGGATAAAAGAAGCTAACTCATAATCTACGGCGTTGGATATGCTTTGTTTTGAAAAAAGTCTAACAGAAGCCAACTACGGCAAAAAAGAATGAAAATTTGGAGAACACAAAAATGTCTATTATTCGAACCGTTTTAGGTGATATTCATCCTGCTGACTTGGGCGTATGTTACGGGCACGAACATGTTTTGGCCCGTCCTCCGGAAACAGTTACTGATCCTGACCTGACAATGGATAGTGAAAGCGCCGCAATTAAAGAGCTAACCTGGTTTAGGGAGGCCGGCGGACAAGCCCTGGTGGAAATGTCTACCTCTGATTATGGTCGAGATGTAGTGGGGCTACGCCGTGTATCCGAAAAGACGGGAGTGCATATCATTGCCGCCACCGGCTTCCAGAAAGAACGCATGTTTAATGAAATAATTCGGAGTATGTCGGTGCAAGAGATGACCGACCTCATTATCCGTGAGGTTGAAGTAGGCGTTGACCAGACCGGTATCCGGGCCGGGGTTATCAAAGCCGGTACCAGTGAAAATCAGATTACCCCGACCGAGGATAAGGTGATTCGAGCCGCTGCCCAGGCCCATCTGGCTACTGGCGCACCCATTTCAACACACACCCAGGCGGGGACAATGGGCCTGGAACAGGTTGAGTTGTTTACATCATTGGGAGTGAATCCCGGTCATATTACAATCGGGCATCTTGACCGCAATCTGGATTGGGATTATCATCTAAAATTGGCTCAGACGGGCATTTTCCTGGGCTACGATCACATTGGCAAAACCAAATATGACCCCGATTCCAAGCGGATTGACTTCATCTTGCGTCTGGTAGCCAAAGGGCACGGCCAACAAATTGTCTTAGGCGGAGATTACGCCCGTAAGTCGTATCGGCCCAGCTACGGCACAGGGGGCGGCCCCGGATTAACCTATATCCTGTGGCGGTTTATCCCCTGGCTACGAAGCAAAGGGTTAGATGAGTTCACAATTGAGGATTTGCTGGTGCAGAATCCGACTCGCTCCTTGACCATGGCAACGGTTACCGATGGAGATAAAAAGTGAACGAGATTCTACAAAAACTGGGTGAAATTGGCATTGTTTCAGCCATAGCCTTTGAACACCCAAGGAGAACTTTGCTATGATGAACTTTGAATTTGCCACCTCTACCCGTATCATTTTTGGGTCGGGGACTCTGTCCAAAGTGGGGTCTCTGGCGGCGAAACTGGGGCACCGGGCCCTGGTGACTACGGGTCTTGCCCTAGAGCAGACCAAACCTATTCTGGAGCAATTGACTGATTGTGGTCTCGATGCAATCCCCTTCACAGTGACTGGAGAACCTACCATCGACACAATCCAGGCCGGTATTTTGCAGGCCCGGGCCAAAGAATGCGATCTGATTATTGGCTTTGGCGGTGGCAGTGCCATTGACACCGGTAAAGCCATCGCTGCCCTGCTGACCAACGGCGGCCAACCACTCGACTATCTGGAAGTGATCGGCGCGGGTAAATCCATCACTCAGCCGGCCGCACCTTACATTGCCATTCCTACCACCGCCGGTACCGGCGCAGAGGTCACCCGCAATGCTGTCCTCGGCTCGCCCGAACACCGGGTTAAAGTGAGCTTGCGCAGCCCATTTCTGTTGCCTCGGCTGGCTCTAGTTGATCCCGAATTGACCTACGATCTGCCGCCCCGGCTCACCGCCAGTACCGGCTTGGATGCGTTGACCCAGGTGCTGGAACCCTATGTCTCTCACAAAGCCAATCCGCTGACCGACGCTATTTGCCGGGAGGGCCTGGGCCGGGCGGCCCGCTCGCTACGCCGAGCTTATGCGCAGGGCGGCAATGACCTGGACGCTCGCGCAGATATGGCCCTGACCAGTCTGTTGGGCGGGCTGGCTCTGGCCAATGCCGCATTGGGCGCAGTGCATGGTTTTGCCGGTCCTTTGGGGGGGATGTTTCCTACAGCGCCGCACGGCGCAACCTGCGCGGCGCTGTTGCCCCACGTGATGGCCGTTAATGTGCGGGCTCTGCAGGAACGAGCCGCGGACACCCAGGCCCGGCAACGCTATGATGAAGTGGCCCAAATTCTGACCGGGAGCCACAAAGCTGTTGCCGCTGACGGCGTGGTCTGGGTTCAAGAATTGTGCCGGGATTTGCAGATTCCGCCGTTAAGCGCCTACGGTCTGACCAAAGCCGACTTCCCGGCCCTGATCGAAAAGTCGGCAAAAGCTAGCAGTATGCGGGGCAACCCCATCAAGCTGACTGATGACGAGATGGCCGAAATCTTGCATCGAGTGATCTAATAGCAGTTCTAGATGAAGATTTGCCCATAGCCATTGAACGCGCAGTAGATACGATGAAACTAGGGTAAGCTCTTCTTGATGGCGGCTTACCTTGCGCCGAGATAACCTTCCGAACGGCTGTGGTGCCGATGCTATCCACCTGATGAAAACAGAATTTTCTCATATTATTGTGGAGACCGAAGATAGTGGATTCTTAATCATCGGTTTCACCAATAGTTTTGGCGCAGGAGAAATGGACATCTATCTTGTCCGCATAGATGCTGATGGCAATATGTTGTGGGAACGCACGTTTGGCGG
This sequence comes from Promineifilaceae bacterium (SeqCode), assembly GCA_965223555.1. Taxonomy (GTDB): domain Bacteria; phylum Chloroflexota; class Anaerolineae; order Promineifilales; family Promineifilaceae; genus CBDCWU01. The sequence goes on from CBDCWU010000003.1 coordinate 164,736, forward strand.
TCCCCAAAGTGAATATGGCTGGGCCATGGCAGCAACAACTGATGGAGGCTATGTTCTGGCTGGTCAAACCGATAGCTTTGGTGCAGGAGACAAAGATGGCTATCTCGTCAAAGTGAATGCCGAAGGTGAGGAAATATGGAGCCAGACTTATGGAGGCCTGAAAGAAGATCGACTGTTCTCCATTGACCAAAGCAGCGATGGCGGATTTGTGCTGATAGGCACGACGAAGAGCTAATAGCCAACGCGATCTATATTTGGTCAAAACAAACAGCACTGGAGAGCTCGTTTGGACACAGGTGCTTGGAGAGGAACCGGACGATGTAGGACATGCAGTTCGCCAAACTACTGATGGCGGGTATATTGTTACTGGTTACACCAAAAGTTTTGGCGCACAAAACTACGATACATGGTTAATCAAGACGGATGAAGCGGGAATTTCCCAAAGGTTAACCAGGATGGGGAAATAATTGAATAAAGATGCTGGTTTGAGGCAAACGGAATACTATGGATAATTGAAGAAGGATAAGAGTAAAATTTTTGGCCAAGGTGAATTATGGATAGACAAAAAGGCCGGCCGTTATTTCGCGCCGATCATGTGGGAAGTTTATTACGGCCGTCAGCTATCCGTACTGGTTTCCGCCAATTAAATGAAGGGAAAATTCCGCTTGAGGAATACCACCACATCCAGGATGAAGCCATTCATCATGTGGTCAGGTTGCAAGAGAATGCGGGCTTGCGCTCCATTACGGATGGGGAATTTCGGCGGGCCTCGTATTGGTCACACTTTGTAGATAATGTTGAAGGGCTTACTGTGAAACCAGCCGTATACGTTTTTCGGGATGAGCATGAGCATGAACAAGCATTCTTGGCACCGCACGTCAACGGCCGTATCCAACGCACCCACTCCATATCTGGCCACGAATTCGACTTTCTGCAAGCCACCACCAGCCAAACGCCTAAACTGACTTTGCCCTCGCCACCTACGATGCACTTCTGGCGGGGTCGCCAAGCCATCGAACCAGGTGTGTATGAGAGCCGTGCCGCCTATTTTGCTGATTTGGTGCAAGTGTACCAGGCTGAAATTGCTGATTTAGTAGAACGGGGTGCCACCTATTTGCAAATTGACGAAGTGCCGCTGGCCATGCTGTGTGATCCCCATGTGCGGGAAACGGTGCAAGCGGCGGGTGATGATCCCGCGCAATTGATAGATGATTATGTGGCTTTGTTGAATGAGGCGGTGGGGAAACGGCCGTCCCATATGACTCTAGCCATGCACCTCTGCCGCGGCAATTTCAAGGCCCGTTGGCTGGCGGAAGGCGGCTACGATTTTATTGCCGAGCGACTGTTTAATGAAGTTGACGTGGATGTCTACTTCCTGGAATATGACACACACCGTGCTGGTGATTTTATCCCTTTGCAACATGTCCCGTCTTACAAGGCCGTCGTCTTGGGTTTGGTCAGTAGCAAAACGCCCGAATTGGAAACGGCCGATGCTCTACGCCGCCGTTTGGACGAAGCAGGCCAATACATCGACCTAAACCAGGTAGGTATCAGCCCTCAATGCGGCTTCGCCAGCACCGTGGCTGGTAACCCTCTTACAGAAGATGATGAAAAACGCAAGTTAGACCTGATAGTGAGGGTGGCAGAACAGGTGTGGGGAGATTAGAGAACAGGGATTAGAGATTGGTGGAGTCTTCGGTATCCCCAATAAAGATTACTTTGAGCAAACGTCTTATCAAGGATAGAATAGCCAAAATTACTGTAGCATGATGAGTAGCAAAGGAGTGAAATTTGCCTATAAGCTAAACACAGACAACAAAACATCACTAAGTTATAGATTTGATCAGGGGACTGAGTTTTGTATTGTCATGAAACGGTCAAAATATAAAGGACATGGATATGTTAGCGGATAGATGGATTTTTAGTGCCAAAGAAGGCAAGATGGAAGAAGCAATTGCCCTTGCAAATGCCGAAAGAACGCGAATTCTACAAGAGACTAATTACACGGGGGCATTCCGAATCTATCTGAGTTATATCGGAGATTCGAACAAACTTGTCGTAGAAACAGAGTGGAATAATCTAGCTGAATGGGAAACATGGTGGGCTAATTGGAGAGAGTCACCAGAGGGAACAGCTTTTCAAGAAAAATGGACCTCTTTGCTTGAGGCAGATGGGCGAATTGAAGTATGGTCATTGGTCGATTAGGCAGATGACCGTTACGCGCTACTAAGTTGTTGCAACAAGATACCAAGAAGTTATCAAAAAAGTACAGATTAGCTATTCTCAAGCCGGCTAATCTGTACTCACTCCCAGTTTATGCCCCAATCGAAACTTTTGCTTCTTCCGGAAGTCGTTTCCCAATTCATCCAAAACGGTGACTCTATCGCCCTGGGCACAGCCCAGGAAACCCTCATCCCCTTCGCTGCCGGACATGAAATCATGCGCCAGCGCAAGCAAAGCTTGACGCTGATTGGCCCCATTTCTGATATTTTGTTTGACCAATTGATTGGCGCGGGCTGTGTGCGCAAGATTCAGGCAGCTTGGGTGGGCAATGTGATTACGGGTAGCGGCTATCACTTTCGCCGCGCTGTGGAAAGTGGGCGGTTGGAGATGGAAGATCACTCCAATTTGACTGTCTCGATGGCGCTACGGGCGGGGGCTATGGGTGTGCCCTTTATGCCAGTGCGGACGGCGTTGGGCAGCGATTTGTATCGTACTAACGAGTGCTTGCGGGAGATGGATTGTCCTTTTACAGGGGAGCGCCTAACGGCCGTTGCCGCCATCAATCCCGACGTGACCATCATCCACGTGCAACGCGCCGACGAGTTCGGCAACGCCCACTGTTGGGGCAATCTGGGCATCACCCGTGAAGCTTGTCTGGCCGCCCAGCGCATCCTTATCACCGCTGAGGAAATTGTGCCTACGGAGATCATTACCAGCGATCCCAACCGCATCATTACCCCCGCCTTCAAAGTCAGTGCCGTCGTTCATGCCCCTTGGGGCGCACATCCCTCCCCCGTTCCTGGCTATTACAACCGCGATCATGATGCCTTTCTGGTCTATCAGGGAACAAATAAATCACCTGACACCCACACTCAATGGCAAGCGCGGTGGGTAGATGGGGTGCAAAGCAGTGCCGATTATATGGCTCTGTTGGGTGAGGAAAAGATGGCAGAATTGAGAGTGAAGGTGAAGGCGGAAACGGCCGTTGCTGATTACGGTTACTAAAGAATATGGCCCTTCCTTATTACACCCAAGCACAACTGATGGTGGCCGCCGCTGCCCGCGAAATAAACAACGGCGATATTGTTTTTGTGGGCATGCGGCTGCCTTTGCTCGGTTTTCAACTAGCCAAAAGCACTCATGCACCAGAGGCGGTGGGAGTGTATGAGTTAGGGGTGGTGCGGGAAACGGCCGTGCCCGAACCCATCCTCACCATGGGAGACTTGCCTAACCTTTATCAGGCCAATTGGCTGGCCGACACAGCCGATCTCATGGGCTTATTACAACAAGGGTTGGTTGATGTCAGCTTTATTGGTGGGGCACAAGTAGATCGTTTTGGCAATTTGAATACCAGCTATGTGGGGGATTTAGACGGTGAGTTTGTGCGGCTGCCGGGTAGTGGCGGTGCCTGTGATTTGGCGAGTTTAGCCCAACGCCACATCATCATCATGAAGCACGAAAAACGTCGGTTTGTGGAAAAAGTCGATTACATCACCTCACCTGGCTATGGTGATGGTGGTAATTGGCGGCAGCGTGTGGGCTTGCCACGTGGTGGCCCATCAACTGTCATCACTACATTAGGCGTGCTGCGCTTTGACCCCAACACAAAAGAGATGGTGCTGGCCTCCGTGCATCCTGGCGTGGCAGTGGCTGAGGTAAAGGTAAATACGGGCTGGGATTTACGTCTGGCGGATGAGGTGACAGAAACGGCCGTTCCCACCACCACCGAACTCGCTATATTGCACCAATTCGATCCACAAAACTTTTGGACAAGTTAAAATATAATTTGGAGACTGGAGACTACGATTAACATTAGTTTCCAATCTCTAATCTCCAATCTCATGAAACTCGATACCTGGCTTCTGCAACATGAACTACAAACAATTCCCCAACTCACACAAACCATTGAAGAGATGGGCTTTGATGGCTTATGGACGGCCGAATCGCGTAACAATGCCTTTTTCCCTCTGGTCCTGGCGGCTGAACACAGTCAACGCATCACCCTGGGCACCGATATTGCTGTGGCTTTCCCGCGCAGCCCTACTGTTTTAGCCCATATGGCTTGGGATTTAGCCAAATATAGCAACGGCCGTTTCATTCTCGGTCTCGGCGCACAGGTCAAAGCCCATATTGAGCGGCGTTATGGCATTGCTTGGGATAAACCCATTCGCAAAATGCGGGAGACGGTGGAAGCCATGCGTGCCATTTGGGACAGTTGGCAGAATGGCACGCGCCTCAAATATGAGGGTGAATTTTACAACTTAAGTTTGATGACTCCCTTTTTCAGTGGCGGCCCAATAGATGTGCCACGCCCGCCTGTATACATTTCGGCTATCAACAAGGGCATGCTGCGATTAGCAGGGCAGGTGTGTGATGGGGCGCATTTGCACCCCTTTCATTCAGTAAAATATCTGCATGAGTTTGCTTGGCCACATATTAATGAGGGCTTGGCGAAAAGCGGGAGGGAGAGGGGGGATTTTACGGCCGTTATCTCTATCTTCGCTATCCCCACCGATGGCCAAAAACCAGCCGCCGCCTATGAAAAACAGGCCAAAGACCAACTCGCCTTCTACATGAGTACCCCTGCCTATCGCACCGTCCTCGATCTGCACGGTTGGACGGGTGTGGGTGAGCAGTTGAGCCAACTGGCGCGGCGCGGCGACTGGGAAGAGATGCCCCGACTGCTCAGCGATGAAATGCTGGACACCTTTGCCATTATGGGCAAATGGGGCGAGTTGCCTCAACTGGTGAAAGCACGGTATGAAGCCGATAATTTGATAGACCGCATTAATTACTATATCCCTTTCGTTCCAGAGGAAGATGATGCGGGCTGGCAGGCGACGATTGGGGGGTTTAAGAGTAGAGATTAGGAGATTGGCTAGGTTCTCAATCTTAATGGAGAAAAATGATCGTATTGCTTGCTAAATATTATACCAAACCGGGAATGGTTGAAACTGTGATTGAAAAATTGCGGGAGATGGGTGAGTTGGTGAAGGAACATGAACTGGGTTGTGTCCTGTATCAGATTAGCCGCTCGCAGGAAAAACCTGATTTTTTGCTGTTATATGAGCAGTATGTGGATCAAACGGCCATAGATGCCCATCGCGCCACCCCCTACTTCCAAACCTACATCCTCGACACCATCATCCCTATGCTGGAAAAACGCGAAGTAGAATTTTTCGATTTAACCATCTCGTAGTCTTAACTGTCTCATAGTCTACGACTGTGCATGTGCATAAATCATCATCTTGTTAGAAAAAGCAGAATAGTTGAGCCTGATTAAATCAAACTTATCTGCGTTTCTTTCCTCGTCTCTTTTTTGGCCACTTGGGCGGTTTGTCCTCCGCCATACGCACAATACGCGGTATGAATGTGGCAACCACTTCCACCAAATCTGCCTGCGCCGCCATCACTTCATCAATATCTTTGTAAGCTTGCGGGGCTTCATCCAGGCTGCCGCCCAGCAGAGTGATGTTGCGATTATTGAGCAGCTTTTGCCACTGCTTGGCATCCACCTTCTCAAACGCCTGCTTGCGGCTCATTTTGCGTCCTGCGCCGTGTGAAGCCGAGTTGATCGAATCCACGTTGCCCAAGCCACGCACCACATAACCAGGAGTGCCCATGGAGCCAGGAATGACCCCCAGCACACCAGCCCCCGCTGGTGTGGCTCCTTTGCGATGGACGATGACTTCGCTGCCGTCAGCCAACCGTTCTTTCCAGGCAAAGTTGTGATGGTTTTCTACGCTGGCTGTGGCTTCCAGACCAACTGCAGCCAAAACCCGCTCATGAATCACAGCGTGGTTGGCGGAGGCATACTCTCCAGCTAGATTCATCGCCAACCAATATTCTGCACCGCTGCCGCTGTCCAGGTGAAGCCAGGCCAGCTCTTTATACCCTTTTTCTAACTTGGGATGTTGTTGCTGGGCAACTTTCGTGTAGTGAATAGCAATATTAACCCCTAGACCACGCGAGCCAGAATGGGAGAGGAGAGCGATATATTTGCCAGCCATGAGGTTGAGGTCAAGGGCATCTTGTTCTATTTCTAGCAAGCCCCACTCGACAAAATGGTTGCCGCTGCCGGAGGTGCCCAGTTGTGACCAAGCCTTGCTCTTGAGTCGCCTCAACATCAGAATAGCTTCCCATTCCGGCTTGTCCATCACAGGATGATTGGGGCGTAGGCTGTGCTGCCAGGCCACACCCATACCAAAGCGGGTTTGGTCAAGCAAAGCTTGCTCAAATTTTTTGCGCTTTTGGTCAATGTAGTGTGGGGAGATGGCACAAATGCTCATTCTCATACGGCAAGCGATGTCTACGCCTACGCCATAAGGGATGACCGCATTTTCGGTGGCTAGCACGCCGCCGATTGGCAAGCCATAGCCGACGTGGGCATCGGGCATCACGGCCGTTTGCACAGCAATAGGTAAACGGGCTGCTTTCTCAATCTGGTCAATCGCCTTTTTGTCAATCATCGAGCGGCCCCAACTGTGAATGGGGACAGGGCGATCGCGTAGATCATCAGTGGGAATGATGCGTTGGGCTGTGATATTTAGCCATTCACGCGCTAATGACTCTAGATTGCTGTCAGCCAGGAATTTGCCAGGATAGGCGCGAACTTCTTCTAACTTGATGAGGGCTGCCTCATCGGGCAGGTGAAGACCAGCGGCAGCCGTTAGGGCCAAGCCTATGACTCTGCCTTGCGGCCAGCCATTCTCTACAAGTTGTTTGCCAGTGATCATTATTTGTTATTTTCTCCTTGGCAAGACGGGTTACGAAAAAGCCAATGCTGGCTCCGTGCGGCAGACACTTTCCCACCACTGCCGGATACGACCACCAATAGGACGGCCGATCCACCTTTCTAACTCATACACGACTTGCCATAATTGGGCAAAATCAACTCCAGTACCCAGGCCCATCTTGTAAGCCAGATAGACCAAATCTTCTGTAGCAAGGTTGCCAGCTGCGCCAGGCGCAAAGGGACACCCGCCTAACCCACCCACGCTGGTGTCGAAAATACGAACTCCGGCTTGTAAAGCCGTCGTAGCATTGGCCAAACCTATGGCCTGGGTGTCATGCAAATGTACCGCCAGACGTGACATATCTAGCCGCTTACCTAGCTCCTCCATGAGATGTCCGACTTCTAAAGGATGGGCCTGTCCGATGGTGTCCCCTACTGCCAGTTCATCCAAGCCCATAGCCCATAACTCCTCAGCAATGGCAATGGTTTGTAGAGGGTTAACTGGACCTTCAAAAGGGCAAACCCAAGCTGTGATCAGATACATACGACTGCGAATGCCATCCCGCTTAGCTCGTGCTACTAAATCACGGCTGATGTCAATAGCTTGTTGCGTCGTCATACGTGTATTGCGTTCACTCATTGTATTGCTGACGGCCACACCAAAAGCCAGCGAACGACAACCTGTGGCCAAGGCGCGATCGTAGCCGCGCTGATTGAAGACGAGACCGACAAACTCGGCAGGCTTGTCGCTATGTTTCTGGAGTGTTTGGCCCATAACTGCATCAGCATCGGCTAATTGGGGAACTGCTTGAGGATGAACGAAGCTGGTGGCCTCAATATGGCGCAAACCGGCTGCTACTAGTCCGTCAATTAGATGCAGCTTTTGCTGAGTATTGATGGGCGTGGCCTCGTTTTGTAACCCATCACGTGGCCCGACTTCGTAGATTTTTATGGTGTCCTGCATACTTTGTTGGACGTTTTGTATTCTGGCTCTTTTACTAGCATTAGGCTTGGTCTAAATAGGTGAGAACGGCTGTCACATTATCGTCAATCGAATTCACCGTGTCCACCACTAAATGGCTGTCTGTCCAAGGCTCATATCTGGCCCGTACGGCTAGCACTGATGCTTTCCCAAGCCACTGAGCACCAGCGTAGCTTCTAACCAATCTTTGGCAAAAACAGGTATACACCAAGCACTTCCTATTACTTCTGCCAATCGGCTTTTGCCTGTACCGGGCAAACCTGAAAAGATGATAAGTCTCACAATCAATACCGCCCTATAGAAGGATCAATTTGTATTGCGTAGGCATCAATACCTCCAGCCATGTTCAGCACATTCGTCCAGCCCTGCTGGCGCAACCAGCCTGTGACCTGAGCACTGCGGTTACCATGATGACAAAGGACAATAATTTCGGTGTCTGTGTCCTGCCGCACACTTTCTGGCAAAGCATCTAAGCGTCGATCAGCGATGTCACTTAAGGGCACGTGCGTAATGCTCTCACCTAAATTTACTAGAGCTAATTCTCGCGCTTCACGCACATCTAGCAAAATAAAATCATCACCGTTGGCTTGTTTCGCGGCCACATCTTGGACTGAAATTTCGGGAATACCAAACATAAACACCTCTGTATTAGCTGCGCCAGGCGGCTATGAACAAGCAGGCCCAACCTGCCAAAAAAGAAACACCACCAAGGGGAGTGATGGCCCCTAACCAGCGTTTTTGGGTAAAAACCAATAGATATAAGCTGCCAGAGAAAATGACAATGCCAATAAAAAAGAGCCACCCAGACCAGCTTGTGAGTGTGCTAGGCCATCTATCTGCCCACCAGGCTGGGATGAAAAGGGCTAGGGCATGGATCATGTGATAACGAACGGCCGTATCAAATGTTCCGCTCAAATCAGGGTGCTGGGCAAAATAGTTGCTTAACCCATGTGCGCCAAACGCACCAGCAGCCACGCCTAAAAACATCAATGCTGAGCCAAATAATGCGAATGTTTGTGTCATAATAAATCAAATGGAGAAGGACAAAATGTTTGCTAATTCTCAATCTCCCATCTCCTTTATTTCCTTTTGGTACAGATCTGTAATTTCTCGATAAACGGCGACCTCTGCCAAAAGTTGTTCGCGCAAATCCTCATCGCCCATCTTGTTGGCTCGAGATCGAAGCCGATTATAGGCTTGGCTGATGACACTCTTAGCAGTTTCAGTATCGGCCGTTTCTACTAGAATATAATAGCAGGTTAAATAGACACGGAACAACTCATGAATAAACTCTGGATTATGATCAGTGATATGCATCATGGTCTTTTGGGCCAGATCGCGGGCAATATTAGATTGGTTGTTCACCCAGGCAATTTGGGCCAAGCCCGCCCAGCTATAAATCCGAAAAGCTACTTCACCTGTCGCCTCACACACAGCTAGCAACTTCTCATACTTTGCTGCCGCTGCCTGCCATTGCTCCAACTCTAACAAGGCTCGCCCCCACTCAATCAGGATCGTCAACTCAAAATCCTGGACACCCAATTCTTCATTAACCTGCCATGCCTCCTGGCAGTAAGATAGTGCTTGGGCAAAGTGACCTTGATTGCTCAAAATATTTGCCAAGGTCATCAGAGCAAATATCTCATTCGAGCGATCACCAATCTCCTGCATGATGCGCAAACCTGCTTCGCAACTTGCTTGGGCTGGCTCATACTCACCTAGATCATTACGGATCATGCCTAGAGTGATCAAGTTTGTGCCTTCCCCACCTCGATCGCCAGTTTGTTGATCAATGCTAATGGCCCGTTCATAATAGGCTTCTGCCCACTCATAATCCCCATAATCTGCATATACATTGCCCAAATTTGAGTACACTGTGGACTGCCCTCGCCGATCGCCAATGTCCGTATATGTGACCAATGCTTGCTCATATTGGCGGATAGCCCGTGTGAACTGATCCGACTCATAATAGGCCAGCCCTAGTAAATTGAGGCAGCGAGCTTGTCCCAGCCGATCTGCATACTTTTCAAACAGAGCGATTGCCTGTTCAGCAAAAGCTTGTAACTCCTCGAGATTGCCCCAATAAAAGTACAATGTGGCGATATTGGCTAGCGTTTGGGCTTCACGTCTCTCATCACGGCCGTTTCCATTAATTTGCAATGCTTTATTATGCAAGACAATAGCTTCTTCATAATAGCCCTGACGCACTAGGGCAGACGCCCACTGATTATAAGCTTCCCCTTCACTTATTGTATCTCCCGCAGCTTGTGCCCATGCTACTGCTCGCTGTGCTGCTGCTGCTGCCATTACATAATTGCCTATCTGCTCTGCATAGCGGGCTCAAAGTCCGCCAGGCTGCTATCGCCCGAGCTTGATTATCGCCTATCTTTTCTGCTAACTGGGCCAGGGTTGCTAGATCGTGCGCTCGCATCTCTTGATCTGCATAATAAAAATTTACCTGTTCTCGGGCTAACAGTAAGTCGAATCGTTCCCGTAAGCGAGATGTAGGTGTCAGATGCAAGGCCCGATTGAAATAAGACAAGGCTTCTTCATTAGCATATTGCGCAGCTGATCGCAGACCTGCTAGCCGCGCATAATAACCCTCCCGTTCCTCATCTCCAGCCTGATGCCAATGATAAACAAGCACAGCATAATAGGGTGACAAATCCTCCTCCTGTTGCTCATACCATAGGGCCACATCTCGATGCAACTGTCGTCGCTGTGTGAATAAAAGTGTTTCATAGGCCACGTCACGCGTGATAATATGCTTGAAGACATAGGTCAGATCTGGTTCTGGCAACTCCATCACGGTCAAATCACGTTCGGCCAAATCATGGAGGTATGCTTGCAGAAGCTGGCTCTGAATTTGTGTGTGTTCTCGCAGTAAGCTATGTAGGGTAACATAGGCAAAGCTGCGCCCAATGACAGAGGCGACTTTCAGTGTCAATTGTTGCTCTGGCTTGAGGCGATCAATGCGTGAGAGTACGATACCATGCAACGTGTCTGGTAGATTTTGAGCGATTGCTTGAGGGTCTCCTACAAGCTCACATTGGGCTGGATTGCTGCCATTGACCACCCGCAAAATATCATTGTCGCGTAAGGCATAGATAATTTCTTGGGCAAAAAATGGATTGCCCGAAGCCCGCGCTTGAATCAAGTTGATGATGGTAATCGGGAGCTGTTCGGCTTGCAGCCCTAAGCTGGCAGCTGCTAAAGCGGCCGTATCTCGGGCTGGCAAGGATTGCAGGCTCAAAGTACGTGTCAGCCGCAAGCTGCGGATGGTTTGCAAGATGCCCAGTTTCTCCTTGGTTTGTGCCGTCAAAGGACGCATAGCTAAGATCAGGAAAAAGGCGTACTTTTCTAGAGCGAATGTTCGTGCCATCTGTAGCGCCAAGTCCCATGAGAGTGAATCACACCAATGGGCGTCTTCCACTACTAGAATAAGCGGCCGTTCTTTCACCCATTTCTTCAATAGTTCTAAAATAAATAGGACAAGGCTGTTGTGCCGAGCTTGTCCACTTAAAGCAGCCGCCAAAGGCGTGTCTGGTAAGCCCAAATTCAAGATATCATTAAGAAGCGGCAATCGCCCGGCTAAATCCGGTACGATGTCTAGTACCTGTTGCCGCACTTGCTGACGGCGTTGAGGTAGATCATCACTCTCATCTAGTCCAAAATAGTCATTGATGACATCACGCCAAGCCCGATAGGCAGCTTGTTGTTCAATGCTTTGGGCCGTGCCTACCAGCCCTGTTAGGCCGCGTTCTTCTGTTAGATAGAGCAGTTCTTGTACCAATCTAGATTTGCCAATACCAGCTTCGCCTTCGATGATAAGAATACGGCCGTCCCCACGCTGTAAACTGTCTAAATAGGCTGTCAATTGAGCCAGTTCTCTTTGTCGTCCTACCAGTGGCTGCCGGGCTATGCTCCGAGTTGCTGTCCGCATCGAATCGGCCAAGCGATAGACTCGTAGAAGGCCTGCTTTACCCTTGACGGCAACTGGTGGCAACGGCTCTAATGGAGCTTGGTTGTGAGTGAATCGATATGTATCATAATCGCAGTAAATATCACTAGGAGGGGCCATGCTCATCAAACGCGCAGCTACATTTACGCGATCCCCCATCACGGTGTATTCTCGTCGTGATTCCCCGCCAATAGGGCCGACGAAGACGCGGCCAGTAGTGATGCCCACCGATAGTTCAAGCCCCATCCGCTGGCCCAGGTGATGTAGCTCTCGACTGCAGCGCAAGCTCCGCCAGGGATCATCCTCGTGAGCAAAGGGAGGTGCCCCAAACATGGCCAGTAAGAATGTGCCTTTGTCGTCTACGGCTAGCTTATTTATGCTGCCTTCATAACGATAGATTGTGGCTTGTGTGTCTCGCAGAAAATCATGTAGATGTTGAGGATCAGACACGCCTTTGATACCAATGAAGAGGACTGTCATAGGCCGGAAGACACCGATCCAATCCTGAAGCCCTTCAGTAAGCCAATTACGAACAGCACGGGGGATAAAGAGGTGGATGGCGGACTCAGCCGCTTTTGAGTTATAGGTCCAATCTAACGGCCGTAAGGCTTCAGGTTGAACTGATTCGGGCATGATGAGTGCTTGTGCTTCGGGGCTAAGGATGATCTGACCCCTTTCGGCGGCAGCTTCTGCCTCAGCAATCTGGCGCAATGGATCGCCCGTGACGGTATAATGCCACCGATTGTGGACACCACCTGCGGCAACGGCCGTTACCTCGCCTGCCCCAATTGCTACTTTGATGCCCAATGTGACTGCGCCTGCTCTGGTGACCAAGCTGCCGATAGCCTGCATTGTCTGCTGCACGGCTTCGCCTGCCTGATAGGCGCGACGGGTAGCTATAGATAACGGTTCGTGATCGGCTGCAAATACGGCCGTGATGGCATCGCCGCTAAACTGCACCACATCCCCACCTTCAGCCTCTATACAGCCGATAATCTGGCTAAAGGATTCATTTAGTAGCCTGGTTAGCTCCTCCAAACCTTCGCTACCTGTTTGGGCCAGTAATTCGGTCAGAGAAGTGAAGCCAGAGAGATCGGCAAAGAGGACAGCCGCTAGCAAAGTTTCGCTATCGCTGGTGGTGAGTGGGGTAACGGCCGTTAACAGTTGTCGGGCCAAGCGGCGGGGGACATAAGCGGCAATGGTGCGGATACGGTCAGACATGATGTGTATAGGGGAGGTATCATACTGTCCCCTGTCCAAATTATAAACCGGGACAGCCCTAAACCACAAAGGCACACAACGAGAAAGGCTAATGTTCGTCTTTTTGAGAGTGGTTAGCACTTATGGGACAATCTATCTATGTCCTCACGTATTGAACTGCGCTTGCACTTGCCCATACTTTGGCTGGCGATGCTTTTGGGCGCGGCCGTTTTCTTGCCCAATCGCATCTGGAATACCCTTCTGGTTGGGCTGGGAGGCTTATTTCTCGTGGCCTACTGGTGGGTACGGGCTTTAGCTAAGGGGCTAACAGCTCAACGTCGCTTGCGCTTTGGCTGGGTGGCTGTGGGCGATCAGCTAGAGGAACTGTTTGAGTTGGCGAACAATAGTTCTGTGCCTGCCTTGTGGGTGCAAGTGGTGGATCAGGCTAATGTGCCGGGGTATCAGGCATCAGTGGTGCGCAGTGTGGGGGGAGGGCAGGTGGATCGGTGGCGAGAAACGGCCGTTTGTCAGCAGCGTGGTCAATTCCATCTTGGCCCTTGGCAGCTTCATACTAGTGACCCCTTTGGCATTTTCCATCTCATTCAAGAATACCCTATCGCCAATGAGATTATCATCCACCCGCCTATACACGGCCGTTTGCCCATATCATTGCCCTCCGGCGAAAGCAGTGGTCAGCAGCGCGTGCGTCACCGTGCTTGGCAAGCCACGCTCAATGCCGCCTCCGTGCGCCCCTACCAGCCCCAAGACCCTCACAAATGGATACATTGGCCCATTTCGGCCCATCGTGGTCAGCTCTATGTGCGCCAATTTGATCAGGACGCGGCTGGGGATGTGTGGCTGTTGTTAGATTTGCAAACGGCCGTGCAGCTTGGCCACGGGGCTGAGGGCACAGAAGAACAGGCTGTTTTGCTGGCTGCCTCCCTCTCTGCCCGTGCTTTGAACCAAAATCGGGCTGTCGGTTTAGCCGCCTATGGGCAGCAGCCCCAGGTTGTGCCCCCAGCCCGGGGGCGTGGGCAGCAGTGGCAGCTTTTGCGGGCCTTGGCTCTGGCCAAAGCTGATGGCATCATAGATGTCGGTTTGGCTTTGCAGGATGTCGGGCGGGTGGCGCAACGAGGGACAACGGCCGTTCTCATTACCCCCAATCTCGCGGCCAGCTGGTTGCCCAACTTGCTGCCCCTAGCCCAGCAAGGCATCCAAAGCAGCGTCATATTGCTTGACCGGGTCAGCTATGGCGGCACGGGTCATGCTTCCGCTTTACAACAAGCCATTCGTCAGCTTGGCTTCCCTTGCCACATGATCCAACAAGGCGAAGTCGGCATTCCCCTGACTGAGCCACAAAGGCGCGGCTTTTGGGAATTTCGTGTTACTGCTTCCGGCAGAGCCGTTGCTGTACAGCAGCCCAGCGGCAAAGAACCTTAAAAATCGAACTAGGAGAAATGCGACTTATGCCTCTTTATCGACTGTTTGCCTTCGTTATCTTCCTTTTTCCTCTCCTCCTCAGCCTCGGTATTCTTCTCATTCCTATTGTCCCTAACTATGCAGATCATCAACTAGCTCAACAAGCGATAGAAAAGAGTCGCCGCTGGTTTTGGGGCCATCTTCTCTGCGGTGTGGCTTTCATCTGGGCTATATTAGCAGCTTGTTGTCTGGCTGTTTACCTTCATGCAGAAGAAGCCTTCAGCTGGGCGGTGCCTACTGTACTGCTAATGGCCGTGGGAGCGGGACTTTTAGTCGTCGGTATGGGAGCTGATGGAATTGGCCCGCTGGCTGTGCGCCAAGCGGGCTATCCCGCTCGTGCCTTTTTTGACGGTAGCCCGACCTGGGTCACTGGGACCTTTGTGGCTGGCTCTATTATCTTTGGCCTCGGGCAAATTGGTCTCATTGTTGTCATTCAGCACACGGCTTTATTAAGCCCTAGCCTGGGTATTCTAGCCATTGCTGCCGCCATTCTCTTCAGTCTTAGTTCAGCTATCCCATCTGGTTATAGCCTATATGTTGTAGCTATGGCAGCTTTGCTGATCTATTTGCCCATTAGTTTGGCGTTTTGGGCGTTAGCTGGCTAATAAATCTGACCAAAATGCCGAACCTATAAGATGAGACACAAGGCTCCGCCCCCTGCAAATCTTGCGTCAAAATAGCGGTAGATGTGCTTTACAGCATCCGAATTATTACCACATCGCTCGCTCGCTTTAGTTCTACCTGTGTCCCATGCACAATGTTGCCTACCACATCACCATCAAAGCCATAGGCATAGGGAATGGCTTCCAGAGAGCAGGCGGGGGCGGTTTGTTGGTCAACGGCCGTGTTCACAATAGCCAACGGAGCCATACCACGATAATATAGTTCCAGCAGCACATAAGGGGCCACTGATGAGCCGCTGCCTTTGGGGAAGATGGCAATCTTGCCCGCCATACTTTGCCCATTAGCCGGATGACCCGGTTCTTCAATCACGCCTGTCTCCCGATTAACAAAGCCTAGCAGCGTAATGGGCATATCAGTGACAAAAGCCTCGCCCGTGACGGTAAAATCGCCCTGCGATGGCAGCCCTTGGCCTGTGAAGAGCGGGGGGCGTGGCGTGTGAGGTGTGGTGCGGGGGGCGGGGGGCAGGACAGGCGAGCTTTGCCCTTTGGTCTGCTTCCCCGCCATCTCCATTCCTTCGGCTTCGCCCAGGACAAGTCCCCAATCTCCAGTCTCTAGGCTCCATTCTCCTAAAGCAACTGCCACACAGTCCGCCAACTGCATCACCGACGTGGGAATCCCATTTAGGCCGGACTTGATGTAATGCTCGGCTTTCATAGAGTTAGTCAGGATATGTTTAACCCAGCTTTGGTCATAGGGAACCACTTCAGGGCAGGTGTTTTGCAGGAGCATAGCACCACTGTCACGGATGATGTCAGCTAAGCCTGTTTTCTCAGCGATGGCTTTGCTAGTGGCTGAGGTGAAGACCCACAGGGGAGGGGCGTCATCAGCTAGTTGCTTACCCTTGAGCAAGAGGGCCACAGCCCGAAGCTCGCCAATGCTGGCCTGAGGGCAGCCGATAGTTATGAGAGATATAGGAGTATGGGGTTGTAGATCAGCATAGCGAGCTTGCAAAGCCGCCTCATCAAAAAAAAGTTCTGCCTGGAAGTTGGGATGGGGGATAGGGCCAAGACCTTCCAGGTAGAGAAGAGGGCAGCCATAGTTGGCAGCGGCGGCGGTGAGAGCCTTTTTCTGTTCATGATTTAGGTCGGTGGGTAGTCCTTTGATGAGGGGGATGGGCCCGTAGGGTAGTTGCCAGTTTGGTTGCCGCTGTTTGCCGATCCAATCGCCCAAAATGGAGAAGTCAGTGGGATCGTTGAGCGGCGTTGTGACGGTGACGGCGAGATTGGGGTGGCGGTGGGCTTCGTCTAGCAGGCCATAGTAAGGGGCGTAGCCAGTGAGAGCAGAAGCCAAGGCAGAGAGGCCAGATTCCCGATTGGTGTGCAGGTCACAGTAGGAGTTGCCGAAACAGATGGCGTTGGATTCTGCCCAAGCGGCCACACCGGTTTTGATGACCTCTTCCCATTCATAGGGCACGCAGGATTGGGTTGGCTGTACACCTAATCGGGCGTAAGCTTGCACGATTTCGTGATTGTGTTGCAAGAAGTTGGGGGCGGTAATACGCATGGCGGCGAACTGCTCTTCGTCGCAGCCAGCAGCGTTAAGGGTGGTGGGGACGGCGACGCGAGCGTCGGGGTCGTCGGCGAGGCGAGCCAGGAATTGGCGTAAGCCGAGACCGCCTGTGAGGGGTGACACACCTGAGAGGTGGGCCGATTGGATGGGGACGAGATTGATGGCATCGGCTGTAGCAGCCAAGTCAAGGAGAAGGCGCATTCCCATCTGTTTGGCAAGGCCGAGATCGCCGTTGAGCATAGCTTGTTGGGCAGGATTGAGACGGATTGTTGTCATTAGTTTTTAGTCATCATCATCCTCGTCTGGGGCGGGGCTGATGGTAGGGCGAGGGAAGGCGCCAGTCTGGGTACGGGCGTCTTGAGTGGCGCGGCTGCCGGGCGGCTTTTTTCCTTCGCGGAAGTGTAGATATTCTCGTTGGGTGGGATAGGCAAAGTCTATGTCCCAGTGGGGGCCGAAGGCTCTGAGGACGGCTTCCCAAATGGCTTGTTCGCTGCCGCGTCGTCGGCGAGGTTGGATGAGGTAGCGAATGGTGAGTAGGACGCCGCTTTCGACTACTCTGGTATAGACGGTGGGGGTGAGGTTTCTGTAGTTGACCACGAAGCGTTTGGCTCGTTGGGATTGCTTGAGCGCGGCGCGATCAACGGTGGGGGCGTGGATGTTGATGATGTCGGTTAGGAGGGTCTTGGCTTTTTCCCAGTCGCTCTCGAAGGTGATGAGGATGGGGATTTCGTGCCAGATGTAGGGGATGCCTTGGCTGTAGTTGACAAGTGAATGCTTGAATACGAACCCATTGGGGACGTGGACAATGCGGCCGGTACTTTGTTCGGCATCTATGAGGTTGCCGATTTCGAGAAGGTTGAAGTTGAAAATGCCCAGGTTGATGACATCACCGGCGATGTCACCTAGTTCGATGCGATCGCCTTGGGCAAACGGCCGTTGCCACAAAATGAACAGCCATCCTGCCAAATTGATGATCAAATCTTGTAGGGCAATGGCTAGTCCGGCTGAGAGCAACCCGACATAGGTGGCTAATGATTGGATGCCTTCGAGCCATAAACGGCCGATCAAAAATACGCCTACTACGGCAATGACATACTCATTGGCCTTGCGCGAACTGTAGAGCATCCGGGGGTCATCATGGAAGCGGCGGTGGAGAAAGCGGTTGAGCAACAGCCGCAAAATCCACAAGACGATAATGATGAGGAAGGTGCTAAATAGTTTGTCTTGAGTTTCGGGACCAAGGCCAAAATAGGTTACTAGGAAGTTGCGCAGGGTTTCAATCATGATCCTAATCTTATCAAATCTGCTGCTTTTTCAGCAATCATTATCATACCTGTTCTTGATATAAGGCAACAGGCTGGCATTATCCCGGTCCGCGCTGCCCAGTTCAGCCCAACCATCGCAGTTTGGCTCATTTTCTGCCTCACTTTACTACCTTGATGCCAGGGAGGGCGAAAAATGTGCTGTTGTCTTCTGCCAATAGACGTTCGCCGCTTTCTGCATGGTATAGGCCTATCAATATCCGGTATTCGCCTGCTGGCAACCCATATAACTCTAAGGCTGTCTCGTCAAGAATTTCTGCCCCAGACTGCCAAGTCTCGGTAGGGCATTGCCAGCGGCAGGGGACAGCATCATATTGGCGGACTAAGATGCCCTGGGCATTGAGCAAATGCACAAAGACTTTGAAGGATTCTGTTGGTGGGGTAACGGCCGTCCAAGTTAATTGCAGCCTCAGTTCACTGCTCACCCGCTGCCAACTCGCGCTTTGCAAGGCCACCACATCGCCAAAGACAAATTGAGCTTCTTGAACTCCTTGGGCTGGTTCGATAGAGAACGGCTCAGGGTTGGTGAGATCAAAAAGTTCGATCACATCATCTTTGTAGATGGGAGCATAAGGCAAGATATTGTACAGGTGTGCAGCTTCCTGTTCATCTGAATATTCCCGGTGGTGCATGATATAGCGTATGCCCTGTTCCAGAAAGGTGTCAGTAGTAGGTGGGCTAATTGCTTGCCCGGGAGCAGATATGCCAATAGATGCTAATTCTTCGGGCGGATATAGGGCTTGGGCTAAAGGTGAGAAGGCGAAGAAACGATACGTATGGGCATTGAAACGGGACACATGGCCTTCGACGATCGGCCGTTTATGAATCGTTTGATAATAAAGCCAAAATTTAGAATTGTCGTAACCAGCTGGATAATCAAAAATCGCTTCATCTGAACTCCCTTGGGCCAATGTTTCCAAAATAGGCGAGCCTGAAGGTGGTTGCCAGGCGGGTAGGGGCCATATCAAGAACTCAGCCATAACCATTAGGCTGAGTAGCGTGGCCCAAAAAGCCACACGCCTTTTGATCAATTCATTGATTGTAAGGCCCACCAGGAAGGCCAACGAAAAGAGGACAAGCAAATTAAAGCGGTCGGGTGATCGGAGCGTGGACAAAGGGAAAATCTGACTTAGCCAGTGGAAGGGTAGCGGCCACTGTGTGAGATGCCCGCCAGCCCGCAGCAAGCTCCCTAGCGCTAGCAGCATCCAGCCACACATGCCCAGCAGCCAGATGCGGACCAGTGTTGAGCGGATAGCCCCCCATAGGGCCAAGAGCAAAGGTGAAAAACCCAAAAACGGGATAAAAACCTGGTTGACGATGAATTCTCCAGAATATCGGGCAAACCAGTGCCCCCACCATGGCTGATATACCGGAGGCACGATGTAGGCGAGCAGATCAGTTTGCTTGCTACTACCTTCTTGGAATATTTCTGTAGCAGCTAGCATAGACTCGCGTTGGGCCAACAATGGCACCAAGTAAGGGGCACAAAGCAGAGCTGCTACCAGACCAGTGATAAGCAGATGCGGCCATGTATGCCAGTCCCATTCACCCTGATACCAAGAGACCAGCCAATAAAAAGCAGTGAGCATGACCAGCATGAGGGCGAGCTGTAACCCGCTCCACAAAGTTAGAGCCGCCAAAAGCCCGGCCCAAAGCGCGTAGCGCAGCTTGCCAGTTTGCCAATTCAGACTGAGAGCTAAGAGGAACCAGGGCCACCAATGGATTGACCCCAGATGATCATGGGCCAGGGCTTGAGTGAGGTGATAGGGGGCAAATGTGTAAATTAAGCCAGCGATGAAGGCCCCGGCGAAGCCGCTTGAACTGGTTCGGACCAGGGCAAACATGCCCAGCCCGCCCAGCCAGAGGCCAAACAAGAGAATGAGGTTATGGGCCGCAATTGGGCCGATCAGTTGGGCTGGAACCCAAGCCAAGAGGGAAGATAAAAAGGAGAAGGAATGTAGGATTAGGCTGGTACCATGGGGGGCGAAGAGACGATCCGTGAATAAAGGAGAATGGCCTTGGGTTAAGGCTGTTCGCAGCCACCAATCGTTCCAATAGAAAATCCAATTGTCGATATTGTTACCGATTAGCTCGCGGGAAAAGGTGATTGAAGATGCCAGTATGGCTAAGAGGCACAGGTATATCAACGCAGCCCATACTGTTTGCTGATGGGAGAATGGGTGATAGGATTTTTTGATTGGGGGCACGCTATCTTTCTAGCCCTTTATTTATCTTTGCTCCTCTGCGTCTCTCAGTGCCCCTTTTTTGGGACTTTGGTTGGCCCAGCTCTTGAATGCGTTTAACAATGTCGTCAATAGTAGGCACGTAATCCTGTTCTGTGAAGACTGGCAGGGTGGGCACATCGAACAGGGGCGCGATATAGTCGCTGAGGGCTGGAATCAGGCCCGTCTCCCTATAAACGGCAATGGGACTATCACCATGATAGAACTCCCGGCTGGGATCACTCAGACCTCGTTGCAGATGACGCTTGGCTGCCTCCGTGCCATCAATAGTGCAGACTATGATGAACACGGCACCCAATTTGCGAATCTCGGGCAGCCTTGGCTGCCAAACTTGGTGTTGAAAGGCTGCTTCGATGATGATGGAGATATTGCCAGCCAAATATTGATTGACTAGCTCAAAAAAGAGATTGGAGACCACACCATTTGTGTCTGGTGGGAGTTCATCGTGTTTGAGGCCGTAGGTGTTTACATAACCCTCTTTGATCTTATCACGACTAATGACCGGCAGTCGCAACCGTTGGCCCAGTTTCTTAGCCAGTGTGGTTTTGCCTGAGCCAGGCCGCCCGGTGATGATGATACATTGGGGTTTGATGCTCATACTTGGCTTTCTGGGGTATTGCATGCTTGAATCCCAAAGCCTGCTTTAACTAGGCTTTTAACCTTGCCTGTTCCTTGTCGAAGAGTGGTTCGGAAGTTACAACGGCCGTATACTTTTTGCCAAGATACATCACTTCCACCTCTGTTCCCGGCTCAATGGCCTTAAGGGTAGCTTCCCTTGAGTAGAGCCGCCATAACGGCCGCTTTAGCCTGCCCGCCGAACGAGGTGAGGTGAGGTCAGTTGCATTGGATGTTTGGCGGCGTTAGTCGCCCCGATAAGGAGCAACTTGCTCCGCCATTAAAGTAGCATCTATTCCTGTTCCGCAGCCGACATCTAGTACGCAATGGCCAGGATTTAGCTCCATCAATTGAAGCGTAACATGTTTGTTCTGAATCAGGGTCGGGTTTGAAGCATATTGGTCGTTCAGACAATGTACGAAGGCTTCGGGATTGGGTGACAGGTCTACATTGGCGAATGTATTGTTTTCCGGGTTGCTCATCAATCCTCACTATTGGTGGATGGTATCTTTTTGACATGATACATAATGCAACAATCTACTTTGCAGTATAAACGAGGCCAGAAGCCAAGACAACGACCAAAAAACGTAGCTATGCTTTCAGCCGTGCTTGTTTTTTGTCGAAAAGGGGTTCGGCGGTGACGACTGCGGGATAGCGATGGTTAAAATACGACACCTCCAGCTCCGTGCCCGGTTTAGCATATTCAACAGGCAAATAAGCAAAGGCAATTTGTTTGCCGATGCTGTAGCCGTAGTTGGAAGTTTTGACGTGTCCAATTGCATTGCCGTTCGCGTAGACGGGTTCGTAGCCGAAGAGAGCCACCTGAGGGGCTTCCACTGTAAGGCAGCAAAGCTTCTTTTTGAGACCCACTTCCTTGGCCTGGCGCGTGGCTTCTTGGCCGACGAAGCCGCCCACTTTTTTCAGTCGTGCTGTCCAGCCTAAGCCAGCTTCATAGACGTTGTACTCCGTGTAGATGTCACCGCCCCAGAGGCGGTAGCCCTTTTCAATGCGTAGCGTATCCATGCTGCCAGAGCCAGCCGCAATTAGGCCATATTCGCAGCCAGCTTCCCATAGAGCGTCCCATATGGACAAGGCTTGATCCATAGGAATGTGCAGTTCCCAGCCGAGTTCACCCACGTAGGAGATGCGCAGGGCGTAGACGTGGGCTGTGCCGATCTCGATCCATTGCGCCGAATAGTAGGGGAAGGCTTCGTTGCTAAGGTCGTCGTCGGTTACTTTTTGCATGATGTGGCGAGCATTCGGTCCCCACAAGCCAATAGCTGTGTAGTAGTTGGAGATGTCGGTGACAATGACTGAGTCACGCCATTGGCTCTCTTTGAGAACGCGCTTGACCCAATCTAAATCTTGGGGCAATGTGCCTTCGCCGACGAAGAACCAGAAGCAATCGTCAGCCATACGGGCTACAGTGAGGTCGCGCTTGATGCCGCCGGAGGGGGTAAGCCAACAGGTGTAGATGACGGAATCGATGGGTCTGTCCATTTGGTTGGTGCAGAGCCAGTTGGCAAAGGCCAGGGCGTTTTTGCCTTTGGCTTCAATGATGGAGAGGCCGGTGAGGTCGTACATGCCAGCGTTGGCGCGGACTTCGAGGTGTTCGGCGGCTTGGATGGGTGACCAGTGCATGGCGCCCCAGCGGGATCGCTGGGGGATGTCGTCTTCGTATTTTTCCAAGAGACGGCCGTTTTCCTCATACCAATTAGGCAACTCTATCCCCGCAAAAGGAACCAGCTCCCCTTTGAGCGCCACATTACGCACATGGAAGGGCGATAGGCGCACATTGCGGGGCACAGTGGTGGGGCGGCGCGGATGCACAATGTCGTACACTTCGGCGTAGTTGCAGTTGCAAATCTGGTTGATGAAGCTGCGCGTCCCTTGATAATCATGGAAGCGATTAACATTGCAAGCCCGCATGTCCCACTCCGTCTCACCCGTCACCATCCACTCGGCCATGGTTTTGCCCACGCCACCCGCGTGCGTAATCCAAGAGGCCACGCACGTCCACACACCGTCAATGTGGGTTTCGCCCATCATGGGATAGCCATCTACGGAGAAGGCAAACATGCCGTTGAAGGCGGTGTCGTTTTGTTTACCTGTGTAACTGGGCATCATCTCGTCGGCCAGCTTGCGGGCTTCCACATAATGCTCGGGGGTGAAGTCGCGCATGGCGGTGCGGCCAACGTTGTAGGGATTGACGGGAATGGGCTTGTGCCAATAGCTGCCAACGCCCAGCCGATTCCAATGGTTGCGATAATACATGGTTACGTCTAGGTCTCGAATGAGGGGGAAGACGGCTTCATGGTCGCGGTTGTCGGGGTCGAATTGGCTGAGTTCGTCAATAGGCTCGGAGATGAGGTATTGGTGCTCGAAGGCTAGGAGGGGTAGGGGGACGTTGAGTTTGTCACCTAGGATCGGCCCCCAAATGTTGGTGGCGATGAGGACATGTTCGCATTCGATGCGGGGCAGGTCGGGGTTGCTGGTGAGAACGGCCGTTACGTGATTGTTTTTAATTTCGATGTCGGTAACGGCCGTTTGCGTATGAATCGTCAAGGCGCCCATCTTCATCGTTTCCGCTGCCAGCGAGCCTAAGGCTCCCGTGCCAGAAATGAGACAACTCGAGGGAATATGCAACACACCCTTAAAGGCATCAGGGTTAATAATGGGCCACATCTCTTGTGCCTGTTTGGCTGTGAGCAGATGGGTTTCCACGCCATAGGATTGAGCCGCTCCGTGCAGCCGCTTCATGTCCTCCCAGCGTTCTTGGGTGCGCGCCAATTCAAAGCCACCCACAGCATTGTGGGTACGGCGCGGTTGATCAAAATCGGGCAGCGAAGCGTACAGCTTGGATGTGTATTGGGCAAAATCAGTCATCAGTTTGGAATGATTGATTGCACCCACACCTCCAGGGGCATGGGATGTGGAGCCATCATTTTTATACAGATCGCCCTTTTCCAATAGAACAATATCTCGCCAACCCAACTTGGCGAGATGGTAGGCGGTGGACATACCAACAATGCCACCGCCTATGATGACTACTTTTGCTTTTTCACTCATAGGTTTTCTCCTAAAGGCCACCGAATGAATCCGGCGTCTGGTATAAGAAACGTGCTGAAGCACGTTCAGATGCTTTAGTACGCTTTAGCGCACTTCTTCTTTTAGGCTGTGAATTCATTCACAGAGCCGGAATACGTGATTTCAGCCAGCTAATTTCGCCACGATGATTGATTTCATCTTCATAAACGTGATACCACATCCAATAATTATTGGCGACGTAATCGCCATTGCCATAAGGCGATATGTGCCAAAGCCATTCATCATCATATTGCCGAAATTGTATTAGCGTTTGCTGACGTATAGCCGTTAATTCCTCTAGATAATAAGAGATGGGATAGCCTCGAATCTCGCGGCGGGCTTCGTCGCCTAAATACAGTGGCACACGCCATTTTTTAATCCGTTCTGGGTTGTTCAGGATATTTTGGCCGTGAAATGTCACTTCCTGATAAGCAGCTTCGAGGCCAGCAAGATGGAGAAGGAGTGCACCGATAGAGTTGGCCTTTTCATCATATAAATAGTCCAGTTGGTAGATGGTTAAACCTTCGACCCACTGAACCGTCTTGGTGCGACACCAAGTCAAAGTAGACACTAAAACACCCAAATGGGGGCTAAACCCTGGCTCTGGACTAAGCACTAGCCGTTTGTCATCTATCATCTTGTTATCCCTTTTACCCAACAATCATCGCCGGAGTGATTTCCGGCTTACGTCTTTCAATGTATTCGCGCATGGCTTCTTCACGAGCAGGATCAGAGGGAGGTTTTTGGTAAGAAGCTATGAGTTCTTGAGCCTTTAGGTAGGCGCGTTGGCTGGCATCAAGGCCACCGTTGGCTTGCCAGGTTTCGGCCGATTCATAGTCGAAGAGATCGGCGCGGTAGAAGGCGGTTTTCATGTGACGCATGGTGTGGGCCGTGCCCAGGTGATGACCGCCAGGGGGAACTTCGTGGATGATTTCATCCATGGCCCACTGATCGTTTGCCCAATTTACGCCTTTGAGGAAGGTCTGTGCCATGCCCACTAGTTCTAGGTCGAGAACGAATTTTTCGTAACCGGCCGTTAGCCCATTCTCTAGCCAGCCAGCGGCGTGCAGGATGAAGTTGGGCTGAGCTTGTAGAGCGGGGAAGATGGACATGACGCTTTCGTAAGCGGATTGGGCATCACTGATTTTGGAGCTGGCATAAGCCCCAGAACCGCGAAAAGGCAGGCCATAGCGACGTGCTAATTGGCTGCTGATGTAGAGGGCTAGTTGGCTTTCCGGTGCGCCCATAACAGGTGAGCCGCTTTGTAGATTGACGACGGCTTGAAAGGAGCCGTAAATGCAGGGTGTGCCAGGGTTGACGAGTTGGGCCAGGACGATGCCGGCCAGGGCTTCGGCGTTAAGTTGGGCTACTGTGCCTAAAATGGAGACAGGTCCCATGGCGCCAGATAAAATGAAGGGGGTGACGTCTACAATTTGGTTGTTTTCGGCGTAGGCGATGAGGACGGAGAGCATACGGTCGTCGAGGCGGCGTGGGCTGCTGACGTTGACGACACAGTGGAGATAGGCTTTTTGATTGAAGTTTTCTTCGCCGACGGCTATTTTGGTGAGGTTGATAGTGTCAACGGCCGTTAACCCCGTGTGGTATACACCCATGACTGGCTTGTCGCCCATGGTCAGGTGAGTATACATCAGCTCCAAATGGCGCTGTTCGATGGGGATGTCGCTGGAGACACAAATCTCGGCGCCCCCACAATTCAAATAGGGCGTCATCTGTGTCATCTTGAGGAAGTTTTCTAGGTCTTTGTGTGTGCTGGGACGACGACCACGAACAGAATCTACAACGAAAGGGGGCCCAACGACGGGGGCGAAGCAAGCATGTTTGCCGCCCATTTGCACGTCCCGATCTGGGTTGCGGCCAGCCCAGGTGAAGGTGGAGGGGGCTGTTTTGAGGGTTTCTACGACCATATCGCGGTCGAGATAGACAATATCGTCTATAATTTTTACGCCATGTCGGCGAAAAACCTCCAGGGCAGGTTCATACATGAAAGCGATACCACCTTCTTCGAGGATCTGCATGGACTTGTCGTGGACAAGTTGGACTTGTTCTGCGGTTAGGAGATCGTAGGTAGGTATATTGGCCAGGGACTGTACGATTTGGGCGACTTTTTCGGCGTTTGCACCTTTATTGTGACGATGCCGTTTACGGATTCTTGCCATCAGTTTTACTTCCTGTGTGCAACTTATTTACGATTTGTATTTTGACGTAATGGTAGCTATTTTTCAAGGTGAAACATTGGATGGAGCGTACAATATTCTACTTAATAAGGTGACATTTAGCACTTGAGAACAAGACAGACTACAAGCATAATGACTGTAATAATAATATATTGGAGGTGTTAATTGCTTGATACACATCAGTTGAATATCTTCTTGGCAGTAGCCGATGCCTTGAGCTTCTCAGGCGCGGCCCGCACGCTTCACATGACCCAGCCCGCAGTTAGTCAGCATATTCGTGCCCTCGAACAACAGTTTGGTTTACCGTTGTTTTTGCGTTCAGGGCGTAACACCACCCTAACAGATGCCGGCGTGGCTCTCGTCCCCTTGGCACGGCAGATGGTTGAGAAATCGTTGCATATTGAAGAAACAATCAAATCACTGCAAGGCGAAATATACGGCCATCTCTACGTTGGTTGCAGCACCACACCTGGCAAATATATCCTACCCCATTTACTAGCAGCATTTCATCGCCGCTACCCGCGTGTACGAGCCACCTGCCAGGTAACATCCCAGGCAGAATCATTGCAAAAGCTGTGTGATGGCGAGGTGCATTTTTCCTTGATTAGTACCGGCCAAGCACCCTGCCAACACATTGACTTCACCAAGTTTATGACCGACCAAATCGTACTGGTTGTCCCCTTAGATCATCCCTGGGCAGCACAAACTGAGATTGAACCAGAAGAACTTTACGATGCAGATTTTATTTTTCGTGAAAAAGAATCTGGAACACAGCAAACTGTTATTGATGGTTTAGTAGAAGTAGGTATAGATGTAGACCGTTTGGAATCATTGCTAACATTGGGGAACTCTGAAGCGATTGCCCTGGCTGTACAAGAAGGGATTGGTGTTGGTTTTGTGTCTAGCATGATTGTATCCAAGATGGTGCAGGGACGTGTGGCCGTTGTAGCTATTCGGGGCGTGAATTTTGAGCGTGACATCAATATCGGCATCCATGCCCGCCGACCCACCACGACCGCCCAGACAGCCTTTTGGGAGTTTGTGCAAAATGAGAAATTTCTATTTGGACTGACGCTGAACGAAAATGGTGTCCCCATGGGCACTCTACATGAGGACGCCTGACCAGGATGATTCATGATTTTGGCGTAACGCCAGGGGTAGTTGAATATCTGTAGAAAAGACGACAGCCGTCTTTCTAAGACGACTATCGCTTTTAACTGATCTTACCGAAAAAAGCTTGTTTCAGGAGAGAAGCTTTTTTCCTGGTAACACAGGATGCGTGTCACCTGAGGGGAGGAACTAAGTTTCTTATGGAAACTCATGATTTATGGTGTTACTAATTCTGCTACACCATAGCCAGCTTCAGCCCAGGCGGTAAAGCCACCATTGAGACTGAGGACGTTTGTATAGCCATATGACCATAGCATCGTCATGGCTATCGTTGAACGATGGCCACTGCCACAATAGGTGACAATAGCTGCCTCTTTGTCGGTTGGCCACTGGTCCAAGTTCATAATAAATTCCTCAAGAGGAATTGTGAGTATATTATCAGCCGCAATAATACCCTTCTCGGCAATTTCTTCGGATCGCCGTACGTCAATGAGGATCAGCTCTTGGTTCTCAATGAGCGTTGTATTGAGCAAATCCGGTTTAATGACCCCCCAGCCCTCGGGAATTGTCGTGAGCATCGTATCGATCTTAGCCATGATGCCTGGTTCCGGTTGGGCGACATCAAGCACAAATCCATCTGGAGGTAGCCCATCGCTGACTGGATAACCTGCTTCCACCCAGCCATTGAAGCTGCCCCCTTTCATGACTTTAACATCCGTCCAGCCCATGGCTTGTAAAGCTGTCATAGCAATGGTGGCTCGCCAGCCGCTACCACAATAAGCAATGATGGGTGTGTCAAAACTTGGCAGCTGGTTGATATTTTTGCCCAACTCGCGTAATGGTATGAGTATGGCACTATCAATATGGCCTTTTTCCTCTACCTCAGCTACTTCGCGCACGTCTAATAGGAAGGGTGGTGGGTCTTCGAGTAAGGCTGCGGCTGTATCTTCCAGGTTTATCGTGTTATAGGCTTGCATATTGGCCAAGAAGTCGTCGTATACGACATCGAGGGTAACATCCTGGGTGACGGGGAAGCCAGCTCCCGCCCAGCTACCATAACCACCTTTGAGGCTGCGTACATTGGTGTAGCCATAAGCCCAGAGAATGGTTGTGGCCATTGTCGAGCGGTGGCCGCTACCACAGTAAATGACAATAGCTGTATCTTTGTCTGCTGGCCATTCGCCTTTGCGAGCAACGAACTCCTCGAGGGGAATGTTCATTTGTGCGTTGTCTGGTGCGTTAATATGGCCTTTTTCGGCGACTTCAGCAGAGGTACGGACGTCAATCAGGGTGATGTCTGGGTTTTCGATAAGTTCAGTATTAAGGGATTCGGCTGTGATGACACCCCAACCTTCGGGAATGGCACTCAAAGCGGCATCAATCTGTGTCACCAGGGCAGTATCCGGTGTGGCCGCATTGAGCAGTTCACCTGCGATTGGCGCACCTTCGGTAACCGAATAGCCAGCTTCGACCCAACCGCCAAAGCTGCCATCTTTGAGTACGGTCACATTCTCCCAGCCCAGCGCTTCTAGGGCTGTCATGGCGACGGTGGCCCGCCAGCTGCTGCCACAGTAGGCGATAATGGGTGTGTCAAAGCTAGGAAGCTGATCGAGATGCTGCCCTAAATCGCGCAGAGGAATTAGCACGGCTCCTTCGATGTGGCCTTTTTCTTCGGTTTCGGCCAAATTGCGAACATCGAGTAGAAACGGTGGTGCGTCTTGGCCTAAGGCTAAGTTTGTGTCTTCTAGGCTGGTGGTGTTGTATTTGACCATACTGCTGAGTAGACGATTGAAGTTATCGTCCATCACGACTGCACCACCCACTGTGGGGAAGCCATTGGCCACCCATTGACCGAACCCACCTTTGAGACTGCGAACATTTGTGTAGCCGTAACTACGTAGGATGGTCATGCCTATGGTAGAACGGTGTCCGCTGCCACAATAAACGACGATGGGTGCATCCTTGTCAGCAGGCCACAAATCTTTCATGGCAATAAATGTTTCAATGGGAACGTTGGACTGTCTGTTGGAGGCATCGATTTGACCTTTTTCATCCACTTCGGCCACACGGCGCACGTCGATTAGGATCAAATCGGGGTTTTCAATCAGTTCGGTGTTGAGTGCTTCATTGGTAATGCTGCCCCATCCTTCGGGAATGCTTGACAGCATGGTGTCGACTTCGGCCACCATAGTAGGCTCTGGCTGGGCGATATCCAGTACGGCACCGGCGGGCGGTGCGCCAGTGGCAACAGGGTAACCAGCTTCTACCCAGCCGCCAAAGCTGCCACCCTTCATGACCTTAACATCGTTCCAGCCCAGCGCTTCTAGGGCAGTCATGGCGATGGTGGCTCGCCAGCCGCTGCCGCAGTAGGCGATAAGCGGAGTGTTAAAATCGGGTAGCTGGTCTAGGTTTTGGCCTAATTCACGTAAGGGTATGAGTACAGCGCCCTCAATATGGCCGTTTTCTTCTGCCTCAGCGATGTTACGTACATCGAGGAGGAATGGCGGTGATGATTCTAGTAAGGCGACATTTGTATCTTCTAGAGAAATGGTATTGTAGGCGGTCATGCGGCCGAGAAAATCGGCAAAGGCTGAATCCCACTCCATTTCTGAGACTATAAGTGGTTCTGGTATGGCGGTGGGTTCAGGTTCTGGTACGGCCGTTGGCTCTGTTGTGGGAGGGACTGTCGGTTCTTCTACCACAACATCTTCAGTGACAACGGTTTCGTCATTTGTATCGCTTGTGTCTGCAATGGGTTCTGTATCGGCCGTTGTTTCTGGTGTTGTATTGTTGCTGCAGGCTGTTAGTAAGCCAATAGCTAGCAGCAAGAGTAATAAGTATTTCAATGTATGCTTCATCTTGTTCTCCTTAAAGTATAGCCTTGGGGGCTAATCGTCTTGTGGTTCGGGAATCTCATCGACGATGACTGGCTGATTGGCCGTCAGTTCTTCTGGCGCGACTTTGTTGGCCGTCAAGAAGATGTCGGAGTTCCCGTGGCAGTTGTTGCAACTTTCGGTTTGCGGGGTAAGCCGCTGGATATTATGGGGCGTGGTATAGCGCCATGTGGGTTGGTTATCAAAATCGGGTAGTAGGTTGTCGCCATAGTAGGCGAAACTGTCTGTGTCGACTGGTACATGGCGGACGAGGACGTATTCATACGGCCGTTCGTAGTTCAGCTCATAGTTTTTGCCAATGAGAAATGTGAAGTAGGCATCATCTGTGGTGAAGAAGGGATTGCCCGTTGCTTCACTCTGTTCTACATGGCAGCTATCACAGTTGATATAGGTGGTTGAGTGACATACCTGGCAGGAGAGTACGTTGCCGTGCATTCTATGTTCACGGATGTCATCAGCCGAGGTGCCATAGGTTTCATGACATGATTCACACTCAGGGCCTTGTTCGCCAGCATAGCGGTGGGCTGATTCAACGTCGTCACCGGTAACAACGGGTGTGCCATGTACTTCTTCACTGCCGTGACAATCTATGCAAACCATACGCCCTGTGCGGAAATGAACATCAGCCAGAACGCCTTCGTTTTTGCCCATGTATTCATTGCCGACACGGCTGCCATGGCAGGCGGTGCAGGTGCGGGTCATGGGTGGGTTGCTGGTAAATAGATGGCCATCGAGCAGACCACCGCCGACGCTGGCTGGTTGGCTGACGTGACAATCACCACAGCTTGTATGACAACTGGCGCAGTGGTTGCCAAACATTTCTTGTACTGGGGGATGATCGCGGTCAATGCCGCGTGCTTCTAGCACAGTCCAGTATCCTTCTTGATTCGCATGGAGGCTGTTGGTGGCGAGTATGGTTTGCTCTTCGTGGCAGTCGGCGCAAGCGGGCGCATTGCCTTCGCTGGGTCGAGATACCATTTGGGTGTGTGCTTCTTCTTTATTGGGTGAATCAATGCCGTTGTGACAGTCGATACAGGCAACAGCACCGTGGTCGGTTTCGGTAAAGGCGGCGGCGCTGACGAGAACTTTTTGCCATGGCTCCAACGGAGCCACAGATCCGCCTCAACCCACGCCAGAAGACTCTGATTCCTCTAGCTCTGGGACAGGAGCGGCAACGTCGGTTAGCATCTGCTGATCGCTGTGGCAGGTGAGGCAGTTGCTAGCGACAGGTTCCGAGGTGGGTATCTCTGTGGGCACTTTTGTGGGTGTATCGGTGGGGGGAACGGCCGTTAAGGTTGGTGGTAGTGCTGTTTCTGTAGGGGGTAATGATGTTGTGGTAGCGGCTGCTTCAGTAACCTCGGCAATTTCGGCCGGCGTTTCTGCAGGCACTGCAGGTGTAAATTGAGGCTCACTTTGCCCACAGGCTGTCAATAGGAGAAATAGCAGAATGCAAATAAGAAGTAGTTTTCTGTGTTGTTTCATAGGGCTGATCCTTTTTGTGAAATGGTTAACAAACCCACTTTTATTATAAGTGATATAAATAGAATATCAATGTAATCCATAGGTATTGGTTATAGGACTTTCTTATGAGGACCTATTAGTAAAACTTTTACTAGCAACAGCTACATTTGATTGTAGAGAGGATTAGGCAGGAAAAACGGCCGTGATTATCAGTGTGCCTATGCTCGTTTGCCCCCTAATTGTGTTTGGCGGCATCAATTTGTTGGGTCTGATAAGTGGTTTGGCTTTGTGGGGGGTCAGGCTGCGCCCAGTTGGCGAGACGCGAAAGTGGATTTGCTATGGTTTGCTATCGGGCATGGATCGAGATATTTATCCTGTAAGGAGGAAGTAGCGGTGAAACGGCCGTTGGCCGTCTACCTAGTGTCTGTGTTTTGAGTGGGTGGTTTTGATTTTTCTGCAATTCTTAATTCCCCAATGGAATCGGCAAAGCTCCAGACATCTTGCCTGGGGTGCGGCACGCCAAGTTTTGTCAGCAACGCGTGTATTTGGGTACGGTGCTCTATCCCATGATGGATTTCCGCGTTGATGAGGACCCATGCTTTGAAATCAGCTACCTCATCGTCATCTTCAAAATGGATTGCCTTGTCAGGGTCAGTATGAGTTGCATACTCGAGCAAGGCTGTGCCCGATTGCTGTGCCATCTCAAGCATTTGCTCGAAGCTTAGACTGTCCCAATCGATATCATCCGCCCAAGGGGATACGCCAGACAGATCGCGTAGGGCGTTGCCTTCGCCTTGAATGATATGGGCGAGGAGAGGTTTGATTTGACCGAAAATGCCCTCAACTTCCACCGTCAATTGCTCATCTGTCAGGGCGGCACAGATGGTTATCAATTCCATGTTTGCTTTGAGATTCGCCTCAAACTGTTTGACAATAAATTTGGTCATAGGGTTTTGCCCTGAATATGTGTGGAATGCTCCTAGCGCCTAATCTAAGGCTCAATACAGAGGTGAATGTAAAACTTGCCAATTATGGTTGAATAAAGGATTGTCTTCTGCTTTTTGTTGTCTGTAATTGACACGTCCCCCTCTATTGTTGGCAATAGATTGCCTGGATGTTGAGCACCTTTGCCCAAATATACCCAATACCATCCTTTTGCACAATACAATTAATCTGAAATTGGACTATAATCGTTGTATGTAGAGCAATAGCAATAGGTGATAGTATGGATTATGATTTTTTATATGATGTGGCTGATGGTGTGGCCACCATCACCTTTAACCGTCCAGAGGTGTTGAACGCGCTGACTTTCCGCGTTTATGCCCAGTATCGGGATTTGTTGGAAGAGCTGCGCTATGACGATGATGTGAAAGTGGTGCTGCTGACGGGGCAGGGCAAGGGCTTTTGCTCTGGCGGCGATGTGGAAGACATTATCGGGGTGCTGTTGGAGCAGGATGTGCATGATCATCTCAAGTTTACGCGCATGACGGGGGCGGTAGTGCAAAATATGCGGCTGCTGGATAAGCCCATTATTGCGGCCCTGAATGGTACAACGGCAGGGGCTGGGGCGGTCATTGCCTTGGCTTCGGATTTGCGTATTGCCTCAGAAAGAGCCCGTATTTCTTTTTTGTTTACGAAGGTGGGGCTGACGGGTGCGGATATGGGTGCGGCTTATTTGCTGCCGCGTATTGTGGGGACGGGACGGGCTATGGAGATTTTGATGTTTGGCGATGCGGTGGATGCGCAAACGGCCGATCGCTATGGCCTCGTCAACAAAGTAGTACCTCACGAACAATTACTTTCCACTGCTCAAGAATGGGCGGCACGGCTGGCCAATGGCCCCACACTGGCGCTCTCCATGACCAAACGCATGATCAACAATGAGTGGAACATGGACTTGGTTTCGGCCATCGAGTCAGAAGCTCAAGCCCAAGCGCTGTTGCTCATGGGTGAAGATCACCGCATTTTTTATGAAGCCTTTCGTGGCAAGACGAAACCGGAGTTTACTGGAAGATAGAGATTGGAGACTAGAGACTGGAGGCTAGACTACTTTTAGTCTCTAATCTCCAGTCTCCTCTTAAAATGAAAAAACAACTTATCAATCCCCCTCAACTGGCCCCATCACGCGGTTTTAATCATGGTATCTTGACAACAGGCGGCAGTTTGCTGTTTTTGGCGGGTCAGGATGCTAGTGATGGAAACGGCCGTATCATCGAAGGCGATCTCGTGGCCCAATATGAACAAGTGCTGCACAATCTTCAAGCCGTTGTCACCGAAGTAGGTGGCACGATGCAAGACATCGTCAAGCTCAATATCTTTGTCAAAGATCGTGACGACTACCGCAGCAAATTGCGCGAATTGGGGCAGGTACACAAAAAATATTTCGGTGCTTACTATCCCACCATGGCCTTGCTGGAAATTAGTAGCTTTTTTCAGGAGGGTAATTTGGTGGAATTGGAAGGTATAGCCGTTATTCAAGAGAGTAGGGACTAGAGATTAGAGACTACAAAGTCTCCAGCCACTAGTCACTACTCTCCAATCTCCAATCATGAACTTTGAACTGACAGTTGAACAAACGACGATACAAATGCTGGCGAGACAGTTTGCCCAAGATGTTGTGGCTCCGCTAGCACGAGAAACGGATGAAAGTGGCGAATTTCCCCTGCACTTGGTGCAGCACATGGGGAAATTAGGCTTTTTGGCGGGAACAATTGCCCCGGAATATGGCGGCTCAGGTATGGATTACCTGAGCTATACGCTCATCTCAGAAGAGCTGGGGCAGGTAGATTCATCAGTGCGTGGCTTTTTGGCGGTGCATGGCAGTTTAGTGACGTTGTGTATCAATGATTGGGGAACAGGTGCGCAGAAGGCGGCTCATTTGCCCCGTTTAGCGACTGGGGAAATCATTGGTTGTTACTGTTTGACTGAACCAAATGCTGGTTCAGATGCGGCTAGTATGGAAACAACAGCGAGCGAAACGGACGACGGCTTTATTATCAATGGTGAAAAGCATTGGATTACCAATGGTGGCATTGCTGATGTGGCTTTGGTATTTGCTACGGTTGATCGTGGTTTGAGGCACAAGGGTATCTGTGCCTTTATTGTGTCTACAGATACGCCGGGATTTGAGCGTGAGCCGATGCCAGGACAGGAGTTGGGCCACCGCTCGTCGGATCACGCCCACATCACCTTCAACGAGATGAAGATTCCTAAGGAAGCGTTGTTGGGCGAGATTGGTGATGGTTTTAGGGTGGCCATGAGTGCCCTGGATCACGGCCGTTTAGGTGTCGCTGCGGGTGCGGTGGGCATTGCTCAGGCTTGTCTCGATGCTTCGGTGGCTTTTGCCCGTGAACGCCGCCAATTTGGTAAGCGCATTGGTGATTTTCAACAGATTCAGGCCACGATTGCTGATATGGCGGCTGATATTGAAGCGGCACGTCTTTTGGTGTATAAAGCGGCTTGGCTCAAGGAGCAGGGATTGCCTACGACTCGACACACTTCTATGGCTAAGTTGTTTGCCACGGAAACGGCCGTGCGTGCTGCTTCCGAAGCCGTTCTCATTCATGGTGGGCGTGGTTACAGCAATCAATACCCCGTCGAGCGTTTCTACCGCGACATTAAGGGGTTACAAATTTACGAAGGGACTTCCCACATTCAACGAATCGTCATTGCCCGTGATGTGATCGGGCGAGAGTAAGGTGGAGACTGGAGATTAGAGGCCAGAGATAGAGATAGTTCGTTCGCTTAATCTCTCCGGTCTTTAAATACCAATCTCTCTGTTTTAGGAGCGCAAGTCATGCAAGCATCTGATCTTCCCCTTTATTACAATGCTGTTGATATTTTGGAACGCAATTTAGCTGAACGTGCCGACAAAGTGGCCCTGTACAGCAATGAGCGCAATATGACCTTTGCTGAAGTTGCTTATGAAGCCAACCAGGTAGGTCATGCTCTCAAACGCAAATTTGATGTGCGTATGGGTGAGTATGTGGGCATATTGTCTTTTGACTGTGGTGAATGGGTGGCTTCATTCTTTGGTATAGTCAAAATCGGGGCTATTGCTGTGGGTATGAACACTTTGCTAACCCCCGCTGAATATGGCTACATTTTACGTGACAGCCGTGCCCGAGTACTGATTGTGCATCAAGACCTGGTACCTGCCCTGGCTTCACTCGATTTGGAATTTGTTGAGCATGTGGTGGTGATTGGCGAGGCTGACGGCTCAATCTTGAGCGAGGGGCAAATGAGCTACGCGGACATGATTACAGACGAGGCTGCCGATATGATGGCTGCGCCGACGCACCGTGATGATTTTTGCTCGCTTAACTATTCCAGTGGCACAACGGGACAGCCTAAAGGCATCTTACACGCCCACAAAGATTATCCGCTAACGGCCGAATTGTGGGGTAAAAATGTGCTGGGTTTGCGTGAGTCGGATCGTACTTTCTCTGGGGCGAAACTCTTCTTTACTTTTGGCAATGGGGGTAATCTGATTTTCCCCTGGTATGTGGGGGCTAGCACGGTGCTATTTGCTGGTTCGCCACGTGTGGCAACCAATGTGTTGGAAATTGTGGACCGCTTTAAGCCCACGATTTTGTACAATGCGCCCACTGGCTATGCCATGACGATGGCCGTGCCTAATTTTAGAGAGACCTATGATCTGTCCTCGCTGCGGCTGTGTGTGTCGGCGGGGGAAGCTTTGCCTGCACCCATTTGGCAGCAGTGGAAGGAGATGACGGGGCTGGATACGATTGATGGCATTGGCTCGACGGAAGCTTTTCATATTTTTCTTTCTAATCGCCCTGGTGATATTCGGCCTGGCAGCAGTGGCAAGCCCTTCGCTGGCTATGAGTTGAAGCTGGTGGATGAGGATGGCAATGACGTGCCTCAGGGCGAAATTGGCAATTTGCTGGTGAAGGGAGAGTCGGTGGCCTTGTCTTATTTGCACCAATATGACAAGAGTCGCCGGACGTTCCGCGGCGAATGGCTGTTTACGGGGGATAAATATTTTGTAGATGAGGATGGCTACTATTTCCATGCGGGTCGCTCTGATGACATGATGAAGGTGGGCGGCATCTGGGTGTCGCCGATGGAGGTGGAGAGTACGTTGATTGGGCATACGGCCGTTCTGGAATGTGCCGTTGTTGAAAAAACAGACCAATCCGACCTCATCAAGCCCAAAGCCTATGTGGTTCTGCAAAAAGGCCAGACACCATCAGCCGAACTCGAAGCCGAACTCGTCGCCTATTGCCGTGAAAAAATGGCGGGCTACAAACGGCCGCGCTGGATCGAATTCGTCGAAGAACTACCCAAAACCGCCACTGGCAAAATCCAACGCTTCAAGCTCCGCGCCTCGGCGTAGAGCCTACATCATTTGCCAAGTAAATCCTATCAAAACTATTAGGTCGATAGCAATACCGAGTCGTACCGTAAACAATAGCGGTTGCTGCCTTTTTGTGTTGGATTGTATAGTTTGCTCCATCGACCTCGTGCAAGCGTTTATTCCGTGTGGCAAAAATACCTCTTAATCACCATGCACGGGCAGCATATATCTATCTGTAACAATAAAGTAAGGATTTTAGCTGAAACGAATGTTAAGGTTGGATTGAATATCAATATAAGGTTCCTGATGATAAACAATAAATTTTATTTGGTACTTGATACTAATGTAATATATCCAGATTTCTGGATGGAAGGTGAATCATTTCAGTATCTTAGATCACATGTTTTTGCAGGCCATTCGCTGATCATTCCAGAAGTAGTAATGGATGAAACTATCAAGTACTTTTCCCAGTTTGCAGAAAGTGCATTGGCACGTGCGAAACGGAAAACATCTGAAAAATCGGTAGCAGCATTCCATAGGATTTATGGTTCAGAGGCTATTCCTGAACATTCTGATTCCAAATTAATTGTAAAACGTTATCGGTCGCTCTTGGAACAAGTGATCGCGGATAGCAGTGGTTTTATTGCACCAACCCCTTCAATACCACAAAACATTATTTACAGACGCTCGTTAGAAGGTAAAAAACCCTTTAGTGCCAGTGGAGACAAAGGGTATCGCGACACTCTGATTTGGTTTACATTGCTCGAACTGCTTGACGATAGTACCTACATCACATTTATTACAAATAATTCAGCTGACTTTTACGGGGATAATAATGAGCTTCATACCGATCTCGTTGAAGATGTAAGGCAAAAGGTGTCAATCAACCATTTGAAAATTCAACGTAGTGTGGATGAGTTCATTTCCAGTATAGATAGTGAGGGAGAAGCATCTGCACAAGCGTTTAGGCGAGCGTTAATTAGTGGTGGATTCCATGGGTTCGATCTATGGCAGTGGATCGAGGAAAATCTTATAGATTTATTGCCACATGATGAACAGGGCGATCCCAATTGGGCAGGTTTAGCTTGTGCAGCTGAAAATCCGCTTCTTAAAGAGATAGAAGAAATCATTTCCTTGGACGTTCCTCGCTCAAAAACGGTAGCAACTGATATCGTAAGGATTTCATGTGATTTTGCAATCATCGGACATTATGAGGTGGATGTATTCTTTTATCCATGGAAGAATAACATTTCCAAAAAACAGATGATAGACGAAAGGTATGATTTTGATGAATCACGCATATATCAATCACCTCTTATTCGTACTGTGGGAACATACCTGATGATCATGGATTTTCATCTGAAACAGCGGCATCCTGTCAAAGTCGAGTTTAGATGCCTTGAGCATTGGAATGAATACCCAGAACCATATTTTTCAGATGATGTGGAAGAATAGTGCTGGTGACAGTAGGATAAGATACATCACGATTACAACCAAGTTTGTGGAACGAGGTAGACTTATGAACTCTGAAAAACGAGAGAATTTGAAGTTTGGCAGTAAGACGGTTTATTATCCGCCGGATGCGGCCACGCAGTCGATTAATGCGCCGATTTATATGTCGTCGAGCTTTCAGTATGATGCGGAGATTTACCAGCGGGTGGTGGATGGGGAGCGCAAGGGGGTGAATATTTACGGCCGTTGTGGCAACCCCTCCGAATATCAGTTTGAGGAGCAGATGGCCCTTATTGAGGGCGCCGGTGCTTGTTTGGCGACGGCTTCGGGTATGGCGGCGGTGTCGGTGGTTCTTTTTGGGCTGCTCAAGAGTGGCGATCATGTGGTGTGTGATTGGACGACGTATAGCTCCACGCATGAATCGCTGGATCATCGGTTGACGGATTATGGCATTAGTACAACGTTTGTGGATACGGCCGATATGGAGGCCGTGGCCGAGGCCATCCAGCCTAACACCAAGGTGCTGTACCTGGAGACAATTGCCAACCCCAGCATGAAAGTGCCAGCTATTCCGCCGCTGGTGGAATTGGCGCATGAGCGCCGCATTGTGGTCATCTGTGACAATACCTTTGCCAGCCCGTATGTGTGTCGGCCGTTGGAATGGGGAGTGGATTTGGTGTTGGAAAGTGCCACCAAGTTTATTGGCGGCCATAATGACGCTATTGGGGGCACGATTTGCATGAAGTCGGATTTGCTGCCCGATGACTTTTTGGAGCAAATTCGCTGGAATACGATGGTGAAATGGGGATCGCCGTTGTCGCCTTTTAATGCCTGGCTGCTGCTACGTGGCATTCAGACGCTGGCGGTGCGGGTGGAGCGACAGTGCCAAACGGCGATGGCTTTGGCGCACCATTTTGAAGGCCATCCGCAGGTTAAACGGGTCTGGTATCCTGGTTTGGCGTCGCACCCGCAGCACGCCATTGCCCAAACGCAAATGCCGAAGTTTGGGGCGATGTTGACGTTTGAGGTGGTGGATGGGGATACGGCCGTTCGCGTTTTAGACAACCTGGAATTAGCTACCTTTGCTGCCAGCCTGGGCGGGGTGCGTACCACGACGCAAGTGCCAGCCACGATGGCCTTTTTAGATATTGACCCTGAGCAGCGAGCACGTATGAATATCAGTGATGGCATGATTCGGGTATCGGCTGGTTTGGAAGATATTGATGACCTGATCGCTGATTTTGATCAGGCATTGGCAAGGATTTAAGAATGAATGAGATTCCTGTAATTGATTTGACCCCTTATTTTGATGGCAGTGACAAAACGGCCGTTGCCCAACAAATTAACCGAGCCTGCTTGGAAATAGGCTTTTTCACCATTAGTGGGCATGGTATCCCACTGGCAGTGGTGCAGCAAGCCAATGAGGCGGCACGGCACTTTTTTGATTTACCGTTGGCTGACAAGCGAGCGGCCGTTGCCCCTGGTGGCCTGGGCTATATTGGCCCCGAAGGTGAGCATTTGGCGGCTAGTTTGGATGATAAAAAGATGCTGGATGTGAAAGAGTCGCTCAATCTGACGCTGCCGATTAGCGATGCTATTTGGCCGGATTCGGGGCAGTTGCGAACCGCTTGTGGTGACTATTATGCAGCCTTGCTCAAGTTGGCGGCTGATTTGATGCACTTGTTTGCGTTGGCGTTAGATTTACCAGAGGAATGGTTTGATGATAAGACAGATGATCCGCGCACCATTTTGCGACTGTTGAATTATCCGCCAGTTGATGGACAGGCTGAGGATCACACCCGTGCAGGGGCACACACGGATTATGGGACGTTGACCATTTTATGGTCGCCTGATTCACGCGGTTTGCAGGCACAGAATCGGCAGGGGGAGTGGGTGGATGTGATTGCGCCTGCCGAGCATTTCATCATTAATGTGGGCGATTTGATGATGAATTGGACGAATGATCGTTGGATTTCGACGCTGCATCGAGTTGTGCCGCGTGCG
This sequence comes from Promineifilaceae bacterium (SeqCode), assembly GCA_965223555.1. Lineage (GTDB taxonomy): Bacteria > Chloroflexota > Anaerolineae > Promineifilales > Promineifilaceae > CBDCWU01. Next base: position 205,212 of record CBDCWU010000003.1, read on the forward strand.
GATACGATCGGCCGTCGGCGGCAATCGATGGCCTTTTTCCACAACCCCAACCCCAATGCCATCATCGCCTGTATTGATACTTGCCATGATGAAAACACGCCACCCAAATACGAACCCATTCTGGCAAAAACGCATTTGGAGATGAAAATCGCTAAAAGCTTGGGGAAGGCAGTGAAGTTGTAGGCAGGAGATTGGAGCTTAGAGATTAATAAGCATATAATCTATTCGTAGGTTCAAACCGAAGTAAGTTAAGGAGATATTTCAATGCACTATAGTGTTTGTTCGTATAGCTTTCATCGTACCTTTGCCGCTGGTGATATGGATATTTTTAGCTACATTACCTGGTGCCAAGAACAGGGTTTTACGCATCTTGACCCCTGGATGAGACATTTGGAAGCAGGTTTTGCTGATGATGGGCATATTGCTGAAGCAAAAGCTGCGGCGGATGCTGTGGAACTGCCTTTTGGTTGCCTTGCTGTTGATGGCGGCCATATTTATGAACCAACGGCCGAAGCTCGGGATGCTAACCGCCACAGAGCTTATCGGTGGCTGGCGATTGCGGCGAAGTTAGAGGCTAAGCAAGTTCGTATTGACGCGGGCGGGCGTGATGAAACGTTAGATGAAATATTCGATATTGTGGTAGAGGGCTATACGGATTTGATTGGTCGGGCGCGTGAGTATGGGATTGAAGTGGTCATCGAGAACCATTGGGGGCCAACCAAAGACCCTCAGAACTTGTATAAAGTGCTGGATGCGGTGGATGGTTTAGGCTTGTTGTTTGATACGGCCAATTGGCCACCTGGCACTCATGATGAGGCCTGGGTGCGCTATGCTCCTTATGCTCGCTTGACCCATATCAAGACTTTTTCTTTTGATGAGGCTGGTAATGAGCCCAATTGGGACATTCCCAAAGCCATTCGTCTGCTACGTGAGGCTGGCTATGATGGCTGCTGGGGTATCGAAGGAGAGTCACCCGATTGGGATGAGTATGACATTGTGACGAAGACATTGGCTTTGATCAAACGGGAATTAGGTGAGTGAAATGGCAGACAAAATTCGGCTGGGCATCATTGGGGTGGGACAGATTGGTAAATATCATGTTGAAACATATCAGAAGATCGCTGGCGCGGAAATCGTGGCCGTGGCTGATATTAATGAAGCAGAAGCACAACGGGTAGCGGCACAAGCTGATATTCCCCATGTGTACACTGATTTTCAGCATTTATTAGCACGAGATGATATCGAGGCGGTGGATGTATGCCTGCACAATAATTTCCATATGCCGGTGACGGTAGCTGCTTTGCAGGCGGGCAAGCATGTATACTGCGAGAAGCCAATGGCGGGGGCCTATCGCGATGCCTTACGGATGTGGGAGGCGGCGCAGATGGCAGAGCAGATGTTGTCTATCCAACTGCTGTTGTTATTCCAAAATAATACAAAAGCGGCGAAGTCTTTGATTGAAGCAGGGGAATTGGGGCGGATTTACCATGCACGCTCTACAGGGTTTCGGCGACGAGGACGGCCGTTTGTGGACGGGTATGGCAGCCCGACCTTTGTGCAAAAGGAAAGCTCGGCGGGCGGGGCCATGTATGACATGGGCGTGTACCATATCTCGCAGCTACTCTATCTGCTAGACAATCCCAAGGTGCTGCGCATTAGTGGGCAGACATATCAAGAAACTGTGATGGATACGTGGCGACAGGAATTGAGCGGATATAACGTGGAGGAGCTGGGGTTGGGCCTGGTGCGTTTTGAGGACGGCTTGACGATGGATATTATTGAGGCTTGGGCTGTGCATATGGATGGTTTTGAGGGCAGCAGCTTGTTTGGTAGTAAAGGCGGTATTCGTCTAGATCCATTTGGCTTTTATCGCAGTATGGGTGATTTGGACTTGGACGCAACAGCAAGTATGGATGCCTTTTCTTGGCGACTGCACAATGTCCAGGATAGTGGTGATGCTTATGATGGCCCTCAGGAACATTGGATCGCTGCTTTACAGGGGCGTGTGCCATTATTGCCTACGGCTGAGATTGCCCTAAATACGATGCTGATTTCGGAAGGCATTTACCTCTCTAGTCAGTTTGGCCAGGAGGTGACGGCTGAGGAAGTGTTGGCAGAGTCTGTGTCAACGGCCGTTGCTGTTTAGCCAATGCTTTATTCCCTAGTGGGCTGACTTTCCCACTCTATTTATTTATGGTTTGATGGATTTGGTTATTCTACTTTGTAATCCGCATGTAAGAAATTTTGTGTAAAAAGGTGGGTAGATCAGCGAGATGGTGATGCCTTTGTCTGAGCATAACGATATTTTAGTTGTAGATGATGAAGCTTCGGTGGTTGAGGTTGTAAGTCTCTATTTGCAAAAAGAGGGGTTTCAAGTGCGAACCGCCCAAGATGGTTACGCGGCTTTGGCTGCTATTCGCCATCAGTTGCCCTCTTTAGTGGTGTTGGATGTAATGTTGCCCCAGGTAGATGGCTTGGATATTATGCGCCGCTTGCGAGATGATCCAAAGTCCGATGTGCCCATTATTCTCTTAACTGCGCGTAGTCAAGAGACAGATCGCATCTATGGCCTAGAACTAGGGGCAGATGATTATGTGACAAAACCTTTTTCGCCTGCAGAATTAGTGTCACGGGTGAAGGCAGTATTGCGACGTACACATAATCAGGGCGCAGGGCAGGGTGGAGAACGGCCGTTACAGCACGGTGAACTCAGCATTGATCCCGGCACCCGCCAGGTGATTGTGCGCGGTGTTGACATTGAACTGACGGCAACGGAGTTTAATCTCCTTTGGTTTATGGCTAAGCATCCACGCCAGGTATTTAAACGTGATCAATTATTAGAAAATGTATGGGGTTTTTCCGAATATGTAGACCCCAGTACAGTTACCGTTCATATCCGGCGCTTACGCGAAAAGATTGAATTAGATGCTGGCAGCCCGCAATGGCTCCTAACAGTATGGGGTGTAGGGTATAAGTTCGATCCCGGAGAGTAAGCCGATTACGAAAATTCCCATGATACAAGCATTGCCTCGAAATAGATATTTCTCCTGGTTTAGTCGTGCGCCTTGGCGTATCTTGGTTTCTGGCTTGGTTGTGGCATTGGCCTTGGCTGCCTTTTTGATGTGGCAGTTGATGCAAGCACCAATGACAGAAATCGCGGCCCTAGTTTCAACATTAGCCATAACATCTGTCATTTCTTTGGGATTGGGGTATGGGCTTTATCGGCGGGGCTGGGCGCGTTCACCATCTCTGATGTTGACATTATTGTTGACCTATGTGTGGGCGGCCGTTTTGACGCTGTTTAATGTGTGGGTGATGTCTGAGCAAATGTTTGTCAGCGAGCATGACTTGACATTGAGCATCGTACTATTGCTATTTGCCGGGATTATTGCTACTACATTTGGGATATTTGCTGCGGCCAGTATCACAGATAGTTTGCGTCAATTAGATCAGACCGCCAAGGCACTGGCTGAAGGAGATTTGGAGGCAAGAACGGCCGTTACTGGGCGTGATGAAGTGGCGCGAGTGGCTCACTCTTTTAATGAGATGGCCCTACAGTTGCAAATGGCTGAACAAGAACGCGATAAGCTGGACGCCCTGCGCCACGAATTTATAGCCTGGACTTCCCATGACTTACGAACGCCTTTAACCAGTATTCGGGCGATTGTAGAGGCATTACACGATGGCATGGTGTCTGATCCTGAGGTGACTCGTCGCTATCATCGCACTATCCGCAACGATGTCATGGCGATGAACAAGCTCATTGATGATTTCTTTGAACTGGCTCAGCTTGATGCCAATGGACTGGTGCTAGAAATAGCCGAACACTCTTTGCGTGACCTAGTTTCTGACACCCTAGAAAGCTTTCAGGCTTTGGCCCAGCAGCGCAATGTTCAACTGGTGGGCGATATGGGATCAGGTATTGATCCTGTGCGCCTGAACGTAGAAAAGATGGGGCGTGTCCTGGCTAATCTTGTGAGCAATGCCCTACGTTACACGCCAGAGGGCGGCCGCGTGGAATTGAAGGTGAGACGCACGAGTGAACAAGTGGAAGTAACGGTTTGTGACACAGGGCCAGGGTTTAATCCAGATGATTTGGAGCGGGTGTTTGAGAAGTTTTATCGGGGAGAACAGGCTCGTAGCCGAGCCACAGGTGGGGCGGGCCTGGGTCTGGCTATTGTGGCGGGTATTGTAGCTGCCCACAACGGCCGTATTTGGGCCAGTAATCAAGAAACAGGTGGGGCTTGTGTGGGATTTGCTTTGCCAGTAGATTCATAGATTTCACTCATTTTTCTGTAACGGCCGTTACGTCACCCTTAAGCAGGTAATGTTACTATGCCCGCATGATGAAATTGCAGGTGTATATCAGCGATGACTGTTGGACATGTGAAGAAACGCGGCGTATTGTGGCTGATATTCGGCCGCAGTTTCCCCAGATTCAGGTAGAGTTATTGAGTTTGAATGAGGTGAAACGGCCGCCTACCGTTTTTGCTGTACCCACCTATGTGTTAAACGGCCGTATTATTTTTCTGGGTAACCCCATACGTGATGAACTGCGTTCAAAGCTCCATTCAGCCAACATCAATTAATCAAACGTAAGAATAGGCCTGACAGAACCATCATAAAAGAGTATAAATCCTCTCTATGTGATGGTAATGTTATGCAACAAACCAAATTAGCCCACCTCTCCAATATCCGTATTTTTCGTGACTTAACGCCAGCCGAATTGGCGGTCATGGACCGCCAAATTACAATGTCCACCTGTGAAGCAGGTAGAATCTTTTACATGCCAGAAGACAGTGGAGAAGTGCTGTTCTTGCTCAAAAAAGGACGTGTCCAACTGTATCGTATCGCTCAAAATGGCAAAAAGCTCGTTGTCGCTACCTTAGGCCCTGGGGCTATATTTGGTGAGATGTCCCTAGTGGGGCAGGGGATGCACAATGCCTTTGCTGAAGCAGTCGATGAATGTCTACTGTGCGTAATGGGGCGCTCTGACGTAGAACGGCTCATTCGTGAAAAACCAGATGTTGCTTTCCGCTTTGTAGAAGCCTTTGGCAGCCGTTTACAAGATTTGGAGGAACGGCTAGAAGACATTGCCTTCAAAAGCATCCCTGCGCGGCTGTCGGCTCTGTTGCTCAAATTGTCTGTGGATCAAGGTCACGACAACCTCGTCGTTGGTTTTACCCATCAAGATTTAAGTGAGATGTTAGGCACCTATCGGGAAACGGTCACACAGACACTCAATGATTTCAAGGCAGAAGGCTGGATAGATATTGGCCGCAAGCGGATCATACTCAATAACGTGTCAAAATTAGAAGAACTCATCGAGGAGTAAAAATAAGCTGGAATAATCCTAAAAGGATTGCTGTTGTACTACGCAAAATGGGTTGACAAGTATGCAATGAACTATTAAAATACCACTCTATAGGTTATGATAATGTATCTTAACGAAACCTATAGAGTAATACACTAATAATGGGGCTTGAATTATGCAACTTGTTCATCCTTCTCAAAAACTGACGCGCTCTAAATCATTTGTCCCTCTAATAGAGCTGGTGACAAATAGCGTCGCCAGTGTCAACAGCAAAAGAGCTTACCACACAGCTTTAACAGAATTTTTGACGTGGCTTGGCGAGAGAGGTTTTACAACGCTCAATGCTGCCGCAGCCAACGCCTATGTGCAGCATTTGCGGGATTCTGGTCGCAGCAAGTCCACGATTAATCAGCAACTGGCCGCCATTCGCAATTTGGCAAACCAAGCAATGGTTAATGGCCTTATCACGCAGTTAGAGGCTTGGGGCATCAGCCAGGTCAAGAATGAGAAGATACGGGGGCAGCGAGTAGGCAACTGGTTAAATCATCAGGAAGCCCAACGGCTAATTTGGGAGCCAATTCGTCAGGCTGAGCAGGAAGAGATTGGCTGGTTGAAGGCGTATCGTGATCAAGCCATCATTGCGGCGATGATTGGCGCAGGCTTGCGCCGTGCTGAAGCCGCTCATCTCACGTTTGGGCACATTCAATTACGCCATGGACGTTGGGCGATTATTGATATGGCGGGCAAGGGCGGACGTTTGCGCTCATTTCCAATTCCAGACTGGGTTGAGCAAGCCATTGATCGTTGGGCCAAACAAGCGCGTTTACGGAGAGAGTCTAGTAACGGCCGTATTTTTCGTGCCATCAACAAGGGTGTACATGGCCGTTTATCTGGTGAAGTGAAAACCAAGCATCGGCATGATTCCCCCCTCCCCCACTGCACCACAGGCAATATGACACCACAGGCCATTTTTAAGACGGTACGTTATTATGCTGTTTCTTATGGCTACACGCAAGTAACAGCCCACGATTTACGTCGCACTGCCGCTAGTCTAGCTCTCCAGGGTGGAGCTGATATCCGAGAAATTCAATATATGCTCGGCCATACCAGCATCCTAACCACCGAAAAGTATCTGGAGCCGATGATGAGCCTAAAGCAGGGAGCAGCTGACTTCATTGACATGAAGCTAGCCAGACAAGTGTCGGGACAAACCTAGTCTATCTCTTGTTGTGTTTCCTCAACTCGCCCTAAACTTTGTTGCCACCATTCATTCATAAAAATGATCATGATCACCAGCGCGGCACTGATTCCTGAAGCAGCCGCCATCGTCAAAACGGTAGAAGAATTAACAGGTCTATCTGGTGGCACAGCACGAGCAGCTAAACGCACTTCTGTACCCACCGTTTGGGTGGCGATCTCCTCTTCTACCATCCGGCTCGTCAATGTTTGATATGTTTCCCAGGCTTGATCTCTATTTTGTAACAATTCACGTTGTTGCGCTTTCTGCGATTCTAAATCCGACTTTAAAGTTTGGATTGTCTGCTCCAATCCATTGATAGATACTTTTAGTGGATGCTCATCAGAAAGGTTAATTCCCTGGGGCACCTCTTCAATCTGGACGGCAGCGACGACCTCAATTTGTTCTAGAAGTCCCTCCTGGCGCTTTTCCAAAATATTAATAATTGCCTCAACATCCCGTAGCTGAATTGGCCCGAGCATCTCTGTAGAAGCATCTACTTGGAGATCAATTTTGGCTTCGCGCCCAAAAATCTGGTTCTGCAAACCAATAAGGGCCAATATGTTGCCTAAATTTGCACCAGTTGAGCCCGAACCAGCTTCGAGCAAGTCTTGAAGTGCCCTGGCATCGTCTAGCCATAATTCAATATTTTGGAGTGTCAAATAATAGCCAGATAATATTTCATGATTTGTCTCACTCTGTAAAGTAATTGGGTCAACTTGGGCTCTCACTAAAGCCGTCCGGTAGGCATCCAATAGTTGTTGGTGAGTAGCAATCTCACCTTCTAAATTAGCAATAAGATTCGTGCTAATAAATATTTCTACCTGTTCCTGAGCCTCCTCATATGTTGCTGACGCTGACTGAACTTGAGCGTCCAGGCCGTCTATGCTCAAATCATTTGTGGTGCCATAAAGGTTATTGACTACATTTTGATAATTTTGTGCCCAAGAATTTGCAACAGCAGCAGCTATTTCTGGCTCTGTAGATCGAACATTAATATTGATCAAATCACCCTCATTGGTCGCCTCAACCATTTGTAATAAAGTCTCAACTGAACGATTCTCTAAGGGTAGCGTATCACCTAGCTCTTCTAACACCGATAGCGCTACATCATTATTAGACACAAGTGCAATGAGGGCTTGGCGGCGGGAAGCTGTATCGGTCCTCAATATATCGCTTTCAGCCACATCCACGATGCGCGGGTCTAAGTTAATATCTGTCCGGGAACGCACTATGGCCACTGATGAAGTTGCCTCATATTGATCTGGAATCCAGGCACTGATCAACCAAACAGCTAGAGCAGCCACCAGACTAACTAAGGCGATCTTCCACCAGGAGCGCAATAACAGCAATATATAAGGGCGTAAATCTATCTCTTCTTCCATAAATTTTCGTGGTTCTAAAGAAACTGAACTGAGGCTAATGACCCAGTTCTTGCTATTACTGTTAAAATCAAGTCCTTCCTCGATAAAACAAGCTGCTAAAGTAGAAAGTGCCGACTTTTTATGTGTGTGACAAAGCGGCCAATAAGGTAGCAGAGTATGTCAAGTAAACCAAATACATAATATATCTGAACGCGCAGCACAAGTATAACATCCAACACACATTTGCAAACGAGAAATAGCTAATCGTTCCCTTTTTCGGCTAGATAGTCTGTATAACCTCCGATAAATTCAGTTAATTCCCCATCATTTAGTTCCACAACGCGATCTACTACTTTGTCTAGAAAGTAGCGGTCATGGGAGATGACTAATACAGTACCTACGAATTCATCTAGGGTAGCTTCCAACACTTCGATAGCGGCAATGTCTAGATTGTTAGTTGGTTCATCAAGAATGAGGAGGTTGGGACGGGCTAGCACTAATTTTGCCAACTGCATCCGGCTGCGTTCACCTCCACTTAGCTTGCTAATAGGCTGTTGCATTTGATCGTAGCTGAATAGAAAACGATTGAGGAAAGCAACGGCCGTTTCTCGATTCACTGGTGCTGTCATACGAATAGCATCAATCAAATTCTGCTCATAATCCAACGTCTCATGCTCCTGAGCGTAATAGCCAACCTTGATACTGGGGCCGATCTTAATACGGCCGTCATCAATTCCCTCTGGATCAAGCAATTGCTTCAGCAACATGGACTTCCCAGCCCCATTAGGGCCTACTAACCCCACTCGTTCCCCGTGCCATAGCGTCAGATCAAGGCCAGCAAAAATGATACGGCCGTTTTCAAACCCCTTCCACACCCCTTCCAACTCAATCACCTTATTGCTGCCCCGCCAACCTGCCAAATCCAGTGACACCCGCCGCGCCTCACTCACCTTCTCAATCTTGTCCATCTTATCCAGCATTTTCTGGCGGCTGCGTGCCTGCTTAATATGCCGTTCATTGACCACCAGCGAAGCCCACAACTCAAAGCGTTTAATAGCCGCCTCAATGCGGGCAATCTCCTTCTGCTGGGCCACATACAACTGCTGTTGGCGCAAACGGCGCAGTTCCCGCTCATTAACATAGGCACTATAGTTGCCCGGATAAAGGGTGAGACGGCCGCTTTCCATCTCGGCAATATGCGTGGCCACCTCATCCAACAGATAGCGGTCATGGCTAATAATCACCACACATCCAGGGTAGCGGCTAATCAAGGCCTCCAAATTGCGCTTGGCTGGAATATCCAAATGATTATCTGGCTCGTCCAGCAGCAGAAGCTCTGGCTTCAGAACCAACAGCTTGGCCAACATAATCAGCTTCTTCTGCCCACCACTCATATACTCCGTCAGCAGTGGCCAGCTATCCTCACCAAAACCCAACCGTGACAGCGTTTCCTTCACATCACTTTGATAACGTGGCCCGCCCCTCTGCTCATACCGCACCATCAGTTTTTCGTGGGCATTCATCACCCGCGTCAAGGCCTTCTCATCGGCATAAACATCAGGATCGCCCATTTTTTGCTCCAACTGTTCCATCTCGGCTTCCAACTGAGCCAGGACGGGAACGGCCGTCAACGCCTCTTGCAACACCGTCCTACCCTCTGGCAAATGGGGTTCCTGCTCCAACCGCGCCCACGTCAAGCCCGACTTGCGGAAGATATTGCCCGAATCCGCCGTTAATTCCTGCGCCATCACCTGCAACAGCGTAGATTTACCCACCCCATTCGGCCCCACAAAACCCACCCGCTGTCCTGCTTGCAATTCCCAATTAATCCCCTCAAAAATCAGTCGTCCAGCCAGGGAGACACCGATTTTGTCCAGATTCATTACAATTTCCGCCATATCCAACTCCAAAAGAGGCCTTAGGAAACTGGGAAAAACCCTGTACTTCCTCCTTAGTCTCTGATAGGTTGCCAACAAAAAAGGGCCGAAGCGCTTGATTGCGCCTCGGCCCTTTCGTCACAATCCGTACTTTACATAAAATTTAAGCGAGAGGCGCACTGAAGCAGGGACAGTCGCTGTCAAAGCCAATGCGAAAACGAACATACCGATTAATTGCATCACCTTCCATGACGAGCCAGAGCATAACTGATTTCGTTATAAACGGCAATAGTGCTATCCTGCCTTTCCTGGTTCGATCATAAGTCATCTAGAACCCATACTTCCAATTTCGAAAATACTGGCAACCTTATTTGCATGAAATGGGACTTTATAATAGAAGGCCTTCAAAACCAAAATGAGATCGGAGTAACAAGTGGAGCTTTTGGAAAAGCTAGTGATAGCCGCGCAAAATGGAGATGGTGAAGCCTATGGCCGTATTGTCGAACGCTTTCAGGATATGGCCTATTACACAGCTTTTAGTTACTTGGGTGAGCAGCAACCAGCCCAAGACGCAGTCCAAGATGCCTTTATTGAAGCCTATCGCTGTCTATCGACACTCATAGAACCCCGGGCCTTTCCGGCCTGGTTTCGCCGCATTGTCTTCAAACAGTGTGATCGTCAGACACGCCGTCGACAGCCGCTACATTACATTTGGATGATGCTTCTTGGTTGAATCTAACGACAAAAGAGCCCGGTTTAGAGCAAATGCTGGAGCAGTTACAGCAAAGAGAGGCTGTTCATCTGGCCATACAGACCCTACCCGACATCTACTGTCAGGTGACACAACAGTTTTATTTACATGGTCGTTCTCTCAACGAAATCGCTCAGCAGCTAACGCTACCCATCTCAACCGTTAAAAAGCGGCTCTATACAGCTCGCCAATTGCTCAAGGAGAGAATAAATCCCATGACCACAATAACCAATCATCCCTCCCAAGATAATGACTTTACCAATCGTGTGCGCTTTTTTATTGCCCTTAAAAACAATGACCTGCTCCAGATAGGTCAATTGGCACAACGCGCCCCTGAACTGCTGACCACCACCACAGAGTGGGGTGTGGCGGCTGAGGGCTGGTATTGGCCACTCGGAGCCACGTCCCTCCATTGGGCAGCCAGCACAGGCAATGTCCCCTTAACAACTTTGCTCGTCGAAGCCGGAGCCGATGTCAACGTGACCGATCAAGGTGGCAATACCCCCCTGAAACGGGCCGTCCATATGGGGCAAGCTGAGACAGCGCGTTGGCTTCTAGAACATGGTGCTAATCCCAATCAAGCTGCCAGCAATGGTCAAACACCCTTACATACAGCCGTCATCCGCAACTGGCCGGAAATGGCCGATCTGCTCCTGGAGTGGGGGGCCGACGCAAATACCGTCGACAGCCAAAACCTGACCCCTCTCGCTTGGGCTAAAGCCAAGAAGCTCCCCAATCTTGCGCAGAAGCTTGACGATAGCTCTATAGAAAAGGAAGCAAAATTACCCAAACCAACCCCAACCAGCACCATCTGGGAAACGGGTATCAAAATTTTAGACCTTACCGCACCTCTGAAATGGGGCGGCCGCAACGGCCTCTTCTCGCCACTTTCCGGCGTTGGTGTTGATGTCATATTAGGTGAACTGATTCAGTGCATGGCCACTTATTACGGTGGCGCGACTGTCCAGCTTGGCCTCAATCATGGGGGCTTTACAGCCGAAAGTCGACAGTTGCAATGGCGTAACTATGGTGTTGATGCCCATGTTGAACTCTTTTTCGGCGACGAGAAGGACTCAGTCAGCCGTCAACAACATTTAGCCCAACAAGGCGTCCAACGCTCCCTTGATTTAGCTGAGGAGCAACCCGTGCTGCTACTCGTCTACACCCATCTAGCCTTGACAGAAGGCTTGATGGACATCCTCAATAAAGTGAATGAAGCAACCAATATCACCACCCTATTCGTTGGCATTGAGTCGATTGGCGCAGAACCACGTATCCTTGCCAATCTGGACGCAGCCTTCACATTTGACCTGTGGCGGGCACGCCAAGGCTTGTGGCCGGCTATTGATCCTATTCGCTCCTACACAAATAACTTTGCAGATGAAGCACACCAAACATTGGCGGCAACGGCCGTTCGCCTCTGCCAACGCTACCAAGACCTACATCTCATCTATGAAAATCAGGGCATGGCGGGCTTCGATCTGGCCCTGTATGGCGAAGCGGAACGCCAAGCCGTACGCCGCGCCAGACGTTTGCACCACTTTCTGTCTCAACCCTTAACCGTCTCTGAAACCTGGGCAGCGACACCAGGCGAACGTGTCTCGTTGGTCAACACCTTGCAAACCACACAGGCTATTCTGGCAGGCGATATGGATGATGTACCAGAGGAAGAATTAGCCTTTATTGGCCGTTGGAGTCCAAAATGGACATGATTTAAACGTAACTATGAACCAGATGGGGCCAATTTTTGCTCATCAATCATGTCATTACCCCAGAAAATTGGCCCCATCTCCACTCACCAATTCCGCTTTCTTCCAGCCAATCAGTGCAACGTGGCCATTACCAAATCGTATAGAAGAGCGTAACTAGATGGGTCCGAATATTGCAACATGATTCAGAAATGATCTAACCACATTTAAGGAGATAGTAATGGATTACGGCAAATTATTAACCAGAGCTTGGCACATCGTTTGGACCAACAAATGGATGTTTGTGCTGGGCTTTCTAGCCGCTTTAGGCAGTGGTGGCAGCGGTGGCGGTGGTGGCAGTAACTTTAGAACCCAAGCCCCCGATGAATTTAGTCAATTTTCTGGCGAATTCAGCAACATCATGAGTCAGATAGCACCTTATATTATTGTATTGATCGGCTTTTTCTTCGTCGTAGCCATCATCTTGTGGCTTTTACGCCTCATTGGTGAAGCAGGCATGATTGCTTCCGTTGCTCGTATAGAATCTGGCGAAAAGCTGACCCTACGTGATGGATTCCAGGCTGGTATGAGCCATCTGAAAAATATGGTTGGCCTGTCCCTTGTGCTATATGCTCCATTTATATTGGTTGGCCTGGTTTTCGCTGGCGGTGCAATTAGCCTAGCCCTAGGCGGCTTAGACAGCGGCGAAGAACTTTTAGCGCGAGGTTTTGGCCTAATTGGCTTATGCCTTATCCCCCTAGCTTGTATTCTGGTCGTCGTAGGTCTTGTGCTTGCCTTTGTCTACCCTATGGCCCAGCGCGGTATTATTTTAGAAGGTTTTGGAGTTACAGATGGTATTCGTCGAGGCTGGCAAGTTTTGCGCGAAAATTTGGCAGACATATTTCTGCTGGCCATCCTTTTTGCCTTTATCAGTCTAATTGTTGGCATTGCAACTTTAGTCATAACCACCACCAAAGGTGGTGGCTTGAACATGAGAACCGCTCAAAGCGGTTTGAATGTGTGAGCCGCTCAAAGCGGCTGACTGCTAGCCCCTCACTGGGGTAAGCACCTTAACTTTCATCGTCGAACAAGGTCAACTGGTCATATCTTCTGTCTTCTTGCTCTTGCTTCTGGATATATTCTCGTATCACTGCCTCCTCTCTACCTACTGTCGAGACATAATATCCTCTCGCCCAGAATTTTTGCCCAGTGAAATTCCTTTTCCTGCCTCCATATGTTCTAGCTATATGTATGGCACTTTTCCCTTTGATATACCCTACCACCTGCGATACTGCATATTTTGGTGGAATTTCTATCAAGATGTGCACATGGTCTGCTCTCAAACTCCCTTGCACTATTTCACATTCTTTATGTCTTGCTAATTCTTTGAACACTTCTCCCAAATGCTTTCTCAACTCTTTGAACAATTTCTTTTTTCGATATTTTGGTATCCATACGATATGGTATTTGCATTCCCATTTTGTATGACTTAGACTTTTTGCTTCCATTTAAGAATCTCCTTTTTTGAACTTTGAGCGGTTCTTTTTGGAGATTCTTAAATGCTCCCGTATCTGTCAAACTTTAGCAGTCTCCCCAGCATAGCTGGGGGTTTACTTTTTTAATTATTGTTTTACCGATAGCATTGATCTTCATCATTCCGACAGTCATTGCAGCTATTCAGGGAGGCACTGCCTTTACAGCCGGAGCCATCGTACTGGGCATCATCGGTGTCATTGTATTTATTCTCCTGGCAGCAGCGATTAGCTCCATTTTGAGAGCCTTTCAATCAACCTCATTTACACTTGCTTATCGGCAGTGGACAGGCAAGTCTGTAGATAAAGTAGCTATTTGAGGTGATCTTCAGACAGACTGGAGCACTCTTCGAGACTGCTCCAGTCTAAGACAGTACTGTGCCTACCGCAAATGCGCATCAAAAAAGGCCAAAGTGCGATCATGAAAAAGCGACCAATCTGCCCCTACAAAGTAATGGCCCGCCCCCTCATATGTAAAAATCTCGACTGCTCTATCGGCAGCCATCAAGGCTTCATACAACTTGGCCGACCACTCCGGTGGCGTTTGGGTTAGGCGTGCGCCATCAGCCGTTCCAATATGAATTTGTACAGGGACAGCTATAGCTTCCAAATGATAGTAAGGCGCAACCCGTCGCAAGGTTGCAGGGTCAATTGCCCCCGCAAAATAAGCCGCCAATAATGATTCATCCGTTCCGGGCGGAATCACTTCGCCTGGATTACACTTATCTCCGACCGCTTCCGACTGGCCTGGCAAACAGCCAGGCCCCCAACGGCCGATCAAATCGGCATCATCGGCACTATTGGGCGCATATAAAACGGCCGCTTGCACCCGATCATCGACCACCAACATCTTCGTCGCTATCCCGCCCCCCATGCTGTGTCCCCACAGGCCGATGCGGGATGTGTCCGCTTGCGGCACAGAGTCCAGCACGGTGAGTAAATTCAGCGCATCCACCACCAAGCCCGTATGAAACAAACTCAAGCCCACATCCGAATCCCCCCAACTGCGGTAATCGGGAGCAACCACCAGATAGCCTTGTCGGGCAAAAATTTCGGCCGTTTGCCATGTATCAGCTCCAGACCAATACTGCTCACGCTCATAATAGCCATGCAGCAACACAATCACCGGGAACGGCCCTGCCCCTGTCGGCACGTGCATCATGCCCGTAATGGTCAAGTCATCGCTGGGATAAGCGATATAGTATTGGGTAAATTCAGCCGTTTCCGCCATCGTCCCCCAAATCTCAATCATCCCGTCCGGATATTCCCGTTGACGTAAGCCCTCCAATGTATACGCGAAAAGGGGATCGGGTGTAGCCGTGGAAACGGCCGTACTTGTAGGCAGCGGTGTGGGTAAAGCAGGTGCAGGGGGAACGGCCATAGCCGTCAACAACCCACCCTCCGTCGGCATAACCATCACCGTCGCTAGCGGAGAAGTGGCTGTAGCTGCCTCATTTCCTACAGAGGGAACGGCCGTTTGGCAACCTAACACAAACACCAATACCAGCCACAACCAAAGCATCATCATCAAGAGAAGAATCCAAAATCTCATCAAGCAAAAAGCCTTCAACCATTAGAATCTTATCAAGCAAATGAGCCCGCTCCCACGGTCTTGAGCCATCATTAGAGAAAATGACTCAGGTTCGACTACGCTTGACAGTAATTACATCCCAACTCAAAGGCACACCTTTTTGAGAACGCCTCGAATTGATTAGTTCAGTTATTTGATGCTTATCCGCTGTCGTAAATGATTCGATGGAGCGTAAGGCAACGAAGGCAGCAAAGGCAAGACTCGCCTCAGAGAGTTTCCCATCGTCAAAGAGCTCATCGTCAGTTAGCCACTTTGTGTATGAATTTTTGCTTACGTAACAATCCAGGTCTTGTAACGCGTTGACTACCTCCTCACTAACTAAGGTTGTTCGTTTGTCAGGGGAAAAACTTCGATTGAAATCGGCCTCGATGGATTCAGAGTTTGGCAAGATCAGGCAGGCAATACCCAACGGACTCAAGCAAGAAAGCAACTTGCTCAGCCAACGTTTGTCCACACCAATATAAAACCAAGAAAACATAGACACAATACGATCAAACTCTTGCTTTACAACATAGTCTTGAAACGTTGTCTCGGTGACTTCAGCCACCCGATCAAAGAGGTCTTCCTTACTCATATATTGACGGAATGCGCTACACTGTTCGGATGATGGGTCGAGGTACCAAATATTCGCTTGGGATGCATGCCGAAGCAAGGTTGCTTCGACGTGCCCCTCACCACCTCCCACACTTAAGATTGACCTTGCATCCTCCCAAGAAATCAAGTCAAGAAGTGCTTCGGTTTGAGCTTGCGAGTCATCGACGAGTTGTAGAAACAACTGGAAAACATCGCGATGTGAGCCTTCATAAAGTTCGGAGTCCATAATACTTCTCTCCTTATCCTTAATCATAAATTGCCTGCAAATTGCACGCTAACGCCATTTTTTCTAGATCATTCGTTTTCAGCTTCGTCCTTACTGCTTCGCTAAGGGATAGGTGAGCAAGAGGTTCTCGACAACAAGGCGCGTATTAGCATTCCGCGCCAACTGCCACAGAGCGTGGTTGGTCTGTTGCAGGCTAGTCAGTGCTTGATCAGTCGTCCACACTTTGGCTCTTTCGGCCAATTGCGCCTGCTGGTCTACATTTGTAATCACCGCGCTCTGTCCTTGTGCCTGCGTCAGCAGCAGCACATCTCGCCACCAACTGAGCCAGGTCTTGAATACATCAGGCAGTTCCTCGGCCTTTTTTGCCAGCTTATCTGCCAGAGCAAAGCGCGTCACACGATTGCCAGCCAGCGCATCATACAATGCATCCAACTGTGCTTGGCGTGCGGTCAACAGGGTACTATCTTTTACCGCCTGCACCGCCCAACCCAAACGGCCGTCTGCCAACTTCGCCAACAGTGCCGCTTCTTGCGCCGGAACCTGCCAGCGCACCGCCAGACTTTGCTCAATGAGATCAGGGTTTAACGGCCGTAAATGCAAATTGCGGCAGCGCGAGTTGATTGTGTCCAAGAGAGAGTCCGCAGCAACGGCCGTTAATAACAACACCACATTCCTCGGCGGCTCTTCCAACGTCTTCAAAAAAGCGTTAGCCGCATTGGCATTAGCCGCATCAAAGCGCTCTAAAATCGCTACCTTGGTGCGTGCTTCGTAAGCGGCCAAATTCAAATCTCGCTGCAATTGGCGAATGGCCTCAATTTTGAGGGTCAACTTGCCCCGACCACTCACCTCTGGCGTCACCAAGCGCACATCGGGATGGCGGTCGTTGGCAATGAGTTTACAGGCACGGCATTGGCCACACGGCCGTTCCCCCACAGCCGCAGCCAGACAGTTCAGGGCTTGAGCAAAAGTTCGCGCCAGCGTCGTCTTGCCCACCTGTTCCAAACCTGTAATAAGATAAGCATGACCCACCCGATCATGCTGTATAGCATTTGCCAGAAGTTGCACTGCCCAATCATGGCCGATAATTTGTTGCCAAGTCGTCATATGAGGCAATTGTAAAGCGGAAAGGGGAAAAGGTAAAACGGCCGTTCATGGCACAGATTCCACACTTATCCCACCCTGGCAGGTTGCAAATCCCCAGAAAATAGCCGAGATGCGATTCTGGCTTGGCAAATGGTATTCAGTAAAAGGAGTATGTTCGATAATTGGTCTTGACAAATGGAAAGTATAATGATTAAATATATTTAATAAGTTCATTAAACATATTAAATAAAAGTCACAATCATACTTGCTATTTATGTCACAATATTATCCGAATAAAGCGACGCGAAAGCACACCAAGCAGCATAATCAGCGTTTGATTCTCAAGACCATCTACGATCAAGGACAAATTAGCCGTGCTGAGATCGCCCGCCTAACCAACTTGACCCCAGCTACAGTTTCAAGTTTGGTTGCTGAACTTCTTAAAAATGGGCTTGTGGCAGAATCCCATGGGCAGAAACCAAAAAAACGCGGTAAACCAGCTAAATCCCTATCCATCATCAATACATCTCGTCAAATTATAGGGGTGGACCTATCTAGAAACACAATTCAAGGAGCCATTGTCGATCTAAGAGGCAATGTATCCCATCGAGAAAATATCCCCGTAGATCAAATTACAGAACAAAATGCCCAAAATATTGTTTATGAGTTGATAAGCACATTAGTATCCAAAACAACAAACCCTCTACTAGGCATTGGGGTAGGCTTACCCGGACTGGTTGACAGAGAAATTGGTGTTGTTTGCAGCGCTGTTGACCCGAATTGGCAAGATTTACCTCTACGTGATTTGCTTCAGCAACGATACCATGTGCCAGTTTACATCGCGAACGATAGCCATGCTGCCGCTTTGGGTGAATACTTGTTTGGTCAAAAACGAGAAATCCCCAATATGATTGTAGTACGGGTGGGACCAGGGGTTAGCGCGGGGATCATACTCAATGGGCAATTACATCAAGGCAACCAATGTGGCGCAGGTGAAATTGGGCACGTAAAAATAGTCATTGATGGGGAGTTGTGTCCATGTGGTCATACTGGTTGCTTAGAAACCGTTGTTAGTAAGCGGGTACTGCTAAAAAAATCAAAAGAGCTTGCCAAAAACAATCCCCAGTCAAAATTGCACCAGTTCGTCTCTACCCCCGAAGATGTTCAAAGTATAGAGCATGTGGTACAGGCATATATCGCCGGAGATGAGGAAATTCATCAAGTTGTTGATGTTATGGGGCATTACCTTGGGATATCTATTGCTAGCCTTGTTGGGGCATTAAATATTCAACATATTCTAATTGCTGGCAGCATGTCTTGCTTTGGAAATGCTTTGTTGGATCCCATACGCCAATCATTAAAACAATCAGCATTAGCCGAATTGGCTAATCATACACAGGTTAATTTAAGTCAACTGGGTGCCGATATTGTTATTCAAGGGGCTGCTGCTCTGCTGTTATCTTATGAGTTAGGCCTAAATTAAGAATGGCGCAATCGATTTAAATGGAATTATGATGCACTTGCTTTGTTAGAAATTATAAATTAGGAGATACCGCTTCGCCGGCAAGCCAGTCGGTATCTCCCAGAAAACATGAACACTAAATCCTGTTTGAGAAGTAATTCCCAAAGCAGGTGTGTTCTTGCTTTCTTGTATTTTATAGCGGACGGAAATAATTGTCGATCACAACAAATAGTGTTCTCACAATATTCAAACAAATAAGGAGGTGTAAGAGGAAAACATACATGTACAGATCGCTCGATAATAATTTACAAACAAAAAATCTTTGGAGGAAAAAATGTTTGAAAAAAAGCCGTTTATAAAAATTTTGGTATTTGTATTACTTGCTAGTTTTTTCTTAACTGCTTGTACAGCTCCCGATGAAACTCCAGTAGAAGAACCGGCAGCAGCTGAAGAAGAAATGGCCGAAGAAGAAATGGAAGAGCCTGATGAATCAGAAGAACCTGTTGTTTTAACTTTTGGTAATTGGCGTACGGAAGATGTGGATCAAATGGAACGTATTTTAGCTAAATTCCATGAAAACCACCCTAATATCATCATCAAGTATGATCCCACCGATGCTGTTGAGTATGATGCGGCTACGCGTACGCAGTTGGAAACGGGTACTGGAACAGATTTGTATTACTTGCGCTCTGTTGGTATCTCCTTCGACCTCTACAATGAGGGTCATTTTGTGCCCATAGACGATCTGCCTGGGTTGGAAAATATGTCGCCAGAATCTATTGAAAAATGGACGGCTGATGATGGTCATGTATTTGGCGTTGGCTATATTTCTACCTCACATGGCGTTTACTATAATATGGATATCTTTGATGAGCTAGGCCTGGAGATACCGCAAACCTGGGATGAGCTTATGGAAGTTGCTCAGGCTGTACAAGATGCTGGTTATACACCTTTTGCGAACGCATCAGGGGATTCCTGGACGATTGGTACTTTGCTTATCCAAAGTTGGGTACCGAATATCGTTGGTGGTGTTGACGGCCGTTTAGCATATCAAAATGGTAAAAAATGTCTCAATGATGAAAACTGGGTGCAAGTTTACCAAAACATGGCAGACATGGCGCCATTCTTACCTGAAGGTCAAGAAGCCTTAGTCTATGTAGACAGCCAATCCATCTTCCTTTTGGGCGAAGCCGCCATGTTCATCGACGGCTCTTGGGATATTCCCGCTTTTGAATTGGACGACACAGATTTTGAATGGGGCATCTTTCCTGTTCCCGTTCAAAACGAAGGCGACCCCCTCTACGTTGAATGGGAATTAGATGCCGGTGTGGGCATCAATGCCGCTTCTGAACATATTGAAGAAGCCAAAATCTTCCTGAGTTGGCTAACCACTAATGAATCGGCAAAGCTGTTAGCATCAGAATTGCCTGGGTTCTTCCCGATGACTAAGACTAGCATCTCCATAGATAATGCTCACGCCCAGGCTTTCTTAGATATGAGAGACAATGCTGAAGGCACAGACATTCGTTTCTACATGCCTGATGGACAACCCACTGCTTACTCCCTGTTAACTGATAATAGCATCAAAATTCTCAACGGCGAGATGACCCCAGAAGAAGCTGCGCAGTCACTCTATGATGGTGTCTCTTCATGGGATGATGGTCAAGCGAGTTGTGGTCAATAGCACATCTTTATTCCAAGCAGGGGTAGTGGCTTCACTACTCCTGCCCTATCATAGAGCTTGTTCTCATGGATCATTCAACCCCAATACAAAGTAAATCAAAACGTGCATCAAATAATCGGCAACATTCTAAAACTGCAATTACACGGTTGCTATTTTTACTTCCTGCATTCACCATTTACATATTGTTCTTGGCTGTCCCCTTATTCAACTCCATCCGCTTGAGTTTTTACACCGGCGAGGGAATTGTGCCCGACCGTTTTATCGGTTTTGGGAACTTCCGCACATTATTTACCGATCCTTTTTGGAGCTTTCATTTAACAAACGCCTTAAAAAATACAATCATTTTCTTTATCGTCCACATGGCCGTCCAAAATACTTTGGGGTTGCTTTTTGCAGTTCTCTTGAATTCAAAGATCAAAGGCGTCAATATTTTTCGCACGATCATCTTCCTTCCAACCACCATGTCAGTACTCGTCATCGGATTCCTTTGGTCGCTCATTCTTAATCCTCGCTGGGGAATGTTCAACC
Organism: Promineifilaceae bacterium (SeqCode); assembly: GCA_965223555.1. GTDB lineage: Bacteria > Chloroflexota > Anaerolineae > Promineifilales > Promineifilaceae > CBDCWU01. Next base: position 226,143 of record CBDCWU010000003.1, read on the forward strand.
AACTATTAGAACTGATTGGATTAGAAGAATTGGCACGTCCCTGGTTAGGAGAACCTCGATTCGCTCTCATCATCATAGGACTTGTCTCTTCCTGGCAATGGGTCGGATTGCCTACTATGATGTATCTCGCAGCGCTCATTGGCATCCCCAATGAGCTAATCGAGGCAGCCAAAGTCGATGGTGCATCAGGATGGAAAACATTCTGGAAAATAAAGCTCCCCCTTCTAATGCCAATTATCAGCATCGTTTCTATTCTTACATTTATTGGAAACTTTAGTGCCTTTGATATTGTCTTCGCAATGGCCAGTTCAAGAGGGGATCCCCAATACTCAACGGATATTATGGGCACGTTCTTCTATCGGTCAGGCATTGGCGGAGAGGTATACACAGGTGCCATGGATGCAGGTTTAGGTACTGCCATTGCCACTATTATTTTTTTACTTTTACTTGTAGGCATCCTTTTATGGCTATACCTAACTCGCAGCCGTGAAATTTACGAACTATAAGTGAGTAATTCCATCAACTTTTGAGGAAGCCTTCATGAAACGAAAACTTAATCTTTCTGAAATTTCAGCCTATATCATCTTATTTTTGTGGTCTATAGTGGTGTTATTTCCAATTTGGACAATGATTGTAAACTCACTCAAAGAAAAACGTGAAATATTCAGATCACCCTTCACACTCCCAGACCCAATAACTTTTGAAGGATACACTCGTGCCATAATCAAGGGCCGTTTTGACCTTTACTTCCGCAACAGCTTATTTGTAACCCTAGTATCGTTGATACTAATTCTATTCCTTGGCTCTCTGGCCGCCTTTGCACTTGTCAGATGGAAATCCAAAATATCAAATATTATTTACATCATTTTTATTGCCGGATTGTTAATTCCCATCCGACTAGGAACTGTTAACATTATTCAAATCATAAAAGCCCTTGGATTGATAGATACGCTTGTCAGCCTAATTCCCATCTATGTTGCGATGGGCGTTCCTATTGCCATATTAGTTTTGCGCGAATTTATTCTAAGTTTGCCCAAAGATTTAATTGATGCAGCCCGGATTGACGGCGCTTCAGAATGGCAAGTATATTTCAACGTCGTCTTACCCCTCATTCGGCCTGCTTTGGCCACTGTCGCTATTTTTAATCTTATCCCAGTATGGAATGATTTTTGGTTTCCTCTCATTCTGGTCCGTGCAGAAGAATATCGTACTGTTCCACTGGGGGTATCGCTACTGTTTGGTCAATATCAAACCAACTGGACAAATATTCTAGCGACGCTAACTTTAGCTTCTTTACCGGTTATCATCCTGTATATCCTAATGGCAAACCAGTTCATTAAAGGGCTAACGGCAGGCGCCATAAAAGGATAGACCGAATTACAATTCATAAACAAATACTGTTGGAGGTTAAATATGAAATTCCCCTTAAAAGTTTTAGTCGTTGGATGTGGCGCGATGGGCGCATCACATGCCCTAGCTTACAAGGATATTGAGGCGTTTGAAATTGTTGGTTTGGTGAGTCGTGGAGCAGCCAGTCGGGAGGCACTAAATCAAAAATTGGGGGGAGGCTATTCCACCTTCTCAGATTACACTCATGCCATGGAATCAACTAAACCAGACGTGGTTAGCATCAACACTTATCCGGACACCCATGAGGAGATAGCCTTAAAGGCGTTTGAAATGGGGACTCATGTCTTTTTAGAGAAACCAATCGCCCCCACAGTGGAAGGTTGCCAACGTGTGATTCAGGCAGCCCAAGCTGCGGGCAAAAAGCTGGTTGTGGGCTACATCCTACGACATCATCCTTCGTGGATGAAGTTCACAGAGATTGCACTCAGTTTAGGGAAGCCCTTAGTGATGCGCATGAATCTAAATCAGCAAGCTGATGGAGAAATCTGGAATAAAATGAAAAAGTTAATGGTGTCCACCTCTCCAATCGTGGACTGCGGTGTTCATTACGTGGATGTAATGTGTCAGATGACTGGCGCACAGCCAGTTCGCGTCTCAGCGATAGGCGCACGGCTCACGAATGAAATCGCACCGGAAATGTATAACTACGGGCAACTTCAAGTAGTTTTCGATGATGGCTCAGTTGGCTGGTATGAAGCTGGTTGGGGACCAATGATGAGTGAGACCGCTTTTTTCGTTAAAGATGTGGTTGGGCCGATGGGGTGTGTCAGTATCGCGGCTACCCAAATGAAACAATCGGCTGATATCGATTCACACACACAAACTGAAGCTTTGCGTGTCCACTATAGTGAACGCAACGAGAATGGCAGCTTTAAACGAGAAGATGAAATTTTCAATCTGTCTGATGAACCAGATCACAACGAACTTTGTAAACGAGAACAACTTTATCTCTTGCAAGCTATTAAAGAGGACCTAGATTTGAGTGCACATTGGCTTGATGCGATTAGTAGTTTACAAATCGTATTGGCGGCTGATGAATCTATTCGTACCGGGAAAACGGTGAAAATTGATTCAATATAGGAAATTTCACTACAGGTATTTTTAGCTACGGGAATATGAAAACAGGAATTCTATGAATGGTAAAGAACGAATGGCTTTGGCTATGCAAGGGGCAACGCCCGACAGAGTGCCGGTAATGTGCCAAATGGCGATAGGGCATTACTTTTTAAATACAGATGTTGCACCATATAAAATATGGTTTACGAGTGAGGGTTTTGCTGAAGCATTAGTCCAATTGCAGCAACGCTACCGCTTTGATGGGATTTTGATTAATCAGCCAGGACGTCCCCCAAACATTATGGACAGAGCAACTTCTGTCCAAAAAACGAATGATGGCGAACTGATTACTTGGGATACGGGTGAGACTACGCTTATTCCTTGGGATGATAATGCGATTTATGATCCTGGTACATCGGGGCGCAAGCAGCGCTTTGACTTTATGACAGATAATGTTGATGATCTGGACAATGTAGATGAGTTAGGGGGATATATTTGGGGCGTATACCATATGCCTTGGGTACCTGGTAAAGAAGATAAGGGGCCAATGACGGCCGTTCCCGGTTACTTTTTACATACAATTGACGAGGTAAAAAAGCGGGTAGGAGATGAAGTTTCCGTTCATGGTGAAGTCTTCTCCCCCTTTACTCATCTTATGGAACTGATCGGCTATGAGTTAGGATTGATGAGTCTACTCATGGACGGCGGTAAGGCCCATGCCATTCTGGAACAATTAACCATTGCCTCAATCTCGTGGGCCGTAGCTCAGGCGCGGCACGGCTGTGATGCTGTACTGCTCTCTTCGGCCTTTGCCGGCGGGCCGATGCTTTCACCAGCCATGTATGAAGAATTTGTATTGCCGTATGAGAAGCAAGTGACGGATGCTATTAAGGTCGAAGGCGTCATTCCATATACGCACACGTGTGGTGGAATAGGCGACCGGTTAGGGTTGATGGTGCAAACAGGTACATGTGGCATCGATACACTAGATCCACCACCGCTGGGCAATGCCGAATTGGCCGACGCCAAAACAGAGATAGGCGATAAGGTATTTATTAAGGGCAATATGAATTCTGTGGAACTTTTGCAGTTTACAACGAAGGAACAGGTGCTAGGCCATGCTAGAAACCGGATAGAAATTGGGAAGCCGGGTGGTGGCTATATTTTAAGCACAGCATGTTCGGTAGCTCCAAAGGTGGAACCGTGGAAGCTGGAGTTGTTGACGCCTCTGGCCGAAAAAATCGGACAATATAAATAGCAGAGAATCAAATGAGTGAAGAGATAATTTTATCAGAGCTACGCACTGAAGAGATTTACGAGTTGATGCATGAGGATTTATATGACGGCTTAGCCAAAGAGATTGAGGAGGAAGTCCAGGATCTGTTATCGCGGAACATTAAACCGCAAGATGTTTTACAAAATGGTTTGATTACCGGGATGGATGTTGTTGGTGTGGATTTTCGTGATGGCATTTTATTTGTCCCAGAGGTGTTAATGGCAGCTAAAGCGATGAAGGCCGGAATGGCATTGTTACGGCCGTTGCTCGCAGAAACCGGCGCCAGTAAAATCGGCACAATGGTCTTGGGAACGGTCAAAGGGGACATACATGATATTGGCAAGAACCTGGTGTCCATGATGATGGAGGGGGCAGGATTTGATGTTATTGATCTAGGCATCAATAAATCTGTTGATGACTTTTTAGCCGCGATTGAAGCACATAAGCCAGATATATTGGGAATGAGCGCACTACTTACAACTACCATGCCCTACATGCGGGTTGTAATAGATGCGCTTAAAGAAAAGGGTATCCGGAAAGATGTTATTGTGCTGGTAGGTGGCGCACCGGTAAATGAAATGTTTGCTGAAGATATTGAGGCTGATGCCTATTGTAGAGATGCAGCAATTACAGTAGAGGTCGCGAAAAAGTTGATACGCTTGAGGGAATCAAGCTAAACGATCAATCGTTATCATTACACTAAATGGGCAAAACGCGTTGCGACATACCTACACCGACCACAATTAAGTGTGGTGTTACCTCATACATCGGCCAGTCCCAAATCAATCAAGGCTCCAATAGACGTACCCGCATACAGGTGAATATCATCTAAATATTCCGGTACTCGCCGCCGAATATGTTCTAGAAGAACGGCCGTATACACCTCACGCACGCCACCTCCATCAAAACTCAAAATACGATACTTCGTCATGGCAACCTCCTGATTCAGTAAGCAGTAAATGTAATACATCAATACATCGTGAAAACGATTTTGCACATTAACAACCGAATAACCATCAGTACATCGTGAAAATCACATGGCGTGCTAAACGCGCTGTGCGAGAAATTGAAGATAATACAAGCCATTCTCCAATGGTAGTCATCTGTTGGAGCGGGGACAAGGGTTCAGGTGACGATGGCTCAACTAGAAGTGTGAGGTTCTGCTCGTAAATGGGCAGTGGTTTTCTTGATTCATCACAAGAAATATCCTCAGTCCCTGTGGGTAGTACAGGTTCATTAAGTGGGAAAGGATAAATCGCCAAACATTGTCGGTGTTGGCTATCGGGAGCTTGGTCAAAGATGGATAGAGTTGCCCCCGCCACCTTGAACTCAACCGTTACCCAAACACCTTTGGTCAAGTCAAAGTGAGGTACGGTCCAATCTACATTCAAGACACGTACAGTTCCCTCTGGTGAGACCCGTCGCATAAAGTGGAGAGACCCTTCACGTAACGGCCGTTTTGTGTCAGAAACTTCAAACCCTGTCTCTAACTTGTGCGGTAGTTGGTGGTGATGGACAGCTGTAGGTGATTGTTCATTCAATTGGCTGTGGTCTTCTCGCTGTCGGTAAAGCTCAAAAAAAGATTGACCCTGCTGGTTAACAGCAGCCAAGTCACTCAAGTAGGTGTTTTCCCAGACATGTTGGTCATAATCTTGATGAAACCGTTCTACCGAGCCGTTGCTCTTGGGATGATAGACAGGGGAGAAAACCAATTCAGTGCCGACTGCCAATGCTAACCGTGCCACTTTTCCAATAACATATTGATGAGTTGTCCCACCACTGAAGCATCCTTCATTATCCACTTGGGTATAGTGTGGGATACCTATTTCTTGCCAAACGTGAACAAGAAAGGCTGCTGCATCTTGAGACCGTCTTTGTTCATAAGAGCAGCCTGTTGGATACCGTGAAACTACGTCAATGGCATTGAAACTGGCAACCCGTTGTCCCCCTTGCAAGAAATGGGGCACGATGTCTACTTGACACAGTTGGTGTGGCTCAGTAGGGTGTAGTCGTGGATAGTTGATGGCTGGCCCGACAGCTTTGCTTTGCGGTTTGGTCATGCCCGCAGCATGAAGGACTCGTTCAATCGTCGGCACACTGGGTAGAGGTGTGACTTGCTGTTGCTTCAACCTCGTTCTGATTGCTTGACCTCCAATATATTTGAGACCCTTTCCCAGTTCTGCATTCGCTTCCAACTCTAGTCGTGTCTGGATAATTGCTTCTGTGACACTTTTGGGTAGCTCATTGCCAGGTTTTGTTGGTGCCCTTGACCTATCTTTCAAGCCTGTCCAGCCCTCATTCTCATAACGCTGTTTCCATTTGGAGACCCAGCCGAGGGAACGGTTCAGGGTTTTGGCCACTTCGACCATTGTTTGTCCCTTTCTCAACTGCATGATTGCTATTTTCCGCTCAGTAAACAGGTCATTTGTCATTTTACTCACCTTCCATGTAGGATGAGTAAATCTACCCGTTTTTCACGATGTACTGATGGTTCGGTTGTTAAGGTACTTCACGATCTCTTGATGGTTTTTCACTTATAAATTTTCACGATGTACTGATGTACGACATGTAAACAGTAATCAGTATTCAGTGAATCGTACTGAATATCGATCACTGACCACTGCCTACTGATAATCTTACCTCACAAGCACAATGGCGTATAATTACCCACATGATTCCCCTAATAATATCCGGTGCTGAACTAAAAATAGATGATGTTGTGGCCGTGGCCAACGGCCGTTCTGTACAACTAGACCCCGCCGCACTCCCCAAAATAGCCCGTTCACGGGCGGCGGTGGAGCAGCTAGTGGCGGAAGGGCGGGTGGCTTATGGCATTACCACAGGCTTCGGCCGTTTCAAAGACAAAATTATCTCGTCTGACGAAGTGCGCCAGTTACAAGTCAATCTCGTCCGCAGCCACGCCGTCGGTGTGGGGCCAGATTTGCCCGAAAAAGTAGTGCGAGCCATGCTGATAGTGCGGGCTAACACCCTGGCCATGGGCCACTCCGGCATCCGCGTGGAGGTCATCCAACTATTGCTAGATATGCTCAACAAAGGCGTACAACCCCGCATCCCGGCTCAAGGCTCGCTAGGGGCCAGTGGCGACTTGGCCCCCCTGGCCCATATGGCCTTGGTGCTGATAGGCGAAGGTGAAGCCAAAGTAGATGGGCAATGGGCAGACGGCTGTTCCGCTCTGCAAAAAGTAGGGCTACAACCCGTTGAATTGGCAGCCAAAGAAGGGCTGGCTTTGCTCAATGGCACAACCCTTATGGTAGGCATGGGGGCTTTGCTGGTGCGCCGCGCCATTAACTTGGCCTTAACGGCCGATACCGCCGCCTGCCTCACCCTGGAAGCCCTACACGGCACAGACCGCGCCTACGATGCGCGTGTCCACGCCCTGCGCCCCCACCCGCGCCAGATCGAGTGCGCTGCCTTTTTACGCCAACTGCTGGCAGGCAGTCAATTCCTGCGCGGCCATGATTCCCTCAATGTGCAAGACCCCTACACCTTGCGCTGCGTGCCCCAAGTGCATGGCGCCATTCGTGATGCCATCGCTTACGCCCAATGGGTCATCAACATTGAGCTAAATTCAGTCAACGACAACCCCATCATCTTTGTGGATGAGGAAACGGACGCAGTAGATGTGATTTCGGCGGGCAATTTTCATGGCGAACCCATTGCCATTGCCATGGATTATCTCAAACTAGCTCTAACTGAGCTGGGCAACATGAGTGAACGGCGCACAGCCCGCTTGGTGGACGCCGACAGCAATGGCGGCATCCTGCCTATGTTCCTGACCAAAAACGGCGGCCTAGAAAGCGGCCTGATGATGGCCCAATACACGGCAGCGGCTCTGGCCTCAGAGAACAAAGTGCTGGCCCACCCCGCCAGTGCCGATAGCATCCCCAGCAGTGCCAACACCGAAGACCATGTGAGCATGGGGGCCACCGCTGTGCGCCAAGCCGAACAAATCATCCAACATGCGGAAACGATTGTGGCCATCGAACTCTTAAGCGCAGCCCAAGGTGTAGATTTCCGGCGTCAGAAAATGAATGTAGAAAAATTGGGTGTGGGCACATCTGTCGCCTACGACCTCATCCGCCAAAAAGTCCCCTTCCTGACTACAGACACTATCCTGGCCCCTCACATCGAGCAGGTGCGTCAACTAGTAGCCAACGGTACAATAAAAGAAGCAATAGAAACAGCCTTGGAGATTGACAGTTAGAGATTGGAGAGATACATGAAAGAAGTAGTCATTATAGAAGCAGTGCGAACGCCCATTGGGCGACATGGCGGGGCTTTACAAGCGGTGCGCCCTGATGATATGGCCGCCTTAGTCATCCAAGAAGTAGTGGCGCGGTCAGGGATAGATACGCAGGAGATCGAAGAGGTCTATCTAGGCTGTGCTAATCAAGCCGGGGAGGATAATCGCAATGTGGCCCGGATGGCAACACTGTTGGCTGGTTTGCCGCAAAGTGTGGCAGCCGTGACTTTCAATCGCCTCTGCGCCAGCGGTCTAAATGCAGTGAACCAGGCTGCTCGTGCCATTCGCTGTGGCGAAGGCGATATTTTCATCGCTGGTGGTGTTGAAAGTATGACCCGTGCCCCCTACTCCTTCCCCAAGAATTCCCGCGCTTGGGGGCCAGCTGGCAATATCACGGGTTATGATACGACGCTGGGCTGGCGTTATCCCAATCCCAAGATGGAAGCTCTCTTCCCTTTAGAGGGGATGGGGCTAACGGCCGAAAATATCTATGATCTCAGTTGTGGTAATCAGATCACGGGTGGCACTATTAGCCGCGAGGAGCAGGATGCTTTTGCCCTAGAAAGCCAACGGCGGGCTTGCGCGGCCATTAATGCTGGCCATTTTAGGCGAGAAATCGTTCCTGTCACGATTCCGCAGCGCCGCGGCGACCCACTAGTGGTGGACACAGATGAACATCCGCGGATAAAGTGGGTGGACGGCCGTTACACGCTCGACACCAGTCTAGAAAAATTAGCTAAGCTGCGCCCGGCCTTCCGTCCCAAGGGGACTGTGACGGCTGGCAATGCCAGTGGCTTGAATGATGGTGCTTGTGCTGTTTTGATCATGTCAGGTGAAAAAGCAGCCGAATTAGGGCTTAAACCCCGCGCCCGTTGGCTCGCCTCCGGTGCGGCGGGTGTAGACCCACGCACCATGGGGCTTGGCCCTGTTTCAGCCAGCCACAAAGCCTTGCATCGGGCTGGCTTGACGCTGGCTGATATCGACCTGATTGAACTGAACGAAGCTTTTGCTGTGCAGGCCTTGGCCGTGATACGCCAATCCGGAATGCGCCATGAAATTACCAATGTCAATGGTGGTGCCATTGCTTTGGGCCATCCTCTTGGTTGTTCAGGGGCACGTATTTTGACAACACTGCTACATGAAATGGAACGTCGTACTGCCGCCGGGCAGCAGATGCGGTATGGGTTGGCAACCTTATGTGTGGGTGTGGGTCAAGGGGAAGCGGCCGTTATTGAGAGGTTGGACAATTAAGGCTAATGGGCAAGGCCAATGGATGAAATTGCACAATTTAACCGGGAAAGATGGAATGATTTAGTAGCGGCCAAAGTCGCCTATGGGCGAGCTTGGCTGGACATAGATGTGGTTGGGGCACAGCAATGGCTGAAGAGACATTATGTATCAGGCGATGTATCTGGTAAAGATGTGCTGTGCTTGGCTAATGGCGGTGGCCAACAATCGGTCGCTTTTGGGTTGATGGGGGCCAAGGTAACGGTTATTGATATGTCTGATGCCCAACTAGAGCAGGATAGGATTGCAGCCGAACATCATGGCCTGAACACACAGCTTGAGCAAGGGGATATGCGGGATTTATCCCGCTTTGCTGATGACTCCTTCGATCTAATTTGGCACGCTTACAGCATTAATTTTGTGCCCGATGCCAAAATTGTGTTGCAAGAAGTATCGCGGGTTATACGGCCAGGCGGCCTTTACTATTTCCAATTTGCCAATCCCTTTTTGATGGGCTTGGAAGAAGGGGATTGGAATGGACAGGGATATGTGATGAAACGGCCGTATCCCGACAACAGTGAGATCATCTTTGAGGACACCCATTGGGATGTGGGTGAACAGAGGGTGGAAGGGCCACGAGAATTTAATCACAGCTTGAGCACGCTGATAACCGCCCTCGTGGCAAATGGCTTTGTCATACGTGGCTTGTGGGAAAAAACCGGAGGCACCGTCCCAGATATTCATGCCGAACCGGGAAGCTGGGCACATTTCGTAGCCATCGCGCCCCCCTACGTGAGTTTGCTGGCCACCTTCGAGCCAGAGGTCTTGCAGCGGGACAAGTGGAATATTAACTAAACATACCCAGGGTTGTGCAGTTCTGTCTCGCGAGCACTCTAAATGGACTATAATTGTCTACGAAGGCCACGGAGGGCACAAACAGTATCCCATCTTCGTGCATCTTTGTAAACTTGGTGGAAAACACAGCCGCCTTGGAACATTAATGAGTAAATCAGTTGCTTTGGTCACGGGCGTGAGCCGCAAGATAGGCATTGGCGCTGCCATTGCCAGCGCCTTAGCAGCGGCAGATATGGACGTTTTTACAACCTATTATCGGCCGTATGATGCCACGATGACTTGGGGCAGCGAACCGACGGAAGCAGAAGAAATATTGGCAGAGTTACGAACCTTGGGGGTACGGGCAGCGGGTATGGAAGTGGATTTGACAGATGCGGCTGCACCCGCCCGCTTATTTGACACAATTGAAGAAGCGTTGGGGATGGCGACAGTTTTGGTGAACAATGCCACCCATTCGGTAAATGTCGGGATTGAGGATTTAACGGCCGATTCCCTAGACCAACATTATGCCGTGAATGTGCGGGGGATGGCTTTGTTGTGTGCCGAGTTTGTCAAGCGGTTTCGGGCACAAAATGGCGTGAACGGCCGTATCATCAACATCACTTCGGGGCAGGGCACTGGGCCAATGCCAGGCGAGCTGCCTTATGTGGCCACTAAAGGCGCGGTAGATGCCTTCACCGTTACGCTCAGCGCGGAAGTGGCAGCACGGGGGATCACGGTTAATGCCATTGATCCCGGCATTACTGATACCGGTTGGATACCGCCGGAGCTCAAGACGCAATGGACGACCGAATCTCCAATGGGGCGAGTAGGAGAGCCAAAAGATGTTGCCCGTTTGGTACGATTTTTAGCTTCGTCGGAAGCGGGCTGGATTACGGGGCAAATTATCCGCTCACGTGGGGGGTTGTAAGTGATGTTTACGATTCGAGAATTTAATCCGATTGATGCAGAGTACGAAGCAATGGCAGTGGTGGAGAAGTCTGTCTATCCAGATAATGCTGCTACAGCCGCTGATTTTAAGCGCTTTGATACGATTTGGGATACGAAATATTTGCGGCAGCCTTATGTTGTAGAAATGGATAGCACGATTGTGGCTTTTGCTATTTACAATGAGCGTCCCTGGTCTTATGCGCCGGGCAAGTATGGCTTCAATATCACGGTACATCCTGATTATGAGAGGCGAGGAATTGGCACGGCCGTTTATGATCACATCATCTATGAATTGCAGCAACAAAAGCATCCCCTCCTCCAATTAAATACCCATGTTTATAGCCACAAGCCGCAAAGCATCCATTTCCTGGAAAAGCGTGGCTTTGTCAATGTGATGCGCTGGATCGTATCTGTGCTAGATGTCGCCCAGTTTGATGCTGAACAATATGCGGGTTTACGACAGAAGTTAGCGGATGAAGGGGTTGCGATACGGCCGTTACCCCAGCAAAAGCTGCTCGACCCTAATTGGCTCAATAATGTGTATGAGCTTGACTGGGAATTAACATTGGATGAACCACAACCCACACCCCATACTAAGCAGCCACTAGAACAGTATGTGAAAACCTTTATTGATGATCCTAATCTGTTGCAAGATGGCTGGTATGTGGCGGTAGATGGCAACGGCCGTTATCTAGGCATGACCCAATTCTATCAAAAAACCGACAAACCGACAGAATACGGCAGTGGCTTTACTGGCGTTGTGCGTAGTCACCGGCGTCGTGGTTTGGCTACTGCGTTAAAATCTTATGCTATTGAATATGCTAAACAGCAAGGCATCCACACCATCCGCACAGGCAACGAAGAGAAAAATCCCATGTACCAGTTGAATGTACAGTTGGGGTTTGAGGATTTAACGGCCGAATTAGCCTATCAGAAGAAATTAGGCGATTGAGTGATTGAGAGATTAGCAATCTCTCCTAATCTCCGTATTTGTTTATGAGGAGGCTCCCATGACTCGTTCCCGATTGCGCGACCTGGGCATTACCATTGGCACATACCCCACCGGCACTTACAATGCTATTACTGATGTTTCGGGCATTCGAGTAGGGCAAACAACCCTCATCTATGATGAGCCGCGTGTAGCTCGCACGGGTGTAACCGCCATCATGCCCGGTGATTTGCAAAAACATAATTTTTACGCTGGCTATCACCAATTAAATGGCTGCGGCGAGATGACGGGCGTGCATTGGATCAGGGAGTCTGGACTGCTGACCACGCCTATCGCCCTCACAAACACCCATCAAGTGGGCACTGTTCATGATGCTCTGGCCCGCTATTGCCCCCAGCATTTTGTGGCCAGGAACTTTGAGCTTTCTGTAGTGGCTGAGACCTGGGATGGCTGGCTCAACGATGCGGCAGCTTTTCATATCACGCAGGAACATGTATTTGCTGCCCTAGACGGTGCTAAATCTGGGCTAGTGGCTGAAGGCTGTGTTGGCGGTGGCACGGGTATGATCTGTCATGGCTTTAAGGGGGGCAATGGCACAGCTTCACGGGTTGTGACCATTGGAGAAAACGAATATACAGTAGGTGTGTTTGTGCAGTCGAATTACGGCCGTCGGGAGTTATTGCGTGTGGATGGTGTGCCAGTTGGCCAAGAAATCACGCCGGACCACACGCCAACCCCTTACACGCAATCGCCTTCCAGCAGTTCCATCATCATTATTGTGGCTACCGATGCCCCTTTGCTGCCCGATCAGTGCCGCCGTCTGGCACAGCGGGCCACTACAGGTGCGGCACGAGTGGGCTGTGTGGGACATGATGGCAGTGGTGATCTGTTTTTGGCCTTTAGCACAGGCAACCAAATTCCGGCAGAGGTTAAAGAACCGTTTGCCGTGACAACCTTGCCAGGTCGCTTAATGAACAATCTTTTTGAAGCGGAAGTAGAAGCAGTGGAAGAGGCAATATTGAATGCGCTGACAGCAGCGGAAACGATAGTTGGCTGGAACGGCCGTAAAGCTCATGCCCTCCCCCTCGATGAATTACAACATATCATGAAAAAGTACGGCCGATTAGAGATTGGAGATTAGCGATTGCTCATGCGCATAATGCCTGCGTTGAAAACAAAACGGCTTATCATCCGCCCAGTGCAGACGGACGATTCTGAGGCGATATATCAACATCTTCAGGCTATTGGTTGGTTAGACGGGGACAAAACAGAAGCAGAGCAGTATGACGCTGCTATTCATTATGCGAAGTGGCTCAGTCTAAATCATGTGGCCTTGGCCCGACTCTATCAACCACCTTATGGTGATCGAGCCATCGTCTTGCGCCAGACAGATGAGCTGATTGGCATGTGCGGTCTTGTCCCCTATATCAGCGATTTCACTGTCTTTCCTAGCTTTGGCGGTATAGACAAAGGGGGCCTGGCCCAAGCCGAAGTAGGATTGATGTGGGCGATCTCCCCGCCCTACTGGCGGCAAGGGTATGGTAGCGAAGCTGCCCAAGCATTGATTGATTATGCCTTCAATGAGATGAAGCTGCATCGTATCATCGCCACCACCGAACATGACAATATCGCTTCGCAAGCCGTCATGCGCAAAATGGGGATGCGGCTAGAGATAAATCCATTCCCTAAGCCGCCTTGGCATCAAGTATTAGGGTTATTAGAATTTGACGAGTGGGATAACCGGAAAGGACAACAGCATCTTTGATCCCAGAATGAGGAGAAAAACATGGAACGGCCATATCATCCTGATTTGTGGCATTATATGGACTTAGCCAGTACTTTACCCATAGCTAAAACTGTGGCCGAACAGCGAGCCATTTGGCATGAGTTTTGTCTAAGCATCAATCGCCCTGCCCCCTTAACGCTGGTTGTGGAAAACCGGGAACTAACAGTAAATGGTATCACACTGCCTATTCGCATCTACCGACCAGTCACAGACCAGAGTGTGCCCATAACAGTCTACATTCATGGTGGTGGCTGGGTCGTAGGCGATTTGGATACCAATGACACAGTAGCTTGGGGCTTAGCGGAGGGGACGGGAACGGCCGTTGTCAGTATCCATTATCGGCTCGCTCCCGAACATCCCTATCCAGCCGCTTTTGATGACTGTTACGCTATAGTGGAATGGATTAGCGAACAGGCCAGCACTTTTGGTGGAGATGGTTCACGCTTGGCGGTATGTGGTGATAGTGCAGGTGGCAATTTATCAGCCGCCATTAGCCTGGCGGCACGAGATCGGGGCGGGCCAGTCGTTGCCGCCCAAGGGCTTATTTTTCCAGTGCTAGGATTAGATATGGATCTGCCCTCATATCGCGAAAATGGGGAGGGCTATGGCCTGACGAAAGAGAGCATGGCTTTTTATTTGGACGCTTACTTGCCAGACACAAGCCAGGTAGATGCCTATGCCATGCCCTTATTAGCGAATGATTTGTCAAATTTACCACCAACATTAGTACACACGGCTGAATTTGACCCCCTCCGTGACGAGGGCAAGCTGTATGCCGATAAGCTAGCAGCTGCAGGCAATGATGTGACCTATCGAATGGGTGAAGGGATGACACACAGTTTTATCCGCGCCCGTTTTGATGGAACGGCCGTTACTGCTGAATTTCAATTTATTGTGGATTTTCTCAAGAAGTATCTTTTTCCAGGGTAATTCGTACATGTCCAACACCAATTCTGCTCTCTTCTCTACCACAGCCCTGCCAACCGTCGCCTGGGGCAAGGGAAGTTATGTGTATGACCGCGACGGCAAGCAATATTTAGATGGTTCAGGTAGTCCGGCTGTGTACTGTTTAGGTCATGGCAGCGAGGAAGTGAATGAGGCGATCAAAGCCCAGTTGGATCGCATTGCTCATGGCTACCGCTACAATTTCACAAGTGAACCGTTGCAAGAGCTAGAAAATATCATTGCTCGCCAGTGTGGCGGTGGCCTGAATCGCATGGTTTTTGTGACCAGCGGCTCTGAGGCAGTAGAATCTTGCCTGAAGATTGCCTTGCAATATCATGATGCTATTGGTGAAAAGTCGCGGCGGCGTTTTATAGCACGGCAGCAGTCTTGGCATGGCAATACATTAGGGGCGCTGTCGGTTTCGGGACATGTGACCCGGAGACGGCCGTTTGAGGGCAGTCTTTTAGATGTCAGTTTCCTATCACCAGCCAACGTTTATCGTCCACCTAAAGGTTTAACGCCGGATGAGCTTGTCGATTACTGCGCGGCTGAATTGGAAGCAGAGATTTTACGGTTGGGGCCAGAAACGGTCTGTGCTTTTATTTTTGAGCCAGTGGTGGGAGCCGCTGGGGGTGTCGTGCCTGCGCCACCCAATTATGCACAACGAATGCAGGCGGTCTGTCGTAAGTACGGCGTATTGATGATTGCCGATGAGGTAATGTGTGGTTGTGGGCGTACGGGTACCTGGCGAGCCTTAGCCTATGATGGCGTAGAGCCAGATTTGATGGCGGTGGCCAAGGGATTGGCAGGGGGCTACATTCCTTTGGGAGCGGCCGTTTTTCAACAATACATTGGGCAAACGATTTTGGAAAAGCAGGGGCAGTATCTGACAGGGCATACCTTTTCGGGACATACGGCCGCTTGTGCCGCAGGCGTGGCAGTGCAAAAAATTATCGGAAGGGAAAAGCTGCTGGAGAAGGTAGCAACAGATGGGGAATGGCTCAAAAATACTCTGCAAGCAGAGTTAGGAGATCATCCACATGTGGGGGATATTCGAGGGCGGGGCTTTTTTGTGGCGGTTGAATTTGTGGAAGATAGAGAAAGCAAACGGCCGTTTGACCCCTCTCTCCATCTCTTTAGCCAAATCCGCAGCCAGACGCTGGCAAATGGTCTCATCTGCTATCCAGTGGGAGGCATTGTGGATGGCCATGCAGGTGATGCCGTGATTTTAGCCCCGCCTTATAATGCCTCCGGGACCGAATTGGAAGAGATTGTGGCTAAGCTGGCTTCGTCTTGTAGCACTGTCTTGGCGGGAGTTAAGGGATAGTTGCTGTGTTTCGAATACAGGATTTTCGAGGAAGCGATGAGGAATATGAGGCAATAGCGGCTGTATTTTCGGCGGTTTGGCCAGATGATGAGGTAACGGCCATTACCCTCAAAGCCAATGATGCCAGCCTAGACCCCAATTACCTGTTTCGTCGAGAGATAGTGGAGCAAGGTGGCCAGATTGTAGCTTGGGGTGTATTAAGCCAATGGCCCTGGGCCTATCATCCTCGCAAATATTGGGTCGACTTCTGTGTCCACCCCGCCTATGAAAGACAAGGAATTGGCACGGCCTATCTCCATCATATTTCGTCTTTCATGATGCCTCGTGATCCTTTAACGCTGAGTTGCGAGACACGTGACAACAAGCCGCAAGCAGTGCACTTTTTGCAAAAGAATGGTTTTATCGAAACGATGCGCTTCCGTTATTATGAACTTGATGTGTCAGCATTTAAGCCAGCGAACTTCCAAGAAGTGATGGCACAGATGGAAACGGCCGCTATCGAAATTATCTCCGTCATTGAATTACAAAAGCGGGAACCGGAGTGGCAGCGCATTATCTATGATTTGCATTGGGAACTGATGCAAGATGTACCCTCCACTATTAAACGGACACGGCCTCATTTTGATTTGTACGTGGATCGTGTGTTTAAACGACCAGATTTTTTGCCAGGTGGATGGCAGGTAGCAGTGGCAAACGGCCGGTACGTGGGGCTGACCATGCTGCGCCGTAAAGACAATCCTGACAAACTGTATACAGGGCTAACGGGTGTAATACGTAGCCAGCGTCGCCTGGGTATTGCCACAGCTCTCAAGGTACGCGCTATTATCTACGCCCAACAAATTGGGGCCAAAACCATCCAGGCAGATAATGAAGCCAACAACCCTATGTACTTGTTGAATCAAAAGCTGGGGTTCCAATCCTTGCCCGCTGGCGTCATGTTTTCTAAAATATTTGCGACCGAATAAAAGGTCACCAGCCTTTAAGGTTTGACGGGGTCGACAGCAGGTAGGGCGTGCTGTGTAGAGCGTAAACGCCCTCTGGCTACGCAATAATTCGTACCAAAGAGGCAGGTCTCTTTACTGATCGTCAGCATATGCAGAAGCCCCAAAACCAGCCCCAGCTTGCCGGTAATCTTCGCGGACAGGGGCAAAGAGATCAAGCAACACCAGACCATCTTCCCCTGCGATCACCGTGTGCATTGCACCGCCTTTCGTGACCCAAAAATCCCCTTTGTGACAATGCGTCTCCACCCCATTTTCCACGCGGATACAACTGCCTTCTAGCACAAACCCCCACTGTTCATGAGGGTGTTTATGGATTCTGCCACCTGCATTGGGTTCAAAACGAGCGATCATAGCCGTTGATTGTTCACCATGAAAAACTTGACCAAGAATGCCTGTATTCAGGTTACGTAAAATACCTGCTGCCTCATCGTTGAGATTATAAATTGTTTTTTCGTTTGACATTAGCATCTCCATATCATGATTTCTTACGTCTATCTTCTACACGACTCAGCTTACCGCCCTCGCTGCGTGGTGCTTGCCCAGGGGCTAAAAGGGTGACTTTCACATTTAATCCCAATGTCTCGTGCAATTTCTGATAAATAGAACCTTCTAAATCACGTGCGTCATCAACACTGCTTTCCGGGTGTCCGGCAAAGACATCTTCACCAATGTGACGGAAAAAGTCTTCGGTGACCTCTGCTTGCACTTCCAGAGTGTCGAGATGGCCCTCTCGCGTTACCACCACCCGGTGATGCGGCGAAAGATTCGGCATCCCCACCAAAGCCCCCTCAATCTGTGATGGAAACACATTCACCCCCCGAATAATCAGCATATCGTCCGTGCGTCCCAAGATACGGCTCATCCGCGCCATAGTACGCCCGGTCACTACGCAGGCTTCTCGTGTAATCGAGCACAAATCACCTGTGCGGTAACGGATGACGGGCATCGCTTCTTTGGTCAACGTCGTAAATACCAGTTCACCGACTTGCCCATCAGGTAAAGGCTCACCCGTCTCAGGGCTGATAATTTCAGGCAAGAAGTGATCTTCCATAATGTGCAAACCGTCCTTGGCTTCCACGGACTCATTGGCCACACCTGGCCCGATGATTTCGCTAAGGCCATAAATGTTGACAGCGTGAGCCTGAATTTTGGCCTCAATCTCTTTTCGCATCCCATCCGTCCAAGGTTCAGCCCCTAAAATAAAAGAGCGCACAGGCAAATCGGCTGGATCCACGTCCGCTTCCCACAATTTATCAGCTAGAGATAAGGCATAAGAGGGCGTACAGGCCATGATGTCCGTCTGGAAATCTTGTAGCAGCATGATTTGACGGGCTGTATTACCACCCGAAACTGGTACTACGGCCAACCCCATTTTCTCCGCACCATAATGCATCCCTAAACCGCCAGTGAAGAGACCGTAACCGTAAGCGTTTTGGAACATATCACCCGGTTGGGCGCCACTGAGGGCAAAACAGCGGGCGCATACTTCGGCCCAAATTTCAATATCTTTGCGCGTGTAGCCAACGACTGTGGGCTTGCCTGTTGTACCGGAGGAGGCGTGGACGCGAATAATATCGTGACGGGGTACGGCAAAGAGGCCAAAGGGATAGTTGTCGCGCAAATCTGTCTTTTTGGTGAAGGGGAGCCTAGTCAGGTCGCGCAAGTCTTTGATGTCGCTGGGTTTGATGCCCATTTCGTCAAATTTTTGTTGGTAAAAGGGGACTCGCTCGTAAACGTAAGTGGCTAGTTTTGCCAGTCGCTCACTTTGTAGGGCTTCTATCTGCGGACGAGGCATCAGTTCGATTTCTTCGTTCCAAATCATCTCATTCTCCTTGTTTGTTTACCAAGTTTCCCAATGTACAACATCGTCAAACGGCCGTCTACCCTGTTTGCTTCCCGAAAAACGGGGCCTATTGGGATCAGGGTAGCCAAAAGCAATAGCAATTCGTGACTGAACATCATCGGGTAAACCCAAAAGCTGGCTGATCCCGGCGCGATTGTAAGAGGTAACAAGACAGGAACCAATACCCAGTTCCCAAGCAGCTAATTGCATATAAGCGGCCGTTTGCCCGGCATCAAACAAAATCTGAAAACGCTCGGCAGGATCGGGTGTGAGAATAACCACACCTAAAGCCGCTTGCCCCAAATGTGACGAAAATTTTCCAATTTCGGCCAACTGCTGTAGCCTTTCACGGTTTTGAATGGCGACGAAGTGCCAAGGTTGTAAATTCTTGGCCGACTGGCTTAAACGGCCTGCGTTCAAGATAGTGCAGATACTAGCTTCAGGAATGGGCTTGGCCAAATAATGCCGGATGGCGCGTTTGCCACGGATAGCTTCATATACTTCCATTGTGACCTCCAAATTTAATGCGTAAGTATAGCCTTGAATAGCGTGATTGACAGCTTTGCCAACGGCCGTTGCGCCATGTATCATTATCCCAAATCCACTGAATGGAGTTGATCATGAATCAAATCACAGAGGGCAGTTTGCTATGGGAACCGACCCCTGATGTCATCGAAAATGCCAATCTCACCCATTATATGCGCTGGTTGGCGCAAAATAGAGATTTACATTTTACGGCTTATACTGAATTGTGGCACTGGTCAGTGGAGAATATTGCCGATTTTTGGCAAAGTTTGTGGCACTATTTCGGTATCAAAGCCTCTCGGCAGCCAGGAGCGATTTTGCCCCAGAAAGAGATGCCAGGTGCAGAATGGTTTGTGGGAGCGCATCTGAATTATGTAGAGAATATTTTTGAAAAATTTACAGACGAACGGCCGATTCTTTATTATCAAGCAGAAGATAAGGCCCTCATCTCAGTAAGCTGGCAGCAAATTGCTGACCAAACTAAGCGACTGGCCCAAGCGCTGCGAAATATGGGGGTGCAGCGTGGGGATCGCGTGGTAGCCTATCTGCCCAACATACCACAAACATTAGTCGCCTTCTTCGCTACTGCCAGTTTGGGCGCTATCTGGTCAAGCTGTTCGCCTGATTTTGGCCCGCGCAGTGTGTTGGATCGCTTCACCCAAATTGAGCCGAAGGTGCTTTTTACCGTGGATGGTTATACCTATGGTGGCAAAGCCTTTGACCGCCGTACCGTTGTCGCTGAACTGCAAGCGGCTCTACCCACACTAGAAAAAACTATTTTGATTCCCCATCTAGCAGCTACTGTGGATAGTCTGACAAATACTGCTTTGTGGGATGAAGTCTTAGCCGCCAATACCTCAACGGCGGAGATGCACTTTGAGCAAGTGCCGTTTAACCATCCTTTGTGGGTGCTGTATTCGTCAGGGACAACAGGGTTGCCCAAGCCCATCGTCCAGGGGCATGGCGGCATCTTGCTGGAACATTACAAGAACACTGTCTTCCACAATGACTTGCAAGCCACCGATCGCTTCTTCTGGTACAGTAGCACAGGCTGGATGATGTGGAATTACATTGTGGGCAGCCTGCTCTCTGGTGCGTCAATCATTTTGTACAACGGTAGCCCCGGGTATCCTGATATGAATGTGTTGTGGCAATTGGCGGAAGAAAGTGGCATGACCTATTTTGGCACGTCAGCAGCCTATGTTAGTGCCTGCATCAAAGCGGGCATTACGCCTAATCAACAGTTTGACTTATCCAGAATCCGTGGCATTGGCTCCACTGGATCGCCTTTGAGCTTGCCCGGCTTTCAGTGGATTTATGAAAATGTAAATGAACATCTAGCCCTGGAATCGTTGAGTGGTGGCACCGATTTGTGTAC
This sequence comes from Promineifilaceae bacterium (SeqCode), assembly GCA_965223555.1. Classification (GTDB taxonomy): domain Bacteria; phylum Chloroflexota; class Anaerolineae; order Promineifilales; family Promineifilaceae; genus CBDCWU01. The sequence goes on from CBDCWU010000003.1 coordinate 246,918, forward strand.
AGCCTTTGTTGGTGGCTGTCGCATAAAGTCCATTTTTGCGGGCGAGATTCAAGGCCCATCGTTAGGAGCCAAGGTACAGGCTTGGAATGAAAACGGCGATCCAGTCATCAATGAGGTGGGTGAATTGGTCATTGCTGAACCAATGCCTTCGATGCCGCTTTATTTTTGGGGTGATCCAGAGATGCTGCGCTATAGAGAAAGTTATTTTGAGGTGTTCCCAGGAGTGTGGCGGCATGGGGATTGGATTTCGTTTAATGAGCGCGGCGGCTGTGTGATTTACGGCCGTTCTGATTCCACCATCAACCGTCAAGGTATTCGTATGGGCACGAGTGAAATTTATACGGCCGTTGAGTCTTTCGCGGAAATTCTCGATAGCCTCATTATTGATCTAGAATTGCTAGGACGAGAATCCTACATGCCCCTGTTTGTCGTTTTACAGGAGGGGGTCGCACTGGATGAAGCGTTGCAAGGGCGCATCAAGCAAAAATTGCGGCGCGATGTATCACCACGTCATGTGCCTAATGAGATTTTCCAGATTGAGCAAGTACCATACACGCTGAGTGGCAAGAAGATGGAGGTTCCTATCCGTAAGATTTTGCTGGGAACGGCCGTTGGCCAAGCAGCCAATCCTGGGGCCATGCGTAATCCGGAAGCAATGGACTACTTTGTGGCACTTGCTAGGGTCTTAGCGGAAAAATAGTTCATGGTTCAACCTGCAAATATCTAAAGTGCCTGAATACTTTTGACTGTTAAGTCAATTACAACCTCAACCACTGAACCATCTAGCCGTTGAGAATGGGGAAAAGGCAGCTTTTTTAGGATACGTAAAGCAGCTTCATTCTCTGCTTGCACACTGGCAACGAGTTGGTGAAGGCCCCGTTTTTGGGCTTCTTGAGCCAATAGTCCCACTAATTTTGTACCGATGCCGCTGTTTTGGTAATCATCCCGAATGGAAACGGCCGTTTCCGCACATCCCTCTTCAAGAATCACATATCGGGCTGCCCCCACTGGCACATCTTTGTCAAAAGCAATCAGGCCCAAGCTGTTATCAGGCACATTTGCCACCATCTGCGCTGCTTCGCGCCGTACTCGTTCAGGGTGTGGATTGTCCATTGGTTGGTGAAACCGTTGATAGCGGCTGTTTGTCCCCATATGCTCGAAGATGGCAATCAAAACGGCCGCATCTCCCTGTTGCATAGGACGGATATAGATAAATCGGCCGTTTTTAACCTGATACGTGTTTAACATCTGTTCGTTGATCATATTTAACCCGTCTTTGACGCATTGCGTCATAAGCCAAGAGTAGCACATACCCAATTGTAAATCAAGACCATTCAGGCAGCACTCAGCTAAGGCTTGACAAGCCCCAGCCAGAGCCATAGGATAGAGATAGCTATACGGCCGTTAACGCACACCACCTTGCAACCTTTCCATGCACATCACGTAATACAGGGTAATGTGTGACCACAGGACAAAATCCGTTATGCGTAAAATCAAATAAAAGTCTACATTTTATTTACGCTTCACGTTTAATATTCTAAGGAAGGAACAATCTCACAATGGCAAAAACAGATAAATATCAAGAATTACAAGCCTCACTGGAAACCTTGCCCCACATCAGCCCGGCGCAAGTTGAGCAATGGGTCAGTTTGCAGCACACTATTGACAACACCCGCGACTATCTCATTCGTGCCGTACCCCAAGCACAATTTAGCATTGATGAAGCGCAAAAGATTTTGGGGCAGCGCACTTATACACTGGTCTTTTTTGGTGGCACGGGTGTCGGCAAAAGCACCCTAATCAACGCATTATTGGGTCGCAATTTGTTACCAACAGGAGCCGTAACGGCCGTTACTGGAACCATCGTTTACATCGAGCAAGCCAAAGAAGGTGAAGCTGAATCCCTCGTTCTCAGCTACTGGAGCCGTGACGAATTTGCTGAGCGCGTGCGCCGCTTGTGCCAATTGGCCGAACTAGACGGCTTCGACATTACCAACGAAGGGGAGCGCGAACAGGCCCAAACCGACATCAAAGCCATTATTGAAGAAACTGAAGGCCACGCCAAAACCGAGCGTGACGAATATTTAGAGATTTTACTCGACTGCATCCACTCCTACGAAAACAATGCCGAACTATTCAAAGCTGGCACACCACCACCCATGAGTTTAGCCTTGGAAGATGAAAACTCCCTCAAGCATTTGCGTGAGGATGGTTTCAAAGGCAGCGAACAACGCCAAATCCGACTCATCAAATCCGCCACATTCCGCATTGTGCCTAAAGCGGGACAACCAAATCTGCTCATGAATGGCTACCTACGCATTGTAGATGTTCCCGGCTTAGGTGCAGGTATGAAGCTGCATGAGGCTATCACCTTAGAAGAAATGAAACGCGAGGACGCTATGATTGTCCTCGTTACTGATGCTGGTCGGCAGCGTGTCGATGAGATGAAATCCTTATCGGCCGTTAATTGGATCAAAGAAAATCGTCTCCATGGCCTAACTGGTGGTGATTTGGATGAAGCTGCAGCTAAGATATTCCTGGCAGTCAATGGCGGCAACGTGCGTCAAGCCTTTGATCGTTTAAATTCTGGTTTGCCTGAGGCCGAGTTAGAAATCAAAGAAGTCACCCGCTATATAGCGCCTAACTATTGGGATCGGTATCGGGATCGAGGCAGCAATCGCCCCTATTTCCTCATCATGGCTCCCCCAGCACTCTATTTGCAAGACCCAGATAATGCCCCACAAGAATTCGCCAGCGAAACGGAACGAATTTTGAAGGTATTTAAGGATCAATTGGGCAATACCGAACTATCTGATCCATTCAATCCTGATACCAAAGAAGCTTTGCTGGGTTTAAGCGAAGTCCCCTTATTACGCGATAGTCTGGTAGATTTCATCAAAACTGAACGTATTCGTGGCCAATTACGTGAAGCCTCAAATCGGATTCGTAATGCCCTGCAAAGTTTACGCTTTTACTATGAGAAGCAATTAGGAGCCCGTGGTGTTCATCCGCCTTTCGCCAACAGTTGGGAACAGCTACAAGAGCGTCGTTACGAAAATATAATTGTACGCCATCAAAAAGAGCTACCCCGCACCTTCCATAATGCTTTGTTAGAACTAAGTTCGCGCACCAATAGCGATGAGCGTTTCCGCAATCTACTGCGCCCCACCCTGCATGAGGTAAAAGGCATGGTACAAAATAGCATCCAACGCGAAGTTGACACATTACTGGAAAGCTATGGCACTGAGTTCTGGGATGATCGAGATGTGACCTATGATAATCTCATTTGGGGCACAAGCGGTATTGAAATTCCCATCAAGCGCATTTTGTTCCAAGTAGAATTGATTATGCAGGATGCAGTCTCCAATTTCATGCCCGCCACCGCCGAGGTAATTGCCTCTGAATTAGAGCGGACATTGGAAGCCCATGAAATTTACTCACGATTGGAACGCGCTAGCTATGAACAAGCCTACAATTATGCTATTCCTGGTGATATGTCCGGTGACTTAAAAACAGTATATGATGCTTTGATTGAGCGCGTCAGCACTAACTTCCGCCATGTTTGTCGCCAGGCAACGATGTATGAACTGATGAAACCAGAACGCTCAGTCCATTATAGACTGGAAGAAGGTGAACGCGAATTGGCACTTGGCACGAATGAACGCTTATTGGATGTGGCTTTGCATGGTGTAGAATCGGTCCGGCAGGAGTTGCCCACTCTAGCGGCCTCAGCCAACAGTGGCCAATCTGCAGAAACGGCCGTTGCTGATGACATCGAAATCAACATTCTAGATAGCACACCCCCCCAAACTGAACCTGACTTTGACATCAGCTTCTTGGGTGATACCCCATCTGAAGCCCCTGCTGATCTAGAAGTGAGCTACGCCGACAAGCTGGATAATATTTCTGTAAAAGTCAATCGTATCTTCGGTGATATTATGAATGACTTGTTCAGTGATGACGATCTGCTACCCCGTCTGCGTCGCCTCTTCTGGCTGGAAGCCACCAAAGCAGAGCGTGATTTCAACAACCACCTCGTCAAACCCATGCTAAAACAACATGATCGTAACCTGCATAGTGATGAATTACGACAAGCAATGCAAAGTGACTTAGAATCAGTCTCTGATTTAGAGGGATTGATGCGTATTTGGGAAGGGCTGCATAAGCTGGAAACAGGCATGGCGGTTTAAGCATTAACTGAACAATTGAATACTCAAGACGGCCGTTCAGGGGAACGGCCGTCTTTTGTCCCAGCGCAAAGACAACCAAGCAAGCAATCCTCTAAAACTAACCAAAAGAAGATGGCCAAATACATAAAAATAAGGACAAGAAAGAAATGGGGAAGAAACAGGGGGATAAGAGGCAAGGGAAGGAAAGAGAGAGCGAGTTGGCAATGACCTACTCTCCCACAGAGTCGCCCCTGCAGTACCATCGGCGCTGACGAACTTAACTGCCGGGTTCGGGATGGAACCGGGTGTACCCTCGCCGCTCATATCACCAACTTCCTTTCTCTCTACTCTTTCTCTTGTTAATCTTGCTTCATCTTCAACTGAATCATTTCCAGAACACACCCATCACCACCAAAATGCCCAATTCTCCGTACCATGTTCTCTTAAGCCCTCGACCATTAGTACGGCTTAGCTTCATACATTACTGCACTTTCACTTGCCGCCTATCTAACTAGTCGTCTCCTAGCGGTCTTACTCCCTTCTCGGGATGAGGGAATTCATCTTGAGGCGGGCTTCCCACTTAGATGCTTTCAGCGGTTATCCCTGCCAGACGTAGCTACCCAGCTATGCCGTTGGCACGACAACTGGCACACTAGCGGTCTGTCCACCCCGGTCCTCTCGTACTAGGGGCAGATCCTCTCAATTCCCTTGCGCCCACAGCGGATAGAGACCGACCTGTCTCACGACGGTCTGAACCCAGCTCACGTACCGCTTTAATGGGCGAACAGCCCAACCCTTGGGACCTTATCCAGCCCCAGGATGCGATGAGCCGACATCGAGGTGCCGAGCCTTGTCGTCGATGTGAACTCTTGGACAAGACTAGCCTGTTATCCCCGGAGTAGCTTTTATCCGGTAAGCCACGGCCCTACCACTTGGTACCGTGGGATCACTAAGCCCGACTTTCGTCCCTGCTCGACCTGTTTGTCTCGCAGTCAAGCTGGCTTGTGCCTTTACACTCTCCGGCTGGTTTCCATTCAGCCTGAGCCAACCTTTGGGCGCCTCTGTTACTCTTTCGGAGGCGACCGCCCCAGTCAAACTACCCACCAGGCACTGTTCCCATACCGGCTTACGGTTACAGGTTAGAGCCAAAACTTAACCAGGGTGGTATTTCAACATCGGCTCCACCGAGACTGGCGTCCCAGCTTCTTAGCCTCCCACCTATCCTACACAAATTAAGCCCTAACTCAATGCCAAGCTATAGTAAAGCTTCACGGGGTCTTTTTGTCCTGCTGCGGGTAACGCGCATCTTTACACGTACTTCAATCTTCGCCGAGTCCTTCGTTGAGACAGTGCTCCTCTCATTACGCCATTCGTGCGGGTCGGAACTTACCCGACAAGGAATTTCGCTACCTTAGGACCGTTATAGTTACGGCCGCCGTTCACTGGGGCTTCAGTTCAATGCTTTGCAATCGCCTAAGCGACCGCTAACATCTCCCTTTAACCTTCCAGCACTGGGCAGGCGTCAGCCCCTATACGTCGTCTTTCGACTTTGCAGAGACCTGTGTTTTTGTTAAACAGTTGGAAGAGCCATTTCTCTGCGGCCTTCACCAGCTTCACCTGTTAGCTAACCAGTAAAGGCCCCCCTTCTCCCGAAGTTACGGGGGTATTTTGCCTAATTCCTTAACGAAGGTTCTCTCGTTCCCCTTGGTATTCTCTACCCACCTACCTGTGTCGGTTTGCGGTACGGGCACTTAACTCTCTTTGCTTAGAGGTTTTTCTTGGCAGCTTGGCTCAATCACTTCTGGCTCTTTTGGCTCCGCCATCACGCCTCAGACTCCAAGAGCGGATTTGCCTACTCTCTTCTTTGTCCTAATCGTTTGGCACCTCAATCCATTTAGAGGCTGACCTACCAGACTGCGTTACCCCATCACTCCTGTTAAGTGGTTCTGGAATATTAACCAGATGTCCATCACCTACGCCTTCCGGCCTCGGCTAAGGCCCGACTAACCCGACGCGGACTGACCTTCCGTCGGAAACCTTAGGTTTACGGGGAACATGGTTCTCACATGTTTCTCGCTACTCATGCCAGCATTCTCACTTCTGTTAGCCACAGATGTCCTTTCGGTCACCCTTGTTTCTCTAACAGAACGCTCTCCTACCATGAAGATAATTGTCAATTGTCAATTGTTAATTTTCAATTGCCAATGATTTCTCGTTCACAATCTTCCATTCACTCCTTATAATTCACAATTACCCTCATCCGTGGCTTCGGTACGGTGCTTGAGCCCCGTTACATTTTCCGCGCAAAAGCGTTTGACCAGTGAGCTATTACGCACTCTTTAAAGGAATGGCTGCTTCTAAGCCAACCTCCTGGCTGTCTCTACACTCTCACAACGTTTCCCACTTAGCACCGATTTAAGGACCTTAGCCGTCGGTCTGGGTTGTTTCCCTTTCGACTATGAAACTCATCTCACATAGTCCGACTGCCGTGCTAAAGTACTGGTATTCGGAGTTTGGTTGAGGTTGGTAAGCTTGCGCCCCCTAGCTCATCCAGTGCTCTACCCCCAGCACTCATCTCACGACGCTAGCCCTAAAGCTATTTCGGAGAGAACAAGCTATCTCCAGGTTCGTTTGGCATATCACCCCTACCCACACGTCATCACCCAATTTTGCAACATTGGTGTGTTCGGCCCTCCACGAGGGATTAGCCTCGCTTCAGCCTGCACATGGGTAGCTCACCTGGTTTCGTGTCTAATCCCAGCAACTGTCGTAAACCTTCGGTTTACTTATGGCAGTTTGCCTAAGGCAAACTGCTTGGCAAACCTTTGGTTTGGTCGCTCTATTCAAACTCGCTTTCGCTGCGGCTCCGTCTGTTTCTAACTTAACCTTGCCACTGAAATTAACTCGCTGGCTCATTCTCCAAAAGGCACGCCGTCACACTTGCCTTACGGCATGGTGCTCCGACCGGTTGTAAGCACACGGTTTCAGGTTCTATTTCACTCCCCTTACCGGGGGTCTTTTCACCTTTCCCTCACGGTACTTGTTCGCTATCGGTCATCAAATGTATTTAGCCTTGGGAGGTGGCCCTCCCAGCTTCCGACAGGGTTTCTCGTGTCCCGCCGTACTCAGGATCCTTGCTGAAGCTTCTCTAATTTCGTATACGGGGCTGTCACCCTCTTTGGCCTGTCTTTCCAGATTGGTTCTACTATTAAATCTTGTCTTCGTTTTGCAAGTCCTACAACCCCACCGCCTTATAGGTGGTGGTTTGGGCTTTTCCCCTTTCGCTCGCCACTACTAAGGGAATAGTCTCTTTTCCTGAAGGTACTAAGATGTTTCAGTTCCCTTCGTTCCCTCGGTCTATCCTATGTGTTCAGATAGCCGTCCCAGGGCATTGACCCCTGGGGGGTTTCCCCATTCGGATATCCCCGGATATTGCGCTTGCACACAGCTCCCCGGGGCTTTTCGCAGTGTACCACGTCCTTCTTCGGCATTTGATGCCTAGGCATCCACCGTGCGCTCTTTATAGCTTATTTTTCATGATACGGAGAATTCGGCATTCTCGCGTTGATGTGCGTCCCTTCTATGATTCAGTTGTTAATGTGCGCTCAGCTTGCTTGGGTAAGCGGCTGACGGTTGTCCTTTTTCTTCTAAAAGACCAACGGTCAATTGCTTACGCTTGACAAGAAAAAACCTGACATACTGCCAGGCTGTTTTTGCATCCTTGGTCTGTATGCTTGTTTTATCTTTTCTTGTCTGTTTTCAATTTTCTCTATCCGTTGTTTTAGAATAGCTTTTTGTGCTTTCTATTCTTGTTTATGGAGATAAGGAGACTCGAACTCCTAACCTCCGCCGTGCAAAGGCGGCGCTCTCCCAGTTGAGCTATATCCCCATTTTGAATGGTGAATTGTGAATTCAATATTCACAATTTACCATTTCTCTGGTGGGCCTGGTTGGACTCGAACCAACGACCTCTCCCTTATCAGAGGAACGCTCTAACCGGCTGAGCTACAGGCCCTCTTTGCTCGGTTTCATTGTTAATGCCCTTAACTTCTAAAAAGTGACAGAAACTCAATCGCTTTTTGCGTTTGTTTGGTAATACTTTACGTATTACTCTTTGGAGTGGATTGCTTTTTTGTTTTGGTTGTTTTGGTCTGTCGACTTCTTCCAACTTCTACTCTCTGCAATCTTTTCTTGCTCTCACTTTCTCAAGTAAGTGGTTTCTCGTAAAAGGAGGTGATCCAGCCGCAGCTTCCGCTACAGCTACCTTGTTACGACTTCGTCCCAGTTACCGACCCCGCCTTAGGCAGCTGCCTCCCTTAAGGTTAGCCCACTGACTTCAGGCGTTGCCAACTCCCATGACGTGACGGGCGGTGTGTACAAGGCCCGGGAACGTATTCACCGCACTGTTGCTGACGCGCGGTTACTAGCAACTCCGACTTCATGCAGGCGAGTTGCAGCCTGCAATCCGAACTGTGACCGGCTTTGCGGGATTGGCTCCGCCTCACGGCTTGGCTACCCATTGTACCGGCCATTGTAGCGTGTGTGTAGCCCAGGATATAAAGGCCATGCTGACTTGACGTCATCCCCACCTTCCTCCGGTTTATCACCGGCAGTCTCGTTAGACACTTGTAACTAACGACGAGGGTTGCGCTCGTTACAGGACTTAACCTAACACCTCACGGCACGAGCTGACGACAGCCATGCAGCACCTGTGCAGGCTCCCCGAAGGGTCATTCTGCTTTCGCTTCACTACCACCTGCATGTCAAACCCTGGTAAGGTTCTTCGCGTAGCCTCGAATTAAACCACACGCTCCGCTGCTTGTGCGGGCCCCCGTCAATTCCTTTGAGTTTTAGCCTTGCGGCCGTACTCCCCAGGCGGTCAACTTATCGCGTTGGCTGCAGCACAGACGGATTCTTAACCGCCTACGCCTAGTTGACATCGTTTACGGCCAGGAATACCGGGGTTTCTAATCCCGTTCTCTCCCCTGGCTTTCGCATCTTAGCGTCAGGTGTGACCCAGCGAGCCGCCTTCGCCTCTGGTGTTCCTCCCGATATCTACGCATTTCACCACTACACCGGGAATTCCACTCGCCTCTATCACCCTCTAGTGACCTAGTTTCGAACGGCCTCTCCTAGTTGAGCCAGGAGCTTTCACGTCCGACTTTGGCTACCGCCTGCATGCGCTTTACGCCCAGTAATTCCGGATAACGCTTGCCTCCTACGTTTTACCGCGGCTGCTGGCACGTAGTTAGCCGAGACTTATTCCTGGGGTACTGTCAAGTTAACTCTCGTTAGCCTTCATCCCCCAGAAAAGGAGTTTACGACCCGAAGGCCTTCGTCCTCCACGCGGTGTTGCTGCCTCAGACTTCCGTCCATTGGGCAATATTCCTTGCTGCTGCTACCCGTAGGTATCTGGTCCGTGTCTCAGTACCAGTGTGGGGGGTCACGCTCTCACGCCCCCTACCCGTCTCTGCCTTGGTAGGCCGTTACCCTACCAACTAGCTGATGGGCCGCAGGCCCCTCCTGGAGCACCTCGGTTTTAGTCATCTCTTTCTAAGAAAGACGACATCTGGGGTTTTAGCCAGCGTTTCCACTGGTTATTCCCCTCTCCAGGGCAGGTCACCTACGTGTTACTCACCCGTTCGCCACTCTCCGCCTCAAACGAATTCAAGGCTTCCCGTTCGACTTGCATGCATTAGGCACACCGCTAGCGTTCATCCTGAGCCAGGATCAAACTCTCCGTGTTTGTTCCTGTCCCTTCTTTATATTGAAGGGGTTTTTTTCTCTTTACGCTTACTGCTTTTTTGTTTCTGTCACTTTTTAGCTGTTAAGGTTCTCTTCTGCTGCCTGCCTAATCAAGACATTAAAAAAGACCAGACTCTTTCAGTCTCTGGTCTTTGGCTGCTCCTTTGTCATCGATGGCTTGCTCTTGCCTTTGCTCATCTCTCTTGTGTTCTTACCACAAGAACGCCATTATATCCTCTTCCTCTCCCCCTGTCAAATTGTCAAACCAGGGGGGTGTAGTAAAAACTCGTAAGGGAAAAAGATGGACAAAAAGAGCCAACTGTGATTTTGTTTAACTATTGACAAAGCAAAACAAAAAACGCAGGAGGCTCCAATGGATTTTAACACAGGGCAGAATAAAGATGTGGTCAACCAAATGGCAACGCTATTAAGCGATGCCATCGCTGAGGGTATTGCAACAGAAGGCAATGTGAGCCTAGGAGATATAGAACAAGGTATGCGTCAGATACTGCAAGATGTTGGACGACGTGCAATCGGTCAGGCATTAGAAAAAGTTGACGTTGTGGAGCCAACTGTGCGCTGTTCCTGTCAGCATCAAGCAACTTATTGTAGCCGACGGGAGGGGATGGTAATTACAGTCTTTGGACGAGCCTACTACAAGAGAAGTTATTACATCTGTCATCACTGTGGTCAGGGGAAAAAGCCATTGGACAGACGATTGCAGATAAAACCCGGCGAAATGAGTCAAGGACTCAAGGCGCTGTTAGCCTTGTTGGGTATCCAAACGTCATTTGATGAAGCAGCTGAGTTGGCCCAAGAGTTACTGCTGGTCCAAATCAGTGATAATAGTATCCGAAAAGCGGTTCAGTGGGTGGGAGAGAAGCAAGATGCGCTTGAAGAAAAGTGGAAGCGGTTGAGTGATTGGCATCATTATATGAATGACGCAACTCGACAGGAAACTGATGCCCCCCGACGATTGTATGGGTCGATGGATGGGGTCATGGTGCCGACTCACACTGAGTGGCGAGAGCTAAAAACGGTGTGCTGGTATGAAGTGAGTCCTGTGTCCGAGCGTCAGTGGCCCAGCAGATACAAGAAGCGTGTTGGGGAGTTAGAGGCGTTGAAAGCGACGAATATCCGCTATCATTGTGATATTCAAGAGGCAGAAGCATTTTCTTCTCTATTGTGGGCAACAGGGGCGCACTATTTAGCCGACCAAGCACAAGAATTGATATTTGTCTGCGATGGAGCGAAGTGGATTTGGCGTTTGGTTGAGGAGAACTTCCCAGAGGCTATCCAAATTTTGGATTGGTACCATGCTGTTGAGTACCTGACTCCCGTGGCTCAAGCTTTGTTCTCTGAAAAAGAGCAACAAATGGCATGGATGGCTACGATGAAAGAACATCTTTGGTTTAGCCGTACCCAAACTGTCATTGATGCCTGTTTGACCTTGGCCGACCATTCGGCTGTCTTAGAACCAGCTACAAAGGCAGCGACCTATTTTCAGAACAATCTGCCTCGCATGGATTATGCTAATTTTCGTGCTCAAGGCTATTTCGTTGGCAGTGGCACCGTTGAAAGTGGCTGCAAACAAATTGGGGCCATGCGCTTAAAACGTTCTGGAGCACAATGGCTTGAAGGCGGGGCGCGTTTGGTTGCCAAAGCACGAGCCCTTTGGCTCAGTGGTCAATGGGATGAGGTTGTAAACAACCCTACCTCTCTTCCTTTTGCTATCTAACGAGTTTTTACTGCTCCCAACCAGGGGGTGCGACAGAATTTGGTGTAAGACCAGACTGGCTGACTATAACAGTCTGGAAAGGCCTCTCAGGTTATACACGGAATTTACGCGCACCCCAAACCATTGGGTGCGACAGGATTTGGTGTAAGTGGGTCTAAAACGGCCGTTTATCGACGATTTCTTGGCAAAAAATGGCGGAGCAGACGCATTTCTTGCAAGTTTGAGCTGGAAACATCACTGAATTTTCGCCTCATGCACTTTCTTACACCAAATTTAATCGCACCCCAAACCATTTCTTTCCTGGGGGTTATGGTTCTTGAAAACAAGGCCGTGTAAAGAAACGGCCGATTCTTGCTATCCTCCTCGGTTGGGTATATATTTTCCCTATCTATGAATCACCAGATACCAATCCGCGCTGCTTCTGAGACAAATGTTGGGCAAATTCGAGGGCACAATGAGGATTTTCTCCTCAATTGGGAACCTAAGACAGCAACAGAAGCTGTTGAGCATGGGTGGCTTTATATTGTGGCAGATGGCGTTGGTGGGGCTGATGCGGGAGAAGTGGCAAGTCAATTTGCCAGTGAAGAGGTGCAAGCCCAATATCTGACCACTAGTGAAAACCGAGACTGGAACGGTCGTATTCTAGATGCCATGTACACTGCCAATAGCAATCTACGGCAAATGGTGGCCGAACGTAATGATAGCAGCCGTATGGCAACAACAATGGTTGCCCTTGTCATTCATGAAGATGTGGCTACCATTGCCAATGTTGGGGACAGTCGAGCTTATCACTGGCGCAACGGCCGTTTTGAACAAGTAACCCGAGATCAAACCCTAGTAGCTAAGTTGGTTGAGGAAGGAGCTATCACAGCTCAAGAAGCCGTTAATCATCCGCGTGGCAATGTCATTTTATATAGCATTGGCTCCGAAAGACATCCCAAAATTGACACCTATGAATTAAACCTTTTAGAAGGTGATATGTTCGTTCTATGTTCTGACGGGCTAACAAAACATGTTGCCGATGAAGAAATACGTCAAACAATTGAACAACAAACTCCTATAGCAGCGACAGAGTCATTAATTGAATTAGCTAACAACCGGGGCGGTGAAGATAATATCACTGTGACCATAGTCCAGTATGGAGATTCACCTTATTTACAATCCAAAGCCTTGATTATTTCTGCCAGTGAAGAAGAGAAGATAGCGAACAGTAGCCGAATTGCTCTCTGGTTCTACACTGCTTTTCTGGCATTTGTCATGATCTTGCTCATGATTTTCCTGCAAACTTGGCTTACCTAAACACCCTAATAAACTAAACAGCCTGGAGGCTTTATGTCCAAATTGACCATCGTTCCCTTAGGGGGACTTGGCGAAATCGGCAAAAATATGACTGCCATCGAGTATCAAGATGAGATCATCATCATTGATGCTGGCATCATGTTTCCTGAAAACGATATGTTAGGAATTGATTCGATCATTCCCGACTACAACTATTTGAAAAGAGACGGCCGCTTACAAAAAGTTAAGGCCATCCTCATTACCCATGGGCATGAAGACCATTTGGGTGCACTACCACATGTTATGATGGACATAGATGCTCCTATCTATGCCACCAAACTCACGGCTGGCCTCATCGAGGTCAAACTGCGTCGGTCTAAAACACCCAGTCCCGTCAAAGTCCACAGCTTTGAAGCGGGCGACACGTTTCAAATCGGTTCATATTTCACGATTGAGCCTTTCCATGTCACTCATAGCATTCCCGACTGTGTGGGGTTTGGCATCAACACTCCTGTAGGCCTCATTGTCCACACAGGCGATTACAAATTTGATCATACACCCATAGATGGTTGGCCACCAGATTTTGCCCGTCTGGCTGAGTTTTCTCGCCGGGGCGTGTTGTGCCTTTTAGCAGATAGTACCAATGCCGACAGGAATGGCTGGACGTCCTCCGAAACAGTCATCACAGCCGCCTTTGATCAGCTTTTCCGTGAAGCGCCTGGTCGCATTATTATCGCTAGTTTCGCTTCGCTCATCTCTCGTATTCAACAAGTTGTAGATATGTGCCAGAAACACGGCCGTTATTTGGCCATCACCGGCCGCTCCATGCGTGACAACACTAAAATGGCCCGTGAATTGGGCTATTTGAATGTTCCCGAAAATATTTTATTAGACATTAGCGACATTCATAATTTGCCCGCTCACCGCATCACCATTATGGCTACGGGTTCACAAGGGGAGCCATCGGCCGTGTTAGGCCGCCTAGCACGAGGCCGCCATAATCGTTTGCGTATCCAAGAAGACGATACAGTTGTATTCTCAGCACATGCCATTCCTGGCAACGAAGAGTTAATTTACCGTACCATCAATCGCCTTTTCCAACGCGGAGCCAATGTACTCTATGATCGCATTGCCAATGTGCATGTTTCTGGTCATGCTAGTCAGGAAGAGATGAAATTGATGATCAACTTAGTGCGCCCCAAATTTCTTGTGCCTGTGCATGGTGAACTGCGTCATCTGAAACAACATGCAGTTCTAGCTCAAAGTATGGGCTTCCCCAGGGAAAATATTGCTGTCGTTGAAAATGGCACGCCTCTAGAGATAGACGAAAACAGCTTGACCGTTTTGCCCCGACTGAAAGGTGGCTACATTTTTGTGGATGGAGCCAGTGTGGGCGAAATTGGCTGGCGTGAGGTCAATGATCGGGAACGGTTGGCTCAATCTGGCATTTTCTTTGTGGTTGTGACCACAAATGGCCGGGGCGATGTTATAGGCAAATCTGAAATCATTTCACGCGGCTTCTTGGGGCGGGTGGAAACAGAACAATTATTTGAAGGAACTGAAGAAACTATCGCCCATGTCGTAAAAATGCACGGAGATAGTCCCAAATCAGTCAGTGATAAACTGGAAAATGCCTTGAATCGATACTTGTATGCAGAGACTGGGAGACGGCCGTTAGTTCAAGTCATCGTCAAGCAGCTAGCCTAATCTTTGCCTTCTGGCTACGCCACTCTTCTTGCAACAAAGCAAACATCTGTAAATCGTAGAATTCTTCTTTGAAAAAGGCGTATTGGCGCAATACACCTTCAAGCTGAAAACCTAATTTTGTCAACACCCTTTCGGAGGCGGTATTGTTGGGCATCACCAGTGCCTCCACTCGGTTCAGTCTCATCCGTTGGAAGCCAAAATCAAGAACGGCCGTTAACACCTCTGTCATCACCCCTTGTCGCCAAAAAGGTTGAGCTAGCTCATAGCCAACACCCGTTTTGTGAGCTAGCCGATTCCAGCCATTATAACCGCAGGTTCCCAACAACCAGTTGTCTTCCTTACGAGCAATCCCCCAGCGGATAGAGCGGCGATCTCGAAAGCCTTGCCGCATATGTAGAATCAGCTTTTCAGCCTGTTCGATCGCGGTAAATGTCGGCTGATCATAATAGCGAGTGACTTCATCATTGTGGAAACAAGCAAAAACTGCCTCAGCATCAGTAATCTGAATCTCACGCAAATGAAAGCGCGTGGTTTCTAAATGAGGAAAAGTGCTAAAAATTACCTCAAAATCATCCATTACATCCATCCTTCTAGGCACGCTGCCAATTCAGTAATATCGGCCAAAATAAAATCGGGTTGCAATTCACCCATCGCCTCTGCCCGCGAAGAAATGCCCGACAGCACCATTACTGTCGTTAGTCCGGCGGCCTTGCCACCAGCAATATCAGTGCCCAACCTATCGCCAACCATAGCTGTATCGGCCGTTGTCCCGCCCAAACGCCTTAGAGCCTCTACAAACATCACTGAGCCAGGTTTCCCCACAATCATCGCTTTTTGTCCTGTCGCTGCTTCTAAAAATGCCCGGGTTGAGCCTGCACCGGGGAGCAAGCCCATTTCGTGAGGAAAGGTAGTATCAGGATTTGTACCAATGAGTTTTGCCCCACGCTGCACCAATAAAGCGCCCATGGCCAAATCATTATAAATAAGGTTGCGATTGAAGCCGAAGACGACAATATCTGCTCTAGCCCCTTTGGCTGCATCGGACACAGTGACGATAGGAAAGCCACGTTGACCAAACGCCTCTTGCAACCCATCTTCACCGATGATATATACGGCCGTTTCCATACCCATCTCTTGTGCCACATAGGTCGCTGTTGCTTCAGCTGATGTCAAAATGAAATGAGGATCAATCATGATACCAAATCTTCCCAACTTTTCTCCATACTGGGCCAATGTCTTAGATGCATTATTCGTCGCTAGTGCATATCGCACGCCTAACTGATCCAATGTAACGAAAAAATCAGCCAGCCCTGGCATCGGTGTATCCCCACGCCATAATACGCCGTCCATATCTAATATGAGGTTCTTAAATTTCATGAATCTAATTCCGCCACAATCTGGGCCAATGTCTTACCATCAATCAGAGTGATCGGTTTTCCCAATGCCCAGTGCCGTGATGCGTCAGAAATATCGGCCGTTGTCACTAGAAAAGCATGGGCTACTCGTTCATGCATCATCGTACCATAGAGATCGCGCACGACATCAGGACTAATGGTACGCTGATACCGCTTGCATTGCACTACTGCTCGCTTACCGCCCCGCTTAATTAGTTCTAAATCTACACCCTGATCACCACTGCGGCCCCGCAACTTCACCCGGTAACCTTTGTGTCGAAAAAGACGGGCCACATATTGTTCAAACTCCTGTGGACTGAGTTCATATAGTTCAATTAAGGCAAGTTGAGGCACGGTATAGTCTGTCCGATTATGCTGATGCCACCAAACGGCCGTCCAAATAATCACCAGAGTAAATCCTGTCGCCAGCTCCAGCAAGGTCACATACTCAGCCAACCCAATGGGAAAAGCTGGCCGAAACAGCACCCGATAGGTCATCCATACCAAAAAAGCAACTGTCAGCCCGCCCAATAGCCGCCAGCCAGAAACGGCCGATAACGAAGAAGGGCCATCTACCTTCACTGCCAATGGCTTCAGTCGAAATTCCCACTCAAATTGCACCTGCATCATCTGCTTATTACGATCCTACCTCAAGAAGCATCTACAAATTGTAGGCAGTTGATACCTAATCGCCAAATAGCATATATGTAGCCCAAATACCTTATATTTCCCTACCGTAAAATAACCGCAATAAACGTAGCAATAAAAATAGTGACACTGATATAGCCATTGACATTAAAAAAGGCAACACCCAACTTGCTCAAATCCTGTGGATTGACAAGGGAATGTTCATAGACAAGAAGAGTGGCAACGGCCATTACCCCCAACTCATACACCCAACCAAGCTCCGCCACCAACCCCAGCATTACCAGTACCAACACCGTCAACACATGGCTCACCGCCGCCACCTGCAAGCCGCGCTTGATACCAAACCGCGCTGGAATCGAATTCAGGCCCACCCGCCGATCAAACTCAATATCTTGGCAAGCATAAATCACATCAAAACCACCGATCCACAGCGTCACTGCCAGCAGCAGCAGCCAGGCTGGCAAATCATCAGCCGTAAACACCGAACCACGCACGGCCACCCAGCCGCCCATCGGGGCCAGGCCATCGGTGAAACCCAACACATAGTGGCACAGCCAGGTAAAACGTTTGGTGTAGGCATAGCCCACCAAAAAGAGGAGTGCACCAGGAAATAGATAAAAGGCCAAGGGGTCTAACAGCCAAGCCGCCACGCCTAAGATCAGAAGCGACAAAATGGCAAAAAGAAGCACTGTATTAGCCGGAATCGCACCCGTCTGAATCGGCCGTTTAGCTGTACGTGGATTACCCACGTCCACTTGACGGTCAATATAGCGATTGAGAGACATAGCGGCCGTTCGTGCCGCCGCCATCGCCACCGAAATCCAGATAAAATCCCACCAATTAGCCTGTTCCCAACTGCCCCAGGCCAACACCATACCCAAATAGGCAAAAGGCAAGGCAAAAATCGTGTGTTCAAATTTGATCATTTCCAAAAAAACACGCAGTTTGTTCATATCAACTTAAAACTGGCAGTCCGCATAAGAACTATCAGTTTTGATCACGATTCCATCTTATACTTCCCACCAGTAACTTTGTCCAAATTGTCCCTGTCTTGGGCTGACAAAGCGCGGGGTTCACCGACGGCCAAGGCATCGAGGTAGATGCTGGCTGCCTCTTCCAACAACTCCAGCCGCAACAAAGCTTGACTCACAGAGTTACCAATCAGGATGACGCCATGATTTTGCAGTAAAACGGCCGTCTTCGTACGCAACAATTCAGCAACGGCCGTTCCCAGTTCATCTGTTGTCGGTGTGATATAGGGCAGCAGGGGTACTTCCGCGCCCAAATGCAAATAAAAATCGGGGGTCATAGCGGGCAAACAAAAGCCTAAGATACCCAGACTAATTGCCTTGGGCGGGTGTACATGGATGATCACCTGCGTTTCTGGTCGGACCGCATAAGCCGACAGGTGCATGGCCACCTCTGACGAAGGACGTGGCTGGCGCGAACGCAGCCGCGTCACATTCGCATCGGGGCGTACCAACACAAATTCCTCCGTCGTCAACTGACCCAAATCCGCACCAGAGCGTGTAATAGCGATTCGATCCCGCACCCGACCGCTCAAATTCCCATCCCAACCCTTCACCATTCCTGCCACCACCATTTCCCGTCCAGCCGCAATTAATTGTTCAATCATACTACAATCCACTCCCGCCAATCAACCGCCAAACGGCCGCTTTTCCGGGCAAACTGCATCGTTTGGTCACAACTACAACCACGTTCAACTGGCAGATGCTCCTCAACGGCCGTTACCCATTCCCCAATCTCTATATCTTGTGGCACAGCCACCACCGCCACACACATCTCCAACTCCCGGCATAAAGCCGCCTCCGGCTGGGAGCGGGTGCTGATCAGTTCAATCCCTCGCGCCGCCCACCACTGCCGCACAGACGGCAGGGGCAACACATCCACTACCAACAGTGTGCCTCCATCCACTGCCCCTGCTTGCAAAACGGCCGTATGTAACTCAGGACAAAAAGGCGGCACTTGCTGCACAAAACCCGTGCCAACCCCCGAGAAAAAGGTAGTAAAACGGCCATTAGTAAACTCCACAAAATCCGCCACTACCACCACATCATCCACCCCCGCATCGCGCAAAACAAACAACACCCGTTCACCACTAAGAGCTCTAGCCGCATAAGCAATGGCGGGTGGAGCAAATCGCTTAGCTTCGGGCAATTGGACAACCGGGCCATTGGGCAACTGGTAATAGGGCACAACTGCAAAAGGTGTTTCCACCTCGCCTGTTACTTTCCTTAATGCGCCATCTACAACAACCAAGTTCATCTTCCTTGCCCCTCCGCCACCTTCAACAACACCTTCAAGGCTCGCTCGGCTACCCCCGCACCAAAATCACGCCGCGGATCAAGATACCAGCGACCTGTGGCAAAATTTGTCACCAAACATAGGCTAGCATAAGCCAATCCCATTTCCGCAGCCAACCATACCTCAGGACAAAGCGTCATACCCACCACATCTGCTCCCAAATCTGCCGCCAACGCAATCTCAGCGGCCGTTTCCAAACGCGGCCCTTCGGTACAAACGTAAACAAGAGATTGGAGACCGGAAACCAGAGATTGCTCTTCCACCTCTTGTAATATCCTCTCTCGCCAATTTTCTGCAAATGGACGCGCCACCATCCTTGCTTCACGGCCGTTTTCGATATGTTCAATCGTTCGAGCATCATGGCGTAACCGTTCCACAGCATCAAAATGGGGTGCATCGGGGCCAAAAGTAGAAATCCGATTCCGTGTCCAATCCATTAAGCCGACAGGAACCACCATCTGACCAACACGCAAATCAGGCTGAATAGCCCCTACACCATTCCAGGATAAAACGGCCGTTGCCTCCAAAGCTCGCACCGCCCACAAATTAGCTCGATGATTGACGAAGCGAGCAGATCGGGCCAATGAATCTTCACCATGACGGCTGCTGAACCAAACGGCCGTGCCCCCAGCCATCACCAATCGCAAAAAAAGAGGCGAACGGCCGTAAGGTGTTTCTACCACCCGTTTCTCCACTACCTCCGCAAAATCAGCTGGATCAATACTGTAAGCGGCCGTGCCACCCAAAATAACAATCCCCGCATCCTGCATCACTCCCACTCAATCGTCCCCGGCGGTTTTGAAGTCACGTCATACACTACTCGGTTAACCCCCACCACTTCGTTGACAATACGACGACTCACCTTGGCCAACAGTTCATAAGGTAGCCGCGCCCAATCAGCCGTCATAAAATCCTCCGTCGTCACCGCCCGCAAAGCAACAACTTCCTCATAAGTACGACCGTCTCCCATCACCCCCACACTCTTCACCGGCAGCAGCACAGCAAACGCCTGCTGCGTCCCCTGCTTCAACATCTGCGCTTGCTGCAACTCCGCCACAAAAATGGCGTCAGCCAGCCGCAACCGTTCCAATCTTTCCCAAGAAATCTCCCCCAAGCAGCGAATAGCTAGTCCCGGCCCCGGAAAAGGCTGCCGCCATACTAAATTACCTGGCAAGCCCAAAGCCGTTCCCAACCGCCGCACCTCATCCTTAAACAGCCAACGCAGGGGCTCTACTAACTCAAAATGCATGTCCTCCGGTAAACCACCCACATTGTGATGTGTCTTAATCACATGGGCATCCTTCTTGCCCTTGCCTGCGCTTTCAATCACATCCGGGTAAATCGTCCCCTGGGCCAGAAAATCAATCTGGCCCAGCCGTCGCGCTTCGCGCTCAAAAATCCGCACAAATTTTTCACCAATAATACGTCGTTTTCGCTCCGGTTGCGTCACCCCGTCTAGAGCTTCCAGATATTCCTCAATGGCATTCACCGCCACCAGGTGCATCTTCTGTTCTTGCTCGAACGTCTCCACCACCTGCCAGGCCTCATCCTGTCGCAGCAGCCCATGATCCACAAAAATACAGACCAGCTGATCACCAATGGCTCGGTGAATGAGTGCCGCAGCCACTGCCGAATCCACCCCGCCACTAAGGCCCAATACCACACGGCCGTTGCCCACTTGCGCCCGAATCGCTGCGACTTGTTCTTCAATAAAATGAGCTGGCGTCCAATCGGCCTCACAGCCACAAATATGAAGTACAAAATTTTGCAGCAGTTGGTGTCCTTGAGGTGTATGCACGACCTCCGGATGAAACTGCACCCCATAGTAGCCCCGCACTTCATCCGCTGCTGCCGCCAAAGGCGAATTGTCCGAATGGGCCAACGGTCGAAATCCAGGTGGCAACTGCTCCACCTTGTCTCCATGACTCATCCAAACCTGTTGGAGACGAGATATTGGAGATTGGAGATTATCTATCCCCGTCTCGAATCTCCAATTCTTAAAAAGCAAACCCTCCCCCTCCGTTATCACCAACGTGGCTGGACCATATTCGCGCTGCACACTATACCCTACACGACCGCCTAAGTTATGCGCCAACAATTGCATGCCATAGCAGATACCCAAAATCGGCCGTTTGCTGGCCAACAAATAAGGCGGAAGAGTCGGTGCTCCCTCATCATAGACACTATTAGGCCCACCACTCAAAATAAAACCCTTGGGCCGCAGAGCCATCACCTCAGCTTCCGGCGCATCCCAAGCAAAGAGTTCACAATAAACATGGGCTTCCCTCACTCGTCTAGCAATCAGTTGAGTGTATTGAGAACCATAATCCAAAATCACAATTGTGTCGTGCATATAAATCTCATATCATCATAAAGTGGCCAGCAAGCCTACCTCACTACAATCTTTCCTTCACGCATATCCGTGATAACGGCCGTTGCCTCCACCCGCACATCCCAATGCTGCAATGCCTCACGACCGCCCTCAAATATCTTCTCTACCACCGTAGCAATGCCAACCAATGTGGCCCCACTGTTTTGCACAATGCGGGCCAAGGCATTGATCGTCTTCCCCGTCGCCAAAAAATCGTCCACAATGAGTATCCTATCTTCTGCTTGTAAGAACTCTGGCGACACCATCAACAACACTTCGCCACCCTTCGTATGGCTAGGGGCTGACTCAATATAGACAGGCTCGGTCATCGTAATGGGCTTGTGTTTACGCGCATACACGATTGGGATATTGCCCATCGCTTTGGCCGTCATCACCGCCGGAATAATGCCACTCACCTCAGCAGTCAGAATGCGCGACGGCCGTTCTCCCATAAACCGTCTTGCAATCTCTTCACCCACTGCCTCCAACAAAGCCGCGTCTAATTGATGATTCAAAAAGCTGTCTATCTTCAAAATGCCGCGCCCTAAATTTTTCCCTTCCTGCAAAATACGCTGTTTTAATGTTTCCATAACCTCAAGGATTGGAGATTAGGCCGTTTCACTTATATCAATCCCTAATCTCCACTTATTAACATTGCGAATCAGAGAATATCCTATATCATCCCAATAATTATGGCAGATTTAGGCAATATGCACTATGCAATAGTCCATTTGCGATTTCTTTCACAAACAGCTTGACGGGGATCAGGGTCTATTCTATAATCTCTATAAAGCGTTCAAAAAAAATTGAAAGTTGTGAACGAGGCGGACAAAACAATGACAGGTCAAGATTTAATACAAGCAGAAATGACGGCCGTTGAAGAGGCTCTGGCTACCATTATTAACAGCGATGTGGCCTTACTCTTCGACGCCAGTCATCATATTGTCTCCTCCGGTGGCAAACGAATTCGGCCCCGTGTCACTCTACTATCCTACTTGGCAGCCGGAGGGGACGATCCGCTAACGGCCGTTAACCTCGCTGCTGCCCTAGAAATGGTACACACGGCCACCCTCGTCCATGACGATATCAACGACCACAGCCTGCTGCGACGGGGAAAAATCACTGTCCATGCCCGTTGGGGCCGTACCTTTGCTCTCCTCGCTGGGGACTATCTCTTCACCAAAGTGTATGAACTCATGGCCCCCTATGGCGACTTCTACAATGTTGTCATGGCTGATGCCTGTGTCAAATTAGTCGAGGGCGAAACTTTGCAAGCCATCGCTGCCAAAGCTGGCGAAATGGATAGAGAAATCTACAAAAAGATCATCAGTCGTAAAACCGCCAGCCTCTTTGAGGCAGCCGCACGCATGGGAGCAAAACTAGCTGGTGGTGATGACGATCTCGTAGAAAATCTTGCTATTTATGGTCACAATTTAGGCCTCACCTTCCAAATTGTAGACGATATTTTAGACATCATCGGCGATCCCGAAACGATGGGCAAGCCTGTTGGTGCCGATATTCCTCAAGGGCGTGGCGTTATGGCCGTGCAAAATGGCGGCAAACACAGCCATGAAGGTCATGCAGCCACGGCCGTTATGACTGAAGACCCACTACAAAAAATGATGGCTAATTTACGGGAATCTGGTGCTGTCGAAATCGCTCGTTTACAAGCCATCGAAATGGCTGAACGGGCCCGGGCTGCCTTGACCACTGTCCCCTCCTCACCTGCCTATCACGAACTTAACAACCTCATTGACCTCGTCTTAGAGCGCAATCAATAACTAATTCACCGCAAAAACGGTCGTCACTTAAATCCCCTTCAACCAAACCGCCCCTTTACCACCTACTACACGAAGAAACCGATCCATCCAGCATCTGCCAGCGAGAAACCTTGCACAGAGCGCGTCCTCAGCGTAAACTGCAAGCCATCTTACAACAAAAAGCGGCTGATGAATCGTCCACAAATAAAATGCAAATCAAGAGGGCGATTTCTCAAACAACGCCCACTATTCTACTAATAATGTGAAAAGTTAAAAACAGCCATTGCCTTAATTTGGAGGTGCGTGATGCGTGTAGCTATTTTCTCAGATGTTCATGGCAATCTAACAGCTTTAGAGGCCGTGCTGGCTGATATTGAGCAGCAAGCAGTAGATACTGTTGTTTTCGCTGGTGATTTGTGTGTGGCTGGGCCACGCCCATCAGCCTGTTTGACCCAAATACAACAGGCAGGGATTGCGGCTGTGTATGGCAATACGGATCACTGGTTGCTGGGAATCACAGACCCCCCCGATCGGGTCAAGCCAATCTGCGTCTGGACATCGGCCCGCCTGGATGGGGCACAACAAAAGTGGCTGCGCTCCTTACCTCTCAAACACCGCATTTCTCCAACCAATAAAACGAGTGATGATTTACTGATCGTCCACGCCAATCCCAAGGATGCTTATTGGCTTATTTTTCCATCAGAAGCGGACCAGATAGCCCGATACGGCCATATTCGTCAGGCTGATGCTGCGTTAGACGAGTGGCTAGAAGGAACTGAAGCGGCCGTTTTGGCCTACGGCCACCTGCACATTCCTGGTATTCGGCATTGGCATGATCTGGTTCTAGCCAATATCAGCTCAGTCAATCTGCCAGGTGATAACGATCCTCACGCCAAATATGGACTGCTAAGCTGGAAAAACGGCCGTTGGCACATTGAGCATCGCCGCGTAGCCTACGACATCCAAGCTGAAATTGCAGCCATCAAAGAAGCCCAGCCTCCAGGGTGGCAAAATTTTGTCAGTACAATGGAAGAAAAGGGCTTCTTTCCCCAAAATGTTTAAGAAAAAACGTTGACGTTTTACGCTTTACGCTTTACGCTTGACAGCCTATGAGTAATCTCAACCCCAATATCCCCAATGCTGAACTTGCCCGGCTGATGACCACTGCCGCCAGCCAGCGACGCGATTACGGTCTCAAACTCCTAACACCACAACTGCTTTTATACACTTTCTTGCAAGAACCAGAATCAGTTGCCTATAAAATAATCCAGCAGTTAAGGCAGCAGCGGGGCTTCGAGATGGATGATTTGCTCAAACGGGTAAACATGATGGTACGCCACGCCGCTGGGCGAGATGCCAGCTTCTTCTTCACGGACGACTTTGGCAAAGACGTCCCCCTAGCTGAAGAGATGCTCGTGGTTTTAGACGAAGCTTTAACCGTTGCCCAAGCTCGTGATGAATTGAAAGCTGGCAGTGGTCATGCTTTGGTCGCTATGACCCAACAAAATGTGACCACATATGCCGTTTTGCAGCGGATTGGGGTAACGACAACGGCCGTTACCAACCTCCTAGCTGAAATCGCCACCGACGGCACAACCATCATCCACGACTTTGTGGATGAAGCCAAAAAGGGAAAAACCAACACCTACTATCAACGACAAGAGCTGCTGCGCGATCTCATTGCCCTCCTATCACTATCCCAAAAACGGCACGTCATCCTGGTAGGGCCAGAAGGCTCCGGCAAGCGTACTTTGGCCTACTCCTTAGCCCAATTGTTGGCTGAAGGCAAAGGCCCTGATAATTTGCGCTCATTGGTGCAAATTAATGAAACAGCTTTACTAGAAAAACCTTTGGCCGCTCTGCGTGCTGGCCTGCGCCGTGCCAGTGGCGGCATCTTGCTGGTTCCCAATATCCGCCGCTTTTTCGCAGATCGTCTGCGCCAACAGTTCCCAGAACAGGTGAACCGCGACTTACACAAGGCCATTTTGGGTGATGATCAGGTCATTATTGGCACGGCAACTCAAGCTGATTATGATATGCTCGTGCAAAATCCTATTATCCGCCAACATAGCCAACGCCTGGATGTACCAGCTGCCAGTAAAGAAGATACTTTAGTGATGTTTGTCTTCCAGAAACAACGGCTTGCACAAGAGTATGAGATAGAAGTAGCGTGGGATGCTTTGGAAACGGCCGTTGCCCTGGCCAGCCAATATATCAAAACCATTGCCCTACCTGCTGCTGCTATCCAGCTAGCTGATCGGGCCGCAGCTCTAGTGCATATGGTCATGGAGAGTCCTGCGACCAACTTGCCCCAAGTCCCCCCGGATGGTCGGTTAGATGCCAGTGACGTCATGGTTGCTGCCAGCCAAATGACCAAAATTCCCATCACCAAGCTAAATGAAGACGAACAAAAAAAATACGCCAACATGGTCGAATACCTGCATGAGCGCATCATCGGCCAAGAAGAGGCTGTGATGGCTGTCAGCCGGGCCGTCAAAACAGCCAGAGTGGGCTTACGTGATGTGAAACGGCCGATTGGCTCCTTCCTCTTTCTTGGCCCTAGCGGTGTAGGTAAATCAGAACTAGCCAAAGCCCTAGCCGAATTTATGTTCGGTTCTGAGGATGCCATGTTGGTGTTGGACATGAGTGAATATCAAGAAGAGGCCAGCACCAACCGCCTCATTGGTTCGCCACCGGGCTATGTGGGCTACCAGGCAGGCGGACAACTCACTGACTTTGTACGCGAAAAACCCTATACTGTAGTTCTTTTTGACGAGGTAGAAAAAGCCCATCCTCGCGTTCTTGATGTGCTGCTGCAAGTGATGGAAGAAGGGCGGCTGACAGATGGGCAAGGGCGACTGGCGACTTTTAGTGAAGCCGTCATCATCATGACCAGCAACTTGGGGGCACAGCATATGCTGGTTCCCGTCATTGGCGAGCGGGAGCGGGAACTGGTCATGGCTGATGTACGCCGTTTCTTGCGCCCTGAATTCATCAATCGCTTAGATGACGTGATTTTATTCCACCAACTCACCCCACCCCAATTGGCCCAGATATTGGATTTGATGCTCAAGAAGGAAATGAAGTTGGCCGAGAAGCAAAACATCTTGATGGATGTAACGTTTGAAGCCAAGGAGTGGTTATTGGCTCAGAATGACCAACCAGAGTTTGGGGCACGGCCTTTACGCCGCATCATTGCCCGCCATTTGCGGGAGCCACTAGCTGACTTTCTCCTTACGCAACAGAAGGGACAGGGGGAAACAACCGTGATCATTGATGCTGAAAATGATCAGTTGGAGTTCGAGATGGGAGACGAATAACGATGTCGGCTGACAAAAAAGCAACAATCAGGGCGAAGAAGTTACAAGTACGGCAAGCGTTATTAGAGGTCCTGCAGGGTTTGAGTGAGGCAGAGTAGGAAACGGCTGTTTATGCTGAAGACATTCATTGGACAATTAGCGACATTGTGCGGCATCTAGTCAACGCCGAAAAAGGTATGACAGGCCTCATTACCCAATTTCAACAAGACAATAATCCTGTTCCACTCGATTTTGATCGTGAGCATTATAACCAACGGATTATACAAAAGACAAAAGAGAAAAATCCCGCCGCGCTACTGGCGGAATTTGAAGAAAATCAAGTTGTGTTTCTAGCCGTGTTGGACAGTATACAAGAAGAGGATTGGCAGAAAAACGGCCGTCATGCCAGCCTACGCATCATGACCATCGAAGAAGTCTGCTATCTCATTCCTGATCATGAACATACTCACCTAGAGCACATAAAAGCGGCTTTGGGGGATACTGACAACCCCTAAACACCCTTAGAGAGTACAGGAAATACCTCTTGATCATCCCCGCATAATCCGCAAATCCCCCTGTTCAGCACCCAACTCGATCACGATCATCAATGATGATCATTCACAAAATCAGCAATATAATCAGGCACGTTAATACCCTTGTTGAGTAAGGGGTCATCTATGGGCCTACCAATTTGCTGACCAATGGGGACCACCCCAGCCCAAACAGGCAAGGCATAATCCTCATCATCATCCCCTGGCGGGCCAACCCGAACTTTGGCTGAAGCACTATCAATGGGCATCGCCACCACAGTCGTGGCATTCATCTCCTTGCGCGTCGGTTGCCGGGCATCATCCCAACGCCCAGGCATGACTGCCTCTGATATCAAACGCAAGGCCTCCATTTTTCCCCGTCCAGGCTCAATTAACTGACCATGCCCATAGAGAACGGCCGATCTATAATTCATTGAGTGATGAAATACGGAACGGGCCATAACCAAACCGTCTAGCAGGGTCACCGTCACACACAGAGGATTGCCTGCCTGAATATGCTTTAAGAGACGACTAGCCTTGGCCCCATGAAACAAAATGGTATCATCCCGTCGTGCGTGAATTGTGGGAATAACGAAAGGCTGATCACCCACCACAAAACCGACATGGCAAATAATGGCCTCATCCACAATAGGGTAGATCACTGCCTTATCGTATTGGCCTCTTTCGGCTAATCGCTTCACTCGATTGCGGCGGGTCACAGGAAAAGTGGACATTTTCTTCTCTCCATACAGCTCCCATAAAGTGAGATACCCCGAAGATGGGCATCTTCAGGGCATCTCTGGGTGGGGGAGTATCATCAGTTTAGCAAAAAGTCTGAAGTTGGCAAGTAATTCACGCCTCGGCTAAAATTTTCATTAGCCAACACCTCAAAGGCCTAACTTGATCTGGCGAGTCTCTTGGTAGTGCCAGTCGAGAAACTAAGCTGAAAGGAGCGACAATGAACTATTCTGAGTTTCAACACATTCTCTTTGAGAAACGCGAACACAATATCTTGTGGCTGACCCTGAACCGGCCAGAGGTGCTCAATGCTGCTGATGCCCGTCTACATACAGAGTTGGTTGAGGTGTGGCAAACAATTGATCGTGATCCCGAGGTTCATGTGGCTGTGGTCACAGGGGCAGGTCGCGCTTTTTCTGCCGGTGGTGATTTGCAAATGGTCCAAGGTGCCCATCGCAACTATGATGAAATTTTGCGTATCTTGGATGAAGCCCGTGATTTGGTTTACAACATGCTCAGTTGTAACAAACCCATTATTTCGGCCATTAATGGGGCAGCTGTAGGCGCAGGTCTGGTCGTTGCTCTCCTGGCTGATGTCAGTATTGCCGCTGAAAACGCCAAGCTAGGTGATGGACATGTACGTATGGGTGTAGCTGCTGGCGACCATGCTGCCATTGTCTGGCCGCTCCTATGTGGCATAGCTAAGGCCAAATATTATCTGATGACGGCCGATTTTGTCACTGGGCGCGAAGCAGAACGCATTGGCCTCGTCAGTATGTGTACCCCACAAGAAGAACTATTGGAAAAAGCCATGGAAGTTGCCACCAAGTTGGCTACAGGCCCGCGCCACGCCATTCGTTTCACCAAACGTGCCCTTAATCAGTGGTTATTACAAGCTTCGCCTATTTTTGATCATTCCCTAGCCTTAGAAATGCTCGGATTTTTCTCTGACGACATGATGTCTGGTATAGAGGGCTTACGAGAACGGAAACGGCCGATCTATCCTTCCAGTATAAAGTAACCAGTTTACAGTAATCAGTCATTACTAAAATAGAGTATAATGGATTCTCAAGCCGACTAGTACTTGACAAACTTCTTTTGTCGAATAGAAGCGGTAGCTTCTGCAAGGTGCGCTGCGCTGTCTTATCTGTCAATTAATGTTTGGCGTACCACTACTGGGAAAGGTACTCAATGAAAGAAGATAGTTCCTATGAAGAAAATTTAGCCGAATTTGAAGCTCGCATCGCTCGCGGAGAGAAAATTGAGCCCGGTGACTGGATGCCCGACGAATACCGTCGCCAACTCATCCGCATGATTTCGCAGCACGCCCACAGCGAAGTGGTGGGCATGTTGCCAGAAGGGGCTTGGATCACGCACGCGCCCAATCTGCGCCGCAAAATGGTACTCATGGCCAAAGTGCAAGATGAAGCTGGCCACGGGCAGTATCTTTACCATGCTGCCGAATCGTTGGGCATCACGCGGGAGAAGATGCTAGAGGCTTTGTTGACTGGCAAAGCCAAATATTCAAGCATTTTCAATTATCCTACCCTCAAATGGCCTGATGTAGCACTAATTGGCTGGCTGGTAGACGGGGCCGCCATCAAAAACCAGTTGATGTTGGCCCACTGCTCCTATGGCCCCTATTCGCGAGCGATGGTACGCATCTGTGCTGAAGAAACGTTCCATTATAAGCAAGGCAAAGAGATGATTGTGCAGTACATGACTACCGGCACGAATGAACAAAAGGCCATGGTGCAAGATGGTCTCAATCGCTGGTGGTGGCCTGTGCTGATGATGTTTGGCCCCCATGATTCGGAGTCGCCAAATTCGGCCGTTCTCATGCGTTGGGGCATCAAAACAAAATCTAATGACACGTTGCGCCAAGAGTTTATAAATGAAGAAGCACCTTCCCTCCATGCTTTGGACTTGGAATTACCTGATCCCGATTTGAAATTTAATGAGGAAACAGGTAATTGGGAGACTGGCCCCATTAATTGGGATGAGTTTTGGCAGGTGGTGCGCGGCAATGGCCCCATGAACAAAAAGCGCTTGGCGGCCCGGCAAAAGGCCCATGATGATGGCCTCTGGGTGCGGGAAGCCGTTGAGGCATATGCACAACGTGATTACGCAGGCGCGTAATCACGTCCCTATTCTCATGTCCGATACACAATGGCCTCGTTATGAGGTATTCAAGCAAGATAGTCTTAAAAAACGGCACGAATCAGTAGGGACCGTTCATGCCCCAGACCCGGAAATGGCTTTGTTGAATGCACGAGATGTGTTTGTGCGACGGCCGTCTGCTATCAGTATCTGGGTAGTGCCGGCAACGGCCGTTTTCGCCATCACCAGTGAAGAAATGGCACTCAACCCAACCTGGCATCATCAAGCTCCTCCCAGCGAGGCACCCGCCCAAATCTATTACATTTTCAATAAACAGTCCCAGCGGCGCTCTATGACCTATGTGGCCCATGTGGGTGAAGTGGAAGCCCAGACGGCTGTACAAGCCATCCACCTAGCCCTACACAATAGTGACTTTGCCACAAGCGAGGTCTTCGTCTGGTGGGCCGTACCTGCAACGGCCGTCACCCGCAGCGAAGACGACGACATCGCTAGCATGTTTGCCCCCGCCCAAGACAAAACCTACCGCCAGCAAACCTACTATGGATTTATAGACCCCCCTACGAAAAAGCAGTAAATAGAAAGAATAAGAAATCGAGATTAGAGCTTAAACCACTTCGCTAGCAGCCACATCCAATCTCTAATCTCCAAGCTCCAATATGACCCCCACCACCCAAACCGCCCTCCTCAACAAACTCCTCGCCCTCGCCGACGATGAGATGATCCTATCCCACCGCAACTCCGAATGGATTGGGCACGGTCCCATTCTGGAAGAAGACATCGCCATTGGCAATATTGCCCAAGACGAGCTGGGCCATGCCGCTGTATGGTATGGGCTTTATTGTCACCTCACAGGCGATGATCCAGATACCCTTGTCTTTTGGCGAGATGCGTCCGATTTTCGCAATGTGCAAATGGTCGAACTACCTATTGGTGATTGGGCCTTCACGATGCTGCGCCAATATCTATTTGATGCCTATGAAGTCGCTATGCTAACTGCTTTGCAAGAGAGCAGCTACCAGCCTTTGGCTGAAGCCGCCGCCAAAATCCGCAATGAGGAAATTTACCACTATCGTCATAGCAGCACTTGGGTGCAGCGATTGGGGCTAGGCACAGAGGAAAGTCACGACCGTATGCAAGATGCCCTGGATGAACTGTGGCCATATGCACAGCAGCTATTTGTAGCCCTCCCCGATGAAGCAATTTTAGTAAAGGAAGGAATTGTGGCACAAATGGCCGATCTATACGCCAACTGGTCCAATCTCGTCATCCCTCACCTGACAAATGCCAGCCTTACCATTCATGCGTCCCTGGCAAATAATCGTAGTCAACATACCAGCCATCTCACTAACCTGCTCCACGACATGCAAATGGTTGCCCGACTAGATGCAGCCGCCAAATGGTAAGAGCTTTTTCACT
Source organism: Promineifilaceae bacterium (SeqCode) (assembly GCA_965223555.1). Taxonomy (GTDB): domain Bacteria; phylum Chloroflexota; class Anaerolineae; order Promineifilales; family Promineifilaceae; genus CBDCWU01. The sequence continues at coordinate 278,157 of CBDCWU010000003.1, forward strand.
CCCTCTTAGTCAACGATCCCCTAGGGTAAAGGATTGAAAATGACACCAGAAACAATAACGGCCGATACCATCTTCCATGCGCTCCACGAAGTCAAAGACCCCGAAATCCCCGTCATCTCTATCGTCGAGATGGGCATCGTGCGTGATATTCTAGTAACAGAAAAAGGTGTGACCATCAAAATGACCCCCACCTTCTCCGGCTGCCCTGCCCTAGACGTAATGCGCCGCGATATTAAAGCATGTGTACAACAACTAGGCATCACCGATGTCACCGTCGAAACCGTTCTGCATCCACCCTGGACAAGCGACTGGATCACAGACGAAGCACGTGAAAAGCTACGCCAATTTGGTCTAGCTCCCCCGCCCCGCCATGATGGCGACCTTATCTCTGTTGCCTTTCTCGGCACGGCCGAATGTCCTCGCTGCCGCTCTAAAAACACCATCATCAAAAACAGCTTTGGCCCCACCCTCTGCCGCATGATCTGGTACTGCAACGACTGCCAAGATGCCTTTGAACAGTTCAAACCCCTTTAAGGAGGGTTGGAGATAGTAAAAACTATCTGTCGCCTGAACGGCATCTGTATGCCGTCAAGTGTAGCATAGGTGTCAAAAAATGACCTAAGGGGTGAACCAAGCGGCCGTTTTTCGGCATATAGGTGTCAGCGAACGAGATGTGCATGTCGTAGCAACGACAGATAGAAAAGCCAGTAGGTCAAAACACAGGGTGGCCTCCTCTGATATAGTGTTTGTTACCACACAGACACGCTATCAACAAGGAGAACCACCATGCTTAAAGCAAATTTTATCATAAACCGTAGTTGGCCTCGCCGTATGCGGCAGGCTTGGCAAGCCTATCATCTGTCTCAATGGCAACAACCCACCCACCCTCGCTTTTTATTGTGTCCAGAAAGAGAGTTTCCGCGTTTTGTACGAGACTGTCCGGTCACGATGACGGCCGTTCGCTGGCTGCGTCTGTTCGACTGGCACTGCTTACGTCCTAAAGAGGATACACACCTGTTTGGGCGTAGCCCCATCCCTCACGCTGCCTACATTGGTGCCTTTCTACTCAAAATCGAACATCAACTGGCAAGCTTAGGCCAGTTGCGTCACCTTCTGGTCACCCACCCTGGTCTGATTTGGGCCTTGGGTTTCCCACTGCTGCCAGGGGAAGGAGCCCATGGTTTTACTGCCGAAAAGAGTGTGCCCACTCGTCGCCATTTGGGACATGTCTTACGGCACTTACCTAACGAAGCCTTGCAGAAGTTGCTGGACGCCCAAGTGGCTCAGTTGCAGCATCGGCTGCCAGCTTCTTTTGGACAGACGATTTCTCTGGATACCAAACATGTCATCGCTTGGGTGCGGCAGAATAATCCCAAGGTCTATATTAAGGAAGGTCGCTATGACCCCGACCGTCAACCTAAGGGCGACCTTGACTGCAAAGTAGGCTGTAAGCGGCGGCACAATCGCTTCCCTACTCCCGCACAAGAAGGGCAAGCTGTTTCTGATTTACCCTCTACCGTCGGTGAGTTTTATTGGGGTTATGCTTCTGGGGCTGTGGTGACAAAAGTGCCGGAGATGGGTGAATTTGTTTTGGCCGAGTTGACCCAAACTTTCGATAAAGGAGATACCCTCTTCTTCTTCCCTCTCATGGCTCAAGTTGAACGTCGGCTTGGTTTTCGACCTCTCTATGCGGCCCTTGATGCTGCCTTTGATGCCTGGTACGTTCATGAATTCTTCCATTCTTCCCACCATGATGGCTTTGCCGCCGTGCCTTTTAACCAACCAGATGGTCAAGTCCGTCTTTTTGATAAGAGGGGCTTGCCTCTCTGTGCGGCCGAGTTGCCTATGCCTGTCCGTCGCACTTACATGGATCGCACCAAGTCTATCATTCCCCATCAACGTGCCTTTCATACTTGCCCTTTGCTCTGGCCCACAGCTACAGCCGATGCTTGTCCGGTCAATCATCAACAATGGTCTAAAGGTGGCTGCACAGCTCAGTTCCCTACCAGTATCGGTGCCCGTCTACGCCATCAACTTGTCCGCGATTCGCACAAGTACAAGGTTGTTTATGCTCAACGCACAGCCGTTGAACGCATTTTCTCCCAAGCACTTCATCTTGGCATTGAGCGTCCCAAGCTGCGGAATCAGTTGGCGATCACCAACCACAATTCTTTGATTTACCTAATCATCAACAACCGCGCTTTGCGCCGCCTTTTGCCTGATTAGGCTTGGCTTTATCTCGTTGTTCCACCCGCAATTCTCTGACCTAATTCACTTTTGTATTTAGGCGTGTTTGGTGGTCTGTCATGGTCTTGGGCTTTGTGGGTGTTCGGGTGGGGGTTCCTTTTTTTCTCTGGTAGTCATCAATTGACATATAGCTTTTTAGAACATTTTGCTATATCCAACCCTCACGCATCGCATAGGACACGTGAGCTGTGGTGCTTACGGCACACTCGACCAAAAGCAATAATTGATGGGGTGGTGAAATTGCCAGAAAAACTAAGAAACAGCTGATAAGTGCCCACAAGCACTTATGATATTTGGCATCCATTTCCCTGTCTTTCGTCACTAGAGACTAGCTATATACTATGATACGTTGTCACTAAGTAATTAGGCATATTGCTTGGAGTCTTTGAACTATCTATAGTTTATGGAGTCACCCCCATAACAACTTCCACCAAACTGATTCTCATTCAGCCAGCTAATTAACGATTTCTTTAATATACGGCGATCTTTTTTCTCGAACTAACCCTAGCATTGGGAGTGTGAAATATGGCTCAAAAAGAAGACCTTAAAAAGAAGCCCAAGCGAAAGAAAAAGAAGAAGAACAAAGACGCCCTCAAAGAAGCGGAACGCAAAAAACATAAGGCCAAGAAAAAGAAGAAAAAGAAAAGGAAAGAAAAGAAGCGAGAGGGAAAACGTGACCGCTGATGCAGTCATAATCCTTAGCTAAGGTTGCTCTACATCAGCGAGAAAAGCATTGGCTTGAGAAATCTTTAAAGCCATTGCCGCCAGGAGGCACGCTTTGGGGTCGCATCATGGGTAAGATGATGGCCATGATTGTACCTTTCATCCATATTCCGGCGGCAACCATTGTTAAACTCTCGACGGGCAGTGCCACGCACCTAAGGAGTTGGCTTTAGATAGATCTCTGAGTGTTTGTAGCGGTTCAGCATGTTGCACTCTACAAATGGGGCCAACCTCATACCCTCCCGATAGCATCATGAAAAAAATGGAAGTAGATGAAAGAGTTGATCGAAAATTAATCGACTGGCTCTTGAAGGCTGAAACGCCAACAATACGTTACCGAACCTTGGTTGGCTTATTAGGTCGTCCCACTGACGACCCCGAAGTAATTAAAGCCCAACAAGCCATTATGGAGGAAGGCCCTGTGCCTCACATTCTGGCCGCGCAAAAGGCTGATGGGCAATGGGCATATATTGACAATTATTACCAGCCAAAATATGTCAGCACCCATTGGAGCCTGTTGTTGCTTAGTGAATTAGGCGTAGACAGCAACGACTCGCGCTTCCAGCAGGGCGTTGATTACATGTTGCATAGGGCAACGGATGAGGTTCAACAAAAACAGGCCGATTCCAAGTATAAGTTAGCCTGTTTGTGGGGTAACAACTTACGCTACGTCCTCCATGCTGGCCGTTTGCATGACGGCCGTACCAAAGTCATCATCAAATATTTGCTGGACGATCTACAACATGGTTTCTGTGCCTGTCCCCACAATACAGGGCTGTCTTGTGCTTGGGGCGTTATTCGCACACTCTATGGACTGGCGGCTATCCCACCTGAGGAAAGGTCTATTGCCATCACGGTTGCCATCGAACAGGCTCTTGATTTTGTGCTGGACCAATTCGCACTAGTCGATGCCAGCTATCCCGTACCAGATAATGGCAAAATTCATCCACTTTGGTTCAAGCTCAATTTTCCGCTCTTTTATCAAACCGACATTTTGTTCACACTGCGCATATTGGCCGAACTTGACGCGCTTGACGAACCAAATGCACAACCAGCACGGCGTTGGCTAGCGAAACAGCGGCTCAAAAACGGCCGTTGGCGAGGCAACAACCCCTATGGCAGCCGAACTTGGCCGTTGGGAGGCCGCGTTGAAACAAGCCGTTGGGCCTCCTTATTTGCCGCACATTTGGTGCTGTGAACCAATCGAGAGGAAAACAAGGCACGAGCACCTCTCGAATCCAATGACAAAACAACCAACACATCGTGCACTAGCAAATGTGATGTACTAGTTCGGCACTCTATTAAGAGTGCCCACAAAAACTTATAACGGAGACTCAACATGTCTGAATGGCTAACGATTACTGGAGTCATTGCCGCAATGGTCGTGGTATTGGCTATATTTGCACTATTTCAGTCTAGAAAACAAAGGGAGCTACGCCAGAAATATCCCGGTTACCCCAAAGGATATTGGATGGGTCAAGGAATAGGGCTTGGCATGGCCCTCGGTGCTGGAGTCGGTGTCGCTCTGGGGAACATTCCTATCGGAGTTGGCATTGGTGTAGCCATTGGCGCGGCTATTGGTTCAGGGTTAGAGAAGCAACATGAAGATACAATTCGGCCGATGATGGCCGAAGAGAAAGTGTTGCAGAGGCAATCAATCATGTTTGCCGTGGGCACGATACTCGTAGGTGTAGTTGTATTTGTGCTCACGTATCTTGCAGCAAGATGATGGAAACAAAGGAAACTATACAAATGCTATTGCAAGAAGAAAAGATAATTCGCCAGCCAACCGATGGCAGAGAGGCAGCTTACAGCAGAATACCTGAGACCCGTAATGAAATTATCATCAAGGGTCTGATGAAGAAGTTTGGTGACATCACGGCCGTTAACGGCCTAAACCTCGACATCCGCCGGGGTGAGATGTTTGGCTTCCTGGGACCGAACGGTGCCGGGAAAACGACAACAATCAGTATGCTGTGCGGTTTGTTAGAACCTTCAGCCGGTTCGGTGCAGATTGCCGGATTTGATGTTGGTAGGGAACCGCAGAAGGTCAAGGCATTGATTGGTGTGTGCCCTCAGGAAGCGGCCGTTTTCAAATTCCTGACCGGGATGGAAAATCTCGAACTCTTTGGCAACCTGCACGGCTTGGACAAGCAACTCCTGAAAAAACGGGCTGCGGAGCTTGTCAATCAGGCGAACTTCTCAGAGGCGGCTAAACGCAAAACCAAAGGTTACAGTGGTGGCATGATGCGACAATTGAACTTGATGATCGCCCTGATCAGCGACCCAGAGATCGTCTTTCTGGATGAGCCGACAGTGGGTATGGATGCTCGCGCCCGTCGTAGAACTTGGGAATATATCGGCACGCTCAAGGATCAAGGGAAAACTGTCATCCTTACCACTCACTACATCGAGGAAGCACAGACCTTAAGCGACCGGGTGGGCATCATTGATTACGGGGAATTAATCGCCTTGGGTACGCCTGAAGAGTTGATGACAGAACATGAAGTCGCAGATTTGGAAGCGGTTTTTCTAAAGATTACGGGCCGCCGGATCGCGGAGGGAAGTTAAAATGAATACGCAGAAAATTACTGCTTTGGCTGCGATTGAATTAAAGAAGCTTTATCGGGATCCAATGAGCTTGGTAGTTTTGCTGCTCATGCCAGTGGGGCTGGCTTTGGTCTTCTACCTGGCATTGGGGAATATTACCAATAATTCTTATTACTATCCCGTGCCAGGAATGAGCCATTTCGAATACCTGCTGCCGGGTGTGATGGGCTATGCCATCATATACATGGGTATGATGGTTGCCCTGGCGTTGGTCGAATATCGAGAGTCAGGCTTGCTGAAACGGGTCCAGACGACACCGGTCTCCCCAGCGGAATATCTGGGAAGCCATATCATTGCCAACATGTTTATCGCCGTGTTCCAGGCTTTGATTGTCCTGCTGGTAGCTCGGTTTCTAGGTTATGAGCCTCTGGGTGGTGTGGCTGGTTTGTTGTTGGCCTCATTATTCCTGGCTCTACTGGCGATTACGGCCGTTGGTTTGGGGCTAATAACGGCCGCTATTGCCAAGAATAGCGGCGTGGCTAGTGGCATATCCATTATTTACATCGTGCCCATGATGATTTTCGGCGCCTTGTTAGCCGTATTCGACGAAACGACCCGTACTATTGCTCGCTTCACACCCAACTACTACGTCTCCGATTCGCTGTCGGTTATTTTCCACACTGGCCGTATCTCTGACCCTATCATTGGGCAAAATCTATTGATCCTGGCTCTCATCAGCCTGGTTATTGTCGTTGTCGGTATTCAACTCTTCAAGAGAACTGAATTTATCTAGAGGGGAATAAGGAAAATCATGAGAAACAAAAAATTCTGGAAACAATTAATAGTAGCTATATCGCTATTAGCGATCATGATATTTGGACTAGTAGGTAGTGTGGCCGCTTCTGACTTTCGCGGGGGCGACACAATTGTCATTGAAGCCAGCGAAGTCATAGACGATGACCTGTTTTTAGGCGGCAACCACATTGAGTTTAATGGGACTGTCAAGGGGGACCTCTTTGCTTCAGGCCAGGATGTGATCATCAATGGCACAGTAGAAGGCAGCTTATTTGTCTCTGGACAAACCCTTGTCGTCAACAGCGACGTAGATGGTTCACTCTATAGTGGTGCTTATGCTTTGACTATGGGACCGAATGCAGCTATTGGCCGCAATGTGTACTTTGGTGGTTACAGTCTGACGGCAGATGCCGGCAGTGACATTGGGCGCGATCTGACAGCCGGTGGTTATCAGTTGATCCTCAATGGTGATGTGGCTAACAATGTCGAAATTGGCAGCGTGGCCTTGGCACTAAATGGCAACATCGGCGGTGATTTGACAGCCGAAGTGAGTCCTCCAGATCAAGACATCGCACCTTTTATGCCCGACTTTCCCGGCGCGGTCACACCGCTTGAACCTGGATACCGTCAGGGCAACAGTGCTGACATTGCTGGCACAGTGGATGTGCAGGAAACAATTAGCGAACGGATGAATGACCTTGATCCCGCACCTGGAGCAGGGATTGCGGCTGGTGTGGGGCGAGCTATCGCCAGGCGTATTGGCGAATTTGTAGCTTTGCTCATCGTGGGCGGCTTGCTGTTATATTACTGGCCCGCCCTAGTACAACGCGCCCGCCACGAAGTAGAATCTCATCCCCTACCAAGCCTTGGCTATGGCTGCTTAACCACAATCGCCTTTGTTCTTGGCGTTCCCGTCGCCTTCGGCATTGTGCTCGTTCTAGCTATCTTAGGTGGCCTTGTCACCTTTGGTCAGCTTTTTGGCGATATTTTGGGATTGGGTGGTGCTGCCCTCAGCCTTATTGTGGTTGTGTTTGGCATTGTGTTCACGTTGGTCACAAAAGCTGTGGTCACTTATCTCGGCGGGCGCTGGTTGCTAACACGCATTTCCGAGGCAAAGCCGGACTTTAGTAGAGATTTAATGGCACTGGCTCTAGGCGCATTCATCTATGAAATTCTACGGGCCATCCCCGTATTAGGCTGGTTCGTGGCCCTGATAACGATCCTTGTAGGGCTGGGCGCCATCTACTTCGCTCTGCGCCCCACAGACGAAGCAGTCATTGCTGACAAAGCGGTTCCCGCCATCGCCTAGTTAATGCCCATTCGTAAATAGGTTGTAGATTTGACGAATGGGCTTCAAGTAGTCGTTCGGTTTGGAAAATGCTAAGTTAATTCCGAACGGCTACTTAGGACTATTTGTTCGTGATTAACAATTCAGGTAAGGGGGATATTATGTCGAAAACATTAAAAGGAAATAGTGGCAATTTTGCCACTGGACTGATCTTAATATTGATCGGTGGCTGGTTTCTATTGAGACAACTTGGTCTAAATCTACCAGGCATTGGTAATCTTTGGCCCATCTTCCCCACGCTGGGTGGATTGGCAATAATCGGTCTCTTTCTCAGGAATCAGGAAGATGAAGGTGTTTTAGTTCCCGGTGTAGCTGGGTTTCTCATTGGCATTTTCTTCTTCTTTTTTACGCTGGGAATATTTGAATGGGCAGAGATGGGACAGCTATGGCCTGTTTTCCCTCTGATCGGTGGCCTGGCCTTCCTGGCCACATGGTTTGGTGGTGGCAGGCATGAGCCAGGCCTGCTTGTACCGGCATTTGGTGGTCTGGCAGTCGGCATCATTGGCCTTGTCTTTACTCTGGGTGGCTTTGGCGTTTCCCTCATCGTTAACTATTGGCCCGTTATCTTAATTCTGATTGGCCTCTGGGTCTTAGCTCAGAATCTCATTAGGCAAGGTAAATAAGTATGCCTTGCAACTTTCTAAACGATAAATAATTGATGAAAACACAAAAGGAGTGTTCAAAATGGATACTGTAATAACCAAAAAATTCGAGACTCGTGAGCAAATCATGGAAAGCCTACAAAAGGAGCGCAATTTAGCTGGGGCGGACATGAGTGGCTTAGATTTGTCGGGCATCAAGCTGATGGGATTGAATATGAAGGGGGCGGATTTGCACGATAGCAATCTGACCAAAGCAACGCTGGCTGGAGCCGACATGAGTGAAATCAATCTGGAGAACACGCATCTAGAGAACGCCCGCATCGCTGGAGCCAGTATGCGCGCAGCCAATCTGCGTGGCGCCCACATGAACGCCGTTAAGATTGCTGGTGTTGATCTGAAAGAGGCTGATCTGACTGGAGCCGATCTCAGTCAAAGTAGAATAGTTGGTGTCGATGTCTCTGGAGCTGACTTTAGTGATGTAACAACGACTGATGCCCAAACGGCCGTTAAATGGTCTGATGCCAAAGTGCAGCCAGCCGAATTGCCAGAGCCGATTTCCATGCCGCCTCGCTGGCTGCCGTTCCTAGTTGCAGGCATCGTCGCCCTTGTAGTTATCCTCAAGATGCGACGACGCAGTGAGTAGGAAATTTATCAACTGGTGCCAACAAAGGCGAAGCTATGTAGCGTAATCGCACCTGAAAGTGGGTAAAACGTGAGCAGTTGGCAGTGAGCAGCGCTAACAATGAGAATAGCTTGCTGCCAACTGTTTACCACTAATTGTTTCATAATTATGTCCGTCAACTTACTGCGAACCAAACTGTTTGTGCCACCGTTACGGCCGTTACTTGTCTCACGCCCTCACCTCATGGAACGGCTCGATGAAGGGGCACAACAAGGTTGCAAACTGACCCTCATCTCCGCCCCGGCTGGCTTTGGCAAAACCACATTGATGAGTGCCTGGGCACAACAATGTGAGCAGCCTATCGCCTGGCTTTCGCTGGACGAAAGCGACAACGATGTGACCCACTTTCTCACCTATCTCGCTGCCGCCTTGCAAACGATTGATGGCAATATCGGCAAAGAACTCCTCACGACCCTTCAATCTGCTGGGACAGTTAACATTGAATCATTTCTTACCACTTTACTCAATGAGATCAGTGAACTCCCTAATGATGTGATTCTCATTCTGGATGACTATCATGTGATCGAATCTCGACCAATTGACAAAGCGATCATCTTTCTGCTCGATCATTTACCATCATGCCTGCACTTAGTGATTGTTAGTCGGATTGATCCCTCTCTACCCCTATCGCGCCTGCGTGCCAGTGGCCACTTAACCGAGCTACGAGCGGAAGATTTACGTTTCTCCTCTACCGAAGCAGCCGAATTTCTCAACCAGGTGATGGGGCTAGAACTGGCGGCAGAAGACATTGCTGCGCTGGAAACCCGCACCGAAGGCTGGATTGCCGGGCTGCAACTGGCCGCTTTATCTCTGCAAGGTCACGAAGACACGGCCACGCTCATCAAATCCTTTACCGGCAGCCACCGATTTGTGCTGGACTACATCATTGAAGAAGTCTTAGAACAGCAACCTGAGGATATTCAGAACTTTTTGCTGCAAACGGCCGTTCTCGACCGTATGACTGGTTCACTGTGTGATGCCCTCATGGGTCAAAACACGGGTCAGATGACTTTGGAAAGACTAGAACACGCTAATTTGTTCATCATCCCTATGGACGATAAACGGCAATGGTATCGTTATCACCACCTTTTTGCCGATCTACTGCGTCAGCGCCAACGTCAAACCCACCCAGACCAAATGTCTGGTCTACACCATAAGGCCAGTAAATGGTACGAGCAAAACGGGTTTACGGATGAGTCCATAGAGCACGCCCTGCGCGCCCAAGATTTTGGCCGAGCGGCCAAACTGATCGAGCGCATCGCTGAAGCCGTCTGGGCGCGGAGCATAAGCAGTAAATTGCAGCGTTGGCTGACTAAATTGCCCGTTGAATTCTTATGCGCCAAACCACAACTTTGCATCTTTCACGCTTGGTATCTGATAGGCAGCGGTGATCAGGATACCGCTAACGGGATTCTGCAAGCCGCTGAACAGAAGCTGGCAACCTACTCAGATGAAGACATTGAAAACAAGTCGCCGGAGCCAGAGCAACATCAGCATCTCGACAGTGCGACACTGAATGGGAGATTAGCCACCACCCAAGCCTTTGCCGCCTTTTACCGTGGTGATATTCCCGCAATTATCCAGCAAGCACGCCAAGCACTTGAGTATTTGCCCGCTCAGAATTTATCGTGGCGCAGTACGGCATTGCATCTTCTTGGAGATGCCTACGACTTTAGTGGAGAGATGGAGGTAGCCTATCATTCCCGCTTAAAAGCGGTGGAAGCAAGCAGGGCTTCAGACAATAACATCTCAACCATGATAGCCAACCTCAAATTGGCCATTGTTCTGCGGCATCAGGGGCAACTACAGCAGGTAACAGAAATATGCCGACAGCAGCTAGAATTCGCCAACGAAAATGGTTTGGCGCAATCGGTCATCGTCGGCTGGTTATTAGCGATATGGGGCGAAGTACTAGCTGAAATCAATGGGCTGGATGCGGCCAAACAGCAGGCCAAAAGGGGCGTTGCCCTAACTGAACGTGGCGGAGATTTGGCAATGCTTGGCTGGAGCTACATTTGCTTGATAAGGATCCTATTCAGTTGTGGGGAACTTGCCACTGCCGCAGAGATCGTTCACAAAATGGAAAATATCGCCCGGGAATCTGATATGCTCCCCTTGTTCATGAACCTCACATCAGCCTGGCAAGCGCGGCTATGGTTGGCCCAAGGCAAACTGGAGGCGGTAGCACAATGGGTGGACGCACGTGGACTAGATACCGATAGAAGGCCTACATATTTGCATGAAATGGAATATATGGTACTTGCTCGATTCCTTATCATCCAACGTCACTCAAATGAAGCATCTAAACTGTTGCAAAACTTGCTAGAAGCAACGCAGGCCGGGGGGCGTATATCAAGAATGATAGAAGTCTTATTGCTGCAAGCAATGCTGTTACAAGATAGTGGCGATACAAATCGAGCTATCACGGCGTTAGATCAAGCACTCAGGCTAGCTGAACCAGGGGGATTTGTTCGCGTTTTTATTGATGAAGGATTGCCAATGGCGCAGTTGCTGTCGCAAACGGCCGATCTCCAAATGATGCCCGACTTCACAGCCAAGTTACTCGCCGCCTTTGGGGCTGAGGGGCAAACAGGCATAGTCATACCTGATCGACTGCCTGCTCCACCCCAAATCGATCCATTGAGTCAACGCGAATTAGATGTCCTGCAGCTTGTTGCCCAAGGATTCTCGAATCGTGAGGTCAGCGAGAAACTCTACTTGGCACTAAACACCGTCAAAGGCCACAACAGCAGGATATTTAGCAAGTTGGGTGTCAAAAATCGCACGCAAGCGATAAACAAAGCTATTGCCCTCAAACTAATCCCCCATCAATAACCACAGACTCAACTTTTGGCATGGTACAAAAGCCAGCAAAGTTAGCTTGATAACATGTCATTTCACAAAATAACACCCCCAAATAACACTTTAGTAGCTATACAGTAACACCATTTATTTGCTATGTTGCCTATGTATCATGTGCGTCGATGTGCCAGGCGCTTTGCCTGACACATTGAGAGGTAAATGTCATGGCAAACAGGCTCAAACCAACATCTGATCCAAGGCAACCCACTATCTACCAGATTAGGGTCAAGGGCTATTTGGATAGCCAATGGTCTGACTGGTTTGATGGTCTCAAGTTCACCTCGGAAGAGAATGGGATCACGCTTTTAACCGGCTCAGTGATCGATCAGGCTGCCCTACACGGCTTACTCAAGAAAATTCGCGATTTAGGTTTACCGTTGCTCTCAGTTAATCGTATCGAACCCGAACCAGCAAAATAGTTACTCAGGCTTCCAGCCTGAACCGGATGAAAAACTTAACCACAAAGGCAAGCAGAATCTATTGGATAAACAATCTGCGGACAATCACCATCTTTTTGGTTGTCGCCTGTCATGCCGAAATTGACCCTGTGTGAAATATCCTGGATTGTTTTCAATCCAGCCAAGAGCGGCCTAGTTGCTAAAGGAAAATTGAAACATGTCTAATACAACAATACAAAAACCTCGCCGCCAACAACCTTCCCTACTTGGTCCGATTGTGTTAATCGCTATCGGCATCTATTTCCTGCTCTATAATGTCGGCCTTGTACCCAGTCTAAATTGGTGGGCGGCTCTGCGCTATTGGCCTCTGTTGCTCGTCTTTATCGGAATCAACATTATCGTCCGGCAAGCACCTCGACCTTTTGGCAGCCTACTCAGTTTGTTGACTGGGCTGCTGGTCATCCTCGCCTTTGGCTATCTTTTACTATTCGGCAGTGAAGCCGCCAACTCATCACGTTGGTGGGGTCTATCCTCGCCCAACCTGCACACTGAGCAGATCGCCTTCCCTATTGATGATGTGACAATGGCTGATGTGGGTATTACTGTGAATGTATCGGGGCTGGAACTATATACGCTGGAAGATAGCTCCCAGCTTATTGAAGGTGAAGTCTTCTACTTTGACAGACTCCTATTCGACACCAGTCGCCAAGGGGATCAGGCAACGATCTCGCTGGACACAGAAGAGCGTGGCAACTGGTTCGTGAACCCAGGCAATTGGAACAACATTGATGCCAACAATCTTTGGCAGATTGGTCTCAATCAGCGCATACCCACCGATCTAAGACTGTGGCTCAATGCGGGTGTCTCTGACCTTGACTTAAGTGAGTTGACGCTCACACATCTAAGTGTGGAATCGAACGCTAGTAAAACAACGCTGAGTCTGCCCGATGGTGAGTATAGGGCCAGCTTGGAGACTAACGCTGGGTCTATGGCCGTTACTTTGCCGACAATGGGCCAGCAAGAAATAGATGTTGAGGTGAGTGCGGGCAGTTTGACCCTTTACTTGCCAGAAGATGGTCAAGCACGCTTAGAAGTCGATCTATCGCTGGGCAGTTTTTCGCTTGATGATGACGGCCGTTTTACCCAACTCTCTACCGATGACGGGCAGGAAGTCTGGCAGACGGCCGACTATGATGACGCCGAGGATCGCATTGATCTGACGATTGATGCTTCTGCTGGCAGTGTTGCCGTTAGAACCCCTTGAATCACCTGGAGATACAACGATGAAATACCGTGTACACCGTTTTGAATTAAGAATGACCCATGATCAGCACAAGCTGGAATCTTTTCTGAATGAGTTAGAAGGCGAGGTTGTAGCCATCATCCCCAACGTCACACCTGTACCCGCGACCTTTGTGAATTTTGTGTTGATCGTTGAGCGTCTGTACGCCATAGAGAAAGCACCGTAATAAGTATTGCCCGTAACAGTAGCACCTGAAGACACCAGCACACAGACGTGTGCCATCCGTTCCAAGAAGCAAAACAAGCCGTCCAGGGCTATCTGAGTCAAATGATGGGCGAGAAAATATTGCTCAGACCAAACCAATAATATCAGGACTTACGCAATGCTCTGGCTGATTCTCTGTCCGAGCCAGCAAGGCGGCACGGTTGCGCATCCATGCGCCGACGCTGGCCACAGCTGCTAAATTGCGTAAATCCTATTGGTATCAATGAAAAGGAGTATCCAAAATGGAAACTGCAACCATAAAGAAATTTGAATCACGTGAAGAAATTTTAGAAAGCCTACAAGAAGAACGCGATTTGGCGGGTGCAGATATGAGCGGCCTGGATCTATCGGGTATCAAGCTGATAGGGCAAAATCTGAAAGGGGCTGACCTGCATGACAGCAATCTCGCCAACGCCAAGGTAGCTTTTACCGACATGAGCGATGTCAATTTAGCCAATGCACACCTAGAGGCTGCGTGGATTGGCGGCACCAACTTGCGAAATGCCAACCTGCGGGGGACGCATATGTCGGCTGTCAAGGTAGCGGCCGTTCACATGCACGACGCTGATCTGACCGGGGCTGACCTCAGCGATAGCCGCCTAATCGCGGTGGACGTGACTGGTGCTGACTTCACCGATGCCAAAACGGCGAATGCGACCACACTGGTTGAATGGAAAGACGCCAAGATGCAGCCCGCCGATTTGCCAGAGCCTGTCAAGCCGCCACGCTGGCTGCCGTTCGTCTTTGCGGCCGTTGTCGGTTTGGGCGCGTTGCTCATTCTGCGGCGTCGCAAGAGGCGATAGGCCTAATTCGCCTTAGAAGACACTCAGGCGCTAGGCGCACCACCATGAATGAAAATCAGGAGATTTCACACCAGACATAGGGAGAAGTACGATGACACAATTACAAGTGCCTGAGGAGATGACGGCCGTTGTCTTGAATTCATTTTCTGGCCCCGAAGCACTCCGGGTTGAACAGCGTCCGATGCCCAAGCCAGGCAAAGACGAGGTTTTGGTCAAAGTCGCTGCTTCGCCTATCAATCCCTCGGATTTAGCCTTCCTAGATGGAAATTACGGTTTCGATAACCCACCTCCGGTGGTTTCCGGCGGAGAAGGTTCGGGCACGGTTGTTGCCGTTGGCCCTGGAGCGATGGGTCGCTATTTTCTCGGAAAGCGGGTTGCTTGTCTGAGTAATGGTAAAAGAGATGGCACTTGGGCCGAATATGTGGTGGCCTCTACAAAGGGTGGCGTCTTCCCACTGAATCAATCGGTCAGCCTGGAACAAGGGGCCATGTCAGTTATCAATCCGCTAACGGCCAGTGCATTCCTGGAAATCACAAAAGATGGCGGGCACAAAGCCATCGTCCTCACCGCTGCAGCCAGCGCACTCGGGCAAATGGTCAACCGCTTGGGTCGAAGTGAGGGGATTCAGGTAATCAACGTCGTTCGCCGAGATGCACAGGTGGAACTACTCAAAGCTCAAGGTGCAAATGTCGTTTTGAATAGCAGTGATGTGGATTTTGACAGTCAGCTCCATGATGTCTGCCATCAGTATGACGCCCACCTGGCCTTTGATGCGGTTGCTGGACCGATGACGGGGCAACTGCTCCAAGCACTGCCGGAAACCAGCACCGTATCGGTTTATAGCTGTCTTTCCCACAAAGCGCCACAAACCCACGTTGACGAGATCGTCTTTCATGGCAAGACCATAACCGGTTTCTGGCTGGGGCCTTGGCTCTATGCTAATAAGAATTTGCTGCAAATCCTTATGCTTTGGCGGCGCTCCCAAAAACTGATTGGCACCGATCTCAAGAGCGAAATCCGGGCACGGTATTCGTTCCAGGAAGCCAGGAAAGCTGTCCAGGAATACACCAATAAAATGACGGGTGGAAAGATTTTGCTCACACCGTTAACCTAATTTCAAATCACTCATCCTTAGTCAATGTACTTGAAGGAGCAAGTGAAGATGTATAAAGGCACAATCGATTCCGAACGATGTAAGAAAGATGGCCTCTGCATCATGACCTCCAAAACAGATCATATCAACTGGTGGGTAAATGGGAACAATGGAATCAAATTAATCAGGAGTGAAAATGAATAGGCGAAAAAGGGGAATGATACTGTTTTGGCTCGGGATAGCTGTTGTTTTCGTGGCGCAAGTTCTGAACTGGATCCAGTCACCAATTTATCGGGTTCAGACAGCTGAAGAATTACGTGGGACAGCTCACGCGATTTCGGGTCCTCTTTTTTGGGTTAGAACCTTAGGGTGGAATGGCTTGGCGCTTTCGTTGATTGGCGCACTTCTCTTCAGTAGCAAGAAGGGCTCATATTTTTGGCTCTTGGGAACCATACCAATGACAGCATTAGGCTTAGCAATATTATGGGAACCAGCCAGATACACACCACAACTGTTTGGAATTGGCGGAGCAATCATACTTGTTTCAAATTTTGGCATCTTGTGGTTATGGACCAGAACATACCAAGCATACGAAGGCATCGCCAGAACAGGAAAACATGTCCAGCTTCTGGGCTATTCATTTCTGGTGATAACAGGTTGTTTGCTTTGTCTATATTTTGGATACCCAACGGAGCTCGCCTTAGCAGATCTTCCGATACCCAATAGTCTCAGCATTAATATATCTCTGAGCCTCGGAATGCTGCTGCTATTCTTTGGTCAATACTTGATTGCGAAAAAGCAGCTTTGAGTAATTGTATATTGGCTTGCGAGGTCGCTTAGCTCGCAATCGTTAGGCCGCTGTTTGAAAGCGTAAGGGAAACTTAGATTGGATTCTAGAGGTTATGTCAATTAAGGGGGTTCACTATGTCAGATAAAGAACTTCGCGTATTCGATGGAGCCACTGCGATTATCACCGGTGGCGCATCTGGAATTGGTCGAGCGCTTGGTGAAGAATTGGCCAAGCGTGGCAGCGAGGTTGTATTGGCCGATCTTCAGATCGAACTGGCTGAAGAAGTGGCATCAGGCATCCGTGTTGCTGGCGGTAAGGCAGCGGCGTTGAAAGTAGATGTGACCGATTTCGCTGCCGTGGAGAGCCTGTTTCGAGAAACAGTTGAGCGTACCGGTCGCTTGGACTATGTGTTCAACAATGCAGGCATCACCATTGCTGGGCCTATCAGTCTTCATACTATTGACGATTGGAATCGGATCATCGATGTCAATCTCCGAGGCGTGGTAAACGGCGTTCAAGCGGCATACCCGATTATGTTGAACCAGGGGTTCGGGCACATTGTGAATACAGCCTCTATCGGTGGACTTGTGCCTAATGTTTTAAGTCCCTCGTATATGACGACTAAGTATGCTGTCGTTGGTCTTTCACGGGTTCTCCGTGCTGAGGCAGCAGCGGCAGGCATCCGGGTCAGTGTGCTATGTCCGGGATTTGTTCGTACGCCTATGCTAGAAGGAGGAATATACGTCAAAACCCTTATGGATCTATCTCCTGAACAGCAACGAGGCCTGCGTGATACCGTTGAGAAGTTAAAACCTATGTCTCCCGACACATTTGCCAGAAAAGCACTGGACGCGATTGAGAAAAACAAAGCCATTATCGTATTACCGTCTTGGTTTAAGCTACTCTGGTGGATCGACCGCCTGTCTCCGCAATTGACGATGCTTCAGCTCCGGAAGCAAGTTATGGAAATGAACAGGAGCTAGGATTCGCATTCGCTTTTGGGCCGCTTGGGAGCCTGCCGTTAGCGATGATCTTCCACTGGATTGGGAACTTTCTGTTCCAGATGGTCTTCCTGGTAATGGCTGCATTTGGGCTAGGCTAGCTAGCTACTAAATTTATAAGAGGAGAATACTAATGAACAATCAAGAAGCTTATCAGAGCGCAAAAAAAAGAGTAGAAGAAAAGGTCAGGTTTTATCGTCATCTAACAATTTACATCGCTGTTTGTGTTTTGCTCATGATCATTAATGTCAGCACGTCCACCGAATACCTGTGGTTCATATGGCCACTCATGGGATGGGGAATTGCCGTACTGATTCATGCTTTGCAAGTCTTCGGTTATGTTGGTGAATCAACTATTACAGAACAGATGATTGAGAAAGAAATGGAGAAAGAAGCTCTAAAGAAGCAATGATCATGACAAGACGAAACTTACGACGAAAAAAGCTACATACCAAATAAGGAGATATTCAGATGAAAATTGCAATAGTCTATGACAGCGATACTGGCACCACCGCCAAGGCGGCGGAGGCGATGGGCAAAACAATGGAAGCAAATGGTCACCAGTGTCGTGTCCAATCAATATCTTTGGCTGACCCGGCCGATGTGTCGGAAGCCGATCTCATTTGCATCGGGAGCTGGGTGAAGGGTTTGTTCATCATCCGGCAGCATCCCACAGAAGGAACGATGCGGTTCATTGAGCGGCTGGGAGACCTATCAAGCAAGAATGCCATCGTCTTTTGCACCTACAAGCTGGCCATCGGCTCAACATTGCGCCAAATGGCGAAGGCACTGAAGGGACAAGAAGCGAAAGTAGTCGGTCAGTTCAAGTATCGCGGCCCTGAACCGAACAGCAAGTTCGCATCGTTTGCCAACTCCTTGACTCACCTGACATAGGGCTTGCCGATTTTTAGATTTTGATTTTTGGTCAATCGGCAAGCCTTGAGGATTCGTTTTTTGTCAAAACGTATTTGGAAACGAATCCATAGGAAAATTGGGAAGGGCAAAGCAATGAAGAACAATACCCTGACTGGCAATCCCACCGCATTCGAGATTGTTTCGCGGTTTGTGGCGGCTCTGTCAGCACAAGATACCAAGACCATGAAATCTCTACATGCAAAAGATTACGTCGTGGATTGGGTTTACGGTGATGCTTTCGAGAATCCGCCCAGTTCGGCAGAAGAAAGTGCCGCGTTTTTCCCGACCTGGTTCATCGGTTTCAGTGAGATTGATTATGACGTGAAGCGTACCATCGCTGCCGAGGAGGTGGTGGTTACGGAGTGGGTCTTCACTGGCACGCACACAGGCTCATTAGGCCCGCCCGTTTTTGAGGAACGGCTCGAGCCAACGGGCAGAACTATCCAGTTTAGGGGTGTGACCATTTACGACGTGCGCGAGGGACTCATTCAGCGAGAGACGATTTACATGGATTTGGCCACATTGCTTGTGGAGCTGGGAGCTGGGGTATGAAACTGTCCAAGAACCACGCCCACATGGGGAAAATCATGCAGGCGACACAGGTGACTACATCCGGCACGGACCCCGGCCGCGCTCGCATTATCATCATCTTTTTGGCGATTTGCACAGCCCTGCAAATGACCAGTTATGGCATGATCTTCCCTCTATTTGCCCGAAAGATCGGTGATTTTGGCGACAGCGTAGCGGTGTTGGCGACGAGCGTGATGGCTTATTCGCTGGCGGGCATGATTGCAGCCCCGTTTATGGGGTCGCTGGCCGATCGTTTTGGCAGACGGCCGTTAATCCTCGGTTCATTTGCGGTGTTCACGGCCGCTTTCATGGGCTATTATCTGGCGGCCACTTCAATGGTGTTCATTGTCATTCGCGGCTTGGCCGGGGCCCTGACGGCGGGGCTAGGCCCGGCGACAATGGGACTTGTCGCCGATATCGCACCCGAAGATGAGCGCGCCCGCTGGATCGGCGTTATTGGTGGCGGCACATCGGCCGGTTTCATCATAGGGCCGGTTGTGGGCGGTTTGCTCTATGACAAGTGGGGCTATGGCCCACCCTTCCTAGCCTCGATTGGCATGGCTTTGCTCACCCTCCTCATTACATTTTTGACCATCCCTGAAACCCATACCAGCGAGGAAAGGCGAAGAGAAGCCCTCTATCAAAAGCGATCTGCAAGATTGGCACCGGAGAGGGGAACGGCCACTTCGACTTCGCTCAATGCAAGCGTTTCTTTTATGGCTTCGTTGCCACGGCCACTGTTGGCCTTTGGTACGCTCCTTTTCATCAATTTAAGCATGATCTTCGCCTGGTTCTTCATCGATCCCCAATTACCGTTCTACGTCTTTGACGAATTGGGCTGGTCAACGGCGCAGTTTGGCGCGGCGATCAGTTTTTATGGCTGGGCCACGCTGATTGGTAGTCTGGTACTGGGTCAATCCAGTGACAAGTTGGGGCGTAAACCGATACTCATTGTCGGCCTCATTTTGCATTCTGCCCAATATGTCGGGCTGATGCTTACCAATGCATATTGGGTGATCATTGTAGCCTTCATCGTTGCCGGGTTGGGCGAAGCCTTGCTGAACCCGGCATTGAGCGCGGCTTATCTGGACATCACGCCAGAAGAACACCGTTCGCGGGCGATGGGCATTAAAGGGGCAGTCGGTTCGTTGGGCAGTTTATTGGCACCAGCACTGGTGGTGATCATTGTTGGTTATGTGCCGCCGCAAAGCGTTTTTCTGATCTCGGCGGCATTGATCTTAGCGACGGCGCTGTTGGTATTTATCGCTTTGAGGCTGCCAGAACGGACTGAAGCAGCGCGTGATTTGACTTGGGAGGTTTCTCAAGAACGATTGATGGCTGCTCAATCCGTGCTGCACAATGTGACAGTTAGCGCAGTAACGGCGCGTAAATTGAGAAGTGCGGCTTGAGCCCCGCTCTTTGTCTATCGTGCTTAATCGTTGCTGCTTTTCGATTGGAGGTTTGACCATGCGCAAATTATTGCTTTTTTTGATTGTTTTATTGACAGCTTGTGGTGGTGCTGAAGCTAACGTCCCAAAAGCGGAAACAATTACCTGCACGGCCGCTTACCGTGCTTCGGTTGAGCAGGGCATTGAACGTGAAGAAACGATTTTGTTTGGTGACGTGGATGTGGAGCAGTCGATACCGTTTGTGGACATGGTGTTCCATGCCGCTTACAGTGCGGGAGAAGCTGACAATGAACGAAATTTGCGGGTTTGGGTGACGGGTGTGGGTGAAACGCCTGCACTGAGCGATGCCGAAACGGCCGTTTACCACTCAACCCTTTATCAACTGCCCCTCAACAGCGGTCCACAAAATCAGTTTGTGGGTGGGCATGGTTTTACTGGTTTGACTTACAGCTATCAACCTGACTCAGGGGCAGAGTTGCAGTTTTGGTGTGAAGCAAAATAGCCCTTTATTCGAGGAGAATCATGACAGAAATACAGCTTAAACTTTCAGCTATATGGGTGGCTCTTATGCTGACCTATCTGTTGGGCGATGTGTTGCGCATCTTTAGCGGTGACTTCCAAGCGGCAGAAATAGAAGGGATGCAAATCACACAGACAATGTATTTGGGAATGGCCATACTATTTGTGATTCCCATTGTGGTGGTTGTCCTCTCTTTCACGCTACCTTATCCCGTAAACCGTTGGGCAAACATCATCGTCGCCATAATCTTTTTTGTCATTAACCTTGTTGGTTTGCCCACATACCCGTCAGCTTACGACAAATTCTTAATCGTTGTCGGCCTTGCCTTCAATGTCCTGACTGTTTGGTATGCCTGGCGGTGGGTCTGACCAGTAGGCTTATGCTGCCCAATATCAGATTAACTGCTTTGATTCACAGCAATGTGATTTTCTACACCGCATTCGCTGATATTGAGCATTTGAGCCAGACACGATTTTGGGAGCCTAAGGTGAAAACGTTTATCAGGGAACGGCCGTTTTCTTGACAGGTGAGGTGCAAGATACATTTTTACAAGACCTAATTGCGTTTATCGAAAATTTAGTGCAGGAGGAATTGAATGACCAGATATAGATTTTGGACCATATCAAAAAAACTCAAACGTCAAAATTTTAAGAAATAAGGAAAATAATAATGAAAAATTCACAGAAGATCGAACAGGAAAGAAACGTTCTGCGCTGGGGAGGCTTGTCCGCTATGCTAGGGGTCATCCTCTTTCTGGTTGCCATCGTCGCTGCAATGGTCCTCGTGGGGGATGATCCTGACACCCTTAAGGGGTGGGTCACTCGGTTTCCCGACATCAAAGCGGCCCGCGTCGTCGAGAATCTCTCTTACCTATTAGCCCTTGTCTTGCAGGTTCCCCTCTTCCTCGCCTTATATCGTGCGCTGCGGAAAACGAGCCTGGCCCCCGCACTCTTTGGCAGTGCTCTGGGCATCCTAGGACTGGTCGCGTTAGTAGTCTCAACAACCCCCCATGTGGCTCACGCCCGACTCGCCACTCTTTATAACGCACCAGGAACCACGCCAGCGGATCAGGCAACAATTGCCATCATGTGGCAGGCGCTCTGGGGCATGATCGAGGTGATGGTCTATATTGGGTTCTTGGTGATACCGCTCGGTCTCTTTCTCCTCGGGATAGCTATGTTCAACGCCCCAGCCTTTGGTAAAAGCTTTGGCTGGTTAAGCATAGTGCTTGGAGCGATTGGATTTGCTGCGGCCATGTACCAGATGGTTGACATTGCTTCCATGGCTAGCTTCGGCAGCTATCTTGCTTACATCGTCTTTTATCTCGTCTTGGGATGGAAGGTCTATAGCCTGTCGAGGGCACCAGCGGAGGTCTTGGATAATCAAATGGTTTCACCCCCGGCAAGGGGAGTATTTTCGTCATAACGGTGGGGCATGACAACCCCCACCAATCAATGATACTCCGCTAGTTGCTTAGGGCTGACCCAAAAACAAATATGGAAAAGTCGGGTCACCTTCTAGGGGGCGTTCGGTAAGGAATGTCCAAAGTTAATTCCGAACGCTCCCTTAGCGAGCAGGGATAGCATCCTCAGATGCCTCGTTTATAGAAACAACTCGCATCTTGAGATGCTATCCTCGCCGAGCGAATAACAAGGAACGAGCAGTGTCTACCTGTTTTTGGAGATAAACGATGAAAGCAATTGCCTTACAAAAAGTAGTAGGATTTGTACTCATACCCGTGCTAGCGGTCGTAACAGGAGCAGCATTCTCATGAAAGCAATTATCTATGAAAGATATGGGCCACCGGAAGTGCTTCAGCTTAAAGAGGTGGCTAAACCAACGCCCAAACGCAAGGAAATATTGATCAAAATTCACGCCACGAGCGTAAGAACAGGGGATTGGCGGATGCGCAAGCCTGATCCCGTTGCGGCCAGATTGTTCAACGGTCTCTTCAGACCCAAAAAGAGACAAATATTGGGATTTGAACTAGCTGGGGAAGTTGAAGCGGTGGGGCAAGATGTAACACGTTTCAAGAAGGGGGAACAGGTTTTTGCTGCTTGCGGCTTGGATTTTGGAGCTCATGCGCAGTACACATGTTTGGCTGAAGACAGTGTGGTGGCTTTAAAACCCAGCAATATGAGTTATGAGGAAGCAGCGGCCGTTCCTTCTGGGGCCTTAGCCGCTTTGCCTCTCCTTAGAGATAGGGGGCGTATCCAGAGTGGCCAAAAGGTGCTGATCTATGGTGCTTCGGGCAGTGTGGGCACGTTTGCGGTGCAGCTTGCACGCTATTTTGGGGCGGAGGTAACGGCCGTTTGCTCCACATCAAACTTAAGCTGGGTCAAGGCTCTGGGAGCGGACAAGGTCATCGATTACACCAAAGAAGATTTCACTGAAAGTGATGAGCGTTACGACTTGATCTTTGATGCTGTTTGGAAGATATCAAAGGGGGAGTGTAGGAAGGCCCTCAAGCCAAACGGCCATTTTGTAACCATCAACGACTCATACAAAGAAAGCCAAGACAACTTGATTTTCCTCAAGGAGCTTATTGAAGCGGGCAAGTTAACGGCCGTCATCGATAGATACTATTCGCTGGAGGAGATGGTTACAGCCCATCACTATGTTGAAAAAGGACACAAAAAGGGCAATGTCGTTATAACGGTGGCCCATAACAACAAAACAACAAGTTAGAAGGAGTCCAAAATGAACAAGCAAAAAATTTCATTAGGCCTGTTTTGGGTTGGCTTATTACTTGCAGCCGTAGCCGCTACTATTGGAACTCGGAGTCTGATGTCCAATCTGCGCACCCTGACAATGGCAGAGAACAATCTCACCATGTGGGCTGACGGTGGTCCTCTATGGATCGTCTGGGCCTTATCGGTAACACTGGGTTCCCTGGTGGCAGGGATCGGCGCATTTATGTATGTCAAAACCAAAGCAATATTCTCATGGCTCACTGCCATTGGCATGCTGGGTGCAGTCGTGGCCATGGTCATGGTGTGGAGTCGCTACTATAACGCGACGCTGTTCGGCATCGGTGGAACCATCATCCTGATTGCCTTTTTCGCCATCGTTTGGGTATGGATGCAGAAATATGCCGCGCTCGATATGCCAGCAAAAATCGCCGGAAGTTTCAAGCTAATCGGCTACCTTTTCTGGATCAATGCATCCTGGTTCCTCTGTGGTGAAACGGCCAAGATGCATCTCAAAACATTTGCAGGTGCCTCCCCGCCCGTCCCAATCGAGATCATGGCATTTCTCGTTTTGGGCTGGCTGTTTGTGCTTATTGGTGACTACAGAGAAATGCGGCTACTGAAAAAACAAGGTCAATCTTCACTCTCGGAATGGTCAGAAGTGAGACCAAAAACAGCGTAACTGCGTCATTCTATGGCATTGGTAAGTACGCTGTCCCGCAGAGCGGGTTAAAAAGCGTTCCTACGCTCTGCGTAGGAACAAGCTCTTGGAAAATTATTTGTAACAAAGAGGCATGAAATGAATACGTACAAAAAAACGGCAAGAACGGTAGGCGTATTGTTTATCACAGCAACCGTTGCTGGTGTACTGAGCATGGTCTATTCAGCACCTATTAACGGACCAGATTTTCTTGTCGAAATGTCTGAAAATGGAAATCAAGTGATATTAGCGGCCGTCTTTTCCCTCATCATGGGCCTTGCCGTGGCTGGCATTGCTATTGCCGCTTATCCTGTCTTAAAAAAGCAAAATGAAACCTTAGCCCTTGGCTACGTTGGTGCTCGGATTCTTGAGGGGGTCATCATTATCGCCACCGTTCTTAGCTGGCTGTTGCTGCTGGTTTTCAGCCGCGAAGTGGTGCAAGCAGGTGCCGTCGGGGCTACCTACTCGCAAACCATTGGCGAGACCCTGCGCTCAGTTGGTGGCTGGGCGGGTCATGTGATTCTCGATATTGCCATCGCGCCCGTCCACTATCTCATCTTTTACACGTTGCTCTATCGCGCCCAGCTCGTCTCGCGCTGGCTCTCGGTTTGGGGGCTGATTGGCATTCCGCTCTGGTTTGCTGCTGGTGTCTTGGCCACGCTCGGTCATGACCCCACCTCGACGCTGGCGGTTGTTTTGAATCTGCCTATCGCCCTCAATGAAATGGTGCTGGCGCTGTGGTTGATTGTTAAAGGGTTTGATGCGGCGGCAATTCCGGCTGAGTCCGCCCAACAAATGCAACCGAAATTTGGATGATACTAGCGAGGTTCCCACCTTTTCCGTTTGTCAAACAGCGAAAGGTGGCACCTCTGGAAAAGGAGAAACTACAATGACGACTAAAGATAAATTTACAAAAAAAACAAAGCGGCTTCACTTTCTAGACAACCTCAGGACGGTCATTATCTTTTTAGTGATCCTCTATCATGCGGGTGGTGTTTATGAAGCCACAGGCTTTTGGGCCTCTTTCTGGATTGTGGACGATCCTGCCACCAGCGATGTGCCCGGTCTGATAGGTCTTGTCACAGATATTTTTGTAATGTCCACCTTGTTCTTTATTTCTGGTTATTTGGCACCACCCTCCCTGAGAAAAAGAGAAGCATGGGGATTCATCAAGAGAAAGTTGTCCAGGCTCATTGTGCCTTGGGCTGTCGCCGTTCTGACGCTCATCCCACTTTACAAAGTCATCTTCTTGTATTCCCGCAACCTGCCACAAGAACATTGGACCACTTACTTTCACTTTAGCAATGGCAATATTAGCGGTCAAAGCTGGTTATGGTTTTTGCCCTTGTTGTTAGTATTCAACCTCCTTTACCTGCTTTTCTCTAAAGCAAATATCAGGCTGCCAAACATTTCTCTAAAAACGGCCGTTTTCGGTATATTTTTAATTGGATTTGTTTACAGCTTTGGCATGGATATTTTCAACCTTCGTGGCTGGACGCTCACCCCCTTCCTCGACTTTCAGCATGAAATGGTGCTGATCTACTTTATGTTTTTCGGCTTGGGTGTGCTTTCCTTTAGGTTGAAGATATTTGACACCGAACCGGAAAGCAAATGGCTTTACACGGCCGTTTCGGCTCTCTCTTGGATTCCAATTTTTGTTTACATCGCCTTCTTGCTGTTCCCCTTTTTCAGCCCCGGCAACTTCATCGTTTCCCAAACAGTAGACCGAGCGGTCATTTGGTTTTGCTTCCAACTTTCACTGTTCAGCATGGTCTATGTGATGATTGAAACCTTCCGGCGATATTTTGATAAGACGGGAACGATTTGGCATGAACTGAATCAGAATTCTTACTACGTTTACATCATTCACGTAATCGTACTAGGGGTGATTGCCATGTTCCTGCTCGACACAGCAATGGCTGCAGCATGGAAGTATGTGACGCTGACCGTATCAACTTTTATTGTCAGCAACATAATCATTTCGCTGTATTACCGGGTAACGACTCGCCTAGAACCCATTCGTAAGCCGGAGCTTAGAGGCAGTCATTAAGTACTTATCCAGATATTACTTCCACCTGGGTGACAGTCACCTCGGAGGTGACTGTCACCTAAACGGACAAATACTGTGAGACCATGCGTTATTGTGTCTTATTGTTTAATCCCCGCTATAGGATAGTGGGGACTAAAGGAGAACATCATGACACATCAATTAACATCGAAACAAGTGTGGACAGAAATCGAAAAGAATTTCTTTGGCGTACTCGGAATGGTGACGGCAAAGGGTGAGTCACGAACGGTGGGCATCAACTATGTGGTGGATGATCATAAACTCTACATTGGCACACTAAAAACGATGTGGAAGACGAAGCATGTGGCGCGTAATCCCCATGTGTCGCTTACCATTACCATTCCCAAGCGTGTGCCATTTATGCCCTGGATCAAAATACCGGCGGCGACGATTACCTTTTCGGGAATGGCAAAAGTATTGGCGCGTAGCGAAGTTCATCCCAAAGTACTGGAAAAGCTCCACATCCATGAAGCGGAAAGCGAATTGTGCGTCATCGAAGTAACCCCGCAGAAGAGATTCATTACATATGGCGTGGGCATTTCACTGTTGCAGATGCGCTTTCCAGAGAAGGCGCGTGGGAATGTCGCAGTTGCTGAGTAGCATCCTTAGGCGGCTTCCGAAAAATAAACAGCATTTTAAGTTTTGTAAACCGCCTTAAAGCCAATGCGGAATCACGCCTGGGCTTGCCTGATTATTTTTCCGCATTGGCCTTAAACCAAGACCAAAGGATGATGAAGTTTTGAACAGGAATAATTTTCTCGAAAAGGAGAAATCACGATGACGACCAAAGAAAAATCAAATTCACACAGAAAGACCGCAACTATTGTGGGTATCTTGTTCATTATTGCGACCACCTTTCTGTTTATTGGCGAAGCTTTTTACAAACCGATTCTAGAGTCTCCAGATTACCTAGAAATCACCTATCCCAATAGAAATATAGTTGCATTAGGATTACTGCTTGAGTTTGCGATCGTTCTAGCCATACCGCTCATACCGATATTCTTCTTTCCCGTCTTGAAAAAACATAATGAAACCCTTGCTATTGGGTACGTCGTTTTCAGAGCACTAGAGGCGGCGATCTTAATCACTGTTGGGGAAATCAATAAGCTGTCGCTGATTGGTGTCAGCCAAGCATACTTAGAGACAGGAGAAGCAGGTGCTGCCTATTTTCAAGCGATAGGCAGTTCAATTCAGGCGGCAAACTATTGGGGCAACACATCAGGCCTCATTTACAATATGGTATTTGTGGTGGGGGCGTTGTTGCTTTATGCGATCTTGTATCAATCAAAACTTGTGCCACGATGGCTATCCGTTTGGGGTATTGTTGCTGCTATTGCCTTGTTCATAGGTTTACTACTCTATGCTTTCACCAACATTTCGCCAACCTTAGGGCTCATCTTCATCTCACCAATCGCTGTGCAAGAAATGGTTATGGCGCTGTGGCTGATTGTTAAGGGGCTTAATGAAACGGCCGTTTCCCCCCAACCTGCCCAACAGATACAGCCAAAATTTGGGTGATCGGCTTGAAAGGGCAAAGGTAAACATCACATGAAAACCCAATCACGAAAGGCTATCCGTAGAATGATCGTTATTATTGTGCTTCTAGCAACGTTGCTGTCGGCTTGCCGCCGCGAAGAAACAGTCATAAGCGTGCCAGAAGGTGCGCAAGCTGGGGAACTGGTCGGCCTAGAATCTTGCCAATATGAAACGGGCAATGTGCAATACGCCGCTGAATGTGGCACGCTGGTCGTGCCAGAGAATCGGAGCAATCCCGATGCGCGGCTCATTGCCCTGCCCTTGATGCGAATTCAGGCAACGGCCGTTGACCCTGCTGAACCAATTTTCTGGTTGAGTGGTGGCCCAGGGCAATCCAACATGCGCTTCTCTCACCCCCAAGACTTGACGGCACTACTTGAGAACCACGACTTCGTACTAGTTGGCTATCGCGGCGTGGATGGCTCAGTCGTCCTGGACTGCCCAGAAATCAGTCAAGCACTCAAAAACCCACCCGGCACCTTGCTGAACGATGCTGCCTTAGCCAGCTATGGCACGGCAGCCGCCCAGTGCGGCACTCGTTTACAAAGCGAAGGCATCGACCTACATGGCTACTCCATGAGCGAGACCATTGATGACATGGAAGCTGCCCGTCGAGCCCTGAGCTACGAGCATATCAATTTGCTGGGAGCCAGCTACGGCACACGCTTGGCGATGATCTATGAGTGGCTCTATCCCGATAGTCTACAGCGCGTCGTTATGATCGAAGTCAATACCCCCGGCCACTTCGTCTGGGAGACGGAGATGATTGAGATGCAGCTTGCGGATTATGGGCAGCTGTGTGCCGAAAATGCCTATTGCCGCGCCCGCACGAACGATCTAACTGGAACCATGCGGGCGCTATCTGCCAACATGCCTGACCGATGGTTGTTTATCCCCATCGACGAGGACAAGGTCAAATTGATCAGCTTTATTATGTTTGGTGAATCGATACAAACACCGGGCAACCCATTCCCGCTGTATGGCGCAGCAGCCGTCGATATGTGGCTCGATGCTGCTGAGGGTGATGCTAGTGGCATGGTATTAGCTATGGCACTCAACGATCTATTCATACCCGAAATGTCTACCTGGGGTCATTTCTTGGCGATGGGAAGCCACACAGGTGAATATAGTAATCCAGTACGCGATTATCCCGCTGATCTTGCCTCCCCAGTATCTATTCTAGGCTCACCCGTGTCGCTCTTGGTATGGGGCATGGCAACAGGCTGGCCGATCCAGCCTGCCACCGGAACATTCACAGAACCACAATTTTCGGATGTAGAAACATTGATGGAGGTTGGCAGCCTTGATTTCATGACGCCGCCCGTGGGTGGTGAAGAGCTATTGCCCTATCTAAGTCGCGGTGAGTTGGTCACGCTGCGCGAATTTGGCCACGGCAATACCTTCTGGAACAGTCAGCCGGAAGCCCGTATACGGATGCTCACCACCTTCTTTGACAGCGGTCAAGCTGACGCTTCGCTTTATACCTATCAGCCACTGGACTTTGACGTCGGGCTGGGGTGGTCGGGGCTGGCACGGCGTATTGTGGCTGGCTTACTGTTGTTCATCACTGTTGTTGGTGCATTGATTTTGTTTTTCGTCCGCCGTCGTCGGCGTAGGACAACAAATAGATTGCCTGGCCGCAGGTTGAAACCATTATTTGAATCATAGCCGAATCCTCACAGTTGACAGTCACTTTGGAAGTGACTGTCAACTCGAATGGGAATCAGGAGAATTACGATGACTACGATAGAAAAAATGAACACGGCCACATCAACTACAAGAATTACGGTTGATGTGAGGGTTATCCTCTCGGCACTGTGGGCAGCGCGAATGTTAAGTGGTCTACAAGGGGATGTTGTGCGCTTTATGGAGCCAGGGATGCTAGCGGAGTTCATGGCCGGAACTTCACAAATAGCCGTCACCAATGAGTTGATACTGGTGATGTCGATCGTCATGGCCGTTCCAATTTTTATGAGTTTCCTCTCCTTGACGTTGAAGGGTAAAGTGAATCGCTGGGCAAACCTCATTGTAGGCAGCTTTTTTGTTTTGTGGGAGCTCGGTTTTTTGCTCTTTGTTTACAGCCAAACCGCCGCTTATGAGATGTTTTGGGGCGTTGTATATCTAGTATTTGTGGCCTTGGTTGTGTGGTTTGCTTGGAAGTGGCCGAAACAGGAAGCATGAAATGAACACAAACAAAAAGACGAGGATGAAAGCCATCGTCTATACAGAATATGGCTCGCCGGATGTTTTGCAGCTTAAAGAGGTTGCCAAACCGATGCCCAGGGACAATGAAGTTCTGCTAAAAGTGCAAGCAGCCTCGGTAAATACGGCCGATTGGTACGCACTGATCGGTAAACCATTCTTAGTCCGCCTTAGTCTAGGCGGGCTTCTAGAACCAAAGCTCCAAATACTCGGTGGAGATGTAGCGGGGCGAGTGGAAGCCGTAGGCAAGAATGTCAAGCAGTTTCAGATTGGTGATGAACTGTTTGGGGACAATTCTGATACGGGCATGGGGGCTTTCGCCGAATATGTGACTGTCCATGAGGGTTTATTAGCTCACAAACCAGCCAATGTATCGTTTACAGACATAGCGGCCGTTCCCTCGGCGGCCGTCACGGCACTACAGGGGCTGCGTGACTGGGGCCAGATTCAGCCGGAGCAAAAGGTTTTGATTAATGGAGCCTCTGGTGGGGTGGGTACGTTTGCGGTGCAGATTGCTAAGGCGCTGGGGGCGGAGGTAACGGCCGTTTGCAGCACCACAAAAATAGAGATGGTGCGCTCCATTGGTGCCGACCACATCATTGATTACACCAAACAAGATTTCAGCCAAAATGGGCAGCAATACGACCTGATTCTTGGCGTGAACGGCTATCACTCACTATCCGATTATCAACGTGCCTTAAGCCCCACTGGCATTTACGTCTGTGCTGGCGGCACCATGCGCCAAATCTTTGAATCGATGCTTTTAGGGTCGCTGCGCTCCAAGAAAGGAGGCAAGCAAATTAAGAATATGGGATCGGTAAAAATAAATCAAAAAGATTTGGTTGTGATGGCCAAGCTTCTCGAAGCGGGCAAAGTTGCCCCCGTCATCGATAAATGCTACTCGCTGCGAGAAACGGCCGATGCCTTTCGGCATTTAGGGGCCAAACATGCCCAAGGAAAAATCGTCATCACGATTGAGAAGTGAAACGTACGAAAAAACAACAAGAAATTTCAGCTAAGGAGAAATTCACGATGAAAACTTTTGTCACCCGTTATCAAATCAGTATCTTTTTTATGGCCACGTTGCTCATCGGATGGTTCCCCTGGTACGCGGGACAGGGCAGCCTCATTATCGCCGCGCCATCTCTGGCTGCAATACTCGTTGCTTTTCTTGTGAATAGTTGGGGTGGAGTAATGAACATATTCCGGCGGCTAGGTCGTTGGCGGGCAAACTGGCGCTGGTATGCATTTGTCCTGTTTTCCCCCGTAATCCTCTACTTCCTAGCCATCGGCGTGCATGTCCTATTGGGTGGCACGGTCCCCCAATTCCCCCTGCTGAGAGAGAATCAACACATGGTACTGATGGCCTTTATCTTCTTCCTATTGCCCTGGCAATCGAGTGCCTTTTTGGAAGAGATTGGTTTTCGCGGCTATGCGTTAGAGAAGCTGCAAAATAAATTTGGCCCATTGGTGGGGACGTTAATCTTAGGAACCTTCTTTGGGGCCTGGTTGTTGCCTGAGTTTTTCCAAACGGATTCTGTGCAGTATGCCATGGGAGGGTTGCGGTTCTACCCATGGTTTATTCTGACGGAGATTGGATGGTCGATATTAATGACCTGGGTATACAACAATACCGGTAAGAGTTCGTTGATCGCTGGGTATCTGTTTCACACAGCATTCAATACATGGTCTCTCATCTTACTAACCAACGCGATCCCAGGTGAACCAACGCCGCCATTTGATGTAACTCTTTTCATTGTGACAAGTGTGGTCGTAATGTTAGCGGGAGTCGTTGTCGTATTTGCTACGAAAGGTAAGTTAGGCTACAGCGATCCGGTTCTCGTGACCGAGAAACCACGTCTGCAAAATGCATCAAATTATCGTTTCGGTTAATTAATAAAAGTTGCATAACCCTGCGCTAAGTTGGCCTACCACATAGCAAGGAATGGAGCGTAAATGCTGCCCAAAGCTTTCTTTTTAGAAGTGACGAACATCATCGGCTAAATATGCTTTCCGGCACTATCTTATATTGTTTGATAGGTGTATTGTTTATGTTGGAGTACTGTCTTGTGTCCGCTCCTATTTGGTTGGTTTCAACCCTCCCTCACCGATCCCCTCCAATCTGCTGGCTGCCCGAATAGAAAGTGGATGATGATACCTCGGAGGTAAAAATGTTAGCACAAGTAATTCCTTTAGAAGTTCATGATGGGATTGTTGAAACCCATGAAGCGATCATGACTACGTTTGAAGCTGGTAAGGTCACTGAACTCACGCCTCATTATACAGAAGATGGTCAGCTTTTTCCGCCCAATAGTGACATCATTAGCGGTCGGGAAGCCATCGCCCAGTTTTGGCAAAATATGATGAATATCGGCATCAAACGGATTGACTTGCAGACTGTTGAAGTTGAAGGTTGCTATGGCAAGACGGCTACGGAAATTGGCATGTATATGGCGTTTGATAATGCTGATGTGCTTATTGACCGTGGCAACTATTTGATCATCTGGAAGCAGGTTGATGATGCGTGGCAGCTCCATCGCGATATGTGGAACAGCAGTTTGTCAGGATCGCCTGTGTGAGGTGAGAAGTAAGGGAGAGTGGAGCAAACGGCCGTTAAACTGCCAAACATTTTGCCGCATGAGGCATCAATTTTGGCATCTTCTTACTTACCGCGCTTCACCCATCCGAGCAAAAAATGAACAACCAACAGCTAACCCTTTCCCCTGGCGTTATCTTCCAAATAGCCCTTATTATCATCGTCATCCCCCTGCTGCCCCTGCTCATTTCATGGCAGTGGGCCTGGTGGGAGGCCTGGATCAATGCTGTCGTCTTTGTCCTTGTTTTCATCATTAGCCGCTGGTTGGCCCACCGTCGCCATCCTGATCTGCTGGCCGAACGGGCAGCATCCCTACAGAAAGAAGATGCCAAAGCGTGGGACAGGGTTCTAGGGCCTATTGCTGGCCTGGGCAGTGGTATAATCCTAATAATCGTCGGACTTGATGCTCTCTTTCGTTGGTCTACACCCTTTAGCTTGCCGCTAAAAATCTTGGCTTTGCTTGCTATCCTCGGTGGCTACGCCTTCAGCACCTACGCCATTGTCGAAAATCGCTTCTTCTCTGGTCTGGTCCGCATCCAAACCGATCGCGGCCACCATGTTATCTCCACTGGCCCTTACCGTTGGGTACGTCACCCTGGCTACGCTGGCATCATACCCACCTATTTTGCCATGCCCATTTTTTTGGATGCCTGGTGGGCCTTGATACCGGCCGTTTTTATGACTATTGTGCTGATCATCCGCACCTCGTTGGAAGACAAAACCTTACATGAGGAGCTACCAGGGTACGCTGATTATGCCCTAAAAGTGCGCTATCGTCTGTTGCCCGGCGTGTGGTGAGCGCAATTGAAACAAGAGAATCGTCAGAGAACGCAGATGACGCTAGACAAGTGGTCGATGAAGCATTTGAATAAACGCAAAGTAACAGGTTGGATTGCGGTTGGTTTGTCGATTGCCATCGCCTGTTTCTGGGCATTTTGGGGCATCATTGAAAACTTCCATGAAGGTTGGTACCACGAATCTTGGTGGTCGAATGTTGGGCTCATGTTTATCCAATATCTAAACCCGATGCTGATCTTCATGGTGGTGACACTGATCGCTATTTATTGGCCTCGGATTGGAGCTGGCTTACATGTGATGGTTGCTGTTGCGGCTCTATGGTTTTTTAATGCGTTTAGCAACACGGCCGTTTTTTTCATCATTCTCCCCCTGCTTGGCTTTGCACTGCTTTACTGGTACGGCCATCCCCAACCGCGCAGGCTTGCCGTCTCCCTCGCCGTCGGGCTACCCATTCTGACCCTCATTATCTTTGGCGTCGAACCCGTCTACCGTGTCTCCCAACGGCTAAATGACGGGAATCTCCAAGCCAGATTGGTGCAGGGGAATGGAATTACACTCAATTGGGCACCTGATGGGCCAGGCTGGCCAGGCATGGGTGCAAGCTGGGATGAAGCGCAGCACGTGTGTCGCCATCTTGCCGATGATGGCCTGACCGTGACAGCTAAGCCGCAAAATATTTGGCGCTTGCCAACAGTGGATGAAGCGGTGCGCTCAATGGCGCGGCATGGAGAGAATAGCGGCGGCGTTTGGGATACCAAAAATGCGGAGGCAAGCTACACAACAACACCCGACAAAGAATCGCCGCTGTGGAATATCTATTCCCAAGTGATCTATTGGTGGACGGCTACAGAGGTCGATGAAGATGACGCTTACATGATTGTCTATGACGGCAAAGTATGGCCTAGAGCCAAACAGTTTAGCCCAGATTATTTAGGGTTTCGCTGCGTTAGATAGTTTTCTTCATAAGGAGGAAAAAATGAATGAAACAGTTACTTCTCAATTTATGCGTGATGTTGGTGCTAGCTCGTACCAATCTAATGGAGAGAAGAGAACATATGAGTTGGGAAAAGCCAATTCTGAGCCAACAGAACCGTGGCCGTTGTCTACCCCTGAAGCACAGGGGATGGATTCGGCGCAGCTGGTGGAGATGGTCAAGTTTTATGAAGAGACGCACGCTAAAAACGAGAAAATATCGCTTGACTCGATCACGATTGTCAGAAACGGCCGTATTGTCGCCGATCTCTACCTCAATCCTCTATTTCCCAAAGACACCAAGCACGTCATCCATTCCTGTACCAAAAGCATTGTCTCCATTTTGATCGGCATCGCTATTGACAAAGGGTATATCAAAGATGTGGACGTACCTGTGCTGGATATTCTCGATGATGTTGCCATCAAAAATCGGGACGCGCGGTTAAACCGCCTCACACTGGCTGATCTACTGACAATGCAGACGGGGCTAAACAGTCAGGATTCCTATTTGTATCAATGGCAGAAGTTGTTTGAGATGCAAAAAACGGCCGATTGGACAAGCTTCATCCTAAACCTGCCCTTCGATGTCGAACCCGGCACACGCTATGACTACAGCAACATGAGCAGCTTTTTGCTGTCGGCCATTGTTGCCAAGGCCACGGGTATGGACACGCTCTCTTTTGCCAAAGCTCACCTTTTTGAACCGCTAGGCATTGAAGAAGTGAAGTGGGAACAAAGCCCCCAAGGCATCCATATCGGCTGGGCCAGGATGTGGCTGAAGCCACATGACATGGCCAAGCTAGGCTGGCTCTATTTGCATAATGGAATGTGGAATAACCAGCAAATAGTTTCAGCTGAATGGGTCAAGGCATCCACCACCGCCCACAGCTTCCCCAAGAAATATCGCCGTGTTCTAGATGAATATGGCAAGGTTGATCATAAGAAAACGATTGGCCATTGGCTGTTTACGAAGGTAGCAAAGCCATTTTCTGACGGCTACGGCTATCAATGGTGGCTCGACAAACGTGGTATCTATTCGGCCGTTGGCGTGGGCGGCCAGTATATTATGGTTGTGCCGCAAGAAAATATGATTGTGGTGTTTACTAGCAAGCTCAGTGGCGCAGATTCTTTCTTCCCCGTCAAGCTGCTGAACAAATACATTCTGCCCGCCATCGTTGCCACTAAAGCGATTCCGGCTAATGAGGCGGCGCAGCGTGAGTTGGCTTTGGTGTCGGAGGTTAGGGAGTTGGGTGAGAAGAAAACGGCCGTTTCTCCCCTACCCTCCATCGCCCAGAATATTTCCGGCAATATCTACGCCCTGGAATCCAATCCGTGGAACAACGACAATTTCCAAATCATCTTCGAGCCAAACAAGGATTATGCCAGGTTTGCCTACACAACCAAAGAACAAGAAACCGTCCGCTATCGCGTTGGGCTAGACAATACGCATCTTCTAACCGAATCCAATGGCGACACCTATGCCGCCGTTGGCTCGTGGACAACACCCAGCACCTTCTGCGTCGACTACGAGTTGGTTGGCTACTCTAACAGAGGCAAGTGGCGCCTGACCTTTACCGATGATGAAATTGAGGTTGAGGAGATCGGCGTAACAGGCGAATATAGCTATCGCGGCAAGGCAACGTAGAGACGCCCCGACAGGGCGTTTACAATATGGGT
Source organism: Promineifilaceae bacterium (SeqCode) (assembly GCA_965223555.1). Taxonomy (GTDB): domain Bacteria; phylum Chloroflexota; class Anaerolineae; order Promineifilales; family Promineifilaceae; genus CBDCWU01. The sequence goes on from CBDCWU010000003.1 coordinate 314,211, forward strand.
TTTAGGAAAATCGTCAGATTGGATTAAGGTGCAACTATGAAATCTTCTTCCGTTTTAGGTAATCAACAAATGTCTACCAAAGTGGAAAACCACACCGGGCGGAACCTTGTTATCTTCATCGTGCTGGTTCTAGGCGTCGCTGTTCTAGCGGGGCTCATTGAACCCTTCACGCTTCCTCCTGATGCTGAACCCGGCGCATCAGGGCTAGGACAGCTATTGTGGCTCATCGCCCCATTGGGGATCGCGCTACTGCTGCGAACCTTTGGCGGTGACGGTTGGGACGACTTTGGCCTGCGACCAAACTTCAGGGGCAACAGCTTCTGGTGGTTGGTTAGCATCCTCATCTTTCCCGTCGTCATCACCATCTCCGTGTTGCTTGGTGCGCTGTTGGGCGGCCTCACACTAGATACGGACAATTTCGCCAATTTCGCCACCGTCCTGTTACTAGGGCTGCTTTGGGCCATGGTCAAGAATGTTTTTGAAGAGTTTGCTTGGCGTGGCTACCTAGCTCCAAAAGTGTACGCACTCAATATGAACATCTGGCTCGCGCACACTGTCGTTGGATTGGTCTGGGGCGCATGGCACTTACCGTTTGTCTTTGTCTTCTGGCCCTACCTCACTTCGACTATGTTGTGGTATTTCATCCCGCTTTTGTTAGTGGGCACCATCAGTCAAAGTGTCGTTTACGGTGAAACCCGCTTGGCCACTGACTCAGTGTGGCCAGCATGGGGTATGCACACCATTGGCAATGCCATCGGGAACAGCCTCATTTTAAGCAATCTCATTCAACTTACGCCGGGGAAAGAAATATGGGCTTCTCTAGGCGCAGAGAGCGTCATTAGCATCATACTGATGTTTGCCGCTGGCTATTGGCTGCATCAACGACGGAAGAACAGGTGTAACGAGGGCGTTTATCATGTTACAGATGGAGCGATCGGATGATACGTAGCGAGTTTACTGCTTACCATTTTGCGCAAGGAGGTAAAAATCATGAGTATTGTCAGTTGGATCATTTTTGGTGCATTAGCTGGTTGGGTTGCCAGCATCATTATGGGGCGTAGCGAGCGTATGGGCTGCTTGGCCAACATCATTATAGGCATTATCGGTGCGGCCATCGGTGGTTTCCTAATGAGCTTTTTGGATGGGAGCGGCGTAACGGGATTCAACCTGCCCAGCTTCGTAGTAGCCGTTCTAGGCGCCATAGTTTTGCTCTTAATCACGGGCTGGTGGTCACAACAGCAGCAACGTTAATCATAACGTGAATGTAATTGTTCACTCCCCTCCTCGTTCCCACGTAGAACGTGGCACGAGGAGACTGAATGGTTACACGTAAATATTTGGCTCGGTGGATCCTTTGGAATCCACCAAGCCTCAACTCAAAAGGAAAAGAACAATGAACGAGAAAACAGTTCAGACAGAAGAATATACGGTAAGTGGTGACACGTTGGTAGCAAAGGTGAAAGAGTTGGCACATGAGGGCAACATTCGCCGCGTTATCATCAAAAATGAGGACGGAGCAACCATCGTTGAGGTACCGCTCACGCTAGGCGTGGTCGGCATCTTGCTCATGCCTTCGCTGGCAGCGATTGGTGCTGTAGCGGCTCTAGTCACTGATTGCACCATCCTAGTCGAGAAGGAAGAGGAAAAGCAGGCAATGGTTGAGTGATATAGATACTCACAATCAATTGTGCAAGGGGATAAAATGGTAAATAGACTCCTCTTCTTAGCTATCCTATTCGTCTCATCGCTATCGGGCTGCGTCCAATTTTCTGAGGCTTCTGTTGAAAGCAGAATCCGCAATGTAGAACGCGGCCTGATAGCTGATCAAGGTGATCCTCCTTGGGAAAGGATGGCGCTGACGGAACGAATGGCTTTCTATAACGTACCAGGCGTCAGCATCGCTGTCATCAATGAGTATGAGATCGAATGGGCAAAAGGGTATGGGGTGCTGGCAGCGGACAGCAATGAACCCGTTACCACAAAGAGTCTGTTTCAAGCTGCTTCCCTGGCTAAGCCGATTGTGGCCGTGGCTGCTTTGCACTATGTCGAGCAGGGGCTAATTGAGCTAGATGGCGATGTCAATCACGCCTTGAATTCATGGCGGCTGCCAGAAAATGAATTGACGGCTGCGGAAAAAGTGACACTACGCCGTCTCTTGAGCCACAGTGCCGGCGTGACGGTTCCTAGCTTTCGCGGCTATACACAAGGGGAATCGATTCCCACCCTACAGCAAATTCTTGACGGCGAGCCGCCAGCCAACTCGGCGCCCATCCGCGTGAACATTGTACCGGGAACGGAGCATCGTTATTCAGGCGGCGGCTACATGATCGTGCAGCAGTTGCTTGAGGATGTGGCCGATGAGCCGTTCCCAGAGCTTATGCGAGACACCGTTCTTGGTCCTTGGGGAATGACAAACAGCACATTTGAATCACCACTACCCGACCGTTTACAACTGCTGGCTGCTTCTGCTCATCGTGCTAACGGCCGTCTTATCCCCGGCGGCTGGCACATCTATCCCGAAATGGGATCGGGAGCCAGCATGTGGGCAACACCCTCCGATTTGGCGCGTTTTGCTATTGGGGTGATGGAGGGGTATAACGGCCGTTCCGACTCTGTTCTCTCACATGAAATGGCAACCCAAATGCTTACAGCACAGCTTGGAGATCGCGGTCTAGGGCCTATCGTACTCCATGACGGCGGTGATCTATTCTACTTCCTGCATCCAGGCGCCAATGACGGTTACAAGAACTATCTGGTCGCCTATCCTTTGCGTGGGCATGGTGCCGTCATCATGACCAATAGCGATGGGGGCGAGGCCCTTTATCGAGAGATATTAAATAGTATCTCCGTCGAGTATGGTTGGTTAAGTAACAACACTTCAATCTATGTGGGCAGTACTGTTGTCATTCTGCTTGTACTCGCAATAATTTTGCGTTTACGTGGGCAGAGGGCAAGAAAGACCGTCGTTATCGCTGAGAAATACAATGAAAAATAAACTGAGTGCTATTGTAATCGTCCTGCTAACAGCCGAAAAAACCATACGCTATTTAGGGCAACGCTGGGGAGCTAGCTATGACGAAGTCCACTCATCATTCATTGGTGACGATGTCATTCCTCATCCCATGCTGGAAACAACGCACGGCATCACTATCAACGCTGATCCAGCTGCCATTTGGCCTTGGCTCGTGCAAATGGGCTACCATCGCGGTGGCTGGTACGGCGATGTTTGGTGGGACACATTGCTCAATGAGTATTTATGGGTCTGGACAGAGCGCCCCGAATTGCGCCACGAACATCCCCAACCTAGTGCCAGGCGCATCTTGCCTGAATATCAGACTTTAGCTGTCGGCGATACCATTCCCGATGGACCCAAAGGGTCAGCCTTCTTCACCGTGCGCCAAATTGTGCCTGAAAAAGCGTTAGTCCTTTACTCAACGACCCATTTGCAGCACATAACCCCACATCGTTGGCAACAACATCCACAGGCCACCAGCGGTGAATTTAGCTGGACCTTCGTCTTGCAGCCAATCGCCGTGGATCAGACACGCTTACTCATCCGCACGCGTGCCAATATCCGTCCACGCTGGACATATTTACTAGAGCCTCTTTTCTTCGGTGCCGATTTTGCCATCGTGCGCCGGATTTTGCAGAATCTGAAAGCACGAATAGAAAGCAGTATAGCCAGTAACGGCCGTATCTGAGTGTTAGGCAGATTATCATGAGTCAGAAAGAACTATTGACTGCCCATTTGGTGATGATAACACTGGTCGGCATCGTTCTTATTAGCTTAGTTGGCGCATACTGGTTCTCAAGCAAACAAAGAGCTGAACGTTATGGTTGGAATAGAACGCTACGATAATTAGTACCATACTCAATGATTCCTCACATGCTTGATGAGGTCATGAGTCATATTTGAAGGAGATTAAAATGATGAAAAATAAAAATGGAAAGCAGAGTTTTGCCTGGGGCAGCTTGCTTATTGTATTCGGTATCTTGGGGCTGATTGATCTATACACAGATCTTACAGCCTGGGCCTGGGCGACGGTTTTGTTCTTTGCTGGGTTAGGCATGTTAGGCATTTACCTAAAAGACCGTTCCGATTGGGGATGGCTTATCCCAACCTATGTCATGTGGGCTGTTGCTGCTTTGGTGACCCTGATTGAAACTGGCATTTTGGTGGATAGTTTCATTGCCACCTTTGTACTCACAACGATTGCCATCCCCTTCTTAGTAGGTTATTGGCGTAATCATGAGCAGTGGGGATTGCTCATCCCTGCCTACGTTTTGCTGGCAGTGGGTGTCATGGTGGGTTTGCTGGAACGAGGCTTTTTAACAGACCTTATGGTGCCAGCTTACGTTATGTTTGCCATTGCCATCCCCTTCTTTGTCGTTTACGGCCGTAATCCTCGGCAATGGTGGCCGCTTATCCCTGGCGGGATTATGGCCATTATTGGGGCATCCTTTCTCATTGCTGAAGCTATGGTGGGATACGTTATCCCCGTCGTGATGATTTTGGCCGGAATTCTAATTCTGCTGCGTCAAATCAGACATCAAGAATCTATCGTCAACAAACCGAAGAGCAGCTAAGAAAAAAGCCAGTAATCAGAATAATTTTATAAAACAATTGACCTAGAAATAAAAGGAGTTTTGTCATGACTGTTTTAACAGATGAAAAGGCAGATACATTATCAGAAACCAACAAAAAATTCCGATCTCGTGTTGAGGTTACGGAGCGTTTAGATGAAGATCACGATCTCGCTGGGGCAGATATGAGTGGCCTGGATTTATCGGGCATGAAGTTGACGGCCGTTAACATGAAAGGCGCCGACCTGCATGATGCCAATCTGAGCAAAGCCAAGTTGGCCAGAGCCGATCTGAGCGATGTCAACTTAGTTAACGCAAACTTGACAAAGGCGCGGCTCGTCAGAACTGACCTGCATGGAGCTAATCTGCATGGAGCCAAGTTAGAGGCTGCTAAGATGACACGAGTCGATCTGCATGATGCCGACCTGACAGCGGCTGATCTCAGCGACAGCCGCCTCAGGCGTGTGAATGTAGCTGAGGCCGACTTCACTGACGCCATTACCACTGACACCAATGCCATCAGGGTTGATTGGGAAGAGGCCAAAGTGCAACCGGCTGAATTGCCCAAATCAATACGGCCGTCACGCTGGTTGCCACTAGTATTGATAGGGCTGGGGATCGGCATCTTCGTCTTCTTCAAAATGCGACAACGTGGCGCAGACACCCAAGCTTGGTCAGTACACAATTGAAGAACTATCTAAAACAAACGCGTAGAGATTGGTTCAATCTTTAGGATTGAACCAATCTCACTGATTGATGCACATCTCATTGACTGTAAATATATCTAATTCAAGGAAAGAACGATGACAAATAGCAAATATAATCCCACGCTGGTTGAAGAAGGATTAGGCGCGGCAGCAATTGCCCTCACCGTTTTAGCCAGCCCGCTGCTTCGTCCCTGGTACAGTCGCTGGGGAGCAACCAAGAGTGAAATCAACAACTCGTTGCCAGGTGATGAATTCATACCCGAGCCTAATATGGTAAACACGCGAGCCATTACTATCGCTGCACCGGCAAAGGCGGTGTGGCCATGGCTGGTGCAAATGGGGCAAGGGCGTGGCGGCTTATACAGCTATGAACGGCTAGAGAATCTGGTTGGTTGTGATATGCACAATGCCGAGCGGATTTTGCCAGAGTACCAGGAGCTGATGGTTGGCGACATGGTGCGTCTGAGCAAGGGGGATGAGGGACCACACTTTGTGGTAACGGCCGTTTACCCCAATCGCGCCATCATTCTCGGCGGCGACAACCCGCCCACAAGCTGGGCTTTTATTTTGGAGCCGCTCGACGAAAACCGCACCCGTCTGCTTATCCGCTACCGCGAAGATTTTGAGCCAACTTTGGGCAACATCATCATGTGGCGCGGCTTTGTCGACCCTATCCACTTTGTGATGGAGCGGAAAATGCTGCAAGGCATCAAGCTGCGGGTGGAAGAGGCAATCTATGCATCTGCAAATTAAAGAAATAAAGAAAGATGACATCCCATCTTTGACCCGTGTGATGCAGCGAGCATTCGATTATGACGCACAAATTCACCTTGGGGTCGAGCGGGGTGGCCCGGACGGCTACGATAATGGCGAGTTCTTCCGTAAATGGTTGTTCTCCTATAATGAAAGTCAAGGCTACAAAATTGTTCTGGACGGCCAAATTGTTGGCGCTTTGTCACTATACAGGCCCTAGACCTGTGGTATAAATAAACGTCATGGATTATCAGCGGGAAAATGAGCAACTAAAGCAAAGAATACAAGAACTAGAAGCCGCCTTGCAAGCCGCTCAGCAGCAAATTGCGGAACTTACGTCATTGCTCAAGCAAAACAGTCGTAATTCCCACTGGCCATCCAGTCGAGACAAGAGCCGGAAGAAAAAGAAAAGAACCAAAAGCTTGCGTCGCAAAAGTGACAAAAGGCCTGGTGGACAAAAAGGGCATCCCGGTCATACACTCAAAATGAGCACGATGCCGGATGCAGTCAGGATACATCGTCCCGACACTTGCCAGCATTGCCAACTACCATTTACCGCTGAGCAACAGGCTGCGGCTATCGACAAACGACAAGTTTATGATTTGCCGCCCCTGGACATCGTTGTGACGGAACATCAAGCGGAAACGCTCTGCTGTCCCCATTGTCGGCAACTAAGTCAGAGCTCATTCCCCCAGGATGTGATTGCCCCGGTGCAATACGGGCCACGCATCCAGCAATTGGCTGTGTATCTCAAGGCGGAGCAATTCATTCCCTTCGAGCGGAGCCGACGCTTTTTTGCCGACCTGTTTGGCCTCAAGCTCTCGCCGGGCACCTTGCAGAATATCATCCAGCGCACGGCACGACAGTTGCACCCCATCATCGACCAAGTCAAAGTCGCACTGACGGCGGGTCACATCCTGCATTGTGATGAGAGTGGATTCTACATCAATGGACAACGCCATTGGCTGCATGTGGCCGCCACTGACCAGTTGACATGCTACTATCCGCATCGCAACCGGGGTAGCAAAGCGACCAAAGCAATGGCGATTCTCCCCAATTTCGAGGGGCGAGCCATTCATGATTTCTGGTCAGCCTACTATCAACATAAACAATGTCAGCATGGTCTATGCAATGTGCATCATCTGCGTGATTTGACCGCCATTGCTGACAATCACAAACAGCCCTGGGCCAATCGCATGAAGTGGTTGTTGCTTAGTATCAAACAGGTCGTTGACCAGGCTCGGTTGGCGGGAGAAACGGCATTGCCACCGCTGAAAGTTGCCCAGATTGAACGCCTCTATGACCGTCAGGTCGCTATCGCCTTGCAAGCCAATCCACCGCCACCTGAAGGATGGCCTAAAGGGAAACGGGGTCGGCCAAGAAAGACGAAACCACGTAACTTTGCTGAGCGATTGGGCAAACATCGCCACGAAGTGTTGGCTTTTGTCTACGATTTTAAGGTGCCATTTGATAACAATCTGGCTGAACGAGATATTCGCATGCTCAAGGTTCAGCAGAAAATATCCGGTTGTTTTCGTAGCATGCATGGTGCCCAGGATTTTTGCACCATTCGCAGCTACCTTTCGACCATGCGTAAACAGGGCGTTCGTGTGTGGTTCGCTTTAGGTTCTTTGTTTTCTGGCGATATTCTCATGCCAGACCTGACCCCTGTATAGTCACGGCGCTTTTATCGTTTGGATACTCAAAGGTCAGAACAATCGCTTGGGTACTATCTTTGTCGATCCAGACTACCAAAATCTTGGAATTGGAACTCAGGCTTGGAACTTCATTGAAGCAACCTATCCTGACACGCTAAGTTGGGAATTGGGCACGCCGGATTGGGCGATAAAAAATCATTATTTCTATGAGCAAAAGTGTGGCTTTGAGAAAGTACGAGAAGAATCGGTTGCGGACCGCGAAGGGGTGTCATTCATCTACAGAAAGCGAATGACAACGGGGCTGAGCTAAGAGGGTCTCTCGCTTAAAAAGGAAGGAACCATGCTGAAAACAATTTTGGCCCTTGTTGCGTTTATCCTTTCCGTGCTATGGTAATCGCTGCTTTTTCTACATCGCGCAGCTTGTGATATTCCTCGCATGGGAAACGGCCGTTTCCCTTCTCACCCCATACGTCTAAGCTTCAGAATATCCGGCTGACAACCGTTAGGAGATAGTGGTGGCTGTGGCTGATTTGGTAACGGCCGTTCAGGCTCTGAACCACTCAAATTGGGGCTATTTGGCCGCTATCAAAGGTACAGAATCGCGCAATTGGGCGCAAAATTTCTACCTGATTAGAACTTATATGCGGCATATGCTCCCACATCCATGCGACCGCCTACTGCTTGGGCGTAGAACAGTTAGCTGGTGCAGAAGTGCCACTACGTGCCCAAGCTATTCGGGTTCTGGCAGCTGAATTAGAACGTAGCCACAGCCATCTATTATAGTTGGGTGTAGCTGCTCATGAAGCAGGGTTTGACACTCTGTTCATGTACTCCTGGCGCGACCGCGAGACGGTGTTGGATATTTTGGAGACGTTAACAGGCAATCGTGTCAACTACTCCGCCAATATGCTGGGTGGTGTCAAATATGATGTGGACGAGGTCCAGGCCACCGAAATTCGGCGCGGTTTGGACTATTTGAAGGAGCGCACACATCATTATCTCGATCATGATCAACCGTAAATATTTGAGCCTCTATCTATCTGGTTTATAATCACTTTATGCTAGAGAATTTAATTCCTATCTACACCATTGGTTATGGCAGCCGACCATTAGAGGCATTCACGGCCGTTCTCCAGCACCATCAAATTGCCTATCTCATAGACATTCGATCTGCCCCCTATTCGCGCCACAAACCAGAATTTAGCAAAGACGCTCTGCGAGCAGCCCTGCAAGCTGAAGGAATCCGTTACATTTTCATGGGACACACACTCGGCGGCCGTCCTAACCATCCAGGCTGTTATGTGAATGGCCATGCTGACTATGCGATAATAAGAGAGATGGATTTCTACCAGGAAGGCATCGGGCGTTTACAAAACGCCTTCCAACAGCAGCAGCGCGTAGCCATCATGTGCAGCGAGGAGAAGCCAGAACATTGCCATCGCACCTTGCTTGTCGGGGCTAGTTTGACTGAACTGGATATTCCTCTAGCCCATATTGATGAAACAGATGAGATCGTGACTCAAACGACCGTTCTCAATCGCCACCAACAAAACAGCAACAACACAAACCCGCCGCCACCCCTCCCCTTTGATGATTTCTGGCTCCCCGAAGACCCCAGCACATACATGCCAGAAAAGATGCCTCCGCCCGACACAGAACTCTCACCACTCCCCCCTCTTCGATCCCCCGGCGAAGCTCTTAAAACGGTTTTCGGCTATGACAATTTTCGACCCTTACAAGCTGAAATCATAGACAATCTTCTAGCAAAGCAGGACACCCTTGTCGTCATGCCCACCGGCGGGGGCAAATCGCTCTGCTACCAAATTCCAGCCCTGCAGCTGGATGGTCTCACCGTCGTCATCTCACCTCTCATTTCACTGATGCAAGATCAAGTCGCCCAATTGCAAGCCGTTGGTGTAGCGGCCGTTTTCCTCAACAGCAGCCTCACCTATGCCGCCCAAGCCGCCATCAGCCAACAAGTCAGACAAGGACTGGTCAAGCTGCTCTACGTCGCCCCCGAAACCTTGCTCAAACCAAACACATTGCAACTGCTCGATCAAAGTAATTTAGTGTGTCTGGCTATAGATGAAGCCCATTGTATCTCGCAATGGGGCCATGACTTCCGCCCCGAATATCGTCAAATTATGGCTGTGCGTGAACGGTTGCCACAGGCAGTGACTATCGCCTTAACGGCCACCGCCACACCTCGCGTCCAGCAAGACATCCAAGAAACATTAAACTTCAAGGGTAGCAACACCTTTATTGCTAGCTTTGACCGTTCCAACCTATTCATCGAAGTTGCACCTAAAACCAACACCCTGCACCAAATCCTCAATTTCATAGCCGCTCACCCGGACCAATCGGGCATTATCTACTGTGCCACACGCAAAACAGTAGATGCCCTAACGGCCGAATTGGCCGACCGAGGCTTATCTATCCGTTCCTATCATGCTGGCTTAGACGCGGCCACTCGCAGCCGCAACCAAAATGCTTTCATCCGTGATGATGTACAAATCATGGTTGCCACCATTGCCTTTGGCATGGGTATTGACAAGCCTGATGTGCGCTTTGTTCTGCATGTAGATTTACCCCAAAACATGGAGCACTATTACCAACAAATCGGCCGGGCTGGGCGCGATGGCCTGCGTTCTGACTGTCTGCTGCTATTTGGCTATGGTGATGTGACCACGATTCGCTACTTTATCGACCAGGGTGCTGATTCAGAGAGACGTGGACGCGAAATGCGTTTGCAAGCGATGGTGAGTTGGGTCGAAACGGCCGTATGTCGCCGTCAACAACTCATCGCCTACTTTGGTGAAACATACAGCCAGGACAACTGCGAAATGTGTGATAACTGTCTACGCGAAGAAGTGGAGCCAGATAATTTGACACTCGCCGCCCAAAAATTCTTCTCCTGCGTTTACCGTACCAAACAGATATTTGGCATGAGCCATGTGATTGATGTGCTGCGCGGTTCACGCGCCCAAAAAATACTGCAAAAAGGGCATGATCAGCTTTCCACCTATGGCATTGGCACAGAGTTTTCCAAACGGGATTGGCAACATTTGGTGCGACAATTCATCCAACAAAAGCTACTGGTCCAAGATGCAGAGTACGGCAGCTTGAAGCTGACAGAGGCAGGCTGGGCCGTCATGAAGGGAGAAGAACAGGTGTGGGGACAGTTGGCCGAGCGGCAAGCAATTAGTGATACAGCCCCTACAGTAGCTGCTGATTATAATGCTGCCCTTTTCCATCAACTTCGTAGCAAACGCAAAGAACTAGCCGATGCCAACGGTGTCCCTCCTTATATTATCTTCTCTGACCGCAGCTTACAGGAAATGGCCACCTATTTTCCCCATTCCACTACTGCATTCAGTCAGCTACATGGCATCGGTCAAGCTAAAGTAGAGCAGTTCGCCGATATATTCTTGCCCCTCATCCATGATTTTTGTCAGGCAAACAATTTGACCGAAAAACCAAGAGCTGCACCAAAGCGCATCAAACGTCACCTCACTATCGGCAAATCGCGTATGGAAGAAGTCGGCGAAGCCTTTGCTGAGGGGAAAACAGTGGCAGAGTTGATGGCCTTCTATGGGGTGAAACAGCGCACAATATTAAAGCATTTAAGCAACTTTGTAGAAGCTGGCAACAAACTGCCTGTAGCACAGATACGAGCCGTTTCGTCACTGACAACAGAAATGCAAACGGCCGTTCTCCAAAAATTCGCCGAGCTAGACACCGACTATTTACGCCCTTACTTCGACGCCTTTAATGAGACAATTGAGTACGATGAACTACACATCATGCGACTCGTCTATGGGCTTGAAACAGCCAACAAGTAGCGACCTCTCACCGAACTCATTGTATATCTTGGCTATTGCAAAACATTCAGCCTGGCTGACAACGATGAGATTCACATCACCGTTGAAGCGATTGGGCAATTGATCATTCAGGTCAAAGTAGCTGGCTCTTGATTCAGTTATCCAATTAAGGGTCTCGTCGTTCATACTTGGCATCACAATTAGGACAGCGGACTGCAGCCGTGCCCTTGCCCAGCGGAATCAGAGGAATCCAATATAGCGAAAAATAAGGCTTCATCCGCACCGGTTCAAAGGTTACAGTTTGACCACAATTGCGGCAAGGGCCAATAAAGGTAGCCCCTTCCCGATCGGGCACAGTTCGGTTTTTTGATCCAAAAATGATGATAGGCATAGAATATCCTCTTAGTTATATAATTCGTGTGGGTCACAAACAGCCTACTATATTTTTCTACATGTATGACTATGCGATTTTTCATTGGATTTAAAATGGGCTTGACAAAAGCAGTCACACTGCTATAATCCCGTCTCGTTATTGCGGGGTGGAGCAGTGGCAGCTCGTCGGGCTCATAACCCGAAGGTCACAGGTTCGAATCCTGTCCCCGCTATAAAAAAGCACCCAATTGGGTGCTTTTTTGTTTCAGATACTGCTGGCGAACGCATCCATCTTCTTCGCCAATACCACATCCCAACTACTAATGGCATTGCCCAAATCATGGGTAACAAGATTCACTTGCACCTGATTGTAGACATTAAACCATTCAGGATGGTGATCCATTTTATCGGCATGAATAGCGACGCTCATCATCCAACCCATTGCCTGGGCAAAGGAAGCAAACTTGTAGGTTTTGTGCAACTTACCCTCTTTGATTTCCCAACCGGGCAACTCGACAAGAACGGCCGTTAATTCCTCATCACCCAACGCATACCGGGCCATATCAACTCCTTTCACACCTTACCTGGGATTCCTTTCACCCCGAAAAGCCTCTAACTCAAGGTGAGTAGAAAACGGGAGAGAGCAACGCCAGCTATACCACCCACTAGCGCGATACCTGCTCCAATGCCTGCGGCAATCACAGCCACCTTTGATTGGCTTCTCACCTGCCGCAAAACCCGTGACAGAGGCCAAGACTCTGCTCCCAGCATAGCAGCTTCAATCATAGAGCGTATAGTTATCCTATTGTTGCCACTGCCAAGTTCATCAAAAATACCAAAAAATAGACCCAAAAGGGCAAAAGCTATCGTCAAGGCTAAAATGCCTTCGACACCGGCTGACACAGCCCCAATTATCATGCCAATAATCACAGCTGGTGCCAAAAATGGAACAGCCCCTTGTTCCATCATCTCCATTGGGGCCTCCAGTGCTTCTATAAGCATAGCCTTTAGACCACGACCCGTCAGTCCACCAAAAGCCCCAATGGTACTAACTAGCAAAATGGGGGCAAATGAACCGCTTATGCCACCCACCACAATACCTGCTACAGCCCCACCCAACAAATTGCTAATCGCCGCTAACACAGCTAGGGTAAAAGCTGCCAGTGCCATCCAGAGTGTATTCTTGAAATAGGAAGCAATGGTTGCCCCCAAAATTGCGCCTGCCACCGCTGCCCAAATTGCGCCTTGCATCTCTGTGCCAATAAGGCCCAAGATAATCCCAACCGCTAAACCTACCAGTCCTCCCAAGACCAGCCCCAACAGGATGGAGCCACCGGTGATCAATACCTTCGTTTGCTGAGTATCATTTTCTTCGCTCTTTGCTCTGGTGATAAAGCCCACGGCAATCCCTAGCAGCACACCCCGAATAAGTCCAAAAAGTGCACCACTACTCACATCATGAATGGCTCCTCCCAACAACCAACCCACTACACCAACGGCCGTTCCCAAGCCCCCCCCCATAACAAGTCCGATAGCCATCGCCTTGTTGTTCACCATCAACCGATTGTAGACACGCCAAATGCCGACTAAAAAAGCTGCCCAAATAACACTGACAACAGATTTTTGCATCAAGCCACCAAGCAAACCCAAATATACACCTATCAATATCATGAAAAGAGTATCTTGCAAGTTGATTATCTTGGTGCTTGGGTCACTAATGTCTGTCGCCATAATGTTCTATGAACCTTATTGAGTTTGCCTATTAGTTCTCACACAATCTGCTTTGTCCAAATTGAAAACCATTGATTTTGGGCTACAAAACCGAATTTTTCATAGAGATACTGCGATGGTAAGTTATCCACTTGCGTGTTGAGGGATACTGATTGTACCAGATGGCCTGCATAGCTCTGAATAGCATGAGCCAATAAGGCAGTACCGACACCCCGCCCCTGTATCATAGGGGCAACTGTCAAACGGGCCAAGTGAGCCACGCCTGCTTGACAGGTGCTGGTCTGGAAACCAACAATCTCGCCCTTAAGTAAGGCTACATCAAAGCTAAAGGCCTGTTCTAAAGCAATGGATAGATCGGCTAAACTATGTCGCCACAATGGCGCAAATGTATCTACTTCAAGTTGAGCCAAAGCTAATATATCCGTTGTTACGGCAGGGCGGATAGCTAATCCAACCACAGGCTCAATCTCTGGCAAACTCATATCCCATTTGAGATAAGTTTGCACTTGATTTACCTCTACAAAGCCAAGCTCAGACAGCCATTCTTGGGGCCAATCATCCACTAGCATCCAGGCAATTTGAGTCACGGCCGTTTGCCGCAACAACTCTTCAAGCTGGGCCAACATCGCCGCTAAAGACGCAACCGCATCCAAACCTCGACTCACGGCAGCCACATGAACCCAAGCAACCGGGGCTGGATTAGCAGTAGCCACCAAACAGGCTTGTAACGTCGTCTCCTCTCCCCACATCTTCCGCATAGCAAGGCTTCTGTGAGCAGGGCGTTCACAAACTAGGTATTCAGGACGACCTAACCATTGAGCTGGCAAATGCCAGCCTACATGCGTGTGGCTATAGGAGGCACGGTGCAATAATTTGAAAATATCAGCTGCATCAGCTTCAGTTGCATTCCGGATAACGGCCGTAGCATCTGCCCCACGCCAAAGGTTTGCTAATTCCATAACGCTATTGTACACTACATAATCATTTATTTCCCAACAAACAGGTAGCAAATGAGTAAGCAGAAAGGGCGCGAACGATCATTAGAAAACACATTGGCAACCCTCAACAAACGTTTTGGCGAGGGAACTGTCATGCGTTTAGGTGATGCCCAATTAGATGTTGAGTCTATTCCTACAGGCTCCTTATCTCTCGACATTGCTCTCGGTGTTGGTGGGGTGCCCAGAGGCCGTGTAATTGAAATTTATGGCCCTGAATCTTCCGGCAAAACCACCCTCTGCCAGCACATTATCGCGGAAGCCCAACAACGGGGTGGTGTTTGTGCCTTTGTGGATATGGAACATGCTCTAGACCCTCACTATGCGGCCAGGTGTGGTGTAGATGTGGGCAACTTGTATGTTTCCCAGCCCGATACAGGCGAACAAGCCCTGGAAATAGCTGAAGCCCTCATTCGTTCGGGCACAATGGATGTCGTTGTGATTGATTCCGTAGCTGCCCTAGTTCCACGTGCTGAGATTGAAGGTGAGATGGGTGATTCCCATATGGGCCTACAAGCTCGCCTGATGTCCCAAGCCTTGCGCAAAATGTCTGGGATCATCAAACAGACCAACACGGTTGTCATTTTCACCAATCAACTCAGGATGAAAATTGGTGTCATGTTCGGCAATCCAGAGACAACCAGTGGCGGCAATGCTCTCAAATTTTACGCCTCGGTGCGTTTAGACATTCGCCGTATTCAAAGCATTAAATCGGGGGGCGAAGTAACTGGCAATCGCACGCGAGTTAAGGTGAAGAAGAATAAAGTGGCTCCCCCCTTTACTGAATGTGAATTCGACATCATGTACAATCAAGGCATTAGTAAAACAGGTGATGTTTTGGATTTGGCAGTTGAACAAGACATTATAGACAAACGTGGTGCTTATTTCCGCTATGGTGAAACTTTGTTGGGACAAGGGCGTGAAAACGCCAAGATGTTCTTGGATGAAAACCCAACGACTATGTTAGAATTGGAAAATCTAGTAAGGCAATCAGCGGGTTTACCAGCCTTACTATTTGCAGAAGAATAACCTAGATAGAAGGATTGCGATCCATTACTACTAGCCTTCAACTCTTTGCTTAGGCTTTTCTGGGAATCAAATGATTCCCGTCAACCCGAAAAAGCTACAGGTCAACTTCAAAAAAATTGTATATTTTTTGAATTGGTCCTGATCGCTAAATCGAGTTTGATCTGACAAACAATTTGAGCTAGTTTCTTGACATGCTTTCTCTTGTGTAGATGAGTTACTACACAAACAACCTCATAAGGTGAATAAGAAAGGCAGCAGCTAGCTGGGGTAAGTAATCTGGTAGAAGTTCAATATGCCGATGAGATTGCAGTTACATCTGCTTTTATGACTTCTACCAGGAATTAATTTTCAAAGATTACGCACGAATTCTTACCAGGGTGCTGGCCATTGTGTACTCTCCCCAATCATTGTTTATCTGACAAACTGGCAAAGCTACAAAGAGTTTGATGGCTGTGGTGATGAATACCACGGCTTTTTTGTTATATGGGCGTTATCACAGCATTGACAACACAAAAACGGAATGCTAATCGGCTGAATGTTTATTTAGATGGAACATACGCCTTTAGTTTGGCAACGGCCGTTGCCACCAAACTCAAAGTGGGACAAACTCTCTCACCAGAACTCGTTACCTCCTTACAGCAGCAAGACGAAGCCAGCAAAGCCAAAGAAAAAGCAGTACGACTCATCAGTCGCCGCCCCCGCAGCATTGTTGAAATACAGCGACATTTACGCAACAAGGGGTATCAGGATCAAGCCATTGAGCAGGCTGTGATGCGCTTGCAAGAGGTTGGATTGTTAGACGACGAAGCCTTTGCCCGCTATTGGGTAGACCAACGCGACACATTTAAGCCACGTAGTCACCTCGCTTTACGACAGGAGTTACAACAAAAAGGAGTTGCTCGCCATATTATTGAAACGGCGATAAGCGAAGTAGACCAAACAACTGCTGCCCAACGTGTCGCTGCCAAACAAGCCAATCGTTATGCTCATCTTAATAAAAATGAGTTTCGCAGAAAAATGGGTAGTTTTTTACAACGTCGTGGCTTTCATTATGAAATCATTCAGCAAGTAACAAACGAGTTATGGGCAACTATCTCAAAGGAATATGAAATCAGTTAGGAGATCAAATCAAACATGCAAGCAATATGGATCATCTTAGGGCTTTTAGTAGGTGGGGGCGCAGGTGCAGGTATCGCCTACTACATCTTAAAGCCCCGCACAGAACAAGAATATGCTCAAGTTGAGGCAGAATTAAAGGAAACACGTCGTCAGGCAGATAGTGATGCTGAAAAATTGCTCAATGATGCCAAAAAAGAGGCCCGTCAAATTCGGGTCGAGGCTGAACAAGTAGCTGAACGACGCTATCAAGATTTGCAACGTGCCGAAGAGCGAATAGATCGACGCAGCGAGAAATTAGACAAGCAGAATCGTCAATTAGAATCACGTGAGCAAGTTTTGAATAAACGCCAAAGTCGGTTGGATCGCAAACAAAACGAAATCAATAGAATGGAGGGAGATCACCGAGCTAAGCTAGAAGAAATTGCTAGTATGACGAGTGATGAAGCGCAACAGCAACTCTTGGCCGAAGTGGAAAAGGAAGCGCGCCAGGACATGGCCCGCGTGATGCGCGAAATCGAAGACAGGGCGAAGGAAACGGCCGAAGAAAAAGCACGAGGTCTCATTGCTATGGCCATTCAGCGAGTCGCCAGCGATCAGGTTTCAGACATCACTGTTTCGGTAGTACCTTTGCCAGGTGATGAGATGAAAGGGCGTATAATTGGGCGAAACGGCCGTAATATTCGTGCTTTCGAACAAGCAGCCGGCGTAGACATTGTCGTAGACGACACCCCAGAATCCGTCACTGTTTCCAGTTTCGATCCAGTGCGCCGGGAGATTGCCCGCCGAGCCATGGCTAAATTGATCACAGACGGCCGTATTCACCCTGCTCGTATCGAAAAATTGATAAATGATGCCCGCAAAGAAGTTGAGCAGGTTATGAAAGAAGCTGGGGAACAGGCCGCTTACGAAGCCAATGTACATGGTCTGCACCCCGAAATCATCAAAATGATGGGCCGCCTCAAATACCGTACCTCCTACGGTCAAAATATGCTGCACCACTCCGTGGAAGCAGCCAAATTGGCCGCCATGTTAGCCGCTGAATTAGGAGCCAACGTTGAGATTGCCAAAACTGGTGGCTTTTTGCACGATATTGGTAAAGCGATGGATCATGATCAGGAAGGCACTCACGCCGGGTTAGGGGCTGAGTTCATCAAACGCTTCAAAGTAGCCAATGTGGTTGTCAATGCCGTGGCTGCCCATCACCATGAAGTGGAACAAGAGACAGTGGAAGCCGTCATTGTAGAGGCTGCTGATGCCATTTCTGGAGCCAGACCAGGCGCACGCCGTGAGAGCCTAGAAAATTACATCAAGCGGGTACGGACATTGGAAGAAATCGCCACTTCCTTTCCTGGTGTTCAAGATGCTTATGCCATGCAAGCAGGCCGCGAGATTCGCATCCTAGTTAAGCCTGATAAAATTGATGATTTGGAATCCATGCGCCTATCAAAAAATATTGCCAAGTCCATTGAAGACAATATGCAATACCCTGGACAGATTCAAGTCACAGTAATTCGAGAAACTCGTTCTGTTGGCTTTGCCAAATAACAAAAAGGATTTGGAGATGGGTGTGCCCCCCATCTCCAAATCGGCCTTACTCCCCAGTCACCATTCCCAGAGAGCCAAACCGCCAGCGATAATCTGGGGCATATGAACTCAACACCCGCATATAATTTGCCCGCTCAAAAGCAGCTGGTTCCGCACAATGAATCTGGCTTAGGCTACCCTGCAATTGTGACAGCGATTCATATTCATGTTCCTCTAGCCAGGCTTCTGTCCCTGCCAACAGCAGGCGCAGACGATTAATACCATTTTGCAATAGCTCTGAGGCAATCATGGTGATTGATGCACCAGCAGCTACTCCTTTGAGAACATCAGTTGTCGTATGGATACCAGTGGTGAGGGCTAGATCAGCTTGAATACGGCCGTATAAAATTGCAATCCACCGCAGCGGCAAACGTAACTCATCAGAATTACTCAGCTTCAGATTCGGCACCACTTCCAGATTCTCTAAATCCAAATCCGGCTGGTAGAAGCGATTAAAGAGTACAAGCCCATCCGCACCTGCCTCTGACAATCGATAGGCCATATTAGCAATAGCACTGAAATAAGGATTGAGTTTCATCGTCACTGGTATAGAAACATTGGCTTTCACATCACGCAAAATATCGAGGTAAATCTGTTCTACTTCACTACCGCCCAAATGAATATCAGTGGGCAAATAGTAAATATTCAACTCCAGTGCATCAGCACCAGCTTGTTCAATATCGCGAGCATATCTAACCCAACCGCCAGTAGATACGCCATTCAAGCTAGCAATAATGGGAATATCCAGCGACTCTTTGGCCTGACGAATATGCTTCAAATATCCTGTGGGGCTACTGTGATATTCAGCCGCTTCTGGAAAGTATGTCAAGGCTTCGGCAAAGCTTTCCACACCTTGCGTCAAATAATGATCCAGAGTGTGGCTTTCCAAAGTGACCTGTTCTTCAAATAGTGAGTAGAGGACAATAGCTGCTGCGCCTGCGTCTTCCATTTGCTTCAGCTTGCCTAACTCCCTTGTGAGGGGCGAGGAAGATGGAACCAGGGGGTTTTTGAGGGTCAGGCCAAGGTAAGTTGTACTTAAATCCATGTGATTACTCCATTTCGGAGGTTGACAATCAGAGATTGGGTATTGGGTTAAGAAACCGACAAAAGTTCCAATCTCTAATCTCCATTCTCCTTCTTCATCTCTGCCAGGCGAATATGCTGCTGCCAACGAGTGTCCACATCCACTTTAGCTAATTGCAAAAGGCGTTCGGCCGTTTCTGGATGGCTTTTTGTCAACATGCGATAGCGACCTTCTCGATAGATGTACTCTTCCAAAGGCACACTGGGTGCTTTGGAATCAAGATGGAAGGGGTTTTGCCCTTGCACGACTAGATCGGGATTGTAGCGATAGAGGGGCCAATAACCAGAGGATACGGCCGTTTTCTGTTGAGCCAAACCATACTTCAAATCATAGCCGTGTGCGATACAATGACTATAAGCCAAAATTAGAGATGGGCCATCGTAAGCCTCTGCCTCTAAAAACGCCTTCACCACTTGGGTATCGCTGGCACCAAACGCCACCCGCGCCACATAGATATTACCATAACTGATTGCCAACAAGCCCAAATCCTTCTTAGGCATTGACTTACCTGCCGCCGCAAACTTCGCTACAGCCGCCCGAGGCGTGGCTTTGGACATCTGCCCCCCCGTATTCGAGTAGACTTCCGTGTCTAGTACCAATACATTTACATTGCGCCCCGAAGCCAATACATGATCCAGACCACCAAAGCCAATGTCATAGGCCCAGCCATCCCCACCCACGATCCAAACATTCTTTTTTACCAAAATGTCAGCCATTGAGAGAAGATTGGAAACCGGTGCTTGGAGGTCGGGTTTTTCTGTCAATAGTTCTCGCAAACGGTTCTTCAATTCACCGACACGCCCCCGCTGAGATTGGATTTCAGTCTCGTTTACCTGGTCAGCAAAGAGGATAACATCCGCCATCTTAGGCCCAATCTCCTGACGTAGTTCGCGCACCAGATTGGTTGCAGCCTCCAGCCTTTGATCTAAAGCTACCCGCATCCCCAAGCCAAACTCAGCATTGTCTTCAAATAGGGAGTTTGACCAGGCTGGCCCCCGCCCTTCACCATTTTGTGACCAGGGTGTGGTTGGTAAGTTGCCGCCATAAATCGAAGAGCAACCAGTGGCATTAGCCACGATGGAACGCTCACCAAAGAGGCGACTGAGCAGGCTCAGATATGGTGTCTCACCACAACCAGCACAGGCACCAGAGAATTCAAACAGCGGTTGCAGTAATTGATTGTATTTCACTTGCGTCAAAGGAATGGCTGTGCGATCAATTTCGGGCAAGGTTTGGAAGAAGTTCCAGTTTTCTCGTTCAGCCTCGCGCAACGGGGCTTGAGGCTGCATGTTGATGGCCTTGAACTTAGGCTGACGCTTATTCTTCACCGGACAGATTTCCACGCACAGCGTGCACCCCGTACAATCCTCAGGCGCAACTTGCAACGTATACTGTTGATCTCTGAACTCTTTGTATCGGGCTGAAGCTGCCTTGAAGCTTTCTGGCGCACCCTCTAACAGGGCGCCATCAAAAATCTTCATGCGGATGACGGAGTGGGGACAAACGAGGGCACACTTACCACATTGGATACAGATGTCTGGGTCCCAAACGGGAATTTCAGTAGCAATATTGCGCTTCTCCCACTGCGTTGTGCCCGTAGGGTAAGTGCCATCCACGGGCAAGGCACTTACGGGCAGTTCATCACCGAGTCCTTCAATCATACGAGCTGTGACAGATTGGACAAATTCAGGCGCAAAATCAGGCACGATTGGCGGCCGTTCCCAATCACTGGTCACCTGCTGCGGCACAACTACTTCATGCATGTGACTAATGGCCGAATCGACAGCGGCAAAGTTCTGCTGCACAATCACTTCACCTCGTTTGCTATAGGTTTTACGAATGGCTGTACGAATAGCCGCAATAGCCTCTTCAAAAGGCAATACGTGGGACAAGGCAAAGAAGCAGGTTTGCATGATGGTGTTAATGCGCCGCCCCATTTTTGTCTCCATCGCCACTTTATAGCCATCTACCACAAAAAAGTGGAGCTTCTTCTCAATAATGGTCTCCTGCACACTGCGTGGCAATGTTTCCCATACTTTGTCTGGCCCATAGGGGCTGTTAAGGAGGAAGATGGCTCCGGGCGCTGCTAAGCGCAACACATCATACCGTTCTAAGAAGGTAGGCTGATGGCAGGCCACAAAGTTGGCTGATTGGATGAGATAAGGGGCGTGAATCGGCCGTTCGCCAAAGCGCAAATGGGACACTGTAACCGCCCCCGCTTTTTTAGAGTCGTAGACAAAATAGCCCTGAGCATGATTGCTTGTATCTTCGCCAATGATCTTGATGGAGTTTTTGTTCGCTCCCACTGTGCCATCGGAACCCAGCCCATAGAAGACAGCCCGCACCACATCATCTGATTCAATGCTAAAATCCCTGTCCCATACCAAGCTGGTATGCGTCACATCATCTCGGATGCCAATCGTAAAATGATTCTTGGGTTTGGGCTGTGCCAGCTCATCAAAGACGGCCTTGGCCATTCCGGGTGTAAACTCCTTGGACGACAAGCCATAACGGCCGCCAATGATTTTGGGAACGGCCGTAAAAGGGGCTCTTTCATCAGCCACAGCTTCAATAATCGCCGCAATCACATCTTGATACAGTGGCTCCCCTGTCGCACCTGGCTCTTTGGTACGATCCAGCACGGCTATCGATTTAACAGTAGCAGGCAAAGCAGCCACAAAAGCAGCCACGTCAAACGGCCGGTATAGCCGCACTGTAACTACCCCCACTTTTTCGCCTTGTTGCACGAGATGATCGGCAGTAGCAACGGCTGTTTCCGCGCTCGATCCCATCAGCACCAACACCCGCTTCGCTTCTGGATGGCCCGCATACTCAAACAAGCTGTACTGCCGCCCTGTCAGAGTCGCAAACTTGTCCATTACCTCCTGCACCAAACCCGGACAGGCCGTATAAAAAGGATTCACACTCTCCCGCGCTTGGAAAAAGACATCAGGGTTCTGAGCCGTACCTCGCAGTACAGGGTTGTCGGGACTAAGACCACGTGCTCGGTGAGCTTGGACAAGACGATCATCTATCATGGCCCGAATGATCTCATCCTCGAGCACCTCAATCTTGCTAACTTCATGGGAAGTACGAAAGCCATCAAAAAAGTGGAGGAATGGCACCCGCGTCTTCAAAGTGGCAGCCGAAGCGATCAAGGCAAAATCATGCACTTCTTGCACCGAATTGGCAGCTAATAGAGCAAAGCCTGTATTCCGTGCCGCCATCACATCGCTATGATCACCAAAAATAGAAAGGGCCTGAGCCGCTACGGATCGGGCTGCGATGTGAAAGACGGTTGAGGTCAATTCCCCTGCAATTTTATACATATTGGGGATCATGAGTAGCAAACCTTGCGAAGCGGTGAAGGTAGTCGTTAGGGCTCCAGCCTGCAAAGAGCCATGCACGGCACCAGCTGCACCACCTTCGGCCTGCATCTCCACGACTAGGGGCACGGCTCCCCAAATATTATGTTGGCCCTCTGCCGACCATTGATCGGCCCATTCTCCCATTGGCGATGAAGGGGTGATGGGATAAATGGCGATGACTTCATTAATTTTATGAGCAACCCGCGCCGCCGCTTCGTTGCCGTCAATCGTTATCATTTGTCTAGACATATTTTCCTCTACTTTTTGCGTCACTCTGATCCAAACCAAAGGCACCAAACAACTACACGCATCTGCCTCTCTTCAGGCAAGAGGGGACAGGTTGGCTGCTTTTGGCGAGTAATGGCTTCATTTTAGGGGATGGGAACGGCCGTCGGGCAGTGACAGATTGCACTAATGAACCTGATAAAAGTCACGCAGATCAAGCTGCTTGAAAAAATTCGTCATGGGACAAGAGATGTGCTAGACTCACAGGTTGGTCTAAATTATGGAGAGAAAACGGCCGTTAACCATCCTCATCCCCATACTGATTGCCGCTTGTTTACTGGTCACTGTATGGACAAATGTAACGGCCCAAGAGCAAGGCAACGGCATCATCGAGCCAGCTGCAGAGGATATTATTTCCGGGGTCGTCATCGTGCGCGGCACAGCCACCGACCCCAATTGGCTCCGTTATGAATTAGCCTTTCGCTCTGAGTTTGCCTCCGATGATAGTTGGATCGTCTTCGCAGAAGGCAGCCAGCCCATCATTGACAACACATTAGCTATTTGGGATACCACCGTTGGCCGTGAGAGTGGCACACCCATCTTTCCTGACGGCAGCTATCGCCTGCGCCTGCGCGTGGTACGCACTGATTTCAATTACGACGAATTTTTTGTGACAAACATTATCATCTCTAACGACGAACCTACCCCGACACCTACTATTACCCCTACAGTGACAGTAGAGGGTACGGCCGTTTTACCTACTAGCGACGCCAATGTCACCCCGTCATCCTTCCAACAACCTACGACCCTCCCCACCCTAACACCTTTTCCTACGCCTTCGCCTCAACCAACGCCACTTAATGCCCCTTTAGGGCCAAACACGCCTGATGGTTCTGAAGGGGGCGGCCTTCTAGAGCAACTAGAAGGAGTTGAAGTGAGCCGCTTCACAGCTGCCTTCTGGTCAGGGGCCAAATGGGTCGCTTATCTTTTTGCCACAGCGGCAATCTATCTACTTCTACGCTGGGTTATTCGTCGCTTATGGCGCATCATCTTGAACAGAAGAAGTTCAGCGTGAATCAATTCAGGAATTTATGGCAACATCCGCCTTATTCACCTCACTATGCTTTAGACGCTGTTTGCGTAGCGTCTGTTTTATTAGCTTGCTTACGCTTCTCTTCCTGGTAGCCTGCCAAGAAGAAGGGCCACAACCCCTTGTCAGCACGCCCGTTAATACAGACATAAGTGATAGTGCCACAACCCAGGCAACGGCCGTTACCAACAATAACAACGCAGGCACTGCAACAACCCCACCTACGGCAACCCTTATACCGTCACCTACCGCCACCAATACTCCCACGCCTACACCCGAACCACCCAAAGAGATCACCGTTTGCATGAGTGACGAGCCGATCAGCATCTATCTTTACGGCGATGAATCATTAGCCGCAACGGCCGTGCGCCACGCCCTCTATGAAAACCTGTACACCTCTCTCAGCTATCAATACCAACCACAGGGGTTGGAGAAGCTGCCAAGTCTGGCAGATGGAGATGCCACCCTCAACCTCATCGAAGTCAACAGGGGCGACCGTGTTGTCACGCTTGGGGGCAACGCTACTGAGCTCATAGAAGGTGTCTCCGTCATTAACAGCGACGGCGAGATCGTTTCTTATGACGGCGAAACACCCATCATAATGACCCAGATGAGCGTCGAATTCACCTTCAAGCCCCTCATGTGGTCCGATGGCACCCCCGTTTCTGCCGCTGATTCCGTTTTTAGCTTCCAACTTAACGCCGACCCCATCACCCCCGGCAGCAAATTCAAAATCGAGCGCACCACCCACTATGAAGCCGTAGATAATTTGCGTGTGCGTTGGACGGGTCTGCCGGGCTTCAATGATCCCGAATATTTCACCAACGCATGGCCGCCTCTGCCCCAACACCAACTCGGCTCCTTCACAGCCAATGAGCTTATCACAGCCGAAGAATCAGCCCGACACCCCCTCAGCTCTGGGCCATTTATGTTGGAAGATTGGATATTAGGCGAACAGATGACCTTGGTGGCCAACCCCCATTACTATCGCCAGACTGAAGATTTACCAAATATTGATCACATTACCATTTCATTCCACCCTGAGGGGGATGCTGTGACGGCCGATTGTGACATCATCACCCAAGATGCTATCACGCTCGAACAAGCCGCCACCAGCGACAATATCGTGCCTGTCTTCCAAACGAGCGGCATCTTCGAGCATATCGCCTTTGGCATCAACTCTTATGGTGATTATGGCGACGGAGATGAAGACGGCCGTCCCGATTGGTTCCAAACACCCGAAGTACGCCAGGCAATTGCGTCTTGCATAGATCGTGACCGGATGATCGCTGAACTCACCTTTGGTCAAGGCGCTCCCATGGCTGCTTACCTACCTAACAACCACCCTCTCTTTCCCCCTGATGCTCCCACCTTTAGCTACGATCCCTCGGCTGCCAACGCACAACTAGATATGCTGGGTTACCTAGACAATGACGGTGATGGTACTCGCGAGGACATCAGCACAGGCTTACCCTTTAGCATTACATTGGGCACAGACAATAGTAGCCCTATTCGTCCCCAAATCATTCGCATCGCCCAGGAGAACCTGCACGACTGCGGCATCAGTGTCGGCTTGTTTGAGCAGCCCATCGCTGAATGGTTTGCTGATGGCACAGTGGGGCGGCTCTTTGGCCGTGAATTTGATTTGGGAGAGTTTGCCTGGCGGCTGGGGATACGGCCGTCTTGTCATCTTTGGCTTACTGACAATATTCCCGGCCCCGAGATTGAGGCCTTGGCTGGCTGGCGTGGGCTAAACGTCACTGGTTGGTCCAATGGAGCCTATGACACCGCCTGCCACACCGCCCTCAACGCCCTACCTGGCACGTCCGAATTTGAGGAAAGTCATCGCCAAGCCGCCCGCATCTTCATGGAAGAATTACCCATTGTCCCCCTCTTTGCCCATGCTAAATCTGCTGCTACCAGCCCTCGCATCCTCAACTTTGCTCTAGATGCCACCCAACCATCTGAGTTGTGGAATATTGCAGTGTTGGATGTGGACGTGAGCAGTGAGGAGTA
The DNA here is from genome assembly GCA_965223555.1 of Promineifilaceae bacterium (SeqCode). Lineage (GTDB taxonomy): Bacteria > Chloroflexota > Anaerolineae > Promineifilales > Promineifilaceae > CBDCWU01. The sequence continues at coordinate 340,347 of CBDCWU010000003.1, forward strand.
AACAGGAAGTAGTAGCAGCATTCAGTAATCGAGTGATTCGTAAGTTAATTGACCATCTACGCAATAGGCACTATGCAATACCAGATGACGATATGAGTGAACGCTTTCTCATCGTTGGCTTGGGCAATCCTGGCCGCAAATACCGAGGCAACCGCCACAACATCGGCTTCATGGTTGTGGATCGTTTGGCGGCAGAGAATGGCATCCGGTCAAGTAAGGTTCAGAATAAGGCAATTGTGGGCGACGGCCGTTTCGCCGACCAGCGTATCATCCTAGCTAAACCCCAAACCTATATGAACCGCAGTGGTGATGCCATCGGCCCTCTGGTAAACTACTACAAAATCCCCAACCGTCACATTTTTGTCATTTACGATGAGATGGATATCCCCTTTGGGACCATCCGGCTACGCGAAAAAGGAGGGGCTGGGGGACACAATGGTATGAAAAGCATCATCCAACACCTCGGCCAAGACTTTCCCCGCATGAGGCTAGGTGTGGGCCGTCCCCCAGGGCGCATGGATCCACCCGCCTACCTATTACAAGACTTTGGCAAAGAGCAGCTCCCCATCGTCAGCGACATGGTTGATGAAGCCATCCGTGCCATTGCTACCTACTTACAAGAAGATATTCAGGTGGCAATGAACAAGCATAATGGAACTGTGAGCAGCGGGCTGTAACCCGTTATTCGTAATCGGTGATTAATAACCTGACTATCGATTACGATTTACCGTTTACTGAAATGAACATAACCGGACTTCTAAACGCCTTCAACGACCTGCCCGCATGGCGGGCATTCATGGCAGAAATTGAGAAGAAAACACCATTAGCGCCACTACGATTACCCGGCAGTGCGCGCCCGCCGATATTGGCTGATCTGTTTCGTACCTGTCAAGTCCCCATCGTTTTCATCGCTGGACGCATTGACACTGTGGGCAAATGGCATCAATCACTAACAGCCTGGCTGCCACCAGAGAGTAACCTTTTACGCTATCCTGAACCCACGCCGCTGCCTTTTGAACGGGGGCCTTGGAGTGACCGGGCTCGTTTGGGACGTATTCAGGTCTTATCGCAGTTGATGGCAGGGCAGCACCCACAAATTCCAGCGACGCAAACACCACCTCTCATTTTAACCTCGGCTCGTGCCCTAATGCAGAAAAGTTTGCCCAAGCGCCGCTTCATCACAGCCACCCGTGCCCTGCGCTTGGGCCAGCGGTTGGATTTGGACAAAATATGGGATGAGTGGTGCGGTATTGGTTATGAACGCATGTCCGTTGTCGAGGCAGCCGGCCATTTCAGTCAACGGGGTGGCATTATAGACATTTTTCCTGCGGCGGCACCCTATCCCGTGCGTATCGAGCTATTTGGCGATGAGATTGACACGATGCGCTACTTTGACCCAGCTACCCAACGCACAATGACGGTGAACGACCGCTCTCAAACCGAGCGCATCATCATTCCCCCTACCCGCGAAGCCTTACCCCATGTGGCCCGCGATTTTGCCATATCCCTGCCAGAAATTGAACTGGCCGACGACCATCTGCCATCGTGGGAAGACGATATCCCTCACCTCAAAAGCGGCATGGCTTTCCCTGAATTGGAGTTCTATTTATCATTAATGTATCCGCGTCCGGCTAGTCTACTGGACTATTTGCCCGAAAATGCCCTGCTAGTGGTAGATGATTGGGCCGAATTGGAAACGGCCGTTCACGAACTCCACGATCACGCCGACCAAGTTGCCAATGAACAGACCAGCCTGCCGCCTGATCTCCCCAATCCGCTATTCGCTTGGCCAGAGTTCGCCAGCGAATTGGCTTGGTGGCAGCCGCTGGTGTTAGGCAATAAAGATAATGGAGGTGATACAGCTTTGGCAGAAACGGCCATAAGTGACCTAGCGGATGCCTTCGACCCAGGCCCCCGCTATGGTGGCCAAGTACGCCCGCTAATGACCCAGCTCAAGGCAGCCCAACGAGATGGTGAACGAGTCATTATAGTCAGTAGTCAGGCAGCTCGTTTGCAAGATTTATGGAGAGAGGAGAAAAGAGGGAGCGCAGGGAGAAAAGGGGGCAGCGGCGAATCACTGCTTGTCCCTCCGTCCTCCCGTTCCTCAGCTCCACTGCCAACCTTAGACACACTCCCTAGCAAGGGCACCATCACCTTCGTACAAGGTAGTTTGGCTGAAGGCTTTACACTAGTACAACGTAGCGATCACACAAATTTATATGATCTGTTGACCGATGCTGAGATTTTTGGCTGGCAGCGGCCTGTACCCCGCCGTCAAGCCAAACCACGTCCCATCGCGCCCGAAGCCTACTTTGCCGACATTGAGGCGGGGGACTATATCGTGCATTTAGAGTATGGCATCGGACAATTTGAGGGGCTAGTCGTGCGTAATATTGGCGGCATGGAGCGAGAATACCTGCTGCTCAGGTATGGCAACAGCGACACGCTGTATGTGCCCGCCCACCATGCTGACCGCCTGACCAAGTGGATTGGCTCAGAAGAACGGCCGCCTACCATTAACCGTGTAGGAGAAAAGTCGTGGACGGCCGCTAAAGTGAAAGCACAGCGAGCCGCCGACGAGATCGCGGCCGAGTTGCTGGAGCTATACGCCGCCCGGGAGACCATCGCCGGGCATGCCTTCGCCAAAGATGAGGAATGGCAGGCCGAATTAGAAGCCAGTTTCCCCCATCGGGAGACGGAAGACCAGTTGCAGGTGATTCAAGAGGTGAAGGCGGATATGGAACGGCCGTATCCCATGGATAGACTCATCTGTGGCGACGTGGGCTATGGCAAAACGGAGGTGGCCTTGCGGGCCGCCTTCAAAGCTGTCATGGACAATAAGCAAGTAGCCATCCTGGTGCCCACTACCATTCTGGCTCAGCAGCATTACAATACCTTCCGCGAACGGCTGCAATCGTATCCCGTCCAGGTGGAGATGCTGTCCCGCTTCCGCACCCCCATGCGCCAGCAGCAGATCGTCAAAAAGCTGCGTGAGGGGTTGGTAGATATTGTCATCGGCACCCACCGCTTACTGTCTGATGATGTTAGTTTCAAGGATTTAGGGCTGGTGATCATTGATGAGGAACAGCGCTTTGGCGTGGGCCACAAAGAGCAGCTAAAGCGCTGGCGCACCGAAGTAGATGTGCTGACGATGACGGCCACACCCATCCCGCGCACCCTTTACATGAGCCTGACGGGCGTGCGTGACATCAGCATTATCAACACGGCTCCATCAGAACGGCTGCCAGTACAAACCTACGTAGGTGCAGCCGATGAGGGTCGGCTGAAACGGGCTATATTGCGGGAATTAGAGCGGGGTGGACAACTGTTTGTGGTGCATAATCGAGTGGAGACGATTGAGATCATTCGCCAGCAGATCGAGAAGTTGGTGCCAGAAGCCATAACGGCCGTTGGCCACGGCCAGATGAGTGAACGGCAGCTTGAACGAATCATGGTGGACTTTGCCGAGGGCAAGGTGGATATTCTGATTAGCACCACCATCATTGAAAGTGGGCTGGACTTCCCCAACGCTAATACGTTGATTGTGGATCGGGCTGAGATGTTTGGCCTGTCCCAATTGTATCAGTTGCGCGGGCGCGTAGGCCGCGGCACCCGGCGGGCCTACAGCTACTTCTTCCACAGCAATTGGCGTTCCCTTAGCCGCATTGCCCAGGCGCGGCTGGAAGCCCTGGCCGAGCATACCGATTTAGGCGCCGGCTACCACATTGCCATGCGTGATATGGAACTACGCGGTGCTGGTGATCTGCTGGGTGGGGAACAGAGTGGTCATGTCTCATCTGTTGGCCTGGACCTGTACACCCGACTGCTGGCTAACGCCGTCAAACGGCGCAAAGAGGGCACGGATGAACTGGATGGCGAAGCCTTGTCGTTGGTACTGCCGGAAACGACGCTGATTGATCTGCCTCTCGCCGCTTATGTACCCACCGACTATGTGCCCGATGCCGCTTTGCGGCTGCGCCTCTATCGGCGCATGGCTTTGCTGGAATCACTCACCGAAATTGATGAGATGGCAGCAGAGTTGGCCGATCGCTTTGGCGCCATTCCTGATCCAGTTCATAATTTACTCTATCAGTTGCGGATTAAGGTGTTGGCATTGGCGGCGGGGGTAACGGCCGTTGTCAGTGAAGCTGGTCAAATCAAAATCCGCGTCAACGACTTGGAAGGGCTGGATCGCTTCCACCTACAGCGTTACCTGGGCGAAGCGGTACGTGTCAGCAAAAAAGCCATCTGGATGAAGCGGGAACTCAGTACCCACGAGTGGCAGATTGAGTTGGTGCAGGTGTTGGAGAGGTTGGGGGAGTTTGAACGGCCGTCTACGTAAGAATCCTTTTCCATCTCCCATCAGTAAGATGGGCTTAAAACTATTGACAAATACAGGAGATTTTCATGGGAAATATAGCAGTTAAATGGACAGGCGGAGACAGCCAGATGTTCATAGGCCGAGATTCATTTGGACATGTCGTCTTATCTGGCTCTTGGCCCAAAAACGAGGATGAATCATGGCAAGAGTGGAAGGGACTAAAGCCTTCTGATTTACTTTTGCTCAGCTTAGCCTCTTGCTCTGCCTACGATGTCGTCATGATATTGGGGCGGCAGCGACAAAAGTTGATGGACCTCTATGTGGACGTGGATGGCACACAGGCTGAAAAGCCACCATACGCCTTTACCGACATCCATCTCCACTATGTGCTCAAGGGGGAAGAGCTAGAGCCCAAAAAAGTAGAGCGGGCCATTGAGCTATCTGAAGAAAAATACTGTTCCGTTGCGGCCACGATCCGAGGTGTGGCTACACTTACACACAGCTATGAGATTCGATAGCCAGCCACAGACATCATATCACTATCGCCACCATGTATAAACCCACCCTGCACCCGGGCAGCAATTCGAAATATAGAAAGCAATACACTAAACTGGAGGGATGAGACAAAGTTTAACAGTTGATACATTTGTTCATCGGATGAAATCCAAAAAACTGACTGACAAGCGTACCCATCACAATATAAAGTATAGGGTCAATGACGCCGCGTTAGCAGCTTTTGCGATTTTCTTCATGCAGAGTCCCTCATTTTTGGCGGGACAACGCCATTTACGCCAAGCAAAAGGTAATAGTAATGCTCAAACGGTGTTTCAGATGAAGCGGATTCCAACAGACACACATATTCGGAATCTGCTCGATCCAGTGAAACCGACAGAGGTGAGTGACGAATTCGGAATTTTGCTAGATGAGTTGGCTAAGAGCAACTATCTAAACCAGTGGCATGTACTGCAACAACGGTTAGCATTCAGTTTAGATGGCGTCTATTACTTTTCATCACAGAAGATTTCATGTTCACAATGCCAAACGCGGCAATTGGATGAGGGAAAGATACAGTACCTGCATAGTGCCCTCACGCCAGTAATTGTTGCCCCAAACAATAAGCATGTACTGCCTTATGTGCCCGAGTTCATTGTTCCTCAGGATGGTGAAGAAAAACAAGATTGTGAAGTGAATGCTGCCAAACGGTGGGTAGAACGAGAACAAACCACATTACGCCGCTATCGAGCCGTGATATTGGGAGATGACCTGTACAGTCGGCAGCCCTTATGTGAGGAAATATTAGCAAGTAGATGCGATTTTATCTTCGTATGTCACCCTCAATCGCATCCAGCATTGTATGCTGTTGTTGATGCCGTTGCTGAGTTAGGTCGCTTGTCAACCATTACTCAGCGTCATTGGAACGGTCGGTATGGAGAAATTTGGACATACCACTATCTGAACGATGTACCTTTACGCGCAGGTGAAGATGCCTTGGCTGTCAATTGGTGCGATTTGGTCATTACTCATGAGGAAACTGGAGAAATTCTCTATCGCAATGAGTGGGTCACCAGCTTGACACTTGACGACAACAACACGCCAGAGATTGTAGCCTGCGGTCGAGCGCGTTGGAAGAGTGAAAATGAAAACAACAATGTCCTTACAAATCATGGTTACAACATCAAACACAATTTTGGTCATGGGGAAGAAAATCTATCCGCAACCTTGCTTACATTGAATTTACTCGCCTTCCTTTTGCATACCATTGCCCAAGTTGCAGACGAACTTTATCAGCAGATTCGGAATGCTCTGGGCGCACGACGTACATTCTTCAATGACATTCGGGCATTGATGCGTTATTGGGTGTTTTCAGATTGGGGTTCGATGCTCAGATTTATGTTTGTTCAACTGGAACTTGAACCTGACTGAGTTACTTTTCGAATCGCTGGCACCCGGGGCAACCACGTTTAGAGACATAACAGGCTTTAAAAACCTGTCATATCCGTTCCCCACACTTTATAGCTATTCTTACTACAATTTCTAATTACGCACCCTACCCCCAGTTGTGATACAATTTCCCCATCTTTATGTAATATTAGGCTAGGTATGTCCGAAGCGGAAGTGATACAAATAGATACAGGAATTCAGCCAACGGCCGTTCAACAAGCACGGGCGACCGCCTTGAAACGCTTTAACTGGTATTTCATCTATACCCCTCTCATCGTACTTCTCCTCATCTTATTGGTGCTAACAGGACTGCTCCTATGGGGTGTACTCTCGCCCCAAATTATGGGAACACGCGAATTTGTATCTGGTGTAGCGGATATCGTCATCATCTTAACTGCCTTGCCTATGACAGTAGCCTGTCTTGTTCCGCCTTTAGCCCTAGTCGGATTCACAATCTATCGGCGGCAGAAAAACCAAGTGGAGCAGAGGCCATACGGCCGTATCCAACCGCTTTTTTGGCGATTAGACAATATGATTGACACAGCTCGCGAAAAGGGAGAACCTATCTTGCCCAAGCTCAGCCAACCTATCATCCGCTTAAACGCCATGTTAGCCTATATCACAACTTTGATAGATCACCTTGTCAGTATCATTCGTCGTTGAAATATGAGTCTCCCGAAAAAAGCTCACGCAAAGGCGCAAAGGCGCAAAGTCTCCAGAGAGAAATTTTGTGTTTTTCGTGTCATTCGTGGATTTTTTGGATAAGCCAAATATAAGTTTCAAAATAAACAAAAACATGGAAGAACAAAATAATAATTGGAAAACAAAAGTCTTATTAGTCGGTGCAATCATCGGGGCTGTCGCTGGCGTAGGCGCAGCTTACCTCATGATACGCACTGCTGAGGAAAATCAAGGCGGGCCACCAGAGGTAAAGACAACCGATGCCCTCAAGGCCGCCCTAAATGTCATCGGCCTTGTGCGAGGCATTGCTGCCTTAGGCAATCCGAAATAAGTGATTGTTGATTGTCATACATGAGTGATCTAGCCATTCCTGACACCTTGGCTATCCTGCCGCTGCGGGGTATGGTAGTCTACCCGCTAACGGCCGTTCCTCTCAACATTGGACAACCCCGTTCCATCAAACTGATCAACGATACCAGCGATGGAGAACGGCTCATCGGCCTCTTCACCAGTCACGATCCTGAGCAAAAAAATCCCGGTCCTGATGACCTTTATCGCATGGGTACAGTCGCCTCGGTACGCCGCGCCCTCCACCGTCCCGACAATACCATGCGCCTGCTCGTCAACAGTCAGCAGCGCGTTCGCATCCGTCAATTCACCCAAACGACCCCCTATCTCATTGCCGAAGTCGAAATCTGGCCCGAACAAACCAGCAGTGGCACCAAAGCAGTAGCAATGGGGCGCAACCTCATTGAGCTATTTTTGCAATTGGCCGAATTCGTCCCCGGCATCCCTGGCTCACTGCTGGCTGCTAGCCTCGATGCCGACAACCCGCTCCAACTAGCCTATACCATTGCCACCCACATGCGCTTGGAACTGGATCGCGCCCAACAGTTCCTGGAAATAGACAATGTTTTGGACAAACTCAACTGGCTTATTCGTCACATTGGCCGGGAAATCGAAATTGTGGAGATGGGACAGCAAATCCGACTGCAAGCCTTTGGCCAAATGGAGCAAGCGCAACGAGAATATTTTCTGCGTGAACAGCTAAAGGCAATTCATCAACAGCTTGGCGAAGAAGATGAACGCATGGTAGAGGTGGTAGATTTTCGGGCCAAGATCGAGGCGGCGGCCATGCCCGAAGAAGCCCAGCACGAAGCAGAACGGGAGCTAAATCGGTTGCCGCGCTTGCCCATTGCTTCGCCAGAATACAGCGTGGTGCGCAACTATTTAGACTGGCTCACCAGCCTGCCCTGGAATCAGGCCACTGTAGACAATCTCGATCTAGCCCATGCTCGGCAAGTATTAGATGAGGATCATCATGGCCTCGAAGAAATCAAGGATCGGATTGTAGAATATTTGGCAGTACGTCATTTGCGACAAATGAGGCAGCGGGAAGAGGATCGGTCGTCTTCTCCCACACTGTCCTATCGTCACGAACGTACCGGAGCCATCCTCTGTTTCGCTGGACCACCTGGGGTAGGCAAAACATCCTTAGGGCGTTCCATTGCCCACTCTATGGGCCGCGAATTTATTCGCCTCTCCTTAGGTGGTGTACGTGACGAGGCCGAAATTCGGGGGCATCGTCGCACCTACGTTGGCGCAATGCCCGGACGAGTTATGCAGGCCATTCGGCGCGTAAACAGCCAAAATCCCGTCATCATGTTAGATGAGGTAGATAAATTAGGCTCGGATTTTCGTGGCGACCCAGCATCTGCTTTATTGGAGCTATTAGACCCAGAGCAAAATCGGGAATTTCGTGACCATTATTTGGATGTGTCCTTTGATTTATCGGCCGTTATGTTCATCACCACCGCCAACTATTTGGACGCTATACCTGGGCCGTTGCGGGATCGCATGGAGATATTGCGATTATCCGGCTATACGGTGATGGAAAAGGTCACTATTGCCCAAAATTATCTGGTTCCCCGCCAAATTGTCGAAAATGGCCTTTGCCAGCCAGAAATCAATTTTGATACCCTGACATTGCAAACCATTATCCAAGATTACACAAGAGAAGCAGGTGTACGCAATTTAGAACGGCAAATCGGCCGTATTTGCCGCAAAGTTGCCACAGAAATCGCCACAGAAACAACCAAACCACCGATATCAATCACCGCCAACCATCTGATTCCCTATCTTGGCCCGGTTCGCTATTTAAGTGAAGCTGCCCATCGTACCCAAATTCCCGGTGTCGCCACTGGCTTAGCCTGGACAAGTGTTGGTGGTGAACTACTATTTGTCGAATCCACCCAAATGCCAGGCAGCAAAGGGCTAACCATCACGGGACAGTTGGGTGATGTAATGCGTGAATCTGCCCAGGCGGCTCTGAGCTATATTCGTTCCCAGACAGACAAATTGGGCATAGATGCTGATTTTTTCGATAAATCAGACATTCACATTCATGTACCAGCCGGTTCCATTCCCAAAGATGGCCCCTCAGCGGGCATCACCATAGCCACAGCCTTGGCCTCCCTGCTCACAAGTCGCCCCGTTCATGCCGATTTAGGCATGACGGGAGAAATTACGTTGCGCGGTCAGGTCATGCCCATTGGGGGCCTAAAAGAAAAAGTATTGGCCGCCCATCAGGCTGGACTCAAAAAAATTATTTTACCCAAACGCAATGAACCGGGATTAGACGAACTACCCGACGAAGTGCGGAAAACTATTGACTTTATTTGTGTAGACCATATTGACGAGGTACTAAACATTGCTCTAAAGCGTAATACGTAAAACAGAATTTACGTTTACTCATGACAACCTATGAAAAGAATTATCGTAGTTGACGATGACCAGACAAATGTCAGTCTGTTGAAAATGTTATTGGAATTAGATGGCTTTGCTGTAGATGCTTGCACCACTATCGAGCAGGCGGAAAAAGTGGCCGGGAATAGTGTCAATGCCTTTGTTGTTGATGTCAATTTATCACGCGGCACAAGTGGCATAGATTTATTACGAGATGTACGGGCTGGCAAAACGGCCGCTCCCACCAATACTATCGTGATCATGACCTCTGGCGATCATCGCCGCCAGCAAGAGTGCCACAATGCAGGTGCAGATCAATTCCTTCTCAAACCTTATCCACCCAATGCGTTGTCTGGCTATATCAACGATTTGTTGAGCAAGAGGTAAGCCCATGGCCAGACAATCAAATAGAAGAAAATCACGCGGGAGTGGTAAACAACGGCAATCACGCCAATGGCGGCGTATGGATTTGCATCTTCACACCCCTGGCTCTAATGATTACCAAGAATCCCATATTGGTTATCTCGATATCCTGCGCCAAGCCGAAATGCGCGGCTTGGACATCATCGCCATCACCGATCATAACACTGTGGCCGGTTTCGCCGCCATGCGCAAAGAAGTGGAACAGTTGCTTTGGCTCGAAAATTTAGGCCGCTTAGAGCCAGATGAAAAACGGCAGCTAGAAGAGTATCGTCGCCTACTCGACAAAATTCTAGTTCTGCCTGGCTTTGAATTCACGGCCACCTTCGGCTTCCACATCATCGGCATCTTCCCCCCCGAAAGCACTGTCAGTTTCCTAGAACATCTCCTACTGACCTTACAGGTTCCTGCCCACCTTCTCAGCGTGGGTAGTTCCACCGTTGGCGCTACTAGCGATGTACTCACTGCCTATCGCATCATCAATGAGGCCGGTGGCATTGTTATCGCCGCCCATGCCAATTCGGGCAATGGTGTCATCATGCGTGACTTAGATTTTGGTGGCCAGACGCGCATAGCCTACACTCAAGACCCCAACTTGCACTGCTTGGAAGTGACTGATTTAGACAAACGCGGCCGTTATACCACCCGCCGCTTCTTTGATGGTTCCAAACCAGAATATCCACGCCGGATGCGCTGTATTCAAGGCTCAGATGCCCATCGCCTTGTCCGTGAATCAGCCAGCTCCAAGAGTTTGGGTGTGGGTGACCGAGTCACAGAGATTTTGCTCGATGAGGTCAGCTTTGCGTCCGTGGCTAAGGTGCTAATGGGCAATGATTTTTCCTTAACACGGCCGTATCGTGGCCCAGCTACACCAATAGATTTTGTGCAATTGGCTCGTGAGGAAGGGGAATCTATCGTCCAATCCTTTCACGCCTCGATGGCCCAGCGTGGCGGCCACTTTGACCGCATATTACAGGACACTGGCGCCCTAGCCAACACCAACGGTGGTACAGTCTACATTGGCGTATCGGCCAACCCCAAAGAAAATCCTGTTGGGGTTCGAGACACCGAAAAAGCTATTGAAAGTTTGTACAATGCTATAGCCAATCGATTTACACCTGAACCAGATGTACAAATAGATCGGCTACCCTCCCAAAGCAAGCAAATCGTGCGTATCACCGTGCAGCCTGGACAAGACACACCCTATGCCATCGATTCTAACCGCTTTTATGTGCGGGATGAGTCGGAGACAAGCCTAGCTGTACGGGATGAAATCGTACGTCTAGTAGAACGTCGGTTGAGCAATGAAGTGCTCGATCCTATCACTGTGCCCACACCGCCACCGGGTGTTTTCCCCACACCTCCTATAGAAGAAACAAGCGAAGAGGAAACGGCCGATACACCTAACGCCCCCCGCACTGGTGTAGAGATCGTCAGAAGTCAAAAGCGCAAAGGCACCTATTACCATGCCGTGCGCGACCTGCGCAATGGCAACATCATCAAAAATGTCACTCGTTCCTCCGCACGCAAACTGTGGCATTACGCCATCAGCAAAGCCGAAGCCGGTTTACCCAAAGAAAAAGGGATCAAATGGCACAACGACATGGCTGTCCTTGATATGCGACGCAAAGATGACCACACTTGGTATGATCTCGCCCTCCGTGATGGCAAAAATATTCATATTTATTATGGTGTAACTGATAGCGGCTTGAATGAAAAGTGGCAAAAGTTAGTAGAGCGGCATTCAGCAAACAGTAAGTAGTAAAGAGTAGTCATCGGCCACTGATGACTGACCGTTGATTCAGAATGAAAGTAGGCATTCTCATCATCAGTGACAGAGGGTCGCGGGGGGAATATGAAGATCGCAGCGGCCCACTTGCTGCCGAGATAATCAGCCAGCAAACAACCTGGCAAATTAGTCAGCGAGCCATCATTCCTGATGATTTTGAAACAATTGTTCAAGCGTTGCTAGATTGGTGTGAAACTGGTATCAACTTGATCTTGACAAGCGGGGGCACTGGTTTTTCGCCACGTGATGTGACACCTGAGGCGACGCAGCGGGTCATTGAGCGGGAAGCGCCGGGCTTGATGGAAGCCGTTCGAGCCGACAGCCTCAAGATCACGCGCCATGCCATGCTTTCACGAGCGGTAGCAGGTATTCGCGGCCAAACGCTCATCATCAACATGCCCGGCAACCCCAAAGCTGTGCAAGAGAATCTTGATTTCCTTTTGCCCGTCTTGCCCCATGCTTTAGCACTGCTCACCGCAGCCCCTGATACAGAAAGTCAACATCGTTCTGCATAAAACTATGATCGCTCGTCAACCTTGGCATCATGCTTTTATTGAAGCATTGCGTCAGCATCTTGCAAATAACGAGCATGCTCTAGCCTTAGTTGTGTTCGGCACCGCCCAGCCATCTAACACAACGACTGATGCCTGGAGTGATGTAGATTTATTGTTGATCTCAACAGATGACGGACTGGCGACTTTTTTCCCATCGCTTGAATGGCTACGGCCGTTTGGCATAATTTACGCCTCTGAACAACATCAAAACGCATTGACACACACAACCCGATTATGTTATGAGGACATGCGTCGTGTGGATATAGTGGGCATGACAGAAACTGAGCTGCAACAGTATGATCAAGTTAGATTTTGGCAGCCTGGCCAGATTTTGTTCGCAAAGGATATGACCGTTACCAACCAACTTCTCCAACCTAACCATATTTCCCCATTTTCTTTGCCTACCACACAGGAATTTGAGCAGATGGTCAACCAATTTTGGTATCGAAGTACCGTTGCCGTTTATAAGGTAATCCGTAATGATTTATTAATTGCTTGGCATCTATCTCTCGAACTCATTCAAGATTGTTGCGTATTAGGCATGATGTTACGTGATAGACAGGAACAAACCAATCATCACCATTGCGGTGGTTTCGGCAATGAAATTATCACCCAGCTGCCAACTTGGCCTGAATCATATTCTGAAGCAATAATTCTGGTTATAATTGCAGAAGTAGCCACTCTCTTTGATCAGCTAGCGGGGCAGTGGTCAGCCCATTATAAGGCTAAGAAACGGCCGTTATTAGAATGGATCCAAGCTCTACAAACTAGACAACAAACAGTAACACCCCATGACGAATAGAACTGGACGGACAACGGCCGCCTTGAATATGCGCAGTGGCCCAGGCACTCATTTTGGCATAAGCACAGTCCTGCAACCCTTCACACCACTGATCATTATCACTGAGCAAGGAGAATGGCTGCATGTCACCTCTGGCACACAGCGCGGTTTTGTCCACCGTGACTTCGTTACCCTTGATCCAGATACCCAACCAGAGCAGCCAGAGGAAATAGAGCCACCCGCCCCAACAGGGCGCACGCGCACGATTGTCAACCTACGTGAAGGGCCAGATCAGACCACTAAATTTATTCGCCGCCTGCCTACAAATATCCCCTTGCAAATTCAGAAGCAAGTGGGCAATTGGTTTCGAGTTCGTTTGCAAACGGAAAACGTAGAAGGCTACATCCATCGTGACTTTGTGGTATTAGATGTGCCGCAGGAACCCATTGGGCGCATCACAACCCAAAAAGGATATGCCACAACCATTCTCAACATGCGCAGCGGGCCTAGCACAGACCATGACATTGTAGCCATGCTGGCCGCGGACAGTGAATTGACAATTCTGGATACTGTGGCAGAGTGGTTGCGGGTAACGGCCGTCGACCAAACAGGTTATGTGCATGGTGACTTCGTTCTAGTTGAATTTGAAGGCACACCCCCAGGCCATTTCACCAATCCAGATGATCCCAACCTACCTCCCTTGCCCGATGTTCCCCTCAAACCCACCGATGCTGAAACAATTACACTCGTCGGCACACCGAGCAATGATGCCGCCCGCATTGCCCGTACCTGGAACCGCTTTGGTGGTTTACTAGCTGAATTGTCTAGCAAATTACGAATCGACCCTGGCGTAGCCGCAGCCGTACTCGTGGCTGAGTCTGGTGGCAAAGGATTTAGTGCAGACGGCCGTATGACCGTCCGCTTCGAGAATCATGTATTCAACAACCTATGGGGCAAACACAATCCCGATTTCTTTGCTCAACATTTTAAATTCGACTCACCTAAAGTTTGGCAAGGCCATCAATGGCGTGAAACAACCAATTCTCCCTGGCGCAGCTTTCATGGCAATCAAAAACGAGAATGGGCCGCTTTTGAGTTCGCAGCCGGGCTGGATGATACCGCCGCTAAAAAATCCATCAGCATGGGTGGCCCCCAAATCATGGGCTTCAACTATTCGACGCTAGGCTATGAATCTGTACAGCAGATGTTCACGGCCTTCTCTGCCAGCGAAGCCCACCAAATTATCGGCTTTTTCAACTTCGTTCAAGGTCCAGCTACTGACACCCGCCGTATGCTGGCCCTACAACGCCTGGACTTTGACACCTTTGCTGCCCTCTACAATGGCCCTGGTCAGGCCGCTCTCTATGGCGAGATCATCCGTAACCTGTTTACAGCTTATCGCCAACTCCGTGCTTGATAATTCAGGTCACTGATCGACCCACAGCCAGGGCAATCGCCTTTAATTCCCGTACCAATTTAGCAAACTTCTCCGGCTTCAAGGACTGTGCCCCATCCGACATAGCCATTTCCGGCTGCATATGCACTTCAATAATCATGCCATCGGCTCCAGCCGCCAAACTGGCTTTAGCTGCCGGAGCTACATATTCCCACTTGCCGGTCGCATGGCTGGGGTCAGCGATAACAGGCAGGTGGGATAGATGTTTGGCAACGGCAATGGCGTTAATATCAAAGGTATTGCGCGTGTACTGCTCAAAGGTGCGAATACCCCGTTCGCAGAGCATAACGCGGGTGTTACCATGGCTGAGAATATATTCAGCCGACATCAGCCATTCCTCAATGGTGCTACTCATGCCCCGCTTGAGCAAAACGGGAAATTGAGATTTACCGACAGCGTGAAGGAGCGCATAGTTTTGCATGTTGCGTGTGCCAATCTGCAATATATCGGCATATTCGCAGACTAGAGGCACAAGAGCAGGTTCCATTACCTCAGTGATAATGGGCATACCAGTCTGTTCCCGGGCTTCGGCTAGATATTGCAAGCCCTCTTCGCCTAAGCCCTGAAAGGAGTATGGAGAACTGCGTGGTTTGAAGGCGCCACCGCGCAGCACGTGGGCGCCAGCTTCTTTACAAGCGTGGGCTGTCTCTAAAATTTGGCTGCGGCTTTCGACTGAACAGGGGCCAGCCATGATGATAGCTTCTTGCCCGCCAACTGTATGCTGACCAAGGGGAAAATGGGTATTGTTAGGCTTGAAATCACGGCTGGCAAGCTTAAACGGCCGTGTTACCGGCACAACGCGCTCCACACCAGGCATAATCTCGATTTGGTCAGGGTCAGGCAAACGGCCGTTCCCCACCAAACCAATTACCATACGTTCATTGCCTTCAGACAAATGAACCTGTTGCCCAGCATCTTCGGCCCAAGCAATAACGGCCGATTTCTCAACCATCGTCGCTTGCGGCTGCATTATGATAATCATCATAGGGGTTTACCTCAATTTTGGTATATGTGACAAGCATGAAAACCTGCTGCTTAACAATTTTACCACGCCCCTTCCAAAACCCGTGCCGCCGCTTCCATCTCAGCTACCTGAATAGGACGAATTGGTGGCAGTTCTTGGCGATCAGGGCGCAAAGAGCGGGCTCCGCGCAGGTAAACGTGGGCAATCTCTTGCGGGCGATGAGTAGTGTTCCAATGAATGAGAACACGGAGGCAGCGAGGTAGACCCTCAGGCACATTCATCTCATGACCACAAAGGAGAGGAACATGGAACCAGCCCATTTGCCGAGCAGCCACCGCTGGATAAGTACGATTGAGATCGGCCGTCGTGGTAAAGTAAACACTAGCAATATCGTCGGCTTGCATATTATTGAGACGTACAATCGTCTCTAACAGTTCACGGGTAGCCGCCAGAATCGCTTTTGTTGTATTCTCGGTAACAGTGGTTGCCCCACGTACCCCGCGACACATCACAGGCCGGTATAAATCTTCTAATTGATAACGGGCGTTTCCATTTGTCCCATTCGCACTCATGATCCACTCTCCTTACACAAAATATTTTTGAGCAAAAAAAAACGCGGCTGTGACGCCGCGTTTTGATTGATTTCCGATCAAGTCCTTCTTTTAAGCTTTTTCAGCCAGAAGCGACCTCCCGTACCCTATCTGCGGCATCGGTGGTTAGGCCAAAATAAAAATAAAAGCTCAAAGTCATATCAGATTTACTCATCGTGGGTGCATCTTAGCACCTTGATACCATCTCGTCAAGGATCAAAAAGAGCAAAATCTAATATCGATTGAATAACAACCGCGAAAATTGCCCCCCTATGCAGCCTCCTCTATAATCATACTAAATCAGGTTAAGTAGGAGTTAAAATGCGTAAACCGATTATTGCTGGTAATTGGAAAATGAATAAAACGGCCGATGAAGCCGTACAATTTGTGCGAGAAATCCGTCAGGGGCTAAACCGGATTGAGGCCGTAGACAGCGCTGTCTGCCCTCCTTTTATTGCCCTGGCGGCTGTCCATGAAGCCTTGCAGGCAACACGAATTGGTGTGGGTGCCCAAAACATGCACTATGAAGAGAAAGGAGCTTTTACCGGAGAATGTGCTCCCAATATGTTGACACCATACTGCCAATACGTCATCTTAGGTCATTCAGAACGGCGTGCTTATTTTGGCGAAACGGATGAGGGTGTGAACAAAAAGGTCAAAGTAGCTCTGACGCATAGCCTTACCCCGATTGTATGTGTGGGCGAAAGTTTGGAACAGAACGAAGCGGGTGAAACCCACAGCTTTGTCAGCAGCCAGGTACGGGCAGCCCTTGCTGGCTTAACGGCCGATCAGGCCAGCCAGTGCATCATTGCTTATGAACCCATTTGGGCTATTGGCACAGGAAAATCAGCCAATGCAGCCCAGGCGGGTAGCATCATTGGCCTCACCGTGCGCGGTACCGTTGCCGATGTATTTGGCGAGGAAACCGCCCAAAAAGTACGCATTCAATATGGTGGTAGCGTCAAAGAGGGCAATATTGCTGAATATATGGCACATCCAGATATTGACGGTGCTTTAGTCGGTGGGGCCAGTCTCCAGGCAGGTTTTGTTGAATTAGTGCGGAATGCCACTGGCTAAACCATGCGTTAGATGCGTTAGATGATAGAATCCTTGACACCTTTCATTTGGGCGGCTCTCGCTTTACCCATATTAATCATTTTGCAGCGTTGGATTCAAACCCATCTGGGTGGCGTTGCTTTATTACTCACAGGGCGCTCTGATCGGGCCGTGATTCTATATGCGATATTGATGTTTCCCGGCGTGCTGCTGCATGAATTAAGTCATTGGTTTATGGCCAAATTGTTAGGTGTCCGCACTGGCACAATGTCGCTGCTGCCGCAGGTGCAGCCCGATGGCACAGTGCAACTAGGCTATGTCACCTATTACAAGGGTCAAAATCTGGGAGCCATTCGAGAAAGCTTGGTTGGGGGCGCACCGTTATTGGCGGGAACGGCCGTTATCCTCCTCATCGGTTTTCGTGCCTTTGGTGTGACGGACTTGGCCGCAGCTGTGCAATCAGGCAGCGTAGATGCCCTGGCGGCTGCTATCACGGATTTATTAGAAACAAATGACTTTCTGGTCTGGCTCTACCTACTGTTTGCCGTCACCAACGCCATGTTGCCCAGTCGCTCTGACCGCCGCGCTTGGCCCGCCTTCTTGCTCATCATGGGCATCGTCACAGTCGTTGTTTACCTCTTAGGTTTGCAACAAGTTGTGGCTGAGGGCTTGGCTGGGCCGGCGACAACTGTTTTTGGTTATTTGAGTATCGCTTTTTCGATGGCAATTGGCGTGGATCTCTTTTTTATGTTGCTGATTTATTCGATTGAGAGCTTGATTAGCCGCGTTCGTGGGGTTTCTGTAGTCTATGGGCCAGCCGACAATCAACCCGTCACAGAAAAGATCATCAAGTGAGTGCGGCAGATCTGCCGCAAACAAAAAAACGGCCGTTTCCTTGAGCATCAACGGCCGTTTCAACTATTTTCTGTTTACTGAAACGCTTGAATTTTACTACTCGACAGCAATCTCTATATCTACTTCCGGTTCCTTCTCTTCAACACGCTCTACCAAAATAGAACAATCTGTGACAATCAGAGCGATCACGCCCAGAGCAGCATAGGCTGGCAGCAAAGCAATACCAGCAACACCAACAAGCATGGGTACTTCAAAGTGGATATCGTGCCTCTCATTTTTGACAATGATGCGGCGCACTGTCGCCTCATGGGCCAGTTTCGACACTGTGTCCCACAAATCGCGTCCAGCAACAGCAATTTCTTCTGTCCAATTATTTTGTTCAACCGCTTCTTTTAGCTCTTTTACAGTTTCTTCTTCAACATGGATTGTTTCTTCAGACATGGATAATTCTCCTTAATTTTTGCCACTAGGCAGCATATTTTTGCTTTTTCTCTTTAGACAACATGTAAACACCATAAGCTATGAGCGCCAACGGCAGCCAGGGTGTCAACGTGCCAAAGATGACTAATTCAAAAAAGACAGCAAAACCGATAAATAAATAAAGCATCACCCGCGTGAACTTGCTCACTTTGTTATGGATACGATGGGCAGGCTCAAAGCGGTAGATATAAGCCAAACCGGCCGCGCCACCAGCCAGCACCAATGTCCAAGCATAGGCCCAGGCTTCAAAGTGTCCCGTGATATTCATCACAAAGAGAAGCAGGCCAACTGCTGTTAGCATCGCACCCGGTACAGCTAAAAAGGACAACGGGTGATTGTACTGTTCCATGGAACGTTGCGAGGGCCACAGGAGCAATAAGCCTGGGGCGATCACAAAGCCTGGCCACAATATCTCAATTAATTCAATATGGAATAGGTGAGCAAAAAGCAAACCAGCCCCAATCGAAATGAGAGCATAAGCAGGCCAATTTTCGCGGGTGACAAGAGCTTTTTGCTCTACTTTGTACAAATGAGTATTTTCAGACATGCAATTTCTCCTTCGAGTCACTGCGATTGATAACTGTGTAAGTGGGTAACGCCATAACATTACTCACTTGCCCAACGACCAATAGCGCAATAGCCCTATGTTTTGTTGACTAGGGGGGTTTACGCAAGCTTATTCGGAAAGTTGCAGAGATTGTTATGAAGACGGCCGTTTACGCCACAATAATGAACTAAATATGAAGAACAGACCCTTTGCACACTATTAGGCAGGAACTTTCCTGTTAGCCTACAACATTCACTCAATCACCACCTCACCAACATATTGACCACGAGTTTTGGCATGATTCTGTGCTGTACCAATAATACGAAACCCCTGCCTCAAATAAGCAGCCAACCCTAACGGATTATCACCTCGCACATATGTAAATCTCTTCTCATACCCTTCTCTTGTTTGAGACTAGTATTCTGACAAACTTCTTTTGTCGGACAGAAGCGGTAGCTTCTGCAAGGTGCGCCGCGCTGTCTTATCCGTCAATAGGTGTTTGGCGCACCACTAGTTACCAACGGCCGTTCCCAGGGCCTCATTAAATGTCACTAGGGCTTCATCAATCTGCTCGCGTGTCACAATTAGTGGGGGAATCCAGCGCAGCACATTACCATAGCTACCACACGTCAACAGTATCAAATTCCGTTCTAGGCAAGCCTTCAAGACAGCACTAGCTGTTGTCCCATCTGGCTGACCACCCGCCTTGGTAAATTCCGTCGCCACCATCAGCCCTTTGCCACGTACATCACCAATGACTGGATATTCCGCCTGCAACTCTCGTAATCCATTTTGTAGATATTCCCCCATTTCAGCCGCATTTTGCACTAATCCCTCCTCTTGAATCACCTCCAGCGTTGTGCAAGCTGCCGCTGTTGCCAGCGTATTGCCACCGCCGTAAGTGCCACCATGCGTCCCAGCCTTCCAATTAGCCATCAAATCAGCCCGTGAGGCAATAGCCGAAATAGGCATACCACTGCCTAAGCCCTTCGCCATCACAATGATATCTGGCACAATATCAGCGTGTTCAAAACAGAATAGCTTACCGGTGCGCCCAAAGCCTGTTTGCACTTCGTCCACTACTAACAAGATACCATGCTCATCACACAAAGCGCGTAGCGCTTGTAGGAAGGTAGCCGGGGCCGGCACATACCCCCCTTCACCCAGGACGGGTTCAATAACGATAGCAGCTGTATCATTAGGCGCGGTCTGGCTATGCAACAACATGTCCAACTGTCTCAAGCAAAATGCTGTCGCTTCGGCTTCATCCCAACCATAGTAATAACTATAAGGAAAGGGGGACACAAAAACGCCCCCTGGCAAAGGTTGATAGTTGTGGCGATAAATGTATTTTGAGGTTGTCATAGCCATCGCTTGATGGGTACGACCATGAAAGCTGCCCTGAAAGACAATAATATTACGCCGCCCTGTGGCCGAACGCGCCAATTTGACTGAGGCTTCGATGGCCTCAGCGCCGCTATTTGAGAAGAAAAAACGATCGATTTCTGGTGGCGTCACCTTATTGAGCATCTCTGCCAATTTCACTGTCATCGGCGGCACCACAATATTCATTTGCCCAAATACAAGCTGACTAGCTTGCTCCTGCATGGCTGTTACAACCTTTGGATGACAATGTCCTGTGTTCAATACGCCAATTCCTGATGTAAAATCTGTATACCGTGTCCCCGCCTCATCATACAGATATATACCTTCAGCTCGCACTGGCTGAACTTCTGTCAAATGTGTCCACACTGGAGCTAACAATTCGCGTCCGTCTGCCATAATTCGCCTCTTGTTCGATAAGCAGTAACCAGTGAACCATATTTAGTTTTTGCTAAAATAGTGCCCACTGCTTACAACCTGTTATAAACTCAATTTCATTCCTTCATGTGAAGCTACAAAGCCCAGCCGCGCATAAAAACGATGGGCGTTATGGCGGCTCTTATTGGTGGTCAATTGTACTTGATTACACCCCTTTTGCCTTGCCCTATCCACCACCCATTCCATCAATTTTTGCCCAATACCCTGATTGCGATAACGGCCGTCTACCCGCACCGCCTCAACCTGGGCCCGCCAACTTCCTTGATATGTCATCGCTGGAATAAATGTCAATTGCAACGTAGCCACAACCTCACCCATTCGCTCCACCACAATTAATTCATTGTTCTCATCTCGCTCAATCTGGGCAAAGCCATCATAGTAGCTTTTGGGTAAAACATCCCTATATTTCTCACGTTGTCTACCCAATGAATCCTCAGACAGTAATCGAATAACATCCTTCACATCCTGGTATGTCGCCTGCCGAATAAGCAACGCTTGTTCATTCATAATCACCTCGTTTGGAAAGATTCTATGGTATTTTCGGAAAAATAAACAACTATATAAATGGTTGCTTTAGCTAACAGGCATGGGTTATAGTGGTTACATATCAGTAGGAATAGACAAACGACGGCGGTTAATGCAAAAACAGATCAGGAAAAAACTTCTGAGCAACTTGCGTGGCAAACAATCCGCAAGTATCTAACCACAACAAAGGACCAAATCAGTAAAGAGATACGTCACTATCCACCACCCATCCCCGCTTGTGATGCCCAATTCAACTATCTTTTGGAAAAAAGGTCCGGATTATCCCAATTGTTGTGGCAATTAGACACATTGTCGCAAACAAATTCGTCAAAACAGGCAAGGCAACAGTGGCTGGCGGCTTTCTTAGAAAGCTCGTCCGAGCTTGAGCCAAGTGTGACTCAAGCAGTACGTCAGGTTTTGGGCATAGCAGCTTATCACGGCCGTTAATCTAGCTTATCTCCTTGCTCTTGAACGGCCTTTCTTATTCAAGCACTATAAGGCAATCTATATCAATGAATCGTCCCAATATCCTTCTCATTATGGCCGATCAAATGACGGCCTCTGCATTGCCCTTTTACGGTCACCCCCTCGTCCAAACCCCTCATCTTTCCACCCTTGCAGACGAGAGTGTCGTCTTTGAAAATGCTTATTGCAACAGCCCACTCTGCGCCCCCTCGCGCTTCTCCATGATGACGGGCCAACTGCCTTCGCGCATTGGTGCCTACGACAACGCTGCCTACTTCCCGGCTGATGTGCCTACACTGGCTCACTACCTTCGCGCACGTGGCTATCACACTTGTCTCTCCGGCAAGATGCACTTCGTCGGCGCCGATCAACTACATGGCTTCGAGGAACGGCTGACTACCGATATTTATCCCTCCGATTTTGGCTGGACACCTGATTGGGAAAGTTTTGAGGAACGGCCGTCTTGGTATCATAACATGCTCAGCGTTGTCCAAGCTGGATTATGCACCACCAGCAATCAGCTCGATTATGACGAAGAAGTAGCCTTCCACGCTGTCCGCAAAATCTATGATTTAGCTCGTCAAGAGGACAAACGGCCGTTCTTCCTCCTCACATCCTTCACCCACCCCCACGACCCCTTCGCCATCACTCCCGAATATTGGAACCGTTATCAGCACGACGGGATAGACATGCCCGCTGTGCCGCCCATCACCTACGACGAGCTTGACCCCCACAGCCAGCGTCTGCATCACGTTTGCGCCATGGGCGATTACGCTCAAAGTGAGGAGCGCGTGCGCAATGCCCGCCACGCTTACTATGCGATGATCAGCTACATAGATGATAAAGTGGGTCAACTCATCCAAGCTCTGCATGACACCGGCCAGGCCGATAATACCATCATCATTTTCGTATCTGATCATGGCGAAATGTTGGGCGAACGGGGTCTTTGGTACAAAATGTCCTTTTTTGAAGGCTCGGTCCGCGTGCCTATGCTGTTTCACGCGCCCAAGCGTTTTGCTCCAAGCCGTGTGTCCCAGCCCGTTTCCCTCGTAGATTTATTGCCCACCCTGGTGGAGCTGACCGACAACGGCCGTTCCACTACCACCTATGCCAACCCCATAGACGGTCGTTCCCTTCTTCCCTCTCTCCACGGCATAAAACCCGCAGAGCCTCCTCCTGTTTATGGTGAAATGCTAGGCGAAGGAGCCATTGCCCCCTTGTTGATGGTGCATAACGGCCGTTACAAATACATCTACAGCCCTCCCGACCCCGAACAACTATACGATCTGGAATCTGATCCTCACGAACTGAACAATCTGGCCCCTCAAGCTACCTACGCCTCAATCCGGCAAACCTTTCATGAGCAGGTAATGGCCCAATGGGACGTCCCTCAATTGCATCAACAAGTTCTGTCCAGCCAACGGCGGCGGCGTATGGTTGATGAAGCCCTACGCAACGGCCGTCACACTTCCTGGGACTTCCAACCTCACGACGATGCCTCCCAAAAATACATGCGCAACCACCTCGACCTCAACGTCCTCGAACGCACAGCTCGCTTCCCCTCGCCTGATGTGCCGGAGAAAGATGGTATTAAAGTATAAAAGAACCACCCTCCGTTCCCTGCTATTTGCCCAAACCAGTCAAAAAAAATGCGCAAGAAGATACGTGAGCTATCAACTTTCCCGGGGGTTAGAAACAGGTGGGAATTTTCCTTGCTCGTCTTTTACATGAAATGAGCATAAGCAACAATTCTGGACACACAAAGAACTGTTCAGCTTAACGAAGCTTGGCCCGTTGGCGACCGTACCACAGCCCGACCATCATCCCCAGCAAAACCGGCGTGACCAGCCAGAACAGTCGGTGGCCGCCAGTGGCGGCCACCGACTGTAAACCCAAAGCTGTAGGCGAGAGCGAGCGCAGAAAACGCACACTGCCAAAGTAACTCACGGCTGGCGTACCATTTACCACTGCCATAGAACCATACTGACCCACATTGCTACCATCATCCCCATCCAAAATACCCGGCGTACCCCAGGCAGTACCGTTGGCATCGTTGGCTCGCACATATTTAAGGTCACTGTTGGTAATATCATAATAACTGATGGCCGGGCTGCCATTGACTACCACCAGAGAAGTATACTGGCCGACAAAGCCGGTACTGTCCACTGTGACGGGGGTACCCCAGGCGGTGCCGCTAGCATCCGTACCCTGTACATATTTCAGGTTGACGTTGGTAGAATCATAATAGCTGATAGCCGGATTGCCATTAACCACCGCCAAAGAAGTATACTGGCCAACAATGCCGAGACTGTCCACCGTGATGGGTGTACTCCAAGCGGTGCCGCTGGCATCATTGGCTCGCACATATTTAAGGTTGCCGTTGGTGATATCATAATAACTGATGGCCGGACTACCATTGACCACTATCAAAGAGGTGTAAGTGCCGACAGCACCTGGGCTGTCCACCGTAATGGGTGTGCCCCAGGCGGTGCCACTGGCATCCATGGCCCGCACATATTTTAGGCTGGTGTTGGTGGAATCATAATAGCTAACGGCTGGATTGCCATTAACTACCATCAGAGACGTGAACTGGCCAACAGTACCTAGACTATCCACTGTAATGGGTGTGCCCCAAGCAGTGCCGCTGGCATTGGTAGCCCGTACATATTTCAGGTTGCCGTTATTAAGAGCATAATAACTGATGGCTGGGTTACCATCGACCACCGCCAGAGAGGTATACTGGCCAACAGTGCCTGCACTGTCCACCGTGACGGGTGTGTCCCAGTTAGTGCCACTGGTATCTGTGGCCCGTACATAGAGCAAGTCGCGTACACCAGGGGCCGAATCATAATAACTGATAGCCGGGTTGCTATTGACCACCACCAAAGAGGTGTACTGACCTCCCGCACCACTGCCTACATCAATCGTTTGCTCGCTGCCCCAGGCGGTGCCATTGCCATCCGTAGCTCGCACATATTTCAGGTTGCCGTTACTAGCATCATAATAACTAATGACTGGGCTACCATTGACCACTGCCAGAGAGGTGTACAAGCCGACACCACCGGTACTGCCCGGTGTGAGGGGTGTACCCCAGGCGGTACCGCTGACATTCGTGGCTCGCACATATTTCAAGTCGCCATTGGTACTATTATAATAACTGATGGCCGGGTTTCCATTGACCACCGTCAGAGAGGTATATTGGCCGACATTACCGGTACTGTCTACTGTGACAGGTGTACCCCAAACAGTACCACTGGCATCCGTGGCTCGTATGTATTTCAGGTCGTTATTGACGGCACGATAATAGCTAATGGCTGGATTGCCATTGACTACCGCCAGAGAGGTATAAGTACCGACAATGTTAATACTGTCCGCCGTAACAGGTGTGCCCCAGGCGGCGCCATTGGCATCTGTGGCTCGTGCATATTTCAGATCGCCGTTGGTAAGATCATAATAACTGGCGGCTGGGTTACCATTAACCACCGCCAGAGAAGTATGTCGGCCGACATCGCCTGGGCTGTCCACCGTGACAGGTGTGCCCCAGGCAGTGCCACTGGCATCTGTGGCCCGCACATATTTTAAGCTGGTGTTGGTAGAATCATAATAACTGATGGCCGGGTTGCCATTAACCATCACCAAAGAGGTATACTCGCCGACAATATCGGTATTGTCTACCGTGACGGCTACTCCCCAGGCAGTGCCGTTGACATCCGTGGCCCGTACATATTTCAGGTCACCGTTGGTATCATCATAGTAACTGATGGCTGGGTTACCATTGACCACCGCCAAAGAAGTATATTCGCCAACAGCACTAGTACTGTCCACCGTGATGGGTAAGCTCCAGGCGATGCCGCTGACATCTGTGGCCCGCACATATTTCAGGTCGTCGTTAGTACCATCAAAATAACTGATGGCTGGGTTGCCATTGACCACTGCATGAGAAGTGTACCAGCCAGTATCACCCTGGCCAGTCGCCACAATAATAGGTGTACCCCAAATACCAGCATAGACCACCTGGCTCAACGCCGTCAGAAACAGCAAGAGGAGCAACTGCACCGTGCGCCATAGCCACTTCATGTGAACCAGACAAAGTACCCATTGTTTCACTTTTATAACCATTGTTTTTTCCTTGTTGGGGTACATACTATTTTTAGAAAAGGGCGGTTAATAGGTGTAGAATCTACCCCAACTTTATATTTTGTCGTCTAGTCATAACCACCACCAAAGGTGGTGGCTTGAACATGAGAACCGCTCAAAGCGGTTTGAATGTGTGAGCCGCTCAAAGCGGCTGACTGCTAGCCCCTCACTGGGGTAAGCACCTTAACTTTCATCGTCGAACAAGGTCAACTGGTTATATCTTCTGTCTTCTTGCTCTTGCTTCTGGATATATTCTCGTATCACTGCCTCCTCTCTACCTACTGTCGAGACATAATATCCTCTCGCCCAGAATTTTTGCCCAGTGAAATTCCTTTTCCTGCCTCCATATGTTCTAGCTATATGTATGGCACTTTTCCCTTTGATATACCCTACCACCTGCGATACTGCATATTTTGGTGGAATTTCTATCAAGATGTGCACATGGTCTGCTCTCAAACTCCCTTGCACTATTTCACATTCTTTATGTCTTGCTAATTCTTTGAACACTTCTCCCAAATGCTTTCTCAACTCTTTGAACAATTTCTTTTTTCGATATTTTGGTATCCATACGATATGGTATTTGCATTCCCATTTTGTATGACTTAGACTTTTTGCTTCCATTTAAGAATCTCCTTTTTTGAACTTTGAGCGGTTCTTTTTGGAGATTCTTAAATGCTCCCGTATCTGTCAAACTTTAGCAGTCTCCCCAGCATAGCTGGGGGTTTACTTTTTTAATTACAAGGAATTATAACACCCTTTTATAGAGAATTCGGTTTGAGTTTTGCGGTGGTTGGCAAGGAGCCATTATAACGGTATCATGCCAGAAAGGTCATTCCAAACCACAATGGCGTAAAGGAGTAATTCGATGGAACAGCACCCAATGAAAGACTTGATGATTCGGGATCTAAACAAAAACGGCCGTCTTGACCCCTACGAAGACCCCAGTCGGCCCATTGACGAGCGCGTCGAAGACCTGCTCAGTCAAATGACATTAGCAGAAAAAGCGGGCATGATGATGCACGCCATGATCATGCCTGGTGCTTTTGACGCGGCTCCCCCCTTTGGCCCACCGATCACCACCCACGAAATGGTCATCAATCGGCACATGAGCTACTTTAACGTCCTCTTCGCCCCAGATGCAGTAGCTCTGGCTGCTTGGTATAACCAGCTACAAAAATTGGCCGAAAACACCCGTCTAGGCATTCCTATCACCATCAGCACTGACCCACGCCACTCTGTACAAAACAATCCCGGTGCAGCCCTCACCCTAGTACACGAAGGCGTAAATAGCTGATATATTGTGGGGTAGAAAAAGTAGTAACGAGAAAAGGTGGGAAATGGCAAGAATAAGAGCAATCGAAATACAGCTGACAAAGGAAGAAGAAAAAGAGCTGAAGAAAATCGCGAACAAGCATAAAGCGAGTCAACAAATGGTCAGGCGTGCGCGAATTGTGCTGGCAGCGACCGAAGGGAAAAGCCACGGGCAAATCATGAAAGAGGTGGGTGTGAGTCTCAACACGGTGAGGCTATGGCGTAGCCGCTGGATGATGTTCAAAGCAGTGCCGCTATCAGAATTGAGCGTGCAAGAAAGATTGGCAGATGACGCTCGACCAGGCTCTCCAGCGCGAATCACAGCAGACCAGCGGTGTCAGATAGAAAAGTTGGCATGTGAAAAACCAGAGGGGAGCGGTCGCCCGATAACCCACTGGACAAATCGAGAGATAGCAGATGAAATCATCAAACAAGGCATCGTAGAAACCATTTCCCCACGACATGCGGGACGTCTTTTAAAAAGAAGCAGATATCAAACCACATCACATTCGGTATTGGCTAACACCAGGGGAGGATGAGCAGTTTGATGAAAAGGTCAAAGATATCAATCAGCTATACAAAGAAGCGGTCGATTTAGCTGACAAGGATGAAAAAGTGCTATGTAATGATGAGATGACGGGCGTTCAGGCACTCCAACG
This sequence comes from Promineifilaceae bacterium (SeqCode), assembly GCA_965223555.1. Taxonomy (GTDB): domain Bacteria; phylum Chloroflexota; class Anaerolineae; order Promineifilales; family Promineifilaceae; genus CBDCWU01. Next base: position 368,445 of record CBDCWU010000003.1, read on the forward strand.
CAAGCATGAGGGTCTGCCAATGCGTCCAGGCAAAGTGGAGCGGCGCGAATATGAGTATATTCGACACGGAACGCAGAGCTTTATCGTCAATTTCGAGGTGGCAACAGGGCGGGTTGCCCATGTTTCTTGTGGCAAGACCCGCACTGAACAAGATTACCTCAATCACATTCAAGCGACAGTTGAGGCTGAACCGAATGTCAAACGCTGGCATTTTGTTGTTGATAATCTTAACACGCATAAATCTGAAAGCTTGGTTCGTTTCGTCGCTGCTGAATCCGACATTTCAGATGATGCCCTTGGCGTCAAGGGAAAATCTGGTGTTTTGAAATCAATGGAAACCCGCGCTGAATTTTTGACCAATCCTGACCATCGCCTTGTTTTCCATTACACACCCAAACATGCATCTTGGATGAACCAAGTCGAGATTTGGTTTTCTATTCTGGTGCGTAAACTACTCAAGCGTGGCAATTTCACCTCTATCGAACATCTGAAAAACAAAGTGCTCACCTTTATCATTTACTACAATGACACGATGGCCAAGCCCTTCAAATGGACCACCAAAGGGAAAGCACTTGCCGCCTGAATGTATCTGTTATTTACGCCCTGATGTACTAGATGGTTTCTCGCTGTGGCCTGATCCACTCGGCTTTGGGGCCATTGGTGAAGAAGCCATCACTGAGGGATTCGGCGACATTGCCCGCCAGGAGTATTTAGCCGTTGGCATCCGCACGGCTCTGCATCCGATGGCTGATCTGGCAACCGAGCCACGCTGGGGACGCATGAACGGCACTTTTGGCGAAGATGCTGATTTGGCTGGCCGTTTAACGGCCGCTTACATTCGTGGCTTCCAGGGCGAAGGTGTTGGGCCAAACGGCGTTTCCTGCATGGTCAAACATTTCCCCGGCGGTGGCCCCCAAAAAGATGGCCTCGATGCCCACTTCGACTACGGTAAAGACCAGGCCTATCCTGGCAATAACTTTGAGTATCACCTGCTCCCCTTTGACCCCGCCTTTGCTGCCGGTGCCGAACAGGTCATGCCCTATTATGGCATTCCTCTAGGCCAAACCAGTGAAGATGTAGCTATGTCCTTCAACAAAGAGATCATTACCGATCTCTTACGGGGTCGGTACGGTTTTGACGGGATTGTTTGTACAGACTGGCTCATCATGGAAGGCTATGCGGGTGTTTTTGAACCGCGCGCTTGGGGTGTGGAGCATCTCAGTGTAAAAGAACGATACCTCAAAACATTAGATGCTGGCATTGACCAATATGGCGGCGAGAATAACCCGCAAACTCTAGTAGAATTGGTGCGTGACGGCCAAGTGAATGAGGCGAGATTGGATGAATCTGTGCGGCGATTGCTGCACCTTAAATTTAAGATGGGGCTGTTTGACAATCCTTATGTAGATGAAACGGCCGTACCCCACAGCGTCGGCAAACCTGAATTCGTGGCCGCTGGTGAACTGGCCCAACGCAAAAGTGTAGTTCTACTAAAGAATGAGGGGGTTTTGCCCTTAAACGGCCGTCCCAGAATCTACATCGAAAATATCGACCCCGAAACGGCCGCTCAATATGGCCAAGTCGTGGCCACACCCCAAGAAGCTGATTTTGCCATTTTGCGCCTAAACACCCCCTACCAACCCCCACGTGGCAACGACATGCTGGAAAACTTCTTCCACCAAGGTGATTTGGACTTCAAGGAGCCAGAAAAATCGCGCATCTTGGAAATCATGAATAGTGTGCCCACCATTGTGGATATTTATCTGGAACGGGCGGCCGTTATTCCTGAGATTGCGGCAGCTAGCGTGGGTTTATTGGCCACTTTTTCAGTTGCAGATACGGCCGTTCTTGATGTCGTTTGGGGCAAATTCAAGCCTACTGGCAAACTACCCATCGAACTACCATCTTCTATGGCAGCCGTTCGTGCCCAAAAAGAAGATGTTCCTTACGACTCCGAGAATCCCCTTTTTCCCTTCGGGTTTGGGCTGACCTACGACGAGTAGAATTCAGGGCGAACCTTTGATTTGCGGCAGCGACCACGAAGCCAGGCTTTGTAGTCGTTGCCGCAGCTTCAATCCTCAGGCAAATCAGCAAACATTTGCGTCATACGTTGGCGATAACTACGGAAAGCAGTTCGTCCAGCATCGGACAGATGTAGCATGGTGCGTGGCTTACGTTCCACAAACTCCTTCTCCACGGCTACATAACCAGCCTCCTCCAGTTTGCTAATATGGGAAGACAGATTCCCCCATGTCAACCCTGTTTGCCTACGTAAGAACAAAAAATCGGCACTCTCAACCACATACAGATAGGCCATGATTGTCAAGCGAGCTGGCTCATGAATCAGCCGATCAATATCTTCTATAGAGAGTGGCGCTCGATCTCCGTTCTCACGCTTGGTCATGCCAGATCTCCTCTGAGGGCACAGGGTATTGCCGCACAAAACGAACCAAATCACCGATACCCATAGCGAAGAAAAAGAGAGCTATCGCACCAAATTGCCAGGCGACAGCCTGATGCCAATCTGCAAATAACGAGAAGGTGATGAAACCGCTCACGGCCGTTAAGCCCACCATCAACCACTCTCGCAGCCGCAGCTTACCAATTGAAGACAAACCAAAATAGAGAGAGAGGGCAAACACACCACCAATGGCAATGGGCAATAAACGACTCCACTGTCCTCCATTCACAAACGCCAACAACGACAACCCAACAACAGCGATCAGGGCAAAACCTAAAATTCCCTTCACTGTGCCTGATGGCACCATCAGCTTAGCATAGCCAATGCGGGGATAAGTAATATGCTTGCGTGCCGCTTCTACCCCAAAAAGGAGGAAGGGCAAAAACGCGAACAGCCAACCCATTTTCGCATCGCTAAAACTACCCCCGACCAGGAAAAGTAGTCCACCTAAAAAGAGAAACATCAACCCATCTTGGGCAAAAGCCCGTCGCGTCTGTTCCTCGATTCGTTCCATATCCACCTGCTCAGACATGTCACACCGCCCCTTCCGGAATCGGGTTGTTGCGGATAAACTGCATTAAAATTCCTAAGCCAATGAGGAAAACGATCGCACCAGTGACCACTAAACGCAGCGGCAACTCCAACGCCAACCATTCGCCTACAATGGCCACAGCCATCAGAACGCCCGCATGAACAAACCAGCGATTAACATCCAGTAGTAACGCACCCACAAAGATCATAAGCGCTATCAAAAAGCAGAAAAAGATGTCTACATATTGGCGCATCAACTCTTGTAGGTCTGGTGTCATATTTTTGGCCCCGATGAAAATTGCCACATTCACAAATAAGACAATACCCAAGAGTAAAGCGAACATACCCCTCCGCTGAAATAGGCGTGTCTTGTGGGACTGGGAAAGGTTGACAACACCAATACGGGGAATAGTGATCAAGCGTTTGAGGCCGCCCCAAACAGGAAACAATACAATCACCAGCACGCCCATGAAGGCAGCTTGATCAATATGCATAAGTAGTCCAATCCCCAAAATCCATAAGCCAATGAGCAAATCTACAAGACCATCTTCAAAAAAGCTCATGTAGGCCTTCCGTTCGATTTCGTTTAAATTAATCAGGTTAGACATGGTTTCAACTCCACTTGCAAAGCAAAATGTAACTCAAAGTGTTTTGTATCACAATTTACTTTGCACCACAAAGTAAATTACATATATTATTGATCAAAAAACGGCCGTTGTCAATACATTTACGGCCGTTTTCAGCAAAATATTCTGTTTGGAACACAAGGGACAAATCAGTGACCGCTGTCGTACAAACCCACCGCCTGCCGCAAATCCTCCATCACTTGCTGGCGCAGCCAATTTGGCGACAATACTTCAACCTGCGGTCCCCAGCCGCGGATCCAGGGCATCATTTCGATGGGTTCGGCAATTTGCACACGCAGTAAGCAACGGCCGTCTGGCAAAATTTCGATTCGTTGCGAAGGATGCCACTGTCGCTCATGCACATGAGCCAACATATCAGCCGCAAACCGTAGCGTCACTTTAGTGATGTCGTCACCCGTCATTATGCCCCAACTATTGGCTAAATGAGCCTCCAGGTCAAAGTTGTCGGGGATGGTGAAGGATTCGTCAAGCAGATCGGCCGTTTCCAAGCGATCCAACTTAAAGGTACGCATATCGTCGGCCCAATCATCATAACCAATCACATAAATGCCTGATGGCGTTGGCTCCAAAGCGTAAGGCGAAATCACCCGCTCATACAAAGTACCACTACGTGGTGAACGATAACCAACCGCCACCTTGAGGCCATTGCCCCACCCTTCAGCGATTGTTTCCAGCACTTTCACTTGGCGATAGCCATCCACCTGAGTCTGAACCCGATTGGCTGCTCGTCCCAAATGCACACAAAGTGGATGAGGTAACGTGGCCGCGACCTTGCGCAAAGCCGTCACTACATGACGATTGCGCTCGTCAATAGTGCGTGATAACAGAAGGCCAGCTAACACCAAAGCTGTAGCCTCATGAAAGGTCAGGTGAACGGTAGATAGATAACGGGTGCGATTGATGCCAAAACGGCCGCGTTCCTGCCACACTGGCACCCCTTGCTCTGATAAAAAATCTAAATCACGGTACACTGTGCGCCGATTAACATCTAAGCGGCGGGCAATCTCGGTGGCTCGCAGCCCCTGTGGGGCCACAAGTAATATCTCCTCGATTTGACGAATACGGGATGTACGGGTAGCTAAACGCTCCATAATGCTCCTCTCTTAGACCGAATGTTCTAGTAATGTCAACATTATAGCACATTCTGTGACAAGAAGTGTCACAAAATGACAAATTGTGTCACAAGCTAGCGGGAGACAAAGTATGCTAAAATGGAGGGATGGAGTCTTTAACCTAGGAGAAATAAATGAGTCGAACGACAAAAATAGTTATTGGCATTGTTGGTGGATTATTGGCCTTATGCTGTATAGGTATTGTGGCAGCCGCGCTTATTTTGCCAACGGCCGTTGAGCGTTTTGCCGAAAATAACTTTACGGATGACCCAGAACGGGCAGCAGAGGTAGGGCAAGCCATTGTTGACTATAAAGTACCTGCTGCTATGAAAGAAGAGGGAGCGATGGGCTTTGCCGGCATGAAGATGGTATTTTTTACAGCTGGCAAACGGGATAATGCGGTCGTGATGCTGATGCAATTTCCAGCAGCTTTGCAGATGGATGAGGAGGAAATGCAACGGCAAATGGAGGATGCTTTAGCACAACAGGGCAACCAGCGGCAGGTGAACAATCTCGAAGTTGTCAGTGTGGATGAAATTGTTATCAATGATCAAAAGACAGCTTTGACCACACTGGAAGGGACCGATGACAATGGCAATGCCATCCGACAAATCACAACTGTTTTTGTCTCCAAAAGTGGGGGACCAGCAATGTTGATGGCCATGGGAGCGATAGACTCATGGGAAAGCACCGATATTGATGATTTTATTGAGTCGCTGCAATAGAGTGCAGTAACACTTTGCGGACACCTGGCTGAGCCGCGAAGGCGAAGGCTACCACTCCTTCCGATAACGGGTAGTTCGCATCAATCAGAGCTTCTACGTTGACCCGACGGTGCGATAAGAGGCGCAAGGCTGGAGCAAAGGGGCCACAGCGTGAGCCAACTACCTTAATTTCGCTCACAACTAATTTGGTAAGATCAAGATTCACGGAACCATGAAAGGTACTTTTGAGAACGAGTGTGCCTAACGGCCGTATCAAACGCAAACTGGTCGCCAATCCTGCCTCATTACCTGTGGCTTCCACTACCAAAGCAAAGCTGTCGTCTTCAAATTCTGTCACAAGACCCGTGGCTAGCCCCAGTTGCTGGGGCAATTGCAACGAGGAAGGGCTGCGGCCCAACACAGTGACATCACCCCCAGCTAAAGACAACACCTGAGCAATGAGCAAACCAAGACGGCCAGGCCCGACAACGGCCGTTCTGAGGCTTGGTCGTATTTTCACTTGTTCACGGACACGCAAAGCGGCCGCAAACGGCTCCGTAAAAACGGCCGCTTCATCTGGTACATTATCGGGCACAAGGTGTAAGTTCTTCACAGGCAGCGTCACAAACTCAGCAAAAGCACCGTCACACTGATGGATACCTATCGCCGCCCGATGAGGGCAATGCTCAGGGAAACCAGTATGACAGCTAGGGCAGTGATTACAACCAATATTGATGCTCCCTACAACCCGACGGCCGATCCAGGACTGGTCAGCGGCTTGCTTAACGACACCGACAAATTCATGACCCAGCACACCTGAGAAGCCACCTGCATACCCTTTGACTAGCTCCAAGTCAGTCGAACAAATACCTGCCAGAGACACACGAATAAGAGCCTCGCCAACCTGAGGTTGGGGCTGAGGATAATGGGAGTTGAAGGCTAAACGGCCGTTTGTCAGCACCAATGCTTGCATTAGACAATATCCAACCTGTCGCACATCAAGGATAATGGGCAGCTAACCAAGCTTTGACCTCTACCGCTGTTTGAGCCACACTTATCTGCGTCGTGTCAAGTAATGTTACCAGATCGCTATGCTCCTGGAACCAATTATTGAAGGCCAGCATTCCTTCAATAAATTCAGCAGAGCCAGATTGTCGCCAGGACGGCCGTTGGCGCAACCGTCGCTCCAGCTCTTCATCTTCACATACCAAGGCCAAATAATATACCCCATCAAAATAGCAAAACTCCGGGCAAGCCTCGTACTCACCGGGTGCAGCACTGCCACAAAGGATCGTAGGCCGTCCCGATTGATTAACTGTCTTAGCCGCTCGCAGACAAACATTACGAAAATCGAGGTAATCATCTTTAGGCCGATTAAACTCGTCGCGCCAAAAAATATCTCCTTCTACTAAGACAAAATCGGGCAACTGCCCCATCAGCGCCAACATAACGGCCGTTTTACCAGCCCCGCTGGCACCAGTAATAACCAACAAGGGCAAGTAGGCAAACTTTTGCTGATAATTACAGTCTGGACAGATAGCGTAAGGGCCACTATGCTCTATCTCCCGTTTATCATGCCAAGTGCCACAGCGGCTACAGACGTTAAACATGAGCCTCTCTTAAAACACAATTGGACCAAAAACATATCTGGCCCAATTGTGCTTCTTTTAGGATTAGTGGTGCGCCAAACACCTATAGACGGATAAGACAGCGCGGCGCACCTTACAGAAGCTACCACTTCTGTCCGACAAAAGAAGTTTGTCAGAGTACTAGTCTAGCCCAAGAGCCAATTGCTGACGAAACCCAACAACACTGCTCCCAGCAGGCTAACGCTCAAGTACAGAATGAAAACCCGGCGTTCTACCACACCCCAAACGGCCGTCATAGCCGGAATAGTCGTTACAGGGCCAGCAATCAAGAAGGCAATGGCTGCGCCAGGCTGCATTCCCTGAGCCAGTAAACCAGCCACAATAGGCAAGGCTCCCATATTGTTCAGATAAAGCGGAATACCAATGAGGGCGGCCAAAGGCACAGCCAAGCTATTGCTTTCACCAAGTAAACTGGCAATAGCAGCCTGGGGGATGTAGAGTGTAATGAGTGCCTCTAGCAGGAAAGCCAAAAGCAACCAACGCCCTAATTCCCAGCTCTGTTTTGCCATGTCTCGGCCAAAATCTGGCCACACAACCTGTCGAAAGCTGCTCGTGACTTGCCCGCGCCAGTCGGGGGTGGTCTGAACAACCGGAGTGCTACAGCTAGTAGCTGTGCAAGTAGTCACAGCAGGTGCCAGCGCACTCATAGCCAAAGCTGGTTGCAAGACAGGTACAGGCATCGTAGTTGGTACGGGAGCACAGCAAGCAACGGCCGTTTCCACTTCCTTTTTAGCTGTGATCAATTGGCCTAAGGCTAAGGTGATATAGCCAGCACCGATGCTCAAAGCCAATGTGGCAACTAAACGAACCAGGGCCAAAGGCCAGCCCAAAATACCCACGCTCAAAGCAAAAATCTCTGGATCCATCGTGGGTGAGGCAATCCAAAAGGCCATGATAGGCGCCAACGGCACCCCGCTCATCACCAAGCCAGCGATGATAGGAATGACTGTGCAGGAACAGAAAGGGCTGAAAGCACCAACAAAGGTCGCTAAAAAGATAGCTGTCCCCACTCTTGCGCTGAAGGCACGACGAATAAGGCCATCTAATTTCAAGGCTCGCACCAGCACACTTAAAGCAATGCTGATGAGAAAATAGGGCAGGGTGTGCCATACGGCCGAACCTACAAAACGGCCGATTTCAATCATATCGTTCATATTGATCTCCTAACAAATTGATGTTTATCTATATATTTAAACAAAAAAAATGAGCTACAGGCCAATTTTTTAGAAAATATCGCTCACCTTTTCACGAAACCAGCGAATATTCTCATCATGCAAACAGTACGAAGTGGCAGGGCCGCTGATTTCACCCAAAATCCAGCCCGCTTCACGTAATACTTTAAGATGCTGGGACACAGTAGCTTGGGCTTGAGGCAGCACAGCCACAATATCACCCGTAATACAGCCCGGATGCGTAACGAGATATTTCATAATCTCAAAGCGGCTAGGATTGCCCAATGCCTTAAACATGGCTACTAATCTTTCTTGTTCCACGCCAGAAACATCTAAAGTACAACAAGCTATTGGAAATTGATTCATCATAATATGTCCTACAATTACATTAATCGTAAAAATACGATAAAGCAAGCATAACAAAGTCCTGAAAGGATGTCAAGGGGAAACGGCCGTATTCCTAACTCCCTATATGCCAAAACTGATACAATAGGACTATGAGTCAATCTGCTGCCCCTACCCGCACCGTAGCTACAAAAATTGCAACTTGGCTTCTGTTGGCACAAGCTTTAGCCCTGCTCGCCTTAGGCATTCTCAACTTTCTGGACTTAGGCCTTGATGCGAATCTAACCTCTGAAGAAGCAATTGGGGTCTTTTTCAAAGGACTAACCAGCAGTATTGTCTTTATAGCTTTAGCTTGTATTGGCCTTGCCGCCACCTTCAACTTTTGGCGTGTAGATCGTATTGCCTGGACAATGGGCATCTTGACGCAAGGCTTAACATTATTGACAGCCCTGATCATCTTTTTTGAAGGGCTGCTTGGGATTTACGCTTATGGCATAATGGCCTATGGCATTTTCATGGTCATATACTTACACATGCCTGACATCATTGGCACATTACGCCAACCGGATAAAGAAAGTTTGTAAGCAGATAGCAGTAAACAGTAGGAAACAGGCTGCTACTGCCCACTATATGCTGTTTACTAAAATATTTTTCCGATCACAAAACTATGCATCCCACATCCGATATTGAGCTTCTGCGTCGGTTTGAGCCAATTATTCGCTATACGAAGGGAGAAACCTTCTTCCCGATGGCTGTAGATCGCTATGTACAGCAGTCAAGCTTATGGGTTCATCACCCCAATCGACCGGCACGCCGCATTTGGCGTGAAGGCGATTTAACATTAGATCGCTTGGCTGGAGTGCATTCTCATGGTGTAGATGCCACGTACTACCTCAAATTTATTGATCCGCTTTCTCTCACCGATATGTTAGCCTACCAAATTGAACAGGTGCGCGAAGGCATTACGGGTCAGGGGGAGAATACCTTTCGGGCTGGGCGAGGTCGCTTGGCGCGGGTTGGCTACACTTCTCGTTTTGTGGACGCGCTATTTTCTTTGAGCTTGTTGGCCAGAGGGCGGGTGCCAGGGGATACGGCCGTTGCCGCTGCCCGTGCCTACCAACAGATGATGGCCCAACAGGAAGAGTACAAATATTACGGCCGTGTCATTCGCAAAAATGGTTGGATCGCCCTGCAATATTGGTTCTTCTATGCTTACAACAATTGGCGCTCTGGCTTCTATGGTGCCAATGATCATGAATCTGATTGGGAAATGATCTACATCTACCTCTATCAAGATGATAACGGCCAACTATGCCCCGAATGGGTTGCCTATGCCTCACATGACTTTTCTGGCGATGATTTACGTCGCCGTTGGGACGATCCCGAAATCGAGAAGGTGGGCGAACATCCCGTCATTTATGCCGGAGCTGGCTCCCACGCCAGCTACTTTCAGCGGGGCGAATACATAGCCGAATTGGTGCTGCCCTTTCTCTCACCTCTAGTGAAAATCGTAGATGATATTCAGAAATGGTGGGAAGCTCGTCTACACGCTTACATCGAAGAAGACGAAACACGGCGCAAGTGGTCTAAATTTGGTATTTTTCGAGTCCCCTTTGTAGATTATGCTCGCGGAGATGGCATGACCATCGGCGCTGGTCAGGACAAAGTGTGGAGCGAGCCAGAACTGCTGACTCCCACGCCAACTTGGGCCACACAATATCGCGGTTTATGGGGTTTTTACGCTCGCGATCCCCTTTCCGGTGAAGATGCTCCGGCAGGCCCGGTCTATAATAGGAATGGCTCCCAGCGTCGGTCTTGGTATGATCCGCTAGGCTGGTCGGGATTAGACAAAGTGACACCACCCCATCGCCGACTGGCAGAGATTGAGCAGCGATTGCAAGAACTAGACGCACAATGGCAAACGCTATCCACAGAAATCAGCCAAAAAACAGTCCAGCTCAATAAATTGGGGCTAGAAGCGGCCGCCATGCGTGAGCAAACACACCTGAAGGTGCAGTTGCGTCAGCGCGAACGGGAAATCGAAACGCTGTCTGAAAAACTAAGCAACTTGCAGGCGGAGCGTGCAGCCAATGAAGCCTCCATGGAGGCTTTACACCACTATAGCAAACACATTCGGTCTGGGGAACGTGGCCCCTTGCGGGCACATATCAACCATGCTCATCTACCCACAACGGGTGAAGAAATGCGCTTGAGTCAATTTGCCGAAACATGGGCCGCCCTCAGCATTGGCATTATGGTGCTAGGGTTTGTAATCTTAGCTCTATTTGCTCCGGATTATTTATTGCTTGGCTTTTTCTCACTGCTCATGCTGTTTATTATTATCGAAGCTACTTTTCGGCGGCGTATTACTCGGCTAATCAATTGGATAACGATCGTGCTAGCAATCGTATCGGCCGTTATTCTCCTCATCGAATTTTGGGATGAAGCCCTCGTGGTGGCCGTACTCCTGGCTGGTGGCTATATTACTTGGGTAAACTTGCGTGAATTGCGGCGGTAAGCGTACTTTATCACACGATATGCCCGCCTTCTTCAGCTTCGCTAAGCACTGCTAGAATCGTATCCACCAACGACTGTGCTGCCTCTGCGCTCATTTCCACAGCCACCCGCGCCCCTGGCCCTTTCGCCTCATTCACAAAATCAATATTCAAGGCATGTTCAAACGGCGCATTAAAAGGATGGTCATAGGACACATTGGCCTGATCCACATCAAACCAGCCCTCACGCCCCTTGCCACAGCCCTCAATTGCTACCTTTTGCGCAATCATCGTACACATCGTTACACGCCTGAGAGGGTAATCGATAAGCAGTAATCCGAGCATGGTTCATTTTATAGACAATCATTTTTACAAATTACTATCCCCTTAAATTGTAAAGATTGCCTGGTAAATTCTGAACCATGCCATAATCCGAATACCATTCACCGATCACCCACTTACTACTGCAAATGTTTCGCCAAAAATGTCCACATCTTCTGCCAACCATCCACGGCTTGTTGCTGCCGGTAAGCAGCCCGGTCATAGTAGAAAAAGCCATGACCGGCCCCTTCATACATGTGGAACTCATACTCTTTGCCCTGCTTCTTTAATTCCGCCTCATGTTGGGCCACCTGCTCTGGCGTGGGACTACGATCATCCGCGCCGAAGATGCCCAAAAGTGGGATGGAGAGGTCTTTTGTATAATCAATGGGAGCCACAGGGAATTTCTCATTGAGATCCGATTCGGCCATGACCACCCGACCACCCCAACAATCGATTACACAATCAAACCCTGGTACACGGCACGCTGCCAAATAAGCATGACGGCCGCCTGAACAAGTACCCCACACGCCCACCTTACCACTACTGTAGGCCTGGCTACTCAGATAGCGCAAAGCACCTGCTAAATCGCCCATCACCTGCTCGTCAGCCACGCCACCATCAGCCCGAACTTTGGCTGTCACATCTTCAGGTGTGCCATGCCCAGCCCGGAAGTAGAGATTGGGTGAGATAGCAGCATAACCATGATGGGCAAACTTGCGCGTGGCTTCCCGATACCATTCATCCCAACCGGGCATATGATGGATGACCACCATGCCCGGAAAGGGACCAGGGCCGAGCGGTCTTGCCAGATAGGCGTTAATGGTGTCACCATTGGCCCCTGATAGATAAACCGTCTCGGCTATCATGCCTTCATACATATTTGTGGTATACATCTTTTACCTCCATCTTTTCACTCAAGTTCCACAAACCAGTTCCCGCTGGCATTGTACCTGATTCAATCCGGTTAACCGAAATAGGGGAGCAGTAAAAACTCGTTAGATAGCAAAAGGAAGAGAGGTAGGGTTGTTTACAACCTCATCCCATTGACCACTGAGCCAAAGGGCTCGTGCTTTGGCAACCAAACGCGCCCCGCCTTCAAGCCATTGTGCTCCAGAACGTTTTAAGCGCATGGCCCCAATTTGTTTGCAGCCACTTTCAACGGTGCCACTGCCAACGAAATAGCCTTGAGCACGAAAATTAGCATAATCCATGCGAGGCAGATTGTTCTGAAAATAGGTCGCTGCCTTTGTAGCTGGTTCTAAGACAGCCGAATGGTCGGCCAAGGTCAAACAGGCATCAATGACAGTTTGGGTACGGCTAAACCAAAGATGTTCTTTCATCGTAGCCATCCATGCCATTTGTTGCTCTTTTTCAGAGAACAAAGCTTGAGCCACGGGAGTCAGGTACTCAACAGCATGGTACCAATCCAAAATTTGGATAGCCTCTGGGAAGTTCTCCTCAACCAAACGCCAAATCCACTTCGCTCCATCGCAGACAAATATCAATTCTTGTGCTTGGTCGGCTAAATAGTGCGCCCCTGTTGCCCACAATAGAGAAGAAAATGCTTCTGCCTCTTGAATATCACAATGATAGCGGATATTCGTCGCTTTCAACGCCTCTAACTCCCCAACACGCTTCTTGTATCTGCTGGGCCACTGACGCTCGGACACAGGACTCACTTCATACCAGCACACCGTTTTTAGCTCTCGCCACTCAGTGTGAGTCGGCACCATGACCCCATCCATCGACCCATACAATCGTCGGGGGGCATCAGTTTCCTGTCGAGTTGCGTCATTCATATAATGATGCCAATCACTCAACCGCTTCCACTTTTCTTCAAGCGCATCTTGCTTCTCTCCCACCCACTGAACCGCTTTTCGGATACTATTATCACTGATTTGGACCAGCAGTAACTCTTGGGCCAACTCAGCTGCTTCATCAAATGACGTTTGGATACCCAACAAGGCTAACAGCGCCTTGAGTCCTTGACTCATTTCGCCGGGTTTTATCTGCAATCGTCTGTCCAATGGCTTTTTCCCCTGACCACAGTGATGACAGATGTAATAACTTCTCTTGTAGTAGGCTCGTCCAAAGACCGTAATTACCATCCCCTCCCGTCGGCTACAATAAGTTGCTTGATGCTGACAGGAACAGCGCACAGTTGGCTCCACAACGTCAACTTTTTCTAATGCCTGACCGATTGCACGTCGTCCAACATCTTGCAGTATCTGACGCATACCTTGTTCTATATCTCCTAGGCTCACATTGCCTTCTGTTGCAATACCCTCAGCGATGGCATCGCTTAATAGCGTTGCCATTTGGTTGACCACATCTTTATTCTGCCCTGTGTTAAAATCCATTGGAGCCTCCTGCGTTTTTTGTTTTGCTTTGTCAATGGTTAAACAAAATCACAGTTGGCTCTTTTTGTCCATCTTTTTCCCTTACGAGTTTTTACTACACCCCCGAAATAGAATGTCCTTTTCCACCATTTCAAAATTACCCTATAATAGTTCTGTGACTGATAACCTGCTGCAAACCAAGCTGTTTATACCCCCTTTACGGCCGTTTCTCGTTCCGCGCTCTCGTCTTATCAACCAACTCAACCAAAATCAACACGGCAAACTTACGCTTATTTCGGCTCCAGCCGGGTTTGGCAAGACCACCTTAGTCGTCGCTTGGCTATCCAATTCACAATTACCGATTGATGATGTGCAATTCAAGGATACTCCAATCGAAAATCGTCAATCAAAAATCGTCAATCAAAAGTCTTGTTGGTTATCTCTCGACGAAAACGACAATAGTGTATCGCGCTTCTTCACCCACGTCATTGCCGCTATCCGCACCGTCGAACCTGATTTTGGTGGCAGCTTGCCAGGCAGTCTGCAAGCCACGCGGCTACAGAACGAAACGGCCGTTACCCAAACCCTTCTCAATGAGCTAACCCAACTTAGTCAACCGCTCACCCTCATTTTAGACGATTATCACGCCATCACAAATACAGCCGTTCACAATATCCTGGCGACCCTTATTGACTATTTGCCCCCAAACATCTACTTGGTCATCACCAGCCGTGAAGACCCGCCGCTGCCCTTGCCCCGCTGGCGGGTGCGCGGCCAACTGAACGAAATTCGGGCCGATGATTTACGTTTTACCAAGGAAGAAACGGCTGATTTTTTGCGCCAGACGATGGGACTACAACTAGATGAGCCAGCCATTATAACTTTGGAAAGCCGCACCGAGGGCTGGGCCGCTGGCTTACAATTGGCGGCTCTCTCCTTGCGCGACCAGCGTGATGCAGAGCAACGCATCGCCACCTTCTCCGGCAATGATCGCCACATTGCCGACTATCTATTAACGGAAGTGCTCTATCAGCAACCGCCAGAAATACAGCACTTTTTATTGCATACGGCCGTTCTGGAACGAATGTGTGCCTCTGTATGTGATGCTTTACTAAACAGCGGGAATTCAGCCTCCCATCTCCAATCTCAAACCGTTCTTGAACGCCTGGAAACTACCAACCTCTTCCTCATTCCCCTAGACAATCAGCGTCATTGGTATCGTTATCACCACCTCTTTGCTGATTTATTACGGGAAAAACTGTTACGCGATGAAGGGGAAGAGGTTATTCAGCAGCTACACCAACGTGCCGCCACTTGGTACGAAAGTCAAAACCTGCGCGAAGAAGCCGTCCACCATGCCTTTCAAGCAGAGGATTTGGATTATGCAGGGCGATTGGTGGCGGAAACGGCCGTTGATAGTCTTTGGCAGCAAGGTGGTGCCAGCCTCATCCAACAGTGGACCAAAGCGTTGCCCACTCCCATACTTCAAACCTACCCACGCGCTGCCATCTTGGCCGCCGCCGCTTACCTCATCGTCGGTGACATCCAAATGAGCGCCAACTATCTAGATATGGTCGCTGATCAACCAGAAGTCGAAGCCGAATGGCATCTGCTGGAAGCCGTTCTCATGCGCAATCGCGGCCAAGTTCCTCAAGCTCTAGAATTTGCCCAATTCGCCCTCGATAGCCTGTCACCTGATGAACATAATCTACGAACCTTCGCCCAGCTACAACTGGTCAGCAATTTTTTACAACTGGCTGAATTAGACGAAGCCGAGCAGGTCATTCAATCTATGCGCCGCAATTTTGACCAGATTGATGTTGGTTCCCAACTACAAGTCCTGCGGATGCAGGGGATTATCGCCGCCCTTCGTGCCAATTTCAAGCAAGCATCTGCCATTTATCATGAGGGGCTAAACCTAAACGCAGCCACCAAACAGCCAATGATTGGCACTTTATACAATGGTCTTGGTTTCTTGCATTTCCAAAAGCATGAGTTTGAGCAGGCAGCCAACTATTATGAGCAAGCCATGCACTGGTCACAACGCACGGGCATCACCGATATACTTCTAGATGCCCATTTGGGTCAGGCAGAGTTGGCTTGTTGGCATGGTGACGCGCAACAAGCCCTGGACGTCATGGCCCAATTCCAACAATTCGCTCAACGCAGCCAAATGTCAGAGATCATTGAGATTAGTGAGGTGCTTAATGCTTTGTTCCATTTGAAGGCAGGGCAATTGGAAACGGCCGTTCAGTGGGCCAACAATTCCGGTCTAACCATTCACGACAAACCCGCTTTCCATCTTCACAACCAATACAAACTGTTCATCGCCATCCATATCAGCCACAGCCGTCACACTGGTGACAAACATCAGCTATCCCCCCTCACTCAATTGGCTCAGCAGCTTCTCGCTCTCCTGCGTCAGCATGAGTACAATTTTGATGCCATCGAATTATTGACCTGGATGACCTTACTCTATGAGCAGCAAGGAGATTTAGATACGGCATTAGCGTGTTTGCAAACGGCCGTCAACCTGGCCCAGCCCAGCCATATCATTCACCCCTTCGTCGAAAGAGGCCCCGCCATACAAACATTACTCGCCCAACTGCCCCCCACCCACCCCCACTACCTACAACATCTCCAAAACGCTTTCACCCCTTCCTCGCCCCCCACATCCCACTCGCCTTCTCCCGATCCCCTGACAGACCGTGAGCAAGAAATCCTCACCTGCCTTGCTGCTGGCCTCTCCAACAAGGCCATTGAAGAAAAGCTATTCATCTCCAAAAATACTGTTCGTACCCATCTCAAAAACCTCTATAGCAAACTCAGCGTCAATAGTCGCACCCAGGCCATCGCCCGCGCCCGCGACCTGAATTTGCTGTAGATTCTTTCCACTATGATCGCAGTCTATCTCACCTCTTCAGAAAAAGATACCTTAGCCCATTGGCTTTCCGCCCGGGCCAGGGCTGGCGGCTGGTTTCTCATCGGCCTTGGCGGCTTCATGCTGCTTTTGATACTTTTTATAATGCTGCGGCGCGGTTTCGTACCAGCTTTATTTGATACATCAGAAGAAATAGTCGCTATTTTTATGCCCATCCTCGTCCTAGTTGGGGCTGGCATTTGGCTGTTACGGCGCAAGCGAGTCGTGCGTAGCTGGCTAGATGAGCCATTACACTCAGTACAGGGCCGTATTTTAGACAAACAGCAAACAGCTTACTCAGGCTATCGGCTCCGCTTACAAATACCCACAGATTTAGGGACAGAAATGGTGGCTAATCTCGGCTATATGGGCACACCTGATTGGCAAGTAGGGAATGAACTGGAGCTACTTTTATGGGAAAACGGCCGTTTCTGTCCCCGCCACATCACCCATCTAGCTGACGTCGCCTATCTCCCCACCCCAGAACGTCGTCGCCTGATACGCAATCGCATCATCAAAGTCGTCGTCTGGTATCTCATCCTTACTGGCATCGGCATCCTAATGGCCCTGTACGGGCAAGGACGTTTATAAAGAGGCCAACAGGATAGGACGGGAGGTGTGGGAGGGCGCATCACAACCCCATCCAAACAGACGACCGTCCCCCGCACCCTCTCGCCCCACCTCCAATACCCATCACCCGCTCCCCTAAATCACCCCCCATCTCACCCCTAGCGGTGACGACACCTCACCCCCCTTCCTTTTATACTGTCATCATCCACACAGAATTTGATTTGCGAACATTCGCAGGAGGTTTTACGATGACAGATTACTCACTTTCTCCAACCTACGATTTAACTGGGGTAGACGATGACCAACTTAGTTTGGGTAAAGCAATCGCTTTGCATTTATTACCCGGCTTAGCCATTGTGCTCACTTACATTATCTTAGCCCAACTGTTACGGCCGTTTGCCCTGCCCTCACTCCTGCCTATGCTCTTCACAGTTCCCCTCGCCCTCATCCCCATCGAGCTAGGCTACCTTCTATACAAAGGCAAACAGCGAAACGGCCGTTACACCCTCAAAGGCATCCTCCCCGATCACCAACCGCTTTCCCTAGGACAATACATCCTCTATTCAGCACTCACCCTGGCTGGTATGCTTGTCTTCTTTATCCCCTTGGGTGCTATAGATAGCATCCTCTTAGAACAGGTATTTAGCTGGTGGCCCGCCTGGCTCATGCCCGATTATAGTAGCCTCACCCAAGGATCAACGGCCGTTCTCACTGTCGGCGTCATTCTCGTCATGCTGTTTGCCAATCTGCTCGGCCCTGCCGTCGAAGAACTTTACTTTCGCGGCTATTTATTGCCACGCCTAGCCCAATACGGCCGTTGGGCCTACCTCATCAACAGCTTCCTCTTCGCCCTCTACCACTTTTGGTCCCCTTGGGGCATCATTTCCCGCGCCTTGGGCACCATTCCCTTAGGCATCGCTGCTCGCAAAGGCAATGTCATCATCCCCATCATCGCCCATTGTCTCCTGAACACCGTTGGCTTCTTAATAACTTTAGCCGCCCTGCTAGCCTAATAAACAACTCAGGCGGTGGCACTGCCCCTCAGACCACACCCATCAACACCCTACTGGCAGTGCCTTGCACCTCCACACAAAAGGAAAATTATCATGCTTCAAACCCTTAAACAGAGAAATTTCGCCCTCCTATGGACCGGCGGTCTCATCTCCCTCATCGGGAACTGGATACTCATCGCCGCCATACCCTTCCACATCTACGCTGTCACTAGCTCCGCCTTTGCCACCGGCGCCTGGCTCATGGCCTACATCGCCCCCGGCGTCATCTTTGGCTCCGTCGCCGGCGTCTTCGTAGACCGCTGGGATCGCAAACGAACAATGGTTATCACCAACCTCATGCAAACGGCCGTCATCTTGGTGCTGCTCCTGGCCCAAACCCCCGACACCATTTGGCTCATCTACGTCGTAGCCTTCATTGAAGCCAGCCTAGCTCAATTCTTCAGCCCTGCTGAAAATGCCCTGCTCCCCTCCCTCGTTGATGAAGAACACCTTCTCGCCGCCAACTCACTCAACTCCATGAACGACAACCTAGCCCGGCTCATTGGCCCTGCCATTGGCGGAACCCTTCTCGGCCTAGTCGGTCTCACCAGTGTCATTTTGCTAGATGCTGCTTCCTATCTCATTGCCGCCAGCCTCATCCTACTCGTCAACGCCCCCCGGAATATCACGAAGCCTGCTCCCGCAACCGAGACTGCCCGTGAAGGCAGTAGCTGGAGCCAAGTTTGGCGTGAATGGATCGCCGGTTTGCGACTCGTGCGCCACCACCGCATCCTCGCCAGCCTTTTCGCCGTCGTCGGCATTGCCCTGCTGGGTGATGCCATCATCAGTGCTATTTTGGTCGTCTTTGTTCAGGATACAATGGGGTTAAGCTCTGTCGAATTTGGCTGGATGATGACAGCCCGAGGCATAGGCGGACTCATAGGCGGACTCCTACTAGCCCAATTTGGCCGCAAATGGGCACCAGCTCAGCTCATTAGCAGCGGCTTCATCATTAGTGGTATTATCATCTTCATCACCATCAGCTTCCCCACCCTCGCCATCGTTTTGCCCGCACTGCTTATTGTCGGTATCCCGGCCATAGTCTCCTTTGTCAGCGTACAAACTTTGTTACAGCAAGAAACAGAAGATGCCTTTCGTGGTCGCGTCTTTGGTGCTTTTGGCACCACCATCACCTTACTCATGCTCATCGGCAGCGGTCTCGGCGGTGCCCTGGCCGACCAACTTGGAGGCACTGTCCTCATGGGCGGTGCGGCTATCATTTACGTCATCGCTGGCCTGCTCGCTATCATCCTGCTCATTAAGCCCACCCAAAAGACCGTCGCTACAGCACCTTAAAAGCTGATTATTAGTGACTATACAGGGGTCAGGTCTGGCATGAGAATATCGCCAGAAAACAAAGAACCTAAAGCGAACCACACACGAACGCCCTGTTTACGCATGGTCGAAAGGTAGCTGCGAATGGTGCAAAAATCCTGGGCACCATGCATGCTACGAAAACAACCGGATATTTTCTGCTGAACCTTGAGCATGCGAATATCTCGTTCAGCCAGATTGTTATCAAATGGCACCTTAAAATCGTAGACAAAAGCCAACACTTCGTGGCGATGTTTGCCCAATCGCTCAGCAAAGTTACGTGGTTTCGTCTTTCTTGGCCGACCCCGTTTCCCTTTAGGCCATCCTTCAGGTGGCGGTGGATTGGCTTGCAAGGCGATAGCGACCTGACGGTCATAGAGGCGTTCAATCTGGGCAACTTTCAGCGGTGGCAATGCCGTTTCTCCCGCCAACCGAGCCTGGTCAACGACCTGTTTGATACTAAGCAACAACCACTTCATGCGATTGGCCCAGGGCTGTTTGTGATTGTCAGCAATGGCGGTCAAATCACGCAGATGATGCACATTGCATAGACCATGCTGACATTGTTTATGTTGATAGTAGGCTGACCAGAAATCATGAATGGCTCGCCCCTCGAAATTGGGGAGAATCGCCATTGCTTTGGTCGCTTTGCTACCCCGGTTGCGATGCGGATAGTAGCATGTCAACTGGTCAGTGGCGGCCACATGCAGCCAATGGCGTTGTCCGTTGATGTAGAATCCACTCTCATCACAATGCAGGATGTGACCCGCCGTCAGTGCGACTTTGACTTGGTCGATGATGGGGTGCAACTGTCGTGCCGTGCGCTGGATGATATTCTGCAAGGTGCCCGGCGAGAGCTTGAGGCCAAACAGGTCGGCAAAAAAGCGTCGGCTCCGCTCGAAGGGAATGAATTGCTCCGCTTTGAGATACACAGCCAACTGCTGGATGCGTGGCCCGTATTGCACCGGGGCAATCACATCCTGGGGGAATGAGCTCTGACTTAGTTGCCGACAATGGGGACAGCAGAGCGTTTCCGCTTGATGTTCCGTCACAACGATGTCCAGGGGCGGCAAATCATAAACTTGTCGTTTGTCGATAGCCGCAGCCTGTTGCTCAGCGGTAAATGGTAGTTGGCAATGCTGGCAAGTGTCGGGACGATGTATCCTGACTGCATCCGGCATCGTGCTCATTTTGAGTGTATGACCGGGATGCCCTTTTTGTCCACCAGGCCTTTTGTCACTTTTGCGACGCAAGCTTTTGGTTCTTTTCTTTTTCTGCCGGCTCTTGTCTCGACTGGATGGCCAGTGGGAATTACGACTGTTTTGCTTGAGCAATGACGTAAGTTCCGCAATTTGCTGCTGAGCGGCTTGCAAGGCGGCTTCTAGTTCTTGTATTCTTTGCTTTAGTTGCTCATTTTCCCGCTGATAATCCATGACGTTTATTTATACC
>CBDCWU010000004.1:0-526828 GCA_965223555.1 Promineifilaceae bacterium (SeqCode)
AAATTGGTCAATTTAAAATTTCCAAACTAATATTTTGCAAGTTTATTTAAAGGTCAATTTGAGCTTGAAGGTCAAGGTCACCAGATTTTGAAATAATTACTGACCTTTAGATGTTCAATACACATCTCAAGTCTGAAGCTAACATTATTAATTGTTCAAAAGTTGTTGCATTCACAAGGAATTACACAAAATTTTTAAGGCCAATTTGACCTCTAAGGTCAAGGTCACAAGTCACAAGTTTTTAGAATAGTCCAAGACCTTTAGATGATCAATACACAGCTCCAGTTTAAAGGTAAAATTCCCACAGTTCAAAAGTTGTTGCATTCACAAGGAATCACACAAAATTCTTTAGTTTCAAGGCCAATTTTACCTTGAAGGTCAAGGTCACCAGTCTTCAAACCCGTCTGCCACATTTAGATTCTTGATAAACAGTTCAAGTTAGAATGTAAAATTTGAAGTGGTTCAATGTTTAACAGTCAAACTAAAAATTTTGAAGTTTGAAGCCCAATTTGATCTTGAAGATCAAGGTCAAGGTCACCAATTTTCAAAATCATGCGTGACATTTAGAGGATCAATAAATAGTTCAAGTTTGAAGGTACAGTTTGAAGGCCAATTTGATCTGGATGGTCAAGCTCAAGGGCGCTAGTTTCAAATTCATCTGCGACTTGTATGATGTTGATGATCAAAACAGAGTTCAAGTTTGAAGGGTAAATTCAAAAATGGTTCAAAAGTAATCACATTCACAGGGAATTACACAAACATTTAAACTTTCATGACAAATTTGACCTTGAAGGTCAAGGTCAAGTTCACTAGTTTCAAACATGTCCAAAATCTTTAGATGATCAATGAACAGTTTGTGTGTAAAGGTAAAATTACAAATTGGTCAATTTAAAATTTCCAAACTAATATTTTGCAAGTTTAAAGGTCAATTTGAGCTTGAAGGTCAAGGTCACCAGATTTTGAAATAATTACTGACCTTTAGATGTTCAATACACATCTCAAGTCTGAAGCTAACATTATTAATTGTTCAAAAGTTGTTGCATTCACAAGGAATTACACAAAATTTTTAAGGCCAATTTGACCTCTAAGGTCAAGGTCACAAGTCACAAGTTTTTAGAATAGTCCAAGACCTTTAGATGATCAATACACAGCTCCAGTTTAAAGGTAAAATTCCCACAGTTCAAAAGTTGTTGCATTCACAAGGAATCACACAAAATTCTTTAGTTTCAAGGCCAATTTTACCTTGAAGGTCAAGGTCACCAGTCTTCAAACCCGTCTGCCACATTTAGATTCTTGATAAACAGTTCAAGTTAGAATGTAAAATTTGAAGTGGTTCAATGTTTAACAGTCAAACTAAAAATTTTGAAGTTTGAAGCCCAATTTGATCTTGAAGATCAAGGTCAAGGTCACCAATTTTCAAAATCATGCGTGACATTTAGAGGATCAATAAATAGTTCAAGTTTGAAGGTACAATTCTAAATGGTTAAATTTTAAAAAAAATTAAAACCACAATTTTGGAGGTTTCAAGGCCAATTTGACCTTGAAGATCAAGGTCAAGGTCACCAGTTTTTGAACTTGTCCGAGGTCTTTATGTGATCAATACATGGTTCAAGTTTGAGGATAAAATTCAAAACACCTCAAAAGTTATCGTGTTCACAAGGAATCACACAGACGGCGACAGAACCAAAAACAATATTTCTCCCACCGGTCGAATAATTTCATTGAAATATGATTATGATACAGATGCGAAGACCTCAGATTCTCATAAAATATAAAAAAGATATCAAAACACCCACAAATGAACTTCTTTAGCAAACATGATAAATAACCCAAAAATGATTCTATTCATAAATATTTTATTACATGAATTTAACACCAATAGGTCTTTAAAAACCACAGCAATAACAAAAGACCAGAAGAAACGGCTCACATGTTAACAGGTAACAATTAAAAATTCTGTAAATAATAACAACCTATAAATAGTAACCCTTTTAGATAAGAAGATTTACTATCTATATTATATTTTTTAATAAAACCAGAAATCATATTTTTTTAAATAAAACCAGAAATCATATTCATCCTTGTCACTACTGAGCCAAATTGTTATAAACAATGTTATAATTATAATGTTATAAACAATACAAAAATTATTAAATTCTTATTTGATAATACTGTTTAAAAATATGAAATTAAATTTTTTCAAGGAAAATGTAGAAGTTTGTAACTTGCAATAAAATTTAATAGTTTAGAGAACTGTGTTTAAACATAACCAATTTTAAAATGACCAAAATATGTGACCAGTACTGTATTATAAAGGTCTGTTATGACCATGTTAACATGTAGAAAACATGGAATTCCATGTTAACATGTAGAAAACTTGGAATTAGGTCCAAAGTCAATCAGAATAAGATCATGTCACAGGTCTCCTTGTTCTTTTTTCTTTTCCACCCTCTGTAACTGTTCCCTTTGAAGTTTTATTCCCTAGAAGTAACACCAAAGTTGCAGAGCATGTTCAGAACAGCTGAAATGTAAAAAATATAGAGTGATGAATGCTAACCCAACAAATATTTAAACATGCACTTCTATAATTCTATATCAGTTTTTGATTTTGACAGACCTAAAAATTATAATTAAAGGTGTAAATTTTTGCAGACAAGTTTCCATCAAAAACTTGTACACTTGCCCAACTATTTATTAATTTTTTTAATTTGAATGTACCAAAAATTTCAATTAAGAGAGTCAATTTTTGCAGGAAGGGTTCTGTCAAAAAGTTATACACTTCCAAACTACTGTGGCCCAGAGTTAGGCAATATTCTGGCCATATAAATCTCCATTCATGAATACAAATATTTTCTATAAAAATATTTGAGAAACATTTTACATTTGAGAAACATTTTACAGATGTGAATATTCAAAACTCAAAGCATGTAAAACTGAAAATCTTATCAAGGAACTAATTGGTACTTCTCTGTGGATGTGAATCATTATATGGAATATCTAAAAGGTTAAAGGTTGTTGTTTTTAGTCTTCCAACAGTGAAGTACTCTGACGACTTTACAAAGAAGTCAGTACCTGAAACATGTGAAAAGGAATAAATTTGTTTAAGTGACATGAGTAGCATTCATTCAAAATAAATAATAATGGATTCACTGATAGATTTAAGTTAATTTATTAAAATAAATGCTTATTTCACTGGCAAATTAAATGCAAACCTGCCCCTCGAAGAGTTGCTATAATGCAGTTCCACAGGGATGAGAGTCTGCAGATGTAAAACCCTGATTACTTGATATCCAAAATCCAGTTATTTTGGTTTTTTTGTTACCAATAACTGAAAAGAAATCTTACAACTCTATTTAAACATGTCTAAATAGGATGACATGTTGCCAGTCAGATTTTCCTTTAAGATATAAAATATTTGCTTGAAACAATATAATATTCATTTTGTAAATGAAGCCATAGCCTTGCGCCAAATGCCACTATCTGCCAAAAGACCCCGCCCGACTGCAACGCAGACAGCCGGAACAAAAAAGAATGGGGCAAACGGCCGTGTGGCTGATATGCGCCAAATAAATTACCTACGAGAATGTCTCTACTATCCGCAAATTATAAAACAGATAAACTTAAAGTTGGCCCAGTGTCAGCAACCAATTGTCACCGAAGTAGATTTCTCTGCATCGGAAGATCGAGAATTGTTCAAGCGAATGGCTAGACAAGTGGAACAGGGAAACATTGTCACAATAGCGGAAATGTGCGATAGTTTAGACGATGATATTCTCCTGAGTCGGGTGCAATATTTGCAGCAAACATCCCCAACACCTGAATCAGAGTTAGGCCGTCTACCAGAGAAATTAGCGTTATCTATCCTTCATTGGCGACTAGAAAAGGTAAAGCGTCATTTAGCAGAACTACAATTGTTGTTCCGTGAAACAAACCGAAATGACCAGCCTGAATTAGCTGATTTATACAGTCAGCAGATCCGTGAATCCCATTTGGTGATTCAAAGCCTGAATCGGGCCGCTGAGACGATGATAGCGATTAAAGACTTTTGAATCTTTTCAAAAGCCGAACAGCGCAAACATGACAGAAGAATTTGACCCAGAAGATATCTTAGACGACGAGAGCGGAAGCGTAGTTGATATTGAAGCTATCGTAAAAAAAGCACGTCGTTCCCGTGAGATTGATAAATCTGATATTGAAATGATCCTGGCAACGGCCGATCAAGATCAGGCCGACTTGCTCTACGCACGGCTGCAAAGCTTAGATATTCGCATTGTCTCCTCAGATGAAAATGATAATATAGCAAGCTTTGAAGACCTAGCTGCTAATGTCTTGAGCCTTTCTGCAGAAGATGAGACTACGAGTAACACAGAGAGTTACTACAGTGGGGCCACTGTTGAAGACGATCCAGTTCATACTTATCTGAAGGAAATTGGCCAGGTTCCCTTATTGTCGGCTGCTCAGGAAATCAGATTGTCCACCCAATTAACGGCCGCTTCCGTTCTAGATGAACTGACAAAAGGTGATGATTCCGATAATGGGGATGACAGTCAATCACAGGCCATGCTGGCAAATTATGAATCTCTCCTCGAACATTGGCAAAGTGTTGAAGATGCTGCTACTGTCATTGACTTAGAAATGCCAATCTTGGAGCCTCTCATTGCTGAGGCACGCTTGCTCCGCAAAAGCTGGCAAGAAGGTGACAATTCCTACTTGCGTCAATACCTCAATGATGGCAATTGGGGACAAGATGCTGCATGGAACGATCTGGCCCAAAGTATGTTTGTGGTCTATACAGCCCTCTATCTCTTGCCCGATGGTCTCTCGCGTCATCTGGCTGACTTTATAGCCAGCAGTGACAAACTGCCCAATCTTGACATCTTCCGCGCCTGGATGGAAGAGGATGAAATTGCTCTCAAATACAATGAGTTCATGGTCTACCATCTGGCTGAAGAAGCCAAAGTCAATCTGACCCGTGCTAACCTGCGTTTGGTTGTCAGCGTAGCCAAGCGATACATGGGCCGCGGTATTCATCTTTTAGACTTAGTGCAAGAAGGGAATGTGGGCCTGCTACGTGCCGTCGAAAAATTTGACCATACCAAAGGCTTCAAATTTAGCACATATGCTACTTGGTGGATTCGCCAAGCTGTGAGTCGAGCCATCGCCGATCAGGCTCGTACCATACGCATTCCTGTGCATATGTATGAGACCATCAATAAAATTGTGCGGATACAGCGTGAACTTGTGCAGAAATTAGGGCATGAGCCGAGTGTAGAAGAGCTGGCCCTAGAATTAGATTTTATGACGCCTGAAGAAACGGCCCAGATCAAGAAAGCCTTAGATAATGATCAACCAATTGATCCCGTACTCAAGCGTAAGTGGCGCTTGGCCGTAGGCAAAATCAGAGACATTCTCCGTATCTCCATGGATCCGATGTCACTAGAATCGCCAGTTGGCACTGGTGAAGATTCCACGGAGCTAGGTGATTTCATCGAAGACCCTAGTGTGGTTGAGCCGGATGACGCAGCCTCCAAAGAACTGCTGCGGGAGCAAATACGTGGTGTGTTGGGTTTCTTGAATGAACGTGAGCGGGAAGTGCTGGAGATGCGTTTTGGCTTGAATGATGGCCGTGATCATACTCTCGAAGAGGTAGGTAGAACCTTCGGCGTCACCCGTGAACGTATCCGTCAAATCGAAGCCAAAGCACTAAGAAAATTACGCCACCCTAGCCGCAGCAAAGCTCTGCGTGACTATTTAAGTTAATCGAATGGGGGGGTGAACTGACCTTCAATCTCTAATCTCTATTCTTAATTCAATCGACGGATTCTGCCCTCAAGTGCGGAATCCGTTTTTCTTTGCCGCCCCATATTGCTTGTGATAAAATGCACAGAATCCGAACGGGTATAAAGGATACGGAAAATCCAAACCACCTCCGAGTGATGTCTACAAGTTATGGAACAAGTTTTAATTGATTATTTGCCGATTGCTGTTTTGATTGGGGTAGCGCTCATCGTCGCCATCGCTTTGCCCGTTATTTCTATCTCGTTAGGTCCAAAAAGACCGGAAAAGTTACGCCTCGATCCCTATGAATCTGGTATTGTTGCTGTAGGCGAAGCGCAACGGCGATTACCTGTAAAGTTTTAC
This sequence comes from Promineifilaceae bacterium (SeqCode), assembly GCA_965223555.1. Classification (GTDB taxonomy): domain Bacteria; phylum Chloroflexota; class Anaerolineae; order Promineifilales; family Promineifilaceae; genus CBDCWU01. The sequence continues at coordinate 6,142 of CBDCWU010000004.1, forward strand.
CGTATTGCCGTGCTTTTTATACTGTTTGATGTGGACATAATTCTCCTTGTGCCCTGGGCGGTCTCTTTCCGTCAGTTGGGCATTTATGGCTTAGTGGCGATGCTTATATTCATGGTTTTCTTTATCCTGGGGGATGCCTGGGTGTGGAAGAAAGGAATGTTAGAATGGGATTAGAAGAAAAATTAGGCGATATGGGGGTTGTCACCTATCGCTTGGAAGATTTGGTGAACTGGGGCCGCACCTATGCGATGTGGCCTATTTTATTTGGTCTAGCGTGCTGCGCCATTGAGATGATGGCCACTCAGGCCGCCCATTATGATGCCTCACGTTTTGGCATGGAACTGAATCGGCCGTCTCCGCGCCAATCTGATCTCATGATTGTGGCCGGGCGTGTCTCTCGCAAGATGGCTCCCGTTGTGCGCCGCCTATATGATCAAATGCCGGCTCCCAAGTGGGTCATTGCTATGGGCGATTGTGCTTCTTGCGGCGGTATATTCAACAACTATGCTATTGTGCAGGGGGTAGACGAAATCGTGCCTGTAGATGTGTATGTGGCTGGCTGTCCGCCCCGCCCCGAGGCCCTTATTGATGGCATCATGACCCTGCATGAAAAAGTGCGTGGTGAGCGCATAAAGGATTGGGCCTAATGGATCGCCACGAATTTGTTGCCCAGAAAATAAGTGGCGTCTTTCCTGAGGCTATTGAAGAGATTTATGATTTTCGTGATGAACGCACCCTCTTCATCCAAAAAAACAAAATCAAAGCCATTTGCCAATTCTTGCGCGATGACGAAGATTTACAATACAATTTCATCTCTGACATCTGTGCAGATGATTTACTTCCCGAATTCCCCCGCTTTGCTGTAAATTACCATCTCTACTCAATTCCCTATAAGCATCGTCTGCGCTTGCGAGTGCGGGTGGAAGACCCTAACGATGGGCCAGAAACTGTCGGGGATATATGGGCTGTGGCGACGTGGTTGGAGATGGAAGTATGGGATTTGATGGGGGTGCGTATCAAGGGCAATCATTCTTTGCGCCGCCTCTTTTTGCCCGAAGATTGGCAAGGGCATCCCTTGCGTAAAGATTACCCATTGGGTTATGAAGAAGTACAGTTCTCCTTTAATTATGAGGAGATTGACGCTAAGAAACCTTACGCTAAAGATTAATTGCGTAATTACGTGATAACGTAATTGCACCGTTAGATAATTATGACACTAACGACAAGCGATACCATTCAAGAGCTTACCGTTGAGGAACTGCGGGCCAAGCTGGGTACAGGCATGGAGATTGAGGATGCTGAAGAGAATATGCTCCTCAGTATGGGGCCACAGCATCCCAGTACGCATGGAGTGTTGCGTTTGTTGGTAGAACTGGCTGGCGAAAATGTAGTCAATTTGGCTCCCGATATTGGCTTTTTGCACACGGGTGTGGAAAAAAGCATGGAGTCGAAAACGTACACTAAAGCCTTGGTGATGACGGATCGGCTTGATTACCTCTCGCCCTGGTCGAACAATTTGGGCTATATCATGGCTGTGGAGAAGCTGTTGGGCGTTGAGGTTACACCCCGTGCCAAAGCTATACGGGTCATTTTGGCGGAGCTATCCCGTATTTCTAGCCATCTTGTCTGGCTGGGGACCCATGCCCTGGATTTGGCGGCGATGTCGGTCTTTCTTTACTGTTTCCGTGAACGGGAGTATCTGCTAGATATTTATGAGATGGTTGGTGGACAACGGCTGATGGTGAGCTTTTTTCGACCCGGTGGCATGTGGCGGGATGTGCCGGAGGAATTTGAACCGGCTGTTCGTCACTTCCTGGACTTTTTCCCAGCCAAGATCGCTGATTATGAAGCCCTGCTAAAAAACAATCCTATTTGGAATCAGCGTACCCGAGAGGTAGGTGTGGTTTCGGCGGAAGATGCAGTGGCTTGGGGCATGACAGGACCGAGTTTGCGTGGTTCTGGGGTGGATTGGGATATTCGCAAGGCGCAACCCTATTTGAACTATACCGATTATGAGTTTGATGTGCCGGTGGAAACGGAAGGCGATGTGTATGCCCGCTATCGCTGTCGGATGCGGGAGATGTACGAGAGCTTGCGGATTATTCAGCAGGCTTTGGATACATTGCCTTCAGGCCCGGTGAATATTGATGATCGCAAGATTGTGCCGCCGCCCCGGGCTGAGTTAGGTCGCAGTATGGAAGCGGTTATTCATCATTTCAAGCTGTGGACGGAAGGCTTTAGTGCGCCGGAAGGGTTTGTCTATCATAGTGTAGAGTCGCCACGGGGTGAGTTTGCCTGTTATTTGCGGGGCGATGGTGGGCCGAAGCCAGCGCGGGCGCATTTCCGCACACCGTCTTATGTGCATCTAGCCTCGTTGCCGCTTATGGGCAAGAAGGGTTTTGTGGCTGATCTGGTGGCGATTATTGGTTCGGTAGATATTGTGTTGGGGGAGATTGATCGCTAATGATTAGAGAAAAATACGCAGCAGAAATTGAGGGGTTGTTGAAACGGTATCCGAGCAAGAAATCGGCCGTTTTGCCTCTCATGCACCTTGCCCAACACGCCTATGGCTATATGAGCCGTGATGCCATGCGTGAGGTGGCGGATATTTTGGATTTAGACCCAACACATGTGTTGTCTTTGGCTGGTTTCTATTCGCTCTTTTATGAAGAGCAAGTGGGCAAGTATGTGTTGGAGATTTGTGATGATCTAGCTTGCTGTTTGCGTGGAGCAGAGCAGTTTGTACAGATGGCCTGCGATAGATTGGGTGTTGGGGTGGATGAGACGACGGAAGATGGCATGTTTACGATTAAAACGGTGATGTGCCTAGCGGCTTGTGATCGAGCACCCATGTTGCAATGTAATTTGAAGTTCCATGAGGATTTGGACGCAACCAAGTTTGATGCGCTGCTGGCTGAGTTGCGGAAAGAGGCGGCTGAGGGTGGGGAAACGGCCGTTGTCGAACAAATTAACGGGTATGCCAAACAGGCATAATTGAGGAAGCGAATGGCTCATATTTTATTCCGACATCGAGACATTCCTGATATTCATAAGCTAGATGTGTATCAGGCCAATGGTGGCTATGAGGGTTTGAAGAAAGCCTTAAGTATGCAGCCCTCTGAAATCATTGACGTTGTAAAAGCTTCCAATCTGCGGGGGCGAGGCGGGGCAGGCTTCCCCACTGGTCTTAAATGGAGCTTTATTCCCAAAGCACCAGGCGACAAATATGTCCTCATCAATACCGATGAATCTGAGATGGGCACCTTCAAAGATCGGGTGCTGATCGAGAAAAATCCCCATCAAGTTATTGAGGGGGCTTTGATAGCAGCTTATGCAATTGGGGCCGAATTGATCTTCAACTACTGTCGTGGCGAGTTTATGGATGCTGGCTATGCTTTTGAAGAAGCTTTGCTAGAGTGCCGTGAGGCCAATTTAATTGGCGAAAACATCCTTGATTCAGACTTTAATTGTGATTTTTATACCTACTATGGAGCAGGGGCCTATATTTGCGGTGAAGAGACAGCTCTCATTAAATCATTAGAGGGAGAGTTAGGGCAACCTTGGTCAAAACCCCCCTTTCCGGCAATTGAAGGGCTATATGCCAAACCCACAGTGGTCAATAACACTGAAACCTTGGCCAATGTACCGCCCATCATTGTCAATGGTGCGGATTGGTACACTAGCATTGGTACACCGCAAAGCACTGGCCCCAAGTTGATGTGTCTAAGTGGGCATATTAATAATCCAGGTGTATACGAGATTGAAATGGGTGCCATCACCTACCGCGAACTGGTTTATGGCGAAGCGTATGGAGGTGGTATCCCTGGCGATAAGAAATTTAAGGCCCTGCTGCCTGTGGGTGGTTCTGGGCCACTGATTGTTGAGGAAGCGTTGGAAGCCCCTATTACCTATGAAGGCCTCAAACCCTTTGGCTCCGATATGGGATCCGGTTCAGTGGTGGTGATGGATGAAACGGTGGACATGGTGTGGATGGCGATGAAGTTGGCCCACTTTTTCAAACATGAATCTTGTGGTAAATGCACCCCTTGCCGTGAAGGAACCTATTGGATTGATAAACTGCTCACGCGCATTAATAGTGGCGAGGGCACAGCAGAGGATGTGCAAACGTTGCGGAGTGTTGCTAGCCAAATTGGTGGCCGCACGTTGTGCGCCTTAGGTGATTTTGCTATTAGCCCGGTGGCAGGTACATACCGTCATTTTGCGGATGAATTTACAGCGAAGGTGAACGGCAATTAGTAATCAGTAAATTGAAACTGATTACTGCTGATCGAATACTGATTACTGGATACAAGTATGAGTGATCTCATCACACTGACAGTTGATGGCGTAGAAGTAAGTGTTCCTAAGGGAACGTTGATAGTGGATGCGGCCAAGCGCATTGAGAATGATATTCCCGTTTTTTGCTACCATCCCAAGATGGCTCCGGTAGGTATGTGCCGTATGTGTCTGGTGGAGGTGGGTGTGCCCATGCGAGATCGAGCTACGGGCGAACCGATTTTAGAGGAAGATGGCAGTCCTAAATTGAACTTTGGGCGTGGTTTGCAAACAGCTTGTACGGTGCAGGTTTCTGAGAGGATGGTAGTACGGACGGCTACAGAGCCTGTGGATGAGGCGCGTGAGTCTGTGATTGAATTTCTTTTGAGCAGCCATCCTTTGGATTGCCCAATTTGTGATAAGGGCGGCGAGTGTCCTTTGCAGAATTTGACGATGGCACATGGCAAGGGCACCAGCCGGATGCTGTTTACGCAGAAGCTTCAGTTGGACAAGCATGTGCCCCTAGGTGAGTTAATTTACCTGGACCGGGAGCGGTGTATTCAATGTGCGCGTTGTGTGCGTTTCCAAGATGAAATTGTGGATGATCCAGTGTTGCAGTTCCATAATCGGGGACGCAGTTTGGAAATTGTCACGATGTCGGAACCGGGTTTTGACAGCCATTTTAGTGGCAATACGACGGATATTTGTCCCGTGGGGGCTTTGACAACGGCCGATTTCCGTTTTGGTGCGCGTCCTTGGGAGTTAACCCCTGTGGCTACTATTTCGCCTCATGATCCGGCTGGGCCGAATATGACCTTTAGCACGCGGCGGGAGGCTATTGCTGGGGGGCGCAACGTGATTAAGCGCATTATGCCGCGCCAAAATGAGTGGGTGAATGAGGTTTGGATTTCTGATCGGGATCGCTTTGTGCATCATTTTGCCGATGCGCCAGAACGCTTAAAGACGCCATTGGTGCGGAAAAATGGGAAGTTAGTGGAGGCGAGTTGGGATGAGGCTTTGGATTTGGTAGCAGGGTCGTTGCAAAAGTATCAAACGGCCGTTGCTGGTCTCAGTGGTGATCGCCTCAGTAATGAAGATTTATTCCTCTTCCAAAAGCTGTTCCGTAAAGGTTTGAGCAGCCCTAATGTTGATTTAGTTCAGCGTCGTTTGGCAGGCGGTGATGTAACTGCCCAAGTGGGCATTACCAGTGGTAGCAATTTGAAAGAGTTGGGCCAGGGTGACGCCATTTTGGTCATTGCCAGCGATTTACATGAGGAGTCTCCTGTTTGGTGGCTGCGGGTGAAGCAGGCAGCCGAGCGTGGGGCACTCTTGGTAGTGGCCAACGTGCGCCCGACACGATTGGATAAATTTGCCACGCACGCGATCTATTATGAACCGGGACAAGGGGTGCAGACGGCCCAGGAGTTAGCCCAATTGGGGCAAGTGGATACAGGGGCCGAAGATGCTCTAGCAGCGGCGGCTGATGTACTTGTAAGCGCAAATAACCTTGTCATTTTCTATGGTTATGAGGGCTTGACTTACAGCGAAACGGAGGCTGTGGCTAAGTCATTGGCTAATTTGTTGTTGGTGAAGACGGATGAGGGTCATGCCGGACGCGTGAATAATGGCCTCATCCCGGTGTGGCCGCACAATAATACTCAGGGGGCGTGGGATATAGGTATTCATCCTGCGCTTGGGCCCGGTTATGAAGCAGTGGAAAGCCCTGGATTAACGGCCGAGGCTGTGTATGTTGGCAGTAGCAATGGCGATGTCAAAGCTCTTTATTTATTAGGGGCTGATCCTGTGGGTGATGGCCTAATGAGCGGACGAGGCCAATTAGAATTTTTGGCGGTGCAGGAACTGTTTATGACGCAAACGGCCGAATTGGCCGATGTTGTCTTGCCAGCTCAAAGTTGGGCTGAGCGAGAGGGTACGTTCACCAATGGTGAACGTCGGGTACAGCGTTATTATCCCGCCATCCAGCCCATTGGCGAGAGTCGGGCTGATTGGCAAATCTTGGCGCAGGTGGGTGAGCGGGTCGGTTTAGGCAAACCAGCTCTTGCTGCCAGCCTTGTTTTTAATGAGTTGGCTCAAGCTGTGGCTCAGTATAAGGGGATGAATTACCGGGCATTGGCCCAAGTCGTGAAGCAGTGGCCAGATGTGGGTGGTGAAGACCTTTATTATGGTGGCAATGCTTATGAAAATAAGCAAGGGTTAGGTCAGCAGTGGGCGGTAACGGCCGAAAGCGACAGTGTGGAACGGTATGAGGTGGCGACGACAGATGGAGAAACGGCCGTTGGTCTAAAAATGATACGTGCAGCTGCGCTTTACACGCCGGGAACGCTGCTAAATCACTCTTCGATTTTGGCCCAGCGTATGGTGCAACCGACGGTTACACTCCATGTTGAGGATGCGGGTGCGGCCCAGGTGCAGGAAGGTGAAAAGGTTTCGGTGGGGGCCAGTGGCAAGACGGTTTTGGCAACAGTGCATATTAATGGCAGTGTGCCGCAAGGGTTGGCTTTGCTGCAAGGTGTGGCTTTTTGGCCGGGAACGGCCGTTGCCGAGATTTACAAACATTCTACTTATGCTTAATTACGTAGTTACGTCATTAGAGGGACTATTATGTCAATTGGTTCTATCGCTCTATGGGGCTTAATCGTTGGGTTTATTATGACCTTTGTGGTCATTACGGGCTTTGCCTACACAACATTGTTTGAGCGTATCATTCTGGCGCGATTGCAGGGACGAGTGGGCCCTAACCGGGCTGGTTATATTCCCTTACCACGTGGCAAAAACGGCCGTGAACGCCGCTTTTTGGGTGGTGTAATGCAGCCCGCGGCCGATGCTGTAAAAATGTTCTTCAAAGAAGATCCAATGCCCGACAAGGTTGATCCCATTACCTACAATCTGGCCCCAATGTTGACCATTATTCCCGCCGTCGTGATTCTGGCGGTGATTCCCTGGGCTGGCAAAATTGCTGGACTTGGTGATCCTAAATGGGAATATTTTGCCATCGCCCCTGGCATTAATGTCGGTGTTGTTTTTATTTTGGCGATTACGTCGATTGCGGTTTATGGCATCGTGCTGGCGGGTTGGGCCTCTAATAGTAAGTATGCCATTTTGGGTGGTGTCCGTGCCTCAGCTCAGATGATTAGTTATGAGTTGTCACTGGGTATCATCGTTCTTATTCCTATCATGATGACCAATGCCCCCAACCCGATGGATTTAGGGGCGATTGTGGACGCACAACGCAATTTGTGGTTTGTTTTCCAACAACCCATCGCTGCTATTATTTTTTACATCGGCATTTTGGCAGAGTTGCAACGGGCGCCCTTTGATTTGTTGGAAGCGGAACAGGAGCTTTCGGCGGGTTATTCGGTGGAGTATGCTGGCTTGCGTTTTGGCACGTTCTTTGTGGCTGAGTATATGAAGATGATTTCGTTGAGCGCAATAGCGGCCGTTTTCTTTTTTGGTGGTTATCGGGGGCCATTTGTAGACCAGATTCCCGCGCTTGGTTTCCTCTATATGTTTGGCAAGATTGCTATTAGCCTCTTTGTGATGATTTGGATTCGGGCTTCGCTACCCCGCTACCGTTATGATCAACTGATGAGTTTGGGTTGGAAGGTGCTGTTGCCGATTGCGGTGTTGAACTTTGTGGTAACGGCCGTTTTCCTGGTCTTGGCTGAAGAAGGAGTGTTTGAACCGATTGTTACCGGGCTTAGGCAATTTTTAGGTGGCTAAAGAACACGGCTCTTATATTGGAGAAAAGGTATGATTGAAGACATTTCCGCAATTGTTACTGGGCTTTATACCACGCTCAAACATATCATCCGTCCTCCCGTAACGATTCAATACCCTGATGTCAAACGGCCGACCCGCACCCGCTTCAAAGGCCGCCATGAACTCAAGCGATACGACAACGGTCTAGAAAGATGTATTGGCTGCTCCCTTTGTGCGGCCGCCTGCCCTGCCGATGCGATTTTTGTGGAAGCGGCTGAAAACAGTGATGATGAACGCTACTCACCCGGCGAACGCTATGCCCGCGTTTATGAAATAAACATGCTGCGCTGCATCTTCTGTGGCTTTTGCGAAGATGCCTGCCCTACCGAGGCCATTGTCTTGGAAAACAACTATGAACTCAGCTTCTATGATCGGGCCAGTGCCATTTATACGAAGGATATGTTGATTGTGGATGTGCCGGTGAATGGACAACCCACCCCCCAAGAGGTGGAACCTGGCGTCTTCACCCGTTCTATCCCCGATATGGAGAATCCCCGCTAAACGGTGATCTGTAAACGGTAAACGGTAATCCGATAACTAATGACGGATCACCGATAACGGGTTATGGAATACCGATAACGAGAAGAAGGATATGGAGAATCCAATTTTTTGGCTTTTTGCTCTGGTAGCTGTGGTGGCGGCAGGTGGAATGATTTCCACGCATAATGCGATTCACAGTGCATTATTTTTGGTGCTAAACTTTGCCGCCATTGCCGCCCTGTATGTGCTGCTCAACGCTCCCTTTATTGCTATGGTACAAATTACGGTGTATGCCGGGGCAATTATGGTGCTGTTTCTTTTTGTCATCATGCTCTTGGGTGCGGAAAAATTGCGCGGGGTGGCTGGCAGCGGCGGTTGGCAGCGCAATTTAGCAATTGTGTTGGCGGCTATCTTGATTGTGGCTTTTGCTATTGTTTTTCTTGATGGCACTGTAGCAACGGCCGTTGCCTCAAGCACCATTGACACAAGCCCTACTGCTCTTGGGGTACGACTTTTTTCCGGTTACATTTTGCCGTTTGAGCTGACGGGTATTCTATTGTTGGCCTCGATGATCGGGGTGGTTATTCTTAATAAAGCCAGAGGGGGTGAAGATGTTTGATGTTAGCATCAACCATTACATTTGGTTGAGTATCATTCTCTTTTCGATGGGGGCAATGGGTGTTTTGCTGCGGCGCAATGCCATTGTCATCTTCATGTCTATTGAGATGATGCTCAATGCGGCTAATTTGCTTTTTGTGGCCTTCTCACGGCAATTAGGTGATCTGGATGGGCAGGTTTTGGTCTTTTTTGTCATCACCGTCGCCGCCGCCGAAGTGGCCGTCGGCCTAGCCCTAATTGTGACCATTTTCCGTACCAAGAAAAGCATCAATATTGATGAAATCAATTTGATGAAAGGGTAATTACGTAATTACGTAATTTCGTAATTAATTATGGGTATTTTTGCACTTGCTCCCCTACTTTTAGTTTTTCCGATTATCGGCGTGCTGTTTAACGGCTTAGTTGGCCGTCGCTTCGTCAACGCCAATCGCCGCACGGGCGAAAAATGGTCTGGCTGGTTTGGCACTTCCATGGCCTTAGCCGCTTTCGTTATCGCCGTCATCATGTTCTTCGCCTTACAGGGCAATGGCCATCATGCTGAGATCGTGCATCTATTTGATTGGTTTCATATTGAATCGGCCGATTTCACCATTCCCTGGGCCATGCAAGTAGATACCCTATCGGTGACGATGATGCTGGTTGTCACTGGTGTTGGCTCACTTATCCACATCTACGCCATCGGTTATATGCACGGCGACCCTAATTTCTCCCGCTTCTTCACCTACCTCAACCTCTTCCTCTTCTTCATGCTCATTTTGGTGACGGGTAACAATTACCTCATGTTATTTGTCGGTTGGGAAGGGGTTGGTTTGTGTTCCTTCTTGCTCATTGGGTTCTGGTTTGATCGCACCGATGAAAAAGGGCAGGCTATGAACGCCAATGCGGCTCGCAAAGCCTTCGTCGCCAATCGTGTTGGTGACCTGGCCATGATTTTGGCTATGAGCCTCACCTTCTGGACATTCCACTCATTAGAATTTGAACCTGTTTTTGAACATGCCATAGAGATGTTTGAGAGTCATGAAATGGTTCATTTTGGAGCCTTCAGCGCTTCGCTGGGTTCAGTACTCACAGCGATTACGGCTTTATTTTTGATGGGTGCAGCCGGTAAATCGGCACAAATCCCACTCTATGTGTGGTTGCCGGATGCTATGGCTGGCCCTACGCCAGTGTCGGCTCTCATTCATGCGGCTACCATGGTCACATCGGGCATTTATCTGATTGTGCGCAGCAATGTGCTGTTCGAGATTGTGCGTTACGAGGCAAGTCATGGTGGCGCACTGGTGTTTGGCATTGTTTCCTCACCCGATTTAGTCGCTTATGTTGGTGCAGCTACGGCACTACTAGCTGGGTTGATTGCTTTTACGCAGTTCGACATTAAGAAGGTGCTCGCCTACTCAACCGTGAGCCAACTAGGTTTTATGATAGCGGCCGTGGGCATGGGGGCTTATGTAGCTGGTATGTTCCACCTAGTAACCCATGCTTTCTTCAAAGCCCTGCTTTTCCTCGGCTCTGGTTCGGTCATTCACGGCATGGAGCATGGGCACCATCATTTGGCCCATGCTCATGGGGATGACCATGATAACCCCGATCACTTCGACGAGGCCCATCATGATGCCTTTGATCCGCAGGATATGCGCACGATGGGTGGTTTGAAGGATAAGATGCCTACAACGTTCAAGGTGTACATGATTGGGGCTTTGGCTTTGGCGGGTGTACCCGTTTTGGCCGGATTCTGGTCAAAAGACGAGATTTTGGCCCATGCTAGTGTGCATAATATGGCTGTTTATATCATTTTGAGCATAGCGGCCGTTTGTACTGCTTTCTATATGGGACGGCAGCTAAAAATGGTATTCTTTGGTTCACCGCGTCATGAAGCGGCCCAGCATGCCCATGAAAGCCCGCCCGTTATGACGACACCGTTGTGGATCTTGGCTGGGTTGTCAATTGTGGGCGGCTTACTTAACTTGCCGTTCCTGAGTGAAGGTATTGCTGAAACCAATCATCATCATGCTGGTGGCATCTGGTTGGCTGTTGAGGGTTGGTTGGAGCATTCGATTGAAGCTTTTCACTTGTCTGAAGAGGGAATTATACATTTGCCCCATACGCCACTCGTTTTGTCACCAGTGGTGGCAGGGCTATCTACAGTGTTAGGTGTGGGAGCATTGCTCTTGGCCTTTTATTGGGTATATGGCAACAAACCGGAAACGGCCGATCAGCCCGACCCCCTCCAACGCACCCCTATCTGGTGGTTCTCGGTTCTGCCCCTCAATACCCTATTCATGGATTATGTGATTCCGCTATTCAACCGAACGGCCGTGTTCTTGGCTGATATGATTGATTGGGCGTTCTGGCACGACTTTGTGCATAACAACATTATCCGTGACATCTTTGTGGGTTTTGCTAACTTTGCCTCCAACGTATTGGATGCCAACGGCGTAGACGGCATCGTCAATGGCTCTGGTAAAGTGGCCCAAGGTGTCGCCAATATTATTCGACGATCACAAACAGGTTATGCCCGTAACTACGCTCTCAGCGTCTTCTTAGGCGCCGTGGCTTTGTTGGCCTATTTCCTGTTGATGGCTAATTAACAGTTATCAGTAAACAGTATTCAGTAATCAGTAAATACGGCTTGGCCTAACTGACTATGGATAACTGGCCACTGATTACTAAGATTCGGAGAAAAGGATGGAAGATTCAATTTTAACCATTCTCACGTTTTTACCCATTATTGGTGTAGCATTCATCTTGCTGCAAAAAACCCCCTGGTGGAACCGCGAATCAGATGAGGGCATTAAGCAAATTGCTTTGTGGACAACCATTATCACCCTTATTGTATCCATCGTTGTGCTGCTCATGTTCAATTCAGGAATTAGTGGTTTGCAGTTAGAGAGTCAGACTGATTGGATTCCCATTTGGAACATACAGTATTATTTGGCGATTGACGGTTTGAGCATCCTTATGGTCTTGCTGACAACTTTTATCTCGCTGCTGGCTGTGGCTTCCTCGTTTAAGGCTATCGAGACCAACATTAAACAGTATTACATCTTCATGCTGCTGTTAGAGACAGGGATGCTGGGTGTCTTTTTGGCCCAAGACCTCTTCTTGTTCTACATCTTCTGGGAATTCACGCTGGTGCCCATGTACTTCCTCATCGGCATTTGGGGTGGGAAAGAACGAGTTTACGCCTCCATTAAGTTCTTCCTATACACCATGGCCGGTTCTTTGTTAATGCTCTTGGGGATTCTCTATATGGGCATTACCAATGATACCTTTGCCGTACCAGAACTGATTGCGGGACGCAGTGCCTTTGCTGCTCTTGAAGTACAAACGTGGTTGTTCTGGGGTTTTGCCATTGCCTTTGCCATTAAGGTGCCTGTTTTCCCGTTCCATTCCTGGTTGCCCGATGCCCATACCCAAGCTCCCACGGCTGGTTCCATTGTATTGGCCGGTGTCCTACTAAAGATGGGAACCTATGGCTTTGTGCGCTTTAATTTACCACTTTTCCCTGAAGCTTCCTTTAATGCTGCGCCTCTTATGGCCACACTAGCCATCATCGGCATCATTTACGGGGCCGTTGTCTCTTTTGCTCAGACGGATGTGAAGAAACTGGTTGCTTATTCCAGTATCAGCCATCTTGGTTTTGTGATGTTGGGTATCTTCTCTTTGAATGAACAGGGTATTGCAGGTGGCATTTTGCAAGGTGTGAGTCATGGTATCAGCACCGGGGCTTTATTCTTCCTGGTTGGAGTGATTTATGAGCAACGTCATACGCGCCTGATGTCCGAGTTTGGCGGTTTATGGAAGGCGGTGCCAGTTTTCAGTGTTTTGTCGCTGATTGTCGTGCTATCTAGTATGGGTTTGCCCGGTTTGAACGGCTTTGTGGGCGAGTTCACGATTTTGCTGGGTTCGATGGGCGCGGCTTCGTTAGGTGAAAGTGCTTGGATTTATACAGCTTTTGCTACGACAGGTGTGATTTTAGCGGCCGTTTATCTGCTGTGGATGTTCCAACGAGTTTTTATGGGGCCATTGGATAATTCCGCTAATGAACAGCTCAAGGACTTAAATCGTCGTGAATTGGCCATTATGCTGGCTTTCATCCTCTTCATCTTCTGGATTGGCATTGCCCCAGCCGGTTGGTTTGGTCTGATGGACAGCAGTATTGGTAGCTTAGTACATGATCTTGGTGGTGTGATGGCCTCTTTGGCCCCTTAACCCTGAAGCTGAATCCCAAAATGATCAGACGGCTTTGGTTAGCAAATAACAACCAAAGCCGTTTTTGTTATGTCAACAAAAACGCTCTGCTTTGTTCACATCAGCGATACTCACTTTGGCCCTACCAAAGCCTATGCCCGACATGGACATGCCCCCTGGCCATGCGCCCAAAAATTGATGAAAATTATCAACAAACTGCCGGTTAAACCAGCTTTTGTCGTCCATACAGGGGATGTTGTCACTAATCCCGATCCTCATGCTTACGAATTGGCTGCGACCACCTTTGCTCAACTAGACGTGCCAATTTATTATGTTTGTGGCAATCATGACACGGCTCAGGACATCCGGCACTACCTGCCCATGGGGCCAAAACAGGATTTAGACACGCCGGATCGGCTTTCTTACGTTTTCAAGGTAGCTGGTTATCAGTTTTTGGTAATTGACGCTAAAGGGTCAGACGAGATTGACCCTAACGGCTTGCTCCCTGATTCGCAACTGGATATTGTGCGTCAAGAAGCCACACAGGATGGCCCACCGCTTACGATTTTCATGCACTTTCCAGTCTTGCCCATGGACTCGACCTGGTTTGATGAGAACATGTTGGTGCTAAATGGAGAGACTTTGCATCAAGCACTTTTGCCCGCCCGTGATAGGCTGTGTGGGGTTTTCTTCGGTCATGTACACCAGCCCATGCAGATGATGCGTGATGGCATTGTCTACGTCAGCACGGCCAGTACCTTTTCCCAATTTGCTGCTTGGCCGGATGCTCTTGATCCTAGTCTAGCCCCTGATCATTTGCCCGGTTACAGTTTCGTTCATTTACTGTCAGGGCAAACAATAGTTCATCATCATACTTTTCTACGACCGTAAGAGCCAACTGTTTTCAGAAGATAGTCTAACTTGAAGAAATAGTAGCATCTAAGGGACTAATAAATGAGATATTCGGGCATTCAGGTGCATTGGTGCGGCTGGCATCGCAGAACAAACAACTACTATACCTGACCCTACCTCCTTATCAGTCGGCAGGGCAAGGTGAGCACATACGCTAAGCTACATTAGCGACAGAAGGAGAGATGAGTATGTCTACACAGGATGATTCTAGAAGCTTGAGTGATATACAGGCAAGATCTGTACTGCTGCAGATGATAACTGGTTACTGGACTTCACAAGCAATCTATGTTGCAGCCAAGCTTGGTATTGCTGATTTGCTAAAGAGCGGCCCAAAAAGCTGCGAATTACTGGCGGAATTTACCCAAACATCGCAAAGGGAACTGTTTCGTCTTCTGCGTTCTCTTGCTAGCATTGGGATCTTTGCCGAGGTCGAGGATGCCTTCTTTGAGCTGACCCCTCTGGCTACATATCTTCAATCTGAAACTCCGAGCTCCCTGCGCTCCTTGGTGATCTATTATGGAGAGGAAACATATCAACCGTGGGGAAGTCTTTTACACAGTATAAAAACTGGCGAGACAGCCTTCAACCATGTTCACAAAGGTGGAGTTTTTCAATACTTTGCTCAACATCCTGAATCCGCTGCCATCTTCAACCAGGCGATGACAGAATATTCGGTTGAAGAAGTGAATGCGGTGATTAATGCTTATGATTTCTCAAAGTTTGATAAAATTGTTGATGTAGGCGGTGGACAAGGTTCTTTTATTGCAACCATCTTGAAGGCCAATGACAAGCCTAAGGGAGTCCTCTTTGACCTTCCGCAAGGCATTAAGGGTGCTAAGAAGCATCTAGAGACAGCAGGACTCATGGGTCGTTGTGAAATTATTGCGGGAGACTTCTTCGAATCAATTCCCGGTAGTGGCGATGCATATATCTTCAAAAACATTTTCGTTAACTGGGATGATGAGCGGTGTATAGACATTCTCAAAACCTGTCACCACGCTATGGCTGAAAATGGCAAGCTGGTTATTATCGAAGTAAGTGTAATATCGTCTAAAAACGCTCCCTCCTTCAGCAAACTTTTTGACCTCCACATGTTAGTAATGACAGGTGGTCGCGGGCGTACTGAGGCAGAATTTCAAGCACTCTTTGCTGCAACTGGATTCAAGCTGACAAATATTATTCCAACAGAGTCACCAGCGAGTATAATTGAAGGAGTGCGAATCTAACTCCCAAAAGCCCAACAGGGCATCAACATGGACTGGCGAGATCACGGCCTATTCGCCATTAAAGACTGTGGTTAAATGGAAGAAACAGAAGATGGAACCAATCGAACTTAGCATTGAGGAGATGTACGATGGCAGCTATGAGGGTTATGGGGCCATATTGGACCAAAGCCTGAATCCTCGCTCTCCAGATGTTTTGTATGACAAATTCAATGCTTTAGGGCCAACTCATGAAAGCATCGTTCTAGACCTTGGCTGCCGCAATGCAGCTCAGGCTTGTGAAATACATCATCGCTTTGGCTGTCGCGTTGAGGGAATCGATTTAGTGGCTTCAAACATCCAAGCAGCCGAGAAACGTATCAAGAACCAAGGCCTAACGGATGCTGTTCAAGTGCTTCAGGGCGATATTCATAAGATGCCTTACCCTGACAATCGGTTCGACCTCATCTGGTCCCGAGATGTTCTAGGACATATGCGGGATCTTCAACAAGCCTTTGAATCCTGCGCACGAGTGTTGAAACCGAATGGCAAGATGTTGATTTTCGAGGTGTTCGCGACTGATCTCTTGACAGAAGAAGAAGCCAAGCATCTCTGGCTACCGTTAGCGTCAAACCCTGAGAATGCGTCCCGCGCTTATTTTGAAAGTGCCTTTACCGCAGCGGGGTTTTCTGCCATTGAAGCCGATGATATCGGCAGTGAATGGCGTGAGTATGGAGAAGAAACCGACTCCAAAAGAACCTCACAACAGTTGCTTCGCATTGCACGGTTGAGGCGACATCGCGAACGGTTTGTTGCCGAATTCGGTGCGAAGGACTACGCTTGTGAGTTGGCAAATGCTCACTATGGCGTCTATCAGATGCTGGGAAAACTGAGTCCTGTCATCTATTCACTGGTAAATTTAGGTGAGTCTTGAGGTTATGCATTGAAAGGAGATATGGCAGTGAAACTTGACCACGTTGCTTTGCCTGTAATATGACATCCAGGGATTCAAGTTATGTTTTTGTTTACGGGACGCTGAAGCGAGGATTCCCAAACTATGACGAATCTCTTCTGGGTAAGTTCTACTGTGGCGTTGGCACAAGTCTAGATTCCTATCCTCTAGTGGTAGCCAACCAATTTTTTTCGCCAACATTAATTGATGAAAAGGGTCATGGAAAGAATGTAGTGGGGGAGCTGTACAATGTTGGCAACGAGGTCTTAGATAAGCTCGATGAACTTGAGGGAGTAGGCCAAGACCGGGGGTATTACAGAATTCTAATTGAGGTAAGGCAAGAGACCTGGCAGGTCATATTGGCATATGCGTATGTTAAAAATCGAAAGGATTTAGACATTATTCATTCAGAACCCCTTTCATGTTATGAGATCGATAAACGCTATGTTCATCCGTCTCTAAGAAAAACTGAATGATATCTATCATGTCTGTTTTACTGTTAACAAACGCATGTAGACGTACAAATTGCTTGCTACGCCCGTGGTTTGACGGCTGATGCGAAATGCTGGGCTGCTGATTTGCGACAGGATTCGGTAAGAAGATCAAAGTGGCCTATGTCGCTGTCTATCGACTAGAGGAAGTATGAATATCACAGATTATTCTTTCACAAATAATGATAGTGAATACAAGCTGATCAAGGAATTATTGCTAGAAATTGAAACCCACCCTGAAATTGACAACAACTGGGAACCTGGTCGCATGGACTGGTGGCGTTACAACTACCATGCTGAAAAGGGGGTGGATTTCTTTCAGGCCAACGCCCACTATTGGAAAAGTGAAAGGGATCAGGTTGTGGGCCTATTCATCTCTGAATATGGCCGAGATGATTTCTTCATCGTGGTGCATCCGAGTTACTGGACATTGTTTCCTGAGATATTGACGTGGGGGCTTGAGGTCTGGGCGCGAGGAAAGAGTAAGATCAGCACCGATGTCTACACCTTTGGCCAACGAAAGATCGAGCAGTTGCTAGCTGCTGGCTTTTATGAGGATGGCCATGTGGAAAATGTCAGACTCTACCCTTTGGAGGGGTATGATTTCTCTTATGACCTAAAGTCTGGCTTTAAATTAATGTGTTTTTCAGAGTTTGGGGATTATGAGGACAAGGTCAACCTCGTGCGCAATTCCTTTAGCAACCCCAATTTTTCTGAGGCCCGCTTGCGCTCAACGCAAAAATCTCCAAACTATCAGCCAGAACTGGATTTGGTAATTGTAAGCCCCCAAGGTAAGAGCGTCGCCTACTGCATGGGGTGGGTGGAAGAAATTAATGCAAAGGTTGGTTACATTGAGCCCATGGGTACACATTCAGATTACAGAAAAAATGGCTTTGGGAAAGCATTGGCCAAAGAGTGTTTCCAACGTCTTGCCAATATGGGTGTTGAGACGGCATGGATCGCCTCCAATGCAGAACCGGATGTCTCTAATTTCCTGTATGATTCATTGAAGCCAGCAAGTGTAAAACGGTCGTATAGATACTCCCTAAAGCTTGAGGAATGATTGATTTGGTTACATTGGGTTGCATAATGGCTGAGGCTGGCAGTCATAGGCGGCATGTGGCAGTTCGATTGGTATGACTAAGACTCGCTTGGATTTTTGATAGGGAACTACAAATGATTTTACCAAAGAAGCGAGACCCCAGATTCATCACTGTGCGTCGCGGCGGCATCCTCCAAGACTCCGATCATCGCCTGCTAGCGATATGGGCGGCCGATTGCGCACAGCATGTGTTGCACTTATTTGAGGAAATACAGCCCAAGGATGATCGGCCCCGCCAAGCGATCGAGCAGATTCGAGCATGGGCACGCGGCGAGATTAGGATGTCTCAGTCGCGCGCGGCGGGTGGCCATGCAATGGCTGCGGCAAGAGAGTTGAGTGGAGCCGCTCGATACGCCGCTTATGCTGCTGGCCAGGCGGCGGTAGTGGCGCATGTCGCCGCGCACGAGCTTGGTGCTGCGGCTTATGCAATCAAAGCCGTGCGGGCAGCCGAACCAAAGAGGGAAAGCGAGTCCGCTGGTCGTCGGGAATGCCAGTGGCAGCGCGAGCAGTTGCCGGAAGCCATCCGTGACTTGGTCCTGGATGATCAGCGACTGCGAAACGATATCTGCTGGTCGGTATTTGACTGCTAACGGCCGTTAGGGCGAGCTTGACTTATCCTCTTCCTCCACTTCACTGAAAGCACAAAGGTCAATGAGACGAGTCACGATAACGGCCGTATACAGCACCTCGCTCACTGCCTCTAGCATAGTCGCATCATTTTTGTTCAAATTGGTTGGCTGGCACATTTTTTACGGCCGTTCGGGGATCAAAGACACGGCCGTTCATGCCAATATAAACCCCAGCAGGCAATAACTGTACGGCTGCCACGGCAAAGCCAATATTAAAAATAGCATCACTTTTACGTAGGCGAGCTGGTTGCATGGCCCCCACCAATACAATTGTTTTATCAGGAATGTCCAGCAAAGCTTGCCCCGTTCTGACCATCGTATCAGTGCCATGCGTCACAATAATTTGCCTGTTTGGGTCTTGTTCAATGCGTTCGCGGATCAGAGCGCGATCGGCGTCCGTCATTTCCAAACTGTCCTTGCGCATGATAGATGCAACTTCATAGGTAAAGCTGACATAGGCATCTTTGAAGATTTCGTCAATAAGAGGTTCACCTACTTGAAATTCGCTTTTGGCATCGAAGTAAATTTTGTCAATGGTGCCACCCGTTGAGAAGATTTTGATCATTATGCCTCCATTGCGCCATTTTCGGTCTGAAAATAGCATACATCAGAACTTTTTCTCTTGGCATTTTATCGTGAATTGGTTAAGGTTGCTTCATTCAGGTATGGATAAGCCCTGAACATAAAAGGAACGATCAAAGAACAACCGTCTGAGTTAATAGATTTCCAGCAAAATTAGCAGCATTGAAATCTTATTGTGCAATTCTTGGGGTAATTTGTGAAAAGGAAATGTTATGTATGGAATCATCGGCCAAATACAGGCCACAGAAGGCAATCGAGATAAGCTTATTGAAATCTTATTGACTGGGACAAAAGAGATGCCGGGCTGCAAGCTGTACGCCATCTCTACCGATACAACAGACGAGACCGGAATTTGGATTACCGAAATATGGGATTCTGAAACGTCACATCAGGCTTCATTACAACTGCCTGCAGTGCAAAAGGCCATTGCTGATGGCAGGCCCATGATTGCAGGCTTTGGCGAGCGACGTATTGTCACACCGGTCGGCGGTATCGGCGTTGGCTAGCAAGGGAAAGATAATTCATGGATTACATACCCCCTCCCGACCAGCAGAGCTACTATGAGCAAGTGTGGCAGCTTGTTCGTCAAATTCCATATGGCTTGGTAGCCACCTATGGGCAGATCGCCCAAATGATCCCTTCGCCCGAAGGTGTTGAACCTGAAGCATACAAAGCATTCAGTCCACGCTGGGTCGGCAATGCGATGGCTGCCTCTCCTCCTGATGTGCCGTGGCAGCGCGTCATCAATTCTCAGGGAAAGATCAGCAAACGGCCCGGCGCACCAAGACAACAAGAACTGTTGGTGGCAGAAGGGATTGTGTTCGTCAAAGACAAGATTGACTTGAAGATTTACCAGTGGCGCGGCCCCAGTCAGGAGGATCAGCTAAGGCAAGGGAGACTGTTCTAATCCTAAGGAGCCGTTCGGAATTAACTTAGCATTTTCCAAACCGAACGGCTCCTTGAAGCCCATTCGTCAAATCTACAACCTATTTACGGATGGGCACTAAGCATTGACGGAGGTGATTGATGGCTGCAATTTATGACAACATCGGTATTAACTATTCGGTAAAGCGTGGTACTGATCCCAAAATAGCGAAACAGCTCTTTGCTGAACTCCGAGGCGCAACCCGGATCGTCAATATTGGGGCCGGGACAGGGTCATATGAACCTGAGAATGTGGATTTAGTTGCGGTGGAGCCATCCGCGGAAATGATTTCGCAAAGGAAGACGGGTTCTCACAGAGTCGAGCAGGCTTTCGCTGAAAAGCTCCCCTTTGAAAATAATAGCTTTTCGCATGCAATGACCGTGCTTTCCATGCATCACTGGGAAAATAGAACGCTTGCGTTTAGTGAAATAAATAGGGTTGCCACAGAAAAGTTCGTTGCGATTACATGGGATCCCAAATCTGATCCATTTTGGCTTACAAGAGATTACTTTCCAGAAATTCATGAAATGGATAAGGATATTTTCCCTGATTTAGAAGAGCTAAATGAACATTTTGATGAAGTTAAAATGAGCTTTCTACAGATACCGAGCGATTGCCAAGATGGTTTTTTCGCTGCCTTTTGGAAGAGGCCAGAAGCCTATCTTCATAGTACGGTACGACAAGCGACTTCCCCTTTTTCTAAAATAAAGAACTTGTCTGGAGGTTTACAAAAGTTGGAAGACGATCTCGCCAGCGGGGTATGGGCGAAAAATAACCACGCCATCTTAGGTTTATCATCCCTAGATTGTGGTTACGGATTAATCTCGGCCAAGGTGAGAAATGCCTAGCAAATTCTCTCTATATCTCTGCCTCACCCCCTGAGCCTTAGTTAGCTCACTAGAGCTGCTTTATCAGTGCCACAGGAACATATGGATATGCTATTAAGGGGTTGGCAGCAGGCTGACATGCCCTTTTTAAGAAAGATGCTTTACGAAGCAGTTTTTTGGCGGGAGGCTGCTAATAAGCCCTCGTTTGATGAAGGGCTTGCTTATCCAGAGGCAAGTAAATCGCTGGCTGATTGGGGGGAAAGAGATGGGGATACGGCCGTTATCGCCACTATAAATTCAATCCCAGTCGGTGCTGCCTGGTATAGATACTGGACTGATGACAATTTCATCAGGGGATACATCGATGAAATGACACCTGTAGTAGTTATTGGCGTCCATCAAGACCATCGGCAGCAAGGCATTGGCGGGAAATTGATGACTCGGTTAATTGATCATGCAGTCAAGCAGGCTATTCCCAGAATAAGCCTCATGGTCTCCAAAGACAATTACGCCATCAATTTATATAAACAACAAGGCTTTCTAGAGTGTGCGGATAAAGGGGACTCGTTATTAATGGTGTGCAAAATGCACGTAATACACGACTTACAGGATTCATTTAAATCATGAAATTAGGGCTCATCAATGGCATTCATGAAGATATTATCCGATTGACGGAGGCACTAGCACTTCTTGACAGCCACGGTTGTGATCGTATTGCCTGCTTAGGTGATTTAGTCGGGTATAGTGTTCCCTATTATGGCTATCTAGCTTCAAGAAACGCACATGAAGTAATTGAGCTTGTCCGCACCCATTGTGACTATGTCGTCGCTGGCAATCATGACTTATATGCGGTTAAACGCCTGCCCCACCATCAAGAAATATTTGAATATCCCCCAGATTGGTATGCTTTAGATTACTTTAGGCGTAAGGCGCTCTCTCAGGGGCAGGTATTTTTGTATGATGATGAATTGCCAGCACATTTATCACAATCTGATGAAGCATATCTGCAAAGCCTACCTGAATTCATCACTGTAACGCTTGACCAGACAAATTTCATGTTCAGCCATTATGCCTATCCCGATTTGGTTGGGGATTCCCAAACCTTTGATCCTGCCGAGGATAATAATATTGAACAGCATTTTGCTTTCATGCGAGAGCACATTGTCAAATCGGTATTTCTGCTCACGACTTGCATGATGGGGCACGCATTTATACACAAACAAGGACAATCGATTTGCCTTTTGGGACACATCCTTTATCCAATGAGTTGATCTGGTTTCACGGACTTTGGGTAGCAAATGGCACTGGCGAAAACGGTGTTATGGTCTTGGATACGGCGACGCTTGAGTTAACAATTTTGCCTTTAAATACCCCCAAGCATCTTGTGCCACATTGGTCTACTCTGTAAGATCCAATCTACAAGAAAGCTTCGCGGCTCTGGCCAGTTTCTGAGCAGCCCTTTGGGACTGAGAGGCGAGCCAGTTGGGGGCACGGTCATGAGACCGGCCCCAGCGATTTTATACTTTCCTCAACCATAAAATATGGTAGCGAACAGGGAAACGCAATGAATAAACAACCCAATATTCTACTGATTACAACCGACCAGCAGCGTTTTGACACCATCGCTGCGCTGGGCAACCAACATATTTACACACCCCATTTGGATTGGCTGGTGGATGAAGGCGTCACCTACAATCGCGCCTACGCTGATGCCCCGCTTTGTGTGGCCGCCCGCGCCACTATGATGACGGGCAAAAATGGGTACAACAGTGGTTTGACGAACAACGGCACCACCTTCGTGCCCATGCAAACCTACCCTACCTTGCCCGGCCTCCTGACAAGGGCTGGCTATCAGACACGCGCGCAAGGCAAAATGCACTTCCACCCTATGCGGGCCAACTATGGTTTTGAGCATATGGAACTGCCTATGGATTACTATCGTGAACGGCATCGCCACCCACATGAAGGGCTACCTAAGGAACATGGCGTGGGTGAAAATGAAATTACGCCCGTCATTTCCACAGTTGATGAGACACACAGCCTCACTTACTGGACAGTGCAGCGTTCGATTGATTTTATTGAAACACGTGATGATACACGGCCGTTTTTCCTGTGGACCAGCTTTACCAAACCCCACCCACCCTTTGACCCCTGCGCCAACTATTGGGCCCTCTACCAAAATCGGCATCTGCCCGACCCTGTGCTGGGCGACTGGTCAGAAACTGTGGCCAAGATGCCGCAAGCCTTTCTGCAGCCCACCTACCAGCTCAACAACGCTTACCGCATGAGCAACGAACAGTTGCGAGAAGTCAAACGCGCCTACTACGCCTGCATCACCCAAATCGATTACCAACTGGGTTTACTCTTCGCCCGTATGCGCGAGATGGAGCTATTAGAAAATACATGGATCATCTTCACCTCCGATCATGGTGAAATGCTGGGCGATCACCATATGGCGGCCAAATCCATTTTCCTCGAAGGCTCAGCCCATATCCCCTTGATCATTCGCCCGCCTGCCTCAGCCGAGGTGGAGAAACCTCTGGCTGGCAAAAAGGTAGATACGCTAGTTAATCTTGCTGACATTCTACCAACTGTTCTTACCATGGCTGGTGTTCCCCTTCCGGCAGATATTGACGGGACTGATCTGATGTGCCTCGTCGATGCTCCTACAACGCGCGATTTTTATGGCGTTTGTAACGATTCATTCCACTGCCTGATTCAGGGCAAATACAAATACACCTGGGCCAGAGCAGGTGGTGAAGAGCTCCTATTCAACCTCGAAGAAGACCCCATGGAGCAGCATAATCTAGCAGCTACCGATCAGGCTGCAAATGTGCTAACAACAATGCGAAACGAGCTTGTCCAACGCATGAGTGCCCATGACAGTCCCTGTCTTGAGGGGGGCAAGCTCAAACCCAGCCCGGCCATCGCTGGCCCACAGGATGTCTCCAAGTGGCCCGGATTTCACTCAACTGTTGTCGATTCGGATGTACTTCATTGAGGATACAACGATGATTTTTTAAACTGGGGCACTCAATTATCAAAGGAATAATCCATGAATCCATTTACCCTTTGTGGCACCATCATACATGCACCTCTATGTGGTGAGATTGAAGTGATAGAAAACGCTCTCGTTGCGGTGAATGCAACTGGGACAATTTCCGGTGTATATGCGCCTGAAGCAGAAAAGTACGCGGAGGTAAAACAAACGGCCGTTGCTACCAATGCCCTCATCACACTGGCCGAAGGACAGTATCTGCTACCCGGTATGATCGACTTGCATGTACATGCACCCCAATGGCCGCAGGCCGGGAATGTATTACATCTGCCCTTGTACGAATGGTTACAAGCACACACTTTCCCGCTCGAAGCCAAATATGCTGACTTAGCCTTCGCCGAAAAAGCCTATACCTCGCTGGTGGAGACCCTGATTGCCAACGGCACAACAACGACCCTATATTTTGCCACCGTTCACCTGGCAGCGACCAAGCTGCTGGCCGATATTTGCCTAGCGAAAGGGCAGCGTGCCCTGGTCGGCAAAGTGGCGATGGATAACCCTGATGAATGTCCTGACTATTATCGTGATGCCTCCGTGCAACAGGGGCTGGATGATACACGTGCCCTCATAGAGTATGTGCGCACCATGCCGAGTAACGAGAATGAAAGGGTGCTGCCCGTCGTCACCCCACGCTTTATTCCTAGCTGCACGGATGGGATGCTCACAGGACTGGGAGAAATTGCGCAGGAATATGACTGCCATGTGCAGACCCATTGCTCTGAAAGTGATTGGGCACATAGTTATGTTCTCAACAGACATGGGCAGCGTGATACCGAGAGTTTGAATCGTTTCAAGCTATTGACCCGCAAAACGGTACTGGCGCACTCCTGTTTTATTGACGATGGCGATATGGCGATGATTAAACAGCAGCGCAGTGGTATTGCCCATTGCCCTTTGTCGAACGCTTATTTTGCCGACGCGGTGTTCCCGGCCCGCAAAGCGCTGGATATGGGGCTACATGTTGGTTTAGGCACGGATGTGGCTGGCGGAGCTAGTCCCTCGCTGTTGCATAATTGCCAAACGGCCGTTACTGCCTCACGCTACCTGGAATCAGGTGTCAATGCCGATTTGCCCCAATCGCAACGTGGCGTACCCCATGCCCGCATCAATTTCAAAGAAGCCTTTTGGATGGCGACCAGTGGCGGGGGCCAAGCGTTAAATCTGAACATTGGTTTGTTTAAGGAAAACTATGCCTTCGATGCTATGGTCATCGACACGCAGGTGGCGGACTGCAATTTAGTCGTATGGGACGAATTAGATGGCGCAGAAGACATCCTACAAAAAATCATTTACAATGCTAGCCGCCAAAATATTCGCAAAGTGTGGGTGCAAGGGGCGCTGGTCGGTGGCGTAGATGGATAAGCACGACAAATGAGCATGGAAAAGGAGACAAGCATGGATTACGTCATAGTTCTAAATAAGGATGAGGATACGGTTAGCTTTATTGATGAGGCAAAACGAGAGGTTGTAAAAGTCGTTGGTGTGGATAAAAACCCACACGAGGCGGCGGTCACGGCCAACGGCCGTAAAGCGTTTGTGTCCAATGCGGGTGGTGACACCATCTCAGTGTTTGATATGACGACGCTGGAGATTATGGACACGATTCGGCATCCTGAGTTTCGTTTTCCGCATGAGGGCAAGGTGACAAAAAGCGGTAAATTGATCCTCGCCAGCACTTATGCCCACAAAGTATTTATCATCGACAGTGAAAGTCATCAAATTACTAAGGTCATCCCCGCCCAACACATGAGCCATATGGTGGCTCTAAACCCCGACGAAACCTTGGCCTATGTATCGAACATTGGTGCCAACTCCTACTCCATTTTGGATATCACTACGGAAGAGTGGATCGCCCATTATCCGGTGGGGCGCAGCCCCGAGGGGATTGGGGTCAGCCCCGATGGCCAATGGGTTTATGTTGCCAATCAAGACGACAATCTTGTTTACATCATAGATACTGCTACCCACAGTCTGCAAGCACGCATTTCTACCAGCCACGTGCCTATTCGTGTCGCCTTTTCCCCCGACAGTCGTTATGCTTTTGTCCCCAATCGGCTAGGTGATTGCGTTTCCGTCATCGATACGGCGCGCAAATTAGAGATCAAGCGGATTCCCACAGGCTTTTGGCCCGGAGGCACGGTTTTTAACACCGTTGGCGATTATGCCTATGTGGCCAACAATAAAACAAATGATGTGTCTGTGATTAATGTGGCCACGCTAAAAGTGGAGATGAGTATCGATGTTGGCATTCACCCAGACGGCATTGCTTTTTGCCGAGTTGGTTAAGGTACTGTGTGGCGTTAGTATGACGGCCGTTACCATAAAAACCAAGGAAAATCATGCTCATTCATCGTCACCATAGCCTGCGCTTCCTCTTTTTGATTGGATTGTTGGTTAGCTGCAACGCTACCGATATACAAGTGGAATTAGGGGAGCAGTTTACGCTCTATCCCGGAGAAGATGCCCGTGTCCCTGGCACACGATTTAGGCTGCGACTCCATTCTGTTGGCCTAGAATGGGATGGAGATGAAGAGTTTGCCTTTGCGATGCTCACAGCCAACCAGAACGACGAACAGTACCAACTAGCCGTGGGTGATGAAATTGTGATTGACAGCTATGTGATTCATTTGCACGGTATAGATATTTTTGGAGGTGATAGTAGCCAGTTGACCATCACCAAGGAAGTTCTAGAATAGGCCGTTCCCCCATCCATCTCCTTTTGCGCTCTCTCATCGTTCCAGCCAAATCCTCAGTCTTTTCCAAACACTCTGCATAGTCACCCAACAGAAATGACCATTAGCATATTTACAAGTGACTCTAGACACTATTTATATTGATGTGATCGATTCATACTAAAGGTCATAACAGTGAGTATGGAAATATCTCTATGTCTAATCTAGTTCAAACTAAACGTCTTTCTTTGTCATCTAGGTGGCTGAAGCTCTTAATAATAGGGGTGATATCATTAATATTGCTTTCTATTTGCATCTCTTCTAATAATCTACCGATATACTTGATCCCTGAAGGATATGAAGGAAATATCTTGATTGTGTACAATCAAGATGATGGTTCGCCATCATCTTATGAAAAATTCAGGAGAGTGTATCAAATACCAAATAATGGTGTTTTACTAGAAGAAAATTCACCAACAAGAAGCTGGTATAGACCCAGTTTTTGGTACGTTGACAGAGATGGTCAAACAGTAACGGAGATTCCTTGGATAACTAATTGTGGTTGGCAAGCCGAAGAAAGATCTGATGAAGAAATCATTGCGTGTGTTAATCCTCATGCAATGATTTTAAATAGCAAGGAAATGCCAGAACATGCAAATTATTATATTGGTCAGGCTGGTAAAGCTGACTATGATCGGGATTTCATTATGCAACACTTGTATCCACTTGCAAATGATTGACAATAGTTACATTTCAGTCAGGTTGACAGGGTGAATTCAGTTTACTCACTTGCCTGCGAATTGAACTCTGCATCAATATTTTGCAAAAACGGACCTCTCACACGCCATGGTTTCAAGCAAAATGGCCGTTTCATTGAAGATTATGTCCACAACAACAGCACCTACATGTGCCGCGTCTATGAAGAAGTGCAGGGCCAAGTCCTCACCAACCGTTGCACCGATCCCGTCATTTACGCAGCCTGGGGCAGTGCCATCGCCCAACTGCACGAAGCCGCCAGCCATTATCAACCTCACCCTGACCTCTACTTTTGGTCGCATGACCAGGAGGTTCAGGAAATAGTTGAGTTTCTGCCACCCCATGATGAATTAGCTTGGCGCGAATATGAGCAGGTGATGGGCTGGTTTAACCAGATGCCACCCATTAACGGTGGTTATGGCGTGTCGCATGGCGATTGTAATGCGGGGAATTTTATCTGGAACGGCCGATCCATCACCATTATTGACTTTGATGAGCCAATGTGGGAGTGGTTTGCGGCCGATGTAGCTCGGCCGTTTTTGGAGGTGCACGATTTTCCGCTAGCCTTGCGGCGGCAGCTAATGGCGGCTTTGGTGAAGGGGTATCGGGGGATACGGCCGTTATCCGATCTCACTGTTGCTAGTTTGCCCTGGTTTATGCGCTTCAAAACCCTCTCAGGTTACGCTTGGGAACTCGGCGACAACGACAAACCCTATGATCATCCAGATATGGTGACTTGCCGAAAGTTGTTTGCCCATCCGCTTGCATGGTAATTGGCGATTGGCCCATCTTCTACCTCTCGTTTCTGCTATAATCTCTCCTAAAGAGCGGGAATGTAATAAGTGATCCTCATACCAATGCCCCGCTCCTTAAAACTGACGATTAAATTCCGACTTTTATGTAATCGTCAGTCCTAAACCAACCCCACAATGAGGAACGACATGAGTAAATATCACCTAGCCCAAATTAATATAGCCCAAGCTAAAGATTCGATGGATTCTGAGACGATGAAAGGATTTGTGGATCGTCTCGACGAAATCAATGCTTTGGCCGATAAGTCTCCAGGATTCATTTGGAGGCTCCAAAGCGAAGAGGGAAATGCAACCGACATCCAAGCCTATGATGACCCCCTAATCATTGTGAACATGACTGTTTGGCAGGATATCGAGTCTCTTAAAAATTATGTGTATAAATCAGATCACGTGGAGTTAATTCGAGACAGGAGTGCTTGGTTCCACAAAATAACGAATGTGCATCAAGTATTATGGTGGGTTACGGCAGGCCACATTCCATCTGTAGCAGAGGGCCAGCAGAAGCTATCCATTTTGCAGAAGCATGGCCCCAGCCCTGAAGCCTTCACCTTTGCTAAACCCTTTGCGATGCCATTGGCCCCATTACCTCAAGACGAGGTGTCCTATGCTCACTAAAATTTACGGCGTGTGCCCCCATGATTGTCCTGATACCTGTGGTGTGATTACGGAGGTGGCAAACGGCCGTGCCCTCAACTTCTACGCCGATCCCGATCACCCCATCACTGAAGGCTGGCTGTGCGCCAAAGTACGGCCGTATCTTGATCACGTTTACCACCCCGACCGCTTGCAATATCCTCTACGGCGTGTGGGTGCCAAGGGGGGTGGACAGTGGCAGCGCATGAGTTGGCAGGAAGCCTTGGCCGAGATTGGCGAACGCTGGCGTGATGTTATTGCCAAGTATGGGGCGGAGGCCATTTTGCCCTACAGTTATAGTGGCACGCTGGGATTGGTGCAGATGGGGGTGGCCAGCGGCCGTTTTTGGAATCGTCTCGGCGCCAGCCAACTGGAGCGGACCACTTGTGGTGCAGCCGCTGAATTTGTGGTGCAAAGGACGCTGGGTGTGCGCCAGGCCCCCCGTTATGAAGATGTAGCCCGCTGCCAATTGGTCATCGTCTGGGGACACAATCCCGTTAGTACCGCCCCCCACTTCATGCCCCACCTCAAAAAAGCGCAGCGTAATGGTTGTCAGCTGGTCGTCATTGACCCCCGCCGCACCCGCACCGCCAAAGGCGCAGATTGGCATATTGCCCCTAAACCAGCCAGTGATGGCGCCTTGGCTTTGGGTTTGGCCCATGTGATCGTGGCCGAAGGGCTGCACGACGAAGCCTGGCTCAATGAACACACGGTTGGCTGGCCGCAACTGCGCCAGCGTTTGGCCGATTTTGCCCCGGAGCGCGTGGCCGACCTGACAGGCGTGTCTGAAACAGACATCATTAAGCTGGCGCGGCTGTATGCCACCACCAAGCCTGCCCTCATCAAAATGGCCGATGGCTTACAGCGCAATCTGAATGGCGGCCAAAATGTGCGCTCATTGCTGACGCTACCCGCTCTGACAGGGCAGTATGGGGTGCGTGGTGGCGGTTTAGCCTATAGCACCAGCGGTTATGTCAAGTGGGATGGCGAAGCTGTAGGCAAAATGGCGCAAAGTCCGCCATTAGGCCGAACCGTCAATATGAATCGTTTGGGGGCAGCCCTGTTAGGCGAGGCCAGTGAGCCACCAATTCAATCGCTCTATGTTTTTGGCTCGAATCCAGTGGCTGTGGCCCCCAATGCGGGGCGCATTGTGGAGGGCTTGCTGCGCGAAGACCTGTTCACGGTGGTGCATGAGTTGTTCATGACGGACACGGCCGATTACGCTGACATCGTGCTACCTGCTACCTCACAACTGGAGCAAACAGATTTACATAAAGCATATGGTCATACGGTGTTGGCCTATAATCGACAGGCTATCCCCCCTCTAGGTGAGTCGAAGAGTAATTGGGAGGTGCTGGGGCTATTGGCGCAAGAAATGGGTTTTACTGAGTCGTGGCTGCAGCAGTCGGCCGATGAGGTCATTGCGGAGGTGTTGGCGGCTACGGCCGTTCACCACCCCACCCTCCACGACATTACGCTGGAACGCCTACAAACAGAACATTCAATTGAACTCAGGTTCGAGCCAGAAGTGCCCTTTGCCGACGGCCGTTTCCCCACCCCCAGCGGCAAAGTGGAACTGTATTCGCAAACGATGGCCGAGATGGGCTTAGAGCCGCTGCCGGGGTATGAGCGGGTGGAGGATACGGGTGGTAATAACGGCGAGAAATTAAACGGCCGTTTCCCAAAATCCCAATCCCTCACCCTCATCACCAGCGCCGCCCACCACTTCACCACCAGCAGTTTTGCCAATCAGGCCGAGCTATTGCAGCGCGAAGGCACACCCTTCGTCGAGATTCATCCTGATGATGCTGCCAGTCGAGGCATTGAACATGGACAGCAGGTGATCGTGGAAAACGGCCGCGGTTGGGTGCAGCTTCGCGCTGTCGTCACCGAAGCCATCCGCCCTGGCGTACTGGCCTCCCCCAAAGGGCGTTGGAGCAAGCTAGATGGTGGCCGCAATGTCAATTGGACGGTCTCCGACGCGCTGGCTGATATGGCAGGGCAAAGTACGTTCCACAGTAACCGTGTGTGGCTGCGGAGATTGGATCGCTCCGCTTCTGGAGACTAGAGATTGGATAACATGATGGAGACTGTCAAGTTTTTACAACGGCCGTTACGATGCCTCATCATTTTGGGCTTGCTATTGTCGTTTTTGTTGCCCCAGCAGCGAGCGTATGCTTGTTCTTGTGTACCACCAGGGCCGCCAGAAATGGCCTTGCAAGAGGCAACGGCCGTTTTCTCTGGCAAAGTGACGGACATGAGAATTGACGTACCCGATATGCGCCTTGAACTTGTACCTGCTTGGCCCTTTATCCATCGCACCTCTGCCTTTGCTACAGGAGCCAAGATCACCTTTGCTGTTACGGAGATTTGGAAGGGTGAGCCATACCAGACGATCGTTATCAATACCAGCCCTAGCGGAGCCAGTTGTGGCCTAGAAGGTGTTTCAGTCAGGGCAGAGTGGTTGGTATATGCCTATGGCGAGCAACAATTTTTGAGTTCCCATCTTTGTACACGCACACGGCCGTTAGCCAACGCCAGCGAGGATTTAGCCATTTTAGGCACAGGGGATGTTCCCACAATTGCAGGTGCTAACGAGTCCTCTTCATTCGGCTGGCTAATTGGGTCGTGTACGGCCGTTCTTTTTGTGATCATAACCACTTTCCTCCTCCTCAAACGCCGTCGTCACCGCTCCAATCCCCCCATCACCTAATGGCCCAATTGTCCACTCCACAAACTACGCAATACGCCATACGTGTGTTATCATTGTGAAAATTCTTGCAATCGGGTAAAGGTGAGAAAAGATGGAGTTTCATATTCCCTCACTCAACATTTTGCTGGTCTTACCAGTCATTATAGTCATCAGCACAGGCGCACTGATCATGCTCCTGGATATTTTCATTTCTGAAGAGAAAAACCTGTGGGCACCCTGGCTTAGTGCCGCTGGTTTAGCCCTGGCCCTGCTCCAAAATTGGGGTTTATGGGGCGGCAGTTGGGGTACATTTACACCTGAAGGTGGCCATCCCATGATCATCGTGGATAATTTTGCCACTTTCCTCAACGTCATCTTCCTTCTGACAGGCTTATTGACAATACTCATTTCACACAATTACCTGCGCCGTACCGGACTCAATCGCCCCGAATATTATATGCTCATGCTCATCTCAATCAGTGGCATGATGCTAATGGGTATGGCCAACGACCTCATCCTTATCTTCATGGCTTTGGAACTATTATCCATCCCACTTTACATCATGTCGGCCTTTGCCTGGCGCAGCCGAGCTGAGTCAGAAGAGTCGGCCATGAAATATTTCTTTTTGGGGGCATTTTCTTCGGGCATCTTGGTTTTTGGCATCGCCCTTGCCTATGGGGCGACGGGATCAACCGCTTTGCCTGAATTGCTGGCGGGTATGGGGGGAGCGGGTGCTCTTGGCCTAGCGGGTGCGGCCTTTTTACTGGTCGGTTTTGCCTTTAAAGTAGGGGCTGTGCCTTTCCACATGTGGACACCAGATGTGTATGAGGGTGCGCCAACGGCCGTTACTGCTTTCATGTCCGTAGGCGCCAAAGTAGGTGGTTTTGCTGCCATGCTGCGCATTTTCATCGAAGCGCTGCCCAACATTAGCGAAGTATGGCTGGGGCCTGTAGCCGTTATTGCCGCCATCACCATGATATTGGGGAACGTTGTTGCCCTCGTCCAACCCAACATCAAGCGCATGTTGGCCTACTCCAGCATCGCTCACGCTGGCTACATCATGATGGCGGTGGCGGCGGGCATTGGCAGCGACGATGGCGTGGGTGCCGCCCTCTTCTATATGCTGGCTTATCTCTTCACCAATATTGGTGCCTTCGCCATTGTCATTGCTGTCGAAAAGCAAGAGGGCAAAGGTACGATGCTGGATGATTACAAAGGGCTGGCCAAGCAAAGTCCACTGCTGGCGATGGTCATGGCCTACTTCATGCTGTCGCTGACGGGTGTACCGCCCACGGGCGGCTTTTCAGCCAAGTTTTTTGTCTTCCGTGCCGCACTAGATGCAGATTTGCTGTGGTTGGCTATTGTGGGCGTGGTGACGAGCGTGGTTTCAGGCTATTTTTACTTGCGTGTGGTTTATTTGATGTTTATGTATGAGGGAGACGGCCGTATTGCTCCAGCCCGGCCACTTTTAACAGCGATTGTGTTAACGGCCGTAGCCACGCTCATCCTCGGCTTCTTCCCTGGTAGTTATTTCGATATGGCCCGCGAAGCCGTCTTGCAAGGGGCACAGCTTTTAGCCGCTGGAGGCTAGTTTTAGTATGACCGCATGAAAGACCTCCATCAAGGAGGTCTTTTTATTTTAACGACAGAGGTTATGAAGATGATGAACCCACCCCCACCTATTGATTCTGTGTTGACGGCCGTTGGCAACACCCCCCTCGTCAAGCTAAAAAGCGTTGTTCCCGATAACTGTGCCGACATTTATGTCAAGCTGGAGTATTAC
The DNA here is from genome assembly GCA_965223555.1 of Promineifilaceae bacterium (SeqCode). Classification (GTDB taxonomy): domain Bacteria; phylum Chloroflexota; class Anaerolineae; order Promineifilales; family Promineifilaceae; genus CBDCWU01. Next base: position 39,514 of record CBDCWU010000004.1, read on the forward strand.
AACCCCACTGGCTCTTACAAAGACCGCATGGCCTTGGCCATGATTGAGGAAGCCGAAAAGCGGGGTGATTTGCGTCCAGGCATGACGGTTGTGGAATATACGGGTGGCAGCACCGGCTCTTCCCTAGCCTTTATCTGTGCGGTCAAAGGCTATCGCTTCAAGGTCGTCTCATCAGATGCTTTTGCCAGCGAAAAGCTACGCACTATGCAAGCCTTTGGCGCAGACCTGACCATTGTGCCCAGCAAGGGTGGCAAGATAACGCCCGACCTCATACCACGCATGATGGAGAAAACCGCCGAAATCGCCCAAGCCGAGGGTAGTTATGCCACTGACCAGTTTAACAACCATGATTCATTGCAGGGATATGCGGCTATTGGTGAGGAGATGGTGGCGCAGTTAAAACGGCCGATTCATGGCTTCTGTGGCATGGTGGGCACAGGTGGCATGACCATGGGTGTGGCCACTGCCCTACGTGCTGCTCAACAACCGACACGCATCATTGTCATGGAACCAGCCACCTCCCCCATTATCTCGCAAGGGGTGAAAGGCTCGCACAGCGTCGAAGGAACTGGTGTTGGTTTCGTGCCACCTATTTTGGACAAAACCCTCTATGATGAAGCCTGGGGCATTGATGAAGGCGAAGGGCGAGCCATGGCGCGACGTTTGGCACGGAAGGAGGGGGTTTTTACGGGCATCTCCTCTGGCTGTAATGTAGTGGGAGCCATTCGTCTGGCGCAGGAATTGGGGGTGGGTCACACCGTTGTCACGGTGGCGGTAGATAGTGGGTTGAAGTATTTGGCTGGTGATTTGTACGTGGATTTGGATTTATAGTTCTATATCTCACCCCGGAAACATCTTCGCCAACAGTTCTGGCGCATACCGCGCCACCATCTCGCTGCTCAGACTGCGGGTATGGCAAATCTCGCTATAAAGTTGGCCGCTGGGTCGCCATTGCCGTTTTTGTGTCTCGGGGTCCATCTCAATCAGCCCAAAACGCTGTGTCCAGCCCCGATCCCACTCAAAATTGTCTACCAAACTCCAATGATAATAACCCATGACGGGGAAGCAAAAGTTGATGGCCCGCCATACTTCGCGTAAATGGCTGAGCAGAAAAGACGGCCGTAATCCATCCCTCTGATCTGACAGCCCGTTCTCCGTCACAAAAATCGGCTTCTGATATTTGAGCATTCGCTGAATGCTTTGATACAGCCCTGCAGGGTAAACCTCGCCATAATTGCCATCGCTCACCGTGGCCTCTGCGCCCCATTCATTAGCGATAAGACCTCTAAACGGAGGAAACTTAACATAATGACGAGTGTAGTAGTTGATGCCCACAAAATCGAAGGACTCAGCCAGATTTTTGATTTGGCCCCGGCCCAGTGGCCAATGAAGACGGCCGTTTACCATGCTTGCTAGCCACATTTCATTAAACAACCAATCAATGCGCCGAGTCCACCAGTTGGCCGCCCGATTGTTGAGGGACTGAGATTGAAAAACGGCCGTGTGCTTGGCCACGCCTACCTCTGTCGCCGGAAACTGCTCTTTAATCGTATGATAAGCCACTGCATGACAACGTAGCAAATTCCCCAGAGCCTGCCGCACCCCAACCCAGCCCCCCCGCGAGGGAGCTGGAAACTTACCATCCAGATAGCGCATGAATACATACACCATTGGCTCATTAATCGTTATCCACTTGGGTATCAAATCCCCCAAAGCTGCCACTACTTTGGCCGTATATCGCTGAAAATAATCCACCACAATACGGCTATTAAAATCTCCTTTCTCTACTAGCCACAGTGGATTACTAAAATGGTGCAGGGTCACCATTGGCTCAATGTTTCGCGCCAGCATCGCCCTCAAAATCTGGCGGTATCTATCCAAAGCAGCACTGTCAAACACACTTGGCTCCGGTTCAATCCGACTCCATTCTAGAGACAGACGGTGAGCATTCGTTCCCATCTCAGCTGCAGCGTCTAAATCCTTTTCGGCCGTTTCCCACCAATTACAAGCGGCCCCTGACTTGTGGTTGTGACAGATACGGCCGTTTTCCTGCTCCCAAGCCCACCAATCACTATTCACATTGTTGCCTTCCACCTGGTAAGCGGCCGTTGCTGTGCCCCAGCGAAAATCTGACGGAAAAAACATCGTTGCCCTTGCCACACTCACAACTCCTTCACAGACAAACTTTGTGCAAAAATCCTCCCATTGTTATACTATGTATCAATAAACCCGTTGACAATGGATACCATTGATCATCGCAAAAGACATGATTATAGGCAAATAAGCCCTCACCACATTAAAATAATGAATCAACCCCAACAATCAGTCTGGCAACAAAAACAAATGGCAGCAAGTAAATGCAGCAGCAGGCGACGTGAGAGGCAAATGTGAGAGACCTAATCGCCGACAGTGGCTACTATTATCCTAATCGCATGGGTCGTATTCTGCTGGTATCTATGGAAGAGGTCATGGGCCGCAATGGTCTCAATGCCCTTTTGAACCTAACCAATCTCCGCCAACTTATCCAAGAACTACCGCCCGATAACCTTTCCAAAGAGTTCGATTTTTCCAATATTGCTAACATCAATAAAGGGCTAGATGATATTTACGGGCCGCGTGGCGGTCGTGGTTTGGCCCTGCGTGGCGGTCGTGCTCTCTTTTCACGTGGCCTCAAACAATTTGGAGCACTCGCTGGCGTAGGTGATTTAGCCTTCAAAGTGTTGCCCTTGCAAACCAAACTCAAAATAGGGATACCTGCTGTGGCTCGCATTTTCTCTCAATTTAGCGACCAAACTAGTTGGGTTGAAGAACATGATGATCATTTCCTCTACTACATCAACCCTTGTTCTATGTGCTGGGGGCGCACAACCGACCGCCCCATTTGCTACATCGCCGTTGGTCTTTTGCAAGAGGCATTACGTTGGGTAAGCGGTGGTTTGGAATTTCGTATTGATGAAATAGAATGTACAGCAATGGACGCAAATGCTTGTGTCTTTAGGATTGACAAGGAACCTATCAAATAAAGGTTTTTCAGGAAAATCTGGAAACCAGCAACGTTTTCGGTTTGGAACCCGTTTCTGCATAGATTCAAGATTTATTCAGTTGCAGTTATCAAGGATAAATAAGTGACACGATCAGCATACAGAAAAACGCTATGTTTGATTACACGTCTGCCTATTTCTATTGAATGTGTCCAGGATAAACGGAGGTAGTACATGGCTGACAAGAGAAAACAGAAAGTGTTTATCGTAGAAGACGATGGCGATCTTGCCGAAATGCTTACCGCCTACTTCAAAGTACAGGGATATGAAGTGGCCCATGCGGCGCGTGGCGAGGATGCTGTAGGCTTGATAGACAGCTTTATGCCAGATATCGCCTTGCTTGATATACGCCTCCCCGATATTGACGGCTATGAAGTGTGTCGGCGTCTACGAAATGATCGGCGTACACAGAGCCTGCCCGTTATTTTTCTCACCGAAAAGCGAGAACGTGATGATAAATTAAGTGGTTTAGAGCTAGGGGCGGTAGACTATATTACGAAGCCCTTCGATATTCAAGAATTGCGGCTGCGAGTGCGCAATGTTCTGCGAAGAGCTAGCTTAAACACTTTGGTTAACCCTGTAACTGGACTGCCCGAAGGTACATTGGTGCGCGAACAACTGGAGGGTATGTTACGTCAGCCAGAGTGGGGTTTGGTTTTGGTTGGTATTCGCGGCTTGGCCAAATTTCGCGATCGGTTTGGTTTTGTTGCAGCTGATGATGTGTCACGAGCTATCACGCTCATGATCACGAATGCCATGAAGGAAACTGGTGGTGAGGATGATTATGTTGGCCATGCCACTGGTGATGATTTTGCCATCATAACCACAAGTGATAAATGTGAAAAACTGGCAGACCGTTGTCTGATTCGCTTGCAGCCATCCATCCAATATTTTTACCCAGCTCTTGAGCGTCACCGTATTCATGAATTACCAGAATCTGAGCGTTTAACAGTGTACGTTTCAAGTTTTTCTGCACGAGATCACCGTTTTGCCAATGTGAATGAGCTATTTTCTGCTTTAGAAAATGGTTGATCGGTTGCTTACCAGTGATTTTGCTAAGGTTTTTCAGAAAGATAGTGGGGCAACAGATCATGAGAAACCTAAAGCTAGCTCCCCCGACACCTTCATTTTAGGAGACCAGTTTTTATATTTCACGCTTTATGCTTCATGGAGCGCTTAAGAAGATACCGGCTTGATTTTTTGATTGTGGCGGGTTTTGTTTTCCTGCCACTTTTGTTATACGGGGATGTGACCTTGGGTAGCAAAACCATGCTGCCCGTTGATAATCTCTATCAGTGGGCACCTTGGTCAACGGCCGTTTCCCAATTCGACGCCGAAATCCCCCAAAACAGCCTTCTCAGTGATCTCATCATCCAAAACTACGTCTGGAAACGCTTCGTCAATAACAGCCTACAACAGGGCGACATCCCCCTCTGGAATCCCTATCTCTTTGCTGGTGCGCCCTTCCTCGCTGCCGGACAACACTCAGCCTACTACCCCTTTAGCCTCCTCGACCTCATCATGCCCCTCAGCAAAGCTTATGGCTGGTTTACCGTCAGTCAGTTGTGGTTAGCAGGGGTACTGATGTACGTTTTTGGGCGTGTCCTAAAAATGCGCCGTGCTAGTGCGGCCTTAGCCGGACTGATTTATCAAGGCTGTGGCTTTCTAGTCGTCAGTTCGGCCGTTTTCCCTATGATCATTGCTGCCGCTGCTTGGCTGCCACTGCTACTAGCCTGTATCGAAAAAATCATTGGAGACTGGAGACTGGAGACTGGAGACTACGCAATACGCAATACCTTCCTCTGGCTCGCCCTCGGCGCCATCGCCCTCGGCTGCCAAATCCTGGCTGGCCATATCGAAATTACCTACTACACCCTCCTCCTCATGGCCTTGTACGCGGGTTGGCGATTAATAACTAACTTCTACGCAATACGTAATACGCAATACGTCATCCGTCGCCTGACCACTCTCGCTGTCATGGTCACTATCGGCCTCATGCTCGGCGCCATCCAACTCATCCCCCTTTACGAAGTTGGCCAAACCAACTTCCGCGAAGGCTCGGCTACCTTTGCAGAAGTACAAAAATTTGCCTTCCCCAAACGACGTGTATTGACCTTGCTGTTACCCAACTTCTTTGGCAACCCATCTATCCAAAGCTACGAAGATGTTTTCAGCGGCCAAACCGAACGATTTGGGCTCAATCACTGGGGACAACTCAATCCTCGGGGCGCAAACACAAGCAGTTGGGGGCTAAAAAACTATGTTGAAGGGGGTATCTATTTAGGCATCTTGCCCCTGATTTTAGCTGGCTTCGGCCTATATGGTGCATGGCAAAAACGAAAACGCCTTTCCCAAACAGGCTTTTTTGTTGGGATGAGCCTCGTCTCACTTGCTTTTATTTTTGGCACACCTCTTTACGCCATTTTGTATTATGGTTTGCCCTTCATCAACCAACTCCACACTCCCTTTCGCTGGGTCTTCCCGCTCTCTCTTTTCATCGCTGCTCTGGCTGGGTTTGGTGTCGATTATTTGACGGAAACGCGCCATTGGAATTGGGAGGAGTGGCTGGCGTTTAGAACCACACTCGATAAAGAAACTATCGAAAAGATGATGTGGGCCAGCGATTCGAGCATAAAATGGTGGCTACGGCCGTTTTCCCTCTGGTCTACCCCGTCACTGATAACATTAACAGCAGGGTTGTCCTTTTGGGCTGGCATCTTCGGCCTGATCGCCCTCTATTTGTCCAAAGCCCTCTACACTCAACTCGAACCGCTCGTCAGCCGTATCTTCATCGGCATGGCCGTTGCCCCTGACGCTTTTCCTAACACACGTGCCTTTTACAGCTACGAATTCCGCCAATTCTTTCTATTCTTTTTGATTCTAATTGGCACAGGTGCAGTTCTGCGTGTCAGCCGCTGCCCCATTTTTTGGCGCAAACGGCCGTTTTACCTGTACATGGCCGCTATTCTCATTATTCTCGACATCTTCATCGCCAACTTTGGTTTCCATACGGCCGTTTCCCCCGACCTCCTCGATTACAAACCCGAACTCGTCCAATGGCTAGAGCAACAGCCCCAACCCTGGCGGCTCACCAGCTTCACGCCCAATGGTGACACCCCCTTCCACGCCAACGTCGGCTGGCTTTACGATTTTCCCGATGTGCGCGGCTACGACTCCATCATCCCCAAACAGTACACCACCTACATGGCCACCATCGAGCCCCAAAACGGCCTCCAGTTCAACCGCGTCCAATCCATCGCCAACTGGCAATCCCTCAACTCCCCCCTGCTCGATGTATTAGGCGTCAAATACATTATCACCTCCGAAACGGTGGAACTGCCCAAACTGCAAGAAGTGTGGCAAGGCGAAGGCCTGCGCGTCTACGAAAATCTGGCCGTGGCCCCTCGCGCCTACACCCTGCCGCAAACGGCAACGGCCGTTGTCGAAGATGATTTGTCCGCCATGACCACCAACTACGACCCACGTAACTTTGTGGTGGTAGAGACTAGAGATTGGAGACTAGGGACTACTGCCGAGTCTCCAGTCTCCAGTCAACCAGTCTCCGCTCTAGTTACATACAACAGCAACCGCGAAGTCCTCGTCCAAACGGCCGTCGCCACCCCCTCCTGGCTTATCCTCAATGACAGCTATGCCCCTGGCTGGAAAGCCTTCGTACGCCCCGTCGATGGCAGCGAAGACGACGAACAAGAACACGACATTCACCTCGTCAATGGCAACTTCCGTGGTATCCTGCTCGAACCAGGCAATTGGGTCGTGCGTTTTCGCTACAGTCCTCAGAGTTTTGTTTTGGGTGGATTGACAAGTGTCATGGGCGTCATGGTGCTGCTGCTGGGAACGGCCGTCACCCTCTGGCGACAATTCGTAGGCATAAATGATACCCAATCCGCCGCCAGCAGCGTCCTCAAAAACAGTGCCGCCCCCATGGCCCTCAACCTCTTCAATAAAGGCATTGACTTCCTCTTTGCCGCCTACTATCTGCGCGTGCTTGGCCCTGCCGACGCGGGTAGTTATGCTACCGCCATCGCCGCCGCCCTCGTCTTTGAAATCATCGCCAACTTTGGCCTCAATTTGCTGCTCGTACGTGAAGTCTCGCAGGACAGAAGCCAGGCCAGCCGTTATTTGTTGAACACCACCGCGCTGCGCTTGGGAACGGCCGTACTCGCCACCATCCCCGTCGCTCTCTACATCCTCGGCAGCCGTTTTACCAACAGTCCCCTTACGCCTGCCGAAATCAACGCCACCCTCTTCATCATGGTCGGCATGGTCTTCTCCGGTATGGCGCAAGGCGTCACTGGCCTCTTCTACGTCTACGAAAAAGCCGAAATCCCGGCCACCATGACCACCGCCACTACCATCCTCAAAGTAGGCTTTGGCGTGGTGGCTTTGTTGATGGGCTATGGCTTTGTAGGCTTAGCGGCCGTTTCCATCCTCACCAACCTCCTCACTCTGGCTGCCCTCACTCTCCTAGCCACGCGCCAATTTGCTCTTACTGGCCCTTGGCGGCTTGACTGGCAATTGCAACGCCACATGCTGCGCCACGGCTACCCCCTCATGCTCATCCATCTCCTGCAAACCGTCTTCATCTCCAGCGACGTCATCCTCCTGCGCCAAATCAATGGCGAAGAAGTCGTCGGCTGGTACAGCAGTGCCTACAAATGGTTCAACGCCTTGCAGATCGTCCCCTCCTTCTTCACCCTGGCCCTTTTCCCCATCATCGCCCGTGAAGTCAAAACCTCGCTGGACTCGGCCCGACGTATGTACACGATGTCGCTGAAATTGATGCTGTTGTTGGCCTTGCCCCTAGCGGCCGTCACCGCCTACCTCGCCTTCCCCCTCGTTCGTCTCGTTGGCGGCGAGGAGTTCCTGCCCCATGGGGCCATCGCCCTACAAATCGTCATCGCCTCCATCCCCATCGGCTGGCTCAACAGTGTCACCAACTACGTCCTCATTGCCCTCGGCCTAGAAAGCAAACAGCCCCGCGCCTTCACCATCGCCGTCGCCTTCAACATTATTGCCAACCTCATCTTCCTGCCCCTATTCAGCTACCGCGCCGCCGCCATCACCACCGTCCTCTCCGAAGTCGTTTTGCTGCTCCTGTTCCACTACTACCTACGCCAAAAAATGTCGGGCATACAGTGGAAACAGCTACTTACAAAACCGCTCATGTTAACGGCCATTATGCTGGCCGCCATGCTCCTCGGTTACCAAATCCACCTGATCCTGGGCCTCCTTCTTGGCCTCATCACCTATCCCGCTGGGCTCATCCTCCTCCACATCATCACCCCTGCCGAACGCCAACTCCTCGCCACCCTCATCCCCACCCCCATTGCTACCCGCCTCAAATTAGTCTAACATATGATAGATGGCTCTTTCCGCTATAGTTACATAACCAGTGTCTCACATTAGAGATCATATCGATTAAATTAGGTCTTTTTCACCAATAGTGAGCGAATAAATGCAATTGAATTGGCTCATAGCTCCAAGGACGAAATCGCAAACGAAAATTATGTAGGCCGCAACAAGTCTCAATTATTGAATCCCTGAACCCCCTTTTCCAATTTCGAATCTTTTCCTTTACCATCCGGTATCGCTTGACACCACCTATAGCATGTTCTACCCGAATGCGGATCGATGAAATCCAACTATTGACATGCTTTGCCATGTCCGATAACTCTCCCCCTTTAGGTTTCTTTTTGGGTTGCATAATGGTTATGCCCTCCAGTACAAAACCTTGAAAACCAGTATCTTGAACCAGAATGATACCTTCGGGAAGGCCGGTAACGCTCTCATCTGCCACTTTTTTATCATGCCGTTTGCCTTCTACCGTATCGCTTAACCACACGACTTCTCCCGAACTCGTGCTCAATGTATTATTTTTGACTGTGTGCTGTTTTTTTACCACTGTAAAACGTTTTTTGTTTTTGGCTATCGGTTGGTCGTGGTATTGGTCGCTCCGTGCCATCTTGATAATAGAGTATCCCTGGGGCATCTTCAAAATCCACATCCTCTATGTCACGGGCTGGCAACGCCTTTAGATGTTCCAACGCTTGATTCAATGCTGGATGTAAACAATGTATCCATGTATTGGCTTTTGGTTGACTCATACCAAAAAGCGCGCCTTGTACAGATTGCAGATTGTTGGTTTTGATACAACTCAAAATGAAAAACAGTTTGTCTTCTATAGTAGGCAATGGACTATTATGATAATCAACATACTTGCGCTTGCCTCGTAGCTTTCCACTGATGCAATAAGTGTCCATCCGTTCATAAAAGCATTCGCTAAAATAGGGTAACAATGCTTCGAATTCTTCACGAGTGTAACCGGTCAGTGACATGAATTGCGTTGGCTTCTCTACATATTTTTGATAAGGGGTCATCTGATTGGGAGTTCCTCCATTGCACAAATTTGCAACAGATTATCATGATTGTCCATTTTCGGCTAAACTAATCGATATAACGTCTATTATTAATCTAAGAGGACTATCTATGAAATGGCAAGAAATCCGAACCCACTATCCTCAACAATGGCTGCTTATTGAAGCTATTCAGGCACGATCAGAAGGCAATCAACGCATTTTAGACGAAATTTCCGTCATCAAAACCTTCCTAGATTCACGCCTAGCTATGCAAAGCTACACCCAGTTACACCATGAATCGCCACAACGTGAGTTATATGTTGTGCATACCAAGCGCGAAAAACTGGACATTACTGAACGTCGTTGGCTAGGCATTCGGGGCATTCAATGAAAATTCAGCTACTTGATGGCTTGCCTTTTATCTCCGCAAGTTTGTTATTTCGTGGCCAACAACTCGATTTTGAACATATGCTACTAGATACTGGTTCCGCTGGAACAGTTCTAGCGTCTGACAAGGTTGCTACTATTGACTTAATTGCTGAGCCTGACGATATTATCCGACGAATACGTGGCGTTGGTGGCGCAGAATATGTTTTTAGCAAGCAAGTTGATGCTCTATCTGTTGGCAAATTGCATGTCTCGGATTTTGAAATCGAGATAGGGGCAATGGATTACGGCTTTGCTATTGATGGAATTCTTGGCATGGATTTCTTGTCGCAAGTTGGGGCTATCATTGATTTGGCAAAATTTGAAGTTATTGCAGTGGCCGAGTAACTTTTTCAGAGCGGCAATGAAAAAGTGAAAGTGCTACCTTGACCCAGACCAGGACTAACGGCCGTTACCCTACCCCCATGTTCCTCCACCAAAGCTCGTACAATAGCCAAGCCCAACCCCATTCCCCGATCCTCTCGATTGCGCGCCCCATCTGCCTGATAAAAACGATCAAACACATACGGTAAATCTTCAGGCGCAATGCCTGACCCTGTGTCCGCAACCTGTACTTGCAGCGTATCCTTTTTTTGCTCGATAGTGAGCGTGATACGGCCGTTTTCCCCTGTATGTTGCAGCGCATTGGCCACCAAATTATTCACTACTTGCCGTATCCGATCCGTATCCACCGCCAACTGTGGCAATGCCCCCAGTAATTCCACCTGCAACGTCACCCCTTGTGCTTTGGCAGTTGGTTGGAAGACAATGGCCGTTTCCTTCACCAACGCCGCCACATCCACCACCTGCTTATGCAACGGCAACTGATGTGCCTCCGCCTGCGCCAACTCATGCAAATCACTCACCAACTTCGTCAAATGGTGCGTCTGCTCCAGCAAACGGCCGATCTCCTCCTTACTCAACGGATACACATCATCCAAAATCGCCCGCAAATTGCCCGCAATCACATGCAAAGGATGGCGCAACTCATGGGCCACATCCGCCAGCAAATTACGTCGCAAAGACTCCGCCTGCTCCAACTGTGCCGCCATTTGATTAAAGGCTCGCGCCACATCGGCCATCTCCTCTGTTCCCGTTATGTCAACACGGTAACTCAAATCATTATCACCAATAGCCCGCGCCCCCGCCTGCAACTCTGTCAACGGCCGTGTCAACCGCCGACTCACCCACACCCCCGCCACAATCGCCGCCCCTCCCGTAATAACCGCCATATAAGTAACAGCCACAGGCACAATCACCCGCCTCGCTTCCAACGCAAACCGTTCAAGCGACTCACTCTCCTCCAGAACCCGAATCGCCTCTTGTTCAGCAAGGCTCAATTCAAACCCCTCTGGGAAGTCATCTGCATCCCCCTGGCTCAATCGAACGGTCGCACCCACGATGAGAAAAACAGACAAAACCACAGCACTAAACGTCAGACTCAAACGCACCCATAGCCGATTCATGCCACCACCTCTTCCAATTTATAGCCCACACCATAAACAGTTTGAATGTAAGACGGCCGTTCTCCACTCACATCCAACTTGCGCCGCAAATTGCGAATATGACTATCCAACGTGCGGTCAATCCCCTCGTAGTCTAGCCCCAACCCCTGGCGAATCAACTCGCTGCGCGTCAATACATAACCTGCCTGCTCCAGCAACACCCGCAACAAATCAAACTCCGTCGCCGTCAAACTCACCGCCTCACCATCTACTTGTACCTCACGCCGCCCCACATCCATTTGCAAGCCACCCACTTGCAAAACCACTGTCGTCTGCGACGCGCTTTTAGGCCGCAACTGCGCCCGCACCCGCGCCACCACCTCACGTGGATTATAAGGCTTGGTCACATAATCATCAGCCCCCATCTCCAGCCCCACAATCTTGTCCGTGTCCTCCACCCGCGCCGTCAGCATAATGATGGGCAAATAAGCCAACGTAGGATCACTGCGTACCAGCCGTGTAATGGCCAAGCCATCCATCCCCGGCAGCATCAAATCCAACAGCATCAAATCAGGCTTCTCACGGCGCAGCATGTGAACGGCCGTTTCCCCCTCATACGCCACCAACACCACAAACCCCGCCTGCTCCAAATAAGCCCGCATCAGCCGTACCACTTCTTTATCGTCATCCACCACCAAAATCCGCTGTCCAGACATAAACCTTGTATACCACCAAACTTAATAATTACACAGAGTTACGCTGAGAAGACACTGAGCTTCACAGAGTTCAAAAGCTTTTCTCTCTTCTCTCTGCGAATCTCTGTGCCACCTCCGTGAATCTCTGTGTAACTAAAATATCCTACTCATACCGCAACGCCTCAATCGGCCGTAACCCCGCCGCCCGCCACGCCGGATAAATACCAAACACCAAGCCCACACCAGCCGCAAAACTTACCGACAAAATGACCGTAGCTGGGTCAACCACAGTCGAAACATCCAACAATGATTCCGCAGCCACAGAGATACCCCAACCCAACAAAATGCCTAATATCCCGCCAATCAAACTCAGCACCATCGACTCCAGTAGAAATTGCGCCAAAATGTCCCGCTTCAAAGCACCAATCGCCTTACGAATACCAATCTCTCGCGTCCGCTCTGTGACACTCACCAGCATAATATTCATAATCCCGATGCCCCCTACCAACAACGAAATACCCGCAATAGCTCCTAAAAACGCCGTCAATGCCCCCGTAATCTCCCCAGCTGTGTCCAGCAAACTCGACTGATCAAAAATCGTAAAATCATCATCAGCCGCATAGGCAATGCCATGCTGGCCGCGCAGCGTATCCGTAATCTGCTCAATGGCCGTCTCCACCTGCTCCGCGCTGGTCGCCTCCACCCGAATCGAAGAAATAGCCTTCTCGCCACTGCGCGTCCGATCCGGATACAAGCGACTTTGTGCCGTCGTCAACGGAATATACACATTGTTATCCGTGTCGCCGCCAATGCCGCCGCCCGAATCCGCCAACACGCCCACCACTTCATAGCTCACCCCATTTATCTTCACTGACTGCCCCACGGGGAATTCCTCGCCAAAGAAGTCGGAAGCAATGGTGGCTCCCAACACTGTCACCCGCGCATTCGTCGCCAGATCATTCTCCGTCAGGCCATCGCCAACCTGGAACTCATCCAAGTTGTTGACCGCTAAATAGTTGGCCATGATGCCAGAAACGGCCGTTTGCACACTCTCCCCGCCAAAAACCACATTCTGGTTCCCCTGCACAATCGCCGACACCTCACTCAAACTCGGCGCATTCAGCGGATCGGCCAAGGCCTCTACATCCGCCAAACTCAGCGCCTGATAGCCATCACTATTATCAAAATCCGTCGAGATAATAATCAAATTCGTGCCAATTGAATTCAACTGTCCCGTAATATCCTCTGTAATGCCATTACCAATAGATAGCAGCGCAATCACCGCCGCCACCCCAATAATCACCCCCAGCATCGTCAACACCGAGCGCATCTTATTGGCCAAAATACTATCAAACGCCGTCAAAAAACTTTCGCCTAAATTCATAACATCCATTCCCTAGTCCACGCAGGTGGACTTCGCAGTCGTAGCCGCGAATTTAGCTAAATAATCACCCCATCTCCCCATCCACAACCAACCCATCCCGCAGCCAAACCGTGCGCTGCGCCCGTTCCGCCACCTCAGGGTCATGCGTAATTGTAATAATCGTAATCCCCTGCGCGTTCAACTCCCCAAACAAATCCAAAATATCCTCACCCGTTTGCGTATCCAAAGCCCCCGTCGGCTCATCCGCCAAAATGATATTCGGCTCCACCGCCAAGGCCCGCGCAATCGCCACCCGCTGCTGTTGTCCGCCCGACAACTCATCCGGCCGATGATCCATTCGATCCCCCAACCCGACCAGCTCCAAAGCCTCTTTCGCCCGTTTGTTGCGATCGGAACGGCCGTATCCCGCATACATCAACGGCAACGCCACCTGCTTCAACGCCGACGTGCGCGGCAGCAAATTAAACTGCTGAAACACAAATCCAATCCGCTGATTGCGAATCCGCGCTTGTTCATTATCATTCAAACTACTCACATCCGTGCCATTCAGCGTATATAGTCCACCCGTGGGCACATCCAAACAGCCAATCATATTCATTAGCGTGCTCTTACCCGAGCCAGACGGCCCCATAATGGCCACAAACTCCCCCTCATCAATCTGCAAATCCACCCCGCGCAGCGCATGAACCACTTGGGTCCCCATCTCATAAGACTTCGTAATATTTTTCATCGTAATCATGACAACTCTTTCGTAATCGTGAATGGTGAATAGAAAACTGCGACTTGCGAATGAGCCACCCCATTCACAATTCACAATTCATAATTCACAATTCAATATTAATTACCTCTCCCCCCAAACGGCCCACCACCATTAAACTCCAACACTGGTGCAAGGGTCCCAATCGCCACCTCATCCCCTTCATTCAAGCCATTCACAACCTGCGTAAAGCGGCCATCACGCAAACCAATCGTCACCGCCACCGTCTCCGTTGTGATACTGCCTTCAGCATCTCGCTGCACCAAATTCACGCTGTACGTACCATTACTGCGATCCACCTCAATAGCTGCATTGGGCACCAACAGTACGCCTTCCCGCTGCGCCGTCACCAAATTGGCATTGGCCGTCATGCCCGTCAGCACTGGCAAATCCGTGGCTCCCATCGCCAAATGCACATCATACGTCACCAAACCACTGTTATTATTCGCCGCTTTGGGCGCAATAAAGCGTACCTCGCCATCAATCTCCTCATTCGGCCAAGACTCCAGCGTCAACACGGCCGTTTGCCCCACCACAATATCGCCCACATCTACCTCATCCACACTCAGCACCACTTCCAAGCTATTATCCGCCACCATCTCCATTAGCACACCAGCGGCTTGCTCACCAGCCGTCACATGAACGGCCGTTACCGTGCCAGCAAAAGGTGCCACCAAAACCGCCTGCGCCAAATTCAAATTCGCCCGATCCAGCGAAATCTGTGCCTGCGCCACAGCCACCTCCGCCTGCACAATCCGCGCCGCAGCAGGCTCACGTAACAGCTGATCCAAACTCGCCTGCGCCTGCGCCACCTGCGCCTCCGCCGAGGCCACCTGCGCCATCGACGCTGGTTGCAACAGCAAATCCAGCCGCGCCTGCGCCGCATCCCGATTGGCCACACTCACACTCACGCCCGCCTGAGAGATAGCAATCGCATCCGTATCACCATTCACCGCCCGATCATAGGCTTCCTGCGCTGCGGCCAAATCCGCATTCGCTTGCAGCGCACTCACCCGTGCCGACTCTTCCATTTCCGCCAGCCGATCAGCCGAAATATACTCATTATCCGTCACCAAAATCGTACTGTGCTGCTCCGCCGCCGACGTGGCCGCCTGTTGTGCCAGTTCCAACTCAATCTCAGCTGCCCGAATCTCTTCCGCATTCCCCCCCGCCGCATTGCTACTCAAGTTGGCATAAGCCGCCGCAATATCAGCCTCAGCCGCCCGCACATCCGCTTCTGCCGAGGCGAGCTCATCCGCACTTGGCCCGTCCAGCAAATCGGTCAAACTGGCTTCCGCACTGGCTACGGATGCCTGTGCCGCCGCCACATCCGCCGCCGAAGCCTCAGCTAACAAGCTTTCTAAATTAGCCTGCTGAATGACCAAGTTCTGCTCCGCCGAGATAACAGCCCGCTCTAATTCGGCCGTTTGCAAACGCAGCAGCACATCATCCGCCGCCACCCTATCACCCACCGCCACATTAACTTCAGCCACCGTGCCACTGGCTGTCAGCGACAAAGCCGTCTCCCGCTGCGCCAACACCGTGCCACTGGCCGTGGCACTGGCCGACAAATCACCCAAAAATGCAGCCACAATATCACCCGTCTGCGCTTCGGCCGCTTGATTAGATACGGCCGTTCGCCCCCGCAGCACTAACCCCGCCGCCACAATCAAAACCACCACCCCAATAATCCACCACCACTTACGTTTACTGTTTCGTTGTTTACTCATCGTTCTACCTTCTCGTGCCACGCTCTGCGTGGCATGAATCGCCCAGACGCTCCGCGTCGAGTGTGACGTAGAGCCGTCACTATCAACATTCCCACGCAGAGCGTGGAAACGAGCAATTTACCTCTCTAACCATCCCCAAACGGCCCATCATCCGGACGGCCCACCGTCATCCCTCCCCACTTCCAGGCGGCCTACCACCAGGCGGCCCACCACTAAAATCAATCACAGGCAAAACATTGCCAATCAACAACTCATCCCCTTCATTCAAGCCACTCGTAATCTCCGTAAACTGATCATCACGCAGACCAATCGTCACCGCTACCTCTTCACTCGTCACATTGCCCTCAGCATCCTGCCCCAGCAAATTCACACTGTACGTGCCATTAGCCCGATCGGCCGTAATCGCCGCATTGGACACCAGCAGCACATCATCCTTTTCCGCTGTAACTAAATCCGCGTTGGCCGTCATGCCCAACAAAATGGGCCGATCACTTTCGCCCAAACTAATATGCACATCATACGTCACCGTGGCATTGCTATTGGTCGTGGCCTGGGGCGCGATGGCACTCACCTCACCCGCAATTTCACTGTCCGGCCACGTCTCCAAATTCAACACGGCCGTTTGCCCCAGCGACAACACGCCAATATCCACCTCATCCACACTCAACACTACTTCCAGGCTGCTCATATCAGCCAGCTCCACCACCACCCCATTGGCAATTTCACCTTCGCTAATGTGAACAGCCGTTACCACCCCAGCAAATGGCGCCACCACCGCCGCCTCAGCCAACGCTTCTTCCGCATCCACCAAAGTTAACCGTGCTTGGGCCACATTCGCCTCGGCAATGGCCAGCTCCTCATCCGTGGCCTCATCCAGCAAACTCGCCAACGTGGCCTGCGCCTGTGCCAACTGGGATTCGGCTGAGGCTGTCTGAACGGCCGTTGCCCCACTCGCCTGCATATTATAATCAGCCTGCGTGCCATCCAGCCGCGCCGCCGCCGCCGCCACATTGCTCTGGCTGGCGGCCACATCCGGCCCCGCTTGCAAATCAGTCAAACGTCCCTGCGCATCGGCCAAAGCCTGCGCCGCCTGCATCAACGTCTGGTGCGTGGCCTCATTGGTATTTTCTTCATTGGCCTCTTGCGCCCGATCATACTGAATCTGCGCCGATAGCACCGAAGCCCGCGCTGACTCAATCTGCGCCTGCGTAATCGAATTGCGGTTGCTGGCTAAAGTGGCCGACGACGACCACAGCGAGGCTTGCGAAGCCCGCAAATTGGCCTCATACACGGCCAAATCCGCCTCAGACGGGCCAGCCAGTAAATCATCTAAATTGGCCTGGGCACTGACCACCGCCGCTTCCGCCGAGGCCACATCGGCCTCGGCTGGCTCCACCAGCAAATCGGCCAAATTGGCCTCTTGCAAGCGCAGCGACTGCTCGGCATTGGTCACATTCAGCGCCAGCGCATCCGTCTCCAATTGCACCAGCACATCACCCGCCGCCACGGCATCACCCACCTGCACCGCCACCTCTACCATACGCCCTGGCGCATTCACCGCCAAAGCAGCCTCTTGTAAAGAAACAACTTGCCCACTAGCCGTGGCTGTGTCCGCCAAGTTGCCAATAAAGGCCACGGCCGTTTCATCTGTTTCTGCAACAGCATCAGTGGCCGACGGCCGTTGGCTGCGCATATAGAAAAAAGCAGCCCCAGCCAATAAAACCACTACACCCACTATCCACCAAACGCGCTTGCGTCCTTTTTTTTGTTGCATTGCGTTCACTCCTTTTCAGGGAGACTAGAGATTAGAGATTAGAGATTGGCTCAAATGCCACAGTCTCCAATCTCCAGTCTCCAATCTCCAATCTCCACCCATTCTAAATCGCAAATCTGCACAAATTGTGCAGGGTTCCTGCAAATTGTTCGCAATTGGGAATGGGGGTGGGGAAACGGCCGTTATTGGGGTGGAGTGTGTTAGAATAACGGCCGTACTAATTTGGCCTAAAAACTGGTACAATGGCAACTACAAAAGTGAAGGATTTCGGTTCATGGCACAACACAATTTACCCACACACAGTGACATTCAATTATTACAACTGCGCCTAACTCTTTCACCTGGGCAGCGCATTCAAGCCATGCTAGATGCTCGTGCCTTGCTTGTCGGCATCATCCGAGGGCGTTTGCGAAAAAAATATCCTGATTTGCCCGAAGCAGATTTCAATATGAAAGTGTTAGAGGAAATTGAACGTGCCAAAAACATCAAACCCTGGCCTCAGTCTGTTTTATGAAATGATGGTGTTTTATTGCTAAAAGTGTGCAGAATTCCTGCAAATTATTCGCAATTGGGGATGGGTGGTGGGAGAACGGCCGTTATTGGGGTGGGTTGTGTTAGAATAACGGCCGTAATGAATTGAGACAGCATTGCCGTCCGGCATGATACCAACCTCAGTCCAGGCTCAGGATAAAGTGGAAAAATGACAAACGACTCTCATGAAGTTTACGACAAAGCCGCCGTTGAGAATATCCCTTTTGGTAGGCTAGCATTGTCTATGAACAATGTCTCTTCCGTTTGGAACAATGATCGTGCCAAAACGCTATATGATATTATGCACGAAATAATCGAGTCGGTAAGAGAAGAAATTATTGGTTCTTGGATACTTCGATTGGTAGTTGTAACAAGTGATTATGTAACTGAAGTTAACAAATGGAGACAGGAGCTCAATGAAGCGTGGATAGCTCCATCGGAAGGAGCAATTGGGCAAACTCTTGTTTGGGGCAATGGTCACCCTAAGACAACGTGGGCTGTGATTGTATTGTCCGAACAAGTAGCCGAAGCATTATTAAAAGTTGATATTGTGGCATTTGGCAAGCAGGTATTTATTCATGAGCTGGCTCATGTTCATGATGATCTTTACTATCTCCAATATATTGGATCCTTGCCAACATCTGCGGGGGATTGGGCTAACCTTCGTCAATTTATCGCCCGCTCGGTTTGGGCTGAATATTTTTCCGAGAGCTTTGCATATTTACAAGTTAAAGATGATTTTAACTTCGACGAGAACGTTTCCTACACCATACCTTTGCTTCAAAAAGCTAGAATGGAAATAGAGCGGGAGGTATTAGCGCTTCAAACCCATCGGGATACTAGCAAGGTCTGGGCAGTAGCTGTTGACCATTTGTCAGCAGCATTTAATCAATTAGGCCGATCACTAGGCTTACTCGTGGCTCATCAACAAGTTAACGGAGATAGTGGTCAGTTGGAAGATTTTTTTGAAAAAACCGATGGTGTTTCGCAAGCATGGGGACAAATTGCACGAAAACTCCTTGATGAATTTGTAAACGCAAGACCGCTATCAGGGTTAGAAGGCTTTAATGTTATCGGGGAGCTTATCGATGATGGTTTTCGTGCTTTTGGACTTGAGCCAATTGGCTAATTGACATATAGATAGATGTTGTTAACAAATAGTTGAGGTGCAAAGATACCGCCCCTTGCTCGGATGAGGTCTTCCAACTGCTGGAGGCAGCGTCCTCGTCGCTCCCCTTTGGTCGACTGTCTATCTTCGCTATCGTACCGTTTTTTATGGAGTAATGGTGGGCTATAATAGATTAGGGGGGAGACATATGAGAAACGGCCGTCCCCCAAAAGACCTTTCCCACACAGTTAGCAAAACAGTAACAGGGCCAACAGAGTGAAACGACTAACCCGAATAAGCACTCCGAATCTCTTTCATCCGATTCCGATTCGCACCCATATCGCTATAACCAAGGCGGGAAGCGGAACGAAAGTGGATTAAGCCAGCTTCCGCATCAAAGTAAAACTCAATGTCATCAACAAACCCCAGCGTGGCTGAGCGGAATTCGGCGTAGATATAACCAGGTTCATTGGTGATGAGGGTGCTGTTGGGCATGGCTTGGATGAGGGTGGCGAGTTTTTCTTGAGCAACGGCCGTTTCCCCATCATACACCATCGCTTCTATCCCATGTTCTGCATCAGTTTCATAAGTCGAGACACAATTGGGGCTTTCTGGGCAGGGGGCTAAACGGCCGTTTGCCACTCCTAAATGAGTTGGCCTTGGACTCACCTGCCCGATCTGCCAACGCAACACAAAAATCAAAACCACCCCCATCACCGCAACAATCAATAACACAACCACAAACCGCTTCAAAATCTTCATCTTCTTCTTCTTCAAGCTACATCCTGCTCTGATGGGTCTTCTTGAGCTGGAAACGGCCGTCTCCCAATCGTCAATCCAAAATCGTCAATGGGCATCCGCCCCAATCGCCATATACGTCTCACGCCATTTCCCGCTCCCATCCCACACAAAAGGCACCTGAATCGTCGTGTGCGGATACCGCGCCGTTTCCAACAAATGCAGCGCAATCTCCACAATATCCCGCTGCATGGCCACATTATGCGGCTTGCCACAAGGGTTGCCCAGCGGGAAGTCGCTAAAAACAAAGCGAGCCACGCCACACTGCTCCACAATATCCCGCGCCGACCCCAAAACCACCGTGGGTATCCCCTTTGCCTCCAAATGTCGCGCCGCCAAACTGGCAGACTGATGGCAGACAGGTCACAACGGCAATAAAAAAGCCACATCCACCCCATCCGCCCGGCACATCTCCAGAATAGCGGGCGCATGTTCCTCCCGCGTCAGCCGTTGGCTAAACTTCGTCGGCACACCATAAAAGCGGGGCGATAGGCTGCCAATTCGCCCCGCTTCAGCCGCTTTTTGCAAATGGGCGATGGGCAAATAGCTGCCCAAATCGCGCGTATGCGTCGCCTTCTTGTGCCACGACAAATGCTGCGTATACAAGCTCTTTGGCACAGGCGAAGTTGGTGCCGCATAAACTTGGCGATCTTTGCCACCCGCTTCATCCAAAGCAGCCGTTGTCACCAACCCTACGCGACACTCAGACAGCGGCTTCGGCAATCTGGCCAAAGGCGCCTCATCATGGGATGCCCAGCGATAGGGATTACCATATCCCTTATTCAAATAATATTCCCGCGATTTATCAATGTAACTTACAAAAATCCGGTGACTGGGTTCAAAATGACTCATCTTAGATCGAACGGGTGATGCCGCCATCCACCCGAATATTTTGGCCTGTGATGTAATTTGCGCCCGGAGAGAGAAGGAAAACGGCCGTTGCTGCAATCTCAGCCACCGTCCCATAACGCCCCATCGGAATCCGCTCCCGGAACATCTCCTTCTCCGGCAAACTATCAATAAACCCAGGCAAAATATTATTCATGCGAATATTCTGCCCCCCATACTTATCCGTATACAGCTTCGTAAACGCCGCCAAACTCGCCCGAAACACGCCCGACGTCGGGAAAAATGATTCTGGCTCAAACACCGCATAAGTCGAAATATTCACAATCGCCCCACCCCCTTGCGCCTCAAAAATCGGTGTCACTAGGCGGCACATACGCACCACATTCATGAAATAATAATCCATGCCCAAATGCCAATCTTCATCACTAAGTTCGAGTAGTTCCCCTTTGGGACCATGCCCGGCACTATTAACGACAGCATCAATACGGCCGTATTTCGCCATAGCTGCATCCACCAACCGTTGCAAATCTGCCACCACCAAATTAGACCCCGTCACCCCGACGCCGCCCAGCTCCTGCGCCAACGCCTCTCCCTTGCCCGACGAAGACAAAATCCCCACTTCATAGCCACTCTCCGCCAACTTTCGCGCAATCCCAGCACCCATACCACTGCCACCCGCCGTAATCAAAGCAACTTTTTTCTCCATTTTTTCTCCTCTGTAAATAACCCGTTTGTAGTATCTGCTTTAGCGATGCGGATTTCTATCAGCCGTCGGCCAGAGCCGCCACTACAAACATTTTCATTTGTTCGATTGGCCTAACTCTCATCCAGACGTACCAAGGGTATAGGGGCATCCTCAGCCAACAAAGCTAAGGTCGCCTCAAGAATCCGAATTTGCTGCGCTCTGTCATTCGGCTTACCGATAGTTTGCCCCCGCTCAAGTTGAGTAACAGTGCCTCGCGGTGGATTCGCCAGCCGCAAAATCCCCGCATTCCATGACGTACACACCGTCGCAATTCCTTCAATTTCCAATGCCCGCGCCAGCAGTCCCACGGACTGCGTACAGCTTGGTCAGGCAGGCACTAGCAAGGCTGCCTCAAGCTGTTCCTGCTTCGCCGCTGCCACAATCAGCGGTGCTAACTCACGCACTGTGCGGTCAGCCTCGGGCAAATAGCCACTAAAGCTAAAAGCATGTTGCGCCACGCTACCAATCTTGCCCTGCACCACCATCTCTTGCAGATGGTGCAATGGCAACAAAACCTGTCGATCTTGGTTAGCGGCCGTGTGATCATAGTGTGTGTGGGCAATAGCCAACTCATCAAAATCACTATCCCAGGGAATAAGCCGCATCGTATAATCGCCCAGATCATGTTCCGCATCAAACGGCTCCTGTGAAGCTGGCACATAGAATCCGCCTGAACAAATCAATCCCAATTTACTTTGACTTAAATCAATACCTTTACTGGCAGGGGCATTTTTATTGTGCGGCCGATTATAGACACGCCAGTTCATCTCACCGGTTTCACGATAAGTCTTAAGCCATCCCTCATCAAATAAATTACGCCAGCCTGCAATATCTTCTAATATTTCCATTTCGTTTACATCCTTTATCAATCACAGTTTTCGGCTCAAAGTTTAACTGTAGCATAAGCAAATAGTCCGTCAATTTGCTTACAAATCTGCCAGAGTTTACGGCTTATGCTTACCATGATACCATTCGCCGCTATGCGTATGAACCGTCGGGTTATGTTGGTGTTTGTTTTGTGGATAACGGCCGTTTTCCGACTCTACGGCCTCAACAACCTCTCCCCCCCTGGGCTGGAACATGACGAGGTTGCCAACTGGCTCATCAGCCGCGCCATCCTTGACGGTCAACACGCCATCTACTTCACCCAAGCCTACGGTCACGAAGCAGGCTTCCACTATCTGCAAGCAGGCTTCATCGCCCTGCTTGGCGACAACGCCTTTGCCCTGCGCCTTCCTGCCGCCTTCCTGGGCATCCTCCTCGTAGCCATCATCTACACGCTGGCACGAAAACTATTTGGTAAAAATGTAGCGATCATGACGATGGGGCTAACGGCCGTTCACTTCTACCCCATCTTCTATAGCCGTCTCGCTCTCCGTGCCATCGCCTTGCCCGTGTTGTCCGCCCTCTCTGCCTACTTCTGGTGGCGATGGTGGAGCAGGGGAGCGTCGCTTCGCTTACAGGAGCAGGGGAGCAGGGGGGCACTTACTCACTTACTCAATTACCCAATCTCCCAATCTCCAGAAGCAAAGCGTCCCAGTCTCCTCTTATCCGCAATTTTCGCCGGCCTCAGTCTGCACACCTACATGGCCGCCCGCGCCATACCGATTTTCTATGGATTGTTCTGTCTCTATCTGGCAATTTTCCACTGGCCGCAATTCAAAACCCGTTGGCGCAGCATCTTGCTCTTTTGGCTCATCTACTTGGCCATCGCCGCCCCCCTACTCATCTATCTGCAAACCAACCCCACCGCTGAATTCCGTATCACCGAAATAGACGCGCCATTACAGGCCTTAGTAGCTGGCGATGTGCGCCCCGTTCTAGAAAATAGCCTCAAAATCGCAGGGATGTTTGGCTTTCGCGGTGATCCTCTGTGGCGGCAATATGTGGCTGAGCAGCCACTCTTTGAACCAGTTGTGGCTATTCTATTTTATGCTGGCGTTTTGCTTGCTTTGTGGCGTTGGCGCGACGGCCGTTATGCCTTCATCCTCCTCTGGTCACTGGCCTCCTTCGCCCCCAGCATTGTCACCGTAGATGCCCCCAGCACCATCCGCACCATCAATATATTACCCATTTTCATCCTGTTCCCTGCTCTAGTTATACACAAATCTAGCGAGTTATCCCCAGTTATCCACAAGTTATCCACAAGAATACGGCCGTTTATCCCAATTTTCCTCACACTCTTATACACAGGCTGGACAGCCTACTCCCTCTTTATCGTCTGGCCGCAAAACGAGGAAGTGCAATTTGTGTGGCAGAAAGCATTGACGGAAACGGCCATTACCCTCGACAACAGCCCCAACACCGGCCCCGTCGCCATCGGCGGCTGGTCGCCCAGCACCATGGATCCGCCCACCATGCAGCTCAGCCTTCGCCGCCAAGACCTCGACCTCCGCTACTTCGGCTCCGACTCCCAAACTGAACCCATCAACACACTCATCCTACCCTACGCCCACGCAGATGAAGACATTCGCATCTTTCACCCCACAGTACGGCCGTTAGCCCCCGCCCTCCAAACCAAACTCACCCAGCTAGGCGCAACCCAAACCCTGCACAACACCTTTTCGCAATATACTATGAACAGTAATCAGTTAGCAGTCTCCAGTCTCCAGTCTCCAGTCTCCAGTCTCCAGTCTCCAGTCTCTTTCAACCAAGAAATCCAACTTCTCCAAACCGAATTTCTCCCCGACGGCCTCCTCACTACCTGGCAAATCTTGGCTTCCACCGACCAACCTCGCCACTTCTTCGTCCATGCCCTCAGCACCGATGGCAACATCCTTGCTCAACACGACGGCCTCGATGCTCCCGCCATTCACTGGCAGCCTGGCGATATTTTGTGGCAATATCATCCGCTACCCGTGCTAGATACGGCCGTTACCCATATCCGTCTGGGCCTCTACAACCCCGCCACCTGTCCTGCTTGCCAAAACCTCAGCACAGAAGATGGCTCAGAATTTTTGTTAATACAGCCATAAAAGTATTGTCATACACCCTCTTTTTGAGTATAATCTAGTCAGACTAGTCAGAAGGAGAGGTGGTTTATGATTTGGCAGCTGCAAGACGCAAAAAGTAAATTCAGTCAATTAGTAAATCGCGCCATGAAAGATGGGCCGCAAATTGTGACACGGCATGGAGAAGAAGTTGTCGTTGTATTATCAATGGGCGAATATCAACGCCTGATGCAGCCCAAACCTTCCCTTTTAGCACTACTGCTCGATTCGCCACTCGTTAATTCTGGTCTCAAAATAGATCGTGATCGTGAAGATTTTGGTCGAGAGATTGCTCTGTGAGTTATCTACTAGACACAAACATCATCTCCGAATTTGCCTCACCGATCCCCAATGCTGGTGTCATCAATTGGTTAAATGAACATGAACAAGATGACCTTTATTTAAGTGTCGTTACATTGGGAGAAATTCAACAAGGTATCGAGCGGTTATCACATTCTCGGAAACGAACACAGCTCACTAACTGGCTCCACAACAGCTTACTAGTCGCCTACGCTGATTTTATTCTACCGCTAGATACTTCCACCATGTTGCAATGGGGCATAATCACGGCCGAATGCCTTAAAAAAGGACGCAAAATGCCCGTGATGGATGGGCTTATTGCAGCAACGGCCGTTACCTATAACCTCGCCCTCGTCACTCACAACACCGCCGACTTCCAAAATACATCCCTCTCCCTCATCGACCCTTGGCACCTGTAAAGACGCTGCCTGGCAACGTCTCTACAGGGTTATGGTGTCAATCGTGTCATATCACGTGGGAATAATGTTGTCAGCCGCAGGTTGGGCATACCCAATAATTGCATCAACAGCCGTTCAGAGCCGATGGCAAAGCCCCCATGCGGTGGCATCCCATAGCGGAAGGCTTCCAAATAGGTCTCAAACGGCTCGACGGGCAAACTTGCCCGCGCCAACGCGTCTAGATACGCCTGATAAATATGTAGCCGCTGCCCACCAGTCACCAACTCCGTGCCGCGAAAGAGGAGGTCGAAGGAGTTTGAGTAATGGGGATTGGCGGGGTCGGGGTGAGTGTAAAACGGCCGTTTCACCATCGGATACCCCGTCACGAACAAAAAGTCACTACCATGCTCCTGCTGTGCCCATGCGCCTAGCCAGCGTTCATCCTGTGGTGACAAGTCCGGCTCCCCACGCACATCTACACCATGCAGCTTGAGAATGAGTTCTTGTGCCTCGGCAAAATGAATGTGAGGAATCGTTTCCGGCACAGTGGGCATCTTTGCTTCTAGGAGCATCAATTCCGCCTCATAATTGTGCGCCAAATATTCCAAAATTCCTGCAATCACTCCCCGCAACAAAGCCATCACCGTGAAATGATTCTCAATAAAACCAAATTCCACGTCCAGGCTCACATACTCATTAGTATGGCGCGTCGTGTCATGCGGCTCGGCCCGAAAAACCGGCCCTACTTCAAATACCCGTTCAAACACCCCCACCATAATCTGCTTATAAAATTGAGGGCTTTGGGCCAAGTAAGCCGAACGGCCAAAATAACCTAACTCAAACACATTGGCCCCTCCTTCTGTGGCTGAAGCCACAATCTTGGGTGTTTGCACCTCTGTAAAGTGCCGCGCCGCCAACGTAGCTCGGAAACCAGCCATCACGCCCGCCGCCAGCCGAAAAATCGCCTGCCGTGTAGGGTGACGATTGGCAATCACCCCATGATCCAACAGCACAGGCAAATTTTCCTTTAGCGTGCGCTTACTCAGCGTCACCGGTGGCGTTTCCGTGATAGGCGTAATCACCATAATTTGTGGCTGATGCAATTCCACACCCGCCGCCGCTTGCTCGCTCGCCACCACCAATCCTGTCAAGGCAATGACACTCTCCAGCCCCACTTCCGCCAGTGGAACCAAATCCGCCTCACTCTCCGTCACCGCTTGCAACACACCATAGCCATCACGCACCACTACAAAACTTACCCCACCCAGCCGCCGCACCTGTTGCAGCCAACCCTGTAGTCGCACTATCTCACCGATATGTGTACCTGCTTCCACGGTCCGAATCGTCTTCATAATAACCTCCATAATAAATACAAAAAGCCCTCATCCACTGGAGGACGAGGGCTTTCAATAATTGCGCACTACGCAATAAAAAACCCTCGTCCCAATTTGGAGGACGAGGGCGAGCAAACCTCTGTTTGCTTTATAAGCCGCATCGTGGTGCCACCACCATTTGCTCCCGTAGGAGCCTCTTACTGCCTTATTCCAAGGCCATTAACGCTATAACGGGCGTGTCCCGAAGTCGGCTACTTCGTACTTGCTAATCAGCTATCCGTAATCAGTAATCGGATTACGGTTTACCAATGACGGTTCACCGCTCAGCTCAAGGGGGTCATTGTCAAGGCTTGATGGTGAGACTCACAGCTCTTGTCCCACTCTCTGCACATCAAAATATCTCACAATCTATCCCTATCATCGCTTTTATATTTTTAAGTTGTGCCTCAGCCGCTTCAGGCTGATGGCTGCGTATCATAACAAAGGCGCATAGGCCCTGTCAACTACAATTTATGGCAATTGGTTCAACCTTGAAATTTAGAACACTCGCAGATCGGCCGTTTTTTGGAGATCTTCAGGAGTTTTCTCTGTGAGAAAGTTGGTGTCGCTTAACATAAAGTGGGCGAATTGGCCGGATAGTTGCGCAGCTTTGTTGAGGAACTGGAATAGCACCGGAGCGACTAACAAGCCGATGCCAGTGGCCAAAATGGCTTCGATGAAGGTGTCTATCTGCCAGGCGAAAATGGAGATTTCGCCAGATTGGTAGAGAAAAGGGGCGAAGATGAGGGCAGCAGAGATGGAAACGGCCGTTACTGTTCCCACAAACGAAGCAATACCCATAGGGAATTTGAGTATAAGATACAATGCACTTTTCCAAGTGAGCGGGTTGGTGAAATGGGCTTTTGTCCGTTCCCATAATGTACCTTTAGCAGTGATCGGCGTGGATAGAGGCTCAATATCCTCTCCCAACAGGTAAACGGCCAAAAGCCGTTCCAAATTTGCCAGGCCCCACCAACTGGCAAATAAGGCCAGCAGTACAAATAGTCCTACCCAGATGATGAGCAAGCCAAAGCCAACGCTAAGGCCGGTGACGGAAAGCACAAAGTAGGCGATACCTAAAGGGAAGGCCAGCAATAAATAGGTAAGGTTCAAATAGGTTTGTTTGTCGCGCATAACGGCAAAATGATTAGGCCAGTGTAAATGAGTTTCAGCTTTCATTTGTTCTACACTCCTTGTGAGTTATTTGAGATATTGGGTTGCTGCTTGTCTGTTTAAGCTAACCACCTGTACGCGCTGGATGTAGATAGGTTTCAAATCAAATTTTTTGGCTAAAGAACACGGCCGTTTTCCCGATTAATGATCAAATAATGGCAGTTTAGTAGATTGAGAAGCATGAACAACGGCCGTTCACTCAAAAATTTAATCCCAAGCGAGGACGTATCATGGACATTCAAATCCGTCATTTACAAGTAGAAAGCGATCTTGAAGCTGTACATCAGATTTTTTCCAGCCCCAGTGTCATTCAGGGCACCATGCGTTTGCCCTTTGCTTCAATAGATTATCTCCAAAAGCGATTGCAGCCTAACGAAGGCGTCATTCAGCTTGTGGCGATTTTGGCCAATGAAGTCGTTGGCTTTTTAGAGCTGATCACCTATCCTAACTTTCCCCGTCATCGCCATGTTGGTGAAATCAATATGGTAGCTGTGCAAGAGACCAAGCAAGGCGTAGGCATTGGTCGTGCGCTCATGGAAGCGGCCGTAGATTTAGCCGATCAGTGGCTACAACTTTCTAAGCTCAGCCTCATCGTCTGGGAAGACAATGAATCAGCTATTTATTTGTACCAACAATTTGGATTTGTCATTGAAGGCACCATGATTGATTATGTCTTCCGTGAAGGCGACTATATCAATGCCCACATGATGGGGCGCATATCTCCCTATCGTGCTCAAGCCCTGAGCTTGGTCACTCAGACAAATAGTCTACCAATAGCAGGCTAACAACCATCGCGCAGGAACTTGGTTGCTGTCAGCAACCAAGTTCCTCAAGCCTACTCTGCCTTGCCTACATTCTCCACCTGGCTAATCTCAAATAAATGCCCATCCGGATCACGGAAAAAGGCGCGAATTTCATAGCCCCAATTGACTGGGGGTGTCAAAAACTTAGCCCCACGGGCCTTTAGGGTTTCATAGGCTTGTTGGCAATCTGGAACGCGAATGGTAAAAGAGTGATTGACGCGATTTGGCTGTGTCGGAGCTGCAAATACGACTTCTGGTTTATCGTTGGTTGGTTCGCCACCCGTCACGATCAATAGCCAAGCGCCATTAAAATCAAAAACAATGGATGTGCCACCATATTCGCCGTACAAGGATGCCCCCAATACATCTTGATAAAAGGTACGGGCGCGATCCAAATCGCTGACAACCAAGATATGAGTGAGGGTCATGCCTTCTGTGGGAAATTGTGGGTTCATGTTTACTCTTGGGCGTGAATGGCGCGATGGGTGCCGTCGCAATATGGTTTGTTTTTTGATTGCCCACAGCGGCAGAGCGTGACCCGATTGCGTACTTCCATAGGCTCGCTATCAGAGCGATTGATTACGATGTTGCCTGTTACCCACAGGGGGCCAGCAATGGGCCCTTCGGAGGTCATCTCAGTCGCTACTGCAATTTGCTGCGGCAAATCTGGCTCAATATTGTCGGCATCTCCGGCCAAAGCGTAGCTGTAGGAGCCTGATGGACAACGTTCGATCATGGCCATGACCTGGGCACGAACAATGGAGTCATCTGTTTGTTCAGCCAGTTTTTGGATGTTGGCTAAGCGGTGCCCACAAAAGCCGGATTCAGCACAAATGGAATAGTCGCGCTTGATAACGATGCTGGCACTACCCGTGTGAACGACTTTGCGTTCTTCGAAGGTATCGGTAGATGCTGTTTCCGTGCCATCAAAGTTCACAGTCTTATGCGTACCATCACAAAAAGGTTTATTGCTGGATTGCCCGCAGCGGCAGAGGGCGTAAACAGGTTTTGTCTCCAAATCGGCCGTTTTTTGCCAGGTCATTGGCTCGCCATGTTCGGAGCTTATCTGCGATTTACGCACCAGGGGCAACTCACCGAAAACGAGGTAGGGGCCATTTTCTTGGATTTGGATTTTATGTTCGGACATAGGACATTTCTCCTTTTGATTATCGCCAGATTCAAGCGGTTCTGTTTCTGGCGGAAATAAACGCCTTTTTTATTATTGGCTTAAAAAGGTATCTAAAGCGGTGGCTAAGACTCCTTGTTCTACGAAACCAACCCACTGTTCTTCTACTTCGTCGGCTTCATTGACGATGAATAGGTGAGGCTGATAGTGATAGCCGTATTTTTCTTTGGCTTCGTCGTTGCTGGGATCATCTATATCCAAATAGATGAAATCGACCTGATCTCCGTATATGTTCTTTAACCCGCCAACGACGGGTTTCATGGCTCGGCAGGTCGGTCACCAGGAGGCAGTAAACATGATAAATTGGGGTTTAACGGCCGTTTCTGCTTCCATTACCCCGTCAACGGCCGTTTCTGACTCTACCACTTCATCATTGTTTATGATCGACTCATCTATTGTTGTCGCTGGCTCTGTGTCCGTGCTGGTGCAGGCTGTCAATAGCAGAATCAGTCCCAAAAAGACTACATGTATTCGTTTCATAATGTCTCCCTCAGGTTAGTTTGAAGCAATTGTACCAATAAACTGTTACGTTTTCCTTACGGAGAGATTGCTTGCCCCTAGCGGTTGCGATACAGTTTGACTGCAAAACTCTAATCTGGAGGCAAGAGATGAGTGACAAGATTTATGGCATTGTGCCGCCGATGGTAACGCCTTTCGATGAGAAAGAAGTATTGGATGAAACAGCTTTACGGGCTGATGTGGAATACCTGATCAGCGAAGCAAAGGTGCATGGTTTAGCAGTGGGCGGCAGCACGGGTGAGGGGCATACGCTGACGACAGATGAGTTGTGGCGGACGGTGGCAACGGCCGTTGATGTTGCTGCTGGTCGTGTGCCGATCATTGCCGGGGTTATTGTAGACAGTACGAGGCAAGCCATTGAACGCAGCCAAGCCCTGGCTGATTTGAACGTGTCCGCCTTGCAAGTGACTCCCGTTCATTATCTCTTTCGTCCTACTGATGAAGCCATGCTGCGTCACTTCGCCACCATTGCCGATACTGTAGACATTCCCATCATTATCTACAACGTCGTGCCTTGGGTTTACTGTTCACCATCATTACTAACGCGTATCATTGATGAAGTGCCAGGGGTCATTGGCGTGAAGCAGAGCGCGGGTGATTTGAAGCTGATGGCTGATTTGCTCTATTTGTGTGGAGATCGCGGGTTAATTATGTCAGCCGTGGATGCCTTGATGTATCCTTCGTTTACGTTGGGTGCTCACGGGGCCATTGCGGCCATTTTAACGGCTGTTCCTCAACTTTGCGTCCAACTGTGGGATGCCGTCCAAGCGGGTGATCACAGCCAAGCCCTAAACATTCACAACCGCTTACTGCCCATTTGGAACGCCATCATGGACGACAATCTACCCGCCAACGTCAAAACCGCCATGCGCTGGCAAGGACGTGATGGCGGCATCCCCCGCGCCCCTATGCCCGCCAGTTCTGAAGCACAGCAAGCTGCCATTCAGACTGCCCTGAAGCTGGCGGAAATAGAGCGGTGAATGGCAAAGGCGGTAGACGGCGGACGGCCGTTGCCCGCTGCAACTACTCCCTGGCCAATGCTGCCCATTCAGCTAGTTCGGCCTCAATAGCGTGCTGTTTAGGGCGAGCTTTGTCTTCCTCTGTCAATGGAGCTAATAAAGCGACTGGTTCCCCATGCACAGTGATGACATACTCCACTATTTCCTCTCAGACAGTCCGCACAATGTGCGAGGCTTCGTGTTTCAATTCTCGCCCCCAATTTTTATGGCCATTATTGCCTCTATATCTACTCCAAATCCACAGCATGTGGCCGCAGTGTAGCCACATGGAAATTCGTCGTCAAGGCTAGCCTCAGATGGCGTAGGGGAATCGACAAGCAAGAGTGTGCTAAGGGTAAAGCCACACTCAGAGTAGCTTGTTACCCTGGTGGCATGAACCTGTTTGCTACTGTCCGCTTATTCATTTTGTGTGTCATTTTGGCAGCTTGCACGGTTGTGGTTGAGCCAGAAGCTGATTCGGCCGTTACGATTGAGGTGACACGGCCGTTAGAGATAGCCCTGCCTAGTCCAACGTTAGCACAGCCAACGCCGTTCCCCACGGCAACGACCAATATTCGTGGGGCCAATACCCCCATACCATCACCCACCAATTCAACCTTTGTCAATCTGACGCGTCTGCCTGAGACGCCCGAATCCACCTTCGTGACGCCAACGCCTTATTTGCCTGCACCCCCCGTTCCCCCATCCCCTACAGCGGCCCCGACGAACCGCCGTCAAGGAGGCAGCCAGTCCGTGATCTCGGATGACGGCCGTTTCATCACATTCCTTTCTCGCGGTCAATTAACGGACAATGCGCACAGTGATTTAGCCGTTTTTATGCGTGATATGGAAACAGACCTCCTTACGCTCATTAACGTCAATCAAAAGGGGCAAGCAACCTATCATGACGTGTATGACGTAGCCATGTCGGGCAACGGCCGTGTGTTTGCTTACTTCTCCTTTGACGGCGATATTGTGGCTGATGATGCAGTCATGTGCGGCGAAGGGACATATGCTGTGAGTTGTGAGGATTTATTCATCTATGATGCTGATGCGGATCGCACCGAAATGGTGGCCTTGGGGCGGGGCCAAGGTTTGGGGGCAGATTATACAATGGGCCTATCTGCTGACGGCCGTTATGTAGCCTTGGGCCACCAAAACAATCTGCTTTTGTATGATCGACAAACAAAGCAAAGTGAATTTATCTTAGCCACAGTTGATGGTGAAGACCCCAATAGCTACTCCTTTGCCCCCAGTTTATCGGCTGACGGCCGTTTCATCGCTTTCGTTTCCCGTGCCAGCAATCTGGTGCCCCATGACACCAATGAACAAGCCGATGTCTTTGTGCTGGATAGAGATACGGGGCAGATTGAGCGGGTCAGTGTTGCCACTGATGGCACAGAAGCCGATGGGCCGAGCGGAGCGGAGCCAGCTCATGAGATGGTCAATGGCAAAACAGATATATCGGCTGACGGCCGTTTCATCACCTTTGCTTCTACTGCCAGCAACCTCACCGGGGAGCCTAGCCACATGTGTGAGGATTACCGTGGGTATACGCGCCCTTGCTACAACACCTATTTGCATGACCGTGAAACGGAACAAACGATTTTGCTCAGCAACGGCGGCAATGGCGACAGTCTCAACCCGTCTATATCGGCTGACGGTCAATTTGTCCTGTTTACATCCATAGCCACCAACTTGCTATCTGGTGACTTGCCAGCCTGTACCTTCCCGGTGGTAATAAACTGTGGGCGTCTCTATCTGTATGAACGGGAGCTAGGCACATTGGTGATGATGAACCCAGAAGCCAATGGCGCTAGTTTGGGGGGCGATCTGTCGGCAGACGGCCGTTATCTCACCTTTACCTCCGATGCCACCAATCTTACCCCGGATGACACCAGTGATAATTTTGATGTGTTTCGTTATGATCGTGAGTCAGGCCAGATCGAGCGCATCTCTCAAGCCCCTTAACCAGGGTAGGTGCTAATCAGCCGCAAAAGATCGAATCAGTCTTGAATCAGTTTATACCGCCTGCCTGCTCTAATTGCTGAATTGCTTATACTTTCTTGTTGATATAGCATAACCTGGACAAGCCAGAACCAAAGATGGGACACAGAGAGACGCAGAGGGGCAGAGATACACAGAGGCTTAACAAGATAAGACTCCTCTATCTTTGCTAATCTCCGTGTCTTCTCCGTGAATCTAGTGTCATTTTCTTGTTTTCTGTACGAGCATCTCACTCGTAAGATACTAACCTGACCGATACAAAAAGCGATATAGATGCCAGAACCCCCTTGAATTCTATAAAACCGACCCTTACAGTGAAAACTAAGCCGCCCAATTTAGCGGCGGCGCAAATTTTCAAACTGGAGGTTTTTACGATGAAAAGGATCATATGGTTATTGGTTTTCTTAGCTGTGAACCTGGTAGCTTGCGACCAAGGTGCTTCACCTCAAATAACAAACACACCAGCAGCAATTATTACCGAGGACAGGGCTGAGGAAAATCCAACGTTGCCCCCCGCAACTTCAACAGCAACGGCCGTTCCCCCCACAGCCACCATAGTACCGCCAACGGCAACGGCCGTACCGCCAACAGCTACAATACCATTACCTACAACCATGGCTACGGCCGTGCCCCCCACCGCCACAGCCGAACCGCGCCCATTCAGTATGGAGGAGCTAATTGGAGTATGGCACGTAATAGATGATGCATTCTACATCCAATTTAAGGCTGACAACACCTACGCCCTGACTGTTTTACAGGATGATGAAATGTTTCCCACCGATTCCGGATCATTTGAACTAGCCGGCGGCACAATCACGCTCACCACAATCGGCACAGAAAGTTTCTGTCAGGAAGGAGACCGTTCAGTTAACAGCACAACACTCACCGCAGACGGCAAAATGCGCATGACAGAGCAAAGTGAGAACTGCATAAATAGGTCATCACCGACACCAACTATCTACCTGCAAAGAGTAAATCCGGCGACCGAAGCCGTCAAACAGATCGTGCGCCGTTTCACCACCAACCTCAACAACAAAACTTTCTTCTTTATTTCCCTACTGGCCCAAGATTACGTGCGTCATAGTCAAGCCACGCCTGACTTGCAGATCAACAGCCAAGAAGCATTTCGAGCCTTCGTTGAACAAGATGCTGTCACCTTTCCCGACAACATGCTGACAACCCATGCCCTCATCGCTGAAGGTGACCTAGTAGCCGTCTATGGCACCTGGTCAGGCACGCAAACCGGGCCGATGGATCCCTTTCCGGCCAGTGATAGGGTGATGACGATAGACCTGATCGGTTTCCACCGTTTTGAGGCTGGCAAGATCGCGGAGACATGGGTTGAATGGGACAATGTGGCCGGGTTGACTCAGCTAGGGCATCTTCCAGAACCAGAAGACGGTTTTCCGCTTTTGTCAGAGTTAGTGCCGACCTATCCCGCCCCAGAACTAATTGCCACGGAGGCTTCAATTGAAGCCAATAAAGAGTTGGTCAGGCAATTTG
Organism: Promineifilaceae bacterium (SeqCode); assembly: GCA_965223555.1. Lineage (GTDB taxonomy): Bacteria > Chloroflexota > Anaerolineae > Promineifilales > Promineifilaceae > CBDCWU01. Next base: position 74,424 of record CBDCWU010000004.1, read on the forward strand.
TAGCTGCCCTAAACGACAATGATTACGATAGTTTGCGCCAGATATTGGCTGAGGATTTTGCCCGCTACAGTCAGGCAACCCCCGACTTGCGCGTACGCAGCGCGGAAGAGTTCATTGAATTTGACCGGGCAGATAGCGAATCATTCCCTGATGCCATTATCATCTTAGACATGATTGTGGCTGAAGGTGATCTTGTGGCTACGATGGCTACTTTCTCCGGCACCAACAGCGGCCCCTTGGGTCCAATGGAGCCGACTGGCAAAGAGGTGTCCCTACGTTTTCCTAGTGTGTTTCGCATTGAAAACGGCCGTATCGCTGAACTGTGGCTGACTTGGGACAACTTGAGTTTGCTATCCCAGTTGGGCCTCTTCCCATAAACATGATGCCTGCTACTTGCCCTTTAGCTTGCCGAAACCCGTTGGTTGCGACAGGCTCAGCCAACCAACTTTGCCACGATTTGTTGCGAAAATGCTCTAGGAGGTAAAAATGCGTAGCTTTGTTGAATACATGATGGCTTTAGTCACATTATTACTGACATTAGTTCTGATTGGGTGTCAGTCAAATGTTTCCGACCAGTTAGCGATCGAGCTGATTGAGAAACTTGAAACAGCTCATAATGCTCAGGACGTAGACGCAATTGTCGATTTATATGCTGAAGATGGGGTAGAGATCAACGGAGCAGGAACCTGGAGAGGCTCAAACAAGATTAGAACACTCTACAACTTGGCTGTCCAGAAGTTCAAAGTTGAGAACACCAACATTCGCGTGGAAGGAAACAAAGCCTACTACGATGTGTATTTAATTAGGGATGGCGAAAAATACAGGTTAGAACAATATGAAGTTATCATTGAAGACGGTAAGATCAAGAGTAACACTATTTTGCAAATGCGAAATCTAAAGTGAATCGTGAATCTGAATGAGATGTGTCTGAATCCACAGGGCTTATTGCAGTTACTAGGCTACAAAAGTCTCAAAGACTTTTGTAGTCTATCTGATATGAGGAAGTCCTAATCATTTGATTGACGTGAATTAAGGCGCTGAGTACACTGAGAATTATGCCTTTGCCACAAGAAGTTTCTTTCGGCAACCTTATCAAAGAGCATCGTCGTGTCCGTGATTTGACCCAGGCTGAATTGGCACAGCGCGTTGGCTGTGCCACTATAACCATCCGTAAGATTGAGGCTGACAGTCTGCGGCCCTCAAAACAAATTGCCGAACGCCTAGCCCTGGTTTTGGACATTCCTCGCCAAGAGCGGATTGCGTTTATCCGGCTGGCGCGCACATCATCGCCTATCGAGCCATCCCCACCGCCAACGCCTACCCCACCATTGGTGCCTGAAGAAGTTGGGCAGGAAGACCTCAGTGGTCGAGCTATTCGGGGGTTTGAGTTGGGGGAGCGTATCGGTATGGGGGGCTTTGGGGCTGTTTATCGTGCCGTCCAGCCCTTGGTCAAGCGTGAAGTAGCCATCAAAATCATCCTGCCTCAGTATGCCAATCACCCTGATTTCATCCGTCGCTTTGAGTCCGAAGCCCAACTGGTGGCTCGTTTAGAACACCCCTACATTGTGCCGCTCTACGATTATTGGCGTGAACCAAGTGCAGCTTATTTGGTGATGCGCCTACTGCGCGGTGGCAGTTTACGTATGAGGTTGCTGGATGGCCCTCTGAGCCTGGATGTTGCAATGCAGTTGTTGGATCAGATTGGCTCGGCTTTGTTTTATGCCCACAATGTAGGCATCATTCACCATGATCTTAAACCGGCCAATATCTTGCTTGATGAGGATGGTAATGCTTACTTGTCTGACTTTGGCATCGCTAAATATTTGCATCACTTTACAGCACAAGATGAAACTCAGGTAGAGCGCGTGGTTAGCTCACCACTGTACGTTGCCCCGGAACAGATCCGCGCCGAGCCTTTGAGCCCACAGAGCGACATCTACTGCTTGGGTGTATTGTTATATGAGATATTGACTGGACATTTGCCGACCACGACTAGCTCGATTCCTCTCAATGCGGCTTGGCATAGCCTCATCACACCCCTACCATCGATTTCGGCCGCAAATCAGGACTGGGGACAAGCTCTCGATTCGATCATTTTGCAAGCTACGGTAGCAGACCCGCTGGATCGTTATCCCGATGTTTTAAGCTTCCTAACCGATTTCCAGCAAGCTGTAGCCTTGTTACGGGCTGATGATAGACCCGCCGTTGGGGGCCAGCAATTGCCAATAGATTTGACGGAAGTTGAGAATCCTTACAAAGGGTTGCGTGCTTTTGATGAAGCCGATGCTGATAATTTCTTTGGCCGTGAGACCTCGATCCAGGATTTGTTAGGGCGGTTAGCGGAAGTTGATAATCCTGAAGCTGGTTCTCGGCAAGACTTAGCTCGTTTTCTAGCTGTGGTGGGGCCTAGCGGGAGTGGTAAATCGTCGTTAGTGCGGGCCGGGCTTATGCCGGCATTGCGGCGGGGTGGGCTGCCAGGTTCGGAGCATTGGTTCATCGTTGACTTCTTACCAGGAGCGCAGCCACTAGCCGAACTGGCAGCGGCGTTAAAGCGTGTAGCCATTGCTCCGCCGCAGAATCTGCTGGTACAGTTGCGGCAGAGTGAGCGTGGCTTGTTGCAGGTTGTCAAACAGTTGCTCCCCGCTGATGAGGCTACGGAGTTGGTTTTGGTGATTGACCAATTTGAGGAACTGTTCGCGTTGGTGGAAGATGAAACTGTCCGGGCCCATTTCCTGGAAAGTTTGGTAACGGCCGTCCTTGATCCCCTCAGCCGCATACGAATTGTCATTACTTTGCGGGCCGATTTCACGGATCGGCCGTTGCAATATGTGGATTTTGGCGAATTGATGCGCCAGCGAACAGAATTTGTGTTGCCCTTAACAGGAGATGAGCTAGAAAAGGCTATCAGACAGCCTGTCGAACAATTGGGACTAACCCTTGAGCCAGGCCTAGTTGCCACTATCAGCCAAGATTGTGGCGACCAACCAGGGGCTTTGCCGCTGTTGCAATATGCTCTAACTGAACTGTTTGAGCGTCGAGAAGGAAACTTGCTTACTTTGAAGGCCTATCAGGAAAGTGGTGGTGTTCTGAGTGCCCTGGCTCACCGTGCTGATGAAATCTACGTCAGCCTCGATCCTACAGTTCAAGAAGCAACTCGCCAGGTATTCCTGCGTCTCATCACCCTGGGTGAAGGTGTTGAAGATACCCGAAGGCGTGTTCTGCTCTCTGAATTAACGTCGCTTAATTTTGGCGTGCAGAGTGCCTCAATCGAAAATCGTCAATCGAAAATCGTCAATGAATACGGCCGTTATCGTCTGCTCACATTTGATCATGACCCGGTGACACGTGGCCCTACCGTGGAAGTAGCCCACGAAGCCCTATTGCGTGAATGGCGTCGTTTACGAGGATGGCTGGACGAAAGTCGGGCCGACGTACGGTTGCAGCGTTTGTTGACCGCGGCAACTAACGAATGGCTGCAAGCCAATCGAGATGAAGGTTTCCTACTGCGTGGTGCACGGCTAGATCGGTTTGATGGATGGCTTGAAAATACGGCCGTTGTCCTGACTGAAGCAGAGACAACGTTTTTGACGCTTAGTCAGGCTGCTCGGCAAAAACGATGGGTTGCAGAGGAGACTCGCCAACAGCGTGAACTGGCGACAGCGCAACAATTAGCTGCAACGGAGAAAGCTAGAGCTGCTGCTGAAACAGAGCGGGCGCAGGAACAGGCGCACGCGGCAGAACGATTAAGGCGACGTGCTTTTCTATTGACGGGTGCTCTAGCTATTGCTGCCCTATTAGCTGTCCTGGCCATCTGGTTCGGTCAACAAGCGCAGCAGGAGGCCCAACTAGCAACTTCCCGCGAGTTGGCGGCAGCGGCCTTAAACAGTTTAGATGCAGACCCTGAACGTAGTATCCTTCTGGCTCTGGCCGGATTAGCTGCAGCTCACACCCGTGAAGCTGAAACAGCTTTGCATACCGTTCTGCCTGCCTCGCGGGTTGAACATACTCTGGCAGGCCATACCGCCGAGGTCAATGGCATTGCTTACCATCCTGATGGGACGCAGTTGGCGACGGGCAGTTGGGATGGAACGATTAAACTATGGGATAGTGCCTCTGCTCAGCTAATAGGCACCCTTTCCGGTCACGACGATCTCATCTTTAGCGTTGATTACAGCCCAGACGGCACACGTCTGGCCAGTGCCAGTGGTGACGGGAGCGCCAAGGTGTGGGACATTCAATCAGGTACGGTTTTGTTTACATTGGCCGATCACACCGATATTGTGCTAGATGTTGGCTTTAGTCCCAATGGACAATACTTGGCTACCGCCAGTCAGGATGAGACGGCGAAATTATGGGATGCTGAATCTGGTCAAGCTCTATTGACACTTTCTGGCTATACGGGATTTGTCAACTATCTTGCCTTTAGTCCTGACGGAAATCTTTTGGCGGCGGGCGGTCAGGCAGGGGATGTGAAAATCTGGGATGTAGAGGCACTGCTGAGGGAAGGGTTGGATGTCTCGAGTGATACGGCCGATCGGCAATTGGTTGATTTACCAAGTGGTGGCGGTTCACACAATGGGCCAACCTTTAGCCCGGATGGCAAGCTCTTGGTAACTGGCACGGAATTGACTCTGGTAAAAGTTTGGGACGTGGAGGCTTCAATCGCTGCTGCCGCCGGACAAGAATTACTCACTTTATCCGGTCATACCGCGCCTGTGGCCCAAATCGTTTTTAGTCCAGATGGCAGACGAATAGCCAGCGGGGGATTTGATGGCGTGGCCAAAATATGGGATTTGCAATTGGAACAGGAGGTATTCACCTTAGCGGGTCATACTGGCCCCATTTTACACCTTGACTTTAGCCCTAATGGCACTCGATTGGCGACTGCTAGCTGGGATGGCACGGTCAAGGTGTGGAATCTCGAACCTGAACGAGAGTTGCTCACGCTGATGGCTCATGCCAGTGGCATTGATGGGGCAACGGCCGTTGCCATTAACCCCACTGCCACACACCTGGCTACAGTTGGTGACGACGGTACTGCAAAAATCTGGAAAGTGAGCCTGTCATCGACAGGCCCTTCTGCTCAAGAAATTGCCACCATAAGTGACAATGGCATCCCGATTTGGGATGTATCTTTCAGTCCTGATGGCACACGCTTAATGGCGGCTTTTGATGATGGCACAGCCATGGTTTGGGATACAAACTCTGGTGTTGAGTTGTTTGCTTTGATCGGTCATGGGCCAGGAGAATATGACCGGCCGCAGAATGGTGTCACGGGAGTTGATTTCAGTCCCGACGGGAGGAAGCTAGCCACGTCCGGCGATGATGGCACAGCCAGAATATGGGATGCAGCCAATGGTCGAGAACTACTCGTCTTGCGAGGGCATGCCTCTGACTTTAATGCGACATCGCCGTTTTTGGGGGTTACGGCCGTTGCCTTCAACCCAGATGGATCAAAATTGGCCACAGCCAGCACTGATGATACGGTCAGAATATGGGATGCGGCATCAGGAGAGACCTTACTCATCCTAACTGGACATCAAGGTGATAGCAGCCATGTCAGCTTCAGCCCGAACGGAACACGGTTGGTTTCAGGCAGCATGGATGCCACAGCCAAAGTATGGAACGCAGATTCTGGCGAATTGTTGTTAACCCTGACTGGTCATTCCAGCCTAATCTATGAAGTTGCTTTTAGTCCAGATGGGACATTGCTAGCCACTGCTGGATTAGATGGTGCTGTCAAAGTATGGGATGCCACCACAGGTGAGGTATTACTCACTTTGCTAGGTCATATCGGGGCCGTAGAGTCGGTTGTCTTTAGCCCGGATGGAACACGCTTGCTCACTTCTGGGCAAGATGGGACGGTGCGGGTTTATGTCTTGCCCATAGATGAATTGATAACGGTGGCAAAATCACGAGTGACACGCTCGCTAACCGATGAAGAGTGCCAACAATATCTGCATGTAGACAACTGTTCGGATCGAGAATGAAATCCGCATTGAGTTACTAAGTTAACGGCCGTTTTTACCACCCACCTTCCCCAAATTGAGGTATAGTCTGGCCTCTTTTGAGGCTGGTGCTTCCCCATTTCCCAATCTCCAGTCTCCAATCTCAATCTTCATGGAGGACTCACATGTCGAAACTTGATCCTAGTTTGTTGAACAGCCTGCGCTGGCGCTGTATTGGGCCGCCACGGGGTGGGCGAGTGGTAGCTGTGGCCGGGCATCCGACGGAAACGGCCGTCTTCTACTTTGGTGCTTGTGCTGGCGGTGTCTGGAAAACGGATGATGGCGGCCAATATTGGCACAATATATCAGACGGCTACTTCAAAACGGCCGCTGTCGGCGACATCGCTGTCTCCGAGGCCGATCCCAACGTCATCTATGTGGGCACGGGCGAGCATACCATTCGCCTGGATGTGTCACATGGTGATGGCATGTACAAAAGCAGCGACGGCGGCCAAACTTGGATCAATGTTGGTTTGAAAGATACGCGCCATATCGCTAAGGTCCGAATCCATCCCCAAAACCCCGACCTCGTTTATGTAGCTGCCCTTGGTCACGCCTTCGGCCCCAATGAGGAGCGGGGTGTTTTCCGCAGCCAAGATGGCGGTGAAACTTGGCAAAAGGTGCTTTACGTAGACGAGAAGACAGGCGCAGTCGATTTAACCATTGATCCCAATAACCCACGCATTCTCTACGCTGCTACTTATCAGATGGTGCGTCACTTTTGGACATTGGAAAGTGGTGGCCCCGGCAGTGCCATCTACAAATCTACTGATGGCGGCGATACCTGGACAAAAATTAGTGATAACCCAGGCTTGCCCGACGGCACCAAGGGACGTATTGGGGTGGTGGTGTCACCCGCTCAATCGGGGCGAGTGTGGGCTATTATGGATGCTTTGCCTGACGGGGGTGTCTTCCGTTCCGATGATGGCGGAGCCACTTGGCAATTGATGACCGACAAAAAGGAGTTACGGGCTAGGCCCTGGTATTATGGCCACGTTTTTGCCGATCCCCAGGATGCCGATACCCTCTACGTCCTGAATTTACGCATGTGGAAGTCGGTGGACGGGGGGCTAAATTTCATCGAAATGAGTACGCCACACGGTGATAATCATGCCCTGTGGATTGACCCCAATGATCCGCAGCGGATGATTGAGGGCAACGATGGTGGGGCTTGTGTCAGCTTCAATGGCGGCCAGTCGTGGTCTACAATCTATAATCAGTTGACGGCGCAGTTTTACCATGTGGCCACTGACAATCAGTTTCCCTATCGTGTCTATGGCACACAGCAGGACAATTCTAGCATCAGCGTGCCCAGTCGCACCGTGTCGGGAGCTATCACGTTTGGCGATTGTTATGCGGCGGGCACGGGGGAGAGCGGCCATATCGTTGTGCATCCAGAGAACCCCAACTTGGTTTATGTGGGTGCTCTGGGCAGTTCGCCTGGTGGCGGTGGGCCATTGCAAAAGTATGACCACAGCACGGGGCAGATTAAACTGGTGACGGTGTGGCCGGAAACCCATCGGGGTTCGGGAGCAGAAGCCTGGAAATACCGCTTCCAGTGGACATTCCCTATTTCCTTCTCGCCGTATGATCCGACTGTGCTCTATACCTGTGGCAACCTGGTTTTCCGCAGCACGGATGAGGGTATGAGTTGGCAGGCTATCAGCCCTGACTTGACGCGGGCTGATCCGGAGAAATTAGTGGCCTCCGGTGGGCCGGTGACCAAGGATACGACGGGGGCTGAAAATTATGCCACAATTTTTGCCTTTGTGGAATCTCCCCATGAAGTGGGTGTTTTTTGGGCTGGATCAGATGATGGCCTAGTGCATATTTCGCGGGATGGGGGCACTCATTGGACGAATATCACGCCGCCTGATTTGCCAGAATGGACGCTGATTAGCATGATTGAGGCCTCACCCCATGATGCAGCAACGGCTTATGTGGCAGCTACGCGCTATAAGTTGGATGATTTTCGGCCGTTTCTCTATAAAACGAATGATTATGGCGCAACCTGGCAGTTGATTACGAATGGCATCCCCGATGATGACTTTACAAGGGTGATACGCGAAGACCCGAAGCGACGGGGATTGTTGTATGCAGGGACGGAAACGGCCGTTTATGTCTCCTTTGATGATGGTGAGAATTGGCAATCGCTGCAGAACAATTTGCCAGTTTGCCCTATATATGACTTAGTGGTGAAAGAGAATGATCTGGTGGCGGCCACACACGGCCGTTCCTTCTGGATATTGGATGATGTGACCCAATTGCACCAGATGAGCCAGAATTTGGCGCAGCAGGCAAGAGCATTGCTCAAGCCACGCGACACCTACCGTTTGCCCAATCCCCTCTTCAACCGTGCTTTTGATAGCAGCACGGTCGCTAACAAGCAATATATGATTACGTTGGGTGTGGCTGCGACCTATTACGTGCGTAAGAATGAAACAGGTGAGCGCGAGTACACCTTTTTGGATGCGGGGCAAGGCCCTCCACAAGGAGTAATGATCCATTACTATTTCCAGGAAAAGCCAGACGATGAGATTATATTGGCGCTATTGGATAGTGACGGGACGGAAATTCGCAGCTTTTCTAGTGTGAAGGCGGAGGATGAGGAAGAGGTGCAGACGGTGCCAGTGGCAGCGGGGATGAATCGTTTTATCTGGGACACGCAGTATCCGGATGCTACCAAGATTGAGGGGGATAATGCCGTGGCTGTGACGGGGCCAATGGCCGCTCCTGGCCGCTATCAGGTGCGATTGGCGGTGGGAGATTGGTCACAAACGGCCGATTTCCGCATCATGGCCGACCCCCGCATCAACGCCACGCAAGCGGACTTGGAAGCCAAGTTTAAGCTGATGCTGGATATTCGGGATAAGCAGTCAGCGACGCATGAGGCCATCAACCAACTGCGTGATGTGCGCGAACAGGTGGCACATTGGTTGGCACATGTGGAAGACGAGGCGGTTGTGGCTAAGGGTGAGGGGTTGAACGCGGGGTTAACGGCCGTTGAGGAGGCTCTCGTCCAAACCAAAGTCAAATCACGAGTAGAAACTTTACAACATCCTTCGCGGTTGGCAAATAAGCTGGCTGAACTGCCTAATGTGATGGCTAGTTCCGATTCTGCGCCCACACAGCAGACGTATGAGGTCTTTGCTCATCTGTCGGCGCAGATTGATGAGCAACTTGATAAATTGCAAGAGATTATGGCGACGGATGTGCCTGCCTTTAATGCCCTGGTGCGTGAGGCGGGGGTACAACCAGTGCTAATTGGATAGTTGATTCCCCACGTTGCCTCGCACCTACGGTGATGATTTGGAGGATGAGGTTGTGATGAATGAATTGTGTTATTTAACGGCCGTCCAGGTCATTCAACGATTTAAGGACAAAACACTCTCGCCTGTGGAACTGATGCAAGCGATGATTGACCGGGCAGAGCAAGTGGAACCGCAGATTAATGCTTTTGCTTTTACCTATTTTGAGGAGGCCATGCAGTTGGCGCGGAAGGCGGAAGAACGGTATGGGCAGGGAGAGGAACGGCCGTTGGAAGGTATCCCCCTAGCTGTCAAAGATGAGGCCTATATTGCAGGTAAACCAACCAGTAATGGTTCCCTACTCATGCAAGATTATGTGCCTGATAGCACAGGCATCATGATAAAACGGCTATTGGAGGCAGGGGCGATCGTTCATGCTCGTACCACCACACCGGAGTTCTCCATCGCTGGTTATACCTGGTCTAAGCTGCACGGGATCACGCGCAATCCTTGGAATTTAGCCATGACCCCTGGTGGCTCGTCCGGTGGGTCGGGTGCAGCCTTGGCGGCAGGCACGACGACATTGGCAACAGGCAGCGACATTGGCGGTTCGATACGCATTCCAGCTTCGCAATGTGGTGTGGTGGGCTACAAAGCCCCATACGGCCGTGTGCCCGAAGATCCACCCTTCAATTTAGAGTATTACAACCATTCGGGAGCAATGGCGCGGACGGTGAGTGACTGCATTTTAATGCAAAACGTCATCGCCGGGCCGCACCCCCTAGACATTGCTAGCCTCAAGCCCAAGCTGACTCTTCCAACGCAATACGAGGACATCAAGGGTATGCGCATTGCCTATTCACTCGACCTTGGCTATCAACCCATTGAGGAGGATGTGCGGCAAAACACGTTGGCGGCGTTAGACATCTTCCGTAGCTTGGGAGCCATGGTGGAAGAGGTGGATTTGGGCTGGACGTGGGAGGCATTGACGGCTGCCCACCATCATCTGGGTTATGGAGCGATGGGGGCGTTTGTCCTAGAATCATATCATTCGGAGAATAAGGATTTGCTTACTGAGTATGTCAAGCATTTTGCTGAAATGTCGGAGTCGGTGACAGTGCAGCAATCATACCAATCGGAGCTGACAGCCGGAGAAATGTATGCTTACTTGAGTCCTGTTCTGCATGAGTATGATCTATTTATCTGCCCCACTATCGCTAAGACGGGTGTGGCGGCGGACAATGATTACAGTCGGGACGAGTTGATGATTAATGGGCAGGTGATTGACCCACTTTTGGGTTGGGTGATGACGTATCCCTTTAATACCTTGAGTCGCTGCCCTGTGCTGGCAGTGCCGTCAGGTATTGGAGCAGTCGGTGTGCCTACGGGCATTCAACTGGTCGGGCCTACGTATGAGGACGCAGTGGTTTTTCGGGCGGCAATGGCGTATGAGGGGGAACGGCCGTTTTTCCAAAATGAGTGGTTTCCCAGGCTGGGAATGAAGGAGTAAATTGAGAGCAATTGGGAGTTTGGAGGCACTTGCAGAGTGTCTATAAGTATCTACGTCTTTTCCAAGACTTCGCTTGGAAAAAATGGTGAATTGTGAAGTCTGAATTGTCAATTGTGAACGGGGGAGGCTTCATTCATAATTCATCATTCTCAATTTACAATTCACAATTATCGACAATTTTTTTGTCGATGTTGTTGTCTTAGAGGCTATTTGGCTAATGCGTATGGAAAACGCTTGTATTGCGGCGGGGTGAGGGGTATGAATGGTGATAGAATCCGAGCAAACTGTGAGGATGCTATGTTTATGAAACGACTTTGGTTAATAGGACTGTTCACTTTATTGGTTGGGACGGCTTGTGATAATGAGCCTGAGTTGCCTCCTACCTTGTCTCCCGACCCGATTGCGGTTGAACAAGTGGCTGTGCTCGATACGGCCGTTCCCCCTACTGCCGCTACCAACATTCCCACGAATACTCCAGAAATCGCCCCTACCTTGCCGCCACCACCTACCCTTGCCCCTGTGCCCACGGCCACTGAGCCATTCGCCACGGCTACATCTGAACCCCTGCTCCTGCTCACTGCCGCTGATTTTGGTACGGAACGCAACCTGCTTACGGGCGAATTGATGGCTGATCCAGCACTGTTGTTGCGACGGCCGTTTGCCGTCAAACTCTCCAACTCCCCCGCCGAATTCACCCGACCTCAATCAGGGCTGAACGAAGCCGACATCGTGTATGAACATACCACCGAGGGGTATATTACGCGCTTCACGGCCATCTTTTACGGCCATACGCCAGAGCGGGTTGGCCCCATTCGCAGTGCCCGCCTAATTGATGTGGAACTGCCCGCCATGTATGATGCGGCTCTCTTTTACTCCGGCTCTAGCGTTGGTGTCGGCAATCGGCTTTTTGGCTCCGATTTCCGCGAGCGCGTCTTTTCCGAGAATCAAAATGATGGATTTTACCGCACAGGCGAGGATAAACCCTGGGAACATACCTTATACGGCCGTCCCACCGAATTTTGGGAGGCCATTGAAGCCCGAGAGCTCAATCGGCCACCCCAGTTCCAAACATTGATGGCTTTCAGCGACTTTGTGCCAGAGGGTGGTGTGCCTGCCAGTGGCGTGATGGTTGATCATAGTTGGACAGAGTTTGAGTGGCAGTATGATGATGTGAATGGCCGTTATTTGCGCTGGTCTGATGGCGAAATTCACCGCGATGGCAATAGCAACGAGCAAGTTGCTGCCGCCAATGTAATTCTCGTCTTTCCCATCCACGAATTGGATCAAACCATCTGTGAGCAGATTGCGGCTGATGGCACATGTTCCCATCTCTCGGTTCAAGTGCAGCTCTGGGGGTCAGGTGATGCCATCGTTTTGCGTGATGGACAGCGTTTTGACGTGGTTTGGCACCGTGAAAATCGCAACGATATGCTCACCTTCACCGACCAAAACGGTAATCCCTTCCCCCTCAAAATTGGCAATAGCTGGGTGCAGGTGATTCCCAACTGGCTCGATCAACCAGTGACAGTTTTGCCGTAAACGGTAAACGGTACGCCGTTATCCGTAATCGGATTACTGGTTACTGCTTACTGATTACTTCTAACAACTTCCCATCCTGCAAATGATACACTCGATCTACTGCTTCCATCACCTTGGGATCATGGCTGGCAATAACAGCTGTCACCCCCGTCTCGGCCACAATATAACGTAGCAGTTCGATGATTTGCTGTCCCGTTACTGTATCAAGCTGGCCAGTTGGCTCATCAGCCAGAATGAGAGACGGCCGATTAGCCAAGGCTCGCGCCAAAGCAATACGTTGCTGCTCACCACCCGACATCTCATAGGTGTGATGGTGGGCACGATCTAACAGGCCCACCATGGTCAGCATCTCCTCCGTGCGCTGCTTGCGTTCTTTTGCCGAGGCTCGAATGAGACGTAGCGGTGCTTCTACGTTCTCCCGTGCTGACAAAACAGGTAGCAGGCCAAAAGTTTGAAAAACAAAGCCAATTTCGTGGCGACGCAGTTTGATGCGTTCTTGGTTGGACATGTCCGCTAATTCACGGCCATTTACACACACACTGCCTCCCGTTGGCTCATCCAAGCCGGCGATCAGATTCATCATTGTCGTCTTGCCCGAACCGGAAGGGCCTTTAACCGCCACCATCAATCCAGCCGGGATTTCCAACGTCACATTGTTGACGGCATGAACTTTTTCTGCACCAATTTCAAAGACGCGCTGTAGGCTTTTGAGGATGACGGCAGGTGTACCTGAGGGGGCAGCTGGCTTGTTTTGATCAGCCGGCCGTTGTGGAGGTTGCCAGACATTGCCCTTGCTGGTGGGTGATAGTGAGGGATCGGCCGTTGGCTCTTGACTGGGCCACACAGACAGATGTGACTCTTCCAGTCGCAGCTTCACTCGTTCGTGCAAAGCCAGCGTTTCCACATAGGCTTGCGGCAGTTGCAACCGCCCGGCTCGATCCAAAATAACCCACTCTTCTTCATGTAGCTTACCGTCGTGTGTATTGCGGCGGCGGATTTCGGTGCTGGTACGGCCGTCTCGGATGGCCACCACCCGATCCACTTTATTTGCCACCCGCTGATCGTGCGTCACAATGACAATGGTTGTCTTGTAAGTTTGATTAATGTTGCGTAGCGCAGCAAAAATCTCATCCGCTGTGGTTGTGTCTACTTGTCCTGTTGGCTCATCGGCCAGCAAAATGGGTGGATTATTGGCTAGTGCGATGGCTAATGAAACCCGCTGCTGCTGTCCTCCAGATAGGCGGTCAGGCCGGAAATCAGCTCGATCTGATAGTCCCACCATCTCCAATAAACTTAAAGCACGTTCGCGTCTTTGGTGACTACCTTTGAGCATCATAGGTAGCTCCACATTCTCCCGTGTTGTCAGATAGGGCAACAAGTTGCGTGAAGGTTGCTGCCACACAAAACCCACAGTATCCCGTTTGTAAATGATTTGTTCGCGCTCGGAGAGTGCCAACAAATTCCGGCCCACCACTTCAATGTATCCCGCGTTAGGCACATCTAGCCCCCCCATGACATTGAGCAGGGTCGATTTACCGGAGCCGGAAGCACCGACAAGGGCCACGACTTCGCCCTGTGCCACCTCTAAATCGAGGCCCTGTAAAGCCACGACTTCCAAGTCGGCCATCTTGTAAATTTTAACAAGATTGTCGCAATAAATTGCTGTGATCATGCGGAAAACATACTCTCAACATTTTGGCCTGTCAACTGTAGAGGAAACGGCCGTTAATCGTCCATCATCCGTCAGGAACAAAAGGTTCCTCTGTGGCATGGTAACAAGATGAAACAATTAATAATTCTTACATTCATCTCATTGTTATTATCGGCTTGTAGTTTGGGTGTTTCCCGAGAGTTCCCGCCCCCTACATCAGCTGTAGTTATTCCCACGCCCATTTTGCAGTCCGACACTGATCCTTCACCAACGACACCGAGCTTATCTGAACCAACGGCCGTTGCTACCGTCACTCCTATCCTAGACAACAACCAAGATAACCCCCAAATGATCGACCCTAATTCTTCGGCTCAATTCCATAATCTCTACTTCGCCAGCACCAGCAATGGCCTGCCACAAGGTACTTACCTTGGTGGCACAGAAGAGGTCTTCGCCATTTGGGGCTATACCGATCTATCTACTGAGGATGTCATGCGGCGGGTATGGACTAAAAATGATGAAGAGTGGTTGGTGCGCGAGGAAGCCTGGGATGTGGCCCGTTATGGCAGCAGCGGTACGATGCGTGATATTTCCGTTTATGATTTTGAGGACAGCGGCTTGGAGCCAGGCTTCTATCGCCTCACATTATATCTAAATGGTGTTTATCAAGTTCAGGCCAGCTTCCAAATTCGCACAGAGACGACTTTAGCGACTTCTACGGAAACACAGGTCGCGCGTGTGCAAGATGGTCACATTTTGATGTTAGATGCCTGGGACGGTAGTCAGCGCCAATTGGCGCAGGCAACAGAGATTGTAGAACTACTTTGGTTGCCAGATGCCCGTCATTTGCTATATGTCGATCAGCAGCCTCAGGCAGACCCCAATGGCCCGCCCTGGTCACAACATGCTGTCTGGTTGGTAGATACGGAAACGGCCGAATCCCACCAGTTAAGCGCCTATGACGAGGATTTGCATCGTGTCGACTTGCTGCCAGGTGCACGGTATATTCGCACTCTGCCTGGTAGCGATTTTGGCGATGCCTGTTTTATGGATCGGGGCTTGGTTTTTGTGGAGTTGGATGAAGATTATCAGCGCGTGGCCTTACACGACTTCCATGATTTCGAGGGGATGCCAACTGGTCAGGATTACTGGCTTTTCCCTGAGGATGCTGGCAAATGGTTTAGCGACCATGAGTATGATGTCAATTTGACAGCTTATTGTATGTCAGCAGAGATGGGCACGAGTGAGGAGGATTTGGCCCTAATCGGCCGTTATCGGATGGATCTGGAAGCGGGAACGGCCATTAAGATTAGTGATTAAAAAAGAAGCATCGGTAAGGTGTGATGATAATGTCAGTTGGTTGGGCTTGGAAGCGTAGGGCATCCTGACGGCCGTCTTCTGTCGTCGTTCCCGTAAATTGTTCCAAATATACTGCCATACTCGAAGGGTGGGCTCGTTTACTCATAAAATATCTTGCTCACCTCTGTGCTAAGGCGGGGTGAGGCATAAAAATCATTGCCCGCAGCGAGAATTTGACCGCTATCGCTACCATCTAGCTGCAGCAGCACCAGACTGTTAATAGCGTTCTGCTCCCCAGCGATATTTTGCTCCTCCTGTACACAGATCATCTGATCAGACGGCGTGAAAATGCTATCAGCATAACGCCATTTGCCTACTAGGGTGACAGCTTTGGGTGTGGCTCCTAGCTGTTGGCGATAAAGCCACTAGTCGCTAAAATTGGAGAAGATGAGGCTGCCTTGGTAGACGGCGAACGAGCCACCGCCATATTCATGGACCCGGGTGCGGGCGTTGAAGTCGGGTGGGGTCACATCCCGTTTTTGTCCATTATGCCACTGGACAACGACATAACGGCCGTTTTCAGACGGCCGTCCCTCTAGCCAGTAAATAGTCTCGCCATCCAGGGCAATTTGGTGGAGTGTAATCGTTTCGGCCCCAATGAGATCGGAGGTGATGGGCGATTGCCAGGAGCCATATGGTGATACGGTTTGTTGTGTCATGTCGTGATCATAGACGGGAATGTAGCTTTCGCCAAGCAAGGGGGCTTTGCCTGATGAAAAGTTGACATAAATATCGGAGTCCGCCTATTCGTTCCAATCCATTTCAGTCAGTTCAACGAGGAGGGATTCGGCTGTTTGCCACCAATCAAGGTTTCTACCCTGCTCTTTGGCTCGCTTAGCTTTATCGGGCGGCAAAATGGATGCGGTCGTTGCCGCTGAAATGTAATGGCCAGCAATATCCTGGAATAACTGCGCCTTAGCCACAAAGCGATGGCTTGTGGCTAAAGCATATAACGCCACTGCTCGTTCCTTTCGAGCCATGTTCTCAGCATCGGCTAGCAAGACTGAGATAATTGGTATCAAATGCAACAGAGGTATAAAAGCGCCCCTTTTGACAACAATTCCCAGTGCCTCAAGTAGATACTGTTGCGCCTCCTTTCTTTGCCCTAACCCATATGCGGCTCGGCCCAAGGCAGCCAAAGATATGGTCATATATTCTTCATCACTGACACCTTTATGGTAACCAGCTACGCTTTCTTGCAGCAGCCTGTATGCTTCATGATAGGACTCTTTGGCCAAAGCGATCCAACCCAGTACGCGTTTAGGATAGGCAATTCGGTAGCGTGTCATCCTCGGGTTGATCGATACCATAGGCTGCTGGCCTATGGCCAATGCTGCCTGGGCTTTTGTCTCTGCTTTCTCGTATTGACCTGTCCAAGCACTAAACTCTGCCTGCACTGATATACTCCAGCTAAGACGATAGCGATCTTCCATTGTCTTGGCGAGGATGACACTTTCTTCAATTAAAGTTGTGGCTTGGTCAAAATGACCAACTAGCCCAAAGGCTAATCCCAACTCGGTAAGCACATGGAAAAGGACAAAGGGATTTTCAACTTGTCGGCAAAGTGTCAAACTTTGCTGTAAGGAGTCAATGCTTGCTGCCAAAGAGCCTTGGAATAGTTTTAAGCCACCTAACGCCCACAGTGCTTCGCCCATGAGACCTTGGAGGCCATGATGCTGAGAAAATATCAAGCTCTCTTCATGGTATCGTTTTGCCTCATTGAATTCACCCATACTCCTAGCACAATCACCCAAGAAATTGAGCATTATGGCCGATATATGAGGACAATCCAATTCCTGAAATAACGCTAGGCTTTCTTTACCTAACTCAATTGCTTTATTGTAATCACCACACTTGGCTGTTGCCGCCGCTAGCTGATTAAGTCCTAATGCTACGTTAAAAGGGTTATCAAGCTGCCGATAAAGTGCCAGGCTTTGTTCATACCATGATCGTGTTGCTTCCCAATCCCCTCTAGCTACAGTCCCCATGGCATGCAGTAGACGCGCTCTCTCTGCTCGTGTATCCAGTTTTGTTAGGCTGGGATCATCTAATATTTCTTGAGCCTGTTGCAGCAATTCTGTGGCCATATTCTGACGATACAATATAGCATTAAATTCTGCCTGTCGGATGAGAAGTCTGGCCCATAAGAAAATTGCAGACTCATTAGTAGATCCAGTCCTAGGTAATTGCGCCAGCTTATCAGCCGCCAGTTGGCACAACCGCTCCCCTTGCTTAAGAAGGTTTCGAAAACTGTAGAATAGACATAGACCATCTAGTCCCAGGCCTAACCACTCTGTTTTTTTATGCTCAACTGCCCAGGACCAAGCCATTTGTATATTTCCGGTTTCGACACTAACCTGAGCTGGAGCAACCTCCATTTGGAAACTTCCTCGAGCCATCTCCAACTTTTGCAATGTTTTACAGAAATAGGCACAATGGACATCGCGCACGGCCGTTTCCTGCCCACTCTCACCTAACTTCTCCAGCCCATATTGGCGCAATAGTTCATGGATTTGATAACGGCCGTTCTCTCCCCCACCTTGCACTAAAGACTTATTCACCAACCGGGCCAACTGCCGCAAATTGGCTTCTGCCACCGCTTGAGCCGCCTCCCGCGTAAATCCACCGTGGAAAACGGATAATTTGACAAAAATTTCTCTTTCCTTCTCTGTCAGCTTTTGCCAAGAACGATCAATCGTTGCCCGCATACTGCGATGGCGTTCCGGTATATCCCGCATACCCGTTTCCAGGAAGTTCAGTCCATGTTGCAGTTCTGCTGCCACCTCAGCCAGTGACAGCATATCCACCCACGAGGCCACCAACTCTAAAGCTAGGGGCATGCCTGCTACTGTGTGACAAATGTGGTTAAGATGGAGGATATCATCATTGTGTAGAATGAAATTGGGTTGGTTACGCCTGGCTGATTGGAGGAATAACTGAACGGCCGTAGATGATGCTTCCTCTCCAGTCTCACTATCAGGAAGTGCCAGGCCTGCAATGGGATACACTTGTTCAGCTCGCAAATGCAGCCGTTCTCGTGAGGTGACTAAAATCTGCACATCTGGCGCAGCCTGCATAATATCGGTTAGCAAGTCTACACCATCTAGCAGATGCTCGAAGTTGTCGAACAAGAGCTGCATCTTTTTGTGGCGCAGATAGCCGAGGAGTTGTTGGCGGGGCGAGCGGCCTCCCCCCTGGAACTGAAAATTCAATTCGTCAGCCAAAGCCGACACCATCTGTTCAGACTCACTCAGAGGGGCTAGATTAATGAAGAAAACGCCATGGGGGAAGGGAGAATCGGCCGTTAAATACCGTTCCCCATAAGCCAGAGCCAACCGCGTCTTGCCCATGCCACCTGCACCTACAATAGTGATAAGTCGGCTATCAGGTCGCGCGAATAAATCATGAAGTGAGGACAGTTCAGCCAAACGGCCGATAAATGGTGTCGGCTGCGAAGGCAAATTATGGGGTATAATTTGCTGAGTGTCTTGGCCCTGGTAAGTTTCAGCCCTATCTTCACCCAATTCATGTAATAGCGATTCGGCCGTTTGCCATCCATCAAGGGCCCAGCCTTGGGCTTTCGCTTTCTTGGCAATATTAGATGGTAGGGTAGATGCGGCTGTTGCTATTGAACGGCCGTAAACATCAGCAAACCAGCGAGAAACAGATATCAGAGGATGGTTTTCAGCCCAAGTGTACAGGGCAATAGCTCGTTCCTTGTCGCCGCGCTCAGCTAAAAACAGAGCAATCCCGGCCAGCAAGAAAGGCAGGCTATAAGAGCGTGTATGGAGGGCTAATTGCAAAGCCTCGTAAAACTGTTGCCGTGCCTGCTCCAGGTAACCGAGCTTGAGCAAAGTGACGCCCAAAACCCCACGTGTGTCAATCAGAAGATGCTGTTCACCTGATGTGAAAGCAGCTAGATTTTCTTGCAAATAACGCCGTGCCGCATCATATTCCTCTAGTGCCAAAGCCACCTCCCCGAGAGCTGAGAGAAAATATCTATTATATCTGTTTCTACCCCCTTTTAGGGCAAACGCTTTTTGAGCCAGAGTACGCGCTTGTTCATACTTACCCAGATGCAACTGGATACAGCTTTGTCCAATGATTGCCGGAAAACGATTGAAAATATCGCTCATATCATGGCCGACCCTTAAGGCCTCTTCAAAATAGCTACTAGCTTGGGTTAATTGGCCGCGGGGCAAGGAAGCCCAGGCCAATATATTCAGAGATTGTGTCTTGCCAAAGGGGATGCCGACCATCTCGTTAATTACCAGGCTCTCCTGACCTAATTGTTCAGCTATTTCATATTCCCCCTCAACGATAGCCATATAACTCAGAGCTTGTAAAGACATGGCTATCTCTGTCCTATCCCCTATACTCTTAAATGAGGCCAAGCTACGCTCAAGATGATCCTTAGCCTGCTCTTTGAAATTCAATCTTTGTAATATGCTGCCTAAATACCTTAAGCACCAAGCTTCACCCCATTGATCGCCTGCGACTTGATAAAGAGCCAGGCTTTGCTCCATCATCTCTCTAGCAGCATCAAAGTCTGCATCATAATAGTCTGAAAAGAGTCCCAGAATGAGCAGGGCATGCGCTTTGACTAATTGTGTCTCCCGCTCATGTGGTGGTTGGTTCTCTAACAAGGCGAAACTTTGCTGTAAATAGACAATCCTTGCATCCCTATCACCTAGTATCCAGGCGAAGTTTGCTTGCCAGACCAAAATTTGAGCCAATATGCGTGGGATTTCGTTGTCCGATTCTTGTGAAAAGAGTTCAACATCAAAATTGTCTGAGATTTGACGACAAGTCGCTTCACCCTCTTCATAGCGACCGCGTAGCAAATAGAACCAGCTAAGAGCATTAACAGCCGAGTCTAACTGCTGCCAATGTATTTGTTGTGCTGCCCAGCGCCAAGCTGCCCGAACATTATCTCTATCTGCATCAATCTGGGCTAAGGCTGTTTGTTGACGTGGCCCCCTTAGATCAGAAGCACGTTTCCCTACTTCAGTACAGTAATAGAGGCTGTGTTGATCATGGATGGCTGCGTCATCTTGAGGGTTAGCCAGCAGCTTTTCTGCCCCATACTGGCGTAGCAATTCATGAATTTGATAGCGATCTCGCTCTGGGTCATATTGCAAGAAGGATTTGCCATTTAATCGGGAAAGCAGACGAAAGGTGGCTCCTGTTATTGCTTGGGCAGCCTTCCTCGTAAAGCCACCCCGAAAGATAGAAAACTGGGCAAAAATCTCTTGTTCTTTGGCCGATAATTTTTTGCCAGGAAACATCAATCACGGCTCGGATACTACGCTGACGTGCTGGTATGTCACGCAACTCTGTCTCCAGGAAATTCAGACCTTGTTGTAACTCAGCCGCAATCTTTGATAAGGGCAGTACATCCACCCACGAAGCTGCCAACTCTAGTGCTAATGGCATTCCTGCCACCAAGTGGCATATATGGGCTAAATGGGTCAGGTTTTGGTCATCGCTTAGGGCAAATTCTGGTTGATGACGACAAGCCACTTGTAGAAAGAATTGTCCGGCGACAGCCTCAGTAATAGCTTCACTCTCACTGTCAGGATATGTCAAACCTTTAAGTGGATACGCTTGCTCCGTTCGCAAATGCAGCCGTTCCCGTGAGGTGACTAAAAGCTGTACCTCTGGCGCAGCTTGTAAAATGTTGCTTAGCAAATCCACACCGTCCAACAAATGCTCGAAGTTGTCGAACAAGAGCAGCGTCTTTTTGTGGTGCAGATAGTCGAGGAGTTGTTGGCGGGGCGAACGGCCTCCCCCCTGAAACTGAAAATTGAGGGCATCAGCTAAAGCGGACACCATCTGTTCTGCTTCACTTAACGGGGTCAGGTTGACGAAGAAAACGCCATGGGGGAATGGCCGGGATGCAGCCGATTGTGTCTCTACAAACTGTTCAGCATAAGCCAAAGCCAAGCGCGTCTTGCCCATGCCTCCGGCTGCCACAATTGTCACCAGCCGAACGCTGGGATCAGCAAAAAGGGTGTCAAGGGCTGCTAAATCAACCGAACGGCCGATGAACGGGGTGGGCTGCGAAGGTAGATTATGGGGTAAAAGCTGTTTGGTATTTGGATTTCTAGCAGTTTCCAGACTGTTTTCGTCTAATTCCTGTAAGAGGGATTTGGCCGTTTGCCACCTATCAAGCATTTGTCCCTGTATTTGAGCTGTCTTTATGATAGACGACGGCAAAGTAGCAGTCATAGTCACTATTGGATTTTCTACAATGTCTTCAAACCAGTGAGAGATGTTCACCAAGGGATCAGTTTTTGCCAAGTTATATAGCTCTACTGCTCGCGCATTTTGCCCTCGCTCCCCCAATAGCAAAGCTATACTGGCCACAGATGAAGCCCAGTTGAAAGAACGTAAATCTATGACAAGCTGTAGAGCTTCGTGAAGGTGGAAATTACATTCGGCTTGTTGGCCTAATTTGAGCATAATAATGCTCAAAATGCTCAAAGCATTAATCCGAAAATGTTGCTCATGGAGAGCTTGATATATGTTTACGGCCTCCCATAGCAATCTTTGTGCCTCTCTATAATCTTCTTTTACCAGAGCGAGGCAACCTTGAACAAATGGGATATGCCCTGTGTAAGGCTGAGTCCCATAATCTTGGAGCAGGCTAAGTTCAAAGGCCTGTTGAACTAGAATTTGTGCCTGTTCATAATGTCCTTGGTGCAGTTCAATTAAACTTTGACCAGCTATTGAGTCAGGAATCCAATAATTGATTTTCTCATTACTCTCTATTAAGCTTTGCTGAAAATAGGTGTTTGCTTGTGTCAAGCTTCCTTTATGTAAAGCTATCCAAGCTAATGTCTTGTAAGTACCCTCTTTACCAGCCGTACTGTCAAGACTTTCCCAGACAGCTAAATTTTCTAGACATAGCTGTTCAGCTTCATCAAGTTGTCCGTCTCCAAGGGCACTTGTTATCGTGAGCCCTATTGAATGAGCAATTTGTATTTGATCACCTAACTTCCGAAAGGAAGCCAGACTTTTTGCAAATAAATGTTTCGCTTCTTGCCTAGAGCCTAAGTGGTATAGTATTTCACCTAGCTGCTTCATCAACAGGGCTGTACCCCATACATCATCTGCTGCTTGATACAGGGCCAGGCTCTGCTCTGCCCATTGTTTGGCTGCCCCAAAATTGGGTTTTCTAGTTGCTAGAATTGCCAGCAGCCATGATGCATGAGCTGCTACCGATCTGCCTGCATTGTCGGATGACGTTGAATTTTTCAGCAAATTGAGGGATCGTTGCAATAGCCTTTCGGCAATTTCCCCTTGACCTAAAAGCAAATAAAAGTTCGCCTGCCAAGTTGATACTCTAGCTAAGGTTGCTTGCTGTAGTGGCAGACTAACAGCACTCATCTTCATCCTTTCGGTAACCTGGCGACATACCTTTTCCCCTTCTGACCAAAGAAGACGTTCTAAATAGAAGCGGGCTAGACCATCCATAGTCTTATCTATCTGGCTCCACTTCTTTTGAGTGATTAGCCAACGCCAAGCTACTCTGATATTGTCTTCATCGGCTGTGATCTGGGCTAATACCGCCTGTTGTTGTGGCCCTCTGAGTTCCGGTTCCCATTTTTGTAAGGCCTCACAAAAATAGGCACAATGGACATCGCGCACGGCCGTTTCCTGCCCACTCTCACCTAACTTCTCCAGCCCATATTGGCGCAATAGTTCATGGATTTGATAACGGCCGTCCTGTCCCCCGCCTTGCACCAACGACTTGCTCACCAACCGGGCCAACTGCCGTAAATTAGCGTCCACCACCGCCTGAGCTGTCTCTCGCGTAAAACCGCCACGAAAAACGGATAATTTAGCAAAAATCTCTTGGTATGGCTTGGTCAACATTTGCCAGGAACGATCAATAGCTGTCCGTACACTGCGGTGGCGTTCTGGCATATCGCGCAAGTTCGTTTCTAGGAAATCCAGCCCCCGTTGCAATTCATCTGCTATTTCCGCCAATGACAAGCTATCTGCCCATGAAGCTGCTAACTCCAAAGCCAGGGGCATGCCACTTACTAATTGACAGATGTGTGCTAGCTGAGCCAAGTCAACATCATCATGTAAGATAAGCTCGGGTTGGTGGCGACGGGCCAATTGAAGGAAGAACTGCACAGCTGCAAATTTAGCTGTATCCTTACTCACCTCATCGGGAAATGCCAAACCATCAATTGGATACACTTGTTCGGCTCGCAAATGCAGCCGCTCTCGTGAGGTAACTAAAATTTGCGTTTCTGGTGCGGCTTGCAAAATGTTGCTTAGTAAATCCACACCATCTAACAAATGCTCGAAGTTATCGAACAGGAGCAGCATCTTTTTGTGGCGCAGATAGTTGAGGAGTTGTTGGCGGCGCGAACGGCCGTCCCCCCCTTGAAACTGAAAATTGAGGGCATCAGCTAAAGTGGACACCATCTGTTCTGCTTCACTCAACGGGGCCAGATTGACGAAGAAAACGCCATGGGGGAATGGCAGGGACAGAGCTGGTTGTGTCTCTACAAACTGTTCAGCATAAGCCAAAGCCAAGCGTGTCTTGCCCATGCCGCCCGGACCCATGATGGTGATGAGCCGGGTATTAGCTTGTCCTAGCAATTCTTTGAGTGCCGATAGTTCAGCCGAACGGCCGATAAATGGCGTTGGCTGCATTGGTAAATTGTGCCGCACTGTACGTGTTTCTGGGGCCACGACCACCTTGTCTGAAAGGGGGCGTGGTTGCTGGTTGATAGCCTCCATAGCCATTAAGGCCGCGTCCATCTCAGCTGAATAGGCTTGGCTACGGGCAAAGGTGACAAAGGCTGCTTGTTGCGGGGAGGGGATGTCCAGGTGGGTAGCTATTATCCAGGCCAACTGTTTAGACGGCCGTCGTGAGTCACTCTCAAGCTTGCGAATGGTACCTTCGGCACAACTCACGCGCCGCGCCAATTCCTTTTGAGTGAGGTCGAGCTGTCGGCGGCGGCGTTTTAACCAAGCTCCAAATGTCATTTCAACCGTCATTCATGACTCCTATGACGATAAATACCAGCTAATTGCACCAGATATAGGCCTGACTGATCCGGCTGTGACGCTTTTGTCCCGCTTTTTGGGGCGCAAACCGCCCTTATGTCTGGCTTCAGATTCTGTTTTGATGGCAGTATGATTGCAGCAATTCTCATTCTGAAATTGGCTAAAAAGGGTCAAGGAGGTAACTCCAATTCAAGACCATCAAGCATAAAGTCAAACAAAGCATCCCAGCTGTCGAAAACCATGTAACGGGTCAAAGCCTTGAGGTCATTGAAAAAGGTGCGCCGCACCGCTAAAGCGTCGCGTAGAAGACGATAGGCTCGATTGACATAATGCTGAATAGTATGGGTCAAAAATGCCAGGATATTGAGGGAGAAAAAGACGTTGGCCAAATGAGAGCTGCCATGACCAAAATTGTGTTCGAGATTGTAGCCCTTGGTCTTGAGAATATTGATATTTTCATTCTCAACCTTCCAGCGGGTGCGCCCGCAGCGAGCCAAGACTACCACATTCTTGAGTGTAAGGAGATGATTGGTAATCCAAGCATTGTGAAAGAGTTGCTCACCTGTATCCTCATGAGTGATGGTTAGCTGAAACCAGTTGACCAGGAGAGCATCCTCACCAGCCTTGATGGGCACTTCATTGAGGAAACGATAAGACCAGATTTCACCATGACGGCCGTTCCAGTGACGCTCTTGTTTGCTTTGCAGGCGACCAACCCCTTCTACAGAGGCGACATATTCATAGAGGATGGTATGAGAATCTGGTTTGCAAACGAAGATAAAGGATTGCTTATAGGTTTGCTCAATCAACTGACACAGTGGCTGATTGGAATGGAGGTCATCCCCCAAATAGGTCACAGTGCCGGGTTGAAAATAGTCATGATGTTGGCTCAACCAGCGTTTGACAGCCGCTCGTTCACAATCTTGTTTCTCGTGTCCATCCTGAGGCACGATGAACTCTGGTGGCAGTGATACCACTTGGGCTGAACCTGGTTTGACCATCACTGGCAAGATGGCACTGTGATAATAATGGATTGTGCCATTGCGGTCTTTGCGCTGGCTGCACTGGTCACAATGTATCTTGGTCGAGGAGTGGAAAACAACCCCATCAAAAGCCACCAGATAAGTGCTTTTATAGTCCTGAAAGGAAGCAAGCTGACCACTATTTTCTAATTCCTGATACAACCAGCGGAAATCGGCCTGGAAATGGTCGGGTGAGACGGGGTCTAACAGGTTCCTGACCTGATTATCACTGGGTATCTTGCTCACACCAAAGAGAGCTTCTACATTATCCTTCCCTTTTCGTCGCTGCAAATCCCGTTGATGGGCCAGGAATGAGGGTGATTGCATGAAGAAGACTGAGTAAGCAGCTTTGGCTGCATCAGCTATCTCATATTTGGTATTGTTATTGAGCTTACGATAATCTGGTAACTCGCTCCACGATTGTCCCAATCGTTCTGTGATTTTGTTCAGGGTCATACTATTATTCATCTTTCTCTCCTTGCTGCAAAACGCTGACCCTATCACCTTTTGCCTCTCATGTCACCCCCTGTTTTAGATTGAGAATTGCTGGTATGATTGTACTTATCACCCTCATTCTAGCGCTCGTCTTAAGCGGCTGTCAAACAGAAGTAATTTCAGATGTGCCGAATCTTTCACAGCCTGTTGACATACGTACCGAAACGGCCGTTGCTCCAATCAATAACCTCCAACCACCCTCTACCCATACAGGCCATGAGGCGGCACAAAAACAATTAGCCTTGCCTGAAGGAGCTTGCTCCCATTGGGAGCAGCAAATCCTAGCCACCACCCTGCGCATCCAAATGCAAAGCTCAGTCGAATTTGACTTGGATATGGGTCGTGAACCGATGTTTCATGAAGCCATCTCCCATGCCACTGTCGTCGGCGGCCGTTATCTGGTGACTCATAATCACTTCAAAATCTCACCAAGGTATCAAGGCAATGGTACTTCCCTCTATGCCACACTTTACACAACTGCCAACGAAATGATAGCCGAAGTGGCTACTTTTACTGTGGCCTATGCCGATACGCAAACCCTCCTATTAGAATTCACCGACAAAGAGGGACAGGGCTTATTCGACAAATTAGGTTTACCGTCAGCGCAGATGGTGGCTTGGGACTCTCTACGGCTAGAGCCTGGCCTGGAAGTGGCTCAAGTAAATTGGGATGGCACAACCACGCAAATTAACTGTGTTCAGATCGAAGCAGTTACGATGGATGAAGGTCTGCCCAGATTAGATTTGGCCAATAGTATTGAGTTAGGTTCCTCTGGCGGCGGCGTTTTCTGGCAGGGGGCGCATATTGCTAATAATTGGCAGCGCACAACCCTCTATGAAAGTGGCAGTATCCATGTTCTGCACCAATTTAGTAGTGCAGCCCTAAATACCTCCACTTTAGTTTTGCTTGAAGGCATAGAATAAGGTCACGAATCACGATTCGGATGCAAGGTACCATTCATTAATAGAACGATAACAAAGGGATCTGCTGAGCTATTGTGATAAACGGGATCATTCACCGACGGCCAGCCGGAAATGCGATCATTCCGGGCCGGGTGGTTGGTATAGCGTTCCCATAGCGGAATCTGGGGCAATAGTTCATTGTAAGCCAAGGCTAGCTGATTCACAATTTCCTTTTGTCTCGCTTCATCACGGACACGACCAACCTGGTCAACCAAAGTCTCCAAATCTAACTCGCCCTGTTCAGTATGTTGTACTAACGGCCAATTCATCCCGTTGCCGTTGGCTGCAAACTGTTTACTGCCAGTGAAATTGAAGCTGTTAAAGTTCGCATCATAAGAAAAGTAAGGATGGGGGGCCATAGCTCCCCAGCTAGCAATCGCAAGTTGGAACTCACCAGCGTAGATATTAGCAAAGTGTTGTTGGAAAGGAACACCACGAACTGTGGTCATTATACCAAAGGCTGTTAATTGTTCAGCTAGATTCTCGGCTGCAGTAGACCAATCGATAAATTCAGTTGGTACCTTTAACACAAATTCCATTCGTGTCTCTGTATCATCGAGCCAGAAACCATCTTCATCACGACTGAAACCTAACTCTGTCAAAAGCTCTTGGGATCGGTCTAGATCGAACTTATATTGGTTCAAATCTCCTTTCGTTTCTTCAGTGAGCCAATTTGCCGCCAATCCATCAGATAGCCCAGACATAAAAATCTGGCGTTTGCCCGATTCACCTAGGGAAACATGACCATTTTCGTCACGATCAACAGCGTA
Organism: Promineifilaceae bacterium (SeqCode); assembly: GCA_965223555.1. Lineage (GTDB taxonomy): Bacteria > Chloroflexota > Anaerolineae > Promineifilales > Promineifilaceae > CBDCWU01. Next base: position 102,021 of record CBDCWU010000004.1, read on the forward strand.
TGCTATAGCTTGGCGAAACTGGGGCAGACGAAAAGGGTAAATATCCATATTAAAGTACAAAGCTGGCCCTGTATACATGGGAGCACGGATGATCCGAATGTCTTCGGCCATAAATTGAGCCTCGGTAGCGACGGGGAATCCGTGAGTGGCATAATCGATGTCCCCAGTTAGAACTAGAGGTGTCACCTCCGGGGTGCCACCATTGAAGTTGATAAGCCGATCAAAATTCACCCAATCGGCCATGAATGAGGTTTCATTCTTATTCAAAATCATTTGCGCTTCAGTGATACTTTCAGGATCAATCTGATATGGACCCAAAACGACCATGCTATCTGGTCGAAATTCATTAAAATCTTGATGCAGAGCTCGCCATTCATCTGCACCAGGTTGTAAGCCTTGGTCAACTAGTTCTCGTGCCTGTACGGCCCAATCATGATAAGTTGATGAAGGACGGATATTGACCTCACGCAAGATGAGGCGAGGCGCGATTGCTGAGGCTTCCCGGAAAATAAAGTCAACTGTAGTGTCATTAATAGCTTCTAGCCGGGCCAAAAAACGCCAGACGCTTGTGTTCTGCAGACGCAGAATATCAAAGGTGTCTATCACATCTTGTACCGAATAGGGCGTGCCATCACTCCAGAACACCCTTGCCTGCAAGTGTACACGCAAAGTGACTTCATCAACCCACTCCCATGATTGACCCCCCATGGGCATCCAGTCACGTTCCTGCCACATGTATAGAAATAAAGGTGGCTGCATGAGGTGATGGTAAATACCCAGGTTCAGGGCATCCGTAACAAAGCTGTTAAAGTGCCCAGCGGGTGGCGCTGTATATGGCCAGGCAATATGAAATTCACCAACTGTTTCGGTATCTGATTCTACCCCTTCCTGTTCGTTATCATCCTTAGATATTTCCAGTTCAACTCCCTGAACCTGGCTCTCTTTCTCTGCTTCCAATTGGCATGTCGTCATCAGCAGGCCAACTAAAATTATCAACAACAGATATCTTTTATTTTGCATCACCTTCTCCCTAATCTGCTGTCACATAGATTGGTCTAATGAAAACGGCCCGCCTGACTCTATGTTTTGAGACTCACATAAAAACGCTCGAGTATCTCAATCGGCCAAATCCGACAGCTCCAGCCAACGTTCCATGAGATTGTCTAGCTCAGTTTCCACACTTTGCAAACGGCCGACTAGCCCTTCCAAGCGTTCATAATCTTCGCCGATGTTGTTGACGGCCTCTTGCAACTCCGCCTGTTCCTTTTCCAACTGGGCCACCTGCTCATTCAACCCCTCCAACTCGCGCTTCTCATTCCACGATAATCTACGCAGCTGGTCGGAGCGGGCGGTGCGAGGAGAGGGGTGAACGGCCGTCTTCTTCACAACCCTTGTCTCCTCTAACTGGCGGCTGGCCTGATAGGCGGCATAAGGGCCGGGATGACGGGAAGAGAAACGGCCGTTCTCAAAGGTGGCCAAAAAGTCCACCGTGCGATCCAAAAAATAGCGATCATGGCTAACCACCACCACACAGCCTTGGAAATGATCCAAAAACTCCTCCAAAACCGTCAAAGTGGGAATGTCCAGGTCATTGGTCGGTTCATCCAACAGCAGCACATTCGGCTGGCGCACCAGTACACTCAGCAAATACAGGCGCCGCCGCTCACCGCCACTCAATGAGCCCGTTCGCGCCTGCTGCTGGGGGCGTGTAAACATGAACCACTCTAACATTTGCGCCGCTTCAATGCGACGGCCGTCATTCGTCTCAATCAAGGGGGCGAGGTCATTGATAAACTCAATGACGCGCATATTTTTGGCGATAGCTGCCTGCAACCCCCGGCTTTGTTGGTCATAATAGCCCAACTGCACCGTCTCACCCCATTTCACCGTGCCCGAATCTGGCTCCGTTTGCCCTGCCAAAATATCCAGCAACGTACTTTTGCCCACGCCATTTGGCCCAATAATACCAATGCGATCCCCTGGCACAAGCTCAAAATCTACCTGACGGAACAGTTGCAACTGGCCATACGCCTTGCTAATATCTTGCGCTTCCAAGACACGCTTGCCCAGCCGCCGACTAGCTAAGGCCATGGCGATGTTGTTGCGGCCACTGTCATGTTCAAGCTGTTGCAATTCGGCAATGCGCTGTTTGCGCGCCTTTTGCTTCGTACCTCGTGCAGTGGGGGCACGCCGCAGCCAGGCTAGTTCCCGTTTCAAAAACTGTTCTCGTTTCTGTTCTGCCGCTGCCAGCCGCTCATGCCGCTGGGCCTTTAACTCGACATAACGGCTGTAATTGCCTGGATAGTTCACCAGTTGCCGCCGATCTATTTCCACAATGCGATTAGCCACCCGATCCAAAAAATAGCGATCATGGGTGACGAGGAGGAGAGAGCCTGCACCTTGGCTAGGCGAGGTGGCCGTTTTGGCCACATACTCCTCCAACCAGGCAATGGTATCGGCATCAATATGGTTGGTTGGCTCATCCAAGATCAGCAAGTCAGCGGGATCGATCAAGGCTCGGGCCAAAGCCACGCGCTTGCGCTGCCCACCGCTTAAGGTGCCCATTCGTGCCTCAAAATTAGTAATGCCTAACCGTGTTAAAATGGCCTTTACATTGGCCTCGGCTGCCCAGCCTCCAGCGGCATCCATTTCGCTGGTGAGATCAGCCAATTGGGTTTGTAGGTCACTGTCAGACGGCCGTTGTCGTAACTGCTGGCTGACCTGTTCATATCTTTGCAGCAAGCGTACCTGGGGCGAATTGCTATCAAACAACTGCTCCAAAACTGTAAAGTCATCATTTAGCTGCGGTTCCTGGCTCAAATACTGGATGCGGACCCCGCCCCAGACTGTGATCTTGCCACCACCAGGTGCATCATCCGGTGGTTCGAGACCGGCTATCATGCGCAGCAAGGTTGTTTTGCCACTACCATTGATACCAATTAGACCAATACGGTCGCCTTTATTGATGAGCAGGGAGATATTTGTCAGTAACGGCCGTTCGCCATACTGCTTGTTGATATTTTCTAGGGTGACAAGATTCATAAAAGTGTAAAGTAGTTTACAGTTCTACTGTATTAAAGGTGTCTGGTTATGCTGTTGGCAGCAGGATACAATTCTTTTATCCTCTTATTTCCTCTTTTTCTCCTCTTCCCGCAAAAGACCTTGCAATTGCAAGGTCTTTTGGCTTTTAAGGCAATGACCTTTTTTAACTTTTTACATTCTTAATGGAAAAAGTTGAAACGGCCGTTGCCTAATTTCTCTAGCCCCTAACCTCGATCTTTTACAATAAATCAGCGACGACGGCTTTTTCCTCACGTAGCTCAGCTAAAGTAGCAGCAACTTTTTCTTGAGCAAAGTTGCTCAAAGTCAGCCCTTGCACGATAGAGTAGTTGCCAGCACCATTGCAGGTCAGGGGGAAGGAGAAAATCAAGCCTTCGTCTATGCCATAACTGCCATCAGAGGGAACGGCCGCTGAGAACCAATCCCCTTCTGCTGTTTTATGCAGGAAGCTTTTTACCTGATCCAAGGTGGCGTTGGCCGCCGACATAGCTGAAGACAGACCCCTAGCCGCAATAATAGCTGCGCCACGTTTTTGCACAGTGGTGATGAAGTCACCCCGCAGCCACTCGTGATCCGTAATCACTGACATAGCGGGTTCACCATTGATTTTAGCGTTTTCCGCGTCAGGATATTGGGTGGCACTGTGATTGCCCCAAATGGTCACATTGCTGATGTCATTGACTGTCACACCTGCTTTTTGGGCCAGTTGGGCATAAGCGCGGTTTTGGTCGAGACGGGTGAGAGCACTAAAGCGTTGGCTGGGAATATCTTTGGCGTTGTTCATGGCTATAAGGCAGTTGGTATTGGCTGGATTACCGACCACCACCACGCGCACATCACTTGCAGCCCGTTCTAGAGCCTGCCCCTGCCCCACAAAAATAGGGCCATTTTCACGAATCAGATCGCCCCGCTCCATCCCCTTGCTGCGTGGTTTAGAACCAATGAATAAGCCCCAATTGATGCCATCAAAGGCTACTTTGGGATCGTCGGTAACGACGATGTTGTTGAGGTTAGGGAAGGCGCAATCATCCAATTCCATGACCACCCCTTTCAAGGCGGGTAGAACAGGCGTGATTTCTAAAAGATGTAGGTCTATTTGGGTATCATGACCGAACACTTCGCCGGAGGCAAGCCGGGGCAGAATGGCATAACCAATCTGTCCAGCGGCACCTGTAACTGCAACTTTTACTACTTTTGACATGATAGTCTCCTGTTTTGATTTACGTAATTATGTATTGCGTAATTACGTATTTGTATTGTTAAGTGGAAAAATCTGTGGATTTTGAGAATAATTATCGCCAAACGGCCGTTTCTGGCAAAGTTGGGACGGAGATTGGCAATTCTCAGTCAGTCAACGATCCCTTTTGTCTTACAACTTCGTACAAGAGCAAGGCTGTGGCTGTAGCTAGGTTAAGGCTGTTGGCTGTGCCCCGCATAGGAATGTGCACTTGTTCAGATGCAGCAGATAGCCATGGCTGGCTAAGACCATAAGCCTCACTGCCTGTGACAAGAGCCACGGCCGTTTGTAGATTAACGGCCGTATACACCTGCTCTGCCTCTGGTGTAGCTACCACAATTGGAATCCCCTGTGCCTGCAACCAGGTGATGGCCTCACTAGTGGTGGCAGCCGCCACAGGCACAGTAAACAGCGTGCCCAAACTGGCCCGGATCACATTGGGATTATGCAGATCGGTGCTGGCCGTGCCATCGTGGCATACAATCACCCCGTCCACCCCAGCCGCGTCGGCCGAGCGTAGAATTGCGCCCAGGTTGCCTGGCTTTTCCACATTTTCCACAATGGCTAAAAAAGGCGGGGTACCTAAACGCAAATTATTCAGGGATTGTTGGAGATAGGGAATGACCATTAGCAGGCCGCCGCTGTGGCTGCGATAGGCGAGCTTGGCGAATACATCAGGGGTGACCTCGAAGAGCTGGGTGTGGTTGCTGGCGGCAAGTTGCTGTAGTTGATTGATGGCTGCATCGGCCCTATCAGCGAGTAGCTCTGGGCAGAGATAGGCTTCATCAGGAATGAGGCCGTGCTGTAAAGCAAGGCTCACTTCCCGGACACCTTCGACCACTGTTTTCTGGGCCGCCTCGCGCTGTCGTCGCTGGTTAAGCTTGACGAGTTGTTTGATACGGCCGTTTTGCAGGCTGGTGATACGTAACATACCTTAATACTTCCCGCGCCGATAGGCCTCTTTGTGATGCATATAATTCTTCACACCGCGTTGAGCCAGTTGCTTCTTAGCTTCGTCTAATGGTCCAATCACTTTGGCAGGAACACCAACGACCATTGTCTCCGGTGGCACAATCATGCCAGGCGGCACAACGGCTCCGGCGGCCACAATTGCGCCACGTCCAATGACAGCCCCATCCAAAACAATGGCACCCATGCCGATGAGTACACCATCCTCCACCGTACAGCCATGCACGATGGCTTGATGCCCGATAGTGACGTTGGCCCCCACGTGGCAGGGAAAACCTTGTGAAATATGCAGTAGTGCCCCATCTTGAATGTTACTGTTATCCCCAACTACCACTGGCTCATCCTCGGCCCGAATGACAGCCCCAAACCAGACACTAACATGCTCGCCCAAAGTCACCCGGCCTCGTACACGGGCTGTATCTGCCAGCCAAGCTGTTTTTGGTATGGTGGGTTTAATACTCTCGCTATGTGCCATTTTTGAGGCTCCTCTACTTGTTTGCTCCCAAGCCGGGGGCTAACATGGCCTCTTTGGTGTCCCAAATGGCCCCAGGCAAAACGGGCTTGTTGTCTTCGGCTGCTAACCACTGGCGGGCAAGCTGAACGGCCGTCCACGAATAGACAATGCCGCCCAAGGCCCAAACCATCATGCCCCCTAAACTTTCGGCGTCAAGGACAAAGCCAGCAACGAGTGGCTGTGGATAGAGATAAATGGTTTCAGGCGCAAAAAGCAAGATCAGCCCCACAATTTTGATGGGCATGGTGGCAGCGATGGTTAGAGCCACGCGTGCCATGAGGGAAAGTTGATTGTGTTTACGGGGCGCAGCTCCGGTAACATGCCACCAGTAGAGCAAGGCCGGGATGAATAGGCTGGCGACTTCGATGCTACGCAGCCAGGGATGGGTGAGGGTAGCCTGATGCAGGGTGGGATCGTACCAGAGCCAAAAGCTGCAAACGAGTATGATCCAGACGCTGCCGGGGGCGGTGAGAAAGTGGAGACAGGCTTGCCAATGGAGAGACGGCCGTTTCCAGCCTGTTATTTTCCCCTTTGCTGATTGTGGCAAACCTGCCCACAACAGTGTCCAGGGATCAGATGCCAGTAGCAAGGCTGGAACCCAAGCAATCAGCAGCAGATGTTGGGCTGTGCGCACAAAAAAGTACTGGGAGGCCCATTGGTGGAAGGGGGTGGCTAGAATGAGGAATAAAAGGATGATGCCGCTGAAAAAGAGGCTAAGGTTACGATACGGCCGTTGCTGTTGTTGCTGCCGCCAACCTCGGCTATAGAGGAGGAGGAAAAAGAGGAGAACGGCCGTTATTCCTCCACGCCATAACCATAAGCCAATCAATGAACCCATATGCTGATTGTACCAATGGACAAGGGGAATGGGTAATAGGCAGGGTTGTTCAATTCTATCCTACAAGCACCCTAAATGGACAATTATTGTCTATGCAGCGCGAAGTTCACTAAAAATACCGCATCTTTGTGATTCTTTGTGAGTTTGGTGGATAGCAAGGCCGAGAATTGAACACCCTTTGGGTAATAGGTTTAGCAGTACGTTAGAGTAAGAAAAGTTGAATTGCTCTTGATGAGAAAATAAGGCTAGGCCGTATAAGAATAGCTGATAGAATATTTTGATCTGAAAAATTAAAAATCTTTAGCATAGTAGGTAACAATATTATGACAGATCAACAACCAGTTTTGCCAGAAGCGACTATTTTCCGAAAAGTTACACAGCGTTTACGCCAATATCTTGATCACATACAGCCACCTGATTCGTTGGTTCTAGTGATAACGGCCGTTATCGTTGGCGTTGGCACAGGTCTAGGCGCGGTTGTTTTTGTGCGGGCATTGCGACAAGTTAGCAACTTCGTTATTTGGGTACAAGGGCAGGTAGGCGAGGTATTTGGTCTATTGCTGATGATGGGCTTGGCGGGGTTTGCAGTGGGTTATGGTGTCAATCGTTGGGCGCACGAAGCCAAGGGGCATGGTGTACCGGAGGTGGTGGAAGCGGTAGTCATGCGCAACGGCCGTATCCGTCCTCGCGTCGCCGCCCTCAAAGTGATAGCTTCCTCTCTCACCATCGGCACAGGTGGCTCCGCGGGACGTGAAGGCCCCATCGTGCAAGTTGGTTCAGCATTAGGTTCCACCCTGGGGCAGCTATTGCACTTTTCAGCCGATCGGGTGCGAACATTGGTGGCTTGTGGGGCAGCGGCTGGTATTGCTGCCACCTTTAATGCCCCTATTGCGGGTTCCATTTTTGCTCTGGAAGTGATTTTAGGTCGCTTTACCGTGCGTTATTTTGGTGCAGTCGTCATCAGTGCCGTCTCTGCCAGTATCGTCGGTCGTATCTACCTCAGCGATAAACCCGCCTTTATCGTTCCCTCCTATCCTGCCCAGCCTGGCGAACTACCCTTGTACGCCTTGCTTGGTGTGCTGGCCGCCATCGTAGCTGTTCTATTTATACGTCTGCTATATAAGTTCGAGGATATTTTTGATGAGTGGACGTGGTCGCCAGCCTTGAAAGCAGCCATGGGCATGTTGGCCACGGCCGTTGTTGCCCTGCTTCTGCCTGGGCGCGAAGTATTAGGCTCTGGCCTAGAATTGATTGGCGATGTGATTGCCGATGATGTCACGTTATCATTGAGCGTGATGGCTGTCTTGCTGTTGCTCAAACTGTTGGCAACTTGCTTCACCTTGGGCGCAGGCAATTCCGGCGGTGTCTTTGCCCCTGGCCTCTTTATGGGTGCTATCTTAGGTGATATGTTTGGCACAGTTGGCCATAGTTTGTGGCCTGAATTGGTGGTGGACCCAGGTGCATATGCCATTGTGGGTATGGCTGCTGTCCTCTCTGGCGCAGCGCGTGCTCCCATCACCGCCATTCTCATCGTTTTCGAGATGTCCAACGACTACCAACTCATCCTGCCCCTCATGTTGGCTAGCGTCCTCTCTACACTTTTGGCCGAATACCTCTTCACCGAATCCATCTACACCCTCAAGCTCAAGCTTAAAGGCATCACCCTGCACCGTGGGCGTGACCTCGATCTGTTGCAAAGCTTATCTGTGGCTGAAGTGATGGGAACAGACCCCTATGTAGTATCTCAGGATATGCCAGTGACCGAACTCGGCCGTTATTTGCAAAAAACGCACAGCCACAGTTTCCCGGTAGTAGACAAAAGCTTGCAGCTGGTGGGCATGGTTAGTTTGAGTGACTATGAACGGGCCTTAGAGCGGCCTGATAGATTAAAAGATCTGTGTGTGGGGGACATCGCTTCGCTGGGCCAAGTTCTCACTGCTTATATCGATGAGCCTTTGAGTCATGCCATTCAACGGTTGGCCTTTCGTGGTATTCATAAAATGCCAGTAGTGACACAGGAACGGCCGTCCCATGTGGTTGGCGTCATTCGCCGCGATGATGTGGTCAAAGCCTATAATTTGGCTTTGACGCGCAAAGCCAGAGAGCAAGTTGAGGACGAAACAGTGCATTTGCGCCGCATAAGCAGTATGGAACTGTTGGAATTAGAAATTCCTGAAAACAGCCGGGCGGCTAATCGCACATTGGCTTCCCTCGCCTCCGAACTGCCCCATGATTGTGTGGTCGTCTTTGTACGGCGGCAAGGCACCATTCTCATCCCCCATGGCGATACGGTGCTGCAACCAGGCGATCAGGTTCACGCCTTCCTGCGCGAATCGGATGAGGACGTTTTGAAGGATTGCCTTTTGTGCGAATTGGTGCGGACGGGTGAAGAGAATGTGTTGGGGTAGGGGAAACGGCCGTTTGTAAGAGATGTGAGGAACGGCCGTCCTATCGTTTCTCTACCAGCCCCCTCGCCCGATGTACAGGCCACCAGAAACATCCCTACCAACAAAACAATTAGCACAGCTGTGACGGCATTGGCGTTCAGTGCAACGCCAATGCCGTCATACATCTACAACCCCATTACTGTGTTAGCACCATCAGATGCTGGTACGAATTGCCTTGGAACATAATCCACGGCATGGGGCCCGGTTCTGTGGTAAAGCCCCCCATACTTTCATTACTTTCAGGGGCAAAGATCATCATGTGAGCAGGACTACCATCCGGCGCACCACCCTGAAGCATGTAGCCGAAGCCAATACCAGTAGCTGGAGCATCGATCAGGGCGTAGCGGGCTAACAGCGATTCCAAATAGACGTCGTTCAGACACATCGGGTCGTTGCCTTCCGTATCGGGAATGTCAACGATGCAAGTCCAACCATTTGTGCCAGCTTGTATCTCGATCAGTTCTGGTGCTGGTTCATCGGGCCAATTTCCGGGCCACTCTGCCGGATATTCCAAAATGGTCGCATCCTGGGCAATCGGTACCGGGCCTGCGCTCATCGCATTGGCAATCTTATCTTCCGCTGCAGGCACTTTTTCCCCTCGTGGTGGGGTTAACACCATCAGATGCTGGTACGAATTATCTTGGAACATCTTCCACGGCATGGGGCCCGGTTCTGTGGTAAAGTCCCCCATACTGCCGTTGCTCTCTGGCAGAAAAACCATCATATGGGGTGGGCTACCAGCAGGAGCACCTTCTTGGAACATGTAGCCAAACCCGATCCCGCTAGCTGGGGCACTGGTCAAGGTATGGCGAGCCAACAGCACTTCCAAATAGACATCATTCAGACACATCGGGTCGTTGCCTTCTGTGTCGGGAGCATCGACAATGCACGTCCAACCGTTTGTGCCAGCCCGCAACTCGATTAATTCGGGTGCTGGCGCATTGGGCCAATTTCTGGGCCACTCGGCCGGATAATCCAAAATGGTGGCATCCTGGGCAATCGGTATAGGGGCGGCACTCATCGCACTAGCGATTTTTTCGTCCAAAGTCAACTCTACTACTGGTTCAGCGTCGACTTCGGCTGCGACTTCTACTTCGCGGGTCACTTCTACCGCCACTTCGCGGGTTACCTCTACTTCAACAGTGGCTTCTATTTCATTAATGACTTCAACTTCCCTAGTTACTTCAATCGTTTGTGTTTGAGAACTGCAAGCGACTGCAACCAGTGCTACTAGCAGGATGAAAAAATATTTGTAACGAATCATGTGATCTCCTTCAATAGTTGCTAAGATATAACCGTTCAGATGGGACACAGAGATGCGCTGAGAAGCTGAGATACGCAGAGAAAGAGAAGAATATTCGCTTTAATAACAACCTTTTTGCCTGTATTAAATTGTTTTAAAATGATTTTCTCTTTTATCTCTCTGTGAAGCTCTGTGTCCAACCCTCTGTGTAACTCTGTGTAACTGAACGCTTATGCTAAGATTTTTGAATAAAACGGTAGAACAAAAAAATTGGGATCATTAGCACGTGAACCAGTGGAAATAGCATCCGCTAATCGTTATACTAGGGGATAAGGCCGTGGTCATGATTCCGAAATCCATGCCCTGGTTGGGAATTGTGCCCGGTCCCTCTCTTTCTATGCAAATATGCTTTTGGGTTAACAGTGCATCTTATTTAGACCATCGCTTTTACCTCCTGTAAGCAATTTGGTTGTCGTGACCAAATTGCTTCTTCCTATCTTGTCATTACTTCATTGCGCTGGCGGCAGATGAATAGAAAATTGAATGTTGCCACAGGGCGTTTTGGGCCACCCCTCAGGGCAGCCACCCCAAGGCGTGTTCATTTGCTCGTGGAGATCACCGGGAATAGCTGGGCCATGGGTACGAATGATAATGTGAATTTCGGCCTTCATGGCATCAAATAGCCCAGGTCCGTCAAACTCAACCTCTGTTCGATCCCCGACTGGCAGATGAGCCCGAAACTCGGCTGTACCGTCAATGTCCGCTACTGATCCTGTCGCTCTATGTAGGGAAAACGCTGTTATCTCTCGCGCTGGTAGATTGAATTGGGGTGCACCTTCCTCAGTGAGCAAGATTCCACCATTACTGTCCATTATAAAACTGTCATCTAAACCACATTCGCCATCAGAGCAGTTCTCTGTCTTATTAAAAACAACCCACCAGGCTGTGTAAGCTGCGCCTGGTTCGAGCCCGACGGCATCAAACGTCATGTATAAACCATGTTCCATGCGCGTCAGTGTCGAAGTAGCCCCTTCGACCACCGTTTCATCTTCTACCCATTCCACAAATGTGGTGTTTACTACGGGTTCTACTATCTCTAGGCTGTGGTTGGCTGCGGGGGCGGTTATGGGTGCTAGTGTGGCCACTACAATGGGTTGCAGTTGGGACATGCTCTCTACTGGGGTTGGTGCTTCCACTAGAGATTCTGCTGAATTAATGCAGGCCGCAGAAATGAGACCTATCCACAGTATAATGATTAGCCATGTCATTTGTTGCTTGTCACGTTTCATTTTGATACTCCTCTCGATAGTAAACTGCTGGGGTTGACTATCACTATTTGTTTGAGACCTGACAGGTTTTCAAAGCGGGTCAGGTCGATCCTCTTGCTTATGGTTGACAAGTGGGTCTGTCATCGCTGATGTTATAGAGGGCACGTTCCTCATCGGTAAAATCACGCGGCAATTGGGCACATACCTCGGCGATGATGGCCTCTAAACTAGATTGCCATAGATAGCCTGCGTTAAAATCAGCCGTAATGATCTGGTGACCATAAGTAATAAAGGCAAGGGAACGGATACTGGCGACATGACCTACGAATTGGCGTACAGTAACACCCGTACTTACGTTCCATAACCGCGCTGTCTGATCATCACTACCAGTTAACACTTGCTGACTATTGGGTGAGAAAGCAACGACCCAGACAGAATCAGTATGGCCCACGAGCTGGTGTATTGTCTGGCCTGTTTGAACATCCCATAACCAAGCAGTAGCATCATCACTGCCAGTCAAAATTTGGTGTCCGTCAGGTGAAAAAGTAACCCCCCGTATCGGACCACTATGACCGACGAACTGATTAATTGTATTGCCTGTGGTCATATCCCATAAACGAGCCGTGCCATCCTGGCTGCCAGTTAACACAGTACGACCGTCTGGAGCAAAAGCCACCCCATTTATGGCACCCGTATGCCCGACAAGAGTAAGCAGTTCCTGCCCCGTTTGAGCATCCCAAAGACGTGCTGTCTGATCATCGCCTCCAGTCAAAATCATGCGACCATCTGATGCTAATTGAACATCCCATATCGGCCCGGTATGACCATTAAATGTATGGATTTCTTGCCCGCTTTGTGTATCCCACAGTTGAACGAGGCCCTCACCAGTAGCTGTCACGGCTAAGGTTTTATCGGCTGACAGATCCATATCATTGAAAAACCCGTTAGAATCCAGCTTGCTTTTGGTCAGAATTTGGCCTGTCTGACTATGCCAATACAGCACATCCCCGTTGGCCATGCCTGTAATCACTTGTTGATTATCTTGGGTAGAGCCAACCCATATCATTGTTGCCGAATGAATGGTACGGAGCGGTAAAGAAAATATGCGCGGTTCGCTTTCGGAATAGATATCCCACAACTGGGCAGTTCGGTCTACGCTAGCCGTCAAGATATAACGGCCGTCTACAGAAAATATCGTTATGTCTACTCCGGCTGTGTGTCCGACAAAGCGACGTAACTCCTGGCCGCTGGCTATATCCCACAAACGTACTGTCTTGTCCAGGCTCCCGGTAACTATCAATTGGCTATCGGGCGAAAAATCAGCGTCGAACAAAATGCCAGTATGGCCTATAAACGTACGTAGTTCTTGACCAGTTGTCGCATCCCATAGACGAGCCGTATTGTCAAAACCAGCCGTAAGCAGCCAACGCTCATCTGGCGAAAACTTTACACTGCTTACACTGCCTGCATGGCCTACAAACTGGCGTAGTTCTTGGCCAGTGCCTACATTCCATAGACGAGCAGTTTTGTCAAGACTGCCCGTGACCAATGTGCGGCCATTGGCCGAAAATTCACTCCACAAAATGACATCAGTATGCCCTTGAAATTCTTGCAAGACCTGAGCCGTTTGGATGTCCCATAGGCGAGCCACACCGCTTTCATCGCTGGTGAGTATCTGTTGGCCATTGGGGGCAAAAGCTAGGCTCCATACAGGACTGTCATGCTTCGGCAAACGGCTTATCTCCTTACCAGTTTCTGTATCCCACAGGCGTACTGTACGATCAGCACTGCTACTCAATATCTGCTGCCCATCGGGTGAAAAAATGGCCATCGTGACTAACTCTGCATGACCCAGAAATTGGCGAACTTCGACACCAGTTTGTGTATCCCACAAGCGGATCGTTGTGTCGTTGGCAGCGGTGAGAATATAACGGCCGTCTGGCGAGAATTCGGCTGAGGATAGAGCGTCATCATGTCCTACATATTGCTGGTGAGCAAAACCACGGCTCATAGCACTCAACAAAGCTGCATCAGCTTCCGGCGAATAGCCATAGCGCAGGCTCTGCAAAGCTAGGAGGGCAGGCACAACGATATCTTCGCCTCTATCTAAAGCCAATTGGGCTTGGGAAGCTAATCTGATTCGTTCGGTCCGTATTAACTCTGTTTGCGCCACATTGCGCTGGTTAAACGCGAAGAGTGTTAGCCCGGTGGCAATAAGGGTGGCTACGGTCAGAACCGCCACTAAACGACGCAAGAGCGTGCGGGAGCGGTTTTCCAAAGCAACCTCATGCAACTGCCGCTCCCTTTCTGCCGCTTGCTGTTCTTCACGAGCGACAAGGCTGGCTTGCAGGAGGGCTGTTTCATCTCGGTTTAAAGCCACCGTGTTGTGGGTGAGCCACTCTTCAAATTGGGTCAGACGAGAGCCGTGTAACAGGTAGCTAGGGTCTTGATCGGCCGTTTGCCACTGCCGCGCCTCGTTAGCCAACAGCCGCTGTAGGCGCATATCATCACGGTTCTCTACAAGCCAATCTCGCAAACGCGACCATTCACGCAAAAGAGCTTCGTGGGCCACCTCTACAGTGGAGTCCCGTGTATTGGGGTTGTGGTCGAAAGTGAGCAGGCGATATTTGCCAAAACGATTGACGATTGACGGTTGACGATTGACGATTGGGAGCAGGGATTCTAATTCTGATAGCGAGACTCGTCGCCGTGTGTCTTCAATCCCTTCACCCAAGGTTATAAGCCGTAGGAATAATTGGCGAGTGGCTTCTCGCGCCGCTTCATCTAATCCACTGTAAATCTCCTCAGCTCGATGGCCGAGTGCGCCTAAAACGCCGCCACTGGCCTCATAGGCAGCACGGGTCAGAACCACGCCCTGGCGCTGCTCAAATAGTTCCGTCAGGGCATATTGCAGCAGAGGCAATGTCCCTGGTTCATCGCCCACATCACGAATGATTTGGGCAGCCAGTCCCGGTTCTAAGGTTAGTCCTAATTGGGTGACGGGCTGGCTAATGGCTTCTTCCAACTCATCGGGGCTGAGAGGCAGGACGAACTCGGTGCGTTGGCGTACCAGTTCGCCAAAGTCCACGTATTGCAACGGCCGATCAACAAAATCAGCCCGCAGCGTAATCACCACTCGCAAACGACTGCGCTCATCGAGAACGGCCGTGACCAAACTGTCCAAAAAATGGGCCCGTTCAGCCTCATCCGCCACCAACGTAAAAACTTCCTCAAATTGGTCGATCATCAACATCAGTTCCGTGACATCATCAGCGGGCAAAACTTGATCCAGCACCCGCAACAGACCCCGCTCATCTACTTGAAGCTGTGGCAGTAAGTTGGGTGGGGTCTGCACAGCTACGCGCAATAAAGCCGCGGCTAACTCGGCCATGGGCTTGGTGCCGGGCATCATGTCGGTGATGAACCAGCCCTCAGAATCAGGCACACCCCCTTGACGCAGAGCGGGCAGCAATCCAGCTTTGACCACGGAGGATTTGCCACTGCCGCTGGGGCCAACTACGGCCAAAAAGCGGCCTAAATCCTGCCGTCCATTGGCCGATTCGCCGATGCGGCTCAAGAGATCATGTACCAGATTATCGCGTCCAAAAAAGTTGTCGCTGTCGGCTTCGCTGAAGGCGCGTAAGCCTTTGAAAGGGTTTTCCAGATCAGCTAATTCTTGGGTGGAAAGCTGGGGAAAGGGCGATTCAGCCAGAGTGACTGGGCCAGATTGGCCGTCGCTGCCCCACAAAATGGGTTGCAAGGCCTCCAAAAAGCTCAAAACATCGGGAAAACGTTCGGCTGGGTCTTTGGCTGTGGCCCGCAACAGAATTCTGTCCAGGGCCGGAGGCAGGCTGCTGTTTCTTTCGGTAATGGGTGGCAGCAGTTCAAATAGGTGTTGTTGGATGTATAAGACGGGCGTGGGGCCGGGAAACGGCCGTTTCCCCGTCAACAACTCATACAACATAATGCCCAAGCAGTAAATGTCCGTTTGCGGCTGCACCCGTTCGGCCCGCAACTGCTCCGGCGAGGCATAGGCGGGGGAGCCAACCAGGGCGCCAACTTCTGTTTTGTCGCTCGCCGTCCATTCATCCAAATGCTTGGCAATGCCAAAGTCGGCCAGATAAGCATTGTCGTCCTCGTCTAGCAAAATATTGGCTGGTTTCAGGTCTCGGTGAATAACGCCATTACGATGGGCCAAATGCAGCCCTTGCCCCACCTGCTGCAAGTAGCGATAGGTGGCTGCCAGGGGCAGTGTGCCCTGTTTCATCTTGCTTTCCAGGCTGCCACCGCGCAGCAGCCGCATGATGAGATAGGCGGCATTGGGTTGACGCCAATAGTCGTAGAGGGGCACAATGTGGGGATGTTCTAGCTGGGCTACAGTTTGGGCCTCAATCTCAAAGCGGCGAATGAAGTTGGGGTGGTTGGCATATTCGGGCAGGATGATCTTGATGGCCACGTCCCGATCTACGCTGGGCTGCACCGCCCGATAAACGACGCCAAAACCACCCGTGCCAATGCATTCGCCCAATTCAAAACCGCGCACAGAACGGCCGCTTAAATCCTCTTGTCCAATCTCTTCTGGAATAGGGGCGGGGGTGGGGATCGGGGTTTGGGGCAAATCGCTGCGAGCTAGCCGCACAAAGGCCAACTGCTCATCTTCAGGGATGTTGAGTGATAGGGCCAGCCGTTCGGCTACTTGTACTGAGGGCCGCAGCGAATCATACTCAATTTTGCGAATGGTGACGGTGGCACAATTGACACGACGGGCCAATTCAGCTTGGGTTAAACCCAAGGCTAATCTGCGTTCTCTTACAATTTGCCCAAATGTTGCTTCTGTTGTCATAACCGCCTCCTAACTGTCTGTAGGCATTGCCAACTGCGGCAACAGCATTATAGGACAGGAAAACGGCCGTTTACAAGGGCAAAGTTTGCTTTATATCACTTTTGTATCACCCCATCAGCCAACAAAAAAGGCGTTGAGCCAAATGCCCAACGCCTTACTGCGGCGATTAAAATCGCGGCTACGGTTACAAAGTCCGCCTGCGCGGACTGCGGAGTCACTGTTTACTGATTACTATTTACTGCTTACTGATTACGAATGTCCGTTCGCCTTAATGGCAATCCGCTTCGGTTTTACTTCCTCAGCCTTGGGCACGGCCAGGGTTAAAACGCCCTGCTCGTAGTTGGCCTCAACCGCCTCAGCGTTGACGAGGACGGGGAAGTTGATGGTGCGGCTAAAGCTGCCAGAGCGACGTTCACGCAGATGGTAACGCTCGTTCTCATCTTCCTCTTCACGCTCGAACTTACCTTTGATAGTAAGTGTATTGTCTTCCAGCGTAATTTCGATGTCGTCCGGCTCTAAACCGGGCACAGAGGCCTTCACGGTATACAGATCATCTTTCTCGACCACGTCCAGCGCCAAACCCCAGTTGCGGGGTGTTTGCCATAAAGCTGGGGTTTCAAATAGGCGATCGAACTCATTAATTAAACGATGCTGACGGGGGTTCCAACGAATTAAAGTTGTCATTTTGTTCACTCCTTTTTTGTTTGTGATACAGGGTTGATTTGAATTCTAAATACGCCTCTGATTGTAAGCAGCCTGTGTTAGAGAAATGTATGTCGTGCGTTAGAAAAATATATGAGGATTGTTGGCAAAGCATTAACGGCCGTTTTCGAGCAACTGGCTTGACGAATGATGGATTCACCCCCATTTTCACCCTTTTGGGTAACGGCCGTTATCTGGTGTTAAGGCTATACTCTATGTTTACGGGGCAGACCATCTCGCCCCGACTCCCAAAAGGGTACCCAAAATCTTATAACAAACCTCCGGGAGGCTCTAGCAGCCAATTTTCCCAACCAGTAGCTTCCCGAAGGCAGAGAGGTGAAAGATGCAATCAGGAAAGATGAAGGTATTGGTACTTGGTTATGGGGCGCGGGAGCACGCGCTGGCCTGGAAGATCAGGCAGTCGCCGCAAGTGGCGGAGGTCTTTGTGGCTCCTGGCAATGCGGGCACGGCCCAAATCGCCACCAATGTGCCTATTGGTGATGAGGATGTAGTGCGGCTGGTGGCCTTTGCCCAAGAATCGCAGATTGACCTCACAGTAGTAGGCACGAATGATCCGCTAGCCTTTGGGGTGGTGGATGCTTTTCAAGCGGCGGGTTTGGCCATTTTTGGCCCCACGCAGGCGGCGGCGCGGCTGGAATCATCCAAAGCCTTCGCTAAGGCCTTTATGCAGCGCCATCAGATTCCTACCCCGGCCTATGCCAGCTTTAGTCGTTATGAAGACGCGCTGGCTTATCTGGATAGGCTGGGTACGGAACAGGTGGTGGTGAAGGTGAGCGGCCTGGGCAAGATGGGTATGGGGGTGACGGTGTGTGAGTCGCGGGCGCAAGCGAAAACGGCCGTGCGCACCTACATGCTGGACCGAATCTTGGGCGATGCTGCCAGCACAGTCATCATTGAAGAGCGGTTGCAAGGGGTGGAGGCATCGATGTTTGCCGTCAGCGATGGCCGCACAGTTGTGCCCTTGCTGCCTGTGCGTGATCATAAACGCATTTTTGATGCAGACACAGGGCCAAATACGGGCGGCATGGGGGCTTTTGGGCCGCCGCCGGATTGCGGTGACGCCTTTGTAGAAGAAGTGATGGAGACGATTATGCGACCTACAGTGGCGGGTATGGCGGCAGAAGGCCAGCCCTATGTGGGCGTTCTATTTGCCGGGCTGATGCTGACTGAGCAGGGTGTCCAGGTGTTGGAGTTTAATTGCCGCTTTGGCAATCCAGAGGCGTTGGTGCTGATGGCTTTGCTGGAAAATGATTTGATGACGGTGATGCAAGCTTGCGTGAACGGCCGTCTCCGACCTGACCATATCAAACTGCGCCCTGGCGCCGCTGTCGCCGTCATGATGTCCTCACCCCAATATCCAGCGGCCGTGTTCCCCACGGGCCTGCCCATTTCGGGTATTCGTGCCGCCAAGCGTATGGCTGATGTGGAGGTGTTTCATCATGGAACGGCCGTTGACAAGGAACAATTGGTTACCTCACGGGGACGGGTGTTGGCGGTAACGGCCGTTGCCGATGATCTACCCGCTGCCCTGAACCGTGCCTATGAGGGCATTGGCCAAATCTCTTTTGAGGGGGCCCATTATCGGCGAGATATTGGGCAGCAGTGGTTGGGAAACGGCCGTGTTCCATCCAGGCCACTATTGGCTCAGGCAGTGTAGAAGAATGAGATTAGGAGATTGAGAGATTTAATCTTTCAGTCTCTCAATCTCTCAATCTCTAGATAAGGATTTGAATCAAGGTTGGCTGAGGGGTGTTAGCAAGCGACTCTTATTGCAGAGCCAATTCTGGATAATCTTGTGGTTCGGCCGTTTTGGGATCAACGCCAAATAGCTGCAATAATTCCCGAATCAAATCGGCTTTGCGCTCAGCATCACTAC
Organism: Promineifilaceae bacterium (SeqCode); assembly: GCA_965223555.1. Classification (GTDB taxonomy): domain Bacteria; phylum Chloroflexota; class Anaerolineae; order Promineifilales; family Promineifilaceae; genus CBDCWU01. Next base: position 121,039 of record CBDCWU010000004.1, read on the forward strand.
GCGACCAAGTGCGGGCCTTGACTTCTAGATAATGGCCTGGTAATTCAGGCTGGGTCAGGTGATCCAAATTGATGGCGAAATCTGTGTCCTTGTATACCACACGCCAGCGCAACCGATCCTTGACGACTTCGACCTCAGTGGGAGGGGCGAAATATTCTCGGTAAAAACGTAAGCTGCGGTCGGCATTGGCCAGGAAACGGGAGCGGGAGAGCATAATGGCCTGGCCAAAAGTTTGCCGTTCTTCCTCGCCAATCAAGGTCAGACGAGCGCGAGTGGTGGAGGCTTCCCCATTTTCAGTGATAAATTCGTCCTCACGGTAGCGCAAACGAGCCGCATCGGGATCATGGCCATCGAAGAGAAAATATTGATCATATTGCTTATAGTGAGATTTCTTGGTGATTTCTAGCTGACCGCCAGCTAATATGTCTAAGATAGGGGCGATGTCTGTGACGGGAACTTTGACTTGCACTTCAAAACTTTCTTGACGAGTGACACCGGCCAAAAAGACGAGTTTGTTATATGGGCTGGCTTCCCGCTCGCGCACGAAGGCATCTATTTTGGCTGCAACTTGGGCAGCATCAGCTTTGGCTTTGGCTTCATCTATCGTCAAGAGTTGTTGATCCCGCATGAGGAAACTGCCGTTGCAGACCACATGGCGTACATCGGTGCTTTTAGCTGCATAAATCAGCCGCGAATAAACGGCATCGGGATTGTTGTTAAATTGGGGTTGATTGTGAATGCCTCCCATGTCTACCACGATCACGTCGGCCCGTTTGCCTACTTCCAAACTGCCCGTCAGGTGATCTTGATGAATGGCTCGGGCCCCGCCAATCGTAGCCAGCTCTAGGGCTTGCCTCGCTGGTAAAACAGTAGGATCATTGCTCACTGTTTTGGCCAGGAGGGCGGCCAGACGCATCTCTTCAAACATGTCGAGGTCATTATTGCTGGCGGGGCCATCTGTGCCCACGCCCACATTGAGGCCAACTTCGAGCATCTGGCCCACCTGGGCAAAGCCACTGGCAAGTTTGAGGTTGCTGGTGGGGCAGTGGGCAATGCCTGCGCCTGCTGCTTTCAAGCTGAACATCTCACCTTTGTCGAGATGAACGCAGTGGGCGGCCAATAGTTTGGTTTCCAGCAAACCGTGTCTTTCGATCCAAGGCACCACCAGAATATGATTTTGTTCGCGGCAATTGGTCACCTCTAAGGCGGATTCGCTGACATGGGTGTGTAAGGGAACGTCGTAAGCGCGAGCTAGATCGGCACACGCTCTGAGGAGTTCGGGGGTAGCTGTGTACCAAGCGTGGGGAGCTACGGCGGGTTGGATGAGGGGGTGGCCGTTCCATTTCTCAATGAAGCGGCGGCAAAGGATGATGCTGTCTTCGTAGGTTGGGGCATCGGGGGCAGGGAAGACGAGCAGCGTTTGTCCTAGTAGGGCCCTCATGCCGATAACGGCCGTTTCTTCGGCTATATCGCTCTCAAAATAGTACATATCGGCGAAGCTGGTAACGCCAGAACGAATCATCTCGGCACAGGCGATGCGTGTGCCCAGCCGCACAAATTCAGGCGTGACAAATTCACGTTCTAGGGGCATTAGGTAGCCCAGCCACACATCTAGCCGCAGATCGTCGTTGAGGCCACGCAAAAGTGTCATGGGGATGTGTGTATGGGCGTTGACAAGACCGGGCATAATCACTTGATCGGTGCAGTCGAGAGTTTCTGTGGCTTGATAGGTTGCGCGCATGGATTCCGTGGAGCCAATAGCTACGATGGAATCATTTTGAATGGCTACCGCGCCATCGGAAACCACAGTGAAGGCATCATTCATGGTGACAACCGTGCCACCAATTAATAACAAATCTACCTGTATGTTCATATGGCCTCCTCTATGGAATTTGTCTTACCCAACTTCACCGAGGGTTTCTGCAATGCGTTCGGCCAGACGGTCGAGGTCCCATTTGCCTTGGCTGTGGACGATGGTTTTGAGCATGGGATCAATATCATTGATGGTGTCTAGAATATCACCTAAAAGCTGCTGCTGTTCGCGCACCCGGGTAACTTCGCTGGGCATCTCGATCATGTCGCGTAAGATAGCCCCTTCAGATCGAGAGGCCACTACGGGTTCCTCAATGCCTTGAACATAGACCCAAGTACGACGGCCGGGGCCGCGTCCTTCTTCAATGGGTTCCAAGCCGTTAATTTTGTCGGAGCGGAAATATTTGCCATAACCTAATGGCACAATGAGCCCTTTTTCTACACGCATCATGACCTCCTTGTGGGTAAATAGTAACCAGTAATTTGGTGAGTAATAGCAAGCAACTGACTGCTGTTTACTCTGCTTCCTGGTCTGGATGATACTCTATTTCGGGTGAGTTGGCTGGTTTTGTATCGGTTAAGGCCAAGAGCATGCTGGTGCCGGCCCACACAAGAACAAAAATGGAGATGTAGATGCGTAAAGCGACAGTGAAAGTGGTGGCGCTGTTGTCGGGGATGCCAGCTAGTAGGAGTAAGCCAGCCCAAGTGAAGTCTACGATGCCTAATCCACCGGGAGCGACGGCAATAATGAGGCTGAGTTGGGTAATGGGGAAGATGGCGAGATAGAGGGGCCACACGGCCGTTGTGCCTACGGCCCGACCAATAGTATAAGCGGTAAAGGCCAAGGAGATGTTGAGAAGACTCGTAAGTAGGAGAACCCGTAGGGTGATGGCTGGTGGGGGGAGGAGAGCAACGGTTGTTTCTCCTTCTAGCTTCAATTTTTGAGCCAACCAGGGTAGACGTTGCGTCCACTCTAGCAAAAAGTTTAGACGGCCCGGTTGGCTACTCCACCAGAGGGCCGCGGCAAGGATGAGAAGGGCAAGGCCACAAAGACTCAGATAGGTGACTGTGGTGATTTTGGCTTGGAGAAAGGGGATGGCGGGTAGGGTAACGGCCGTTAAAAATAACACATCCATCGCATTGTCCACCATCACCGTCCAGAGTGATTGACGTAAAGAGAGCCCGAAGGCCATAAGACCCACTGATTTGCCACCGAGTGCGCTAACACTGCGTGGTAATATCAGGCCCAAAGCCCGTACACTCATAGTCAAGCGATAAAATTGTCGCCAAGAAGCTAAGTTGCGCTGTCCCATAGCCTGGGCCACGTATTGTAGGCGTAGCCCCGACATCATCCCTACTGAACCATGTAAGAGCAGACCTGCCAGCAGCCAACGCCAATCACCTGCCAGCAGTTGTTCCCAAGCTTCCGGTCCACCCCACCACAAGATAAAACCAAAGAGAACCAGACTGAGGAGGTTGAGGAAGATATGCAGCCAGCGTTTCATGCTTAATTAGCGACTTTATACGATCGTAGTTCGCTAGCTATCAAAATTGCTAGAGATAGCAAGGGGAGGGGGAGGAACAGTAGTTGATTTTCGTAGTCACCAGATAAGGTGTTGAGGAATAAAGCCCATAAGCCGATGATGATAACGGCCGTTATACTCACAATCGGCCATACTCCCCAACGTTTTAAGCCTAGATGTAGCCAAGCAAAGAATGGAATTAACAGAATAGCCTGGTTGGTTGTACCTGTTTGAAATGGCACCAAAATGTTGACGACCATGGTCCAAAAGATAGCTAAGGTTAAATAGCTCCAATTAGGATTGCGCCAAGCTCGGAACCAGGTGTAGAGGGTGATAGCGATGAAAATGGCTGTTACTATTGTGTATGCTCCCTCTGGTAAGCCCAAAAGTTGCAGCAAGACGTGCAAAGGATTACGCCCGCCAGCTACGACTGAATACCTCAACATATCCTCCACAAAGCTGATGGGCCAACGCGGATACAACAATAAGGCAGCTGCGAACATAATTGCCCCGCCCCCGATCACCCCTACTACAAAACGCCACTGCCGCTGTTTGATGGTCCACAGTAGCAGCAAAACCCCCAAGGCAAGGATCATCTGGGGTTTGATAGAGGTGGCTGCCAGGAAAATGCCGGCCCAGCCATCACGGCCAGATTTGAGACACAGCAGGGAAAGGGCCACAAACAGGGTCACATGCAATGTGAACTGTCCCAATAACACGCTGCGAGTTGCCGGGTAAAATAAAATGGCAGCCAATAGCAGCAACACCAGGGCCAACGGTCTGGGCCGCCAGTTATGATGGGCTAGCATGACCAGCACGGTGCCGATAATGACCCAGACTAATAAGGTTTGCCAGATAGCTTGGGCCCAAGTATAAGGCAAATAAACCAAGGGCAAAAAAAAGAAGGTAACGTGCAAGGGATAATGGAAGCCGCCGCGTCCCACTTGCTCTGGATTTATACGTATGACGGCTTGAATCTCTTGGGTGACTTCTAGAGAATAGGGATCACGGCCGTCTAGCAAAAGGGCTTTGGCTCCGGCCCAACGTGAATAGTAATCATTGGCCCCCGGATTGGGTTGTACGAGGTAACGGTGCGTGACCCAGCTTTGGGCTGCAAAGAGAATGGCGATGAGTAGGGCTAAAATGGCCCACTCTTTTTTGCTCATAGTTTCTCGATTCATTCTGGGAATTTGGCTCGCACGACTAGGTTGAAACTCAATTGGCTGAAAAGTGGCGGCAAACGGCCGTGTAGCCAATTATCTACCTTATCAGCCAAATGACTGAGGGGGACGGTCACTGCTTGAGGAGAAAGCACAACCTGAGCAAAGGGTGGGGTGAAGTAGCCTTGATATTCAACGGATATGTCACTCATTTGATGACGCTGACACAGCCCGATTAACTCTTGTTGGGAAAAAAAGATCTGTTCCTCCGAGTAGCTGCCATCTAACCTGGTTCTCAACCATCGTAGCCCTTGAATGAGAGGATTGGCCCGTTGTGGTTCGCGTACAACCAGCCAGGCTCCTGGTTTTGCCAGTCGGCTTAAGGCTTGCATGACGGCATCTAGCTCGCTCATATGATGCAGTGCCCCAATGGAGAGAATGAGATCGGCCGTATGCGGGGGCAAGGGCATTAATTTGGCATTGGCAGTAATAAATTCAGCTTGTGTCGCGTTGGCATTAAAGGCGTGTGCGGCGCCAATCATTTGTGTCGAATGGTCTAAGCCAATATAGCGATCATAATGACCGCGCAAATATTGGGCAGGCGCACCAATACCACAGCCAATCTCCACAATTGTGCCCAAATTGAGCGATTGGGCCAGGACAGGAGCTAGGGCGGAAAAAAGCTGGCTACGCCGAGCAAGGGAAGAGGCGGGTAAAATGTCCTTCCGTGCCTGTTGTTGGGCGAAGGTGTCGTAAAGGGTTTGGTCACGTTCTTCACGGGTCATAACGGCATTCAGTTTGATGGCTTGAGTTCATACAGCAGATAAGCATCGGCCCAATTGTCCACTTCTGATAAATGAGTATCCCTTAATTCTTGCAAAACAGCTTGGTCAGCAGGGCTGATTGCGCCGCCAATGGGGTTGAATTCGGCAGCGTCTAGTAAAAATTGATAACCGGCTTTGTGCCACAGCACATGGGTGATTCCTTGGCTTTGCCAATAGAGGCTCATGTTGGCAGCATCTAGTTGATTGAACTGTGTGAGGTGCAAAAATTTGTCTAGGATGGGGTCAGGATCGCAGAGGATTTCGGGACGACAAGCGTAGCTGCGTGTTTCCCACAGGAAGACGATTTTGGCTCCATCGGGTAAGTTGTTGAGGTCGTTCATCATGGTGGCGTAGATGCCTAAGCGGCGGCTGAGATATTGCTCACTGCGCTCGAAGCCTAAAACGGCCGTCAACGGATTCACCTGCACAAAATTCATCACCTGGGCAAAGAGCAGGAAGATGAGAGTGATCTGGATGAGGATGCGTGACATCCAATCGATGTCGAGTTCAGGCCGTTTGAGGGTATGGATGCGGGAGAGAGCCAGGCCACCGAGAACGGCCGTTACGCCAAAAACCATAAACACAAAGCGGGCCCGCAACAGGAGGGCGGTACGGGCTACACCGTTGAGCCATAGGAGATAGTTGATGGCGAAGAAGAGGAGCATATGCCATAAAACAGGCTTCTCTTCTTGTTTTAGACTGCGCCAGATAAAGGGCAAGATAAACAAAGCTCCAAAGATAAAGGGGCCAATAGTCGCCTCATAGAAGTCAGTGCCTTCCGTGCCAATAATAGTGGCTTCTAGAGGCACAATGAGCAGCCGCCAGGGAGCCGTCGCTGCCAAGCCTGTGCCTGGTAGGTCATACCACCAGGCACGCCACTCATCCCAATAAAGAGCGTCGTTGAAGAAGAAAGGGTAGGTGGGACTGCCGGTGGTGATGATGTTTTCGAGCAGCCAGGGCAGTACCAGGACAACAGCGACGCTACCTACTAAAATGAGGCGTTTGAGGATTTCGAGAGGCCGCTCCCGGCGTGATTCCCAGATAAGACTGAGGCTGATAGCGACGGGGCTGGCAACGGCCGTATATTTCAGGCCGCCGCTGAAGCCAACCATCATGCCTATGAGGATGAGCCAGAGGGTTTGGGGATTTGGGATTAGAGATTGAAAATCAGTTGGTCTTGAGTCTCCAGCCCCTTTTCCCTTCTCCCGCCAGCGCAAGAATGTGTAGAAGACGGCCGTTGTGTAAAACATGAGTGTCACGTCCACATAGGGCCAACTCATAAGTGTGAACAAGGTGGGGATGGTGAGCAAAATCATCACGCTGAACCAAGCTGCACGCTGACCGAAGGCGCGTTTAGCCAGGGCCGCCACCAGGACAATCGTTAAGAGACCATAGCCGAAGTGGAAGAGAGCAGGAACCACATCGCCGGTGAGCAACATACCTAACAGGAATTGCATTTGCCCCAATAGTGGGAAGCCCATGTGGGGAATGTCCACGGGATGAATAAATTTATGGGCTTCCATGAAGAAGCGGGGAGCACGCAAATGATAGGTGAGGGAGTCAAAGGCAGTGACTGGGGCCAGGGCAATGAGGAAGGTGAGGCTTAGGGTGATGGTAGTGTATATGGAGATGAGGCGTTGTAGGGTATCGGCCGTTTGCGGTCGGCGAATAGCCCAAAGATCGTGCCAAACAGGTAGCAAATGTTTGCGCCCAAGCCAGAGTAGAAGCAGGATGAGCAGCCAAGCGGCGGGGCGATAGATGAGGCCAAGGAGACCAATGATGCCCATGACTAGAGAGATGAGGCCTAGCCCGATGCCGATGTAGAGGGCCAGGCGAGTAGTAGGGCTTTCGTCAGCTAGAATCGTGAGAAAGAGACGGCGACCTAGGGCTGCTGCCAGCCAGCTCACACCTAACCAGGTGAGGATGTTAAGTAAGGTGAGGGCCGTCGCTTGGGCGATGGTGGCCAAGCTGGTGTCGGTGGGCCAGGCGAAGTTGGAGAGGATAACGGCCGTTTCCGAGCCAAAGGGTTTATGGGCCCAAAAGTAGCCGCCCATCATTAAGCCAATCCATAGGAAGACAAAGAGGCCAGCTAGCAGGGTTGCAATGTTTGTTTTGGACTGTGATTGGTTCATCACATCTTTACGCAATTATTCTTTACGGCAAATTAAAATGTGTCTGAGTCCTAACCAGGGCATCAGACTCTCTTTGGTGCGGGCTTCAATCCAGTCACCGAGGCGCAGCAACCATTCTGGCCCGGCCGGAACCAGGACGGTGGTTTCCGCATGTTCCATATGGAAGCCTGCATCACGAACGATTTGCATGAGATGCTCATAACGCAGAAAGCGATGTGGCCCCTCGGAGTGGTGCAATTTGGTGATAGCGGCCAAGGCATGGACAGGTTCCCACAGGAAGTTTGGTGTACTAAGAATCAATTTGCCGCCTGGTTTGGTCACCCGGCCTAATTCGCGCACAAATTGGCCGGGGAAGGGAACATGTTCCACGCTTTCCAGAGAAAGAGTGACATCAAATTCATCATTGGCAAAAGGCCAATGGTAGTCTCGTAGATGCACCCAATGATAATCATGAAAGCCGACGGATTGGAGCCGTTCTTGACAGATTTTGCCCATTTCAGATGAGAAATCTGCGCAAACGGCCGTGGCCACCTTGCCTTGCTCATAAAAAAAGGCAGTGCCATTGCCTGTGCGGGAGGTCACATCCAAAAAGTGGGCCTTGTCGGGCAGATTAGCCAGACGTAGCGTATCTGTAAAGCGGCGAAAATAGGAGTTGGCTCCCTCGTTGATTTCATCATACTCATGTGCCATTTCATCGAAATGACGACCCACATCAGCCAATGACCAATGAGCCTGTGTCCAATATTTCAATTCTTCTTGGATACGTTGTGGTAATGAAGACATTCTTTGTCATCAGTAAGCAGTTCACTGTTTGCTGCTTACTGTTCGCTCTTTCTTTATTGTAAAAGCCACATTTGCCAGTCCCTTCCGTTTCGTTGGTTTGGATAGATTCTTCCAACTTTTGCGAAGCGTGTTGAATAGGGGGCCAATGAGACCAATAGGGATGAATTCTACCAGTTTGCGGGCAAATTTTGTGCCGCATAGCCCGAAAATCCCACTGATGATCAATTCTACTAGTTTGCGGGAGAGAGGTATTTCTGAAGGAATGTAACCAAAGTCAGGGACAGGCCGCCCCATTTTTTGCCGCCAATTGAGTCGAATAAATGTACCCCGCTTTTTGAAATCTATCATGTGGCCGTGCATGTTAAGAGCTTGGGTAACGGTTGTCTTGTCTAATGAGATAATTCCAGCAGTTTGCATGGCAGCTAGTAGGGAGGCGGCTTGAGGGGAACGGGCTACTACGACGGAGAAGCCTTCACCAGCGGCCTCATATTGGGGGTGCCAGGCGTCACCAACAGAGATGTCGGTCAATTCATTGGTAAAGTCTACGGCTAGGAGGCTGCTGTGAGTGATGTAGAAGGGGATGAGATAGTTATAGTAGAATTTTTCGGCTTTGAGCAAACGGCCGTCTTGCAAGCGAATCTGCAAGTAGCCGGGCCACTCCCCTTCTCGGTATTTTAGTTCGGCGATTTCCTCAAGGGAGTGAACGCCGTGAGTGCGCAGAAAGCTGGCTACTGAGCCTTGATACATGTTTGTGCCCACATAGGGGCCTAGAACAAAATCTACTTTGTTGGCGCCTTCATGGCCATGCTGTTGCAAAATGCGTAGGGAGGCGACTTGATCGGGCAGCCCCACATAGGCTAGACGGCCGTTAAAGGCATACATCTCCTCCAAAATTGTATTGACAGGTGAGGGGGCGTAGACGCTTTGGCTAGCTGCCAGTATCTCCTCTGGTGTGGTGGCAATAATGGGGGAAGCCAACCAGGGTTGCGGCTGGCCCATAGTCAATACCACCGCTCCATCCACCTGACCCGTTTCTAATAGATAGAGGAGTGTTTGGGTAATCACGCCACCGGATGCTCCTCTTCGCCGCACGTCTGGTTGGGCTGAGTAGCCGATAAAAACTTGTTCGACATTGCCAATCAGCCAATTGTCGGGCAAACGGCCGAACAGATACTGGTATAGTTCAGGATAGTTGACGCCCTTACCAGGGCAGGCGGTGTGAAGGAGGGGAGAGTGGGGAGTGGAGCGTAGGGAGTGGGGAGTGGGGAGCGGCCCAACGGCCGTTTCCTCCATGAGCAGCGTTCCTTGTGAAAGGCCAACACATGTACCACAGTGAGTGCACAAACCAGCCTGAATCACCTCTGTTTGTAAGCGTTCAAAAACCGGATCAGTCATCATAGGCAACTGGCTACTCCCGAAAATAGTTGGGGAGACGGCGATTGATTAATTCAGCCAGCATACCGATGACGGCTACCTGGAAGGCGGTCATGATGATGACGATAGTACTCACGTCAGCTAATTGTCCCAAAACCCTGAGACTGAAGATGGCCCAGGCAATACCCGCCAGTAGCAAAAAGCCGCTCAGGGGCAGGAAGATTTTGAGTGGGGCAAAATAGAGGGTGATACGCAGCACAAGCTGGGTGAAGTTGAGGGTATCGTGAATCGGCCGTATTTTGGATTGACCCACGCGGGCAAAGTAGTTAATGGGCACAAAATCTACGAGATATTGGTTGGACATCAGAGCGAGGGTGATGGTAGTGGTGAAGGAGAATTTGTCGGGCAAGATGTTAAAGAAGCGTAACGCGATCTCACGGCGAAAGAGACGTAAGCCAGAATTCAGATCGGGAATTTTTTCGCCAGAGACAAGCGTTGCTAGTTGACGCAAGGCCCATTTCGCTGGGCGGCGAATGAGGGGGATAGAAACATTTTCGCCAGTTCTGGCCCCAACAACCATATCAAATTCACCTGCTTCTAAATGATTTGCCAGCTCGGGAATGCGTTCATTGGGGTAAGTGCCATCGGCATCAGTGATACAGATGACATCATGATGAGCATGACGGATGCCAGTTTTGAGAGCAGCACCATACCCCTTGTTTTGGCGATGGAGCAGGACAGTGATGCCAGGGATGCTTTGGGCAATGACGGCCGTATTGTCCTGTGAACCATCATCCACCACGATCACCTCATACACCAACTCTGATCCATTCATCACATCCAGTAGGGCTTCCACCACTGGTTTAATTGCCCCTTCTTCGTTGTATGCCGGAATGACTATTGAGACTGCCATGATCACCTACTTAAGATCGTGGGCAAGGATAGCACAGGGATTCATATCCGTAAACAGTACACAATCTTCAAAATTCACCCTCTTTATACGGCCGTCTCACACCTTCTGCACTGTCTAAAAGGTCAAGTCTTGCTACGATGAACAAGTAATTTGGTAAATGTGTAATAGAGGTATTGAACGTATGAAGTGGACACGGGTAATAATTATTGGGTTGATTTTGTTTGTTCTTTTGACGATACAGGCAGGGGATGGCAACCAAGTACAGGCTGGTAGGCGTGCTATTATAGCTGATTTACTATTTACGGCCGATTCCTTTCCCCAAGGTACTGGTCATAACTTTACGCTTGAGGCAGAGGGGTTGATCATGGGAGAAACGGCCGTCTACCAATCCCCCATTCTCCAAGCCCCTATCCTCTTTAACGCCGTTGTGCCCCAATGGACGGCCGATCTACCAGACATGGAACTGCTGATTCGCACCGGAACGGCCGCTGGACAGTGGCAAGAGTGGGTCAGGCTGCATAATCACAACGATTGGGACCTGCCTGGCGATGCGCTCTCCGTCGGTGAAATGATCAGTGTGCCTGCCCAAGATGTCACCCACCAGCTTATCCAATTTACCATTCGGGCTGAAATACCTGGTACGATAAGCCTATTTCGCCTCACCTTCATAGATAGCACCACTGGCCCTACCCTTGACGAGATGGTCTCTCGCCAAACTGTTCTCAACACCAGTCAGCGAGAGATAGTAACAGATGGCTATCCTCAACCCTTCATCATTAGCCGAGATGTTTGGTGTGAAGACTCCGCCTGCGAATACAGCGAAGGACTCGAATATGCTCCTGTTACCCACCTCATCGTCCATCATACTAAATCTGACAATGCTGTCCCTGATTGGCCCGCCCATCTCCGTGCCATTTGGAACTACCATACCTTTGGTCTAGGTTGGGGTGATATTGGCTATAACTATCTCATTGACCCTGATGGCCATATTTACGAAGGGCATTTGGGTGGTGATGGTGTCGTTGGCATTCATGCCAATGCAGCCAACTCGGGCAGTATGGGGGTGGCACTCATGGGGGACTTTGAATATATCACACCAGTCGATCCCATGTTGAATGCAGCTATTGAACTGCTCACTTGGAAGGCTGACCAACGTAATATTAATGTCTATGAATCCTCGAACAACTTGCCCAATATTGAGTGGGGCTTGCCTAATTTAATGGGACATCGGGATGTCTATGGCGGGTTTGGTACAGGCTGCCCTGGCGCAGCAGGTCATACCCTGCTCCCTTGGCTGCGTGATGAGGTAGCAGCACGGTTGGGTTATGTTTCACCCTATGTCTATGTGGATGAATTGAGCAGCAATTTTAGCAAAAGTAATACGTCTTGGTTCACGGCCGAAAATCAGTGCGGGCACAATCTGCACGGTTATTACACTCTATCTAAACTAGACCCTAACCAGAGTTATCACTGGGGAGAGTGGGATTTGCCCATTGTGGCCGACGGCCGTTATCGTGTGGAAGCCTTTATTCCCTATTGTGATACGGGCCTGTGGGAAACTGCTGGAGCCAACTACGAGGTTCACCATGCTCATGGTGTCACCAATGTGACCATCAACCAGAACGACAATGTTGGTCTGTGGGTGCCGTTAGGCGATTATGATTTTGCCGCCAATCATGAAAATGCCATTCGTCTAACGAATTTGACAACCACTGATGAAGAACTGGGCATATGGTTTGATACGGTGCGTTTGTTGTCCTTAACTGCAACGGCTGTACCCATCACTCCTACTTTAGATAGCTGGATCGGCCAACCAACGGTTGATTTCCAATGGGAGATCAACCAGCCTGAAGATACAGTGGCTACCCACTTAGAAGTGGCAGCTGACCCTGATTTTACTGATTTACTGCTAGACGAAAGTTGGGCAACGGCCGTTCTTAGCCACACCCATACCTTTAGCCAAACCTACTCCAACCTCTATTGGCGCTTACGTTTGGACACGACTGCTGGCCGGAGCACATCACCCGCTTCCCAGTTCCATCTCGATCTTTCACCACCCCAATCAGCTATGACCAGCATCCACTGGCTGCCCAATCGCAATAAATATGTCCTCTCCTGGGCGGGTACGGATGATGCTTCCGGCTTGGCTGCCTATAACATTGACATGCGCACGGCCGTTACCAGTACCTGGCAACCTCTAATCACCAACACCTTGCAAACTAGCCTGAGTTTCACGCCACCCACCACCAATACTATCTGGTTCCGCAGCCAGGCCATAGATGCTGTAGGTAACATCGAGCCTCTCCACCTCGACCCTGGCGACCTCAATACAACTCAGGCAATTTCTCTCACCCATGATATAATGCTGCCCATTGTGAAAAGAAACTGAGTCATTGATAATTCCCTGATTGCCAATGACCAATTATCTCTACGCAGGAGGCGGCATTCATGTTTTCAGCCGAACAAGTTGATGTTCTAATTGTTGGCACTGGGCCATCTGGCTCATCTGTAGCCTTGCATTTATTACAACAAGACCCCGCTTGGGCCGGGCGCATCACCATGATTGACAAGGCGGTGCATCCCCGCGAAAAGTTATGCGGTGGTGGCATCACTCATCTTGGTCAGCACATCTTGGCCCGCCTGGGCTTGCCCCTCGCTGTCCCCTCCTTCGAGATTAAGGAAGCCCGACTTTATTACAAAGACCAATCAATTTCCTTCTACGGTGATCCTGTCTTCCGCATCGTGCGTCGTGATGAATTTGATCATTGGCTGGTGCAAATGGCCGAAAAACAGGGCGTGACTGTCCACCAGGGCGAAGCTGTCAAAAGCATTGCCTATCACGACGACTATGCTGAAGTCACCACCAGCCGCACCATCTACCATGCTCAAATCCTGATTGGGGCCGATGGCTCAAAAAGTTTCGTACGTCGCTCCCTTAAATTAGACGAAAACCCCCGCGTCGCCCGCCTCATTGAGATTCTTACCCCCGAAGATGCACAACAACGTTTTGAGTTTCGTGAGGCTGTAGCTGTTTTCGATTTCACAGCCATGACTGAAGGTGATTTGCAAGGCTACTATTGGGACTTTCCCAGCTTTGTGCAAGGCCAACCTTTTATGAATCGTGGCGTGTTTGACAGCCGCACCCATAGCCAACGGCCCAAAGCCAACCTCAAAACCATTCTCCGCCAAGCCTTTGCCCAACGTGACCGCAATCTAGATGACTATCAACTGAAAGGGCACCCCATTCGCTGGTGGGACAAAAACGGCCGTGTATCCGCGCCTCATGTCATCCTGGTAGGCGATGCTGCTGGAGCCGATCCCTTTGTGGGAGAGGGTATCTCCTTCGCCTTAGGGCATGGCCCAGTTGCCTCTGCCGCCATTAGCGAGGCCTTTGCCCAAAAAGATTTTAGCTTCGCCACCTATCAAGAACGTCTCGTGGCTGACCCTCTTATCCAACACCTTTCGGCTCGTACCCGACTGGCTCGGCTCGTCTATCTATTCAAATCTCCCCTTCTCATGCGTTTGCTCTGGTTCGTCCTCAAAATTGGCCTGCGCCGCAGCCGTTGGGCCGATCCCAACTTTGCGCCTGATGAGGCAGTGAGCAATGTTCAGTTGTCAGTTGTCAGTAATCGATAACAAGGCGATCCGAATACTTGGTTCCGCTTGGAGAAACCTACTTTGGACGGCCGTATAGCCACCAAAATTCGGCACGAGGATAAGCTGCTTGCCACTCATCCGGCCAAATGAAAGCACCGCTTTGCCATTTTCCACTTAAATTGACATCAAGCAGTTTCACTTGTGGCAAAATGCGCGGATTTAGCTGGAAAGGCGAGGTTTGTAGTTTTTGGACTAATAGAGCGATCATCAGACGAGCATCAATGGCCGTGCGATAATAACTCAACGATGACTCCCCCTCAAAATCCTTCAAAGCCTCCCCCCACTGGCGTACTCTAGCTTCCAACTCTTTATGAGCCCGTTCTTCCACCCGAACGATTTTTTCATTGGTGGTGATATTGAAAGTGAGAACGGCCGTGTCCAAGCGTTCCCGTTCCGCCCCATCCAATAAGTCCACCAACCCCACTAGTCGATGCTGCCGCATCAGATACCCGCCCAAAGTCAACTTCGGTAAACCACTGGGAACCATCGGCCAAAATAAGACCTCGCTTCGCAAATAATCCGGCATCTCAGCCACCATGGCTTCCAAAACGACCAGATCACGTTGCAGCTTTTCAATTCCTTTAGACATAGCTAGACTCCTAATTCGGATGATAAACGGGACACCTTCTTGGATTCACCTGACCTACGGCACGGTTGTGGGTGTGACAAACGAGGGAGAAATAAAGGGCTGAGTGCTTGTCAATGGCACCGTTTGCGTGATGGGCACTGTTCCTGTAATCACAGCCGGTGTGGGTGTGGCCGATAGACAACCAGCCACAGCTTGCTCCAATTTTTGGGGTAGGCCCGGTGTAATACTATGTTGCCGGGCTTCCTCGTATAGCACCTGCGCTGGACACCAATCCTGAGCCACTGCATATTGATCAGCATACGCCACTAATACTTCATGGAGCCGCTCACAAGAGTTCTGATAAAAGGGTGCAGCCAAGCACAAATCTCGGAAATAATAGGCACTAGCTCCCCAATTGGTGCTATAGAAAGCTAGCCCTTGTAGATAAAGCTCGGCCCATGTTTCATAATCTACGACATCTGGTGGCAAATCGCCCAGACGCTTAGCCTGGGACAAATAAAACATGCCCAACTCTACATCCTCGCCATTCATCAGCAAGAGGCCTAACTGAATATAAGCATCATACAGCCAAGTATCTGTAGCTTGTCGCTCATAGGCAGGAAATTGACGCTGGAAGTCAGTAATCATATCCACAGCTTCGTCCCATTTCTCAGCGGCGATGATGTCCTCGATGGCCTCGAACTGCTCGGCAGGGTCTTCAACGATTTCAGGTGTGGCAGTGGGCGGGGCAGTGGCGGTAGGTGAAGGGGTAATGGTGCTGGTGGGTTGGGGTGTCAGCCGCGCCTCCAAGCGCTCTTGTGCTTCTTGATGCAAGGCCAGGGCCTCGCTATGTGATGGGGTTCGGGCTAATATCCAAGATAGACGCTCTTGAGCCAGAGCATAACGGCCGTCTGCCACATCTGTGCTCGCCAATTCCATCTGCCGGGCTAAACTTTGTGATAAGGTCGTGGCTTCTGCCGCCACCAAGCCACGTTGTCCGCTTTGATAGCCCAGAAGACCGATTATCAAAAAGTAGGCTAGAAGAACGGCCGTTATAACCAACAATAACCCCAGCCGCCGCACCCAATGACGAGAGCGGGGTGGCGTAGCAGTTGACTGACTTTGTTCAGGTGGGACAACTTCTTGACTCATATCCCCCTAACTTTACCCTGATTCAGGCACACTGTCATCCGATTACCGATGCCCGATTACCAATCTTAATTTACCATCTCCCGGTACACTGCCACCGTCTTGGCAGCCACTTGTGCCTGGGTAAAGTTGTCCAAAATTCGTTGACGACCGTCTTCTCCCAGTTCCTCCCGCAATGTGGGCGAACTCAGTAAATGTTGCAAGTGTGCTTGCAATGCCAACACATCATCCTCAGGGAATATTAACCCAGCCTCACCAATGACATGGGGAATCTCGCCACTATCTGAACCAATAACAGCCACGCCACAGGCCATCGCCTCAATAATCACCCGGCCAAACTGCTCCTTCCAATTGGGCTGCGTGCGCGAGGACAAAACCAGCACATCTAACTGTTGCAAATAAGCTGGCATTTGAGCCGAAGGAATAGCACCATCAAACTGCACCCGTTGCTCAATGCCCAACTCCTGCGCTAACTTTTGCAACGGCCGTTTCATTGGCCCCTCACCCGCAATATGCAGCCGCCACACCCCTGGTAACGCCGCCGCTGCCTGCAGTAGCACATCCACGCCCTTCTCCGCCACCAATCGCCTATTGGCCGAGCCAATAACAAAACCTCGACCCTCGTCTCGCCGTGCTGGTGGACGAAACATATCGGCATCCACGCCAAATTGGGGAATAATGCGATATGATCCACGATACCCTTTCGCTTGCCACACCTGCACTGCCTCCAGATTTCCCATCAAGGCGTAATCACTATCTTGTAATACCTGCTTTTCCAGGTAGGAGAACGGAAACGGATAAGAGCGATTCAAATTCTGCCAACTAAAAAACAGAGCCTTAGCTCCTACCCGGTGTGCCTGCCGTAAGGCCAGCCAGGTTGCCAAGTTATATGGCTCCTCATCAATATGCACTACATCTGGCCGTAGTTCAGCCAACCGTTGTTTGAGGCGAGGAAAGTAATACAAGTGAAAATTGCCATTTAGGCGAATGGGGTCGACCAACATCTGATAGCCTTGGGTATGCGCTCGCTCCAATGAAACCACACCAGCTGCATCCAGCCACATCGGCGGCACAATCACCGTCAGATCAATATCCTCAAAGCGGGCAATTTCTTCTAACTTGGTCTGATAGGCCCCGACCAGACAAGCTTTAGACAACATTAATACGCGCATAATAACTGTATGAACCTTGTGCTCATATATCATGGTCATTAGGGTGTGTTTAGGCAGCGCATGCATGATACCTTAGCGCTCGACACGCTCCTTTGACGCAAGGGGCTATTTTGCTATACTGACCTTGTTTTGACAAGGCGAGCGCAGCTTCTCGGCTCATCCACCATAGGATGGGCTTTATTATTTTTGGCGATGATCACAGCCGTTTTCCTTCGCTTCTATCAACTGGGCCAACTGCCACCCGGTCTGTACCGTGATGAGGCTTTTAATGGCTTAGACGCGCTGAAGGTGCTAGATGGGCAACATGCCCTCTACTTCCCCGACAACAACGGCCGTGAGCCCCTGTATATTTACCTAACAGCAGCGGCGATAGCGGTTTTCGGCCGTTCGGCTCTGGCCGTGCGCTTCATGGCGGCTCTAGTTGGCAGCCTCACCACCCTCGTCACCTACAAACTAGCCAAGGCATGGTTTGGGCAGCGGGTTGGCCTGCTCTCTGCCTGGTTGTGGGCCATCACCCTCTGGCCCGTTCACCTCAGTCGCATCGGTTTCCGCGTCATTTTGTTACCTTTCTGCCTCGGCCTCACCTTTTGGCTAGCAACTCTGGCCTATCGGCGGCGCGACGGCCGTTTGTGGCTACTCACCGGCCTCGTCTATGGTCTCAGCTTCTATACCTACTTAGCCGTGCGCTTCACTCCTCTATTATTGCTATTACTGGGTGGCTGCTTTTTCCTCAGGCAAAGACGCAAAGGCGCAAAGAGAGTAGGGGAGAGTCTCCAGTCTCTAGTCTCCAGTCTCCTCCCCTTTTTAATTGGTGTTTCCTTGCTATTGCTCCCACTAGGCATTTTAACTCTTCAAAACCCAGACCTCATTTTAGGACGCACAGGTCAAGTTTCCATTTTTGATGAACAGGTGAACAACGGCCGTTTCCTGCACACCCTTTGGCAGCATACAAGCCAAGCCCTGGGCATGTTTTTCTGGCGCGGCGACACCATTTTGCGCCATAACCCGGCGGGACGGCCGATTTTTGACTTCCTCATGGCGGTACCCTTCCTCGTCGGTGTTGTTTGGTGTGTGCGCCAATGGCGGCATTGGCCTGCTCTGACCTTGCTCTTGTGGACGGCCGTGATGCTCGGCCCAACCATCCTGGCTGCTGACACGCCCCACTTTCTGCGTTCGGCTAGCATCTTGCCAGCCGTGGTCATTTTTCCAGCAATTGGGCTGGATTGGTTGTGGGGGAAATTAGAGGGCAGAGACTGGCGACTGGCGCTTGGTGCTTGGCGATATATTTTTGCGCCAATGTTGGTCGGCGTGTGGCTGTTGGCTTCGTTATTGTTGACAATTCTCGACTATCAGCAATACAGTGTTGATCCTGAAACAGCCTACCTCTTTGAAGCCGCCGCCACCGACTTGGCCGCAGACGTACAGCAAGAATCAGACGAGACGGTTATCTTCATAGATAATCGTTTTTGGTCAGGCTGGCATGCTATCTCCTTTTTAGTGGACGAAAGTCGGGTGGTGCGTTTTCAGGGTCAGAATGGTCTGATAGGGATGGTGGGTCGGGATACGGCCGTTTACGCCTGGCCCCATGCCTCCCTCGACTATCTAACTCAAGTCCTACCCCCGCCCGCCCTCATTAGCAGCCAAACTAGCAGCCTCGCTCGCAGCGATTTAGAGGAGCAGGCCTATCCCCTTTACCAGCGTTACCATGCCCAGCCTGCCCCAGATTGGCCGATTATGGCTGATTTTGGAAACCAGCTACAATTACGTCAGGCAACAGTGCAACCACTATCTGCTACTGAGGTGCAAATTGACCTTTATTGGAGTACAGCAACGGCCGTTAGCCAACCGCTCATCGTTTTTGTTCACATCATCGGCCCTGATGGCCTCATTGTTCAAGACGACTCGCCTCCTGCCAACGGCCGTTGGTCATGGTGGCAGCCCGGTTTCATCATCCACGATCCTCACAACCTCACTTTGCCCCAGCCTCTCAGCCCAGATCACCAAATTCTCATCGGCCTCTACGACGCCAACAACCAAACCCGCCTCCTCGTCAATGGCACCAGCGCCGATACCTGGCAGCTAATCCCGTGAACGATTTCCAGGGGCGAAGCAACATTTACGATTTACGATTGATGATTTACGATTTACGATTATCCGTTCACAGATTACCGTTTACTGTTTACTGCTTACTATTTATTGTTTACTGCTTACTGCTTACTGTCCCCCTCCAGGCCCAAGAAATCACCCCCCAGCCTACTGGCACAATTTGCTTCTTTGCCTTTGACGATGCCGATCAGGACGGCCGTCGGGATGCAGGCGAAACCATTAAAGCGGGTGTCAACATCGTCGTTTCCACAGCCACTGCCGATATTCTCGATTATGACACAGATGGCAGCGAGCCCTTCTGCCTAGATGGTCTGACGCCTGGCGACTATCTTGTCAGCCACGTCTTACGTCCCGGCGAAATCGCTACTATCACCAGCGAACAAGATGTCACCGTTGTAGCTGGTGAAACAGTGGATGTGGCCTTTGGCAGCTTCAATCCGCCAACTACCGCCACCCCCACCGCCACCCCCACTGGCACCCTCTTGCCCACCTTGCCCCCAGTTGGCCCCACCGCTACCCCAGATGATGAAGGCGTGATCTACGTCGAAGTCTTTCCTAATGATTCTCTGACCAGTGTAGCCAGCCGAGGTGGCATCACTTTGGCCCAACTGCTGGAACTCAATGATCTTGCCCAGACTTCGCTAATCTTTCCCGGTCAGCAGCTTATAGTTGGTTTTGTGGAACCGCCTGCCACTGACACCCCAAAACCTATCACACCGACGCCTAGTGCCACCCGCCCGCCGCCCACCCCCACCTATACGGCCGTTCCCCCACCCCGCACTGCCCTTTGCCTCGTCGCCTTTGATGATGTCAATGCCAACGGCCATTATGAGTCAGAGGAAGGTCTGAAAACGGCCGTAGCCTTCACCATCTTCAACGACAACAGCGTTGTAGGCAATCTCATCACCGATGGCCAAACCCCCGCTCACTGCCTCGATCTCGACCCCGGCACCTATCAGGTGACCCGCTCCGCCCGCCCTGACGAAATCCTCACTAGCGAAGGTAATGGCATTGTCGTTTTGGGGCGCGGCGATGTAGTGCAATTAGCCTTTGGCAGTATCATCGCTACGCCACAGCCAGGTGTTCAACCTATCACGAGCAACAGCACAGCCACGTCTGTTCCCTTGGAGGCCACAGCTAATCCCCCTACAATCACTACTCCCCTGCCCACCTCCCCCAATCTCACCCTTATCGGCGGCCTCATTTTGGCCTTGTTGTTGGTTGGGGGCCTCATACTCTGGTTCGTTAAAAAAGCATCATGAACCAACCCCTTAAGCTCCTTACTATCGCCGGCTCCGATAGCGGCGGCGCGGCTGGCTTGCAAGCTGATCTAAAAACATGGACGGCCGTTCGCGCTTACGGCATGAGTGTGATAACGGCCGTTACCGCTCAAAACAGCCTGACAGTTGAAGCTATTCAATTTATGTCAACTGATCTCGTGCTTGACCAGCTAGATGCTGTCCTCTCTGATTATGGCGCGGACGGCGTTAAGACTGGCTTCATTGGCCGTGCTGAACTTGTCTCCACCATCGTCACCCAGCTAAAAACTTACGCTGTACCCCATCTTGTAGTTGATCCTGTTCTCGTTAACCATCAAGGACAGGCCATGTTCCCCCCCGAAATGGCCCAGGCTTATATCCATCACCTCCTGCCCTTAGCCGAACTCATCACACCCAATTGCCGCGAGGCAGAAGTTCTGACCGGATTGCCTGTGACCACATTGGCCGAAATGGAAACGGCCGCCCGCCACCTGCACAATCTTGGCCCCCAAAGCGTCCTCATTAAACGCGGCCACAGCAGCCTTGGCATTGTAGACCTCCTCTTTGACGGCACAGCCATGACCCCCTTGTATTCCTCCCAAATCAATACCACAAATACACATGGCAGCGGTGACATGCTCTCAGCCGCGATCTGTGCTTTTTTGGCGGGAGGAGAGGGAATAGTGACGGCCGTTAATCAGGCCCGCGCCCTCACCCACGCTGCTATTCATCATGCCGCCACTTGGCAACTTGGTTCTGGCCATGGCCCCCTCGCCATTTACGATTTAGAAGATTGACGATCGCAGTTAAGCCAATCGTCAATGTTGCTTCGCAACGGCTTCGCCCCTGTTGATCACAAATATAGGATCCATTTGACGCTTCACATAAAATTTGTTACTGTACATTCAAAACGTTTTGAACGTAGGGAGAGCAATGCACGAAAACTTAGTAGCAGTCAATGACAGTACCATCGCCGGGCTCGGTCGCTTAGTCCGCTTTTTCGGCTTCAGCGAAGTTATGGGCCGCCTGTACGGTGTCCTCCTCCTCAATCCAGAGCCACTCTCGCTTGATGATTTGGCTGATCGCCTAGAGATCAGCAAAGGCTCAGTCAGTATGAATATGCGTGATTTGGAGCGATGGGGAATGGCCAAAGAAGTGTGGGTGCGTGGCGAACGTAAAAAGTATTACCAGGCCGAATCTGACCTATGGCAGGTGATTCGGAACGTGTTGGGTGGGCGCGAGCAGCGCGAAGTGCAGCAAGCACTCCATGTCCTCAGCGAGAGCATTGAAAAATTGCAAACGGCCGAACATGAACTCAGCCCCGAGGAGCGGGAATTGGCGCAATTTTATCTGGAACGTGTGGCCGATTTACAATCCTTCTTCCAGGTGGCCCAACTAGCTCTAGAGACTGTCATCGGCAGCAGCGATCCCCTCGATTTCGAGGCGGTGACTAAGATTGAGATAGGTTAATGAAAGTAGCTGTTGGTTCCACCAATCCCGTCAAAATTGCCGCCGTTCGCTCTGTCGTGCAGCGTGTTTGGCCAGAGGTGCAAGTTGAGGGTGCATCTGTACCTTCAGGTGTCAGTGAGATGCCCATGAGTGAGGCAGAGATGATCGCTGGAGCACAAAATCGAGCTATTGCTGTGCGGGAACATCTCTCAGCCGATTTAGGTGTCGGTTTGGAAGGTGGATTGCATGAAGAGGTGTTTGGCTGGACGTTGCAGGGATGGGTGGCGGTGGTAGATGGTAACGGCCGTTCCGGTCTCGGTGGTGGTACACGCCTGCCCCTGCCCGCGGGCATCATGGCTCGAGTCTTAGCCGGTGAAGAGCTGGGCCCCATCATGGACGATCTGCTCGGCACCGAAAACGTCAAACAAAAAGGCGGTGCTATTGGCGCTCTGACAGCCGGACTTCTTATGCGTCAAGATGCCTTTGCCCACTCTGTGGCCTATGCCCTAGCCCCCTTTGTTGCCCCACATTTCTACGATTAGAATCAATTCAATGAGGTGACTGTCACCTCATTGGAGATAGGTTATAATTTGGCCCCAATCCATAATATTGAGGTGCATCAATGACATTATCTGAATCAATCCATTACGAGTGGCAGCCATTGGCCGATGGCGTATGGGCAGCAGTGATGAAGACAGACGGTCGTAGCCTAGCCGCTAGTAATGCGGGCATCGTAGATTTGGGCGATCAAACGCTGCTGTTTGATACCTCCAACACACCTGCGGCTGCCCGCGACTTATTGACAGCTTGTGAGAACCTCACCGGACGTGAGCCTACTTTTGTGATGAATAGTCATTGGCACGGAGATCATATTCGGGGTAATCAGGTCTTTACGGCCAGCCATATTGTTAGTACCCAAAAAACGGCCGAACTCATTGCTACGCAGGGCCAAGCCCAACTCCAATTCCAACGAGACAATCTGCCTCAACTGTATGCGGCTGAGGAAGCCAAACTGGCTGCGGCTGAAGGCGAAGCCGAAAAAGCCGACATCATGCAAACCTTAGCCTTCTATCAACCGACCCTCATGGCCTTACCAGAGCTAGAAATCTGCATACCTACGCTCACTTTTGAGCGCAAAGTGACCTTTTCTGGCTCCCAACGCATGGTCGAACTCATTAGCGATGGTGGCGGGCACACAGCCAGTGATGCTTACCTCTACTTGCCTGATTGTGATGTCGTTTTTGCCGCCGATCTACTATTCAATGGCTACCATGCTTTCATCAGCAATGGTGATCCTGATGTCAATGTGCGTTTACTGAATGATGTGCTGCGTTTGGAGCCAACGGCCGTTGTCCCCGGACATGGACCAGTGGGCACAGTTGCCGATGTCCAGGCCATGCAACATTATTTACGATCCCTGCAGCAGCTTGCGAGAGAGATCAAAGCGGATGGCGGTACAGTAGAAACGGCCGTTGCCCACCCCATCCCCGATGAATTTAGCCACCGCATCAACATGGCAGGTATGTATCAAGACGCTATGCGTTTTCTCTTTGAACGGGCCTGACCTAGCCCAATGACCGGGAAGAGAGTTCCCAATCGATCATTGTTTCTGTTCACAGCTACAAGTTATCATTGACGGCAACACTTTTGGAGGTCTTCCTAAATGCCTCAACTATCTACTTTGACGCTGTTTTTTGTGGCAGCGGCCGTTTTGCTCATTACACCTGGTCCGGCTGTTCTCTACATCGTGGCCCGCAGCCTGGATCAGGGGCGTGTAGCTGGCATCGTCTCGACCCTTGGCATCAATTTTGGCACGTTCTTTCATATTGCCGCAGCAGCCTGGGGCGTATCAGCCCTGCTCGTTCAATCAGCCCTGGCCTTCAACCTCATCAAATATCTAGGAGCTGCCTATCTCATTTATCTGGGCATACGCAAACTGCTAGAACGAGAAACAGCCGAAACCGTCACTGTGGTCGAGCCACAGCCTTTGCGCCGTCTATTCCTTCAAGGTATTGTGGTCAACCTCTTAAATCCCAAAACCGCCCTCTTCTTCTTTGCCTTTCTGCCACAATTTACAGATCCATCCAAAGGCTCTATCGCTTTACAAATTTTGTTCCTGGGTGTGATCTTTGTGGTCATGGCCTTCTTCAGCGACAGCATGTATGCCCTGCTGGCTGGCACGGTAGGCAATTGGCTGCGGGGTAATCTGCAATTTTGGCGCGTACAGCGTTATGTGGCCGGCACGATCTATATTGCTTTGGGGCTAACGGCCGCTTTCAGTGGCAGCCGCAAATAGAGAGTAAGCGGTAAGCAGTGAACAGGGAGCAGTTACTGACCACTGCTTACTGCTTACTGATCGTGACGGCTGTGGCTGCATCATTGCGTAGGGTCATACAATTCACTCCTTGTACAACCCCCTCTTTCGCAGGCACATCAGCGGCGGTAAAACGGATGATTTTGCTCGTTTGCGAGATGGCAAAGATGTCATCTGCATCAGTAACAGCAAAAGCGACGATCAACGCATCCGTTTTCATAGCCACCTTGCCGCCTGAACCAGGGGCAGCATTGGCCCGAAAGCCCGACATGCGCCGAATCGTACCTTTGCCCTCATTATTCATCATGAAAACGCCACTGTCGATATTAACGGCCGTAATCGCCACCACCGCATCATCCGCAGCCACTCGCATTCCCAACGTCCCCTGCGAATGAACTTGGGTTTCCTTAAAGCGAATTCCCTTCCCCAACCGCGTCGCCATAAACAGATCGCCATCACCAGGAGTCCAACAGACATCTACCAGATAACCCCCCTCCTTCACATCATGAAACGCCATACCCGGAATCAGGCTGCGACCCAAATAGTTACTGCGCACCCGGCGTACCCGCCCCCGCTGGCTGGCTAGAACCGCATAGGCACCGCCATTCTCCGGTAATGCTGTCACAATTCGCTCATGGGGTCGGAAGGGTAGGTGGTTGGCCAAAGATTGCCCCGCCGCCCGCACGGCCGTTTCCAGCAAATCGCTCACGGGTAGGCGGAAGGCGCGACCAAAGTTGCTGAACAGCACCAAGGCTGCGCTCTCGTCAACAATGGCCAAGACAGTAGGTGGATCAGATTCGGCCGTTTCCAAATCAAACACACCCATGCCTCCCCGCCGCTGACGGCCGTAAAAATGGCGCGGCGTGCGTTTGGCTCGTCCCTCGCGGCTAATCGTGATCACATTCAATGTTGTGGGTGGCTCCGACGGTTCTGGCTCCCGCTGCTTGGGCCGCAACCCTGCCAAATCTGCTTCCAGCGCTTCAATATAAGCAACTACTTCTGGGGCCGCATCGGTCAAATCAGGACGTTCCATTCATTTACCTCCAACTATTTAGGGTAATTGTAGCAGGATAAGTCTGATCATCTCAATTGTTTCTACAAATACATGCCAATTGCCCTCACTCACTGACTATTATTGGCAACTGCCGGATGCTCATTCATCCAATGTCTGGCAATCTCCTCCCGCCGACAAATCCATACTGCGTCATGGCCCTGCACATAGTCGAGGAAACGGACCAATGCCATCGCCCGCGCCGGATGCCCACTGATCCGACCGTGTAGACCAACACTCATCATCTTTGGCTGTTGCTCCCCCTCTATCCATAATAAGTCAAAAGCATCTTTCAGTAAATGAAAGAAATCCTCTCCAGAAGAAAAACCATTTGGCAACAAATAACGTGCATCATTATTGACCAATGTGTACGGGATCACCAGCTGTGGAGTCGCTCCAGGGAGCCAATAAGGGAGATCATCATTATAGGCATCAGATGTATACAGAAATCCTCCCTCCTCACGCAATAGACGGCGCGTGTTTTGACTAATCCTCCCCGTATACCATCCAACGGGACGCTGGCCACAAATCTGCTTAATGATCTCGACAGTAAGATGAATGTGGTGGCGCTCTTCATCCTCGGGCATGTCACGATAGTCAATCCAGCGATAGCCATGTCCGGCGACTTCATGTCCAGCAACACTGAGGACATACCCAATTTCAGGATTGAGCTCCAATGCCTTGCCCACAGCAAAGGCAGTGAGAGGGAGAGCACGAGCCTTGAATATTTCCAAAATACGCCATATCCCCGCTCGCGATCCATACTCATACATGCTTTCAACACTAAGGTCCCGTTCCCCAATGCGGGGCGAGCGACCCGGCAGCTCATGAAGATAGCTTTCTGACTCCGCATCACCATGAAGGATGCTTCTCTCCGCACCTTCCTCAACATTCAGCACAAACTGAACCGCCACTCGCGCCTCACCAGGCCACCGCACATGAGGTAGGCGACCGCCGTAACCAACAATATCCCGCTCAGACATCAACCCAACTCAAAGGTCGTCACACCGAAAATACGTTCGTGTGCGAGATCAGGAAAGTGCCCCAGATACATTCGGGCACACCCAAAGACTTCGACCATCCGGTGTCGCACTACGAAATCCATAGCCCTGGCGTTATTCTCAGGCGCATCAAGAAACAGCGGGCCGCCTACAGCAAACCCGGCCAGATGTGCATAAAGCGATTCGGCTATTTGGCTATCATTGGCAAACAGGGGGCCAACCTTGCATCCATTCCCACAGCGACGCACTACACCATATCCGTTCAATTCCCCATCGCGTAGGTAGCCAACTGCCAGTGCGTCGGGCTGGGCTATCCACGCCCTCAGAAAATTTGAGCGTAGGGCAGGGAAGCAGGTGCGGTCATAGGCAAGCAGTTGCTCAAATGGTAAGGCGGTTAAGGGAATAATGTTTTTATCATCATCTGCTGAGGTTGCTGGTCGCTCCGTGATCTCAGTGCGGAAACGCATGTTGCGATGGGAAAAGGTGAACCCTCCCTTGGCATAGTAGCTTTGCATGGCGAAGACACCATCCATACCGATACTTGCACCTGGATGCAGACGGTCTATAAGGCGTTGGCGGCGCACATGCCAGAGTGCATTACCGAAGCCCCGGCCTCGATATTTGGGGCGGACAATGAAGAGGCCCATGAAGCCAAATTCGCCATTGTAGGCGGTGATGGCCCCGCCACCAATCATCTCGCCGTCAAGTTCGGCGGCGATGAATGCCTCTGGGTCTGTTACCCAAAAAATGTCAGCATCATGTAGACCAGGATTCCAGCCTTCTTGTGCGGCCCAGTCAACAAGCTCACCTACCTCTGAGCGTGTCATATTGCGTATGGTAATTTCTTCTAACATAACAATCTACCCTTGACTTAACTGAAAAAACCACAAATGACACGAAAAACACAAAATTTCTCTCTAGAGACTTTGCGCCTTTGCGCCTTTGCGTGAGCTTTTTTCGAGAGACTCTACCCTTATTGATTTAAGAATGTTCAAATGTTCTATGCCAAGTTTCATGCTGATTCTGCCTGATACAACAACTCTTATAATGTAGTTTGATTGCTACGCCCCACCTCATCATATACCAACGCTGTTTCTGTTGCCGTCTTTTCCCAGGAGAATTTAGCGGCTTGGGACAGCCCTTTTTGGCGCAGGTCGGCGGCCAGATTTTCTTGCATGATGGTGGCGATAATGGCCCCGGCCATGTCGCGGGGGGCATCGGGATCGATGGCAAAGCCTGCCTCCCCCACCACTTCGATGAGAGAACCACTGTCGCTGGCGACAACGGCCGTTCCACAAGCCATCGCCTCTAGAGGAGGCAAGCCAAAACCTTCATAGCGACTGGGAAAGACAAACGTTTCCGCATTGCGATACAATACGGGCTTGTCCTCCTCGTCCACAAAGCCAATCCAACGCACATGGGCGGCCAAGCCTACCCGCTCAATATACCCTGCATAATCGGGAAAGGTCTCCGTCACCTGCGTCGGTTTACGGCCAGCCAATACTAATGGATAATCTGTCCCCAGTGCTTTGGCTACATAGGTGTAGGCGTGCAGCAAATTCATCACGTTTTTGTGAATCTCATAACCACCCAAATAAAGCACATAAAAGTCGGGCAGATCGTACTTGCGCAAAATGGCCATGTCCACCAGCGAGTTCTCTGTTGGCGTGTATTCAGGGTTGGCGGCAAGGTAAATCGCGGTCACATCTTCTTCTGCAATATGCAAATGATCTACAATGTCCAATTTACTCGAAAAAGAGTCCGTAATAATGCGATTTGCCCCTCTAGCACTGGCCGTGACTAGGGCATTGTACAGCCGCGCCCCCAAGCTGCGCCGATATTCAGGCACATGCAACGTCGTAATATCATGTACTGTCACTACTAAGGGTACAGGCGAGCGCAGGGGTGAGCCCCAATAGGGTACATGGGCCAGATCAGCTCCCACTGCGGCACAGGCACGAGGAAAATCACGCTGCTCAAACAGCACTTTGCCCACATGGCCCGAGCGCAAGGGGATCGTTTTGACTTTGACGCTAGGGGGTACAGCTTCTGGTTCTGGTTCGCCGGGCAGTTGGGGATAGATCAGGGTGAGGTCCAGATCGGTGATAAGACGGTTGAGATGATAGATGAGCTGACGAGTGTATTGACCGCTGCCCGTAAACGGTCGATTCCAAAAATACCCATTAAGTGCTACGTGCATACGAACTCACTGTCTCATTGTCTTCAGCAAAGGTAATCGTCATTGTCACCCGCTCTCCTACCAGCACCAATGGTAGCCAAAGTGGGGCGTCTTGCCACATTTGTGCCCAAGGCAGGTCGTTTTGTGACAACCAACAAGGTTGCATTTCGGCCGTTTCCACCACTTTCCCCGTCCACTTTTCCACAGGAAAGAGATGCACGACTTGGCTCCAACTGGGTTGATGGGGAAACAGAAAGGTCAGACGGCCGTAAGCCTCCAAATCCCTTTCAGCCACAATCAATCCCGTTTCTTCAAGTAACTCACGGCCAGCGGCCGTTTTCACATCCTCCCCCGCTTCAATCTTGCCTCCAAACCCCGTAAACTTCCCTGCGCCAAACCCGCGCTTCTTCAGCCCCAGCAGCACCTCGTTGTTCCGCACCACAAGGCACTGCGCCTACAACACATCCGCCGCTGAAACCGATAAATCAGCAAAATTGGTGAAGGTTATATCATCAAAGAGCAGATTGTAACGGGCTTTAAGCTGTGCCATGATAGCCAGGTAATTGGTAGTATGCCTCTCATCCCAATCGAGGCCGAGATGAGCAACGGCCGTTTTAATCCCACTCTCACTCCCCTCCAACTCCAAAAAATTGCCATAGGGCATCTCATCCAGCACCACTTCCACATCACCCAACTGAAAGGTCTCGCGGTACTTCTCATATACCTGCACTGGCGCAAACCCAAGACGCTGGAAAATGAGAACGGCCGTATCAAAATCTCCCACCTCCATCTCCAACTCCTCACGCACCTTGGCCTCACTCTTCACGTCCGCCACCGTGGGTGCTTTGAAGGTCACGCGAACGGCCGTATCCTGCCGCACCCGTAGCAACTGCCACTTTTTCAGCAGGGCCTGATCGGCCGTATCCAGCCGCACATTCCGTTCATACACCCGCGCCTTATGCAGCACCGCCCCCATCCCCAGCAGCCGCTCCCGCCAAATGGCTAGGTCGTCTACTAGAAATTTGACTTCAACTTCAAGATTTTTATTTTCTGACACATTCTTTGCAGTAATCAGTAAGCAGTATTCAGTGGTCAGCGCCAAACTGATTACTGAATACCATTTACTGACTACTGATTACTCATCACCAATTACCACCAAAACCTGCCCCTTCTCCACACTAGCACCAGGTTGTACTGCCACCCGCATCACCACACCATCACGCGGCGCAGTTAACTCATTTTCCATCTTCATGGACTCCAAAATGATTACCTTTTGCCCCTTCTCCACCATATCGCCTTCTGCGACCGAAACTGTGATAATAATGCCCGGCATAGGCGATTTGATCATCGCCTCGCCCGTCACAGCAACGGCCGTTCCCCGCGCTTGTGCTAATCGATGTGTCCGCTCATCCGCCACCTGCACGCCATACACTTCCCCATGAATCAACACCTCCCACACATCCTCCCGCTCTTCCACAAATGCCTCCAACGAGCGGTTATTCAACAGCAACGAAGCCACTCCCGTCTCCGACATTTGGTGGAAATTAATCTCATATTCCTCCCCATTCACCATAATCTGATCATCCCGATCAATCTCAATGACAAACTCTTCATCATTTACTGTAGTAAAATATTTCATAGCTCAAAGATATAATTGAGCAATTAAGTAATTGGTAATTATCAACCCGCCAATTATCAATTGCCCAATTACCCAATTACCTTCTCAACCGCTCCCACCGCGAATACCACTTCCAATTACTCGTGTCCCGTTCCCCCGGAGCCACAATCTGGCTAGCATGTTGGCTCTGCCGATGGGCCACCAGCGTCGCCAAAATTGCCGCCTCCATCTTATCCGGCGCCTCCCGGTCACTCATACTGAAACGCTCCTCCACAAACTTCGTGTCAAACTGCCCCGTCAAAAAGCGGTGGCTATCCATCATATGTTGGTGAAAGGGAATATTCGTCTTTACCCCCATGATACGATACTCCTCCAAGGCCCGCCGCATTCGCAGCACCGCCGCACCCCGCGTCTCGCCGTAACAGATTAGCTTGCTAATCATTGAATCATAGTAGGGTGTAATCTCGTAGCCAGGAAAAACTCCCGTATCTATTCGCACACCCGGTCCTGTTGGTAGGCGGCTGGCCGTAATCATACCTGTTGAGGGCATAAAGTTGCTGTAAGGGTCTTCGGCATTGATGCGACACTCAATCGCCCAGCCCTGTATCTTCACATCTTCTTGCGTCAGGCGCAGGCGGCGGCCCCGTGCCACCCGCAACTGCTCTTGCACAATGTCCACCCCCGTCACCAATTCAGTGACTGGATGCTCCACCTGCAAGCGCGTGTTCATCTCCAAAAAGTAGAAATTCTTATCAGGATCAAGCAAAAACTCAATCGTACCGGCATTGACATAATCCACAGCTTTGGCGGCGGCCACTGCTACTTCTCCCATTCGCCGCCGCAAATCCTCATCAACCACAAAGGACGGGGCTTCTTCAATCAGCTTTTGATGGCGACGCTGCAAAGAACACTCTCGCTCGCCCAAATAAATCGTATTGCCTTGCAGATCAGCCAACAACTGTATCTCAATGTGACGGCCGAATGTAATCATCTTCTCCAAATAGACCGTGTCATCGCCAAATGCGGCTTTTGCCTCCCTTTGCGCCGCCGCAATGGCCCCTGGCAAATCGCTTGTCTGATGCACAGGTCGCATCCCCTTGCCCCCACCGCCAGCCGCTGCCTTCACCAGCAGCGGATAGCCCATTTCTTCCCCGGCCGCAACCAGTTCCTCAATAGATAGCCCCGGTTCAGTTCCCGGCACAACGGGAACACCAGCCGCCATCACTGTGGCCCGCGCCCGTAGCTTATCCCCCATCACCTCAATGGCATGAGGGTCTGGCCCTACAAAAACGAGACCCGCATCGAAACAGG
Organism: Promineifilaceae bacterium (SeqCode); assembly: GCA_965223555.1. Lineage (GTDB taxonomy): Bacteria > Chloroflexota > Anaerolineae > Promineifilales > Promineifilaceae > CBDCWU01. Next base: position 152,394 of record CBDCWU010000004.1, read on the forward strand.
CTTGGGCAAACTCCGCCCGTTCTGCCAAAAAGCCATAACCAGGATGGATAGCTTCAGCCCCAGATCGCTTGGCCACATCCAGCAGCTTATCAATGCGTAAATAGCTGTCCCGCGCCGCTGAAGGGCCAATGTGATACGCCTCGTGCGCATAGCGCACATGGGGCGCATAGCGATCTGCATCAGAATAGACAGCCACCGTGCGGATGCCCAGCTCGTGGCAAGCTCGCAAAATCCGCACCGCAATCTCACCACGATTGGCGATGAGTAATTTATCAAATCGTTTTGGTATGAGTCGTTCGGTTCCCATGGTTTGAATTTACGATTTGCGATTGACGATTGACGATTGACGTTATGTTTCAATCGTCAATCGTCAATCCACAATCGTCAATCTTATAGGGGCATATTCCCATGTTTCTTCGGTGGATTTTCATCCCTTTTGTTTTGCAGCATTTGCAGAGCATTGATGAGGCGGGGGCGCGTTTCACTGGGTTCAATCACGTCATCCACATAGCCACGTTGGGCGGCGATATAGGGATTGGCGAAGGTTTCGCGGTATTCATCTACCAATTCAGTTTTACGCGTCACTGGGTCGTCAGCCTTGGCAATAGTGCGGCGATGGATAATGTTAACCGCGCCGTCTGGCCCCATGACAGCGATTTCGGCTGTAGGCCAGGCTAGGTTCAAGTCGGCGCGGATATGTTTACTGTTCATGACACAGTAAGCGCCCCCATAGGCTTTACGAGTGACAACCGTAATTTTTGGTACAGTGGCCTCACAAAAAGCATAGAGGAGTTTGGCCCCATTGCGGATAATACCGCCATGCTCTTGATCTACACCGGGCAGGAAACCAGGCACATCCTCAAAGACAATAAGGGGGATGTTAAAACAGTCACAGAAACGAACAAAACGGGCCGCTTTTTCGCTGGCGTTGATGTCGAGGACGCCAGCCAACACCATAGGTTGATTGGCCACGATGCCGACGCTGAGGCCACCCAAACGAGCAAAGCCAACCACAATGTTTTGGGCATAATGCTCTTGAATTTCAAAGAATTCGCCGTCATCCACGATGAGGCGAATGGCGTCTTTGATGTCATAGGGTTTGTTAGGATTGTTGGGGACGAGGCTATCCAGCGCAGTTTCGGTGCGAAGTGTATCATCAGTGGTGGCCTTAAGGGGAGGGTCTTCCATGTTGTTGGAGGGTAGGTAGTTTATCATTTCGCGGATGAGGAAGAGACAATCGGCCTCAGATTCAGCGGCCATGTGGGCTACGCCACTGGTTTCGTTGTGGGTCATGGCTCCACCCAGTTCTTCGAAGGTGACATCTTCGCCGGTGACGGCTTTGACAACATCGGGGCCAGTGATGAACATATGGCTGCTGTTTTTGACCATGAAGATGAAGTCGGTGAGGGCAGGGGAGTAGACGGCACCACCGGCACATGGGCCCATGATGGCACTGATTTGAGGAACCACGCCAGAGGCGAGGGTGTTGCGTAGGAAGATGTCGGCGTAGCCGCCGAGGCTAACGACGCCTTCTTGGATGCGGGCACCGCCAGAGTCGTTGATGCCGATGACGGGGGCGCCGTTACGCATAGCCATATCCATTATTTTGCATACTTTTTCGGCATGAACCTGGCTAAGGCTGCCACCAAAAACGGTGAAATCTTGGCTGAAGACGTAGACGAGACGGCCGTCTACTGTGCCCCAACCGGTGACGACGCTGTCGCCCATATATTTTTGCTGGTCCATGTCGAAGTTGCGCTCCCGATGGACCACGAAGGCGTCAATTTCGCGAAAGGAGCCTTTATCTAGGAGCAGGTCTATGCGCTCGCGAGCAGTCATTTTGCCCCGGGCTTTGTGGCGGGCAATGCGTTCTGGCCCACCACCTTCTTGCGATTGGTCTTTGAGTTGACGTAGGTGTTCGATTTTTGGATTCATCATGTGAGAAGATCGGAGACTAGCGGCTAGGCACTTCAGGCGATGTTCCTAATCTCTAGTCTCTAATTTCCAGTCTCCTTTTCAAAGTAAGATGTTACGGCCGTTCGGTTTAAGGCCCAACTGCTAAAGAGGATGATGAGTGTATAAAACAGCCCATTGCCGAGCCAACTGTCTTGGGCTGGGGAGGTTCGGGCTAGCATGAGGGTTAGGCTTAGTTCGTAGACAGCATATTGAAGGAGGGTAATGGGAATGGCACGGCGAACAAACGGCCGTTTGTACCATAACGCGATCATCAATCCTCCAAAGCTTAAGGTCCAAATCAGAGCCGCAGCTAAACGAAAACGAGGGTCTATACTGTTGTTTAATTCGCTGAGTATATTCCTCTGTTGAGCGATGGCAACCACTCTTCCCATGTTCCATGCTCCTAAAAGGAAAACACCCCACAGGGTAATAGTTACGGTGCGCGGGCGGGATGTTTGAGCTGGCATAGAGGGTTTATGGATTGTAAGCAGTAGGCAGCATGGTGACAAGTAAATGATCATGCCGCTCTGGGATCACTTCGTATACAGTGAACTGTCAGTCAATTATAGAGCTAAACGGCCGTGGCCACCGCAGTACAAAATAAAACGGCCGTAGCGCACAGCAAATTCAAGCGTAGGAGACGCACCTCTTTTTGTTGTAGATCGGCTTGAGAAGATTTAGCCATTTGCGGCCGTTTTTCTGCCAACAGTTTGATGCGTTCAACAGCAGGATAAAGGAAAAATTGCACGTAAGCTGTCAAAACGACCATGCCGCCAAAGGCAATATGTTTAATGAGCAAAGCCCAAGCCCAGACTGAATCAACCACCAAAAACCCAATATAATTCTCATCGTTGGTCATCTGCACAAAGCCTGTAAGGAGCAATAGAATGAGGCTTAGGTTGACATAAGGCAGAAATTTCTGTTGTAAAGTGAGCCACTGATTGGCCGCCAGCGAGCCTTTATTGAGGGCAGGCCAAGCTACCAAGGCTATCAGAGCCATGCCACCGAGCCAAACGGCCGTTGCCAGCAAATGTACCCAATAAGAAAAAACTAAAATCCAAAACATATGAATGGCTCAACTTTTCTGATGCTGAACAAACCACATGATCAAAGCCAAGACCACTGCCAGGAAACCTACACTCCACCAAACCAGTGCCATTGAGCCGCTGCCCGACATGAGCAGGGCAGCGGTTGTGCTAACGAGACAAAGCCCAGCCACATAATTTTTCATGATTGCCTCCACTGCTAACCAACCCCCCAATCAGACACCTGACTGGGAGGTTGACTTCATTAAAGATAGTGCTTAAGTGCGGCTGCCGCTTTCTGCCGTATTTTAGGATTGGCTTCATGGGCGGCCATGTGCCGCAAAGCTTTACGAATGCGCTCATCAGGTGAATGAGCGGCAAAGGTTATCACCATTTTATTCCGCACCTTATCGCTAGGATCATACAGGGCCGCTTCCACCAATAAGGCTACCGAATCTAATGACAAAGGACAACTTTTGCACTGTTCACAAGCCAGGCCATGCAAAGCTTCAGCCCGCACTCGCGGCACATCGTCCGCACACAGCTTGGCTAAGATAGCAAAGCAGCGTTCATCATCCAAATGATCGGCCAGGTGGGCACACTCAAAGCGGACACGGGGGTTGGGATGCTCCACACCGCTCATTAGCTGCTCTAATATCTCATCCGATATTTCAATTTGGTCGAGGATGCGTCTGGGCATCGTGAGTAGGGGAGCAACGGCCGTATGCCTCTGTGCCCACTCTTTTAATGATTCAAATCGTACATAGTAGTTCATCTTAAAGCTCCATAAAAACAAAAAAGCCTTCCACAAGTGGGAAGGCTGCCAATATCAACAGGGCATCTCGTGCTTTATTTACGAGATGCCCTTTCCCACAGAAAAATCACAAACCGCGCCGATTGGGGCGGCTGCCGCTGCTGGGATGGCAATGGAGCCAGCACCACGCCGATGCTGAACCATATGTTGCTGAATGAAATAGAACCTATACATGACTTTGATTATAAGTGAAAATGGTGTGGTGTCTAGAACAATTTGGAAAACGGCCGTTTTCCAGTTGAAAAAGGTCGCAGTAGTCGTTAACCATCTACTGCAACCCATACTAAACTAACCCTATCACTTCACCACAACCGGCAAATATACAAAATGACCTGGTTCATATACGTAAACCGCCCCTACTGTATCAAACACATCCATACTACTATGAGCGTGACGGGCACCGCCTAATACTTGCTGACCGCTGCCCGTCATAGCCACTGAATATCCCAAATGCTCCTGACGATCATCAGGCGTAATCAATGTTTGGGCACGTTGCCAACTGGCACCACCACCCCGATAAATGTGAATAGCGCCACTATTATTGAGCCAAGCACCAACGGCCGCTTGTGTCCCTGTTGCATCCAAAGCCACCGCTGCCCCGAAATGGCCAAAAGAGTCTGGCTTTATCAGGACAGTACGCTCACTCCAACTACTGCCCGATCCTGTAAAGACAAAGGCCTGATTTTCGCCAAAAGCACCGATGAGCAAGGTTTGATCATCACCACTCGTCGTCATTGCCGCTCCGAAATCGTCGAACTCCTGGCTGTCAGAAGGGATTAATTCAGCCATATGTGTCCAATTCCCACTATCTTTCTCATACACATGCACAATGCCATAGGTAATAATTGGGCCACTGGGTGCGTACACGCCAGCTACAAATAAGGTATTGTTATCCTGGCTCAGATGAATAGCTTTACCTGCCCCAGCCCGTCCTCCAATCTGACCAACGATCTTTTGCGTTTGGGTCCAGTTGCTGCCGCTGCGGCTGAGAACATAGGTAGTGCCTGGCCCATTTGGGCCAACATTAACACCAGGTGCGCCAACAAAGGCTGTGTCGCCATTACTGGCAATGGCAACGGCCGTTCCTCGATTATCATGTGAAAATTCATCAGCATCCGAGATAGGTAGTTTGGCTTGCTGTGACCAATTCGTGCCATCGTGAACAAAGACGTAAGCTGCCCCAATATTAGAATGACTACCTTCGTCAGCATCTGGCGCACCCACAATAATGGTGTAATCAGCAGCAATATCCACTGCTAGGCCAAACTCATCTTCGGCTGCGCCATCGTTGGCTGCCAGCGTCTGTGCTTCTTGCCACTGCTCACCGTCCCATTTATAGACATAGACTTGCCCCTGATTAGCATTGCTGCCAATATCGGCCAAACGCGCCCCTATCACCATCACCTGCTCATCGGGGCTGAGGGCCAAAGCGTAGCCAAACTCCTCGCTAGAGTCGCCATCTGAAGCCAGCAGCTTGTCGGTGATAATGTAAGGCGATAGGGAACCGCCCCCTTCGGTTTCGGCGCGGACCACCCATAATGTGCCTACAATCATTGTGAGAAATAGATATAAGGTGGCCAAACTTTTGCTATACGTTACTTTCATTTTGCGCTCCTTGCACTATATTTTCGTCAGTATATCCCATATTCGCGCCCGGAACGTCTATTCATGCTTTTTGCAACCTGCCTAAAATCCTGCCAACACAATAAATCATTTGTCTCGCAATCTATGCTTGATAGGCAGTAAATTTGGAAAGAACGGCCGTCAACAGTAAGACAAACAGCCCCACCAGGGAGATATATATCCCCAGACTAAATAGTAGCATAACCCCAGTGACAACAAGCCCAATCCCCCCCAACCACAACCAAGACGGCCGTTTTTGGGCAAACCCTATTAGCACTATCAAGGAAAAGATAAAGGGGAGAAGCGCCACGAAAAGAGGCTCACGCACGGCTCTGGCTACCGATGAAGCAGCTCCGTCAGGGGTAGCCTCCTGTACAAGAGCCGTTCCGCCCAAGAAGAGTAATTGTGCAGCTCTCACAAATATGGGAGCGACACTGATCACGCCGATAACACGGAGGAAAAAAGTTATCCTTGTTTCTCGCTTGGCCATAGTCATTGCCGTTTAGAGTGTCTCTGTTCTCACCAACACCTTCTCCTTCACCTCAGCCATAAAGCTAACCAGTGGCAAATTGTTTTGTCGCGAGCCATCCCGCTTACGTATGGATACTGTGCCGTTTTGTACCTCTTCATCGCCTACGATGAGCATGTAGGGCACTTTCATGGCCTGGGCTTGGCGGATTTTAGCCTGCATTCGATTGCTACTCAGATCAGCCTGGGCCCGAATCTCCGCATCTTGCAGACTTTCAGCCAGGTTAGCCGCATAGGCATTATGGCTGTCCGTAATGGGAATCACCCGTACCTGTTCTGGGGCCAGCCATACCGGGAAATTGCCCGCATAATGTTCAATTAAAAAGCCAATAAACCGCTCATGGCTGCCCAACGGGGCACGATGGATGCAGAGCGGTGTTTGTTCCTGCCCGCCCTCATCCGTATACGTCAACCCTAGCCGCAGCGGTTGGGCAAAGTCGACCTGATTCGTAGCCAGCGAAAACTCACGGCCGATCGCACTCCAAATCTGTACATCAACCTTCGGCCCATAAAAAGCCGCCTCATCCTCTTCCTCAACAAAGGGGATGGTGCCCTTCACCATGGCCTCGCGCACCATCCGTTCCGTTTTCTGCCACAGACGCGGATTATCAATATACTTGATGCCCAATTTCTTGGGGCTGTGTTTGCTAAAGCGCATCACATACTTCTCGATGCCAAAGAGGTCAAAGTAGTAGTGATAGAGATCAACCACTGCCATAAACTCTTGCTCAAACTGGCTTTCTGAGCAGTAAATATGGGCATCATTTTGTTGTGCTGCCCGCACCCGCAGCAGCCCAAAGAGCGTCCCGCTCTGTTCATAACGATACACCATGCCATACTCCGTCAGGCGCAGGGGCAAATCACGGTAACTACGCGGCTTGCTACCAAAGATTTTGTGATGGAAGGGGCAGTTCATGGGTTTGAGATAGTAGCGTGTGCCGCCGCTTTCACTGGGCGCGTACATATCCTCCAGGTAGAAATCGAGATGACCACTCTTGATGTACAATTCCTCTTTGGCGATGTGGGGCGTGGCCACCCGCACATAACCGGCGCGGGACTCAACCTCTTTGGCCAGCTTTTCCAACTCCTCACGCATGATGTTGCCGTTGGGTAACCACAGAGGCAGCCCCGGACCCACATCTTCATCCAGGATGAAAATCTCCAATTCGCGGCCCAATTTACGGTGGTCGCGCTTTTTGGCTTCTTCCAGCATCTGCAGATGTTGCTTGAGTTCTTTTTTGTTGCGCCAGGCCGTGCCGTAGATGCGTTGCAGCATCGGCCGTTTTTCATCACCACGCCAATAGGCCCCAGCGATACTCATCAGCTTCAAGCCCTGTACGGGAATTTGGCTCGTGTCAGCCACATGTGGCCCCCGGCACAAATCCTCAAAGCTATCCTGTTTGTACGTGCTGATAGCCACTGGCTCATCGACTTCATTGCCATATTCGTCTATCTGGCCTGCTGCCAGCGCCTCAATCAGCTCCAATTTATAGGGTTGGCCAGCAAAACGCTGCCGCGCTTCGTTGGCACTCACCTCTTGATACAGTAGTGGATGTTTGCCCGCGATGATCTGACGCATTCGTTTTTCTAGTTTGGGCAGATCGTCGGGGGAGAAGGTACGGGAACGGCCGTTTTTAGCCACCCCTAAATCAAAATCATAATAAAAACCATCATCAATCGGTGGACCAATGCCCAACTTCGCTTCCGGATAAAAATCCAAAACAGCCTGCGCCAACAGATGCGCCGCCGTGTGACGGATATGGTATAAATCGTCGTGTTTTTCGGACATGATGTTCTCCTAAAAACAAAAAGACCGCTCTTGCGAACGGCCTTCTGTTTACTACTTACTGTTCACTGAACGGCCGTTCATAACGCCATGGACTTGGTAGTGATAAGGGTAGTCGCGGCGGCTGTAAACTCAGCCATCGGCACTGCTCCTCGATTCTCATTATGGCGGGTTCGTACTGCTACCGCGCCAGCCTCCGCTTCCTTGTCGCCCACCACCAGCATATAAGGAATCTTCTGCATCTGCGCGTTGAGAATCTTCTTATTCATACGCTCACTACCCTCATCTACGGCCACTCGCAGCCCCGCAGCCCGCAGTTTAGCTGCCACCTGCCGAGCATAGGCAATATGGCGATCCGCAATGGGAACCATCATCACCTGCACCGGCGATAGCCACAGCGGAAAAGCCCCATTAAAATGCTCAATCAAAATGCCCACAAAGCGTTCCATACTGCCAAAAGGAGCGCGGTGAATCATTACTGGCCGATGGCGTTCGCCATCCGTGCCTGTGTATTCCAAACCAAAACGTTCTGGCAGCACAAAGTCCACCTGCACCGTGCCCAACTGCCACTCCCGTTTCAAGACATCACGGAAGATAAAATCTAGCTTGGGACCATAAAAGGCCGCTTCCCCTTCTTCCACCGTGTAATTCATGCCCACTTTATCGGCCGCTTTTTTGATGGCCTGAATACCTTGTTCCCAAATGATGGGATCACCCGCATACTTGTCATTATTGGCATCATTCGTCCCCAAGCGGGCACGGAAATCGCTAAAGCCCATCGTGTTAAAGACATGCTGAATCAGCTCCACCACGCCAATGAACTCTTCTTCTAGCTGATCGGGAGCCACAAAGAGGTGAGAATCATCCACCGTGAAGCCTCGCACCCGCGTCAGACCGTTTAGCTCACCGCTCTGCTCATAGCGGTAGACCGTGCCAAACTCGGCCAGGCGTAGAGGCAAATCGCGGTAGCTGCGGGCTTCGCTTTTGTAGATTTCGATGTGATGGGGACAGTTCATTGGTTTCAGCATGAACTTTTCATCGTCCACATCAATGGGCGTGTACTGACTATCGCTGTAGTAGGGATAGTGGCCGCTGGTGATATAGAGGTCGAGCTTGCCAATATGGGGTGTCATGACGGGCAAATAGCCTCGTTCTAACTGCGCCTGGCGCAAGAATTTCTCTAACTCCTCGCGCAAAATAGTGCCATTGGGCAACCACAAAGGCAGACCTGAACCAACCAACGGTGAAATGTGAAACAGGCCCAACTGTTTGCCCAAACGACGATGATCCCGCATTTTGGCCTCTTCCAGACGAGCTAGATATTCGTCCAGTTCCGTTCTATTGTGCCAAGCTGTGCCATAGATGCGTTGTAATTGCGGCCGTTTTTCATCGCCACGCCAATAAGCCCCACCGGAGCGGAGCAGCTTGACGGCATTGGCCTTCACCTGTTTGGTATAACCCACATGAGGGCCGCGACACAAATCCACAAAGTCACGTTGCTGATAAATGCCTACTTCGCTGATGGGTTTGCTCAAGGGATTGCCATTTTCGTCCACCTTGCCTGCCGCAAGTTCATCAATGAGTTCCAGCTTATAGGGTTCGCCCGCAAAATGCTTTTTGGCTTCCTCTATAGTCATCGTTGACTGCTCAAATTTGGCATTTTTCTTGAGCAGTTTTTTCATGGTGGCTTCGATGGCCTCTAAATCTTCAGGCGAGAAAGTCTTAGGCTTGCCTCTATCATCCAGGCCTAAGTCGAAGTCGTAATAGTAACCATCTTCGATGGGCGGCCCGATGGCCAGCTTGGCCTCGGGAAAATGGGCCAGCACGGCTTCAGCCATCACATGCGCCGCCGAGTGGCGTATTTTGTATAATTTGGATTCCGCATAAGGAACACCATTGTCGGACATACGACCTCCGGAATTAGAGATTGGAGAATTTAAGCGATATAACTCTAATCTCCCAAATAAAAAGCCATCACCCTGATTGGGGCGATGGCATCGCGGTTCCACCCAATTTCAATAATCGGTTATTGGTATTCAGTTATCAGTCTGAGAGTTCACTGATTACTGGTTACTGGTTACTGATTACTCTCATTGACGGCCGTTAACGGAGCCACCCGGATTCTCTTACTCAGTTACCCGTTCAGAAAATCACTCTTGGGGGGTTTTCACAACTGTGGTCACTGTATTGACTTTCAGCCCTGGTCAATCACTCTCTGCTGTGCCATCAACTGTTACTCGTCCCAATCGACGCATTGTCAAGATTGAAATGTAGTGGTCATTATAAAGGAGCAAGCGACTGGTGGCAAGGGCGAATTTTGCGTGGAGCCGGGCGAGAGGGCGCAGAGAGATGCCCGTTTGCTAGCAAGAAGACTGCGATGCGCCCTCCCGCCCCTAAGACTCAATCGTGATAGAGATGGTGTGTGGCTCGCCCACGTAGTTGCTGTCTTTGACGACGATGAGGCGTAGGAAGTAGGAGCCAGGGGGCAAGGCATCGGCGTGTAACATTTCTAGGGTGCCGTTGTTGACGGGCACATTATGGGTGTCGCCTAAGGTGAGCCAGTTGACATTATCGCCCTCGGGAATGCCTAGCTCGATCTTGTAGAATTGCACCACATTGGGGTCGAATTGGGCCACGCCTTCGATGGGCAAGATGCCTTGCACGCTGTCACCCGATTGGGGACTGGTAATACGGTAGACGGCGGGGCGGTTGGGGTCGGCAGCCAAGGCCATCAGTTCATCGTTGCAGAGGTGGGCGGGCAGTAGGGACAGGTTGTGGGCCTGGGCCCACTCATGGGCCCCTTTGAGGCTTTCGCTGTTGCGGGGTGGGCTAAGGAAGATGTAGGCGGCGGCTTCGGGGGGCAGCAGCAGGTTGTCGAAGCCTTGTGGGAAGTGGCAAAAGAGGGGAGGGGGTAGGGCATCGGGGTCGTTGGTTTCGGGATTGCTGAGGTCAACGGGTAAGGCGGGCAGGGGCAGGGCGGGGGCGCGTAGCACGGCCGTTTCTAATTCCTCCCATTGCACCACATCGCCAGCCGCAGTGGGTTGGCTGTTGGCCGTTTCGCTTGTGACTAAAAACCATTCCTGACCAGAGAGCGTACAGTCGGTGGCACCGACGGTGACAGAAGCAATTTGGCAGATCGGCCGTTTCTCTAGACCATCAGGCTGCACAAATTCGGTGGCAGCCGGGCTACCATTGAGGGCTAATACTTCCAACAGTTCATAATTACCATAAACAGCCTGCATAAAGTCGGCCCAGAGCGGGGCGGCTCCGGTGAGGCCACTGATGTTGATCATCTCGCTGTTGTCTGTGTTGCCTGTCCATACGCCTACCACCAGACCGGGCGTGTAGCCCATTGTCCAATTGTCACGAAAATCATTGGTTGTGCCCGTTTTGGCGGCGGCGGGGAAGGGCAAGTGTAGGGGGTTATTGCGCCCCATCGCGGGTACACGAGCGGCATCATCGTCCAAAATATCGCTGATGAGGTAGGCCACGCGGGGGTCAACGACGGGAGTAGCGGTGGGTGGCTCATACTCATAAAGCAGTTCGCCATCGCTTTTTTGTACACGCAGGATGGCGGCAGGCGGAACACGATAGCCGCCATTGGCCAAAACGGCATAGGCGCTGGCTAATTCTAAGGGGGTCAGTTCACCACCGCCCAAAGTGAGGGAAAGGCCATAGGTGGCGGGGTCATTGTTGAAACTTTCGATGCCCAGTTGGCGTGTGAATTCGATGAATTGAGGCACACCGATGTTTTGCAGCAGCAGCACGGCGGGGATGTTGTAGCTGTTGGCGAGGGCAGTGCGCAGGCGAATGGGGCCATGGAAACGGCCGTCATAATTAACTGGCGCATAGGTAGTTCCATTAAATTGAGGATAATCTACAGGCACGTCCCAAACGATATCAGCCACATTCCAGGCGGGTTGGCCGTCGGGCGTGGGCGAGAGAGCGGCAGCATAGGTGAGGGGTTTGATACTGCTGCCTGGCTGTTGGGGCGAGAGGGTGACATTGACACGGCCGTCTATAGCTTCGTTATGATAATCCACGCTGCCCAGCATAGCCAAAATCTCACCCGTGCCCGGTTTGAGGGCAACCAGGGCGGCGTTGGTCAAGTTGTGGGCGGGGTCAATGCCGGCCACATGCTGCTGTGCCATCTGTTCGGCCAGCTTTTGATAATCGAGATCGAGTGAGGTGGTGACGCGCAAGCCGCCGTTGGCAACCATGTCTGCCCCAAATTGGTCTTTTAGCAGTTGGCGCACATAGACGGCGAAGTGAGGGGCAACTAGGCTCACTTCTTGCTGGGCAAAGGTGAGTGGTTCATGGTAGGCGTCGTTTATCTCGGCAGTGGTGGCGTAGCCTTCGCTGACCATGAGGTTGAGGACGAGCCACTGCCGTTCTTTGGCGGCTTCTAAGTTGGTGAGGGGATCGAGTTCGACGGGGCTTTGGGGCAAGCTAGCCAGCAGGGCGGCCTCAGCTAGGCTTAGATCGGCGGCGGCTTTAGCGAAGTAGGTTTGGGCGGCGGCTTCTATGCCGTAGGCGAGATTGCCATAGTAGATTTCGTTGAGATAGAGGGCCATGACCTCGTCTTTGCTGAATTTGCGGTTCATGATCCAGGCCAGGAAGGCTTCTTTGGCTTTACGGGTGTAGGAAACGGCCGTACGCTCTTCAAAGTCGAAGGCGATGTGGCGGACAATTTGTTGGGTAATGGTGCTGCCGCCAATCGGCCGTTCATCGGGATTACGAAAGTTGGCAATGAGGGCAGCGACTAGAGAAGGGGCATCTAAACCGATGTTTTCGTAGAAAGTGTCATCTTCCACGGCCACCGTGGCTTGAATGAGGTGGGACGGAATCTGGTCAATGGTCACTTTGGTGCGCTTGCCCTCGCCAAAGATTTCCCAGAGGAGGTTGCCGTTGCGGTCTAAAATGCGAGTGGTTTCAAATGTCTCTCGCTCATAAGCACTGTCTAGCTTGGCGATCCCATCTTCAATTTCGCGGGAGAGATTGGAGTAGACTAGGGCACTGATGATGGCGGTGCCTGCGAAGACGATGATAGCCACCAAAAGAAGTGTGGTGAAGAATAAACGGCCGATACAGCCCAAACAACCCCGTTTTTTACGAGGTGGCTGGGTTACAGCAGGGTGATATTGTACGGGTAGGGTGACTTTGGTGGTTTGCTCTTGATACACGGCTGCTCCTGTCGTCTGGAGGTTGGAGATTAGAGAAGAAAAGCCTCCAGCCTCTAGTTCCTAGTCTCTTTATAGTTTACATCCCAACGAATTTGGGGGTTAAGAATAGTGTAAGGGAAAATGGCCTAATGTTCTGAACGCAATTACCACGCAAAGATGACGGAAAGCTGACGCAGTCATAAAAAAAGACCTCCAACTAGGAGGTCTTTTTAAACTTTCTATTGACTATTTTTATTATTATTAGAGGAATTTCTTATCCACAACGATCACACCTTCGTCATTGCCCATGGCAATACAGTGGGTGGGTTTGACGCTGTAACGTCGATCTTTGTCTGCGAAATTTTCCAGAGCAGCCTGTAACACACCTACTGCCAAATGGCATACAGGTTCCCCAGCAGTACGTCCTGTGCACATGGGACACTTTTCAATTGTCCAAGTCCACTCTTCATCTGTTTCGTCTACGCGGACTTTTTGATCACTTACGGTATTAAAGAACTTGGCGAAAAAGTTGAGACCAATGGAAATACGTTTTTCCAAAGAGCCAATCCGCATAGCAGCCCGAGCCGCTTGGGCTACAGCCCCGAAGCTTTCCAGCCCGTCGTTAAACGTTTTAGCTCCAGCACGAGTAGCAAATACCCGTGCCCCACGTGGTCCATACATATCCCAAAAAGCTTGCTGTAGTTTGCCCACATGCTCAAAGGGAAACTCTTTTTTCATATTATCCGGTGGATAGTTCCGAATATATTGAGGCAGGCCAGCCAAATTTAGCAAGGCAGCTACCCCCTTTTCCCCAATGATTTCTTCAGTGGAAATCATTATGATGCGGGGCCATCTATTGGGATAATACAATCCTGATTCGCTTTCACTCATGTTTTCCTCCGACAATTACATTGTCTTGTGGCAAATGGTGCTTGCGCCCGATTAAGCTCGAACATATCTCCAAAATTGTATATGTTCATGAGCAAGTGTCAAAATAAGTTGCACCATTATAATCTATCTGTGCCAGACGTACACATTTTAATGTAGCGTAATTAGTACATTATGCTGATTCATATCAAAATTACACTATTACTTAGGTGAGAATGCCACTACAATAATACCAGTAGCCCGGAGGGAAATCAAAATTATGGGATCAATAGGATTTGCAGGATGATTTTCTTTGTTATGTAAGTTTTGCTCTAAATTTTGTTTCCGAATATGGTCTATTATCTGAGGCGTCCCATCATGACGAAACCTGTCTGGCAACTGTATCCATTACCGAACCAAGAACGGCCGTTAACCAATCTTTATCTCTCCCATAATTTGCGCCAATATCGGGTAGTGTCTGAGCGGGCCTTTGTCTATGCTAATTTTGTGATGAGTTTGGACGGCCGTATTGCTATTCCTCATCCTACCAAACCCGGGCTAACTGTGCCCAAACAGATTGCGAATGAGCGGGATTGGCGCCTTTTTCAAGAGTTGGCAGCACAGGCAGATGTGATTATTAGCAGCGGCCGTTATCTGCGTGATTGGGCAGATGGCCGGGCGCAGGAAATTTTACAAACAGATGATCCCCGCTTTGCTGATTTGCGGGGCTGGCGGCAAGAGCAGGGTTTGCGCAGGCAACCAGATATTGCCATTCTCAGCAGCAGCTTGAATTTCCCTATTCCACCTGTGTTAACTGCTGGTGGTCGTAAGGTGATCGTCTTTACAACGGCCGATCCGAATCCCCAGCGGGTGCGTGATATTGAGGCACGGGCTGGGCAGGTCATGGTGGCTGGTGACAAAAGTGTGGCTGGTGAGCAGATGGTGCATCAACTGACGGCGATGGGCTACCGGATGGTTTATTCGGCGGCTGGGCCTAAGATTTTGCACCTACTGCTGAGTGGCGGTGTTTTGGATCGACTTTATTTGACGGTGGCGAATCGTATTTTGGGCGGCGCACTCTATGCGTCTATTGTGGAAGGGGGGCTATTGGATACGGCCGTTTCTCTCACCACTCATACCCTCTATCACGATCCTCATGGCCTGGACGGCTCAGGACAGTTATTTGCCGTTTATGATATACGTCATGTGTGAGACCTCAGCCATTCTAGTGCCCCTTGCCCGGCCGCTCGCCCGGTGGCCAAGCAGGCTGTGAGCAAGTAGCCGCCGGTAGGTGCTTCCCAATCAAGCATTTCCCCTGCACAGAAAACACCAGGATGGTCTCGCACCATTAATCGGCCGTCCAAGGCCTCGAACAAAACGCCACCGGCACTGCTGATCGCTTCGGCCAGGGGGCGTGGCGATAACAATATCAAAGGCAGGGATTTAATGGTAGTTGTTAATTGTGTTGGATCAGCCATTTGGACAGCAGAAAGACGCTCACGTAGCAAGCCAGCTTTTACACCGCGCAGGCCCGCCCGGCGTAGGTGATTGGCCAGGGAGCGGGAGCCACGCGGTGTGGCTAATTTGTAGTGTAATTGGGGTGTGGTTTGGTCGGGAGCAAGATCGAGATGGATAACGGCCGTTCCCTCCCTATAAATTTCCTTCCGAACTTGGGCCGATACAGCATAAATTAGACTGCCTTCCACACCATTTTGAGTAATAACAAATTCGCCGCGTTGCTGAAATAGCGTTACTTGATCGCGCGCAAAGGTGAGGACAACTGCTTTGACTGGTGCGCCAGCAAAACGGCTTCGAAAATGTTCCGTCCAGGCCACATTAAACCCACAGTTACTTGGTTGCAAACGGTTAACTGGAATGCCGCGCTGATTCAAAAGCGACACCCAAGTTCCATCGGAACCAAGTCGCGGCCAACTGCCACCGCCGAGTGCTAGAATGGTGGCATTAGCCATCACTAATTGCTCCCCAGTTGGGGTAGCAAATCGTAATGCACCTGCCTCAGTCCAACCCAGCCAGCGGTGGCGCAAATGGAAGATGACACCTGTGGTATGCAGCCGTTGCAGCCAAGCACGCAGCAGGGGTGAGGTTTTCATGGTAGTGGGGAAGATGCGTCCAGAAGAGCCGATGAAGGTTTCAAAACCCAGTTCATGTACCCATTGGCGCAGATTTTCAGGGCTGAATTGCTGGAGGAAGGGTTCGATAAACGGCCGTCTTGCCCCATAACGATTGGCAAAAGCATCGAATGTCTCTGAGTGTGTCAGGTTGAGGCCACCTCGACCTGCCAACAGAAATTTGCGCCCAACGGAGGGCATGGCATCATAGAGATGCACCTGCATCCCAGCTTGGCTCAATACCTCGGCCGCCATCAAGCCTGCTGGTCCACCGCCAATGACGACTACCCTTTTTGCCGCTAATTCATGGCTCATAGCGGGTGATTATAGCAGGGAGGGTGGGAATTAGAGAGTATGATGCGGAACTGTGATCGTGATCATCAATCGCAGATTTAGGCCTTATAAATGAACGGTATAAGCCTCGCGCACTCGCGCACTCGCAATCTACTAGATTCAATGTATCATCTAGTCGGATGAATAGTCACAAGAATAATTACGAAGGAATAGACGACCCTTTGCCAATTACAAAACCCACACATCAACTCTTTTTAGGCTTAGGTAGCAATCTGGGAGATCGCCAGGCCAATTTGCGACGTGCTGTTAGAGCTTTGGCAGATTTGATGTTGATTGAAACCATTTCTCCCATCTACCAAACCACCCCCTGGGGTTTAGAAGCTCAACCAGATTTCCTCAATCTCTGCCTCTCAGCAACCACTCTCCTAAAGCCCTTACCTTTGCTAACAGAAATCAAGCAAATAGAAATCGAACTGGGGCGGCAGCCAAATATACGCTGGGGCGCGCGTCTAATAGATATCGACATCCTCTTTTATAATGACCAGATTGTGACTGAAAAGACATTGACAATCCCCCATGCTCACGTAGCCGAACGCGCTTTTGTCCTGGCTCCTTTAGCTGATCTGGCCCCCCATTTTTGCCACCCACAAACTGGATTGACTGTTGCTCAAATGTTGGTGGAAGTTGGGGGAACGGCCGTTCACAAACTGCCCCAACCACTATTTGAGGAGATGCCATGAGCTTTGCCTGGGGAGAACGCACCTACGTTATGGGCATTCTCAATGCCACACCCGACAGCTTCTCCGGTGACGGTCTACTTACCCGGAGTGATGTTGTTGCTGCTGCCGTGGCTCAAGCCCAAGCCTTTGCTGCCGCTGGAGCCGACATTCTAGACATTGGTGGCCAAAGTACACGCCCTGGTAGCACACCAATTTCGCTAGAGGCCGAGCGGGGGCGGATTCTGCCAGTTCTAAAAGCTGTTCGTCAAGCTGTCGAGCTACCTATTTCCATTGACACCTATTGGGCAGAGGTAGCCGAGGCAGCCTTAGCAGCTGGCGCCAGCTGGGTTAATGACGTTTGGGGACTGCGCATGGATCCCGCTATGCCTAAACTTGTGGCGGAAATGGGCTGCCCTGTAGTCCTCATGCACAATCGTATCCCACCCAGAACGGCCGTTGAAGCCGCCCAACTAAGCCCCTATCTACCCCCATACGAATACTCTGATCTCCTGTCTGATGTACGTCATGAATTAGAAATTAGCATCAACTTAGCCCTAAGCAATGGTGTGCAACCCGCTCAAATCATTGTCGATCCCGGGGTTGGTTTCGGCAAAAATATGGCGCAGAACTTACATCTCATCAATCACCTCGATCAACTTAAAGCATTAGGCTACCCTATCCTGTTAGGCACATCCCGCAAAGGCTTCATCGGCCGCATCCTTGACCTGCCCCCCGAAGAACGAATGGAAGGAACAGTAGCCACCATTATTATTGGAATTGATCGGGGGGCAGACATTGTCCGTGTGCATGATGTGAAATCCGTCGTGCGAGCTGCACGTATAACAGACCAACTTGTACGCCAGAACTGACAGACCACGAACTTGCTGAATATCGTGTGCAAACAGGCCAGTCGGCGACGAATTTATCTTGCTTTGTCCCCACAACCACAGGTAAGCGTCGGTTCTGGATAAGGACTCTCCCAAGTTTTCAAGGTGCTTACTACTGTTTGGCGACCTACTTCTTGTAAGACAACTAGTGTTACTTGTTTAAGGGCGGTGAGCGTTACCTCCCCCAGAAGCGGTAGCTTCGGCAAGGTGCGCCGCGCTGTCTTATCCGTCAATAGGTGTTTGGCGCACCACTAGCGTCGGCCGTCGGCCTTTCGTCCTTGACAGCAAATTGGGCAGGGTTATAATTATGCCTCGCGGCGCAAAGCCGCTTATTTTTTGTTTGGATGCAATCAGTGGGTCACGATTATAATCTAAAAACAGAAAGCTATAATACCACAGGTTTGGTGGCTTAATTCTTAAAAGGCAATAAAACAAACCATCAAACATTTAATTTATGCTGAGAGGATGTAAATCATGGGTGCTCTACCAAAACGTAAAATATCAAAAACACGCCGCGATAAACGGCGAACACATGATGCCCTAACACCATTTCATTTAGTGCCATGTCCCGAATGTGGACAAATGCACCGTTCGCATCATGTCTGCCTCAACTGTGGCACATACAAAGGAATTCAGGTTTTACCGGATAGTCGTGAATAAGGCCGCTTAGACGGCCTTTTTTGTAATTGAGTTATTGAATGCTCGAACGCTTCTGTATATTCAATTATCATTTTCCAATTACCAAATGAGTACGGCTTTTCTTTTTCCTGGACAGGGATCACAGCATGTGGGTATGGGACAGGATTTGTATGAATCCTCCACAGAAGCACATGCTGTTTTTGATCAAGCAGATGAACAGCTTGGCTTTGCTCTCTCGAAGCTTTGTTTTGAGGGACCAATAGAAGAGCTGACAGATACTGTGAATCAGCAGCCAGCTCTGTTTGTGACGAGTGTGGCGATGTTACGCACGATGGAGGCGCGGGGATGGGAACGGCCGTCTTTCGTGGCGGGTCACAGCTTGGGTGAGTTGTCGGCACTGGTGGCCGCAGGCAGCCTGACATTTGGGGATGGGCTGAAGCTGGTACGGCGGCGTGGTGAATTGATGAAGGATGCGGGGGAACGTGAACCGGGTGCAATGGCCGCCATTCTAGCCCTGGATGTAGCTGCGGCGCAGGCAATCTGTGCTGAGGCGAGTGCGACTGTAGGACGGCCGATTCAACTAGCCAATGATAACTGCCCTGGTCAAATTGTGATTTCTGGAGATGCAGAAGCTTTGGATAAGGCGATGATGCTGGCCCAAGAGGCAGGCGCACGCAAGGTGGTGAAGTTGCCCATCAGCATTGCGGCTCATTCGGCTTTGATGGCATCGGCGTCGGCTGCTTTTGCAGAGGTGATGGCAGAGATTCCTATCGCCCCGCCCCAAGTACCAATTATTGGTAATGTGTTGGCACGGCCGTTAACCACTCCAGACGATATCCGTGCCGAGTTAAAAGCACAGTTGACATCGGCCGTGGCTTGGACAGATTCAATGCGTTATTTGCTGGCGCAAGGTGTGGATACTTTTGTGGAAGTGGGGTCGGGCAATGTTTTGCTAGGCCTGATGAAGCGGATTGATCGCAAGGCGAAACGGGTGAAGGTCGCTAACTGGCGGTAGCGAGTACGAGTAGAGAGTGGATAGTTATCTGGGAGAAAACATTTTGTTAGAAGGAAAAGTTGCAGTAGTGACAGGTGCTTCACGGGGGATTGGTCGGGCAATTGCGGAGGATTTGGCAGCGAATGGAGCTAAAGTAGTTGTTAATTATGTGGCTAGCGCAGATGCAGCTGAGGCAGTAGTGCAGGCGATTCAGGCAGGTGGAAGTGAAGCCATGGCTGTGCAGGCTGATGTGGGTGATTTTGGACAAGCGCAAACGCTGATTAAGACAGCGATTGATACCTACGGTCATTTGGATATTTTGGTGAACAATGCGGGCACAACACATGATACGCTGCTGATGACGATGAAAGAGGCTGATTGGGATACGGTGTTGGCGACGAATTTGAAGAGCGTTTTTAACTGCTGTAAAGCGGCCGTGCGGCCAATGCTGCGGCGTAAACAAGGGGGGCGTATTATTAATATTTCGTCCATTGTAGGCTTGGTGGGGCAGGGCGGACAGACAAATTATGCGGCTTCTAAGGCAGGCATTATTGGCTTTACCAAATCCTTGGCAAAGGAAGTGGGATCGCGGCAAATTACGGTTAATGCGGTAGCGCCAGGTTTTTTCCCAACGGCATTAACGGCCGTTTTGGCTGATGACCAAAAGGATGCAATGATGAAATTGATTCCGCTGGCTCGTTGGGGTGAATTGCCGGAAGTGGCTTACCTGGTATCTTTTCTAGCATCTGATAAAGCAGCCTATATCACTGGTGAAGTGATTCAAGTAGATGGCGGATTGGCAACCTGAAATTAGAGTGTAAGTTCTGTAAACATTATGAGTGAAGAAGTCCATGAGAGTAACGGCCGTATCGAAGTAGCTCCTGAAGTTCTGGCAACAATTGCTTATTATGCAGCCCTGCGGATAGACGGTGTTTTAAAGCTGGCATCATCTGTGCCTACGGAGCGTGGTTGGCTATTTAAGCGTACAGTTCATACTCATCAGGATGGCATTGTGCTCGATTTGGTGGAAAATAGGGTAAAATTTGATATTTACGTTATAATGGAGCCGCACGTGAACATTATGGAGACTAGCAAAGCTTTGCAGCAAGCCATTATGGAGGCTGTAGATACAATGGTTGGTATCCCAGTGGCAGCGGTGAATGTACATGTGGAAGATGTGAGTTATGCACAGACAAAAAGCACCTAAACAGAGAAGCCCAAAGGGTTTTAATAGGGTGATGTGTTGCTAGATTCAAAGAGCAAGCCCTTCGAGTCTGAGACTCACCTTAAACACAGGTTGTTATGAAAGCAAGACGGCGGGCGCGGCGGGTCGTCCTGGAAACTCTTTACGAATATGATATAGCTGAACATGAACCCTTCGAGGTGATGGAGCGGCGAATTGAGGACAACCCGATGGAGCGAGCCGGGATGGAGTTTACGGCGCGTTTGGTGCAAGGTGTGGTTGACTATCAGTCTCATATTGATATGCTGATTGCCCGCTATGCTCCTGAATGGCCGCTGGATCAGATGGCCGTTATTGACCGTAATATTTTGCGGATTGCCATTTTTGAATTTCTCGTCTCAGAACAAACTCCCGTTAAAGTTGCTATTAATGAAGCTGTTGAATTAGCCAAAACCTATGGATCGGACAGTGCGCCCCGGTTTGTCAATGGTGTGTTGGGAACCCTGGCTGATCAATTGAACGATTTGAAAGAGGAGCTTCTGGCTGTTCCTACATGAGCATGGTGCGTTGCTACGACGCGGCGGGCAATGCGGTCGTGGTTGCCCCCGATGCGATTACTTTTCGTCCCGCTGTTTATGGCATTTTTATAGAAAATCAACAGGTCGTGCTGTTGGAACATCCCGACACAAAGCTGTGGTATCCTCCTGGGCGTATTTTGCAGAGCCATGAGGTGCCGACTCAGGTTGTGCGCCATACTTTTCGCCAGGTCACGGATATGATGCCCGCTTTAGGCCTGCTTCTGTTTGTGGAAGACCAATACCGCATAGATGAAAAAGGCCGTGCCTGGCATCTCTCCACCCTCTACTATGCTCTAGCCCGCTCCCAAATTACCACTGCCACCTTCTCTGGCCTTTCCGCCGATCCTCAATATGAATGGATTCCGCTCTCTGCTCTCAAGCGCGAGCGCATGATGTTTGGCTTTGAAGCTATTCAGGCTGGTCGTTTGCGTCTGCAACTATAAAAAATACACCATGAAGCTACAACCAAACTCTGATTACTGCTTTGTCTGTGGCCGTAAGAATCCAAAAGGATTGTACATGCGGTTTTATGACAATGGGCGGGATGAAGTCTACTCGGACTATAAGGTTAGTGAGGATTATCAAGGTTATCCGGGTGTGGTTCATGGCGGGGTGCTGGCTTCTATGTTAGATGAAGTGGTTGGCCGGGTGGCGATGATTGAAGACCATCACCATTTTATGATGTCGGTGAAGCTGGAAGTGAAGTATCGCCACCCTGTGCCGACGGAAACGCCACTGAAAGTTGTGGGGCGGATTGTGCGGCTGCGCGGCCGTTTGGGCAAAGCGGTTGGCGAAATCATCCTGCCTGATGGCACTGTAGCCGTCGAGGCTGCCATGACCTTAGCCGATGTTCCCGTCGAAGTAATGGCACAGGCTGATTTGGTGGTGTTAGGGTGGCGGTTGGATGCGGGGTAGTGTTCAGCATACAGTGGTCAGTAATCAGTTCTGCACGACTGATTACTGAATACTGATTACTGCTTACTGTAATCCTCATGCGAATTGCCATGATTGGGCCGTTTGGCCTGCATCCCAATAAGACAATGGAGAGTCGGGCATTGGGGTTGGCACGGCCGTTCGTAGGGCGTGGTCACCAGGTCAAGCTTATCATGCCACCTTGGCAAACACCGGCTGAGGCGGATAGGCGGTGGCAGGAAGATAGGGTGGAGATGCGTTATGTGCCTTTAGGTGGTGGTGTGTTGGGGATTATGCGCCAAATGATTCGAGAGACATTGGCTTGGCAGCCGGATGTGGTTCACTGTTTTAAGCCGAAAGCGTATAGTGGCTTGGTGGCCTGGTGGTTGTGGCAGTTTCAGCGACACAAGCTGCGCTTGGTGGTGGATACGGATGATTGGGAGGGATGGGGTGGCTGGAATGAATTAGCCCCCTATTCGCCAGGGCAAAAGCGATTTTTTGCTTGGCAGGAGCAGTGGGGGTTGGGCCATTGTCATGCGGTGACGGTAGCGAGTCGAGCTTTGCAGACATTGGTGTGGGGGCTGGGCGTGGCGCGAGAGCGGGTGGTTTATGTGCCGAATGGGGCGGCGGTGAGCAGGGGAGCAGGGGAGCAGGGGAGCAGGGGAGCAGGGGAGAGGCCGACGCTTTTGCTGTATAGTCGCTTGTTTGAGTTTGATCGGGAGCGGTTGGTGGCGATTTTGGCGGGAGTGAAGACGGCCGTTCCCAATTTGCAAATTTTAGCGGTGGGGGCTGGCTTGTATGAGGCGGATGCGGCGGAGTTGCGGCGGCAGATGGGGGCCGCGGGTTTGCTGGAGGCGGTGACGGATGCGGGTTGGGTGGCGTTGGCTGAGTTGGCAGGGGTATTACAAACGGCCGATGTTGGTCTCTATTTGATGGATGATACGCTGTTGAATCGTACCAAATGTCCGGTGAAGCTAGCCGATATGTTAACGGTAGGGGTGCCAGTGGTGGCCGAGGCGGTAGGGCAGGTGGGCGAGTATGTGGTACACGGCCGTTCTGGTTTATTGCGTGAAAGTGGCGATGTGAGTGGCATAACGGCCGATCTTATTCGCCTATTGCGAAATCCCGAAGAACGCCATCAGTTGGCCATGGGGGCCATGGCCCATATGGCCGAAAATTTTAGCTGGGAACAGTTATCTCAAATGGTGGAGAAGGCCTACAAGATATGATTGAGCAGTTTGCGAAACATCAATTTCTAAATTTGGAAACATTCAAGAAAAATGGTGCCGGTGTGAAAACGCCCTTGTGGTTTGTGGTTCACGAAGGCGTTTTGTACATGAGGACACCGCTCAATTCGTGGAAAGTCAAGCGAATCCGTAACAATGCGCAGGTGCGGGTGGTGCCTAGTGATGCCAGCGGTGAACCGAAGGGTACTTGGGTAACCGGGCAGGCGGAGGTTTATGCGGAGCAGGAAATGGCCTGGGTGAATGATCTCGTTATTCAGAAATATGGCCTTATGAAGCGGATGATGGATCTGATGAATCGGGTGCGGGGGCGGACGGGAAAGTTTGCAGTACTCGTGGTGCGGGTTGGTGAGGCGTTCGATCGACATCAAACAGGCAGCCACGATTATTGCGTCCAGTAATGACGACAAAGGAGTAGCCTGGGTATTAGAAAAGTATGTTCTTTGACTGTTTTTTGGCTGTGAATGAATGACGTCACTCTTTAGGTATGGCTTGCAGAGCCAGATAAACGGGGCGTGGTGAACCATCAGGGCGCAGTAGACTGTAACCTGATTCGGTATAATCTTCACCCAGCAAAGGGCCAAAGTTGAGATTCCATAGGATCATAGGGCCAATTTGGGGCCAACCGTGGGCGATTTCGTAGGCGCGTAGGGTGTATTGGGCCTGCTGCCATTCGCTTACGGCCGTCATGAATTCAGCACCTGTAGGTGGGTCAAAACCAAAGCCGTCAAAACTGCCCCACCCAAATTCTGTTACCCATAATGGTTTGTCAGCCGCATCATGGTCGGCCAGGAGGGATGCATAATCAGACAGAGTATCCTGAAAGAAGAAGCTGGGATGGTCATTGTGACTAGGAACGGCCGTTTCGGGCTGTGCGTAAGTCGTATCGGGGGGATTGGCCCAGCCGTAGGGATGGACACCGATAAAATCAACGAATTCAGACAGACCGGCAGCTAACATCTGGCGAAAGTAAACGCGATCATCAACGGCCGTCTGGCCATCATTGATACCGGTCGGCGCGGGTGCGCCGCTGATAAGGATGGCCGCCGGATCGGCCAGGCGCACGCCAGTAGCCCCCAAACGGATTAGAGTGACAAAATCAGCCGCATCAAGGGGACGGCCGTTCCATTCTCGCTGTAAATTCATTTCATTCCACAATTCATAAGCTGCTACCCGACCCTGATAGCGGCTGGCGAGATGATTCATAAAGGCCTGGTACAAGGCGAAATCGGTGGGTGGCCCATCTAGTTCGGTAGTGGGACGGCTCCATTCGGGCGCTTTGGCCACGCTGAGGAGGACGGCGATATGATGGGAAACGGCCGTGTCCACCAGCGCATCCAATTCGACAAAACGCCCGTCAGAATAGCTATCTGGGTAAGGTTGGTACAGCTTCCACGAGACTTGCACTTTAACCCAACCAACATTCAAAGCCTGCAAATGATTGAAAATCTGAGCCACATCTTCGCGGTGCAAGTGGATTTGTACACCCACATCGTTGCGTTTTAGGGGCGTACCCGTGTAGACGGGGTAGCTAGGTGTAGGTGTGGACGTAGGCGGAAGCCGCGTGGGTGTGGCCGTGGCTGAATGGCTGTTGGTGAGGGGTAAGTAGGTTTCGTACGTTTCGGTAGAAATAGGGGGCTGGCTTGGTAGTGATGGGGACAGTGGGGGCTGGGTGCTGATGGGGGCAGGGACGGGCCTAGTCTGGCAGGCCATCAGCAGCAGAAGCAGACCAAGCAGGCAGAAGTTTTTGACCATAACGGCCGATTCTAAGGCTAGCCAACCTGGTTATCAAAGAAACTTATCGGTTGCTTATACTGGTAAAGAGCATAATCCGACATATTGACCAGAGGCTGCCTGGTGAAACAGTGGCCGCAGCGCAGTTTAGGCTGTTTTCAAGATGTTGGCTATTATGGCAAAATCGAGAATTGGCAGGGGGGAGAACGGCCGTTACAATACCCCGCTATGAGTGTAAAACGTTATCCCATCCCCGCTGCCGAAGCCCGTACCGAGGTAAAAGTCAAGAATTCGCTGTTTATTGCCACGGCTGCACCTGTCTTTAGCGTGGACGAGGCCAAGGCATTTATTGCTCGTGTGAAGACTGAATTTAGTGATGCTTCGCACAATGTGCCTGCTTATTCAGTGGGCTTTGGCCCGTCCGTGATTGCCCATTGTAGCGATGATGGCGAGCCATCAGGGACGGCGGGACGGCCGATTTTGGCTGTGTTGCAAGGCAGTGGCTTAGGTGACTTGGCGCTTGTGGTGACGCGCTATTTTGGTGGCACGAAGTTGGGGACGGGTGGGCTGGTGCGGGCCTATGGTGATGCGGCTAAAGCGGTGCTAGCAGTTCTGCCACGCGCCGAGAAAGTGCCCACGCATACGGTAATGTTGGCGATACCCTACAACTACTTGGAGCGGATTCGTTTGTTGGTGGCGGCCCATGACGGCCGTATCCTCGACGAAGATTTTGCTGCTGACATCACTGTTACCATACAGCTTACTGTCGAGGGTTTCCCCACTTTTCAGCAAGCCTTGCAAGAAATGTCTCATGCCACGCTGACGGCCGAGATTATAGAGACAAATGAGGCGACGATTATGCCACTAGGGGAGGAAGATAATCGGTAATTGGTGAACCGTAGTCCGATTACCGATTAAGGCTCACCGCTCACCGTCTGCCAGCCCCGAATGTAGGCGGTGATGGCTTGGTCGAAATCGGCCATTAAGTCGCCGCCGCGTCGTAGTTGATTATTGAGTTCCAGCATGACGAAGCCGTGCACCAAGGCTAATGCCCCTCGTAAGGCAGCCAAAGAGTGCGCTTCGCCTGTGATTTCGGCGGTGATGGCTTGAATGGGCAGAACCATTTGGGTCAATATGGCTTCATCGGGGCGTTGGGCATCAATGGGGTTGGCCAGAGCTAGCATGTAGCAGCGGGGATGGCTGAGGGCAAAAGCGCAGTGGGCTTGGAGAATGACCGTTAACCGCGCCCCCGCTTCCCCTTCCACATCAGCTAAAGCCTGTTCATAAGCTACAAATAGCCTCTGGACGGTCTGTAAATTGACGGCTTGCAGCAAGGCATTCTTGTTGTTGACATAACGATAAAGCGAAGGGGCTTTTACGCCTAAAGCCTTGGCCAATTTGCCTAATGATAGTTGCTCAACACCTTCTTGTTCAACCATTTCGGTGGCTTTTTGAATGATACTATCGCGGGTGATTTGGGTGGGATAGGGCATATCACGGCACTCTTAGACCTGATTCAAATGGGTATGCTTGAAATCATTAGGATATTTCAGCCCATAGCCAACCATTCTGTCCAGTCCGATATGAGCGGTCCAGATAAGGGCGATTTGCAGGCCAAGTGACCAATCGAGGAGAAGGGTAAGAGCAGCAAAGCTGAGAGGCAGGGCATAAGTGTGGATGATGTTGTAGGTGAGGCTGCCAACGCGGGTGTTGATGAGGTAGGCAAGCATGATGAGATCGGGAGTTAGCAAGAAGATGAAAAAGGTGAGCCAGGACAGGTTGAGGCTGTGGTAAAAGATGAGGCTGGTGAGGAAGACGGCCGTTCCTTCTCCATGTAAGAATAGTCTGGGTGAAGTGAATTTTTGCATCATATTTATCTCCTGAAGACTAATTGTATTAATTTTTAAGACTAATAATATTAGTTTTTGTGTGATTTGTCAAGCCTTAACCAAAAATAATTCGCTAATGACTTTTTGGTACATTTGTGTTATTCTTCACTTGATTCTATGCGATGTGCCTTCAACCAACTTGATTTGATTAGCCCAAGCCACAGATGAGCAGTGAAGATTGACAATTAATTTCGCATGTTCCAGTTAAGCTGGTGGCCTGCGCTTGGATACCAAAAAAGATAGGAGTGAGACGCTCCATTTAAGAAAATAACGCAAACTGTGTTTGCAAAAGGACATTAATTACTACCGCGTGTGCGGTAAAGGAAAAGAACAAAAACGATATTATGGCGAAAAATTTAAAAATCATTCCCTTGGGCGGCCTAGGGGAAATTGGCAAGAACATGACACTGTTGGAATACGGCCGTAACCAAATAATTGTAGATTGCGGGGTTATGTTCCCCGAAAGTGATATGCACGGCATTGACTTGGTGCTACCCCAATTTGACCACGTGGTGGAGAATCAAGAGACTTTGCGCGGCATTGTGCTGACGCACGGCCATCAGGACCATATTGGTGGCTTACCTTATTTGTTGGAACGTGTCAACGCCCCAATTTATGGCACGGCCTTGACAGTCGGTATGGTGGAGCGGCAGTTGGAAGAGGCACACGTGCTAGAGCGGGCCACGTTGGCAGTGATTGATGATACGCAAACGTTGCATTTAGGCCCTTTCCGCATTAGCCCCTTTGCCGTGGCTCACTCTATTCCAGCGGCCGTTGGCTTGGTTATTGACACACCTGTGGGAGCCGTGGTGCATACGGGCGATTATAAGCTGGATGAGACACCAACTGGCGGTCGCACTACGGATTTAGCACGACTGAAAGAACTAACGCCCAATGGGGTGTTGGTGATGTTGGGTGATAGCACCAATGCGGATCGGCCGGGGCGCACGCCAACTGAACAGTTGGTGGCTGACACATTAGATAAATTGTTTGCGGAGGCAGATGGCCGTATCATTATTGCTACTTTCTCCTCAGTGTTAGCCCGGCTGCAAGAGATTATGCGATTGGCGGAAAAATACGGCCGTAAAGTAGCTCTCACTGGTCGCAGTTTGCAGCAAAATGCTGAATTAGCTCGTGACTTAGGTTATCTGAAAGTGCCCAAAAATCTGCTGGTGGATATTAAAGATAAAGTGGCTGATGAAAACTTGGTCATTCTCTCCACAGGTTCACAAGGTGAGCCGCGTTCGGCCCTAAACCGTATGGCTAAGGGCGAACACCGCCAGATTCAGGTACACGAACATGATACGATTATCATTTCTGGCGGCACAATTCCGGGCAATGAGGAAGATGTGGGCCGGATGTTGAATAATCTGTTTGCGCGGGGCGCCAACGTGATTTATGGGCCATTGGCCACAGTGCACGTCTCAGGGCACGGTAGCCGCGAGGATATGCAAATTATGTTGGAAGCCGTGAAGCCGCGCTTTCTGATTCCAGTGCATGGCGAAGCGCGTCATTTGCACCTTCATGCCCGGTTGGCCCAGGAGATGGGTTTGGCAGCCGGAGATGTGTTTATCTTGCAAAATGGCTTTGCCTGGACGACAGATGGCGAAAAGGCCTGGTTGGAGGAGGCAATTGCGGCGCAAGATGTGTATGTGGACGGCTATCTCGTTGGTGAAATTGGTGAGTTAGTGATGCGTGACCGGGAGCGGTTGGCACAGGATGGCTTTGTGGTGGTTTATGTGCCCATCAACAAAAAACATAAGCTGGTGGGTGAACCACGCCTCTTTAGTCGAGGCTTTTTGCGGATGGATCAGTCGGGTGGGTTAATGGATGCCGCAGTTATGGAGTTGAAGCAGGAGTTGAAGAAGAACGGCCGTAATCACCATGACACCGTGCGCGAGACCTTACAAAACTTCTTCTATCACAAAACACAGTCCCGCCCAGTAATTTTGCCCAATATTGTACGAGTGTAAGGGATTGGCGTTTAGGGGCTGGCGGATTCGATATTCTCCAGTCCCTCACTTATTTGTATGTGGTTATGATTCGGCTAAACTTGCCAAATCATGACAGTCAAAACTCTCTCTGCCCGACAAAACCTGGATTGGCTGCCTATGGTTGTTTATGGGCTGTTTTTGCTTTTGTCAGGTTTAACCTTCATTAGCCATTCAGATGGGTTAGCGATGGGGCCGTTTACCTGGGCAGGGGTGACTATTCCCTGGTTGGATGCGGATTGGCGAATTGGGCCTTTTTTTTTATTGCCACCACTTATTGGGTTGGGGCTGCTTTTGAGTTGGTGGTGGGGCTGTTTGCCACACTGGTCTTGGGGAGATAGCCGTGTGACGTACCCGATGCTCGTTGTTTCGCTGCTTGCTTTTCCTAATCTTGTCATCCAGCAGCAGTTAATGGCTTTTTTGATGTTGGGGCTGTTTTGGCTTGTGTATTTGACGGCCGTTAATCTCATCGTTATTCCTCAAGTATGGCAGGGATTGGCCTGGGTGTTGATGGCCGTCATCTTGTTTCAGGCGGGTGTAGGCGTTTATCAATTTGTCTTTCAGCGCAGTGCGGGATTGTATGGGCTTGGTGAATTTGCTCTGACAACAAATACGTCGGAATTTAGTATTGTGATGAATGGGGATGTGCGCTGGCTGCGGGCCTATGGCATTAGTAGCCACCCCAATCGTTTGGGGTGGAAGTTGTTGCTTGGTTTGTTGCTGCTGTGGCCTTGCCAAACTTGGTTGCGCGGCTGGCAACGCTGGGCAGTAGGCTTGGCTTGCCTAGGCGGTTTGGCAGGTTTGTTAGTTACTCTATCACGCTCGGCCTGGTTGGCGTTACTGATGAGTGCGGGTGTGTATGGTTGGGCGTGGTGGTGGCAACGGCCGTCTCGCTGGCAACGGCCGTCTTTCTCACGTCGCCAACTGCTGTTCATGAGCATCATTGTGGGCATCATGGTGCTATTTGTGATGCTATTTAGTGATATTTTGGTAAGCCGTTTTTCACGCCCAACCAATGCTATTGAGATGCTTCCTTTTATAGAACGGCTGCGAGATGCACCATTGGCTTGGCAGTTGATGTGGCAAAACCCTTGGTTAGGGGTGGGGCCACGCCAGTATGAAATTGCTGTGCGAACCTTGCACCCTCATGGTGGCATTGTCCATGTAGTGCCTCTGCTGATAGGGGCAGAGTTGGGGGTGCTTGGGTTTGTGAGTTGGTTGGCTTTTTGGGCTGCACCCTTGTTGCGACGAGATTTATGGCAGGATTATGTGCCGCAGACGGCCGTTTGGCTGGCCATGATCATCATTGGTCTGCTGCAACCAGAGCCAACGCCCTTTACGATGCAGGGCGCCTTGATGTTGGGCTTGATAGCAGCTATGTGGGCACGGCCAATGGGGGTGTTAGGAGAGGGAGACGGCCGTTTTTCGGGCCAGCACAGCTTGATACACACTTAGAGCCTCATGCCCTATAGCTGCAAAGCTCCACTTCTGCTCAAATAGGCGTCGTGCTTGTTCTGCTTGGGGGGCGAGGGGCCGAGCCAAGATCGCCCGTAATCCTTCATAAAGGGCAGGCGAATTTCCAATAGGCCACAATGCGCCAACAGAGCCATCGTTGGTAATGGTACGAAAGGCGGGAATATCTGTCACTACAGGTACCACCCCACAAGCTAAAGCATCTAATAGGGCGATACCCGATCCTTCTTTGCTGCTACCCTGTACAAAAATATCAGCACTATTGTAATAATCATTGATTTGATCATAGGAGATGCGTCCAAGTAGGGTGGTGGCTTGGCGCAAGGACTCATGAGCGGCCAACATTTGTTGCACGTCGGCTAGTAGATCATCTTCGCGGAAGGCCATGTAGAGATGGGCTTGGGGATAGTCATTGAGCAAGCGGATCATACCAGCGAGGACGGTGATCGGGTCTTTGTTGGCCTTGAGGTTGCCCGTCCACAGCAGAATGGGATGACCTTGTAAGCCTGTGCGGGCGCGGGCAGCGGCTTTGTCGGCTAATGTCAAAAGAGACGAGGTTTCCATGATAGGGTAGATTTGGTCCTCATGGGGAATGAGGCGACGGTCTAGCCAGGTTTGGGCTAATTCCTGGTTGGTGAAGAGGAAGCCATCGTTGTGTCGGAAACCCCATTTTTGCAGGTGGCCACGCCAGCCATGCCATGGCAGTTCGCCATGATGCTGTACGACAGTGGCGCAGGCTGAGGGTAGTGTGCGGGTTAGCCAGCCTGTTTGCCAAGGGAAAACGAGGCCGTGCCAGTGGATGATGACAGGCTGTTTTTTTTCTAGGCTATGTTGGCTGAGATGGCGGGCCTGATGGAAAACGGCCGTTGGTATTTGCCAAATACGCAAGGAACCTTGCCAACGATCGGGGATAAAATGATAGGTTACGCTTTGGTGGGAGAAGGTGGATTGCTGATGGAAGCGTTGCAAGACAGTGACTTGGGCACCGGCAGTAGCCACGGCTTCGGCCCAACTGGGCAAGCTGAAGTAGTCATGTAGGAGTTCAGTAGGTGTGGCTAGATGGTGGCTGTAAGTGAGGTTCAGGATGATAACGTGGATGGCGTTTCTCCTTCGGTTATGGGGAGATGGCGATAGGTGCTGATGAGAAAGGGGGCGAGGGTGATAAAGCTGACGATTTTGGCGGAGAGACGGGCAGCGATAACGCCTGGTGCGCCCCAGAGCGGGATGAGTTGGGTGCTAAGTAGAAAAAGAGTGATGATCTGCGTCAGGGCGGCTATTGTGCCTAAGTGGGGTTTGTCGAAGCTGTAGATGAGCAGGGTGGTTGGCAAGAGCAAGCTGTCTATGATGACAACGCCGAGCAGTAGGGTGAAGAGGGGAACGGAACTTGTAAAATCAGCACCATATAAAATAGGAATGAGCCAACGGGCTGGGGGTAAGATAGCCAATAAGCCTAGACCGACGAAGCCGCTGCGGCGCATGCTGCGCCTTAAGTAGTGTTTGATAGCTGCCTGATTGTGCAGCGTGGCAGCGGCGGGCAGCAAGACGGTACGTAGGCTGTGGTTTACGATGTCGGCTTTGCTAGCTAGATTGAGGGCCAAGCCGTAGAGGCCAACGGCCGTTGCTGAGAGCCAATGGTTGACGAGGAATAGGTCTAGCTGGGTTGCCAGTAGGGTGGTCAGGGAGGCCAACCACAGCCAACGGCCATAGCGCAAGTAACCAGCCCCTGTTTGCCGCAAGGCTGCCCAGCCAGGAAAGTGCCAAAACGTGCGCCGGGCGGGTGGTAAAAAGGTGCGGGCGAGGGCAAAACCGGCTAAAGAGACGAGAACTCCTACCCAAACGGCCGTTGTTAGAGTGAAGTTGTGGGTCAATACTAGGATTAGAACGACGAGCAAGGTGAGGCCGGAGTTGGCGATTAAAACAAGGGAGAGGTGCCAAAATTGATTGGCGGCTTGTAAGAAGCTGTTGAGGGTGCTGTTGAAAACGGTTGTGCCGATACTGATGAGGGCGATGATGAACAAGGTTTGCTGGTCAGGGATGCCCAATAAGGTGGTAAGGATGGGGGTGAGGAGGATGCCTAAGATGATGGCAGTGGTGGCGAGGAGGAGGCGCAGCCACCAAAATATTTGGCTTTGGTGGGGAGCCAGGCTGGGTTGGCTGTGAGAGGTGGTGGCCAGATGTTTGACGGCCGTTTCCGACAAGCCTCCGTCCACAATAGCCCCTCCAATGCCGATCACCGCCGCCAAAATAGCGTAAATGCCATAATCATGCACACCCAAATTGCGCACGATGAGGATACCGGCTGCAAAACCGAGACCCAGACGAACAGCCGTGCCACTGAAGACAATGCTCCAATTTTTATTGATGGTATCAAGCTGATGAAAGGGGCTATGCTGTTGCCACAGGCGATGCCAAAGCTGCATCAAGGATGTTCTCTCTTATGTTTTGGCAGAGGATGATACCTGAGAGGCTGTTCCTTGGCGACAGGGCCGACATAAGGGGGTGCACGAACAACCTGTCAGTGAATATTGAGTTTGAGGACTGGCAGTCCTAAATTCAGAGAGATAGTAATGGCTAAAGCGCAAGGACTGCCAGTCCTATGACAACTTGTTCGTAGACCCGGTATAAGGCTTATTGGTGCATTACCTTATTAAAGCGCTGCATAAGCAGCCATATAAAAACGGTTTGTACGATGAAGCCAGCGATGAAATAGAACCAGATACCAGATTCACCTGCTTCGAGTAGCCAATATAGTTTAGCTGGCCAATAGGTGGGGATGATGCCAAAGATGATTTGCCACTTGGCTTCTACAAAATAGGCGATGAGGGGCAGCACTAGCAAACTGCCGCTGGCCTTCATGACAGCAAAGCCCTGTACCTTGTTTTTGGCGGCGACGGCTAGGAATAGGGTGTACAGTGGGGCCATCGGAGCTGACAACAGTGCTACTAACAGGAGATCGCCCATGGCCATAGGAATGATTTGTACCAAGGGGTAGGCGATCAGGGTGAGAACGACGCTGAGGAGCATAGGCAGCATGACGCGATAGGCTAGATAACTGCTGAGCGTCATGGGTGTAACTTGTAAGGCTGTTAGGGTTTGGTCGTCCCGTTCATCTAGCAGCAGAAAACCAATAACCACACCAAAGAGGACGGGTGTGCCGATGACGAAGCCATAGCTTAATAACAGGATGTAGTAAGGTTGTACGTCCCAGCCAAATTGAGCCAAAATGCCATCACGTAGCCAGGGAACGAGATAGCGGAAGAGCAGGACAAAAGCAAAAGGCATCAGGGCCATCCAGCGCAGCATCGAATCGCGCCGGATGTTGCGTAGGTCTATGGGGCCGAGAGAGCGGATAGTGTTGAGCATTGGAACTCCGTAATCAGTAAACGGTAAACCGATAACTGTTTATCTGACACCCTCTTTGAGGATGACGAATTTGTAGAAGGCACGTTGGCTCCAGGTGTAAGCGATGGCGATGGAAACGGCCGAATAGATTAGTCCATATACAATTTCCCAGGCATCTACTGGTTGGAAGGCAGCTTTGAGCAGCACAAGGGGGGCTTGCAGCGGATGCAAATAGAGTAGGGGGCTATCCCAAATGCCTAAATATTGCAGAAAGGGGAAGGAAAACAGCATAGTCAATACAACCGAAGGTAGCAGGAAGGTGTTGATGGAATCATAGCGGATGACGAAGCTGAAGCCGATGAGGGCATAGATGATGGAGAGTAGCACTGTACCCAGAATGAGCAGCAAGATATTGACGCTGAAACCATAGACGACGAAGACGACAGCAGCCGTTTCAATCAATGACAACAGGGCCAAGGTCAGCAGCTTGGATGTTAAGTATTCACTTTTGCGTAAGGGTGTGACGACCAAACCTTCTAGCGTACCTTCGCCTTTTTCCAGCAATACTAGCCCCGCAATAAAGTAGAAATTGTTGATGAGGATGTTCTGAAAGATGAACAAGGGAAATAGCATGGCCAATGTGGCTTGAGGCACATTGAGTTGGCTTAATAAAATAAGGATGAAGAGGGCGACAAAAGCAGCAGCGTAGTAAAAGCCGTTGCGCATTTGTAGCTGGATGTCCCAGTGCATGGTGGAGGTGAGGCGTGTCATGGTTTTAAGAAGTAATCAGTGATCAGTAAGCGGTAACTGACAACTGCTTACAACCTACTGTTTACTGAATACTGTTTACTGTAAAGTGTGTCCTGTGACTTCGATAAAAATATCTTCTAGAGTGGCTTCTTGGGTGTGCATGGTTTGGATAGTGTCGCTGTCGAGGAGGCGACGGAAACGGCCGTTATCCCCAATTTTCTCTAGGGTAAAATCTTCGCGTTGGAGACGGCCGTTTTGTTGGAACTCTACACGTACTTTGGCCTCGCCATGTTGCAGGCGCAGGCTGCGTGGTGAGTCAATCAGTTTTATTTCGCCGTCAATGATGAAGGCGACGCGGTCGCATAATTCATTGGCAACGGCCATATCGTGGGTGGTGAGGAAGATGGTTTTGCCTGCCTCTTTTTGAGCCTGGATCAGCTCTTTGATGCGGCGGGCATTCACAGGATCGAGCCCGGCGGTGGGTTCATCCATGAAGAGCAACTCCGGATCATGCATAAGAGAACGAGCCACGCTGAGGCGGTTTTTCATGCCTTTGGAGTATTGGGAGACGAGGAGGTCGCCATCGTTGCCCAAGCCTACCAAATCTAGCATGCGGACGGGTGGTTCGACTGGGCCGCTGTAGAGGGAGCCAAGGTAGGTGAGGTTCTCAACGGCCGTTAATTTCAAATAATGGTTGGGCAGTTCAAAGGATACGCCGATCTTCTCATAATAGTCTGGTCCCCATTGGTTCAAATCCTGGCCCATGATAGAAATCTGCCCTTCATAGCCCTGTAACAAGCCATTAAGGATTTTCTGGGTGGTTGATTTCCCAGCCCCACTTGGCCCCAAAAAGCCAAAAATCTCGCCGCGTTTAATGGTAAAGGTGATGTTGCGTACGGCCGCTTTATTTGCACCCACATAGGTAAAACTTAAATCCTGAACTGTAATCATCTGTGTCTCCGAATTGTGAATCGTGAAGCTTGAATAGTGAATTGCGAATGAACAGCCCGTTCACAATTCACAATCCGTCATTCATCATTCACCATGCCTTGCTCCCATCCCATTCTCTAAAATGTCTAAAAAGCTATCGAAAATGGCCTTAGCCTCATCTAGCTCAAACAGTATGGCTCCTTTTTCATCTAACTCATCGGGGTTTATCTTTAGGCGGGCCAGTATGTATTTGCCAAGCTCTAAAATGATGAGATTGAAGAGGAAAACGGCCGATTCCACATCCATATCCGCCCGTAAATCACCATTGGCGATGCCTTGCAAGAGTAGCTGTCGAGCAAAAGTGGAGGCTTGTTCTTCGGCTTGCTGCATGGCCTCATCGAAAAACGGCCGATCATCATAATAGGCTCGATAGGCGACCTTAGTCAGCTTTGAATTAGAAAACTCAAAGCGCACACCCACGCTGAACAGCCAGCGTAGATAGGCGAAGGTTTCCATTTGTGGCTCTGGTGGAGGATGATCTTGCAGGAATTTTGCCTTTTCCTGTGAGCCTAAATCAATTAGGTAAAGGTACAGTTCCTTTTTGTTCTCAAAATATTGATAGAAGCTGCCTTTGGCAATGCCCGCTTGGGCCACAATATGGGAAATGGAGGCCGATTTGTAATCATTATTGGCAAACTCCTCAATAGCAATATCTAAAATCGCCTGTCGTTTAGCCTCAGGTAAATTGAAAAATGTCTGTTTCGGCAATAAACACCGCCTTTATATCTCTATGCACGCACCGAAAGCGGTGCAAGGCCTTAGTTCTGTACAGTTGCTTGCCTTTTTAGCAATATGACCAGTCGGTCATGTGACCGACTGGTCATATTATAGTAACGGCCGTTTTGTTTGTCAAGAGAGTATCAATAAGTGAAGCATTTCAGGTCGGCTCCAACGTGAAACAGACTGGCAGCCAGTAGAGAGGAAATAGCACTCTATTTGACTTTGTTGTCGAAGCGGCGGAGGGAAAATGTGTGGTGGGGTAATCGAGCAATTGAAGTAGTGCCTCAATTATCTAGCTGGCAAACATCACCTGGAATAGCTCTCGATCTAATGAATCTTGCCAGATTCCATTTAACATCAATTGAACTGCTAAACGGCCGACAGCATCGGAGGATTTGGCCGATGTGCCGTTGCCGCCAGTAGCGACAAAGAGGCGGTTATGATCATCTACAGCCCCGATGAAGGGTTTTTGGTGGCAGGTACGGGTGATCAGGCAGCGTTTGGTTTGCCAGGATTGTACCTTTAGCTCAGGCAAGATGTTTAGAATGATCGCTTGCATATCAGCGAGAGCCGCATCGCTATCGCCATAGCGCATCCAATTTTGAATCTGTTCATAGTTGAACAGCTTTTGGTCGACGATTGTGTCACAGCCCATTTTGATATAGTAACGGCCGTCTGGGTATTGAATAGGTGGCAGCATATAGAAACCAGATGGCTGGTTCAAATAGGCCTGATAGATTACAGAGGGCATGGTCCGCAATCGTGTTACTTCTGCCACGTTTAGCTCTACCAATATAATCGTCTCTGTGTCCACATATAAGTCTAAAGGACGTGGCAGTAAGCCGAAACAGTTAGCGTAGGGGCCAGTTGCCAGCAGGGCTTGATAGCTTTGATAGCTGCGACCTGACTCGGTGTTGATGGTAATATGGTCAGGGTGGGTGGTTAGGGAAACGGCCGTTTCCCGTATGAGGTCTGCCTTTTGTTTTTGAGCGATGGTCAACTGCGCTCGAATCAGATCGCGCGGATTAATGTACCCGCCTGGTGTTGTTTCCCAAAAGCAAGTGCTGTCATCCGGAATGTGGAAAAAGGGCATTGCAGCTTGGGCTTCACGAGCATTTAGGGCTTGATATGCCACTGGAAACTGTTGCCCGATGGCCTGAACATGTGGCCCATATTTATCATCTGCGCCGGGTGGTGATACATACAAACAACCACAAGGATTGTAAAACGTGATACCACTTTCCGCTTCAAGCGTAGCATATTGCTGAATAGCGCGATGGGCCAACTCTGCCCACACCAAGTCACGGCTTAACAGTCGGGTAATGCGTCCTTGGTCATAATGGCTGGCGAAAATCCCTTCATGTGCTGCTACTTGAGTTGGCTCATCCGGGCCAAGAATGGCAACCTTGGCTCCACTTTGGCTCAAATAGCGCCCTGCCGCTGAACCTATTAAGCCTTTGCCAATGACGATGTAATCGAACATAGTGTCTCCATCGTTCGCTTAGATAATACTGTCTATAGGGGAAGTTGTAAGCAAATAGAGGTGCCAATACCCAATTGGGATTTAAGCACAAAGGAGCCTTCTAATTCATTGGCTCGTGCTTGCATATTGGACAAGCCATGACCGACGGTATGGGCTCGATAGCTAGTATCAAACCCTTGTCCATTATCGCTGATAGTGAGATGAACGGCCGTTTCTAATTTTTTCACCACGATGTTCACCTGACTAGCACGGGCATGGCGAGCAACATTGGCTAGGGCTTCTTGGGTAGAGAGAAAAATAGTGCGGGCAACGGCCGTTGGCAAACCAGTTAACACTGCCACAGGGGCATTTAGTTCCACGGCCACCATTGTATTAGCCTGAAACTCGCGTACCAGCCGGGCCAAGCCAGCATGTAAATCCCCCTGAAAGTGACGTGGTCGTAAATCCAAAATAAAGTTGCGAATATCCCGAATCGTATCATTGAGGGAATCAATGGCCCGCTGCACTAATTCGTGTGCCTCGTCTGCTTCATCAGTTAGTGCAAATTGGGCTGATTCTAGTGTCAATCCTACCGCAAAGATAGATTGGATAATGCCATCATGTAAGTCCATGCCGATGCGAGTCCGCTCTTCCACAATAGCTAAACGACCAACTTGCTGATAGAGTCGTGCATTTTGGATAGCAACCGCTGCATGGGTGGCCAACATCTCCAACAGCTCTTGATCCGCTGCAGTGAATTCCCCCCCCGTAGATTTATTTGTTAGATATAAATTCCCCAGCGGCTCGCTGCCACCTAAAATCGGTACACCTAAAAAGCTAGTCATAGGAGGATGGCCGGCAGGAAACCCTGATGCGCGCGGGTCTTTTGCAAGGTTAGGGATACGAATAGAACGCCGCTCTCGAATAAGCGCCCCCAGTACACCTAGACCTTTGGGCAAATGGCCTAAATTTCTAGCCTGCTCGGCCGGTAAACCACTGTGAACAAATGTCTCTAAGTAGCCAGCGGCATTGGGTACACCTAGAGCTGCCATCTCTGCACCAATCAATTCACGAGCCGCATCTACAATTTGTTGCAACACCTTGTCCAAAGAGAGTTCTCCAGCAATGGCAACGGCCGCTTGATTCAGGGCAGCTAACTGGCGGTTACGGATTTCGAGTTGCTGTAATGGATCACTCATAAAGATTCCTGTTCGGTAGAAGGACATAAATCAGAGAGAGGACAAGCAGTACAGTTGGGGCGGCGAGCGTGGCAGAGGCGGCGACCATGGAAAATGAGTAGGTGTGAGATGGCAATCCAAGAGTCACGAGGGATGAGGGCCATCAAATCTTTCTCAACTTTTACCGGGTCGGTGGCTGTTGTTAACCCCAATCGTTTCGCTAAACGTTTGACATGAGTATCCACTGTAACGCCTTCGGCGATACTGTAAATTTCACCAAGCACCACATTAGCCGTTTTGCGGGCCACACCTTTTAGTTTTAGCAGTGCAGTCATATCGGCAGGAACTACACCGCCATGTTGGTGCAGTATGGCTTGGCTGGATTCCTGAATATAGGCTGCCTTTTGCCGGAAAAAGCCGGTAGAGTGGATAATTTCTTCTAAGTGAGCCCGGTCGGCGGTAGCCAAATCAGTAATAGTAGGATAGCGGGTAAATAGTATTGGCGTAACCTGATTGACTCGTTCATCTGTACATTGGGCAGACAGAATGGTTGCCACCAATAACTGGATAGGTGTACTGTAGTTAAGAGCGCAGTGAGCATCAGGGTGAGCTGTCTCTAGCCTGCTAATAAGTTCTTGGATTTCATATTGAATTGGTTGTGCTACCATAGTCATTTTCTGAAAGAAGATCGGAGCTTACAATTCATCTATTCCTATGCCGAATTGTAATTCATTTGATAGCTTTCCCAAAGAAAGCTGGAAAAAGCAGGGTCATGTCTTGTAGTTTGTATTGTTTTGAGCTACTTTAGACTAATTCAAAAGTGAAAGATCCCAATATCAGGTGATTTTTGAATTGAGAGAGTCTTCTATGAGAACTATGGAATTTGGGCGTGAAGTGTGTGGCAATTTGGCCCTGGCCGAGAAGCGGGAATGGTTGGTGACAAATGGGATTGGTGGGTATGCGTCGGGGACCATCGCCAATGTTCTCACGCGCCGTTATCATGGTTTGTTGATGGCGGCTCTTAAGCCGCCGCTGGGACGGAGGTTATTGCTGGCTAAATTGGATGAACGCGTGGAATATGATGGAATTTATCCGCAAAACGGCCGTGTTTATCCTCTCTACACCAATGCCTGGGTGAGTGGGGATGTGGAGCCAAATGGATATGTTTATCTCAATGGCTTTTGTTTGGAAGGTACAACGCCGATTTGGACCTATGGCATTGCCAATGCGCTGCTAGAAAAACGCATTTGGATGCAGCCTGGGGCGAACACAACCTATATCAATTACCGTCTAACCCGTGCCACTGGGCCGATGGGACTAGAAATCAAGGCTTTTTGTAATCATCGAGATTATCATAGCACGACGATTATGGATGGCTGGGAGCCACTTATTGAGGAGGTGGAGAAGGGATTGTGTGTACGGATGACTGCGGAGGCTATTCCTTTCTACTTATTGAGCCAAACGGCCGTTCTCCAATCGCGCCGTGAATGGTATGAAGATTTCTACTTAAGTTTGGAGGATTATCGAGGACAAGCTGATGTGCAAGAAGATCATCTGTATGGGGCTAAGATTTATGCTCATTTACAGCCTGGTGAATCATTTACAGTGGTCGCCAGTACAGAGGCCGCGCCTAACCTAGATGGGGATACAGCTTATGCTGAACGGTGGGAGTATGAGGCGAGTTTGGGACAACGTTATGCTCAAGTACATCCAAGTCCCCCAGAGGCCCATATAGCTCAACTTGTGTTGGCAGCCGATCAATTTGTGGTTAAACGGCCGACACAGCGTGATGCAGACGGCCGTTCTATCATTGCGGGCTATCACTGGTTTGGTGATTGGGGACGGGACACAATGATAGCTTTGCCCGGCCTAACACTGACCACAGGCCGTCCTGAAATTGCGGCCAGCATCTTGCGCACTTACGCTCAATTTATAGATCAGGGCATGATTCCTAACCGTTTTCCTGATGCAGGTGAATGGCCTGAATACAATACCGTAGATGCTACACTTTGGTACATTGAAGCTATACGCGCCTACTATGAGGCTACGGCTGATACTGCCTTAATCCGGGAACTTTTCCCTACACTGAAGGATATTGTGAAATGGTATCGGCGTGGCACACGTTATAACATCAGCATGGACGAGAACGATGGCCTCATTTATGCTGGCGAGGCTGGTGTGCAGCTTACCTGGATGGATGCTAAGGTGGACAATTGGGTTGTCACACACCGCATTGGCAAGCCAGTGGAGATCAATGCCCTTTGGTATAATGCCTTGCAAGCCATGGCTGGTTTCGCCGATTTATTAGGTGAGCCGATTGAGGCCTATAGAGCCTTGGCGGCTCAAACACAGGCGGGATTCGGCCGTTTTTGGCAAGCAGAGATGGGATATTGTTACGATGTGTTAGATGGGCCGGATGGGCACGATGGCCGTTTGCGTCCCAATCAGCTCCTAGCAATCTCTCTAACCCACAGCCCTCTCACGCCAGAACAGCAACGCTCTGCCTTAGATGCTTGCGCCCGTCACCTGCTCACCGCTCACGGTCTACGCAGTTTGTCTCCAGATGATCCTGAATATATTGGTGAATATGGGGGTGATCGCTATAAGCGAGATGGCACCTATCATCAAGGAACGATTTGGAGTTGGCTAGTCGGCCCCTTTGTTGAGGCTCATTTCAGAGTCTATGGTGATCAAAAACAAGCCAGCAGCTATCTACGGCCTTTTATCCATCACCTTGTGGACCATGGCATTGGCACTGTTAGCGAGATTTTTGACGGCGATCCTCCTTTCACGCCTCGCGGCTGTATCGCCCAAGCCTGGAGTGTGGCTGAACTTCTCCGTGTTTGGCATCTTATCAAGCAATAGCTCTAAATATTGAATTTGCCAGTTCTTGGATGAGGTTTGTCTAGCTTTCATACTCAATGACCTGTGTTAAAAGGGTGTTGAGCATGAGGAGAGCCGTCAGATCGCTGACGGGGTAGCCAAGCTGGAAGGTTTGTGGTTGGGTATAGTCGTTGTTGGTGCTGAGGGTGAGGTGAATGTGATCGGGGCCGAGGCCACGATTGGGTAAAGTATTGGCAATGTGGTCAAAGTCCCAAAGAGGAATGCGGAAATCGGCCGTTATCTGACGTAATATTTGATTGTTGCGATCATCAGACCCTTCAAAGCGATCTGCTTTGGTGGCGATGACGGGGATGACACCACTATCAATCGTTTGCTGTACTACTTCACGCATGGTCTTATCAAAACTATCAGCCCGTATATTGTCGTTGGAGCCAACGCGAATGATAAGAATGCTGGGATTGTTGAGCCGTATTTCGCAGGCGAGCATAGATTCATTAGGCTCACACCATTTTTTGCTGGCCCAAACTGGATCAAGAATGGCATAGGCATGTAGGCCTACGCGGATAGCTACCCCATAACGGCCGTATGACCCAGCAAAATGATCAATCACATGTTGCAAGTCAGCATACTCCCCTAACTCATACA
The DNA here is from genome assembly GCA_965223555.1 of Promineifilaceae bacterium (SeqCode). Taxonomy (GTDB): domain Bacteria; phylum Chloroflexota; class Anaerolineae; order Promineifilales; family Promineifilaceae; genus CBDCWU01. The sequence continues at coordinate 194,752 of CBDCWU010000004.1, forward strand.
GATCATCATCAAATTTATTGAGAAAATGGGTGGTAAGCGCCACACTGTCGCCCACTTTGGAAAAAACATGGGGATCACGGCCCATTTCTTGCCCCTTGGCAAATATCTGGCGGCTATGGGCTAAAATAGCCGGGGACAATATCACAAATTCGCTTGTCGGTATGCCATTCACCAAAATGGGGATGGGGGTAGGCGATGGGGAGGGAGTGGCTGTTGTTGGCAGGGTAGGCTGAGTGGCTAATGATTCTTTTGTCGCCTCTTCAGTTGCCAGAAGGACGGCCGTTGGTTTGGTTGTGACAAAGGTTGGTGGGGGAGGCGTATCAGGAGTTGGTATGATGGGGTCAATGGCTGATCGGGGGATGGCTAAAAGTGGACGGCCGTTACAGGCCGTCAACAAGAGAAAGAGGCCAAAGACTAGCCCAATATAATTCCAACGACGGCACATAAAAGATTATTGGGTCACCGTATCAGGCGGTGATTGACTTAGGTGTGTGACACGTACCAGCTCTTGTTCAATCTCATGCCGGAGTTCGCTATTGCGCACCGCCGCTAAAGCTGAATTTAACATATCGAGACTGCGTTCATAAAAACCCAACTCCGCATAGGCATGGCCCAGCCGCAAAAGATAGGGAGCATGTCCACTGGCTCGTCCCACAGCCCGCTGCCAATGCAAAACGGCCGATGCCCATTGCCCTTCCTCAGCTAATCGTTTTGCTACCCGATCTAGCATATTATGATCTTTAATCCGCTCACTCGCTGTGGCAATCCGTCGCACCTGAATTCGTTTGAAATCTCCACCTGCCATATAAATTGTATAGGCATTCAAAAACATAATAATGAGTAATAGTATAAAGACCACTAACACAAAGATTACTCGCGGTTCATACCCAATCAAAACTAAAAACCCCTGTAAACCGACTTGTGCCAAGACATTAATCAAATTAATAGATAGCCAAGTAGCCAGTCCGGCTTCAAGAAAAGCAAGTACCAAAAGTAACCAATATGACCAGGAAGAACGTTGATATACCCCGACAGCAACGGCTATTAAGGGTAGAAATGCGGGAATTGTTTCTGCTATTAATAATGCACGATCGATCTCTGGCCAGATTCGGGGGGCAACAATAATGGCGTAAACTGCTAGTCCCGCATATAGAGCCACGCTCACAAATACCCAAATAAGTAAACGACCATGATGCTTACTGGGTACAGGGTTCAATAAGACTTTGGCAACTATCTCATGATTGCATTGTGGGCAGTGGCTTCGCAGCCGATCAACGGGTGCTGCACAATAGGCACAAATATCTTCCTGACTGGCCCAAACATCATAATATTTTTTGATAGGAGTTGTTTCTGTAGCTGGCTCTATAAGTTCTTTCTCTTCCCACCAACCTGCTTCTTCTTCAGGTTCTGCTTCCTTTATCTGCGCGGCTCGGGCCTCTAATGACGGAGGTAAAGCCACTTCGCTAATCGGCTCAGGCAGCACATCGTACTCTGGGTCTGTGAATGAAGCGGGTAGTTCCAGCTCTTCCTCTTCTTCCTCTACTTTTTCCTCCGCTAAGGAGCGAAAGCGGGCCAATCCCTTTTGGGCTAATTCATTATTGGGGTTAAGCGTCAGCACATTTTCCAGACAAATGCGCCGTTCTTCATCTGTTTCCACTGCGCCGCTTAACCACAACCAGGCCCGCTCATTCTCTTCATCGGCCTCAATCACCTGCATCAATAAAGCCTTAGCCCGTTCGCGCTGTCCGGCTTTTAGGGCCTGTATACCCTCTTTGAGTAAACGAGAAATGTCATCCATTCCTTATTCCTGTTTGGCTTCATTCCATACTGCGTTGAATTCTTCCACAAAAAAACTGGTAAAAGTACGATCATGCACAATAACAATATTTTCGTCATTGCTGTCATTGGCACTGTTGCTAAAGTTAAAGGAGCCAAAGACAACGGTTTGCCGATCGAGAATAATCACTTTATGGTGCATGATGCGGGGATTGCCATCCTGGCGCACTTGGATATTGTTAAAACCCGAATCGTGCATATCACCATAATAACTAAAATTAGATTCTGAGCCAGTTGTCTCGAATACACCACGCACGGATACACCTGTTTCTCCTCTATCAAGCATTGGCTCGCCGATAAGGTCAGTGGTGAAGGCGAAGGCCATAAAGAGGATTTCGCTCTGGGCTGAATTGACCAGATCGCCAATGATTGGCGCGACTTCTCTTTCAGGAGCAAAGTAGTTTTCAACCTGTATACCATCTAGGATGAGCCGTTCATTAGGGGTGTTTTCGGGGGAGCGGGGGCCAAAGCGGCGATCATCGTACATTTCGTCTAATTCGGTGATGTAATTTTGGGCCAGTCGGGGAGAATCTATGCGTACTAAGTTGTTGTTGTTGCAATATACGCCATTCGTGGTCAAGTTCATGGAACCGACCCAAGTATAACGGCCGTCGATCACGACAAATTTATTGTGCATTAAGGCCGAGCGATTATCCACAATCACGCTGATGCCATTGCGCCGCAGCCGCCGCACAGCCGATGTATCTTCATAATCAGCATCTAGCACCACACGCACCGGGACACCACGTCTCTCTAACGCAATCAACGCCTCCAAAATCGGCTCAGAATTAAATTCAAAGGCAGCCATATCTACTTGTAACTGGGCTTGGCGCAAATCAGCCGCAATGGTCTCATCAATGCCACCAACCCTTTCAGCTTTAGGAGGGCAGGTAGGATCAGTAAAGTAAATTTCATACCAATCGGCTGGCTGATTTGTAATAGGCAGAGACTCTGGGACTGTGCCCTCACCGCCTAAACTGTTTTCGATATACAATATAATTGCGGCAACGATGGCAACGACCATCACTCCACCTAAACCGATTGGTATATTTTCTTTTGAACCACCTTTTTTGCTCATGAATACTCCTTTCGCCTCAGATTATCACAGCCAGCAGCAAAGGAGCAAGAGTGTGTAAGTGAAAACTGCCTAAGAAGCCCTATTGGGTAACGGCCGTCCCAACCACATCTGCCGCTTGCCCACCCGAAATTTCTCTAAACGTATATAGGCTTCATGGGCTATCTTTTGACTTTTGTCCGCAGCGATAGCCACAATTGCATCAGGTGTTAATACGGGATGCAGTGCCTGTAGCATGTGCCATATTGGGTTTTTGTCCATCGTTTCCCAATGCCACGCGCTCAGCCACCCATAGGGAATATCACTGAACACAATGTCCACAGAACGGCCGTTTAATCCTGCCCATATCGCCGCTTCATCCGTCACATCAGCTGTAAATATCCACGACGGTATGGTCTGTTCTGGCAAGTGCATCTGCAATCGTCGGGCACTAGCTAAGGCATCAGCATGGGATGGCTTTTGATAAGTAGTATATAGATGTTGCAGAGCAGCCATACGTTGATCCAAACCAGCTTGAGTGAGGAGGCCCAAATTGCGTCGCGCTAGATCGAGAACGGCCGTATCTACATCTGAGGCCACAATCTCCTCGATCTGTGCCCCATGCAAATGTCCCAATACACTCAAGTGATAGGCTCCACCACAGCAAGGATCATACACGACACAGGGTTCTTGCGTGGGTCTAAGTGCCCAACAGCGTTGGAAAATCTCACTGGCTAAACGCACTGGAAAAGCTGGCTGCCCTGGCGAGCTGTAAAACACGCGCCCTCCTGCATAATCTGAATAATCCCGCTTTTCGGCAAAACGATATTGCATTATTTAGAAGAAGTAATCAGCGATCAGTGGTTAGCTGTCGTACATCAGTACATCGTGAAAATTTATAAGTGAAAAACCATCAAGAGATCGTGAAGTACCTTAACAACCGAACCATCAGTACATCGTGAAAAACGGGTAGATTTACTCATCCTACATGGAAGGTGAGTAAAATGACAAATGACCTGTTTACTGAGCGGAAAATAGCAATCATGCAGTTGAGAAAGGGACAAACAATGGTCGAAGTGGCCAAAACCCTGAACCGTTCCCTCGGCTGGGTCTCCAAATGGAAACAGCGTTATGAGAATGAGGGCTGGACAGGCTTGAAAGATAGGTCAAGGGCACCAACAAAACCTGGCAATGAGCTACCCAAAAGTGTCACAGAAGCAATTATCCAGACACGACTAGAGTTGGAAGCGAATGCAGAACTGGGAAAGGGTCTCAAATATATTGGAGGTCAAGCAATCAGAACGAGGTTGAAGCAACAGCAAGTCACACCTCTACCCAGTGTGCCGACGATTGAACGAGTCCTTCATGCTGCGGGCATGACCAAACCGCAAAGCAAAGCTGTCGGGCCAGCCATCAACTATCCACGACTACACCCTACTGAGCCACACCAACTGTGTCAAGTAGACATCGTGCCCCATTTCTTGCAAGGGGGACAACGGGTTGCCAGTTTCAATGCCATTGACGTAGTTTCACGGTATCCAACAGGCTGCTCTTATGAACAAAGACGGTCTCAAGATGCAGCAGCCTTTCTTGTTCACGTTTGGCAAGAAATAGGTATCCCACACTATACCCAAGTGGATAATGAAGGATGCTTCAGTGGTGGGACAACTCATCAATATGTTATTGGAAAAGTGGCACGGTTAGCATTGGCAGTCGGCACTGAATTGGTTTTCTCCCCTGTCTATCATCCCAAGAGCAACGGCTCGGTAGAACGGTTTCATCAAGATTATGACCAACATGTCTGGGAAAACACCTACTTGAGTGACTTGGCTGCTGTTAACCAGCAGGGTCAATCTTTTTTTGAGCTTTACCGACAGCGAGAAGACCACAGCCAATTGAATGAACAATCACCTACAGCTGTCCATCACCACCAACTACCGCACAAGTTAGAGACAGGGTTTGAAGTTTCTGACACAAAACGGCCGTTACGTGAAGGGTCTCTCCACTTTATGCGACGGGTCTCACCAGAGGGAACTGTACGTGTCTTGAATGTAGATTGGACCGTACCTCACTTTGACTTGACCAAAGGTGTTTGGGTAACGGTTGAGTTCAAGGTGGCGGGGGCAACTCTATCCATCTTTGACCAAGCTCCCGATAGCCAACACCGACAATGTTTGGCGATTTATCCTTTCCCACTTAATGAACCTGTACTACCCACAGGGACTGAGGATATTTCTTGTGATGAATCAAGAAAACCACTGCCCATTTACGAGCAGAACCTCACACTTCTAGTTGAGCCATCGTCACCTGAACCCTTGTCCCCGCTCCAACAGATGACTACCATTGGAGAATGGCTTGTATTATCTTCAATTTCTCGCACAGCGCGTTTAGCACGCCATGTGATTTTCACGATGTACTGATGGTTATTCGGTTGTTAATGTGCAAAATCGTTTTCACGATGTATTGATGTATTACAGTTAGCAATTACTTACTTCTCACCGTTCACAGCTTACTGCTCACTGTTCACCGCTCCGAACCCGCCGTGCATCATACACAATATTGCGATGGACTACGGCTTGGTCACTTTCATTGGCAAACGAAAAAAAGATAGTCCGCAAAGGCGCATCAGGTTCTTCCTGACCCTGATCATAATAGCGGATTTCCATCTGAACAAATTGGGGCGCCCATTTGGTACGGAAGGTAATGGCCAAGACAGGATGTAGTTGTCGCCCAAAAATCAGCCAGCCTGGCTGCACTCGTTGCAAACTGACAGCATCAAAAAATTGGTAGAGAAAGCTGCCTGGCTCTTGTTGCACCATCACTACATGATCGCCCAGCGGCACTTGCCAATAGTGGGCTGGCTTGAGTAACAGAAAGCTCTCCCGATCGCGCACACTGAATAAGCCCGTGGCTTGGATTGCGACTTTTTTATTGGGGGATAACGGCCGTATTCCTGCCTTATCGTCCAAATCTACCATATCCCCAGCTCCAGCCACAAAACGACTGTAGCCCACCCGTGCCGCATACCAATACACCACATTGCCCAGCATCGCCACGCCCAACCAAAACCAAACCCATTGCCCAGCCCGTGCCAATAGTGCCCACAGCATCGGAATAAACAACAGCCGCCGTATGTACCAGCCCCAGGGCAACCCTAAAAATAAGCGGCGATCTGTCACATAAGTCCCATAAAAAATCGCACCCAAAACTGAATAAATAATTTGTTTGACAAAGGATAATTCAGGCATCATGTTTCTCTATCTATGATGAGTGTTGCCTAGCTCTGCTTGTTCCGTTTTGTAAGCTACATTACAATACTTGATATCTGGTGCAGGAATCTGCCTGCACCAGAGCGAGTATAAATGAAATCTCTACCATCTACTACTTTAGGCATCTGTATCAGCTTACTTTGCTTTCTAACAGTCATTCCAGCAAGGTTATACGCTGATGAAGGCATACATTATTTATATGGCTGCCCGGAAGGTTATCCAGAACCGCCTGCTTTTACCCAGCATGTTGAGCAAACAAGTATCAATAACGGTGATATTTCTTTGATCGAACTATTAGAGATCGGAGAGCGTTTATTCATCACCGACTTCAATGCTTGTGATGGACAAGGGCGACCAGCTACGACAGGTGGCGGTGATAAGCGCGATCCAGCCAACCAGCCCGCCTTCATCCGTACCTCTTCGCCTGATGCACTCTCTTGTTCTGGTTGCCACAATGAGCCACGTATCGGTGGCAGTGGTGATTTTGTGGCTAATGTTTTTGTCATGGCCCAAACTCTTGACCCGGTAACCGAATCGGTCAATGGCGAATTTAGCAATGAGCGTAACACAGTAGGTATGTTTGGGGCTGGACCTATTGAAATGTTGGCGCGTGAGATAACGGCCGATTTGCATCAGATCCGTGATGTTGCCCTTAGCAAAGCGGAGCTTTCAGGCGAGCCAGTCACGATGCCTCTCGAGAGTAAAGGCATCCACTTTGGTATGATTACAGCCTCTCCAGAAGGTGCCATGGACACCAGTGGCGTGCGTGGCGTAGATGCTGATCTCATCATCAAACCCTTTCATCAGGCGGGTAAAGTAACCTCTTTACGTGAATTCACCAACAATGGCATGAATCATCATCATGGTATGCAATCTGAGGAACGATTTGATTTGAATCCAGAGAAGGGGGCAGATTTTGATGAAGATGATATTGCTCGGGAGCTAACGGTTGGCGATATAACGGCCGTCACCCTATGGCAAGCTTCTCTGGCAACGCCTGGTCAACTGCTGCCAGCCGACCTCGCTGGTCAGGCCCAAGTTAACTTGGGTCAAACGCTTTTTGAAGGCACTGGTTGCACCAGTTGCCACATCCCTGAACTACTGCTGAATGATCGCCATTTTAGCGAACCTAACCCTTACAATCCGCCCCATAATGGCAATGAGTATGTGAAAACAATCAGCTTCGATATGACCAGTGAGGGGCAAGATCAACGGTTAGAGCGGCGGGGTGATGGAGCTATCGTGGCCGCCTACACTGATCTGAAACGGCACAACCTCTGTGATCCGCCTGACCATGCTGATCCCATTCGCTTTTTGTGCAATGAGCAGCTTGATCAGGATCGCCCTGAGGAAAACGGCCGTCCTGGTAGCGAATTCTTCCTCACACGCAAGCTGTGGGATGTGGGCAACTCTGGCCCCTATGGCCATCGTGGTGACCTGACTACGCTTACTCAAGCCATCCTGGTGCACGGCGGTGAAGCCCGTGCTAGCCGCGACGCCTTCGTGGCCCTGGCCACAGAAGACAAAGCCGCTATTATCACTTTCCTCAAGACGTTACAGGTTTTGCCCTCCGGCACAGAACGCATCATGACGATTGGTCAAGACCGTGTGGCGACCACCATACCCCAACTGCCTCGAACCAACCCCTGGATAGACAAGGTGGTGTTGGTCTTAATTGTGTTAGTGGCCGCTGTCTTGATCCCCTTCACCCTGAAAACAAGTAAGCAGTGATCAGTTTTTAGTCTTCACTATTGACTTGCTACTGACCACTGCTTACTGAAAGGCGGGAGTGGATGGGAGTCGAACCCACCGCCGCTTGCTCTGCGCAACCGGCCACCGATTTTGAAGACCGGGGCATCCACCGGGACACAACCGCTCCCACCTACAAGTCTACCTTTTCCGCCAGAACCAGGCCAGTTTACGGTATTTGACCCATTCGTAGTAGGTCATGTAGAGGCTGAGGCGTAGGCCGTGGAGGCCATCTTTATAGCCGTCGAGGCTGATGAAGCGCCAGTAAAATTGGCGCAGGGGCTGCAGAATGAAGTTGTGGGGCTTGGCTCGCACCCCATCTTGTTTGAGAATGGTGGCATCATAGCTGGTGTAAGCCCGCTGTTTTTGGTGGAAGTGGGCAGTGTCACGGTAATTGTAATGAATGAGGGGATTTTGTAGATGACCAATTTCGCCATCTACCTCGGCCACCTCGTGAACTGGCCGTTCGTAATGCACCTGGCCTTGTTTAAAAAGCCGCAGCTGATAGTCAGGATACCAGCCAGCCCCCTTGGTCAACTTGCCAAAAATGTAGTTGTGGCGCGGCACATACCAGCCCCTTTCAGGACGCTGGCTGATGACCTGGCGGATTTCGTCGTGTAATTGGGACGTTCCCCGTTCGTCCGCATCCACAAAAAAGACCCAATCTGTCTCAATGGCAGCTAAGGCCGCGTTGCGCTGCTGGGCATAGTTCTCAAATCTGTTTTGCAGGATGGTCGCCCCTGTTTCTTGAGCTATGCTTACCGTTTCGTCCTGGCTGTAGGAATCAAAGACGACGACCTCATCAGCCCACTGCAAGCTGGCTAGGCAATCGCCAATGTGTTGAGCTTCGTTGAGGGTGAGGATAACGGCCGTTAATTTTGGAGATGGGGGCGTTTCACTTGTGGTGATTGGGTGATTGGGTAATTGGGTAATTGGGTAATTCTCCCCTGCTCCCCTGCTCCTTTGTCCCTTGGCCTCCCCGTTCCATATCTCAATCACCCGCTCATAAGCGCGACGCAGCTCTGGATCGGCCGTTTGCTGCAGGCGTTTTTTCATGCCTAGTTTCACCAATTGGCTGGCAAGAGTATAACGGCCGTTTTTATACAAACGCCGATATAATTGGGCACGGCTACGCCATAGATTAATCACCGATTGGGCCGGAATCTGTTTCGTGCTTTCACCACCATAGTGAATGATTTCTGCTTGGGGCACGGCGTAAATGGCCCAGCCCGCCGCGCGCACCCGCCAACTCCAATCAATTTCCTCACAATACATGTGATAGCTTTCATCAAAGCCGCCTGTCACTTGAGCCACATCAGCCCGCACCAACATCGCTGCCCCTAAAGGGTGATCAATGGCAAAGGGCCGACCCCTGCGCTGGTAAAGCGAACGGCCGTAACGCCCATTCAACCGACTCTCATACAACCTGTCCGGCATTTTGAATAGATCAAAGACCAATTGGGATAGACCAGGAAAGTAAAAAGCACTATGCTGAAAACGGCCATCACCATACATCAAACGCGCCGTCGCCATACCCCCATTCGGCCGTTCATCCAGACAGCGCACCAGTAGCTCAATGGCCCCTGGTTGCACCACAGTGTCGGGATTCAAGTAGAAAAAGTAGCGTGGCTGGTATTCAGTTGCTGCTTTCATTCCCTGATTATTAGCCGCTCCAAAACCGGGATTGTGATCATTGCTAATCACATGCACCTGGGGAAAAAGATCGGCTAATAGGGCCACTGTGCCGTCTGTAGAAGCATTGTCCACCACCCATACTTCGCCGCGCAGCCGCGAACGCCCCAAGTCGGCAAAGAGGGAGCGCAAACAGTCGGCCAAGTAGTTGCGCACATTCCAACTGACGATGATGATGGCAATATCAAGCATGAGCATTGGGTAACTGACAATTGTCAATCATCAATTGTCAATTCTATCTCCTCCAATAAGAAGCGTAGTGGGGCATAAGCCGCCGCATCTGTCATGGCTAAACCTGTCCAATTATAAAAATCGCTAGAACAGAGAGACGTGGCGCAACCATCGTCAGCAGCAAATTCTATGAGGGCAGCTGTCACCTGTCGCGCAGTGCTTAAAGGGAAGTTGGCACCAAAAGCAATCGTCTCATTGGGTATAGGGGCAGTGACGGTCAAAATGCGTGTCGCGTCAAAAATAGTTGGCTCAATATCAAATACCCGTGAACGGGCATCACGTACCCGATAGCCACCAAAACGGGGTTCGCCGTTGACCAAAATATAGCCCAGCGGACTGCGGCGGGGCGATACGCCTGTCTCTCGCCATAGTTCCGGATCATCTTTACCATAATTCCAAGCACGCGCTTCATTAGGCAGCAGGGGTGGCAAGTAGGTAGCTACCGCAAAATCTACATCTCCATTTAACACAGCTAACATGAGACTGCTATCGCTAGGAATTTCGACGAGTCCGGCCGTGGCCACATCTGCTTCTTGGAGCATCGCCTGTATGTACAGGCTATTGGTTACACTGCTCAAATCAGACACGGCCCCGCTTTTGTTGGCTAAATCAGCCAAAGACTCAATTTCGCTATCTGTTCGCACGACAATCATGCCCATCTGCCAGGTCAGGGATAACTGATTTTGGGCCACAGCAGCCACTTGTGCGCCACATTGCTCGTGGGCCAGAGTGTAGCCAACGGCCGTCAACACGCCTATTGTCTCTCTGGGTGCGGCACACATCAGATCAATCACCGCTTGTTCGCTGTCCAAAACACCTGCCTCAAACTGTTGCCCAGTGGCCATTGTCAAGGCCTCAATCAGACCCATGCTACGGGTGCTGATAACGGCCGTATCCACCACCGGCGCGAACAAGAGCTGAAACGGCCGTTCCGCCGTACCCACAGGTGCTTTTGTCACCTCTATCACCACCTCATCTGTCATCACCTGTTCCACTATCCGTGTGACCTCTACCTCATTCATCACCACCCGCGTTACCTCGACTGCTTTTGGTAATGAGACAGTTGCCACACCATCCCGAAACACTTCTCGTGTCACCTCGACCAGAACGAGCTCGGGTTGGCAAGATGTAAGCAGTAAACAGTAAACAGTAAACAGTAAGCAGTGATGCCGTTTCATGTGGACAAACAAAAAGAGTGACGCTGTCGCCACTCATCTATCTTAAAATGAACGGCCGTTAGTGTACCGCGAACCCCACCCCTCGCCAATCACACTCAGACCCTCTTAAGGCAATGGCCGTTTTGAACTTTTCATATTTTCAGCGGAAACGGTCATTGCTTGAGAAATCGCCCCCTTGATTTGAAATCTTATTTGTGGACGATTCCTAAGGCAACAACATGAGAAATCACCTGTCCCTGCCCATTTCCCCCCAACCCATGCTAAAATATCTACTGATGTCCTTTCTCACCCCCCTCTTCCTTTTGCTTGGTTTGCTAGCTGGTCCCATCATCATTCTCTATATGCTACGCTTGCGTCGGCGCGAAGTATTGGTTAGCAGCACCCTGCTTTGGCAAAAGCTGCTGCGTGACCGCGAGGCCAATGCGCCCTGGCAAAAGCTGCGCCGCAATCTATTGCTCATCCTACAGCTGCTTATTTTAGTCGCCCTGGTGCTGGCCCTGGCACGGCCGTTTATCCCCATCCCCTCCGTCGTGAATGGCAGCGTTGTTGTCCTGCTCGACGCTTCTGCCTCCATGCAAGCCAGCGATAACGAACCCAGTCGCTTCGCTGCCGCCCAAGCCGAAGTTGAACAGATCATCAACGATCTGAGTGGCAATAATCAGATGACCCTCATCCAAGTCGGTCAAACTCCGGCCGTTTTAGCCGCAGCCACTAATGATCCCAGCATCTTGCGTCAAGCTTTAGCTGACGCACAGCCCCAGGCTGTTCAGGCCGACTGGGCCTCAGCTTTTGCCCTCGCCACAGGGGCAGCCCAAGGCTTCAATGATGCCCGAATCCTCATCATCTCAGACGGTGGTTTGCCTGATGATTTACCCCCTTTGCCCGTTGAATCTATTTACATTCCCATCGGTAGCAGTGGCGAGAACTTAGCCATAACAGCCTTAGCCACGCGAGATACGGAAGTGGGGCCACAGCTATTCGCCAGCGTCAGCAATGAAGGCATATTAGATCAAATAAGTCTACTTACGGTTACATTGGATGGCACGCTGTTCGACTCACGTCGCCTCACGATCCCGGCTGGCAGCACAGCCAACACAACTTGGGAACTGCCAGCCGACTCACGCACTATTCAAGCTACCCTGACCGATATGCAGGAAGATCATTTAGCCGCAGATAACACAGCCTGGGCCGTTCATGAGGGCGGCATCAGCAATCGGGCCCTGCTGGTGACAGAGAGTAATCTCTTTTTGGAGCAGATTTATGCGGTGCTGCCTGGTGTGGAGGCTTTCAAAGCTACGCCAGATAGCGATGTAGTGCGTGAACCATTTGATTTGTATATCTTTGATGGTGCGCCTTTGCCTGATCCTGCACCGGCTGCGGATATGCTTATCATCAATCCACAGTCAGGAGGCACGGCCGATCTCTTTACTGTTAACAATGTTTTTTCGGACACGGTGGCGGTTCGCTTGGCCGATTCGTCCTTGCTGCAATTTGTGGATTGGCGCAATGTTCATGTTCGCCATGCGCAGCAGGTGGAAGCACCAGGTATGACGGTGTTGGTGCAGGGTGAAGGTGGCCCCTTGCTGTTGACAGGAGAGCACAACGGCCATCGTTTGGCCATTCTCACCTTTGACATCCGTGACTCTGACCTGCCGTTACAAATTGCTTTTCCGGTGCTCATGGCCAATATCACTAATTGGCTCAATCCTGGTCGTGCCTTTGATGCCCCCACTGGTTTGCAGCCAGGTGATCCAGTTACTATTGCGCCGGGGGCTAGCTCAACGGCAGTTTTGGTCATCAAGCCGGATGGTACAACATGGGTGCAGGATGTGGGTGAGGGGGATATTTTCTTTACAGAAACCGAGCAACTAGGACTGTATCAGGTCGCTTTACGAGATGATAGCGGCAGCCGGGCGGCGGGCAGTTTTGCTGTGAATCTCTTTAGTCCAGCCGAGTCCGCCATACGGCCGTCTGAGAGCTTGCAAATTGGGCAAACAACGGTGACAACAGCTGAGGAGGAGGGCGATGTGGGGCAGCGAGAGTTATGGCCCTGGTTGGCTGGTTTGGCCTTTCTTATCTTAATGTTAGAATGGTGGGTGCATCATCGTGGCACGCCCACTTTTAAGATAAGATTCCCAACATGATCGAAGAACCGACTGACACGCCACACGCCGACCGCACCCGCTTTATCATCAGTAGCATCTGCCTGTTCCTAGCTGTTCTCCTCATTTTACTGTTTTTATTGGGAAACGGCCGTCGCCCCCTCAAGCCTATTCGGCCGTCAACCGCAGCTGATCTCCTGATGGTGAGCAATGAAGCTACCTTTGTTACCTTTCCCGATCTCGATACCGATGCCACTGCTTATCTTGATCAATTTATTCGCGTCAGCGGCCAATATACACCCCAACCGCCACCCACCTGCTTGCCTCACAATGGCCCCGACATTCGCTGGGCCTTAATTAACAATGAACTGCAATTGGATGCAGTGGGTTTTGAGACGATTTTGCGTGAATTACCAGCCGGCACAATTTTGACTGTAGAGGGGATTTGGCGTCGCTATCATGGGCCCTTTGGCTGTGGCAAACAGCCACCCGCCAATGACGCTTGGTATTTAGAAGTGGTGCAAATTATTGAGCCAAATCCTCTCTTTGGCAGCGATGCAGTGGCTTTGGATACGATTTTGGGGCCGAGCCACACGCCGACGAGCGGAGGGGGACTGTCACCAACGGCCGTTCCAAACCAACCAACTGCGACTGCGCCTGTCACAACGGCTGTTGCCACTGAAACACCTACTTTTGTGTTCACCCCCACACCTACACCCATCGTCCTGGCCACAGGCTCAGCCACAACGGCCGTTGTCAATGCATCTACAACCACAGCAACACCGGGCACCCCCACACCCTCGCTTACCCCAACCATCACCACATCACCCACCACAACGGGTACTCCTACAATGACTCCCACCGTTACCCAAACACCCACGCCAGGCCCTATTCCTCCTACTATCCCCGTAGCTACGCCTAACCCTTATCAAGGACCACAGCCAACAGCAGCCTACCCCTAATCTACGAGGTTGCTTCCGTCATCAAGATCGAATCAGTTTATTGCATTATGAATCCATCATTTGTCAGCAGCATCACCCCTCCCACTGAATTAGCCACACCAGCCTATTGGTTTCTGTTTCGTGGCCATCATTTATTGGCCTATGATGAAGGTGAATGGGCCAGAATCCCTAAACTCATGAATGCAACTACGCTTGGTATGCCTATCTTGCGGCAGCAATATTTGGGCTATTTGCCGGCTGATGAACCGATTCATTGCTTTGCAGGCGAAGTTGCGGCTGATGCTGAACCACCGCCGGGCATGATGTTTAAGGGGTTGCGCTCCTATTACGGCCGTTTGTCCGAAGAGATGTTCTGGCTAGGAGGTCGGGCCGTGCAAATCGCTAGTTGGGACCGCACCCACCAATTCTGCGGCCAATGTGGCACACCGACCGAAAACCATCCTCAGGAACGCTCCAAACTTTGTCCCCAATGTGGCCTCACCACTTACCCCCGCATCTCCCCTGCCATTATTGTAGCCGTGACGAGAGAAGGGGAAAACGGCCGTCGTGAACTCCTTCTAGCCCGTGGCCCCAACCATCGCACTGGCTTCTATAGCGTTCTAGCTGGCTTTGTCGAGCCAGGCGAGACTTTGGAAACTTGTGTGGCCCGCGAAGTCAAAGAAGAAGTAGGGTTAGACGTGAAAAACATTCGCTACTTCGGCAGCCAGCCTTGGCCTTTTCCCAACTCCCTTATGCTGGGCTTCACCGCCGAATATGCTGGTGGCGATTTTGTGCTGCAAGAAGCGGAAATTGAAGAGGCAGGTTGGTACACGGCTGATAACCTGCCCCATGTACCTCCCTCCCTCAGCATATCCCGCCAGTTGATTGATGATTTCGTCGCCCAAAACCAATCAAACTGATAAAATTGGTGAATGAATGAAAGTAGGTTAGCCACCCTTCACTTATTATTTGTGGCTACCCATTTCTGTCTTTAGTGATTTGTTGGTGTGGCCGTATTAATTGTCCAGTCAATTTGATAGTCTGGAGGAGGTTGCCATGTTGATTCGTCAGACAGCTTTGCGTGTAGTTTTACTAGTTGTGTTGATAACGGCCGTATTCGCCCTCAACACCCAAAAAGTCTTTCCTCGAGCGAATTCCGATATACCTCGTCCCGCCGAAAGAGAAAATTGGGCGCGTCTAGAAATATATGATCCACCGCAACCCATAGGACAATATATTGCTGCCACAGAGGTTGTGCCCTACAGTAAAGTTGCCTTCCAAACTTCACGTGATTCGCATGATTGGGAAATTTATAAGAGTAACGATAACGGTTCTGGCCAAATTGCTCTAACTGCTAACAATCCGCATGATATCCATCCGCGTTTTAACCGAGGAGCTACTCGTATTGTTTTCTCCCGTAGGATCGATGGCAATTACGAGATACATACAATGAATGCGGATGGTACCGGAGTTACAAGAATTACCAATAATTCTGTAGATGATGGTAATCCTTACTGGTCACCCAATGGCACTCGCATCGTTTTTGAATCCTATCGCGACGGACAAGCTGAGATATATGTTATGAATGCAGATGGTTCAAATCAAACCCGGCTTACAAATCATTCAGGCTTTGATGGTTTCCCCACGTGGTCACCAGATGGTAGCAAAATCGCCTTCACGTCTAGACGCAACGGTGTTTATCGTATTTATGTTATGAATGTAGATGGTAGCAACCAGAGCCAGCTTTCAGATCAACCTTATAGCTTTCATCCTGCTTGGTCGCCTGATGGCACCCGTATAGCCTTTGACGCCGATGCCGACAATGATGGCTGGCAAGAGATGTGGTTGATGAACGCCGATGGCTCAAATGAATCCCTTTTGTATGATCCCGATGGTACAAATGATGCTTGGGTACGCAGTTGGTCGCCTGACGGTCACTACATCTCTTATACTGAGATCCATTTCGTTCTCTACCAGGGCAATTATTATTGGAGTACAGCTCGATTAAGGGGTAGAGGTGCCACTCCTAACTCCATCTACTTTAGCATGGGCACTCATCACACCGATTGGTATCCAGACTGGCAAACAATAGATGCCCAACCCCCCAATTCATCCGTAGCAGATTTGCCTGTCAAATCACCAGCTTCATTTGTAGTTGCTTGGGCTGGTGCTGACATCGGCGAAACCGGATTGAAAAACTACGATATTCAGGTCAAAGTGGGCAACGGGCCTTGGACGGATTGGTTGCTAGGAATAACGGCCACTTCGGCAACATACAGTGGTTCTGGTGGACAGATATATTATTTCCGTAGTCGTGCCCGTGACAATGCTTACAATGTGGAGCCTTGGCCCACGATTCATGATGCTGTTACAACAATAGAAAACAATCCGCCCAATTCGTCAATTGATATCTTGCCTACTTATGTCCGTAACGAAGGTGGTATTTTTGTAACTTGGGGAGGCACTGATCCTGGTCATTCGGGTATTGCTACCTATGATATTCAATATCGCATCGGTAATGGCAATTGGATCAGCTGGTTATCAGATACAGATCTCACATCTGCTATCCTACAGGGAATAGATTCTGGGCAAACTTATTATTTCCGTAGCCGTGCCACCGATAATGCTTACAATATCGAGAATTGGCCTAATGGTGATGGAGATGCTCAAACAACCATCTACACGTGGGGTGCAAGGGGGCTTATTTACGACAATACCCATACACCTATTGAAAATGCAGTTGCTACAACTGATCCCCTAGCTTTAGCTACGCTTCCGAGTAATAGAGAGGGAGAGTATGGTGTTTTTGTAGCTAATAATGCCAGTTCATATACCATTGCTTGGGATAAAGCAGGTTATAAACCATTACCATCTACAGATTTTCTGGCCCATCAAGACGCGCATATGAACATTACTCTTCCTCCTGCCAATAACATAATAGCTAATGGGGATTTTGAAACAGGTGCACTGAGCCCGGAATGGTTAACTGATGAAACTATTTCTATCACTGATGCCAATTTGCACACTGGTAACCATGCAGCACTAATGGGGTCTCAACCAGGCTTTTCCCTCCCAATTAGCCTTTCAGTTGGTGGACCAGTATATGATGCGCAAATGTTCATTGACCAAAATGGCAACACACATGTTGTTTGGAAGCAAGATAATACGCTTTTCCACAAACAGCGCTCAGTTAGCAGTCAATGGTCCTCAACTCAAACCGTGAGTCCTATCTCAAATCATGCCTCTTTTGTTGCTGTATTAGGAAAAGATAATACTATTCATGTTGTTTGGACTGCTAAGGAATTGATGTACTCCCGGCTTATCCCAAATGGTACTTGGTCTCCTCCAGAAAGCATACCAAACAGCTTATATGGATACGAGCCCCACGTATCAGTAGATGTTATTGGAACGGTCCATATAGTATGGGTAGACTCTGATGATAACAATGTGTATTACAGTCAGCGGCAATACAATAGTTTGTGGATAACGCCTGAACAGGTATCTCATACATCTATTGTCACTGAAGACCCTTGGGTATTTTCGGATCAATTCCATCAGGTTCACGTATTATGGTATCAAGATATTAATCTTGGTAACGATATTTTTTACGCCCAAAGGAAAAATAATCATTGGACGCCCCCCAAAAATATGTTTGATCTACCTGAACCTGAACGTGCTTTTGGCATTCTAGGAGCAGTTCTTGATACTAGTGGGCAATTGCATGTTGTCCTAGAAGGTGGAAGCATCAATAATTATGGTCTCTACTATTTTCGAAGAGGACCGTTTACTTCATGGTCATTACCTTACCGTATTTCGCAAGAAATTCCGGATGAACTTGACTTCATTGTTACAGATGATGGGGTATTACACCTAGTATATGTTACACCAGATGGGATCAAATACATGCGACGGAGTCAGAATAGTATTTGGTCTCAAGTCCAGCCTATTTATTCTAACCAATCTTTTTTTTACAATTTGGATGTTGCATCTGATGGAGATAGGAACATATTTTTATCTTGGAATACCTACTCTTCTACAACAGGTGATGTTTATTTTGCTTATCAGAAGCCCGATGGAACGTGGGCTCAACCCCATAATTTATCAGCTGGAGTTAGTGATGTAGCGTATTTCCCGCGTTTAGCGATAGGGCCGAATTTAGATACACAAATATTGTGGATAGGTGAAAAAAATAATCATTATAGTATATATTTCAGTGGGTTGGAATCAAGTGATACTACTTCAAGCTCCACATTAAGCCAGATAGTTTCTTTGCCTATGACTTTGACACATCCCATATTGTCTTTCATGTATCAAGCGGGTGGACTTCATCCCGATGGTGAAACAAACTTGGAGATATTGATTGATGATGGAAATGTTATGACACCCATGTTGGACTTGCAGAAGAGTTCGGCTAATTGGAAACATGAATGGATAGACTTGTCTACGTGGGCGGGGCAGACAGTGACTGTCACCTTTGCTTTACATCAAGCCGTTGGTGCTCCGATTGCTTGGTCATATTTGGATGAGATCACATTAGGGTCAGCTTATCCTGATTTGTGGGTGGAGGTGAGTGACACGGCCGTTTTCCCAGGAGATTTGGTCGTTCACGAGCTAACCTATGGTAACCAGAGCGGTGCTGCAAGTGGGGATGTTGTTTTGACATATACCCTGCCAGCCGACATCGCTTTTGTGAATGCCAGTGTGCCGCCAACGGCCGTTAACGCCTCTACCTTAACCTGGAACCTAAACGCCCTGCCAGCTACAAGCGATCCATCTACCATCCTCATAATCGGCATAGTCTCCGCTGCTGCCGAACCATTGACGCACCTCATCAGCACAGCCGAAATCATGACAACCTCTGAGCTTGAGATATTCAACAACACCGCTCAAGGTAGCACATTTACCGGCCGGTTTAGCTATCTACCCATTATTGCTAGGAATTAGACTTTTTATCAGGTGTGAAACGAAAAGCCTGAATGGTCTTTTGTTTCACACCAACTACTCCAATATCTCTATATTTTAGCAACGACAACCTTTCGATTAGGCAACTATACTTGAACCCCCCCGTGCTTAAGGTATTATCCCCCAACATTATTATACAAGGAGAATAGAGATGAAAAACATCTTAGTCACCGGCGGAGCCGGCTTTATTGGCGCAAACTTTGTGCTGCACATGCTAGAGAAATACCCAGAGTACACCATCATTGTCTATGATAAGCTGACCTACGCTGGCAACCTCGATAATCTGCTAGAAGCCTCCGACGAGCCGCGTTATCATTTTGTAAAAGGCGACATTTGTGATGGGATCACGGTGGAGGACACCATTCAGCAGCATGAAATTGATACGATTGTTAACTTCGCTGCTGAAACACATGTGGATCGCTCCATTTTAGACCCCGATGCCTTTATCCACACGGGCGTTTTTGGCACCTATACCCTGTTAGAAGCTGCCCGCAAATTTGGGTTGGAACGCTACCATCAGATTAGCACAGATGAAGTGTATGGGCATATTCCACATGGCTATTCCAGCGTGGAGACGGATAATCTGGCCCCCCGCAGCCCTTATGCGGCCAGCAAAGCCAGCGGTGACCTACTAGTGAATGCCTATTTCATCACCTATAACCTGCCTGTGACGATTACACGTGGCTCGAACAATATTGGGCCTTATCAGTTCCCAGAGAAAGTTGTGCCTCTATTTGCCACCAACGCCATTGATGGCAAGCCTCTGCCTGTTTATGGTGACGGCCGTCAGATGCGTGAGTATCAATACGTGCGTGATCATTGTGAAGCCATTGATCTAGTGCTGCATGAGGGCATATTGGGTGAAGCTTATAACATTGGCACGGGTTATGAGATGGAAAATTTACGCATGGTAGAGATTTTGCTGGATGCATTGGACAAGCCGCGCAGCCTCATCCGCCATGTAGAGGACCGCCCCGGTCATGATCGCCGTTATAGTCTCGACATTGGCAAAATTAAGGCATTGGGTTGGCAGCCCCACCATACAGCCGAAGAAGCGATTGCCAAAACGGCCGTCTGGTATCAACAAAATGAATGGTGGTGGCGCAAAATTAGAGAGCGAGATTCCTATAAAGCCTATTATGAGCAGCAATATGGCAAGCGGTTGAGTAGCAGACAATAAGCGATTACTGCTTACAGCTCACTGTGTTATACTTGGCACGAAATTTTAGATTTGAGGAGAACATTTATGAGTCAACCAGCAAAAGGCTTAGCAGGTATCACTGCTGCCGATTCCACTTTGAGCCGTGTGGATGGCGCCAAAGGAGAGCTGATTTATCGCGGCTATAATATTATGGATTTAGGTGAGAAGGCCTGTTTTGAGGAGGTCGTTTACTTGCTGTGGAATGGCGATTTGCCCAATCGCATTCAGTTAGACACCTTTAGCGCTGCTTTGGTGGCCAAACGGGCTTTGCCAACGGCCGTTCTCAATAGCATGAAGCAGTTCCCGCGTGAAGCCCATCCGATGGCTGTTCTACGCACCATTGTCAGTGGTTTGGGATTGATTGATTCGACTGAGGAAGATATTAGTCTGGCTTCGGCACGCAAGAAGGCGTTGTTGCTCACGGCCGTTATGCCCACCATTATTGCCGCCTGGGAACATATCCGCAACGGCCGTACCCCTATAGAACCGCGCAATGAGTTAGGCCATGCTGCCAACTTCCTTTACATGCTTAATGGCACCGAGCCAAACCCCGATGCCGCCAAAGCACTTGATGCTTACCTGGTTATGTTGGCCGATCATGGTTTTAATGCTTCCACCTTTGCCACCCGTGTCACCACTGGCACCTTGGCCGATGTTTATTCCGCCATTACCAGTGGCATTGGCACGTTGAAAGGAGCTGCCCACGGCGGGGCCAACCAAAAGGCAATGGAGCAGTTCATTGATGCTGCCCAGCGAGGTGATGTAGCCGCTTGGTATGAAGAAGCGCGGGCCAATGGTCGGCGCATCATGGGCATTGGTCACCGTGTCTACAAAGTGCGCGATCCCCGCGCCTTCATCTTGCAGCCTATGGCTGAACGGCTTGCCAAAAGCAGCGGTCAGGGGCAATGGTATGATATCGCTGCCGAGATTGAGCAGCTCACCCGGCAAGATAGCTACTTTGTTGAACGTAATTTATATGCCAATGTTGATTATTATTCGGCCGTGGTGCTTTATATGATAGGCATTCCCGTAGACCAATTTACTTGCCTCTTTGCCATGAGCCGTATAGCTGGTTGGACAGCCCATGTTTTAGAACAGCTTGCTGATAATCGCCTCATTCGTCCCAAAGCCAATTATACTGGCCGCGAAGGACTACCCTTTGTGGCTTTAGAAGATCGTGCCTAAATTCTTGGATAAGCATTAACTGACAAGAGGAAAAGTTCAGGTTGAAAGGATGATATGGTTTAAGCGGATTACATTTGGTTTCCTGATCTTAGTCTTGCTATTAGCCACTTACTATATGCTAACGTTGGCTTTACGCAGGTTCCGAGCTGTTCGGGCCAACTCTCGTGTGATTCCTCCAGCTGCGGTTGTGGAGGTAACGCCTGTGCCAATTGATGAAGATGCGATGGCTCAGGCAACGGCCGTTGCCATTCAACCCGTCACCCAAATCACATTAGTCCCTGTCAGCGATGGTCTTATACGTCCTGTGGCCCTGGCTCATGCTTATGATGAGCGGCTATTTATCGCCGAACAAGCGGGCCGTATCCGTATTATTGAAAATGGTGAGTTGTTGTCTGAACCTTTTCTAGACATTCAGTATAAAGTTGGCAACGATCCGAACAATATATGGGATGAACAAGGCTTGCTGGGTTTGGCCTTCCATCCCCAGTTTCAGGAAAACGGACTCTTTTTTGTCAATTACACCAACGAAAATGATGGAAGCACGATTCTGGCCCACTATCAGGTAGATGCTGCCGATCCAAATAAGGCCAATTTGCTCAGCGAGTCAATTATGATCAACCTGGGCCAACCCTATCAGGATCACAATGCTGGGCATCTGCAATTTGACAGGGATGGCTTTTTGTATATGGCGGCGGGTGATGGTGGTGAATGGGGCGATCCGCATGGCAATGGGCAAAATCCTCATACCTTACTGGGTAGCATTTTACGCCTGCATGTAGATGCCAACGACACTTATGCTGTCCCCTCTACCAATCCTTTTGTGGGTGACAATGAAAAACGGGGGGAGGTCTGGGCCTATGGCCTACGTAATCCTTGGCGCTTTAGCTTTGATCGTCTCACAGGCGATGTATATATTGCTGATGTGGGGCAGGCTGATTGGGAAGAGCTAAACTTTTTGCCAGCTAGCGAGCCCGGAGGGGCAAATTTTGGCTGGGATGTTGTTGAAGGGCCTATCTGTTATGATGCCGAAACATGTGATCGCTCACAGTTTGTTGAGCCGATTGTGACTTATGATCACAGCATGGGCTGTGCCATAGTAGGTGGTTTTGTGTATCGAGGACAGCAGTTTCCAGAGTTAGCTGGCAATTATTTTTTTGCTGATTTTTGTCAGAATATTATTTGGAGTTTGGTCAATAACAACGGTGAGTGGCTACAAAATGAAGTGTATCAAGGCGACTTCCGAGTTTCTAGCTTTGGTGAAGGTGTGAATGGGGAACTTTATGTTTTAGATCATCAGGGTGGCACTGTTTATCAAATACGGCCGTAAGCTCATGAAGTATTTGTTTGCTCTATCTCTCTTGTTCCTACTTTTGGCTGCCTGTCAATCAGCGGATGAGGCAACGGCGACAGTGCCCTTAGCCACAGAGGAGGTGGCTTTGGAAACTGTTGTGGAACCTGCGCCTACAACGGCCGTTCCCACCGCCCTCCCGACCTTGCCGCCACCAGCTACAACACTAGAGGCAGCAGCAACTGATGTTCCTCCCGCAGAGGCACCGACCACAGCTCCCCCTGAACCTACAGCCATGCCAGAAACGGCCGTGACCAGCCTCAGCCTCAGCCCACTCATTAACAGTGGCCTGATTCGTCCTGTCTACCTCACCCACGCTGGTGATAATCGGCTCTTTGTGGTGGAGCAACGTGGCCTGATTCGTGTCATCATCAATGGTGAATTACTGGTTCAGCCCTTTCTCGATATTGAAGAGCGAGTTGGAGACGCAGCCAATGAGCAAGGTTTGTTGAGTGTGGCCTTTGATCCGGACTATGCCATGAACGGCCGTTTCTTCGTCAACTACACCGACAACAACGGCAACACCGTTATCAGCCGCTTTCAAGTGACCAGTGACCCCAATACGGGCGATGCCAACAGTGAGAGCATCCTCCTCACCATTGCCCAACCCTTTGGCAACCACAATGGTGGCCAACTCCTGTTTGGGCCAGATGGCGCCCTTTACATCGGCATGGGTGATGGCGGCAGCCAAGGTGACCCTCAGAGCAACGGCCAAAACCCTAATAGCCTGTTAGGCAGCATTCTCCGCCTCGATGTCAACCAAGACCCCTATGGTATCCCCGCTGACAACCCCTTCCTCAATAATAAAACTTCTCGAGCTGAAGTATGGGCAGTTGGCTTCCGTAACCCCTGGCGTTTCAGCTTTGACCGCCTTACAGGTGACCTTTTTATTGCCGATGTGGGTCAAAACATCTGGGAAGAAATCAGCTTCCAACCGGCTAGTAGTCCCGGCGGCGAGAACTATGGCTGGAACATTATGGAGGGGAACCACTGCTACCAAAATGCGGCTTGCCAAAATGCTGGAATGATTGCGCCCATCTTCGAGTATGATCATGCTTTGGGCTGTTCTGTCACAGGTGGCTACGTGTATCGGGGTCGGCAGTTTCCTGCCTTATCGGGCAACTATTTTCTAGGTGACTACTGTACGGGCATCATTTGGAGTCTATTTCAAGAAACTGATGGTACCTGGACAAGTCACGAAGTTCTACGCAATACAGGGCTTCTCATCGCTAGTTTTGGTGAAGATGTTCATGGCGAGCTGTATGTGATCGATCACAATGGGGGGGTGTGGGGCATACGGCCGTCAGACTAATCCTGACAATATCCAAATTGAAGGATACAGTCTGCTTGAGTATACTTGTGCCATGCGAACCCTCACCAACTTCTCCAAACTTGTCAACCAACAAACTATTATCGTTATCGCTCTGGCTATGCTAGCGACTTATGCCTGTTTGCGTCTCAATTACACCATTAATTTACCTACAGGCCTGATAGGTATCGCTGTTGTCTTTCCCATCGTCTTTTCTATCAACGCTGCTTATCGGCGGCGTGAAGAAGCTTTGCGCTATTTCGCTTCCATCAAAGCTCATGCGGCTGCCCTCTACTTTGCTCATCGCGATTGGCTGCCAACTACCGCGCCCGAACATGCCGAGCGCATGGCACAATTAACCACTCAACTCTTGCAAGCTATCCATTACTACTTTACCCGCCCAGAGGAAAGCGAAAGCCGCTTTAGAGCCGTATACCAACTTTTCAATGAGCTTTCCCTGTCTATGGAGCAATTGCGTCAAGCTGGCGTTTCTGGCAGCGAGATCTCTCGTTCCAATCAATATCTACGTAGTATGCTCATTGACTTTGAGCGTATGAGAAATATCTATCTCTACCGAACCCCCACCGCCCTCCGCACCTATAGCCAGATATTCCTCAATATTTTCCCAGTGCTGTTCGCCCCTTATTTTGCCTACCTTTCCACTGAAAATCCACCGAGCAGCGGTTTTATTGTAGCCGCGTTATATGGCTTGATTTTGGTCAGCTTGGAGAATATTCAGGAGGACTTAGAGAATCCCTACGATGGCATAGGCACGGACGACTTAAATTTGAATGTGGCCGAGCATTACCAAGAAGTATTAACGGCCGTTTCCCACCAATCATAAGCCGCTATCTGTTATCAGATCAGAGATATATAGAATATCGCCTACCCTGTTACACCTTGTAGCTCATATACCAATGTCGGCTGTGTTTTACCTTTTACAGTAACTTGTTCACGAACACGGGTATTAGCATTGGCTTGCTCAAGCAGCTTTTGAGTGTATTCGCTCAGAAGAACAGGGGTTTTCCACTCTTTGGTAAGAGATTCTAGCCTAGCTGCTAAATTCACAGGATCGCCAATCACCGTATATTCCAGCCGTTCCTTACCACCTACGTTGCCGGCAACCATATCCCCTGACGAAATACCAATACCAATCGTGATGGGTTGCATCCCCATAGCGATTTGTTCAGCGTTGAATTCGGCTAAGGCCCGATTCATTGCCCAAGCGGCATTGACTGCGCGTAGAGCATGATCAGATTGGCGGATGGGGGCACCAAAGACGGCCAGCAGTGAATCGCCGCCGAATTTATTGACCCAGCCACCCTGCTCAACAATGGCATCAACCATGCGCGTATAGTAACGGTTGAGGATGTCCACAACTTGTTGGGCCGGCATCGATTCAGTAAGCGTCGTGAAGTCTCGAATATCGGCGAAAAGGGCGGTTGCTGGTACATTTTCGCCACCTAAATCGGCTCCGTTTTTGATAACCTGATCGGCTACTTCTTTGCTAACATAACGGCCGAACAGGTCCCGCATTCGTTGGCTCTGTTCCAACTCATCCAGCATGGTGTTAAAATGATAGCTGAGATCACCCAGCTCATCGTTAGAATCTACCGTCAGACGCGGGGTAAGATCGCCAGTAGCAACGACTGTCATGGCAGCTGTGAGACGGTGTAACGGCCTTAATAAACTGCGTGCTGTCAACAAAATCAGCAGCACGTTGGTGGCAAAGGCAATCGTGACAATAAATAGCACTGTCAAAGTCACCTGAGTTAGCACTTCAGATGGATCGAGGTTGGCCGCCAGCGCATTTAGAACGCCATTGCGTGTGACCATAGCTAAAATGATGAGGGGCATTAGGCCCGTGAGCAAGAAGGTGGCGATTAGTCGCTGCCCGACGGAAACACGCACAACTTTTGCGTCGGCAAATGAGCCATCGGGGAAAAATGTGGGCAGATGATCACGCCAGATAGCATCGGCCGTTAGGAAAATCAATGTAGAGACAGTAAGGCCACCCACCACGCCCACACCGAGGAAAGTACGGCTAAAAGTGAGTAAATCGGCCGTTAAAAACATCACCCCGCCTTGTCCAAAAAAGAGACCAGCTATCACCCAAATAACCAGGCTTATGAGAGCCATAATGAGGGGGAAACTTAAGGCGCGGCGCCGCAAGCGATTGGGCATCGTTGCATCCGTGTCACCCTGCCGCAAGCGGGATTCCCACCGTGCTAAAGGCAAACCTAAACGCCACCCCGCCAATACACCCACGATCACTAAAAAGAGCATGACGATGGCAAAGGTCGTCCAATCTACCTGGCTCCCTCGCCAGAAGGCTTTGTTGGCGTAAAAAGTTTCTAAATCTATATAGGCAAAGTAGAAAAAGATGAAAAAGGCACCGACGATGTTGCTGACGGCGATAATTGTTAGGATGCGCTGTTGGTCTTTCATAGGGGCCTCACTTTGATAGTTCCACTTTCTTCTAAAACTTCATATCACTGGCCGCTGTTCATTGGGTCTGGCTCAGCCATCAGCAGTTCAATCGCCCTTTCAGTCTGTTCATAGGCCCCTTCACCAATGTGTTTGTAGCGGATACGGCCGTTTTTATCAATCAAATAGGTCGTGGGCCAGAATCGTTGGTTGTAGGCCCCCCATGTCAGACGATCATTGTCAATGGCCACAGCATATTCAATGCCTAACTCCTCAGTCGCCTGTCTCACATTGTCAATATCTCGCTCATAGTTGAACTCTGGATAATGTACGCTAACGACCGTAAAGTCATCTCCTTCATACTTATTGTGCCATTCCTTGACCCAAGGAATCACCCGTCGGCAATTAATTCAGCCAAAGGTCCAGAACTCTAATAGCACCACCTTGCCCCGAACCGATGCCAGGGTAACGGGGGTCTCACTGTTGATCCAAGTTTCATTCAAAATTTCGGGAGCCGCGCCCAAATCGGACAAATCTACCTGGATTGGTGCGCGTGAGGGTGGGACGACCGTGCCACTGGCCAAGATTTGTACGCCGCCACTGTTGGCAGCAGCAGTGGGTTCGGGTGGGGTGCCTGTGCAAGCAGCAAGGATGAGGGGTAAGAGGGAGATTACGGCCGTTAGCCAAATTTTCGCGTCCATACTATCATTATACCTCCATTCAGATGCCTAATACAGTATCCTGCAAGCGTTAATGAAACCTTATTGACTGCTTACAAAAGAATTACATACACCAAAACCATAGAGAAACCGGAATATATTGTTTCTTGATAACATCCGTTGCTGTCGCGTGACAAATCTTGGACTCAGATTACAATTCAAGGCATGGTTGATCTCTTGTTACAAACAAAGTTGTATGTGCCACCCATACGGCCGTCTCTGGTTTCGCGTCCCCAACTTATCAATAAATTAAATGAGAGTTTACGGGGCAAGTTGACGCTTGTAGCTGCGCCAGCAGGATTTGGCAAGACAACCTTGGTTGCAGCTTGGATAGGGGAGCAAGAGGCAGCAGAGGAATTGCCCATTGCTTGGTTGTCGCTGGATGAAGGGGATAATGATTTGCCTCGCTTTTTGCGTTATTTGATGGCGGCGGTGCAGCAGGTGGACGGCCGTTTGGGACAAACTGCCCTCACCATGCTGCAAACACACACGGATGCCAATGCCAATTTGCCTGTACCAGCTCTATTGACCAGTTTGGTCAATGACTTAGCCGCGGCGTCACCTCTGGTGTTGGTTTTAGATGACTATCATTTCATCACTGAAACGGCCGTCCACGACAGCCTGGCCTTCCTGTTAGACCATTTGCCCGCCCATAGCCACATCATCATCACCAGCCGCACTGACCCGCCATTACCTTTGGCGCGGCTGCGGGTGCGCCACCAATTGAATGAGATTCGGGCTGAGGATTTGAAGTTTACAGGGGAGGAAACGGCCGTTTTTCTCAATCGGATCATGGGTCTTAACCTTACCAGCCAGGATATCGCGGCTCTGGAGACACGAACCGAAGGCTGGGCAGCGGGCTTGCAGTTGGCCGCCCTCTCCTTGCAAGGGCAGCCTGATCTCCATGCCTTTGTCCAAGCCTTCACGGGTGATGATCGCCAGATTGTGGATTATCTGATGGCGGAAGTGTTGGGACGGCAGCCCAAGTATGTGCAGGATTTTTTATTGGCAACGGCCGTTCTCGACCGTCTCAATGTCCGCCTGTGCAATGCTGTTACCGGACAGGTCGGCAGCCAGCAAATCCTCGAAAACCTCGATCAGGCCAATCTTTTCATTATTCCTTTGGATAATCGGCGTGGTTGGTACCGTTATCATCACCTCTTCGCCGATTTTTTGCGGGCGCGGCTGCAACAGGATGACGCCCAACGTGTCCCTCAACTGCACCACCGCGCTGCTGATTGGTATGAGCGTAACGGCTTCATAGACGAGGCCATCGAACATGCTCTGGCCGCCTCTGATTTAGACCGCGCCGCTGCCCTGATTGATGAAGTGGTGCCCAATGTCCTCTGGCAAAAAGGACAATTGATGACGATCTTGCGCTGGCTGGACAAACTGCCTGGGGGTAGCCGCCAAGCACACCCGCGTTTGGCTGTGGTTCACTGTTGGGCCTTGTTTGCGGCACGGCGCTGGCAGGCGTTGGATGAGCATTTGGATGAAGTGGAAGCCCGCCTCAGCACATTGGCAGGGGAAGATGAGGAACAGCAGGGTTTGCAGGGACAAATCTTAGCCATGCGGGCCGAGATTGCCCTATTCCGCAGCGATTTAGATGAAGCCACCCGTCTTTTTGACGAGGCGATGGCTTTACTACCAGAGCTAGACATGATGTCGCGGGTGACAGTGACGCAGGCGCAAGGCTATATTCATCGGCTCAATGGAAGGGTGGCAGCAGCTGAGGCAGTTTTACAACAGGCCAGAGAGTATGCCCAGCAGCGGGGCAGCATCATTGGTCGCGTGTCTGTGCTAAATGATTTGGCTGAGGTACGGTTGATTGAGGGGCGACTGACGGC
Organism: Promineifilaceae bacterium (SeqCode); assembly: GCA_965223555.1. GTDB lineage: Bacteria > Chloroflexota > Anaerolineae > Promineifilales > Promineifilaceae > CBDCWU01. The sequence continues at coordinate 223,802 of CBDCWU010000004.1, forward strand.
AGCAGAAACGCTGTTTGCGGAGATTGTGGCTGGATTGGCGGTGGAGCCAGAGGCAGTGCCTGTGGCTTGTTCAGCCTTTTTAGGGCTGGGGCGGGTGGCCCTGGCTCATTGGCAATTGGACACGGCCGTTTCCCATCTGCAACGTGGCATTCACATTAGCCAACTAGGTGGCTATACGGGCTTCACTCGGCAAGGCTATTTGTCATTGGCCCAAGTGCAATTAGCACAGGGAGATGAGTCAGCAGCATGGGCAACCCTACAACAAGCGATTGTAATCGCGCAACAAGAAGGCATTGCTTGGGTGATGAACCAGGCCGCTTTGATTCAAGCGCAACTGTTGTTGGCGCAGGGACAGTCAGCAGCGGATTGGGTGCGAGAGGTACAAAAAGGAGAACGGCCGTTTGCCCCCCGCTATCAACAGCATACGGAGCAAGTAACATTGGCCCATGCTTTAACGGTGCAGGATGAGGTGGCCGAGAGTTTGGCTTTATTGATGCGCTTAAGGGAAACGGCCGTCTCCTGCCAATGGTTTGCTAGCCTGATTGATATTGATCTGCTGCTGGCATTGGGGTGTCAGCAGCAAAATGACACCCCTGCTGCCCAAAGTCATCTCCACAATGCCCTGGTTCGCGCCGAAGTGGAGAATAACTACTATCCCTTCACCAACAAGGGCACGGCTGTGGCCGCATTGCTAGCCGCTGCGAAATCATCCCCCTTCATCCAAAACCTCCAGCAAATCCTCCCTCCTGTCCCCACGTCCCCACGTCCTTCTGCTCTTCCCGAACCGCTTACTGACCGTGAAACAGAAATCCTACATCTGCTAGCAGCGGGCCTGTCTAACCGAGAAATTGCCACCAAATTGTTTGTGGCAGTAGGTACAGTGGGCAAGCATACTAGTAATATTTTTGCCAAATTAGATGCGCCGAATCGGGCAACGGCCGTTCTTCGCGCCCAAGAACAAGGCCTACTGTAAACAATCAGTTCCCCATAAATAAACAAATAAATAAACATTTGTTGGCTGACATACACCCTTGTTTACAGCTAAACTGCCAGACATCTTGAAACAAGGAGCGTTTGTGATGGTGGTGTTAAAAGGTGGAGGGTCTGAGGGAGATGCTTCTTTGTCGGCTGATCCTCTTTTTGTAATAACGGCCCCCTTGCGCATGGTGAAGACGGCCGTTTTACAAGCACCGCCCGCCCAAGTTTTCCCCTGTGTCACCCATGCGACCCAGATGACACAGTTTGTGCCCGGTATGGTGGGCATGACAGTGGCTGAGGACGGCCGTTGGCGTTACTGTGACTTTGGCGATGACATGATTTTGGCAGAGGAAATACTCATCTGGCAGCCACCCCAAGCTATTGGCTATCGTATCACAGCCAATAATCCCTTTGGTTTGCATGATCATTTCGGTTTAATGCAGTGTCAATCTGGCACTAATGACGGTACACAATTTAGTTGGCAGCAATATTACAATCACGATGACCCTGAAGCCATGTTTGACAGAATGAACACGATGATGACAGGTTTGATGCAAAATCTGATTCATAAATTTGGTGGAGAGATTTTAGAACATCAAGATTGGTTCAATTCCCAAGGCTTGTCCTGAGCCTAACCAAAGGATTGAACCAATCTCACAAGGAGATAATGACATGACAGCAATTACAAAAACAGTTCGTATTAATGCCCCTAAGTCCAAAGTTTGGGCCATTTTGGCCGATTTAGCAGCCGTGAAGGATTACAATCCCAGTGTAACGGAGGCTTATTACACCTCGACTCAGCGCGAGGGCGTGGGGGCTAGTCGTCACTGTGATCTGCGGCAAGGTGAGGTTGATGAGCGCATAACGGCTTGGCAAGAAGGGGAAAGTTACACCATTGAGATTTATGATGGTAAGCCTTTACCTCCTTCCAAAGAACCTGTGCAGGCGACGATTGAGCTAACGGCCGCTGGCAACGAGACTTTGGTGCAAATGACGATGTCCTACGAGATGAAGTATGGTGTGGTGGGGAAATTGATGAATCGTACTATGATGGAGCCCCAGTTTACGAAGCTGTTGGATCGCTTGATGGGTGGCCTGAAGCATTTTGCCGAGACGGGCGAGTCGGTACAGAAGGGATTTAGGCTGGAAACGGCCGTTGCCTAGTACCATTATCAGTAATCAGTTAATAGTGGTCAGTAATCAGTTAATAATGACAAATGTTTACGACAATAGGAGAGAAAAATGTCTGTTACCTTTGATACGTCCGTTAAAATTAATGCCCCCGCCGAGAAAATCTATGCCTATGTGTCTGATTTTCCGCGCCATGTGGAATGGTGTAACCAACCACAACAAATGACCGCCCTGCAAAATGGCCCTACCCAAGTTGGTAGCAGATACCGGACAGAGGAAGGCAACCCACGTAATATGCCCCTTGGTCAAAAAATGATGTTTGCTATGATGAGACCTCTCTTAAAAGTCATCTATGGGGTCGATGGGTATACCGAAGCCGAAGTCGTCGCCTTGGAAGACCAACGGCGTGTAGCTTGGAAAGCCCGTTTGCCCAGCCGTAAAAAGGGTGATCTTATGCGAATGAATTGGGAAATCAGACTGCAAGCTGAAAATGGTGGCACAGTGGTCACGCAGCAGTGTGAGATAGCTCCGCCAGATAGCAGTCCCATGAAAGCAATGGTGAATGATGATCTGGCGCAGCAGAGTAAGGCTGAAGTAGCCGCGAACTTGCAACGTCTTAAGTTCATAGCCGAAGCTGCCTAAAGCCTCTTGTACAGTAAATTGTTATCAGATTCAAGAGCTAAGTTTCTTCAAGAAACTTAGCTTCTTTTTGTTTGGGCCTGAATAATCTCCAGGTTTCGAGTGTAAGAATTAGCCCCACAATATGGTCAGACCCTCATACAATCGGCATCAAAACGTTTAGGCAACTTCACTTTATATGAATGAAACCGCTGCAAACAGATAGCTTATCTCCCTCATCCTTTCCGGCCGGGTTTTGGCGGAGGCATGGTCGGAAATTGGCTGCGCTGGCCATGTGGCTGACTTTGTTGGGCAGCTATATTTGGTATGTACGTACAAATGACTTGACGTTGGCTGATGCGATTCGCAGACTGGCGAACTTATTGACGCAAACTGCTTATGGCCCCCTACTTTACATTTTGATTTATCTCATGCGCCCCCTGATCTTTTTCCCCTCAACGGGCTTAACCGTGTTAAGTGGCTTTTTGTTTGGGCCGATTGGTATCTTGTTCACCGTGATTGGAGCCAATTCATCGGCGATGGTGGCCTACGGCATCGGCCGTTATTTTGGGCGAGGTGTTTTGGAAACGGCCGATTCCATGACCATCATCCAACAATTTGCCCAACGGCTGCGGGAAAACAGCTTTGAAACTGTCCTCATCATGCACCTCATCTTTCTCCCTTATGATTTGGTCAATTACATTACCGGATTTTTGCGAATTAATTGGAAAGCCTTTCTGCTGGGCACCGCGCTCGGCTCATTGCCAGGCACCACATCATTCAACTTGTTAGGCTCCTCCTTTGGCACAGTAGAAGATCTATTGGCTGGGGAACTAAAGCTGAACCCACTGGCGCTGGGCGTTTCCATCGCTCTTGTCAGTGGCAGCATTGCCCTATCACAATATTTGAAAAGGCGCGTGCAGCCGTAAGATTTGGCGATAGTAGACCATCTAACACCCGGACTACTTAAATTCATTGAGAAAAGGAAGGGTGATTCTTTGGCTAATTCTCCAACTGACTTGGGTCAAAAACGGCCGTTTTCTACCACATTAAGGCAAAATTTGACCCCAAAATCATTCGTGTTCTTATTTTGGCTTATTGTCATAGGCGGCTATTGGGGTTATGCCCATTATAACAATGTAGCCATTGCCAATATCGTTGAGCAGATCAGTCATTGGCTGACAGGTGGCTGGTATGGCCCGTTGCTGTACATGGTGCTTTATGCTTTGCGTCCACTTCTCTTTTTTCCAGCCACCATCCTAACCTTATTAGGCGGCTTCATCTTTGGGCCTATCGGCATTCTCTACACCATATTAGGTAGCAATGCCTCGGCGATGGTTGCCTATGGGGTCGGCCGTTTTTTTGGTAAAGATTTGCTCAATAAGGACAGCAATGCAGGTGTGGTTCAGCAATATACTGAGCGAATGCGCCAAAATGGGTTTGAAACAGTGCTCATCATGCGCCTCATCTTTCTGCCTTATGACCTTGTCAACTATGCTGCTGGTTTTTTCAGAATCAGATGGCAAGCGTTTTTAACAGCGACCGTGATTGGCACTGTGCCAGGCACCATATCCTTTGTTTTGTTTGGAGCTTCTTTCGGCACCTTGAACGATCTGCTTATGGGTAACGTTCAGGTAAACCCGGCCACCTTGTTCTTGTCTATTCTGTTTGTGGGCATTAGCATCGTTCTGTCACGCTTTATTAAAAAGCGTGAAGCCAGACAAAAACAACTGCCTCTGTCTGCCTGAGCATTCTCCTTTTCTTCATTGTAGGCCGTATCACAGATGAACGGCCGTCATGTCAGTAGATTATGTACCCATCTTTTCCTGAAGTCATAGATTGGTAACTTTCCAAGGAGTCGGTGATGACATCCACTATTCAAATAGCCCCGTATGATCACTTTAATGAGATTTTAGTCAGCAATGCCCATCCTCCTGATTGGCAAAACCCCACGCCAGACGGCCGTTACAATCTACTTGTCATCGGTGGCGGTTCGGCCGGACTGGTGGCGGCAGTGGGTGCGGCTGGGTTAGGAGCCAAAGTGGCTTTGGTGGAAAAACATCTCTTGGGCGGCGATTGTCTCAATGCGGGCTGTGTGCCATCTAAGACACTTATCCGCTCGGCTAAAGCCATTGGTGATATTCGGCACAGCACAGCAAGCGGCTTGGGCATCCAGCTTGACGGTGATGTATCCCTAGATTTTGCGGCGGTGATGGCCCGAGTACGGCAAGTGCGAGCCGATATTAGCCACCATGATTCGGCCCAACGCTTTAAGGATTTAGGCATTGACACTTATCTGGGCGAAGGGCGTTTTACAGGCGCAAATACGTTTGAAGTAGACGGCCGTTCCCTTGAATTTAGCAAAGCCGTCATCGCCACCGGAGCCAGTGCCGCCCACATCCCCATCCCCGGCTTGGCCGAAACAGGCTATATCACCAACGTCACTCTCTTTGAGCTGACTGAACAGCCCCCACGATTAGCCATTATTGGGGCTGGCCCCATTGGGGCAGAGATGGCCCAAAGCTTTGCTCGCTTTGGCACAGCAGTGTGCCTCTTTGACATCTTGCCCACCACTTGTGGCTTGCAAGACCCCGATGGTCTAGAAATCATGACCGAAACTTTTCGGCGCGAGGGCATCAACCTCTATCTGGAGAGTAAAACAGAGCAGATCGCTCAGGTGGCTGAGGGCAAGCAGATCACCTTTGCCCATCAGGGGCAAACCAAAACGGTGGTGGTGGATGAGATTTTGTTAGCGGCCGGACGCAAACCCAATCTTGAGGGACTGAATCTGGAAGCAGCAGGGGTGGCCTACAATAAAAAAGGGCTGGTGGTGAATGATCGCCTGCAAACGACAAATAAGGATATTTTTGGGGCTGGTGATGTGGCTATTCCAGCCCAATTTACGCACACGGCCGATGCTACGGCTCGCATTGTGCTGCAAAACGCACTCTTTTTGGGGCGCAAGAAGTACAGCGATCTTGTTATTCCTTGGACGGTGTACACTGACCCGGAGATCGCCCATGTAGGGCTATTTGATTATGAGGCTAGGGCGCAGGGAACGGTCGTTGACACCTTCACCATCCAAATTGAAGATACCGATCGGGGTCGCACCGATGGCGAGGCGGGTTTTGTTAAAATTTATACCAAAAAAGGCAGCGACAAAATTTTGGGAGCCACCATTATTGCTCGCCACGCGGGCGAGATGATCAGCGAAGTGACCACAGCCATGATGGCTGGTGCCGGACTCAGCACCTTGTCACAGACCATCCACCCTTATCCCACCCAAGCGGAGGCCATCAAAAAAGCGGCCGATGCCTGGAATCGCACCCGTTTAACACCGACGGTGGCTAAGATTTTTGCCAAATGGCTCAGTTGGCGAAGGTGATGGAATTGATCCAGTAAGGATTCAAACCACCCTACCCCCAGCCCTCTCCCTCAAGGGAGAGGGCTGGGGGTAGGGTGGGAACTAATGCAAATACGATCATGAAACAAACTCATTTTGATGTTGCCATTATTGGCTCTGGCATGGCGGGGTCGGCCTTGGGGGCGATTTTGGCGCGGCAGGGGCAAAAGGTGGCCATCTTTGAGGCCAAAACGCACCCCCGCTTTGCTATTGGCGAGTCACTCATTTTAGAAACATCGGAGATGATGCGAGCCATGGCCCATTTTTATGATGTGCCAGAGTTGGCCTATTTTAGCACCGAGAACTTTTTGCCTTTTGCTGGTACAACGCATGGCATTAAGCGGCACTTTGGTTTTCTGCATCACGAAATTGGGCAGCCGCACAATCCCCAACATACCCTACAAGCCATTATTCCCAAAGAGCCACACGGCCATGAATTGCATCTATATCGGCAAGATACGGATTATTTTTTGATGAGTACGGCCGTTTCCTACGGGGCAACGGTTTGGCAGAATACGGCCGTGCAAGACGTCGACCTCGCTGATGATCGAGTAACGATTATGACGGCTCAAGGGCAACAGATTACGGCCAATTATGTGGTGGATGCAGGTGGCTATCGCTCCCTTTTGGCCCAAAAGTTTGGTCTGCGCGACTTTCATTTGCAGACCCATTCGCGGGGCATGTTTACGCATATGGTCAATGTGGCTGGCGATCAGCAAGCAGGTCGCCCAGCGGAGATTTACGGACTGCCTTATTTGATGTCTGAGGGAACGCTACATCATCTATTTGAAGGCGGTTGGTTGTGGGTGATCCCTTTTGACAATTATGCTGAGTCTACCAATCCACTGTGCAGTGTAGGGCTGCTGCTTGACCCGCACCAATATCCAGCACGGGATGATTTAACGCCGGAGCAGGAATTTTTCGCCTTCATTGAGCAATATCCCACTATCGCGGCCCAATTTACCCAGGCACGAGCCGTGCGGGATTGGGTACGAGCTGGGCGCTTGCAATACTCCTCTAGGCAGGTAGTGGGTGAACGCTGGGCTTTGCTGGGTCATGCGGCTGGGTTCATTGATCCCCTGTTCTCCAAGGGATTGTATAGTGCGTTAACGGCCGTTTTTGTTCTAGCTCATCAACTCATACAAGCGAAAGAGACAGGCGATTACTCGGCGGCTGCTTTCACCGATTTAGAGCAGGTCACGCATAATTTTGTCTGTACGGCTGATCGGCTGATTGCCAATGGCTACCGCTCCTTTGCCAGCCACAAACTATGGCAAGTGTATGCTGTGATGTGGCTGTTGGGGGCCTATACGGAGCTGGTGAAGCTAAACATGATGCGTTTGCAAGCGGGGGCCGATCGCCAAGCCTATTATGAGCAGTTGGTGACGCTGAAGTTGGCAGGTGGGGGCTATGCAGGGTTTGAGGCAGTGGCAGAGCGAGTGGACGGGATTGTAGAGGCAGTGGATGTAAATGATGGGATGGCGGTAGAAACGGCCGTTACTCAAATCAACCAAATATTCCGCTCCCTCGACTGGATCGCCGATCCTTTCATCGCCTTGCTCGATGGCAAAACCTATCTGCCCAAAAACAAAATCCGCTTAAGCTTATTGAAACCCGGTGAGGGCTTTATGGGCCATGGGGATTATAAAGCACACTTTTTTGGCGATCTGACAATGCGTGATCTGCTGCTGTATGGTCTCAAAGAAAAAGCGAACTACGCTCGATCCAATTTGGTGCGGAAGCATAAGAAACTGTACCAACAGAGGCTGCGTTAAGATTTATGCAGACATATTCCCATTATTTGTTAACGGCCGTTCTGCAAAATCGCCTGCAACAACAGGGCACAAACACGGAAAAACAATCCCTGCTGCTGGGGTCGGTTGCGCCTGATGTGCCGCTCACCCTCATTAGCATCGGCTACGTGCTGGATCGCCGCTTCATTCGGCCACAACTGCCAGACAAAACGTGCTGTAGCCCTACCTACAACGATCTCTACTTCAACAACCCCTGGTGGATTGCGGCCCATAACATGTTGCACGCACCGCTGCCTATCATGGCCTTGGGGCTGCTGGGGTATTTGGCCCGACGGCAGCGGTGGGGATTTAGGTTATTTTGGTTCGCTGTGGGGTGCGGGCTGCATTCGGCCGTTGATTTTGCCACCCACGTTGATGATGGCCCTCTTCTATTTTTTCCACTCGATTGGCATAAGCGAGCTTCAGCACCCATCAGCTATTGGGACAATCAGCATGGGGGGCGTGTTTTCCGCTTCTTGGAACATCTGCTAGATATTGTGCTTGTGATCAACCTGATTCTAAAAGGTGGTCACGACAAAGTTGTAGCAGAGGAATAAACCATGTTTGACAAAAAAATGCGGACGTTTAAGGATGCAGTCTTAGAGCCAATCGCTATGCCCTTGCAAATGATTCCACCTTGGTATTTTTCTGTCATGGGGTTGTTGGTAGGTGTGGCGGCAGCGATAGCTTTGTGGCAACAAGCTTATGCCTTGGGCTTTTTACTTTGGTTTCTGAACCGTATTTTTGATGCTTTGGATGGCGGTGTGGCTCGTGCTCATGGCTCTCAAAGTGATTTTGGTGGTTATCTAGATATTGTGTTTGATTTTGTCGTGTATGCCATTATTCCTGTGGGATTAGCGTTAGGACAGGGGGGAACGGCCGTTACCCTGGCTCTCATATTCCTGCTCAGCACCTACTACGTCAACGGCGCCTCCTGGATGTATCTAGCCGCTATTTTAGAGAAGCGCAAATTGGGTCACGCGGATCGGCTCACCACAATTACTATGCCTGCTGGCATCATCGGTGGCACAGAAACAATTATTTTTTACACAGCTTTTATCTTTTTTCCCTCACTACTTGCTTGGTTGTTTAGCCTGATGGGATTGCTGCTTGTGATTACCATTGGGCAGCGTTTGCAGTGGGCCAACCACCATTTATCCTAGAATCATGTCTCGCTTACGTCCTGGTCAACATGCGCCCAACGTGACATTAACAACGTTAGACGGCCGTTCTACCTCCCTCGACGCTTATTGGGGAAACGGCCGTCAGCTATTGCTCATCTTCCTGCGCCACCTGGCCTGACTGCCCTGTCGCGATCATGTGGCCCAGGTTGTGGCCCATTACGACGACTTACAAGCCCTGCAAACAGATGTTGTCACCATCTCCTTCGGTACGCCCTACTGGAGCCAGATATGGCAGCAAGAAACCCTATCTCCTTTTCCCTTTTTACGCGATCCGCAACGTCTCGCCTACCATGCCTATGGTCTGGAATCTTCACGCTGGCGCTCCTGGGGACTAGCCAATTTATGGTATTATACTCAAGCTAAGTGGCAAGGGCGCCAAACATTTGGTCAACGGGGTGATCCCCATCAACTTGGTGGTGATTTTATTGTAGATCAAGCAGGAATTATTCGACTGGCTCATCCCAGCCGCGAACCAACTGACCGACCCCCGATAATGGACCTATTGGCTGTGATCAGCAAAACAATCTGACTATAGTTGGCCTACGCCCTCTGCCATTGGCAGCGTAAACCAGAAACAACTGCCATTATTATGAGGCAAACTCTCCACACCTACGTCTCCACCTAACTTGTGTACGATCCGCTTGACGATAGATAAGCCCAGCCCATGGCCCTCAATACCCCCGTCATTCAGGCGTACAAAGGGCGCAAACAGTTTTTGTTGCTCAGCACGGGGAATGCCCTGCCCATTGTCATGTATCCAGAAACGTGTTTGCCCATTACAGTGATCGGCTCCTAGTTCAATACGTGGTGGCTTACCGCCATATTTCATAGCATTACTGATGTAGTTGGCCCAGATTTCTTCCACCCAGGGAGCATAGCCAACGGCCGTTGGCCATTCATCAGGCATAATCACTATCGGCTGATGGTCGGAAATCATATAGTCTAGGCGATCCAATACCTTAGCTACAACCTCGTGCATAGCCAGCACCTCTACATCCGGCTGCTCATGGCGCAACCGAGCCAGCAAAAGTAGGGCCTGAATGATGTCTGCCATCCGGTGACCGCTGGTAGAGATGCGGGCCACGATGCGCTGCCCACGCTCATCAAGCGAGGGCGCATAATATTTGCCGAGGATGTCGGCCATGCCTATGATGGGTGTAAGAGGGCCGCGCAAATCGTGGGCCACTGTACCTGCGAAGGCATCCAGTTCTTCATTGCGTGCTTCTAATTCGGCCGTTTGTTGCCGTAGGGCTTCGTTCGATTCTTGCAACTGTTTTTGCAAATGGCGCAAGGAAAGATGGGTTTGAATTCGGGCCAAAACCTCCTCTAATTGGAAGGGTTTGGTCACATAATCCACAGCCCCTACCTCAAATGCCCTCACTTTATCTACTGTTTCATGCAGGGCACTAAGGAAAATGACAGGTATCTCGCGGGTGGCTTCATCTGCTTTCAGCCTTTGGCATACTTCAAAGCCGTTCAGGCCAGGCATGTTAATATCGAGTAGAATGAGGTCTGGTGGAGCAGATTTGACAGCACGCAAGGCCAATGTGCCATTGGGTACAGGGCGTACTTTGTACTCCTGCTCCGCCAACATGTTGGCTAATAGGTGTAGATTAGCTGGGGTGTCGTCTACAATGAGGATGTTAGCTTTGTCTCTCATGATGTTGTGAAGTTCTCTTGTAGCTCTCTATGCTCCAAAATGGGTTCGGTGAGTGCCATTATCTGGTCGTAATCAAATTTATGGGCACATTCGGCCAGCAGGTTACCTATATTCGGGGCGAGTTCATGTATCTGTTCAATGTGATAGAACATGAGATCGATATCAGCCTGGATGGTGGCCTGGTGCAGACCGTCTAGGAGGTGAGGGGGGACGATGGCCATGTCACTGGTAGTTAGGTGGGAATCGGCCGTTTGCGATTTGTCTCCTTCAGTATATAAATACTCAACACCTAAATGATGGGCAATGGTGGCCAATAATTCCTGCTCACGGAAGGGTTTACGAACAAAATCATCGCTGCCTGCTGCCAAGATCAGAGAGCGATCTTCCTCGAAGGCAGAGGCGGTGAGGGCGATAACGGCCGTTTCCCGGCCTTGATCTGTTTCCTTGATATGTTGGGTGGCGGTCAGCCCATCCATAATGGGCATTCGCATATCCATCAAAATTAAATGGGGCTGCCAGTTGCGCCATACCTCAAGACCTTCTTCTCCATTGCTGGCTTCGCGTACAGCAAAGCCGAGGGGTTGCAGTAATTGCACCAATAACTGCCGATTTTCTAGCCGATCTTCCACGACCAAGATGCGGTAGGTTGGTTGTTCTGGCTGTAGGCCAGTGACGCGCCGATCGAGGCGACCTGTTGCTGGTTTGGTGATAACGGCCGTTTGCACAGCAATGTCAAATTGGAAAGTAGTGCCTACATCTGGCTCACTCATGACCGTAATTTCTCCACCCATCATCCTGACAAATTGCTGGCTAATGGGCAGCCCCAACCCTGTTCCTTCTGATCGTCGCTGCCCGCTGCTGGTTTGGACAAAGGCATCAAAAAGCCTGTCTAGCTCGTCAGCCGCAATGCCCGCACCTGTATCTTCAATGGCAAATGAAAGACGGCCGTGAGGGTCATCTTTCTGATAACCAATGCGGACAATGATATGACCAACATCCGTAAATTTGATGGCATTGCCGATGAGATTGATAAGTACTTGGCGCAGCTTGCTTTCATCGGTGTCCACAAAACGGGGCACGTGGCTGGCCCTATCAAAGGCTAGGATGAGTTCTTTTTTATTGGCACGAAGGGAGAAGAGGTCTTCCAGGTCTTGTAACATGCGGTGTAAGTCAAAGGGTTGTTCATTTATGGTGATGCGACCAGCCTCAATTTTGGACATTTCTAGAACATCATTGATAAGGGCGAGCAGGTGCTCACCACTGCGATTGATAATATTTAGATGATCGTGATGGCTTTGGCTCAAGCCTGTATCACGACGGATGAGTTGGGTGAAACCCAAGATGGCATTGAGGGGAGTGCGTAGTTCGTGGCTCATGTTGGCCAGGAAGAGGCTTTTAGCGCGGTTGGCGGTTTCGGCCGTTTCCTTGCTAGCCCGTAAATCATTAATCAAACGGCGCAACTGCTCTGTCATGCGCTGGTAGCTGCGGGCTAACTGCCCTATTTCGTCATTGGAACTCATAGGTAGGGGGGTATCCCACTCGCCTCGGGCGATTTGCTCGCTGGCTGTAGCCAGCTGGTGAATGGGACTGGTTATGGCCCGTGCTGTCCATATAGCAACGATGACGATAATGACCACAATAACGCTCACTAAGGCAAAAATAATGCCACCAAGGGCATTGATGTCGGCCAGGAAGGTCTCTTCGGGCAGGCTCTTGAGAATGAGCCAATAACGGCTAGGGTCTTTGGCGTCGAATGACACGCGCTCGATGGCCACAACTTGATCAGCAACGTCATCACGGGCTACAAAGCGGTCAGCATCTCCCAGTTGGGCCAAGGCCCAGGCGAATTCAGCTTGGGCAGTGACGCCACTGCCCGTTTGGGCGCCAAATTCTTGGGCTGGATCGGGATGCTTGAGGTAAGAGCCATTTTGTTCGATAAGATGAACTTGCCCTATGTCTGTATCCAGACGGTCCAGGAAGTAGTTGGCTTGGATGGTGGAGATGAGGGCGGCTTGAATACGGCCGTTGGTATCATAGATGGGAATACCCAAGTGTAAGACGGGCATGGTGCCCATGGCACTATCGCCTTCCAGAGTAATATCCGAGATGTAAATATCGCCGACAGCTTGTTTCATGGTCTGCAAGAAGTAGGGTTCCATGTGCCGATCAATTAATTGTCCCATAGGTACAACAATGGCTTTGTGGCCATCGAAGTCGATCCCGGCTAGCTCACGACCGTTTTCATCTATGTAGCGCAGGTGCGTATAAAAATGCTTGCTATCGGCCAGGGAGACAAATATCTGATTCAGTCGATCAATCCAGACTTGGTAGGAATCATCGCTTTGGGGATCTGAGTCTCCATTTTCACGGGCGCGGATGATGGCTTGGATCGGTGGTGTTTGGGCCACACCGAAGAGATCGGTTTTGAATTGGGTGAGTGATGCTTGTAAATCTTTGGCTGCTGCTTGATTAAATAGGGCGATTTCTCGAATAAAAGCGTCCTCAATGGCGCGTCTGGCTTGGATATAACTCAGGAGGGCCACGATAATGAGGGGGATGAGTGAGACAAGCAGCAGGATGGCGGTGAGTCGGTTACGTAAGCTACTTTTCCGTTGAGGCATAGTCAAAGACCTTGGATAAGATGTCTGTAGTGATATCTATTAGAGTTGGTTAGGGTGGGGATGCTTACCTGTGAATCAGGGTGAAGAGTCCGTGAAGAATTGGAGGTGGTGATGGCGCCTTAGAAATTGGCTTGTGCCCATGTTTTAGCCTGTTTTTGGAATTGTAGTACACCCTCTACCTGGGTAAGAACGGCCGTAATAGGCACAAGCCTGCCGATGGTCACGTAACTGCTGCCACTGCGGGTGGGTGTGCTGGTGCGCTGCTCTTTGAAGCGGGGCCTGTTTTGGATGAACCAGGGACGTACCTTATCCATGGGCAGGCAGTAGAGGGTGCCAACCTCCAGGAAGTAGTAAAAAAGCCATTCGGCTTTCGTATAGAGGAAGCAGCCCGGTGTGCCCTTGCTCTCGTTGCTCACCGTCTCGAAAAAGAAGTTGCCCGTGCGATGGTAACGGTCGCCTTTGACCTCGACGGGAATTATGCGCAGTTGCTCCTTCTCCAACACGGTCCATAACAAATCCACATCATGCGTTTGATAGGCGGCCTCATCTTCTACATTGTGTACGGCTACCGTTTGCGGCCAGACTGTCTGCAAAAAGTGGGTGACATCGGCGGCGGCTCGTTTGGCGATGGAAGTTGTGTAGGTGATGTCGTGTTGTTTGATGCTTCTGCTCATAGCTGTATCAGGTGATCATCAAGACGCACCATTCCAAATTTGTGGCCACTTGGGGTAGCCCATCAATGGCCATGCCTGCTAAGATTTTTCCCTGTGGTGTGGGTTGGGCTTGACAGTGACAGTTTGCGGCAATTGTTACCTGGAAATCGGCCTCTACTATTTTAGCTATGGCTTGTTCACGATAAAGATGTTCGCCTAACTTGAAGGCTTGAATGATGTCGACATTTCCATCGTTTTCGGGGTAGAAATGGCTGATGGCCCAAAATTTGCCTGTCAAGATGCGTCGTAATTCTCTGAATAAGTTGCCGGGATTTTCAATGTTGGGCAATCCCACATTAGTGGTCATGGTTTTGACCATGCCATCTTTGAAGGGGGTACGTCGAGCATCGAAAGCGAGGAGGGAGATACGGTGGTAGAGATTGGTCGTTTGCCACGATGCTTTATTGCGTCGCAGAATAATGGGACTGAAGTCAGTGACTATAATTGGAACAGTAGTGGCGTGGATCATTTGTTCGACTAGATAACCGCGTCCTGAAGCCAGATCGACAATTGGCTCGCTGCTTGCTGCAGCTTGGGCCAGCACAAAGTCCACCTGCTCTTGCCAACACTGGCGATATTCAGGCGTATAAAGCCCCTGTGTGGCTTGTTCTTCAATAGCTTTGGCGGCGGTGTAATCTCCTCGTTGTTCCAGTACCGAGGCCCGGAAGAATTGATCGGCAGGATTTAACTCGTTAAGCGGTGTGTGCATTAAGGCGTGTTCTATTTCTGGATGGTCATTCAGATATTGTAGGAGGCGATTATCTACTTGCTGCCACAAATCTTCGCGCGGTAAATCGGGGGTAAGAAACAGCCCAATGCCTTCGCGTACAGGATACATCGCTTGGCAGGCAGCGCAGCGAGCCTCGGCCGTTTCGATCCGGTCTGAAACTTGTATCTCAACTGTCCATTGCAATTGGCCACGACAGGCAGGACATTGCAGCCAATCAATTAAGTAAGAGTGCATGATTCCTCTTTCAAGATCGCTTTCTAATAGGTGAAATATCTTTCAATTATACCGCATGATTCTATTGTGGCTGGCGGCGTAGAATGAAGTAGATGGCAGATATTAGGATTCCTCCTGCTAATAATATTACTCCTACCCCGGTGAAAGAGTTGCTTTGTTCAGCCTCAAGGGGGACTGGGGTTGGTAATATCCTGGTAGGAGTGGGCGCAACGGCCGTCGCCGTTGCTTCTACCACTCTATCCAAGGCCAGCACCAACAGAGGCAGGTCATGGTCGGTGGCTTTGTAGGGGGTGGTTGGGTCATCGCCCAAGCTGTCGGGGTAGTCGGCATTGGTGTGGAAGATATGGGCCGACACTACATTATCCACCAGGGCGGGTGAGACAAATAGGCCATCAATCAGCTGAGACGCGCCGCTAAAGACGAAACTGTATCGTTCCGCTTCAGGGATGAGGGAGAGGGTGTTGAAGAGGCCGCCATTTGAGAGAGCTTGCAGGGGTGGCGATAGTTCATAGTCGTTGAAGTCGCCCAGAACGATGATTTTGGCCTGGGGGTCGGCCGTTTGCAGTTCATTGACGACGTTTATAATATGTTGAGCTTGGGCTAAGCGGCGGGGAGCGGTTTCGGCTTCGCCGCCTCGTTTCGATTTGAAGTGGTTGATGAGGAGGGTGTGAGGTTGCTGGTCAACGGCCGTATCCACTTGCAGCGGTGGGCGCGAAAAGAGTGGGTCTTGCCCCACAGGGCAATCTATACGGCCGTCCGTAATGTCTGTGTTGATGGCCGTGCAAGTTTGGCGCAATTGCACATTTTGGACGATGACGCGGTGCGGGTGGGCCAGCAAGGCCACATCAATGCCACGTGCATCCGCACTTTCTAGGTGGGCCACGGTGTAGGTGAAGCCGCAGGCAGGAGCTAGTGCTTGGGCTAAATCTTGCAGCAAGGCAGCATTCTCAACCTCTTGGATGCCAATGAGGGTGGGGCAACCGAGAATATTGCTGATGGCTTGGCCGATCTTGGCTTGTTTGCTGGCGAGTTGATCGGCTGTGGGTTTGGGTTCAGCCTCGTTACCTGTGTCGTCAATGGTGTCGAAGTGGTTTTCGACGTTGAAGGTGGCGATGCTGAATTGATCGGCCGTTACTGTTGGCGGTACGGGGATAGGTGTGAAGGGTGATTCGGTGACAGCTAGGCCCTGGCTGTCTTGTTGCACGATTTTGAATTGATCAAAGTTGTAGATGAGGGGGCCGCTGATGCCCCTAATGATGTCACCACTTTTGACATGGGGGAAATCACCACAATCTATATCGCTCGTATGCAAAATGGGCACAATTTGGCCGATAGGATCTGCCAAACTACGCCGCATAACCCGCCCTAGCCCTTCGTTGACGACGGCGAAGCTGCAACCGCTAAAGGTGGCACCGACGACCTGGGCTGCGCCAGGGATAGTGACTCTCATACTTTCATAAGCTTCAAGGTAGATGGCTTGTTGATCATTGTTGGCGGGTGGGATAATGGGAATAGGATCGGGTAGGGGTGAGTCACTGGCTTCGACGATAATTTCTAGATTGTTATCGTCAATTTCGCTGTAGCCAAAGAATTCGGTCATTTGTCCAGTGATGCGGAGTTGATCACCGATGTTATAGGACGGCCGTTGTCGTCCCAAAAAGACAGCCATGCCGTCTGAGGTTGTCGGATCACCGTCTTCAAAGCCGACCAAATCTTGCACGAACAGCGTATAAAAGACGACTCCGGCCGCATTTCGATCCTCGTAACTACCTGTCACCACACCACGAAAGCTGACGGTTTGGTTGACATAAGGCGAAATATCTGTTGTACCTTGCAATTCGCCAATGGTAGGTAAGATTTCTAACTCAGCCGGGTTGACAGGCGTGGCACAGGTGCCTTCAAGGGTGATTTGGCCAGGGGAGGGCGCATCTTGAGGTCGCCAATCAGCCGCCGAATCACTGTCACAATGGGCAGGAATGCGTTCAATACTCACGCCCGCGACGACATCGGTGATGGCGGGGTTGAAAAAGCGACTGCTATCGCCGTAGCTCAGGCTGTCTATGATGAGGTTGCGCCGGTCGAGGAGCAACACCTCATCACCATCGTTGGCCAGAGCTACATCACCTGTGGCCCACAGCAGGTAGCGGCGCATGTCGGGGACGTTAGGATCGCTGTCGCTGATTTCGTAGTCGGGATTGAAGCCGAAGAGGGTGCGGAAACCAACGGCCGTTTGCGCTACCACGATCACTTGCCCCGGTTCAATGACACTTTCGGCGGGAAAGCGGTTCATACCCTCGCTGCCGCCGGAGCTTTCTTCGTCGCCAATTTTGATGTCATCAAGCGGGAAAACGGCCGTGCCCATGTTGGCGATCTCTACCCATTCCTCCTGGCTTTCATCTCCCGGCGTGTCATAATAGACTTCGGTGATGAGTAGGGCGGGTGCGGTTTGGGCTTGCGCATGATAAGTGATTAGTATGCTGGCTAGTACCAATATAAGTCCCCCAAATTGTTTTGTCATCTCTCCTCCTACAATATGAATGACAGGAACCAAGTTCCTTCAAGGAACTTGGTTCCTAACCTGGTTGTGTTAAAGTAAGCACTGACCCAATTATGACAATCCCTTGAAGGAGGTCAAATGATGCAATTGATTCAAAAAGAAACACATTTGGGTGACCCAATTGTCGTAGGTGAGCGTACCATTACGCCGCAATCACAAGCGGTGACGGTGCGTTTCCCCATTGGTGGTTTTGTATGGAATCGGCCAACGGCCGTTCGCGTTTCCAAAAACAACCAAATCACCATCATCCCCATCACCGACCCTACCCGGCTGGTACTGTGGACTTTGATGGGTGTGGGAGTATTCGTTTCTTTATTAGTCTGGCTTTTCAAACGATAAGGAGTTTCCGATGAGTGAAGAATTTAACAAGTTAGTAATCGAGTCTGTCCCCAATCAGGAGAAGGCCAATGAGCTGATCGGCCGTTTATTTGATGTGACTCAACCCAGTGCTGTTTTTAGTGAGCCTGTCACCAATGGGCCTTACACGGTCATCACCGCTTCCGAAGTGACGGTAGGCATGGGGGCTGGTTATGGTGGTGGCGGCGGTGTAGGCGGCGACGGGGACCATCGCTTGGACGATGAGCAGAACGAAGCGACAGGCTCTGGTTTTGGTGGTGGCGGGGGTGGTGGGGGCACAGCGCTGGCGCGTCCTGTAGCCGCTATTATCATTGAACCTAATGGGGTGCGCGTGGAACCGATTATGGATCCCACTAAGATCGCTATTGCTTTTTTTACCACGCTTCTGTCTATTTTCATGGCTCTGAGTAAAGGGCGTAGAGCTGCATAATCAACCAGATTGGTTCATTCATCAAGGATGAACCAATCTCACTAATACATGACCCCTCAAATAGATGACCAACGCCTGAGCCAACAAATAGCGTTCATTCTGGAAATAGACAAACTTAAATCCATCATCCGCCGCTCCTACATTATTAATGGCGAGCGGCGCGAAAACACGGCCGAACATAGTTGGCATCTGGCCATGTTGGCTTTCATTTTGCATGAACACGCCAATGAGCCAGTTAATTTGCTGCGGGTTCTTAAAATGGTTATTGCTCATGATATTGTAGAGATTGATGCGGGTGATACCTTTCTTTTTGACACGGTTGGGACCCAAGACAAGGCAGCCCGAGAGCAAAAGGCGGCTGACCGCCTGTTTGGCCTACTGCCAGTTGATCAGGCCATTGAGTTACGGGCGTTGTGGGATGAGTTTGAGGCACGGGAAACGGCCGATTCCCGCTTTGCCAATGCCCTAGACCGTCTTGTCCCTCTGTTGCTCAATTACCATTCTGGCGGGCGTACCTGGCAGGAGAATGGCATAACTGGCGAGCGGGTCTTTTGGGTAAACGGCCGTATTGGTGAAGGGTCAACTACATTGGCAGAATTAGCGCGGCAGATAATAGAAACGGCCGTTGCTGAAGGCATCCTTTCTGCTTAACAATCTCTTGTTGCCCCGACCATCTATCTAGCAGTAAAATAAGAAAACCTTATATACCCTATAGAACAGAAAATATAAAAGCCGCAGAGATTCTTACATTCTCTCTGGTAGCAGTGAGGTAAATATGACAATTGCCAACTTTAAGGAAAAAGTTTTAGAAGAACTCAGTTTGCTGCCAGAAGAAAAATGGGTTGAGGTGTATGACTTTATTCACTATTTTCGCCTGGGGTTAGAAGCCTCTCAACCAAGGCAACCACAAATTATGCAATTCGCAGGTATTTGGCAAGATATGGCTGATGATACCTTTGATGATTTCCTAGACGAAATAGCAGATCGTCGAAAACAAGCCTTTGTACGGAGACCTCGTGACTAAACCTGCTTTGCTTGACACAAACATTTTGTCTATGTTTTTCAAAGGGCAAACAGAAGTCGTGCAACACGTTTATACCTATCAAACGACATACGACAAAATCAATTTTAGCCTCATCACCTATTACGAAATTATCAGTGGCCTAAAACATAGGGATGCACACAAGCAACTTGACTCCTTTTTGCAATTTGCTGCGGCTAACAACATCATCGCTCTGACCCTAAATTCCGTCTCATTATCGGCCGATATTTACGCCGATTTATGTAAGCAAGGCAATCCGATTGATGATATCGACTTACTCATCGCTGGTACAGCCCTCGCTCACAATTTAGTTCTCGTTACCCACAATCGCAAACATTTCGAGCGCATAGAAAGTTTGCAGGTGGAAGATTGGAGTAAACCATAAGGAGATGACTATGTTATATGGATTCACTGGCAAGATTTTACATGTTGATCTAACTAACCATCGTTTGGAAATCGAAGAACCCACCGCCGAATTCTATCGGCAACATATGGGTGGTAGCCTAATGGGACTGTACTATCTGTGGAAAAATACCCCCGCTGGAGCCGATGCTCTCAGCCCTGAAAACACCCTCACTTTTGCTGTGGGGCCGGCCACAGGTATGCCCATCAGCGGCCAAAGCCGTTGTACTGTTACCTGTAAATCCCCCAGCAGCGGTGGCGCGGCTGACAGTCAGGCGGGTGGCTTCTGGCCCGCCGAACTGAAATACGCGGGCTTTGATGCCGTCGTCGTCAATGGTGCTTCCGAGACCCCTGTGTATTTATGGATTAAGGATGGCCAAGCCGAACTGCGTGACGCCAGCCACCTATGGGGCAAATACACCTATGATGTAGACACCATGCTTAAAGACGAATTAGGTGACAATAAGATCGAAATTGCCCAAATCGGCATTTCGGGTGAAAAGATGGCTAACTTTGCGGCCATCATCAATATGAGCAACCGGGCTTGGGGACGCACCGGTGTGGGTGCTGTCATGGGTAGCAAGAAGCTGAAGGCTGTAGTGGTGCGCGGTTCGCAGAAAGTAGAACCCGCCGACAAAAAAGCAGTGGTAGCCCTCAACCGCAAAGGAGCCAAGGCTTTCCCTGGTAGTGATGCAGAAGACTTTGGCAGATACGGTACGCCCGGTGTGGTAATGCCCCAACATGGCAGCGGTGGTTTGCCCACACGTAACTGGGACGCGGGTGCATTCGAGGGAGCTGAGGCTATTGGCGGCGAACGTTTGTATGATGAACTATTGCGTGGTGCAGAAGAAGGCAAGCAGGACAATCAAGGGCGCGATACCTGTTACGCCTGTATTATTCGCTGCAAGCGGGTTGTCCAATCTGAATGGCAAAGCCAGCTATTGGGAAATAAGGAACTGCGGCACGAATATGGCGGCCCTGAGTATGAAACGATTGCCACGTTTGGCTCTTACTGCGGTGTGGATGATTTGCACGCTGTGGTTTATGCCAATCAGCTATGTAACCAATATGGAGTGGACACCATTTCTTGTGGGGCTACGCTCTCCTGGGCGATGGAATGTTTTGAGAATGAGGTTATTAATCTGGAAGAAACAGGTGGTATTGATCTCCGCTATGGCAATGCTGATGGCATGATTGCTATGCTGGAAAAGACGTTAAACCGAGAAGGGTTTGGCGATATTTTGGCTGATGGCTCGGCTAAAGCAGCCGATCGTTTGGGTAAGGGGCATGAGTATCTGTTGACGATCAAGGGGCAGGAGATGCCCGCTCATATGCCGCAGGTGAAGCGCAGTTTAGGGCTTATCTACGCTGTCAACCCCTTTGGTGCCGATCACCAATCTTCGGAGCATGATCCCATGTATAGCCCCAAAGCCTATGCCAATGATCCTAATCAGTTCCTGGCGCAAATTGGTCTAGACAAACCACAGTCGTCAAAGGTGTTGAATGCTGAGAAAGTGGAGTTCGCCCTAAAGACGCAGTACACCTACAGTGCGACTGATACAGTGAGTGTTTGCCAATTTGTTTATGGCCCGGGTTGGCAGATGTCTGGGCCGCAAGATATGGCGGATTTGATGAGTGCCGCTACAGGTTGGGATGTGTCGGTGGCTGAGATTCAGGAAATCGGCCGTCGTCGTTTGAACCTGATGCGGGCTTATAATGCACGTGAGGGGTTGAAGCGGGATAAGGATACACTACCTAAGAAGATGTATAAGAAGGCGCTGGAAGGCGGCCGTTCTGATGGCATCGTCATGGATGAAGCTGAAATACAGGCGGGCATGGACATGTACTTTGAGCAAGCTGGCTGGGATGTGGCCTCCGGTGTACCCACCCGCGCCACTTTAGAAGATGCTGACTTGGCCTGGGTCGCGGATGATTTGGGGTTGTAAAATCGTATCTGAAGAAATCCTAATAAACAGTCAATGAGGGGTTTATCAGGCAAGATTGCCTGATAAACCCCAGAATTTCATCATATCCTGCACAGAGATATTGTCAAATGTTGGGGATCGATGAGGGAGCATTTCAGTTCTGGGGCAGATGAGCCTTAGTCCATACAGAATCGAAGGCATGGCTCATGACTGCAGCCCGAATCGGCAGAAGGTGCTCAGCACCTCGACGAGACCAGCGCATGCCAGGTCCGGCAAAACGAGCTTTAAACTGCTTACAACCACTCTCAACCATGCCAGAGCCAATGGGAAAGCCAGCCGCTTGTAGTGCCTGATAGTGCATGCGGTGCTGGTTGTTATCTAAATACAAAGCCTCTGTCAGAATGTCCTCGACGACACACCAAGGTTTGTCGATGGCAGCGACAATGAGGTCTTCAGCGATTTGGTGAGCCTGCCCGATGAATAACTCTGTTTTTTGTTGGTCATACCAGGCATCTCTAGCTGCTTGTTGGCTATGGAGCAAGCTGGCAGCTGTGTGCAAATGGTTAGTCGCATGATACCAATCAACCAGTTGCTCACTGTTGACAAAACGGTGGTCAAACTGGTGCCAAATCCAAATCGCTCCATCTCCCAAAGCAATCGTTTGCTGTGTACCAAGCCAACCATGACGGTGAGCCAAGGCCCATACTTTTTGCCCTATCGCTTCGGGGCCACCTAAGTGAGATGTGTATTGGTTATGGGTTGCGTGTGCTTGGGATAGCCACTTGCCTGTTTCCTTGTCTTTGGTGGGTCTGACCTCAATATCAAAGACACAACCTATTTTTAACTCTTTCCAACCTTCCTCACGCAGGCAAATCATGGCTCCATCCATAGCCACGCCTTTGCATCCAGTCTCAGGAACTGTTTGGAGCGGCTTCGGCAAGGCGACGGCTTCGGCTAAGCTCATCTCTACTTCTTCCATCGCGGCTAGCTTCTCTCCCCATTTCTGTGCTTGTCGCCACACACTACTATCGGAAACCCCTATGCGCCCTATCCGTGCCAAGGTCTCCTCGGCTTTTTCATAGCTTGTGCTAACCCCGCTTAACCAGACCATTTGTTTGCTTAACTCTGGACTCCAATGTTTTTCCCACAATTGAAGTTGTTCATCTAGGGGGGAAAAACCCTGTCTTACATCTTGGGCAATAGTAATAAGCTCGTTCTAATTTCACTTGGCCGATGAGACATTCTACTGTTTTGGGCTTTTCTCCCTTATTTCTTAGCCGCTGACCACACTCAGGACAGTCTGGCCTCTTTTCAGGGTGGACTGATGCTTGTCCATGTATCAAGATTCGAGTCATTTCCTCACTCAAGACCTGGCGCATTCTCAGTACTTCCTTTTCTATTTCGCTCAATGTTGGCGCTTCATGCTTTTCATACCATTCTAGCGTTTTAGCTATCATTTCTTCTGCTTTTGCTCTCAACTCTCTTTCAATTTCTTCTCGACTTTTTTTCATGGGTACACCTTTTTATGCTTGTACCCTGATTCTCTTTCTTTTTGCCCCTAAAGTGAAATACTCCCGATCGATGATCAAAGAGCGGCATTCTCAAGCACCTCATTTTTCTTCGATCTAGCCGGCAAATCAGCCAGCATCTTAGTCTGTCCATTAGGAAACCTCATGCCCGATTGCACTAGTGGTAGCAGGTGGGGGGCATTAAGCCGACGCCATTTAGTTTCAGCTTGAAGTAATAGTTTGAAGGCCATGGCCAACCCAGCCTCACGGGAGCCAGACCCTTTCGTTTTCTTCATGCGCTGCTTGACAGTGGCGAAAGGGGATTCAACAGGATTAGTGGTGCGTAAATGGATCCAATGCAAAGCTGGAAAATCGAAATAAGTCAGCAATTTGTCTTGGTCTTTGGTTAGTGTCTCGGTCGCTTTAGGATACTTTTCTTCAAACTCAGCCACAAAACGGCTGATTTCGGCGACAGCATCTTGACGAGTAGGTGCCAGCATGATTTCACGCAGCTGCGCTTTGGCTCGACCCTGCAGACGTTGGGGGAGTTTGTCCAGGATATTGACCATTTTATGCACCCAGCACCGTTGGCCTTGAGTTTGAGGATAGACCTCATGCAAAGCTCGCCAAAAGCCGAGCGCCCCATCGGCCACCGCCAGTCTCGGCACCTTCATGCCTCTCTGTTTCAGGTCGCGTAACACCGTTTTCCATGCTTCTGTTGATTCCCGATAGCCATCTTCAATAGCAATGACCTCTTTACGACCGTCGGGCAAGACACCGACTATCACCAGGCAAGCAATCCGTTTATCATCGCCTAAACGCACCTTGAAATACAAGCCATCGGCCCAAATATAGACGTACGCTTTGTGAGCCAACGACCGTTTACGCCAACTCCGATATTCTTCTTGCCAAATCGCCAATAATCGCGTCACTGTGCTGGCCGAGAAGCCGACCATTGCCTCTTCGCCCAATAAGGCCGACAGAGCTGGTTTGAAATCACCGGTGGATAAACCACGCAAGTATAAAATCGGTACAGCTGTTTCTAGCCGAGGTGACCGACGCAGATACGGCGGCAAGATGCTGCTCCTGAATTTCTCTCCTGGTCGTTTATCATTGACCCGTGGTGTCTTGATTTTCAGGCTCCCAGCACCACTTTGGATCGTGCGCTCCTGTGACTTGCTATGACGTACCACCAACGCCCGCCCGCCTTCATCCCGCTCCGCTTTGTGCGCTTGAATGTTGCCTTCTACCTCTGTCTCCAGCGCCGCTATCAGCATCCGCCTTGCTCCTTCTCGAACGATTTCATCCAATATTGAGGGCATCGTAGCTCTGTTTTCTGCCCCTTCAGCTTCTTTTATGGTACGCTTATCCATACGGTGTATTCTCCTTTGGGCTTCTGCCCGGTGCGTTTGGTCACGCTTGAGAATACGCCGCTTCTTTCTTCTGGCCAAATCCCCAACTTTTGGTTATACCTCTGATGAGGTTCGATTTTTTGCGAAGGAGCTGACTGATTTTCGCAATGTGTCTCCAGATCAATGGTCATTTACAGCTATTGCACCAAAGCACATAAAGAATCTGAAGACTCGTTCAGAGCGTCACATTTCGAGTGTTCTTGCACTCTCTATTCCATGGTCACACATCTTCTGTCAGCCGAATCAAAGTGAAATCACTTTAGCTGAGTGTATTTCATCGCGGATGGAAAGGATGTATTGGTTATTTGAGAATGAACATCGTAGCAGAAATAGGCTTCGCCCGCGTCAAAGCTATAAGCACATACAGTGGGAGAATCCCCAACCAAGCAGAATAGTAACGTCGGCAATGCCAATACCCGTCTTGTATAGTGCCCCTACTTGAATTGTGGAGCACGTTAAGAGGAAAATCAAGCTATTCATCCACGAATCACTTAGGAAAACTATATTTACTCACCCAAGCAAGATTACCTTTTCGTTCACCAATACCAAACGTTAGCGTATTTTCAACGGAACCAGCTTTGAAAGCACTTGATATAGAATTACAGTTAGTTGAAAACTCGCGCCGATGGAAAACTTTCCCAAGAGTTTTTGAGCGCAGGGTGGACCGACTGCGTGAATCTAAATCGGAATACCTATTACTAGAACCAGGATGGTGAAAACACAAAATCTGATGGCAAACGGTCTAGTTCGCGCCCCAACATGGCTTGCAGCCGACGCGAAGCGCGGCTGAAGCGGACGTTAGGCATCATCAACTCTCTTATTGGAAACGAAACATGGGTGTCAAGAACTACCTAATCGAAGGCGTTTCCTGCGCCGGTAAAACCACGGTCTGCGACGAACTGCAGCGGCGTGGCTACCACTCCGTCCACGGCGACAGGGAGTTGGCCTATTGGGGCAATCTAAAAACTGGGGAGCCTGTGGATGATAGCACTGACGAGCATCGTACTTGGATATGGGACGTTGAGAAGGTCAGAGCTTTGGTGGCCGATCAAAGTCATGCGGCAACATTCTTTTGCGGCGGTTCCAGGAATTCTGACAGCTTCATCGGTCTGTTCGATGAAGTTTTTGTTCTTGAGATCGATCTGGATACGCTGAATCGGCATCTTGCCGCCCGACCTGAAGACGAGTGGGGAGGAACGGCCAGTGAAGGGGAATCCTTTGTGCGATTACAACATGAGACAAAGGAGGGTCTTCCCGAGAACGCAATCATAATCGATGCCACGGTACCTCTCTCAAGCGTTGTGGACACAATTCTTGAAAATGCCAACTAAGTATCGCCGTAGAACCGTGAGATTTTGGTATCCTCTTTTGGCCGAAAACAGACATAGTAGATTACGAATGACGCCTGACAAGGCATGGTGCGACCTGAAAAGTCGCTTGTTTAGCTGCTGAAACGCTCTCAAAAAGAGCGGATTCAGCCTGATGTTCTGCCATCAGTACCCTACCGACACATGCGATGCGAGTAATCGCAGGGTGTGAAGCTGTCGGAACAATGTGTCACTATCTGCCAGCAGGAAAGCGGATGGCGGGCTAGGGTTTGAGTGGGGCAACCAATGGTTGCTTGGTTAACAGATGTGAACCAATTTAAGCGTCCCTTCGGTTACACTCAGGGCAGGCTCCGTTAGAACAAGTGAAACCTGCAGAGACACTTGGACCAAAAGGTAAGCGGTCAAGCGTAGGTACTCATGCGATACCTACCGCAGATGTTGTACCGTCGGCGTAGAAGTTGGAACCTAACCCACTCTGGTAAGCAAGCGGAACAGGGTAAGCCCGATGTCTTCCCTATGGGTAGGATGGTCGCAAGACCAACCGATGGGGCAGCGGGTAAAGGAAGCTGGAGAAAGCGAAGGCCATGCTGTAATGGCATGGATAGTGGTTCAAACTTTGCCGCACCTGAAAAGGGGCAGACTTCCAGCAGGTCTTTCATCACAAGAGCGTTTGACAAATCGTTGTAGGTAGGAAAGCAGATGGCGGTAATGAAACAACTGGCGATAGAGATGCCAACTATCCAATCAC
This sequence comes from Promineifilaceae bacterium (SeqCode), assembly GCA_965223555.1. Taxonomy (GTDB): domain Bacteria; phylum Chloroflexota; class Anaerolineae; order Promineifilales; family Promineifilaceae; genus CBDCWU01. The sequence continues at coordinate 250,576 of CBDCWU010000004.1, forward strand.
AGTCATTAACTGGTGCGTCTACCCTTGTCGCGGACAGTTGGCATGATATAGAGTGGCGAACAGTCACCCGCAACGTGAAACGACTGCAAACCCGTATTGTGAAGGCAATTCAGGAAAAGAGATGGGGCAAAGTGAAAGCATTGCAACGTCTCTTGACCCGCTCGTTTAGTGGTAAAGCCCTTGCCGTTAGACGAGTGACAGAAAACCAGGGCAAACGTACCGCTGGTGTTGATGGAGTTACTTGGTCAACACCAGAAAGTAAGAGAAAAGCGGTTGCATCACTGCGTCAACGTGGCTATCATGCACGGCCTCTCCGTCGCGTCTACATCCCCAAGAAGAACGGGAAGAAACGGCCACTGAGTATTCCAACGATGAAGGATAGAGCTATGCAAGCTCTTTACAAGCTGGCACTTGACCCCATCGCGGAGACGACAGGCGCCCCCAATTCATATGGATTTCGCACCGGACGCAGCGCCGCCGATGCGATTGAACATTGTTTTACTATCTTTGGCAATCGCAATCCTGCACGATGGGTCTTGGAAGCGGACATCAAAAGCTGCTTCGACAAAATCAATCACGATTGGCTCATGCAGCACATCCCCATTGAAAAACCAATTCTGCAACAATGGCTGAAAGCAGGATTCATTGATAAACAGACGACCTCTCCAACAATGGAAGGGACACCACAAGGAGGTGTCATTTCGCCTATATTGATGAATCTGGCACTGGACGGCCTTGAGACAGAATTGCGACGACACTTCCCGCGCCACAGACGCCAAAGTGTCTATCTGGTGCGTTATGCGGATGACTTTATTATTTCAGCACGTGACAAATCGCTGCTAGAGGATGAAGTCAAACCAATCGTGGAACGATTTTTGGCTGAACGTGGACTACAGTTGTCGCCAACCAAAACTCACATCACCCATCTCAAAGATGGCTTTGATTTTCTGGGACAAACCATACGCAGATTCAAAGACAAACTTATCATTCAGCCGAGTAAGGATAGCGTGCATTCATTTCTGAACAAGATACGGTGTACCATCCGTTCACATCTGCATGTGACGGCTGGCGAATTGATAGCCATTTTCAACCCGATGATTCGTGGCTGGGCACACTATCATCGCCATGTGGTCAGTAAGCGTACTTTTGTCTCCACTGAACGCCAAATCTTCTTTGCTCTCTGGCGATGGGCGCGTCGTCGTCATCCACAGAAATCGTCAACTTGGATACGCCAACGTTACTTCCCACCCCGTGGACGGCGGCGTTGGTATTTCTCTGGTAGCATCAAACGAGATAGAAAGGGGAACATGCAGCCAATTCACCTTGTGCCACTGGCACGAATTCCGATTCAACGTCATGTCAAGGTTAGGTCGGCAGCCAATCCCTTTGACCCAGCTTGGGAAAGCTATTTTGAACAGCGATTAGACAGAAAGATGGGTTCTCATCTGGAAGGCAACCAATCACTTCGCTCTTTGTGGCTGGAGCAGCGGGGAATCTGTCCAATATGCAACCAGAAAATCACCAAGCGGACAGGATGGCACAGTCATCATATTGTTTGGCGTGTTCATGGTGGTAGCGACGGTATGAATAATCGGGTACTCTTACACCCAACTTGTCACCAGCAGGTACATAGTCGTGGTTTACATGTTGAAAAACCGCGCCCTGTTCCGCAGGGCGTTGGAAAGGCTTGAGCGGTATGCGATGAAAGTCGCACGTACCGTTCTGAGGGGAGGGAGTGGCAGCAATGTCACTTCCTTACCCGACGACCGGACATGGCTAGACGTGTGTTTTGATAATCCGAAATTTGACCCGCTATGTCGGTAGCGATGCGGTGTGCCAGTTAGGGAGGTAGTGATCCTTTTTCACTCAAACTTTTATGCAGCAAATTGTGGCGGTGATTTCTTGGTGAATATATTCAAACCCATACGGCGGCAGACTTTTATTCGTGATTTTGCTGTGATCCAAGTTGGTTTTGCCTTATTTGGATTGTCAATCACGGTCTTAATCCAGGCTAATTTGGGCACCAGTCCTTGGGTTATGCTCACTGTAGCCCTGGCTCAAATCACCGGACTTACGCCAGGAACCATGACGGTGATCATCGGTTTGGTTGTGTTGGCTGTGTCGCTGCTCCTGCAGGAACAGATTGGCTGGGGCACACTGGGCAACATCTTGTTTATCGGCCCTTGGGTAGATGTGACACTTTGGTTCATCCCTTCGGTTGAGAATAACTTCTGGGGACAAATGTTTATGTTGCTGGCTTCGATCTTGCTGATGGGGTTGGCAACGGCCGTTTACATTAGTGTGGATGCCGGTGCGGGGCCACGTGACACCTTGATGTTGGCTGTGCAGCGCAACAGCAATTGGAGCTTGCGCTGGGCGCGTGGCAGTATTGAACTGTTTGTTGTGGTGTTGGGCTGGCTGTTGGGTGGCCCCATTGGTATTGGTACATTGATTTTTGCCCTTTTGATTGGTCCGGCAGTGCAGTGGGGCTTCCGCTTGTTTAAGGTGCAGACGCACAAGACAGTTGTGCCGGAACCAACAGTGAGCAAATAATTAAATAGGCTTGGATTATGTCAAATTCATCTATTCGTTCTATCAAAGTTGCTGTCAGTGGTATTCCGCGTGGTTATCATTATCCAGGGGACAATGGTAATTGGTTGCAAAATCATCACAAGGAGCAAATTACGGCCGTTTCTCCCCACATCCAACTCATCGAAATTCCCGCCCATGCTGTGCCAACAACAGATATGGCTGGTATCGAAGTGGTACTGGCTGAGGGCGGCAATCGTACCCATTATGCAGGTGAGTTGGATTGGGAAGATTACCAACGCTTTTTTACACCTGCCTTAAAATGGGTACAGCTTTGCAGCACAGGCTTCAGTGACAATGTCACACCGCAAATATTGGAGGGTCAAGTGACATTGACCAATGCACCCGGCCTGCATACATTACCTATTGCCGAAAGTGTGCTGGCGGCTATGTTGGCTCATGCCAAAAACTTTAAACAACGTCGCCAAGATCAGAAAGCGCGGCGCTGGCAGCAGCTTGAGAATGATGAACTGATGGGACGCACTATACTGATTCTTGGCTTAGGCAAAATTGGCCAACGGGTGGCTCAGTTGTGCCAAGCCTTTGGCATGCGTGTGATTGGGAGTAAACGGCGAGTGGAAGCGGTAACGGCCGTTGATGAGGTCTTCCCTATCCAAGCTCTGCACAACTACTTGCCGCAAGCCGATTACATTGTTATCGCCTTGCCGTTGACAGCTGAAACGGAGAACCTGCTAGACCAAAGTGCCTTTCAAGCCATGAAGTCAAACGCTTATCTGATTAATGTGGGACGGGGCAAAGTGGTTGATGAAGCGGCTATGATCGAGGCTTTGCGCACCCATCAAATTGTGGGTGCGTATCTGGATGCGCTCAATGAAGAGCCTTTGCCAACTGATCATCCGTTGTGGGATTTGGAAAATGTGTTTCTTGTGCCCCATGATAGCCACTCTTCGCCCTACATTGGGGATCGCATGGTTGATCTTTTTTGTGCCAATTTGGCCCGTTATGTTGCCGGTGAACCTTTGCACCATATCTGCGATCCTCAACGCGGATATTGAACGGGTTTTGGCCTTGTGGCTACCAAGTTGATAGAGTGCATGATTGATAGCAAAACGGCCGTTGCTCTATCCTCATAACCGCTTATAATCCGCGCACACCCATGGCATTTGGAGGAAATATGGATACGCCTACTAACGCTGCCGAAACTACTATAAAAGAAAAAAAGCAGGACCCCATTAAAAAGGCTATAGACGGTCTTAAACTGCGCGGCATTGGGCCGGCTTTGATGGGTGGACGCATTGCTGATATTGCTATACATCCACACCAGCGTAGCACCTGGTATGTGGCTGTTGGCTCTGGTGGCCTGTGGAAAACAACGAATGCAGGCACTACTTGGCAGCCTGTCTTTGACAAGCAACCAGTCTATTCCATCGGTTGCGTCACCCTTGACCCCACCAATCCCAACATTGTGTGGGTGGGTACTGGCGAAAATGTGAGCGGGCGGCATGTGGGTTGGGGCGATGGCGTATACCGTAGCCTCAATGGCGGACGCACCTGGCAGTGCATGGGGCTGGTCGAGTCGCAGCACGTTGGCCAGATTTTGGTGGACCCACGAGATGGTAATATCGTGTTTGTGGCGGCCGAAGGGCCGCTGTGGGCGGCTGGCGGCGATAGGGGTGTCTATAAAACGGCCGATGGCGGTGCTACCTGGAGCCAAGTGCTAGCCATTGATGAAAACACAGGTGTGACTGACATCACCTTTAACCCTGCTAACCCCGACACCATCTACGCTGCCGCTTACCAACGGCGGCGACATATCTGGTCATTTATAGGGGGAGGCCCTAAATCCGGTATCCACAAATCTACTGACGGTGGCGCGACCTGGCGACGCATCACGGAAGGGTTGCCCAAAGGAGATATGGGCAAGATTGGTCTAGCGGTGTCGGCGGCCAACCCAGAACTGGTTTATGCCACGATTGAGGCCAACGAGGAAGAGCGCGGCTTTTACCGTTCCCAAGATCGGGGCGAGAGTTGGGAGAAACGCAACAAATATATCTCTGGCGGTACAGGACCCCACTACTATCAGGTCATTGAAGCCTCGCCCGCCAACCCCGATCTAGTGTATCAAATGGATGTTTTTGTGCACGTAACGCGGGATGGCGGTAAGAGTTTCAAAAATATGGAGACGGGTAAGGAAAAACACAGCGATAATCATGCCTTGTGGATTGATCCAGATAACGGCCGTCATTTGCTTTTAGGCTCAGATGCTGGGCTATATGAAAGTTTTGATGAGGGCGGTAGCTGGCGGCACTTCCCCAATTTGCCCGTGTCCCAGTTCTACCGAATGGATGTAGATAATTCGGAACCGTTTTTTAACATTTTGGGTGGGGCACAGGATTTGGGAACGCTGTTTGGGCCGTCGCGCACGATGCATACGGAAGGCGTGCGCAACCAGGATTGGTATGTGCCATTGGGGGCCGATGGCTACCATGTGGCCTTCGATCCTGATGATCCTGACACCTTTTATTTGGAATATCAAGTTGGCAACTCGTTTCGTTATGATCGGCGCAGCATGGAGTTGGTTGACATAAAGCCGATGCCTGCCCCGGGCGAGCCGCCGGAGCGGTGGAATTGGGATGCGCCAATTGTGATCAGTCCCCATGACTCATCACGGATTTATGTGGGGTCGCAACGATTGTGGTGTAGTGAGGATAAGGGGAATTCGTGGACGGCCGTTTCCCCTGATCTCACGCGTAATCAAAATCGCTATGAACTGCCCTTTATGGGGCGGGTGTGGAGCGTGGATGACTTGTATGATACGGGAGCCATGTCACAGTATGCTACCATCAGCCATTTGTGTGAATCGTCACTGGTGGCGGGGCTACTCTATGTGGGTACAGATGATGGCCTGATTCAAGTCAGCGAGGATGGCGGTGCAACGTGGCGCAAGGTGGCCGAGCTGCCTAATGTGCCAGAACAGTCGCTTATCAACAACGTCAAAGCCTCTTGGCACGATGCCGATACAGTTTATGCTATTGCTAATGCTCACCAGACGGGTGACTTTAGCCCTTATTTATTTGTGAGCCATGATCGTGGCCATAGCTGGCAGGCTATTCACGGGGATTTGCCCCAGAATCATTTGGTCTGGGCTATTGAGCAGGATCATGTGAACCCTGCTCTACTTTTTATTGCCACTGAATTTGGTCTTTATTTCTCGAACAATGGCGGCGAGAAGTGGCTCAAGTTGAGCGGCAATGTGCCTACCATCTCGTTCCGTGACCTTAAGTTGCAGCGACGGGATGGCGATCTGGTGGGAGCTTCGTTTGGGCGGGGCTTTTATGTACTGGATGATTATACTCCCTTGCGCGAGGTCAATGATGACTTGTGGGCCAGTGATGGGCATCTGTTTCCTGTGCGCGACGCTTGGTGGTACATTCCTTATGAACCAATGCAAGCACCGGGGCAACCGACATTGGGCAGCACCTCGTTTAAGGCAGCTAACCCACCCTTCGGCACCATCTTCACCTACTATTTGCGAGAAGATGTGCTGACGGGGCAGAAGGCGCGGCAGAAGGCAGAGAAGAAGCTGCGCGAGGTGGGAGAGGATGTTCCTTTTCCTGGCTGGGAGCAGTTACGGCAGGAGGCAACGGAGGGTCAGCCACATGTGTTGCTGCTGGTGCGCGATGCGGCGGGCCAGCCTTTGCGCTGGATAGAAGGGGCCAAGGAGGCGGGGTTGCACCGGGTGAGTTGGGATTTGCGGCTGCCATCACCGGAGCCAATTGACCTGGTGGTGCCGGAGTTTGTCTCGCCTTGGTCAGCACCACCTAAAGGGCCGCTGGTGGCTCCAGGCCAATATAGTGCTGAGTTGTGGCTGGTGACGGCTGAGGGAATTGGCCCCTTGAGTGAACCACAATCATTTGCAGTTAAGGCGGTGCCCACCACGCCAGCCGATATAGATTTTGCTGCTGTAGTAGCTTCTCAACAGGAAACGGCCGATCTCATGCGCCAAATTGCCGGGGCTGGCAAGGAGATTGAACGAGCTGAGGGTAGATTACGTCATTTGGCAGCGGCCGTTTTGGAAACACCCCAAGCAAATACCGCTTTGTTTGCTCGGGTAACTGAGCTAAGAGCAAGCTTGACTGACCTGAAGCGGCATTTGCAGGATGACGAAGTGCGCCAAAAGTTAAATGAGCCAAGTGTGTCTTCCATTCAACAACGAGTACAGCGTGTCTATTGGGGCCTGTCTCAGACACGCCAGATGCCAACGGTCACACAGTGGGGCAGCCTGGAGATTGCCCAAGCCGATTTTGCTGTGTTAAAGCAGGAACTGGCCTTGCTAATTGAGCAGGATTTAGATCAATTGGAGATGGATTTGGCAGCGGCGGGAGCACCGTGGACACCGGGGCGGAGATTGGGGTAATGGGACACTAAGATTCACAGAGAAGCAGAGGTATGCACAGATTTTTTTAGGGAACACTGTGTATCTTTGTGACTTCTCTGTGTAGTTTTGTGTCATGATATGATTACTATTCAACTGGATATTTTCATGGATTTCGGCCTAAGTTATTCAGCGGCGAATTATCCATCATTAAAACCATATGAGGTGAAACATGAATAGACTGGCTCTCATCGAAGCAGCACTTGGCATTCGCTCACTTGATTTAGCAATCACCAACGTCCAACTGGTGAATGTCTTTACCTGTGAAATCTATCCTGCGGACATTGGTATTTTGGGCAACCGTATTGCCCTGGTTGGCCCGGCCGGGGCCTATCAGCTAGAAGCCAATGCCTATTATGATGGTAGTGGCAAATGGGCCTGTCCCGGTTTCGTCGATACTCATCTCCATATCGAAAGTAGCATGGTGACCCCTGCCAACTATGCCGCTGCCGTCCTGCCCTTTGGTACCACAACCGCTATCATCGACCCTCATGAAATTGGCAATGTCTTGGGCATGGAAGGCATCCGCTTCATGTTGGAAGGCAGTGAAGGCATTCCATTACGAACCTACCTGACTATCTCTTCCTGTGTGCCAGCCGTGCCCGGCAAAGAGACAGCTGGAGCCGATTTTGGCCCGGCCGAAGTCGCCGAAATGTTAAGCTGGCCTCGCGTCATTGCCTTGGGTGAAATGATGGACTTCATGGGCATCGTCAATGGCAATCCCAAGATGGTAGGCATCGTCGCTGAAGCCCTCAAAGCAGATGTTAAGGTGCAAGGCCACTCGCCACTGCTTTCCGGCCGTGCCCTCAATGCCTATATTGCTTCTGGCATCGACAACGACCATGAGCTACGCATCGGCGAAGAAGGGGTAGAAAAGTTGCGTCTGGGCCTGCTGCCATTGCTAAAAGTGAGTACCTTTGGCAATTATGCTCGCACTATCGTCCCCCAACTGCTCGACCTGCCCCATCTGGAGCTCGCTCTTTGCACCGATGATATTTCCCCAGCCGATCTGCTGGAGAATGGGCATATGGATCGGGTCATTCGAGAGATGTTGTACCATGGCATCGATCCGGCTGTCGCCATCCGCTGGGCCACGCTTAATGGGGCACGTCATTATCAGTTACGCGATCATGGTGCCATAGCCCCCGGTTATCTGGCTGACATTGTCCTCCTCTCTTCGCTGGAGGAGGTGAGAGCGAGTGAGGTTTTTGTTGGTGGGGAACTGCTGGTGGAAAATGGCAAACTTCTCAAGGAGATACCCGAACCAGCCACAAACATCGAGATTAAGAATAGTGTTCAGATTCAACCGCTGTCTATAGATGACTTGCGACTAAAACTGCCCATTGAAAATGGAGAGGTGACTGTCAACATCATGGAGCTGTTGCCTACACGCCTTAGTAAATTGACGCAAGCGACGACGACAGTGAAGGATGGGCAAATCGAGCTTGCTTCCCTTGGCGATGACATCTGCTATATAGCCATTGTACCTCGGCATGGTCAGAGCCATTCGCCAGTTATTGCTTTGCTCAAGGGGTTGGGACTGAAGCGGGCGACCCTGGCTAGCTCAATCGCCCATGATTCGCACAATATCTTAGTCACGGGACACCGACCGGAAGATATGCTTCTAGCTGTACAAGAGCTTGTCAAATGTGGTGGTGGCCTTATCTTTGTGGAAAATGGCAACATCCTGGGCCAGGTGGCACTTCCGATAGCGGGTCTTATGTCACCCAAACCTGTTGCTAAGTTGGCTATCGAGATGAAGATGATGGATGATCTGGCCGTAGAACTAGGCATTCCCCATCGCGCCAAGGCTTTGGCGACGACGGGCCTGGCCCTAACGGTAATCCCGGAGATTCGGCTTAGCGATCTATTAGGCATGGTAGATGTCGCCACCCAGGAACCCATACCTGTATTTCCCGCTCCTGCTTAAAGTGGGTTTAGGCAGGGGGCGCTTGGTCCCAACCCTTTTCTTTTAGTTCTGCCAGCAATCGTGCGGCCGTTTGCCAATGGTCGAGCTGACGGCCGCGCTCCCTGGCGGCTGTGACCACCGCTGGTAGTAGGGTGGCAATGCATCCGCACCTATTGGAATACGCCTCACTCACTGATCGAGTGCATAGGCCAGTGCCTGATCTGGCGACATAGCCTGGCCCTCTGCATAGGCCTTCTGGAAAGCTTCATCTCCTAATGCGGCCTGCACAACTGTCTTGGTGCGTTCATAGTCGGCTTGAAGAATGGCTATGCTCCGCCATAAGTTGGGATTGCTGATTTGCAAATCTGCATCATCTGATTTTTGCAGACCCTCTGAGATTCCCAACAAACGTGCCGCGCGCTCTGGTTTCATCTGGGCCTGGGCAGCAGCCGCCAATCCCGCAACAGCGTAGGCCAAGCCAAGCTTCCATTCTGAGGCTGCATTTGTACGCAAACCTCGCTCAAATAGGCCGGTTGCCTGCCGAGGATCATCTTGGCGAAGCGCTATATTGCCCAAGAGATAGAGCATCCAACTTACTTCACGTTTATTTCCCAACTCTTGCCACACCAGCAAGCTCTCCTCAAAATGTTGCCTTGCCTCTTTGTAGCTGTCCTGGAAATAGGCCAATCCCCCCAATATACCAAGATTAAAGGCTGTCCCCGGTTTATCCTCAACCTGCCTCAACAGTTCCAGAGCCTCTTCACTCAGCGATCGAGCCCTTCTGTAGTCACCCTGCCGGTCTGCAATGCTGCCCAAAAGACCTGTTGCGGCAGCAATATTGGCAATATCACCCACTTTATGACCCAAAAGCCGACACTCCTCCAGATTCAACGCCGCTTTTCTGTACTCACCCTGATTGTAGAAAGCCAGCCCATACCAGAAGGTCGCCCTGACCAGACTTTTCTCATCTTCAATCTGGTGGAATAAGTCGATGCTCTCTTCAAGCAAGGCGCGTGCTCTCTCCGAATTCCCTTGCCGGCTTATGGCTGCGCCCAGGTCGCACAAAGCATCCGCCAGGCCGCCTTTGTCGTTAACTTTCCGCCAAAGCGAAACGCTTTCCACACCAGCGGAACGAGCCCGAATCATATCGCCGAGGAAAAGAGACAACATGCCCACCTGATTGAGAGCCTTGGCCCGATAGCGACGGTTTTCAACGTGATGAGCTTCCTCAGCGGCCAGGGCTCTGGTTAACCAACGCCGTCCTTCGCTATGATGGGCGTGCATATGCCAGAAACGGCCCAAGGCGCCGCCAATCCGCAGACCAAGCTCCGCAGCTGTCTCAATTGACCAATGCAAGGCGGAGCGCATATTATCGTGTTCTGTCTCCAACCGCTTTACCCAGGCCAACTGGTCTGCGCCGTACATATGGGGCTCCGCTTCTTCGGCCAACGTCAGATAGTATCGGGCATGGGCGTTTCTAACCTTGTTTGCCTGATCGCCGCCTCCTAAGCGCTCTAACGCATATTCGCGGATGGTCTCCAACATGTCTAAGCGCACTTCGCCCTCCACCTCGTTCTGCTTGAGCAGATTCTTGTCAATCAGAGACTCCAAGCGATTGAGTGTATCCATTTCGCTGGAGATGTTACCTACTGCCGCCGCGGCGTCGAATGTGAAGCCGCCGGCAAAGACAGATAGCCTCTGGAACAGAGTCTGTTCGTCAGCTGCCAGCAACTTATAGCTCCAATCAATCGTGTCGCGGAGCGTTTGTTGGCGGGTGGGCAGGTCCCTGGGACCCCCAGTTAGAAACCTTAGTCGATGACTCAGTTGGGCCAGGATAATGTGAGGTGGTAGCAGCCTGATGCGGGCCGCGGCCAATTCGATCGCCAACGGTAACCCGTCTAGGGTGACACATATCTCAGCCACTGTTGTCGCATTCTCGGAGGCAAGGGCGAAGCCAGGCCTGACCGCCTTGGCTCGCTCGCAAAACAGACCAACCGCTTCATTTGCCAGGATCTCTTCCGGCTTCAGTGAGCTACTCATTTCCGGTAGCTCAAGGGGCGGAACTGGATAATCCCACTCGCCGCTCAGCCGCAACAAAGAGCGGCTGGTAACCACCACCTTAAGCCTTGGGGCAACAGCCAGCAATTCCGTCACCACCGGCGCGGCCGGCAACAACCGTTCGAAGTTGTCAAGCACCAGCAGCATCTGCTTATCCCGCAAATTCTCTTGCAAACGTTCCATGACCGGCTGGTTGCCCGTAGGACGAATCCCTAAGGTCTCAGCGATCGTAAAAGCTACTAGCACTGGATCAGTGAGTGGGGCGAGGTCGACAAAGAAGGCCCCATCGGCAAAGAGACCGAGCATACCGACCGCTACCTGCAAACTTAGGCGTGTCTTGCCTGTGCCACCGGGGCCGGTGAGCGTGAGCAAGCGCACCTCCGGGCGAGTTAGATGTTCGCGTACCGCTGCCAGTTCTCCCATGCGGCCAATGAAGGTGGTGGTTTGCGCGGGCAGGTTGTGCGGAATTTGATCGTTTGGGAATTGGGTGGCAACAAATGTGGATGGGGTTTCAATCTCATCAACGTAACGGCCGCGGCCCATATCTAGGAAATCCTGTCGTTCTGCTTCGGGGATGGCCAGATGCTGTGCCAGTAGTTCAGCCATTTCCGGTGACGGCCGTCGCTCATCCTGCTCAATCTTGCGGATAGTAATGGCCGCACAATCCACCTGTTTCGCCAGGGCAACCTGCGTCAAGTCCAGCGCAAGGCGCTGGCGTCGCACCCAGTAACCGAAGGATGTGATTGTGGCCATGTTGGCTTACCTCGCTGCCAGTTACCGTACTCTACCACAGCTTATATTTCTTGTACATTCATGAATCTCGTTGGCTTCGACCTCGAAAATGAAATCTGTATCCCTCGTTGTATCGCTGCTGGTATCTAAAAGCGATACCCAACTCAACCCATTTTCTGTTTCAATATGGACAATTATTCGAAACAAACAGATTAGCTAAAAGGAAGAACATCATGTTAGGAATTCAAAAAGCAACCAAACCCATTTCGTCCAACCATCAAGATAATAGCATTGTTTCACGTTTTGCTGTCGCTGTGCTGGTGGCCCTTGTTGTCGGATTTACAGGGATCATATTGGTTAACGTTATTCCTGATTTTGCCGCTAAATTATTCAGAGTGTTCCAAGAGGGAGCCCTGATATTTGTGTTGCTCCTGGTACCTGGCGCGATTATCGGGGCGATGGTTAACCACTTTCGCAAACGTGGCTATATTTAGATGATAGTCCCCCTATGCCAACACCTTATCCACCGAATCGTCACGTAGCTAATAACGTTGATCCAATCGTAAATCGTGAACCAAGAATCGCAAATCCTATAGCATTGTCGCTCGTGGTAGATTTTGGGTGAGTAGCTGCTCTGCTTGTCTACGCAGTCCTGGTGTCATTTTGGGAAGCCCAATATGGCCTACCAAAAACTGTGCCGAGACTGCCCCATGTGTTGCGGCCACCTGTGCCTCGTTGCTTTTGACCCAGCCCAGGCAGGCGCCCGCCCCATAGCTGTTGCCGGCCCCCGTAGGATCAACCACAGCAACCGGCACCGCCGGGATATGCCAAAAAGTATCGTGGGCGCGATCCCAGGCATAGGAGCCGTGATGCCCATGCCGCACCGTCACCATCTGTGGCCCCAACTTTGACCAATAGCGCATCACTTGTTCGGGGTTGTCACTGCCAGCAATGCCACTAGCTGACGGCCAATCGGGCGACACAATGTCCGCTTGCTCTATCAGAGTCAATATCTCATCCCGATTGTGCCACGTTTGATAGTCAATAATTGGTTCTAGCGAAAATAGTACTCCCTGCCGGCGCAAGCGCAGGGCAGCCTGCACCATTGGCTCTTCATGAAATTCGGTAATCAAATGGATGGCACGAGGCTGCTGATAACTTTCTGGAAATGGTAGCTTTTGGGCCAGCAGTTTGAACCAATTCTCACGGCTGGTGGCCAGTGTGCCACCGCGTTCATCTTCATGTTCCAGGTACTCATTTTCATCATAGAGCATTTTGCCACGTGGCGTGGGAATATCAGCAAACTTGATCCAACCATTCAAATCAACTGCCAGATCGTGAAGCGTTTGTACATGTTCTGGCTCAATATCGTCACCGGATCGTGAGAGAAACCCAACAGATTCATGCCAAAGCCGCGCCCCGAAGAGGGCTTGCGGCCCGCCGCCGCCCAGCACGCCGCGCACAATTTCGCCATTGTGAAGGCGAATATCATCAATGATGATTTTGCCGTAAATTAGAATCTCAATCGGCTGCATGAAACTACACTCACTCTAGGCTATGCACAATTTCCATATAATCACGTACACGCTGCGCATCAATAGGGCTACCCCAACCGGCTGGCTCAAAAGCGGAGCCAACAAAGGCACCATCTGCTTTTGCCAAACGTCGGGCGACGTTTTCATGATTGGTATGACCGCCCAAAATGACGGGCAAATTGGGCATGGCGGCCTTGATGTCATGAATTTGTTTGAGATTGGTTTCTTCGTCTGCGTGGGCTACTTCTACAGCATCGGCTCCCGCATTTACGGCCGTTCGCGCAATTTCCGCGACGGGTTTATCCTCACCATACCATTTGAAGTGCATCCCATCCACTTCAGCAATCAACTTGATGTCTGTGGCGTTAATGCTTTGACGATAGCGTAAAAAATCAATCGGTTTAGCCTCAATCATTCCCCAGGGGGAAAGCGATTGTCCGATGAGGGCAAAACAGCGTAAAAACGACCCACCACATACTTTGGCCACAGCCACTGAGGCTTGGAGCGCATTGGTCATGATCTGTACCCCAATCTGAAAATCAGGACGTGTCTCTTGGGCAATCGCCCGCACAATGTTGCCTACGCCCACGACTCGTGCATAATCGGCTTCATCATTCGTGGGATAAACACGTTCAACCGTTTGCACCAGACAGCCAGTTGCCCCACCGTCAGCTAACGCTTTCGCATCACGCATTGCTCGCTCAAAAGTTTCCTCATAACTCCCTTCTTCATAAAATGGGGTTCCCGGCATAGCCCCTAAATGGACCATGCCAATAATTGCCTTTTTCTGCCCCAAATCTGCAAAAATTCTGTCTGCCATGTTGACCTCTATTGATTTTGACGTAATGGGTATTGCGTATGACATATCAAGCGTGCGTTTATGCAATACGCAATAGTTGCTTTAGGCTGCATCAAACCCTGAAGCTTCCTGTTTCATTGTATTATCTTGGCAAATTTCACCGTCGCAGATATAACCTTTCACCATAAGTTTGTCAAGAACAAGGAGTTGGATTATGAAAATCGTTCGTAGTTCTGATGGTCAAGCAAAGCGAGGCACAACCTTTAGTGGCAAAGCCACGCTGACGCCGATGGTTGTGGCTCAACAAGAGGGTGGCGTGAAGTTAACCATGGTCACTTTTGAAGATGGGGCTGTCACCAATTGGCATGAACATCCTGGCGAACAAATCCTCTACATTACGGAAGGGAAGGGGCGCGTGGGTGATGAAGAGAAGCAATGGGCAGTAGAGCCGGGTGATGTGATCTACATTGGCCCTGGTGAAAGGCATTGGCATGGGGCGGCTGAGGGACACAATATGACCCATATTAGCGTTACCAACGTAGGCCCGCCAATTTGGGAAGATCACGCTCCTGACCTATAGCGGTAACGGATTATGAAACTAAATCGCCTTTACACATTCATAGAGGAAACGACTTCAGAAGGTGGACGTGAGTTAACACGGCCGTTGAAGCGGGTGGCGGTAACGGCCGTTATCGAAAATCCATATGCAGGTCGCTTTGCGGAGGATTTAAGCGAGTTGATGGATATTGGTGCTGAACTAGGTGCGTTACTAGGGCAACGGGCCGTGGCAATGCTAGATGGCGACACGCCCCACAGCTATGGCAAAGCGGCGATTGTGGGCATGAACGGTGAACGTGAACACGCTGCCGCCATCATGCACCCCAAATTAGGTGCGCCCCTGCGTGAAGCCGTTAACGGTGGCAAAGCCATCATCCCCTCGGCTAAAAAAATGGGTGGCCCTGGTACCATGATTGATGTGCCGCTTCATCATAAAGATGCCATGAAGGTGCGTTCCCACTTTGACGCCATGGAAGTGCGTATTCCAGACGCGCCAGCAGCCAATGAGATTGTGGTAGTAGTGGCGGTGACGAATGGTGGCAGGCCCCATGCCCGTATTGGGGGCTTGCTGTTGGAAAATATTCAAGGTGAGGATGGGCTGACTTAACATCAAGGTGACTGTCACCCGACAGACAGAGCCAACGAGGAGATGCAAATGTTGCAAGATAGCTTTTCAGAAAGACGAACGGAGCAAACGACGCCATTGAAGCCACAACATTGTGCCATTTTAGTCGTTGATATGCTGAATGATTTTTTCAAGGAGGGGGGTGAGATGGTGCTTGAGGGTGGGGATGTGTTGTATGAGCCGATTGAGCGATTGACACGCACCGCCCGGCAATTAAAGATGCCTGTGTTTTGGTTGAATCAATCGCTGGCTCCAGATGATACGCTGTTTAGAAAGCGGGTGGTGCATTGTCTTAAGGGGAGCTGGGGGGCAGGGATCGTTGACGATCTCACTGTGGCTGATGAGGACATTATTGTGCCCAAACGGCGTTATAGTGGCTTTTTCCAGACAGACCTCGACCTGCATTTGCGGGAACGGAATATTCAACAGGTTGTGGTTACGGGTGTTGTCACCAATATTTGTGTGCGCTCGACGGTGAATGATGCCTTTTTCTTGGGGTATGATGTCTTTGTGCCTGAGGATTGTGTGATGGCGACGAGTGATCAGCTACAAGCGTCCCATCTTTATGACATTGACACGCATTATGGCACAGTGCTGGGCTTGGATGTATTGCTGGGGATGATGGTGCCTAGTGCGGCGGGGGCTGGCTAAGGAATGGATTTACTCATCAAGAATATTGGTCAAATTGTGTCAGGTGATATTAAAGCCCCACTCGTTGCTGGGGATGCTGTGTTAGTCAAGGACGGCCGTATAACGGCCGTTACCCACGAAACCAACCTTGATACCACCAACATCACCCAAATCATCGACGCCAACGGCTGCACCCTCATGCCCGGCCTCATCGACTCCCACGTTCACGTCGTCGTCGGCGATTATACGCCGCGTCAACGGACACTGGGTTTTATCGAAAGCTGCCTGCACGGGGGCGTGACCAGTATGATCTCGGCTGGCGAAGTCCACATTCCTGGACGGCCGAAAAATGTGGCTGGTCTCAAAGCATTAGCCATCATCGCTGCCCAAAGCTTCGCCAATGCCCGTCCTGCTGGCGTGAAGGTGCAGGGTGGTGGACTGATCCTCGATCCTGAATTCACTGAGCAGGATTTTAAGGAGTTGGCCGAGGCTGGAGTCAAACATCTGGGCGAAATCGGCTTGGGCACGGTGACGGATTGGGCGTTGGCGGGCAAGATGGTGGGCTGGGCGCATAAATATGGGATGAAGGTGATGATGCACGTGGGCGGCGCGTCGATCCCAGGCAGCAACGTCATTGGTGCTGACGCGGTGCTAACCGCCAGACCCGATGTTGCTTCCCATTTGAATGGTGGGCCAACCGCTGCTCCGTTGGCCGATGTGGAACGCATCATTACCGAATCAGACATCGCCTTGGAGATCGTACAATGTGGCAACTATTTGGCCTTGCAAAATGTGTCTCGTCTCATTCATCACTATAATGCGCTGGATCGGATGATCATTGGCACGGATATGCCGTCGGGTACGGGTGTAGTGCCGTTGGGGATGCTGCGCACGATTACGGCCGTTACTACCTTCTCTGACATCCAACCGGAACAGGCGGTGGCGATGGCAACTGGCAATACGGCCGTTGTTTATGAACTCTCTCGCGGTATGATCGCCGCAGGGTATGAAGCCGATTTGCTACTGGTTGATGCGCCAGTCGGGTCTGTGGCAGACAGTGCCCTGGAGGCGTTGGCGATTGGGGATCTCCCTGGAATCGGTGCTGTATTCATTGACGGTGAGAGGAAAGTGGCTGTCAGCCGCAATACGCCGCCGCCTAAACGGAAAGTGGACAACTAGTTAGTGTATCCATCCTGGTTAAGGAGAACTAAATGATTGACATAAGCAATTACATTAAGGCAATGCCAAAGGCAGAGTTGCACATTCATATCGAAGGGTCGATTGAACCTGATCTGCTATTTACAATTGCAGAACGTAATCAGCTTCAGCTTCCATATAAAACCGCAGGCGATATATTGGCTAGTCAAAATGTCGGTAAGACAAACCCTAAGCAAAATCTCAAAAGTTTCATCGAATGCCTCGATATCTGCCGCGGGGTACTACGCACTGCACAAGACTATGAGCAAATCGCATATGGTTACATAAGACGCTGTCGTGACGAAAATATCGTCTACGCAGAGATTATTTTTGATCCACAGCAAGGTATGCGACAAGGCGTAGAACTTAACGCCTTACTTGAAGGACTTTTTTCTGGTAGTGAGGCTGGGAGTCGAGACTTCGGCGTTGAGGTTCAGTGGATCATGAACTTTCAACGAGATTGGCCCGTCCAAGATGCATTAAAAATCCTGAATGCCGCTAGACCCTATCGGGATCGGATTATTGGGATTGGCCTTGATAACCCAGAGCCTCCTGGCTTTCCAAATATCTTTGCCCCACTTTTTGCCGCTGCACGAGAAGATGGGTATCGGCTTACTTCGCATTGTGATGTGTATATTCCAAACTCAGTAGAACATATCAAAGATTGCATCAACATTCTCGGTGTTGAACGAATAGATCATGGTTTGAATGCGATTGAAGATGATGAGATCGTCTTACAACTTATTGAGAAAGGCATCCCTCTTACTGGTTGTCCAACCCGCTACGCTTTTCAGTCCACAACGCCGATTGACGACCTAGCGATGATGAAGGAACTATTAGATCGTGGTGTCCTTATTTCATTGAATAGTGATGATCCCGCACAATTTGCTTCTGGTTGGCTCTCCCAAACGCTCATAGAGACCCAACAGGCTGGAAATTTTTCGTTAGAAACAATGACTAAGTTTATGCGCAACGGTTTCCTCTCAGCATGGCTTTCAACTGACCGCAAAGCAGCCCATCTGGAACAATTCGAGAACACGTATAAATCCCTCATGACAGAATCGATCTAAAACTCAAAATTGCTTGCCTATTGCTAATACAAAATGCTGAAATCTATGCACAGGTACTATGAACAATAGTCATTGCTGGTTGATGCGCCAGTCGGCTCTGTGGCTGACAGCGCTCTTGAGGCGCTGGCGATTGGGGACCTCCTCGGTATCGCTGCTGTTTTCATTGATGGTGAGAAGAAGGTGGGCGTTAGCCGCAATACACCACTGCCTAAACGGAAAGTGAGCAACTAGTGGTGCGCCAAACATCTATTGACAGATAAAACAGCGCGGCGCACCTTGCAGAAGCTACCTCTTCTGTCCGACAAAAGAAGTTTGTTAGAGTACTAGTTAGTGCATCCGTCTTGGTTAAGGAAAACTAAATGATTGACATAAGCAAGTACATTAAGGCAATGCCAAAGGCAGGGTACGACAACCGCCGCAAGCCTGGCATTTCCAGTAGCGAATCCGTTGTTGGCCACGGAGGCGTTTACGGTCAGACCAGGGCACAACCTCTGGCTTGGGTAGAACGGGAAGTAGAGAGAGCAGTTGATTACAGGCAGGACAGTCGTCAGGTGCCTTCGGTTTGAGCGAACGAGGCCCACGCCGTTGACGAAAATAGTCACGCCACCGACGACGAAGACGACGGCCGAATTTAAGCCAAAGATAGAAAAAGAGGTATAAAAGCAGGAAAAGGAGGATTTCGAGCAGCGTTAGGTTGAACATCATGTGGTAATCCGATAATATTCACACTATTGAAGTCAAAATTCTACCGGATTAGTTCCCATTTTCCCATTTGTCGAGAAGAAACGATTTATCCATCATTTACCTTTGAACCACCATAATGCGTTTTTTATTGCAAATCGTTGCTATCTTGCGGGTCACCCTAAAACGTTGGCGAACCCAGCCAGGAATAACCTTAGCCTCTATCTGCGGTCTGACCGTAGCCGTAGTCTTAATGGAGATAGTGCCTCTCTATGCAGATGCCGTTAACTTTCGCATTTTAGAAGAGCAACTTGCGACCCTAGATGATAATCGCCGCCCACCCTGGTCATACATATACACTTATGTGGGCAATTGGCATGGGGATATCGAGTGGGAGACGATTCAGCCAGCACATGAGTATCTGTACAACGAAGCTGGCCACACCTTGGGACTGCCACTTGATTTCGTAGTGCGGCATGTGGAAACAACAACCTATCGCTTGTTTCCGACAGACCAGACCAATTACAGTGGTGATGATGATTTAGGTTTTGCTAGCCTGGCCACCACAACAGACATAGAGGCACACATTGAGCTTGTCGAAGGAGCCTTGCCGGTCGTTCCCAACAGCGCCAATGAACCAATTGAGATTTTAATTTCCCATACTTTTGCCACAGAAACAGGTTGGCAAGTTGGCGAACAATATCTCATGCTCAATTTGGGACGAACGGTTGAGGGGCCAGATTTCATTGTTCATATTGCCGGCATTTGGCAACCGCGAGACACTGCTGAACCCTTTTGGTTTTTTGGGTTCAGCTCCTTTGATGATCTTTTCCTAGTTCCGGAAAACACGTTTGCCAACATCGTTGCGCCTGTCTTGGGAGATGAAGTGAATTTTGCCCTCTGGTATCTGGTTATGGATGGCAGCGATGTGGGAACTGAGCAGATAGACAGATTAGTTGTTGGTGCAGCACAAGTCGAGCAAAAAGTAGGAGTTTTACTGCCAGATACAACCTCTTATATCGCACCAACCAATAATCTGCACTTTTATCGACGGGCTGTGGCTGAACTCTCCCTTCTACTATTTTCCATCAATGTGCCCACGATTTGGATGGCATTAGCTTTTACTGGCCTGGTGGCAGGCTTGGCGGTCAGTCAGCAACGTAATGAGATAGCAGTCACCCGCAGTCGTGGTGGTACGCGCTGGCAGATCATCGGTATGGCCCTTGTAGAGGGTGTTTTGCTTGGTTTAATGGCTCTTGGGTTGGGCACAATTGTGGCACTTTGGTTGACACAAGTACTAGGACAGGCTCGTAGCTTTTTGGATTTCTCAGGAGCAACGGCCGTTCGCATGAATTTGACACAGCAGGCCATAAAGGCTGGTATTTTGGCTGTCTTCCTAGCCCTCACAGCCCGAATCATCCCCGCTATCGCCGCCTCGCAGCATACCATCATCACCTTCAAACAAGAGCAAGCTCGCTCCTTATCACGCCCTTGGTGGCAGCGTGCCTGGCTCGATTTGATTTTAGTCGCTATCGCCACTTATGGCTTCTACATATTACGTCAGCAAGGTAGCCTCACCTTAAGCAATGAAAGAAGCAACATAATAAGCAATGCAACTGCGACTGCAGACCCCTTCCAAAACCCACTGCTCTTACTTCTGCCAGCATTGACCATATTCGCCTTGACCTTGCTCTTCTTACGCTTCCTCCCCTGGTTCATGCAAATGCTCGGTTGGCTCATCGCCCGCAGCAATAGTGTTAGCCTGCTGCAAGCTGTACGCTATCTGGCTCGCACACCGCGCTATTACACCACCCCGCTTGGCTTACTCATCCTCACGATTGGTTTAGCTGTGTTCACAGCCTCTTTGGCTCGCACTGTTGATCTACAGCTATATGATCAAAGCTTTTACAAAATAGGTGCCGATATCAGCCTTATCACCATTCCCCCCTCACCTATTGGATTCGGCCCCCAAGCGAATTCTGATGAATTGTTGTTCACATTTTTGCCTGTCAGTGTCTATGAACGCCTGTCAGGCATCGAGCGTGCCGCACGTGTAGGCACTTATGACCTGCACAGCCAGATTGATGGTCGCCGCATTTCTGGCCAATTTATAGGGGTTGACCCAGACCAATTTCATAAGGTTGCCTATTGGCGCTGGGATTTCTCCCACTACCGTTTTGGCACGCTTATGAATGCGCTGGGCTATCATGCCAATGGTGTGCTTGTTCCTAATTCATTGCTCAATAGCAGCACGCTGCGTCTAGGAGACCCCATTCGCTACAGTCTCAACCTGGGTAGCAGTGATGTTGAAGTTGAAGGTGTTGTGGTTGGTAGCTTTGACTATTTTCCAACTTGGTACCCCACAGAAGAGAATCTGTTAATTGTGGGCAATCTAACAAATGTATTTGAGGTTGCTGGGGGTGAGTTTCCCTATCACGTTTGGGCTAGAAGTGATGGGCTTATTGAGGCAGATTCGTTTCGTCAGGAATTGCTTGACCAACAGCTGTTTGGCACCTTTTGGGATGAGTCACGCCCCCTTGTAGCCACAGCCCAGAGCCAACCGCAGCGTCAGGGATTATTTGGCTTGTTGTCGGTTGGCTTTATCACCTCTGCCCTATTGACAGTTTTCGGCTTTTTTCTATATGCTCTTTTCTCCCTCCAGCGCCGTACTGTCGAACTGGGCATTTTGCGGGCAGTAGGTCTCCCGAGGCCCAAGATGATCCGCCTGATCGCTTGGGAATTGGTTCTGCTTATCATCTGTGGCTTGCTATTAGGAACCGTGTTGGGCGTGCTGATTAGTCAGCAATTTATCCCCTTCCTGCAAGCTGGCAATGATGTGAGTGATTTAGCGCCACCACTTTTGGTAGAAATTGCTTGGGAAGCTGTAGCGCAAATTTATATCCTATTTGGATTGCTCTTTGTGGTAGCTTTGATTGCGCTATCCTGGCGTTTATTACGCATAAACCTGTTTGAATCTATCAAGTTGGGGGAAACCATATAGAATGGCTGAACCACTTAGTTGCAGGCTTAGCATCAACAAGGCTCTATTTCGCAAGCGGGTGATTCCACATTTTTTGGTTTCTTAGGAATCGACCACAAATGGCTGACTAGGGTCTAACTCGCATCGACCTGATAGGCCACTGATCTAATAACAGGCTGAATTGAGCAGTGGCCTTTTTGGAGTGGGTAGGCATCCAAATAATGTAATTGTCTCCACAGTTAGGGGTTGCCTAGCTGTTACATACCTCTCCTGGATTTGTTGTGATTTCTGTAACGGCCGTTCCACCATCATCTTCTCCTTTCCGCTACAATCACAAGATGAACAAACAATTGACCCTCTGTCTGCTGGCCCTGCTATGGTTAACTGCTTGCCGCTCGCCAGGAAATAATGACGAAGAGATAAAAGAGGGTGTGGCAACGGCCGTACCCACATCACCAACCGAAACGACTGAGCTTCCTTCTCCCACAGAAACGGCCGTATCTGCCTCACCAATTGAAACGGCCGATCCCCCTGTCATCGCCACCGAACCCATTGTCATAGACTTGGATGCCATTCCCGATGTAGATGTCTCCCGCCATGCTGTGCCTATCGAGCAGATTTATTTTGATACCTTTCGGGCCGTCAACCGGGCTGTGTCCCTAGATCGGGCCGATGAGGATTTGATTCATTCCCTGCGCGATGCCATTCCGCCGATTTATGAGCCTCTGTTTGAAACGGCCGCTGAGGCCGACAGTTGGCTCAGTGATAGTTCATTGGTGTTGGGTTATGCTGACGGTGACGAAGCCTATGCCTACGCCATCAACATATTGAACTATCATGAGATTGCCAGCCACACAGTCAACGGCCGTCCCATCATGGCCACCTACTGCCCGCTGTGTCGCAGTGGGGTAGTGTATGACCGTACTGTAGAGGATGAAGCGCTGCTCTTTGGTAACACCAGCGCCCTGTATCAGTCCGATATGGTCATGCTGGATCATCAGACAGGTTCCTACTGGGTGCAGGTGAGTGGTGAGGCGGTAGTGGGGACGCTGACAGGCTCACGGCTGACAGCTTTGCCTTCACAGACGACGACATGGGGCCAATGGAAGGCCCAATACCCCCGCACGCTGTCATTATCACGCGAGACGGGCCATGCCAGAGATTACAATCGCGATCCATTTTTGGGTTATCGTGAGGGGCTGAGTTGGAACGGCCGTTTTGCCTTCCCTGTCTCTGATGATGTCAATGATTCGCGCCTCGATCCGGGTGAAGTGGTATTGGGGGTAGAAGTGGGCGAGGCCAAACGAGCCTACGCGCTTGAACGATTGGGTGATGCTGTGGTGAATGACACCATAGGCGAGGTGCCACTGGCTGTGTTTAGTGCCAGTGAGGGTGTAACTGGGGCGGCTTATGAGAGGGTGGTGAACGGCCGTCAACTTACCTTTGTTCTGGCGAATGGCATCATTCAAGACGAAGAAACAGGTAGCACCTGGAGCTTTAGCGGCAAGGCTATAGGAGGCGAATTAGCTGGCTCACAACTCACCGCCTTGCCTGTCCGTTCTACCCTTTGGTTTGCCTTCGTCGCTGCCTATCCTGATATTGAACTTCATTCCTGAGTCTGCCGAAAAAAGCTCAGGCAAAGGCGCAAAGTTTCCAGAGGGAAAACGTGTGGACTTGACAGTCTAGACCCGCTGGTCTATAATGTTGCCATCTTATTGAGAAAGAAGGTGCTGGGTGAGTTTTACGAAGACATTTGAGCATAAAGAAGCCCTGTTTGAGGCGGCTTTGGCGGAGTTCATTACCAAAGGCTATGAACAAGCCTCGATTAATACGATTCTACAAACGGCCGTGATGAGCAAAGGCCAATTCTACTATCACTTCAAAAACAAAGAAGGATTGTATCTGGCACTCATCGAGGTGCTTATCACTCGCAAAAGTGAATTTTTAGCGAGTGTGATGCAGCCAGAAGACTTTCAACAAGACCTCTTTAGCATCTTCAAAACGCAGATTCGATATGGTATGGCTTTTGCCCAGGCCTATCCGGCCATCAATCAGTTTGCGGAGAGTTTTGGCAAGGAGCAAGGCAATGCCATCTACGATAAGGCATTGGCAGCTTACAACTTTACGGGCTCGGGGCCGATTGGCAGCTTGATTGAAGCAGCCTATGTGCAAGGCCAACTACGTCAAGACTTGCCGTTACCTTTTATTAAGCAGCTCATCGGATTTTTATTTACACATGCTATAGAAGCGGCCGATCTCAACAACCCTGATGATTACGAGCAGAATCTCAACTATCTCATTGCCTTCATGCAGGACGGAGCGGTCAAAAAGGAGTAATAGATCATGAAAACATTTACCTTCCCCGTTGGTTATCACAATCTACACAAGACGAAAATTATTGATTACCAATTGAATCGCTGGCACTCTTTTGGCTATGTACCCCTAGCGGATATGCAGGCGGTAGCGGCAGAGATTAAGACGCTGGAGGATTGGAAAGGGGTGGTGTTGAAACAGGTGGATAGGGCAATGGAAGACGGCCGTTTAATGGCTGCCACCTATCTCACCCGCGCTGCCGAATTCTTCACCCACCACACCGACCCTGACAAAGATCGGCTGTACGACCAATTTGTTGATCTGTTCTACAATAAGCTATTTGCCGATGAGCCCATTGAACGGTATCAAGTACCTTACGCGGGAACCTACCTGCCCGCTTTACGTTTGCCCCCGCAAAGCGGCACACGGCGCGGCACCATTGTCATGCACGGCGGCTTTGACTCTTTCATCGAGGAGCTGTTTTCGTGGGGTTGCACCTTTGCCAATTTAGATTATGAAGTGATTATGTTTGAAGGGCCAGGGCAAGGGGCAGCTTTAAAAAAGTATGGTCTGCCCATCACCTATGAGTGGGAAAAGCCCGCCAAAGCCATTTTGGATTTCTTTGAACTGGATGATGTAACCTGGTTGGGTGTCTCCATGGGTGGCTGGTTCTGTTTCCGGGTGGCGGCTTATGAACCACGTGTCAAACGAGTGATTGCCTCCAGCATTGCCTACGACTATATGCGTATTCCACCCAAATTTGTAGCTGATTTTGCTCGCTGGTTGATGAAATATCCCGGTCTGATGAACAAGATGTCGGAATTTAAGATGCGTATGATGCCGCAGGAAAAGTGGGGTGTGGACAATCTCATGTACATCAGCCACACCAATACGCCAATGGATGCCAGCCAAGCCATTTTGCAGTTCAATGAGCAAAATTTGAAGTCATGGTTGGTGAAGCAGGATGTGCTGATCCTCACCGGCGAAAAAGACCACTTTATTCCCATGAAGATGCACCATATCCAAGTGGAGGCCCTAACTCAGGCTAAATCTATAACGGAGCGTATTTTTACCCAAGCAGAACAAGGTCACAATCATTGTCAAGTGGGCAATATGGGCTTGGCTTTAGAGGTGATGGCTGAGTGGATAGTGGAGAAAGAGGGGGAAACGGCCGTTACTCACACCACACCTTCTTCCCGCCAGCGTGTAATCTCGTCTGAGCTGTAGCCCAACTGCTGCAAAATCTGGTCGGTGTGTTCGCCAACGGTGGGAGCACGATGACGCAGGCCAACGGCCGTTTCCGACATCCCAAATGGCGCATCAGCTAGCGGCACCGGGGCGGGTGTACCTGGATAACCCATCGGTTTAAGATGGTTGAGGGCCTTTACATAGGGGTGATCCAGTGCTTCTTGATAGTTCAGGACGGGACCACAGGGAATACGGGCTGCTTCTAATTCGGCTAGGGCCACGGCCGTTGTCCTCAACGAACACCATTGTCCCATGCGCTCACTTAGCACATCCCGGTTGTCACCCCGTGATAAGTCATTGGCAAAACGAGGGTCAGTCAGCCAATGTGCCTCGTCCATCAACTGTGCCCATCGCTTAAAAATATAGGGGCCAATCACCTGGACTATGATAAAACTATCTTGCGTCTGGAAAATGTCAGCCGGACCAGTTATCTGGCCGCGATTGCCGGCAGGTATACGGTTGGTCTGTTTGACTGCCTGCTCGATTAACATGCCGTTGGTCATGGTCAAGGCTGTAGCCAGCAGTGAGGTTTCCACCATCTGGCCCACACCCGTTTGCTGCCGCTGCATGAGAGCAGCCAGGGTGCTAAAGGCGAGAGCCATAGCACTGGAGAAATCTACGTAGGTTGCCGAATGACGAATGGGCTGCCCTGGCCAACCATTCATGTGAACAGCCCCGCTCATGGCTTGGGCCACCCCATCAAAACCGATGCGATCCGCGTAAGGCCCAGTTGTGCCAAAGGCAGTATTAGCGGCCAAAATGATGTTGGGTTTGATGGCCTTCAGCGATTCATAGTCTAGGCCTAATTTTTTAAGGATATTGGGTGGAAAGTTGGCGACGACGATATCGGCTGTTTCAATGAGCCTGTTGAGAATAGCACGGCCGTCTTTACTCATCATATCCAGGGTTATCCCCAACTTATTGGCATTGATCTGCAAAAACATGGCCCCTTCGCCCTTGTCTGTGATGGGTACAAGATAGCGATCCTCATTGCCGATCGGCCGTTCGATGCGAATGACCTCTGCTCCCAAATAGCCCAGCATGGCAGCACAGTATGGCCCCGCAATAAAACGGCCGAAATCCAACACCCGAATTCCACTCAAAATAGCTTGCATATGACCTCCATAATTTCTGGATGATAACCTGGTCCCTAAGCACGTGCATCTGCCCTTATATGTTTGCCTAAAATCTATACATTTGTTATGATCCTGCATCTAATTGTATAGATTTGCTTAGATTTTGATAAATTTAGAAAAGATTTAAAAATAATGACTCAAGTTCCTGAAACAGAAGAATGGCTGTCACTACAAAAAGCTGCCGATATTCTTAACGTACATCCCACAACAGTACGACGTTGGGCTAATGATGGGCAAATTCCTGTTCTCCTCACCCCTGGCGGCCACCGCCGTTTTGCTAAGTCTGCCTTACAACAATTCCTTAACAATCGCCATCTTTCTTCGACCCAAGCTATCGAGCAAGTGTGGGCCGATAAGGCCTTGGTGCAAGCGCGTACAGGCCTCAGAGATTCTCCCCATCAGCCTTGGCTGGCAAAGTTTGATGATGAGGCTCGAGCTGATAATCGCCGTTTAGGACGGCAACTCATGGGCCTGACTTTACAATATATTGCTGGTGAAGAAGAAAACCCAGAGATTTTGCAACAGGCCCAGGTCATTGGTTTTCAATACGGAGAAATGAGTAAAAATCTCCAGTTACCTCTCACAGATGCCCTACAGGCAGCTATTTTTTTTAGAGATATGCTGGTGGAAGTGGCCTTACAGTTACCGGAAACGGTCCATATTAAACCTCAGCAGAATTTGCGCCTAATGCGGCGCATTAATCAATTAATTAATATCGTACACTTGGCTATTGCCACTGTTTACGATGCCTGAACAGGAGAAAACGATGAGAAGTTTGGTTCATTATATTCCGATTGTGACTACAATCTTTGCGTTGGTTTTTGCTTTCTACTTATTCCAACGTTGGCAGCAAAAACGTTCGGCCACCTATTTGTTTTGGTGGACGTTCGGTGTGTTGATGTATGGTATAGGGACATTGGCCGAGAGTTTGACGACTTTGTTTGGTTGGAGTGAATGGGTTTTTCGGCTTTGGTATATTAGTGGTGCTTTATTAGGCGGTTTTCCTCTAGCACAAGGTACCGTCTATTTGCTGTTGTCAAAAAAGAAGGCCAACTGGTTGACACTGATTTTTGGTGTGTTTATTGTGGTAGCGGCCGTTTTTGTTTTACTGACGCCGATTGATCACAGCTTAGTAGAAACACACCGTTTGTCCGGACAGGTAATGAGTTGGCAATGGGTGCGGTCTTTCTCGCCCTTTGTTAATCTCTACGCCTTTATCTTTTTGGTAGGTGGGGCCATTTGGTCGGCATGGCTTTATTGGAAAAACACACACGAGATGGGATCACGGGTGATCGGTAATGTATTTATTGCTGTGGGTGGGTTATTACCCGGCATTGGCGGTTCATTTGCTCGTTTTGGTCGTGTGGAAGTCCTATATGTGACAGAGTTGATGGGGATTATCCTGATTTGGTTGGGTTATCAGGTAATGGTGGCCGACTCAATGATCTCGATTCATTTGGCACAAAGGCAAGCCAATAGACAACTTGACCAAGCTGAAGCTGTTTGACCTGGCTTTTAGACTACTCATGTGACAGTCACTTCCAAAGGGACTGTCACATCTAGGTGTTGCCCAAGACCTCAAGAATCTTGTGGCCGTTATAGTCTGATATGGGGGGGACGTTCACCATAGTATTGATAGTAATTGGCCTGAATCGTGCCATTATATAACTTACGCACCCGGTCAGGGCGGGCGCGTTTGAAGTAGCGTGGGAATTTGTGATCGGCCGTTAACACATACAGTGACCACCCCTTCTTTTTGCGAAACGTTTTGTGCAACGAGATGTAAATCTGGTTCAAATCCTGGAACTCGGCCATGCGTTGCCCATAGGGGGGATTGGTGACGACGATGCCATACTGCTGATCAATCCATAAATCACGTACGTCTTTTTGCTCAAACGCAATGGTATCACCGACACCCGCTTTGTGGGCATTCTCTTTGGCAATTTCGATAGCGTGGGCATCGTTATCATAGCCGAATAGCTGCATGGGAACGTTGGGCAGGATGGCGCTTTGGGCAGCTTGGCGGGCTTCGTGCCAGGCAGTTTTAGGGATGGCAGGCCAGCCTTCCGAAGCAAATTCACGAGATAAGCCCGGGGCTATATTACGGCCGATCATGGCCGCCTCAATCAAAATAGTACCTGAGCCACACATGGGGTCGAGCAGCAGTCGATTTTCGTGCCAAAAGGTGAGCTTGACAAGAGCCGCCGCCAATGTCTCTTTGAGTGGGGCTTTGCCCGCTTGGGCACGATAACCGCGTTTATGTAAACCTGTGCCCGATGTATCAATCATTAGCAAGGCCATATCTTTATGTATGGTTACTTGAACAGTGAAGGCTGCGCCTGTTTCTGGCAACCAATCTACCTGATAGTGATTGCTCAATCTGTCTACAATGGCTTTTTTAACAATAGCCTGACAAGTGCGCTCGCTCTGCAATTTTGATTTGACACAAGTGGCGTTGACGGTGAATTGACCGTCGGCTGTTATCCAGGCTTCCCAGGGCAAAGATTTGGTCTGCTCAAACAAATCATCAAAGGTTGTCGCGGAAAATTGCCCCATTTTTAGCTGAACCCGATCGGCGCAGCGCAGCCAGAGGTTGGCTTGAGGAATATCGGCTGTTGTGGCTGTGAATTCGATACGCCCTGGCGAAACGAGCACATTCTCAAAACCAAGGGCAATCATTTCCCGTTTGACGATGGCTTCTAGGCCAAATTTAGCGGTGGCGATGAGAGTGATGGAGGTATCAGGTGTCATGTCTCTTGTATCAGGTATTCAGTCTGTTCTCAAAGAATTGTAGGACACGATCTAGGGCCCGGCGGGTGGGATGCCCTTCTTCATCTACGAGGTCGTTGGTGAGAACAGAGTGAGCACTTTGGGGGATGTTGTGCGGGTTGCCGAGAGAGGAGTCTATTTCGATGCCCTCGAAGCCAGCGCCCAGTTCGCGGCGCAGGGTTTGAAAGCGTTCGGGAGGGACAAAATCATCTTCGGTAAAGCGCAAGCCCAGAAGCAAACAGCCGCTGGCCGTTCGCTCTTTCACTTTGGCCAAATCAGCATCAGAGAGAGCGATAGCTGCCTTATGAGCGGCAGTAACGGGGAAAGGTAATGATGGTTGGCTGAGAACAGGGGCCATAACGGATTCGTCTACCATGAGGGCCAGAGCGAAGTTGCCGGTGAGACACATGCCCAGCGCACCCACACCGGGGCCACCACACTGTTGATGTACATCGCGGCATAAAGCTCGCAACCAGTTAGTGATGGGGCTGGCCTGTTTACGGGCTAACACTGTGAATTCACGGCTGATGCAAGCACGTGCCATTTGACTGAGAGCGTAGCTGTTGGAAAAGGGTTTGTTGGGTGTGCCAAAGAGATGGGGTAGAACGGCCGTATACCCAGCCTCAGCCACCAGCCGCCCAAAATCAGCCACTTGGGGTGTAATACCTGGGATTTCGTGGATAATTACCACCCCTGGCCCATTACCACGCCAATAAACGGGCTTGGTTTTGCCCTTGTGGGTAAAGGTGCGTTGGTCAAATCCAGTTAAGGTCATGGTGTACTCCTACAGATGTATCCGGTATCAAGTGCATGAGGTGTAACCCTATTCTTTCGTACAAAAATCAAGACGTTACAGTGTGAATAATGTCAGCAATGGGTGCCAGTGTAACCCGTTGTTCAGTGATGGTGGGAAGCACAATGTCACATCCCCAACTTTGCAGGCATGCTAGTGATACCTTTGTTTGTGGATGTGACCAGAGACCGTGATTCATAGAAGGGGCAATGATGACGCGGTTGCCTGCTCCCAAGCCATCGGCAATCATCGATGTTGCCAGATTATCTGCTAGGCCGAGCGCAATTTTGTTGAAGGTATTGAAGGTGCAGGGGGCCACTAAAAGCGTTCCAAATGGATATCTATCTAAGGGCACTTGCCGGTAGGCATGAACCCAGGTGTTACCCTGCACTTCCATGAGTGGTGCCGGGGCTGTTACCTGGGCGACATTGGGTGTTAGGATCGAATAGACCCCAAAATTCTCTGCAACCAAAGCCCGAACCAACTCAGGTACTTGCACACAACTTCCTGCACCTGAAACAAATAGAAAAATGTCAGATTGTTTAGCCATTCGTTGGCCTTCTAGATTATGCTTCGATCTCTGTAATAATTTCCGTCACACGAATATCATTGTTGCGAATGTAAGCCTCATTGGTTCTGCGGAAGAAAGGTTCGCCAAGCACGTCCGACATGTGGGCTGCAAATAGCTCCGTGGCGACTGGGTAAACCATGGGGGTAAAGAGTTCAGCGACCTCACCAACAACAGGCAAGACCCATTGGGAATGGGGGGCTACTACTTGGTCTCCCTCAGGTACGATGGCAATGACGGTACGCCCTAAATTGTTCAATGGCTCCATCAGTTCCCCAACACGATTATGGCCGCGATAACCGGGTGAAATCAGGAAGGTTGGTGTTGTTGATTCAATCGACGAGAAGTATTGGAGATGCGCCCACTCTTCAGACTCTTGGCCCATGGCGTGCACACCAGCTGATTCAATGACTTTGGCTGCGCCAAACATGGCCGTGGCAAAGTTTGGCCCATCACCTACGAAAACATGGCTTTTTTCGTTGGCAAAGGCTTCGGCTAGCTGACGAGTTTTATCGTTCACGGCCGTTATCGTGGATTCAATCGCATCAGCCGTGCTGAGCAATGATTGGCGCAGCGTGTTGGCCTCATCTTGAGAATAAAGGTCTTTGACCTCGCCCAAGCGAATCGCCAGTAAATAA
Source organism: Promineifilaceae bacterium (SeqCode) (assembly GCA_965223555.1). GTDB lineage: Bacteria > Chloroflexota > Anaerolineae > Promineifilales > Promineifilaceae > CBDCWU01. The sequence goes on from CBDCWU010000004.1 coordinate 281,800, forward strand.
AGGGCTAACAACGACATGCGATAAGAGCGAACACCCGGCGCATGAACAAAATCAGGGATTGTGCAATCCAACACCTTATCCGTCAGTTGTCCGATGGGGCTTTCAGGATTGCCAACGATGCCAACTGTGGGCAGGCCACGATTCTTGAATAACTGCATCGCTTCCAGTGTGCGCGATGTCGTGCCTGACACAGAAATGCCAGCGACTAAGGGATTACGTGGGAAATGGGACAGGGTGTAAGGTGAGGCGTAACGGCCGCTCGTGTTGGCCCGCATCGGTTCTGTAGGAATCTGTGCTAGTTTTTCAAACGCCAGTTCTGCCGCAACGCCTGCCATGTGGGAATCGCCGCAGCCAGTGATGATGATGCGTTTCACAGACAAACATTCTTCATGATCTAGCACCAATCGTACCCGTCGATCCACTGCCTTAAACTCGCTCCGAATCAGGTCGGGTAAACTCTCTACTTGGGCAATCATTCCATTCTTATTTTCTGTTGTCATTTGAAATCCTTATTATTGTTTGTCAGCATTGCAACTTGGCAACTGAATGCTGAATTATTTTGTTTAGTCTCTTTCCAAAAATGCCTCAACTTGCGCAACGGTCGGTAGCCCACCTCTTGGACCAAGACCTGTGACAGAAAGGGCAGCTGCCGCATTGGCAAAGGTTAAGCATTGTTCCAAACTGTTTCCTTGTAGCGTTGCACTTAGAAAGGCAGCGTTAAAGGTGTCACCCGCCCCAGTGGTGTCTTGGACGACGACTGAGTGACCGGGGATTTGGGCCGCGGAAGCGGCCGTTACTGCTAATGCTCCCTTTTCTGCCAGGGTGACGACCACTATCTCAGGCCCATAGGCCAACAGCTTACGCGCCCCTTCAATCGTTGCTGCTTCGCCACTTACACGAACAAACCCTCGCTCATTAAAAGAGGCGATGTTCACCCAGCGCAGCATCGCTTCCAAATCTTTGCGTTCTACATTCGAGGTTGCTTCAACATCGATCATGACCTTTGTTTGATTGGCATGAGCAATTTTGGCGAAGCGAATGAATCGAGCCGGGTCTGTGGGGAAGGTGTGTATGGCACATGTTTGGCTAAAGGCCAGCTGTAAATCATCGTCACTATAGGTCGGTTTAAAAGTTGGCACCACAATGATGGAGCGTTCGCCATCTGGCTCGATCAGAATAACGGTGAAGGGTGTATCGCCGCTTTCATGGACACGTACAAAGTCAGTGGCTACACCATAATTGGCAAAATCATCAAGTAACAGTTGTCCGCCTTCATCTTTGCCCACCGTTGATAGGGAAGCAATGCGCATACCCAAGCGTGCTGCGGCGCAAGCAAAATTGGCACAAGGCCCGCCAGGTAACCGCCCCACTAAATCGCCCATCACCTTTTCCCCATACCCCGGCAAGCGCTCCACTTTCATAACGATGTCAAGATACATACTGTCGATGGCAATGATGTCAAACGGCCGTTTTGCCAGTTCCATCAGCCCACCTCTGCGTTCTCAATCAAACGAACGACCTCGTCTGCTCGTGCTTTGGCTTTGGCTAATACGGCCGTATCAATCAGTGGTGGCCCGATCTGTTCAATGGCAAAGGCGGCACTCACGCTAGCCTGTGCGGCGGCTTGACGAATATCGGCTGTTTCCAGCCAGCCCACCAAAAGCCCCCCACAAAAAGCGTTGCCAGCCCCTGTCACATCCACAACTTGAGCAGCGGCAGCCGGCACATGCCAATACTGGTCACACTCTCGTTCATAAATCAATGCCCCATCCTTTCCTTGACGTAGAGCCACAACCTGTGGCCCTAATTGGGCCAAAGCCCGAAGCTGGTCTGGCACAGGTTGCTCTCCAACCAATACAGTTGCTCCCAATTCATCAGGCGAAAAAAGGCCAAAGTAGGGTAAGCAACGCTTTAAAGTGTCGATCTCGTCCGCTGTGCTGTCAGCTCCCACAATGGGTTCGGCACTGATAAAAACATTAGCTTCTACTAGGGCTTGCACAAAATTTTCTTCAGGCGCGTCACCACGCCCTAAAAAGTGGAGGGCTTTGAGCGTGAGGGGAATAGGCTGGGCTACAGGAATGCGAACGAGTTGGTTAAACCAGTCATCGGGTGTGACACGAGGTATTTGGGTGCGACGGCCGTCTTCCTCTAGCACCTGCCAAGCTCGCGGCGTTGGCAACGCAGTCACCACCAATCCGCTGCTATCAAAACCGTGTGGCGCCAGCCAATTGGCATCAAAATCGGTCCCGACGGCGGCACAGACGGCGACATCCTGATGCCACAAACGCATACCACAAGCTGCGTACAAGCCGCCACCGCCCAGAGTGCCCATTGAGGTTTGCCCGTCTGGATAAATGATGTCGTCGAGGATGATGCTCCAGCTTGCGTAACGGCTCATTGTGGTACGGATTGGGGACGTCGGTAGCCTGTAGCGACTTTTTGTTCGGCCAAGGCGATACTCAACATCTGAAGAGGGGGAATGGTCAAGAGGGGACTCATGGCATCGGCTATCGCTGGTAAAATAACGCCATCAGCATCTGATTCGAGCAGATCGGCCGTTTCAGGGGTGGCAATCACACCAAGGCGACTGCCCCAAGCACGGACGACCCGCGCCGTATCGCGACAGCGACTATCCACGACGCTGTGCGGCGCAACCAGCACCACCACATCTGTTTTGCTAATCACCCCAATGCGGAGCGCATGGTGGAACTCTTCAACCGTTAAAGGCATCCCGGCTTCTTGTGGGCCAGCGGCTAGTAACGCCGACCCATTTTGGGCAACAGCAAAGCTGGGACCACCACCGACGAAGGTGTAGGAACAGGGTTGTTTGATAGTTGAGACGAGATTTTTTGCCCACCGTCGGCTTTGTTGGAGAACGGCCGTTAACTGGTCAGGAATCGCTGCTAATTGGGCTTGTAGCCCCTCAGCTTCCGCTTGGCTTAGATGGTCTCGCGCTTGCCCAAAGGCAATAGCAAGGCTGATCATGGTGGCTGTGGTGGCTGTGGTTGTTTGGGCTGGCCAGCCGACCTTAGAGCCACGTGGTATGAGGGCTATAGGGGGCTTGGCGACAAAGGGGTTGCTCTCATCTGGGTTATCGGTGACACCAATCACCAAGGCACCAGAGTCGAGGGCTAAATCCAGCGCGTCCCAGGTGGTTGTGGGGCGACCGCTGGAGCTAATGACAAAGTGAGCGGTTTGTGCGTTTTCACCTAAACGGCCGTAAGCTGCATATTCATATGCTTGCAACGGTTCAAACGGAACCCCAGCATAACTTTCCCAAGCATGACGCACCGCTTGCGCCGCGAACCAAGAATCACCAGACCCACTAGCTAAGACCTGATCCACTCCGTGCTCTGCCATCTGCTGCGCTAAGGCTTGAATTTGTGGTGATAGTTCTTGTAATACACGGGCCAGAACCGCAGGTTGGTTTGCAACCTCCTCACGGGTATTGGCAATGGGCATCATGGCTGTTTCATCCGACAAAAGAATTCTCCTACTGTGGCTGACAGGCCCTAAGGGTAGGTGCGTAGAATTTCCAGAAAACGCACCCAGAAACGTTCGACATCAACGGCGACAGCCACTTCAGCATTGGGAGGTTCTCCTTGGGGTTCGCCTGTATCCTGGCGGCGATTGCGGTAGTCACAAACGGTCATGCCATAGGTGTGCCTGCCTGTTAGCTCAATTGCCACATGCATGGGTTCAAAGGTTAGGACATCGGGATCAATGAGAGCTGAGATGGCCAACGGGTCGTGCATCGATCCACCGGGCAAACCGTAGAGTAGTGCCAAGCGTTCACTATAAAAATCGAGCATATCGGCCACGGCCACGGCCGTTCGACTGTCCATCTGTCTAATTTGTCTTCGATATTCTGGAGTAGCATTGACCTGTCGCGTCACGTTTAGCCCTACCATCTTGATCGGGATGCTACTGGTGAAGACCACGTGGGCTGCTTCAGCATCTGCCCAAATATTAAACTCGGCCACGGCTGTCGCATTACCAAACGTTGTTGACCCGCCCATCAAACTAATGGCTGCGACATGATCAACAATATCGGGATAGCGGCGGAGAGCGGCAGCTATATTCGTTAGCGGGCCTACCGGAATCAAATGGAAATTAGGTGTTTTTTTGGCGGTGCGATAGATAAAATCGACGGCATGTTCTTCTAAAATAGGAATGGTGGGCTCAAACATTACAGGCCCATCCAACCCCGTCTTGCCGTGTGCGCCAGCCCCATCATCGGCCGATTCATCTTCTCGTAGCATCGGTCGGTCATGGCCGGCGGCGATAGGGACATGGCGTAAATCAGCCAATTCCACAAGGTAGCGGGCATTTTTAGTGGTTAGAGGCAAAGAAGCATTGCCGAAAACGGTAGTGATACCTTTGATATCCATCGTACGCACCCCTAACAGGATTGCCATGACATCATCATGGCCAGGGTCGCAGTCGATTATGGCTGGAATCATAGAGTGATCTCCCTTCCTGTCAACCGCTCTTTGTAGAGCTGCAAGAAGCGTTCGCTATCGACATCAATACAGACGTGTACATTGGGTCCGCCATCAGGATGTAGTCGCCAATCAACGGCCGTCAATCCCTTATTTACTGGGCTATTCGTTTCAACCTCAACATGGACCAGTTTCGTTTCAAAGAGGCTAGGGTCGATGACATAAGCCAGAGCTGAAGAGTCATGGACATAAAGCCCCTCTAGTCCCGTGTTTTCGAGATAGAAATTCATATAATAAGGCACAATTCGGGATATGAAGTCGGTAAGGGGGTTGCCAGCTTTGCTGAGATTGTCTACGTATGCTGGTGTCATCACCGTTTTTCGGGTCACATCTAGTCCAACCATTGTCACAGACCACGGCGCATTAAAGACGATTTTGGCCGCTTCGGGATCATTGTGAATATTGGCTTCGGCCACGCGAGAGGCATTCCCCTTGGCGTTAGCTGCACCACCCATAAGCACAACTTCTTTAACATGTTCAGCAATGCACGGTTCCAACGAGACAGCAAGGGCCACATTGGTAAGGGGGCCTAAAGTAACTAGGGTAATTTCACCGGGGTTGGCCATGATTGTATCGACGATGAACTGCGCCGCTCGGCGTGAATCAGGCTGGCCTTTTGGCAAAGGGTAGTCGATTTCGCCAATGCCATTACGGCCGTGTACGCGCCAACCAAAGCCAGCATACGGCCGTAAAAGAGGTGTCTCTGCGCCACGTGCCACTGGCACGTCTGGTTTTCCTGCTAGCTCGACGAGTCGTAAGGCGTTTATGGTGCTATTTTGAGTACCGGAGTTGCCGTAAACGGCCGTTAACCCCTCCACCTTTACCTCTGGCGAACAAAAGGCAAACAGAATCGCCATTGAATCATCCACACCCGGATCAGTGTCGATCAAGATGCGCTGCGGTTTTCTGCTTTTATCCATAGATTTGGTTTGGCTTAATTCAACAACAAACTAGCTCACGAAGGTGGGCTTTGTAATCGTCGCTGCAAATTTATTTGCCGAGTCAGCTACCCCTTCACACCAGTCTGAGCAATCCCCTCAGTATAATATTTTTGCAGCACCATGAAGAGGATAATAACAGGCACGGAGGCCAGGGCGGCGCCGGCGAACCTGCGCCCCCAAAATGATTGTCGCTGCGACTGCGTCAAAGCCAGGGTGACCTGGATGACTTGAATATTTTTGTCGCTGACAGCAATGAGCGGCCACAAAAAAAGGTTCCAGATAAATTGAAACTCCAGCAATGACATCGTAACCAAGCCAGGCACTGACAAGGGCATTATCACATGCCGCAAAATCTGGATATAACTAGCCCCATCAATAATGGCTGCTTCATCCAACTCGTGCGGGATTTCCTTAAAAAATTGAATCAAGGCAAAGATGACAAAAGGGCTGGCAAACCAGGGTAAGATCATAGCCCAATAGGTGTTGGCAAAACCTAATTGACGCACCACAATAAACAGTGGCACCAAAGTAACCTGGATGGGCACAAATAGGGTCGCAATGACGTAAAGCAAGAGGATGTTTTTCTTAGGGAAAGGTAATCTGGAAAAGAAGAAAGCGGCTAAAGTATTAAAAATCAAACTCGAAATGACAACACTGGCTGAAACGATAAATGAGTTGAGTAAACTCCTGTCAAACCTTAGGCCTTCACGTGCGCCCTCTTCATTTAAGCTCATAATCGTCTTGTAATGGTCTAAGGTCCACTCGCCTGACCTGGGCACAAAAGTGTTTATGGAAAAGGGAAAAAGATTGGCTAAGATTTCGCTTTCTTGCCGTACACTGGCCAATACTGTCCAGATAAAAGGTGTCAAAAAAATGACCACAAGCAGAAAATAGCCAACCCACCTAATAATATCTAAGGGGCGAGTCGCGAGAACCCTTCTGGTAAAGGCACTCGTTAGGTTTACTGCAGGAGTGGTGTTTAATTGCGTGTCCGGGGAGCCTTGCGTTGTTGCCATAGCCAAAATCCTAAAATAAGTTCTAATAATAACTTTACCGAAAAAGCTTTCTTTAGCAGAAAAACTAGCTGCAATTGCGGTCAGGAACTAAGCTTCTTCGGTAGACTCAATAATCAGTGTCTAAGAGTTTTATCTGTCCAAAACTAATGATCAATAAAATAACCAGCGTTACCATCGATAAGGCGCTGGCATACCCCATATCTTGGAATAAAAAGCCCTGCTGATAAATATAATGAACAATAACATTAGTAGATTCTAACGGCCCGCCTTTTGTCATTTGATAAACGGGGGCAAACATCTGGAAAGAGAAAGCAACTTGAGTGACCAAGACAAACATCAGCACTGGGCGTAACAAGGGCATCGTTACATTCAAAAACTGTTGCCAACGGTTGGCACCATCCACTACAGCTGCCTCATAGTAGACCTTGGGGATACCTTTCAAGCCAGCCATCAGGATGATCATGCTAAAACCGACATCTTTCCATATCATCATAAACGTCAAGGAAGGCAAAGCGCGGCTTTCATGGGATATAAAGCGTATTTTGGGCAAACCCACCGAGGTTAAAATGCTTTGAAATAGCCCCTGGTCTGAATGATACATCAAGGCCCAAATGATCGAGACGACAATAATTGAGGTGACTAGGGGAGCCATGATGGCTGAGCGCACAATCGCCGAACCGATAGACTGTTTTGACAAGAAAATGGCCAAGGCTAAAGCCAAAGCAACCTGAACTGGGATCTTCACTAGCACATAAACGAGAGTAACTTGCAAGGAATTCCAAAAAGCTGGATCACTGACCATCCGTATATAATGATCAAAGCCAATAAAGCCCCGATACCCACCCAATAAACTATAGTTGTAAAGACTTGAGCGAGCGGCTGAGGCGATCGGGTAGTAGCGGAAGAGGGTAAAGTTTATTAAAGCTGGCAATACAAATAGAAAGGCGATAATGTAACTACGTCGGCGCCAGGTAAAAAAGCGGCTGAATGATGAGCCTTGCGTGTGAATGGGGGCCGTTCCTTGCATAATCTTTTACTCGTAATATTTTACAAAAAGACAAGGTTGAGGGATTGCCCCTCAACCTTGTTTCTAACTAGATCAACAAAAGCTGATTACTCGTTCCAACCTGCATACTTGGCACAAGCTTGTTCGATATCAGACGCAGCCTTTTGCACGCGGGCAGCCACATCAAGATTTTCAGCCGATTGTAAGTCTTGTAAAAGCACAGCGTGAAGTTGCTGATATTCGGTGTAACAAGGGGTTTGAATGCGTGGTTCGCCAATTTCTTGCAAACCTTGGGCAAACAACTCTTGCGGATATTCATTATACTCTGGTAATTCATTGAGCAAGTCAAAACGGGCGGGTAGCTGGCGAACATTATCGTACCAGATACGAGCACCTTCTGGTCCAGTAAGGAATTTTACCAGAGCAGCGGCCTCATCTTTATGTTCTGAATTTGGGGAAACCCCATAGTGCCAGGAACCGGTGTGACAAAGCTGAGCGCCGCCTTCCATGTAGGGAATGCCAGTGACGGCATACTTGTCCGTCATTGAATCTGGAAAACGACGGTTAACTTCCCCAATGGCGTTGTCCGGGTGGATAATAAAAGCAGCTTGTTCTATGTACCAGATGTCCGTGATGGCTTCGATGGGGGTAACGGCGCGATCACCAAAGTGCATGTCACGATAGGCCTGGTAGGCTTCAATCGCTTCCGGTGTATCAAGGTAGCCTACAAATGTAATCGCATCGGGACCCATGCCGGCAAAGGTGGGGGAACCCCGTTCGCCAGCACTGCGGCGAATAATGCCTTGCTCATAATCACCCGTCCAGGTGCCCTGACCCCAACGCAAACCCCAAACCTCTGGGGTGCCATCCCCATCTGCATCCGTTTGGGTTTTTTCCCAGGCATCCCATGCTTCCTGAATCGTCCAGCCATCAAGCTGCTGCGGTGGCGAGACGCCAGCCGCATCCGTCATGTCTGTGTTGTAGAACATCAAGGAGCAACTCTGCATGATAGCCGGGGACATAAATTTACCAAGGTAAGAGCCTTCTTCAATGGTTGCTGGCAAAAACGCTGCTTTTTCCTCGTCGGTAAAATATTCATCCAGCGAAATGATGACTTCATTGAAGGAATAGTGCTTGATGTCTGGGCCGTCCGCCTGGAAGAGATCAAAATCGGCGCCAGCGGCAACGGAGGTTTCAATCGTAGGGAACAGCTCGGAAAAAGGCTTTAAGTCTAACTCAACGGTAACATTAGCATATTGTGGCTCTGCGACTTTCCAGGCTGCGATTATTTCGTCGTAGATGACCGCATCGTCAGGATCGCAGCAGATGACAAATTTTAGCGTAAGAGCCTCTGCTTCACTAGCTTCATCAGCTTCTTCACCAGACGAGCTATCACTGCTCTCTGCTGTGGCGTCACTATCACTACCTGAATCTGCTCCCGGTTCGGCCGTATCACCGCCACAAGCCGTTAATGCCATCGCTAGAACAACAAGCAAGATAGCAAAAAATTTATAATTATATTTATCTTTCATTTTAGACCTCTCCTCGAATAATATGGATCATAATCCTTTTCAATTGGGTTAAGTTCGTTACGAACTCAAGGCGTACTAAAGGGCTGGTTGATTACGAATTTGACAATAAATTTCCTCCTATACAATGATCTTAATGGTTGGTTAGTGTTCTTCCTAATTAAATGAATCAACAAACAATTTGCAATTGCGTAGGGGAAGTCTATAGCAGGTACTAACCTTCCAATATCTTTACGAGGACACGCCGTTGGCGTGGCCCATCGAAATCATAAAGAAACAAGCCTTGGGAGTGCCCAAGTACAAGTTCGCCATTTTCAATAAGAACCGTTTCGCTGTTGCCAATGAGGGTGGCTTTGATATGTCCCGCAGCGTCGGCTGGGGTGTCAAAAATGTGATGGAAATCGGTGCGAGTTGGTACCAGCCGCCGCACATCAGCAACTATATCTTGCATTGTGGCTGAATCCAGATAGCTGTTTATGGTGATGGCGGCCGTTGTATGGGGGATAACGAGGAAGCAGACGCCTGACTGTATTCCGCTCTTGCGGACTATTTCTTGCACCTGCTCGGTGATGAGATTCATACTGTCCCCTTTCGGGGTTACTACGGATATCGTATCGTGCATTCGGAGGGGATTCCTGTTGGTGCGTTCTGATAATATGCTTGGAGCATACTGTCAAAACTTTGCTTCACGAATGATAATTCTACAAATCATCAAGTTTCGACATCAGCATTATTTGTGAATGTTCCCTAAAATATCAATTTGGAAACTGATTTAATTTAGGTGCCAGACTATATCATAGCCCATTTGACCGAGCAAGGAAGCATTCAGGCCAATTCCAAAAAAAATCAGGGTGAAAGTGTATTATTTTTCGTTGTATTTAGGCAAGTATAAATTCGCTGGGAGCCGCCTCTCAGCCCCAAAGGGCTGCCCTCCTGACCGTGCCCCAACTGGTTCGGTCGGAGACCTGTAAGAGCCGTTAAGTGTATTGTTTTTCGGAATGAACCGGAGACGTTTTTGGGTTGCGTCCTGTTTGTTTTTCCGAAAACTCCTTACGGCAAAAACGTGTTTGCAATTGTCAATGCCGTGCCAATTGTTTATGGTTTTCTCACTTTTATGCTGCGTCATCTATAGATTTTATGCGGGATGTTTGCTGCTGCCGCCATCGTAATATGCCAGCACCTGCCAGCAGCGGCAATAGGCTAATCAGCCCCAGTAAAATCGGCGAATTATTGCTGGCAACACGCACTGCACGACTGCTACCCAGCAGAAAAGCATCATCAGATGAGCGGAGCCGAACAGAAAAGTTACGATTGTCACTTGTGAGTGGTAGGCGAAAACCAACAAAATCTACTCGCGGTGTTACGTCTGGTGTTCGGCTATCATATTCCAAAATTTCATAGCCATATTCACCTCCTGGAGTCTGCTTGACAGTGTACGCTTGCAGTGGGATTTGCTCCAATACACGATCACCACTCACCCGTTCTAGTATTGCGTCCTCAATCGGTTCGCCAGCTACCCAGGTCCACTCGTCTGCTTGGGTCACTGAGGCATCTTGTGGATCTTGCAGGCGTGTATAAGACACTGCTGGGTATTCGCGAGTGACAAACGGCTTCAGATAAACAACCGTGTTCTCCGCACCCAAAATGGCACCCTCCAAATCATTGGCTTCTTCAGGAAATGTCCAGCGCTGCTCTGGTATGACTTCATAACCAACGGCCGTTCGCCGGGGCGAAAAGACGACTAGACGACGTTCACTCTCAGGCACAATTGTGCCGTCAGATGCTCTGGTGCGAATGCGATAAGTACCAGCATCTAATTTCACTGGAAAGCCGCTATTTAGCCCAGTACTGAAGGTATTAAACGGGGATGGTTCTACAGGTCCAGGTGGGAATTGATCAGGCGAAACACCTTGTTGTTGCAATTCGCGAGCAGAGGCGAGCCATGCCTGCCGTGCCTCTTCGTAGGCCAACAGGGCATCACGATAGGCATTTTGATCGTTTTGAAACTGATCGTAGGCGGCTCCTGCATCAGAACCGATGTATAGGGTGGGCTTATTAGTACTTCCCTGACCACGATGAAAATGGATGGTGTAGGTCATTTGCTCAACGGTCTCCACTGTCTGCAGACCACGCATGATTTCTAACTCACCCTCAACGACCTCATTGAGGACATTCCAGGAAGCGCGATAATCATTAGTGATAGGCCAGTAGTAAACGCTGGTGATACGTGGTGAAAGAATGCTTGTTTCAGTAGACATGAGGTAGATAGTGTCGACAACAGGTGGCGCAAATGTGCCCACCACAGCATCGGGGATGCCAGCATTTATCCCATACACAAACGTATCTTGTCGATCAGTTGCCTGGGCAAATGCCAAAGCAGGCATCACCAAAACTAGCAACAGAATCAAAAGACTCCACTGCAACCGACGCCTGAACCAAGACAGCAAACTCATGGTAACACCCCCCTACGCCGCAGCATGCGAACGGCTGCAAACAACCAAATTGCTATCATTACTAGAGCAATCCCAAGCTGCTTGATTAGCGCCAGCCAATCATTATTTAAAGAAGAAGTGAGGATAACATCAAGCATACGAAATGGGGAAAGCCATGACAAAATAGTTTGTAGGTTGGCCAAAATAGTACGGATAAAGAGGAGGGCGTCGAAAAAGCGGCTGGTAGGCGGGACATTCAGTAAAGCGGTATAAGCTGACTGTAGTCCTAGCAAAATGAGGATGCCAGCCACTAAAATCAGCACCGCGGCTCGGGCTGATGGGGCTGCTGCCGATACAAACAGGCCAAAGGCGATAGTTACACCAACAGCAAAAATTGTAGGGATGATGGCCCAAAGTAAAATGACGGGAATGACAAAGTTGGTTATCCAAGCCAGTAGAAGCAAAATCGGCAATGTCAGTAAAACGAACAAAATGTAAACCAATAGGCCAGCCAGGAAATTGCCACCGATCAGCATCGGTTCGTCAATGGGGGCGAAGAAGAGAATTTGTAGGGAGCCTTGTTCACGCGGACGGGCAATGGCTAGAGTGGCTTCAGTTGCCACAAAAAGTATGGCCAAGCTGAGAGCAGCTTGCAGTGGCAGCAAAAAAGGTTGGGCCAATATATTGAGGCTGCTCTCGCCAACAAAGCGAACCGAGTTGAAGATTTGCAGAGCGGCGAAACCTACGGAGATAACGGCCGTAATATAAATGCCCCAGCCAAAAAGTGTATCTCGTGGTTGTTGGGTGGCAATTCTACGCATTGTGTGCCACTGAAGGCGCTTGTGCCGCTTCCGTGGCTTGGATAAACTTGCACTCATTCGGCACCTGCCAATTGCTGAACATTTTGGTTGGTGATAGTAACGAAAGCTTCTTCAAGGCTCATTTCTTCCATCTCCATCGAGACGAGTATGCCTCCGGTGGCCACGACAGCTTGGAAAATATCGGGGCGGGCGTCACGGCTACTTGATAGATGCAGGGTAAGTTGATTTTCTTGAGCTTCGACCTTTTGCACTTCGGGGATTGATTGGAGCTGGACGGGAAGAGATGGTGGAACCTCTAACAAGTCGATGTTTACCACATTCGTACCACCAATGCGACTGCGAATGCCGTTGATGCTGTCTTCTATTAATAAGTGCCCTTGGTGTAAGATGCCAATTCTGCTGGCCGACCGTTCCACTTCTGAAAGGATATGGCTTGAAATCAAAACGGCTCCACCTTGTTGCCGATGATCATCGACCACAGCACGCACTTGTCGAATACCGAAGGGATCCAAACCACTGACTGGCTCATCTAGAATGAGCAAATCCGGGGTATGAACAAGGGCTCGAATCAGGCTCAATTTTTGTCGCATCCCACGTGAATAGGCTGAAGCCAGCGCATGACGAGCCTCCCAAAGGTCAAGAGCGTGAAATAGTTTTTCCATGCGTGCCTCAGGATGCATTACATGGTTGAGATCAGCAAAAAAGCGGACCAGCTCCCAAGCGGTCATGCGGTTGGCTGGAGGTGGTTCTTCCGCCACGACACCGATACGGCGTTTGAGCGAAATAATGTCGTCGGTGATGGGATCATCAAAGAGGAAAACACGACCCTTGGTAGGTTTGAGCAGGCCGAGCAACAAGCGAATAGTCGTAGTTTTGCCAGCGCCATTAGGTCCTAAAAAACCGTAGATTTCGCCCGCAGCAATATTGAGATTTAAATCGTGGACTGCCATTGTTGCGTCGTAGGATTTGCTAAGATTTTCAGTTCGTAACATCCTAATAAGGATACCAGCATAGAGCCTATTTCGTCTAATGTGATATGATTTCCCGTATGATGGCTTGGACGATTGTAACCCTCTCTGCTCGATTATTTTATCGGCGACTGGGTATCTTCCTAGTAGCAAACTTGCTATGGGTAATCACCAGCTTGCCCCTCATCACCATGCCAGCTGCTGCTGGCGGACTGTTTTACTTGGTGAGTCGTGTCATCGCTGATGAGCGTGATCTGGACTTAGACGAAGCCACAATCAGTGATTTCTGGGTAGGCTTTCGTGGCTATTGGCTGAAATTCACATTGCTTGGATTCTTCGATTTGGCCGCGTTGTTACTACTTAGTTTTACGGCATATTTTTATTGGCAAAGCACAGTCGACCTATTGAGCTGGCTAGTGGGTCCATTGGCAATTCTATTGCTTACGTTTTTAGGAATGCAGCTATATCTTTTTCCGCTTCGTTTGGCTTATCCGGCAGAAAGCATAGGGGCCATCTTTCGGCGGGCTTTTTTGCTGGTATTAGCCAAGCCAATGGACAGCATGTTGCTGGTCACCTGGTTACTCATCTTGACGGTGGTTTGTTTTACTCTTGGTGGCCCTGTGCTCTTATTGCTCTTTTCGGCAATGGCTCTGGTACAAACCTTGACCTTGCGCGTTATTCGGATTGAGCGTGGCGAAATATCCGGAGACAAAAAAATAGAAGATTAGTGTCCATTCGCCAGCTATAAGAGAAGAGTAGGCCATTGGTGAATGGTATTAATACCTTACTGGTAGGTTAGCATGGTGATGGCTTGGTGTTCCAGTGAGAAAAATGGAGATAAACAATGAACTTTCCCAAAATATCAGATTCAACTCGCCTCGAAAGATTACAACCCCCCAAAGGGAAAGTGAGGATGGTTCTTGACACCGATACCTACAATGAGATTGACGACCAGTTTGCTATTGTTCATGCCTTGCTCTCCCCAGAGAAATTATCCGTAGACGCTTTGTACGCGGCCCCATTTTTCAACAAGCGTGCTAACAGTCCTGGGGATGGTATGGAAAAGAGTTACGACGAAATCCTGCGCCTCTTGGAGAGGTTGCAGGTGTCGGCAGAAAATTTTGCCTATCGGGGCTCAAATGGCTTTCTGGCAGATTATGATCACCCTTATGACAATGAGGCAGTGCGCGACCTGATTGACCGTGCGATGAATTCATCTGAGCCGCTTTATGTGGTTGCCATTGGTGCGCTGACAAATATCGCCTCTGCCATTTTGATTGAACCCAAGATCATTGAGAAGATAATCGTTGTCTGGCTAGGGGGTAACGCCTTGCATTGGCCTCATACGAAAGAGTTCAATCTTTCGGGGGATGTGCTGGCCGCGCGATTGGTGCTGGATTGTGGTGTGCCGCTTGTTTTAATTCCATGCCAAGGTGTGACGACTCACCTCAGAAGTACAGTGCCTGAAATTGAACTGTATGTGCAAGGCAAAGGAGCGATTGGGGATTACTTGGCTGAAACGTTTAAAGGATACAGCGATGACCATTTTGCTTGGTCTAAAGAGATCTGGGATGTTGTGGCCATCGCTTACCTTATCAATGCGGATTGGCTGCCATCCCATATCGTTTCTAGCCCTATTATTAGTCAGCAAACAGCGGGTGAGTTGGTCAACCGTGAACCAGATGATTGGTTGAAACGGGTGTTGACATGGAGTTTTGACCATTCGCGCCATCAAATCCGCTGTGCTTATTATGTGCAGCGTGATCCGATTTTTCGTGATCTATTCACGAAATTGGATAATTGGGCAAGCAGAGAGAATACTTAAAGGTATCTTGCCCGCCATTCAGTATCCTGAGCGATCAGGGCATAAATGACCAAAGTCTTGGTTAGATTAACTAAGTCAGAACAGTGCATGGTGGGGGTAAGGTCAAAGTGGGAAGACGTGCCGGCAAAGCCAATGAGCATGACGTTTTGTGTGTATTGCATGGCTGAAATATCGTCGCTGCGGCTGATGTAGCCTGGGTTTTCCGATAACTTTATTCTGTGTGTGGCCAATTCTGGAGCCAACTCATGCGTGAATTGGATCAATTGTGGGGGAACGACAGCCCCCCGAGCTCCGCTGCTCAGACCACCATAAAGGGCGCCTTGCCCAAAAATTGAGGCACCGCTATCGGGGTCGACGCCGGGTGGCATGTGGCCATCACTCACAATGACCATGTCCGGCAATTGGTTATGTGGTGTACGGTGTAAGAGTCGTTGCATGGCACGAGAGAATCCCTGATTTCCTTTATCAACTGGCCCTTCTTCCTCATCGTTGAGCAGAAGCAAGGCGTTGATGTTGTAGTGGGAAAGCACACGGGTGGCTAAGATAAGGGCGGCACAGGTTGCTTGGTTGTCGATGTAGCCATGAATTTCATCACTTTCCTGATCCCAGGTAGCTTCAAGGTGGTAGACGACTCGTGTCCAGGTTGGCAGGTCAGTTTTGTCGGTGGCAAAGATGGTTTGACCATCGTCGGTTGTTACCATGTCCCCTTCGGCTAGTCGTGCTAAACGGCCGTTTCCATCAGGCACCCCAAGAGCCACAGCAGCACGTCGTCCGGGTCTGGCGCGGGGCATACAAAAGGGTGTGAGAGGATAGCCAGAACCATCCCAGCGACCTGTGAGGTAGCTGCAAATGTCGGCATGACCCGAAAGCCAGATAGGGGCTGGCTCTTGGCCGATGGTCAGACCAATGGTGCCCGATTTGCGTAAGTTGCGATCTACTTTGACATTGCTGTCGGCTAACAGGGATTCGACAAGCGGCCCTTGTACCCGTGAGACGGTGAGGGTGGGAGAGTAGTTGTCGGATAGCTGTTTGAAGATATTGAAGTAGGCAACGGCCGTTACCTCCGCCTCCATTCGTGCCCATATATCTGCATAATTTTGTTCCATCTGTTGTAAATAGCTCTTAGCGTTCATCACATTCTCCTTCAAACATTCTGTCAAGAGTAGGTGCCGTGGGCTGTGTCTGCCACAGGCAACTCATTCTTACATCGTCTCATATTGCCTGTCAAAAAATAGCCAAGTGCCATAGCATGAAAGCGGAGCAAAAGATTGCGGCTGGAACCGCCGGTGTGTGTATAGTAGTTTGGCGCGGGAGTGAACGTGCCGATGTTGGTGGGGATTACAGTTGTTTTGGAAGAAGCAGCGGGAAAAAGATAAATTGCCCGGGTCAGAATTTATAAATCTCTAAATATCATCTCCCTGTTTGGTAGGTTTTGGTCTTCTCAGCCCTTTAGACTACCAAACAGGGAAATTCAAATGACCCCTATAAGGATAGCTAACGCTCAATCATAGGCAGATACAGATTGTAGGAGGTGGCAGGAGGATCAGGAAGAGGCGGTTCGGCCGACTCCATACTTACATTGGACAAAGTGAGGGAGTCAACATCTGCACCTCGAATCTCGATGCGCGAAAAGCCGTTCTCAGTTTCAGGGCCTGCACCCTGCGCTGCTTGCCCGTCTGGTATCTCGACCATACGAATGTGATCGGCCGTTACGCGGTTGCCATTGGCGGCCGTCATTTCGATGGGTTGAGGAATCCAGATATCAATATCATCGCCATCAGCATAGATGCCGGTTTGATAAATAATATGGCAAAGTTCAGAGGGGACACCGGGCGAATTCATAAGGCACCAAACCTCGTCCCAGTTGACGGTTGCTGCTGCGCCGCCAGCAGTACCAGCCCAGATCAGGGCCAATTCGATTTCTGCGCCATGTCGATACTCGATCAAATAGTTAGTCGAAGCAAAGGACGGCCGTACCTCCATACCGATTTGTGTGCTTATCAACTGCAGCGAACTGGCGCTGGTTTCATCGGCAATAGTGTCGAGGTGCATCTGTGCGCCGACATGCCCTTCGATCTCAATATCGGCCGTCCACAGCTTGGCATTATCCAACAGTACATCCACGCCATCATCGCCAGTAGCCCCAATGTTAGACAGGATGATTCTATCATTGATCCAATCTAATTGGCTCTGTCCAGCTAGTGCAAATCCCATTTCATTCACCACAAGCCATGGCAATTCCCACGGTGGTGCATCTGATTCACGGGCTAACAAAAGCCATACGCCGCCGAAATCCTCTGCATAAACGATGTCCATAAGCCCATCATCATTAAAATCACCAACACCGACATCGTGTACATCCCCAAGACCCTTTAAGTCTGGCGCGTAAGGGCCGCTCATATTGCCATTGCCCTGCCCCAGGTAGATGGTGATTAATTGTGGAAAAAGGTGACTGAGGACGACATCAAGGTGACCGTCCCCGTTCATATCGGCGATGGCTAGACGTTTGGGGTTGATTTGCACGTCAGCAGCTATAGGACTGTGGAAACTGCAATTGGCACCGCCTAAAACGCGAACCAGTTTTTGATCACTGCGGGTGGCGACTATATCGTCCCAACCATCTTCGTTGAGATCCCCAAAAGCGATTGTTTCGAGGTAGTTGTCATACCCCTCGCTATCCATGTCAATAGGCACTGCGACCGGAAAAAATCCGTTGCCCTCATTGAGCCGCAGATAGACGAAGGCTTCAGGCTCATATGGGAAGCTAAAGTCCTCCAAAAAAGCCGAGTAGAACATGTCGAGATCGCCGTCATGGTCACAGTCGTTAAAAGCGACATCAGCGAGGTCTTGGCTGACTGGGTAATGGGTGGCGGCTGCAAACCCACCCCCCGCTTGACGCAGGCGGACAGTAATTGATTCATTATTGAGTTTCGTATTTCCAGTGGCGAAATCATCCAAGCCGTCATTGTTGAGGTCGCCAGTGGCGATGTAGTGAGGGTAGTCGTCAGTTGCCCATACAGAAGAACCAGTCCAACCATTGTGACCCCAACGGATAAAGACGCGATCTTTTTCGCTATTGTTGGCGATAATGTCAGTGTGGCCATCACCATTGAAGTCAGCGATGTCTACTTCATGGGTGCCATCCCCCATATTCTTTGTCCATGTTCCCCAGAAAGTGCCATCGCCAAGACCGGTTTTGATGCGAATTCTATCTCTCGACCAGCCGGTGGTGACGAAATCGAGGTTGTCACCGTTGTTGAGGTAGCCAACAGCTAAATCCTGTGCACTGGAAAAATTGGTGGCCTGGACGGCATTCTCAAAGCAGAGCTCGGTGGTGAGGCAGGGGGGTGCTGGTGGTGAGGCGGCCACCGTATCAGTGTTATCTATTTCGGCGGAAACGTTGTGGATAACGGCCGTGCTAATAAGCGCAATAAGCGTGACTACCAGTAAGAGGGTTCGTTTACGATACATGATTATCTCCTTTACAAAGGTATGGCAAATATATTTTGCAATACCGTATTCTGATGGGCAGATACCCCTGTTGTCTGTCCAAAATACGGTAGCACGAGGAGAGGAGAGGTTAGTCCAAAGTTTGGCTGTTTCAGTCTAACGTTTTGGGCGCGTGGCACGTTAGGGCAAATACAAAAAAAGAGACCAGACATATCTTGCCCGATCTCTTCTGGTGAGGAGATTATTTGTTTCAATTGAGATGGATGGGTTCGATCCTCGCTAAAATTTAACCCGTGCCAAAACAACCCGGATCCAGGTCCAGACTTCGGATACGACCGGATAATGATTGTCCCGTTTTTGGCCAATGGCCTATAAACAAGCGAGACCGCTTCATTGAAAGTGACAACTCTTCATCAATGTTGGCCGGATTGGATGGATAAACTGTCCCATTGGCGACGAAAATCGGTTGATAAGCCAGGTCTCCACTATTTGGGTCATTCACCTGGTTAAAATCTGCCAGGAGTGAATTGGGAACCTGATCGGCTATGAATTGCTGGCTTATGGCGACCTGGGAATCCACATGAAAGCGCATCATGGTGGCGAATGTGGGGCTAGGGGGCATGTCTGCCAGCAGAGCCATATCAGACATCGAAAAGATGGGATTGGTTCGCGGTGGTTCGCCGGGATCAAGAGCATCAAACACGATTTCACTCGTGGCAAAGGCACCATCTTTACACAGACAATGATCGGAGGGGATAAATACGCCATCTGTCATCTTCTCAACGATCTTCTGCCTGGATGGAACGAGACAGCGAATGCGCCCCTCTCCATTAAAGATGGCTTCATTATCAGAGATCTCGACGCTATTGGGGACATGACAGCGTAAGTTGCGTGCCCTTATCCGATAATCAGTTTGTACCCCATCAGTAAACTCCCACACCTCGACCGTCAATCGAGCATTAACGCGATTGCCCAGAAAGTCCACATGGATAGACCAGTCAGTTTCATACTCAACTGCCTGAGCCTCATCCTGAGCTGCCGTGGCTTGCTGATGATTGGCTAATAATGAAAAACAAATAGTGAATAAAACAACTACGACGGTTAAATAAATATTCTTGGTGCGCATCTTGTTGCTCTCCTTGTACATGTTTACCTATACAATATGCGTATACAAAATTTGTACCTCTATGGTAACATGGTTCTTTGTAGATAAGTCTAAAAATTGTTGTAATTTGTCTAAATTTGGTGCGATGGCACAACAAATAGTATCTAAATCGAAAATGGCCGTATCCTTCACCGACCAAATTCGTTTCGCTCTCAATCACTTTGAGGATGAAACATGGTTGGGTGAACAATCGCCGCTATCCGCTCCCTACTTTTTAGGACAGGCTCTTGTTAATGGCTCCAACAATGTTGATGACCCCATACGACGAGGACAAACCTTAAAGCAGGTGATCCTGACCGCCGCTGATGCCCTATGGCAAGATGAGCCGCCCAGGAACAAGGAGGCACTGGTAACAGCCGCAACAGCAGCGCGACAAGAGCAAGGATACAAAGCGGGCAACTATCTCTATTTTTTGCTGGAACTGCGCTACTTTCGTCGCCATTTTCGCCCATCAGCACCGCCACAGGCCAGCAACGAACTGACTCTAGCCGATTTTTTAGGTATTAGCCGCGCCACCTTTTTTAACCACCTCAAGATCGCTCACCAACAGTTGGGGGAAGCCCTTTTGAGGGTCATTCAGCCTACCTTTCGCTTGGAACAGCCGCCACAGCCACGACAACTTGTTGGTCGTGAGACTTTGCTACAGCAGGTATTGGCTGACTTGCAAGATGGAAGGTCGGCGGCTTTAAGTGGGGCCAGTGGGGTAGGCAAAACGGCCGTCGCCGCCACCATCTGCCAACAATGGCAACCTCATCCCGTTTTCTGGTTTACGATCCGGCCGTCCTTCAATGACCATTTAAGCTGCCTCTTGTTCTCATTAGGCCACTTTCTGCATCGGCAGGGAGCCTCAGGCTTGTGGCAGCAGCTCGTTGCCGACAAGGGGAAGATTGAGAATTACAACTTGGCTTTGGCCCATATTCGCGGCGATCAGAAAGGACTTGCCCAGCCTATTCTCATTTGTGTAGATGAGATTGATTTTTTGCAACCAGAGCCTGATCAGGTAACGGCCGATCAAGCCCAACTTCTTGCCTTTTTAGACAGCTTACAACAGATTTTCCCCATTCTGTTCATCGGTCAAAAACCTGTCATGCCAGCCGACAGTCACCATGATATAGCTAACCTCTCATACTCAGAAGCGGCTCAATTTCTCAGCAGCACGATAGACACCCTTTCACCCAATGAACAACGACAGCTTCACACCTACACGGATGGCAATCCCCGTTTGCTGCAATTATGCCTAGCACTTTATCAGGCAGACGCACCATTTGATGAGATTGTGCGAAAGATGCCGCAAACACCTGCCCTGCAAGCGTTGTGGGGGCGGTTGTGGGGACGATTTTCCGGCGAAGAACGGCAGTTGTTATGCTGCCTATCTGTCTTTCGCAGCCCGGCTCCCGAGGATGTCTGGCTGGGTCACACGCCGTCATTGCACCAGTTGATTCAGTGGCGTATTGTATTGGATGATGGTTTAGGTGGTCTCTCAATTTTACCGACCATTCGCGATCTGATTTACGCTGATAGACAACGATTTCCAGCAGAGAATCGGGAATTATGCCATTTCGATGCGGCGCATGTTCGCGCCAGCCGGGGTGAGTACACGCCAGCCGCCTACCACTTTTTCCGAGCGGGTGAGGCGGGCCAGATGGTGCAGATTTGGTTTCCCAATCGGCAACTAGAAATAGAGAGGGGGCAAGGTGGTGCTGCGCTGCCCCTGTTTTCGCAACTCTCTGCCCGTGCTTTGCCCAAAGAAGAACAACAAGCCCTGGCTTTAGTACGGGCAGAACTATATAGCTTGGTGGGTGAGGCCAAAGAAGGGTTAGTGGCGATCAACAGTGTGCGCTGGCCGTCTGTGGCTGAAGTAACGACTGAAGCACGACTGTGGCAAGGGGAGTTCCTCAATGCGTTGGGGCAGCCTTATCAGGCCATTGAGCGATATGAGGAGGGGATGGCGGTCATTACCCGTCTGCTCAATCAGATGACCCATTACCGTTACCAGAGAAGCATCCTTTTTGCTCAGCAGCGAGAGATGGCAGCGGCCAGCCGAGAGGCGGATTTGGCACATTATGAAGCGGTCTATTTGCAAGGGATTATCCATGAAGAGAACGGCCGTTTCCATGAAGCACAACACCAATACGGCCAGGCCCTGGAACTTGCCAACTTGACCAAGTATGAACGCGGTTTAGCCCAAACACATCGCGCCATCAGCAAGATTTACGGCCGTTTAGCCAACATTGATAAAGCGCAACATCACGCCCAAGAAGCGATTCGTTATTACCACCGCATCGGTGATCGTCTCACAGAAGAGAAGGTTCGCAGCACCCTGGCTGCCGCCTACTTCCAGGCGGGTGATTTTCAACAGGCAATTGGGGCGGGAGAGACGGCCGTTGCCTTTTTTGCCAATGCTCAAAATCCGTACTGGGAAGCAGTGACCGCTTCAACCCTGGCCGAAGCCTATTATGAGACGGGTGATTTGACGAAAGCGACTCAAACCGCCCGACGTGTCCTCTTTCTGGAAGAAACCTACACTCAACCCTATGCCCATTTTACATTGGGCTTAATCGCTAAAGCCCAAAACCAGTTGGACGAAGCCGAAAAACAGTTCCGAGCCAGCCAGCTAATCGCTACTGAAAATGACGATCATTATCTGGCGGCGTATGCCTGGCGAGGGTTGGGGGAGACGTTGTTGGCGATGGGGGAAGTGCATGAGGGGAAAACGGCCGTTTCGCAGGCGATAACACTATTTACCAAATTGGGACTTGACCAAGAAGTTGAGCGAACGACCGAGTTCTTAACGATTTAGATAACTTACGGCCGTTTCTGTCATCACAAATAGAGTTGTTCCCAAATAAAATTCGTCCACGAAGTTGCACGAAAAAACACGAAGAAAATAAATGAAACAGGTTATTTTGTGTCCTTAAAATCTTGTATTAATCCTTGCCCAAGCCAAACGCCGCTTGGCTTCTGCGGTGGGTGGTGTTGTCCAGGTTGGCAAGCCAAACTGCTCCAAGGCAAAGCTGGCACTGACTGTTGCCCGTAGTGAGGCTGCAAAAGGGGACAGGCCATCACCCAGTCCTGTCAGAAAGCCACCACAATAACTGTTGCCCGCGCCTGTTACGTCCACGATGTTGGTAGGCACAGCGGGCAAATGCCACTGTTTGCCCGCTTGGGTTTTGACAAATGAGCCGTTGGCTCCCATGCGAATGGCTACCAGTGGTGCGCCCCATGCTAAAAAGAGATCGGCGATAGTAGCAGGATCAGTCAGGCCAGTAACGGCCGTTGCCTCATCAATATTGGGCGAGAATAGGGAGAGATGGGGCAAGACTGCCCGTAAATTTTCAGCTGGCTCCTCAATCTGCTGTGGGGTGAATTCCATTACCAAAACCGAGTCAGGCTGGGTACTGCGTAATGAAAGAAGTAATGCAGCTAACTCTGTTAGGCTGCCCCAAATGAGATGAAAGCCTTTGGCCTGTCGGTAACTCGCGGGCAAATCCGCTTCTTGAATCATACAATGTAAAAATTCATCTAGGTCGGTGCGGAAAACCTCAATACGCAAATCGTTTTCCTCAAAAATCTGCCAAGCACGGGCCGTTGTGTACCCTTCCCGCACAACGAGGCCTGCGCAATCGACGCTAAAGCGGTGTAATGTTTGCCGATGGATTGGATCGAGGTCTTGACCTACGGTAGCGGCATACCCTAAACGGCCGTTCCAAATTCGCATTCCTACCAAAGCATGGGTTCCCGCTCCTCCCAACACATTCATTGATGTTCTCCCATCAGGGAACACAATATCATCAATGATCAAATTTGAAAAAGTGACGTACGCAACTGTCATATGAGGATTCCTTCGACTGTTGCTTGGGCAGCACCGCCTGCCTCCCCAGTTCCCTTGTGAGATAGACCTCAGGAGAAAGCTTTGCTCGCCTTAAGAAATTTCCATTCCTTAAGCCATCCGTCCTAGAATATCGAACATCATCTCTTTAAACTTAGGCAAATCGACATCAATAGCGAAGTGGATATTAGGTTCTTTGTGGCTACGATTGCCAAAGTCGCAGACGGTACGGCCGTCTGTGAGTTCCCCGTTGGTTTCCACATCAACATGGATTAATTCTGTCTTAATTACGGTCGGATCAATGACGGCACAGACTGCTAAGGCATCATGGACCGGAGCCGCGTCCCGTTCCGACATAGGCTGATACTTGTTGTAGCCCTCTACGCGGCGTTCGATGAAAATGGCGGCGGCGGTGGCTGCGGGGGTGCCAAGCTGACGCAGCTCTTGGCAGTCGTCGAGAGAGATGAGGGCTTTGTGGGTAGCGTCGAGAGGAACCATGCGAATCGGCCGTTGGCAACCACAAACGACCTTAGCTGCTTCAGGGTCTACCCAAATATTGAATTCGGCCGAGGGAGTGCTGTTGCCAATATGGTGTGCACCACCCATAATGACGATTTCGGGGATTTTCTCCAAGATGGCTGGCTGTTGCCGCATGGCCATAGCCACGTTGGTCAAGGGGCCAACAGGAATGAGTGTAATGTTGCCGTCAGAGACTTGGTAGGTGTGGATGAGCCACTCAACGGCTTGGTGGGAGGCGGCTTTGGAGGTGGCGGGAGGCAAATCGAGGTAGAGGCCATGGATGGTGCTTTTTTCGGGACGGTCAAAGTCGGGGCGCACCATTGGTTTGAGCATGCCCTGATGGACGGGCACGTCAACGCCTATATGGTCAAAGACGCGTAGGCTGTTTTCGGTACAGACAACGCCGGGACAGTTGCCAACAACGGTGGTGGCACCGACTAATTCTAAATCGGGTGATAGGGCTGCCAGCATGAGGGCAACTGCGTCATCTGTGCCTGTATCTACATCTAAAATAACTTTTGTGGGCATAATTCCTCCAATGATTAAGGATGTGACGGTTTATAATTTAATAACGGAAAACCGTGACACCTCACGTTTGGCGGTTTGTGCAGTGGCTTTATTTGCAGAAACAAACCGCCAAACAGTTAAACGGCCGTTCTCACTGTTTTTTCTAACAAAGCCTTCCATCCAGGAACATCAAGTTCCCAACAAACGGAAATATGGGGAGATTGATCGGCCGTTATTGCTTTCCACATTTCCACGTTAGCGGTGTCGTGAACTGTGACATCAAGTTGATCAACGATTGTCATGCCACGTGTAAACGTGCCTTCACATTCGATTTCAACCTGATGTTTACTGCTTTTAGTACATAGTGAGGGATCAAGGGCAATAGCCATGGCGACAGGGTCGGGTAAGCCAATGCCCGGATCACCTAACCATTCTTGATTTGTTTTAAGCGCAGAGGCATTGCAATCAATTGTGAAGTGGGAAAGGGGTGTGTTAATATCCTCTTTATAATAGCGCATTTCATCTTCAACGAGATTAGCATCACCACGACACAATTCCCAGCCCACCATCTCGATAGGGAGGCCAGAACGGAAACAGATGCGAGCGGCCTCAGGGTCACACCAAATATTAAATTCAGCTGCTGGGGTAATATTGCCTACAGCACAAGCTGCACCGCCCATGACGATGCAACGGCTTACATTCTGCACGATGTGTGGCGCTTTGGCAACAGCTAAAGCTATATTGGTCATGGGGCCAAGCGTGACCAATATGATGCCGGGGTTGGCTTCGATATGTTCGATGAGGGCATCTACGGCATGCCTTTCTTCTGCAGGTTGTTTTGGAGCAGGATAGTGCATCTCGCCCATACCATCAGAGCCATGGAAAAACTCGGCATTATAGACTTCGCGTAGCATGGGAGCACCCGCACCTTCGTACACAGGTGTCGTTTTGCCACATAACTCAACAGTATAGCGGGCATTGATGCTGGCTTGCTTTAGGTTCACATTGCCCGCCACTATGGTGAGAGCGACCACTTCTATATCTGGGTCCATCAAAGCCATCATGATGGCGACTGCGTCATCTGAGGCGGTATCTGTATCAATAACCATCTTTCGCATAGAAATCTTCCTTATCTTCACATGATACGTATAGTGTATTATGTTTGACGATGTTCTCTTATTGTCATGGCTAATCGTCTAGCACCTTCTATCAATTCAGCCTCAGGATAAAAGGCAAAGCTGAGACGGATGTAGTTGTGGAGGTTGTTCCGACTGCTAAACCGGACGCCGGGTTGAAAGCCAACTTTATGGGAAACGGCCGTTTGCAACAATGCTTCCCCATCCATTGCCTGCGGCAACTTCAACCAAAAAAAGTAGCCGCCATCTGGCTTGTTAAAGGTAATAAAGTTGGGTAGATATTGTCGTAAAGCATCTGTTAAAATGGCAATACGCCGACCATAAATCTGTTTCAGTTCCGCCAGAAAACCTGCTTGCCAACTCTCCTCAATCACACTGCGCACAATGCCCGATGTGAAATGATTAAGCCCGCCCCCACTTGCCATCAACCCTTTTTGCAAAATTAGCTTCATTAACTTGGGCGATGTTTGAATCCAGCCCAAGCGTAATCCCGGCGCTAAAATCTTAGAGAAAGAGCCGATCGAAAAAACTTGCTCGCTATCCAAAAAGGTAGCAAATGAGGGTGGGGGTGTTACGGTGTAATTGAGTAGTTGATACACCTCATCAGCCACAATCAAGAAGTTATACTTTTGGCTCAGGGCGACGATCTTCTGGCGATGTTCAAGAGACAAATTTAAGGAAGTCGGATTTTGAAAAGTGGGAATCGTGTACAGGAACTTGGGCTGATACTGTGTCAATTTCTCTGCCAAAACTGCCAGATCAAGCCCTTCATCATCCAGGGGAATAGGAATAATCTGCAATCCATGATCACGAAATAGCCCCAAAATCAGGAAAAAGGTTGGCTCTTCAACGAAAATGACATCGCCTGGCTGGGTGAAGTTGCTGCAAATCATATCAATCGCTTGGGTGGCGCCAACGGAGAGCAAAAGCTGCGAAGCTTTGACTGGGAATCCATATGCAGGTGTCAAAAAGTGTGCCATGGCTTCTCGTAGAAAGCCATCACCTTGCTCAAAGCCATAGTTGAGATAGCTTGGATCGCGCTGGCTCAAGCGGTGCTCAGCCGCTTTATGCATCAGTTCTGTGGGCAATATATCAAAATCGGGTTGTCCCACACCGAAATTGATGACGTCAGCCGCAACATTGGCTTGGGTTGTTTCTTGGTGCATTGGGATTGGGGGAGATTAAGAGATTGGGCTTAATATCACATCCTTCTCTCAATCTCCCAATTTCTAATGACTTTTATTGCAGCCCTTGTTCCATCAACGCTTGAAAACGTTCATCATCCACCGCTAGTATAATATTGGCGTTGGCGGGTTTGCCTAAACGATCGTTCCAGTCCACAATCGTTTGTCCCCGTGTATGTATACCATTCATTTCAACGGAAAGATGATGCTGTTCAGCTTTGGTTACGATGTCTGGTTCCAGTAACACGGCCAGGGCCAGCGGGTCGGCGGCAAACAAAGACGGCCGTTTGAGACGGTTAAAGGAACGTTCACGATTCTTGGCCGTGATTTCCTTGAAAAATTGGGCTTTAGGGGTGTCCATAGCTAGCCAGCGCTTGAGGGTTTCTTTAGGAAACCCATGCCGCTTTGTGATCTCCCAATCTATGACGTCAATAAGTAACTCCGCTTCCCTCCAAGCAGTGAAAACAATATGAGCAGCCTCAGGATCGTAATAAATATTGAACTCGGCTGTGACACTTGATGTATTGCCATGTCCTGTCACCGCACCGCCCATAACGACCAATCGCTTCAATTTATGAGGTAATTGGGGATCAAGATTAAGAGCCACAGCAACATTAGTAAGTGGCCCAATGGCCGCCAATATCAATTCACCTGGCGCTTCATTGACAAGACGGACTAAAGCAAGCGCTGCATGTTCTGTTTCCGCTCGGCGACCTTGTGGTACGAGACCAACATCCCCTAGACCATCATTGCCGTGAGCAAAGGCTGCATCTTCCTGAAACATGACCAACGGCTTGGGGCAACCGGGATAAACAGGAATGTTCTGTCCTACTACCTCCGTGAGCAGTAGAGAATTGCGCAGAGTGTGCTCTAGCCCCACATTGCCTGCCACAGCTAAAAGTGCTTCAATCTTGCAATTTGGATGTGCTGCGGCCATCAAAATGGCTTGGGCATCATCTACGCCAGGGTCTGTATCAATGAGAATTCTTTCCATGCCTATCTATCTCCTTCTTAATTATCCGTCTGGAATTTAGTTGCTTAGAATGCGTGATATCGTAATTCAATATGGCTCAACGTCGCTAGCAGGGCACGACTTACCTGTTCTTGGCTGCATAACGATGCCTTCTGCTCCACCAAAACGGCCTCTTGAATATCTTCCCACGCTTGCTGGTGTAAGCGAAGTGCAACCAGGGCATTTTGCAATGGTGACAGGGAAGGATTAAAGGCAACACTCTCGAGGTAAGGGGCGGCGGCGATTTGCCCATTAGAGAGCTTCACCGCGATGCCAGCCCAGTTATTCGAGTAAGGGGCGTAGCTTTGATGAGCCATTTGCAGTGCAGAGTTGCTGAGAACATCATCGGAGTCGAGGTTTATTTGGGGCTTTGGATGGATGGGGTCAAATAGCCCTTGTTTATTGCCCAATGCTTGTGGTGTAAACGCATGGGGCAAAACCTGCGACAGTTGTTGGTTGTGACCTTTCGGATAGATAATGGCTAGTTGAGGATTGTTAATCTCAGCCAGAAACTGGCGACAATGACCACAGGGGGTACCGTTCACAGCAAGTGCATCAAGCCCTGTTTCGCTGTGCAGGCGGGCATTGACCACTGCTGCCTGTTCGCCGTGAACAGTCATATTCAAGCCTAAGCCTGGAAACTCTAAGTTGGCACCAAAATATAAGTTGCCACTCGTGCCGCGGACAACCGAGCCTACATGGTAGTTAGAAATGGGTGGATAGGCGTAACAACGTGCAATGGGCACGAGAGCATGCATCAATTCCTCAATTGAGATAGTCATCTGGTCAGCGAGACTGGAGGCTTGAGTGGCAAGGATGACACCAATAAATGAACGATCTGTTACTAGTTGCGTAAGTTGTTGGCGTCCGCTTGCTGGAAATTGCATCAACTGCTGATTGAGGGCGTATTGAATTGTCATGAGCATTTCATTTTTGGTAGGTTGTAGCGCCAAGGCTTAAAGTAATATGGGCCAAATTATTGATACAATTGCATCTATAGTATGTAGCCAAGGGTCAATACATTGTGCCTGATTGTGGATAATTTGTCGAAGAGTGTTGATATTCTAGGAACGGCCGTTTGCTAAACAAAATTCTCGATCAAGCTTGTGAATTAAAGTAATCACAAATCATCAAGAAGTTTCTTGAATTCTCCTCAGATCTCAAATTCCCCTCTGTAAAAAACTTTACACCTCAAATCTGCAACTTCGTATGCCAACTGGCGTAATGTAGGCAGATTCAATTAATTAAACAGACAAGACAGGCATATGACCTGGTTATAAAAAAGGATGATACACAAAATGGAAAAAAGATTAACCCGCTCAACAAATGACCAAATGGTTGCTGGCGTGGCGGCTGGCATCGCCGACTATTTCAACATAGATGCTACCATCGTTCGCTTACTCTTTGTTATCGCTGCTTTAACTGGCGGACATGGCGTTTTGGCCTATTTGATCATGTGGGCTTTGATGCCCGAAATTGGCGAAAAGATGGCCTAACGGCCGTTCTCCCTTTCATAACAAAGCCTCTGCTGATCAACAACAGCAGAGGCTTTTTGAGTTTATATCGTGTCACACTCAGTTTAAGAGCTGTTAGTTACTGTTGCTCAGTTTGTTACAGGTTCAATTAGTCCAAGCTGATACCCTGAATTAAAGTGGGCTCGTCTGCATTGATGTGGGCGATGAGGGTTAATTGAATACGGCCGTCTTCATCAAGCAATTCAATAAAAAACTCATCTCTTTGCAACGTGATCGTACCCAAATTTAAACCTGCTACTTCTGACTGGATCTGCCCTAATATGGCTATATGTTGCTCTAGTGAACCAAGGGCAAACAGTTGAGGCGAAAAGTGAGTTTCCACTAAGTCCTGTTTAGCGTCATCATCTCCATTTTGGAGGACATTCATCAGCAACTGGGTTGTTCGCCCTGCCGGTGTGTCCGGAAACGTAGAAATCACCTGCGAAGGACCCGAACTGTCAGAAACTGTCGGCTCAAATTCAGGGTCAAAAATAATTTGGGCAATATTGGCAGCTACCATTTCAGACGCCCTGTTGGCTGCGTTAGTGGCAACAAAAATAGTCACCTCCTCCTCTAAATAGCGCCAAAAATCAGCGAAAAAGATACCATTGCCGCCATTATGCGTAATAAGTATTGTATCCCGAGGCGTGGGGAAAAGTGCCCAACCATAACCATAATAGCTATTTGCGTCAGGCCCTTCAAGTACATAAGGTGTGTAATATTTCTCTTTGGCAGCATGGGTCAAGATATTGTCCGTTAGCAAGGCTTGGTGCCAGCGATACATATCCTCGGCAGAAGAGAGAATGCCACCATTGCCGCGCAGATGCCAATAAGGCCCATCATCGGCCCATGTCTTTTCATTGGGCTTGCCCCAAGCCTCAGACCCACGAAAACCAACGGCGATGTCGGTTTCATTCCAAGTTGGCAGAACATAGCCTGTATAGTTCATTCCGGCTGGTAGAAAAAGCGCTTCTCGTAAGTAGGTTTCGTAGGAAGCGTTGGTCACAATTTCGATGACCGCAGCTAACAAACTATAGCCTACATTGGAGTATACATGTTCGTTACCCGGAGTGTGTAAGAGAGGAGTTTGTAGGGCCATTTCAATATAAGCTTCTCGGTCAATGGCTTCATAGTCATCACCCAAGGCTGGGGGAAAACCGGCTGTATGCGTTAGAAGGTGATGGAGTGTGATCTCTTGCTTGTCCTCTGGTAAATTGGGCATGTATTGCGAAAGATAATCGTCTACAGACAATCGATCGGCCATTTCCAATTTAAGAATAGCTGCACCGGTAAATTGTTTAGTGATAGAACCTATATCGAAAATGGTTGCAGGAGTGATAACAGTACCCGAATCATCATCTGTTAATCCATAACCAGCCGACACAATTACCTCCCCTCCTTTATCGACTAAGACAGCCCCTCTGAATCCGGCTTGCTTTAGTTCATTGAGGTAACTTTCCAGGCGCATGATACTATTATCTTGTATTGGGGTTTGTGTAGGTGCCATCTCTGTTGCTTGAGAAGCTGCTGTGACTTCAGGCTGTGGTGCCAAATCTGGCAAAGGGGTCTTTGTAGGCACTATTTCTGTTGCTTGCAAGATTGCTGTTTCCTGTGGCTGGCCTGTCGTATTTGGAAAACAGGCAATTAATGACATCAGTAATGCTAACCAAACCAGCCATCTATAAGTTTGTAAAATCTTCATATAAACCTCTCTTGGATTTTTATAGGGATGATGGAAGTGTAGATAACCGAAGTTACATTCAGGTTTCATGGAGGTTACAGAAATGAAATCCAGGAGCCCAGCAAATAAACATTGACGGCTAGAAGTGTCTAATTTCTTATAAAATCGGATGTCTGGATATGCGACAGAAGATTAGATTGTTGTCAGCCTGCGAGAGAGGAACCGTCCCCTTGATTTGAAATGCTAGATTCCTAAGCATTACTCAAATCTGAGAGCATCAATTGGATTCAGAGCCGCCGCACGAGAGGCGGGATAGATACCGAAGAAGAGTCCAACAGCCACGGAGAAGCCTACTGCTAGGGCAATGGCATCGAGTGTAACAGAAGTGTCGAGTTCGGGGACAGCCAAGTGAACGGCCGTTGCCCCACCAAAACCTAAGGCAATACCAAACAATCCACCCGCCACTGCCAACACAACTGCTTCCGCCAAAAACTGCCCCAAAATATCCCGCCGCTTAGCCCCCACTGCCTTGCGCAGACCAATCTCCCGTGTCCGCTCCGTCACGCTCACCAGCATGATATTCATGATGCCAATGCCCCCCACCAGTAGCGAAATACTGGCAATGGCTCCTAAAAAGAGTGTCAGCACCCCTGTTACTGCGCCAAAAGCGCTGAGGAAATCTTGTTGGGTAAACAAGGCAAAATCATCCTCATCGCGGAAATTGATGTTGTGCAACTGGCGTAAAGCCAGCGACACATCCACAATAATGTCTTCTACGGCCTCACTGTCCACCGCCTGAATCCAGATCACCTCGATCAATATCTGCCCATCGCGCGGGCTACGCAAATTAAAGAGACGCTCGCCTGCCGTTGTCAGGGGCACAATCACTAGATCATCCTGACTACCAAATAAACCGGCCCCCTTCGGCTCTAAAATGCCAATGACCCGGAAGCTGATACCCCGTAATTTGATATCAGTGCCAAGTGGATCAATATCTTCGGGAAATAGATTGTCTACCACATCTTGACCCAGAACAACGACACGGGAACGGCCGTTATAATCCCCCTCATCCATAAATCGCCCTCGTGCCACATCATAACTCCGTATTTCAGCGTATATTGGGGTTGAGGCCTCCATCGTCGTCCGTACCTCCTGGCCCAAATATTGCACATCCACCCCTCGAAATACCGCTGGAGCCAGTGCAGCCACATTAGGTACCAGCGTAGGATCATCCAACGCCTCTGCATCCCGCAGCGTCAATGAGGATTCTGGCCGATCGGGGTCTTTCGTCGGTGTCACAAAGACCAAATTTGTGCCCAGCCCCACAAATTGATCAGCAATGTAGCGTGTCACCCCATCGCCAATTGCCAACAAGGTAATCACTGCTGCCACGCCAATCATGATGCCCAACATCGTCAAGGCCGCCCGCAGCTTATTAGCCATTAGGGCGCGTAAGGCGATACGAATATTCTCAGTGATGTTCATCTCATCAAAAAAGTAATCAGTAAACAGTATGCAGTAATCAATCCAGAACGCCACTGAATATTGATTACCGACCACTGATTACTCATAACGAAGTGCCTCAATCGGATTCAACCGTGCCGCCCGTGCTGCCGGATATACGCCAAATAGCAGCCCAATAACGGCCGATACTATAATACCACCAGCTACTGCACCCCAATCCACCGTCGGGTCAAGATTCTCCGAAAACCCCGCAATCAACTGCGCCCCACCCACACCGATGAGCAGCCCAATCAGCCCCCCGACCAACGCCAACACAATCGCCTCCACCAGAAATTGCCACAAAATATCCTTAGCCTTGGCTCCCACCGCTTTCCGCAACCCAATCTCCCGTGTCCGCTCCGTCACACTCACCAACATAATGTTCATAATACCAATACCCCCTACCAGCAGCGAAATACCCGCAATCACACCTAAAAAGAGCGTCAAAATCTCCGTCACTTCGGCAAAGGCTCCCGCAATCTCATCCCGGCTCAGAACCGTAAAATCATCCTCATCACGGAAACTGATATTGTGCGTCTGTCGCAGCACCGTTTGCAATTGAATGATGGCTGCCTCCTGCCGCTCCTCATTGATCACTTCCGCAAAAATCACATCTACCCGCATCTGACCATCAGCCCGCCGAGCCGGAAAGAGGCGACGTTGGGCCGTTGAAATAGGCACAAAAATTTGGTCATCACGATCATTGAAGCCGCTGCCACCTTTCACCTCCATTACCCCGATCACCCGAAAATTGACCTCATTGATCTTGATGTTTTCGCCAATGGGCAAGCCACCGTCAGGAAAAAGCTCCTCATAAACCGTTTGCCCAATCACCGCCACCCGTGCTGATGTCGCTACATCTTGCTCATTAAAAAAGCTGCCCGACACAGGGTGGAAATCACGAACTGCTTGGTAATTAGGTGTGGTTCCCTGAATGCTGGTGCGGGTTTCATAACGGCCGTAACTTACCACTGCTGACCTACCATATTGTGGCGCCACACCAACCACATCCGGCACGGCCAGCGGGTCGCTCACTGCCCGTACATCTGCTTCCGCCAAGCCCGAACCACCAGAACGGCGTGGCCCTTGTCCTGGTTCCACCTGTCCCGGCACAATAATCAGCAAATTATTACCTAACCCCTGAAACTCCCCCGCCACAAACAGTTCTACTCCCCGCCCCACCGATACCAGCGTAATCACCGCCGCTACGCCGATAATAATACCCAGCATCGTCAAAATTGAGCGTAACTTATTAACCGCCAACCCATTAAATGCCAGGAGGATGTTTTGCCAAAGTGTCATAATCGCCAATCACCAATCGTAGATCGCAAATCGTAAATCAGTACAAAGCACTATCTGACGGCCGTTCACTCACCCCCGCCACCAACGGTTCAGCAATCGCTTCATCCTGTACAATCAAGCCATCCGCCAGCATCACCACCCGTTGTGTGTGGCGAGCAATCCAGGGATCATGCGTCACAAAAATCACTGTGATGCCATTCTCCTGATTCAGACGCTGGAAAATCTGCATCACCTCCGTCCCCGACTTGCTATCCAAATTACCCGTCGGCTCATCTGCCAAGATAATACTCGGCTCATTCACAAGCGCACGTGCAATTGCCACCCGCTGCTGCTGCCCCCCGGAAAGCTCACTTGGTTTATGGTCAAGGCGATCCCCCAGCCCCACCAACTCCAAGGCCCGTTTCGCCATCTCCTTGCGCTGCTTACGCCCGCCATAAATCAATGGTAACTCCACCTGCTGCAAAGCCGAGGTGCGAGGCAGCAAATTAAAATTTTGGAAGACAAAGCCGATCTTCCTATTACGAATATCGGCCAGGGCATTGTCATCTAATTGGCCCACATCTATACCATCCAAAAGATAGGTTCCCACCGTCGGCTG
The DNA here is from genome assembly GCA_965223555.1 of Promineifilaceae bacterium (SeqCode). GTDB lineage: Bacteria > Chloroflexota > Anaerolineae > Promineifilales > Promineifilaceae > CBDCWU01. Next base: position 316,240 of record CBDCWU010000004.1, read on the forward strand.
GTCCAAGGCCCCCAGCATATTCATCATAGTAGATTTGCCCGATCCTGATGGCCCCATAATGGACAAAAAGTCGCCCTCAAAAATCTCCAAGGACACCCCACGCAGGGCATGCACCTTATGTTCTCCCATTACATACACCTTGCTCATATCGCGGATAGTAATGATGGGTGAACAGCCTTTTGCATTCAGTTTGCTCATAAGACACTCAAGAAGAGATTAGGAGATTAAGAGATTGTCAACTGCCTAATCTCCCAATCACCCAATCTCTTAATCTCCACTTCCTCCGCCAAAGAAGCTAAACGTCTCCCGCTCATTCGTCACCACCACCACGTCCCCCGCTTGCAGCCCACTCACTACCTCACTCAACAACTCATTCCGCAAACCAGTTTCCACCACCACCTCTTCGATCTCCGTCTCCGACCGCTTCAAATTCACAAAAGCCTCCCCCGTCTCCCGATCCAAACGCACCGCCCAATTGGGCACAACCAATACATCCTCGATCTCCTCCACTACGATGGATGCATTGGCACTCATTCCGGCCCGCAAATCAAAACTCTCAGCCGCCACAATATTAATCGTCACCAAATAAGTCACCACGCCGCCACTGCCCGCCGAAGTTGGCGCAATTTCGGCGATGGTCCCTGAAACGGCCGTATCCGGCAGCGCGTCCAGCGTAATAGCCACCGCCTGTCCTACCGCAATCCGGTCAATATCAATCTCATCTACATTCACCGTAATGTGGAAAGCCGCCTCATTCACAATCGTCATGGCGGGTGCACCTGGTGTCGCCTGCTCCCCCCCATTAATCAGCACATTAGCCACTTGCCCCCCAATCGGGGCCACAATCGTGGCCTGCTCCGCTCGTAGTTGCGCCAGGGCCAAGTTCGTTTCCGCACTAGCCACTTGCGCCTCCAAAATGGCAATCTCGTCGGCCGTTGGTGGCTCCAACAGCCGTTCATATGCCGCTTGTACACGGGCCACATTGGCTTGTGCCGACAACACATTCCCTTGCGCCGCCTGCACATTCGCCTCCGCACTGGCAATAGCCGCATCCGCCGCCTGAATATCAGAAGCCCGTGGTCCCGTAAACAAATCGGCCAACTGCGCCTCAGCTGCTACCAAAGCAGCATTGGCATTTGCTAGATTAGCTCGCGCCTGTTCCTCCGGTGCACCCAAACCCGGACATTCCTCTTTCTTCTCACCCGTCGGTAAGGTAAAGCTAAAACAATCCAAAGTGCGATTGTGGGCTTCCTCCGCATTTTTCTGCTGTAATTGGGCCTGGGCAACCTGCGACTCAGCAGCGGCGACCGTGCCCGAAGCCGGCCCGGCCAATAGTTGCGCTCGTTGAGCCTGAGCTTGCAAAACGGCCGCTTCCGCCCCCATCACATTTGCCTCCGCCACAGCTAACTGGGCTTGTGCTGCCTCAATATCCGCTTGGGCTGAGGCCAATGTGGCCGTACTCGGCCGGCTGTTTAACCGTTGCTGTAATGACAACTGCTGAATTTGTAGTGCATCTTCTGCTTGCTGTACGGCTAACTCCAACTCCCCCGAATCCAATGTTGCCAGCACATCTCCCACCGCCACCATCTGGCCCCGCATCACATTCACTTGTTGAATCGTGCCCCCCATGCCAAAAGTCAGCGACACTAAGGCCTCTGGCTCAATCGAACCTGTGGCATTGACCGTGGCCGTGATACGATCTCGGCTGATAGTAGCTTCCCGTAAAATCTCGAAGGTTGGCGCCTGTGCTGCTATTTGGCGTTGCTGCCAAAAGTAAAAACCACTGCCACCCAGAATAATGACCAGCAATAAAATGCCTATTGTTCTTCGCATCCATATTCTCCAATCACTAATTTCACATAAACTCACCCCTATTCAACAACACCGAGCCATCTAATTCTGTGACATATTGACTAGGTAGAATTATAGGAAAAAGCGTGTTATTAAGGTAACCAAATAGGTCGCTTTGCCAGTTGCGATGGCCCATATGCTATGTTACAATTCTCATTGTGAAAAGTTACACGAATAGCCTTAAAGGGGTTACCCATTGTGGCTGGTGAAATCCCCGACATAGTAATCGGTCGGTTACCGATTTATTTGCGTGAATTAACCCGACTTGCTGAAGAAGATGAAAAAATAACCACTTCTTCCCATGAACTTGGTAAACGTTTGGGCATTAGCTCCGCACAAATTCGTAAAGACCTTTCCCATTTTGGCGAATTTGGCAAGCAGGGCACGGGCTACCATATCAACTATCTCATTGCCCAATTACGCGATATTCTGCACCTCGATCACCAATGGGACGTGGCCCTTATCGGTGCAGGCTATCTGGGCCATGCCTTGGCCCATTATGATGGCTTTTTGCGTCATGGTTTTCGCATCACCTGCATTTTCGACATCAGTTCTGACAAAATTGGAGCAGAAGTGAATGGGCTTGCAGTGCAACATATTGATGAAATGCCCACAACTATCCAAGAAAGAGGCATTGAAATTGCTATCCTTGTTGTGCCCGCTATGGCCGCCCAAGAGATTGCTGGCTGCTTAGTCAAGGTAGGCATTAAATCTATCCTGACCTATGCACCCATTCATTTAGAAGTTCCCGAAAATGTGCAAGTAAGCTATAGCGACCCCGTCGTGCAACTGCAACGCATGACCTTCTACCTCTCTCCCTAGCATTTATCGAATTGGGTACGAGAAGAGTTCATTTAGCTGGGGTGGCTGAGCGTTGGGTTAAGAAGCGTGTATCAGGAAATCTTAGGCCATGTATTGATAATCAATGTTATCGACTGGGTCATTTGAGAACGGCCGTTTTCGAGAAAACGGCCGTCCAATCGACCTGCTCTGCTTTCTTACTGACTCGTCATTCGTCGAGGATAACGTAAATCGCCTTAAAACCAATGGGGCGCGACATCCAATTTGCTCAATCATTTTTCAGTATTGGCCTAAATAGCGGGCAAAGTAAAACCAAAAGTAGACCCTTGACCTGGCTCACTGACAACATCCACCTGCCCACCTAATTTTGTCACAATACGCTGTACAATAGACAATCCCAAACCATAACCTTCTACATCTACATTACGCAAGCGCGTAAAGGGCACAAATAGTTGTTGCAAATCAGCGCCCAACAATCCTGGCCCATTATCACGCACCCAAAAGCGCACATAGCCCTCGGCTGGGGTCTCAGCCCCTAGCTCTAGATGGGGCGGCTTGCCCCCATGCTTAATAGCATTGCTAAGATAATTTAGCCAGACTGCCTGCACCCAAGGAGAGAATCCATAAGCAACAGGCCAATTGTGGGGCATTTTGACTGTCGCTTGACTCTCCTCAATAAAGGGAGATAAGGTAGAAAACACCGCCTTAAGAATCGCATCCATATTCAGCGGCTCAATTTCCACTTCGTCCAACTCTCGTACACGGGCTAATAACAGTAGGGCATCAATTGTATCTGCCATATCTTTTGTTTTCGTCCGAATAACTTGAAGGTGATTTTTCTGTTTCCCTGACCAGGTTTGGCTTGATTTCAAAAGGGCCGCTGCATAGCCAGAAATAACCGTCAGGGGGATTTTTAGATCATGCGCCACAGTGCTAGAGAAGGCATTGAGTTCATTAACTATATTTTGCAATTCGGCTGTGCGAGCAGCTACTCTCTCTTCTAGTTCATCATTTAGTTGGGCATTCTCAATGGCTATAGCGGCTTGGCTGGCAAAGAGCTTCACTGCTGGTAAATCTGCTTTGGTAAACACATTGTTACCTGACCGATTTTCAAGGTAAAGGGCACCTATAGCGTGTCCACGGGTAATCATGGGGACGCTCAAAACGGAACGTAGCTTTAATGAAATGACGCTGTTAGCATCTTGAAAATCGCTATCATCTAAAGCACTGGCTATGACAACGTCCTCTTGGTTTTGGATAACCTGTTGCAAGATAGATTGGCTAATTTCACGTTCTGGTTGGTCGAGAGAACGGCCGTCTTGGGTTCGCTTCACCCGAAAATCAAGAGAGCCATCTGCCTTGAGCAAAATCAAATAGCCCCCCTCAGCATTAAATAAATTTAATGCTTCATTCATGGCATAATCCAAAAGCGGGTCAAGCGAACGATTCTCAGCTAACTGCCGCCCAATATCCAAAATACGTGTCAGGAATTTTTCTTGCATGGCTGTTTACAGAACCTTACTCATACTTCCGGCAAAGGCCAAGTCAGTGTAAAGTGTACTAGACGGCCGTTTATCTGGCAACGGCCTTGCCACTTTTTGGCAGATGCCTCCCCTTCATACTATCATTCATTGTATGAAACAGCGCACCCTCGTTCTTGCCATCCTCAGTGCGGCTCTGGCCGTCATGGTCAGCACAGGCATTCGTTCAAGTTTTGGCCTTTTCCTTGACCCCATTACCAAATCCCTTGAATCAGGGCGAGAAGTCTACAGTCTGGCAGTGGCTATTAGCAATCTCATTTATGGCTTGCCGCTCGTTGGTATTTTATCGGATCGTTTTGGCTCGCGTTGGATTCTCACGGCAGGTGGTCTGCTCTATTGTGGCGGGTTGCTCATGCTGGCAAGAATTACACAAGCCGGTGGACTATATCTCACTTTGGGCTTGGTCATTGGATTGGCATTGAGTGCCACAACATATGTGGTCGTGTTAGGAGCGGTGGGGCAGCTTGTGCCCCCAGAGCGGCGCAGTAGCACATTTGGCATCATTACGGCGGCTGGCTCATCAGGCATGTTTGTGGTGCCGCCCTTGGCGCAATTTTTGGTAGAGCGGTTTGGCTGGCAAATGGCATTGACGTTGCTGGCGGGGGTAACGGCCGTTATCATCTTCCTCGCCTTTGGCTTACCCAACAAACCAGCCACTGCCGCATCTCAAAACGAAGAACCCTTCATCCAAATCCTACAAAAAGCACGCGGGCACAGCGGCTATCTGCTGCTCACTATTGGCTTCTTCGTCTGCGGCTTCCATGTTGCCTTCATTGCCACCCACCTGCCTGCCTATTTAGGCGACAATGGACTGCCTGCCTTTACTGGCGCCGCTGCTCTTTCCCTGATTGGCGGTTTTAACATAGTTGGCTCCTTCTTCTTCGGCTGGCTCGGCGACAGCTATCGCAAAAAGCATCTGCTTAGTCTCATTTATCTGGGACGGGCCATTGTCATCGCCTTGTTCATTTTTATGCCCATTACCCAAACTTCGGCCCTCATTTTTTCGGGGGCCATTGGTTTCTTATGGTTGGCCACAGTCCCCTTAACTAGCGGCACCGTTGCCCAGATTTTTGGCACACGCTATCTGTCCACACTCTATGGCATTGTATTTCTTAGTCATCAAGTGGGAGCCTTTTTGGGCGTATGGCTGGGTGGCCGTTTGTACGACAGCACCGGCACTTATAATGTGGTTTGGTATCTGGCGATTGGTTTAGGGGTAGTGGCTGCGCTGGTACACACGCCTATTTCAGATGCACCACTGACTCAGAGACGGGCAGCGGAGATTCAGGGAAACCTGTAGATATTATCAGGATTGCGAGATTAATCTCCTAATCTCGCAATCTCCTAATTAACAAAGGACGTTTTATTCAATGACAACAGTAGCATTAGTCGGTTGTGGACATATTCATACACCTGGTTTTGTGGATCGCTTGGCGGCACGGACAGATGTACGGGTGAAGACAGTCTGGGATCATGATATGGCGCGGGCGCAAGGTCATGCACAGAAGTTGGGAGCAACGGCCGTTACTGACCCTCACAACATCTGGCAAGACAGTGACATCAATGCCGCCATCATTTGCTGCGAGACCAATCGCCATGAAGAGTTCGTGCTACCTGGAGCAGCGGCTGGCAAACATCTCTTTGTAGAAAAACCACTGGGCCTAGCCGCTGCCGATGCCCAAAAGATGGCTAAGGCCATCAATGATGCCGGCATTATATTCCAAACAGGCTATTTTCATCGCGGTTTTGCCACAAACCAATTCTTGCGCCAACAGATTCAGGCAGGCCATTTTGGACAAGTAACCCGCCTACGTCTGAGCAACTGCCATAGTGGCTCATTGGGTGACTGGTTTACGCCCAAATGGCTGTGGATGACCGACCCGGCCGTGGCTGGCGTGGGCGCCTATGGTGATTTGGGGACCCATGCCCTGGATTTGCTACTGTGGCTTATGGAGAGTGACAAGGTTGAGCAGGTAACGGCCGTTCTACGCACGGCTCTGGCCCGGTATGGCCAACATTGTGACGAGTATGGTGAAGGTATGTTGCAATTCCAAAGTGGCGCTATAGCCACCTTAGCAGCGGGTTGGGTAGATGTGGCCGATCCTGTTACTATGCAAATTGCGGGCACAGAAGGCCATGCGGCCGTTGTCAACGGTGCGCTTTACTTTAAGAGCGACCACGTCGAAGATGCCGACGGGGAAACATCCTGGACAGACCTACCCACCGCCTGGCCTCATGCCTTTGAGCTATTTATAGATGCGGTAGTGGGCCAAATAGATGTGCCTTTGGTAACAGCTGATGAAGCCGCCCAGCGCAGTGTAATCATGGCAGCCTTGTATGAAGCCGCGCAAGCGGAAAAGTGGACGAAAATCGATGATCGGTAAGCGGTAAACCGTAATCCGAATACCGATTACGGACAACCGAGTACCGACAACCCTAGAAGTATGAAACAAGCACAACTCTTAGACGACATTAGCCAACATTTTGATGAGGCGGGGTTGCGACAACTTTGCCAAGAACTCAATGTGACCTACACGTATTTGGCAGGGCTGACCCTGCGTGAGCGTGCCGAAGCATTGATTCATTATCTGGAGCGGCGAGAGCGATTGCCACAATTGGTGCAAGTAGTGGTGGCCCAACGGCCGTTTCTGGCCAGCCATTATGATGATGCCCATCCTGCCCATCCATCTGACCCTGATGACAATTTAGGCTGGCTGGAAGAAGTAGCCTTTGGCGCCGGCACAGCCATTGAAGAGTTACCTACGCTCAAATGGTCTGATGCTCCTCCGGAAGTTAGCAGCCCCAACCCTGCCGAACAGGACATTAACGACCTGCTAGGTACCACACCCACACTGGATTGGCCCGCAAGCTCCCTGCCCACTCAAGTGACTATCTCTCCCTATTCAGCTAATCGTCCTGTAGCTAATAAACAGCTCTTTTTCGGCCGTTTGGCGGAGCGGGAACAGATTCGCAACCGTCTGCTAAATATGGACAGCAGCGCCGTAGTTGGCCCCCATCACATTGGCAAATCGTCGCTGCTCTTTTTTGTGAGCCATCATGAATTTTGGTCGGAAGAGCAACATTTTCTGCTGGCCTATCTGGATGTGCAAGAGGGCGTGTACCAGACATGCCGGGGGCTGTTGGATGGCATTTTGCAGCAGTGGGAGGTGTATTTGAACGGCCGTGTCCAAAACAGCAATCATGTCTATCCTCCCGTTGACAATTTGTTGGCGCCAACGGCCGTTAGCCCGGCTGATTTTGCCCAACGGGTGCAAGCTTTGCATGAAGCGGGTTATCGGCCTGTGCTGTGTCTGGATGATGTGGAAGTGCTGCTGCAACGGCCGTCTGAATTCTCCGAGGCTCTTTTTGACAGTTGGCACACATTGGGTCAGGCTAAACAGATGGCTTTTGTAACGGCTTCGCAACGGCCGTTAGCCGACCTCTTCAGCCAAGCCCAGCGCAGCCCTGGCTTCCCCACTCTCTGCCACCAGATCAACTTGGGCTTACTCAGCCAAGATGCGGCTTATGAGCTATTAAACGAGCCAATGGCCCGCCAAAACCTGGTTGTGCCCAATGCCGCTTTTGAACAATTGCTGGCTTTATGTGGGCCACACCCCTTCTATTTGCAGATGGCGGCCAACTTTTTGTTTCAAGACCTGCTCATCGGCCATTATCAGGCCGAGCCATTAGCCGAACGCTTTCGGCGGCAGGCCGAACCACATTGGCGTGACCTGTGGCAAAGTCTAACGCCACTTTCACAAGCGTTGCTCTCGCTGCCACTCAAACCAAACGCACCAACTCGCATTATGCGGGAGTACCGTCTATTGGCACAGCAGGGGGTGTTGATAGAGGAGGAGGACGGCAAGCTCGCGTCGAGCCACAGTCACTTTAGCCAAGGCTTCACCGACTGGGTAAAGGCCGAAGCCGAATCGCAAAATCTCATTGAAAAATTACGCAAGCATTTGAAAACACGTCCCTAAGAAGGAGCCTACGATGTCATTAGAATTAGAAGCTGAGGAAATTACGGCTGATCTGTTTGTAGGTCGCTGGATTGGCGAAACACAGGGCAGCGAGATGCCCGCCCACATTTGGGAGATCAAGCGTCTCGGCCAATTTTTGCAAATCAACACCAAATGGGAAGGCAAAACCCGCGTCGTCACCTTTCAAGCCGAAATGAGCACGGATGAACCCGCCTTCATCCTGCCACCCACCCCAAAAGACAAAACCCAAAGAGACAAAGCCACGTTGGTAGATCGTCAACATTTTGTGGTACCCAAATGGTGTACTAACAACTCCCGTGGTGGAGAAGGGCCAGACTATGATGTCATTTTCTCCCGTCCCGGCATTGCTGAACTAACAGCCCGCAAAGTTTACGACCAATACCTGAGGGACTTGGCTCAGGGTGAAATCACCTGATTAACGATCACTAACCATCCGCACCACTTCGCCGAAGGAGAAGCGTTTGTTGCCTGCACCGCCAGGGGTGACTACCCATAAAGTGGGATAAGGAGGGGGTGTGCGGGGAAAACGGCCGTAGCCATCAGTCAAATAGACGGCCACTGTCGGCGTAAACAGATCATAAGCTTCCGTGATGTACTCAAAGAAGGGACGGAAATCTGTGCCACCACCACCCTGCGCTGGTGGAATTGGTCCATGGGGTAACAGCTTGTGGGGACCATATAGCTTGGCATCTGCATAAAAAAGTTCACATTGCAAATGGGGATAAGCCCCCAAAATACCCTGTACTTCCGATACAAAATCCTGTAACTGCCGCTTGACAATAGAGCCGCTGGTGTCCACCGCCAACAATACCCGTACCCGCTCCCCTGACAAATCATCCAGGTACATCCCCTGCCCCACAAAACGGCGATCAAAACCCTTGAAATCAACCGGAGTTTGTATCAAATAGCGCCACAAATAATGCTGCCAATCTAAGCGGGAGGGTTGAATTTGTCCCAGTTCACGCTCAAGATAGGCTGGCATAGTGCCATGCATCGTCGATTCCACCATGACACTGGCCTGCTCCACCGCATTTTGCCAATGCTCGGCAGCGTCCGCTTGCATAGCCGCACTCGTCTGTTGTTCATCTCCCGGCGATGGCGGGGCATCACTCGGCCGTTCGGCCAATAAATCCGCCTGTTCAGGACTCAATGACTTTTGTTGACGCCGCCGCTTGAAGCGCAGCAAATCATATACTTCCTCCACCCCATATTTGGCTAACTTATTATCTATCACCGCACCTTCGGGCAAGGAGTAGCCTTCCTGGAGCAAAATCCCATTGACCACAATATCGGCAGCAATATTCCAGCGCTCTCGTTCCCGCCCCTGCGTTCGGGGCACATGCAACAAGGCTGCGTGCAAGACCTCATGCAACAGCACACCTTCCTGTTCGGCTCTGGACATGGCGAAAAAGGGGTCAGGATTGATAAAAATAGTACGGCCGTCTGTAGCGGCAATAGGCACCTCGGCACTCGCTTCTACTTTGGCAAACAAGGCCAATGTACCCAAAAACGGCGTCTTGGCACTCAAACGTACCAAAGCAGAGCTAATGGCCTGCTTCATGTCTGCTGTTAAAATAGCTGGCTCTTTCAATTGGCCATCAACTCCCCATACTCAGCCAAGAATTGCTGCACAGTTTCATCCTGCGCCAACAACTGTTGGAAGGGTTTCATTTCTCCCTGCTCACGCATCATACGAAACAGGTCAACGGCACATAATTGCACCCATTCGGGTGATGCTTTGCTGGCCAACCAGCGGAAGGCGTGGAAGGCAGCTTGTGCCCCATCCGCTCTGGCCGTCAGCCCGGTGGTGATGGCATAACAGAGGGATGGTTCATTGGCGAAGGGAATCTCTTCACCCTGGCCCGCCAATATCTGTTCTAAATCTGGTACTTGAGCATAAAGGGCAATAAAGGCGTTGATCTCGGTAGCGGCCGTTTTGCCAATCGCCGCTGCCATATCTAAATCTACTTTGTGCAAATCACTAGCCATGACCCAGGAGCGGGGCGAAGGCCAAGCTGTCTGCTGCGGGTCCATTTTATGCAGCAGTTTGGGACGAAAGGCCAGGAAAGCTAAGATATGTTCATGCAGGTCGTGATCGAGGGCAAAGGTTTTGAAACTGTCGAAATCAGCCGCCACTTCTAGATGCAAGAAGCGGTTGGCGAGCGGAGAAGGCATATCATAGACGGCTGCCAAATCCTCTTTGCGATTGCCCGCCGCCCAAATGAACCAGCCCTCCGGCACAGTGTAGCTGCCTACGCGCCGGTCTAAAATAAGCTGCTGGGCCATACCCTGCATAGCGGGTGGAGCCAAGTTGATCTCATCTAGAAAGAGGATGCCCTGGCCATCACGGGGCAAAAACTCTGGTGGAAACCAGCGAGATATGCCATCTTCAGCCACTGGCAAACCACGCAGATCGGTGGGAGCCAGTTGGGAGAGGCGCAAATCTATAAAGTCGAGATCATTGGACACGGCCGTTTGGCCCACAATGCTCGACTTGCCAATACCAGGTGCGCCCCAAATCATGGTGCTAATACGGATTTGGTGATGGACCAGGCTATCTAAAAATTCAGCTAATTCACTCGGTGTCATGTGTCTCCTTTGACTATTATCTTGACTTGCACAATATCTTTGATATTTTGTTGCAACTTATTGGGGGTAACGGCCGTTTCTGTCACACTCTCTAATTCGATCGCCACTCGATTTTGGACAAATTGATTATGTTGGATGGTGTGATGATGGGGGGTGGGACAGGGGGGAATGTGGCTGGCTAACGGCCGTATACCATGATCTTGATCGGCCGCAATCCGTACACCCTTATCATTGTGAATAAAACGATTGCGTTCAATCAGCCAATCACGGCTGGTATCATTTTCTGGCACAGAGCGGGCAAACTTGGCCACATGCTTCGACCACAACAAGAGGCCATGCCCATTATGGCGTACATCATTGCCACGTACTGTCATGCCAAAGCCGTTTTCTACTGCCACCCCCGCCTGCCGATTGCCAATCATCTGGTTCTGTTCTAACCTGTTTTCCCTCGAAAAGCCTAACCAAAAACCATAATTACAGTGATTGGCCTTATTGCGACGGTACGTATTACCCGAGCTAAAAGTTGCTTCAAAGGCAATATTGGGGCTGTAGGAGCCATCATTTTCCTCAAATAGGTTGTCGGCACAGTTGACCCAAGTGCCATCGGGACGCAAGCCAGCCAGAAAAAAACCATCGCCACCCAAGCGAGCAAAATTACGCCGGAACGTATTGTCACAAGAGCGATGCACAATCACAAAACCAGCCGCATCGGCCCCCAAATGGCCCCCTCCCCCGCTACGCGGCTGATAGCGGCAGCAGTAATCAGCATAATTATCCTCAAACACGCTCTGGCTCGTCTCAAATAGGTAAAAGCCAAAGCCACTGCAATAGTTGGCAAGGTTGTGGCGGACGTTCAAGCGTTGACAATCATAAGCCAGTAGGCCGTTCATCTGGTGCTGCAAATCATTGTACAAAATGTGGCTGTCCGTCACTTGCTCCAAAAAGATGCCGCTCCCATAAGCAGCAACGGCCGTTTGCCAAATACTCAAAAAGTCGCTATTGGCGGGCAATTCGGCCGTTTCCCGAATCTTACAATTTTCCACAGTCAGGTTATGGCAGTTCTGGGCATAAATACCATGATAATAGTTAGACAAAACCACATTGCGTATCGTCACATTTTGGCAATTGACCAACTGAATCCCCCGCCCCGTTTGTTCACTCCCCACCAAGGCAGCTCCGCCGCCATCCAAGATCACATTATCGGCCGTAATCTGCAAGCCATGGGGCAGATGATACGTGCCACCCTCTAAAATCACATTTTCACCAATCTCCATACCATCTTCAGGCGTCATTAGTTACCCCGTCGGGTGAGCAAATTTGCAAGAAGTTTTTTCACTTCAAGATGAATTCAAGCTTTTAGCCAACCCATGTCTATCTCTCTATCCATAATGACTTGCTGCACCTTAGATTAGAATTTATATAATTGTAGCCATTGCTAAAGTTTTATCACCCTCATCGGATAGTTGCCATATGAATTTCTCGAGCAAACTTGGCGTGAACAGGCAATTTCACACCTCATTAACAGCACAGTTGCCATTGGGGATCATTTAGTTGCTGTGGGCGGTGATGTGAATGCACTTGTTATGACTGGAGCGCAAGCAACATATATCGCTCAACTTGTGCAGGCTCCTACCCCTAAACCTGTAATCTTACCTCCTAAGCTACAGGCTTATCTTTTTAAGCTTTATAATTTAAGTGTGAATTTGGGTGTTGTCGGCAGCTTGTGATGAATGATGATAACAATTATTTATAATTCTTCTCGCCAGCCCGAATCGGAACTTTCAACCAGTTCTCACGAGGAGGAAGGGGGCAGCTATATGTCGAGTTATAAGCACAGTACGGATTGTAACTAAAGTTAAAGTCTACTTCGATTTCCGTCGAGGAAACCATTTCTAACCCAGGACGATGATTATCCATATAACGTCCTGCTCCATACGTTTCTTTACCATTTGTGGCATCCTTAAAAGGCATAAATAGATCATGCCCCTGCGGATCACTGTAAATCGTCAAAGCCGCTTCCTCACCATTCACCACAAAGCTAAAACGTCCCCAGCGTCGGTACTGGCGTACATCGCCCGTGCTAGTTTGCATTTCGATCAGCGGTTCATCGTCAGGGAAAGGTTCAAGAACGGCCGTAAACCGCAACCCATCATCCTCCTCATAATAGTTCAACCCCGCAAAATCCCCCTTTTCCTCCCACCGAATCGGTGATTGAGGGTGCTGTGCCATAAAATCATCAATTTGTGCTCGCAAGCGTGTCAATGCACTCATTTTTTACTCCGTATTCAGTATCCGGTTATCCATAATCAGTTATCGGTGTTTGGTTTACCAATGATTGATTACGGTTTACTGATTACTTAGCCCCCCAAAACCTTACCCACCCAACGCCACTTGAATCGCTGCCGCAAGCCCCTGATAGGAAAAAGAAACGGGTTGTTCATTGATGAAAAACGAAGGCGTTCCCCGCGCCCCAAAAGCCTGAGCCATCCGCTGCTCTTCAAGTACAAAGTCACGATACTTGCCCGAATCCAAACAGGCATCAAAGGCATCCTGCTCCAACCCAATAGCTGTTGCATACGTTTTGAGATCAGCAACAGCCAAAGCTCCTTGCGGCGTACTTTCATAAATATAATCATGATAATCCCAAAACGCATCCTGCTCCGCCGCACACTGTCCCGCTTCCGCTGCCTTTGGCGATTGAGCCGTAATCACGGGAAAATGACGAAACTCAAAAGCCACTTGATCACCAAAATCAGCCTGCAACTGCTCCTTAATACCAGCATTGTGCCAGGCTCGACAAGAGTGACAACCAAAATCACCAAACTCTACGATCCGCACTGGGGCATCGGCCGATCCTTGCAAATTAGGCTGTATGGCAGCAATTATCTCTTCTACAGGCACAACCCCTGCGCTGCGCCAAAAAGCAATAGCCGCAATAGCTAACACAACAATCATTACCCCACCTACAATTTGCAACTGTCGCGTCCTGGCAGCACGCGCCTGCTCTTCTAGCCGCTGTTGCCGCTGGCTCATACGCGGCTGTTTCCCAGCCTTTACCTCCGGCTTCGCTTGAGCTTTAGTTTGTGCTGGATTCGCCTTCGTTTTTTTGCCTTTCTTTTTAGCCATATAAACCCCTCTATTCTCTAAGTTTTCAACTGGTGATGGTAACACGGCCGTTTCTCCCAAACTGTAAGACCCGTCACCCAAAAACAAAAAACCTCCCTATTTCTAGGAAGGCTCTCTGAGAAAAAAGGCGGAGAGGGTGGGATTCGAACCCACGGTGACCGATAAGGCCACAACGCTTTTCGAGAGCGCCCCGATCAACCACTCCGGCACCTCTCCAAATCATACAATTTATTTCATCATTGTATGGGCGGGACAGCCGATGGTAGCCCAGCCGTTATCAGAGAGCCTGCTCTCTCGGCTGTCTCGCCCTCGCCTACCGCCCGCGCAATTTTTGAAAGAACTGCTGCAACAACTCGGCCGCTTCCTCAGCCAGTACTCCACCCGTCACGGCTACGCGATGATTAAAACCTGAGGCTCGCATCACGTTGACAATTGATCCATCTGCGCCAAAGCGGGTGTCTTTAGCTCCATACACCAAGCGCGGCAATCGCGCCTGAATCATAGCCCCAGCACACATGGGACATGGCTCCAACGTACAGTACAACGTCACACCAATAAGCCGCCAATTGTTGAGGTAAACGGCCGCTTCCCGCAGCGCCATCATTTCCGCATGAGCCGTTGGATCGAGATCGCTCTCCTTGCGGTTATAACCTCGGCCAATGACCTGCCCCTGATAGACAGCCACCGCACCCACTGGCACTTCAGCCAAAACGGCCGCTTGCGCTGCCTGTTCCAATGCCAACCCCATCCACACCAAATCATTCGGTGCTTCAAAATCATCTTCCTTGGTAACGAACCATTCATCAGTCACAGCCCTGTCATTATATCAACCCCTACTCAACCTGCCCATCACATTGCGTTCCGCTGCCCATCGAGAAAACAAGCAGCTTCGTTCGCTTCATAATTTCAGCCGCCGCTTTGGCTGGTACACACTCCATCTCCACACCAATACAACCTGCTGTTTCCAATGCTTTCGTCGTCTCATAAACATGTAAAACTTCCTCCCATGTTTTGCTTACAGCATTTCATGTTTATTGTAGTAGTAGAGGCAACGGCCGTTTCCAATGGACATTCTACTACAAAAGATGGATGATCGCTCATTCATTTTGATCCATCCAGCAACCAACAAACAAATCATGTAAAATAGGGATAGCTATTCGGGTGACAGGCACTTCAAAAGTGCCCGTCACCTCACTACCTGGAGAAAACATGCGTAAACAGCTACTAACATTCGCTACAATTCTTTTAATACTCCTCACCGCTTGCAACCGTGAAGAAGATGAACAACCTTTACCAACACTGGCAGCAACGGCCGTTCCCCCTGCTACCTCTACCCCCGTCACCACCAGCATCGAACAAGAAACCGTAAGCGAAGCAACAGCCTCACCAACGGCCACCCCCGAGCCCCTGCCCACCCTCGACAGCAGCCACATAGATTGGCCCCCCCAACTCATCTACAGCAGCCCCACCCTGGGCGAAGAAGCCCTGCTTGACGGCGCCATCACCCTGCGCTTTGACCAACCCATGGATCAAGAATCCGTTGAGGAAAGCTTCGTCGTCGCCAACGCCGATACCGCTCAAGCCGCCAACGGAACCATCACCTGGCCCCGCCCCGACACCCTCGTCTTCACCCCTCGCAGCGACCTGCGTCGCCAGCAAAAATATGATGTGAGTGTGGGGCAAACGGCCGTTTCCAGCAACGGCCAACCCCTCTTCAACCCCATCAACTTCCAAGTCGAAACCGTCGGCTACCTAGAAGCCAGCCAACTCATCCCCAACGATGGCAGCGAAAACATCCAAACCGACAGCGCCATCACCATCCTCTTCAACCGCCCAGTCGTCCCTCTCGTCAGCACTGGCCAGCAAGCCGACCTACCCCAGCCTCTCAGCCTTGAACCCACAGTCGCAGGCATAGGCGAATGGGTCTCCACCAGCATCTACCGCTTTACACCCGACCAACCCCTCGCTGGCGCCACCACCTACACCGCCCTCATCGCCGCTGGCCTCCAAGACATCACTGGTGGCCTCCTGCAAAACGACATCACCTGGACCTTCACCACCCTCAGCCCTAGCGTCGTCAGCACCCAACCCGATTCTGGTACAACCCACTTCAACCCCACCCTGCCCCTGACCGTCACCTTTAACATGCCCATGGATCGAGAGAGCACCGAAAACGCCGTCACCCTGCGTGGCGGCAGCAGCGGTCAACTTGATTATCAATGGTCAGACAACGACCGTGTTCTCACCGTTATTCCTCGCCAAACCCTCGACCTAGAAACCGACTACCGTCTCTTTATCGGCCAATTTGCTCGCGCCACCAATGGCCAGGCCAATATCGGCGCAGAAACCGTCACCAGCTTCAACACCGTCTCCTTCCCCACCATCTTCGGCACTGAGCCCCGGGACAAAGCCACGGCCGAAACCTTTCAACGCGGCATCACCGTCCGTTTCGCCTCCCCTATGGATCTGGACAGCCTCGAAGAACGCATCCTCATTAATCCCACCCCCACAGGCAGCGTCAACTACTACTTCAACGACTTCAACTTCGAGTTATCTGTCAGCTTCACCCTAGAGCGCAACCGCGACTACACCATCACCATCCCCGGCACAGCCGCCGACCCTTACGGCAACACCCTTGGCCGCGATTACAGTTGGGAGTTTACCGCACCTGGTTACGGCCAAATCGCCTCCTTCAACCTGCCCCAGCGAATGAGCCAACTCAGCAGCAGCTTTCCCACCAATGTGGGCATCATCCACGTCAATGCCCCCCAACTTGATGTGGCTCTTTACGACATCGGCTTGCCGCTCAATTTCATCAACAATCCCTACGAACTCAACGAGTACGCTCCAGGCACAGCCCCGCTGCGTACCTGGTCCATTCCCCTAGAAAATGCGCTTGAGCCTGATCAGGCCGGCCTCTACAATTTGCCTCTGGCTGATGGCAATGCCCTGCCCAACGGCCTCTACTTCCTCTCCCTCAACACGCCCAACGACACCGACCCCAACCTCCGCTTCTGGCAAAATCGCCGCCATTTGCTCATCGTGGCCGACACTAATCTCGTGGTGAAAGAAATGTTTGATGCAGTTCATGTCTGGGCAACCGATTTAGCCACGGGTCAGCCTGTTGCTGGCCGCAACCTGACTTTCTACAATGATCGGGGTGCGCCCATAGGATCGGCCGTTTCTGACAACAACGGCTTCGCCAGCTTCAGCTATACACGGCAAGAATACCTAGCTGGTGTCACAGTCATCAGCAACCAGACAGGGCAAGACGGCTTCGGCATCGGCAGCAGCCAGTGGACGGGCAACGTCACTCCCTGGAAACTGGGCATCGACACCGCCTACAGCGCCGACACACCCACTTTCGCCTATATTTACACAGATCGCCCCATTTACCGCCCAGGCGACACCGTTTACTACAAAGGCATCGTGCGTGATAGCGATTACGGCCGTTACAAGCCTCCCACTGCCCAATCCGTCCGCATCAACCTCAGCAGCTACAACTTCTACGTCGAAAATGGCCTCGAAGAAACCTTTACCGCTCAAATCGAAAGCGACGGCACATTCAACGGCGAATTCCTCATCCCCGAAGACATCCCTCTAGGCAGTTATCAATTTAGCCTCTCCAGCGAGGGAGCCAACGCCTTCCGCAACTTCACCGTCGCCGAATACCGCGCCCCCGAATTCCTCGTCAATATCAGCCCCGACAAAGCCGACGTTCTGCGCGGCGAAACTGTTGCAGTCACCGTCCAAGCCGACTACTTCTTTGGCGGCCCCGCCACCGATCTCACGCTTAACTGGAGCGTTTACGCCGACACCTTCCGCCCCCGCATCTCCGGCCCCATCTACAACTTTGGCGATGGTGGCGGCTACTACTACCGTGACTTTGGCCCCTTTGGTGGCGGTTTTAATCCCACAGGCTTGGGCGATTTTGTCCTGGGTGGCGATGGTAAAACTGATGGCAACGGCCGTTTCACCTTCACCCTCCCCGCCAACCTCCTCGACGACCTTGACCCTGGCAGCCGCCAACTCACCATCGAAGTCAACATCAACGATCTCAGCGAATTCCCCGTCAGCGGCCGCACCCAAGTCACCATGCACACTGCCGATGCCTACGTTGGTGTCATCCCCAGCGACTATCTAGCCAACGCCGGGCAACCCGCCAGCGTTGACCTCCTGACTATCGATTGGGACGGCAACCCACTCGCCAATCAATCCGTGGAAGTCATCTTCTATCGGCGCGAATGGCGCAGCAGCCGTGAGTCCGATTACGGCCTCTACTACACCGCTTGGCAGCCCATCGACACCGAAGTTGACCGCACCCAACTCACCACCAACGACCAAGGCCAAGGCAGTGCCACTTTCACCCCCGAAGACGGCGGTAGCTATATTGCCGTGGCCACCGTCACCGACAGCAACGGCCGTTCCCAACAAAGCAGCAGCAGCCTGTGGGTCATCGATCCCGCCTACGGCGGCTGGCGCACCGACCCCCAAGAACGCAGCCTGGAACTAAACGCCGACCAGGCCGAATACAGCCCAGGCGATACTGCTCACATTTTGGTGCAATCCCCCTTCGCTGGCCCCATCAAAGCCTGGCTCACCATCGAGCGCGGACGGCTGCTAGAACAGCGCGTCATCACCCTAAACAGCAGCAGCGAGGTGATAGACATCCCCATCACAGCCGATCACGCTCCCAACATCTTCGTCAGCATCGTGGCCATCAAACCAGTAAGCGACAGCGACGCGGACAGCCCTTTCGCCGACATTCGGCTAGGCATCGTCGAGCTACCCGTCACCACCGAGCAACTGGCTCTCAACATTGAACTCACACCTCAAGGCAGCAACTTCGCCCCTGGCGACACCGTCACCTATGATATCCTCGTCAGCGACCACGCCAACAACCCCGTCGAGGCCGATCTCTCCCTGGCTCTTGTCGATTTAGCCGTCCTCACTCTCAAAGAAGATAACGCGCCCAACATCGTCGAAGCCTTCTACGCCCGCCAACCCTATCGCAGCCAAACTGGCGCGGGTCTCTTCATTTCTGGCGAAGGCTTAACCCCCGAAATACCCTTTGAAGCTGGTGGCTTTGGCGGTGGTGGCGGTGGTGGTGCAGCCGAAGCCGCCCTCACCCGCGCCGTGGGCGAAGAAGAAGGCGGCGTGCGCCAAGACTTCCGTGACACCGCCCACTGGACAGCTCATGTGACCACAGGCCAAAACGGCCGTGCCACAGTCACCATCACCCTGCCCGACAACCTCACTACCTGGCGACTGAGCAGCAAAGCCGTAACGGCCGATTCACTCGTCGGCCAAAGCAGCGTAGACATCATCTCCAGCCTGCCCCTGCTTATCCGCCCCGTCACCCCCCGTTTCCTCACCGTGGGTGATGTGGTGCAACTCGGCGCCAGCATCAACAACAACACTGACACCGCCCTTGAAACCACCGTCACCTTAGAAGCTGCGGGGGTGGCTGTGCGATCTGCCCAACAGATAGTAACCGTAGCCGCCAACGGCCAGGAACTAATACGCTGGCCTGTCACCGTTAATGACGAGCAGTGGGCGGATCTCACCTTCCGTGTGACAGGGGGTGGCTTTAGTGATGCCAGCAAACCCACCTTTGGCAAAGGCCCTGAGCAACTCATTCCCATCTATCGCTTCAATGCCGAAGATGTGGTAGGCACATCGGGTGTGCTAGACGAGGCCGGACGGCGCGTGGAAGCCCTGCTGCTGCCGCCCAATGTTGATACACGCATCGGTTCGGTGGACATTAACCTGAGTCCCTCACTAGCTGCGGCCATGATTGATACGCTGCAAGCTTACAACAATCTCGACTACATTCCCGCTTGCGCCCATGCCCTCGCTAATCGGCTGCTGCCCAATGTGGCCACCTACCACGCCCTCACTGAACTCAATCTGGATAATGCCCAGTTGACGGCCGAATTGACAGGCTTGATGGAAACGGCTGTTACTCAACTCGAAACCCTATCCCTGCCTGATGGCGGCTGGACATGGTGCTACCACAATCAATCCGACCCGTACATTTCAGCCATGGTGCTACTGTCGCTGCTCAAAGCGCAAGAAGCAGGTTTTGCTGTGGATTCGGCCGTGATCGAAAGTGGTATCAGCTATATGGCTCAACAAATACGCCCCGCCACCAACTTAACTGAGCCGTATGAAATCAATCGCCAAGCCTTCTATGTCTACGTGCTGGCCGAAGCTACTTACGCCGCCAACCGCGAAGCCGATGACCTCTTTAACCAACACCGCGCCCTGCTTGATCCCGCCTCCAAAGCCATGCTGGCTCTCGTCTATGAACTCAGTGATGATGCAGGTGATAACCAAGAATCGCTGCTGGCTGATGTGAATGATGCCGCTATTTTGAGCGCAACCGGAGCCTTCTGGCAGAACACAACCCAGGATTACCGCTCGTTGATGAGTGATGTGCGGGGAACGGCCGTTATCATCAACAGCCTCGCCCGCATCCAACCCAACAATGGCCTGCTGCCCCCAGCCGTGCGCTGGCTGATGGCGGCGCGTCGTGCGCTTGTTTGGGAAACACCACTGGATACGGCAACGGCCGTTTTCGCCCTCACCGACTGGATGCTGGCCTCCGATGAGTTGGAAGCCGACTTTGGCTATGGCCTACTGGTCAATGGCCAAGAATGGGCAGATGGCACGTTCAGCCAAGAAACCATCACCAACAATGAGTTTGTAGGCGTGGCTAACAATCGTTTGGCGCGAGACGAGCCCAATTTCTTTGAGTTTAGACGTGGAGATGGAGACGGCCGTCTCTACTACACCGTGCACTTGGATAGTTTTGTGGATGCTAATAGCGTCTCTGCGGTCAATCGCGGCTTCACCGTGCAACGCACCTACTACGATGCCAATTGCGATCCCGAAACCGACACTTGTCAACCCATCAGCCAACTGGCCGCTGGCGAACAAGTACGTGTGGAACTGACCATCATTGCCCAGCACGACATGTTCAACGTCATCGTCCAAGACCCCATTCCCGCCGGCACCGAAGCCATTGCCCCCAACTTGGACACCAGTGCCTCTGGCTTCGCGGGCGGCATCAGCCGCACCGATGAACAGTATCGCTACGGCTACTGGGGCTGGTGGTATTTCGACCGCATCGAGTACCGCGACGAACAAGTGCGCTTCTTATCACAATACCTACCCGCTGGCACTTACCAGTACACCTACTATCTACAAACGACCATCCCTGGTGAGTTTCAGGTGATGCCGACGACAGCTAGGCAGGAGTTTTTTCCTGAGGTAAACGGCCGTTCGGCTGGGCTCACCTTTACAGTTGAGTAGCTTGCGGTCGTTACTTGCCTTGTGGCATAATGGATTCAGATCGAACAAACGAGAAGATTATGATAGCAACACAAACAACTCAAAATGAACTAATGAAGGAAATTGTTGGTAGCGAAGCGTATGAATATTATCCACTTGGTGACCACGTAGTTGCTGCTCCAGGTGTCTGTGGTGGCAGACCGACTTTCAAATACACTCGTCTTGAGGTAAGCATAATTTTAACCCTCCTTAGTCAAGGGCATTCCGTTGAGCAGGTCGTTAAAGAATATGCTCTCAGCAACCTCACGCTTGAGGCCGTCCGCGAAGCGATTCACTTAGCCAATCAGGCTTTGCTGCGCACGACAGAAACAATGCACCCTGCCGCTGCCTAGCTCATGATCGTTGTTGATGAAAATATCCACGCTTCATCTGTGATAGAGGGAATAGCAAGCTGGTATTCGGGACAAGTTGTTTCGATAACCAGTTTGCGTCCTCAAACTATCATCAAAGATGACATCATTCCCAGTCTACTGCTTAAGGCAAATCAGCCAACTTTCATCACAATCAATGCTGTGGATTTTTGGCGCAAGGTACATCCGCATCCTGGATATTGTATTGTAGCTATGGCTTTTCCAAAAGAACGACAGGCGGATATACCTTTATTACTTCGCAACTTCTTCCGTTTGCCAGAATTCAGAACAAAGGCCTCTCGCATGGGCAAAATCACCCGACTGACCGATAATACTATTGAATATTATGAGTCTGGGCAAACAGTTAATAGATTATCTTGGACGGCAAAATAACTGCCGAGGCACTTCAGAAACTCATCCTTTTATAATATGAAAGAAGGCACAAAATATTATCCTCTTTTTAGCTATTTACAGGCCAATGAGCAAGATGAGATTGTCCTGAGTATCACTGAGGTTGAGCAATTGCTAGACTTGAAGCTGCCACCAACCGCACGAACACAACGCGCTTGGTGGAGCAACCGCAGCACAGGCTCGGTGCAGTCACGGGCTTGGATGGATGTGGGCTATCATGTGGTGGGCATTGATTTAGAAGCCGAAAGTATCACTTTTCGCAAACCAGGGCTAGTCTACAATATTCGTAAAGAGGGTGGCACTATTTTTTGGACGGCCGATCTCATCAAAGCCTTCCGCGAGCAGATGGGCTGGACCCAAACCGAACTCGCCGACAAGCTAGGCATGCGCCAACAAACCATCAGCGAGTGGGAAACTGGCCTCTACGAACCCAAACGCTCCACCTCGAAGTTCCTCACCATGTTTGCCGAACAAGCTGGCTTTCAATATGGAGAACCAGAACCATCAGACGAAACAGAGAGATTCGACTCTAACTCCCATTCCCCCACATAAAAAAGGCCAGATGTAGAAATACATCTGGCCTCTACTATTTAGAGAACCACTACGACTACGGCCGTGTCATACCACTTGTATCAGCCCCTAGATCAACCAAGCTGTCATACAAAGCCTGAATCACATAGAGACCATTATGAGCGTATGCTCCCGGATCCTTTGCCGCATACTGGTAATTGTAAGCACCTCGGAGCAGTCGCGGTGTCCACGTTGCATACCGATTACCAAAGTTCACTTCATCCGGATCGGCCAAGCCATCACCCGAAGTATCGGCAAAGAAGTAGGGATAGGCAGCAGGTGAGTAGATAATGGCATTGGCATCGCCTACGCCGTTTGCATATTCTTGCAAAGCGACATAGAGAGCCTCACGCATCGTCTCAATCTCACCAGCCAAGCCTTCCGTCACGTCGCCATCGCCGTCAAAGTCCACCTCGCTCATACGAATATTAGCCAGGTCTTCTTTAGTAGTAACCTCTTCGTGACATTCAGCACATTCAACCACTTCCACTTCCAGTGCATGGCTATTATGACATTCGACGCAGGTATCAAAGGCACCAACATGTTCGTTACGGCCGTTATACACCTGTCCCGTATACTCATAAGCACCCTTCGCTTCTGTACCGAAGAGCGAAGCACCAGCCGCGAAGTAATGAATGTTGCGGAAGCTCAGGCTGTCCGAAACCGTATCGTCGTCCAGATCACTAATCACTCGGTTCACACTCACCGTAGACTCACGTCCCTGGTGACAGTTGAGACATAGATTAGAATCCAGCTCACCTGTCGTCAGTGAAGCCCCGCTGGGGAACGGCACGGCTTCCGTTTCAAACCGCGTATAGGTCTCCAGATCATTGTGACAGGTGGCACAATCCAAACCATTAGCCACAGGTTGGTTGATGCTGACCCCTTGCTCAATAAAGAGCGGCAAACCAGCTGCCGAATGGCAGCGGCTGCAACGGCCAGGCACAGCCCCATCCTCGTCCCAATGGCGGAAGGCTTCCTCCGAGCCAGCAAAGTGACCATGATCAATGCGACTAAGACCGCTTACATCCATTGGGGTTGACAAACCATCATTCAAATCCTCAATAGAATCATAGAGCAATTGAATGACATACTTGCCACCATGTGCGAAACGGCCAGGGTCTTTGAGGGACACCTGGTAGTTATAGGCCGCTTTGGCCAGCCGCGCTGTCCAGGCATTGTACCGATTGGGGAAAGCTGCTTCGCCTTCATCCACTTCGCCATTGGCATCCGTGTCAATGAAGAAGTAGGGATAGCTGTGTGACTCGTACACAAAAGGCGTACCTGCTACTTCACTGGCATAGGTCTGCATAGCCCCGTACAATACCTCACGCATACCGTCAATCTCAAAGGCGATTCCTTCAGTCATGTCACCATCACCATCGTAATCTACCAGAGAACCAGGCATACGGATGTTCACCAGATCATCACTGCTGCTCACATCAGTATGGCAGGCGCTACACTCATCAATCTTGACTTCCAACGTGTGGGGGTCATGACAGCCAATGCACGTATCATAGCCAGCTACATGATTGTTTTGGGCATCATACGTTTTGCCGTCATACTGATAACCACCCTGCACCACTGTGCCATACTGAGTCGATGCGGCTGCATAGTAATGGATATTGGAGAACCCCAAATCCTCACTCACAGCATCCACATCCTCAGCCAAGCCAGTGTCAGCAATAGATTGGTTGACGCTTACGGTGGAATGACGGCCTTGGTGACACTGCATACAGCGGGATTCATCACCTAAACCAGTCACTTCAACGCCCGAAGGGAAGACAACGCTATCCATAGCTACGGTAACTTCGTTATGGCAAGCGGCACACTCCACGGTAGACCCGAGAGGGGCTGGCACATCGACAACACCGGCCTCCGTGCCATCAGCACCAATAAAGTCAAGATAACCAGATGTGCTATGGCAACGGGCGCAAGCAGGCGGGATTTCTTGAGGATCATCCTCATCCCAGTGGGTAAAGGCCTCGTCTTCAGCACGGTTATGCGGAGAGTTGACCCACATTTCCTCGAAAGGAATGACGTCAACAGCACCTTCAAGCATAACCTCGACAACACGTGTCACTTCCACTTCTGGCCCTGGTACTTCGACTTCTACCTGCACTTCGCGGGTGACTTCGACTTCGGGGCCAGGCACTTCCATTTCTACAACCCGTGTTACCTCCACAGGGTCCTGACTGCAAGCAACCAAGAGCAATGAAAATAGAAGAAGCCCGATGATGACATATTTGCTTCTCTTCGGGTAAAACATAAATAACCTCCTACAGTTAAAAATTTCGCATTAACTCCTAATGCGTCGTATACAGAGATTCGAGTCCCTGCACATGACGCATTAGGAGATAGGGAATTTATGTGGTGATATGTGGTAGTATAGGCTTAGAGAATCGTCATGTTGAGTGTGTTTTGTCACACATCGTATGGCTTTTTGTCATAGCATGTGACAGCGTTTAGGGCTGACGATTAGATAAGATACGGAATTGAATCGTCAGCTTATAAGGAACGGGGATGTTAAATGCACAAGTTATTTGATTCCCGTTCCTTAGGGAACGGCCGTTGCCAAAGGAACAAACACCTCTCGCGTCACCCGGGGAATGGTCGTAATCGCCGTCGTCTCAAAGGTAAAGAGCCAAATTAAACCAGCCATGACCAAACCGCCCAAAATAACAGTGGCTATCAGGAAGTTCCGTCGTCGCTTCTGCAACACAGGCAAACTCATGCCAGGCCAAGGATCACCGCCACTTTCCAGTCTTTCCAATTCTAGACCATGTTCTTCTTCCATTTGATGGCGAGGCAAGTTCCCGGTAAAGATACTGAAGTTGCGATGTTTGATGAGGACATTGTACAAGTGCCAGATGAAGATAGAAAGGACAGCTAGAACAGCTTCACCACCATGGGCGGCTAACGCTGCTGGAATGAATTGACCAGGCAATATGTGGGTTGTGGCAATGGGATTCCACAACATAAAACCTGTGATGGCCATAATGGCCGTTCCCCAAATCACCGCCCAATACTCTATCTTCTCACCAAAATTAAACTTGGGCATCTTGGGTGGCTGAGGTAGAAAGCCCAGATTATAACGAACCGTATCCCACCAATCACGGACATCGGACAGCCGGGGCATAATCCGCATCCGTTCTCGCTTCACCAGACTGCGATAGGCTCCTGTGAACAGATGGTAGACTGAGCCAACCACCAGCATAAAGGCAGCATAACGATGGATGATCCGCACCGCTTCAATGCCACCCATCCCAGCAATCATCGTCTCCGAAATCGGTGCTTCAATATACTTTTGGGGCAAGCCCGTGATTGACAAAACCGTGAAACTAACCAGCAAAATGATATGCTCAATACGCGCTATCAAGCGAAAACGGGGAAATTCCTGCTGTTTCGTTTTATGAGCCACAACTAACTCCTTTATTTCCAGCTTAGGCGGATGTGCCGATAAATATCTGTCAAAATCATGAAAGCAAAGAAGCCCACAGTCAGAGGAATAACAATTTTGTAAAACAGGTTGACATAATAAACGAGTGGGTTATGCTCTGGTGAGGGTTCAAAATGGCTCGTCCAAGCATCGGGAAAATTATCTGTGGCATCAGGATGGCACTCTTGGCAAGTTGTCAGCAAGTTGGCCTTGATGCCTGCATCAGGATCATCCGTCGGCTGAATATCATGCACCCCATGACAATCATAACAGACGGCTTTATTCGTCTCCACCGTGGGGTCTTGATGCTCAAATATCTCAACTGTTGACCCATGAAAATCGGCCACATAGGTATCAAATACCTGCGTTGATATCTCGTACTCAGTCATCAACGCTTCATCGGCGTGGCAGTCAGCACATAGTTGAGGGGAGCGCAAGCGGAAGAGGTTGGTTGTCGGATCGCCAATGTTATGCACGCCATGACATTCGATACAAGTAGGCACATCAGGATTACTATCGTTGAGCAAAGCATCCCCATGCACACTGGTAGCATAATCGTTAAATATGGTGCTATGGCACTTTTCACAAGTGTGGGAGATACGCTCGCGGGGTATGTCCGGCACAGGTGTGTCATGGGCACTGTGACAATCAGTACAAACGGCCGCTTCCTCATTCCCCTCCTCCAAGGCCACCTCGTGCATACTGTCCAAGGCTTGCTCATACTTACCCTCGTGACAGTTAGCGCATAAAGGATACATCTCTAAGCTATAGGCTCGCGCCGACTCAGCTGTGACGGGTTCGTGCGGGTATTCGTAATTCTCATGACAATTGGTGCAGTTTAACGGCCGTTCCGAATCCAGCCCATGCACCGAATTGTGAAATGCTTCCTCATCAATCGTGGTCGATTTGGTATCACCATTGGCAAAAGTTACTTCTAAGCCAGGTTGGCTGTGACAAGCCAGACAGTAATCGCTGTCTACAGCATTGGTAAAGAGGCCATTGTCAATAACGGCCGTTAAGCCTTCTGTCGCCACCAACTCTACACCCGCACTATTATGACACTCAGTACAAGTGGCCGTCCCGCCTGCCTCATGCCAACTCGCCGCAGGCTGCACATCATGCCCGCCATGGCAATCCACACAGGCCACGTAATTGTCTGCTTCAGCCTCGGGGTGGCTTGTCAGATGGGGCTGCACATGGCAGCGTTGACAATCTGCTGACTTCCCCAGTTGAAAATCGCGTAAATCGGTTGCCGTTAGGGGCGTATGGGGGAATTGATAATCATTAATCGTTTGGTGACAGTCAGCACAAGCCAGGGGTATATCGGCTGCGTCACCATGCACTGATTGCGCCAATAGGGCCAAATCCACTTGCACAGGAACCTCATCGCCAGACGGCAAGGTCACAACAGCATCGGTATCACTATGACACAATTGGCAAGCCTGATCGGCCGTCTGCTGCGGCCCATCAGCATGAGTAGGAAACGGCCGTAACAACAGAGCGACCATTACAACCAACACAACCACCCCTCCCAACCATTGGCCCCTTGGCAAAGCTTTCATAGCCATCTCCTCAATATCCAAAAAGGGGCCATGCCATTTGGCATGGCCCTTTATTATTTATCTAGGAACCACTATCCTCTGCCACAGGTTCCGTTTCCGGCATTACCTGTGGTGGTGTATGATATCCAGTCGCCATATCTATCAACTCTTCATCCGTTTTCACCCGCGCCGTGCCATTTGCATTATGACAACTACGGCAGGCAAAATCAAGCGAAAGCTGTGACAAAGCCACCGTCCCATCCTCAGAAAATTGCCCAATCTGGTTAGGATCAATCGCCATGAGATGGGTACGAATATCACCTGTAAACCGCTCCGCATCACCCAAGGCACTCTTTGTCACACGAGGCATATGACAATCAATACAGGCAACATTGACATCTTCATGCGTCTCATTGTTCACTTGAGTTTGATCAAAATGACAATTCTCGCATGTTGTTCGTGTCGCTTGTTCACCGGATAAACGAGCCTGAATCACACCAGAATGGGGATCATGACATACCACACAATCAATCGTAATATGTTTGCTTTGGAAAAGCTCCTCATATTGTTCATGATGCTTGATAAAACCACCACTGGCGTTCACTTGTTCTGAGCCGCCACGTACATGGCAGTCGCCACAGGCTTCAGAATCTCGATCAATGCGGGGACGGAAGGCCATTGGATAATTAACGTGTGCGCTACCAGGACCATGACACTCTTCACAATGGATGCCTGGCTGTGCCCATGTACCAATCAAACCGGGACGGCCGTCCTGATTTCCTTCTGGACTATAACCTGTGGTATGGCAAGTGCCACAGTTATAGGGTTTCTCTTCACCGGAGTGATAAGCGACCCAGTTATTGCCCAAATCTAGCTCAGGATTATAAAAGTTATATTGAGTGGTGGCATTCTCATCGGCACCAGTAATGATAAAACCATCCTGATCAATGAACCGTGCTTTCCAGTTATAACCACCGATCACATAACTGACATCATCCCAGGTATAACCTTCGGGCGGGCTAGGAACCTCTGTAAACGGATAGTCTGGCGGTTCGCCATTGACTACTGGATTCAGTTTCCAGGGATGTCCGCTCTTGATGAAAACATCGTAGGTTTCCTGATGACATTCAGCACACGCTTCGCTGCCAACATAAGTGGGCGGTTCAAAGCTCAGGCCATCTGCACCAGCCGAGCCGGCTGGGCCAGTTTCACCAGCTTCACCAGCCGGGCCAGGTGGGCCTTGGGGGCCTTCAGGGCCTTGGGGGCCTTCAGGGCCTGGCTCTGTCGCACAACCAGCAATCGCTAAAGCGATTACTAATATAAGAATGAATAAAGTGTAACGTTGTCGCATAATTCCCTCCTTATTTCGGGATAGCTCGTTACCACAAACCTATAGGACTACATTTTTCTGGATCCAGTCTGCCATACACAGAAGTATGAGGGGAATAGCACCTGTTCAACAGTGACAAACGTTATAAATACCATATGATAATGTTCCTTTGCTATATGACAATTGTCAAGTTGACCAGCGACCTGAACCTCACTATCATTACCCTCCTAATTTTTTTACTGATATTTTGGAGAACGCATGGCACAACGTAAACGTCGAATCACCGCTGAAGATTTATACCGTATGGAGCTGATTTCTGATCCGCAAATATCTCCGGACGGCCGTTCCATCATCTTTAGCGTACAACGAGTAGACGCGAAAACTGAGAAAAAATACACTAATCTATGGCTGGTTCCAGCCGTAGGCCGCGGCGCAGCCCGGCAGTTCACTTATGGCAATCAAACCGATAGACAGCCACGTTGGTCGCCAGACGGCCGTTCCATCGCCTTCCTCTCCAACCGCAAAGAGGCTAAACAGTTCCAACTCTACCTCATCCCCATAGGTGGTGGCGAAGCCCGACCCCTCACCGACCTACAGGGCAACTTCGCCAACTTTGAGTGGTCGCCAGATGGCAGCCAGATCGCATTTGCCTTCTGCAAAAAGGATAAGGATGCTATCGAACGCGAAAAGGACAAACAAAAGAAGACATTAGGCGTCGTTGCCCGCCACATCACCCGCGCCGGTTACAAACACGCCAGTGGCTACCAGCCAAAAGAACAGTTCCATATCTGGAAAATCAATGCGCACACTGGCAAAACCACCCAGCTAACGGATGGTGGCTTCTATGGAGAGAGTAATCCGCGGTGGTCGCCAGACGGGAAGCACCTTCTCTTCCTATCTAATCGCAGCCCAAACCCTGCCTACGACGACCACCTAGTTGATTTATATATTATCTTGGCCACAAAACCATCCCGTTCGGAGGAGTACCGTAAGGTAGAAGCTCCTCTAGGCAAGAAATTTCTGGCCAGTTTCTCGCCCGATGGCAAGTGGATCGCATACTTGGGGCGCGAAGGGAGAGGCAATGTCTGGCATAACACTGCCTTATTTCTGGTATCCACCGACGGTTCCGGACCGGGACGAAATTTGAGTGCCTCGGTTGATGTTGAAGTCGAAAACAATACTCTTACAGACACTAATAATCAACCCACCTTACCACCCATTTGGTCCGCTGATAGCCAACATATTTACGTGCATGTGGGCGAACATGGTCGTGTAGATTTACGCTCGGTTTCTATCACAGATAGTAAGTGGCAGATGGTACTTAAAGGTGGGGTTGTGGGAGCCTACAGTTTTGATGCTTGCCAAGAGCGGTTGACCTATTGGTATGGTAACATCAATGATTTGGGACAGATATGGGTGTATGAGAGAAAGACTGGCACTACTCGCCGACGCACCCGGTTCAACGAGAATTGGCTGCGTCGGGTGGAGTTGGGCCAAATTGAAGAAGTCTGGTTCAAAGGAGCTGATAACAATGATTTACAAGGGTGGATTCTCAAACCGCCAGACTTCGAACCTCACCGAAAATATCCTTCTATTCTGGAAATTCATGGTGGCCCTTGGTCTCAGTATGGTGATGTCTTCATGCATGAGTTTTACTATCTAGCCGCTCATAATTACGTAGTTTATTTTTCTAATCCGCGAGGCGGTGCGGGCTATGGTGAAGCTCACAGCCAAAGTATTCATCGCAATTGGGGGGTAAATGATTACAAAGATATCATGGTCTGGGCCGACTATATGACTCAGCAACCCTATATTGATACAGAACGGATGGGTATCACGGGTGGCAGCTATGGTGGCTACATGACAACTTGGACAATTGGCCATACCGACCGCTTCAAAGCGGCTGTGGCTCAGCGCGTGCTCAGCAATGCCCTCAGCTTTTGGGGATCATCTGATATGGGTTATTTCTTTGCAGATGTGTGGAGTGGCAAACCTCCCTGGGAAGATTTTGAGGCTTATTGGAACCAGTCGCCCATCAAATTTGTGGGCAACGTCCAAACCCCCACACTTGTCATTCACAGCGAGGAAGATTATCGCTGCCGTCTGGAGCAAGGGGAACAGTTATTCTTAGCTTTACAGGAATTGGGGGTGGAAAGCGAAATGGTGCTTTTCCCGGGCGAGGCACACGGGCTTTCCCGCATGGGACGTACGGACAGACGCATTGTCCGTCTAAATCATATTTTGCGCTGGTTTGACACCTATCTATAAGAGATGAGTGAAGGAAATTAAAAGCATAACTAGGGTGATGAGGGCGAAAAATCGTTTGGTTAGTAGGGCTTTGGTTGTTTGCATGAGACTCTCCTTGTGAGCAAGCATGTCAATCTTTGCAGTAAGTGCTATCTAAATCGTTTTCTCTAGAGTAACGGCCGTTTCCCATATTGTCTATAATCAGCTTTACGATTGTAGTAGGAGAATAGTCACAAATGTATGGTCGTCTTTATTTGACTATTGTAGGGATGTCGCTAGACTAGAGTGAATATTCAATTTAGATGAACCATATGAACCGACGTGACGAAATCCTACACGCAACCTTGGCCCTCATACCCCAACACGGACTCACTGGTCTACGCATCTCTCATATTGCCAAACAAGCCAAATGCAGTCCTGGCATTATCTATCACTACTTTGCCAGCAAAGATGAGATCATCCTCTCTCTAGGCGCACTCGTCATGACTGAATTTGGTCAGGCCCTAAATACAGATTACCTGCTCACGCTGCCTACCTTTGATCGTCTGAAACAAGCTTGGCTTAATATCTTCCACTACTTTGCCAGCCATCCCGATAAAACCCTGTTCTTTGAGCAGTTTAAAAACTCTCCCTACCATACTGAAGAGTCATTAGGCCCTGATTTCGACAAACTGATCGGAGCCTTGAATGAGGATATTGCCAACGGCCGTCTACGTAATTTCCCCATCCCCGTTATATATCAAATGACCATAACTATTGCTATCTCTCTCGCCAAACAAGTCATCCAAAAACAGTTAGATATGGATGCAGAATTACTCGATCAAGTGGCAACTGCCAGTTGTCAGGCTTTGTTATCCAACTAGCGTGGTTTAATTTTTCAGCCGTAGAGTGAACATTCAATTTATAAGGAGTTTACATGAGCTAGCGTACACCAAAAGCGATGAAAATGAGTAGACTAGAGGGTAGACACCGGAAGGTCGCATAATTGTATGGCATTACGAATCCGACAAGGAGTTGGACTTACGAACCTCAAGAGCAGCAATAGATGTCGCCTCCGAAGGGAGAGCACGCAGGAGAGATTCCTAAAACGGCGAGGTTCACGGTGTCAAAAGAAAAAGGAAGGAGGCTCAAGATGGAAGTTGTTTATCAACGGTGTGCAGGTTTAGATGTTCACAAGAAAAGCGTTACAGCCTGTCGGATTACAGCGGCAGAAGAAGGTGATTGGCAAAAGGAAAAGCGACGTTTTGGCACCATGACGGATGAATTGTTGCAGCTAGCAGATTGGTTACGGGTTGGACAAGTACAGGCGATAGCCATGGAAAGCACGGGGGTGTATTGGAAACCAGTGTTCAACATACTGGAAAGTGAGTTTGAGGTGATCTTGGTCAATGCTCGGCACATCAAGTATGTGCCAGGACGAAAAAGTGACATCAGCGATGCACAGTGGCGCTGACTTGCTGCAGCATGGATTGCTTAAAGCAAGCTATATACCTGAGCAACCCCAAAGAGACTTGAGAGACCTGCTGCGATATCGGACATCCCTGATTCAAGAGCGAGTACGAGAGGACAATCGGGTGCAAAAAGTGTTGGAAGACGCTAACGTGAAATTGACCTCTGTTGCTAGTGATGTGATGGGCGTATCTGGACGAAAGATGTTAGCAGCTATCATTGCCGGGAAAGATGACCCGCAAGCCTTGGCTGAGTTGGCCAAAGGGCGACTACGAGCCAAGATTCCCGAGCTAGAACGTGCTTTGCAAGGTTGTGTCAGAGATAGTCATCGTATGTTGCTACAACTGCATTTGGAACACATTGACGACTTGAGCAGCAAGATAGAGCGACTCAATGAGCAGATAGAGCAGCAGATGTGCCCTTTTGATGAAGAAGACCAACTGCGACGCCTAGATGAGATTCCCGGTGTTGGTCGGGATGTGGCTCAAGTTATTCTAGCAGAACTGGGGATTGATATGAGGCGTTTTCCTTCATCGGCTCATGCTGCCTCTTGGGCTGGCTTAGCACCAGGGAAGAACGAGAGTGCGGGCAAGAACCGCTCCGGCAAGATTACGCCTGGTAACAAACATCTCAAATCGGCACTGGTTCAGTCAGCACATGCGGTTAGTCGTACTAAGGGCAATTACCTAGCGGCTCAATTTCGCCGCTTAGCTGCCCGTCGGGGCAAAAAGCGTGCTGCTATTGCTGTGGCTCATTCCATTTTAGTGATTGCTTACCACATGTTACGTGATGGTACTGAATATCAGGACTTGGGTGGCGATTACTTTGATAAGCGAAACAAAGACCAATTGCAGCAGCGTTTGGTCAAACGATTAGAAGGACTTGGTCTTCAAGTATCGCTGCAATCTGCGGCGGCTGTCACTTAAACAGTCACCACCATTTTTATACACTTTCCCCCTTGGGGATTTTATTTTCAGGAGAGTATGTATGAAAACAACCATTAATGGCAAAGAGATGCGATTAGAGGGAGTTGGGTCAATAGAAACGGCCGTTCACACCCTGCGCCAACAGTGCCATCTCACTGGCACCAAATTCGTTTGCGGTTCCGGGGTGTGTGGCGCCTGCACTATCCGCGTCAATGGCACACCCATGGTTAGCTGCCTCTTGCCCAGTCACCATTTAGAGGGACAAACCATTGAGACCATAGAACAGTATGCTGGAGACAATCTACACCCTGTGCAACGGGCCTTCATGGTGCATGATGGCCTACAATGTGGCTACTGTACTCCTGGTTTTGTCATCGAAAGCATTGCCTTTTACGAACGGTGGCAAGCCGAATATGGCCAGAAACGGCCGTCTCGTGAGGAAGTTGCCGCAGCCTTGGCTGGTCATCTTTGTCGTTGTGGCGCCTATCTGGGCATCTACGCTGCTGTGCAAGCCGCTTGTGCTGGAGAATTCGATGAGGCGACAACAGTAGCTGCTCAACGGGTAGATGCCTTTGAAAAGATAACAGGCGCAGCCAAATACACCACGGACATACAACTGGAAGGTCAGCTTGTGGGCAAAATTTTGCGTTCTCCCTATGCCCACGCCCGTATTGTGGCTATGGACACCGCAGCAGCAGCGCAGTTGCCCGGGGTAAGAGCTATTAGTAATTTTGTAGAAACAGATGCGATCATACGTTATGAAGGACAATCAATAACGGCCGTTGCTGCCATAGATCACGCTACAGCCAAAGCTGCCCTGTCTGCCATCCAAATCGAATACGAGCAATTGCCCCCAGTAATTGGTCTTGAGGCGGCCATGGCACCCGACGCTATCGAGATATGGCAAAATGCGCAAGATGAGGCAGCCTCAGCCGCCGAAGGGCTAACCTTACCTGGTAGTTGGCAAGGCAATGTTCGCCGAAGCCGTATCAACATGGGCGGGTTGAGTCCCGCTCGCGCCCACCGTGCTTTTGCACAAACACGCCAAAAAGGCGGGCACACCATCGAAGCCCAATACATCAATGGCATTCAAGTCCATACTGCTCTAGAGCCTCACTGTGCTGTCGCCCATTGGCCCAATGCCACCCACCTCGAACTGTACATTTCGACACAAGGTGTGGCTGGCACACGCCAGGAAGTCGCCAAACATTTCGATCTAGCGCCCAAAAATGTAACCGTCATTGCAGAACATGTAGGAGGTGGGTTTGGGGCCAAAAACGACTTGTTTGATGAGGCCATTGCGGCCATAAAGCTGGCAAAATTAGCCAAAGCACCAGTTGCCGTTATCCCCACACGCGCCGAGGAGATGAATGTGGGCGGTATGCGTCCCGGTGGCCAGGTTGAGGTGCAATTGGCTGCGAGTCAACAAGGCGAACTAACCGCCTTCATCACCCAAGCCTACAATGATGGTGGCGTCTCTATTGGTAGCATGACCTCAGCCTTGGCGGGCATGGGGTATGCCGGTGGGGCACGCGATTTACGGGATTATGATGTAGTCAATAATCATGCCCCTGGTAAACCCTTTCGTGGGCCAGGTGGACCTGGTGCAATGTGGGCTGTAGAGCAAGCCGTTGATCAATTGGCCCATAACAGTCAATTGGATGTGATCGCCATACGGCGCAAATGGACTAAAAACGAGTTGCGGCTCAAGTTATATGATTGGGTTGAGGGGCTAGAGGTATGGCGCAATCGTCCGGCCTCTGGGGCTCAATCGGACAGATTCCGGCGGGGTGTGGGTGTGGCTTTTGGGCATTGGGCCTACATTTATGACCCAGAAACAGAGATTGAAGTGGGGTCAACGGCCGTTGACCTTACAGTCACCACCAGCACCCAAGACATCGGCAACGGGGTTCGCACCACGTTGGCCCGTACCGTTGCCAATGTCTTTGGTCTCGTTCCCGACACAGTGCGGGTGCAGATTGGCAACTCCCATTATCCACATGGCCCCCGCGCTGGCGGCAGCCGCGTCACTGTTTCCGTCTATGAACCAACTGAACGAGCGGCGACTTTACTACGCGATCATCTTTTTGGTCTTGCTGCTGAGGAATTCGATCTTGTTGACGCCATAATCATACCTGGAGGCATTCAACATCAAGCTGGTATGTTGCCTTGGTTGGAAGCCTTGCCTCAACTGCCACCCCAAAAAGTGACCATCCAGCGTGGCGCGGACCCCCATCTAGTTCAGCGTATTGGTTCGCGCTTAGCTAACCGCATGGGCATGGACCTCATGTTTGGTTCGGGGACAGCACATACGGCCGTTGTCATGGAAGTAGAAGTAGACACCCTTTTGGGCAAAACAAGAGTAAAGCATGTGTGGCAGAACTTAGCAATTGGGCGCACCTATTACCCAGATATGGTTCGCAGCCAGTTATATGGGGCTGTCATTCAGGGCATCGGCTACGCGCTGTATGAGGAAAAACTTTTTGATAAAAGTAGTGGTCGCAACCTAACCAGCAACTTACAAGATTATCGTATCCCCGGCATGGGGGATATGCCTGAAATCGAAGTGGCCTTTACTGATGGGGGCTTTGAACATGTCAAGGGCCAAGGCGTAGGCATGAGCGAATTGGCAACGATGCCTGTGGCGGCAGCGGTTGCCAATGCCATATTTAATGCCACAGGCTGGCGGCCTGTGGCAAGCCCTATTACGCCAGAGCGATTGCTCACGGGCCTGCAGGAGGAAACAAGAGCATGAACAATTTAATTTGGGCTACGACCATTGAGGATGTCAAACAAAGTCAGGCTGAGATTCGGGCAGGTGGCACGGATGTAATGGAGCGGATACGTTTGGGAGTAAGCGGGGGTGATGTGATAGATATCGGCCGTTTACCCCGCCTAGATAATATCGACGTTCAGACCGATGGCTCTGTCAAAATCGGCACAAATGTGAAGGTAGACACTATCGCCAATCATCCGCATCTAATTGAACATTTTCCTGGTTTGGCGATGGCGGCAGGTTCATTGGCCACGCCTCAAATTCGTTGGATGGCGACGATGGGAGGTGTGCTCTTGCAGCGCAATCGTTGTTGGTACTATCGCAACCCAGCCTTCAATTGCTTCAAAAAGGGCGGGGATCAGTGTCCGGCTCGGAACGGTGACCACCGTTTCGGTGTGGTATTTGATTTGGGGCCATGTGTCTTTCCCCACCCTTCGACAGTGGGTATGATGACGCTGACTTACGAGGCACAAGTGGTGCTTAATGGGGAGCGCAGTTTATCTATGGCAGAGTTATATGGAGACGGCCGTCATCCTAATCATGATCACACCTTGCTGCCCAATGAGCTATTGACTCATGTTCTATTGCCACCACCTGTAGCAGATGAGCGGGCAGCCTATTTTCGCAGCATTAGCCGAGCCTGGGCAGAATGGCCTTTGGTGGAAGCTGGTGTGCGCTTTCTGCTAGATGAGGCGGAGACTATTACAATGGCCCGAGTGGCAGTCGGCGGCGTAGCTAATATTCCACTGCGGCTGCCGCAAGTGGAAGCAGCCTTAGTGGGACAGCCAGCTACGACAGC
Organism: Promineifilaceae bacterium (SeqCode); assembly: GCA_965223555.1. GTDB lineage: Bacteria > Chloroflexota > Anaerolineae > Promineifilales > Promineifilaceae > CBDCWU01. The sequence continues at coordinate 353,343 of CBDCWU010000004.1, forward strand.
CACCTTTGCACAAGCTGCAAACGTGGCAACGGCTAACTCTTCGCCCTTACCACAAACGGGCTACAAAGTCCCATTACTGTATGGCACAGTGCTAGAGACGCTGGAGCGAGCATATCGCGGTGTGTGGGGTGGCGAAGGTTAACAGCCGTTTGTCAAAAATCGCGCCATTTGATAACATTTCCTGCTGCAAAACTTATAGATGGAGAATTTTCACGATGAAAGTGCTATTAAAAGAAGATGTAGACAATCTCGGCTTTGCAGGTGAAGTGCATAAGGTTGCACCTGGATACGGCCGTAACTATCTCATCCCCCAAAATTTGGCAATTATTGCCACCCCTAAAACCTTAAAACAGGCGGATGCTTGGCGCAAGAAAGCAGAGGCACGCCGGGCTGAGGTGAAAGCTGAGTATGAAGCCTTAGCCGCTAGAATCAAGGACCTCACCCTGACATTCTCGGCACGTGCAGGCGAAAACGGCCGTCTCTATGGCTCTGTCACCACCACCCAAATCACAGATAAGATGAATGAAGTCTTAGGCACACAAGTGGACCGTCGCAAAGTGGGCGAGGAAGCCCTACGCCAATTAGGTTCTCACGAAGTCGTCGTGCGTTTAAGTGGTGATTTTCAGCCCAAATTAACTGTCAATATCGAATCTGAGGCCGGGGAACAGGCTGTGGCCGAAAGTGAACCTGAGGTTGAGGCCGAGAGTGCGCCGCCAGAGGCTGCCGTGGAGAGCGAGCCAGAAGCTGCTACAGATGAGCCAGAGGCTGCTACATCTGACGAGTAGTTTCCAAATCTGTTTCCTGTTATAATTATGTGAAGTTGTCAAGTCACTGACGAATATCAGTGGCTTTTTTGCTGATAATACCTGTGAACGATCATCGGATAACCGATGACGGATAATCAATTAACACTTATTGGTACACATGGATGAGCTCGGTCACATTCTGCGCGAAGCGCGTGAAACCAAAGGCTATACGCTGGCCGAGGTGCAAGATCAAACCCGCATCAGCATCCGCTTTTTAGAGGCGTTAGAAGCTGGAGAGTATGATATTTTGCCAACGGCCGTTCATGTGCGTGGCTTTTTGCGAAACTATGCTCGTTTTCTGGGGCTAGACCCAGAACCGCTGCTCAATCGCTATCTCGTTCAACATGCCCGTCGCCCTCACCCCCTCATCCGCAAAGTCGATCCCAGTCTACCCGTCACGCCTCCTTTGCCCCTGCCTCAAGATCGTGAACAAGTTTTCTTCGATCCAGTCAATATGGAAGTTAACAGTGGGGTGCAGCGTGATCCTGAATCAGCTCTGCGCTTAGTCATCATCTTGGCCCTTATCGTCGCCATTGCCCTGATTGCCAATCGCTTCATCCCTCTTATTCTCAACAATCAGGATGGCAATCAAGCTCTCTTTGAGGGCATAACCGAGGCGGTCCAAAACGTGATCAGCAATGATAGCGAAGTTGAACCCACCGCCGAAGCACTGCCTGAAGGGTTACAACCCGAAAACGAAATCAACAATTCGACCAGCCGCAATAGTACAGACAGTGATTTTCCGACGCCAATTCCCACACGGCCATCTCTACCCGCCACCCTAGAGCTTATTCGCCTCCGTTTGGACATCACACAACGCACCTGGATGGAAGTCACTATTGATGGTGATGTCGTATTCAGTGGCTGGGCCAAATTAGGTGATCCTCCCTACGAGTGGGAAGCTTTGGAAGAAGCCAAAGTGAATACTGGCAATGCCATTGGCGTCTTTGTCACCATTAACGACATCGAACTTGGTCGTATGGGAGAGCAAGGCCAGAACAAAGAAGAGGTATGGCAAACTACGCAGTCGCAACAGTGACCAGGGAACAGTAAACGGTTTTCAGTAAACAGTAAGTAGTTCACTGAAAACTGACCATTAAGTACCCAATACCGGCCTCCAATTACTATTTTCATGAGTAAACAACAGCAGAAAAAGCAATTTTTTTTATTGAGCCTTGGCTGTAGCAAGAACAGCGTTGATTCGGAAAGCATGGCAGCTCTGTTACACAAAGCAGGCTTTCAGGGCAATCATGATCCCGATGATGCCTCCGTCTTGATTGTCAATACTTGTGGGTTTATCGAAGGGGCACGACAAGAATCTATTGGGGCTTTACAAGAATTAGCCGCCCAAAAAGGCAAACATCAACTGCTTATTGCTGCTGGATGTATGGCTCAGCGGTATGGGCAAGAAGTAGTAGAGTGGGTTCCTGGCGTAGATGGTGTGATTGGAACCCGCCGTTGGATGGACATTGTGCCTTTTATTCGGCAGCTACGTCGCCGTAAACACCCTATCCCACTTTACCACTTGCCAGATGAGGCCACGACAGTAGGCACAGATGAGCGAGGAGTTTTACGCACGGCCGTTCAAGGGCATAGTGCCTATCTCAAAATATCAGATGGCTGTAGACGGCCGTGTGCCTTTTGTGCCATCCCCCAAATCAAAGGCACACACGTCAGTCGACCCCTTGAGGCCATCGTAGCCGAAGCTGTGCGCCTGCAAGCTGCCGGGATCCAAGAACTAATCCTCATTGCCCAAGACAGCACCGACTATGGTCATGATCTTGGCCTGAAAAACGGCCTCAGCCACCTGCTCAAGCAGATCAGTGCCGCAGCCCCTGATCTGCCCTGGATTCGTCTCATGTATGCTTATCCTGGCTACGTGACCGATGAACTGATCGAGACGATGGCCACTACCTCCCAGATCGTTAACTATTTAGACATCCCCTTACAACATGGCCACCGCCAAACCCTCAAGCGAATGCGCCGCCCGGCCAATATTGAATGGGTCTACCGCACTGTTGAGAAATTGCGGATAGCTATGCCTGATATCGCTATCCGCACCACCTTCATCGTTGGCTATCCGGGCGAGACAGATGAGGAATTTGCTGGCCTGAAGCAATTTGTGCGTGATCTGGAATTCGACCGAGTGGGGACATTCACCTATTCTTATGAAGCCTCCACCCCATCTGCCACTGTGGCCCCACAAGTGCCAGAAGAGGTTAAGGAAGCCCGGCGCGACGAGTTGATGGCTTTGCAACAGCAGATTTCGCTGGCGAAAAATCAGGCTCAGGTGGGACGCACCTTAGCTGTGTTGGTGGAAGGGCATGGTGATGGTGTCAGCATCGGACGTTCCTACCGCGATGCGCCCGAAATTGACGGTCTGGTCATCGTCCCCGGCCAATTGCCCATGGGTGAACTGGTTCCTATCCATATTGATGGCGCCATGACCTACGATTTAACAGGTACACCAACTGCTGATACGACTCAAATTGTCTCACATAACCATACCATTCCCCTCATAACAAAAAGTTGATGATCGGCACCATTAATGCAATCCCACCCGCGCCCCACTGCCATCCCTGACCCCATTGCCCGCCGCCTGCCCTTCTTCTATGGCTGGCTCATGCTGCCTATCGCCATGATCGCTATGGTTTTGACCAGCCCAGGGCAAACTTACGGCGTTTCCGTCTTCAATCCCTCCTTTCGTGAAGAACTAAATCTGAGCCACAGCCTGCTAACAGGGGCTTATATGTTGGGCACAATGCTGGCCTCTATTCCCCAAGCCTACATCGGGGCTTTGATGGATCGTTGGGGTATTCGGCGCACGATGACGGCCGTTGTCATTATCTTCGGTTTCGCCTGCCTATTCACATCCCAGGTACGCAGTTTGCCCATGCTCTTCTTCGCATTTCTCCTTCTACGTATGTTCGGCCAAGGTGGGCTCTCCCTATTGGCTGGCAACACCTTAGCTATGTGGTTTCATGATCGTTTGGGTCGTGTATCTGGCATCATGAATATAGCTGTGGCTGCAGCAGTAGGCCTCGTACCCGGTCTTATATTGAGCCTTATAAACAGCGTTGGCTGGCGCTGGGCCTATGCCATACTCGGCAGCACTATTTGGCTCATCATGTTGCCTCTCCTAGCCACTTTGTTCCGTAACCAACCAGAGGATGTGGGACAGTTGCCTGATGGTTTGCTGATAGCCAAAGTGGAAAGTGAGGTAGTGTCGGGCAACGGCCGTTCCTTCACCCTTCCCGCCGCCATTCGCACCCGCGCCTACTGGATCACCATTGCCCTCACTGTTGCCTGGTCCATGATCGTCACGGGCATCACCTTCAACATCATTCCTCTCTTCGAAAGTCATGGTCTTAGTGCCCAAGTAGCGGCGGCCAGTTTCACCACCTTGGCTACTGCCTTGGCTATCAGCCAAATCATCGGTGGCTATCTGGCTGATAAAGTGCCACTCAATTGGCTGGCCTGTGCTAGTGCCACCGCCCTCACAGCCGGAGTCATTGCTTTGCTGCCCATGAGGAGTGTGCCCCAAGCCCATCTTTTTGCTTTATTAATGGGTTCAGGACAGGGCTTATTAGGAGCAGTGCAAAGCACCTTGTGGGTGCGGTATTACGGCCGTTTACACTTGGGCAAAATACGCGGCAGCACCATCACTGCTGGCGTCGCCGCCAGCAGCCTCGGCCCTTTCATTATGGGAGCCACCTTCGATCTTTTTGGCAGCTACGACACCTCACTCTGGCTCTTCATTATCATCCTGCTCCCCCTCATCCTTGCCACCCCCCTCGCCACCCAGCCCGTTAACCAACCCTACCGTCGTTGACAGACTTCAACAGACTGGTCTTGCCGAAAAGCGGGAACTTGCTACTATTTATTAAACGAAACACTCTACAGCTTCACCATTCTCAAACAGTTTAAGAGCATCATAGCTAGCACCCAACTTGTTCAATTAGGTACAAGGAGTAAAAAAATGAAATCATTATCAAGAGTTGTCTTGAGTTTAACGCTCACTATGCTATTGTTGTCAGCCCTGATGGGCACCATAGCTCTGGCTGCTGAGCCAGGCGCTTCTGACAACGGCTCGGCCATTTTCAGCAATCCCAATACAGCTAAGACATTAGGTAATCCAATCATTATCAATGAATTAGACTCAGACCAAGATAGTACAGATGCGGCCGAATTTATTGAACTGTATGATGGCGGTAGTGGCAATAGTTCTCTAACTGGAATGGTACTGGTCCTGTTTAATGGCAGTTCAGACGAATCTTATCGAGCTTATGATCTAGACGGTCATTTTACTAATGGCAATGGTTACTTCGTCCTCTGTGGTGATGCTGCTAATGTGCCCAATTGTGATCTAGACGTGTCGCCCGACACAAATCTGATTCAAAATGGAGCAGATGCAGCAGCACTTTATTTTGATGATGCCACAAGTTTTCCAGACAATACGGCCGTTACCACCACTAACCTCCTAGATGCCATCGTTTACGACACTGACGATCTCGATGATCCTGGCCTGCTTACCCTTCTAAATCCAGGGCAACCCCAAGTCAACGAAGCAAGCAATGGCGACAGCACCGTTGACTCCAATCAACGCTGTGCCAATGGCAGTGGTGGCCCACGCAACACTGACACCTACATTCAAGCCTCTCCCTCCCCTGGTACTGCCAGTAACTGCCCCACAGTTGATGTCGCCGTCACCAAGAGCGGACCCTCAGTCGCCCAACCCGGCAATACCATTAGCTACACTATCCTTTACGAAAATAGTGGTGCACTCGATGCCTTTGCTGTGGTGCTCACTGATACTCTGCCTACAAGCTATATTTCTTATCTGTCTGACAACAGCGGCCTGATTTGCCCTGCCTGTATACCGGGGGCAACAGGATCACTGACGTGGACGGTTGGCCCGCTATCCAGTACCGATTCCTTCTCCTTCACCCTAGTGGCAGCCATTACAGACACGGCCCCCTTTGATATTGCGCTGACCAATACACTGACAGTCAGCACCAGTAGTAGTGAAGTGGATACCAGCAACAATAGTGATCAATGGGTCGTGAAGATCAACGCTCTCGACTTGAGTGTGAATAAGGAAGGTCCAGCAGCAGCTATCATCGGCGGCGCACTGGCTTATGACATCACTCTGCAAAATGTCGGTATCGCTGCTGCTACCAATGTGATTCTCACCGATGTTTTGCCTCTCAATACGACTTATGCTTCGGATAATAGCGGCCTGGCCTGCCCTGCTTGTACGCCTGGGGCTACAGGCACACTTACTTATACAGTGGGCAATATAGCCGCCAATTCGACCGTCTCCTTTACCCTTATTGTTACTGTTGACGGTGGTATCGCGGCTGGCACTGTGCTAACTAACAGCGTGACGGCTGTAACAGATGCAACTGGAGATGATGACAGCAATAACAGCGATTTGGTGGAAACGGCCGTTTACCCCCTCGTTTCCATCCATGACATTCAATTCGTTCCTGATCCTGCCACTGACGATGCCTCACCCTACGAAGGTCAAATTGTGTGGACAGAAGGGAACGTCACGGCCCAGCCAGGTGAAATTGATACCCCTTCTCGTCATATGATCATTCAAGACGCGGCTGGAGGGCCTTGGAGTGGTTTAGATGTCTTTCGCAACAATGGCTTCGGGAATCTGACTGCCCCCGAAGGTACATCTGTGCAAGTTCTTGGTCAGGTCACTGAATTCTTTGGCTTTACACAACTGAATCTAGATAATGCCCCCTGGGCTGTGCATGTCTTAGGCACTGTCATGCCGCTGTCACCAAACGTACTTACCGACACCGCCTCCTTTGCTGATGCGGATGCGGCCGTTTCTGAACAATGGGAAGGCGTTCTTATCGAATTCCAAGGCTCAGCCGTCACCGATGACAACCTAGGCTTTAGCGAATGGTATCACGACGATGGCAGCGGCCCCTCTCGCGCCGATGATTTAGGCGACAGAGATAACAATCTCACCTATGTAGCCACCAATGGAGACCTATATCAAGCCCTGCGCGGTATTGGTTGGTACTCCTTCGGCAATTACAAATTGCAACCCCGCTATGATGCCGATGTGATTCTCCAATTGGATGAACCCCTCATCACCAAGTCAGCTCCCAGTATCGTTGCTCCAAGCGAATTGTTCACCTATACCATCACCGTAAAAAACCTGTTGGGCTACGATCTCTCAGGGGTGATCATTGGCGATGTCGTGCCTGGCAATGCGACCTTTGCCTATGCTTTAGATGGTGGCAGCACCACTGTCTCTAACACGGATATCTTAGTGAATTGGGCAATTCCTTCGCTTCCCAACCAGGCCAGCGTGGATGTTCGCTTTGCCGTCACAGCCACTGATGTCATCACTCAAATTGTGAATGAATTCTATGGCATTCAAGCAACCAACTACTCCACCATCACCCAGGGTATCCCTGTCACGACCCTGGTTAGCCTCTCCCTACGCATTCACGATATTCAAGGTGAGAGTCATTTTTCACCTTATGAGGGGCTAAACCTTGTAGACATTCCTGGCATCGTTACCGTCGTCCGTAGCAGCAGTTTCTACATGCAAGATCCCAGCCCTGACAGCAATGACAGCACTTCGGAAGGCATCAATGTCTTCACAGGTGGCTCACCTGGGGTCAATGTGGGTGATTTTGTATTCGTCAGCGGCCAAGTAGATGAATTCTATCCAGGTGGCGTCGGTTCTGGCAATCTGCCCACCACCCGGCTATCGAATCCTATTGTGGTCATTTCTACTACGGGCAATGTCCTGCCTATGGCAACGATTATTGGTGTGAACGGCCGTACCCCTCCCAACAGTGTTATCGACGACGACAGCCTCGGCACATTCGACCCCGCCAGCGACGGTATTGACTTCTACGAAAGTCTGGAAGGTATGCTCGTTCAAGTCGAAGATGGCCTCGTTGTGGGTAGCAAACGTTTTGGGGAAATCCAAATGGTGGCTGACAATGGCCTCAATACCACAGGCCTGAATACCCGCGGTGGCCTCGTCGTCAGCCAGAGCGACTTCAATCCTGAACGTATTATTATTGATGATGCCATTGTCTTCAGCGAACCCTTCGCCGAAGTTGGTTATGCCTTCACAGACATCGTAACCGGCGTCATGGACTATAGCTTTGGCAACTTCAAACTGCTTAATCCGGCACCATTACCGCCACTTACACCTGGTGGTCTTGTTTCCGAGACATCAACTTTGGTTGGCACGGCCGATCAACTCACCGTCGCCTCCTACAATGTTCTTAACCTCGATCCTGGCGACAGCACCTTTGCCGGTCTAGCTAACACCATCGTCAACAATCTCAATGCCCCCGACATCATTGGTCTCCAGGAAATCCAAGACAACACCGGCTCAACCAATGATGGTACAACAGATGCTAGCCTCACCTACAGCACACTCATCACGGCCATCGTCAACGCAGGTGGTCCCGCCTACGAATACCGAGACATCGCCCCCGCCGACAATATGGATGGTGGCCAACCAGGCAGCAACATCCGCGTCGGTTTTCTCTTCCAACCAGCCCGTGTCACCTTCGTAGACCGTCCTGGCGGCGATGCCACCACATCCACCACACCTCAACTCGGTACATCTGGCGTGGAGCTAACCTACAGCCCTGGCCGTATCGAACCAACCAATATTGCTTTCACCGATAGCCGTAAGCCCCTAGCAGGTGAGTTCATTTTTAATAACCAAAAGGTATTTGTGGCTGTCAATCATTTCAACTCCAAAGGTGGAGATGATCCTCTCTTTGGCGCCACACAGCCGCCTGTACTTAACTCAGAAGTGCAGCGTTTGCAGCAAGCACAAGTTGTTCATGACTTTGTGGCTGACATTCTAGCGATTGACCCCAATGCCAATGTGATTGTCCTGGGCGACTTGAATGATTTCCAATTCTCACCGCCGCTGGCAACCTTACAAGATGGTGTCTTGACCAATTTGATGGACACGCTGCCCGCTACTGAACAGTATACCTTTATTTTTGATGGCAATTCACAAATATTAGATCACATTTTGGCATCAAGCAGCTTGGCAACAAGTGCAGTAGTGGATGTGGTACACGTTAATGCAGAATTTGATGCCAGCCACCGTGCTTCTGATCATGATCCTGTGTTGGCTCAGTTTGAGCTGCCTCTGGTGCCAGATGTTGCGCCAACGGCCGTTATCCTTACTGGCGCCACCACAGGCTTCACCAACACAACCTACACCTTCAATGCCGATGTGTTGCCTATCTCCACCACCCTCCCCCTCACCTTCACCTGGACGGCCGATGAACAAACGGGCAGTAATCAACTCCGCCTTAGTCTTACTGATTCCATTAGCTATAGTTGGGCTACTACTGGCACCAAGGTCATCAATGTGACCGCCACAAACGGATTTAGCAGTGTAACGGCCGTTCACACCATTGTCATCACCCAAGCCATTGAGCCACCACCAAGCTATAACCTCTACTTGCCCTTCATGGCCAAAGATAGTACAGCTGCCGCCAGTCAAGGCAACCATATAGTTCGTGCTATGCAAAATCCCCAATCACCATCTGAGCAGTTGTTGACAACCGGGATTTGGTGGCAGGCAAGAAAACACTAGATGAAAATCATATAGCACTCACGAACGAATGAGGAGTCAATTTGAGCAGAATTAGTCGCTCAGCAGCTATTTTCTCGAAAACGGCCGTTCTTAAATCGCCTTTGGCGGCCATGGCTGGGGTACGGTATCGGTATTGGCTAGAGACGCGAATAGGGATGGTCAAGGATTGATGCGGACGACAAAAATAGTAATAGGCTAAGCCCCAGTGAAGATGGAGGGTAAAGTGATGTATGTCATAAGCCATGGGCCTGGCGTGAGGCTTGGGCGGCCCCTGCTTACAAAGCTACGCGTGGCACGCTGAACAAATATATCAAGAATGTGAAATCGGCTTCCGAAGGTTGCATGACGGAAGAATAAGTTTGAATGTAAAGCATAGACCCTACATTCCGCAGGGAAATTTAGACACTATCTTTGCAGAAATCGCTCAGAGGCTCGCTCCGGTGAGTACCAGGTATAAGTCGGCAGGCTCGAGGCCAAAGCGAAAACGCTGATGAATCCAATCAATGAAATGACGCCAATGAATACGCTGAACCTGCCGCCAGGCATCACCAATAGTAATATGCTGGTCACTTTGTCTTTGATAACGGTCACGTTCCTGGTCCAAAAAGGTGTAGGCCAGCATGACCAGCGTCCAGAAGCGGAGAATGGCCTTAGCTGACATCAGTTGATAGTGGTCCAAACCCAGTAGTTCCTTGGTATCAGCAAAGAGAACTTCCACATCCCAGCGGGTGGCAATATGAGACAGCAAGGTATCCAAGTCAGCAGTCAGGTCAGAAGAAGCCCAATACATAGTCTTTTCCTCTTCATCATCTTGCCACAGCCCACGAGCAATGACCAGTTGGCAACGATACAACTTCTTAATACGAGTGGAGACCACATGGACATAGACTTGACGCTGCCCCTGTTGGCTAGGCCAGGTTACCAACTGCCAATCAGCTTCAGATAAAGTGGTCGCATACTCATCTATCCGTTGCCAATACCAACCTTTCTCTGTCTCAGGGTCTTCAATACGCAACGACCGATTGCAACGCAAGCCACTGGTGATGAGAAACCCGCGCTCACGAGCCACTTTCCAGATGCGCTTGGAAGTGTACCAGCTATCCAACAGGACATGTGTCAATGTACCGACCATCGGCTCAAAACTGCTGATCATCTCGGCCATGATGTCCACTTTGCTAGCAAAAGTCACCCCTTCTGCTTTACAAACAGCCTGTTGTCGATACATTTTGGGTGCCAAGGGACAACGCCGACCCAACAAGAGATATAACCCTTGCACTAAGCTATGCCCAGTGACTGTTTTCTTCTCGCTACCCGAGTAGTGTCGTCCCAAGCCGCCCATCTTTTTGCCACGCCGTTTACTCATCGTCGAGTCGTCCCCTATCAAATAACCTGTCACTACGGTTTTCTTAGGTCGTCCTCGTTTCTTTTTCTGCCGACGGCGTAATCGGGCATGTGCGGCTCTTACCTGCACGGCCATCTCTTGCTGAAAATGCTTTTGCCATGTCCGGGCCAAGTCCTCTGCTTGCCAGGGGGCTTGCCCCATAAATCGACTCGCTCCCGATAGGCTGACCCTACTGTTGACCTGCCGCATCAATCCCGACAAGCTTCGTCCGCTTTGGCACAGCATCAACCCCAGCAGTATGGTCACGAAATACTTGTACTGTGGTTGGCTAAAGCAGCCTCTAAACAGGTTCAGATAGTAGCGCAATCGTTGGTCTAGACATACTATTGGCAACCGCATAGTTCACCTCTTGGGTAGAGTAGTTTTGGTCAACCATCTTCTACCTCAAGGTGGGCTATGCTGCCACTATTTCATTATAAATGTACTTTTTTACCTATATCTCGTTATGTCAATATAATCTGCAAACCTAGTGTTAGAGATTGAAGAATAAAATTATGCAAGAGATAGGGTCAGGGATAAGCTTGTCTGTATGACAGAACAAGCCTATGAATACGAAACACAAAGATTGGATCATCTGGGAATAGTGGCAGGGATATGCGAGCGAATCAACTTAGTCAACATCATCGATGGGTCACTGCCATCACCAACCGACCGTAAGGTGAGTTGTGGACAGGCAACAAAGGCCATGGTGTTAAATGCCCTCGGTCTAAGCGGCCGAGCCCTGTATTTGATGCCCGAATATATGAAAAACAAGCCAGTAGATTTGTTGATAGGAGAAGGACTGCAAGCAGAGGATTTCAACGATGATACCCTGGGACGAGCCTTGGACGAGATACAACAGATGGGGGTCACAGAATTGTTTGCTCGTATAGCAGCCGAAGCCTTACAAGAGTATGGCATCAAGCCAGAATATGTGCATCTAGATAGCAGTAGTTTCATGTTGCAGGGAGAGTATGACTCAGCCTATGCGCAGCGGATGACGGAGGTGTACGGAGCCGTCGCCATCAAACAGGGATATTCAAAAGAGCAACGACCCGACTTAAAGCAAGTGGTTGTCAATTTGATAACCAGCCAAGCATCAGCCCTGCCGCTGTGGCTGGAAGTGCTAGATGGCAACAGCAATGATAAGCAGAGTTTCCAGAAGACAGTCACGGCCTATTGTGAGCAACTAACAGCAGGGGAACCACCACCGTGGTTCATCATGGACAGTGGTGGCTATAGTCAGGAAAATCTGCAAACATGGCAACAGATGGGGTGGGTAACACGTGTGCCTGAAACTATCAAACAAGCCAAAGAACTTATCTCGATTGTAGCCATTGAAGATATGGAGGAACTGGGTCAGGGCTATCGCCTTTACCCCATAGGCACCTGGTATGGGCATATCAAACAACGCTGGTTGCTAGTCTACTCAAAACAAGCGCACGAGCGCGAGGAAAAACAGCTACGCCGTCGTATCACTAAACAGCAAAAGGCTATCGAGACAGAGTGGCACAAATTATGTCGGATACGATTTTCCTGTCAGGAGGATGCCCAAGCCGCTTTGCAGAAATTCTCAGGTCAATTGCGTTGGTGGCTCCTCGCAGCCCAAGTGGCACCCATCACAAAACACAAGCGGCGGGGTCGGCCTGCTCGGGGCCAGCTTCCGGAGGTGATTGGCTGGCAGATTCAAGGAGACCTGAGTGTTGATGAAGCTATGGTGACTGAAAAAGCTCAATGGTTAGGACGCTTTATCCTAGCGACTAATATTCTGGATGAAGAGAGACTACCCAACCAGCAACTCTTGTCTTGTTACAAGGAGCAAAGCAGTTCAGTTGAGCGCGGTTTTCGCTTCCTCAAAGACCCCATGTTCTTTGCTGATAGCCTCTTCCTCAAGAGTCCGGTACGTATGATGGCCATGATCATGATAATGGGCTTAGCTTTGTTAATCTATGCTCTGGCTGAACGAGAAATTCGCTTAGCACTAGTCCAACAAGATGAAACGATTCCTCATCAGACGGGCAAACCAACCCAAAAGGTTACCATGCGGCGGGTTGCACAAATATTTGAGGGCGTTGATTTACTCATCATCAGAGTTGGTACTGAGATTGTATCTCGCCAAGTACTCAACCTAACACCTGTCAGATTGAAGATTTTGAAGCTTTTTAACCCCTCAATTCAAAATTGTTATTTACTCAATTTCCGGTGCGGAATATAGGATAGACAAAACAAAACCCCAGATTTGAGAACGCTTTTGGAGACGTGAAGCCAACCTACTGCCAGAGAGGTTACCACAGAAGAAGCGGGGTCGACCCAAACAATCGCCGCTAAAGAATCTGCTAGCACTCTGACAAACTTCTATTGTCAGACAGAAGCGATAGCTTCTGCAAGGTGCGCCGCGCTGTCTTATCCGTCAATAGGTGTTTGGCGCACCACTAGACCAGCTACAGAGGTGCAAATTTCCCTAAAAAGCCAAACTCAAATGCAAGCGAGATAATATCGTTTGCACTCTAGGGTTCCTTCCAGCTGCAACCGTGACGATATCGTTACAATCTGGCTAAAAACTGGTCGGCTTTTGGGATGGGAAACAGATTTTGCCAGTTTAGGCGGTTCATTTACAATGGCATAGAGAAAGCATGAAGATTCTTATTTTAACACCCCAACTTCCTTACCCACCGCAGCAGGGCACGAGCCTACGTAATTTCCACATCATTCGCGGTTTGGCTCAGCGGCATGAGGTGACCTTGCTGAGCTTTTTGGAGGAGAACCAAACGGCCGATCCCACTACCATCACTCCGCTGAAAAATTTGTGCCGCAAGATTGTGACAGTAGCCGTGCCGCAACGCAGCTTGGCGGACCGCCTATGGCAACTCATAAGAAGCCGCTTGCCCGATATGGCCCATCGTTTGTACAGTCCTGCCTTTGAGGCTGCCTTGCAACGGCTGTTGGTGCAGAAGCAGTTTGATGTAGTGCAAGTGGAAGGCATTGAATTGGCCCGTTATATGTCGCTGATTCGCGCTGCCGATAGTAGGGCGCGGCTTGTGTTTGATGATCACAATGCAGAAACGGAGCTGCAACAGAGGAATTTATTGACAGATTTATACCAGCCACACCGTTGGTTGGCAGCCGCTTACTCATGGGTACAAGTACAGCGCTTGCGCCGTTTTGAGAGTTGGGCCATGAAAACGGCCGATGCTGTTGTCGCCGTCAGTGAAGCAGACAAAAGACATCTCCAATCTCTAATACCCAATCTCCCGAAGCGAAGTGTTGCTATTTCTGTCATCCCCAACTCGATAGATGTCCAAGCTTACCAACAGCCCGTTCCACCCCTGCCCTATGATCTTGTGTTTAGTGGCAAGATGGATTACCGACCCAATATAGATGCTGTGTTGTGGTTTGCCGAAGCTGTATGGCCGTTAGTTTGCGCCCAACGGCCGTCTACCACTTGGGTCATTGTAGGACAAAAGCCTCATGCGCGGCTGTCCAGTTTGCGGAGTATGCCTGGTATCACAGTGACAGGGTGGGTGGAACAGGTGCAGCCCTACCTAGCGGGGGCGCAAGTGGTTGTGATGCCTTTCCGCATAGGCAGCGGTACGCGCTTGAAACTGATTGAAGCTATGGCGATGGGTAAGGCGATTGTGAGCACGCCCATCGGTGCGGAAGGTTTTCCCGTGCAGGATGATAAGCAGTTACTATTAGCAGAGGGGGGGGAGGCGATAGCAACGGCCGTTCTCCGCCTCCTAGATCACCCCCAAAAACAGGCAGAATTAGGGCAATCTGCCCAGAAATTCGCCCAGAAATATGACTGGCGGCAAGTCGTGCCGCTGTTTGAAAAGGCCTTCTCGTAATCCACTTTGTAAGACCATTTTGTACAATAGAATAGGGCTAAATTCCACTTTATGTTAAATTTACCTGTATAATTGCTGGGGAGTACCAAAGGGCAGAATTTACTGCGGATGTTAGATTTTTCAATGAATTGGGGTAGGGAGGGTGATTCTAGGCACGGTTAAGAGTTATATCACCTATTTGCTGGGGAGTACCACAAGGCGCGGATATGATAGTTGGCGCATCTAGAACGTATACGATGGATCTACCAATTGCTTCTTACATCTTTACGGGCGGCACACATCAACTCTACGCTCAAGTAGATACAGATAATTCAGTGGATGAGTGTCCCCATGAGGATAATAATGTGTTTGGCCCGATACTATCCCGGCCGCTGGCCTCAGTCAGGATGGTGCAGATAATGCACCTGTGGAACATAGAGAAACAGGCCCCCGTATGACACCGACGCCAATATTACCAGCGAATGGGGAGGCAGATGAAATAATAGATAGGCTATCGCCAACAGCAACACCGGACCAGAATCCCTAGACAAAAAGCCCCACAACATTGAAGTGTTGTGGGGCTTTATTGTTCTTCTTTTGCTGATGAAGGGATGACTGCCAATAGCAATCACCCCGTTATTCAATCGCTAATTACAAGTAAAATGCCCTGGATGATCTGGATGTGGTGGATGGGAATTTTCTCTTGCCTCGTAAGGGAAGACTATGGCCAATTCACGGAAACCAGACGTATCATAGCTCATGGTGTCCAACGCGCCGTCCGCCGCAGACAATAGTTGTAAATACTCGATCAAATGTGGACTGATCATGCGGGTAATGACCCCTTCCCCATAAGCCCCAGGACAAGTGTAATAGACATTATAAGCGCCTACCCAATCCATGAGACGATCACCGGGTCGGGGGCCTGGTTGACCCACATTGGCTTGCATGGCATCCTGATCCCAGCCACCATAGATGACATCCATGTCTTCATAATTCTCATCACCCGCATAGGTAAACCACTCTGGTGGATCTGTTGACTCAGGGTCTGTTCCTGGTGGGCCTGGTCGGGGATTCGGTGGGCCAGGCGGCGGAAAAGGTGGGCCTTGTGGTGGTTTAGGAGGGCCACTGAGAATCAGTTTGCCTAGATATTTGGTTGATGTTTTGCTTTGCAGCGTATCAGTCGTCTGGAGTGTATTGAGCGGTGGGCCTGGGTGTCCTGGACGAGGTTTCACATCAAGATGGTCATCACCATAACCACCCCAGAGGTGATCATGCCCTTCGCCGCCCCACAGTGCATCATGGCCATCACCACCAAAGATATGGTCTTCTGCGCCATTACCATTGGCTAGATCATGTCCTGCCCCACCATGAATACTGTCATTATCTGCCCCACCTAGCATGGTGTCATTCCACTCTGCGCCAGCGCCGTCCTCATAAGCATATAGCTCTACGAGACGATAGAGGCTGCCTTCGGGGTAGATGACATCTTCCAGGAAGGGGGCGGGAATGTCAATCAGCTCTTCACGTGAGCCGTCTTCAACATTGCTGGTAATGAGGCCCAAGTCGCCAACAATGGCATCTTCGCCATCGTTGCCTTCCATATAGTCAGCACCCAGTTGGCCGTACATCTCGTCGTGACCATCATCGCCGCGCATATGGTCGTTGCCAAAGGCCCCTATATCTTCAGGAATTTGGTCCATACCTACTACACGGACAGCGATGTGGAAGCCATAACCATCCAGATATTGCCACAAGCCGCTGCCATCAGTGGGTCGCACAATCGTGCCGTTGTCGCCAATCATCTGGTCGTCTTCGCCCCCGCCACGCATTGTATCATCCTCATCAAGCAGATTAGTGGGGGCCACGCCGCCGAAGATATGACCATCGCCAGCAGAGTTGCCGCCGATCATGTCGTCTTCATCTTCGTCGCCAAACATCCAGTCGGAGCCGTGATTGCCCTCCATGTAGTCGTCACCCGTGCCCCCGTGCATTTCGTCGCCCCCGCCGTCTTCGTCAATGGCGGCGCTACAGTCGGGGTCATCGCCATCTTCAAGGCCATCATCGTCGTTGTCGCTGCCATCGAGGCAGTCAAAGCCGACGGAATCAGCACTTTCACGGCCGTCTCGGTCATTATCTAGGCCATCAAGTGGGTCTTCATTGTGACGGCCGTCTCCATCACTATCCACCGCATCATTGCCCTGGCCAAACATATAGTCACGCCCTGCGTCACCATACATCAAATCACTGCCGCTCACGGTCGGATCACCTGGGGTGGTGGTCGTTTCTACATCCAGCAGGTGAATATCGCGTATCTCGTCGCCCGTGTTGGGGTCAATTTGCCACAGACCATTGCCGTCTAATGGCCGTCCAATGGTGCCATTATCACCCAACAGCACATCACCATGATCGCCGCCGTACATGAAGTCACCTTCATCGGTGAGGCCAGCTTCCACGGTACCGCCGATCATATCATCTTGGTCTTCATTCCCCTGCATAGTGTCACTGTGGGCGTTGCCTTCCATGAAGTCATCACCCTCATTACCAAACATAGTATCATCGTCGCCCTGACCATACATCAGGTCATCTTGTTCATTGCCATACATGGTGTCGGGGCCACTGACAACGGCCGTATCCGGCGAATCAATGTCCAGCAAAATGCGGGCTTCATGTTGGATGCTGCCATTGTAGGTGTTGTTTTGCCATTCGCCATTGACCAGGGTGCGGGCCAGCAGGGCATTGTCACCTGCTAGCACATCATAACCAGTGCCACCGAACATCCAGTCGCCTTTGTCCAGACGGCCGTTTGTGCCTGTGGCCGGATCACCATTGATACGACCCGTGCCACCGATCATGTCATCATTGCCAGCATCGCCAAACATCCAGTCGGAGCCGTAATTGCCTTCCATGTAATCTTCACCGTCATTGCCATGCATGAAGTCGCCGCCAGCATCCTCATCAGTGCTGCCATCACCATCATTATCAAGGCCATCTACTGGGTCTTCGTTGATGAGGCCATCGTTGTCATCATCGGCATCATCAGCATTGCCCTGTCCAAACATCAGATCATCTTCTGCGCCGCCAAAGAGGAGATCACCACCACTGGCAATTGCTGGTGGGCTGCTGCCGACTGTTTCCACATCGAACAAAGTAATGTTCCGGCTAACGGCATTATTGAAGGTGTTAATAATCCATTGACCATTGGCAATCGGCCGTTCAATCGCAGCATTATCACCCAAAATGACATCATAATCACTGTCGCCATAAATGGTGTCACTACCATCGGGCGTGCCTCCCATCTCCTGCGACGTGCCGCCAATCATGTCATCTTGTTGGGCATCGCCGTGCATATTGTCATCACCGCCGTTACCCTCCATGTAGTCATCATTCTCATTGCCGTGCATGATGTCATTTTCGCCCTGACCATACATTCGGTCATTGCCTTCGTTGCCGTTCATGACATCGGGGCCAGCCAGATTGGTACTGCTGTTGCCGAAGCTGAGGTCATGCAGGATGACGGTACGCAGCACAGCGCCATCAGGCGGGTTGATGCCGCCGGGTCGAGTGATGGTAGCATTGTCGCCCACCATCACATCATGGTCTTCGTTGCCGTGCATTTCATCATCAGTATCATCAGTGAGGGCGGTGGCACTACCGCCAATCATGTCATCTTGATCAGGGCCACCAAACATGGTGTCATGATCTTCATTGCCTTCCATGTAGTCATCACCCGCATTGCCATACATGGTATCTTGGCCGCTGTTGCCGAACATGTCATCAGCGTCGGCATCGCCGTACATGATGTCTTGGTCAGCATTGCCATACATGATGTCTTCGCCAGTGCCGCCGCGCATAATGTCATCATGGGCATTGCCATACATCAGGTCGTTGCCGCTGTCACCATACATGGTGTCGTTGCCACTGTTGCCGTGCATGGTGTCATTGTCCTGCCCGCCACGCATGGTGTCATCATGGTCGTTGCCTTCCATATAGTCGTCGCCAGCATTGCCGTCCATGTAATCATTATGGGCCTCCCCATACAATTTGTCGTGACCGCCTTCGCCGAAGATAAAGTCATTGCCATCACCACCAAATAAGCAGTCGGCGTTGCCTGTGCCACTGACTGGAAGCGTACAAGAGGAGATGGCTGTGCCAACGGCCGTTTCATTGCCAGCCAACACCAAATCCAACACATCATCATGGCTGCCATTGTGATCACCAGCCGTATGGTCTAATAGCTGGCCGCTATCACCCAGTAGAATATCTGGGCCGCCATCCCCATAAAGCAGGTCGCGCCCATCCCCGCCAAAGAGATCATCCCCATCAGCTTGACCGTGCAAATCATCATTGCCACCGCGACCCAAGAGCAGATCATGTCCGGCACCACCAAAGAGGTGATCAGCACCATCTGGGGTGCTGGCATCATCGTCGTCACCATCTACCACATCGTCGCCTGCATTGCCGCAAACTGTGTCGTCATCAGCATCGCCATGCAGGTCATCATCACCATAACCACCCCAAATACTGTCATCACCAACGCCGCCAAAGATTTGGTCAGCACCGCCATTATTAGCACCTGCATCATCACAGACAACAGCTTCATCTCCATAAAGCAAGTCATCACCCTGATGGCCAGATATAGTATCATCACCTGTCCCACCATAGATGGTATCGCCCAGATCGGGGACTGGCGTGTATAGGAGGCGTTCAGCTTGTAGCTTGAGGTCGCCGGAATCACCACTGGGGCCGCCCGAAAGCGAATCATTCCCTTCATTACCGTAGATGGTATCAGCGCCGGGTCCACCTGTGGCCACATCATTACCATCACCACCATGCAAGGTGTCCGTACCTAGACCACCGCTAAGGACATCATCCCCCTCGAAAACATCGTCGCTGGTTGCTCCCGGCTCATCACAGGTCATGGTGTCATTTTGATCGCCATACACAGTGTCATTACCACTGCCCGCATTGAGATTATCATTAGCACTACCGCCGCATAACGTGTCATTGCCCTGTCCACTCGTTAAACGATCATTGCCTGTACCGCCGTAGAGGACAGCAGGCGCGGTGAAGAAGATGGGATTGCCATCTACATCGGCACCAGGGTCTAGGGAAATGGTATCGTTACCTTCATCACCATAAGCCAGGATATCGGTGAAACAGCAAGCTTCCTGATAAACACCAAAGGCTTCGATGGAGAAGGTGCCGGGTAAAGTATTGCTTAACTGCCTGACGATGAACTTTTCATTGATGACATCGAGAGCGATATTACGGCCGTTTGTGTGACGCCCCATCTTCAAAATCAGCGTTGTACCATCAGCGTCCCAAAGGTCAGGCTCGCCGAGGTCACAAGAGGCTGAGAAGTCTAACAGCGTGACACGAATAATCTCAAAAGAGAATTCAGCACAGAAAGGACAGACACCCACTTCGGCAAAGGCTTCAATAAAGGCATCCAGATTGCCAGAGTATTCAAAAAGACAGATGGGATTGCTGATCTTATCGAAGATTTCCTCAATCCGCAGCTTGCCGTCGGGATCGGGTCGGTCATCCAAATTAGCCCGAATCGTCAATTCGATGCCGCCGCGTACACCAGCTTCAGCCACAAAGACATCGACAGAAGCTGAAGCCGCAATCGTGCCAATGAGCTTGATTTCCGGCACATCCACACCGTTGCTGTCTAGATCATCAATAAAAATGCCGTTCATGAGGTGCCCAAGACTTTCTCCCTCAATGACTTTGCGTAAACCAGAAGTGTCATACCCCATGGCAAAACGCCCTTCAATGGTAGCGGCTCCGTAGAGGCCAATAGAAATAGGTACGGGGCCGACGAAGATGGGGGGGAATTTATGTTCGACTGAGGCTGTGGCCCGCAATGTGCCTGCATCAAAGCGAATGAGGGTAATATCTTGACCCATTAAAAAGGCGAAGATATCCCCAGCGTCATCCATGAAGGGGAAGCTAACACCCATGGCTTCTTCATCTGGGATGTCAACAGACCACAGAGTCATTAGCTCGCCGCCGCCGCTGGGATTTGTGACCAATGAGCTGGCCTGATCCGGCGTGAGGGGTGCGCCCATGGCTAAATCTGGATTGACGGAGAAGGAGCCAGGCGCGCGTGCGACTTGCAGACTGTCAGCCTGTTTGCTGGTGAGCAAGGGATTACCTAACTCGATGAAGAGATTGGTGTCAGTTGGTAGGTCGTTGACAAATTGGATGACAGCAAAAACGCGGTCAATCAGAGTGAAGTCTACATCATTTCCGGCCACTGTTTCGGCAATGGAGCGCAAAGATATGGGTGGCTGCCCTACTAATTCGGCCAGGTCAGATAGGCCAGGTAGGGGAGCTTGGAAGGCATCAATGACTGGTTTTAGGGGTGAGGTGACGCTTTGGACTTCCTCAACAATGGGGCCGGTGAAGTCGCTGACGAAACCACCCACATCGAGGAAGAGGTTAGCGAAAGCAATGTCGGGGGGGTGGGCTGGGACAGTGGTGCCTAGTCCCCAATCAAGATGGAAGGAGCCAACGACGCTAGGTAGCTGCCCGGCTCGATCACCCAGAGCGGCCTCGCTAAAGCCAGTGCGGAAGCGTAGATCAAGATTGGCATTGGCGACGAAGTTTAAGTCTATGCTGCCACTACCAATTTGGGCGAAGGGAATACGGCCGTTAGCATTGCCGCCTTGAATATCCAAAGAGGTCCCTAGCGAGAGGGCTGAGGGATCATTGCTATCATCACCACCATCTTCATTACCATCATCGAACGTAGCCTGTAAAAAGCCTAATGTGCCCGAAAGACAGCGCTCTGTCGTATAGGTGCTGACTGTAGGCCATTGTATCTCTGTCGGCCATAAGTTGAATATATGATCACAACCATTATCTGGTTCACCAAGTGTTATACTGGCACCAACTTGTAACTCCTCCTCATTGCCATGATCGGCCACGATATAAGGGCCTTCATCACGGCTGAGACCAAAGTCGAAGTGTACCTTCCAACCTGCGCTCACATCCAGCGCACCCTGACTACGTACCGGTAAGCCGGGTAGCCCTAAATCTAGCTCCCAATCCTGACGGGCAAAGACTTCACAGCCTGTGGTGCAGCCCTGTCCTACATTGGCATTGCTATTTTCTACACCTTGGCCTAGATAAAAACTAACTCGCACATCATCTAGGTCTAAGAGTGTGCCGCCATAACTGCTACATTCTACTTCCGTTCCACCACTACCACAGAAGACGTCGATGTCATCCTCATTGACAAGACCATTCAGGTCTTGATCCAGTAGCAATGAATCCATACCCGCTTTTAACTCAGGGTTCCCGGCAGCGAGTAAGCCACCAGAGAGGGCATCAAAAACTAAATCTTGTATACCTGTTTGCAATTCAATCGGATTGGTAACCGAAAGGACAAAGCTGTTTAGAGGGGTGATAAGATTGCTGTTGATGGCACCCACCACATCGGCCCCTGCATCCAGGCTTTCGCCGATAAAGGGCACGCTATTGCCGCTATTCTCCAACTGTGTTTCTACTTGGACCATGATGGTGGGCAAGGCTCGTAACAAGAGTGCCCAATCAAGCTCAATGCTGCTTAAAGTTGTGGTGAAGGTGGCCGGTACAACAACCTGCCAGCCATTGGGGTCAGCCACATCTGGCGCATAAAAGCCAATTTCTCCCAAATCGCCAACACCTTCTAAGGTGGCATCGAATCGGGCACAAGCGTCACCTTGAATGGGTGTGCCGTCAATGGTGCCACAAGTGTTCATGGAGGTTGGGCCAGTCAGGTCAACTGACACATTATTGGCTAAATCGCCTATATTGGCTAAGGGTAGATCGTTGGTGACAGCCAATGTTAATTGGGTATCAACGCGCCCTTCGCCGCTAATATCTAAGGTAAGAGGGCCAACATTGGCACTGAGGCTGATATTGTCGCTGTCTAAACCGGCCGTTAAGCTAATGCCTGTTGTGTCGGCAATGTATATTTGACCAGGATCGAAGTTAGTTTCTAGAGGAATACCAATGTTTAGCTGTGCATGTGCGCCATAGTCCAGGGTAAAAGTGGAGTTAGACTCTAAACCAACCAGGTCGGGTAGTGAATCGCCCAGGTCGAAATTCAAAGTTTCGGAAATAATATCTGTGTTCTCATAGCCTAGCTGAATGGTGAGCGTGGCGGGGTCGGGGCCCGGTGTTGTATTTTCTAGACCCAATGCCAAGGCTTCTGCGGGAAGTCCTAACTCGTTTTCGAGAGCTGTCTCTAATGTTTGTAGGCTCTCTGGTGGATTGGTTCGTAAGTCGTTAATGGTATCATGCAGGGTATCTAGCTGGGTGAGAAGATCACGCGGGGTGCTAGAGGCCAGTGGCAGGCGTGAGTCTAAGAAGCCGAGACCATTGCTGGCACCACTGAGGCCATCTAGGGCCAAGGTAAGTGTGTCTAAATTATCCAAAATTTGGCTGAGCAAGGCCATGGGATTGCTGGGATCTATATCGAACACTTGGAGACTGTGTTGGAAGTCAGTGAAGGGCGTAATGCTTAAATTGGCCTCATTGGGGAGGCAGTCCATGCCAAATACATCGTTCCACAGGATGTCTATGCCGCCGGAAGCGAGTTCGGTATTGTTGCCTGCTTGAGCAGTGGCCTCCAAATTTGCGGTGAGAGTGGCATGACATTCGGCTGAAACTAAAGTGCCGAGATCGCCGATGAGCGTGTTGAGGCGGGAGGCATCGGGGACGTTTATGCCTCCGGCGGTAAAACCAGGAGCGGTTACGTCAACGGCTATCATGGGTTGGTCTGGATTAGGGGTGCTGAGGCTGAATATGTCTGTACCGTTGCGCCCTTGTACCAAGACTTCTAAGAAGCCGAGTCGGCCTTCTAGGCCAAATTGGCTGATGCTGACACCAGCATTGGCCGTAAATTCATGTTCCCCGGCCCCATTACGAACTTGGAGGAAGAAACGATCCGTGACATCACCACCAGGTTCAATCTGGTTTATATCATCTATAAGCATCACGCCGAAGGTGAGGTCTAGAGCGGCATTGGCTGGCTGAACGAAGACGAGGGCATTATCGGTTGGATTGAGTCCAAAGAGACTGGTAGCGTCTTGTAGCTGATTGCCAAAGTCTAAAGTGCTGGTCATTGGCTCGGTGGCGATAGAAGCTTGGAGGTGGTAGGTCAGACTGTCGATACCGGGTTCGTAAACGGGTGTAATGGCAGCGAAACCACCTAACTCTTCAAGTTTGGTTGCGAGTTGTTGGGCTGTGAGGAAGATCGGTTCAACGGTATGAGTGATTCCGTCAGGATCGGTAAATTGCACTTGGATATCGGGTTGACCGGGGCCATTGTAGGTGAAGGTGGCTGAGGCTGTAGGGTTAGTGCCAACAGTGGCCAGCGCATTGCCCCCGCTGGTGTTGGCTCCCGGCGTGCCGTTGTTCATGCTCCAGGTGACGCTGGTGGGGTTGGCGAAGGTGATGGCACGGCAGAAGATGGGGCCTGATTGCATATAGGTAATGTCGCCGAAGGGTGGATTGCCTTCCTGTGTGCCACAGAGAACGGCCGCATCCCCTTGTTGATGAAGGAATTGGATGAGTGGGTCGGCGAAGTCGAATATGTCGCTTAGGTTTTCTTGTAAGAAGGGGAGGGGCATATCGCCTGTGGCTTGAGTGGCGAGGAGGGCGCCAGCTAATTGATTGAGGGAGCCAAGGGCATCGGCCGGGGTGATATGAAGAAATTTTTCGAGGATAGCGAGGGAGTAAGTGGGAGCGTTGATGCCATTGGCGAGGTTGTCGTCTATCAGGGAAACCTGACCATCAGATGTGGCAGTGGTAAGGGTGGTGTCTAGATTAAGAATGAGGCTGAGGTCGGTGCCGGGTTGGTCTTGTAGGGCAGCGGACATGAGATCAATGAGGGCAGTGGTTTCCCATTCTTCGCGGGTGATACGGCCGTTTCCATCAGGATCATTTATAACAACACCTAAGCCAATATCCATCTGCCCCGTGCCTGTAACTGTGACTTCGGTGAAGCCGAAACGGCCGTCGAAGGCCGTCACAGCCCCATCTGTCTCTACCCGGAATAGGAGGGTTGGTGCTTGGGTCAGGTAAAAGGCATTGGTGGGGTCTGGTGGATTGGCTGTGAGGAGATCCGTATCCAATTGGAAAGCAAAATTGGTGGTGAGGGTTGTGGTGACAGCCAGTGTGCCACCGGAGATAAGCTGATCTGGTTGTGTTGGAGGTGTTTCTACAAAAAGAGAAACAGGCAGATCGGCTAAACGCAGCATAGAAACATCAAAATTGGCATCAATGAGAGTGTTGTCGCCTGGATTGGGGGCCACGACAACATTATCAAAGGCGATAGTCACGCCGCTATAACCGGGATCGCCAGGGTCAAGATCAGCACCTTCAATGGCTGCTTGGAGTTCTGTTAGTGTATTAAAATTGCCTGGATTGGCTAAAGCCGCGCCTAAAGTGTTGTTGAAGAGCTGCCCATATTGCAGTTCTTCAACGAAATTGGTACTGGTACCGGGAATGGCCTGATTTAACTCGGCCAAGTTGCTAAGATCATCTAAAGGGGAAATTAAGCTGGCTATGCCTTCAGCAACGGCCGTTGCTTGGGCATCACTGGCTTGGGCTTGCCATGATGGTAGCAAAACAATAGCAAAAGCAAGAAGCAAAGCGACAAGAATACGATTAAACTGTTTCATGATGATCCTCCGGTTTTGAGTTATTCCAATAAATGACAAGAGAATGACAAGGCAAGATGGGCGGCTGCCATCTTTAAGTGTCAAACTCTAATCGCCAAAAAGGCCACATAGTGGCCTCTGCTGTCATATTCAGTTGTGGCAAACAAAAGAGGGGATATGATCCCGAGGACAAAGGGTAGGGTGCGTCGCATACCAATACGGAGTTTACGCTATGGGGCAGATGCCGTGAATGTAAAAAAATGTGCCACCTTCTTAGATTTCCAATACATGCTAATCCGGGTATAGACTGTGCCAGTGTGAGGAGTAGCTATCTCAAAGTAAATTGAAGGTATTTATAATAATACAACCTGGACGGTACAGATGACTTTCTGAAGTGCTGTGCTAGATGTGATGAACAGAAAGGATGCTATTTGCAGCTATGATGAAGTAGTACGGTGATACTAAATGCTAACGGGTAATGAAAGTCATTGTCAAGTAAACCTGTTGACAGCTATTGTGTAATCTTAGGTGAATAATCTTACAGTTTTGCTTTAGGTGGAGGAATGTGGGGGAGCTGTGGGGGAAACGGCCGTTTGCCGTACAGTGTGACACGAAAAAAGAATGAGACAGGCAAAAAACCTATCCCATTCCTAGATATTAACCGGGCAAGACACCAATACCATAGCCCATATTGTAGAGGACAAAGCCGACACGATTGAGGCTCTTTTCATTGGCTAGTTCAAAATCAAAGGTATTGGCGAGACGATTGATGGTGCAAAAGACAAAACAGATGTAGATAGCTTCTTCGATGCCGCGCTTGCTGACACCCGCGTCTTTCATGGCTTGGAGGTCTTCAGGGCACATAGTGTTTGGGGTACGGGTTAATTTTTCCAAGAATCCCAATGTGGCTCGGACTTTTTCGTTGACAGGAGCGGTACGCCAATTGTTGAAGACGGCTTGGACGGTTTGGGGGTCAGTGCCTTTGAGGGTAACGGCCGTATGGGCTGTATAACAAAATTGACAAGTATTATTGTAGGAAACAAAAGCCGCAAATAATTCGGTTTCCGATTTGTGCCACTCAGTGGCCTCACGCAGTGACATTTGCACACAGTCATTGAACTGCTTGCCAAAAAAATTGGCCCGATAAGACAAGGTGGGGATTGGGCCAGGAACATGTCCAGCCATCACCTGACGTATAATAGCCATTTGTAGCTTTTGTAGGGGAGAAAGTCCGTTTTCAATAATTTGTAAGCGCATGAGAGGAGTCCTTTGAGTAATTGGATAATTATTCTTGATCGTCTAACAGGGCTAGGCCATGATTGAGACGGGCTAGACCAGCGCCAAAAGCGGCGCTGACTGTCAGTTCATATAGTTCATCTTCGCTGTAACCCGCCGCCTTGAGTTGGTTGATGTCCATATCTGTCACTTTGTAAGAGTGCATGGCGACTTTGCTAATATAGGGTAGGATGTTGCGGGGAATTGCTTGGTTGCCAGGGGCCGGTGCTGCTGCATAAGCTGCTATCTCTTGTCGCAAGGCTGCGTCTGTTTCACCAGCTCCAGCTAATGTGCGGTTCTTTAACTCATCTACTATCTGTGTAAAATTCTTTGCCATCATTGATGTTCCTTATGGGTTCTCTCTTAATGAATCTGTCTAAGCGCGTCCTGGTTTTCGTGTTATTTTGATGTTTTGTTGCTTCATTTCTCTATCTCCTGTATTCCTCGTCGGTGTTTACCAATAAACACAGGATACTCAGCCAGCGATCCACCAGCGATCCCAAAACCGTTCCAAAAGGAACGTTTGGTAATTGACTCGAAAGCAAGAGGCAATTTGAAATTGGCGGCAAGGGGTGAGAAAAGTTAATTTGACCGATTAAAGTGCCAGACGTAGATAATGGGAAGAAGGGAGGCGAGGAGAGCAAAGAAGGAGAGGGAAACGCCCGTTTCCCCAACTGCTTGTGTACCGTCTATCACATAACTCAAGACGAGTCCCACCAAAAAGAGAAATATAGCGATGATGGCTATGATGCCAGCAGTGCGGAAGGCCCGCTTCATGGAGGCCCGTCTACGGCCGTTTAACATCCCTGTTTGCCCATTCACCAGTAACACTTGTGGCTGGTTGTCATCATCCAGATAATAAGTGGTATAGAGGGGCAGCAGCAATTGTGTCCAGTTTTGCCCAGTGAAATTCGCTGACCATTTGAAATCACGCACATGATCACCATTAGCAGCACGGCGGCAGTCGTCGCCAGCGATGTCATGCAGAACGGCCGTTGCTTCCGACCAGGCATCATCGGGCGGGCGGTTGGGCAAACGCACCAACGCATCGTCAACAGCTTGATAGGGCTGCGCTTTGCGGCGATCATACTGACCTAGTCGAGCCATCATTTCCTGATGATCTTCCAGGGCAGGGGCAACGGTGTTGTTGTAGCGGCGCGTCAATGTGCCCACACGAGGCTCCCAACGTACTTTGGTTTTTTGTACTTCTTGCGATTGCCAACGGCCGTTTACATTCTTCTCTCGATGGCTAACGACTTGATAGTTAAAACCTACGTCGGCTTGCCACCGGGCTTGCACATCCGCATCCACTAACCACATAGGCATATAAATGGGCTGCAAACGGCCGCTCAAACTGTCCGCCCGCAAATCAGAGGGCGCAAACCAGATGTTGCCAGCGAACTCTTTCATCTGACTTTCCAGGGCTAATTGAGGGACGGTAAAGGGGAGGAGAAGTTCAGGTGGATGGGTGTAGATGGGTGAATCTTCAGTCTCGTCCATGGCCTCTAATTTAGCTCGGCCACAGTGGGGACAGGTTAAGGGCAGCTTGCCGGGGGACAGCAAATAGACCCAATCACATGCTTCACATCCAGCCAAGGCTAATGCATGTCCCCATGTAGCAGTCCATTCATCTTTCATGGCAAATACTCAGTACCTGACCCCCTTGGCAAGGTAAAATAGAACTTGCTGCCGTGCCCTATCTGGCTTTCCACACCAACTTCGCCGCCGAGACGCTGGATGATACGTTTGACGATGGAGAGGCCGAGGCCATGCCCTTTAGCACGTTCGGTATCTATGCGACTGAATTCGGCAAAGAGCTTGCCTTGATCTTCAAGGGTGATGCCATTGCCGTTGTCTTGTACCCAGAATTGAATTGAGTCATCGTCAAGGGGCGTTGCCCCTAGTGTAATCTGAGATGGCTTTCCCCCATATTTGATAGCATTACTGACATAATTCGTCCAAACTTCTTCTAGCCAAGGGGCATAGCCAAGAGCAAGGGGCCATGATGCGGGCTGTGTTATTTGTGGCTGGAACTCATGGATCATGAGTTGTAAGCGATCAAGAACGAGGGGGATAATGTCAGCTGTGTGAACGGCCGTTACTGTCACCTCCTCTCGCCCCATTCCCGCTAAAAGCAGTAGTTCATCAACGATTCGCCGTGCTTTCATCGTGCCCTGGTGCATGTTTTCCGCAAGTTGTAGCGTTTCAGGTGGTGCAATATCTTCCAAATCTTGCATTAAAAGGTCTGCATACCCCTGCACGATGGCTAACGGCGACTTGAGATCGTGAGCCACTGTATGAGCGAAAGCATTTAATTCAGCGACCTGTGCTTCTAATTGCTTTTGCAAGCGGTATATTTTTAGGTGGGTTTCGACTCGTGCCAATACCTCCTTTCTGTCAAAAGGTTTGGTCACATAATCCACGGCCCCCACAGCAAAAGCCTCCACCTTGTTTAGCACTTCGCCGAGTGCACTGAGGAAAATCACAGGAACATGCCGTGTATTTGTATCAGCCTTTAAGGCGCGACAAACATCATAACCGCTCATACCCGGCATCATGATATCCAGCAAGATCAGGTCAGGCAGGTGTTGACGTGCAGCTTCTAAAGCTTGTCTGCCATTAGTGGCTGGAGATACTTCATATCCTTGTCTAGACAATATATCTACGAGCAAGTGACGATTATTCGATACATCATCTACAACTAAAATATGACCCTGTACTGTCTTTGCCATCCAAATCTCCCGCAGGACTAGTGGTGCGCCAAACACCTATTGACGGATAAGACAGCGCGGCGCACCTTGCAGAAGCTATCGCTTCTGTCCGACAATAGAAGTTTGTCAGAGTATTAGTAATTGGCGAGTTAATAAAGTGTGGCATTGGCGAATAGGTTCAAGTAGCCTGAGTTCCTTGAAATCGCTAGCTTGTTTACGAACGGCTACCTGGCTGTTTGAGCCATGATAAGCCCTATAGAAATCACAAATCAGCCACACTTTTGTTGCTGCAATTATCTCTAATATCGTATCGTATTCAAACCAATTGGCAAGGTGAATTGATTTCAATCATGAGTCTTAGGTATTGGCCGTTTTTAACTTTTTTATTTTGGTGGAAAAACGGCCAATGCCTGAGGAATTGTCCCCTTGATTCGCAATGTTATTTGTGGACGATTCCTTATGGCGATGAAACCATAAAAAGCATTCAGCCAGAAATGGTATCAAGTAATGAGGTGATAATTTCGCGATCGGTGACAGCAAAGGCATAGGGTTCTAGGTCAGCCAGAGTCACCCAGGCATGATTGGCGACACCAATGTGTTGCGGCTGACCGCTCACGTGCCGAGCGTGGAAAGCGTGCAGGGTAATGCGAAAGTGGGTGTAGGCATGTTTGACAAGCGTCTGAAACTGGCCGACTTCAATCACCATCCCCATCTCCTCCATAATCTCCCGCACCAAGGCCTCCGCCAGCGCCTCCCCCGCCTCCTGCTTGCCCCCGGGAAACTCCCACAAGCCACCAAGCAGACCATCTAACGGCCGTTGGGCAATCAAAAACCGCTCGCCATCTTTGTGCCAAATAATGCCTGCCACCACATCATAATGGGGGGTGCGTTTACGGGGTGGTTTCACCGGCCGTTCCAACTGCGTCCCCCGCTGCCGGGCCAAACACAATTCGGATAATGGACAAAGCAAGCATGAGGGCTTTTTAGGTAAACAAACCTGCTGCCCCAACTCCATGATGGCTTGATTGTAATCCCCTGGCCGTTCGGCTGGTACCAGTGATTCAGCCAACTGCCACAGATGTTTTTTCGTCGCCGTCAGCGTCACATCCTCCGCCAAATCCATCAGCCGCGATAACACCCGAATGACATTTCCGTCCAGCACAGCGACCTGCTCATCAAAAGCAATGGAGGCAATGGCTCCGGCCGTGTAACGGCCGATCCCTTTCAATTTTTGTAATTCAGCGGCGGTGGCCGGGAAACGGCCGTTCCAATCCGTCATTACCATCTGCGCCGCTGCGTGCATATTCCGCGCCCGGCTGTAATAACCCAACCCCTCCCACAGCTTCAGTACCTCGTCCAACGAAGCCGCTGCCAAAGCTGCCACCGTCGGCAACTGCGCCAGCCACCGCTCATAATAGGGAATCACTGTCGCAATCTGCGTTTGCTGCAACATAATTTCTGATACCCAAATCGCATACGGGTCTTTTGTGCCGCGCCAAGGCAAATCAGCATGTCCCCCATCCCACCAGTTTAGGAGTAACGGGGCAATGTTTTGAGGAGACAACATAGTTACAAGAAGTAACCAGTATGCAGTAAACAGTAATCGGTGCTCCGTAACTGTTTACTAACCACTGATGACTGTTTACGCTCTCTGATATTGCACCACAGGATGACTGGTCTGTTCGATCTCATCTAGATTGGCGGCGATAAGTTCGCCGCGCTGATAGAGATATTCGGCGTGTGCCCCCGCTTCTTCTAAAGCCAGCAGCACATGATAGCCATCCACTTTACCAAACAGCTCTTTGCTGATGGCGGCGATAGATTGGGGTTTGCGGCAAATGGTGAGGATTTTATCGAGGCGATTTTGGTGGAATTGGATGATGTCAGTGATACGGCCGTTCACATCCTCCATCGGCTCCTCGTGCCCACCCAACGCCAGCCGAATCCCCTCCAACTTGTTAATCTTCCGCAGTGAATCCAGATAATGTCCCAAGCCCATATTGTTGGTGATGCTTTCCGGCGCTTGGTGCGGCGTAGTGCGGGAGAGAATATGATCGGCCGTTAGCAGCACATCATCTACCTGTAAACAGACCTGGCCAGGACAGTGTCCTGGCACATGATACACGTCAATCCCATTTACTGCTGGTACACCCTCCTCCAACAAAAATTGCACTGGCGCAGATTTGTACACATTCTTGGCAAAGAGGTAGACATTCATCAACCCTTGGCGACGAGTTTCCGGCACACCTGCCCCGGCCAAAAACGTATCCAGCCGCCGTGAGGCAAAAATTACCCGCTCGCCATGATTAGACAGCACCCGCCGATCGAGCACATGTACCCCAATGGGCGCGCCGCTGAACTGGCGCACAAAGGGCAGACCGCCAAAGTGGTCAATATGCCCATGCGTGATGAGGATGTGGGTCAGGTTTTGTAGGCTGATAGTTTTGTCATACTTTTCGGATACGGTCGTTATCCCTGCCACTAATTCCTCATTCGACTGCTCCATCCCCGACCCTGTATCCACCAAAATCAGGCTGTCATCATCATTAATTAGGTAGATATTCGTCCGCAAACCAGGAAATGCTTGCACGGAAAAAGTATAAATCTTGCGCCCAGCACTTGTTTCAAATTTTTGTATAGTCATTTTATGGGGTCAATAAGCTTTCAACAACCTGTTGTACTGCCAACCCTGCCGCCAAATCGGGCAAATCGTGGGCTTCACCGCGCAGCATCGCAGCTAGGGCATCTAATTCGGTCGAGAGAGGGATGACAAAGCCCTCTTCTGGCACATCAGCAAATTCTTCATCGGCCACAGCGTTCTGCAGGTTGCGCCAATTATATAAGCGCACGGAACGCTGGCTGCCATACATTGTCCATGAATTGTAATCAGGCGCGGCCCCACCGACCCCACCTATGACCAACACAGGTATATTGCCACATCTGAACTGCGCCATGACTTGGGTTTCGGCCGTTTCACCATCATCCGGAAAGGTTACTTGTTTTGATTGCAAGGCCATCGGCCCAATTAGTTTATGCGTCAGATAGACAAAATGGGAAAAGACTTCGCGCAAGAAGCCCCCCTCAGCCCGTTTGCCCAGCCACGTCGCTGCGTTTTGCTGCCAGCCACGCGGCCAAGTGGCAAAATGAAAACGTATTTCCAGGCGAACCAGTTCGCCCAATTCACCCGCCTGTAACTGGGACTCAATCTTTTTGACAGCAGCCAACGTAGCAAAGGGAAAGTTCATGGCCGTGGGCAAGTATGCCACTTCCACCTCAGACACTAGTTTTTGAGCTTCGGAGACATCTACAGCCAATGGCTTTTCACAAAAAATGGGTTTGCCAACTGCCAGAGCCTGACGGCAATAAGCAATGTGGGTTGAGGGTGGCGTGGCGATATATATGGCTTCCACATCGCTTTGTATGATTAAGGATGCCACATTGGAGGTAATGGACACATCTCCAAATTCATCTTGGATTTTCTGGGCGGCTTGGGGGTTGATGTCCCAAACAACAGGTGGGGCGAATTGGAGATGCCGCCTCAGGCCGCTAATCATGCGGCGACCCATAATGCCTGAACCAATCACGCCTATTTTGTGCATAACTGTCTTTCTAATAGGCACGGGCGAAAATGGCAATTTTATCGGCCGTTTTCCCCGTATAAAAACATCTGCCTGCGCCGCCGGGCTGGTCAAGAGGAATGCAGCGAATGGTGGCTTTTGTCTCCTCTTTGACACGCTCCTCATTCTCATTGCTACCCGCCCACCAGACACGCGCAAAACCAGTGGATACGGCCGTTTTGAAGTCATCATAATTATCCACTTCATGCGTGTTGTCATCGCGGAACTTAGTCGCACGAGCCAACATCTCTTCGTGAATATCATCCAGCAGCAGAGCAACTTTGGGGATGAGGCCATCTTGAGGCAAGAACACTTTGCCCTCGCGCCCTGGCTTGTCGCGCCGAGCCACCGCCACTGAGTTCTTTTGTACATCACGGGGGCCAATCTCAATGCGAACAGGCACTCCGCGCAACTCCCAATCATTGAATTTATAACCAGGTGACAAATTATCGCGGTCATCCACTTTGACGCGGACACCGGCTTCTACCAGTTGATCCTTGAGGCGATGGGTAGCTTCGAGAACGGCCGTTTTCTCCGCTTCCTTCCTGTAAATAGGAACCATCACCACCTGAATCGGAGCCAAACGGGGTGGCATCATCAGCCCCAAATCATCGCCGTGCGTCATAATAATGGCCCCAATGAAGCGTGTACTCAGTCCCCATGACGTGGTGTGACAATATTGCAACTCATTGTTGTGATCCAGATACTTAATCTCAAAGGCTTTGGCAAAATTTTGTCCCATGTAATGGGATGTGGCTGACTGTAAAGCTTTGCCATCCCCCATCATGGCCTCGATGGTGTAGGTTTGCACGGCTCCGGCAAAGCGTTCGGCCTCCGACTTTTCACCAGGGATGACGGGCACGGCTGCCTTGTTCACCGCGAAATCTACATAGACATCCAGCATCTGTCGCGTTTCAAAAACCCCCTCCTCGGCCGTAGCGTGGGCCGTATGCCCCTCTTGCCAATAAAACTCCAACGTCCGCAAAAAGAGCTTCGTGCGCAGCTCCCAGCGTACCACGCTGTTCCAGAGGTTGATCAGAATGGGTAAATCCCGGTAGCTCTGCACCCAATTGGCGTAGGCATTGCCAATAATCGTTTCTGACGTGGGCCGCACCACAATCGGTTCAGCCAACTCTTCGCCGCCGCCATGCGTCACCACCGCTAGCTCTGGGGCAAAACCCTCCACATGGCTGGCCTCCTTCTCCAAAAAGCTCATGGGGATAAACATGGGGAAAGCCGCATTTTCATGCCCGGTGCGCTTAAATTCTTTGTCCAGTGCTTGCTGAATATTCTCCCACAAAGCCCAGCCGTAGGGCTTGACGATCATCGTGCCGCGCACTGGTCCATAATCGGCCAGGTCGGCTTTGACGACGAGGGTGTTGTACCATTTATTATAATCTTGCGAACGGGATACGAGTTTGTCTTCTTGTGCCATAATTCCTTTGGGTAATTACGTGATGACGTAATAGCATAATAGTTTCGCCGATTCTATCGTTATTCTGAGGGATTGGGCAAACGGGAGTACAAGCCAGGTGATACCCCCCTGCTATCAGTGAGAAAATGAAATATGTTGGAACTATTACCTGGCACAATTGCTCGATGAGACAGATAGCGACGAAACGGCGTGTTCATGGACGAGAAGAGATCGCGCTAGTACACTTCCCTCAGCTATTTTTCTGCTTGATCCTCTTTCTGAACTGAAATCAGTTCTAAACCCAGATCGCGTATCCGATTAATAACACCGAACAGAGCTGGCTGGTCGACGGCCGTCAGCACGATCAATGTTTTTCCATTGTCGAGATAATCAACTGTGTGACCTTCAAACCAGCGCAACCAGCGTTCGTCGAGACGGCCGTTTATGGTAATGTGATAACAGGCATTGGTGTTCATGATAACAACTAGAACCCCAACTCAGTGAGCCAACTTGATAAGCTCTCTTCTCTTTCTTTTCTATCTGCCCCATTCTCGTAAGGTTTACCCAGATACTTCTCAGCGACGATTTGTCCATCCAGCATAAAGAGCACCCGCTCTGACCTTGCCGCTACTCTGACATCATGGGTCACCAGCATGATGGTTGTGCCGGAATCATTGATTTCTGCCAGCAAATCCATGATCTCGCCAGCGGCCTTTGAATTGAGGGCGCCTGTAGGTTCATCACCAAACAGGATGGCAGGGTTGTTGATCAGGGCACGACATATGCCAACACGTTGTAACTGACCACCCGAAGCCTGCGTGATATCGTTATCAGCCAGATGCGCGACACCGACCTGTGCCATTAACCCCTCTGCCCGCTGGTTTATCTGATCGTGGCTTTCCGTACGTGCCAGATAAGCGGGAAGGACAACATTATCAAAGATAGAGAGGTTCTTCAGCAGGTGAATATGCTGGAAGACAAATCCCATGCCAGTCAGGCGGACTTCTGCTAATTCTTCCTCGGAAAGGGCGGTGATATCCTGGCCATTGAACAGAACGCGCCCTGACTTTGCTCTATCCATACCACTGACATTGTACAGCAGCGTCGATTTGCCAGAGCCTGACGGCCCCATCACGGCTACAAACTCGCCTGACTCAATCGTGAGGTCAACATCAGACAGAACGGTGTACTCATTATCATTGCCAAGTACAAAGCTTTTACAAAGTTGTTGTGATTCTAGTAATGCGGTCATTTTGGGTTCTCCAAATTATTTAAGGCTGCGGCCGGTGTCTCACCGCGCCGCCTAAGCTGGCTCGGTCAGGAGATCGGCCAGAGCGTCTGTGTAATTTATTCTTATTCCATAATCATTTCGGCGATATTGGTTTCTTTGATTCCCGTTCTCGTGCTCAAGAAGGTTGTCACCGCAACTGCAAACATCAGAAGCAGGGGATAAATCACATAAGCCTGGAGTGGGTTAATCACGAACCTGATGCGCGATGCGCCCTGCAACGACATGACAACACTCACCAACTGCTGCCCTAACGTATTTGAGAAAAGGGTTCCCAGCACGATACCGAATGCCAGCAGAAACAAGGCTCTGGTGAGATATTGCGTGCGGATATGCCGTAATGAGAAACCAAGGCTCCTCATGATCGCAATCTGATTGCTGTCTTTGGTAATGAGCATCATCATGAACAGCGATGTAATCAGGACGGATACGCCCAGCCCTACAACCACCGTGACCACGGTCACTGTCTTTAGTTGTTGAACGGTATTCCCCACCGTCTGCGAGACAAAGCTGGCCGTGTCGGTGACGCGTGCCGGGTCAAATTGCTGCGAGTATGCCAACACCTTCTCCTCGATGTTGGCATCTGCTGCTAGGTCCAGGTTGATGGTATACCAGATCGCAGTCTGCGGATTGTAGGGCAGCGTTGCTTTAGCTGTCCGGCCGCCATTGGTTATATCTTGATAGATACCGCTGACTATCATCTCGCGTTCCTGCCCCTCGATGACGAGTGTGACGGTATCGCCAATCTGTTTTTCCATTTCCCCGGCGTTGAGATAAGAGAGTGCGATCTCATGATCCTGTTGTGGCGCAGCCCCTTCCACATAGTCTAGGGGGAACAATGAGAAATCGCCGGTTTCAATATTGAGGGTTTCCAGGGCGCCGTCACTCTGCATCACTTTGAATTGTGATGTCACCAGGGGTGATAGTTTCGCTACATCGGGATCATCCCTGAGAGTGGCGACTGTCCTGTCAAATCTGTCGGCAACGTTCTCTGATTGGCGTAAATCGATCCGAATGTCACTCTGTCCGGTGCCCATATATGAAATGAAAGACGGTGACTGAATCGTCGTCAGAAAATGGACCGGGATGATAATAATCACCGCGCAAAAGATGAAAACGAAGGTGAGCAACCCATAAAACTTGGAGCGTTGTAAGATATCGCGAAGGCCAAGATAGGCATTGAGATTTAATGTCCTGCCCCGCTTAAGATTGAGCATCGGAATGCTCCTCATAGATTCACCAACAGTACCAGTGCGCAGCGCCTCTACGGCCGTTATACGATTGAATCGTCTGAGTATGACCAAACAGGAGATGGTCATAATCAGGAAGATGGTAGAAGCTGCGATTAGGGGCACGGCCGTTTGCAGGACGCTCTTTGATGCACTCCCGATATATAGCAGAACATTAGCAGACAGCACCTGGTTCAGCAGCAGTGAGGTCAGGTAACCAAGTAACGCGGCAGCCGCACCCATGACGACATACTTGGCAAGATAGATACGCTTGATGTCAGAGCGGGCGATGCCGATGGCCTTCATGACGCCAATCTCTCTGGTGTCTTCTTCAATGGTTGCCAGGAGCGTAAAACGCAAACAGAGGATGGCAATGATGATAAGCAGCAGGCTCATCAGGATTACCACACTGGCGACAAGGCCGTCGGATAATGTATTAATGGTTCTGAACAATCCCTGATCGACGGCCGGCCCGGCCTTGGGTAAATCCGATGCCTGGTAGGTAGAGGCGAAGGTGCTGATCTGACTGTCATCAACAAGCAGGAATTCAATCAGGTATTCGGTTTCAGCAATAGTTTCTCTCAGGCTAGCATAATCTTGCTCGTGAATCAGGAAACGTTTGGAGCTAGCAATGGCAGGGTTCATCTGTGAGTCACGGCTGATAGCAGTAATGGCGAAGATCATTTCCTTGGCCTCCATGTTTACATGGGACCCCGTGTTTACCCGAACCTCATCACCGATTGCCAGATCCCGCTCCTGACTGAAGTATACAGGAACAGCGATTTCTCCCGGTGAGAGTTGGATGATGTTATTATCCAGGTCCAGCAAGAAATCAAAGCCTTCATTTTGGGTTACAAAGCTGATATCCATCACGCTGGTTGCTTCAGAGTCCTGGCTGGTTCCCAGATAAAGATTGGAGCCATCCATGGTTATCATCTCGGCCGTCTGTTGGTCTGCAACCAACTCATTGGCGGCTGTCCAGCTGTCGATCTCCGCCTGATTTAGTGACCCGGCATGCATCTGTACGAAATGCGGGGTATTCGCTTTGGTAAATAGAACATCCAGGGAATTACTCAATTCAACAATCAAGTTCGACCCACTGGCCACCAGTAAAGCCGACACGAAAATGAAGGTAAACACCACGATCGTGATCAGTTTCTTCCGAACAAAATCTTTCCTTAACATGCGTCCAATTATCATAAGCCTCTCCTTATTATGATGGTGGGAATTACCATCATTAGCAGTGTATGATTTATCGGGGCATGAGTCGCCTATCGAAAGATAGGTTTGGGGGTAGGGATAGGGGTAGGGGAAACAAAAAAGAACTGATTGCTCAGTTCTTTTAAGGGCATGAAAGGCCAGTAGGAGGGTCGGACCAATCATACTCAGATTTTCGTCGAAAGTGTTTTATGAGGGCGAAACGGCCGCTTCAGCCGTGCCTCATGTTGGCTGCAAGCTTTGTTGGAAACTCAAGAGGCAATATTTTGTCAAAACGAACCTCGTAATAGCTATATATTGACCCAGTACATCATTTTCAGTTACCCCTTGACTTTAAACCTACTTCAAAGCTTACAATCAACATTGAGGTTAAACAATGTTCAAAATTGGTGAATTGAGCAAAATTGCCCAAGTTGCAACATCGCAGCTACGATACTACAACCGAATCGGATTGTTCCAACCTAGATATATCAATGGATTTACAGGCTATCGCTACTATCACCAGCGCAGTTGCCTGACCTGAACCGCATATTAGCCATGAAGGAACTAGGGCTAACCTTGGAGAAAATTCAGGAATTTCATACACCTAATAAGCGGTTTAGAGTTGGCGCAGCAAGAGTTTGATACATTGCATCCATCATTTCAGGTGATTCTGGCATGTCTGTAAGCACCCATTCAGTTATTATTGCAATCAAGGCGCTCACCAAATATGTCGCCATCATACGCCTGGGAATTTCATCGTGAGTGTCCGGCAAATCCATCTTATCAAGCTGAACCTCCAAGCGTTTGACCAGAGGGGGAATCAACATTCCCAATCCTGTTTCAGGGTTTGCGCCATTTTCTTTAAACCAACGATGTTTTTCGGTCGCGATCCGAAATAGCGCCAAACTAGGAACCAGAATTTGATGGGCGCTTTGAGTGGCGCCTTCTTCTAGACTGATCTGGATTTCCTTTTCAATCTGCGCCAAAAGATTATTGAACATAAATCTGCCAAGGTGATCTTTGTCTTCAAAATGGGCATAAAAGGTGGCCCGTCCGATATCTGCTCGCTCCACAATATCGCTGACGCTGATTTTCTTGTATTCCTTCTCCAGAATTAATTCTCGCCAGGCTTCCACGATCAAACGCTTGCTGCGAATGGCTCGTCGGTCGGCTTTGATTGGTTTAGCTTGTGTTTCCATACAATTTTCCTAATTTTGTCTGATACAGGACAAAGCTCAAATTTTTGTATCTTGACGCTAATAATACGATCTGTAAAATATCATACAAGTGAATAATATCATACTGATGTTCAATAGACAATAGCTGATCTGGAATACAAAAAAGGAGCAATAAAATGCAAGTTATACGAAAAACAACTGTAAACGTATCGGCCGATAAAGTATGGCAAATACTTGGTACCAATTTCAACAATATTAGTGAATGGGCAGGCATCGTGCTAGAGTCAAATGCGATTCCCGATATGCCAGAAGGCAGTGGGCGCATTTGCAATGTGAAGGGTGTTGGTAAAACGTTAGAGAAGCTGACATCTTTTGACGACGCTCAGCGCAAATTTTCCTTCACCTTTGAAAATTCAAAGATTCCGTTTTTCGTGAGAAAGATCGAAAATACATGGAGCGTCACACCAAAAGACAATAACCAATCGGTTGTGCAAGTTCATGCCGACGTTAATTTGATGCCCGTCTTCAGCCAATTGCTGGGTGGCATGATGACCAAGCAGATGGGCAAGGGTGCAGAAGGCCTGCTCGGCGAATTGAAGGTCTATGCTGAGACAGGGAAGTCGACGGTGTAATTGACCGAAACATATTTCAATAAATTAAGCAATTTATTCAAGCACAATTTAGGAGAAAGGAATCATGAGAAACGTAGCAAAGGGATTAGCAGGCTTAGTGGCTTTATTGTTTATTGTTTTTGGAATTCGTTACATGTTTTTCCCGGTAGGGTTAATGGAGAGTGGCGGACTTGAGGCGGTCAGTTCATTGGGTTTAGCCAATGTGCGTGGCCTAATCGGTGGCTCCTTTTTGACATTTGGTATTCTGATTGTCATGCATGTGATTGTCAATGAAAATCACGGCGTATTGCGCATGGTTATTATGTTTTTACTGTTGTCGATTGTCGGTCGTATTGTCAGCCTCGTTGCTGATGGCAGCGATGGTGGTGCTGTGCGTAACATCATTCCTGTCACCCTTCTGCTCATTGGTAGCATCGCTTCATTGGTCATGTTCATGAGAAGTGAAGAATAAGGAATGGTGAAGTACCACTCGATGGTAAACCAGCCGATGTCCACACCACTGTTAGCAACTATAGTCGCTGGTTACAGCAGACGGAGATTCCAAAATTGTTCTTTTACGCATCACCTGGGGGTATCGTCGATGCCAAAAAAGTGATGGTACACATCATGAAAGGTGAGGTGGGCAGTTAGCTGTTCTAATGATCGATGAAAGGGAAGGATGTGATGATATTAAGAATTATTTTGGGAGTTGTTATCGCTATTTTGGTGCTAGTTGGGTTGTTTTGGAAGAAGCTGCCTATCCGACTTATTTTGCCGTATTTGCGGAAAACACCACTCTCTATCGAGGGTCAAGTGCAAAAAATAACGTTTACGGGAAAAAATGCGGGTGAACAAACCTTTTTTGTGTATTTGCCAAAGGAATACAACGAAGGCAAGCAACGTTATCGCACACTCTATCATTTGCATGGTGCCTTTTTGCGAGAGCCGTGGGCAGAGTATGAGTGTACCTATATCGGCCGAAAAGTAGAGGAAGCGGCCGCTGCTAGCATCATCGA
Source organism: Promineifilaceae bacterium (SeqCode) (assembly GCA_965223555.1). GTDB lineage: Bacteria > Chloroflexota > Anaerolineae > Promineifilales > Promineifilaceae > CBDCWU01. The sequence goes on from CBDCWU010000004.1 coordinate 394,165, forward strand.
GCCGATGATTGTGGTTTGCCCCGTTGACCCTGATGGTAATCGCATGTGGTCAGACAGTTATGATGGACAATTTCTAGGCTCAACCGCTCTGATTCAAGACTTAATACCACATATCGATGACAATTATCGGACGGTGGCTGAAAGAAACGGCCGTGCCTTGCAAGGTTTTTCGATGGGCGGGTTTGGGGCAGTCACCAATGGTTATTTGTATTCTGATCTGTTCAGCGCAGTCATCATTTGGGACGGCGCATTGCATGATTGGAATACCTTAACTAGCAGCCGCAAGAGTATTGCTGACAAAATGTTCAACAATAAATCATATTTTGATCAATGGTCGCCTTATGAAGCGATCAAAAAGGCACCATCGGCCGATTTAGACCTGTTCATGGTGGTTGGCGAAATGGGAGCCACCCGCGATTTTGCCAGCCGTTTTAAACCCCAATTGGAAAGTATAGGACAGCAATTTATCTATCACGATGTCGCTTGTCCACATAGCATTTTTTGTATTATGGATGAATTAAGCATAGAAGGATTTACATTCTTAGCCAATAGTTTTCAGCGGTAATTCAATTCTTCAATCAAAATAGTGGCAAACTCTCGCCTAGTCGTGCAGGAAGGTTGTTGAAGGCTTTTCGGTTAATTGCCCTACACGACCCTCTACTAATCAGTTGGTCGAAATGTATCAAGCTTGGTTTCATCAAGGTTGATAACTGAGATCCATTTGAGGTGATGCAGGCTGATGCTGTTGGGGTACACGGTGAGCCTAATTACCTATTAACCTGACTCATGTGTCATGAGTCTCGGTAAATCAACGTTTCTAAATATTCAAAAAGTGATAGCTTTCTGGCAACTGCTCGTTCTGTACCTGTCTGATGCCAATAGCAAACAGGTCTGCTAGGAGCGTTAGAGCAACCCTAATTCCTGGGCGCGAATAGTTGCTTGTGTGCGATTCTTGACGCCTAGTTTTTGTAAGATGTTGTGGACATGCCACTTGACTGTCCCCAGGGTGATAACCAGTTCGTCAGCAATTTGCTGATTGGTTTTCCCGCCCACAATGAGAGCCAGTATGTTTAACTCCTGCTCAGTCAGTGGTTCAGGCAGTTGCGGTTGGGCGGGCCTTTCGACTTTGCTCAAGACAAGCCTTTCAACATCATCTGCTGATTTCTGTTGGCCCAATATGGCAGCGACCAGGTCGGGTGTGCTCTCTCGAACCTGTGGCAGCAGCTCAAGTACAGGTGCCTCATCAAGAAATATGCGAATAAATCCCTCAGGCGCAGCGATTTCTAGGGCCTCGGACAGCCACTTCAAGGCTGTTGGGATGTCTCCACTATCCTGATAATAGCGAGAAAAAAGGAGTTTGATTTCCAGGCACGCTCGGAATCGGCCTTCGCGGTGGGCAACCTCCAGCAACGGCCGTAATATGGCCGACACACCCTCAACATTTCCACTCATGAGAAGATAACGAACCAGCGTCAGTTCTGCATATTCGAACGAGGAATCAGGCCGACTAGCTTGATAGGTTTTTGCCCATTGCGCCACAGCCTGCCTATCCGCCAAAAAGAGGTGCATACGTGCCTGATAAGCGGCCACCACCAAATAAGCCCGCTCCACACCATAGCCCTCGATGATAGGATTCACCTCAGCAAAGGCGTTTAGGAATTCGGCCGTTTTGCCCTGGCATACTGTCAAATGGGCATAAAAAGCCATACCGGCAATCACATGATCCAGCAACATCCCCTGACGTGACAACGCTAAGCCTTCATTCAGGTACTGTTCGGCGGAGGCCAGATCATTTCTCTCCAGAGCAATACCGCCAAGAATCGATAAGGCTAAGCCCAAGGGCGGGAATCGCTGACCCCCTGCCAGATCAATCGCCGTGCGGCAGGCTTGCTCGGCAAGATGCAATCGCCCTTGGGCGATCAATACCTGGGCCGCCGAACAACGGGCGTGAATGGCAAGGTGCAGCACACCGGCTGATTGCGCTTTATCACTGGCAAGTAGAAAGTTCTTGACCGCTTCGTCAGCCTTCCCTGAAAGTTCATGGGCAACACCAAGGCTGAAATGGGCGCGGGCCTGCGCCATGTGATCGGCGCCAGGTAAACGTGACTGGGCAAACGTGATAAGCTCAATGGCCTGCGCCACATCACCATGAACAGCGGCTATCGATCCGCGATACAAGGCGGCTAAAGCGCCTAGGTACTCGACTTCTGCTGAGGCTGGTTGTGCCGCCAGATTGGTCTCAGCTAGGGTGATGTGTTGTAAGGCATCATCAAAACGGCCGGACAGGTATAAAACAAAGGCGGCATTCAAACTCAAACGGGGTCGCTGGGCAAAGACCTGAGTGGGGAGATTTTCAAGCCAAGATGAATAGAGTACCAGATTGCCACTTGACCAAATCGTCTCTTGCTGCAAGGCGACATCAATCATGTCGGCCATAAATTCAGGCTCGGCACTGTCCAGGGCATAGGTCACTGCCTCAAAGATCATGTCGTTGGCTTTATGCCAGGCTGCGGCTTTTTTGTATAGCTCAGATACTTCTGCCTTGCTCGATTCTGTAAGGAGTGAATCAGCAAACAAGTGATGATAACGATACCAGACACGCTCATGATCCAGGGGAACAATGAACATGTTTGTTTGCTCCAACTGCTCAAGGATGATTTGGCTGTTGGGGTTGCCAGTGACTGCCTGGCAGAGTCCGGTGTTAAACTGCTTTAGAACGGCCGTTTGCACGAGAAATTGGCGAACTTCCTCATCCTGACTGTGGAGGACTTCATCAGTGAGGTAATCCAACACATAATGGTGGCTGCCGCTGAACGTGTCCATAAAAGCCTGATGGTCTGGCAGGTTTCGCAACACAAATCCTGCCAGTTGTAACCCGGCGATCCACCCTTCAGTCCGCGCCTCCAACACGCTGATATCCTCTGATTTCAGGTCCAGTTTCATGGAGTGAGAGAAAAACTGCGTCGTTTCAGCCAACGAAAAACGCAAATCATGCATACGAATTTCGGCCATCTCACCACGCGCTCTGAGTCGAGGCAATGGTAGAGGTGGGTCTTCACGCGATGTGATGACCAGATGCATTTGATGCGGCTGATGTTCAACCAGGTAGCGCAAGGCCTCATGTATTTCCGGGTGACTGATCACATGATAATCATCCAGCACCAACATAATGTGATAGTTCAGCTCGGCTATGTCATTGATCAGTGTATTCAGAACAGTGTTTATTGGAGGACTCTGCGCCATCTCAAATAAGCTAAGTGCGCCAACCCCGATTTCAGGCACACCCTGTTGCAGCGCGGCGATCACATATGAAAGGAAACGGATGGGTTCACTGTCAGCTTCTTCAAGAGAGAGCCAGGTGATCCGATTATTGGATATGGCCTGAGTGGCCTTAGGTTCCTCAACTTGAAGAGCGTGGATCCACTCGGAGGCCAGGTTCGTTTTACCATATCCTGCCGGTGCTGTAATTAATGTAAGTTTGCGCGGGATACGCTCATTCAGTCGTTTGATGATCAGTGATCTGGGGACGGTATCAGGCCGCTGGTGGGGAATATGGAGTTTGGTTTTTAGTAGCGGTGGTGCAATTTGTAGGTTTGCCATTCCTGCCTCACTGCCAAAATGATTTACGGTAGTGCTCCACAATATGAAAGAAAACGACTCGCTCGGTCAGGCCCCAGGCATTCTGATATTTGGTTACACGAGCTTGCCGACTGGTGATGATCAGCATTTGACTTTCGAATGGGCTGTCTAATAGATAGCCGATCATCCACTCCTATTCAGAGGTAAGATACCCGTAGAAATCCGGTTCTGCAAACAGCGTTGCATGTATAGGGGCTAGATTGTGTCTCATTCGTATGAGGATATAGCCTTTTAGGAAGGACGCGTGTGTGATTCTTGCTGTTTCTTCTAGCAAATTGGGCAAGGCTCGGGGGTGCATGGTTGTTTTATTTATCCCTTCATCATCCCATTCACGACTGTCCACAGCAACAATGCTCCGCCCAAGGCTAAAAAGACCCAATTCCCCCCATCCACAAAACCAAAAACGAGCATGGCTACCCCCATTAGCACCATTAGCAGATTTTCTTGAATGACTTCGAGCAAAGTGGGCGAACGGCCGTTGTCATAGCCCAACTGCCCCAATTTCCGCTTCAACTCCGGCAGGGATGGCTCGGTCAGAGTAGTGCCATCACCAAAAACGAGGGTAGGTACGCTGGCATTGCCATAGTTGATTTCCAGGACACGCTGGCGAGCGGTTTCGTCTTGCATAATATCCACATATTCAAAAGGCACTTTGGCTCGTTCAAGCAAGCCCCGCACTGGGGCAACCATGAAACAGGTGGGACTGCCGTAAAGGATTATTTTGTCACTCATGGTTTACTCGTGATCCGTAACGTAAATGGTTTCACTCCCCTCCTTATGCCATGCCCACGTTCTATGTGGGCATGCTACTGGCGACGCTCTGCGTGGCACGAGGGGACTGAATGGTTACTGATCCGTAAATGGTTTTCCGTAATCCGAATACCGTTTACCGAACATTGTTTACGGCTCACTCCAAGCCTGCTCGATCCAGGGAATGGCATCCCGTAATGGTTCCATAAAACGGTTGGTTTCATAATGGGTAATGCCATCAACGATGACCAATTCAATGGTGGCTCCATGAAAACGTAATTGGGACACGGCCGTTTCTGTTGGCCCTACATCAATTAACTCATCATCCCGGCTATGAATAATATACATGGGAATCATCCAATCTATCTCTACCGAATCGGATTGGGGACGGCCTGCCATCGGCAAAACGGCCGTAAATCGTTCCTGGCTCCGTCCGCCAATATACCACGACCCCATCCCCCCCATGCTGTAGCCAGTCAACAAAGTCTTGCCCAAATCAATGTTGTATTCAGCCTCAATGATGTCCAGCAAATGCAAGACAACAGCTTCCCCTTCCGGCGTTGCCCAAGCTCCTACATCCGCATTCGATGCGGCGGCATCCGGGGCCACAATAATCGCCCCCAAATCTCGTAAAGCTGGCTCCACCAGTCCTTCTAAAAGACCCCGCCCATAAAAAGGTGTAACTGTGCCACCATAATGCAGAGCCATCACCAATGGCACAGGCTCTGCGCCCGTATAGCCAGCGGGAATGGAAATAGTGTAACGCTGCCCGTTGTTTAAGGTCACTTGATGAACGCCTGGTGCTAACACTATCGTCTCCTTAGTAGGTGTGCTGCTGACGGGAACGGCCGTTGCCCCACCTTCCACTACCGTACAACCACTCAGCAGCAAATACAGTAAGACAAAACACTGTTTGCTGTTCACTGATTTACTGTCCACTGACCGGCGGCAGCCCATGCCGTCGCCATGACTGCAACCCCGCCCCAATCAGCTCAATGCCAGAGGCCACAGCCACATCGCTGCCTTCCCCCTCGCCGCATACCGAAACCAATGCCAAAGCGGCCACCTTGCCCGTGGCCATCACCGTCTCAATGGCTGCCACCACCTGCGCCATACTCGGCCCATCTGGTTCCTTCGTGCCATGATTGGGCACGTAGCTTTCGTCCAAAATATCGCTGTCAATATGCAAATAGAGCATATCACAGCGGTGGGCGAGTTGGGTAACGGCTGTTTCCAAATCCACATCGCCATGAAAGCCATCAGCCACCCGTGCAATTTTTACGGCCGTTGCTCGCACTAGCTGCTCCTCCGGTTCGTCTAAGTTACGCACGTCCACCATCAAAATCCGATCCGTGGGCAGAGGGGCTATAATGTGTGAGCCCTCCCGCCATTGGGGAAAAGATAGCCCAGCACACACCGATACAGGCATTCCGCCCAACATCCCCGACAATGTAGTGTGTGGCGTATTAAAATCGCCATGTGCATCAAACCAGACCAGTCCAATTCGGGACTCTGGTCCATGCGCGTCTTGCAAGCCGCCTACCACCCCCGTGATATGGGTGCAGTCCCCCCCCGTCATCAACACCCCCTGGCCCTGTCGCCGTGCTGCTGCCACCACCTCAGCCACTTGTCCCCCTAACACGCCCAAGTTCGTTGGTTCATCAGCCACCCGCTGCGCCTCTGGCATTTGCGGCTCCACCACTGTGAAGGGCACACCTGCCCGCCCATACACCTCTGCTGCTGCATAAGCATCCAGCGACCTGTCATCTCCTGCCGCTAGCTGCGTGTTGCGATAACGAATGCCTATCACTTGTAATTTGTTCAATGATTTCATTTGCTAACTTCCTCATTTGTTGCTAAAGAGACGGTATCCCATCTTGAATAAGAAGGCAATTTAGAGGGATGAGAAAAGAAAGGCGATTAAAATCGCGGTCACAACGCCGCGGATTTATCTGCTTTCATACTGAAGTATTCTTGTAGTAGGCGGTGGCGGAAGATATAGCCGCCACCCACACGGCGTAATAAGATTCGGCTCACAGCAAAGTCGAGAAAATGTACAAAACGCCAAGGGATATGGCCTGTGTACCACAGAATAGCTCGCAGGGTGAGGTGGCGCAAGACATCACTCCCACCGTAGATCAGCCCGGCAATTGAGCCAAAGAGGAGCCCTTGATACCAACCAGGCCAACTCTTTTCAACGAGCCAAAAGGTGCCTGTCATAACGACGGCGAAGGTAATAGCTGCGATAGCACCATTTTGGGCAGATAGCCAAATGCCTTGATTGGGCCGGGCGGTAGTTGACAATCGGCCGCGCTGTAGACCCCCAAACATAGAAAATATTACAAGAGAGCCCCAAAAGAACGCCTTGCCGATGAAGGGTGTGTAAAGTGTTGCCATAAGATAACCACTGAAACTGCCAAAGAGAAGTCCTGGCCCTAAGCCACGAACGGCCGTTGTCCATGACCATCCTAAAGCCTCAACAGGACGTACTTCAGTGCGAAAGCTCTGTCCTCGAGCTAGATAACCAAAGGCGAAAATGAAGCCTGTGCCCTGTAGCAGACCCGCAAACAGGGCTAAGGGAAGGGGATCGAATAGGGTAATGAATAGCGTGGTGATGAGAAAAGCAGTTATGCTGACAGTAATGAGATGTTGCCAGCCAATGCGCCGAGATATAACGGCCGTATCCCCCCGATGCCGAAAAAGAAGGCCATCTAGAAGACCGATAATCATTCCCAATCCCATGTTGAGGAGTAAAATAGTCAAAAGATGATTGCCAAGTGTGGGCAGGTAGAATGTCTTGCTAATCCAAGTGAGTGTGTGAACTTCTAGTTCAGAGGTTCTGTCTTGGCCGATGAGAATAAATAACCAGGTGACGAAGCCAAAGGCAATTCCCCCGACAATCCGCGAAAAGAGCATATAGAACCAGCGCCAATACTCAGTTGGCAGCCAACTTGGCTGTATCGATTCGACCAGGAATATTGTTTGATTATGGGCTTGCATTTGGCGGGCCAGCCAAGTGAGTTGGGTTACTGCCTGTTGCTGATCGCGATCATCTGGTTGGCGACGGCGTTGGAACATATGGCGCACGTAGGCGGTGAAGAGCTGCTGGCTAACGGCCGTTGTCGTTTGTGCGGCCGTTTGGGTAGCGACTGGGCCTGTAAGGGTCAAGGCTCGCTCCAATTCCACATCATAAGCGGCTGTGAGAATGCTCAAAGTCAGGGGAGATTGAGACATTTCTAAGATGGCTTCATGCTGGTCTAGAAACGTGAGAAGGGCTGGGGGCGCAGCCAAGCTTTCCAAAGAAGACACAATCTGCTTTTTGTCTAATGGCTGGATGAGCACAGCTCGATTCAGGTTCAATTTGTGATTCGTCTGCTCATAAGCCAGTTGGCGGCAGCAGACAACAATACTATTTAGCCCCTGCTGTTCTCGCAACTGATTGATGGCTGTGATGCAATGGGGTCTTTGTGTCTCGGGAAGTTCGTCTAGGCCATCCAAGAGTAGGATAAGCCGTCCGGCCTCAAGCCACTGACGGCCAAATTTGTGCGGAATTTGGTATTTGGTGATCAACTCTTCCACCACCCAATCGCCAATAGCTGTCTGGCTTTCAGCCCAAGTAGAAAGGTTCAAGATAATGGGCAAGGGGCCTGTAGCTATTCTAGTCTCTATCAGATCACGGGCCAATTGGATGAGGCTGAGCGTTTTGCCGGCGCCGGCCGCCCCTAAAATCAGAAGAGAGCCATTACTTTCTTGGTAGTAGGCTAAACAGTCGGGCAGGGATGGGATGGCAGGCTCGGCCACGGCCGTTCCCAAAACATCTTGCCAGGGATGGGCCACGGCTTGGGGGTAGGGGGTGATAGTGAGCGGCACAAAACCGCCAGGTGGGCTGCTCTGTTCCAGTACACCTTCCACCCAAAAGTGATTGACCTTGTCTAGCAATATCTGGGCCGCTCTATCCACTTGTGGCGAGAGAGCGGCCGCTGTCGCTGCTGGCTCTACGCCAGGTCTGCCTTGGCGAATCTGCTCATATAAGGCTGTCGTTTCGGCCGTTGGCGCGATGCCGAGTTCGCGCTCTAAGACTGCCACGCAGCTTTCATATTGGCGCAAGGCTGCGCTCCATTGGCCGCTGTGGGCATAGCCGCGCATGAGAGCTTGGTGGGCTGGCTCATGCAGCTGATCCAGTTGCAGCCAGCGGCGGGCATAAGGGAGGGCTGCTTCCCATTCACTTTGCTGTTCATAGAGGTTGAGAAGGGTTTGGAGGACTTGGCTGAAGACTCGGCGCCACTTTTCGGTTTGGAAAAAGTGCCACTCGTCAAAGTCTGGACAGTCGCGCAGGCTAAAGCCAGCCATGAAGTCATCACGATAGAGGGAGACGGCCGTTTCTAGCTCTTCACGACAGTGGGCCAACATGGGTTGGCTCATCTCTTCCAGATCATGCACCAGCCATTTCGCCACCATCGCTTGAAAATCAGCCACATCTAATTGGAAATCGGCCGTCGGCTGCCAGGCGATGGTTTGACGCTCAACGTGCAGCCAACCATCACCCAGTTGGCGGCGTAAAATGGAGAGCGTGTAGCGCAGTGCCCCGCGTGCCCGCTTCTGATCCGACTCCGGCCAAAAAAGCGCAGCCAAAGAGGCGCGGCTATGAGCCTCGCCCGTCATGGCCAGATAGGCCAGCAAAGCCACTGCCTTGCGCGACTCGAAGGTCAACAAACGGCCGTCGAGCCAAATTTGGGGTGGGCCAAGCAGTGCCAAAGAAAGTGTAAACAACTAATTTCTCCTGGGATCACCTGAATTTTATCGAATTTGGCACCAATCTTCAAAGTAAATTTTCTCCTAACGCTTTTCCTAACGCTGGCCTAACGGCCGTTGCCTACCCTGACGAGCAACAAACAAACGCACAGCGCTAGGAGGTGCATCATGTAAAAACAAGCACAGCAACAAATGGTAAGTGAGCAAGAACTATTTATTCAAAGTGATGATTGTTAGATTAAAAAAACAAGGAGATTACCGTGTCTAAAGAAACAAGATTTTATTCCAAAACAAAGAGCCACTGGGACAATGACAATGATTGGAACCCTGAAGCTGGCAGTGGCACTGATGTCATTTCTGTTAATGTACCCAATGAGTTTACGCGCTACCGCATCGAACTGCTTACCCCTCCGGGTGTGAGCGGTTACGAAGTTGTCGATGCCCCTCGGAAAGGCTCTACAGGTCGGCAGAAGTTCCGCATTAAATGGTACTTTGCGCCTTTTGGCAAAGTGTCATACCGTCTTCGGGCCTATTCGGGTAAACCAAAGCCAGTGGAGATTGTGATAGGTGCCCATAACTGGTTGCATGAAGTGAAGGATGCCATTGAACAGGGCTTAGAGGTTCGCTTAGTGGTGCGGGGTATTCAAGCTCGTAATTTGTATCGTCAAATCTTGATGTCGGCCCCTAATGATCTTTCCGTACCCTCTGATCTCTTCTTTGAGCGAGACGTGACCCCAACCGATGATGATGGTGACTCGGCCGTCAGTGACGCTGGCAATGGAGCACAAGCTGACGGGCCGGTCGCTGAAGCGGCCACAATCACCATTACTTTGGCCATCTGTGCCACGTTGGTGATTATTGCTGGATTTGCCACGATTGCTGGTATCTTGATGATGGCACTACATGAAGGCTATGACGTGGAAACAGGTCAATTCAAGGTAGATACTGTATTGGGTACCTATACGTTGGATTTGAGATTAATAAAACCTCAATCATAGATGATGACGCACCCTGTTCTCATATGTGTGAGAGCAGGGTGATCAAAGTAAGTGCCCATTCACAAATAAAATAGCGAATTGGCGAATGGGCTTAAAGTAGCCGTTTGCACCCTAAACCGCTAAGTTATTAATGAACGGCTACTAAGGAGAATTCCCGTGACTACAAAAACATGTATTGATATTCAACAAAAACCTTTCGCTGCTATGCAAGAGGCATTGGCCGAGAATCCGCAGAATATGCCCGATATAGCCCAGTTAGCGGTGGGGCAGCAGCCACAACGGTTGCGACAAGCCATGTCTACGATCAATGTTCGGGCCTTACCCACGCCGCCAGGTGACATTTTTATGGATGTGCCCGTTTTTCAGGACCCTATTGTACAAAGTGGGTTACAGGAACAGGTGCTACGGCCGTTATCCCCTGCCGACCGACTCCATGTCGTCGAAAATAACTTAGTCCCCAGCTTGATGATAGGCTCTCTGGCTCTGGTGACGGGGAAATTGTGGCAAAACGGCCGTACTTTGCGCATCACCTTTATGGACGGCCCTAGCCCTGTTCGCAGCCGTGTGATTGAACTCGCGCGACAGTGGGAGGATCATGCCAACCTACACTTTGACTTTCTTGACGATAGCTTAGAGTCGGATATCCGCATCGCCTTTCAGCCTGGTGGTTCTTGGTCTTACATTGGTACGGATGCTAAGCTCGTACCCCAGGAGCAACCGACGATGAACTTTGGTTGGTTAACTGCTGCCAGTAGCGATGACACCTACTCTCGAGTTGTGTTGCATGAGTTCGGCCATGCTTTGGGTGCTATTCATGAACACCAGCATCCCGAAGGCAAGATTCCTTGGGACAAGGAGGCTGTCTATGCCTACTATGGCGGGCCGCCCAACAATTGGTCGCAGGAACAAGTTGATGTCAATCTTTTTCAAAAGTATGACAGCGACCAGTTGAATTATTCGGCCTTTGACCCCGCGTCAATTATGCTCTATCCGATTTTGAATGAGTTAACAGATGGTGATTGGGAGGTGGGCTGGAATGCCCAGCTTTCAGCACAGGACAAAGAGTTTATGAGTAAAAATTATCCATTTGATGAGACAAAGGCGGGGGTAACTGGGGAAACGGCCGTTCTCAGCCTGAATGCCCCCCCTCTTAACAGCACTATTTATAGTCCTGGTGAGATTAAGAGATTCAGTTTTACGGCTGATGTCCGAGGCCAATATTACTTTGAAACGTCAGGTAATATGGACGTTTTCATGTCCCTTTTTGCCGCTAACAATGGCCAGCAGCCGTTGGCGGAAGATGATGATGGTGGTGAGGGCTGGAATGCCAAGCTACTGGTTGAGTTAGACCCCGGTGATTACGAAGTGCAAGTGCGCCATTATGATGACACGGGCACAGGCTCTTTTGCCATCTGGTCTTTCTAAAATAGAGCTTAAGGCAACGGCCGTTTTTAATTTTCACGTGACTATTCAGGTGGTGCTTCCCACCCCCACCCTAACCCTAACCCTGCTGTCAAGGGGAGGGTTAGAGTGGGGTTGATCCACCTCTGAGGCGCAGATGAATCTAGCTGTAACGGATAATGTCTAGGATTTTTTTACGTAATCTAATGATAAGTATAAACTTGTGTCCCATTACGTATTCCAAGGAGAACATTTAATGCGACTTTATTTAATCCGTCATGCACAATCATCCAATAATGCGCTTTATGGCAGTGACGACGAGGGAAGCCAGCGCGACCCTGATCCGGAAATTACCGAAATAGGACATCGCCAAGCAGCTTTGCTGGGGGCACATGTGGCCCAGGCGACAGCCGAACCACGGCAGCACCCGTTCCAAGCAGGGGCACAGAAACATTTTGGTTTCACCCACCTTTACTGCAGCCTGATGACACGCACTATTTTGACAGCCAACTATGTTGCTGAAACATGTGGGCTTCAGCCTGTGGCCCTGCCGGAGCTGTTTGAGAAGGGTGGGATATATAAAGGGAGTGAAAACGGCCGTCGTCAAGGGCTTCCAGGCCCCAATCGGCGCTATTTTGAGCAGCGATTCCCAGAGCTAACATTGCCAGAATCTTTGGGAGATGCAGGCTGGTACAATCGGCCCGCCGAAAGTGAAGAGGCTTTTTTGCAACGAATGGAGGGTGTCGTAGCTACATTTAAGGAGCGTCATTTACAAACAGAGCATTGCATAGCCATGATTGCCCACGGGGATTTGATTGATCAATTTATCAACGTGATCATGGGTGTAGAACGGCCGTCAGCCAATTATAACAGCCCTTGGGTGGCGAATTGGGCCTTCCATAACACTTCCATTTCACGAATTGATTTTGCAGGCGAAGCCCAAACTATTGTTTATCTCAATCGGATTGACCATCTGCCACCTGAGTTGGTTACTTGGTAGGAGAGGGAATGGTGGTGGGAAACGGCCGTTATCCTACTCTTTTTCGGACAAATAATCGCCTAGAGGATCATCCTGGCTGTCGTCTACCAATGTTTGGCGCGTTTTGCCACCTTCTTTAGGGTCGGCCACCAGACCCATTTCGTAGAGATGCTCCATGATGTGGGCGGCGCGAGGATAGCCCAGGCGCAGGCGGCGTTGCAGCATGGAGGTGAAGATGTTGTCATATTTCTTGACGAGTTCGAGGAAGAGCATATCGCCTTTGCCCAGCAGATGTTCGGCACCCACGCTGTCTAAAATGACGCGGGAGTCGGTGCCGGAGGCAACGGAGAAGGAGATACGAGCTGGGAAGTTGGCTTTAATAAGACCCGTGATGACATCAGTAGACGGCCGTTGCGTGGCCACCACCAAGTGAATCCCAGTCGCTCGCGCCATCTGCGCCAAACGGCATAAAGTCCGTTCTACATCGCCGACTTTTTTGGCAGCAATCTGAGATGATTCTTAAAAGTTGAGTCTATCACTTTTTTCAGGGCCGGTGTCCATTTGACGCTGAACCAAAACAATCAAATTCTCTTTTGTCTCGTTCTCTTTCCGTCCCTCCATTTTCCCCTCCTTCTCTCTTTACACCAAATTCTGTCGCATCCCATTCAAAAACTCAAATAGGGCAATCGGATGAAAGTTAACATAACGAAGTAATACCATTGAGTATCTGAGCGCGATAGTGAGCATCCCAACCACATCGCAAGCGTTTGTTCTCTACACCGAGCTTACTACGTTTATCCTGTCGTAGCAGATTCAAGACCAAATGGCGAATCACTGCCAGGTTCTCAGCTGCATAGCCTTGACGAACTCGACTGAGGTCTTCAGCAAAGGCCACATCCAAGACCCAATGAAGCTTGTTCTCAATACCCCAGTGATGGCGATTGGCTTGTAAAATCTGTTTGGCTTGAGCGACAAGACTAGCAATGACAAAGCGCGTTTCAATCGTCGTCTTCTCGCCTACAATGCGTTGAGTGCGAATCATAGCTACCGATTGTAAGCCTTGCCAATTATCGAGTGTGCGAAAATATTCTGACCAGTGATGAGGATTAAAGGCCCAGCATTCCCGAATCTCAAGCCGTCCATGTCCTTTGTCCACCGTTTTGTGACAATCATGGTCAATGTCAGCAAAGTCTATCTTTTTGAAATAGGCAAACATCTCTGCCACATCCTCGTGTAACTGCCCTTGATTGCCTTTGAGAGATAAAACATAATCACCACCTTGGGCGTCGATTTGTGCTGCTATCTTTCTTTGACAACCCATCGCATCTATGGTCACGATACAACCGGTTAAATCTAAGGCAGCCAACAATAAAGGAATGGCTGTGATTTCATTGGACTTCTCATCTACTTTCTGTTGCCCCAAAACGAGACCGTTGGCCTCGCCCCAAGCACTTACCAGGTGGATGGCTTCTTTGCCTACATGTTTATCATGCGACCGTCTCCCTTGTTTACCATCAATAGCCACAATCCCTGCCACCAGGTCGCATACAGTTTGCATCCAACTCACAAAACCCTGACTGAATTGTTCTCTATCTAGCATGGCAAAGGTCGTTCCCAATGTATCGTGGGAGGGGATGCCCTTTTCTAGGTTCAAATACTGGCTCAGCCACTCTTTCTGGGCATTGCCAAAGGCTTCAATGCTCACCCAGCCATCGGCTCCACAAAGGACACCACAGATTGTTATAAAGATAAGATTAATCAGCGGATGCTCTACTTTTCCTGGTTGTCGGGGGTCTCTTACCTCACCAAAATGCTCTTGAATAGTTGCTACGACTTCGATACTCATGGGGATTTTCCTTTTTTCTCCCCATTATCTCAGCTTTTTCTTGTTATACACCCCCCTTGTTTACATAAGATACCCGATTGCCCTAAAAACTCAAAAATTATTCGTTGACACATCCCAAAACATCTGATAGTATTTCAGCCTGCTGGGGGCGTGGTGCAGCGGTTAGCACGCCGGCCTGTCAAGCCGGAGGTCGCGGGTTCAAATCCCGTCGCTCCCGTACTTGTACCGTTTTAGGTACAGCGTAAGGGTCAACTGAATGTTCAGTTGGCTCTTTTGCGTTATGGCCTAGTACCAGATGATAGTTAGATTTTAAGGTCATTGCCACCACTGTTTCATCCTCAACATACACTCGGTCAACAATCAATTTAACCAGTTCGTGTCTACCATCTTCATCCCCTTCAAGACGTTGCCAATGGTCAGCAAAGCTTTCTAGGATATTTGCCGTTTGCTCTAATTCATCATCGCCGATAGGTGTTAGCTGTTCAAGCTCATGCTGTAACTCAATGCGCTTCTTCATGTATTCATGTTCGCTGGATATGAAGCCATTATCCCAACGCATGTCCATACGTTTTATAGTTGCTTTAATGGCAGCTATTCGTTTCTCTAAATCGTCTTCACCCAATATCTGGCTCATGGTATTGGTAATGCGCTTACGCCAGTTTTTGGGTGGCTTCAAACTCATCAAAACCGAAACAACCTGGTCATCAATCTTTTCCACACGGACAGCATTTTGGTCACAAGCATAACCTAGCTCACGGGCACGGCAACGATAGTAACGACATTTGGTATTTTTTCTTTTTCTGGCTTGAGGTCGCATCTTGCCATATTGAGCAAATAGCTTGCCTTTTGGCGGGTTGGCACAGCAGCGATGGCAATAGACAATGTTGCGTAGCAGGTACGGATTGTATTTAGGGGTCGCTTTGCGGTGGCTGCGGCGTTTGGCTCGGACTTCTTGGCATTTGTTGAATAGTTCTTCATCAATGATAGCTTCGTGTTGACCATCATACCATTCCACAGGGGCATCATAAGAGCGGCTACCATCGGAACGGCGTTGATACTTCTGGTATTTGACTTTGCCTAGATAGGTCTGGTTTTGCAGCATGTCCCTAACCGTGTCTTTAGAGAATGGCCGTCCTGTTTTCGACTTATAACCATTGTCATTGAGCAAAATAGCCACATCGTTATCACTGTATTGGTCAGTAGCATAGGCTTCAAAAGCCATCAGCAAACCTGGAAACTCATCTTCTTTTCGTACCAGGATTTTTTGCTTATTTTTCTTCGTGCCAAAGGGTGGGCGGTTATTATGGTAGCCTTGAATGCCTCGTTCTTTTTTACCTTTAGCGGTTTCGGTACCCAAGTTCTGGCTGTACCAATCGGCCACAGCCTCCATAATCCCTTCAATCAATGCCCCCATTGGCCCATCGCTATCTTCGGATGGCTCAGATACGGAGAATAGCTTCACCCCGTAATCGCAACGTAACAATGATTTAATCGCCAGTGACTCGGTACGATTACGAGCGAAGCGGTCAAATTTATGGACAACCAGGGCATCAAATTTGCCTTTACGTGCGTCTCGACGCATTTCTTGAAAGGCGGCACGGTCAGAATTGCGTCCTGACTTGGCTTCATCAACATAGGTTTTAACTAAGATACCGCCTTGTGCTACTGACCACGTATCAATGGCACGTTTTTGAGCATCTATTGAATAATTGCCAACTTGTTCATCTGAACTAACACGGACATAAGCTGCATAACGCATTTTTCCCTTCCTTTTTTTCGGCACTCGGCTGTGTTGTGGGGTTGTATTTGTCAATGAAGGCATTGGTTCAACCCCTGGCACATCCCAATTAGGCGTAGCAAAGAAGCGTGGTTTAATGACTTGGCCTGGTGCAGTACCATTATTTAGTTGTTTCGATACCATGTTGGGCGTTACTAATTTGTAACTACCCTATTATACCCGTTAGCGGGTGTAATATCAACAAGCAATTTAGGCTTGCAAACTTGAGATATATAGATGGATGAAGTTAGTTTTTCGCTTTCCTTCCTGGCTTTCTGTCAGAGGCTAAATAAGCGTTCAAGGCTTCTTTAGTGATTAGCCAATCACGACCAACTTTAACCGCCTTCAATTTGCCCTCACGAGCTATCCGTCTCAAATGGTCATGTGTAAGACCACTTAGTTTTGCTGCTTCGGAGAGGCCAATTAGCTCTGTAGACGAATCCGCATAATCTGACATATTGATAGTGTACACTGTGCCTTACAACAAGCAAAAGTATAACTACTGCTCTGATTCACCTTCTTCTAGCGCAAAATAGAAGCGGAAGGGTGGAACGAACTCATTCTGCCTAATCTCAAAGTCGCTCATAGGGGAGAGGAGTTTCATACCTTCTGGTACAAGTACCAGAAATGGTTTGATTTCAAATCGTATGATGTAATCTTGGATGGCTTGTTGCATTTGGTGGCCTAAGTCTTCGGTTGGTGAATAGCGAAAGACCCAAAAGCGGGAATAGGTAACAGTTTGGTTGGTTTCCATGATAACCTCTTATATGGATTGGTTTGGAGTGTGGGATTCGATGTCAGATAGCGTTGAACTCACTTTGCATTGTATCATAAATACTACGTTAGAAAAAGATTTTTTTACAAATGGTTTCCGAAAGTAGGGTTGACGTTACAATCACAGCATGAATGATTTGCTCACAGTACAAACGGTGGCAATAGAATTAGGTCTCTCAGAACATCGTGTTCGTGAATATTGTCGGGAGGGTAGGCTTGGAAAGAAAATTGGTCGTCAGTGGCTTATAACCCGTGCTGAACTTGAGGAGTTCAAAAAGATACCAAGAAAACATGGCGCACCAAGAAAGAGTGATGAGCAAGAGTAGTCCTTAATCACCCTCGTGGTAGAATCGCCAAAAGCCAAAAAACTCATCACATAGCTCTACGATTGTTTGGCTTGCTTCCTGTTCTGACATGCCTCTTTCAATGAAACGCACAAAGAACTGTTGGATAAAATCTTGTACAGTTGAATCAATACCTTGAGCTAGTAACTCATCTAATTCTGTCAATTCAATAATCATTATATGCCTCCGATTTATGAAATTAGGCGAACGTCATAGTTGCCTTTGTTGATGGCACTGCATCACAGGGCTTAGTCAAGGTGGAGCGCAGGCAATTTACAAATTCGCGGTGGTCAGGGTGCGGAATTTGGAAATTGGCGAGAACACCTTGACTCTAAACGAAAAGTGCCAGCCTAAGCTGGCACTTCTCCACATTAGCCCTGTGATAAACTGTCGCCGTCAAAGGCAGCTTGCTGCCCGTTCGCCAGCCGTCGCTAAGAGGCTCCATACGGGCGCAGCCGTGTTGGAGCTTGCGGAGACGACGGAACGGCCGTTATGGAGGCGACGGCGTTCATTATTGTTCCTGACTTTCAGAGTATTATGTGTTTTCAACTAGTTTGACATCCAATTGTGACCTAAAACTGCCAACATTACCATCACGAAGCTGTTGGAAAAACGTGTTATAACTACGCGGGGTTATAAAGTGGAAATGATACTGAATCGAGCTTCCGTCTTTTTCCAAATATGAATTTATTCGTTCAAAGTGTGCTAATGCGTATTCATTCTTCTTTCGGTTTTCTTCCAAAGGCTCTCTCAATTCCTCATCCCCTTTAATCTCAATCACAAGAACGAGATTATCAACTCTGATAAAAAAGTCTGGACTAAACTTTCCACGCTTCGGTGTATTACCTTTTTTCCATGCAAAATCAATCTCGTAAAATCGTGTTGCAGTAGATTTAATCCATTTGTCAATATGGACAACATTCTCAGACTTTCGTAACTCAAGGAGAAACCTCCGCTCATTATCTGAGTCTGCAATAACTAAATTTAAAGGGGTTCTGAAATCTCTGCGATTTTTGAATGGGATAACGCTAAATCGAGAGCCAGGCTCAATAGCTTCATCAAAAAATTCGACCTGTTCATCCTCAAGATTTAACCTAGTCTGGTCAGTATAAAAAATGGATTTAGTTCTATTTAACTCGGCTGCACTAACACTATCTGATGGACGGTCAATGGTTGATAAAATTCGATGCCGATTAACAATAGGCGTATAACGAACGTTTTGCGTAGATTTGCGCCGTAAAGTTCCCAATGATTGTAAGAGTTTTTGACGCATACTTTCAGTTACTTTAGTTGCATTAATCTCATCCAATGACCTGTGAACCACTTTTTCTAGTTCCTCGACCGACCACATTTGTGTATAATTAGTTTGTAATCTATCTGGTTCTGGAAAATCGGGATTGTCAGCTTCTTCAAGTCGTTGATACATAACTTCGGCAATTGTCCGAACAGAATAAGTCTTACGATTAATTTTAGTTTGCCAACGATAAGTATCACCTGTGCCTGCACGTTCAAACTCGATGCTAACATCTTCTGATGTGGGTTCGCTAGCCAAATCAACATAGCCTTTATCGAATAGTACATACTCTCGCTTCATTGGTTTTTCAACAGTCGTTGGTTCAAGAGTATAGTCAATAGTATGCAGTTCAAAGTGATAATCTGATTCACTTAAAACGCGAGAAGACAGCCGACGTTCAATTTCCAAGATTTCATTGACCAGATGGCGAATACGGGAAGCCCATGCATCATGGTTAAAAACAATAACCTCTGGCTGTTCCCCTATCCATCCGTCGGGAACTCGCAAACCCCGACCTAGAACCTGAGCAACAAGTAATTTGCTGTTAAATGCTCGTTCCTCGTGAGGAACTATCTGAAAAACACGCTTTACATCCCATCCTTCATTGAGCATTGAGACAGCTAATATCCACTCAACTTTGCTTGTAGGGCCGTCTACATAAGGGAGACGACGCACATCAGGTGCATTGTTATAGACCACCAAAACCTGCTCAGCCACTTCTTCTGGACTAAGCCCTGTATCTTCAATTAAGAAAGCTTTGAGTTCTTCTGCTAAGTTTTTGCATCGTTTAATCGTTTTAGTTACAACGATAGACAATGGTCGTATGTTACGATACCTCAGGGCATGCCTAGTAGCTTCATGTCTATTATGGATAAGTTGCCACTTGCTAGTTCTTTCTCCAGTAGTTGGCATTTCAGCAACATAAACAACTTTTTTGACGAATCGCTGCTCCATTGCTCGACGCAAAGAATAACGATAAATAACATCAGCAAAGTAATCGTTACCAACGTAACACGTACCCGATACACCTATCACATGTCGGAAACCAAATTCAGGGTCTAATAGAAACTCTTTCCACCGTTTC
Organism: Promineifilaceae bacterium (SeqCode); assembly: GCA_965223555.1. Lineage (GTDB taxonomy): Bacteria > Chloroflexota > Anaerolineae > Promineifilales > Promineifilaceae > CBDCWU01. The sequence goes on from CBDCWU010000004.1 coordinate 413,803, forward strand.
ACTTTTGAAGCCGATTCATTAGCTACATGGTGGGCTTCATCATTGAGTACAGCAACATTGGCCCCTCTCCCTATTAAACTATCTCTAATTGATGACCCCACATGCTTCAATATCGCATGGTAATTTTCAACACAAATCGAGCCTGCAACAATAGTCTCACTCGCGTCAATTATGCGTGGTGTACTTATCTGAGCATTATAAGGGAGTAGGTCTCTTAAATCAGCACGAGAGGCTAAGTCTCGAAATTTGTCCAATAGACCAAGTTCTATGGTATTTGAAGGACACAATACAAGTACCCGGTCAACAGTTCCCTCAGATAGAAGAATTGCTGCAATACCGTACAAAACATAACTCTTGCCAGTACCTGTTGCTAAGTCAAGAGAAGCTGACAATTGATTAGGTAGCTGTAATTTCCTTTGAAAGTTAGTCCAGGAACCGTATCGAGCAATCAAGTCAGAATTCCTATCAAAATTTTCTTGAGCAAGCTGCTTTAAGTTAGTATACTCACCACCCAATAAGTAGCGTAAGGCAGTGCGAATAGCTTCTTTCTGATACTCTCTGGTTCCACACAACTCATCAATAAATGCTTCGTAACGATTTTCATTCCATTTATTACGGTCGATGGCTGTGCTTACTTTAAGCACAAGGTCTTCATTGCTAAATCTTTGTTTGTCTAAACTGGTTGCCACTTAGCTTATCACTCCTGTTTTCCGGTTGTTGGGTTGTGGAATTCACTTTTAGGAATAAGCACCCTCGATTCATTGCCGTAAATATCAATGAATACTATCATGACTTGTTCACCGAGGTCTCTTTCCTTGAATGAAATCTGCCATCTTTGCTTTGACAATTGATGACCATAATACACTACATCTAAATCAAAAACCTCTCCCTCAAAATCATTGTCAATCATAACCAAAGACAAAGTCTCTAGTCCTCCATAGGTAACTTGCCCTCTTATATACGCTCGACTTTGAAATTCGTGAATTTCTAGGCGGCAATAATTTGGCTTAAACGGCCTTATAGACCATTCAACTTTTGGAGGTCGAATAAAATCAAAACCAACGGCATCAACAATGTTATTCACAGCTGCCTCATCATGAGGTTGTAATAAAGCTGAAAACTCTCGATGGTGTAGTTCATTGATAAATGAGTATGGAATTCGGAGTGCATAATAACGTACACCTTCATAATCAATATAATCTTGTTGGAAATCAAAAGTGTTACGAGGGGCGATAATGAAAAATCTATTGCCTACTCGGCTCCCAACTGCTGTATGAATGCTATACACTGTACCTTCATCAATTCGTTGTCCGGGGTGTTCTAAGTGATTGAAGACTAGAACACTAGCTCCTTGTTTCTTCCCGTCTAACATTAACCCGCCGATGGAATGCGGTTCATCTTTACAATCAAATAGCTGGAGTGCGAAAAAGCGCCAATCTCTCCAGGGTAAAAGGCGTAACTTGGAGAAATCATATAGACCAGCGTTGTATAAAGTAAAAGATATTCCTTTTCTAATGGTTGTTTTAAGTTTTAACAGTCTTTTCTGAATTGTATATATAGCTAGTTTTCCCGAGTCTATAGCAATCCAACGACGTCCCATTTTTTCAGCAACTGTGCAAGTTGTTCCTGAGCCGGCAAATACATCTAGAACTATATCACCCGGTTTTGATGAGCTTTCAAGAATCCTTTTTAGGAGGCCTTCTGGTTTTTGCGTTGGGTATCCAATGCGCTCTTGTTTGCTTAATGCCCAAGTTACATCTTCGTCAATGCCATCATCTGAATTTAAATGTACGCCTTGTGTGTATGGTTGGTATGCCCAAATATCCATTAGATAATTACCAATATCGTCAGTAAGTGGTTTTTTGATTCGTGGTTGTCCACCTTCTTTATCGGGCAAATAAATATGCCCATTATTGTAAAGATAGTTTAGCTTATCTATTTGGCCTAGATGACTAATGTCATCTTCAATCAGTGCATATACCCAAGAAGGTATAGCCCAGTGCCGTCCCCTAATTGTAGGGTCATATCCTCTCCAAGCCTTCCCTGATTCACCAGAACGAACACCCTCAGCTGTCAAGTCTGACTTAGCAAAAAAAAGACCATCTTCATCACTTTGAAAGTTGTCTTCGATATATTGCTTGAATGGCGGACGGCGGTATTTATGAAACCATATTGAGCTAGAACGAGAATAAAACAATATAGTTTGATGTATATTCCCAAAAGTTTCCGCTTTACTGTGTGAGTTGGTATTTCTCCATATGATTTCATTACGAAAGTTGTGTTCACCAAACACCTCGTCCATGATTACTTTTATGTAATGAACCTTTTTTTGGTCTAAGTGAATATAAATACTTCCCTCAGGGTGCATTAGTTCTCTAAGTAAAATCAACCTATTTCTAATGAACTCAATAAAAGCAGCACCTGTAAGCTTATCTTGATAAGCTTTTTCTTGTTGTTTTCCTTGAAAATCGCGCTTAGTTGCAAAAGGAGGGTCTATGTAAACAACTTTGACTCCACGAGAACCATCTTCATTTAATAAAAGCCCGTCTTCTTTCATCCTTAACAGAGTTTTCATTACTTGCAAGTTGTCACCAAAAATCAAAAGGTTCCCCCATTTGTTTTTTGCTTGCCCAAACGTCCTAACTGGTTGAAGCGGAACTGCCAGTGCATTGGCTATAATATCTTCTTGTCTTTCCTTACCATGATATGTAAGTTCGTACTCTCGTTTTTCAGGGGGAAAAAGTTGTTTAGCCCATTCTGGGGGTAACTCTTCTCCACGTCGTAATGCCTCAATTACTAGTTGTCTGAATTCTTCTCGCATACTCTTGCCTCAAACCTTATGCATCTCAAACTATTCAATAGTTTGAAAAAATCTATTGGAATACTTTCTTCACTAGCTGCTTTCTAACAACTCGACAAGAATTCTGACTTTATTAAATAACTCATCATAGGTCACAATTTTTACGTCCTTTAAGCCATTTCGGAATAATTCAAAAGATTTCCGCCGTGTTCTGTCTGTAAGCTCTCTATCGAGATTGCCTGCTATTACCATGCACTGAGGGCTGAAAACCTCGAATTCTTCATTAGATTGACCAGCTAATCGGTCATACTCCTTAATTAAAGAATCCCTATAGCTAGATACTTGAATAACTGCACCAGAAATTTCAGAATTTACGTTATAAATTCCACCGCGATACTGAGAACCCAATAGCCGAGATACTGGAGTCTTTATCTCTACTAAAGCAACATTCCTGGTAAGATGATTAGCAATTAGGAAATCTAAAACGTGGCCACCAGAGTTGCTGATACCTTTCCCACCAACATATACTCGTTCTCCCAAAACTATTACTGGAAATGAAAAGATTTGAGAGAAAACAAAAGGGTTGTCGGCCAAGAATATTTGCCAAAAATCTTCCGCTCCGTTTTTTTGATGTTCATCCCATACAGCCAGTGCTGCCTTTAAGTTTCCTAAGCTGACGACCGAACCCAGCCGTTGCAAGTTATCAACTTCGAGGGTTTCTAATTTTTCGAGAAGTTGGTCGGTCTTATCAGTCGTTAAAGCCCAATTCAGTAAGCGAGAAAAGATGTCCACTCCATCCTCATCAATTAGATTCGTTAAGGCTCTAACTGTGCCTTCATGAAGTAGCTGAGGTGTATCACTTTGTCTAGCTGGCACAATCAGATAATGGCCTGAATGGTCAGGTATATCAGCATATAAAATACCTGCTAAAAATGTTGCCAGAGAAGAAATTTCTTCACTTTGAAGGGTGATGGAATGTTGTTCATCCCAATGCCATCCTGAGGAATAGCGTCGGTAGGTTTCGATTTTCAGCGAATCATGATGAATTTCACCTGTATGCTGGTCAACAACTTCCCAACGGGTCACTACTTTGTATGCTTTTGGGCCTTCTTTCAAAACGAGAGAATCAGCCAACCGCAAATTAGGATGTTGCACACGCAACATCATTTGTCGTTTTACTAAAACTGCCTCAAGTGGCTGTGTAGTGTCAGCCAAAACGTCTTTGCTCATTCGTCCTATAATTGTTGACCGTAATTACATTGCCAGTTTCAACACAATCCCTATTATTGACTTCAATTTACTATTCTAAATCAGATAGCGGATTTACAAAAGGTAAATTCTAGTCCAATGCTTGCGAAATGAACAATAGCCTACAGAAATATTTGTCATTGAGCATCTAGTTACCAGACTTCATTAAGTGAAGTGAGTTAACTAAAAACGAACGTTTTTTCGACACTATTAATTGACTGAAAAACACTGTATAAAGAATAAGAATCGTTATACACGATTGCGTTTTCAGTAAATTATGGAAAAACGGCCGAAAACCATAGCCTATCTACGAGTCTCAACAACCGACCAAGACATTGAAAAAAATAAAGCAGACATTTTGCATTTGGCAAATGACAAAAAACTTGGCACCGTCAAATGGGTTGAAGAAAAAGCATCAGGTCGCATATCATGGAAAAAAAGGCAAATTGCTGATGTCCTAAATTTATTGGGAGAAGGGGAGAATTTGATAGTCAGTGAGTTATCGCGTCTCGGCCGTTCCATGCTGGAATGTATGGAAATTCTCTCAATTGCTTCACAAAAGAAAATCAACGTCTATGCTATAAAGGGAAGCTGGCAACTTAACGACTCAATTCAGTCAAAAATCATGGCATTAGCGTTTGCCATGGCAGCAGAAATTGAAAGAGACCTTATAAGCCAGCGAACTAAAGAGGCACTAGCAGCACGGAAAGCATCAGGGGTAAAACTTGGGAGGCCACGAGGGATAGGCAAAAGCAAACTTGATAAACACCGTACAGAAATTGAGGCACTTTTGGCACATGGCTCTACTCAAAAATATATTGCAAATCGCTATTCGACCACAGAAGCAAATTTGAGCAGGTGGATAATAAAGCATGGGATAAAAAGAAAATCATTCGCCATTGATTAGAAGGGACATTGAATTCTGAGCTTATTCAATTCATTTAAGTCTAAGAATTCTGAATTTTCAGCATCAACAATTTGTCTACTATAATTGTGACGCTGAGAACTTGTACACAAGACACAACACTCCTTTGCCCTAGTAATTCCGACATAGTGCAGATTTTTGTCTTGTCGCTCATCACCTTTGTATTGAGGTAATATCCACCTGTACAGGTTGAGGTGAAAGACCAAATCAAACTCTAGCCCCTTTGCTTTGTGTAGAGTCATTAGTTGAACTTCATTTTCATTAGCTGGAATGAATGAGTTCAAAAAAACATCTGATGCCAGTACATTCCGTAAATTACTAATTGCTGTCTGGTTTTTATAGAGCGGAAAAATAGATTCTGCCACTTGAATAAAGTACGCTACATAATCGTTAAGTAAAGCAGGATTATGTTGAGCGATTGTTTCTATTTCGTTCAGTTTCTTCATAACACCGTGAACGGTTTTGGGTTGATAGTCAACATGCAAATATTTTTCTACAAGTTCGCGCTTTGTTAACTCAGGGCTGAATACCCAAGTTAATATTCTTCTGAACATTGACCCCCACAAACTGGTCTCATTATCTAAAGGTGTTCTAATGATTGGTTTATGTTCGATAGCTAGGTGTCTGTGAATTAGATTGCCAGTCGGTCTATTCTTAACAAGGATTGCAACATTGTTGCGTTGTGAAATGCCAAAATGCTTAATAATTATTGGAATTGCTTCTGATAACCATTCTGCAATAGCGAGTTCAGAGCCGCTTATATGCTTGTGCAATACTCTGACTTCCTCTGTAGGAATTGGCGTAAACGTTTCTGAAAGCAGCTTTGTTGAATAATTTATAATCGACGTATGACATCTATGGTTTGTGGTGAGTGGATAGTAATTAAATCGCCTGTCCTGAGCCAACTCAGTTAGGTATTTAGGGTCTTTCCCAGCAAATGCAAATATAGATTGGTCAATATCACCAACTGCCACACCACATAGTCCAATACGTACCAACCTATTAAACAGCTCATGTTGCCAAACATCACAATCTTGATATTCATCAATAAAAACATGAGAGAATTTAGCACGTAGATACCTTCTGCAAGCGTAGGATACATCAAAAACATACAGAGCTAGAAATCCTACTGTTTCTAATATGATGATTCCTTTAATGAACAATGAACGCATAGATTTAATTATGTTTGGGGAGACGGTTTGCAAGGGCTTTATATCTTTTAGCGAATCAAAGTCCTTTGGGTTTTCTAAATCTTCAAATTGCAAGACCTGCATTTCATTTTCTGGAAGCCCAAAGATATGCGCCCCGAAAGGGATAATGATTTCAGTGATGAAAAAGCTGTCAATCGTGCCAAAATAGGAACTCTTTTTGTCAATTCCGGTACGCAGACAACGCCTTTCCAATTCATCACTAGCTTTATTTGTAAAAGAGATAGCTATTATCCCTTTATAATGTGGTAAGGTTGGCAGAACGCGACGAACTTTTTGGGTAATAGTGAAAGTTTTTCCGCTACCAGGCTTAGCAGTTACAACACAATTGGATTCTTCTTCAAGAATTTTTTCTTGTTCTTCATTGGGAGTTATTTGAGTCATTTTTCGCTTCTATTAACTCCTGACACCTTAGAATTGGCCTAGACAGAGAGTGTTCTGCGAGGCTACTCAACGAATCTGAATGCACTCTTAAGAAATCAAACATTCGGATACCTTTTTGTTTTTGCATTTGCTTAATAACTTCTTCATCATCTGTTTTTCCATAAAAATCAGAGGTAATATCCGATAAAGCGAAATGTATGTCATGCTCCAAATCAATCTCAGCTATAAAAATATCAAACATCTCTAATAATCGAGCGCATTGGTTTGCTGCATCTAATGAGTCTGGTGGGGGCTGAGGGGTTGGGAATCCTTTTAGCTTACCTTCATTTTCAACTAAAAACTGGTCAAATTTGTCATCATTTATACAAAAGGTTCGGTAAATATCAATTGCCCGTTCCAAGCCAGCAAATCGGTATGCAACTTTGCGTGGAACCTTGAAGATGTCGTTGTCGGTTCTGATAACGAAGTCGATATTAAGCGAATCCAACAGGCTGACATAGGGTTTGAAACCAATCCCATCTACCATCAAAACACTGATATTATATCTGTCCAAATCAACGTTAATCTGCTTTGCCAAAGCTTTGTAAAATAATTCCTCTGATATACCCTCAACTAAAAAAACTAAGTCCGAAAAAAAAGCTTCGGCAGGGATAATATTTAATCTGTACCCAAATTCTATGAGGGCAGATTCTATGAAAGGGTTTTTGCCGTTTCCAGCAGCTAGGGTATCTGGCTGATTATTGAAAAGTCTAATGATAGAGGCCGGAGGGAACGAACATGCTACTTGAGGAGAATGTGTGGTAATGATTACTTGAGAATTAAGACCATTGGATAGATATTCTGCTAATTTTCTTTGCTGATGTGGATGTAAATGAATCTCTGGTTCTTCGATGCAGAAAATGCTGACTTCTAACAGTTCTTCTCCTGACGAAGTTGATGGATTATTCCTTGCAGACCATAATGCAAGGTGTATTTGATTATTTCGGCCGTCACCGCCAATAGTTATCGTCTTCCCTTGCACACGGGCAGCTAACTTTAGATTGTCAACAAAAAGAGATGGGTCTGAAGCGCCTGTATCAAATACAACATCCTGACTCGTATTGTGAAATGATAAATCTTTGAGTTCTGTATTAACACTGTCAGTCGCCTTAGTAACATACGATAGGCTATTTACGTCATCATGTACCCCTCCAAGTTTTGTTTCAATTTGCCCTAACGTGACATTATCAGCTTCTATCTCTTTTTCTTCTCGAATGCTCTTTGCATCTTGAAGCAGTCGTTTCCGCTCCTTCCTTATGTACGCAAAAAGGTCTCTTTTGCTACCAATATATTTGAGATTGAGCACTCGTAAATAGAAACGACTATCTATTTCCGTTAAATTATCTTCATCAAAACCTGCGAGAATGATATAATCAAGTCGGCGAGTTCTTGGGTCTCGGGTGGCTCGATAGACAAGCATTAGCTTTCCATCATTGCTAATTCTCTCTCTTAATTTAGAAAGCACACAGTCTTCATTTACTTCGTTAAACTCAATGCAAATCTCAATCTGGTTGGTGTCTTCGTGAGCATAGAAATCGGACTCAAGAGGCTCAATATCTGCCTCTGAAAGACTTTTATCTAACAAGATTCTTAGAGCATGAAGTAAATTTGATTTTCCTACATCATTGCTACCAATAATCAAAGACTTTTTTGCTAGGATGATTTCCGCATCTTTGAAGTTACGGAAGCCTTGGAGCTTGATTTTGCTAATATACATTTTCCCTCGTTGTTTTCTACCTGAATGAATGACCTTAGGATGAACAACCGTACCAAAAAAAGCAAGTTTATGAAAATTAATATTCTTCTGGAAGCAACAAAGTAGTATAACTTCTATCCCATTCCGTAATCACATAAAACTTGTGACCTGATTCAAATTTATAAGCTGAAAATAATCTTCCTGTTTCCCGTAGAGCTCGTTCGTTTTCTGCAATATCTTCCTCTGGTAAATCTCCCCATTTTCCTTCAACATGTTTAGTAATAAACTGAATCGGATGCCTCCCTATCTCTTGTGCCGCCATTATTGCTCCTGGTGTAACAACAATCTGACCTAAATCAAACAAAGCTTCCGGAATAAGCCCATCTTCAGGTTGCCTTTCTTGTTCCTGTTTAGATGCTCCTTGCTCCTTCATGCTAAAACAAACCCATTTGGCTATCTGCTTAGACGGTTCTGCAATTCCACTATACTTAAATGTAGAGTAGGATGTCTAGGGCTATTATACTGCACTGAGTTGATGTCCTTCCGTTCGTAATTTTTCCCGACCCCACATTCTGACTAAGGTTGCCACGCCAACTCCTTTTCGGTCAGCAAGTTCACTTGATAGCTCCCGTAATTTCTCGGATATTTTCAGTGCGCTAAATATTGCCTTCATTTCTACTTGTTTAAATTCATCAGGGTAATCGGCCGAATCATGTGTTTTCCACCAATGAGCCTCCTCCTCATAAGTCATTTTGCCGAACCCTGGTACAAGGCAATGGGGGCTGTGTCCATTCAAAAGTCACAAACTTAACCAACGAACGCAACACCCCGCCGCAGCCAAGCCAGCACGTAGCCCAGGCTCGCCGCAAGGCCGGATTCAAGTGCCAAGCGGATTTCTTCACGAAGTGAAGGGTTCCGCGCAGGTAGTGCAGAATCGGGACGAAGCGATAAAAGCGAGCTGATTAGGGCTTGGTGTTGAGCGCAGGCGTAGGTTGGGGGTGTGGAGTGGCCTACTCAATTAAGGGTTGCTCTACTCTTTTTCTGTGTGGAGAACTATGCTGATGCAATTATTAATTGACACAGCACACAATCTTTCTTGTCACCCTAATATTTATTTCTGACAGGTATCCGGAACCAACCACTGCTTGTACTCTTTATTGTTAATTTGGAGTTCGTACTTGCTTTTCCAAATTATTAACCCGTGCTTTCAATTTGTTAAATTCCTTTGTTGTTGGTGTATCCCATTGGAGGTCTCTTATTTCTCGCCTTAAGCCTCTTCGTTCAACTATTGCTTCTTCAAAACCAGCCTTCATTTCCTGCCTCAATTCTTCCTTAGCACTATTTACGAGTTTATCTATTCCCTTTAATATCGAATCAACTGCCTCATCCAATAATCCGCTTGTCACAGGTTCATTGGGGTCTGCCTTCTTATCTGCTGACATAGTTTAAGCATATTATCATAGCTGCTTCTTGGTAATCCATACCGAAATTGTCACTTGATGAGAGTGCAAAATCCTGACTAATTATCCTACTTTTCCTATATCGTATATACTTCCCTTGCCTTCATTCATCATTCCTCTCCTGATAATTAGAAAGGAATGGTTTCAAGGAGATATTAGCAATTTACTGTAGATTGACGTGGGTAAGAGCGTAAGCCTCTATGAGTCACTTGCTGCTGACCCTCGCCTCAAAGGTCACAAACCGAGCGGAATATTTGTTGATGAAAATAATGACATCTACATATCAATAAAAGATGCTGTCAAAGTATCCAAACTCTCAGCGCAAAGACTTAGAGGCCTGGTTAGTGAAAGTAGACTCGATGCTATTCAACCCGGCGGTCGTGATTTATTTATCTCACTTGAATCAGTAGATAAGTATCTCGCAGAAGGTAGAAAACCTCCTGGCCCGACCCCACGTTAATATCTAAATAGTTCTCGAATCCTAGAGCTTGACAACTTTGCTGAATTTCATTATAAATGTTCTCCAATAAGCCCCCTCTTGGGGCTTATGTACATTCTATACAGCAACGGCCGTTGCTGTGCAGAAAAGGAGAACTAAAGTGAACGATTCTACAGGACTATTATGTCTAAGCTTAATAAGTTTGTTTGGATATTTGATTCCCACCATGATTGCTTATTTCAGGAAGCACCATAATACTACAGCAATCTTTGTTGTAAACTTGCTTCTCGGCTGGACAATTATTGGTTGGGTTGTCTCTTTGGCTTGGGCATTTACTACTAATAAACAGAACTAACAACTCATCACTATTAATCCATAATTGTTATATGTGACAATCATGCTTTCGGACATTCTGATAGTAACGATTTTTGGGAAGGCTTGAGACTAGGCAAATCGAGAATAACACGCTTGCTGGTCGATTCACTTTAAGTTGCCAAAAAATCGCGCCCCTCACCCTCACTCACTGAAGGGAATTAAGCAAACTGTAGCAAGTTGGAAAGGGCAAATCAACAATAATGTTTTACTCCTGTTTAGTTTTCTTCTTACGCTGCTAAGGAGTATAGGAGTGAAGGAATCACTTGTCTTATCCCATTAAGATATTTGACTAAGATGTTATAATTGAGTCGCCGAAAAACATGACAAACACCACGCAAAAAACAAAGGCAAATGAAGCTCTGCTCCATCAAATTGAGCAGAATAAGACCGAAGTTGGAAAATACTTGAAAGGGTTATTGGAAAAAGATTTGGGGGAGTGGGAGAATCGTGTAGTTGCCTTAATGGCTCGTAGTAAAGCATATCGCAGTAATGACCTTCCAAAGATGTTAGAATTGGCAAATGATATGAAGGCGGCTCACCAAGCACAAATCAGCTTTATAGAGAAATATGAAGGCGACCTTTTCATCTCCAAGCCAAACAAATCACTAGCATTGGAAAGAGAGGAGCTAGGATTTTTGGAAAAAGAAATCATTCCATTCTTGTTGCAAAAAGTAAAGTAAAAGGTTTCTAAGTAGGGGTCTCCTTTAGCCATCATAAATAATAGCGCATTGTTTCTTCAAGTATTTTGAGTCTTAAAAAAGGAGTTCCGTAATGTCTGAAAAAGAAGGTGAGTGGGTAATTTGCGAAACGTGCGGGGGCATGAACAAGATAAGACTAGGAACATGTTATACGTGTGATGGGACTGGAGTATTCGAGGGGGCATCTTGCCCAATCGAAAATTGTGAATACGGGACTCTGGTTGAACCTTGCCCTGACCGACCAGAATGTCATTATGGCAAGAAGTTTCGTGTGTGGGGACAACGAGATTATTAAACGTGTTAGTGCTCAATTTAGTTGGACACCTCAAATAGACTCATTCGTTCCTGTCCCTCCACCAGTTGCCAAATAGGAGCAGTCAGAAAATCTTCGCTTTGAATCTGCTCCAAACTGGTGAACCAAAACCATGTATTTGCACCAAGTTCCTTTGTTACCTTTTGAACACTATTCAATCGCTTACGACTTGTCCGTGTGTACCCCCCCTCTGTGACTGTCAAAACTCGAATTAAGTTTGTTCCATATCTCGCTTTGCATTTGCCACTACGGAAATAATTCCAATAGGCAGCAATCTTTCTTTTGAAATATTTAAGCTGCTCTGAGCCTCTGTCAAACTCTAAGAAAAATCTTAAAACACCCCCTGGAACATCAATTGAAAAATAGGAATCTGGCAGTATGGGAACAAACTTATTTTGAACCTGTACCCTATCATAATCGGCTTTCATTGCTTTTTCATCCTGCCATTCTTGTAATCGAAGGCTATGTTGCTGACACGAAAGTTCAACGGCTAGTCGAATTTCACTTAGTCCCAAGGTGTGTTCTAAAAATCGGTCGTTGAGAGATTTTTTGCTGGAATATCTTGAGTGGTCACCACTGTAGCCAAATTCTTGCTTTAGCAATTCAACCCCTCGTCTGTCCACCAAATAATAAATCGTGCTGGTTTGAACGCCACCCAATACAGGCGGAAAGTATCTTTTAAGAAATCCATGCTGCCACAATAACTGTAGCCGAACCTGGGTGGTATTTTTCGAGGGAAAAAACAATCTTTGAACTTGGTCTTGACGCATTACGCGAAAGTCATTTACTGCTTTCACGACAAGCTTGTCGCGCTCCGTCAAACGCATACGCTTAAGATTCTCTGGCCGAATGTGACGGCTTGCTCGTTTTCGTGTGCCTATATTGCTATTCACTTATTTCCTTGTTGAATTTTATCCATTGCATCATGTAAACTGTCGCCAAATATGGGGGTAGAAGAATCTACAGAACTGATTGAACGGCCAGTTGAAAGCCGATACTTTCCAAAATAATTTATTGAAGAGGCACCAATTGATGAAGGAGTCGATGCTTTAATGAGTTGGCTTGATAACAATATGCATATTGCTGTCCGTAAAAATGTTGAAGCCTCAAGAAAGTTCCTACCACCTAGAGAAACAATCTCGCCACCAGTTTTAGAAGTTCTAGACCATCTTCATAAAACAGAATCGAAAATGGCTTCTCAAGTATTGATTCGATATGCAGCTAATTTACATGAATTAGCGATGCTTAACGACCCTGAGACGATTGAAAGAAAAAAACAGGCTCGAAAAGCAATACCTGAACTGTATAAGAATAAGCGCCCAAGAACTGCTGAAAGGCTGCAAGACCAGCAAGTGCCACTTCTCGAATTGATTAATGCTTTCCAATTACAACCTGAAAGGAAGATTGTTGACCATCTTTTTGAACAAGCACAGTCTTTTTCAGGTAATGTTATTATTGATGCCAAATCGTCAAGAATATAGATTTGCTAATTCTGTGAAGAATCCACCCAATCTCTACCACTCGGCGAATTAGGCGCGTCATTCGGAGCATTTGGGAAAGTTGGTGGTGGATACCTGTTATTTAACCATTCAAGAATCTCCTGTTGGGTCTTTGGTGTATATAGCTCAATCGAACGTTGGCGAATCAATCTTTCTCGTTCAATTGCTTCATTTGCCTCAACGTTACCAGGTGGCCGTCTTGTCGCAATATTAAACGCTGGCATTGTCCTGCCCTTAAATCGTGTTTTTACAGCAGCGTGGTATAAGTCTTGGTTAACTAAATCCTCTGTAGTAAATTCTGGTCTATAATATGGTGAAAGGATATATGCATCTCTCTCCCCAATTTGAAAAGCCACAGTAGCTCCAACTGTACCCATAACCGATTCTAAGGTTTTACCAGTTAGCTGACCCAAATATTGATTTGCAACAGTAAGATGTAGCTGATACTTACGTGCTTCCTCGAACACTTTATTTAAAGGAGTAGTTACAAAATTCTGCACTTCATCCACATATAGATAAAACGGGGTTGTATTGTTTAGTGAGGACATGGCTGACATTTGTAACTGCGACATAACAACCATTCCAATTAATTCACGTTCTATATCTGGAACTCTCCTTGAATCAATTCCTAACGAAACGAGAACTATCTTTTTTTGTCTAATTAGCTCGGCAAAATCAAGCCTATCAGGGTGACACATCATTAAGTGCAGAAGAGGATTTCTATAGAATTTACGAATTCTAGTGATAACTGGATATGTTAGATTCTCCTGCATACCTGGGCTCTGATTTTCAAATTTTTCCCAAAATTCGTGTGTGGTAACATCAACTACTTGGCGTAGAACTCTATGCAGTAAATCATGCCGATATTCTGCATTTTCAAACATTTTCACCACATCTCGAACAGTGGAGCCTGGCTCATGTCGCAGTGTAGCTAAAGCTGCTGTTAATGTATCCGCAACACGGTCTGGCACTCCCAGCCTTTCAGACTTGTCCAAAATATTGACAATCTCACTTGCCGTATCATTCGCATCAATAGATGAATGTATAGGATTTAGTGGTGGTGGATAATCCTCATTAGCTATGTCAAGCAAAATAACATCATCAATTCGGTTTTCAGGAATACTGACCCGAAGTATGTTCCTTATTAGACTTCCATGAGGGTCAACAACTCCTACACCCATACCATTAGCAATATCTTGATGAATCAGATTATGCATGAAAGTACTCTTGCCAACTCCTGTTCGGCCAACGATATTTAGGTGTGTTTCTCTATCCGTCGGGTGGATATAAATTGGTTGGGATTGACCTAACGCAATGCTGTCTCCAATAGCAACTCCATGTGTATTCGCGATAATTTCATTAGATGGTCGAGCCCCTGATAACCAAGTAATATCTGGTGCTGTAAAGGTTTCATTTGGCAAATGCCATAAAGCGGCTAATTCTTCTAGTCCCAATACGATTTTGAATATAGGTACGAAATTCTCAAAACCAGAAATGCTTTGTGAATAGTTGCCTATAGCATCGGTATCCCAATCATCCTGAAAATTCTCAATAGAATATGGGCTAATATCAGGCTCTCCCCTTATCTTTTTAAAGTGGTCAATGCTTGCGGTCAAAGAATTATAGTAATTGAAATATCTTGTCTCCAAAGCCCCTCCCACACTGCTTAGTCGTGTTAAGGCTCCTCTATTTTCTTGAGTTAACGTCATCTGGAGGTTGATGTAGACGTTATAGAGCTCCTGGTCATATACTTTATGCTCAAGTACTTGTTGGAGTTCCTCTTCATATGCGCCCTTGCCTTCCCTTCCAGACTGAGGTGGACTGTAAGTACTGCCGCCTCCTGTTAACATACTTGTAGCTGCGCCTATTAAAAAGTCTCTACCTGCTGGTCGTTGTAAACGGGTTTTGGCATTTTTAAGTTCAGCCGAACTTATATTATCATCAACGTAGATTGTATATGTGATAGATTCTCTTTCTTGCAATTGGCTCATTGCTTGGGTGATTGTGATAAGAGGGTCATCTGTTTGCAGTTCATAAACTGTTCTAATCGGTGCTACGAAATCATTTGCTAATCGAAATGGCAGATTTAAACGAAGCAGTGGATAATCCCTTTCTGGAAAGAAATAATCTTTTATTGTTACTTCGGCTTTAGGGTAAAGAGTGTTTACAGTTCTTACAACATGGTCGGGAATCGTAAATGGGGTGCGAAAATCTACAACCTGCCAGGCAACCTTGCCAGGCTCTGCTACAATCCGTAAAATTAGCCTGCCTTGTAAGGCATCTATTAAAGCCTTGACGAGATGCTTAGCTTTTTCAGCATCCCACTTTTCCTCTTTAGGTATATGTATCTCATAGATTTTTCCGTTCTCGTATAAAGCTTTTGTAAAGCTATCAAGTGCTGACTGTTTGCTCGATTTACTTTTAGTTTCTGTGCCTAATTTTTGCTCTCGCAGGTGGGCTTGACTTGATTTCTTTCGTTTTGTCCTTGGCCGAATCACTAAAACCCAAAACCAGAACACCCCAATCATAATAATGAATGATAAGAGGCACAATGCTTCACTTGTTCCCCCCTTTGTTCCATCATCGGCTTGCATTAATAAGGTTATTAAGAATATTCCGTCCATTCTAGTTCTCCTTAATCTTCAAACTGAAGTTCTTATAAGTATTCGACAACAAGCTACAAAATCATTTATTTACTTACAATAAGGTTGCTTGTGATTTTGTCAAGCCATATGGTTAAATATATTGGATATTGATGCGATTCCTGTCTCAAAAACCAACTCCACCAACAATAAAATTGGGAACCGAATCCAACTCCATTTTACGCAAGCTATTAACCCTCCCCCCTTCCCTATTTGATGTCCCCCTAGATGAATTTTTCAAGCACTTCTACATAGTTGGTGGTACAGGCGCAGGTAAATCATCCTACATCTCAAGCATCCATTGGCAACTGTCAAAACTCGGTGTGGGGAATGCTCTCATTGACCCTCACGGTGATTTGGCAAATCACCTGCTCTACCTCATGGCCTTTCATCCCATTGGGGAAAATGGTGAGACCTGGCTTGATGAACCTGAAAACCAACAACGAGTCATCTACATTGAACCTGGACGTTCAGATTACTACACCCCTATGAACATCCTAAATTCCTGGGAGCGTGACATAGATGTTGCTAGCCAATTAGTTGAAGCCATGCAAACCGCCTGGCACAAAGAGCTACAAATTGCTCCGGCCTTCAAAAACTATACCAAACACGCTTTGCTACCCATTATCGAACACCAACTCACCCTGACAGAACTTCCCCTCCTCTACGAAAACAGTGAATTCAGAGACTCAATATTAGCCTCATCACAAAATGAATATGCCAAAACCTTCTTTGAAAATCGCTTCGCCAATTGGGGTGCAAAGGAACAATCCTTACGCCTAGAAAGCCTACTTAACAAAGTGAGTGACATGGTACTTGACGAATACATCAGAGTTGTCATCGGTGATACCGATAACTTCATTAACTTCAGGCAATTCATGGATGAAGAAAAAATCGTCATCATCAATCTCGCCTCCTGTCGCAACAAAGACATCCGAAACTACCTGATGAGCCTCTTTTTCGTCCTCCTCAAATATGCCGCCTCCTCCCGCGCCGATATAGATGAACATCAAAGACGGCCGTTCATCTGCACTGTTGATGAAGCCGAAATCATTTTTGCCAGCCCAGGTATGGTCGAACAAATCAAAGAAATTTTGTCAGAAATGAGAAAATATAAACTATACTTCGGCATTGCCCATCATGGCTGGCATCAATTACCCCCAGGCTTGGATGGGGCAATCTTTGGCCAAACGGGTTGGAAATTTGCTTTCAAGACAGATGCCAAAACATCTACTGTTTTAGCTGATGAATTAGCTGACCCTGATTTACACAAGGTAAAGAATGAAGCCCCCCATGAAAAAGCACATCCCCAATATGAAGCATGGTTAGACCAACTCAGAGCGTTTGCCAAAGACCTTAAAAATCTCAAAAAACGGGAAATGCTGGTACAACTACCAGATGAGGATGCAACATTAAAGTTGAGAACAATTGATGTGCCCCAACAAGAAGTTGAACGTAGCCAGTTAGAACAAATTAAAATAAGACTGTTGCAACGCAAGCACAATGGAAAACGTGTTGAAGATGGACTGCAAGCAATTCAAGAGCGTAGAACGATGTTACTGAGCGAAGATAGGGATTTGGCTAGGAATATGAGCGCGGGAGGTATTCTCTATGACACCCGCTTTTAAGGGAGAAAGTGGAAATGTATCTATGCTAAAAAGCATGTTAGAACCTGCAAGATGCCAAATAGGTTCAGTCAAAATGTTTCCTTGGGATACCTTATCAAAGGTCGTGAAATAGAAACGGCCGTTTCCCTCATTACGCTCTGAGTGCGATTTTAAGTTGTGCATCCGTCTCTCGCCAGTGGTGACCACCAGATAGCACCCATAAGACAGGCCAAAACGCTTCTCATAAGCTGTAGAGCGAAGATAGGCCACGCCGGGTCTCACCTTTTCCCGCGAAAATCGCGGATTGTCCTCTGTTGCCCTATCAACCTCAAGCAAAAAAGCAAGCTGTTCCACCTTGTCGGGTTGCACTTGGCTCCTGCGCCAAATGGTGAAAAATCCATCAGGGATAACGACACGACGTTTTTTAATTCCTAGGTGTGTTCTATAATCTACCGTATCTGGCTCAACCCAAAACTCACTTTCTGGAAGCCACTCATTGAGCTTCATATCTGGTATCGTTTCGGCAGCCCTCAAGACCGCAATCCGAAAATCATTAACCACCAAATCATGCTTAATTAGAGCCCAACGTGGTTGTCGCCGCCACTCAAATTTTTTCAAGCTTACCCCATTCAAATCTGCTACTTCTTCCGCGCCCCTTTCATCCAGAAAATAAATCGTTTCGCCCAAGGGAACTTTATGAATTTGTGTAGGTGTAGGCATGTTGACTAGATGGGCATCAAACAGCTTTCTCATTCTCTGTCGGGGTTGAGTTCTGCCCATGCCCGAGAAAAACATTGTATCAATCTGCTTGAGGCTCATTAGACCATCAAAACTATGAATTGTTTCCAAGATTTTAAGGTCACGTTCTGTTGGCGTTAAGGGGAGAGGGGTACTGTTTCTAATGTAGGGTCTTCTCCTTTGAGCGTAGGCTGATAGCATCTGGCATACCCATCCTAACACGATTGGGATATCGAACTCAATGTTCAACAGAAGAAAAATCTAATCGGTGCGCGCCAGCGCACACCGATAGCGCATGTGTCAAAGGTCTGGAAATGGCACATGCGCCAGGCGTCGGTCTCCAAAGAGACCGACCACCTGCACCGTCAGGTGTACTGACCAGGCACATGGTTTACCTAAGTGCCTGCCAGCAGTACGCCGTGAGGCTATGAGTGTTTTTTATCAGACCAACGGGAAGAAAGAAAACTCACATAGCCTAGGGGCAGGTGGTCGGGGTCATCCCTTTATGTGAAAAGGTCAAACAGACCTTAAGCTTTAAGGGTAAGACCCGACGCCGCAGGCTTGCCGATTGGGGGTCTGCATGAAGTCGTTTTTGCCTGTCTTACGGGAAAAACGGATGATTGCATGGCCTCCTTGAGTCAAGTCTGAATTCCAGCACAAGGGGGTGGGTTCAATACCCACTCCCCTTGTGAAAACACCATTTGCGAGAATGTAGGTGGTGATGGATATCAAACTACTTCAACAAAATGTGTTCGAGTATTTTTGTTGTTCATAACGCCTCCTGCATGGTCAATAAATCTTGTCATTTCTTTTTTGCAAAACCCTAAAATCTGAATATTCTTCTTCTGTGTATTCTTAATCTGAATATTATTAGGAGTCAAAAAATCGGCCGTTTTACCCTTAACTTCGGTGTTTTCGTTTGCTTCCTGTTACAAATATACTTGTAACTAGGTATTCATATACTTGTATCAAGATACAAATATACTTGTATCAGCCTCATTTTTTCGTCTTTACCTGATAGGACAAGACGTAGATATTGGTTTTGCCCTGTCCCCTTCGGTCAATTTCCAATAAGCTTTCTCGTTCAAGCTCTTTCATTTGGAGGCTCACCCACTGTTGCGTTTTGCCACAATCAGCAGCAAGCCTATCCTGACCAGGAAAGCACATATTGTTATGCCAAGCGTAACTGAGCAAAAGTGAATAAACCAATTTTGCTCCCGCGCTTATGTTCTCATTCTTCAAGATGAGGTTCGGCACTTGGGTAAATCCGCCTGCTGAAACAGGGTCAAACCCTTTGAGTAAAATGGTTTGTTCCTTCTGTTTGATAATGTCCTTAATCGTATCCATAGGCAGAACAGAAAGTTATGAGGAGGTTTTTCGTTTCACCTTCCCCAAAAACTCTCCCAAGATATAACGGTATAATTCCAATTTCTTTACATCTAATTGCCGTGCTATTTCCTCCAACTCTTTCGGCCATTGATGAGGCACTTCCGCTTGTACTTTGGCTTTTAATTCATCACGTAGGCGGAAACTAAATTCCTGTACCTCGTCTCTGGTAGGTAAATCACGCGATTTATCACCATTTCTATTACGTGATTTCCCACGTGATTTTTTACGTGGCTTCACACTTGATAATTTACGTGGGGGTTTGCGTTCACGCGTAATTTTCTGCGTGACTTTTGGCGTGGAATTTATATCGTGACCTGTTTCCTTTTTAGAGGTGTTTTCAGTAGGGGGGTGCTTAACCTTCTCAAGTTCTAATAATTCATCATAGGTACTCATAATAATTACACCTCCTCAAAAGCATCAGCGGCAGCAGCCAATACCGTATCTTTGTCAACGACTTTTCGTTTCTGAACAACGGTGTGCAGAAGGGACTCATTAGCCAGTTTGCAAATGTCTCTAGCAATGCCGCCAGTCAGCCGATAGATTTCCGCCAAAGCTGGTTTGTCAAAGGGCAAATCTTTACCACCTGCTACCGTCCAGCGAAACTTCATCATTTCCTCAGTCTCTTTCAAATCAAAGGGGCGTAGACTGGTGACATACATTCGGCTAGCCAGTGACTTAAATCGCTTTATCCGTTTGCGTAATTCTGGTTGGCCAAATAGAGCCATTTGAATGAGAAACTCATTTCGGGTGGTGAAGTTAAAGAGATGGTGAATCGTCTTTAGGGTGTCGTGAGGCATATTTTGAGCCTCGTCAACCAGCAGGATAGGGGAGATACCAGACTTGTATTGTTTGAGGAGATACTGTTTGAAGTTCTCTAGCGTATCGGCATATGACCTGGCTGTGTTGACCTCAAATTCCTGAGCAATGAAGCGCATGAATTGGTTGGCAGTTTTGAGATTGGGAGCAAATGCCAGCACCACCTTTTTGGTCTTATCAGTAGCAAATTCATCTCGAAGTCTTTGCGCGATGGAGGTCTTGCCCAAACCAACCTCCGCACTCAAATATACGGGGCCATCCTTTTGAGAAAGATGAAATTGAATCTTGGCTTTTGCTTCTTTATGCTGGTCTGAATACCAGAGAAAACGCGGGTCAGGGATTATCTTAAAAGGAATTTCTGACAAACCGAAATGTTTAGCATACATGACTCATGATGACGAACCTAAAGCGTGTTGTCAAGACCATGTTTGGCTGCAAAGTTGAGCTAATTTATGGGTCAAAAGTGATTTATTTTATAGATATTAACGATGGTAAAAACCTCACCATCTTTGGTAAGTAAAAGTCATGGTAAAAGTAAGTGCTTAATCACAGCACGTTTGTTACTAATTTTCTGCCAGAGATTTAAGCCTGTCCGTTTTTATCTGAACGTAACTGTTTAGAAAAGTGAGCAAGAGGCCTGAAAATAGGCAAAAATGGCCTCAAAACCCTGATTTTGGCTCCAAATGCCACGATTTTGGGTCAAAATCAAGCAATTTAGACAGCTTGCTCACAAAACTAAACAGTTACATCTGAACTATAACATCTACCGTCAATCCATATTCATCTGCTTTTATTACTTTCTGAAGTCTGGCTAACGTACCGAAGCTGCAACTCTCTTTGTTTGGCTACCGTTTGAATGGATATTTTGAGACATCTCTTGTGTGTGTGTGTAATTCTCTTCTCCGTGTCCCCCAGAATCAAGTACAGTTGGGGAACTAGGCAAAATTCCTATAATGACTTGTACTAATTGGAAACGTGCCTGGTCTTTAAGTTCCTCGGATAAATCTTCAATTACACTATTAGCTAGAAGGTATCTTTGGGTTGTATCTAAGCGGGCTCGAAAATCTGCTAATTGAACAGATGTTTTGTCATATAAGTAGAAGATGATTGCTGCGATGACCTGAACCAGCCCTCCACTAATCAAGCTTATTATAGCGGCACTCATTCTGTCATTAACAAGAATGAAACTAACAGCCGCCAAAAAGAAAGCTAAGCCTATTACTGCGGCAATGAGTGCCACAATAAAGCTTCTCTTCGATTGTTCTAGAGTAAGAGTGTAGAAACTAGCTAGTAGGTTTATTTGGGATATAGCTATCTCTTGTACATCCTCACTTTCTGCCAATTGGTCTATTGCAGGCTTAATACGTCGTGAAAGTGAGCCTTCATGTATCTTGTTCTCATTACCTTCACATCTACTAACTATCCAGCTACTATAGCTTTCAAAATACTCTTTTGATGGTCGTTTTAGTGCATTACATATGACAAACCATCGCCCATCCTCAAACTTCAAGCCTGTCGGACTATTTGCGCCTGGAAATAAAAATTTTTCGTAATTTGTTGGTTTGAAACTTTTGAGAGGAGTTGGAAAAAAGACTGCAAAATGAATAAATAAGCATGGAATAGCGGGACATTGTGCGAATGGGTGGTATGGATATTGCACATTTAACTTGTTATCGTAGAAGTATAAATCTGCTGCCCCAGAGCATGGTTGCCCAAGCTTCTGTGCCTCTGCTTTCTCAAATGCAAAATAGATATGGAAAAAGTCCCCCTTCTTTAACTCTCCATCCAAAGTAGCAACAAAATGCCGCCCTTGGTCATTCCCGCCTTCGTCGCGAATAGGCTTTTGTTCCTCAAGAGTTATAGTAAGGCTAGATGGAAAATTGGTTCCTCGAAGTTTAGCCAGTTGCCGTCGAATTTTTGTGTCAACATCATGCCCTGGCATTGTACTTAGATAGCTTTGTATTAGCTTCTCGTCCCACCCAAATGACCTAGCCTGGCTTGGGTTAGGATTATCAAGTGTCAAGCTGAGATACTGCATTTGCCAACGAACATATCTATTTTTTCGGGGAAGGTCATTTGTTCCCATAACAACGTTTTTTACTGGATACGGGAACCAAAAGCTCAATTGAGCCTTGTCGGCCATAAGGTCGTCGCGTGCCATGAAATAAAGGTCAAATTCATTTGCAGATGCTACGTGAGCAAAATCTCTGTCAAGCTCAACTATGTCCGAACTCAAAAACAATAATAATTTTTCGGCTAGATTTTTCTGTTCTTCTTCAGTTCTACATCTAACTTGTATCTGTGAATAACACATATCACACCTCCAGATTAGCTCAAATGTTTCGCTCAAATGTTCTGAGTATGTTAGCTAATCTGGAAGTGAATGTAAAGTGAAAAACCAGTGAATTCTTCGTGAAATAGTTTGACTTTCTCTTTAGATAGTACCCGAAAGACTGTGCTATATTATGCAATGAACCCCAAACATAGTAGCTTTCCTCAAGAGTTGGGGTGAGGTTGTTACGACTCATACAAAGAATTATACGGGTGAAGTCCTATTAATGTGTTTCGCCTAGCAAGCATTTGCCCAATATAAATATATTCGGGTATGAACGACGTGACAGGAATCACAAGATTTACTCTGGTACTCTTTGGGAAAACGAGATATTAACTATGGTTACACGTAACCATATCCAAAACCACACTAAATTTTGTGGTTCGATTACATCTAATCTACTTAGACTTACGCCCTTCATCAAAACCCTTTGCTTTTGCAGTGGAAATATAACACTTTGTTTTGAGGTAATGAGGAACAAACACCAACGAGATACGAGGATGGTACAAGTGATTGCCCGAATCCCGTCGCTCCGTGGGCGTATAATGGGTCAACCTTATGATAGGTTGGCCCATTTGCATTATGGCCTAATACCAAATGATAATTTGAACGAAGAGTCATCGCCACTAGCTTGTCATCTCTAACATAGACTCGTTCCACAATCAGTTTAAGCAACTCATGTTGGGCTTCGGGTTTCCCCTCTAATTTTTCCCAGTGAAATTGAAAATTCTCTAACAAATCAGCTGCGCGTTCCAAGTCATCCATAGGTACAGGCGTTAGTTGCTCTAATTCAAGTTGTAGCTTTATACGTTGCTGCATATATTCCGCTTCATCGGTAAAAAAACCATGGTCCCAACGTGTGTCCATCCGTTTAATAATAGCTCGAATTTCATCTAGCCGTTCTTCCAACCCTTTTTCACCTAAAAGCTCACTCATCGCTTTGGTAATACCATCACGCCAAGCCTTAGGTGGTTTCAAGGTCATGAGGGTATTGATTACTTGGTCATCAAGGATGTCTACAATAACTCCTTTTTGCTCACATTCGTAGCCTAAGTCAGAAGCACGACAACGATAATAAAGATGATTGCCGTTCCACTGAGCTTGCCCTCTCATCTTGCCATAATATTGGAAAGTTTTACCTTCTGGTGGATTACTACAACAACGATAACAATAGACTATATTGCGTAACAGGTAATGATTAAATCGCTTGGTTGCTTGTCGATGCGCTCTTCTTCCCGCTCTTACTTCCTGGCACTTTTCAAATAATTCTTTGTCAATAACAGCATCGTGCTGACCATCAAACCACTCAATGGGTGCCTCGAAAGAGCGTCTGCCGTCCTTTTTACGCTTGTACTTCTGATACTTGATTTCACCTAGATAGGTACGGTTTTGCAACATACTTCGGACTGTATCCTTTGAAAATGGTCGACCGGTTTTACTTCGGTATCCATGCTGATTCAGTAGATGAGCGACGTCCTTGTCACTGTATTTGCCAGTTGCATAGCTTTCAAAGGCTAGGATTAGGCCTGGTAACTCCTTCTCATCAGGAACGAGAACCTTATCTTTATTTTTCTTCATGCCAAAGGGTGCTTGGTTATTATGCAACCCTTGATGGCTCCGTTCTTTTTTGCCTTTGGCTGTTTCTGCACTCAAATTCAGACTATACCAATCAGCTACAGATTCCATAATGCCCTCAATCAACGCTCCCATTGGGCCATCACTATCTTCGGAGGGTTCGCTAACCGAAAATACCTTGATGCCATAGTCATGGCGAAGTAGAGATTTAATTGCAATGGCATCTGTCCGATTTCGAGCAAACCTATCAAATTTATGGACGATGATGGCATCAAATTTGCGATGACGGGCATCATTGCGTAACTTCTTGAAAGCGGGTCGGTCGGCTGTGCGACCAGAATGACCTTCATCAACGTAAATATTTGCCAAAACGCCACCTTGGGTGATTACCCAAGCTTCGATGGCCCTTTTTTGGGCATCTATTGAATAATTACCTATCTGCTCATCTGAACTAATCCGAGTATAAGCTGCATATCTCATTTTTTCCTTCCTTTTTTTCTTGTGTTTCTGTTTTCTCAAGTCTGGGTTCAAACGTAATCCAATCAGAGGATGGTCTTTGAATACATCCGTATTGGGTGCTAAGAAGAATCTAGGTTGCTGGTTGATGCTTTTTTCTGGATCGTCATTAGACATATACTCCTTTCTTGGCTAAATGCCATGAAGCTAAATATTTTCTTGTCAGTCCATACAGTGAACTATTCTTTATAATGAACCATAACGGCAATAAAAAAACCGCTCCCAAACCTGAGGAGCGGCTATTGCTGATATATCAATTATCAAGCTACCCGTAATAGGGAGCCGTTGATAAAATAGATTCAGCCCGTTTCCTGCCGTATCAGGTTTCGGGTAGACATGGGCTAGGTGTTGGCGCACCTAAGCCCATGTTGCGTTTTTGATGCTATTAGATTATACTTTTGCTATTATAGTTCGTGCGCGAACTGTTGTCAATCATTTTTTGGGTTTATGTCGTTACGATACGTCCCCCGTTTCTGGCGACTAGCAATATATTCTTCAACATTAGCACGAGTTGTTAACCATATGCCTCCAATTTTTTGAGCTTTCAAGCGATTTCTCTGAGCAAGATTCCGCAGATAATCAGCAGAAAATCCGTAAATATTAGCGGCATCACCTAAAGAAATGAGATTATATTTATCATTTGTATCATTAGACATAAAGCGATTATAAAAGGTAAGAGGAGTAAATCAAAACTAGCAATCTAACATAGAATCAATATCAAAATAAACAAATTAAGGAGTGCCGTTGTCGTGCCGTCACACGACAACGGCGGAAACCTAGCCGGGTAAGCGGCTGAGGCTCAGTGTCGTATTGTATCATCGGCATTCAGAACCGCCTACCGGCTCATAGTGGGCGGTTTTTTGTTACCAGTAAAAGGCTGTCCAGGAGAGATTCCGATGATAGATAAGCACGAATCTAAGTCATTCTCCACGACTGTGGAACGCTACATGCAAGAAGCCCGGCACACCTTCATGAGTGTCTCCGGCACTTTGGGCCTCATCTGCGCCGCCCTGCCCCCAGCCTTAATGTTCGCCTTCGCCAGCCACAGTGCTCTTGTCCCCCTCATCGGCCAAATCGGAGCCATCACTGTGGCCGTTGCCCTAGCTATTGCCTTAGAAGCCACAGGGGTCAAAGTGGCCCATACCGCTTTAGACTTCTTCGCCACCTGGCGTGAAGGAGATAAAGAAGCCCTGACTGGCTTCATCGTAGCTACTATCCTGACCGGCATTTACCTGGCTTCTGGAGCCATCGCCATTATCGAATTCGACCATAACAGCACCATTCGCCTGGCTGGACTGCTTTCCTATGCGATAGCGGCCATCATGTACATCGGCAGTGGCCTGGAGATGATGCTCCACACCCGTAAAACGGGTATCCTGACCCACCTCCGTCAACAATTACAAGAATGGCAGACGAAAGCCGAAAAGCTGCAACAAGACCTGCAAGAAACCAGCCAACAGTTGCAAGCTGTGAGCAAGACTAACCTGGCTCATGAAAAACAGGCTCAAGAACTTGAAGCCAAAATACAACCCTTAGAAATCTGTCAAGTTCAGCTTGAAAAGCAAAATGCAGAATTGGCAAGAGCCAATCAACAGTTGGAAAGCCAGCTTGCTGGTTTGCAAGAAAGTGACCGCATTCTGCAAGCCTTCAACCCCCTGGTGCAAGACATCGGCAAGTTGTTGACAGGTAGTGACTTGACGCAAACAGAGATTGCCAGTCGTCACCAAACCAGTGAAAGCACGGTGTCCCGTTTGAAAAGCCAGCTTAATGGTAAGACAGGAGGATAAATAGATGACAACAGGTAAACCTTCCTTTTCTAGGCAATATTGGACAAGCTTTGTCCTCATCTCTGTTGTGACCCTCCTCCTTATAGCCTGTACGACGTCTCCCTCTGCGGCTGGCTTTGTCAGTGGTGAAGCCACCGCCGACCCTGCCCTCATCGCTACCGCTCAGGCTGACCAATATCTGCGCGATGCTGCAGCCACCTTAGATGCCCGCAACCTGACCCAACAAGCAGTGGCCTTTGAGATTCAACTCACAGCCCAGGCCAATACGGCCACGGCCCAAGCCCAACAAACCCGCAATGCCCTCAATTTCGCGTTAACCGCCGATAGTGCCACCGTGCAAGCCCAAGAAACCTTTATGGCAGCCACCCAACAAGCCCAGGCCACAGCCGTAGCCGCTACCGAACGGGCCAACAATACTGCCACCACCCAAGCCCAACAAGCCAGAGCCGCTACCAGCACCGCTGTTGCTGTGGCTACCCGCGATACCCTCCAGGCTACCCGGCAAGCGGCCGAACTAGAGCAAGCCCTGGCCGCCGCTCGTCGCGAACAAATCGTGACGATGGCCACCACCATCATTTTGGGATTAGTCAGTATCGCCGTGGCTGTGCTTCTTATCCTTTTCTTTTGGAAAGTCATCCCTATTCTAGTCAAGCGATTGGG
This sequence comes from Promineifilaceae bacterium (SeqCode), assembly GCA_965223555.1. Classification (GTDB taxonomy): domain Bacteria; phylum Chloroflexota; class Anaerolineae; order Promineifilales; family Promineifilaceae; genus CBDCWU01. The sequence continues at coordinate 440,949 of CBDCWU010000004.1, forward strand.
GCTGGTGCGGTATGGACAGCATGGCAATCTCCTGCTGCTCTCCTCCCAAAACGGCCGTACTACCCTCACCGACCCCCTACGGATGCACCAGGCCAGTCTTACTATTGATGATCAGGGTCAGGTCACTATGCCCGACCTGACCTCCCATGAGATACAGACCCTTATCACGGGTGGTGTTTTACGAACCCTCATCGAACAGGCACAACATGCGCCGGGTCACCCAGAGCGAACTCCAGAACAAATCAATAGAGAACGCCGTCTCGGCCCTTATGCCAGTTCCGAATCTATTCAGTTCCCTACTTCTCCACTTTACACCCCGCCAGGAGAGCCTACGCTGCCGCTGGAGAGCTTTTCTCTTCCCAGAGGACAGATACCCTCACCCTCGACCATCACCTGGCCCACACTCCAGTCTCACACCGGCAACGGCCTGGTTTTGGGGATGGGGCAACAAGGCATCATCCGTATCGACCTGACCCATACGCCCCATATTCTTCTCTCCGGCTCCAGTGGCGCGGGCAAAACCCGCCGAGCCCTCAGACCGATGGTGGCCCAAGCCCTGACCCAAGGTGCGGCTGTGGTTCTCCTCAACGAATCGGCCGCAGATTTCAGCCCCTTTTATGACCATCCCAATGCCTTCATCATTTATGGCAATGCCCATACTTACATGACCTTCTTGCAATCTGTTCTGGGAGAAATGGAGCGGAGAGAACGTGTTCTACGCCAAGCCCGTACCTCTGAATGGAGCCGACTGCCTGACCATTTACAAGATGGCCCGCCTATCCTCATCGTGGTCGATGAAGTTCTCTCTTTAGCCATGCTCATGTCCCCTCGTGAACAACGACAATTCTGGGGTTTATTGGCCACCTATGCCAGCCGTGCTAGAAAGTTATCTATGGGTAGCATTGGGGCCCTGACTGACCCCACTTACCGTATCTTAGGCCCCGGTCTCAACTGGCGCGAACAGTGCAATGCTCGTATCACCTTTCGGGTGGCTAAGGCCAATATCTCCCGCGCTGTCTTGGATACAGATGGAGCTGAAGCCTTGGCTGAAGGTCAGTTCCTGGCCATGCTGGGCAGCCATCTAGAACGGGGGACGGCGGCGAATCCCAGTGACAGAGAGCTAGATGCCTATCTGACTCAACATCCAGTCACGCCTATCACGGGTCAAGATTGGCTCCTCATCCCTGAAATGACAGAGCCGATAGAACCAGTAGAACCAATAGAACCGGTTCAAACCAGTTCTGGCACCCTAGAACCGACTCTAGCGTTAGAACCAGAACCGGTTCTGACACCATCTCTCCCTTTCAACCATGATCGACCGCCCACCGAAGTCGAGCAACAATATATGCAACAATTGTACGTAGGTGGCCTGAGCAAAAACCGTGTTTGTCGTCATGTCTATGGTTTCAAGAATGGTAAGACCTATGCTTGGGTTACAGAAGCAGTAGAACAAGTTGAGTAATCTGGAATGGACAAAAGGGAGTTACACAGAGCGTCACAGAGGGAAGATGCAGAGATTCTCAGAGAAAAGAAGGAGAGGGTTGCTGACCGCGTGGTGACAGTGAATTCTTAACTATTCGGCATCATCTTGGGCAACATCAAGACCCATTGCTGACTCAGATCCGCGTCTGTTATAGTAAACCTGTATGTCAGACAGGCATGATAGACAAAAAAATAGCTGGCTCCTGCAACTGGCCTTAGCCCTGCTCAATCAGCCCATCCTGGAAGGCCTCATCGAAGTGTGGAAAGTTGTGCGCAAAATAGGGCGTGGGCTGGCCGATGAAGGCATGTATGAAGTGTTAGAATATGAGACCCAACTAGAATTGCTGGATACACAAGGTCAGGCAGCCGAATTTCGTAAACGCCAAAAAGTAAAGTACCGTCAAAACAGCATCATCGCCTACCAAGACCAGGCCTGGGGTGATGGCGACATCCTCATCGACTACCAATGCTCACCGGGCAAAGCCGTAGACTATTACCGCCCCGACCAAAAAACCTTCATCCTCATCGCCCTTCATGATGTCAAAAACAAAGGCGACCTAGACGAATTCCACATCAAATGGGCTATCCTCAATGGCTTCATACGTTCCATGGAGCAGTGGGGCACCGAAATCAGTCACAAAACCAGACACCTTAAAATCCAAATCATCTTCCCCCAACAACGCCCCCCTATTCATGCTTGGCTGGTCGAACAACGAACTCAGCACAAGCATGAACTAAAGCCCCAACAACTGGCTGACGGCCGTTGGCTTATCCAATGGGAAACTGACAAACCCCGCTTACATGAACAGTATATTCTCAAATGGGATTGGTAAATGTTCGGCTTTTGCTATCTGCCAAAACAGCGACCATGAGTGTATAGAAAACAAAAACGACGGGTCTGCAGACCCCGCCGTCTTCATTAACTTCTATGTTCCTGAGCCACCGCTTTTCATCGTAAACGCTCCTTTGCTGCATCATGCACATCAGTACGGCCATTACAAGAAGTCAGGGCATTATATTCGTTATCTCATATAATTGCCAAAAATTTTAAGGATTCAGCCAGATTTGCTTATTGAGACTTGGGACCTGGCCTACGGTTGCGGGCTAAATATGCTCTGACTGCCTTCTCCGTTGTCACCCAATTACGGCCTATCTTCACCCCCCACAGCTCCTTTTGTCGGATTAATAAAGAAAGATGGCCTTGGGACAGCCCACTGAGTGTCGCAGCTTGACTAAGAGGAATCAGTTCATCCAGCCGAGGCTGGTCGTCACTGCCCTCAACATCACTGCTAGACATATGGCAGCAGAGCGTTGTCTTGCCAACACGCTCTAATAATGTCGCCTCCAATCGTTAAAGTTCCAGGAGATTATAACCGATTCTGCCCAAACACCTGAAGCAGAAAAAAGCAGGCCATCGGCATAGAAGAACAACGACAAACCAGCGTCGCTTCATACCTCAGCCTGCTTATATATCAGTCAATCTTCCTGAATCTAATAACTCAACTCTTAAAACTAGGCCATCACCTTTTGCCTATACCCTACCTTAGCCATCCTCCTTGCCAGCGTCTGCACAGAGGTCAACAAACGCTCCTTGGTAATCGTGCCTACCGCTCCCAAACTGACAGCCCGTACCATCAGTTTGCCGTTAATACGCACCCCCTTCTGCAAGGACCCTTCCAGCTGTCCCTCCGTTTGTCCCCGTCGACGCGCCCGCCGCTTATAGGTAATGGTGTAGATGCCCTGGGGCAACACCACCATCTTGCGCTGCGCCTGGTTCAATAAGTAAGGAGTCAGCTCCTCAAAGTAACAGAGTCGCAAGCGGCCGCACAACTTAATCAACTCTTGGTGCAGTGGTGTTAATTTCATAAAAGGTGTCAATCGCGTGCGACGATAGTGCCACCAAATGCTCCACAACTGAGCGTAGTCCATCCCCGTCCTGGCTTCTACATCCTCCCAGGTGTAACGCGTCATCAGCATGGCTATGATAACGGCCGCGCGGTATAGATGTCCAGAAAAGTATTGTCTAAGAAAGTGAGGAAAGGGAAAAGGACACAAAGAGGGGATAGAGAGGTAAAATAGGAAAAGAACAGGCAAAAGGAGAGGCAAGGAAGGTAAAAATGGGTCAGCCAACAAAAGCAAGCAAAGAGAATGAAAGGGAAATCAAAGCGCTGAAAAAAGAATACCAAGCAGTGAAAAAAGAAAAGGATGTGCGAGGGGTGCTACGAGCCAAAGCCTTGCTAGCCTACTATAAAGGGATGCCTATAGAGACGGTAGCGGATTGTTATGATGTCAGTGCCAAAAGTGTAAAAAGATGGGTAAAGCGATTTGAGCGGACAGGGAAAGTGAAAGATGGTAAGCGAGAAGGACGACCGAAGAAACTGAGCCAGAAAGAAGAAGCAGAGGTCAAAGAAATCATCAGTGAACAAAAGGAGCGAATCTGGACAGGACGGCATGTGTGTGAGCTAATCATGAGTCTATTTGGGGTTGTTTTCAGTGTGAAGTATTTGCCAGAGCTGTTGCGACGACTAGGATTGAGTTGGCAAAAAGCAATGCACCAGTTAGTGCAAAGAGACGAGCGCAAGCGGCGGCAATGGCTAGAAGAAAGATTACCAGAATTGTACGAAAAACAACTGAAGGAAGGCTGGCGACTATTCTATCAAGATGAAGTGGGTTTCCAAACCGAGGGAACGTTAAGCCACAGTTGGGGTGTGAGAGGGGAGAAAATAGAGGTCAAGAATTATGGTCGTCAGGGACGGGTCAACCTAATAGGTGCCTTAGAGGTAGGCACAGGTCTGTTTCATGGCATTTTAACCCGATTTAGTGTGAACGCGACCCGTTTTCGCCGCTATCTCTGTCATCTCAAGCGTGAAATGCCCCAAGATAAGCTCATCCTCATTTGTGACAATGCCTCCTTTCATCATGCCCGCTGGTTGAAAGCTTGGTTAGCAGAGCAGCAAGATTGGTTACAACTGGCTTTTCTACCAGCCTATTCACCTGATTTCAATCCGATTGAGCGTTTGTGGCGTTGGCTCAAAGAGGAGTATGTGCATAATCGTTGTTGGCCATCACAAACGGCCTTAGCCAGCCATCTGCAAGAGATGTTGGCAGAATTACCCCAACGTGTCGCAGAATATTGGGGTGTCTTACACCGAGAACATTGTCGCTGGCTCACATTTAGCCAAATCCTTTGGCGACGTCGCTTAGCTGCTTTGTGTACTTTTTCTACAATTGACTCCCAGGGTCGCTGGCAACTACTTCCGCCCCGCCCACAACCCTTTTTCTCATCTTCCCCACCCTTGCTCCCTGGCAGTTTCTCTGCCTCATTATTGACCACTTCTCTCTACAGAAAGCCTGTTCCCCCCTTTTTAGCTGGGGTCGAACATAGCCATAGATTGCTACCCTCTGCCGAAGGTGCGGAGGCTGGCTTAAGTTCTCTTGATTGTGGGCTGGGAGGTGTGGCTACGCTTGCTTAAGCCAGAGGTTAGCTGCCTTGACAATGGGGAAAACCAGTTGGTTGGATCGGCTCTTTTGTGCTTGCTTCCTGTTCTAGGCAACGCTTCTCTTTTTAGACAATCTGACCTTTGCTTTTCCCCTATCCTCTCTTGTCCCTCTCTGCGGACAAAACTTTTCTGGTTAACTATAAATCTGTTCTGGATACCAGTTACGCGAAGACATGCCTGCCAAAATAGTAAGAAGCTCCCGACAGACCGTCTCAGTGCTCAGAGAGCCATCTCTATCTAAACGCCATATCACCTGGCGCTCTACTGGGCGCGGTACACTCTCCCATTCCCAGGCCTGAGACCAACGCCAGTAAATATTGTCATGAGGACTTTCAAATCTATCCCCCTCACTCGCTAGTGGCGCATCCAAGATCTCCAGCCCCCGACAGGCCAACGACTTCCAACCGCCATTCAAGCCACGAATATGCACCCACTTGTAATTCTTCAAGGCCGTTTCCGCGATTGAATAAGCATGAGCCGAGGGCTTATCCTGATGTTCTAGGAAAGTCAGCATGGCTGTCTGTTTCATATCTGGCCAATGGACCCGTCTAACATTCTCCGACCAGCCAACCAGAGCTTCATTGACCAGAGCACCTGACCTAGCCTCTAACTCTTCCATTCCCCATTGAGAAGGGAAAGTGCAGGCAGACGCATTTGAGTTACAATTATCGACTAACATTTTTGTGGGCCTCCAACGCCCCGAAAATGGGAAGCCGAATGGAGATGCACCTCCGTTCGGCTTCTTGCATTCATATAAGATTGAGTTCCATACAATTGAGATTGTCTCGTTTTCCCGCTCACCCAGATACAGTTCTGCTTACATAATTGATATGTCTCCTGTTTAGGTTATAGATTCAAGGTGCAGACCGACTTCATCATTACACAGGAGGGGATTTCGCCTGTCAATTCTTTCTCCAGGCAAATCCCAACAAACCATGTTCAAAAATGAGGCCATCCTCTAAGATGGGGTGAGGGGAGCCTGCGCTGCTAATAAAGGGGAATTACAAAAAAATGTTAGAGGAAAACAAACGTCAGGAAAGATGGTTTCAGACTGCTCTGGAGCAAGAATTACAAGTAATCCGAGAGTTACCCGACAGCACCCATATCCGTAAACCCAGCAATCCTTTCTGGCAAAGCCTGTACCGAATCGCAGGGATTGCCAAAACGGGTTACATCAGTCCAGAAGAAGCCTTATCGAAGATACAAGTAGTAGCCCAGCACTTGAATGAGAGAGAAAAAGATATTGCTTATCAGTGGCACAGAGCCTATCAAAGAGCGCCAGCCCGATACCCTAAGTTATAAGTGAGATTCAATATAACAACGCAGGTTTCCCCTTTCTCTCGAAATAATATTGTGCAGAAGCCAACGGCCGTTTTCATCAGCAAGCACGCTAACCAGCCAGAACGGAATCTGGAAACATGGTGCGTGTCGTTTGCGCACGATGTTTTCAGATGGGTCATGTTACTAATAAAAGCATCACCCTCAATAAGCAGGCTGAAGGCAAGCCAAAAGGGGCGGGTGCAAGTCGTCCCTTGGTGGCCTTGAGCCTGCGCTCAACAATCTAGCTAAGATGTCTATTTGTATAGTCCGCATACCGGTGCGATAATGATTAAATCTTCACCTGCTTCTGGAGACTGCATCAAAAACCCGAGCCTGTTAACCAATGACAAACGATGGCTTGACATGATAAGCTAACCCTATGATAGAAGCATCTGACAGTAAATTTGTGTGGGAAATGCTACTGCGACTGGGATTGGTTGAAGAATCAATTGGTAGAAGTGGTCAGAGGCAATACTTTCTGACCGAAGCAGGTGTGCAGGAAATAGAGCTTGTTCAAACTCTATTAGGGTCAGTCATGATTGTGTAAATCATCCGACTAACCCTAATCAAAACGGCTCAGTACTCTTCGGGTAACAGGCAAGTTGTCACACTTCTATCGGCCTCAGTTATCAGCCAAATCTTAACACCCGTATTGAGTTCATAAGCCGAGAGGATACGCAGATGCCGACTAACTGAATAGTCGTTCTCAGCCTTATCCTCCTCAGGCACAATCCCCCAATCCCCGGCTTGATGCCGATGCAAAAATTCTAGGGCACTTTGACCAGCCTCTTCCAGTGCCGCTAAAGCACCAGGAGTAGCCACAGTTTGCCCCAAAGGAAACAATGGTTTCATGATTCAATTCTCCTTTATTCAAAACGACTGAAGCCAACACTCAGTAGAACCGCTCCAGCAGCCTGTCCTGGCGTTGACCCCACCACAAACAGTGAGTAATAGTCAAAATCGGGCAAGTCCTCCACGCCATAGGCGGCCATGGCCCAAATCTCTTCACCCACCTGCTTGAGCCACTGCTCATATTTGGCGGTGAGGCTCATCTCTTCAATACATTGGCGCAATAGAATTGGCCAACTGGCACGGACTATCAGCATATCTTGTAAACGGGTCACCAATGCTCGCACCTCATGAACAGTCAATTCACGACCTAATCTGGCCTGCGCCACTGTCTGTATATCTTGGAGTGACACAGCCAACAGGGTGATAGTCCCGTCCATTTTGTCATTCATCACTTTCTCCTTTCTTCTGACGCATAGACAGCAGACAAGCAGCAACCTGCCTGTCTGGCCAACATCAGTAGCTATAAAATATCTTAGTTATTGGGCTGTGGCTCCCCCACAACGATTAAAAGGATTGTATCATTCCCAGTCCAGCAAGGTAATAAGTAGCCAACGATAGCTTACCACACGAGTGGGTATGCACTTGGCTGTCCTGCCACTTGCCAAATAGGTTTTGTTATGGCCTGTTGGGGTGTGATGATGGCCTCATCCGTAGTAAACCAGAACTGTTCTCCACCACCTAAAGCCTCAGTGGCACTTTTCAACTTATGCACCCGAGCCTCATCCGTTGTCACACACAACACGCGCATCTCCTCATACCCAAAGTAAGTCGCATAATCTCCAGAATGATATAAGTTCAAATAACGGGGAATCTTCGACCTAAAGTAATTGAGATAGGGTTTATCACTGCTCATGCCGATATGCTCCGTACCTCTATCTACTTCCAAGAAATTGGGATAGGTAAAGCGTTTGGCCTCATCGGGAGTGGGATGGAAGAGGCAGAAAAAAGCATCAGGCTCCAAAGCTGCTCGGCGCATTCTTCCCCGTGACCCAGGCACAATCGCCTTCAACTTCATCCTTTTTAACTCCCGTTCCGTATACCAACTGGTAAACACGTAGCCAGCCTCTTCCGCCGCAATTCCCAACGCCAGACGCACATCATTAATGGCCATTAAGTGTGCCATTTTACCAAACTTAATCTCATTATGTTCTGGTCGCCAATCCATCTCTTTCATGGTCTGCCCAGACTCTTTAGCCAACAGCTTCACTGCTTGCCGAGTTAGGAAATAGAGAAATGGCAACTTCCCTTCCCGAGTTGTTGTAGGCACTTCACGTCGAGCTAAGTAACCTGCCTCATACAACTGCTTGAGCCGACGCCGACACCCTGGACTGCTGCTATCATTGTCACGAACATGTCTAGCAACCTCTCTGGTTTTAGGGGGAAAGAACTTGGCACTAATCTGGGGTGTGGTTAAGGCTTGACATGAGTAAATGGCCCATAAGACAGCCTTATCCCGTTCTCTAAGTTGCAAGTGGGACAATGTCATCGTTAGGCTGTGAATCCTGGTTTTATCTTTGGCTTTTTAGCTTTGCTTCTGAGCTTAGGCTTTTCCGTGCCAAGTCTACCGTCTACGGTCGATACAGCCTCGGTCGAAGGAATCTGGAGAATGCCCTCTTTAATTTGCTCAATCTCAGTCCGCAGTCGACCATAGCTAAGCGATCTCTGCCTAATATCTTTGGCTACCTTCGCATCGGTTGGCCTAATTTCAGGCAATGTCTCAATCCAATCTTGAAGCCGTTTGCGACCACTCTTATAACGTACCAACGCTTGGAAGTCAGGTAGATTAGCCACAATATGTTGGCTAATAAAGCCATCGGGCGCAAAAAAATGTCTGCGAAGTTTTGGCGCATCATCCGTGCTAGCTGAGAAAACAATAATATTGCTACAACTTTGTACAGTAGCCTCTAATTTTCGACGGCTGATTTGGGATAGATTTTGGTGGGCAATGGTGCAGTACAGTCGATGCTTGCGACCCTCATTGATAATAAATTGGAAAGATTGAGGATTGAAGTAATAGAATTCATCGGCATAGACATTACAGGGCAAACTCGCTTCCGTCTGATGCATTTTAGCGGTAACTACCAACTGCGTTAAAATAAAAGAACCCAATAAACGGACATATTCCCCATCCAAGCCACCCAAGGCCACCAACAACACCTTCTTGTTGGCTAGCAAATCCTGAAAATCAAAGCAGGTTGAGGAAGTGGGTTGACAAAGAACTGGCCATAGCACATTGCTGGTAATTAGATGTTTAATCTTCTGTCGGCTGGATTCGATATCCGTCTTCCGTCTACCCTCCTCTATCCACTCCCCCCAATTCTGATCCATTGCCGGATTGTTACGGGCGAATGAGGCCAACCTTGTCCGCCAAAACTCACCAACAGCATCCTTTCGTGTCAAACAGAGCATGTGCAATAGGTTTGTTTGGTAATGATGGGAGGAAGAAAGTAGCGTACGGATAAAGGTTTCTAATGTATTTTGCATCGTGGGGGCATTGCTATAGTTCAGATTCCAAGTATGGGCAAAGACTTGCATTAAGGCATCTGCTTTCAATTCATATTCTTGCAAACTGGTTGAATGTAGTTGAAAGGGGTTAAAGCCCAATACCCGATTGGATTGTTGACTAGGAGAAAAATAGGTGACACGATGGGCATGTTCTGGTGGACAGCGCGAAGCAATGGACTCCACTAATTTGTCATGAGGGTCTAAAACGATAACACTTCTATCCCCCTGGGTAATATCTGTCAAAATGAGGTTGGTCATCAACGTGGACTTGCCCATCCCTGAATGACCAATGACATAAGTACAGCGGTTATTATCGACCAAACTTACTTGTTGCCTTGTCCGTTGGCTTCTGCCTAATATGTAGGGGGATGCATCCCCTTGCTGTAGATAAGCGATTAATTTATCCATGTGATTCTCTGTTCCCAGGTTAAGGGTCTACCAAATCATCCAATTCATCCAGATAAGAAGCATAATCTGTCTCCTTGCTCCCTTTGTCAAAAATAATATCCTTGGTCAGATTGGCCAACTCAAAAATCATCTCCCGCTTCATATCCTGGCTTTGGGCATCCTGTGATGCCAGAGGGCCTTTTGTCAGCAGGAGATCCTCAATCTTTTTGATGACCTTATCAAACCGTTCCACCCGACCGACCATCTCTACATCGGCCATTTCCTTTACCGTAGCCTGGGCAGCCTTATGCCGCCGTAACTCCCGCTGTAAAGCCTCATCCCGCTGCCGTTGGGCAAAGTCAAAACGTTGTTGAGCTAATTGTTGTTCCTGCTGTAACTCGTGCTGTTCTCGCTCATGAGCAATCTGCTGGGCTTGCAAAGCCAGAATACGCTGAATGGGCAAATTATGACTTTTTTCATAGCCGTCCAACCACATGTCCTCAATCCGGCTCTTCACCTCATCAATCTTGACATCTAATTCATGGGCGGCAATATGCTTGAGAAGATAGTCCCACAGTATCCCTCCTTGTTTCTTATGCTGCCGGATTTCATAAAACTGCTCCCATAGTTGGTCTAATTCAGAGGCCACATTTTCCAGGGCACGTAGATTGGGTGGCGTGGGAGCCGCGACCTCGCGGCTGGTGCCAGCCTGTATGTTAGCCGATGGCTGCGAACCGGGGGTAGCAAACGGCCGTCCGCAATCGCCACAAAAGCTAGCTTGAGCGACATTTCTAAAACGGCAGTTGGGGCAAACTTTTCTTGAAGTCATCTTGTTAATATGTCTCCTGGCTAGGGTGAAAAGCGAATCATCACCTGGAGGAATAGTAGAACATAGCCACAAAAGCTAAAGAAGCTAAACCAAAATAGGCAACCTGTAAGAGACAGCAGGCGAGGCAGGTTGGTTAACAAAAGTCCTACATCCGTATTGCCAATTTCATCTGGCACTGGCAAAGGAATGTGATTATTTGCTGCAGAGAAGTCAGCATCTAGAAGCCGTTGTTCAATGTCGTCCCCTCTATTTTGAGTAGGGGTGGCTGTTAGCAACAGGCCACAGTGAATACAGTACCTGGTTTCGATAGGGGTTTGTTGGCGGCAGTGCGGACAAGATTTCATTGTCGTGTTCCAGCTATCTCAGTACAAAGCACCGATGAGGAATATAAAAAAGAGATGAACAACAAGCCAGACAAGACCGAGAAACGTCGCATACTCAAAGAACGTCAACTTGCGCAGCTCAATAAAGAAAACAATAAGAAAAGCCATGACAGCATTACGCTGTGTATCTGGTGTGGGTACGGCGTTCAGAGTCGCTTGTGCCTCAGTTTGAAGTGGTTGACCACAATATTGGCATATCCGGTTATTATCTGGCCAGGTCACCTGGCACTGTATACAAACCATAGCAACCCCTCCGCGTCACTTACAAACCAAACCAGAGCTTGTATATAGATGGATAGCAAATGTAAGTATCGCAAATTCCATAATAATCCAGGACATAATACAACAGCAGATAGATAAAGTGATAAACATTGGCAATACCCATCATGGCAAATGGCAGCATAACCAGCCAGCGTATGCGTGCAGGCAAGAATTGAAACGGTCTCACCAGATAGCCTACAAATTTGTGTAATTCACGGCCACTCTTCATCATTTATCCCCATTACACGCCAATACTAATTTTGATAGTATGGCATAAAGGCTTGACTGGATGTGTAAAGATTGGGTGAAGATGATAAAAATGGGTGAAGATTGGTTGCCATAAATCTGTATGCCGAAACGAGGCTCTGTTTGCCTGCCAGACGTAAGTTGCCAACAATAGGCTATCACTCCCTTTTTCGACCAAAACCTTCTCCAGATTGGTTATAGGCTCTCACAAGGGCTGTTTTAACTGGTCGCGCCCTCCCCCACACCCCCTCCCTTTCCCCTGAGCACACTTTCTTGCTTATCTGTCCTTAGTCACTCAGGTAGGATAAACAGCTTGTTCCAACAACTAGCAAATTGAGCTCTCACATTTCATTGATGCATTCTGTCACTCACAGGCCAACCTTGACCCCAATCCCTGCTTACCTCTGCCACCACCCTGCCTGTCCTCACCAGCTAACCCTCCCACATACCAACCACTCACCGATAGATAATAGATGCCAATGTCCTATCAGCCATAGGCGAAGGAGACCGGGGATTGCTCCCCAATCTCCCTCTTGTTATGAAGAGGCAGATAGCTACCGAAAAATTATGATAACAATTCTCCTAACAATTTGCCTAATGGCTCCGAACACCAGCTTGATGGAGCTGTCGAGCAAGCTAAAACAGAGGAATAACCCTCATGAAGGGTCAGCCCTTTTTCGTAAATAAGCTGGCGATCTTTGCCTGCCTGATTCCTTCGTGCCTATTGGTGGCTGAGGCTGGATTCGATGTAATCTCGTCCTTTTCTACCTCCTTGTTGCTCTGTCCTCTCTCTCAAATTTCTCAACATAATAGGCCAGTTTTTGAGCCAAGTCATTGGGCACTTCTTGTTCATAGGTCATCCTCTTCACCCCCTTTCCTCAACAATTAAATACAGTTCATGGTAAGATGTTTGTGCTTTCCTACATTGATGGAATTGCAATTAGACAACAATCTTTTTCACTTCTGTGGCTGGCCATGGATATGACCAGCCATCAAAAGTTTTTTCGGCTTTAGAGATAGTTCTATCTCCAAGAGATACGGGATGAAGAGATTAATAGAATTCCCTTTCGTCGTAATCTAATCCACCGCTAGAAGCACCGGCCTCCCCTTTGAAACAACTACCGGGTTCATTATAGTCAAGAACAAGTTCCAGATCTGGGTACAGCTCTGCTACGTCTTCTAACCACGATATAGGTGGTTCGCCAGCTGTATCAAATTGATATATGAGCTCTCCCTCATGTTCTTCAACCATACAGCCACCAACATCCCATTTGGTCCCCCAATTACGCCAACTCCATTTAACCCATTCTTGTTCCTCAAGCCCTGCTGGCCTTGGAACTGCTTTCTCAAACGAAAGTTCAGAGTCATCGCCTTTCATTTCGTCCCTAAACTTCTTTAAGGTTTCTGATTTTCCATAGACATGCAAGCGATTTTCGCACCAATTTGGCATCTTTATCACCCCCTTTCCACAGAAACTAAATAAACTTTTCAATCTATTCACTTGTCAACGTGCAGACATAGGTATTTTTCCTATCCAAAAATTACCTATGCTTCTGTGCCTAGATTGAAATAGAGTCTTTGACAAGGACGCGCCAGCGAACGAAGTGATTCCTTGCAAAGAGGCTAGTTCATTCTATGCTCATAAGCATAGGTGTCCGCGACTGTTTGGGGGCGTTTTTGCCTGGGAATCCGGAGGGAAGTGTGTCATACGAAAGTAACATTTATAGTGAGTTAAAGTAACAGTTTTTAGGGTCTAAAGTAACAGTTCACCAGGCCATAAGTAACATTATGGCTGGGGAAGTTTGGGAAGACTTTTGAGGGGCATTTTTTCTTCTGGCGGTCGCCAGCGGTATTCTGTTTTTTGGGGTGGTATTGGCGTAACTGTATCCACTGCCTTTATCTTAATCTTGGCCGCGTGTCGCTGCCGAATCAGGAAGGCTTCCCCTGGTTGTAACTGAGCCACCCCATTCATATCCACTTTGAAAGCGTGCTGAATACGGGCACTGCCCCACCATCTTGTTGTTGGGTACTGGCCTCTATTTGGTAAAAGGTACCGGCCAGAGTAGCCACATCTCAGGGAAAGTCGGTGGCCATTGGCAGTTTGGTACGGGTATTGGCCAACACCAACTTCTTGGTTGTTTCATCTTTGAGGCTGGCCACATCTTGGGTGGCCAAGATAATGCCTAACTGTGAGCTACGAGCCAGGGACAACAGAGCCGTAATATTTTTGTTGCTGAATTGACTACGTAATCCGGTGTATGCCGATCACAAATGCCGGCTGATGGCGATCACGAATTCCGGTGTATGCCGATCAGAGATTCCGGCCATGGCGATCGCTACAAAACGATGCTAAAGCACTGTTTAGGGCAGTTGCTCTTTTTTGGCTGGGGCGTTGAGTCATATATGTTACTTGCTGTTGGATAATCATAGGCAGTGGCAGATATTTGTGGGAGGCTCCACAATTCGTTTAGAGCCAAGTTAGTTGAGCAAAGATAGACAGGTATCGTTTTTCAAATGAAATAGTCTCTGGCACGATTGCAGGCACTTATAAGGTGTTATTTTGCGTGGCCCCTCCCCTTTCTTTCTCGTTGTCAGCTAACTGACAACCATTATCTCTATATATGAACCAGCCACCAATACAGATACAGCAATGACATGTTTCCCACCTTTTTACCTCTATGAACTAGCCAAATTTCCTGTCATAGTTCATTCAATAACTATCGTATTTAAAGTAGTTGTTGTGTTCAAGTGTACGTTAAAATATCCTATGTTGACGATTCATATAATAGCAATTGGAACCATCACCCACTGTTCTGTCACATAATAGATGCCAACCCCGCCCTTTCATTTGGAGATACTTTAACCGAAACGGAGGCTTTGTTAATGTTCTACAAATTTCATAATATCAGGGAGGAGTTATTGTGTACCCGGATATGGTGGAAATGTCGAAGATATTTCCACCATAAAATTAAAAATCTCATTTTTAATAACATAGAGACCGGGGGTTGATTCCCGGCCTCATATGTGTTATGAAGAAATAGTTACCGGAGTATCCTGGCAACTACTTTCGCTACAGCCTGCTCCATGGCCGTTAACATAAACCGAATAGGGCCACTAACTGGATTAAATCCAGACCTAACTGACCGTCTTCTATAGTAGTAGGGATAGTAATAGTGTTCTTCCCTACGCCTACGACCCAGCCTCTCTCTTTCTGTTCGTTTTTTATCAGACCTTTCCGTCCGAATGATTAACTCAAACTTCCTCACTTCCTTCACCTCCTTCCCTTGAAACTAAATAAACTGCATAAAATAAATTGTCAATGTGCTAAGTAATTTCAAATTATTACCTATGCTTGTGTGCATAGAGTGAAAGATATTTTTTGGCAAGGCTGCGCCAGCAAACGAAGTGATGCCTTGCTAAGGAATATCTTTTGCTATAGGCTCATGAGCATAGGTGTCCGCGACTGTTTGGGGGCGTTTTTGCCTGGGAACCTGGAGGGAAGTGTGTCATACGAAAGTAACATTTATAGTGAGTTAAAGTAACAGTTTTTAGGGTCTAAAGTAACAGTTCACCAGGCCATAAGTAACATTATGGCTGGGGAAGTTTGGGAAGACTTTTGAGGGGCATTTTTTCTGCTGGCGGTCGCCAGCGGTATTCTGTTTTTTGGGGTGGTATTGGCGTAACTGTATCCACTGCCTTTATCTTAATCTTGGCCGCATGTCGCTGCCGAATCAGAAAGGCTTCCCCTGGTTGTAACTGAGCCACCTCATTCATATCCACTTTGAAAGCGTGCTGAATACGGGCACTGCCCAAACCCGTCATGCCCCCATCCTGTTGTTGGATACTGGCCTCTATTTGGTAAAAGGTACCGGCCAACGTAGCCACATCTTCGGGAAAGTCGGTGGCCATCAGCAGTTTGGTACGGGTATTGGCCAATACCAACTTCTTGGTTGTTTCATCTTTGAGGCTGGCCACATCTTGGGTGGCCAAGATAATGCCTAACTGTGAACTACGAGCCAATGACAACAGAGCCGTAATATTCTTGTTGCTGAATTGACCGAATTCATCAATGATGAGCACTGATGGCTGCTTTTGCCGTTTGCCGATGAAATCTTTCAGGTCTTCGACCAAGAAATCTAGAAAGCGTTTAGAGGTATCGCCCACGCTCTGTACGCGTAACGAAAAGATGGCACATTGGGTCTCTTCCAAAGCAAAACCCTCATCACCCACACAAGCCGTAAACTCTCTCGCCAACGGCCGTATTCTTCGTGCCAGTCCTTCAATCTCTTTATGGCTTAGGGTCTCAATCATCCCTCGTTCTAAAGGGTTGTTGTGGTAAGCTTGGAGTAACCAATCCTTTTGCAACCTGGTTCTAATCGTTTCAAAGTTACGGGGTGGGCCACCATCGGCATAACAGATAAGTTGCAACAAATCCCGATTACCATCAGCATAATATTGGGCATCCCCTTCCGCCTCATGGATGCCGATAAGGGCACACAAGCGGTTGTAAATATCTGCGGCTGACCCCCGAAAGCCATCATAGACAGCCCCATAACGGTCAAAGCCCAACTTGAAGACAGGGGCTGTACCTCGGCCAAACTGATACGCCAATGAGCGAATATCTTGGGCCAGACCTTCATCCCCTTTGCCATCGACGAAGTAGATGTGTCTGTTGCTGGTGGTTAAAATCTCATAGACTAATCTTTTAATGGTTTCGCTTTTGCCTGCTCCCGTTGTACCCAAGAGGAATAGATGCTGGTCTAAGACAGATTCGGCCATACACAAATACCCGCTCCGCTGTTGAAACTCTGGCTGGGTGCTGAAGGGATCTCCGCGTATCATGGCACCTAAACAGAGTTGGCCAACTTGGATTTTGGGCACTGGCAACCTCTCAGCTTTCTCTGCTAACTGCCTATCTTCTGCTTTTGCGGCTTGCGCCGCCGTTGCTAGATACTCTTGCAATGTTTTGGGTTTGAGGAATTGGATGAGGTCGTTAAATGCCTGAAGCAGCCAGCCAATGAGCGGTGTTGTTGGTATCGTATACAGCCACAACAACCAAACCGATGACAGAAACAAGGGTGTGAGCAGTAGCCAAATAAAAGCCACAATCCCCCACCTCATTCTAGCCTGATGGCTTAAATGACGATGGTTTAGATAGGTGGCAATAGCCAGGGTGACTGGCCCAAAAAATATGATTAGCAAACTGTAAGATAAGGCTTGTAGTAACAGCCACTCAAAGCGGCCTTGTCGAACATTTTCCAGAACAGGCTGGTTACTCACCTTGGCGTATCTTAGCCAGGTTATAAAGGACGAAGGTATCTTGATAACGGCCGATTTGGCTCATGGCTCTTTGCACCGTTGGCCAACAAGCTTCATCAGCAAAATACCAGACCGCTTCATAATCCCGCTTCAACTCTAACAAAATGGAAGCCAATCGTTTTTGCGACTTTCTGTTTAGCTCTACTTCAATGGCGATCCGCATCCCCTGAAACAGTACTTCGCCATCTACCAGATGCTTTTTGCCACCATTCTTGCGCCTCTGGTTAATGTCTCGTTCGCTCACCCACTGGGCTTTATCACCCAACATCTGCTCGATGTATAAACGCACCGCATTGACTTGATGGATATGACGCAAACGTGCTAGGCTCGGTGGGCGATAGGCATAACCTAAATCCACCTGTTGTAATCCTTGACGGCTCAGCCAGAGCCACTGTGGTTTGCCCACTAACAGCTTTTGCTTTTCAATCCAACCGGCTCTGAGCCAACGGCGGTAGATGTTTTTTACGGCTGAATAGCCCAACTGACCTGCCGCCTGAACGGCCGCATCCTCAGATTTCAAAGCCCCCAATACCTGCACATGGTCTAATCTAGCCGCATACATCTGACCCAGCCACTGCAATAGATACAAATCTCGGTCTGTGGCTTGCACAGACCCATAATCACTTCTTCGTTTGGTTTGACTGAATTCTGGCATGGGCACGATGACATCAGTATACCTTGTCCTCAAGTCCCTCTGTCAATAAGGAACAGCATGCCCTGGCCACAACTGTGGGGGAGTGCGCTGCTTTCTTCCTTCTTCTCCCCTCTCTCTCCCACTCTCCCACTCTCCCCTTCCCTCCTCCTCTCCCCTCTCCCTTCCTTCCCCCTCCGCCCCCACCGCGAACTCTCGTCTACGTGACCACATCCACACAAGTTGACGCGGTGGGGGTGTGGTCACGGAGTTTGCGGCGTAGCCCCAAAAGGGATTGAGCGGTGTCAAGGGGCGGAGGGGTCTGGCCAAGAAAGTAGACCATACCAGCTCAGGTTAGGGGTTAGTTGGGGCTTGGTGGCTAAAAAAATGTCGTCAGCCCCAAAAAGTGCTTGACGACATCTCGCCCAAATTCTATATTTAATTTGCTAACGCAAATTCGTTTATAAAGATGTGTGATTAAAATTCAGATAACCAAGCATCATTAAAACATAGAATCTTTCGGCGCGTCGTGGCTTCCACTGAGCCTATCCGTTCTTTTTCTCCGGCGGCGCGCTCCGCTACCTCTTTCATTCGAGTTTCCTCTAGGACATAATTAAGGCCATAAGCCCCTGCTCACGGGCAGGTGATGTCATCCTTACTTCAGTAGCAGATAAGGTCTGATAGTGGCCTATCAAGTGATAGCCGTCTATCAAGCCTTATCTATTACCGAACGACGTTTCTGGTCTCGTAGTTGTTTCAGCTTATACATGAACAACGCCCCCGGATTGCGCACCCTTTCTGACCCCAGCACATGCTCCCTAGCCTGTTCTAACAACGATCTGTCCACCTCTTTGGCCAGCTTCATGTACAGGGTCATCTTTTTCCCATCTTGCAACTCCTCAGCCAATCGTTGCGCATAGGCTTGGAACTCATAGCGAATGGTTCGCTTGTCCTTGGCGTATCTTCGCTTGTCCTGGATTAACTGCTGTATCTGTTTCATACCCCAACTACCCTAACGCTACACCGGAATAAATAACCCTGTCAACAAGACAGATGCAAGATTTCTGGCTTGCTTTCAATCTTTCATACTGGCAATCTTGCAAACTTTCTTTCTTGCAATCTTGCAATCTTGCATATAAATGACAGAGATTAGGCTTTTTCATATAAATAGTGTTCCCATCCAATGTTCAAAAGCCTCTAGCCAATTCCGAAAACACCTCTCAATTGGTGTAGTTATTTTTCGGAATTGGCCTTAATCCTTTGTGGGGGCAAATGCTTGATAAAGGAAGCTCTCCTTCCCATTTTGCTCTAAATCCCACAAGACATAGGCCAATGCGGCCACCAGAACGGCCGTTTTTGTCAATTTTGTGCCCTGTTCCTTTTTGAACCGATACAAAGATTCTTCCAACCAATCTAAGAGGACATCTGGATAACGAAAAGAGACTGTGTTAGAAGCTCTTAAATCCAGATAAGGTTGAATGTCTGCCAGCAAGCTTTCTTGCTTTCTGGCTGGCAATCTTGCTTTCTTACTTTCTTTCATGCTTGTAATCTTGCTTTCTTGCAATCTTGCTTTCTTGCTTTTCTTTTTAGTAGAGGTGGTGGCTGTTTTAGGGGATGGTTGCTCTTGTTTTGGTTCTGGATTTAACGACTTGTCCGCTTTTTGGGGTAGTGAAGGTGACTTGGCCTCATCTAATTGTGTTAATTGGTCATAAATGCCCATAGCTAGACAATCTCAAAAGCATCGGCGGCAGCGGCCAATACCGTCTCCTTGCTCACAACTTGCTGATTCTCAATGGCCGCTCGTAGCAATGTTTCATTGGCTAATTTGCAGATGTCACGGGCAATCCCCCCTGTCAGACGATAGATTTCGGCGACAGCTTCTTTGGCAAAGGGCAGTTCCTGCCCCCCAGCCACTGTCCAGCGAAACTGCATCATCTCCTGCGTTTGTTTCACTGTGAAAGGGTGTAACTTGGCCATATACATACGACTGCTCAAGGATTTGAAACGAGCAATGCGCTTGTGTAACTCTGGCTGTCCAAAGAGGGCGATTTGAATGAGGAACTCATTGCGGGTGGAGAAGTTGAACAGATGATGGATTGTCTTTAAGGTATCATAAGTAAGATTTTGGGCTTCATCAATGAGCAGGATAGGGGAAATGCCTGCTTGGTACTGGGTTACAAGATATGTTTCAAAATTACGTAAGGTGTCGGCGTATGAGCGTTCGGTTTTTACATCAAACTCTGTGGCCATAAAGCGCAAGAACTGGTTGGCCGTTTTCAAGTTGGGGGCAAAGGCAAAGACTACTTTCTTGGATTTATCAGCCACAAACTCATCGCGCAGGCGTTGGGCAATAGAGGTCTTGCCCAAACCAACCTCGGCACTGAGGTAGATGGGGCCATCTTTTTGGGCGATGTGAAACTCGATCTTGGCTTTGGCTTCTTTATGTTGGCTGGAATACCACAAAAAGCGGGGGTCGGGCAATATCTTGAAGGGTGTTTCTGATAAATTGAAGGTTTTGGCGTACACGTTCCATAGTGATCCATTCCCGAAGGTTTGTCAAGCACAAGTTAGAGGGTGGAGTTGGGGCAAGTTTGGGAGTTATTGTCTGAGAAATTAGATGGGAACTTCTGTATAAGCTCGGTTCTGTTACCCCAAGTCATAATTCGATTGTCAGCAACCCCTTCTTTGAGAGACTCCCCACTGACAACTGCATGTAGCTTACTTAGATTAAGGTATACTCTCAATGCGGATGTCTTCAAATCTGGGGGCGTAACTGTCTGAATCATCCTCATGTTCGCTATTTTGAATCCACATGGCAATTCGACTTGATGTGGAACCTAAAAATGTGGCCGAGGTAATTTTCTTGTCGTTGAGATAAAGAATATAGGAATCATCATAAGCTTCAATACGCAGTTCTGCGCCTTCGGATCTAAAAGAGAAGTCCATTTCACCCCCTGTTACCAATGATCCAGACTGGATGGCATAGTCTCCATTGTTATCAAAAGTGGCAAAGGCAATCCCTTCATCATATGGTTTGATGAGGACTCCTGCCCACTGTTCATTGCCCAATTCTCTAACCAGAATTCCACCATGAGCTGTGCTACGATAACCAAATGAGTGAAAGGATGAAATGTGAGTAGTGAGCATAAAGTTTTCCCAGGAATAGGTATCTAAAATGACCATGTGGTTTCTAGCCACGCCATCATAGGGAGAAACAACGGTCAAGTTGCCATTAGACATACCAATAGACCCATATGTCGATAGCCAGTCTGCGGACAAGCCACGCTCAAAGTCGTCGGTGAATACGTCTGTGGTGGGTCGAACAAAGGGCGTAGATGTTGGGGATGGCGGTATGGTTGGCACAGCTGTTGATTCTATCGTGACAATCTCAGATTGATTATCATTTTCTGTTGTTGGCGGAGTTGAACTGATTCCATTTGTATTTGAGTCTGCCCCCGCTAAACGAGTAACCTCTGCGTGGCTGACAACCTCTACTAAACGTGTAACCTCAATTTCGCGCGTAACCTCAACAATGGTCGTTCTAAAATCCGGAAATACACCTAAGCTTAAGAGGATAAATGTAAACACAATTCCTAGACCAAAGGGGATACCAAATTGTTTATAGTCGAATTTGGGGCGAGACATAGGTGGTATATATGGTTCTGGTTCCCTAGGAGGAGATGGGGGAGTATCTGAGGGTGGTGATTCTGATGGCGTCGGTAGTGGCAGGAGAGTTTGATTTGTAGAGGATGACTGGGATGGGGTTGATGAGGTTGATGTTGGTTGAGCTTTATTTCCGTTAGACGCAGTTTCTGCTTGTATTTCTTTGATGATATCGACCAAAGCACGGATTTTATGAGGATGCCGATCTAGGTGAGTAACAAGCAATCTGAGTTTCTCAGCTTTGTTGGCTCCAGGAATAGCGTTGTAATCTATCTCCAACTCGGTGCAGATAGCTCTCAATTCATCTTCTGTGAACCCTCTGTTGAGGGTGCCGAACAATCTTTCTTTTTTTGACTTAGTTTGGCCTTGATGTACTTGACTCATGTTCCTACCCTCCCGCAAAATGTTGTTTATCCTGGATGGTTGTTATGGCACTGTATGTTTAACGACGTTTAACGCCTCGCCGTGGTGCATAATATTGGGACAACAACTATTTCACAGTTTCATGTTGATTAACCGTATCTGTCAAAAAACTGCAAACTACTGGTTGATTGGATTATTAAGAGAGTGTATCAAATTTAGACTGGCTTTTGGGTAAACGGCCGTCAATTTTTCGTTAAAAATATGTTTAATTCGTTATAGATGACGAAACCCCATATTGTGATACCAATCGTGCATGCAAATAACGGAAATTCGTTTTGCCAAGATTGGTTCAACCAAAGATTGAACCAATCTATATCCGCTAGTTGGTCATATGATTGGATTGAATTAATATGAATGCATTTTCAAATCTTATCTCTATTACGCTGTTTCTTAATTGCGATCACAAGTATAGTGTGTAGAATGGGGAGGAGTAATGGATTGCTCCACTATCATCCATGTGAAGTTACTTGCGACCAAGCCATAAAATTCTTTAATATGTGACTGGAAAGACAAAAACTTCTGTCTAAGAAATATGTGAGTGCAGGTTATGTTTCCAAACCTTATAATAATGATTTGATTGTTCATCTGTCTCAAATCACTAAGCCGCTATAATGGGGAAGTACTAGTGAGATTTTTCAAAGCCATTCTTGTAACTGGCTTTTTGTTGATAATTTGCAGTGCCTTGATTGTCAGGGGAGAGTCACGAGCAACCTTGATTCTGTGCCTTCTTGTTTATGCGATCTTGCTTGGGATCGTTTTCATTAAAGATCTAAAATCAACAGATCGCTCAAAAACAAAGACCCGTTCAAAAACGCTGGCGAAAACCGCGTCACGTAGCAGACGCTCTCAGAAAACCAACATACACCTTACACTTTCATATCAAAATCGTGACACCCAATTTGTTAAGCAAGCCAAGGCATATGCTAAACGGCGTGGCAAGCGAGCTAAGCATGTTCCCTTCCAAAGTTATTACTCAACCTACGAGGATATGAGCCATTCTCAGCAAAAATGGTATTTCTACTGGCGTGATCAGGTTCGTCAGGGCAAATTTCCTGATACATCTCTATCATATATTTTCATTCATGTATACGAGGTAATAAACAATGTTGGTGTGAGAAGTGGGGAAGATGGGGCACGACAATTGTGCGCTATATGGTTGAATTACAGGGAGCGATATCCCCGCCTAGATTACTACTTAGCCGAATGGTTATTAGATTACATCGCGGTTAATGGAGCATCCGAAAAGCTGACCGACATCCTTGATAATCCTAAATTATTAGCAATATATTCCAAGCGATTTCCAGATTTCGTTTTCTTGAAATATTTGAATTGTTCTCCGAGTGATCTTCCTATACCTGTACTTAGTGGTTTAATTAATTATGAGATTCAAGAGAGCAAGTTCTATCGTAACGGTTATAGCGATGTACTGAAAGAAACTCTCGTGCAAGTTTTACGTGACGTAGATACATATGTTTATGAAAAACACGGGCGTGGAATCTTCGAACATTTTCGACCGAGAACTAAAGAACCGATTAATGTAGAACTATTTAGAGGGGCTGTTTACGACGGGAATATAACTATTAATGATGTTATACGTGTTTATCCTTATTCCAACCACCCTCCATTTCAAGAGTACATATTATCTGTTGTTAAATACACCGAAAATGCACTGCGAAAAAAGCATCGTTTCCGTGGACGACTCAAGGTATCTCCCATGCCTAAAGGTCTAAAGTCCATTATTGATGAAACTGTGTCTAGGGTAGATCAGGTTATACCTGAAGTGGCAGGGTTTGACATCGAGGTCGGGCAGGTGGGGCAGAAATCTAAAGCTATAGCTATCCCACGTCCAAAAGAACTGCCAACCTATAGAGACAGCAAGTTACAAGTCATTTCAGATACTTATTTGAAAGAAGCAAACACTTATGCCTCCCGCACAGAACTGACAGCGGCTCCCGCCCCACTAGATTCGCCATTTACGGCGTACAGTCATGATTATCGCGCTCTCAGTTCAACCCAACACAAATGGTATTTTTTCTGGCGGAATCAGGTTCGGCAACATCAATATCCAGCAACAGATTTAGCATACATTTTTATTCACGCGGTAGAGCTTGTCCATTTGATAGGCGTTACAGATGCCAAAGATGCTTATAGTCAACTCCGTTCTCTCTGGCTTAATTACCGCGAAGAACATCCACAGACAGAACAGCACCTGCTTGGTTGGATGATTTCGTTTGCGAATGTATACAATTGTGGTACTACCCCACAGGAAATATTAACGCAACCAGAAGCTTACAAGTATGCTGTTAAATCCGCACCAGATATTTTGCTAGCCAGTTATCTTGAGAATGAATCATTGCAGGACGCTAATCTGGAGCTACTTGCCCGGTTTGTTGATCATGATATTCAACGTAGTAGTTTTTACACAGCTGGATATGAGGAACTCATGCAACTTACGATTCCAAAAGTGTTGAATGTTGTGAATCAACGGATTGAACACCAGAGCTCAAAATCCTTATTTGCCTTAGTTGAAACGCCGACACTTGTTGTAGAAGTGAAGGATTGTTGGCGTGCAAGCCGGACATTTAGGCAATGGCCAACACGAATTCATTTCTCTCATATTCCTGCTTATTCACAGCATCTAAAGCTTCGCATTATCTTGACAAATATTGTGAAATACTCTGAAAACAAATTGAGGAAGTCAGAGAATTATCGTGGTCGTTTGCGTGTTGGTGAAGTGAATAAGCAATTGATAACGTTAATCGATCAATTATTTGAATCTGAAATCCAGGCTACACCTTCTTTACGACCATCTCCAAAAATCGAAATTGATTTAATGCGTGTTGAAAAGCTGAGAACCGAGTCCGACGAGGTGCTGGATATGTTGCAAACAGATATTGAACCCAATATAGATCGTGAATTAATAGTGACAGACATAGATAATGGTGGAGACCATACATCATTTGAGGTTACTACTGAGGTTATAGGCGAATTATTGCCTGCTCACACATCTGGTATTGACTCTGAAGATGAGGCATGGACTCTTCTTTCAGAAAATTTAGACGACTGTCAGTTAAGGGTGCTTGAAGCTGTGATGACGAGTAGTGATCCAACATCAGCAATCAATGAGGTTGCTGCAAAGCATTTTCTTATGCCAACGATACTTGTTGATGGAATTAATGAGCTTGCTCAAGACTTAATTGGAGATATTTTAATCGAGATGGAACCGTCGCCTCACCTCATAGACGATTACTATGAACCGAAAATTATGGAAATGGTTGCATTTCTTGGGAGTGAATAATGGAATTGCGAAACCGCCGTATTCCCCGTCGCTATACGACTGCAATTATGAATTCGCTTACTTCTGGTGTGACGCCGCGTATTGGTTTGGGATATATAAATGTAGGGCGAAAAGAAGAAATTACAGCCTTACTACAAGATCTAGAAGATGTTTCAGATGGTGGTGGTGCATTTCGATTTATCCTAGGTCGCTATGGTTCAGGAAAGACATTTTTATTGCAACTAGCACGTAATCAGGCGATGGACAAAGGCTTTGTCGTAGCCGATGTAGATCTGTCCCCTCAACGACGATTTACCAGCAGTGATGGTGCTGGATTAGCTACCTATAGAGAGTTGATGAACAACTTATCCACAAAGGCTAAGCCAGATGGTGGGGGATTGTCATCAATCATCGAGCGTTGGATTTCAGATGTACAAAGTCAGGTTCGACAGGAAACACAGCTTTTACCTGATGATCCTTCATTTCAACAGGCTGTTTCAGACAAGATTTATGCGGTAATCAATAATATGGAAGGGATGGTTCACGGTTTTGATTTTGCACGTGTGCTTGCAACATATTGGGATGGGCACTGTTCTTATGATGATGAGCGGAAGAATGCATCCTTACGCTGGTTACGTGGTGAATATTCAACGAAGACGGAAGCCCGAAATGCCCTTGGTGTTCGCGTTATTATTAGCGATAACGACTGGTATGATTACGTGAAACTTATTGCCAATTTTGTGTCTCATATCGGTTACAAAGGCTTACTGGTCTTAATAGATGAGGCCGTCAATCTTTACAAGATTACTAACACCGTTTCTCGTAATAACAATTACGAAAAATTGCTTACGATGTTTAATGACACTATGCAGGGTAAAGCGATGTATCTGGGAATTTTGGTTGGGGGTACACCAAAATTTATGGAGGATCAAAGGCGGGGATTGTATAGCTATGAAGCCTTGCAGACACGTTTGGCCGCCAGCCGATTCTCTAGGAACGGACTGAAAGATGTTTCTGGCCCAGTGATCCGTTTACAAATATTAGATCATGCGGAATTATTTACTCTTTTGACCCGAATCTTAGAAGTCTATGTAGCTCACTATAAGGACGATCCCAAATTGTCTGCGACGGATTTGAAGGAGTTTCTCCAGGCAATTGCTGATCGTATTGGTGCGGATCAATTGTTAACTCCACGCGAAGTTGTTCGAGATTTTATCAGCGTTCTCAACTTACTACGGCAAAATCGGGAGGTCACTTTCATAGATATTATTGGTGGTAAAGAGTTTCAGCCATCGGTCGAAAATGATCCTAATGTGGATGATGAGAGTGGTTTTGCGGAGTTTTCTCTGTGAGTGAAAATCCGTTTTATCGCCTAGCGCCTTTTATTCAGCAGTACATTTACCGCCATAAGTGGACTGAGCTTAGAGATATTCAAGTTGAAGCAACAGAATCTATTCTGGATACAGATCATCACTTGATTTTGGCTGCTAGTACCGCATCGGGGAAAACAGAGGCGGCCTTTCTCCCAATTCTTACATTGTTAACGGAACGACCGTCCAATTCTGTTGGTGTTCTTTATATTGGCCCGACAAAAGCTCTCATCAATGATCAGTTTTATCGTTTAGAGGGTTTGTTAGAAGAAGCCCATATCCCTGTGTGGGCCTGGCATGGCGATGTCCCTGCCAACCGTAAGCGAAAATTATTACAAAACCCACAGGGAATATTGCAAATTACACCAGAGTCAATAGAAAGTCTCTTCGTTAACCGTACTACTGCTTTGCAGCCGCTGTTTTCAGATCTTCGTTTTGTCATTATTGATGAAATACATATTTTCATGCATTCCGATCGGGGTCGTCAGGTGTTGTGTCAGTTGCAACGCCTAGAGGCTTTTATGGAAACTCCTCCACGTCGTGTTGGTTTATCGGCAACATTGGGCGATTATCAGCTAGCCGAAAGGTGGTTAAAAGCAGAGACAAAGCCGACGGTAGTTACTATTAAAGGAAAAAGCAAAGGAAAAGTTCGCCTTTCAGCTGAACATTTTTATCGGACTGAATCAGATAGTAATGAATTCATTCCAGACCCTTATGAGCAATATATCTTTGATAGGGCGCATGAGAGGACAAAAACCCTGATTTTTGCTAATAGTCGAGGCGGAGCCGAAAGCACAATTGCCAATTTCCGACAATTAGCCCGTCGCCAAAATCTACCTGATATTTACCATGTGCATCATGCAAGCATTTCGGCTCCGTTGCGAGAATCTGCTGAAAAAGCCATGAATGCTTCGCATCAACCGGCGATAATTGCCGCAACCTTGACGCTAGAATTAGGAATCGATATCGGACAACTTGAGCGAATTATTCAACTTGAGGCACCTTTCTCTGTTTCAAGTTTTTTGCAACGCCTGGGTCGGTCTGGAAGACGTGGAAACCCATCTGAAATGTGGTTTGCTTGTAGTGAAGAAGAACCAACAGGGAAAGAAACAATACCTGAGCAGATTCCCTGGAGCTTGTTACAGGTGATTTCCATATTGCAGTTGTATATTGAAGAACAATGGATCGAGCCAATTCAACCTGTCCATTACCCGCTGAGTTTGCTCTATCATCAAACGATGAGTGTTCTGGCTGGCATGGGAGAGTTATCTCCTCCGGCTTTAGCCCAGCGTATACTGACACTGGCTCCTTTTGGTCAGATAACTCGGGATGATTATCGAACATTGTTGCGACATCTTATAACAACTGACCACTTGGAGTTACTAGAGAACGGCAATTTAATAATTGGGTTGGCGGGGGAAAAAGTAGTTAATAACTATCGTTTTTATGCTGTATTTACGGATAATGATGAATATTCCGTTATATCTAAATCGGGTCAAATTGGTCGAATAATGACACCTCCTCCAGAGGGGTTTCGTTTTGCTTTGGCTGGACGTGCTTGGGAGGTGTTAAGAATAAATCACAAGCAACGTTCAGTTCTTGTAAAACATGTGGCTGGGCGGGCGAAGAATGCTTGGCTCGGTGGGGGAGGGGCAATTCACACACGTATTTTACAGAGAATGAGACAAGCGTTATTTGAAGATGTGGAATATCGCTATTTGCAACCAAATGCGTTGGATCGTCTGGCTCAGGCAAGACAGCTTGTTCGAGATATTAGATTAGAAACGGAAAACATTATTTCTCTGAGTGATGATGTCTTCTGCGTTTTCCCATGGTTGGGGACAACAGCATTTAATACATTTGAGCGTTTCTTGAGATATGTTGTTGCTGGCAATCCGCTTCAAATTAGTGATATACACTCTACGCCCCCCTTTTATCTGAAACTCTATTGTCGTGAAGGCAAAGACCTGCTTCGCCGTCAGATAATTAATCAAATGGGACAAGATTTGGATGCCAATGGTTTGCTAGGTGCTCAGGAAGTCCCTGAAACTTCTAAATATGATCCATTCGCACCAGATGACTTAAAACGTAAAGCTTATATTGTCGATTATATTGATATAGATGAACTACAGCTTTCTTTTAAATTGTGAGACTGGTAGTGTGGACACATTTTTGGACAGGGCTTAAAGTTCAAAGGAGTACGCATTCTCTAGCAAAATATTGACTGGTATGCTTACAAAGAGCGCAATTTGGTCGAATGATTTATCAACAACATCAAACAGTATTATTGCATCTCTACCCGTTACGAGAAATATATCAGCATTATATGACCTTTCTATGCTTTGTCGCCTCGTTAATCTGGCTCATATAGAAAGATCGACACAACCTAAAGTTAGGATAATTACATGGACATGCATTTAACTCCCTCCTCACTCCCTTCAGATGAATCATCCAATGAGACAAATCAAGACGTGCTTACACCAATCCGATTGGGGCTTATTTCAACTGCGCCAAATGTTCAATCAAATCAAAGTGAATTTTACTTTTGGGTTGACAAAACGGCCGTTCCTGAAAGTGGTCAAATCGTTTATGCACGTCAACAACTTCCTTCCGATAATAATTTAGGTATTGAGGAAATTACAGTTTATGCCGTGATTGAGCGGGTAAACCGCTTGTCAAGCTCTCGCTCGATTGAAGCGGATATGCGCGAAAGGGATGGAGATGCAGGGAAAGGACGACTGTGGCCAAGAGGTGGTGGCACCGAACGCACCGGCACAACTTATGCTTATTGTCGCGTTATAGGTATCGAGCCAAATGTATTAACGCCACTTCATGAAGATACAGAAGTCTTTTTGGCTAGTGAGCAAGAGGCTGGCCAAGGATATGGCTATCCTGACATGCAAGCTAATCAAGCCGCCTTGCCAGTAGGGCTTTTGTTAAATGGGGGGACAACAACGGCAGGAACGGCCTACTTAGATACACGCTATATCTTAGGGGAATATGGGGGTCATATCAATGTGACAGGAAAGGCTGGTACCGCAACGAAGACCTCCTTTTTGCTGAATATCATTAAACATTTAATGCTTTTGGCCTCTGACAGCATGAAGCGAGGCGAGGAGCTTTATATCGTACCGATTATATTTAACGCGAAAGGGACAGACCTGATGTGGATTGGCTCTCATAACAAAAACTTCCGTGTCGATGACGGAGGTTGGCAACACTACCGTGAGACATGGGGGAATGCTTATTGGGAAAGATACGCAACCCCATTCAGCGAAGCAGAATTATATAGCTATCCTACCTCTCAAGGTGCTGTGAGTGATAGATTACCTGCCAATACCCAACCGTATAGTTGGAGCCTGAAAGATGTTGTTGAGTGGGGAACATGGATCTATTTGTTTTCTGGAGGGGATCGCAGTCAAGATTTGCTTATGGGATTGATGTATGATGTGTTCCAACATATTTCTCGACGCGACAATAACGCCATGTCTGGATTCACGCTCAACACAAGCACAGTAGCCGATTTTTCTACGCTTATTAAATGGGTCAATGATGCTGTTTCCAGTGAAGAACATTATTTGCGTTCACGTAGCCATTCACCAATGACCATTGAAGCGGCCGTTCGGCGTCTGCGAAATGCACTCAGTAGCAATCCAGTTCTTTTGCAAGAAGGTACTACAGGCCAGCCTCCTATGTTTGCACGAACAAGTAATTTTGGGCCCATTGTCATTGATATTGATGCCCTTTCGACTAACGCTCAACGTTTTGTCGTCGCGAGTATCATTGAATATCTAAAAGTAGATCGGCGGAAAAATGCAGGTAAGCACCAAGTATATATTTTGATGCTAGATGAACTCAACCAGTATGCGGGACGCAACAACCGCGATGAGGTGGCGCGTCTTTTTGAACATGTGGCGGCGCAGTTGCGTAGTCAAGGGATTATTCTTTTTGGCGCACAGCAAAAAGCCTCTGACATTATTGAGCTTGTGTTTGAAAATTCGGCTACCAAGGTTCTGGGTAATACAGGGTCAGGGGAAATTGGGCATAGTTTGTGGACGCGTGAGCTTTCAACAGATGTTCGCGCCCGAGCCATTCAGCTACGCAAAGAGGAAAAGCTGGTCATGCAAGATGGTTTTCGTTATCCAATGGCTTTAAGCTTTCCGCTCAATCCATGGGCAACCAAAGAGCGTGATGCCCAATTAACCACAACAAATGAACCTATTCTCACAGAGGAATTCGAACTATGAAAATCCTGCATACGGCTGATTGGCACATTGGGGCAAAATGGGAAGGGGTGGATCGCACCCCTGATCTGTTAGGACGTGCTGTGCCAGATGTGGTTGAGTTAGCTTTGGCAGAACGAGTGGATATTGTTTTGGTAGCTGGTGATGTGTTTGAGCGACAAACGCAAGAGTCGGTACGCAATGCAGCCCAAACGTTGCGTGATCCCTTCCGAGCATTGTTAGAGGCAAACATCGACATTGTTCTGCTTTTGGGAAACCATGATAGCCCACCGTTATTTAGGTTTTTACGTAGTGCCGTTGAATTAGTTGGTGAAGTACAGTCTGAGCGAGGCCAATTGCACATTCTTAATGGCGTTTGGCTAAAAACAATTTCTGGCTTGCAGATTATACACATTCCCTATTTACGAGCAGAGCACATTGAACAAGCTAGCCGCTCTAAAGCCTTTGAGTTGCCCAACACGGCCGAAATGGCTAATTGGAAAATGGGGCGACAATTAGACCAAATTGCCCAAACCTTGAGAGCAAGGCTTGATAACAGCTCGCCTGCAATGATGACGTTTCACGGCACCATTCAAGGGGCCACTGTTGGTGTCGATGAGCAATCTCGTGAGTTTACTTACCATCAGGACTTTATGCTGTCGCCAGACTCGCTTCTTTTTAATGATCAAGTGCCACAATATAATGCTTTGGGGCATATCCATAAGTGGCAGGCACTTTCTGGCTCTGTGCCAACTTGGTATTCGGGGTCGATTGATCGCCTAAACCGAGGAGAAA
Source organism: Promineifilaceae bacterium (SeqCode) (assembly GCA_965223555.1). Classification (GTDB taxonomy): domain Bacteria; phylum Chloroflexota; class Anaerolineae; order Promineifilales; family Promineifilaceae; genus CBDCWU01. The sequence continues at coordinate 472,415 of CBDCWU010000004.1, forward strand.
GGGCGTATGAGCCGTCTGTGATAATTGTTGAGTTTCCAGCTAACGGCCGTTACGCAAACTGTCAACGCATCCCATTGCCCCGTCCAACACCATTTTTAGATGAGCAGATTGGCACGCAGACAGAGTTACAAATCCTATGTGACGAACTGGGGAAAGAAAAGTGCCAACAAGCTTTGGGACAATTTACGTTGACCTGTGAGCCAACCGAAGCCTATGCTTTGGATCAAGCTATTCGAGACGCATTTCCTCGTTTGCGTGGGGTCAAAAAAGCCGTTCTTCGTCCGCGCCACATCCCACGCCAAGAAAGCACTATCGTTAGAGACATTCAATCGTTAAACAATCCTTCCCAAACAATTCGTACTTACATCACGGAAAATGTAGCAGATGGAGAGCAAGAGGGTTTGTTACAGGCACTTGTCGCGGTTGAGGAGCAATTAGGACATGATAATTGAACAACTTACGCTTTCTAACTGGCTGAGTTATCCCGATAAATGGACAACCAATGGCGCACCGCAAAAGCCATGCTTTGATTTTCAAAATCACCCTAGCTACGTTATTTTCGGTAAAAATGGCGCGGGCAAAAGCAGCATCATGGAAGCGATCTTGTTTGCCTTGTTTGGTGATTATGCACGTACTTTGGACTATCGTGGGAAAAAGCGACAAGGGATTAATAATGACAATGCTATCCGTACTGGAGAAAGTTCGGCAACTATTGAATTGGTCTTCTCCCTCAATGGAAAGCGACATAAAATCCATCGTATTTTAAGCCAGCGAAGTGCAAATAAAGCGTTTTACAGTGTTTGGGATGGAGAGAAAGCGGATTGGACTTTGAAGAAAAGCGGAATAACGGCCGTTAATGCAACCATCGCCTCACTCATTGGCATAAAGCAGGATCTTTTCTGTGGCACAGTAGTTTTAGAGCAGGGAAAGGCTGGTCGCTTTATGGAATTAAAAGCGGCAGATCAAGTTGACTATGTAATCAACCTCCTTGGCTTGGATATTTACGCTCGCTATTATGAAAAAGCCAAGAAATTGGGCAATGATAAAAAGCGCGATGCTAAAAGAATTGAAGATAACGATCTGACACCATTGGTTGATGCTTCTGAAGAAAAAGTAGAAGGTGCTGAACAACTATTAGCGAAAAGGCAAAATTTATTAGATCAGTCCTCTGCCGAAGAAAATAAACTTACAGCTCTATTAGCAAGTGTCGAAGTGGTTTCTGGATTGCGTCAGACAATCGTTGATATCAATAAACAAATCGTAAGCTATGACATACAACTAGCTCAGAAAGTGGAGATTGAAACGGCCGTACAGTACATTAAAGAATGGGAGAAAACAGAGCCAAAACTTAATAGCTTACAACAAGCGATTCAACATTTCACTACACAGCAAGAGCGCGTGACAAACCTAGAAAAAGAGTTACAGATAGCAAAAAATGAGTATGAATTAGCTGAGAATACGATTACCACGCTCGAACCGCGTTACGAAAACGCCAAACAACAGCGAGAAGCCATTGAGGCCAGCTTGCCAGAACTAAATGAAAAACACGAAAAGGCTAATCAACAGTCGGCACTCATTACAGCTGAACGAAAGCTGGATGAACGTGAAGCTGAACTGCACGGTTCGCAAGAGGAGCGAAAAGCTAAATTGGCTGATTGGGAAAACGTGGAGAGAGATTACCATCTGCGAGACGAATTGCGGCAAGCTAGCGTTGAACTTAGCGCAATCGTGAATCTCTTCGCCAAAAGCAGTTCAGAATCAGAGTCTCTCATTCAAGATGAACAATCATTAACGGAACGGCAAACTACTTGGCAAAATCAGCAAGATGCCTGGGAACAACAGCAAGAAAGAATAGAAGAATTGGCAACAGAGGCACATTCTCAGCAAGAAAAATCTTCACGTCTAGAACAAATTGTGTCAGCAACCAAAGCTCTATTGCAGGCGCGTGAAAAAGCTGATGGACATACAGATTGTCCAACTTGTGGAACAACCATGGAAGGACAAGTGCTAGATCGATTCCATCAAGAACTATTTGATTTGCGCCAACGGTTGGACAAAGAAATAAAGAGCTGGCAAGAAGCTGAAAAGCAAGCAAAAGATTTAGAAACCCAGCTTGCTGACCATAAACGCAACTCACGAACGGAACAAATGAACCTTGCTAATGAAGAACGCGATCTTGCTAATGAGCAACGCAATCTACGTGTTCGGCAAGAGCGGGTCAACAAAGACAAGCTAGAAGCCGAACAACGTTGGCAAGTACTGCAAACAACGCTTAATTATGCAGTAGAGATTATCATAGCCCCCACAAAAACTTGTTTAGATGATGCCAGAAGCGTGTTGAAAACAGTTAATAACGCCAACCATAGCTATAGTGAGTTGCAAAAGATTCGGGTTCAATTTGATACTGCTCAGGAAGATTTTGAACGAATCAATGCCCAACGCCAACATCCCTTTGTTACCTTTACTCAAGTTCAACAGGATGAGGCAACAGCGTTAGTCGCTACATTGGACGGCAAAATCAAGACGGCTGATAAACAATTACAAATTCACCGAGAGAGCGAAGGCGATTTGGGGCGACAATTAGCCAGAGCAGAACAGCGAGTTTCAACTTTGGATCAGGGTATACAGATGCTCGAAACGGAAAGGTTGCCTAATGAAAAACAGTTGTTGCAGACTGCTGAGGTTAATAAGGAGAGAGCCTACGAAGAATTTGAAAGCTGTCTGGCTGGATTAAGTTGGCCTTCGGAGATGGTTGATGGGTTGCGGGAAACGGCTGTTTCCAACCAATCCTTTTCTGCAAGCCTGAACTCTTGGCTTGATAGCCAGCGTCCACTCGCTCAGAAGCGAGGGGTTTTGCAACAAGCCATACGTGAAATTGAAAATTTACGAAGCCAACAAACAACATTACAAGCACAAATTGATAACTATCCTGAGGAAGCGCAACAGGCTTCAATAATCGATGTGACCAGCCAACTCAAAGAAAGCGAAATCCAAAAAGAGCGGCATGAACAGCAGCTACGAGAAGCGCGTCAGCATCACTGGCAAGAACAACAGCGACTAGACAATAAGCAAAAGTTTGAAGCACAGTACCAGCAATTGATAACCGAAGCCAAGCATTTTCAAACATTAGCAACATTGCTTGCCCCTCCCAGCGGCATCTCATCTGGCGGGCCGCTCCTTCGCCAAATTATGCACGATGCCCTACAAGAAGTCACGACGATAGCCTCCACTATTTTAGAAGATTGGGGGCAAACTACGGAAGTGATTGTTCCAGATGAGGCGTTACGGTTCAAGATATTAGATCGTAGTAGTAGCACCGCCGAACGCGACTATCAACTCTTTTCTGGTGGCGAAAAGTTTATGGTTGCCCTCGCTATGGCTTTAGCCATCGGCGAAGTTGCTGGAGGCACAGGCCAAATGGATTGTCTGTTTATTGATGAAGGCTTTGGCCTACTTGATGCCGATAATCGTGCTGTTGTTGCTCATGAAATCGTAGGCAATCTCGTTAATCGTGGTCGGCGTCGCCAAGTTATCGTTATTACGCATATGGACGACATAAGGTCGGCCTTCCCAGACACGGCTCAACTTCATCTTGTCAATGAAGGCAATGCAACTCAACTGCAATCGGAAGGTGTCTATGACCCTGCTTAGACGAGAAAATCTATTAACAGCCTTTAATGCTCAACCGTACAGCAACTGGGGCGGTGAGGATGATGCCCTGTTAAGCGACTCAGAAACAATAGATAATCAGCATCGTGTTTTAGACATTAACTTGGAGCAAGATGCAGAGCAATGGCAACCCATATCTTGTTCTCCAGCACTAGCTGACGATCCTCGCTTACCAAACTGGTTTTTAGATGGTGCTGTCTCAAGTTTGGAAATTGCTGGCACGGCTCGTGATGATAGCGGGTATCCGCGAGTTATACGTGCAGGGCAGTTAGGCGTTGGTGCGACTTGCCGTTTACCAAATGTATCCAATCGTCTAAAGTTCTGGCGATTTATTGCGCTGAATGGCTCTGGTTATAGTCGTCAACAACTTACACCTCTTGTGAATGATTTGCGTCAGGCTCATATTCCTCATGAATTGTTTGCGTGGCATCCAGCTAGCGACAAGGAGAAAGAAAGCGCGTTTGACTTGATGAATGTTCGTACACTGGTGCGAAACTCAACACGTGATGAGATGCTGATACAAGAACAAAAACTGGTCGATGAGATAGGTGAACCTGTCTATGTTGACGGTCGTTATGTTGATCATGCACCAGCCTACGACGCTTTCTTAGCAGTCGGCATTATCAAGAGTCAGCGAGCGCGTTATTTAACCCAACGGCCGTTAGAAGTGCTTTACAGTCTCCGTCAGGGGGAACGAACGCCAGCATTTCTAATTGAGCGTCAACGAGGGCAACGTGGAAGCAATGCGAATCACATTGTAACCTTCTATATTCGCTTGACTTCTCCTGATATGGTGGGGCCAGGTAGTGGGCTAGCTAGAATTGAATTGTCGGCACACTATTTCCAACAGCCTAGCCAAGATAAGGTATTGCTTGATGCGATAACATCCGATTTAGTTCGCCTGCGTTCCCGTGACAACACATATGCTCGGGGAGCGGTCACCATAGAACCCATTCGTCTTATCGAGCGCGAACTTCATCTCATTTTTCGTGATGGGCAGATGGCTGCAATGGATACAATGCGATTGCTATACAAGAAGTAGATTTTATTGGAACTCGAGAAGGGACAGATGCGGCATTGCTTGATTAGCTGGGATTGAATCTATGCTGTAAGGCCCTTTGGTGATGGGGAAGACTGGTGTTGTTCATCTAAATAATCGTCAGAGATAAGTAAAACACATCCCACTTGTCATTAGCAATTTGGATATTGGTTGCAAATTTACCCCAAAATTCGGCAGAGAATATTTAGGCAGCAAAAATTCATTTAAAAACGAGTACAAGAAGGAACCAAACATCGGTGCCTTCTTGTAATATCAACTAAAATTGTTCTTCTTCCGACGAATCAACCTTGCTGCCCAAGAAACGAATATTCCGCGCCGTCAATCGCAACGAAACCTGCGTTTGCCCTTGCTGGTCTTGCCAACTCTCCGCCGCAATTCGGCCTTCAACCAATAACAACTGACCTTTTGAAATATACTCCGTCGCCAGGTCAGCCAACCGCTCCCAAGTACTTATCTGGAACCAAGTTGTCTGCACCTCCACACCCAGCTTCTCATTAACAGCCAGGCTGAAATTCGCCACCAATTTACCCGAATTCGTGGTGCGACTGGTGACATCTCGCCCCACATTGCCCACAACAATAGTATTCTGATATGACATGATTCACACTCCTTATTTGAAGATAGTGCGCCAATGCGCCAAGTTATAACAAGGTTCTAGCCAATGGGAATTTGAGTAAAGAGTTGGCACAAAAAGAGAGTTTCTCATGCCACCATCCCCAAAAGTCTCTCCAGACGGGCAGCTTGAGAGGAAGCATCCGGGAAGTGGCTGGTCAAGGGATGGAGGGTCCAACGCCATTTAACTAACCCGTCTACCCGCATCTGGCTAGCACCACCGTAAGCGCATCATACCTGTTGCCACCACATCTTGGCAATGAGCAGATGTGGGGACTGGTAGCTTAAACCTGTATGGTCAGTCACTTACCGCTATAATAGCCAACTATACCAACTAATCAGGAGAAGCGTATGCCCAAGAAACCAAGAAGTAAAAAACTACCACGACCCAACGCTGCCTTTCGTACCAACGACCAAGCAGGTGACATCACCCCAGCCGCGATTCGGGGGATGGTTTGCAACCCTATCTATGCTGGCATGGGCCCATTTCCAGCCCTTGTTTCTGATGAGCAGTGGGTAGCAGCCGCCACGACTGCTATTCAAAATGAAGGGACTGAACAGTTCCTCGTGAATATGCTCTACGTTTTACGCCAGACTCTGGCTGAAGATTAGGATTGAGTTTAGTAGACAACGGCCGTTACTCTTTATGTTGACGATGCAAATACGCATACAGAGTTGGCTTAGAAATCCCCAACATCTGGCAAATCTCGGCTATTGTATGCTGTTTCTCGTTGTAAAGACGGTGAGCCAATTCTGTCTTTTTGGCATCCAACGCTCTTGGTCTACCCCCTTTACGCCCCCGTGCCCGTGCGGCTCGTCAGACCAGCTATGGTGCGCTCACGAATCAAATTCCGTTCAAACTCAGCCAGTGCGCCAAAGATATGAAAGATTAAACGGCCGCCGCTGGTGGTGGTATCAATGGCTTCTTGTAAGCTACGAAAACCAATATCTCTTTCTTCCAGATGGGCTACTGTCTCTAACAGGTGTTTGAGGGAACGACCCAACCTATCCAGTCGCCAGACAACCAGGCTGTCGCCATTACGCAGAAAATCTATGGCTTCTTGCAGTCCAGGCCGTTCTGTTTTAGCACCACTGACTTTATCTTGAAAGATGCGTTCACAGCCAGCTTGTTGCAAAGCGTCAATTTGAAGCGAAGCGTTTTGTTCTAAAGTTGAAACTCTGACATAACCAACGAGCATGTTTCCATAATACAGGTAAGAAAGCCATCATTTCAAGGACTTTTTTTACGTAGATTTTGTTACTGAGTTTCTTGCCTACTGGGTGCTGGAAATAGTGGGGACTTGTCGATTAGGATAAAAGAGTAAAGAAAAGGAACATTAAACTGCCGATGGTGAACTATAAAACTAAAGAAAAACAAGGCAACTAGTATTACGCACAAACTTTGGCTAATCGTCCCCAAAGGATGCGATTCTCAAAAAACAGATGTAAATTGCTTTAAAATGATTATAATACTTTTATTAAGTGCAAAAATCGTTCACAAGAGTTGTTTTGGTAATATCCATAAAGTGTATCGTTTTTTGAAACAACACCTTCTTCACAGCAAACAATCTAAGAGATAAAACTGATACAGTTCCATATTTGAGACCATTGAATCTGTAGCAACCTGCTTCGTTTTATACAGATCTAGGAGGGTTGATTAATGGAAGACCTTAATTTCCATCTTTTCGGTAAGTTTCAAGCTATCACCAAAAACGGTGATCCAGTTGAAATTGATGTACGCAAGGTGCAAGAGCTATTATGTTATCTTCTCTTGTTTCGCTATCGCCCTCACTCCAGAGATATAATTGCTGACATTCTATGGGTGAACAATCCGACCGACCAATCAAGATCCTATCTGCGACGCACTTTGTGGCAACTTCAAAATATTCTAGAACATAGCAATTGTCGCTTTGACCAGCCACTATTGAAAGTTGATCAAGATTGGCTTCAAATCAATCCACTGGCAAAAATTTGGATTGATGTAGAAATGTTTGAAAAGACTTATGGGATTGTTAAAGGAACTCAAGGAGAGAGCTTCAGTGAGAAAATGGCAGATATGGTAAATGTAGCCGTTGATCTCCAACATAGTATTTTGCTTGAAGGATGGTATTCCAATTGGTGTATATATGAACGCGAACGTTTGCAACATATTTACCATGTTATGCTTGATAAATTAATTCGTTATTGTGAAGTTAATTCCCTGTTTGAAAAAGGCATAGATTATGGATTGCGTATTCTGCGTCAAAATCAGACAAGAGAGTACACGCATCGCCAGTTAATGCGCTTATACTATTTGGCGGGAGACCGGTCTACAGCGTTACTCCAATACGAACGCTGTGTTCAAGCTCTTAAAGGAGAGCTTGGAGTGGAAACAACTGAGCGTACTCGTAGACTTTATGAGATAATCAAAGAGGATTTGTATACAGAAGTACTGAACCCAAGATCAACTCCTGCCAATGCTATTGTTAGAGATCAAACGACACTACAGGAATTATTGTCTAAACTAACACAGGCTCGAACCGATGCTCGACATCTCAGTAATCAGTTGGATCTGCAGATAGATATTGTGAGAAAGTTGCTTTCAAAGTAGTTGAATCGTTCCTGACCCACCAGCAATACCTTCCCTTTAGGTAAGTCATATCCAATCAACCAAAGACAAGTTGTCACTATTTAAGCGATCTAATGATCTGGGAAAAGATCGCTTCTTAATACGCTGGAAATACGTCATATGCTACGGTGACCTTTTACCATTCAGCATGAATGGGAACAACACCTTTTGAAGCAGGCAAAAGAATGGACTCACTTGAATCCAACACCTGTATCTTTTTAGTCGAAATTTGGACAGATATTGATGAGGTTATCAATGAAGTGGTTTGGCGCGGGAGCATAAAAAATGTTAAAGACAAAGAATTTGATGAAATCCTCTTTACCTCTCTGGATGATCTGCCAGCTCTAATACAACCATTTCTGGAAGCTCAGGGTGTCCGTTTTGGGTATCTGGTACGCATGAAACAAAAACTCCGAAATGTGTACTTCGTTCTGCGAAAACCCTACCATTAATTGCCCAGTGTATATGCTAGAGGTTGATTTGCCTGACGTTAACGCAAACCAACCTCCTAGCAACCGGATCCAAGGGGGGTTTCAGAAGTCGGAAACAGTGATCTAGTTAGAAGAAACGACAGTTGACGCTGGCGAATTCAAATGGTGTGGATACATTACTCATATCCCCAGCAACCAATGATGTTACATCGAGAACCTAGAAACTGCAAAGCAGTTCACCAACCTTTTTTTACAAAACAACAACGCCAGCACTGGACAAAAGAACAAATTATTCAATCCGGAGGAATAAACTATGTCTGATCCAAGTAAAACAAATGATCCAACTCAACAAACCAGTGGGGTTACAGGAAGCGGAACGACCAGTCCTATCGGGGCGGCTCTGCCACCAAAATGGAAGACTCTATATGAAGAAGAGAAAACGTTAATCAACTCTAATCGACCTGCTGCGCTTAAATTGAATGCTGAGAGAGTCGCGGAGCAAGTTAAATATCTTAAAGAGTGGATGCTCGGCCCAACCAAAGAAGAGATCGAAGAATTGCCACAAGCAGATGTTCAAAAGGCACGGGAGTGGCTCAAGCGACAACAAACCGATTATCAACGAAAAAGGCAAGAGCTTGGCACGGATTTGCAAATAGCCAGGGATAAAGTACAAGAAAAACAGGATGCACTCAAAGTAAAAGCAGACTCTTTAAAGGAGCTTTTTGAGATCAAGAAGGGGTTAGCTAAACAGAAAGAAGATGTTGAAAAGGAAACCAAAAGCCTTGAAGAAAAGGCAGAGGCTGCCCAGGAGGAGTGGCGAAAGCAGTTAATCCAAGCTGAGCTTCAAGCTGTAAATGCCAAAAAAGAATCAATAGAAAATGCTAAAAAACCGCTCTTAGGTGCGATTGAAGCAGCCTATGTAGCCTGGAGTGATGCTCACGAAGCTCTTCGAAAGGAGGCGGTTGATGGATTAGAAGCGAAGGAAATTGAAATAAAACAGCTTGATAAAGAGCTCGAATATTTGAAATTACATGAAAATGTGCTCATTAAATGGCGAATTGAGCAACAGCCAAAGCAAGGAGGATAACCGATGCCAATTTCACCAACTTATCCTGGTGTTTATATTGAAGAAATTCCTAGTGGTGTGCGGGCCATCACTGGTGTGGCAACTTCTATTACTGCCTTTATTGGACGAACACGGCGTGGACCAGATAACAAGGCGACACGTATTCAAAGTTTCGCTGAATTTGGCCGTTCTTTTGGCGGGCTTTGGGCGGAAAGCCCCCTGAGCTATGCTGTCCAACAGTATTTTGCCCACGGGGGTAGTGATGCCTATATTGTGCGCGTGGCTCGCAAAGATGCTGTTAGTGCCACAATTCCGCTAGCAACCACGGACGCACCATTGGAGCTAGAAGCAATCGGCCCAGGTGTTTGGGGCAATAATCTACGCGCCGCCGTTGATTATCAAGAAACCAAGGATCCTACCAATGCGAATGGGGAAAATCTTTATACGCTGATTATCCAAGAATTAGAGTCTGCTGGCTCAAATAGACCGGTGGTCACTGAAACCTTTCGCAATCTTTCTAGCAATCCGATACATCCACGCTATGTGAAAACTGTTATAAAAGAGGAGTCGCGCCTTGTAGAAATAAAGACAAATGTGGCTGCTACACAACGACCTGAAGAGACTGTCACAGACCGTACCAACAGGAACAATGCCGCTAATTTTACGCTAGCTGATGGTATTGGTGCAGATGGAACGGCTGTTCAGGCAGAAGATGTTGAGGGTGACGAGGCACAAAGAACTGGTATTTATGCCTTGGAAACGGCCGATCTTTTCAACATGATGTGTATTCCCTCTCTAACCCGTGATGATGATGTTCCCGATTCAACTCTAAAAATAGCTGCAAACTATTGCAAAACTCGTCGAGCTGTTCTATTGATTGATTCTCCTTCTGGCTGGAGTGATGTAAGTGCCGCAGAAAACGGCATCAACGATTTGCGGAATAATCTAGGGGACGCAAAAGATCATGCTGCCGCTTATTTTCCCTATATTGAAATAGCCGATCCGTTACAAGAGAATCGATATCGCCCATTTCCCCCATCTGGTGCAGTTGCAGGCATCATTGCTCGTACCGATGCTCAGCGCGGTATTTGGAAAGCCCCAGCCGGTCTCGAAGCAAGTTTCTCAGGTGTTCGAAAATTCAGCTATGAAATGACGGATGCACAAAATGGCCGTTTGAATCCTCTTGGTCTAAACTGCCTGCGTAATCTAGGTGTATATGGCAATGTCGTTTGGGGGACACGAACCCTTGATGGAGCCGATGCTCTAAGCTCTGATTGGAAATATCTACCTATTCGCCGTTTAGCTCTCTACATCGAAGAAAGTCTCTACCGAGGAACACAGTGGGTTGTTTTTGAGCCAAATGATGAGCCATTGTGGGCACAAATTCGGCTGAATGTCGGTGCCTTTATGCACAACCTTTTCCGCCAGGGAGCGTTTCAAGGAAGCTCACCACGAGATGCCTATTTTGTGAAATGCGATCATGAAACAACCCCTCAAAGTGACATTAATTTAGGTATTGTCAATATTGAAGTTGGCTTTGCCCCGCTCCAACCTGCTGAATTTGTGATCATCAAACTACAGCAGCAGAAGCAGGCTTAAGGAGGAAAACATGGCTGAGTTTAGTGTAAACACCCAACCACAACGCTACGATCCGTATAAGAATTATAAATTTCGCATCAAGTGGGATGGCAAATTCGTTGCTGGTGTCAGCAAAATTAGTGCCCTGAAACGCAGTACAGAGGTTGTTACCCATCGAACCGGTGGCGATCCCAGCACCGTTCGGAAATCTCCAGGCCAAACCAAGTATGAGCCAATTACTTTGGAACGAGGGGTAACACACGACCCTGAGTTCGAGCAATGGGCTAACAAAGTATGGAACTTTGGGTCAAATCTAGGAAAAGAGGTGTCACTCAAAGATTTCCGGAAGGACGTCATTATTGAAGTGTACAATGAGGCTGGCCAGAAGGTCATTGCCTACAATATTAGCCGTTGCTGGGTTTCAGAATTTCAGGCTTTGCCGGATCTCGATGCCAGTGCTAACGCCATCGCCATTCAAACCTTGAAGTTGGAAAATGAAGGTTGGGAACGGGATTATTCGGTAACGGAACCGGGAGAGGAAAGTTTCACTGAGCCGGAGTAGGGTAAAATGCGTGTCTTATCTGCAGAAGAATTGCTTAATGTTTGGGAGCAAGGGGCAGGTCAGTCGCGGGCGCAGCAAGCAATTCTCTTGTTGCTAGCGGCCTGCCCAGAGGTTACACCTGAAGAAATAGTTAGATTGAGCATCGGAGAGCGCGACAGTCGTTTAATGACGCTGCGTGAATGGTTGTTTGGATCACAACTCAACAGCCTGGTACATTGTCCCCAGTGCAATGAACAGCTAGAACTAGGATTTGTCCTAGGTAATATTCGAGCCACATCTCCAGACCAGCCGGAAGGTGTTGCTACTTTGCGGTTAGAGGAATATTCAGTGGATATTCGTCTTCCAAATAGCCTTGATCTACTAAGTCTACCCATGCACCTTGGAAAGACAGTTCAAAGACAGGCTTTACTAGAGAGGTGTGTGGTTTTAGCAAAGCATGAAGAACAGAAAATGGCTGTTTCTCAGCTCCCTGCTCGCTTATTGGGAGCAATAATCGCACACATCACCGACCGTGATCCGCAAGCAGACGTTCAGTTGAAGCTAGACTGTCCTTCTTGCACTCATAAATGGCGCGCGCTCTTTGATATTGTTTCCTACTTTTGGGAAGAGATAGATACGTGGGCGCAGCGGATGATTCAAGAAGTGCATCTGCTGGCCAGCAGCTATGGATGGCGCGAAGGAGATATCTTGTCGATGAGTTCACGGCGACGACGGGCATATCTCGAACTCATGGGTAGGTAAGAAGATGAGCAATTATTTCGACAATCTCATTGCCAGAACCTTTGATCAAGCTCCCGTGCTACAGCCACGCCCTTTGTCATTGTTTGAGTCTTGGTCAACACCTGATGAGTGGCGAGCTGCACCAGAATCTGCCGCTGATACGTTGCTCACTCAATCAGCATCTCAGGAACTTCCTTCTACAGGTTCTTCAGAAGCAGATGTAACATCAACCTCATTAAATGCATCTACCATCGAGTCTAATGGCGAAGAGAAGAGACAAGCCGTGGTGCAAAATTCCTCTTCAGGTTTAATGCTGGACAAAGAGGTAACACAAATGGCAAAAGCGACGCCTTCAATCCCCCTTTCCCCTCAAGGGGGTCAACAAATAACGGCCGTTTCAGCTACATCGCCAACCCAGCATATCAAAGAAGACCAATTTCAGGATAACCAAAGTGTAGCCCTTGAATCGCCTAGAAACATTATTGCAACAAACAAACTAGCTGCTTCACCAATGGCTGAAGTTACAGCAGATCGCATGCTGCCAATTCCGCCAACAAGTCAGTTGGCTCAATCGGAAAGAACGCCATTATTGCAGCAACTGAACGAAACCGAAAATCCCACGCCCCAAGCGGTCAAAAACACCACCATTGCCGGCTTACAACCAGATTCGTCCTTGGCTAAACCGACTGTAATAACGCCGCCAATCGTGCAGCTGGCTCAGCCAAGCAGAACGCCATTATCGCAGCAACTCAACGAAACCGAAAATTCAGCACCCCAAACGGTCAAAAACACCACCATTACCAACTTGCAACCAGGTTCACCTTTGGCTAAACCGGCTGCAATAACGCCGCCAATCGCGCAGCTGGCTCAGCCAAGCAAAACGCAAGCTACGCGACTTTCCAAGACTCCGAAAGAAATGACCACTAAAGCTACCGAAAATCCCACCACAGTAGACACCCTGACTGATTCACCATTGGCTGAGTCGGTAGAACTAATACCCAAGATGCAGCCTACCATGCAAATGGTTCAGCCAAGCGAGACATTATTACCTGGGCAACAAATAGCTACCCAACACCAAGTAAGTCAAAATATATTAGACCCAGACCCGGTTTCCGAAACGGCCGTTTTTGTCAATGCCTCTATCCACCACCCGCCTACAACGCTGCCGTCGACTACCCAAAAGCAACGTCAAGCAGCCACTGCAACCATTATGGATCCCTTGGAAACAGTTGCAACACGAGATAAACCTAAAAGCACCACTCCAGCAGTCGCAATCGAAATGGCCATTGGTTCCTCCTTCCCACGCTCACCCTTGGCAGCCAAGGCCACGGCACAACCAGAACGTGAGATTAGAGAAAGTACCACAACAGTTGCCGCTACACACTTACAGCAGCCAAAACTGCTTGCCACTTTGGTCCCGACAAACCCCCTGCATACATCCAAAAAAGCAGTAGAAAACAATATACAGGTTAGTATTGGCCGCATAGAAGTGCGTGCCACACCGCCACCTGCCCCCCCCACCCGCAAAAAACGGCCGTTGCCTCAGGGTCTAAGCCTCGATGAATACCTTAATCAACGCAACCAGGGAGGCAGTCGATGAGCCACACATCAGCCATTGCTGCTGTTACTGCTACCCTTCACCGCTTGATTGAAACAGATATTAGCCAAGATGAAGGCACTCTGGCGGAAATTGTCCAACCTACTTCAGAGATTCGCTGTACAACTTTGCCGCTTGACCAGGCAAATGAGGAAAACAAAGGTCATAACCGACTGAACATTTTTCTTTACCATACAGAGGTAAGTGCCGCCTTCCGGAACATGGATATATCCGACCCGAAGGGATCAAGCCCCCCACCGCTGGCAATAAATTTATATTATCTGCTGACTGCCTACGGTGAAGATCATAACAAACTTATTGACCATCTACTGTTGGGTCGCGCAATGCGCATGATGCACGATTTACCTCAACTGAGCCGGTCTGAAATACAAAAAGCCCTGCCTGTTAGCCGGTTGCATCAGCAGGTTGAAAAAGTGCGAATTAGTCCGCAGCCCATGACAATAGACGAACTGTCCAAGCTGTGGTCTGCGTTCCAAACGCAATACCGTATATCTGCCGCCTACGAGGTCTCGGTCGTTTTAATCGACAGTCGGCGAGCACAACCGGCTCCGTTGCCTGTCTTAAAACGTGGTCCGGATGATCGCGGGGTTGACACGCTAGTGAGCGCTTTTCCCGAGCTACATGATATTCGACCCCTGTCCCGACCGATTATTGGAGAAAAGGAGCCTTGGACGATTCCCCTCAGTTGGCATCGTTTGGCTGCCCAATTAGGCGACACGCTCGAGCTACGCGGCCAATCCCTAGCTGGTGACGAGGTCAGTCTACAGTTCCGCCATTCGCTCAGGCCGGAAATTGTCCATAATTTACTGCCCAAAAGCATAACGACCGAAAAAATGACGGTACAATTACCCGACAACGTGGAATCCCACACCGCTTGGCCAGCCGGGTTCTACACTGTGGCCGCCATCATCAATAAAACAAAAGACCAACCAGCCTACACCACTGGTCAGACCGTCTTTGCCCTCGCCCCGCGCCTCAACCTTGAACCGCTCCTTGCCGATCGTACCCCAGCAATGCGAGATAACAGCGGCAACATCACCCTTCCTTTAAGTAGTCAGCCCCACTTCTTTCCTCAGCAGCAGATAGCACTTTTGTTGGGAGAACATCTTATCATGGCTGATTCCCCTTCTGGACAGACGGCACATGTCCGCTTTCGTATTACAAATGTTCCGCCTGGTCAGTTTAATTTGTTGCGGCTGCGTGTTGATGGAGTTGACAGCTCGCCCATCAAGCCTGTTGGCTCGACACTTGTTTTCGATGTGGATCAGACCATCATGCTAACAGCTCCGCCGCTAATTCTAGATATGGATCCGCCTCAACTAGGGGGGAACGGTGTAACGCGCTACAGCATCACCAGTAACCTAATGCCTCATGAAGAACAAACGGCCGTTTTGCTGCTCGATGGCCATGAATTTACGCCTCTGCTGCGTAATGCAGTAACGGATCCATTAACATTTGACGTCATCAACGCACCAGTTGGTGATCACCCAATTCAATTGCGCTTTGGTGAAGTTGTTAGCCCACCTGTCACTTGGACAGCCAACGGCTTGGAATTTGAGCCGATACAGGCTGATCTACTCCAAGTGACCCCTCACATCAAGCAGGTTGCCCTACCAGAGAATCGTATTCCCGGTGGCGTAAATACCGTTACGGTTCACTGCGCTTCAACCATACAGCCAGCGCAGCAGGTGACCCTGAAATTGAACGAACAGGAATTCCCGGCAGAGCCACACCAAAACCCCACAAATTTGTTACTTTTTGATACTGGTGACCTCGCACAAGGGGAATATGTAGCGCAATTGCACGGTGATGGCCTTGAGCGTGATGTGTACAAAAAGTTAGCCCTTGGTCAAGGAAAGGATAAACGAGAGGGGATAATATTAAATCCATTGCATAAAGTGACGCTATGATGACGGAAGAATGGCACAACTGGCAGAAACAAAATAGCGAATATTTGGCAGCTGCGCTAGGCTGGCTACGCCTATGTTTGGCACGCTTGGTTGCAGAAGACAGCTCCCGGCATGAAGGATCAGCAATAGATTCGAAATCGGGCTGCTGGAACCGCTTGAAGCGAACGCCAAAAGAGCCTTTATCCGTAACAGTCGTTTCCCACCCTGAAAAGATAACTGATGAGGACATAGAAAAGGCTGTTGCGCGTCTGGAAAAGGCAGCTGCCATTAAGCCGCCTCCCACCTTGGTTAGTCTCAAACAGCAGCTAAAACTCTCAGACTTCGAGCAAAATCTACTGTTGCTCTGCGCGGCAATGGAACTTGATCCCTCTATTCCCTATCTATGCGCCTGCGCTCAGAATGACGACAAACGCCCGTATCCCACCTTTAATCTAGCCCGCAATCTTTTTTCTGACCCTGAATGGGGTGCGTTAGCCTCAGATAAATCGTTGCGCTATTGGCGGCTTATTCAAATTGATCAACCTGCTGGACAGCCACTCACAAACTGCCCAATACGCATCGATATGCGCATTGTCCATTACATCACTAGCCTTAAAACGATCGATGAACAGCTCAGCCAATTTTTAGTCCCTTTCGACAAATATAAAGTTGTACAGACAACATTACCACCCACACAGCAAGATGCCGTCGATCAAATCATTAGTCAGCTAAAAACAGCCGTGCATAATGGCCAGCGTCCGATTATCCAACTACTAGGGCATGATCCATTTAGCAAGTGGCTCATTTCTGGCCACGCCGCTGTCCAAATGAACGTCGAGCTTTACCGCTTACCAGTTGAAGCATTTGCCATTCAAGGCGAAGAGCTGGGAACGCTGCTACGTCTCTTGCAGCGTGAATTTGTTTTACATAACATTTCGAATAGATGGCCATTTGTCCTCTATTTAGATGCCCAGGAAATTGATCACGGCACAGGTACTAGCGACTCTCTCATAGCTGCTTCGCTAAAGCGTTTTTTGACACAATATAGCGGGATTGTTTTTTTTGGTACGCGGGAGATTCGTCCGGACCTTGGCCCAACTGTTGTTTCAGTGGAGGTAGATAAGCCAACTCCAGCCGAGCAGCAAGCGGCTTGGGCTGACGCCTTAACCGATTCCACGAGTGAAAGCCCGGCATTGCTTGGTAGTCAATTCAATTTAAACATCGCTACCATTCGCCAAATCGCCGACGCAGCAACCTCGATATCGACCGTTGCCGCCGAAGATCGACACGAGCAACTTTGGGATGCCTGTTTGGCTAATACGCAACCGCGTCTCGATATGCTTGCTCAGCACATCGATGCTAAGGCAACCTGGGACGATATCGTGCTGCCACCGCACATCACTAGCTTGTTGCAACAGATCACGGGGCAGGTAGGGCAACGCAGCACGGTTTATGATCAATGGGGCTGGCGCGATAAGATGAATCGGGGGTTGGGCATCAGTGCCCTTTTTGCTGGGGACAGTGGTACAGGCAAGACAATGGCGGCCGAGGTAATTGCCAACGCGTTGCGCCTCAATTTGTACCGGATTGACCTATCGGCCGTGGTCAGCAAGTTCATTGGCGAGACGGAGAAGAATTTGCGTCGCCTGTTTGATGCGGCCGAAGACGGGGGAACAATCCTCTTTTTTGACGAGGCCGACGCTCTTTTTGGCAAGCGCACGGAGGTCAAGGACAGCCATGATCGCTATGCCAATATTGAGATCAATTATCTGCTCCAGCGGATGGAGGGGTATCGTGGGCTGGCTATTTTGGCGACCAATATGAAAAGCACACTGGACGATGCCTTCCTGCGGCGCCTCCGTTTTATTGTCGATTTCCCTTTTCCTGGTGTTAAGGAACGTAAATTGATGTGGCAAAAGGTATTCCCCCAAAAAACGAAGACAAGCGGACTTGATTATGATCGTCTGGCTAAGTTTAGTCTGACGGGAGGCAATATTCACAATATTGCCCTCAATGCCTCATTTCTGGCAGCGCATGAGGGCCAAATGGTTACGATGCAGCATGTTTTATTGGCAGCCCAAACGGAGTTTCGCAAGCTGGAACGGCCGTTTCGCGAGGCGGATTTTGCTTATGAACGTCAACCTACATATTGAGCAGCTCATTTTAGACGGATTCGATCTGTCACGACGAGAGCGCGACATGGTGGAAACAGCAGTTGTTACCGAACTGACACACCTGCTCACTAGTGAAGGGTTACCCTCTTCCTGGCATAGTGAAGCTTCGCTCTCTGGACAAGCCATCCAATTAACCGTCAATACGCCCCCAAATCAGCTTGGGCAGCAAATTGCCCACACTGTTTATAAAAGTTTAGGCAATTAAGATAGCTGAGGTGAATGATGACAGAAAATGAAACAAACGAAAATGTACAAGGAGATTTTGCTAGAGCTTGGCAAGGCTTTGTCAAGGCACTGCGCGGGATTTTAACAGGACCGCCGCCAGAACGGCCGTTAGATGCCTTTATTTCTCTGCGGAATGAGGCACTTGACGCAGCTGAAAATGATGATGTCACGCTTGTATTACAAGAAGGATGGTCCAAACTTCATGAATCCACCCAAGCACCGCTCGTTGCCCATTTGCTTCTCACCGAAGTGCAGGCTTTCCCTGTGGCTATTGAGCTAACTAAAGGAGAGCAAATGGAGGATGTCACCCCAACGTTTAGCAAGAAACGCCTGTTAGGCTTGGGCAAAACCGTGCTCGGCAGCGTTAGTGATATCCTGAATGATGTTTTGGACAAGAACCCGCTTGCCAAAGGGGTACTAACCGTTTTGGATGAGGTTTTGGACATTTTTAGCAAGGATTCGTAGCTCGATTGATTTAGGCACATGGTTAGGTAGAGGAAAATGACGATGGAACATATTTACACGTCTAAGAAAAATGGGATTAGGGTTAAAACCGGCCGTTTGTCCTCGACCACCATCAACAGGACACCAGAACAAACGTCTCAATTACAAGCCAAGCGACCGCCCACCTTTGACCACGACTTTAGCCAGGTGAAGATCGGTGACGAGCCGCCTCTGCGGCGTGTTATCCACACTATCCAACCCAAGCTCACCATTGGCCAGCCTAATGACAAATACGAGCAAGAAGCCGAAGGCATCGCCGACCAAATCATCAGGACGCCCGCCCCCCGCATCCAACGCGACTGCCCTGACTGTGAAGAGGAAAAAGCAATCCAGGCCAAGTTGGTTATGACTCAGATCACGCCGCTGGCGCAGCAAGGTAAGCCATCAGCAAATCGAATAAACCCTTTGATTCAGCGTCAGGCTGAGTTGGAATTTGAGGAAGAGGATGTTGTTCAACCTAAACTGCGCATCGGCCAACCAAACGACAAGTACGAACAGGAAGCGGATCGCGTCGCCGATCAGGTAATGCGCATGCCTGAGCCGACGTTACAGAGGCAACCGCTTGAGGAAGAAGAGGAAGAAAACCGAACAACGCCCGCGGTGATGCTGATGAGGGCTCCAGGAAACGTGCAACGACAAATGATGGTAAAAAACCAGTTTCAGCAGGAGAAAGATACAGAGCAAGTTCTACAGACTAAACCATTTTCGAGGAAAACCAATTCCCTTACCCAACAACGAACCGAAGGAGACGAGGAAAGAGAAGTTTTAATTATCCCTAGTAGGCAATCGTCAACACAAGACGAACAGGATATTGAGTTTCCCGATTCGGAAACTCAAATTCGTTCGCAAGAGACTGGCGGTCAGCGCTTGCCAGATAGGACCCGCGTTTTCTTTGAAGCGCGCTTTGGACGCGATTTTAGCGCAGTAAGGGTTCATACGGGGACTAAGTCAGCCGCGTTAAACAACGCTATTTCCGCCTATGCCTTTACCTATGGTAACCATATCTGGTTAGGTCGCGGGCTCGATTCCCAGCCTTCCAATCTTTTGGCTCATGAATTAGTCCATGTGATTCAACAAACCCAGCCGCCCGTGTTACAGCAAAGGGAAGAATTACCACAACAATTCTCACCACTCATTAGCCCCTTATCAGACACTAGTCGAAGGGACAGGGTTCAACGATTTGCACCGTATTGGGAACCGCTAAACGTTCGAGGAACCCAGACCCACGATGGACTCTTAACAGAAATCGCGAGCCACGGACAACACCAAGGAATTCTGCATGAAATTTGGTTGCCAAATGCTGATAGGAACGGTTCTGGTTATGGCAAGAAGGGGAAGGCAGACCTCTACAAAGCTTCTCCAAATGCTACCGTCGGGGTGTATTTTACAAACCGAGGTGTGCCTATGCCCCTTTCGTCAAATGGGGGCAGGGCACCTGCTAGTCCACGTGGCCCTCGTACTCGGCGTTTAGGCAGACGAAGTAGCCAACATATCACTCACGTGGATGAAGCCCCTAGCCGTATTACTATCGGTGACTTGAAGCCCAGTCATGGCACAATAGAAGCAGCTAGAGGGGCCGAGCAAATTGCTTCTTATGAAGACGGTTTGGGCCTCGCACGGGATGAAGTAAATGAAATGGTTCGGAGGGGCGAAAGTGAGCCCCCAGACCAACGATGGAATTTGACCACTAGCCCGTTCAGTAGGGCGGACTTGCGCAATCTGATTCCCCGCATCTACCGTTACCCTGCAATGAGTCAGGCACCCGATCGAGTTATTCTCAAATTGAGGGGTAGACCAGTGAGGGCCCGATCTCTCATTACCATGAGAGCACGGCAGATCTTATATCCAGATCCTACCAACCGAGGTGTTCTCAACTACGTTTGGGTGCCCATTTCAGTTCCCACTACTGTCCTGCCTGCAAGCATACGGGAGATGGGTGTTGAGGTGGTCAGAGATGTACTAAATCCACTGCGGGCATCGCCGGTACAACAGCAGATTGCCCGCAAAGCAAAGCAAAACCCAATCAACAAGCCCGTTTTCTCTATACCGGTTCGCCAGAAGGTACCTTCGGCAATCTATCCAGTGGTAAGGGATTCCTTTGATTTTCGCCGATGGCGGGATAGGCGTAGCAGCCTGTCCCGTCGCTTCCGGGGTATGCGAGGCTCCGCCGCCTATCGAGACGCTAGCGGGGCGGCTCTGGTGGCCGATGCCCATCGAGCTATCCAATCCCGTACGCCGTTCACGATACCTGACTTACCGCAGCAGACGCGGTCAACAGCAACGACTTTCGAAAGGGCCGAGTTTTGGACCAGCCGTAGAGCAGGGGTCTTTGGGAGCTTTCGCCGTATCTTTGGCCGGGTGTTTGTGAGAATTATGAATGCCTACGAAGGCATGCGCGAGCGATTTAGACGGAGACTACGCCAACGAATAAGACCTGGTGGCGGTAGCGGGTTGTTAGGTGCTGCTATTAAAGCTGTGTTCTCTGTAGTCAAGATGGCTGGGATCGCAGTCATTCGACAGACAATCCGGGTACTAGGAGATTCGCTACGAAGGGGTGTGAGAGAAAAGCTGAGATCGCTCATTGGTCATGAGAACATCGAGGAGTTTGAGGAGCGACTACAGGAGGTTCGTCAGCTCCGTGATCAGCTACAGAGCGACGCCGTACAGAGCGCCCAGCAGTTCATTGACCGAACAATCAGACCATACACGGAGCTCATCGATCAAGTCGACACTGTGCGACGCGTTATCGAGACCACTGCGACTATTATAAACATGGTGCGCTGGGGTGCTCGCGCCATCGCTTGTTTGTCGCCCCCTGCGGTAGGCTGTCTTTGGGCATTAGCTCAAGCCGTGCTCGAACAGGCAGCTGCCCTGGTGGTGCAGACCTGTTGGTTTAAGGAGCGGATTACTCCTTGGACCCTGCGGCTTGCGTTTGTCCGCAACTTGCCAAGGAACCTCGCGACCCTAATTATAAGAGAAACCCGGAGAGTATTACCACGGAGTCTGCATGACGTATTTGCGGAACCCGAAACCCCGTCTCTTAGACAAGAGGATGTCGAATGCGAGCGTTCTGAGGAATCTGGGAGAGCACCAACCGCAGAACAATTGGCAGTGTATGAGTTGCAGCAGGGCTTGGGTGAAGAGCGTTTCAGAGCTTTTCTAGAATTATCCAGGCAGGCAGGTCTCCCCGCGAGTACACCGCTGACCGCGGCGCGGGCTAGACAGATTCGGCAAACCATCGAGCAAAGTGGTGCAACTGCCGATGACCTGAGCCGCTATGCGACACAATATCGCGAGGATCCGTCTAGTATACCCGTTGGTCTTAGGGCATTTCTGGAACGTGCGAGTGAGACCGAAGGAGCGGAGGTTACTAGGCGTGGGCAAGAGACGGCGGAAAATCTACAGCAGTTTACCTATCTGGAAGTTGGGGATATCCGCATCACTTACACTGGTTCTTTAGAGCAAAACCAAACCATTTCTGGTTTTTTGGCTGCCAGAGCACGGGATGGAATATTGGTTGGTGGCAACGTAACATTCACACCTATTAGGCAGCTAAGTGGAAGAAGTAGGTGGCGCGTTCGGGTCGAGCCCGGCTGGCAACGATTCAACGAACGCGGACAATTCCTTAACGTTATTGCAGGACCGATGGAACTCAATTGGCGACATTTTTAACAGTCTCTGGAAGGGCCAATCTTATGACAACATTCAAACGTTCACCCCAACTACAACGAGGCGCGTTGGTCACGGTTGATCCACAAACGCAAGCACAAAGCCGTCTTGAGTTTCAATACAACCCTGAGTCGCTGACGCGGCGGCTGGAGCCGCAGGTGATGGGCGGCGAAGGTGGCGACCGCATTGAGGTGTATCGGCTGACCGGTCCACCTAAGGAAACAATTACGTTAAGTATTGAACTGGATGCAACAGATGATATGGAAAAGGGCGACCAAATTGTGGTGAAAAAGGGACTGAATCCGGTGCTGTCAGCGCTAGAACTGCTGGTTTACCCAACAGCCGATTCTGTCAAAGACAACGATGATCGAGCGGGTAGAGGCGATATCGAGATCATCCCTCCCGAAGCGCCGCTGACGCTGTTCAACTGGGGAAACGGCCGGTCTTTGCCTGTCCGCATCACCAGCTTCTCTATCACCGAGCAGCGCTTCGACCCACTGCTCAACCCAACCATCGCCAAAATCGAGCTGTCACTACAAGTTTTAAGCTACAACGATTTTCATCATGACCATCGCGGATACGGCGCTTTCCGAGCCTATCATCGCGCTAAAGAAAAAACGGCCGAAGATTTTAAGGGCTGGAATCATCCCGCCTAAGCGCAAGGAGTTACGTATGTTTGATCCCAAAAGTCGTTACTACGAAATACCCACAAAAGTTTGGCAGCGCGAGGATGGCAGCAAAGTGGTATATATCCAGCGTCGCTTTCTGCCCTTGAACCCGAATATATCGGGAATGGCCGAACACACTGTTGATAAAAATCAACGCCTTGACCATATCGCCGCACAATATTTGGGCAACCCAGAGCTGTTTTGGCATCTATGTGACGTGAATAATGCGCTGCAACCGGCTGATTTAACGGCCGTTCCTGGCCAAACAATCAAAATACCATTGCAAACAGGAATATAAACCATGCCCGATCTAGGCATACGCTTCCAGCTTCACATTGGCCAGAACAGCTTAAGTCCGGCCCCATACGAGGTGATGATTGCCTTTCAGTCAGCCGAAATCCGCACTGACGCCCAATCACGTGATGGCTTTCAGCTCACCTTTAGTTTGGGTCGCAACCGCCAATCCAGAGAATATCATCTGTTGCAAGAGAACTATTTTGAACCGCCCAACCGAATCAGCCTCATCGCCGTCATCCAGGGGCGGGCACATGTGCTCAGCAATGGCATCATTACCCGTACACAAGTAATGCCCACCAACGAACCCGGGCAAGCAACCTTACAGGTAACGGGCGAAGACATTGGCTTACTGCTCGACCTGACAGAAAAAAGTCAGGTCTTCCGCGATATGTCAGATGCCAACATTATTCGACAAATTCTGAGAGATTACAGTGACTTCCAGCCACAGGTGACCAACATAAACGACACCCAGCCCTTTACTAGTCAGCAAGGGACAGACCGTCGCTTTATCGAATCATTAGCGCGTCGCAACAGCTTCGTTTTTTATACCGAACCAACAGAGACAGTTGGTACCAGTACCGCTTACTGGGGGCCGCGATTGCGCCGTGAGCCAGCCCAGTCCCCGTTAACGATGAATATGGGGGCAGCAACCAACGTTACCCAACTTTCTTTTGCCTTCAATGCGTTAGGGCCAATCACCACCCAGGCAGCAGTCGCTGACCCATCAGCACGACGCATGGTAGATGTGGCCCCGCCATCTTTGGAGCCATCGGTTTCATTTAGCCGCACCGCTCAGCCATTGCGCACCCGAATTTTGCGCGACACGGTTGGCCTTAGCCAGGCAGAAGCAACACGACGGGTAACGGCCGTTACCACCGATGCCAGTGATGCGGTCACCGGCAATGGCGAAGTTGATACTGTTCTTTATGGTGGCGTTTTACACGCACGACGCAAAGTCAGCGTGCGCGGTGCTGGTCGCGACTACGATGGCGAATATTTTGTGCAACAGGTCACTCACCGCATCAAAAAGGGAGTATACAAACAAAGTTTTACGCTCAAGCGCGAAGGGCGCGGGGCGGCGGCAAATAGGGTGTCATCATGACCGAAACAGGTCAACAATACTGGGGCAAGTATCAAGGAACGGTTACCGATAACAACGACCCTGAAAAATTGGGGCGAATCAAAGCCACTGTTTCCAATATTTTTGGCAAAGGTGAAGAATCCGATTGGGCAAAACCGTGTGTTCCTTATGCGGGTCAAGGGGTTGGCTATCTGTTCCTGCCACCGGTTGGGGCTAAGGTGTGGTTAGAATTCGAATACGGGAACCCAGACCTTCCGATTTGGACCGGTTGTTTTTGGGAACAAAGTGATGATTTACCGCAGCCAATCAAAGATGATTACAAACCAGATATCAAAGTCCTCAAAACCGAAACCATGACCGTCACAATAAACGATGCCGAAGGCACGCTCAAAATTGAAGCCGATGCCGAAATTGAGCTCAAAGCAGCCGATACCAAGATTGTCCTCAATCAGGACGAAGCACATATTGAGCGTGGCGGCTTAGAAATCACCATTTCATCGGACATTTTGATCAGCCAAAGCAGTAGTCGCAAAATCGAGTTGAGTGCCGCGTCTGTGGCTATCAACGGTACCGCATTGGAGGTAACGTAATGCCGGGCTATCTCTTACACCAAGGGGCAACCGTTCTTTGCATGCATGCTGGACAAGCGCAACCAACGGTCACCAATTCACAGGTGCGCGTTTCTGGTCAACCTGTCGTCACCCAAGCCGCGCCTTACACCGTCGCTGGCTGCACCTTGCCGCCACCACCAGCAGCTAACGGGCCATGTGTCACTGGGCAATGGATAACGGCCGCAACGCGTGTTCGGGCTGGCGGCCTGCCGGTTTTGTTACAAGACAGCCAGGCAATATGTGCACCGAGCGGCACAGGATTAACAGTCACAGTAACGCAAACGAGCGTCAAGGGGACATGATGAATATAGATTTTCCTTTTCATATTGATCAGCGTGGCCAAACGGCGACAACTAACAGAGCTGATCATGTCAATGACATGATTAGACAGTATCTCTTCACTATTCCTGGCGAACGGGTCAACCGTCCCGATTTTGGCGCAGGCTTATTACGGGACATTTTTGAACCAATGGATCAAGAGACGGCTGCAGTAATTGAGCACACGGTTCGCAGCGGTTTAGAACAATGGCTGGGAGAGCTAATTGATGTCGAGTCCCTCCAGGTAATTGCCCAAGATTCAAAACTCTATGTTGAATTGGTATACCGTATCCGCCAGAGTGATAGCTCAAGAACGGCCGTTTTCGAAAACTAGGAGACGTAATCATGGAAGATATTTACATGTGCCGCAGCGAAAAACGCCGCCATCAAGTTAGGCAAAAACCAAATCTATACGGCCTTGATTATGCCGAACTAAATAAAAAAAGAAATAAAATCCGAGTTTACTTTTTAGGTAAAGCGCCAGCAATTGATCAATCGCTTGAGACGTTTAGAAAAAGATTAAGTGTATCTAGTGCGAACTCAGGAACCATTAAAATTAAGAAAATTAAGGTTCAGCGGGAAAGAGATCCAGACATCGATGACTGTATGGTGGTTACGCTGAAACCCAAATTACCTACAGGAACTCAACCTTACACCCTGCGCGTTAAACCTCCTCAACAAACGAAAGAAAACAACAATGACAAATCCAATGAGCAACGAACCTCAACTCGAGAGGAGGCTGAACCACCACTCTTTGATGTGCTTTATGATAGCGTTACTTTTTATTCGAATATTAATGAAGAAGCTAAACGTGATTGTCAAACTGATGAACTTTGCCCAACAACCCAATTGGATGAGCCAAACATCAACTATTTAGCTAAAGATTATGCTTCCTTTCGTCAGCTCATCTTAGATCGCCTGGCCCTGGTTATGCCTGAATGGCAAGAGCGCCACGCAGCCGATATGGGCATTGCGCTAGTCGAATTGTTAGCCTATGTGGGCGACTATCTCAGTTATTACCAGGATGCCGTAGCTACTGAAGCCTATTTGGCCACAGCCCGGCAGCGGATCTCGGTACGTCGCCATGCGCGGCTGGTCGATTATCCCATGCACGAGGGCTGTAATGCCCGTACCTGGATTCACATCGAAACGCGCTGGGACATGCCACTCCCGTCTGACACCTGGTTTGTCGCTGCCTCTGTCCCCCTGTTTCCAGAGAAAGAGCGCATGCTATGCAAGGCCGATTTTAACCTGGACAACATTCCACGGCGAAGCTATCTAGTTTATGAACCAGTTCCGTTGCCTCCGGCTCAAAAAAAACCCAAGGAAGAGAATTCACCTGAAACCGACTGCCAACCCGAACCAGAGCAAACTCAGGCTATGGTTGCACCGGAAACTGAGGGGGTTACGCTTTGGGAAAGTCAAAACGAATTTCATTTCTACACATGGGGCAATGATGAATGTTGTTTACCTATCGGCAGCACTAGCGCCTATCTCATTTGGAAGGCAGATCATCATCTACAACAGGGAAACGTTCTGCTCTTTGAGGAAGTGAAAGGCCCAAAAACAAATGAGGAAGCCGACAAGGATTTTGCTCACCGGCATGTCGTGCGTTTGAACAAGGTCCGTGAAATAACCGATACGCTCACAGGAGAAGATTTGTTACACATCATGTGGGACCAAGCTGACGCCCTGCCGTTTCCCCTCTGCATTTCGGCTTTAGGTCCGGCCCCAGAGTGCCAGCTTATCGAGAATATTAGTGTGGCCCGTGGCAATATGATTTTGGTCGATCATGGGCGAACCATCGACAAGCCGGAAGCGTTGGGCATGGTGGCAGAGCGCACACGGCAAGAGTATTGTCACCGCGTTGGTTATCCAGCAGAAACGGTAATTTTGCCTAAGAAGTTTCGGCCTGTTTTGGAGGAACGGCAATTAACCTTCCACACTCCCTATCCCGACGAAACCACACCTGCCGACAACATTCTGTACCAAGATCCCCGTGACGCCTTTCCCGACATTAAGTTAACCAGCATCCCGCCCGCCTTTGGCCTCGACTTCCCCCTTTTCCAAGTCTCTGTGCTCTATGACGACAAAGCTACCAAAAGCCTGGCAACGGTACTAAACACTATTGCTCGTTTAAGTGCAAAGAGCAGCATCGATAAAGGAGCAGTTGAAAAATTACTCGATCAAATACCAGAGCTTTTTTCGCCTGAAACGCGTCAACGCATTCGACAGCATTTGGAAACCAACAACCAGATGTCAGCGGCGTTGGAACAGCTTTTAGGCGATGGAAGAAAAGCCGTTTACCTGTTCATCTACCAACATTTATCAGTCGATACACGCACACTATTGGCGCAAACAGATGACTCGCCAGAATTAATCAGACGTTTACGCTCAGATTTGGTATCAATGTTGTGCCAGACGTGGCGGCCACGACGCGACCTGCTCGACAGCGATAGCGACGATGCCCATTTCGTTGCCGAAATGGACAATAATAGAGACGCTCACATCCGCTTTGGCGACAATCGACTGGGCCAGATGCCAGCCGCCTATACGACCTTCATCGCTAACTATCGCGTCGGCAATGGCACTGTCGGCAATGTGGCTGCCGAAGCGATTCAGCATATTGTACTATCAAATCGTTTAAGCATAAGTCGTGATACGCTCAAGGCACGCAACCCGCTGCCAGCACAAGGAGGCATTGATCCTGAGTCTATAGAGACGGTGAAGCAGTTGGCTCCGCATCGCTTCCACTATGCTCGTGAGCGGGCCATCATCGGAGCAGACTATGAAGAAATCATTTTGCGCGATTTCGCACAGCATGTACAGAAGGCGAAGGCAGAGATTGCGGCTGATGGGCAGGTCACTATTCATATTGATGCACGGGGAGAAACGGCCGTTTCAGACTACACTCGCAAACAAATCAAAAACCACCTCGAAAAATATCGTCGCATAGGTCACAAACTTGGCGATCCACAAAACGCCCAGTCTGTTTCGCTCAACATCGCGATGACCGTCCAAGTCAAGCCTAACTACGTTGATAGCCACGTCAAAAGCGACCTGCTAGACCACTTTAGCAACCGGCTATTGTTCAATGGACAGCGCGGCCTCTTCCACCCTGACAACTGGTCATTCGGCCAAGGCATCGTTTTGAGCCAGCTCTATGCCATGGCTCAATCGGTTGATGGCATCGTTTTTGTCAAAAAGCTAGAGGTAAGCCGGGTTGATGGCCAGGCTGAGCTGAATGGGCTGGCAGCAAATGAGATTGTACGCCTGGATAATGACCCTGATCATCCTGAAAACGGCATTTTAACGATTCAGACGGAGGGAGGACGATGAAAAAAGATAACTGTGATTGTTGTACAGGAACCGTGCCACTGACCCCTTTGGCAACGGCTAACCCGCCTGGACAAGGGACGATCGCTTATCGAATCGGCACGCACGCTGCCTTTTTGGAAAGCATGAAAGCGCGGCTAAGTGCGCTTACTTTGCCAGATTGGGGTGACGGCGGAGAAAAACGGCCGTTGGCTGCCCTCAAGACACGCGCCAGCAACGACGCCACCATCGCCATGCTTGATGCTTGGGCCACCGTCGCCGACGTCCTCACTTTTTACCAAGAGCGTATTGCCAACGAAGGCTACTTGCCAACCTCCACCGAACGCCGCTCTATTGTCGAGCTGGCTAACTTGGTCGGCTACAAATTAGACCCTGCCCTCGCCGCTACAGCTCGCCTTGCCTTCACTATCGCATCTGGTCAAGAAGCAATCATCCCCATTGGCACTCAAGCCCAGAGCCTTCCCCGACCAAACAGCGAAGAGTTACCCCAAACCTTTGAAACCATCGAACCATTTGCCGGCCGTGCTGCCTGGAACCAAATCACCCCCAAGCTCAAGCAACCTCAGAGTTTATCAGAAATATTCCAAAAAAATGAAATGGTTATCAAAGAGGCCGAAGGTCAACCTAAACAAGGTGACTTACTTTACATTAATAGCCGTGGTGAAGCATCTCATTTCTGTATCATTAAAAAGGTTAAAAATAGAGCAGAAGAAACATTAATCGAGCTCAGCTACATTCCAGA
Source organism: Promineifilaceae bacterium (SeqCode) (assembly GCA_965223555.1). GTDB lineage: Bacteria > Chloroflexota > Anaerolineae > Promineifilales > Promineifilaceae > CBDCWU01. The sequence goes on from CBDCWU010000004.1 coordinate 501,853, forward strand.
TAATGTTTCAGAAGATTTGCTAATTCGCTCTCTTTTCCCCAAAATCACTCTCGATAGGCGTGATGTCAAGGAATCAATTAAATGGGATGATGTTGATTGGAGTAAATTAATCAGAAAGAGCATTAATGATTCTTTAGCGATAGTCAAGAGGCATAGACAACGCTCATTCAACGAACTAACAGAGCAAGAAAAACAATCATACAGCGATCTGGTTGACATCCTCAACGTCTTTATTAGATATGATAAGGATGCGTTGGGTTGGAATTCTAGACCGTATAAACGTAAGATTGGTCACCGGAGTTTTGATGGCCTTCAAGAGTATGCCAAAATCTTCAAAAAATTAATTGAAGAGTTTCAGAATAATCCTTCTAAGTCAATGCAGGATCCATTGAGTGATGTCGCTAAACTTAAGAATTGGTTGAAAACTTTGGAAAAGGTTTATAAAGAAAATTTTATAGATGAAAGCTCACAACTAATCCCATCGGACATGCTTCTAGAATTACATGATAAACTTGCTGAAGTTCAAAGTGAATATTCTGATAGCTTATCATTTCATTTAGCTAAGAATATTGGCAAACCCCCTTCTGAGCCCCCCGCAACCCGAGCTTTATTAGGGCGACAACCCAATAACGTTTACATTTCTGAAGTATTAGAGCATGGTAAACCAGATTTATCTCTAGATTTACAGAAGGAAATTAACTCCCGGTTTAGAGACAAATTGTCTAAAGTTTCCCAAAATTCAGGTCAGTTAGAAGAATCAGTGGATATTCATGTTTTCTATTCTATGGCTTTGCTGTTTGGCTGGAATGCACCGCATGTGCTGAAGTATGAGCCGAAGCCAATAGAAGGAACAACAACGTACTATTGTGAGCAGGTAGACGAGATGGAAGAGATGCCGCTCGAGGAACCCGAGAATACAATTTACCTAGATGGTTCCTATAAAAACGTATTCCCCGGTAGCTTAGTAGCTGTATGGAAGCCTGAGGCCGATCATCCTGTTGTTTGTGAGGTCACAAGCGCCGCTGTTATTTCCCATTCTGCCTACAAAAAAAATTCGCTGGCAACCAAAATCACTGTGCAGTCCTTCGATGGTAAATCTCTAAAATTTACCAATTGGAAAGAGATTCGTGGTACGCGCATTTACCTTGAGAACGAATCCTTGACCTTAGCTGAAATACCAATTTCAAAGGATGTTACTGGAGAGCAAATTGTGCTGAATACCGTTTACGAAGGATTACAGCCTGGCCAGTCACTTATTGTTCAAGGTGAGCGAACTGACATTCGAGATGACGATGGCGCACCGATTAACAGCATTGTTGATACCGAGCTTACAATGATCAAGAGCGTTATAACGGCCAACAAGCTCGATCCAGGACAGAGAGATTCTCGTTTTTACACTGTTCTTACTTTGGCAGAAGCGTTACAATATCGCTTCAAGCGTGACACTGTTGTCATTTATGGTAATGTGGTCAAAGCATCGCATGGAGCCAGCAAACAAGAGGTGTTGGGCAATGGGGATGCTACCCAAGCCAATCAACAGTTTAAGCTGAAGAAATTACCGCTGACCTATTTGCCAGCTCCCACACCTTCTGGGCTTGCGGCTAAGTTAGAAGTGCGTGTTAATGGGGTCGATTGGGAAGAGGTACCCAATTTTTATCAGGAAAACCCACTTAATCAGGTTTATACAACATCTCACAATTCGGATAATGAGACCACCATCTCTTTTGGTGATGGGAAAAATGGGGTGCGCCTACCAACAGGTATGGAAAACATAACGGCCGTTTATCGTTTTGGGGCTGGGGTTGCTGGTAACGTTGTGGCCGGACAAATTAGCCAACTCATGACACGGCCGTTAAACGTAACGGCCGTTATCAACCCCCAACCAGCTACTGGTGGTGCTCCCGAAGAAAGCATGGAAAATGCCCGTCACGATATTCCCACAACCGTCCTGACCCTCGGGCGTGTTGTCTCTCTTAAAGACCACACAGATTTTGCTCGCAATTACCCTAGCATTGGCAAAGCCCGCGCCGCCCCAGAAAACGGTACCGTCACGATCGCCGTTGCTGGGAGCGATTATCAAACAATCATCGAGGATGATTCCGATATTCTGTCGACCTTAAAAACGGCCGTGGAAGCAGCTGGAGCCAGTAATGTCAGAGTTGTTGCCGCCGAACGCGTCTTCTTTGGACTGTTTATCGAAGTCACCCTCCATTCAAAATACAATTGGGAATACGTGGAGCCAGAAATTCGCACTGCATTGCTGACAGCTTTTCGCTATGAAATCCGCCAGCTTGGACAAAACGCCTACCTCAGCGAGGTCTACACCGTACTGCACAATATAAAAGGCGTCTACAAAGCCGATGTTAGAGTCTTTTTCGGCACACCTATTAACAAAATCAAAAGCACCGACGATCTGAGCGAGCTACTAGCGAAACTCGTGGAAAATGAAGAAATCAAGCAAGAAATCGAAATATCTGAAAAACAAATTGGCTTCTTGAACCCCAACGTGGCTGACTCAATCATCCTTGTGGAGAAAAATGATGCATCCTAAACTCGACGAATTATACAATTTGCTACCAGCATATTATCGACAGAAAGATCAAGATGAAGGTCACCCGCTTCACGCTTTGTTGCACGTTATCGGCGAACAAGTCGCCAGCGTCGAAGCCAACATCGAGCAACTTTACGACAACTGGTTCATCGAAACATGCGACGATTGGGTTGTACCTTATATTGGCGAATTAATTGGCTACGAACGTCTGCCAACAATGATTGCACCCAATTCCACTGAACAAATGACCGCCTACGCCGTTCCGCGCCGCGATGTTGCCAATACCATTCGCTATCGGCGACGCAAAGGAACCCTGCAAATCCTAGAGCTTTTAGCTGCTGCTGTGGCGGGCTGGACGGCCCAAGCAAGTGAGGAGAACAACACTGTCGCCTTAAAAATTTGGCCCCTAAACAGCTATCGAGTCACCAAAATGCGGGCACGCTGCCTTGAAGAGATTGGCCCGTATTGCTACACCTTCAACATTCTTGGCCTCGATACCCCGCTCTATACCAAGTCGCAATCATGGGCAGAGCGCACTGAGACAGGTGACACCGTCCGAAGCGCCGTTCCTGTGCACTCAGCTGAAGACGCAGATAAAAATAACGTCGACCGAATGCCAGCAAATTGGCCCGCTAATGCTGCTAATTATTATGGCGCAGATAAAAGCTTTGCGATTTGGGCCAAATGGAATGACAATGATCCCGAAATAGCGATTCCCGCAGAGCAAATTATCCTTGTGGATTTTGACGACCAACAGCCCAATTGGCATCAGTTTGAAATCCTCTCAAAATCAGATGCTGTCAACTCGCAAAAGAAAAATGGGGAAACACGTCCGCCGCGAGGCTATGTAATGGTTGATCTAAAACGGGGGAGAATTCTGTTTCCGCCCACCCAACTGCCGGATGAAGATAGTGATGTACTTGTTACCTACCATTACGGATTCAGCACCGATATCGGTGGCGGAGAGTATCAGCGCCATCTATCACAAACAACACGTGCCAGACTATATCGCGTAGGCTCGCGGGAACCCTTTTCGAACCTTGATGAAGCCCTTCAGCAGTGGCGACTAGACAATCCAGAACACGCTGTCATTGAGTTAGCTAGCAGCGACGAGTATGTTGGAGCGATCAAGATGGATTTGGGTGTTGTCAAAACAAAGAACAAGGAAAAAAAAGCACAAACGTTACAGATTCGCGCTGCAAATGGCGTGCACCCCGTGCTGCACCTGCTCAACAAACATACAAGTCGCCCAGATCATCTGCAAGTCAGCGGCCTGATGGGAAGCCGTTTTACGCTGGACGGTATCTTGCTTAATGGACGTGGCATGAAAGTGAGCGGTGATATAGACGAGGTCAATATTCGTCATTGTACGCTGGTGCCAGGGTGGGAGTTGTCCCCTCATGGCGAGCCAATGTGGCCAAAGGAGCATAGCTTAGATCTGCGCGGCCAAGTGGGTTATGTCAACATTACGGACAGTATCATTGGTTCAATTACGGTTAATCGTGATGAAGTATATACTGATCCGGTTCAGCTACACATTTATGATTCCATTATTGATGCAACGGATGCTAATTTTGCGGCCATTGATGCGCCATTTTGGCCCCAAGCTCACGCCATTTTGACTATTAAACGTAGTACTTTTATTGGCACTGTGTTGGCTCACGCTGTTGAACTTGCCGAAAACAGCATTTTTACGAGCAAAATAGTGGTGCAGCGTCGCCAAATTGGCTGCATCCGCTTCTGTTACTTGCCAAAAGAATCAAAGACACCCCCAAGATTTGAATGTCAAGATGAAAACAATTTAGGAATAAACGATCTTCTCCAAGCTACCAATTATGGTGAGGAAACCTATTGTCGGCTGCACAAAGATTGTCCAAATGACATCAAGCAGGGGGCTGACGATGGGTCAGAAATGGGTGTCTATCATCATCTTTATGAACCACAGAGAGAAGAGAATTTAAAAGCACGATTAAGCGAGTATTTGCCGACAGGATATGGCTATAGTATACAAAAAGGTGGTGTCGGGGCGATTTAGGTCATCCTGTTGGGGCGATTTAGGTCATCCATCCATGTTTTTCTCTAATGGGCACTACTAAATGGATAAGGACAATCTCGTAGAGCAGCGCGAACTTGAAGAGAACTGCGTGAACTTGGAAGGAAACGGCCGTTTCCGCATCACATTTCCTACAAACAAGGAACAAAATTGCAGCCCAAACAAGACACCTATCATGGTGCTGTCGGTTCTCAGCCAATTATGGCTCATTCAAATGTCAGCTTCCGCTAGTGCTGAGTGTAGCTATAGCTGTGAAACAAGCCATTGAGTACCGGTGTTGAAACAACCTTGCCCTTGAGTTGGTAGTTGGGTAGTGGGTTGAGTTCGCCAAATCGGTCAGGAATATCCTGGTCAATGCCTTGATGAGGTCGCTGCCCGTTGAAGTAGTCAGCGTAGATTGAGATAATCCGGTTGAGTTGATACGAATGGAGAATAAGGAAATTATCTGTACACTCTCGCTTTAACGAACCCAAGAATCGTTCGCAGATAGCATTGGCTTTGGGAGCCTTTGGCGGTGTGCTGATGGCTTTGATACCTGAATCATTTAGTATGCTCTTGAATTGACGGCCAAACTTACCATCATTGTCATGAATGAGATATTTCGGCCGTTTCCCCCAAGGTGTCGCTTCGCGAATCTGTTGAGCCGTCCACTCATCCGTGGGCTTCGTTGTCACCGCTGTATGCACAACTTGGCGTGATTGATGCTCCACAATGACAAACACATACAAGGGTTTGAATAAGAGACTATGGACAACCGTAAAATCACAAGCCCAAATTTCGTGCGCCTGGTTCTTCAAAAACGTTGTCCAATTCTGCCCACCAGGCTTTTTTCTTACCTGTTTGATGTATTTCTGAATTGTTTTCTTATGAATAACAATCTCTAACTTGAGCAGTTCACCCTGAATCTTTTTAGCACCCCACTTTGGATTTTCCAGTGCCATCTGCTTGATGAGCGCGACAGTTTCTCCAGGGATACGAGGTTCACGGCTCTTAGGCATCGATTTCTTTTTCCAATAGGCTCGAAACAACTCCCGATGCCAGCGCAAAATCGTATCAGGTTGAACGATGTGAAGAGCAGACTGCCAGAAAGTAGTCAAACGCGCAAGAAGCACCAGCCATAAGCGGTCACCCTTGGTAAACTTCGCCCGTTTTCCATTTCGGCTGAGGATAATCAACTGCTGGCGCAGGATGGCATTCTCAACAATCAGGTCAGACCTGCTTCGAGTCAGGTCTGCCAGTGTGTCAGCAGCGAGTGTGCCTGTCATTGGCTGAGTTACTTTCTTGAGAAAGTTTTTGAATGGTTTGCTCCAGGATTTGCAAATCTCCCGGATGAAGTTAAACATAATGTGAATTCTCCAGTTTGATTTGATTAGATGATTGTAGAACCAGGATGAAGGATATGGCGAACAGCTAGAATCGTTCTGTTCTGATCCACCCCCCTTGCAGGTCAAGAACCATTGAGTGAATTTCGACTTCAAACCAATCTAGAAAAGTGGTTAAATCACGATTGGCTGGCCAACTGCTGACTAGGCGATGCCAGCTATTTAACTCCTCTTCGAAGATAACCTCAAAATGAGGTTCGATGATGGTAACCACATCCATCATGTAATCAGTCGTGTCTTCTACCAAGTAAATAGTGTGCTCTGATATGTAATCTTTCCCAAGCTTGACCCCTCCGTCTGCCAATGAATTGGCCCAATCGATGTAGGGCTGTTTGGGTTTGACGATAACGGCCGTTCGTTTTACACGTCTCATGATTCACTTCCTCTAAATCACCAGGGTCAATAGATTGTGCCTGATTGAGGCTGATTTGTCGAAGGGTGTTGATGTTGTAAGAGAACGGCCGTTTACGAGATGATTTTTTGAGCAAATTGGTGACTTTTGGTATGCATGTCATGCAGATGGGCTAAATTGGTAGGTGAGTCGCCCCAAAATCGGCATTGACAAAGGTTTGACCAAAACCTACAATACATTCAATACTATGCAGAATGTACAGAATTCAAACTCTTATCTAAAATTCAAAAAGGTGGTAAAGACAATGGAAACAACCTTAGGTGTGACCAAGGCCAGAGATAAATTGAGTGAAATTGTAGAAAGTGTTCAATATCAAAATGATGCCTACATTATCAGTCGTCATGGTCGGCCAGCCGCCGCCGTTGTGCCTATCGAAATCTATGAATTCTGGAAGCAAAGAAGAAAAGAGTTTTTTGATACAATTAGGCGGTTCCAGGAGGCAAGCGGCGAAGCAGACCCTGATGAAGTCATGCGGGATGTGTTGGAGGCACAACAGGCTGTCCGTGCCCAACAAAACAGTTAACTACCCATGAAAGTTGTACTGGATGCCAACATCTACGTCAGTTCAATGATCAATACGCAAGGTAATCCTCACCACATTATACAACGGTGGGCACAGGGGGATTTTGATGTATTGGTATCAACTTCAATCATTAATGAAATCGGCCGCGTTCTACGATACCCAAGAATTGCCAAACGTCACCAACAGGGTGAGAAAGAAATAGAGAAGTTCTTGGAACTGCTCTCAAGTGAAGCTATTGTGATTGAACCAAGCAAGAGGCTAGATGTTATACAAGCAGATGAAAGTGATAATCGTTATTTGGAATGTGCGATTGAAGGCAAAGCCCAGTATATCATAAGCGGCGATAACCACTTGCTGAATGTAGGCGAATATAGGGGAATCGTTGTCATACCACCAAGTGCGTTTGTGACTTTGCTGGATATGGATAATACATGAGATTTAGAGGCTGGTTCATGGAAGACAAAGCAAAGCAGAATGAAAAAATGAGCGAACGCCCCATCATGACAATGGCTTTTGATGAATTTCAATTGGTGGCTGATGCTTTTATTGAGCGTTCATCACAAGAGTTTGGCGAAATGCCTGCATCTGTTTTCTTTGCACTCCTATTTGAGCATTTAGCCGAAGACAAGGCAGAAACTAGTGAATGAGATTCAGATAAATATAGTTCCATAAGGAATGGCTTTGGGGTTAAAGGAACCAATTCAACCTGGGTATCGGCAAAGGTTTGAAAGAGAGATTTCAACTGGTTTATGCCTCTGGCCAAACGACTGATATCTGAGACAATGACAGCCTCAATCTCGTTGTTGTGGCACATAGAAAGTAATTTCTGTAAGCCTTCCCGATTCAGGTTCAATCCGCTGATGCCCATTTCAGAGATGACTTCTAACACCTCATAGCTATGCTCTTTGGCATAGGCTAAGCAATCGCTGGCTTGAGTGGACAATCTCATTTCAGCATCTTCAGTACTGGCTGCACGGCAGTAAATAATTGCTTTTTTCATGACTGTATTCTCCGTTTACACTAAAACCAGCGATTCGGCTGGCTGCTGGCAATGTGATAAAATGTAGCTGTTCGTTAAAATTTCAGACAAATACTGCTGGGCAATATGTTTTGGCACTAACAGGATGACCCAAGTTATACACGTGAGTGAACGACCCCCGTCGCTCCCGCTCTGGTATAAAAATGGGTCAACCTCAACTGGGGTTGGCCCATTTATGTTATGGCCTAATACCAGATGATAGTTTGAGCGCAAAGTAATTACCTTCACTTGACAGTCAGATACATAAATCCTGTCCACAATGAGTTTCACTAACTCGCTCCGCCCTTCTTCATCTCCTTCTAGTCTATTCCAGTGATACTTAAAGTTTTCCAGTAAGTCAGCTGCTTGTTCCAAATCGTTTTCAGGTATTGGGTTTAGCTGCTCCAACTCAATTTGAAGCTTGATACGACTTTGCAGATATTCTTCTTCATCAACAACCAAACCATGATCCCAACGAGTATCCATACGCTTGATAATTTCTTTTATTTCCTCAATACGTTGTTCTAAGTTTTTTTCACCTAATAGCTCACTCATGGCTTTTGTGAGCCCTGTGAGGGCGACTTACTTTATCCAGAGAGATATCTGGTAGTTGTGTAGGCTGAGGGAATGTGGCCAACGAAAAATGTGCAATTCTTGAGTAGTCTGGGTTTAGATTGATTATGGTGCTCGAATGCGTGGCAACTAAAATTATTACTGATTCAGACAATGGGCGATCAAAGCAATAACACCACTTTCCAAAATGGCATTCTCAAGCGTTGTTTACAGAGGCTTACGTTGGCGAACTGTTTTAGTGTTGGGCGTAGCTATAGCTGTGAAACAAACCGTTTAAAAGAGGTGTTGAAACAACTTCACCTTTGAGCTGATAGTTCGGAGCAGGTTGATTGTCGTCAAACTTTCCAGGTATGCGTTGTTCGATGCCTTGATGTGGTCTTTGTTGATTGTAATAATCTTGATATTCCTGCAAGATTTTCTTGAGTTGATAGGTGTTGAGCACTAAGACTTGATCCAAGCATTCCCTTTTTACACTCCCCAAAAATCGTTCACAGATGGCATTGGCTTTAGGCGCTTGGGGTGGGGTGTTGATGGCTTTGATGCCCGATTCCTTAATGATATTCTTGAATTGACGGCCGTATTTGCCATCATTATCATGAATGAGATATTTCGGCCGTTTCCCCCAAGGCGTCGCCTCCCGAATCTGCTGAGCTGTCCAAGCATCAGTCGGACTTTTAGTGACCGCAGTATGGACAATCTTTCTGGTCTCATGCTCAATAATGACAAAGATGTAAATCGGCTTGAAGAACAGTGTATGAACGACCGTAAAGTCACAGGCCCAAATGTGATGACTATGGTTTTTCAAAAATGTGCCCCAATTTTGTCCGCCAGGCTTTTTTCTGACCTGTTTAATGTATTTTTGAATGGTGCGTTTATGAATGACGATATCTAGCTTGAGGAGTTCACCATGAATTTTCTTAGCTCCCCATTTTGGATTTTCCAGAGCCATCTGCTTGATGAGCTGAACAGTATCAAGAGGGATGCGGGGCTCCCTGCTCTTTGGTGTCGATTTCTTCTTCCAATACGCTCGAAAAAGCTCTCGATGCCAGCGTAGAATCGTATCTGGCTGAACAATATGGAGTGCTGACTGCCAATGAGTTGAGAGTCGTGACAAAAGTACAAGTAACAGACGGTCGTTTTGGTTGATCTTGGGACGTTTGTTCGTTCGGCTGAGGATGATCAATTGCTGGCGCAAGATGGCATTCTCAACCATTAATTCTGATTTACTACGAGACAGGTCTGCAATGACACCGGCCTTAAGATTGATTGTGGAGGGCTGGGTCATTTCTTTTAGCCTAGCCTTGAGTTTCCTCAACCATAGTTTACAAGAAGATATGAAATAAATAAGCATAAGGTTCAATTTCTATTAGCTTTTCTTGGATAGTGTTAATAGAAACGTTCGGTTCTGATCCAACCCCCATGTAAGTCGAGGACCATCGAGTGAATCTCGACCGCAAACCAAGCCAGAAAGGTTTTGAAATCACGCTTAGCTGGCCAATTGTCAACCAGACGATGCCAGCCATTGAGCTCTTCCTCGAAAATGGTCTCAAAGTAGGGTTCAACAATTTCTTCAGCATCTAACATATAACCTGTGGCATCTTCTACTAAATAGATGTTATGTTCTGGCATATACTCTTCCCCAAGCTTCACACCATCATCTTCCAGAGAATTGGCCCAAGTAATATAAGGTTGCTTGGGCTTAACGATAACGGCCGTTCGTTTCACACGTCTCATCATTCACTTCCTTTAACTCAATAGGGTGAATAGATTGTGCCAAACGAGGACTAAATTGTCGAAGTGAGATTGAGAATTTTGGGTCAAAACTGGTCGGATGACTTAAGTCGCCCTCACAGGTCGCTTTTCGTGATCTTGGGACGTTTGTTGGTACGGTTGAGGATGATCAATTGCTGGCGCAGGATGGCGTTCTCAACAATCAAATCCGACTTACTTCGAGACAGGTCAGCAATGACACTCACTGTCCTGCGGCAGGATTTTTGGACAGAAAAAAGCTACTAACAGAGAAATGGTTGAGCCGGTTGAGACCAAGCCAAGGACTCAAATTCAGCCGGTGTCAAGTAGCCTAAAGATGAATGAATACGCTCGGTCATGTACTCAACTTCCAACCATTGCTTGAGCTGACGCTGGGCATCAGCAAAATTATCGTACTCGGTATAATTCACGTGCTCTTGTTTCAGCAGGCCAATAAAACGTTCCACAATGCCATTCTGAGAAGGTTGACCTTTGTCAGACATGCTGATGTCAACGCCACGGTCCAGGAGCGGTTCTAAATGGTGCCAGGCTGCATATTGGGCACCTTGGTCAGAATGAAAGATGGCGGGGATGCCTTGGCCCAGGGCCATATCTAAAGCAGGTCGAGTCAAAGCTTCACAGGTCAAATACTCACTCAAATGCCAGCCGCGCACAGCCCGAGTGTAGGCATCAAGGATAACGGCCAGATAAAAGAAGTCACGACCATAACGGATGTAGGTCAAATCAGCTACCCAAATCCTATGCGGCCGTTTGGGTTTGACTCCCTTAATCAGGTTGGGATAGCGTTGCCAGCAATGGTTGCTGTTGGTGGTGCGCACGCGCACCCGCCCTACCTGACGACTGATGCCTAGCCACTTGAGAATACGCCGTACTTGTTTTTCACCTGGCTGCCAACCCTCTCGCTTCAATTGATGATAGACCCGACGATAACCATAAAAGGGCCAACGCATCAAGATGCCTTCTACGGCCGTTATCATCGCCGCCGCTGCTGGTAAGGGCTCAGGCTGATAGTAATAGCTACTACGATTGACATCCAACACCTCACACAAGAACGTGATGGGATACTGCCCTTTGAATCTGTTGATCATCTGCCGTTGCTCCTTGAGCGCTGGCTCAGCCAGCCGGTAGACTTTTTTAGCACCTCATTTTCCATCGTCAGGCGCCCTACCATCCGTTCCAGTTCGGCGATTTGAGTCTCTTTGGCTTCTAGCTCCTCATTGTCTCGCCCCTGCTTTTTGAAGACCTCCGGTGCTTCTTTGAGAAATTGCTGCTCCCATTTATACAGCATCGAGTTGGTGATTTGGCGTTCACGGCATATCTGCCCTTTCGTCTTCTGGCCACGCAAGGCTTCCATCACCGTTTGGAACTTAAATTCTGCGCTATAGCTTCGCTGCTTCCTCTTGCTCATTTTGGACTCCTATTTTTTCTATTCTACCTCGTTTTCTCTGTCCAAAATTTTGCCGCACTACATCACTTTCAAATTGTTTGTGGCAGGTCGAGTTATTTCTTTGAGCCTAGATTTCAGTTTACTCAACCAGATCTGACAAGTTGTTATGAAATAAATGAGGGGTGTGCATCCTTTTAGGAGAAAGCCACTTTGATAGAAGCAATTCCTCTCAGGGGCAACCCCAAAATACTATTCATGGTCATGGCAATTTGCACAGATAAGGTCGCTAAAGCCATGAGCATACGAACATTTACAAGTTTTTGTATCGGCAATTCCTTTTGACGAGAGGTTGTCCCAATAACTTTGGCAATCAAGTCGAAAAAGGGTTCAACACTAGTTTTTCGCTTCTTGAAGCGTTCTTGGATATCAGGTTGAGCCAAGAGGTGGTGATAGGCTTGGGCATAACGGCCGTTTAGCCAGCGTAAGGCAGGGGTAAGAAGTAAAGTCCCCCGCTTAATCCAACGACGAATTCTCATTGCTTTGGTGTAACGGTCATCAGCGGACAAACTAGCTGGGTTGAGTTGCTTGAGAATAAAGTCAGCCTTTTGGTCGAGAACATCGCTGTCAGCTACAGTAGCGGTTTCTGTTTGAACCATCTTAGGAAATGCAGCTTCGGTACAAGTGATATGGATACCATACCCATAAACCCAGCCTTGGTAGACACTCTTGCCCCAACTGGCATCCGTATCCAAGTGGCGCAACTTTGGTGGAATCCGTCCTTCTTGGCGGGCAGACTGATGCCAGACTGGACCATTGGCCTTAAACAGGCTTTTATCCTCAGCCAAATGCGTATTGGCAAACGCTTCATCCAAGTCAGTCACTTGATCTCCGACAAAGGCTATGAATTCGGTAACGACTGCCCCTAATCGCTTGTACTGTCGTGACAGGGTCGTTCGATGGGGTATCGTTTCCAAATCGAGCAGTTTCCAGACCTCTGGATGCACACTCAACCAGCGATGTTGCGCTTTGAATTCATAAATTCGTCGAAATTGCATCAGCATGAAAAAGATTATCATCTCCCGGTATTTATAGGTACAGAGGTTTTGATACTGCAAAATAACGGGATTTGTTTGAATAAATTGGTCAAATAAGGTAATGATTAGGTGAGCATAGTCAGTTAGAGTTGGTTTTTCCATGGGGTTCTCCTGTAATGAATTGGTCTTTTTTACAGTTAAACCCTTTTTGGCTGACTATGCCAACTCTTCCTTCTCTTCTATGCACACCCCTCAAATAAATAAACATGATCTTAAATTTCCACAAGCTTTTCGTTGGGTAGTATTAATAGAAACGTTCGGTTCTGACCCAGCCACCACGCAGGTCAAGGACCATCGAGTGGATTTCTACCTCGAACCAAGCCAGAAAGGTTTTGAAATCACGCTTGGGTGGCCAATTGTCAACTAAACGATGCCAGCCATTAAGTTCTTCCTCGAAGATGATTTCGAAGTAGGGTTCAACGATTTCTTCAGTATCCAACATATAACCGGTAGTATCTTCCACCAAATATATAGTATGTTCTGGCATGTATTCTTCCCCAAGCTTCACACCACCATCTTCCAAAGAGTTTGCCCAAGTGATGTAAGGCTGTTTGGGCTTGACGATAACGGCTGTTCGTTTCACACGTCTCATAATTCGCTTCCTTTAACTCAGCAGGGTGAATAGATTGTGCCAAACGAAGGCTTAATTGTCGAAATGAGATTGGGTATTCTGTGTCAAAACTGCTCGGATGAACTAATTCGCCCCCACAGGGACATGGTTTTCGTGGGATCTTGAGGATCCGAAGGAGTTTGAGAAGATTGTTCGATGGTACTTGTTACTGCCAAATCTTTATGGCAAGCAGCAAGAATGATGACCCCTAAAATTATCAAAAATGTCGCAAAGCTTTGCCTTATTCTACTTTTCATATTCAAGATTGTATTCATGTTTGTTTAATAGCCGGTGCTAGGTTGGATAAGCGGGTCAGTCCAAATATCACCTTGCCACTCATACTCATCATCATAACTGGTGTTTTTACCTCCATTCCAGTTTACAAAGGTATTCCGGATAATTGGTTTAAAAAACGGAAGGGGATTTGTTACAATAACACCGTTACCGGGTCTTCTCTCGAGATGAAGGTGCTTTTTGTCATCTTCCAAATATCCAATCTTAGTGTCATTTAAAACCGAGTCTCCTGTTTCAACTAAAATATGTTCGGGGTCTAGGTGATCGTAAAAGCCAGTAGAGCCATCCTGTAATTTGATTTTAACTCTACCTAATCCTGAACCATCTGGTCCTGTTTCAAGAACTGTGCCAGTAGCCGCTGCATAAACTGGGACACCGCTTCCTTCTATAGCTGGATCATATTCCTCAAACTCACTAAACCACCTACCAAGGCTGACAGCCAACAACCTCCAGAACCTCAGCCTAAACAAATGGCCTTGGCCTTCTAGGTCGCGGCGAAGCCGCTTTCTTGTTTTCAGTCACTTGACAAAGCTTGTCCACAGCCTCTTTCGCTAGAGGAAGACCTGCCCGGAGCAGGCTTTTAGCGCGGCTTACCCAAAAGACAGCTAATGGTCGTTTTCTGTCGAGTAGAACAATATGGATGAATTTTTGAACGATACGGGATTGGCAGCCTGATTAGCATAACAAGCATCCACATCAAACTTCATTAACCATAAGCTTTCCAAGGTCTCAGATTGTTGTTCAATTGCGAATGTTATCCATTGCATATCTGGAGATATATTTACATGCCGAATATATTTTCCTCTGAACATAGGAAGCAAATCACAGTATTGAAGTGTTTGTAAATTCAGTATTCCTACTGGATAAGGAGGTGCTTCTACATGGTCTCTATATGTTATGAGTATCATTGTGTTATCTATCCATTGGAGAAAACTATTTACAGGAGCATCAATAGGTGTAGAGTTTAATGTGTTAATATCTAATAAAGCTAAATTTGCTCCGGTTTTATATGAAAAAAACCCATGCAGAAGATACTTTCCATCTGGCGAAAACCCATAAACTTGAAGTGGAGGATATTCAGAGCGAGAGAGTAGGGGAGTAGAAGTTTTATCCCTTAAGTTTAATACCCAGGCCTGGGGAGATGTAGTTGAATCAAAACATGAGGGCATGGGAATTCCAAATTCTAATAGAACTACTTTTTGTTCATCCTCTGACCAAAAGCTATCGCTTAACCAGCATTGTTTTATTGTACCTAAGGAATAAGAGGACCCATTTTCCCACAACCACATTTCAAGATCGTTGCTTGGGAACAATTGTTCTCCGCCTTCTATGCTCTCATTAGGAGTAGGTATGGGAGGTGCATCTGATTGAAGGATATAAATTGCGCGAGTCTCATTTGGAGAAATATGAGGCGAGCCATAGTATGGAGGCAATTGATCCAAAATCTCAATTTGCGGGGTTTGCTGCAAAACGTCCTCGACACTTATCTTGGTTATGCTTTGATTTTGTATACCGTAGGCAAAATTCCCTTCAAACAATATGCCATAGTACAGGATATTTGAATCATCTGACCACCATACATCCTGAATATCCTCGGTAGTGATTTGCTGTAAAGGCATAGAGGATGGACTGAATTCTGGAGTTCCACTATCAGGTTCTGGTGTGTTTAGGGGCGGATTTGGGATAAATGTTTCTGTTGGAGTAGCTGAAACCAATGACTGAAGCGTCGATGAACCCGCAATGATCCCACTCGTCTCTGTACTTGTTGGCTTAAAAACCGAAGTTGATTCTGTTCCTTGCATGCAAGACACTGCGCTTACCCAGAAAAGTGCTAATAATACGTAAAACCGACATTCCTTTTTAGTCATGTATTCCTGAATCCTTTTGTAGGTTTTCGCTCATTATGGTGTAGGAGATGGTGTCGGCGTTGAAGGAATTTCGCCATAAAACTTTTGAAGTATCCAGTATCCTGGCTGGTGAGGAATAGTTGGTTGTGTTATGAAAGTTTGCCAGGGTATAGTCCTGGCCTGATTGTTATAAAATGTTACCCCTACTATATTACTTTGAGCTCCCTTCAGATCTGCTATCAGTGAATTATGGAGATCGGAGCTGAAATAAAGTAATGGATTGTGTAGATCTGTGCTACTACGCAATTCTAAATGAAGATGTCCTTGAGCTGGCCCAATCTTGCCTAACTCAGCGTCAACACCGCCAAGATCTTCGATTTTATCGCCAATATCTACATAGATTTCTTTGAGGTGTTGATATTTTATAGTGTGTGCTCCTTTACTGATATAAACTGCTGAGTTCCATTCACTTGTAACTCTAATATTGCCATCACTATCTCTATCTACCCCATCCATTTTTGTAACCTCCCCACTTGATAACCCTGCAATTACTGTATCTCCATCGCTACCACCAAAATCAAGGGCACCATGCAGGCCCCCAGAAAACCAATACCAGTTTTTACCTTCTTTATAGACCTTATCGTAAGCATATTCAGTATTTCCATATGCTTGATACCATTTATTGTCTGAAATCAATGGTAATTTTGTCCAGATTGATGGGGACTGTAAAGTTGTTACCACCGGAAACGGTGATGCGGGCGTAGGCGTATCAGTTGGTGTGCCAGTTGGTGGCAATGTGGGTGTGAAAGTAGGTGGTATAGTTGGCGTGTTGGTTGGTGTATTTGTTGGCGTGTTGGTTGGAGATGGTGTGCCGGTTGCTGTTGGAGTAGGTGGTTCCGCAGTGTTAGGCGGCAATGTTGGCGGCAGTGTCGGCGGTGTATCTGTTGGCCCCGGTGGAGTTGTTGGGGGGATGTCGCCACAGCCACAGCCAGATATGGCAGTAGCCATCAGGATGAGGAAAAGCAATAGAAGGAGTAGCCTTGCCTGTTTCCCATACCGTCGGCGATAACGTCGTTGTCGCCTGTTTTCTTTAGGCCAGATTTGCCAAGTGACCATGGCTCCCATCGTTAGCCAAATGCCAGTATTGGGGTCGAAGTACCTTCCATTTTTAAAGATCAGCCCCGTACTCCAATCATAGATGCCACCACGGCCACAATCTAAGTTTGTAACCGGACCGTTTTCCCCTAAGACGATACCGCCTGTGGGTGAATACGTCCAGGCCATCGTTACTTGGCGGTTCTCATCACTTGTTTGGCGCACCATGTTCTTGGCGTCTCGCTGGTAATAACGCCACTTTTCGCTGGCTGGTTGGTCAGCATCTACCTGTTCGCCAATACATTCTCGACCATAAAGATAATGCTTGCTGTCAGCAAAAACGCCCCCTTCTTCCAGCAGCACCTTAAAGCCGCCTTTATAGTCCAGTGTATAGGTCGTAACCACGCCAGCCACAGATAGCTGCAAGCGGTGTCCATCCCCATCATAGACAAAGGTGGTGAGTAGCCCATCCACCAGGGCTGCCATCAAATCTCCGTCTTGGCTATAGGTATAAACGCGGGTAACGCTGATGCCGACGGTGGTGGTGATGAGCCGTCCGGCCTCATCCCAGGCATAGGTTGTGACTTCGCTGCTGTCCAGGTCAACACTTTCAAGCAGACGATTGGCAGCATCATAGGCATAGGAAATGGTCTGCGTGGCGGTGATATTGGTGCTGAATTGTCGACGATTGCCGACAGCATCATATTCATAGCTATACACGCCCGAAAGCACACCCGTATAGGCCACTTCCATGACGCGATAAACAGAATCATGGGTGTAATTGGCGATGGTCATTTCTAAGTTACCGCCCTCTGGAGGACGAATGGTTTCGGTAACGGTCAGATGATGTCCCAATCTATCCAGTTCATAGACATATTCCGCCTGTAAGGTGCTAGAGATAGTATTGGTGTGGGTACGGCGAATCAGCCGGTCGGCCGCATCATAGACTTCTGTGGTGGCGATGCCATTGGGCAGCAGGGTGTGTGTCAGACGACCCGCTGCATCATAGGTATAGGTGGTAACGCCATCATCCCAATCAAATACCTGATACAAACGATTATCCCCGTCATAGGTGTAAGTCACTACCTTGCCATCAGGGTAGGTAATCTGGGTGCGGTTCCCCACCAGGTCGTAGCCATAAACTACGGTACCTGTGAAGGGCGTGGTAACCGTAATAAGCCGATTGAAGTCATCATATTGATATTGGGTGACGCCCACACTATCGGTCATTACTTGACGGTTGCTCAGGGCATCATAACCATAGCTGACAGTTTCATTATCGGCCTCGTAAATAATTTGGGTGCGCCGATTCAGGCCATCATACTCATAGCGGGTAACGGCTTCGTTGGCATCAGTTACCACCAGGGTCAAACCCAGGGCGTTGTATTGGGTGGTGGTACGGTTGCCCAAAGCATCTTCTTCGATGATAGCCCGATTGAGGGCATCATAAGTGGTGCGGGTGTTGGTGAAACCCAAGGCATTGGTGATAACCACTGTATTGCCTAGAGCATCAAGGAGATATTGGGTCAGGATATTGCTGTCGGTGGTTGGTGCGCCACCAGTGTCGTTTTGGATGGTGGCGATGCGCCGATTCAAACCATCATATTGATAGGTGGTACGCAGGCCTTCGGCATCAATCATCGCCACCTGGTTGCCTAAAGCATCGTACTCATAACGGGTGATGTCGCCAGCCGCATTGGTAGCACTAATCACCCGGCCAAAATCATCATAGACGGTTTGGCTGGTATGCCCCAGACCATTGGTAGAGGCAATCGGCTGTCCAGAGATATCATAGGTGGTGAGATTGGTTACACCCTCTGGGCTAAGGGTGGCAACCTGACGACCCAGATTGTCATAGAGGAAGTAAGTGGTGTGGTCTTCGGCATTCGTCTGGCTGACACGTCGCCCCAGGGCATCATAAGTCGTGAAGCTGACCACAGGCTGGCCGTCCAGGGTACGGGTGGTTGTAATCATACGGCCCAGCGAATCATAACCATAGGTGGTAACGTGCCCCAGAACATCCTTACTGCTCACTTGCTGTCCCAAACCGTTGTAAGTGGTCACCGAACAGAGATTACTATCTGGTTGCAGGGGTGGGAAGTGGCAATCTGCTTCGGTGGCAATCGGGGTGCCATCCCAATTCGTGACCTGAATGGTAAAACGTCCTGCCGTGTCGTTCACCGTCAGGTTGGTCTGGTTAAGGGCATTGGTGGTGGTGATCAGGCGGCCGGTATCATCGTAACCATTCAGTGAACAGATATTTTCATCGCTCTCATTCAGCGGCGACAAAATACAATCAGCCGGAGAAGTAAGGGTGGCTGGATTCCAGTTGATAACAGAGGCCGTGACTCGGTTCAAAGCATCATAGAAGGTGCGATTCATGCGACCTAAAGTATCGGTCACGATAATGGTGTTCCCTACCAGGTCGTAGGCGTATTGGGTACAGATATTATTGTCCCGAATAGCGGGCAGACCAGCGCAGTCAGCCAAGAGAGATAGCCCGTCCCAGTTGATAATCATCCCTTGAATACGGTTAAGATTGTCGTAGAAGGTGCGGGTCATACGCCCCATGGTATCGGTGATAATCGTAGCGTTGCCCACCAGGTCATAGGTGGTTAAGGTTTGGATGTCCTTATCCGGCTCTTCGGGATCGAAGACGCCATCTTCCCAGTTGCTAACAGTGCGAATGACACGGCCGTAATCATCGTAGAAGGTCTTATTGGTACTGTTATCTACATTGGCGAATGAGGCAACACGGCCGTTCAAATCATGCGTATACGTCACGATATGACCAGCGGGGTCTATGATATTGGTCAGCCGATTGGCATCATCATAAAGGGAAACCGTTTTATATCCCAAAGCGTTCTGGCTTTGTGTAGGATTGCCGTTGATGTCAGCGGCATAGCTCGTGTTTACAATCAGATTGTCGCCAATGCGCTCTTCGCCCACCAGTTGGTTGTCAGTGTCATAGGTATATTCTACCACCTGGTTAGCACCCGTGATGCCATCAGGGGTGTAATCCTCAATGCGACGAAGCAAATTGCCCTGGGAGTCATGTTCATAAAGGGTTGTTGACCCGGCTGAATTGGTTGCGCTAATCACTCGCCCTATTTCATCAGTTGCATAATGGATGATTTCTTCCCCACCAGGCCGAATTTCTGTCAACGCTGTGCCCACAGCATTAAAATCTTGATAGGTGGTTGTCAAAGCCAGACCCCCATCATCTTGAATAACCTGGGTCAGCAAGCCTGGTATGGGTGTTACTCCAGGCAGGAAAAGTTGAGTGTCGGTAATGGTTGTATAAATATAACGAGTGACAGTGCCTTTTTGATTGGTTTCTGTCTCCATCAAACCTAAATCGTTATAGGTGTACTGCACAGTGGGGGTCATCCAACTACCAGATTCATCTAAAACAGGGGGATACTCAATGCGTACCAGATGCCCTGCCTCTCCCAGATTTTCCTCATAATCATAATAGTAGGTCATGGTACGGCCTAATGGATCTGTGATTGTTTTGAGCTGGTTAAAGCGGGACTCGTAAGTCATGACAACTTCCTGGAAGTTGACTGGGTTGCTTAGGTTACAGTCTGTGTCTCCCATCCGTCGGGCAGTCAACACATTGCCGAAGTTATCATAGGTAAGCCGATCACAGGTGCCATCGGGATATGTTTTCTGGGTAAGATTGTTGGCATTGTCGCGCTCAAATTGCACGGTGCGGCTGGTGGCATCTGTAAACTCAATCCAATTACCCCAAGCATTAGTGAGACCATTGATACTACCTCGACCATAGGCTACCTTGTCCTCGAGTTCGGACGAGGTTGGTACGGCTGGTGCTGGAGCTAAGGGGCTTCCTTGGGGGCTATCATTAATGAGTGGATAGGCGGTATCTGAGGCAGTAAATGACCGCGCTTCAGCAGCAGCCACCATAGTTCCAGTTGCCGGATCGTATATAGAGCGCATGGGGCCAGTGTCGGTGATGATACGGCCGTATTGATTGTAGGCATAGGTGGTTGTGTTGCCGTTTTTGTCAACATGCTGGGTCAGTAAGTCACGGCTGTCATAAATAAAAGCTTCCGAACTACCATCAGCATAATCTACCTGGGTCAGTTGATTATTACCATCTACCGTGAAATCAGTAACGCGACCAGCTGGGTCAGTGATATTATCGAGTTTGCCGTTCGTGTAATTGAAGTCCCACGTCCAACTGTAAACGGTGCCCGTATGGGTGATGTTCATGGTGGCAATGGTACCGTCGGGGTTGTAGGTGTAGGATTTGGTACGGCCGTCTGGCCAGACAGTGTAGTCATGGCGACCTAGGGTATCAAAGTGAACAGTCATGCCATCCTGATAATGTCGCGTATACGTCTCTGTTGCCTCATCAAAGGTCAGGTTGGAATAATCGGTTGCTGTGCGCGAGAAAATAAGTGGCAACGGTGCAGCTCCCGTCACCGCAATGTCTTGTATACTTTCAGGAATACCATCAATGGAAGCTATTTCTTGTTTGGCGATTAAATCTACGATGACAATCGTACCTTCGTTAGTGTCACCAACATATAAAAAGTTTCCATCCGGAGAGAGAGCACTCTGGTATGGATTGCCTAAACTTATGGAAATTGTGTCAGAAGCCGTTTTAGTTTCCAAGTCCAGGATGGAAACAGTTTGATATGATGCGACATAAGCTTCTTTACCGTCTGCTGAAAGCACAATATCTCCATCATTGGCAACATTAATAGTGTATGTTAGGGGCATCCAGGTTTCTAAATCAACAATATATACTTTATCATTGATAGAAGATGTCACATAAGCATACAGATCATCTGGTGAGATAGCGATTTGAGTTGGTCGATTAACTTCAATGACTGCTACTTGTGTATTACTTTCTATATCGATAACAGCAATACCGCCTGGAAAAATTGGAGAAGTTGTTTGTCTCTTAAGAAGAGCATAAGCATATTGCCCATTGGTTGACAAAGCAATAGCTCCCTGTCCAGGACGTGTTAGAGGAATGGAAGCTATCTTTTCAGATGTAACTAAATCAACTACAGACACAAAATTATGAGGATCTGCATCGTTAGCTATATAAGCAAAATCACCATTAGGTGACAAAATCACACCTTGTGGTCCAACATCCACGCTAATGGTCATAACTTCTTGACGGGTGAGCAGGTTTATGACAGAAAGCGTGTCACTGTAGTTGTTCGTTACATAGGCTAGACTCCCATCTGATGAAAGAGCTAATCCGAATGGAGCACCAGCAACAGGGATGCTAGGTGGAATTTGGGCTTGCTGGGCTTGAGCGATTGGTAGGTTCGATACATCAACCACTGATAGAGTATCGTTATTCGGATGCGTTACATAGGCTTTCTCAGTAGATACAGCTATACCATAACCAGTATTGACATCAAATTGATTCACTTCTTTTGTGGTTAAATCAACCGCCGATGCCCCGTAAAAGCCTTGATAGGACACATAAAGAACCTGTTCATCAGCTGCCAAAGCAAGTCGATACGGTGCCCAATTTACAGGAATTGAATCAGTTTCTATCAGATTCTCCAAATCTATTACAGATATATAGTGTGAAAACCTGTTGGCCACATAAGCCTTATTCCCGTCTGAAGATACAATAATATCTGTTGGGGTGCTTCCTACACTAATAGTGTTAGTCATGAGTTGTGTCGTTAGATCTAAGACCCCTACACTGTCATTATCAAAAGGAATTTCTAAAAGAACATAAGCCCATTCACCATCAGGGGATAAAGCCATGCCGTATGGTGACTCACTCAAGGGGATGATTACATCCAACATGTTTGTTGTCAGATCCAAAACAGATATTGTTTCACTAATTTTGTTGGTGACATAAGCCCTTGTACCAGAAATGATAATAGAGTTAGGATAGTTGCCTACAGAAATATTGGTGATCACTTGTGATGTGGATAGATTG
Source organism: Promineifilaceae bacterium (SeqCode) (assembly GCA_965223555.1). Lineage (GTDB taxonomy): Bacteria > Chloroflexota > Anaerolineae > Promineifilales > Promineifilaceae > CBDCWU01. The sequence goes on from CBDCWU010000004.1 coordinate 524,403, forward strand.
ACTACTGAGACATCATCACTCCACTTGTTTACTACATAGGCAGTCGTGCCATCGGCTGATATAGCAATGTCTTCTGGGCTATTGCCCACTGTGATAACGGCCGTTACTTCTGGGGTAACTAAATCTACAATTGCCATCGTGTCCTCAGATGTATTTAGAATATAAGCAGTTGTTGTATTCACAGGAGACAGTGTAATGGCAGTGGCCCCAAAACCCACAGTTATGGGTATTCCCGCAAGTATATCGGTCCAGTTTTGAGCAACAGTTTCAGTTAGCGTCTCAACCATAGACAAATCAGGTTTTGTCCAAACCAACATGGGGTCTGCTACTTCTGACCCTAGATTGTTGTGAGTAGGGAAGTAAAATTCGTCGGTGCTGTGACCATCAGTGAGGAGGATACGACCGTCATCACTTTCATACAAATGCTGCCAATCATCCAACGTCCAGCCTTCACCTAACGCACTTTCTACTTCTCCCTGAAGCAGTACATTGCCGTTAAACCATACTTCATCTGCCGTCTCGACAAACCTGCCAGTCCCTTTGTTTACACAATCTGGTTCTCCCCCAAATATATTATTGACTGTTCCGCAATACTCAGCTTGATAAGGTACTCGGACACGGACAGAGTATTGATATACTCCTGGTGGCAAGTGCTCACCTTTGGCATTACGGCCGTCCCACATATAACGAAAACGGCCGACTTCTTCCAATGCGCTACCGGTACTAAAATCTGCATCAAAAGTAAATGTATCTGTCTGCTCACCCTCGATAAATAAATCCCATTGCACGTAATCCTCAGTGGCGACATTACCAGAAAAGCCTGCATCCAATTGCAAATCAATAACAGCCGATGGGTTAGCTCGTTCAGTATGATATCGTATTTGAGGGGTTTCAGCTCGGTCTAAGGTTGGTACTGAAGGTAAATCAACCCATTCTTGTAAGCTTCCAGATTTTAGACCAATAAAACATCCTGTCTCCCCCTCTGGGCAATCGCCTCCAAATAAATCTTGTAGAATAAGGTTTAGAAATATGCCAGAAGGCCAACTGGGAAAATTAGGATCATGATTGGAAAAATGGACTACTTCCATTTCTACCCACTGTCCAGTAGCATCTACCGTGGCGATGCCCTCATGTTCCCAAGCCAGCGTGTTTTGGTTCCAATAGCCGAGAGGGATTTCCGTACCCGGCGTAAAGTTACGGCTGTTGGCAATACGAACAGTCACTGGCTCATCAAACTCATACTCTGAATCCCCTCCTAAATTGAAGGCATATGTTTCGGCCGTACCGGGCGGCAGATCTCCCGAGGGCAAAAAGAAAACCCGATCAAATACTGTGGCACTCACTGTCACATTATCCCCAGTGCGAATGGCATTGGCTGGCACGACCACTTCCATCGTGCCCAAAGTGTTGGTATAGCTACAACCGACTATATCACAAGGGATACCTGGTTCTAATGGAGTAAGGTAAATGGCATTGGTGGCTGCACTCCGTTCTTTGACCACATCTATATCACGTTGCCCATAAGTGTAGCCTTCCTTTTCGGCCCGCAGCCAATAATGGCCTGTGTCAGCAAAGGGAAAGGCAAAAAAGCCATCGGGGCCGGTGACCACTGTGCCTGTCAGGGTGTTAGTTAAACTACCAGCAAAGGAAAATGTGACATCAACCCCTGGTAATCCTTGGCAGGTTGTTAATTGATGATCACAAGTGCTGGAGTCATAAACAACACCATTCACCCAACCAGCATCTTCTGTCTCCGGTGGCAAAACAATCGCACTTGGACTCGTGGGCACATAAAAGGTGGCTATAACTGTATTGGCATTCCCCACTGTATCAGAAATAGCGACAGTCAAAGTGTAACTGGTGTCTTCGCTTAAAGCCGTACTTACTTGACCCATGGCCCCCGTCGCTGTGGCGGTCAAATCATTGGTGATATTGGTTGTGTTTTCATTCTCGTCTGTTAGGTTGACCAGCAGCGAGGAGATATTAACGCTTTGCAAGAAATCTGTGTAGCTGATGGCAATGGTAAGTGTGGTGGTATATACGGTTTGTCTGTCTTGGGGTGCGTGAATATCAATTTGTGGCCCTTCATCATCCACTTGCACCACCACATCAGCAAAGCCCATGGCCCCATCATCATCAGTCGCCACAGCTTGTATTGTCTGGTTGCCACCTGACAAAGGAACTTGGGCACTAAAGCTGTTGCCATTAAGTGCGGCTGTTACGCCGTTCACCATCACGCTGGCAACTGTGCCGTCATCAGCAACGTTACCGGTGACCTGTGTTGTGCCAACAGCTACGATTGCTCCTTGTAAAGGTGTAGCGATCGTGATGGCAGGCGAATTGTTCAGCTGTGTCGCGGTAATATATTGCGGTCTGACCAAAGCATCTATGCCACCTGGCCCGGAAGCAACCAGCGTCACTGTATA
>CBDCWU010000005.1:0-478223 GCA_965223555.1 Promineifilaceae bacterium (SeqCode)
TGCGTTTGTTGATGAAGGCGTCCATGCCCTCTTTTTGGTCTTCGGTGGCGAAGAGCATGTAGAAGAGGCGGCGTTCGTGGGCCAGGCCGGATTGGAGCGACTGGTCTCGAAGGCGGCATGTTGACGGCTTCTTTGCCCATACGCACGGCCACAGGGGCACGGGCGGCGATTTCGGCGGCCAGCTTGATGGCTTCTTGCAAGTAAACTTCCACGGGGACAACTCGATTGACCAAACCATATTTTTGGGCTTCGGCGGCGCTGAGGAAACGGCCGTTCAACACAATTTCCATCGCCAAAGCTTTGCCTACGGCCCGGGTCATGCGCTGGGTGCCACCCGCACCGGGGATCACACCAATATTGATCTCCGGCTGGCCGAATTGGGCCGATTCACTGGCCACAATCATGTCGCACAGCATGGCGAGTTCGCAGCCACCACCAAGGGCATAACCAGAAACGGCCGCTATCACCGGTTTGCTCATCTTGCGCAGCCGATCCCACTGGTCAATCATGGGGCTGTCAAGCTGAGAGACAGGCGTAGCCTCAGCCATCTGCTTGATGTCAGCACCAGCAGCAAAGGCACGTTCATTGCCTGTGATGATCATGCAGCCAATGTTGGCATCAGCATCAAAAGCTTCGAGCGCATCCATTAATTCCATCATGAGGTCGCTATTCAGGGCATTGAGAGCGTGGGGGCGATTGAGTTGGGCAATGCCTATCCGCCCTTCAATTTGAGTAAGAATGTATTGTTCAGACATAGTTTTTGGAGGATAAAACATAAAAGAACTCGCTCATACTTTATGTTTTACCGCGCTTACTTTAACTCAATTGGCTGTCCTCATCTCTTTTAAGATAGCCAATTGATAGGAACTATAAAATTTAGAATAGTATAATCAATATTGCTGCAAACCAAATTAGTACAAAGCCAATGAATCCTACAGTCTTTGACGCGAATACAAAGAAAACAACACAATAGATGAAGAAGGAATTGGGGGAAACATAAGGAAACAAAAAATAAGTAGCTAGGCCACCTAAATACAAAGATGTTTCGGACATCCGTTCGTTGCTTTGCCATCGTTGTCCTACAAATTTGGACAATATACCAAACTTGTTGTTTTTACTTACAACGGTAAATTGAGGAACGATAGACATCAACAGCATGAAAAGCCCCACAGGAATGCCATAGGGCCATGGGCTTAGATCAACTGATTCGTTTAAGTTGTGGGTAAGATTGTAATATAGATCTTTAGGCCACCATCCTAGCCACAAGAAGGATATAAGAGTTAATACTGCGAGTGGGGCAAGAATCATGATCCTATTTTTTGATTGTACTAGTTTTGTAATAACAGCTAGACTCAATACCTGTGGTTTTACACTTATTAAGGCGATGCCCATTCCTTGAGCAAGCAAATTATCTGTAACCAATAACAGAGAGAATCCACAAAGTATCACTGCATCTATTTGTCCAGAAACGAGGAAATAAATAAAAGGGGGGGAAGCAAAAGCAAGGAGTAATGTTCTTGCGTCCCCCTTTAGACGAATAATAGAGGTAATGATTGCTAGAATAGATAAGCTTATCCAAAGTGCTCCAGATGTGTGTTTATCCAAGAATTTGAACGGGGCTAAAAGCAAAGCCATCCAAGGTAGATTTAGAAAAGTTTGAATTCTATAGGGCATCTGCCAATTATGGGCCACTTTATAGTAAACAATGCTCCAGTCACCGTAGTTTGGCAAGACGGAGGCAATTTGAAAAAGCAAGAATAATGCCAAAACAAAAAAAACTATGTTTTGAAATAAAGCTCGATGGTGTTTCATATTTAGTTTTATAATAGGTTTATTCCTGGTTAGCTCTCTTGTTCTGAAACACGAATTGCTGCTTTATTTTGCTAAGTGGCAAATTAGTATAAATCTGACAAAGCACGGCCGTTTGGGCCAGCCAAATAGTCTCTTAAAACTTCTACTGCTAGAGGTAGCTTGGGCAGCTTTTGCTCTTTCTTTTTCAGCACCAGATAGGTCATGGCCTCGGCTTCATCGAACTCTTCTTCCAAGCAGAGGGTGACGGCCGCGTAGGTTAATAGACCTTGCTGTGTTTCATCCATTTGGGCTAGGGTGTCGGCTAAAAAGTGCTGTACTAAATAGAAGCAAGATTGAGCGATGACCCAGCCAGGGTCTTCGCCAAAGGGCCAGGGCGAGGACTCACCCCAGGCTTTGGCGGGAGGCAGAATCATGAAATCGGAAACGGCCGTATTTACCAACACGGGCTCCAATAAGGGATACACAACTGTGGGCACAATCTCTAGCCGGGCTAACCCCTCACCACACAACCTTTCTAAGAAAGTGGGCAGCTTGCTGTTCTGGAAAATACCGACCAAATCATTGTAGGCCACCTGCCAGGGTTCACCTTTATCTTGCCAAAACGTGCCTAAATCTGTTGTCTGATAGAAATCTGCCAGTGTGCCGGCCCAGACACCATCGGCCAATGAAACAGGCAAGTCTTCCTGGGGTGTGAAATCAGGCCAGGCGCAGCGTAGAGCGGCGGCGAAGTAATCAGTGAGTGAAATACCATCGGCCAGCCCTTGATTGAGTTGAGTAACGGCCGTATGCTCCGCCGCTTCTTCCACAAAATACCCCGTTTGTTTGGAGTGGGGATGGACGGCATGGGGTGTTTGTTGTTGTTCCAGCTCCGGCCAGTGGCTGGCAGCCAGAACGGCCGTGACCAGCCGCGCCCGGTTGTCCAATGAAATCGTTATCTTAAACACGGTAATCCTCCTCTTGTTTAGGCCACAAGCGCCAGATAAAAATGAGATATGCCACGCCGGTGGCGATGTAGAGAGTGGAGAAATTGTTGCCAGAAGCGGCTAAATTTGGGGTGAGAACAACCCAAGCTGTAAAACTTTGAAAGGCCTGCACCAAACTAGCCCCAATCAAGCTGCCACTGCGCAAGCGAATGATGCCATAAAAAATGCCCCATAGCAGGAAGTAGATGAGGCTGGTGACGGCTGGGGTATCAGGGGCTTCATGAAAAAACAGACTGGCGATGAGGCCGAATAGGATGCCGCTGACAATGGCGGCCGTGAGTGGCCCGCGCCAATCAGTGAGGCTGCGAAAGAGCAGACCAAAAGCCCAAATTTGTACGCAAAAGGCTTCAAAGAGCAGCCGATAGAAGAATTGATCGAAGCCAGAATCGAGACCCAGAATAGTGATGGTGGCAAAGCGGATGATGAGCAGAGCGGCCCAGCCAAGCACCGCAAAACCAATGCTGGAGAATAACGGCCGTTTCCCCCGCAGCCCCATCTGCGGCAGGCCATACCAGTGTAGCCCCAAAAATAGGCTCATCAGCCCCAAACCCATAAAAAAGGGCAATAAAGCCGCTTGCTCATTGCTAGAGCCAAACGAAAACTCTGCAACAGTAAAGGCGAAAAATAGGGCACCGACGAGTGGCACCAGGAGAGACAATACAGTGCGCGTTACCGGGGGTAACGTGGGCTGGTCTATCGTTGTCTTTTGCTTCTTTTTGGACATCATTGCCCAAATTGTAACATTACATGAGGAGGGATGCCCAACTCAAGTCATGGCTCGGACACTTCGGCATCAAACCATTCGACGAGGTGCAAACAATGTTCGCCCATTTGCCGATGTTGGGCGTTGGTTGATGTGGTTAAGAGTGGGCCAGCAACGCGAAAGCAGGCGATTCGTTCCCGGTAGATGGCCCGAATATTAGCTGCTTTGATACAGGCTACTAGATATTTCTCTCGGCGTTCATCATTTTTCTCCAACAAGGCTAGTTGTAGCGAAACGAGCGGCAAAATGTCGGGGTTGCCACCTCTTTTCATGGCATCTAGGGCGCGCTGGAAAGCGACGTTGGCTTCATCTTCGTTCTGGCTCAGCTGGGCCATACCGTACCAATAGGCGGCTGCGGGCAGCCACCACAGGAGATCATGTGCCTCGCAACTGTTGAGGGCAAGTTGCGCTTGAGTTTTAGCCTGATCTGGCTGTTTGCGGTGATGGGCTACCTGAGCAGTAGCTAGCCAAAGGCGAATCTGGGCTTCGATATTAGTGGCATTAACGGCCGTTTGCTGGGTGATATATTCATGAGCTTGGGATAAATGCACTTGAGCTTCATCTAGATTGCCTCGTACTTGGTAGAACGCTTGCCACAATAGATGGAGCTGAATCGAGGTTTTGGGATCATCCATATTTGCTAGTAGGCGAGTGGCCTCACGCAAATCGCTGTAGGCTGGGGCCAACTGCCCCATGTATAGATGAACGGCCGTCCGTTGCCCCAAACTACGGGCGGTGATATTGGCACTAATGGTTTGCACCAAGTGAATGGCTTCAGAAACGGCTGTTAAGGCCTCATCTGGTTGTCCCAAACGTAAGTGAGCTTGCGACATAAACTCTAAAGCCAAACCTAAGCGAATAGGCAGATTCATTTGCCGAGCTAAGGCAACGGCTTGCTGGCCTGTCTCAATAGCCTGATTTAATTGAAGTTGGTTGAATTGGGCTTGAGCGGAGGCAATCTTCATCTCTACGAGTTGTGCCTGATCGCCTGTCAGTTGACATATTTCTAGCCCTTTTTCCAAAAAGACGTTGGCCCGGTCATGATCATATAGCCCATTGGCTGCTTGGCTTATGAGTAGATAGGCTTCAGCCAAGATTTCGGGATTGCGATTTGCTGGGTTATCTGTGACCTGAGCGGTTAACTTTAGCACATCATGATAGCGGGCTTGAGCCAAAAAAATGGTTGCCTTCAGATTATAGAGGGCTAAGATGATCGTTGTACTCTTAAACTGGCGAGCGAGTTTAAGGGCCATCTCGACTTCTTGCAGGGCTTGGTTGAATTCACCCAGGTGATATAGGGCAGCGGCTCGCTGACGATAGGCTGAGACGGCCGTTTGCCACTGCGCCTCCCAACTCAGTACAGCCATATGCTTGAGGGCTAGCCCATATAAATGCACTGCCTCTGTATGGGCATATTGAACTTCAGCTGCTTGGGCCGCCAACAAAGCAAACCGGATGCCATCTTCATGTCGGTCTGTTTGGCCATAATGATAGGCCAAGACTGGGTAATGTGGTGGTAAAAGGGCTTTGTGTTTGACAATGAGCCAATCAGCCACGGCAGCGTGGATAGTCTGCCTGCGCGCATAGGGAAGGCTTTGGTAGATGGTGTTGTGGCTGAGAGCACGTTGAAACATATAAATAGGTTCTGGCTCTTGTGCCGCCTGATGGATGAATCCAGCTTGTTGTAAACCAGCTAAAAGCTGAATGGCCGTTGCCTCTGTTAAGCCTGGGGTTAGAGCAATCAGGGTAGATAGATTAAATTCACGGCCAATGACCGCAGCAGTCTGCAAGAGAATACGACTTGTGGCTGATAGTTGATCTAGACGAGCCAAGGAAATGGCATAAGCGGTGTCCGGTACTTGCAATTGGGCCAGTCGTGCTTCATCTACATGTATGTGCCCATTGCCGTTGATTTCAAGGACGTTTTGGGCTTGCAACAGCTTGAGGGATTCCACTAAAAATAAAGGGTTGACAGGACTGGTACGGCCGTCTCTGTCCCGTATGCCCAAGCGTCTTTCCAGACTAAGTGGTAGGACATCTGCTCCCAATATCTGTTGTACAACTCTTTTGGCTTGTTCTGGGGGCAGGTCTTCGAGTTGGATATGGGTGCAGATGGAGCGTTGCAAAGTAGGGAGGGTGAATGTTGAAGAGGGACGAAATGTGAAGAGGAGTAGAATTTGCTGGCGTTTAACGGCCTGTGCCATATGATTTAACAAGCCCAGGCTTAGTTGGTCAGCGAAGTGCATATCTTCCAATACAATCAAAATGGGGCACTGGGCCGCAGCCAACTGCAGATAGTGGCCAGCAAGTTCAAAAAAGCGGATGTGCCTAACTTCGATAGGCATTTGTCCAAATTGCTGTGACAGTCCCAAAATTTGTCCCCATAAACTGACATCTTCATTAACAAAATCAGCTGAAAGAGATTGGAGGCGTTGGGAAACGGCCGTCATCTGAGCCATTAGGGGCATATCTGGCGTGAGACCAAAAAAGTTGCGCCATACACTTTGCCAAGGAGCGAAGGAGACATCATGTTGCTGAGGTTGTCCCACGCCCATGTAGCTCATGCCGCCCTCATTGAGCCAGGTATGTACGGCGATTGACAGTAGTTGTGATTGTCCGCTGCCCATCTCGCCAGATAGGGCGATCAGTCTGCCTTGCCCCGCAAAGGCTTGGTACAATTTTGTCAATAACTGATTTGTTTCTGATTCACGGCCTGGTGGAGGCTCTAAAGGCTGCTCAAAACGTGAAAGCAATCTGGTGCGAGGGGTGCGTTGGCGGATAGCTTGATAAAGGTGGATGGGTTTCTGAAAGCCCTTGATCATTGTTGGTGACAAAGTGTCAAACTTGATGGCGTGGCTGGTCCTTTGTGCTGTCACTTCATCAGTCAGAATAGCGCCATTGGGGCAAATCTGGGCCAAACGTGCCGAGAGATTAACCACCCGACCAACGGCCGTATATTCTCGCCGATTTTGTGACCCTACCGCACAGGCAAACGCCCGCCCGGCTGCTACACCTATCTGTTGCTGCGTGATGAAATCTGGCTTTTCCCTTTGCAAAGCCAAAGCACAGCGCAGGGCTTGGTCAGGGGTGTCGGGGGCCACAGGTGCCCCAAACAGGATGTGCAGTTGGCTGCCTTTGTCGCCAGTAAGTAGGCGATTGAGGCGGCTATTGTTGCCACTGTAGCGAGTGATGACACCCCAAGCCCATTCATAATAGGTTTGCAGCTTTTCATCGGCATGAACGTCATCATAATCAATGCCGTCAAAGCGGACGAAGAGACTAGTGATAGAACGGTGTTCGGCGATGTATTGTGTGTTACTATCTAGCAGTCGGTCGTATAGATTGCGGTGTATAAAAGCCGGGGCAATGGCTGCTAGCCGATCAATCTCTGTCATGCTATGAGCATCCCAATAGATGGGTGAATTGGCATTGGGCACAGGGGCCATTTCGGTAACTTCACGGAAACGCGACTCGGCGGGCCAACCTGCTTGTTGTAAAACAGCCTGGCTGGCGATGACTTGCCCTGCTAGAGCCTCCCCTTCAGCAGCGACGGCCTCATCAACGGCCGTTCCTGCTAGCACAAATTCTAAGTTGCGTTTGGGATCACCAACGACCATAGCCAAACAACGGCCGTAGCCCACGCCTATGCGCATAGTTAAATCAAAAGAAAGCTTTTGCCCCGATTGTGAGCGAACTTCTACTTGGGCACGTGCCTGCATCAGGCTTTGTAAAAATCTGGCACAAGCTAAGGCACGAACGGCCGCTTGTCCATCATCATCCACAAAAAAGACTGTCATCGCATCGCCATGAAAATGACAGACAGCGCCACCTGCTGTATGGATGCCATTAATCAGAGATGTAAACGTCATTAGCAAGGTGCGATTTAGCTCTTCAGCTCCACGTGGGCCTGCAGCAGCCAACTCCTCCGTCATGGCCGTGAAGCCCGACATGTCGGTAAACAGCGTCGCTGCCATTAGCCATTGGGCCTTTCCGGGCTGAGGCAAGCCAGTTTGTAATATTTGACGGGTGAGCGTATTGGGTAAATAGGCGGCCAGGCGTGGTACAAGACGCCGAATCGCTTGATTGGTGAGGGAAGAATACTGTTGCTCAGTCATTGTTACGGCCATGGAGTGCTGCCTGTTGCTGCCTTCATTATATCGGATAAATTGTATAGGCGGGAAGTTAATTTTGGAATAACAGACTTGTCGCAGATTACCGCTCATCAGATGACTAAGTTACAATCGTCATATGGTACGTACCCGGCATTTGTTGCGCTCTTCCGTTCTGGTCATTTTCTTTTTTGGTATTGGTAAGCTGACTGGTTTGGTACGTTTGCGCCTTGTCAGTACAGCCTTTGGTACGAGTCCGGCCTATGATGCTTTTACGGCTGCCAACCAACTGCCTGAGGTCTTTTTTGTGCTGATTGCTGGCGGTTCGTTAGCAGCAGCGTTCATTCCTGTTTACTCTGATTATTTGACAAATAGAGCTAAAGAGAGCGCGAGACTAGCGAATACAATCCTCACGCTGGTTATTATTGTTCTAGGCAGTGTGGCAGCCATGGGTGCGGTGGCGGCTCCCTGGCTAACGCGGGCTGTTTTAGTGCCCAAGTTTTCGCCGGAGTTGCAACTGCTAACGGCCGACCTGATGCGTATTATCCTCATCCAAACCGTTTTGTTTGGTATCAGTGGCGTGTTGAGCAGTATTTTAAATGCTCATCAGCATTTTATTTTGCCAGCCTTGGCCCCCCTGTCATTGGATATTGGTTATGTGATTGGCCTCTATCTGTTTGTGCCCACATTGGGCATTCATGGGCTAGCTTGGGGGACTGTAGTGGCGGGTGTTTTGCATATTGCTATCCAACTGCCTGCCTTGATCCGTTATAAGATAAAGTATTGGCCTGCTTGGGGAGTGCATTTACCGGGCACAAGGAAAATCATTCGTCTGATGGGGCCGCGTATTGTGACGTTAGGCACGATTCAATTTGCTGATTTGTTTATTATTCGCCTGACATCGGGTTTGCCCAGTGGCAGTACCTCAGGCTATTTTTATGGCTTTGCTCTAATGCAGTTGCCGGAGACGTTATTTGGCACGGCTATTGCTCTCGTTATGTTTCCCACGATGGCCGAGATGTTTAATGCAGGAGACATGGTGGGCTTGAAGCGAACGGCCGTCAATGCCCTCAAAATTATTTGGACGCTTACCGTTCCGGCGGCGGCGGCGTTAGTGATTTTGGGTGAACCAGCTATCATAGTTTTTTTGCAGGGGGGTGTTTTTGATGAGGCAGCTACGCGCCTTGTCTACACCGTGCTGATTGCTTTTAGTATTCGACTGGTCAGTGAGGCCACTTTGGAGATCGTGGCAAGACTTTTTTATGCGCGGCACAATACCTTTGTGCCTATGCTGACTTATCTAGGTTGGCTGTTGCTGTTTGTGTTGTTAGCAAATTGGCTGGTGGCTGATTGGGGTGTGGCGGGGTTGGCTGCAGCCAGTACGGTGGCCTTCACGCTATTAGCGGCCGTCCTCTTTTCCCTCAACTGGCGCGATTTAGATGGTCTGCATGGCTCTGAGTTGGCTATGAGTGGAGGACGGGCTGTGTTGGCGACGTTGGGTATGGCGGGGGTGATGATAGGGATCGGCCGTTTAGCCCTTTCCCCACTCATTTTTCTAGCCAGTGCTGGGCTGGCTGGAGGGCTCACCTATCTCGGTCTCAGTTATCTGCTCGGTGGCCGTGAAATCCCTGAGCTGTGGCATCTGGTGCGGCAGAGGGAAAGTCAGTAGGGAAATTGTGAATTGTGAAGTTTTAATTGAGAATTGTGAACGGGAGATAATAACATGTCAATGATTTATTTGGAGAAACTCAAGGCAGTTCAAGAAAAGAATAACTCTTGGCTTTGTATTGGTCTGGACCCTCAACCCGATAAATTGCCTATAGAGGCTGTCTCGCGCTGGGATGAACCATTGCTGCCCTTTAATAAAGCCATCATTGAGGCTACGCTTGATCTTGTTTGCGCCTACAAACCGAATCTGGGCTTTTATTTGCAATGGGGCGCGGCTGGGATCATTGCTCTGGAACGCACCATTGCTTATATTCCCGACCATATTCCCGTTGTTCTGGATTGCAAGACAGGGGATATTGGGCATACCCAGGCAGCTTGGGGTAAGGGGCTGTTTGAGGAATGGGATGTGGATGCGGTGACGGTGAATCCCTATGTGGGAGCGGAGGCAGTGCTGCCCATGATTGGCACCCGGCCGACTAAGGCTGTCTATATTTTGGCTCGCACTTCAAACCCCAGTGCCATCCACTTTCAAGGAGATTTGGGTCAACAAGTAGGGTTGTCAGCAGCGGTGCTCCGTCAGAGCCAAACCTGGCAAACTCAAGGGCACAAGGGCTATGTGATGGGGGCCACCTATCCTGAAGAAATGGCTGTGGCCCGACAGGTGGCTCCTAACGCGAATTTCCTGATTCCAGGTATTGGGGCGCAGGGGGGTGATTTGCAGACGGCCGTTCGTTATGGTCCTGATGCCGTCGCTGGCCCATTGCTCAGTGCCAGCCGCAGCATCATCTATGCCTCTGCAAAATTAGATTTTGCAGAGGCAGCTCGGGCAGCCGCCCAACAGGTGCGCGATCAGATCAATCTAGCCCGGCAGGCCTTGTAGAAAGCCTCAGTTTGCAACCTTGTTAACTGTTTGCGGAAAAAATGAACAGTTGCTCAATAGTTGAAATTGGTGTTGACAACACAGAACATTCGTGCTAAACTCCTGCCTGTAACAATCCAATAGGTCTAAAACCTTATAACAATTTTTATCTGGAACAGTACCTGCAACAATAGGTTTTTTTCCGCACGGATATTGGATGAAAGGAGAACAATCATGGCAAGAAAATCAAAGAATGGCAGCAGTAATGGTAGTGCAAACGGCCGGGTGGCCAGTTTGGAGAAAACATTAGATGCACTTAATAAACGTTTTGGGGAGGGATCAGTTATGCGCTTAGGGGATGCCCAGTTAGATGTTGAATCTATTCCCACAGGATCATTATCGTTGGATATAGCGCTCGGTGTGGGCGGTGTTCCACGCGGTCGCGTTGTCGAAATTTATGGCCCAGAATCCTCAGGTAAGACCACCGTATGCCAGCACATTATTGCTGAAGCTCAAAAACGTGGTGGCGTTTGTGCTTTTGTGGATATGGAGCATGCGCTTGATCCCATTTATGCAGCCCGTTGTGGTGTTGATATCGAGAATCTTTATGTGTCCCAACCAGATACGGGTGAACAAGCTCTAGAGATCGCCGAAGCCCTGATTCGTTCGGGTACTATGGATATAGTGGTTGTAGATTCTGTTGCTGCCTTGGTTCCTCGCGCTGAAATTGAAGGGGAAATGGGCGATGCCCATGTGGGCTTGCAAGCCCGGTTGATGTCTCAAGCCCTACGCAAGCTCTCTGGTGTGATCAAACAAACCAATACGGTTGTGATTTTTACGAATCAACTACGTATGAAGATTGGGGTTATGTTTGGTAACCCGGAAACCACTAGCGGGGGTAATGCCCTCAAGTTTTACGCTTCTGTCCGTCTGGATATTCGCCGTATCCAGAGCATCAAAGCTGGCGGCGAGGTGATTGGTAATCGAACAAGGGTAAAAGTCAAGAAGAATAAAGTAGCGGCTCCCTTTACCGAATGCGAATTTGACATCATGTATAACCGGGGCATCAGTAAAACGGGCGATGTTCTAGATTTGTCTGTGGCTTATGACTTGGTCGATAAGCGCGGAGCTTATTTCCGTTATGGCGAAACCTTGTTAGGACAAGGACGAGAGAATGCCAAAGTTTTCTTAGAGGAAAATCCGCAAATGCTTGATGAATTAGAGTATTTGCTGCGGGAACAGGCTGGCTTGCCGGTAGATGATTTTGAAGCAGTTGTGTATGCAGAACCTGGCGAGGAAATGGTGTTGGAGGGGTAGGGTAACGGCCGTAGTGTAAGGCATTTTTGGGAAAACAAACCAGTTTTCAACCCGAAAATGCCTTTCTTACTGTCTGCTCATTAATGTTGAAAGTGTCACAGCTTCATAACCGGCCTGCTCCAGAAAGTCTAAAATAGCGGGCAGAGCGGCAAAATTTACGCCACGATTGCCGTGCATGACAACGATTGCCCCTGGACACAGCCCATCGATTACATTTTGTACAATTTGCTCTGTCGTAATTTCAGTCTGCCAATCGCCACTATCCACTGTCCAGTTAGCTAATTGAAAACCTTCTTCAGCAGCAATTTGGCGCACTGTGCTGTTAACTGCGCCAAAAGGTGGTCGGAAAAACGGCCGATTAGTAGCCCCCTCCACCTGCTGCGGCACAATCCGTGCTGGACGAGCAATCTCTTCACGAATTTCAGCTGATGTTAACAGGGTTAAATCGGCGTGTGTCCAGGAGTGGTTTGCCAGTTCATGCCCATAATGCAGCACCCCTTGTACCATTTCCTGATGTGCGCCGACTAGAAAGAAGGTGGACGGCGCGTTACGCTCAGCCAAATAGGCCATCATCAACAAATTGTCGGGGTTGAAGCCGATATCGAAGGTGAGAGCCACGCGCATCTGGCGATTGTCTGCCCCCAGATAGATACCGCCTGTGCCGGTAGCCAGTTGGTTTTGGTAGCTGAGGGTGTCGGTTGAAAGAGGCGTTGTCCAGGCATGGGGCGGAATGCTGTTCGATGGTAGTTGCAGCCGTTGTGATAGCATAAGACTACTGTAAGGACTGAGGCCATTGAAAGTGTGTAATTCGGCTTCGCTTATGCCTGATGCAGCAGCGATTTTGACGAAGGTGTCGTCGGGGGCGGCGCAGTAGGTGTAAATGGGAGGTGTCGTGGTGGGGGTGGTCGTTGGCTGGGCCATTGTTGTTGCTGTGGGCTGGGGTGGGTCTGTGGGAATAACGGCCGTTTCCACACTGGTTGTCGGCTGGGCGGTAGGTGATGGCGGGGTAAAGATGGGTGTTGGTGTCATTGTGATAGACGGCCGTTGTACGATAACGGCCGTACCCCTTGGCATGGTGACAGGAATGGATTGGGGGACGGCCGTTGTGCAGGCTACGAGCCAAATAAACAAAACGAGACAAATAGGCAAGTGGACAGAATGTGAATGAGACATGGTTGATCTTCCCAAGACAGGTAATGGTGGCTGGAGCTAGGAACTAAGTTCCTGAAATCGTTAAATGTTCAATTTACAATGTGCTGCTGTTTACTGAAAATTGACTTATGGCGGATCGGGCGTGTTGACGCTGGCGATGAGGTTTAATTCGGCCGTTTCTGCGGTCAAAGACCACAATTCCTGATTGCCGAGATTGTAGTAAACGCGACTGCTATCGGGCATCCAGGCGAAGTTGGTGGAGGCGGCTTCACTGGTGGTAGCCTGAACCAGTTGCGGCAGGCCGCTTTCGGGTTGCCACAAGTAGAGGTAGCTGGCTCCGATGCTATCATCGAGGGCGTTGTAGACGAAGGTACGGCCGTCTGGACTCCAGGCTCCCCCCACAAAACGGAAATCGCGCGGCTGGACAAATACTCGTGCTGCTGCTCCATCGAGTGGCCAGTAAACAAGCTGGTTTTGCCCATTGTCCATTTCCTGAACCACGACTGGCCCACCACCGGGTCGCCAATCGAGTAGCTGACTGTTTTCGCGTGTGCCATAGGAACGGCCGTTTCGATCCACAATCATGAAATCGCTGCCGTTATCATTTTCGTGTGCCACTGCCAAGCCTATATAAAAACCATCCAACGAAAAATAGGTACTATAAACAACAATATCTTCTGTCCAAAGCTCTATTAGCTCAAAATCTGTTAGATCAAATGAATAGATCGTTGTTCTATCATAGCTTTCATTGCTAGCTGTAGGGCCACCGATAACTAAAAGATCATGCTCCTGAGAATAGCCAGCTATCCCTGTATTTGCTCCCAAAAATGCACCTGAAGGCACATTGGGATAAGACCAAATCAACTCGCCAGTTAAATTATAACTGTCAAGGGAAGCAATGTTTGTTCCTCTACGTTCCTGAACCAAGATGCGCTCATTACCAATATCCCAAAAGCTAACGGGAAGGGAAAAATCTAATTTGCCCACAGTTTGGTCTTCTAGATCGATGAATAGAAGCTGGCTGAACCCGTAATCCATCAAGTAGACTTTTTTCTCATCTATTGACCATTTGATGGCAATAGGACACTCATTTTGAAGCTCGGGTAAGGCATAATTTAAGGAAACAATGCTGTTAGTATCAGCCTGCCAAATGCCTAATGCTTCAATCCCATGGCAGTCAGAATAAAGAGGAGGGTTAGGTTCAGCTAGATAAAAAAGTTGTGTTTCACTAGGTGACCAAATAGCTGAGGATACATTTGGAGCCATGTCCTGATAATTATTTGAATTTGGTTCAATCTCTACTAATAAAGTCTTATTATCATAAAAAACTAAGTGACCTTGAGCACTTAAGGAAGGTTGTGAGATGAATGATTGTTTTGTAGGCGGAACATAGGGGGCAGAGGTAGGGTTTGGTGTCATTGTGGGCAAAACGGCCGTTTCCCCACTTCCCTCATCCGTTGGCACAATTACTACTAACGGACGGGTTGGTTCGGTTGTTGGTGTAGGGGTGAGGCTGGCAACGGCCGTTTGTGTCAAGCCAACCGCTACTGGTTCAAACTCATTATCAGGCAACAGGATGGGGATGCTAATGACAAAAAAAGCGATGAGTAAGGCGAGAGCAGCAGTGATAGGTAGCCACTTTTGGCTGAGAAACGGCCGTTTTCCGCCATGTACCTCACCCCAAGCAGGTATCTTGCCCGGTTGGGGTTGGAAAGCTGCCCCTGTCGTTTGCAACATGCCATGCACCGCCTGATGTTGGCGTAATTCCTCCTGACAAGCGGCACAATCCGCCAGATGCCGCTCCAACTTCGCCAGCCGCGCCCCATCTAGTCGCCCATCCAAATAGGCCAATCCTAGTTCTGCGTCAATGTGTTTACTTATCATTTTCGTTGTTCGTGCATTCCGAGTCATTTTTGGTGAGAATCCTCTATATTCTTGTTGATCCGTCGGGATTCCTCAGAGGACTTCGGAATGACATCTGGTTTGTGAAGGTTTTCCGTTCACTGCTCACTGAATACTGATTACTGCTCACTTCCCCACCCTGTCATCCGCCAGACCCCCTGCCAGCAACTGATACAGTCGCTTCTGCGCCAGCCACACCCGTGATTGAGCGGTGCTGGCGGAGCAGTTGAGGATTTGGCCGATTTCGTCATAGCCTAATTCGTGGAAATAGCGCAGGACAGTGGCTTCACGCTGTTTAATTGGCAGTTGTTCTATGGCTTCGAGCAGGGCTTTGTGGCGTTCGTCTTGTTGCAGCCAATGGTCGGGTGTGTGTTGGGGATCGGCCGTTTCTTTTCTTTCGCGCTTTAACCAATGGAGCAATGGGATTTGGGCCAACTGTTTGCGTCGCCGTTTGTTGCGGCAGCGGTTCACTGTCATAGCATATAGCCAAGTGGTGAAAGCCCCACGTATGGGGTTATATTGTGCCAAGTGGGTCAACACATAAGCCAGCACATCCTGGGCTACCTCTTCTGCATCCTGCGCCTCGGCCAACAAACTATAGGCTAAGCGAAAGGTCTGTCCATAATGCTGACGATATAGTTCAGCCTGTGCCAAACTATCGCCATTTTCTGCGCGTTGAAAGAGTTGTGCTTGCCTCACGAACCGTGCCTATGCTCCTGTTGTGCTTTTGTCTATAAGATGATACACGGGAAACGGCCGTTATAACTAAAATTGATGATGAGGAGTCGAGATTAGGAGATTGAGGGATTGCCAATCCCTGCTTGAACTGGATTTACTGGTGGTATGTATGGAGCAAAGTGGGAGGAAAAATACCTTTGTCAGTGGCCACGGCTTCGATGAGGTGGGGTGGAGTGATGTCAAAAGCGGGATAGTAGCCGTTGATGCCAGGCACGGCCGTTCGCACTGTTCCCTCTTCTCCCCGAGCCTCAAACACCCGCGCTGGGTTCCGCTCCTCAATTACAATTTCGCTGGCAGTCGTTGTGGCTGGGTCGGGGCCGTCATAACCTAGTACGTAAAAGGGCAAGCCAAAAAAGTTGGCGGCGATGGCGTGTTGCAAGGTGCCCACCTTGTTGGTGATATGGCCGTCGAGCGTGAGACGATCGGCGGCGCAAATGAATTTGTCGATTTGGCCCTGGCTCATCAAGTGGGCACTCATGCCGTCGGTGATGAGGGTGCAGTCGATCTCCATTTCCACGCAGGATTGGGCTGTGAGACGGGCACCTTGGAAATAGGGCCGTGTTTCACTGGCGATCACCTGCACATTCTTGCCATCACATTTCGCCACCCACAACATCCAGCATAGCGCGGCGCCAGCAATGCAGTGCGTCAAGATACGATCACCATCTTGTAGCAGTTGGGCTGCGTGCCAGCCACAGTGCTGGCTGACCTCATTGCCACGCTGAATCTCGCTATTCGCGTAGTCAAGAAGGGCTTGGGTACGATTGGCAGAATCGGCCGTTAAACCAATCTCCAATGCTTTAGGAATAATATGATGCAGATCATCGGCCGTCGGCCTTGTATTGATCAGCCGATTTGCCGCTTTTTCGAGATGTAGTCTCCACTCCCCAGTCTCCACTCTCTCCATCTCTTTCCCCGCCAACACCATCCCCAACGCCGCCGCATAAGCCAACGGTGGCCCACCTTGCACCACCATTTCCTCAATAGCGACCGCCACCCCCTCTACTGTGTCATACCGCTCATAAATGGTCTGAAACGGGTACTTGCGCCGATCTAAAATAACCACTTCATGGGTGGCTTCATCATAATGCAAAGTTTTGAAGCGATCAGAGATGATGGCGGGACAATCGGGCAAACTGGAGATTGGAGACTGATTACTGTTCACTGAATACTGATTACTGTTCACTGCTTACACCCAATCATCTGGCTCAGACCGCCTCTCGTCGGGCAAGGTGTCCCCAATATTAATCCAGGCCAATTGCAGAGCCACCATGCGGAACGTTTCATCACGTAGGCGGCTTTGCCACTGCTGCTTTTCCTCAGCGTACTCATCTCGGTTGCTGTCTCGGCCACGTATATTGTCGGCCAAGGTGTCGCCAAAGATGTTGCCACCAATCTGGTCTTCGACCAAGCCGCCCAAGCGATCCATGACATCGCTGCGGAACTGCTTTTTGCGATCCTCAATCTCCTTTTTGATGCCCCGTTTGGCCTGCTCCACATTCATCTGGCTGAAGCCCTTGATCAGTTCTTCACGGGAAGCGGTTTTGAGCCGCGCCAGCACTTCTTCACCACTGATCCAGGTGTCAAACTCTTCGCCGTTGGGGTGGCTGTAGCGCACCTGTATCTGGTCGCTGAAGTCGTGGCGCATCTTGGCGCGGCTGGCGAATTGGGGAAAGGTGGTCATAAGGAGATTGGTGATTGGGAGATTAGAAATCATTAAATCCCTAATCTCCCAATTCTGTTAATTTTTAGCAATAAGGGGCAGGTAAAAAGAACGGCCGATAAATACCCTCCCTTCAGCCTGATTATTCAACATCTCTAACTCGGTTCCATCCGTGCCAATTTCGATGGTACTAGTGAGGGTAGTGAAGGGAACGACCGTTTCCGCTATCATCACTGTCACGTCAATCGTAAACGGCTCCCCCTTACCAGGCAACTCATTAATTTGCCAGATCATTTGATCGGTCGTTGTGGCAGTGGGGGGGACGCTAGCGGAGACAAATGAGAGACCGACAGGTAAAGTGTAGGTGAGGAGATTGGTAACGGCCGTTGCCCCACCACGATTGCCGTAAACGATTCTCTGGACGATCGTTTCTCTAGGCAATGCACTCCCTTGTGAGCCATCGATCCATAAATCAGGATAAGTTGAGCCCACGGTGACCTCATCAATCACTGCTCCTGTGTTTATCGTATTGGCCGTTTCCTGCAAAGCAAAAGTTAGCGTAACTGTTTTACCAGACCAAGTAGACATTTCATGCCATTGATGTTGCCAAAAAGTCGATTCCATCGTTTCATATAAATTCGTAACCTCTGTACCATCATTTAGTTTCACTGATAATGAATCTATCACTATGTTTGCACTTTTTATCGACATAATGTTCTTCTCTCTGGTAGCCTAAGGCCAATGGACCTTTTCTATGTGTGGTTGTAATCATTCTCTACCAGAGGTGATTTCGTTATGTAAACGAAAACTGCAAAGTTAGTGTCTATACTTCCCGTGGTGTTCATGTTATATTTATAAGATAGAATCGGGTTGCTCATCGTTACCGGAATTGTAAAAACTGTAGAGATAGCTGAGATACCAGTTTCAGTTGCACGTTTGGGCTTACTGATAAATAGTGGTGGCGTATCATCTGCCTCCCATAAAATGTAGGGCGAAGCTGAATCCTTGAGCGCTAATTGTAAGGGGTAATAATAGCTGAATAGTTGTTCACTATCCTGCAATAGTTTTTCCACGGTGAATTGTTGGTCTAGCCTTTTTTGAGCATAAAAAACAGCATATTCCCAATTACTATTATCAAAAAATTCTACCCAAGCAAGGTGAATATTGTCTGAGTCATCAATGAGAATGTAAGGGCTGTAAATGCCTGTACCTTCGCCAGGTAAGATAGTTGTTTGTTGATAATTTTGCGGATAATACCATTGTCCATTACTCTCACGCCAAGTATGGTGTAAACCCTGATAAGTCCAAATGACATGAGGAATTCCTGAACTTGAAACTGCTAATTGCGGTTCATTGATAGTAAAGTCAGGGTGAATATTTTCTATACTACTCCACTGGCCTGAAGTGTTTCTTTGAATGTAGTACAAAAGCGATGGCTCACCAGCTGGACTATCTAGCCAAATGATGTGAATGTTATCTTGTATATCTATAACCCCACCTAGAGAATAAGCACCAGCCGTGCCTTCAACATCAGCTATTTCTTCTATAGGCAACCACGTGCCATTTGGCAATCGTTCTTGGTGAAGAATTCGCCTATCTCCTCCTTCTTGCCACACAAAATGAATGTGATTATCTTGCCCAGCTAACAAAAGTGCATCATCAAGAAACAGATCTGGGTAGCCTTGTTCTGACAATTGTATGGGGCTTGACCATCCATTGGCATTACGGTGGATGTAAAATGCTTTCATATAATTGTGTGGGGGGACTTGTTCATTAGCGATGATATGGATTATGCCATTATGGCTGATAACAACATGAAATGTGCTATTGCTAGCATGAGTGCTTATAACAGTTTCCGTATTACTCCATGAGCCATTTGCATCACGCACCCTATACATGATGTTTTGCTCTGGTGAGAGTGGCCCGTCTTGCCAGAATATGTGGACACGGCCGTTATCAGTCACAATTATCTTGGGTTGACTATACCGTGGTATTCCATCTGCATCAATCATCTCAGGAGCAGACCAAGTACCATTTAAATCGAGCTGCATATAATAAAAATCACTATAAGGATAGAGTGCTTCTTGTACCACAAGGTGACCAATACCATGTTTATCCACATCAAACCAAAACCTAATCCTATCGCCAGTGGTTGGGACAATGCTCTGCTCCATATGGGATAGGTTGCCCAGAATCGTCGAATTACTGCCCGTATGATAAATAGTATCGGTAATAATTGCTGGTAAGGAACCAACAGAGTGCCATCCATTTCCCAGGGAGCCGCTTTCAAAACCCCAATTATCAATGATGTTATCGTTTGGAGGCATAATGACATTATGTACTTTGTCATTGCCAAAGGGAAATTGTGTATTGGGTAGAGTTAAGTACCTCTCGTTTTGCCACCCAATGCTGTAATCAGGTTGAGTGGTAGCAAAGTAAGTATGGTATGAACCATTCAAGTCACTATTCTGGCTAGCCATGGCATTGGTTGCTACAGAACTAACCTCAGCTAATGGCGTTCCCGTATTATCATGTGCTTCCCCAAATATCTGCCAGCGATAAAAAGTAGTCGGTGAACTCAACGACCAAGCCGAACTGTTTTGCGCCCTATCAGTAGCTTGGATACGAAATACATAATTGTTACCAGAAGTTGCTTCCTCAAAAATTGTTTGATTCGTGGTTAGGTCTGTTTGCCAATTCACCCATGAACCATTGTTGACACGATAACTTAAGTCATAGGAATCAATGCCTGAATTGCCAGGATCATACCCTTGCCAGGATAGGATGATAGGTTTATCAACCTGACTGTAGGGTGGCAATGGACTAAAAGAAGTAAGTGGTGCCAGATTCTCTACAAAGGTCGAGGCATCATATGAATTTGGCCAAGGTTCACTGTTAAAGGCTTGATCTTGAGTACGGACACGGAAAAAATAAGAGTTACCACCTGTGCCTGGATATTGCCCAGACATTTGGGTTGTATTAGTAAACCAGTCAGTCCAGATTCCATTTATCCCAATTTTTACCTGAACTTGATGGTATTTAATACCTGATCCTCCCGTGTCTGTACCTGACCAATGGACTGGAATTGGGCCAGGAGATTGGGATGGTAGCGAATGAACTAAGGAGGTAGGTGGGAGGGTATCGCTAGTTTGCCAGCGAGGATACCAATCTTGCAAGTTGAAACCAAGGTGACTGATGGTTTGATTGACAAGATCGTAGGCGGTTTGCTGAGCATCTGTCCAATACCAATTGCCTTGATGTAGAATGTAAGAGATTGCGGTAAAGGCTATTTGACGGCCGTCTGGCGACCAACTACTTGCCCATATGTCGGTATCTCCTCCAAAGTCAGCCACCAATTCTTCATTAGAACCATCTGCATTCATCTGCCAGATATTTTGCCAGCCATCGGCTCCAGCTGCATCAAAGGCAATCTTGCTCCCATCAGGAGACCAAATAGGATGGAAACTATAAGCTTGGTTGGAAAGCTGAATTTGATCAGTACCATTCGCATTCATAACCCAAATGCGATAACCGCCCGTGCGATAGGAGACAAAAGCAATTTTGCTGCCATCCGGTGACCATGAAGGCATGCCACTATAGCTGCTTCCATTCGTCAAACGGACTTGCCCTGAACCATCAGCATTCATCACATAAATTTCAGCATGTCCATTACGGTAAGATTCAAAAGCGATTTTTGTGCCAGAGGGAGACCAAATGGGATTGCCATCATCACTAGAATTATTAGTGAGTTGTACCATACCGTTTCCATCAGTGTTCATCTTATAAATTTCAAAATCATTACCACTGTTGTTGGAAGCAAAAGCAATTTGCGTATTTCCTCGATTTAGCTGCGGATGGATATCGGACGTATTGCTGTTTGTTAAGCGAGTTTGCCCTGAGCCATCGTCATTGCCAATATATATCTCCCAGTTACTATCACGATAGGATTGGAAAACGATTTTGCTCCAGGGGAGTCTTGGAGCATTTAGCGTAACTTGTAGTTGACGACGGTCAGCTGACTGGCGCGATAATGGCGAGAGTTGTTGCCGTTCATAGGGGTCTGGCGGCACAGGTGGAGGATCAGCGGAGGCCGTATTTAGACCAAATACGGCCGTTCCCAATACCAGCGACAAAAAAATAGCGACAAAATATTTTCTGTACATGAGAGACCTCCTGGGCGACTGGAAGACCTACCTGATCTTTCTCTGTTCAGGTAATCTCCTAATTTAATGTGGATAGGGCAATTTGATTTGTAAGGTTGCCTGTTGGCATCTCAGGCAATTCAGTAGGAGGCATTTGAGCTTTATCTTGGGCTTCATCTTCCGAATACTGACGAACGATATTATAACCTGAATCTCGTTGAGCAGGTACAAAGCCAGCGTCGCGGATTTGGCGGTGAATTTCGGGGACATCCATGGCAGGGCGAACGGCCGTTCGCGCCCCTGCCGCACTGACCACATTTTCCTCAATCATGGTGCTGCCAAAATCGTCACAGCCCATGTGTAGGGCCACCGAGGCCACCTTTTCGCCCTGTGTGGGCCAACTGGCTTGGTGGTGGGGGATATTGTCGAGGAAGATGCGGGAAACGGCCGTATGCCGTAAATACTCATGGGGTGTGGCGCCATACTCAGGCGCAAACCGGCTCCGCTCTAACGGTGTATTCTCAATCTGCACCGTCCAGCTAATGAAGGCATTAAAGCCATTGCCAAAATCGCGCAAGCTGGCATCCTGCAAATCGCGGATACGTTGCAAATGGTTGAGGCGATGGCGCACCTCTTCACGGAAGCCAATGACCATGGTGGCCGTCGTTGTCATGCCCAGCTTGTGGGCTTCGTGCATACAATCCAACCAGCCATCAGTGCGCTGTTTCTTAGGGCTAATCCGTTTGCGAATTTCATCATCCAAAATCTCGCCGCCACCGCCAGGCAGACCCGCCCAGCCTTTGCCTTTCAACTCGCGCATGACTTCGCTGCGTGTCAAGCCACTGACCTTCACCATCTGGTCAATCTCGCTGGGCGAGAAGGAGTTGATTTCGATGCCGGGGTAGTTGGTGTGAATCCACTCGACCATGTCGAGGTAAAATTGCCAGGGTAGTGTGTCATTATGACCACCCTGCATGAGAATGCGCGTGCCACCCAAATAGAGCGTCTCTTCAATCTTTTTGCCGATGACGTGATAGGGGTTGACGTAAGCTTCGGGGTGATCGGGGTCGTGGCGGTAAAAGGCGCAAAAGGAGCAGTCGCTGTTGCAGACGTTGGTGTAGTTGATGTTGCGATCAATTAAATAGGTGATAGTTTCACCGGGGACGAGTTGTTGACGGCGAGCATTGGCAGCACGGCCAAGCTGCAATAGAGTGGCTTCGTCGTACAAAACCATAGCTTCGTCATAGCTAATGCGCTCACCAGCTTCTACTTTGGCGATGATGTCGTCTACGGTGGTTAAGCTAGTTAAGTTTAGGCTACCGCCTTTGTAAAAGCCGTCTTTGTCGCTGGCAAAGCTGCGATGGACGGGATAGGTTCCGGTTGAAATGGGCATGAGTTCTCCAAAATTGGGGACTAGAGATTGGAGATGAGAGATTGAGTTGTTGTGCTTGCCAAGTCTCCAGTCACTAGTTTCTAGTCTCCAGTTTCTAATTGTTTGGCAGTGGCACTGGCCGACGGCCGTTGGCCACTGTTTCTATAAATTTTAATGAATAAGGTTCAAAATCAGGTAGCGCCATTTGCAGGAAGGTGACGAGGCCGTGTAAATCACGGCTAGTGAGGTCAAACCCAAGATCGTGCAAATAGCGGCGGCAAACGCCAACGGGTAGCGACAGACGCGGGGCGTAGTTGGCGGCTACCGTTTCGATGTTTTGTAAGCCAGCGGCTTTGCTGGCAGCTAGCGCAGCGGGAACGCGCAAAGAGATCATCTCGGGCACAGCTTCGTGCCGAGCCGCCCAAACGGCAAAGGTGAAGGGCAGTTGAGTCAATTTGAGCCATTCGTCGCCGAGGTCGAAGATGGTGGGACGGCCGTATGAGCCATCGGGTCGCATCAGTTCACGGTGAACAAAGCTTTCTACGAGGGCTGTGTCGCCAATGACGAGAGCGGCATCTGCCGTTTGCATCATGCGCGGCAAATCTTGGGTCATGGTCACGGTGTGGGGCGTGATGTGATACCGTTGCTCGCAGAGAACGCGCAGTAGGTTGATGCTGGTGGCGGAGTGATCAGTGAGAGCGATAGTAGCATTGTCCAATTCGCGGATGTCGGGCTTCCAGCTAAAGAGTAGCACGGTTTTGACCGCGCCCAATGAAGAGATGCTGTGTCCAGGCAAGATAACAAATTCGTCAGCGTTTTCGGCGGCAAAATAGGCCGAAATGGGGGCAAGGTCAATCTCACCAGCCAACAAGGCACGGTTTAGCTCTGTAGGCACACCGCGCACGAATTCCACGCCAAACGGCCGTAAGCGTTCCTCTAAATCGTATTGGAACAGTTGGGTGTTTAGGTAATCAATGATGCCTATTTTCATAGTGAGATTGGAGACTGGAGATTGGAGACTGTCGTTTAACCACGTTAGTCTCTAGTCTCTAGTCTCTTGATTTTCCTATCGTACAAGCCGCCGTGCCGCCTGGCAACCGATAGCGATTGTCTGCCACCCAGCGATAGGCGTGATTTTGTAGCTGTTTGAGGCCAGGAATGTGGTAGAGGTAGGCCAACGGCCGTAACCACCACACATATTTCATGACCTCATTCACGGCTTCTGCACCGCCTGTGAGACGGCCGTTTTCGTCCACAAACCAGACCTGCGTCAGGCCATCTTCATCTGTTAAACTAAGTTCGGTCATTTGCTGCGGAACGTGTTGCCAGGGTTGGATGGGAATACGGTCGTTCGTCAGCGTCTGCACCAGACGTGCCGACTTCTCTCAAAAGCCGCAATCCCCATCGTAAATGAGTAATGGTTTGTTAAGCATGAACCTTTACAACGTTATAAACTGTGTCCCGCTCCACGGGTGTGCGGCCAGCAGCGCGGATGAGGCGCATCAAATCACCACGGGTCATATGTTCTTTGGTTTGTGCGCCTGCATCATGATAGATGTGTTCTTCGACTACTGTGCCATCGAGATCATTGGCACCAAAGTCGAGGCCGATTTGAGCCATGGCGGGCGAAAGCATAATCCAGTAGGCTTTGATGTGGGGGAAGTTGTCGAGCATAATGCGGCTGACGGCCAGGGTTTTCATGTCGTCTACGCCGCTTGTCCAGCGACGCTTGAGGCGACGACCAAGCCCGTTTTCCATAGGATGGAAGCTGAGGGGGATGAAGGTTTGGAAACGGCCGTCAAACCCTGCCGCAATGTCCTTGTCTTGTTGCTCACGTAGTGATACTAAATGATGCACCCGATGTTTATGCTCTTCAATGTGACCATACAACATCGTGGCATTGGTCATCAAACCTAACTTATGGGCAATGCTGTGAATTTCCAGCCACCGTTCGGCGTTGGCCTTCTCTGGGCAAATCTTGCGCCGCACATCCCAATGGAAAATCTCGGCACCGCCACCAGGCATTGAGTCCAGACCAGCATCAATTAATTCTTGCAAGATGGTGTGATCATCTTTGTTTTCTAATTGGCAGAAGAAGTCTATTTCAACGGCCGTAAAAGCTTTCAAATGTACCCAAGGATATTCTTGCTTCAGGGCTTGTAATAAATCCACGTAATATTGGAAGCCTAACTCTGGGTGTAGGCCGCCGACGATGTGAAATTCAGTGATGCCCTCGTCCACGGTTGGCCGAATCTTTTCCACGACTTGATCGGGCATGAAGGTATAAGCTCCTGGACGATCATCGCTGGTGCGGGCAAAGGAGCAGAAATTGCAGTGAAAGGCACAAACATTAGTGGGGTTGATGTGCCGATTTTTGTTGAAATACACATAATCCCCATGTTTGCGCTGTCGAATCAAATTGGCCATTGTCCCCAGTGTTACTAAATCGCTACTCTCATACAAGCGGATGCCTTCTTCGGACGTCACCCGTTCGCCTTCAACCACTTTTTCATAAATGTCGTGGATGCTGTTTTTTCCCATTTTTGTACCTCGTAATGCGTAGTGCGTAGTGCGTAGAAGCCTATCTACGCGCTACGCATTACGCACTATTCTTTAATCCTCGCCATAAAATAACTATCAGTCCAACGGCCGTCTCCATATGCCTGAAACCGCTTCGTCCCTTCAATAACGAAGCCAAACTTCTCATATAAGCGTACACCTGCTGGATTGTCCGTGTGTACTTCCAACTCTACCCGTTTTAAGTTCAGCCAATTGTCAGCTAAATCGAGAATTGCGTCCATTAACTGTGTACCAATGCGCATGCCCCAATAATTGGGGTCAACCATCATACCCAAACCAGCTGCGTGGGCTTCACGGGGACGACCAGATTGGTGCAGTGTAATATTGCCTACCACTTTTTCACCTGCCACAGCCACAAAACGATAAAGGCCTGGGTTTTGGGTTCTAATGCGCGATTCTGTCCGTGAAATTTCTTGGGTTGGCATTTGCAACGTCGTACGTGCCACTAAAGGATGGCGAAACAGGTTGTATAACTGTGCGATGTCTTCTTCTAATGGTGGGCGAATTTGTACAGGTTTGGGTGTAGGTTTAGGTGTGACAGACGGCCGTTCTACTGCCACACTCGCCCGCAAACCTGCCACATTTCGCAAACGGGCCATCACTAGATCATCTCGCCACTCCCCCTCACCAAAAGCCACCCTACGCCGCACCCCTTCTGTTTCAAAACCAAACTTTTGATAGAGATGGATGGCCGCTTCATTATCTGCAAATACCCCCAACTCTACCCGCTTCAAATCCAACCAATTATCGGCCACATCCAAAGCTGCCTCCACCAACTTACTGCCAATACCTTGTCCCCAATAATCAGGGTGGACAAACATACCTAAAGAACCAGCATGAGTCATACGCGGCCGTTGAAAATGTTGCAACGAGATAAAACCGACAGCCTTGTCACTGACTTCTGCTACCAACCGTGATCGTCCTACTGTCTGCTTGTTGATCCACGCTTGTGTCTGGGCAAACTCCATGCTGGGCAAGTTAAGCGTGTCTTGCACCACTGCCGGATGGGTCACCATCTCATGCTGGTCATGGGCATCCTTGGGCTGGATAGGGCGGATGGTGATGTCATTTGTAGTCATAACTGCTTAGGCAGTGATCAGTATGCAATATGCAGTATTCAGTGGGATATTTACTGATTACTGGTTACTGGTGACTGATTACCGAAAATAGGACTCCCACTTCTCATCAACTAATTGCTTAATCTCTGCTGACATCTCTAACTCTTCTGGCCAGCCACGCGTGTGGCCATCTTGTTCGCCTTTGGCGGTAGCATCTATGCCAATTTTGCCGCCAAACGAGTCGCGGATGGATGAGTGGTCAAGTTGGTCGACAGGACCATCGACAATAACGGTATCGCGCCGCCAATCTACATTGCCTAGAACACGCCAAGCCACATCGGACAAATCATGCACATCCACATCCTCATCGACAATAACGATGGCTTTGGTCAGCATCATCAACCCTAAACCCCACAAGCCATAAATGACTTTGAAGGGATGACCCGGAAACCGCTTTTTGATGCTGACGATTATTAGGTTATGGAAAACACCTTCGGCGGGCATGTTCACATCCACAATTTCGCCCATGAATAGCTTCATCAGGGGCAAGAAAAGCCGTTCGGTGGCCTTGCCCATCCACAAATCTTCCATTGGTGGTTTGCCCACAATGGTGGTGGGATAGATGGGGTTTTGGCGATGGGTAACGGCCGTTACATGAAAAGTGGGAAACATATCCTCCGGCGTATAAAAACCCGTATGATCGCCAAAGGGGCCTTCAATACGTTGGTCGTTGGGGTCTACATAGCCTTCAATCACGATTTCGGCATCGGCGGGAACTTCTAGAGGTTGGGTGATGCAGTTGACGAACTGAACGGGTGCGCCGCGCAGCCAACCAGCTAACAGATATTCATCTATGCCGGGGGGCAGGGGGGCACTGGCGCACCACATCTGAGCTGGATCGCCGCCGAGAACGATAGCAGCAGGGATAAGAGGTTTGTCATTTTTTTGGGCGAGACGTTCATGTTCGGCCCCACCTTTATGACGCTGCCAGTGCATAGCGGCCGTTTTGCTATCAAATATTTGCACACGGTACATGCCCACGTTACGGCTGTTCGTCTCTGGGTCACGAGTAATCACTTGCATCAGCGTGATATAGCGGCCTCCATCATCTGGCCAGCATTGAAGGGCGGGAATCATGTCCAGGGAAGCATTATCTGTGTGGACAACCTCTTGACAAGCTCCTTTTTTGACACGGTTAGGCTTTAGGCCAACCGCCCGGAGCGCACCCAGCAATTCGGTGGCCCGGCCCATGGCAGCTCCAAAGCCTTCGGGCAGCTTTAGGTCTATCATTTTGGCGAGATTGTGATTTAGGTGTTCGAGATTCTCTACGCCTAAAGCCATCGCCATCCGTTTTTTGTTGCCGAAGGCATTGATGAGGATGGGTGTGGTAAACCCTTGTACATTTTCAAAGAGGAGGGCTTTGTTGTGATCGGCCGTTCCCTTGCTAATGCGGTCTGTTATTTCCGTTATCTCTAAGTCCCGACTCACTGGCGTGGTGATACGTTTTAGCTCACCAGCTTTTTCCAATGCTTCTACAAAATGGGCTAACCCTTTATAAGCCATCTATCCTAACCATTTACAGTTTGCAATTTGCTGCCATAATACGGCAAATTGCAACTTCCTTCATATCGTTCAAAACTTTTTGAAAGTTTGTGTGCATTTTATCACAAGCCCAAACACAAGACAAAAGTTTTTGGGCTTTTACGCTCTCTTCCTTTACGTGTCAGGTTTTGCTCGTGTATAATGTATTTTACCAAGCTAATCATCCACCATTGTCATGTTTGACAATGGATTATATAAAGCAGTAGGCGTCCCTGGCTATATTAGCAAGATTCACATGGCACACACCCAACCGGAGACCCAGATCGTTTCACCTTTACCCCCAATAAGTGATTATCGTGGGCAGAAAAGTGCTGCCCAAATTATGATGGATGAAACGATTGCGGATAGCTTGCGACCAGCAACGCTTGGCCTCGGTCTCGTTTTTGTTTTTATCTCTCTCTTCCACTTGTTTACAGTTCCAGAATTCATCATTTTGAGTATAGTTGCCGGGACCACAGCTTTGATTCTTTTGGGCCTATATGTAGCTCTGGGAGCCTATCAATTTCCCTCACAATGGACACATTGGTTGACGATGGCCGTCGCTCTCCTGGCCGTTTTTAACAATTTGTTGCGCTTACACTTACTTAACGATCCTACCCAAACCGTGACAGTTTTGGCTCTTATTGTTGCAGTGATGGGCATGTTTTTTCTCTCATTGTCCTGGTTGACAGCAGCGTTGGCGGCGACTTGGGTTGGTTGGATGTGGATCGTATGGACACGGACTGCGTTTGTTAGTTGGCTACAATATACGGTAGCTTTGCTTTTGGCGACGGCCATTTCTCTGCTTATTTTCTACCTTCGGCGCAGAACCTTGCGCCGCTATGAGCAGTTGCGCGAGGAAAGTGAACAGCGGAGGCAGGAATTACAATATCGGGCGGGCCAGTTGGAAACAAGTTTGGCCGTCGGGCAAAGCATAACCTCTATCTTAGACTTGGAGTTGTTGTTAGAGCATGTGGTGACGCTGATTTATGAGCGTTATGGTCACTATTATGTCGGTGTCTTTTTGGTTGATGAGGAAGGGCGGTTTGTCCTGGAACAGGCCAGTGCAGGTGAATTGACAGGGCCGCTGGTTCCTGGTGGTTTGCGTCTCAGGGTGGGAGCAGAAGGATTGATTGGTTGGGTGGCGGCTAACGGCCGTTCAGCCCGTGTGGATGATGTGAGTCAGGACGGCCGTTATATGCAGGTGGCCGCTCTTTCAGCCACAAAATCTGAACTCGATCTACCACTACAAGTTGGCAAAAATTTACTTGGTGTCCTTGATCTCCAGAGCCGCGAAGAGGCAGCATTCCCTGAAAGCGATATGTCTTTTTTACAATTACTAGCTGATCAAGTAGCGATTGCTATCTACAATGCTTCCCTATTTCAGCGTGAGAAATCTGCCCGCCATCTGGCCGAATTGTTGCACCAAACAGGCCATTTACTCAGCAGCACGCTGGACTGGAGTGAGATTTTAGACTTAATTCTCAAGCAGTTGGCAGATATTGTGACCTATGATCGAGCTGCTATGCTTATCCCCCAAGGGCAAATGATGGAATTTGTAGCCTTTCAAGGTTATCCAGAAAGCTTCAAACCTGGCGATACGCGTATTTCTCTTGAAGAAGGTACAGATGTCATTTACCCTGAGATATATCAAACGAAACGGCCGTTATGCATTCCTGAAGTCCTACAACGTCCTGATTGGCAACAAGTTCCCAGTTTACCTCAAGCCCGCTCTTGGCTTGGCGTTCCTTTGATCCGGTCTGATGAAGTGATAGGGATGCTCTCACTCACCCGAGAATCACCCGATCCTTATTCTGATGAAGAAGTCGCTTTAGCGACTGCTTTTGCCAATCAAGCGGCCGTTGCTTTGCAAAATGCACAAGTTTATGATCGTTTGGCGCAGTTCAATCAGGTGCTGGAATATGAAGTACGTAGCCGCACCTCGGCCATTCAAGAGGCTTATGCGCAGTTAGAGCAACTCAATCAAACCAAATCAGACTTTATTGGCGTGGTTTCTCATGAGTTGCGCACCCCCTTGACTTTGGTCAAAGGATACAGTCAGATGTTGTTGGATGACATATCGCTGACTGAAAACGAGTTGATATTTCAGCTTGTAGATGGCATACATGGTGGAGCTATCCGTATGGGTGAAATTGTCAACACGATGTTAGATATGCTCAAAGTTGACAACCATTCTTTAGAGTTATACCCAGAACCAGTTTCCATTGCGCCCATTTTGCAAATGGTACTGATCCAATTTGAAGAAACGTTGGCAGTTCGTAACCTGGCTGTAACTGTGAATGATATGAAAGGTGTGCCCGGTATTGAGGCAGATTTTGAGGCCCTACAAAAGGTCTTTTTTCACCTCATTATTAATGCCATCAAATATACGCCAGATGGCGGCCATATCACCATTTCGGGGCGCATGTTGGCAGACAGTGCTTTAGATTTGCCTCAGGAGGGTATAGAGATCGTGGTGCAAGATACGGGCATTGGTATTGACCCTGATGCCCAAGACCTCATTTTCACGAAATTCTACCAAACAGGGGAAGTATCTCTTCATTCGTCTGGCAAGACAGCTTTTAAGGCAGGCGGTCCCGGGCTGGGTTTGGCTATTGCTAAAGGCATCGTGAAGGCCCATCGTGGTAAGTTGTGGGTAGAAAGCCCTGGTTATGATGAGGAAACATTGCCTGGCAGTGCTTTCCACGTGGCTCTGCCTCTGCGTCAAAGATAAGTATCATTTGTACCTATCGCTATTTGTAGATTTTCGTTGACAATTTCCATCTGCCCCTCGACAATTGAGCCCATGAATAATGCAAGAGTTATCACAGTAGTTCGCTGGCTGGTGGTTATCGCCATGCCATTCCTTTTGGGATTGGGGGGCATCCGCGCCCTTATTGGTTGGGATGATCCAACTTATCCTGAATGGGAATATGCTCGTATTGCTCCAGATCAGTTTGGGTTTACACTGGAGCAGAGATTGGAATTTGCCCACGCTACTTTGGCTTATATGCAGCGCCCTGAACCAGCGGAGGAAGTGATTTTTATGCTGGAAGAACTGCGCTTGCCCGATACAAACAAGCCCCTTTATACTGAAAGCGAAATTGGTCATATGCTGGATGTGAAGATCGTGGCCGACGGGATTCAAAGGGTCGTGTGGGTGGCTGGTGTTATAGTTTTTGGCGGTTTGCTCTTTTTGCTGCTGCGCTCTGAGACGCGGATGATCGGTTATAAGGCAATTTTTCATGGAGGACTGCTGACAACAATTATTTTGATAGGGATTGCGGCCTTCATTGCCTTGGCTTGGAATACATTTTTTGTGCAATTTCATGAGTTGCTTTTCCCACCTGGAACCTGGACATTTCGTTATTCTGATTCGCTAATTCGCCTTTTCCCCGAGCAGTTTTGGTTTGATGCGGGTATTATTATGAGTGTGTCGCCATTGATTAGTGGGGTAATAACGGCCGTTGTCGGTTATTTCCTCTATCGTAGAGCAGCATGAAATCGGTTGTTATCACTGGCGTGTCTACCGGCATTGGCTATGCGGCTGCGGCCGCTTTGGTGGAGCGAGGCTACCGTGTCTTTGGCAGCGTGCGGCGACCAGTGGATGCGGAACGGGTGCAGGCAGAGTTAGGGGAGAATTTTACTCCTCTGTTGTTCGATGTGACGGATGAGGTGGCAGTGGAAACGGCCGTTACCCAAGTCACCACCCACCTCAATGGCCAGTCCTTAACCGCTCTCATCAACAATGCTGGCATCAGCACACCCGGCCCCTTGGCCCACCTGCCTCCCGAAACTTTGCGTCAACAGCTAGAGGTCAATGTGATTAGCGTCCTGCACATCACTCAAGCTTTTTTACCCTTGCTCAAGTCTCAGCAAAGACCAGGGCGTATCATCAACATCAGTTCAGTAAGCGGCCGTATTGTTTATCCCTTTATGGGAGCCTATGCCGCTTCCAAACATGCCCTTGAAGCTATGTCTGATGCCCTGCGGCGCGAACTTTATTTGTATGGGATTCCAGTGATTCTGATTGAGCCGGGCACGGTACGCACGCCCATTGTGGGCAAATTTGCCCAGCAAGTGGCCCGATATGCGGGCACGGATTACGAGCCATTTTTGGCAAAATTGCAAGAGGAGGTGGCTGAACGGGAACGGAAGGCGATGCCGGTGGGTGTGGTAACGGCCGTTATTCTGGCCGCCCTCCGCTCCCCCAACCCCCGACCCCGTTACCCCATCCCCCGCCGTTGGCTCACAGGCTGGCTGCTCCCCCGCTGGCTGCCTGACCGTTGGTTTGACAAACTCATTATTCGTCAATTAAACCATTTGCGAGGCCATTAAATCGGAAAATTATCTGGCTGCCACTGAAATGCGAACAGATGTGTCAAGGAACATGTATGTTCTTGCCAACTTGGCGATATGGTGGACTGTAGGTCTGCTTGTCACTACTGTCTTAACAACGAAATGGTTATTTGGTTCAGAGAATAAGGTAGGGGAGATTTTCCCAATATATAAGTTCTGCAGCATTTAGATATTAGTCGCTTTCTTGTGAGTGGGAAATAGCATTTTGTGATTTTCTACTCTCCCCCTCAACCAAAATCTCGACAAAACTTGTTTGAAAGGGATGTACCCAGACGGTGGCTTTGAAATCTTTACCCCTGACCGTCGTTGATATCTCATAATAGCCAGCGCGCACATCGTCAAAGGCGAAGTTTTCCTGCCAGCCTTCGTCGCCATTGATACTTTCTTGGGCATAGGTGGCAGTGGCGGCATAAGGGGATGCCCCATCAATGCGGCGCAAGTTCACTGGAGCCTCATAGACTAACTCGCTGTTGGCCCACATGATCCGCCCAGCCACTGTGCCCCGATCAGGGAAGGGGTAGAGCCAGAGCAGTGGATTGCGGGTGTTTTCATAGCTGTTTTGGCCCACACGCACCTCAAAGTGTAGGTGAGGACCATCGGCTACACCTGTGGCTCCAGAAAGGGCAATCACTTGTTCGGCGTCAACATGCTGGCCCTGTCGCACCAACGGTTGTGATAGGTGGGCATAGAGTGTGTAGACGGGCGCAGATCCATTAAGTTTGGCATCCAGTTCGATGACCACAAGATTGCCATAAAAGTTTGTATGGGGACCGTAAGCAATTTGAGTGTCGTCGCCAGCCACAACCACTGTGCCACTGGCTGTTGCTAATATTTCTGTGCCATGCTCGACGTCAAATTCCACGCCGTGATGGGGGCGTAGTGTGCCGCCACGGGTATGACCGTAAGGATAGGTTTTGTTTGTCCAAACTGTGCCGCCATCGGCGATGGGGCGACGCAGCCAATAATGTTCCCAGGGCGATGTATTAGGCAAGGCTGGCGGTGTGAAGGTAGGTGGGGGGATAGGACTGCTGGTGGATGTGGGGGTGACGAGGGTAGGGATGGGGGTGGGAATGGGGGTGAGGGTGGCAGGAACTGCATTGTTGCTGCTTACGGAGATGATAGGCTCGGCCAAATAAACGGCCGTTGCCGTTGCCACTTCTTCCACCTCAATATCCCCCACAACTGCTTCTTCTATGACCACTGCCCCCACCACATTATTAGAACGACAGGCGGTGAAGAGTAAACAGTAGAGAGTGAGTAGTAAGCAGTGGGCAGTTAGGGGTCGGGGGTTTTTTTGCGCTGCTTTGTCCCCATGCCCCCCTGTTCCTGGTCCCCTTTGTTTTGTGGCTCCCCTACTCATTAGAAGCCCCCTCGTTGTCCTGCGATTTGCATGGCAGCGGTGGCTAAGGCTTCGGCATCTGCTTCCAACTGAATCAACTCTTGCTGCCAGATATGAGCCAACTCTTGATTGTTCAAGTTGACAGCATTGGTCTTGACGTTGAGAGCAGCTACCTGAACGGCCGTTCGCGCCAATAATACGCCCGCTGCGCCATCCGTCACGGCATTGACATTGCCAATTTCAGCAATTGCTAGGGCCAATTGGGCCGCCCTCAGGCTGAGACGAGCCACCTGCAAGGGTACTTCGCCAGCCCCAATGGTTGCTTCTTCAATAACGGCCGTTCTGGCCTCTTCCGTCAAGGCTTTGTTGCGGAAGGCGGCCATAACCGCATTGTAAGCCTCGGCATCTTCACGAATAGCGGCCGTTAGCTCTGCCTGCAATTGGACGGCTTCATCAGCTAGCGTTTGGGCTTGCTCCGAAACATCTGCATATTTCTTGCGGCCAATTGTCAGACCTGCGACCATTTGCGCCAGAGCTGCGCCTAAAGCCCCTGCCAAGGCCGCTACCGACCCGCCACCAGGTGTCGGTTTTTTGCTGGCTACGGCTTCAATGAAGGCATAAGGGGTATTATCCTCTTGCTGCGCGATGGCCTCGGCCATCTGATATTCCAAGATTTGATTATCTTCTATATCGTCTAATTGCAGATAATATTTAGCTGCATCCATCAGGGCATTTTGCGGTGACATTCCAATCAGTTCTGCTTTGGTAATTGTGAGGCCATAACGGGCCGCTTCACGCCGCACCATCTCTTGGATGCGATAAATGGGCGTTTTTTCATAGTTGGTCAGATTCATGCTCACTTGAGCTTGCCCTTCCACTAAGAATCCTTTGGCTTGAAGGAAACGTAGCCCACCCCCAATGAAGCGAACATTTCGGGAAATTTTATCGGCAATTTTCACATCATTGCTGTTGAGGTAGATGTTATATGCGATGAGAAAGGGTCGAGCGCCAATAACTGTCGCTCCCCAACTCTTGGCTTCGGCCGGGCCAAAATCGGGCTGACGGTCTGGGTTGGTGGCGACTTCTTCTTTCCACAGTTCATACTCCCCTTTGCGGATAGCTGAGAGCTTTTTGCGGTCAGGGCGGGTGGCCGCTTGTTCATAGAGATAGACGGCAATGCCCAATTCTTCACCCACGCGCCGCCCTAATTGTTGGGCCAGGGCGACACAATCGGCCATGCTTGTATCACGAACGGGGATGAAGGGTACGACATCCGTTGCCCCCAAGCGAGGGTGCTCCCCAGTATGGATATCGAGGTTGATGTGCTGGGCGGCGAAAGCGATGCCGCGGAAGGCGGCTTCGGCAACGGCCGTTGGCTCGCCAACAAAGGTAATGACGGTACGATTATGGTCGGGGTCAGGACTGACATTCAGGACATGAACGCCGCGCACAGTGCGAATTTGATCAGCAATGCCATTGTAGACTTGTGGATTACGGCCGTCGCTGAAATTAGGTACACATTCGACAATTTGGGTCATGTGGGAAATTCTCCTTCTTCTTTTTTTGAGAGACTTTTCTTGTAACTGGTAACCAGTATCAGTGTTAATTTTGACTGCTTACTGATTACGGCTCACTGATTACTGCTCTCAGTCTCCAAAACCCGCCATTTTTATCACGAACGAGAGCAAGAGGCGAACGTTTTTATCTGGCTCTTTTTCTTTTTTGTTTGATGGCTGTTCTGAGGCGTTTCCAGATGGGCTTAACGGCCGTTGCCTCTCCTGTATCAATGGGCTGAGGGCTGTATCTGGCTTGGAGAAAGGCTTGGGTTAGGTCATTGACATCGGCTGTGGTGTCCGGCAGCTCTTGGCGCAGCGAGTCGGCATATTCCAATGGGGTTTCATTTTGTTGGCGGGGGATGCCTCTACCGCCAGCACGCCGGATGGTGGAGAGGTAAAAGTAATGAATCTGTTCACGGGGGGAAAGGGCATTGAGTCGCAGAAAACGCCAGGGGGCGCGTAACGGCCGTTTGCTTTCCTGATCGGTGCGTGTGAGAGTCTGTCGTTGTATTTTGGCTACCTGGGTAGCCAGGCCATGCCACCACTTCTGCCACCAACGGCGCAGGTTGTGCCATATTTGCTGCCAGGAAGGCAGGCGGTAACCCCGTTCGCGCAGGAAGAAGATGAAGGCTATGATAGCGAAACCAAAGACGATGAGCCAAAAGATGGAGCCAGCGATCAAGGAGGGGGCGTCACTGGGAACGGCCGTTTCTCCAATTGGCGGGGGTAGCGGTTGCGGCATGACGATAGGATCGTTCACTTCTGCCCCAGGCGGCTGTCGCCCTATCAACGACAATAGACTGAAAAATAAGGCGCTGAAGATGAAGGCGATGAAGTTGAGCAGAAAGACTAGGCTGACAATAAGGGTATTGATGATGCGGCTAATCATCAAAGTGGAACCGATGGGCAACAGAGTGGCTAAGGCGGCGATAATCAGCAACGTCATAAAGCTGGTACGTCGCCAACTACGTTCCACTGGCTCTTGTTTGACGACTCGCCCGGTTAGCCACTGGGCCTTCATAACGGACAGACGTGCCTGGCTGAGTAGCCAGAAGCCAGAGAGAAAGTAGGCAATGGTGGCCACCAAGATTTCTGGGCGCAGACCTAAACGGCCGATGGCCAAAGGATTTTGCGCTTGCTCTATTTCAGCCAAGTCGTATGTGGTGAGGGCAGCGCAGACGATGAGAAAAATGCCCCCCCATAGCCAATGTTGGAAGAACCGTTCGGTTAACCGCACGCGATTTGGGGGCATGGGCCGATCATTGCTGGGGTGAGAGCGATCATAATAGTTTCTTTCAGCAGAGCTGATTTCTAGATGATGGAAGATAGTGGTGAGGGTGATAGACCAATTCCAAATGAGGAAAAGGACGAGAAGGGCCACCACAAAGTAGCCATCGAACAAAAGCGAAGGCTCTATGAGATAGCTGCGCCATTGTGCTATTTGCGGCCAATTGCCGTTGATACCCCAAGCAAAAAGGCGAGTGAGGATGATGATGACCATGAATTCGGCAGCACGGTAGGTAGGTTTGTTCAGGCCGAGTTGCTCATGCTGGCGCAGCCAGATGGTGGTGCTGAGGGCCTGAACGGCCGTTAACAGCCCCAACACGGCGATAGCCAACCAAGGCCAACCAGGGGCGATAATACGAATAATAGTGAGAAGGCCGATGGGAACGGCCGTGACCATCACTGCTAGCAAAATCGTTTGACTCCAGTTGATGCTTCGCATAGCAAAAGAGAGGTTGGAAGATTGAATCTCCTTCCCTTAACTTATCTGAAAAAACTACGAATGACACGAAAAACACAAAATTTCTCTCTGGAGACTTTGCACCTTTGCGTGAGCTTTTTTCGGGAAACTCTTCCCCTTTAATCTCAAAATCATCCCAACGGCCGTCGCCAGCGGTCCAAATCTTCCTCGCGAGTTACTTTATAAGCGGCAAAACCTAACTGCTTGGCACGTTGCCGCACTTGGCCGAAATTGGCGGCTGGCTCAACTGTGATCAGAACGGGGTTGAGGCCAGCGCGGACGAGACGGTGCAGGGCCTGGCAGGCGGCATCGTCTCCGCTGGTAGTCACAACCAGTAATGTCGTGCCCCAACTTAGACTGTGACCAACTTGGGGTATCCACTCGGCAAAGGGGATGGTGGGCATGGCTTCGACGCGGGCCAAGCGTTCAAGGATGCGCATTAGTTGGTTGCGGCCAGGGCGCGGGGAGATGGAAACGCCCGTTTCTGCCCCCGAATTCTGGCTCTGTAAACGGCCGCTGGCTTCGTCAAAATCTGCCTCCTCAGCTCCCTGCAAAGGATCGGTGCCGTTGGTGATGAGACCCACCGCTTGCCGCTGTTCAATGAGATGAGCGGCCAGAGAAGCAGCCACTTCGATGGCCCATTCAATGGTGTCGAGGCGGGTGCGGCGCTGGTATTCGTCTTGGTTGAGGTTGAGGAGAACGGCAGTTTCCAGGGAAATAGCTGGCTGATGAGTCTTCACCAATAAGTGGCGTGTGTGGGCACTGGCCTTCCAATTAATCTGGCGCAGCGAATCGCCGGATTGATAGTCGCGCACACCTAACGGCCGAGCTGGATCAGCGAAGAGCCGCTGGGGGCTAGCGATTGTGCCAAAGGGCAAGCGCGAGGGCAAATCTAATTGTGTTAGGGGAATAAGGCGTGGATAGACAGTAAAGTAACTGGGGGCAACCTGGCCCTTTCGCTCCTGATAGAGGCCAAACAAGTCGCCCATGGCTATTTGTAGAGGCCCCAATTTATAATATCCTCGTCGGCGAGCGTAGACGGTGTAATTGATTTCGGCCGTTTCTTGGCCAGGTACTGACAAAACGTGAGCCGTGGCCTCACTGCCACGTAGTTCGATAGCCACTGATTCTTGCAATTGCAACCAGGGCAAGGCCAAACGATTGTTGTTGCTAATTTGCAGCTTGATGGGTAAACGTTCACCCCAAAAGGCGTGGTCATGAAAAACACGCTCAATCTGTACCTTGGCCAAAGCTCGCGGCGTGTACCATCGTTCCCACACATACATGCCGAGGCAGACGTAAATGATGTAGAAGACAAAATCTACGCGCAGGGCGAAGGCAATGATGAGGAGAATGACAATGAGGTAGGCCATTTACGATTAACGATTTGTGATTAACGATTAACGATTTAGGCCAATTCCAAAAATGAATCATCCAGACTTAAAGGAATTTTTGGAATTGGCTTGAAGCTTTTTCAGAATATGTTGGCTAATTGTTTTTCTGAAAAAGCCTTACAGATTACCTATATCTAATTCGGTCTCTTTGAGGATGTTGGCTAAGATGTTGGGGGTGGTGAGGCCGCGTAGGGCACTTTCGGGATGGAGGAGGCAGCGGTGGGCCAGGATGACGGGGGCTAGGGTTTTAACATCATCGGGCAGGACGTAATCACGGCCGTTTATGGCTGCCAGTGCTTGACTACCCCGATACAGGGCATGACTGCCACGCGGGCTAGCCCCCAGGGCTAAATCTTTGTGTCGGCGAGTGGCAAAGACGAGGCGCACGATGTATTCGCGGAGGGTCTCGTCTACATGTACTTGCCATACCTGACGGGATAGTTGGGGTAGTTGGTGTCCGTCGGCAACGGCCGTTAAACTCTCAATTGGATGCACCCCACCTAAATTCAACAACATTTGGCTCTCGCTGGCCTCATCCAAATACCCCAAGCTTAATTTCATGAAGAAGCGATCCAGTTGGGCTTCAGGCAAGGGGAAGGTGCCTTCGTATTCTACGGGATTTTGGGTGGCGACAACGAAAAACGGCCGTTGCAATTGATGTGTTACCCCGTCCACTGTCACCTGCCGTTCACCCATGGCTTCCAGCAAGGAGGATTGGGTGCGTGGCGTGGCTCGGTTAATCTCATCGGCCAGCAAGATGTGGGTGAAGGCTGGCCCTTGAATGAAGGTGAAGGCCTGCGCTTTTTGGTCGAAAATGGAGACCCCGGTCACGTCATTAGGCAATAAATCGGGCGTGCATTGCAGCCGTTTGAAGGTAATGCCCAAGCTGGCGGCTAGGGAACGGGCCAACATGGTCTTGCCCACCCCAGGTACATCTTCCAGCAGGACATGCCCTTCGCAGAGCAGGGAGACGAGGAGGAGTTGGAGAGACGGCCGTTTACCAATAATCACCTTCTCCACATTATCAATGATTTGCTCTGCAAATTGTTGGATCTCTTTCATGACGGGCGCAATCATACCGCACCTTGCCCTGAAAAGGTAACAACAGTAAACTTCGGTTATTGGTAATCAGTGGTCAATAATCAGGAATCGATAATCGGGAATGAGGATCGGCATACGGACTACTTTGTACAGGCGCAAAATGTGCGCCATAAGCGTAAATTGTCATCCTCGAAGGTCACGAATAATACAAAGTGTAGATAAATTTTGTGTCCTTTGTGGAAAATTTTTCGGCTTTGCTACCTTATGTAATACCATTCACGCATGAGGATTTATGAATAAGCATAGAGGCAAATGGTATGAATTTTCGTTGGCGAAGACCAGGTGGGTGTGCTTTAGGCGGCGGTTGTGGTTGTTTGCTTTTCATTGGCATATGGGCGTTGGTATTGGCTATCTTTGCCGTTGTCCTCAATGTTCTCAAAGATTCTGAGCCTTACCAGGGCGCCTTGGCCCAGGCCCGCCAAAGCGAACAGGTGATTGAAGCTTTGGGTGAACCTATTGAACCTGGCTGGTGGATCACAGGCTCCTCCGAAACCAATGGTTCATCCGGCTTCGCGGACTTTGCCTTTCCCATCTCCGGACCCAAAGATTCTGGTAAATTGCATGTGGTTGCTGTCAAATCAGCCGGATTGTGGGAGTTCCAACGCATTGACTTAGAAGTGGATGGTCAATCAGTCCGCATCCCTTTGTTAACAGGCCGATAGATTGGTTCAATCTTCAAGATTGAGCCAATCTGGAACATGTAAGTGTGTCGCGGTTTAAAATTAGAGAAAGAAAAACTGTGACACCTCAGGTTTGGCGGTTTAGTCCGCTGAGTTTTCTATAATGAACCGCCAAACACTTAAGGCATTGGCCGTTATTAACTTTTTATATTTTCGGCGGAAAAACGGCCAATGCTTGAGGAATCGTCCTCTTGATTTAAAATGTTATTTGTGGACGATTTCTAAACATGTCGGTTATGGAACGAATTGAACAATTGCGACAAGAGGTAAACTATCATCTGTATCGCTATCATGTGCTGGACGCGCCAGTGATTAGTGATGCGGAGTATGATGCGCTGTATCATGAGTTGTTGCGGCTGGAACAGGAGAATCCAGATTTGGTGACACCTGAGTCGCCGACGCAGCGGGCGGGAGCCGAGCCGTTGGCGGGATTTGAGAAGATCACGCATGCGGCCCCGATTTTGAGTTTGTCTAATGCCTTTAATGTGGAAGATTTGTATGCGTGGCGCACACGTAACGGCCGTCTCCTGTCTGATCCTGAGGCTGCATTAGCTTACGTGGTGGAACCCAAATTGGATGGCCTCACGGTGGTGCTGACTTACCGTGATGGTGTCTTTGTGCAGGGGGCTACGCGGGGCAATGGTGAAGTGGGCGAAGGTATCACGGCCAACTTACGCACTCTGCGCAGCTTGCCTCAGCGCATTCCTGTTGACCCTGATAGCGAACTGACCCCGCCACCTTATTTGGTGGTGCGGGGTGAAGCCTTTTTCCCACTAGACAAGTTTGAAGCCTTTAATGCGGCGCGTTTGGCCGCCGGCGAGGCGATTTATATGAACCCGCGCAATGCGGCGGCTGGGTCGCTGCGCCAATTGGATTCCCGAATTACGGCCGTTCGCCCTCTCACCCTCTACTGTTATGACATCATTGCCTGGGATGGCATACCTATGCCGGATACTCAGTGGGGGCGGCTAGATTATTTGCGTCAACTTGGTTTCCCCGTTTCATCCGAAAATCTTTATTGTGACAATATTGCTGCGGTAGC
Source organism: Promineifilaceae bacterium (SeqCode) (assembly GCA_965223555.1). Taxonomy (GTDB): domain Bacteria; phylum Chloroflexota; class Anaerolineae; order Promineifilales; family Promineifilaceae; genus CBDCWU01. The sequence goes on from CBDCWU010000005.1 coordinate 40,915, forward strand.
GGCTGCCTATGAGGTTTGGGTTGAGAAACGAAACCAGCTCAATTATGAGGTGGATGGCATTGTGGTCAAGATGAATGATCGGCCGTTAGCCGATAGCCTCGGTTTTGTGGGTAAAGACCCACGTGGGGCGGTGGCTATGAAGTTCCCCGCCCAAGAGAAGACAACCAGGCTGTTGGATGTGGCGGTGAATGTGGGACGGACGGGGGTGTTGGCGCCAGCGGCCGTTTTGGAACCAGTTGAATTGGGAGGGGTCGTTGTTCGCAATGCCACTCTGCACAATTACGATGAAATTGCCAAGAAGGATATTCGCATTGGTGATACAGTGCTTATCAAGCGGGCGGGTGATGTCATCCCTTATGTCATTGGCCCCATCGCTGATGTGCGCGATGGCAGCGAACAGGTGATTGAGCCGCCTACACAGTGCCCTTTCTGTGGCGAACCAACGGTACAGGTCGAGGGCGAGGTGGCTGTGTATTGTGATAATCCCCAATGTCCAGAGCAGTTGGTGCGACGTGTGGAATATTTTGTCGGCCGTTCGGCCATGGATATTGATGGCTTTGGCGGCAAGACGGCCGTTCTCCTGACGCAACTAGGTCTTATTCAGGACATCGCCGACATTTACAGCCTGAAACGGGAAGATTTGCTAGCTTTGGAAGGCTTTAAGGACAAGAAAGTGGACAATCTGCTGCAAGGTGTGGTGGCCAGCAAGGCGCAACCCGCCAATCGGGTATTGACTGCTCTCGGTATTCGCTTTGTGGGCAACACTGTGGCCGATTTGCTGTTGGATGCTATGGGCAGCTTGGATGCTTTGGCGGCGGCTTCGGCAGAGGAGTTGCAGGCAATAGATGGGATTGGGCCGCAAACGGCCGTGTCTGTTGTCGAATGGTTCCAGCATAAGAAGAATCAGGCTATTCTCCACAAATTACACCAAGCTGGCTTGAATTTTGTGGTGGAAAAGGTGGTGGCAGATGATACAAACACCTCCTTCGCCGACTATACCTTTGTCATTACGGGCACGTTGCCCACCATGAGCCGCAATGAGGCCAAAGCCCTCATCGAAGCCCATGGGGGTAAGGTCACTGGCTCCGTTAGCAAAAAAACCGATTATCTGCTGGCTGGTGAAAAAGCTGGCAGTAAACTCAGCAAAGCCCAATCGCTGGGTGTAAAAATTGTTACTGAGGCTGAGCTACGACAATTAATTGGAGACTAGAGACTCCATAGTCTCTAGTCTCCAATCTCTTTATACAATGCAAAACCCCTTCACTATCTATCCTCGTTTTGTTTCTGCCTCGCTCAACCGGGTGCGGGTGGCTGTGCTGCCGGCGGTGGTGACGGATAGCAACCTTGTAGATAAAACGGGTTATCAATTGCTGGGCAGGCAGTCGGTGTTGGAGCGTATCCAGATGCGCCGGGGGGCTTTGCATTTGCCCGCCCATTTAACGGATCTATTTCGGGGGTTTGATGCTTGCTTTGTTCATAGTGAACCGCTGCCTCGCCTGACAGCCAAACAAGTTGCAGTGCAATACGGCCGTTGCCTAGCTACTATCCTCCTCACCCTTAAAGAGGGCCATCCAGCCAATCGGGCGGCTCGGCCTGAGTGGGGAGATGAGCATTGGGCTTATTGGCAAACCATCAATCAGGTCTGGTTAGGTGGGGGACTGATGGCAGGCCATTTTGGACAGCAGGTAGTGGCGGAGACGCGGCGGCTGATCCAGCAAGCGGGTTATGCTGCTTATGGGTTGGGCTTGACACCTTACCCGGCACAGGCGGCGTTGACGGGAGCAGCCAGCATCGTCGCTTCTACCACAGAAATTGCTCTGTTGTTTGATTTTGGTCAGACTCAAATTAAACGGGGCATTGCCCAAATAGTTCAGGGCAATCTGCAAAAATTGCATTTGTTGCCGCCGCTTCCGGCTGCTTGTGGCCCCCTTTTGTCTGATGGCCCAGATGAGGCACGGGCTGAGGCGCATATGGAACATTTAACGGCCGTTCTCCGTCTCACCCAGCGCCAACTTCAGTCAGTGGGCTGGCAGCCCCAGCAGATAGTGGCAGCGATGGCTTGTAATTTGCACAAAGGTCATCCAGGCCGTGAGGAGTGGGGCTGTTACGGCCGTTTGCAACAACTCGCCTCTAATTTACAAAACCATCTTGCAGCCCAATGGCAGCAAATTACGGGTCAATCAATCCCCTTCCGCCTCATCCAAGATGCCCAAGCCGCTGCCCTGGTGCATCGTGGCGTGCAAAATGCCGCCGTCATCACGCTCGGTTCGGCCATTGGTATTGGTTTTCCTGATGATATTAGCGAACCGTAGTCAGTGATCGGCAATCCGATTACGGTTCACTGATTACTGATTACAGAACAACAGTGCCTGAATTCTTTAACGTCCTCCCGCCTGATGAGGCTCGTGATCTGCTTTTTGACCATCTGCCCACTGTACTACCCTCAGAAAAAGTAGCGACGACGAATGCTTTGGGCCGGGTAACGGCCGTTGCCATCACCGCCCCCCATGCTCTCCCCAACTTCCGTCGCAGCACCATGGATGGCTATGCCGTTCGCGCGGCCGACACCTTTGGGGCTAGCCAAAGCTTGCCTGCTTTTCTTACCGTTATCGGCGAAGTGCCAATGGGACAAGTAACGGGCATTGCTCTGGATGTGGGCCAATGTGCTATCGTGCATACAGGCGGTATGATTCCAGAATCGGCCGATGCTGTTGTCCAGATCGAACATACTCAGACGGTTAGTGAGCAGTATGTAGTAAACAGTAATCAGTTATCCGATCCCCCTTTTGAACTGGAAGTTTTTCGTGCGGTTGCACCTGGACAAAATGTATTGCAAGTAGGGGAGGATGTGCGGGAACAGGCTGAGATTTTGCCTGTGGGCCACCAATTGCGGCCCCAAGATATTGGTGGCTTGTTGGCTTTGGGGTTGACTGAGGTTTTCGTTATATGCAAGCCTCGTGTCGCTATTTTAGCCACAGGTGACGAAGTGATTGCGCCTGAGCAATTGCCAAAACCGGGCCAAATACGGGACATTAACAGTTATACGGTGGCTGCCCAAACAGTTCAAGCAGGTGGTATACCCATTATGGGTGGCATTATTCAAGATAATTTTGAGGCATTGCAAAGGGCGGCCGCAGCAGCAGTAACAGAGGCCGACATGCTGGTCATGTCGGCTGGTTCCAGTGTCAGTGTGCGGGATATGACGGTGCAAGTCATGGAGCAGTTGGGTGAACCGGGTGTGCTGCTGCATGGCGTGGCGACCCGTCCTGGCAAACCGACGATTGTGGGTGTGGCTGATGGCAAACCAGTGTTAGGGCTGCCGGGCAATCCTGTTTCGGCCATGGTGCAGTTTGATATGTTTGGCGTTCCAGCTATTTATCAGTTACAGGGGTTGGCTGTGCCACCACGTCGCGGCAGCATTTGGGCCATCCTAACGCAGAATATTGCCAGTGAAAGCGGCCGTGAGGATTATGTTCCCGCACGAATTGTAGATTCACCAGACGGCATACAGGCCACACCCGTTTTTGGCAAGAGTAATCTTATATACACCCTTGTCAATGCTGATGGATTGATTCAAGTGCCCCTGAATAAGGCGGGGCTGGTAGCGGGGGAATCGGTGCTGGTGCGGCTGTTTTAGCAGGGAGTGGGGAACGGCCGTTGTTGGGTTATCAGTCTAATATAATGTCAGGCGACATCAAACGTTTGCATCATTTCCAAAACAGTTGCCTTTATGTCAAATAAGCTTTGCTAGCTTAATTAGGGAGTTGCATTTTATGAGACACTATCTAGTTTCAAGCTTGGTTTTGTTGGGGTTGCTTACGGCCGTTTTATCCAGTTGTATCCAAAAATCTGCCAACACACCTCCCGCTATTTCCACATTAGAATCAACACCAATTTTATCAGCCACAGCCACACCAGAGTCAATTGTCGATACAGCTACCACCACCCCAACTCAAATTCTATCCCCCACAGCCACAATCGATCCTTTCCCCAATATTGAGGCCATTGATACCTCTAATACCTATTGGCTCGATACTCTAGACAGATTTGGTGTCGGTCATATCTTTGATGTCGCTTTATCTCCCGACCAAAGCTTGCTGGCCGTGTATACTGCCTCCGGTATCTACCTGTATGATCGTGCTACATTTGCAGAGGTTAATTATCTTTCTACTGATAGCTCTTTTATTTCAGATGAGGGAAATCCAGAAGATGTGATTCGCTTTATGCCAAACGGCCGTCAACTCCTCTTTTCTAGAGGCTCTAGTTTAAAGATTTGGGATTTCACAACAAACGAAAGTCCAAAATGGTTTCGAACTGATGTCTATATGTCTGGCTGGCAAACCACTCAAATAGAGTTCACATTTGATGGAAACTACATGATCCAGACAACAGGAGGGGACGGAACGAGTGGGGCATGGATAACACCCCCTTTAGATTGCGAAGGGGGTCTGGGGGTTAATGTAGCCATTTTTGATCTTACGACTCTAGTAAAGACTCATGATCGTCATGAATGTTGGCTTAATGTCCCGAGATATCGTATTACGGAAAGTGGCTATATTCAATTTTTCGCCGGAAATTGGATGGTACCAAGTTATCCGCAATACCCACAGAGAACTGTTGTTATAGACCCACAAACAGGGGAAGAGATGGCATCAGCCCGAAATATTTATGAGGATAGCTCATTTGATATCTTGAGGGTTGAAACAAGTGGTAATGTATCTCTTTTTCCGACAGAAGAAGTGTTTCTTATATGGGAAGAGAAACAACGTTTGAGAGAAAGACCACAATTGTTTGATCCGCCATGTGGCATTCAAAAATATGAGGTAGAGGAATATCGTCAACTTTATGCTGATGAACACACATTTATTCTTGCCTATGGCGATTCACACCAAACATACAAAATTGAACAATGGAACAAAACAACCTGTCTCATTGAGAAGAGCCTATCATACCCAGCAGCTCAAGCAGTTCAATTTAGCCCTACAGGTTCAATGTTCATCATTCAAAACAGCACTGAGCTTGAGGTATGGGATTTAGAGACACAAACAATCCTTTTTACCATTCAGGCGGAAAGAGTGAGTACACCGATTAGTTTCTTTCGTTTTAGCGATGATGAGTCTAAACTTTTTACAGGATCGCGTGCGTATACCAATTATACTTCAGATCTGTCACTTCAAAATCCACCACAGCCAATTGAGATTTGGGATACAGCAACAGGAGAGAAGGTGGGGGAATTGCAACCGTCTGATCGTCATTTTCGAGGTATTGAATTAACCCATAAGCCTGAAATCGTTTTAACTTTTGACGAAAAAGGAACCAGCTTGTGGAATTTGGAAACCAAAACACTTATAAACCCAGCTGACACCCAATTTCCGCCCATATATGTGCTTGATCCATTGCGTGATGGAGTGTGGTTTGCTCGCGAGAGTGAGAATGGTTATAGCTATGAACTTTTTCTCGTTGATATAAATACAGGGAAAATCAAGCAAGAAATGGCTCCTAGAAATGGGGAGATTTATAGAATCAATGTAACACTTGGAAATCCAGTCCTGTATCTATTTGAAAGGCGAGGGATCGTTAATGCCCTCGATGTTGAGAATGATCAAGTTCTTTGGAACAAAACTGATCGTCATTTTGGTTATCATGGGACAACAAACCAAGGAGAATTATATGCCACTGACTATGGTGATTGGACAAAATTCTTTTCTGCGCAAGAAGGGGTTTCGTCACCAAAATTTGTAGGCAAATTTGTCACAACCAACCAATCATTGCTAATTACTGAATTCGGTGATGATTATTTAATTTGGGATAGAACGAACGCCGGATTTATTGACAAGCTTCCTATTTATCACGATATTGAAGATATGGCTATTAGTCCTGATTCCCATTTTATCGTTATTGTTACGAACAATGGTCAGATAGAAATTATGGGTATCAATCGAGACAGGTAATCCTACTTTAAGAGAGTTTGTACCTGAGCTGTAGTGGGGGCAGGCGGCAGTTAGGTGGATGGGTGTCACGGCCGTTTTCCATCCCACTCCTACACAACGGCCGATTCTAGTCCCTTGACGTGTATACCCATTATCAGTTTATCTCCGTTTCATGACGACGAGGGTGATGTCATCGTGTTGGGGCGTGTTGCCAGCATGGTCATGGATGCTGTCGGCGATGGCTTGGACGGTGGCCGGGGCATCTTGGTCTTGGCTGCTGCGCACTGCTAGTTCCATACGAGCCAGGCCGAATTCATCATAATCTTCGTTGACGGCTTCAGTCACGCCGTCGGTGTAGAAGATGAGAGTGTCGCCATTTTGAATGGATATGGTTTGGGATTCGACCGTGATCTCGGGCAGGATGCCTAAGGCCATGCCATTGCCGGAGAGGAGTTGAGAATGGCCTTGTGCGTGGAGGAGGAGGGGTGGGTTGTGGCCGCCGTTGGCGTAGGCTAGATTGCCGCTTTTGGGATCCCAGATAGCGTAGAAGACGGTCACGAAGAGGTCGGATTGGGTGTCTTGATGGATGATTTCGTTGACACGCATGAGGACATCACCGGGGTCGGTACGGGTACGATTGGTGGCAATAGTGCGCAGGATGGTACGACTAACGGCCATAAAGAGAGCGGCGGGAAAGCCCTTGTCAGCCACATCGGCGATGACAATGCCCCAACGGCCGTCATGCAAAGGAACAAAGTCATAAAAGTCACCGCTGACTAGACGGGCTCCTTGCCACAGGCTGGCTACACTGCAACCAGGAATGTCGGGGCTGCCATCGGGGATGAGGCTGACTTGGATTTCGTGGGCCACATTGAGTTCTTGTTGTAGGCGCTCCCGCTCGGCGGCTTCACGGTAGAGATGATTATTTACAACGGCCGTGGCTGCTTGTTGAGCAATGCCATTAAGAATATTGAATTGGCGGGTGGGGAAGGAACGGCCGTTCAGTGAATCGTCCGGTATGCCCACCAGCATTGCTCCCACTAGGCGATTCTGGGCGTGCAGGGGAAGGGCGTGGCAATGATTGGTTCCCAAAGTGGCTTGCAGCCAACTGGTAGGTTGGAGGACTTGTAGACCAACAGCCGTGGCGGGCATAGCCACCAATTGGGCCAAACCGGGCAGTTCTGTGCGTCCAATTTCCAATGTCTCTACGAGGCCACGCCCCATTTGGCCAATGCCTTGGCTTGGCCCAGCTGTAAACACCTGCCGTGCCTCATCCCAAATCAAAATCATCACGGATTCGATTCCCACTAGCATGGGAATGAGGCGCACAATGGTATGTAGGATTTCGTTGAGGTCTATGAGACGGTTGACGGCCTCGGCCACTTGCAGGAGGGCGGTATTGACCCAAGCTTCTTCTTGTTGGGCCGAGCGTAGTTGGGCACTTTCGATGGCCTGGCCTGTCTGTTGGGCGATGTTGACTAGTAGCTCTTCGCGCCGTTGTCCAAATTGATAACGGCCGATTGTTACCCCTGTAGCTGGCGGCAGTGGTTCAACCAACAACACGCCAATCATTTCAGCGGCACCTATCATGGGCAAAAGCGTAACATTTTCACTTGTAAGATGGGGTTTGAGCCAAGAGGGAAGGCGGCGTGTTGTCACTTTGCCCCGCCCCACATGAATAGCATCCAAAGCTGACCATTCACCTAAGCCACAACAAATATTGGTGAAGGATGCCAATTCCTGATTGTTGTGACTGTAAAAGGCGGCTCCATCATAGGCATCTGCCTCATCGTTCCAGAGCAAAATGCCACAAAATCCGATGCCGGTGAGCATGGCAGTGAGTCGGGCCACAGAGAGTGCCATGGTTTCTAAATCGGTGCTGTTGCTGATGGCTCGCGCCAGTTGTAATTGGGCGGTTGTCAACCAGGCCTGTTCTTGTTGTCGGGCCAATTGTTGGGCTTTGTGGATAGCGCTAGCAACTTCGGCTCCCAGGGCTTCTAGTACCATCTTTTCCGTAGCTGAGAATACACCGACCTCTTGACTCTGTACATCCAGCACACCCAAAACTTCGTCGTCTACCAGCAAGGGGATGCTGATTTCTGACCGGGTGATGGGTATAGACTCGTCGGCGGGGGCGTGTAGGCGTGCATCAGGCAGATAAAGGGGGTCCGTGTGGGTATCGTTAGCGACGATGGTTTGTTGGCTGATAACAGCCGTTCCCACTAGGCCTTCACCATTGGTGATGGGCCGACTTTTTTCCTGGAAATGGGAATCGGTGCTGGCCTGAACCACAACGGTGCCTTCATTGGCATCAAGAGTAAAAATGGTGATGGGGTGAAAATTAAAAGTGTCATGAATGCGCCACACAACTTGACTGAAAATTTCATCCAAATCGGAGACAGCATTCACTTGCCGTGCAATTTTGCCTACCAATTCTAAATGAGCGGCCCGCATCTGCTCTTGCTGGAAGAGTTGAGCGTTAGCGATAACTGAAGCGGCTTGATTGGCCAATATCATGAGGCGGCGCATGTCATCTTCTTGGAAGCGATTAGGTTGACTGTTTTGGGCGGCCATAATGCCAATGGTTTCTTCACCATTGATGAGTGGGAGGAAGATGGCGGAACGGGGTGGCGAGTCGCTGATATAGCGGGGACGGGCGGGTAAAGAGTCCATTTCGCGGATAAAGTCATGCACGAGTAACGGCCGTTTACTTTGGCGAATCCAGCCTACGACACCCGTATTGACGCTAATGTCGAAGATGCGCGGTGTTTCCTGTAACTGGTTGTTTATACACCAGAACATGATTTGATAGAGATCATGCTCGAACAAACCAACCTGAAAGGTGCTATTGTCTATCACCTTACCTGCTTCTGTAGCGATAAGGGCACATAAGGCTTCCACGTCTAAGTCGGCAGCAACCAACGAACCACCCGCTTCACTGAGGGCTTCTAGTTCGCTAACGCGCTGGATGAGCAAGCGGCGCGATTGATAGCGCCGCCATAGCACGTAGCTGGAAACGGCCAAGGCGATGATGAGTACGATGAGTGAAAGATTGAGGGTGGACACAGTTTTTACTTTTCTTCTTGGTACTTACACATGCTTGTTGAGACCTAAAGGATTTGAGTGTATGACGAAGTGATGATCAGCTAGAGGAACATCTCAGGTCTGTATGATTACTTTCCCTGAAATAATGCCTGCGCCTCGTCAATTGTAGTCGCGATTTGGAACACTTTGTCAAAGCCGACCATGGCGAAAATTTCTTGAAGACGGCTGCTAAGGCCACATAAGACCAGATCGCCAGACTTTTGTCGTGCTTTACGCCAACCACTGACGAGGCAGCGCAACCCGCCACTGTTGATGTAGGTGACTTCACTAAGGTCTATAATGAGCTGGAAACGGCCGTGTTCATCAAGTTGTTGTGCCAATTCAGCTTCAAGTTTTGAGTTTTGGCTTTGGTCAAGCCGTCCTTGCAGGCCAATGAGCCAAATATTTTGGGTTAACTGCCGCTGCCAGATACTCATAGTAGTGATTGTTTCGAAAACGGTGGTTGGTAATCAGTTTACCGATCTCCGTTTACGGTTGATGGTTTGCGGGCAACTTCTTCCTTAAAATAAGTGTGTTGCCATGCGGAGGATGGGATTGAAAGATGACATCATCCATCAACTGGCGCATAAAGTGGATACCAAGTCCGCCAATTTTAAGGGTTTCATGAAGATTTTCATGTTTAATATTGGTTTGATAGGTAGATGGGGTGGAGACGTTGCCTATATCGAAGGAACGGCCGTTATCATGGAAGATAACGATAAAGTGTGAGTCATCTATTTCGTAGCTGACACGGATGAAACCACTTCTGTCAGCGCCATAAGCATGTTCGATGATGTTAGTACAGGCTTCGTCACAAGCAAGCTCGATGTGAAAAACAGCCTTTTCATCAAAACCGGCCGCTCTTGCGCCTTCACAAACAAAATCACAGGTCTCCCTTACCTGATCATACTGCCCTAACACAGTTAGGACATGCTTATGTGTCATAAATAAAAAAATGGCAGACGAATTTGTTTGCCACCTCTGTTTGTCTAGTAACTCCCAACGGCCACTGTTTGGTTATCAAAAACTTCAAAAATGGCATCTAAACCAGCCAATTTAAGTACTTCAGAGACGCGATCGGAGATGTTTGCCAATTTCACATTGCCCCGATGACTTTTGCATTCGCGCACAGCCGAAACCAAAACGCGCAAAGCGGCACTGCTCATGTAATTGGCTCCTGATAGTTCTAAGACCATCTTATAACGACCTTTACGTATCAACTTTTGCAATGCTTCCTCGAGCTGTGGTGCATTGCTGCTATCAATGCGACCAGAAATTGTCAATAGTTCAACCCGTTTCATAGACTCAATAGATATTTGTAAATCACTCATTAGCGGAATGCCTCCTTCCTGGATAGTGGCGGAGATTATACCATTATCAAATGTAAAACTAAAGTATCTGTGTTGCCCTACAGCAATTCTCAATCTAAAACAGGGGGTGACATGAGAGGCAAAAGGTGATAGGGTCAGCGTTTTGCAGCAAGGAGAGAAAGATGAATAATAGTATGACCCTGAACAAAATCACAGAACGATTGGGACAATCGTGGAGCGAGTTACCAGATTATCGTAAGCTCAATAACAATACCAAATATGAGATAGCTGATGCAGCCAAAGCTGCTTACTCAGTCTTCTTCATGCAATCACCCTCATTCCTGGCCCATCAACGGGATTTGCAGCGACGAAAAGGGAAGGATAATGTAGAAGCTCTCTTTGGTGTGAGCAAGATACCCAGTGATAATCAGGTCAGGAACCTGTTAGACCCCGTCTCACCCGACCATTTCCAGGCCGATTTCCGCTGGTTGTATCAGGAATTAGAAAATAGTGGTCAGCTTGCTTCCTTTCAGGACTATAAAAGCACTTATCTGGTGGCTTTTGATGGGGTTGTTTTCCACTCCTCGACCAAGATACATTGTGACCAGTGCAGCCAGCGCAAAGACCGCAATGGCACAATCCATTATTATCACAGTGCCATCTTGCCAGTGATGGTCAAACCAGGTTCAGCCCAAGTGGTATCACTGCCACCAGAGTTCATCGTGCCTCAGGATGGACACGAGAAACAAGATTGTGAACGAGCGGCTGTCAAACGCTGGTTGAGCCAACATCATGACTATTTTCAACCCGGCACTGTGACCTATTTGGGGGATGACCTCCATTCCAATCAGCCACTGTGTCAGTTGATTGAGCAAACCTATAAGCAATCCTTTATCTTCGTTTGCAAACCAGATTCTCATACCATCCTCTATGAATATGTCGCCTCTGTAGAAGGGGTTGGTCGCCTGCAAAGCAAACAAGAGCGTCACTGGAACGGCCGTCATGGTGAAATCTGGTCTTATCGTTTCCTCAATGAAGTGCCCATCAAGGCTGGTGAGGATGCTCTCCTGGTCAACTGGTTTCAGCTAACCATCACTCATGAGGATACAGGTGAGCAACTCTTTCACAATGCTTGGATTACCAATCATCTCCTTACACTCAAGAATGTGGTAGTCTTGGCTCGCTGCGGGCGCACCCGCTGGAAGGTTGAGAATGAAAATATCAATATTCTCAAGACCAAGGGCTACAATCTCGAACACAATTTTGGTCATGGCAGCTCTCATTTGGCCAACGTCTTTTTCTCCCTCAATATCCTGGCATTTTTGACCCATACTATTCAGCATTATGTCAATCGAGCCTATCGTCTTCTACGCGACGCTTTAGCGGTGCGGCGCACCTTTTTCAATGACCTCAAGGCTTTGACCCGTTACATGGTTTTCGACAGCTGGGATGCTTTGTTTGACTTTATGCTTGATGGTCTTGAATTGGAGTTACCTCCTTGACCCTTTTTAGCCAATTTCAGAATGAGAATTGCTGGTTGCCCTAAGGGTTTTGGGCTATAAAATTGCGATTTTCAACTGGAAAATCCTTTGAGTCTTTAGGGGGAGCAGTAAAAACTCGTTAGATAGCAAAAGGAAGAGAGGTAGGGTTGTTTACAACCTCATCCCATTGACCACTGAGCCAAAGGGCTCGTGCTTTGGCAACCAAACGCGCCCCGCCTTCAAGCCATTGTGCTCCAGAACGTTTTAAGCGCATGGCCCCAATTTGTTTGCAGCCACTTTCAACGGTGCCACTGCCAACGAAATAGCCTTGAGCACGAAAATTAGCATAATCCATGCGAGGCAGATTGTTCTGAAAATAGGTCGCTGCCTTTGTAGCTGGTTCTAAGACAGCCGAATGGTCGGCCAAGGTCAAACAGGCATCAATGACAGTTTGGGTACGGCTAAACCAAAGATGTTCTTTCATCGTAGCCATCCATGCCATTTGTTGCTCTTTTTCAGAGAACAAAGCTTGAGCCACGGGAGTCAGGTACTCAACAGCATGGTACCAATCCAAAATTTGGATAGCCTCTGGGAAGTTCTCCTCAACCAAACGCCAAATCCACTTCGCTCCATCGCAGACAAATATCAATTCTTGTGCTTGGTCGGCTAAATAGTGCGCCCCTGTTGCCCACAATAGAGAAGAAAATGCTTCTGCCTCTTGAATATCACAATGATAGCGGATATTCGTCGCTTTCAACGCCTCTAACTCCCCAACACGCTTCTTGTATCTGCTGGGCCACTGACGCTCGGACACAGGACTCACTTCATACCAGCACACCGTTTTTAGCTCTCGCCACTCAGTGTGAGTCGGCACCATGACCCCATCCATCGACCCATACAATCGTCGGGGGGCATCAGTTTCCTGTCGAGTTGCGTCATTCATATAATGATGCCAATCACTCAACCGCTTCCACTTTTCTTCAAGCGCATCTTGCTTCTCTCCCACCCACTGAACCGCTTTTCGGATACTATTATCACTGATTTGGACCAGCAGTAACTCTTGGGCCAACTCAGCTGCTTCATCAAATGACGTTTGGATACCCAACAAGGCTAACAGCGCCTTGAGTCCTTGACTCATTTCGCCGGGTTTTATCTGCAATCGTCTGTCCAATGGCTTTTTCCCCTGACCACAGTGATGACAGATGTAATAACTTCTCTTGTAGTAGGCTCGTCCAAAGACCGTAATTACCATCCCCTCCCGTCGGCTACAATAAGTTGCTTGATGCTGACAGGAACAGCGCACAGTTGGCTCCACAACGTCAACTTTTTCTAATGCCTGACCGATTGCACGTCGTCCAACATCTTGCAGTATCTGACGCATACCTTGTTCTATATCTCCTAGGCTCACATTGCCTTCTGTTGCAATACCCTCAGCGATGGCATCGCTTAATAGCGTTGCCATTTGGTTGACCACATCTTTATTCTGCCCTGTGTTAAAATCCATTGGAGCCTCCTGCGTTTTTTGTTTTGCTTTGTCAATGGTTAAACAAAATCACAGTTGGCTCTTTTTGTCCATCTTTTTCCCTTACGAGTTTTTACTACACCCGTCTTTAGGAAGCTCCCGACGGTTGCAAAATAAAACTGATAAAATTAAATTCCCTGTTATAAATAAGCTTAGTAAAGCGACAATGTACACAGAAACTGACTAAATTTTGTCTAACCTTTATTGGGAGGCATGTATGATACTAAGCCATGTTATTGGCTCAGCGGCACCACCTCCGCTCATAGAAGAAGATGATCTGACGCTAGTGAGGCATGCTCAACATGATTTGCGCGCATTTTCTACACTCTATGAGCGGTATGCCACGCGGGTCTATCGTTACCTGCTGTTCCGGGTGGGCAATGCAGATGATGCCCAAGATTTAACTTCACAAACCTTTTTAGCGGCGATGGAAAATATTGCTAAATACCGCGGCCAGAGCCAGTTTGTAGCTTGGCTATTGGGCATTGCCCGACACAAAACGGCCGATCAATTCCGCCGCCGCAAACCAGAGGTTGAAATTGAGCATGTTGAACTAGTGGCAGACGCCAATGAGCGCCCTGATGAGTTGATCGGCCGTCAGCTCGAAGTGGAACAGGTAGTCCAAAAGTTGAAAGTTTTGGCTCCCGACCGAGCCGAAGCCTTGACATTACGCCTATTTGCGGAATTGGAAGTGCATGAAATTGCCCAAATTATGGGACGTGACGAAGCGGCTGTGCGTATGTTGGTCTGGCGCGGCCTCAAAGATTTGCAAGCACGACTAATACGGGAGGAAAGAAGATGAAAACAGAACAAGAATTAGCCAATGAACTGGACGCTTTCCTGACAGCCAAAATTAAAGGACGACCTGTTTCCCTATCCGAGGAAAGCCAAGTTGAGGAGCATTTTGTTAATACCTTGTTAGATTTGGCGACTAAAAGTGAGCCCGGTCCACTTTTTTTGTCCAACCTGGAGGCACACTTGGCTGGTGTTGCTTCCAGGCAGCAAAAAGAAAAAAAAGCTCCCAAACGGCCGTCGTTCTGGCAACAAATGATAAGTTTTATAGAGGAATCTTTTACCCCGAAGCAGACTGTGTTTGCTTTGGGCACAGCTGCTGCTGTTATCATTGTGGGGGTCTTTGTTCTCAATCGCCTATTTCCCCAAGGCGGTACTGAACCAGCGGCTGTAGCCGGCATACCTACTTTAGCCAGCGAGGCTATTGTGCCTACAGTAGAAAATAATGCCGAAACGATTATTACTGAGGCAGTGCCTTTGGCCACAGCGACAACAGCTGACTTGCCCCTTTTGCCACACATATCCGGTGGTGGTGGCAGTTTTGGCGGTGGTGGTGGTGCTATTGCCGCGAGCCAGCCTGTCACTGACGAGGAGTATGAAGCTATTCCGCCACCTTTTGATCCCCTTTCGAACACACACTATGTGTTGAACGCGACCTTGCCCGCTGATCCACAGTTTGCTCCGGTATACCAGCAATCTGTCGAAAACGGTATCACATTGGCAGAGCTACGTGACTTTGCCGCTCGCTTTGGGATCAGCGGTACTATCTATACAGAGGCTTATCCTGAATTTGATGTTGGTCCAGGTGAAGAGGTTTGGTCTCCACCGAACTTTTACTTTATGTTTGATGGACCACATACGATATCTGCCTGGGATACAACCATGCAATATTATGATCAAAGTGTTGTCCCTGACTTTCATGCTGAAATGCTGGTTTATGAACAGGCTTTACCCATTGCTGAAACCTATTTACAAGATCGAGAGTTGTTGAACTTTGAGTATCAAGTTTTAGCCCCCCCGTATGGTGGCAATGAAGTGAATTTTCATCGGGTGATAGACGGCCGTTTGGTCAATATTGCCGAATACGCAGTCACCGTCAATAGCGATGGGCAGATCCTCTCTGTTTATTACAACCCCCTCAATCGGCTGCAATCGTTGGGCGATTATCCTCTGCGTTCGGCAGAATCAGCCTGGCAGCAAATTACTCAAGAGGGTATTGATTATCGGCATCGTACCTACTTTACGTATCCTGGTCCCGATTTCGAGTATCCTGCTGAACCCGTAGATGGCCCTTACCAATATTGGCAACGTACATATGTTGAGGGCGAGGCAATTAATCTATTCATAAGCCCCGTTGTTTATCGACCCATTGAAGCAAGCACTGCACCACGAATCCAAGCCGACCAATTTGTCCTGTCAGCCAACGATGAGGTTTTGCAAGCGATTGCTGAACAGATTGGTCAACAAATTAAGGTGACAGGCGTCGTCCGTTATGATAAGGGCAGCCTAATTTTGGAGGTGAGTGAGTGGCAGCTTATTGAATTTATAGAGTATCAATATATGCAAGGTACGATTCGTCGCAATGATGAGCAGACTCTTTTTGAGGCCGATTTGGGTGAAACGTTTCTAATTCCTGGTGCGCCAGCCGATTTGCCGGATGGTGAACGGGTGAATGTAAATGGCTGGTCATTGGAACCAGGTGAACCGTATCGCTTGTTTAATTGGCAGGGTATTGACCGCATCATAGAGTTTGAGCCTCTACCTGGTGATTTGGGCTTGGAAACTGGTCTTAGTGAGCCCTACCGCATTGGACAAGTGGAAGTTACTTCGGTCGATCTCATTTATGCCCATGTGGTTTTTATCGGTGATGAGCGCAGCCGTGTTGAGGTCTTTTTGCAGCCGGTCTGGCGCTTCCGAGGTGCGACGGATACGAATGAGATTATTGAATTGCTAGTACAAGCAGTGACGGATGAATTCTTAGGCGGCGATACGGGTGATTAGGGATTGTTATGTTTGGGCACGGCGGGTGAGGGTTTGTTTGACGGCCGTTATGTCTGCCGGTGCTGTTCTGGCGATAAATATAAAGCAGAGACCAGCGGGAATGACGAGGAGTTGGAAGAGGGAGAGACCGATAGCGTAGTTGGCGGGTGTGGGGTAGACGGCCGTTAGCTGTCCTATCACCACTCCCGTCAAACTCACGCTGAGGGCATTGGCGATTGCCCGAAAGAGACGGCTAAAGCCAACCACTGTGCCGCGATGTTCGGGCAAATTTACATCTGTGATGAGGGCAGCCCAATTGGGTGGCTCGGCGGAAAAAAGAGAGATGCCGATCAGGGCTGTGATGAAGGCGAGGGCCACCCAACCATTGGTAACAAGGCTGACAATGACGGCCCAACTGATTTGAAGCAAGTTGCCTTGGGCAGGAATGCTGACGCCCTTGAAGGGCAAGAAGAAGAGGAGGATGAGGAAGGGGATAGAGCTAAGCAGTCCAATGGCGCTGAGAATGGCGCGGCCTCGCGGATTGCGCTGCTGCCACCAATCGCCCAGATGTCCGGCAGGAATAGCTAGAAAGCCACCAATGCCAAAAAGGGTGACGAATAGATTGCCGATAATGGTGGCTGTTTCTAGCGTGTAACCTTCGGCTTGAACGCGGGCAATGGCCCAACGAGGAATCCAGATGGTAGAGCCGTAGGCCAGAGAAAGGAAGAAGCTTTGGGCCATGAGCCAGCGATTGGTAGGACGGCCGAATATGTTTTTAATATCGGCGCGGGTGATGCGATGCTGGTAGATTTGTCCTTTGCGGAAAAGTGCTTGGAGTTCCGGCTCAGCTTGGCCACGTTGGGGTTCGTTGGTGAAGAGATAAAGGAAGGCGAAGAGGAAACCAAGACCAGCGATGATGAAGAAAGGGACACGCCAGTTGAAGGCTCCTAGCGAACTGGCTAGGAGGGCACCAAAAGTATTGCCGATGCCTTGCGAAATGCTCCACAGGCTGAGTGCCAAGCCGCGCCGCTGGGCGGGAACCATGTCGCTGACGACACTGAAGCCAATGGAGGCGATACTGCCTACGCCAACGGCCGTTAGTAACTGCCCTCCCAAGAGCTGCCAAAAGTTCTGGGCCAAACCTGTCAGGCACATGGCAGTACCCCAAATGAGTGTGCCGTAGAGGAGTAGAGATTTGCGCTGGCCTTGATCGCCACGATAGCCCCAAAAGGTGGCCGCAGCAGCCAAAATGAGGATATAAGCGGCCGTTACCCCGCCTAAGGCAGCTTCATTAGCCTGCAAATCGCGGGCGATAATGGCGTAGAGGGGTGGCAGCACACCCGCTGCCGCATTGTCCAGTGAGGCTAGAACAACAAAGACGGCGTAATTGAAGATCAGTTGGCGGCGAGTCATTGGCCGTAATCGGTTAGCCGATTACTGTTCACCGCTTACTGCTTTCTGAATTGGCGGCGGGCAATAGCAGTGAAGATGCCCCCTGCTACTAGAACTAAGCCAACAATGGGTAGGAGATTGGGCGTGCTACTTGGTGGCTCGTCCACTAAAGGGGCAGCAGTGGACTGGATGGGATAGGCTGTGGCTGCTTGAGTAGCTGTTGGGTTTTCGGCGACAGCCAGACTGGCGATGCGAGTGGCGGCGCCAGCCTCATCGTTGGCGACGCTAGTTTCATCATGAGTGGTATCAGCTTCATCATTGGCGGCTTCAGGTGTAGTAGTGAGAGTTGGGGTGTGGGTAGGTGGAACGGCCGTGACGGTGGCGGTAGCCGTTGGTTCGGGCGCAGGTGTTTCTGTGACCGTGGGCGAGAGGGTGGGGGTGGGGGTGACTGTACAAGTGGCTCGGGGTGTTGGCTGCCAAGGGGTGCCTGGGGTCGGTGTTTGCCCATTTAGCGTGGGTGCAGGAACTACTGGAACATTGCCAATATACCCTTGAGATAACCCAGTGGCATCAGCCACCCAGCCAGAACTGCCATCTGGCATTTGAATCAACCACCATGGGACATCTTGGGCGCGGCCGATGATGGGGCGTACTTCTAAAAAGATGACCCGTCCAGTAACTTCATAGTCTGTGCCAGGGCCTTGTCGCACATTCAGATTATTGAACGCTTGAATGGTAGGGGAATCCTCACAAGGAGCGGCTGTCGGGAGATAACCATCCTCTGGTGTGGGGATAAAAGTGGAACCGGGTGAGGGGGTGGCGGTTGCTGTCACATTGGCTGGAGGGGTATGGGTGGGTGTGCTATTATCGTCCCCGTTACTACCAGGGGTGTTGGTAGGCGGAACAGGTGTATCTGTGGCTGCTCCTCCATCAGGGGTGACGGTGGGAACTGTTTGACTGTGTGCTGTCTGGGATGGGGGTTGGTAATGTAGACTAAACAAAATCAGACTGCACTGGAGAGCGAATAAGAGAAACAGTTTGTTCTTGGACATGGTTTATTTATCTCGATAGGTTACAGTTATAAGTCTATTTGTGTCGAGTGTCAATGATAACTGGATGGTGTTGCCGGTAACGGCCGTTGCTGGGGGTGTGGCTGTCATAATTTCTGTGTTAGGTGGTAGGGTAATCGTCACTTGAGCCGGTTGAGACCGTACACCAGCTTGTTTTTGCAGCAATAACTGGTAGATGTGCTCACTCCCTTGACTTTGTACAATAGTAGCGGGTAGTTGGTAGCTGTATTGACTCGTCAAAGTTGCCGCTGTAGGTACAATGAAATAATTGGTGAAGGTTGTCAGTCCGTTCTGTTCGACAATAGTTTGGGGGGTGTAGGTGTTAATGCTGTTGTAAATACGAGCTTCTGAGGGAATGGGATGTGTCGTGGCTGCCTGCAATTGGCTGTTAGCGGGTGTGTAGATGCGGAGATAGTTCCACAGACATTGGCTAGCTAGCTCTTGGTAGCTGGGGGCACGACCATACTCGACAGTGGCGCAGGCGATATCTGTTGAGGCGGTGTGGGTATAAACGAGAGTTAAATCAGCTTGTCCTGTGCCATCAGGCTTGAGGCTGACGTGATAATCTAGGCTGCGCTGGATGTTGGCGTTGGCCTTATTATAGCCGACGTTGAAATCGAGAGCCAGCAGGGTGTCCTGGTTGGTGGGGGCCTGCAAACGGCCGTCCCAGTTCATCTCCGCCAGAGTATCCGCCACTGTCTTATCCCGCATATAGACTTGCAAGTGACCCGTTTCGACGGCCAACATCATATTGCGGATGAGGTATACAGGATCGAGCGAAGCAAAATCGCCAATGAGTTTATCTTTTAGGGCGGCGGCAAATGGACCAAGAAAGGCTTTGCGTGATGTGAGCCACTCCTGCACTGCTTCCCCTTCCTCAATAGACCAGGCATCCCGCAAGCTTGTAATGAGAGTTTGTTTGTTGATGGTAACATCCTGGCCAGGAATAGTGACAGGTCCAGTGACATCCAGCAGCAGTTGTAAAAACTGTTGATCAATGGCAATGGCTCCGTCCATCGTGGGTAAATCCAGGCCATAACTAAAGAGATTCATGGCCGTTTCGGCTGATGTAGGGAAGTCGGGCCAAACATTGGCATCACGGAAGAGGAAAAGTTCTAGACTCATAAATTCATACAGAGGGCCAGAATTCAGCATTTGGTAAGGTTTTGCTTGCCAATTGTCTACAAGGTAGGCGTCTTGGAAGTCGAGGGTAGTAATACGGCCGTTTTCCACAACGAGTAGGCCTGCCCCACTGATAAAACCGCCTGTGCCCCGCATTTCATCTTCATTTTGGGCCAGGATAAGGTAGTGGCGGGGGCGGCCATCTACCCCTGCTATTTGGGGCAAGACAAGGGCTAATTTAAGGCCATCTTGAGCCAGAGGCAGCCACTCATCGAGTTGGGTAAACAGAGTTTGGATGCGCCAAGGCAGATCGGCCGTAGGTGCAATTTGGTGGCGCGCAGCAGCGAGACGTTGCGTGGCGATATCAGTTTGGGCTAAATCGGGTTGGGCCTGGTGAAGAATGAAGGTGAGTTGAGCTATTTTGTCATCATTGTCGCTCTCATCTTGGAGTAGAGTGAGGGCAGGTTTGAGGCCGCGTACAGCGAAGGCAGCTGCTTCGGTCCCGGCATCAGCCATTTCCATCAGGTGTGGTGCGATAACGGCCGTTGAACCGACTCGTGGCAGCCAGCCCAAGTAGGGAGTGAGGGGCATGATGAAATTGGTTTCCCGTTTGAGGGTGACGACATCATGCCGGATACCTAAAACGATTTCTTCGATGGCGTCAGGGTCAGCGTTGAGGAGGCCATCGGCCATGAGGTTTTCAATCTGGCTTTGGTGAGCTAAGAGGGATTGACTGGCTTGATAGATGTACCAGCTTTTGAGGCCCAACCAGCCAAGGATAAATAGCAAGCCAATGAGGATAAAGGGCCAAAGGGAAATCCCTGTTTTATCTGTTTTAGTTGATACGGTTGTCTCAGTCATGACAGTCCATAGTTTGTAATTGGTTTAGGTGACAGATCGGCCGTTTTGCTTGGTGGATCAAAGCCTCAATATCGTACCCAAGCGGCCAAGTAACATCAGGATAGCGATTTTGCAATTGCTGCCGCCGCCAGTCAAAACCGAATAGATTTTCATCCACTAATATAAGGTCTGGGCGCAATGCTTCGACATGTTGGAAATACCATAAAGTGAAAAGCATCCCCTCGCCCGACATCAATAAAATGGCTTCTTCTGGTGCTGTTTGTAATTGCTGTATAGCAGACGGCCGTATGGTCTGCTCTTCTCGTA
This sequence comes from Promineifilaceae bacterium (SeqCode), assembly GCA_965223555.1. Taxonomy (GTDB): domain Bacteria; phylum Chloroflexota; class Anaerolineae; order Promineifilales; family Promineifilaceae; genus CBDCWU01. Next base: position 61,765 of record CBDCWU010000005.1, read on the forward strand.
AATTTTGCCGAGTGAAGTTTAACAGAAGCAGCGCCAAGGGCAAGAGGAGGGCCCATGACCCCAGATGTTGTAAGGTGTAACCGGTTAAAATGCTGAGTAAAAGAGTGGCTGGCAAGAGCAAAATGATGGCATCAAGCGTGTTGTAAGTGAGAGCATAAAAGAAGTAGAGGAGAGCGGAGAGGAGAAGGGGTAGGAATGTAGGGCGTGGAGCGCGGAGGGAGATGAGAGCAAGGGGAAGAGTGAGCCAGGTAAATTGGGTAAGGAGAGTATGGCTGAAGGGGAGGAGACGGGCTTGCCAATCGGCGTTGAGAAGGTTGAAGCGGTAGAGGGAGCCACTAATGAGCCACCACCAGCCCTGCCATGTGTCGGGCTGGCCCCAAATGACGGGACTGCCGCTTTGGGCGAGGAAGGGGATGGTAAGTAGGGGCAGTAGACCAAAGGGAAGACCGATAGTGATTTTGTGCCACTGCGAACGAGGCGTGAGAATGAGGATGAGGGGGAGCAGTAGCATGGAGGTGAGGTGGGTGGTGAGGCTAAGGCCAAAAAGAAGGCCAATGAGAGGGGATGACCGCTTCTCTAGTAGCATCCATAGCAAAATTGCTACTGTCAATAAGTTGAGTCCATACACCTCAGTTATGAGGGCTTGCCCCCAGACCAAGGGGGCAAAGGCTAAACACAAGCCAGCTGCAATAGCTCCTGATGATGACTTTTCGCTGTTTCCTCCTTGCCTTACGATGGCTGTCACAAATCCGGCTGCACTGGCCATACAAACGGCCGAAAATATATTGAAGCGATAGGCAACTGTACCAATAGGTATGAAGCTGATCAATTTACCCAGTAATACGTATGTGGGGTAACCTGGCGGATGAGGTACGCCTAGAGTAACAGCAGCGGTGATGAGTTCGCCGCCATCCGTGCCAAAGTTGGCCCAGGTGAGATCAGGAGCCAGGGTGAGAAGATAGATGAAAAGGGCGCAGAGGGTAGTGAGTAGGGGGGGGAGGAAGTGTTGAGGAGCAGAGGCATGATGAAGTAGGGGAGAGTTGTTAATGAGTGCCATTGCCTTTGAGGATGACGAGGATAGTTTGGAGCATAATGTGCAGATCATGCCACAGAGAATAATGGTCAATGTAGCTGAGTTCTAGCTGAAGGCGTTCGTCGGTAGTAAGTTGGTGACGGCCGTTTATCTGCATTGGCCCAGTGAGGCCTGGTTTGATGGCGAATCGACGACGTTGTTGATCCGAGTAGTAGGCCATATCGCGGACTTCTTCAGGGTGGGGGCCGACTAGACTCATGTCGCCTTTGAGGACATTCCATAACTGGGGTAGTTCGTCTAGCTGCCAACGGTGTAGGAAACGGCCGATGGCTGTGTGAGGCATGGTGCGGAATTTGTAGCGGATGAACGGCCGTCCTTGTTCTCCCACCCGATTTTGCATTTTGATAATGGAGTCAGGGCTGCTTACCTTGATGGCCAAGGCAATGATGAGCATGAGGGGCAGGGAGAGCAGTGTGAGCAACCCTCCCGCCAACAGATCGAGACCACGTTTGAGCAGACGTTGGAGGCCAGAAAGGGCTGGATGTTGTTCTCGGGCCAGAGCTGCCAGACTAAACAGGCCATAGACATAGCTATAGGCCAAAGCAACGGCTCGTAGAAAGAGCATAGGTAGGGCAATGAGAAGCACGGGGGCATCACGGCGGGCGGTTTTGATGAGGAAAGGAAGACAACTGAGGCAGAAACCGAGGCAAACAGCCAGTAATCCCCAGGCTAAGGCTGGCCAGACGAGGGGGGCGATGAGGGCAGGGAGCAGGAGTAGTGTGAAGCCCATTTGTACTTTGAGCAATTGGGGTGTGCGTGAATCGCTGACGAGCCGCTCTGGGTGACGGTGCATGAGCATTGCCTTCCATTTGCCAATAGCAAATTTGCGCCGGAAGTAGTGACGAGCGGAGACTGTGTGACGGTGATAGACACGGGCTTCGGGAACAAAAACCATTTTATAGCCTTTGGCGGCTAGGCGAAAGGAGAAATCTTGGTCTTCAACTTCGGGCAAGCTGGTGTCAAAACCACCATTTTCGAGGAAGATGTCTCGTTTATAGGCAGCGGCGTAGGTGTCTATAAAGTTGGTGGTAGGCAGTTGGCGCATCCGATCATATCGTTCTTCCACTTCGACTTGTGTGAAGCGGGCAACCAGTTCGGTCTGGCGCGAATAATAGGCTCCTTTGACGCCGACAACTTCTGGGTCGTTGAGGAAGGGAGTAATCATGCGTTCGATCCAATCAGGTCTAGGCTCGCAGTCGGCATCGGTGAAGATAAGAATATCCCCTCGCGCTGCTTCGGCCCCCGCATTGCGTGTGCCAGATTTGCCTAGTTTGCCTTTGGAGATGATCTGGCGGACGCCAGCGGCCGTTGCCAAGGCCACTGTATCATCTGTAGAGGCATCGTTGACGACGATTATCTCATATGGTTCATCGGTTACTTGTTGCTGTAAGGATGTAATACAAGCCTCGATGGTATTGGCTGCATTGTAGGCAGGAATAATGATGGAGATCATACTTTTTATTTGCACTCTTGTCTCGATTCGCCTATTGTTAGATCAACGCTAGTTGTAACACAAAGGACGAGGCTCTGACAATGATTGCACGGGTCTGGTGTTTCTCAATTTTAATGTGGCTCTCTTTTTTAGTGGGTTGTCAAGAACCAGCCCCTGCAGTTTTTGCACCAACACCTGTACCAACGGCCGTTGTCAATCCATCACCGACTCCACCTGCTTTGCCCCCCAAGAAAGTACCTACTCCTGAACAAGGTAAGGGCGCCCTCTATGGCCAGTTTTTACAGGAGGGTGGGACAGCTGCTGTGGGCTATACAGTGGTAGTGTGTCAGGATTTCAGTCAATATGGTGCTTGCCAGGGCAGACGTTACGCGGCTGTGACTGAAACAGATGGCACGTATGTGATTGAAGATATTGAGCCAGGTCAATATGTACTCATGGTTCACCTGGATGATGAAGAGGAAATGCTGTTGCAATTTATGACTGAGGAGACCTCTCGAATTTCACAGTTTGTCGTGGCAGATCAGCAAGTATTAAAGATTGAACCACTTTTTCTGCTAGACAATGCTCTGCGAGCGATTAGGCCTATAGGCAAGGTGGACTTGCCCCAGAAGACAGTAGCCAGTGGGGCTACGGGTATGGTTAAGTTGAGGTGGCATTTGCATCCTGAGGCGGTAGCTTATGAGGTGTATTTGGCTCCAGAAAAGGGGGCGACGGTGTTTGTGAGCGAGCGGGTGATAGATAATGAGGTAACGGCCGTTTTACCCCGCCTCAACTGTCATTATCATTGGCAAGTAACTGCTTTTAATCGGGCTAATATCCGGATAGCTGTTATGTCAAAATATGCGCGATTTGAGGTGGTTGGTGAGGAAAATGATTGTGACTTGTCCTTGTTGATTCCGCAACCTGGTGCCATCATATCCAGTACAGAAACGATAAAATTGGATTGGGAAGCCCAGGAAACGGCCGATCATTATCGTGTCTGGTTGGTTAACGAGACGCATAACGCGACCATACTTGACTTCGTGGAAGTGTCAAATTCTCATTACAAAATACCTAACCGACTATTGCCTGCCCACTATATTTGGGCCGTGTTTGTTTATGATGTCACTGGGCATATGGTGGCAGAATCAAAAATCTTGGAATTTGAGGTTGTGGCGGATAACTAGTGGTGTGCCAAACACCTATTGACGGATAAGACAGCGCGGCGCACCTTGCAGAAGCTATCGCTTTTGTCCGACAATAGAAGTTTGTCAGAGTACTAGGGCCTAAGCTTAAGAGCCTGTTCGACTGCCTCACGCAAGTCTTGCGGGTCAAATGGCTTGCCCAGGAAATGGGTCACATCATCTTGTAAGTGGGCGATGACGCGATGGGTGGCACCAGTTTGGGCGGTGAGCATGATGACCCCCCGAAATTTCATCTCTTGGGAAACAAGCTCCTTCAAAACTTCCCAGCCGTGCATACCTGGCAAATTGATGTCTAAAATCAAAACATCTGGTTCCACCTCTGTGGCCAATTTCACAGCATCAGGCCCATTTTTAGCATGGTGCAAGGTGATGGGTAAAGGCTGCAGGGTGGCTTTGATTAATTCATAGATCAGATTATCATCTTCTACACTGACTACTTTGTATGTTTCGCTCATGTATATGCCCTATCACTTGTACAATTTTTGTGTATTTTTTATTGTACCATGCTCAAAGCTGGCTACCAATTTTAACCAGGGAGTTTGAACAAGGATACAGATTGGGCTTTCTGTGACAACCAGGAGGCATAACTAAAGTTGCTTGAGTGACAAAAGATGTGTTGTCCATAGATTTTGTTAATGATGAAATAGTCGTGTTTCGGTTAAGGCCATTACCATACTATACTCATCACAAGCGGTGATGATGAGATCGTCGCGGATAGAGCCGCCAGGTTGGGCAATGTAACTGACGCCGCTTCGCTGGGCACGGTCTATACTGTCACGGAAGGGAAAAAAGGCATCGGAGCCAAGGCTGATGCCAGAGGATTGGTTCAACCAATCCTGTTTTTCCTCGCGGCTGAGGCGGATGGGGGCAAGTGTGAAGTTTTGCAGCCAGATGGTTTCTTCAGCGGGGGTGAGTTCGTCGAGGAGATATTGATCTATGGCATTGTCACGTTGGGAACGGCCGATTTTGGGTACAAATGGTAGTTCTAGCACTCGTGGGTGCTGGCGCAGCAACCATGTATCGGCCTTAGTGCCTGCTAGTCGGGTACAGTGAATGCGTGACTGCTGTCCGGCACCGGTCCCAATAACTTGCCCATCTTTCGCATAGCAAACGGAGTTGGATTGGGTGTATTTGAGGACGATGAGGGCCACGATAAGGTCGCGCTGGGCCGATGGAGGGAGTACCTTTTTGGCAGTGACAATGTGGGTGAGGTCAGCGGGAGTAGGAACGGCCGTATTTCTTTTTTGGGCCATCATCACCCCAAATAGTTGCCGAGTTTCTATCTCTGGCGGCTCATAATCGGGGTCAATTTGCAATATGCGGTAGCCCCCGCCTTTTTTGGTTCGCAAGATGTCCAAGGCTGCCGGTTTGTAGCCGGGGGCGATGACGCCGTCGGACACTTCACGGCGCAAAAGTTCGGCTGTAGGCACGTCTACTACATCGCTCAGGGCGGCCCAGTCACCAAAAGAGGAGATGCGATCAGCACCACGAGCGCGGGCGTAGGCTGAGGCTAGTGATGATAACTCTATATTGCTAACGAAGCAGGCTTGGCGGAGGCTTTGGCTGAGGGGTTCAGCAACGGCCGCTCCTGCCGGACTGACGTGCTTGAAGGAAGCGGCAGCGGGTAGACCCAAGGCTTGTTTGAGTTCACGCACAAGCTGCCAGGCATTCAGGGCGTCGAGAAGGTTGATATAGCCGGGACGGCCGTTGAGCACTTGAAATGGTAATATACCCTCTTGCATAAAGACGCGTGCGGGGGTTTGGTGTGGGTTCATGCCATAACGAAGTTGGAGGTCAATTGTGGACATAGGTTTCGGAGCAACTGGAGGGTTGGTGTTTGGCACTTCCCCAATTACTCAATGACTTCTTTGAGATAGGCCGCAATAGCTGTGTCATAATCACGGGTGTGGACGAAGGCTTTGCTGGCAAGTTTGCGTCGGTGATTTTCATCGAGGCTGTTGTTTTGTAGAGCAGTGAGAGTGGGTGTGTAATCGGCCGTTTGGCAGACCACAATCACCCGGGCGAAGTTCTTAGCCGCCGCACGCAATAAGGTCACACCACCGATGTCTATCTGCTCGATGGCTTGGGCTAGGCTGACGTTGGCCCGAGCGATGGCTTGGGTGAAGGGATAAAGATTACAGACAACCATATCTATCATTTGAATATTCTGCGCGGCCAGATCTGCCTGATCGCTGGCGAGATTGCGGGCCAGGATGCCACCATGAACGGCAGGATGCAGGGTTTTGACACGGCCACCGAGCATTTCTGGGGCCTTTGTCACCTCAGCTACTGCTAGCACAGGCAAGCCGGCTTGGCGCAGCGAGTTGGCAGTGCCGCCACTAGCGATGAGTTCCCAACCTAAAGTGACTAGAGCTTGGGCAAATTCAACCAGATCGGTTTTATCGTACACGGAAAGGATAACTCTTTTTTTCATATGTTTGGTCATGAGGGCGAAACTGTAGCACATGGGGGAACGGCCGTCTAACGCTTGGGCCTATTCTTCTCGCACTATCAAGGGTAGATAAAGTTGATGTTGATTGGTAAGTTCCAGTAAACGGCCGAATGCGGCCAATACCTCTTCCACCGTAAAAAAGCAGTGACCATAGCGAGTTGCTTGAAAGTGGTCATATAGGGTGGCGTCGCTGATTTTACTGGCGTAGAGAGGGCTGTGCCAGTAGGGAACAACTGGATCAGCGGTGGTATGTAGCGTGACAATAGGACGACTGATTTGGCCGCTCGTGAGGTAATTGGCACTCATTTCATCCAGAACGTCCTGATCGGCCTCGACGCGGGTCACGCCAGTGTTGAGAGCAATATCATTTTCGGAGCCGCTGTAAAGACGATGGGTGTTGCTAAAGGGCTGTCCTCCCAGCTTGATGGTTCCATCATTGGTGGCGAAGGCATTGTACCAGAGTAGCCGCTCGATAGTAGCGGTGTTGGTGATGGAAGGAGAAGGGGCGTAGAGGGCATCCGCGACGGTGAGAAGTTGGGTCGTGGTATAAGCATAGCTGGGGTTGGTGATGGCTGGTTCTATGATAGTGGCGTAATGGTTGTCCCAGTCATCCATGAGTGTTTGGGGGATGTTGGTGGGATCGCCAGGCATGAAGCCGGGGAAATAGTAGTCAAAGAGGATACGGAAGTCACCAAAGTAGTTGATTTGTTGAGCAAAGTCACCATAAGGACCACACATGGCTAAGCCGCCATCAAAGTATTCAGGGTGTCGTTCGATGGCGAGGGTAGTGATAATGCCGCCTTCGGAGACACCGGCTAAAAGAGTTTGGTTGGGCCTACCATATTGATTTTCAAAGATGGTGGTTAAATCGATGATATCAGCGATGCCTTCTTGGATGGCAAGGCCGTTGCTGCTATAGCTGGTGGTGGCAAAAGCATAGCCAAGCAGGTTGACGAGGTCTATGATGGAGTTGCCACCGATGCTGATTTGGTCTTCAGGGATGCCGACGGGTTCAGTGGCGGAGACGTAGCCGTGGGCGTAGATGATAAGATCGCCGTTCCAGTTGCTGGGAACACAGATGCGGTAAATGGCCCCGCTGGTTTGTATGCCATCTGGGTCACAAGCAGCAAGATGCTTACTTGCCAATGAGGAACCATCCACTGTTACTGGGGGGTGAGCCACTGCTGGTGGCACAATGAGGAGTATGAGGAACAGATAGCAACCACAAAGGGAGGATATTTTTTGTATCATCAGGCTATTGTATCCTTATTTGATCGGCTTTCGTTTCAGAAGCTAAGCTCCCGGCGGAGATTGCGGCTTATTGGGCGCTTCGTTCTACGGCCGCTAATACGTCTTTGAGTACGGGCTTGTTTTTAAAGGTGAGCACTTCGCCAGATGAGACAGCTTCGAAGGCTTCGGCAGAGACATTGGCACTTTCGTAAACAAGCAGGATAAGGTCGGTGCGAGCTGCTTGTTGCACTTTCTCTAATTTGCGGCGCACATAGTTGGGATGCCAATAGCCGATGATTTCTAGTAGGGCGCGACGGCCGTTTTTGCGGTGGGTGAAGGAGAAGTCGGGAATCATCACGGTATCTCCTAGTGGGATCATCTCATTTTCATAGGCTAATTCCCATACCCGCTCTGTTTGGTTGAATTTAGCCTCAAACTCGGCGGCAAAGCTGGCTTCTAACTGGCTGGCAAAGCCTGCTGATCCTTTGAAATAGCTGCGTAGTTCTGTGCTGTTATCTAGGGCGTACTGTATGAATTTGTCGGCGTGAGGCGGGCGTACTTGGGCCACCATGTGCCAGTTTTGGCACAGCAGTAGGGCAGGCATGAAGCGGGCAAATTGCAGACCATAACGAATGGTAGAGGTGACGAAGGGGGAGATAGGGCCATGCAGCACAATGTCATACCCTTTTGAGGCTGGATAGATGGTATGCATCAATTTCATTAATTTGATGTACCGAAAGATTTCACGATAGCCATCTTCGACATGGAGCTGTACTTCCTTAGCCCAGTAGAGTACGCCTCTAGCGATTTCTAGGTTGTAGCGTTCAATCAGTTCTTTAGGGGTGATGGGATCGCCCACATCTTGCAAAACTTGCTCTTCAAACAGGTCAGCAAAGAGGGCGGTTTCGATTTGGGGTGGGGAGAGTTGATATTCTGCGGCCATTTCGCGGATAAGCTGCTTGCGGGTTTTGGTTTGGAATAGATTTGTCTTGTTGGTGATGGGGCCTTGCGCGAAGAGTTTTTGGCGTAGTTCGGTAGGGTTAACGGCTGGTTGGTTATCGAAGGTGGCGCGATTGACGAGAACGGCCGTTAAGCCACGTATAATCGCATAATCCACGCTATCTCCCTCATAATCCCGCAAGGCTTCATCTAGATTAGCCCGTGCATGTCCCATATGTTGTTGGATTAAGCCTATTAGCTCCCCAGCGACAGACAGCCATTGATAGTTGGCTGGTAATTGCTTCGTTTTTAGCTGGTCGCCCCGTATCATAAGGCGAGGTCGAATGAGATCGGCTTTAAGCATCTCTGTCTTGCCCCTGTATCATTATGGGTGACTATTTTATGATGATCATGAGGGAAGGCATAATTCCATTATAAAGCAAGCGTTGCAATGAGTTTTACGTTTTGTTGTTTGCTTGTAAAATGAAGTGGTCATGAAGAAGATGAAGAGGATAGGTCCATTTTTTATTGGGTTTGCGATAATGGCCGCTTTGCTGTCTCAGTATGGTGAACGATGGTTACGTTCACTGTTGCTCTATTTGTCAACGGCCGTTTGGGCACGGGAAGCTATCAGCAGCCTTCCTATAGCACAACAGGTAGCTAATCGCTTTGTGGCTGGTGAGACTACGGCCGATGCCATTGCCACGGCACATGAATTGAATCAAAGGGGGATGCTTGTCACCATGGATTACCTGGGTGAAAGTGTGTCAACGGCCGATGAAGCCCTGGCTGCTCGTGATGAAATTCTCAATTTGCTAGATGCCATCCAGGCAAGTGGTGTGAATGCCAATATTTCTGTCAAGCCAAGCCAATTGGGCCTTAAACTGGACACCTATCTTGTCCTCAATAACCTGCGTACCATTCTCAATCGTGCTCGTGAGTACCAAAACAAAATCCGTGTAGACATGGAAGAGAGTGCAGTGCTAGACACGACTCTCGATCTCTATCGTACTTTGAGGGATGAGGATGGTTTTGATAATGTGGGCGTGGTTATGCAGTCATACCTTTATCGCACCGAGCAAGATGTGAATCGCCTGATAGAAGAGGGGGCTTGGGTGCGACTTTGCAAAGGTGCTTATGCCGAGCCGTCTGAAATTGCCTTTGCCGCCAAAGCGGATACTGATGCTAATTTCGTCCGTTTGATGCAGCAGCTATTGAGCCACGAGGCGCGACAGAATGGTGTTTATGTAGGTATAGCGACCCACGATGAGAAAATGATCTCAGCCACAACTGCCTTTGGGCAAAGTCAGGGGATTCGGCCAGATGAATTTGAATTCCAAATGCTGTTTGGCGTTCGTCGTGAATTGCAAGAGCGTATGGTGGCGCAAGGTTACAAGATGCGGATTTATGTTCCTTATGGCACGGCTTGGTATCCTTATTTTGTGCGTCGCTTGGCTGAACGCCCCGCTAATCTTTGGTTTTTTATCAGCAATTTTCTTCGAGCCTAATCTTATTTGGCGTTGAGTCTGATCAATTGAGTGATTACGTAAATGGAAGTTAACTATAAAGGTAGACCAATCCCCACCCTGGCCCTCCCCCTTGAGGGAGAGGGTTGGGGTGAGGGTGAAAATTAACCCTTGTATAAGTTACCCTGAATGTTCATATACGTAATTGCTCTAGTATAGTTTATGCCCTTCATTCAAGAGTCCCAACTCATTTCTGGTGTTTACATTGTGCAATTACAAGAATTTAGTGACGAACGTGGCCGTTTTATGGAGACATTTCGCAAGGAGTGGTTTCCGCAACGCAGTTGGGAGATTATCCAGACCAACCGTTCTGACTCCAAAGCGGGGGTGCTGCGGGGTTTGCATTATCATCATGAGCAAGTGGATTATTGGTATGTACAGAGGGGGCAGATTCGAGCAGGGTTGGTGGATTTACGGCCGTCTTCCTCCACGTACCGTCACACCCAACTGATTGAAATGGGGGATGACAACCAAATTGGCCTCTTTATTCCCGTTGGTGTGGCTCATGGCTTCCTGGCCCTCACCGATGCCATTCATACCTATGTGGTGGACAATTATTATAACGGCCGTGATGAAAACGGCGTGGCCTGGAACGATCCCGATATTGGCCTCGACTGGGGCATCACCGCCCCCCTTGTCTCTCCCCGTGATGCCCAAAACCCGCGTCTACGCGACATTACCACCGACAATCTACCGAAGGCAGCGATTAGAGATTAAAATTAGCGATTCCCAATCCGTTATGACCTAACATTGATATTGTCAACATGGCAATATTGGTGGCTGCTGGCTGATTCAGATCATAATATTGAACAGGCTGGCTTCCAAAAATTGCTATTATCCCCTCATCCGTGATAAAAAACGGGTATGATCCGATTCATCAATAAAATTTCGCGCCTTGTGGGCTTCCTCTTTCTGTTGTCTGCTTGTGATATGTTTGAATCGTCCCACACGGCCGTTTTGCCCACTCTGAGCGCAACGGCCGTTAACCCCACAACCCTCCAACCCACTGTCACCCCTCTGCCAGCCACTCCCACACCACGTCCTACCCCTGTACCCTTGCCATCGCCGACCTTTGCCCCTGAACTGTCTGATTGGACGGTGATGGTTTACCTTGATGCTGATAATAACCTGGAGTTGGCTGGCTTGCTCGATCTCAACGAAATGGAAGCAGCGGGCCGTGCCGACAAGGTGAACGTTGTGGTGCAAATGGATCGGGCCTTGGGCGAAAGCAGTGGCGAGGGAGATTGGACAGACGGCCGTCGCTATCTCATCACAGCCGACGAAGACCCCAACCTCATCACATCTGAGCTTGTAGCCGAACTAGGTGAAATCAATATGGGCGATCCGCTGGCTCTGGCCGACTTCATTGGCTGGAGCATCCGCAACTACCCTGCTAACCGCTATGCTCTCGTCATTTGGGATCATGGGGCAGGCTGGAACGGGATTGCCTTTGACAGCGATGTGGGTGTGTCTGAAACGGGTGGGCCTGACACGGCCGATCACATCACCCTGCCTGATCTACAATCGGCTTTGCAACAGGCTTTGGCCCAAAACGGCGTGGACCGCCTCGATGTCATCGGCTTCGATGCCTGCCTCATGGGACAACTGGAGGTCTTCCAGGCCGTGCAGCCCTTCGCTGACTATGCCGTGGGTTCAGAGGAGCTAACGCCGGGGCAAGGCTGGGATTATACGGCCTTGTTGCAAAATCTTTACGCCAATCCAGGACAACATGGCAGCATCTTGGCCGGGCAAATGGTCCGCGACTTCATGAGCTATTACACGCAAGCTGAGCCGGATGACTTTGTGACCATGACGGCCGTTGATCTGGTCCAACTACCTGCCCTCACCTATGCTACCGAGCTATTGGCCAACAGCCTCACAGCTAAGCCCACCTTCCTGGCCAGCACTGTGAGTGATGCCCGCAGTGGGGCCGAAGCCTTTGCCCGCGTCTATGCCGATGAGTTTGATCGCTATGCCGCCGTAGATTTACATCATTTTGCCTCTATTTTGGCCCAGCGCAGCCCTGATACGGCCGTTACCAGTGCGGCTCAAGCGGTGATGCAGGGGGTGGAAACGGCCGTATTGGCTCATGAACAGGGCAGTGGCTTCAAACATAGCCGGGGCATCGCCATCTACTTCCCGCGTAATGGCACCTTTTATGATGCCAACTATAGTCGGGTGGCTCAAATGCCTATCTGGGACAGTTTCCTCAACAGCTATCACAGCCTTGGTTTGGCTGATGTGGTCGCGCCCGAAGTCCATATCCCCAATGTTTTGCGTGATGTCGTGGGGGTACAGCAGCCCGCCTATCTCGACTTTGAGATTGTGGGGCGTGATATTGAAAATGTGGTGTTAATGGCTGGGCTGTATTTGGATGATGGCAGCCGACTTTTGGTGGAGTATGACAATCTTGTGCCGGAACCCACCCATTTGCCTGATGGCACGGAAATTGTGGAGTGGCGCGATGGCGTTCATGATGACTTTTTCGTCTGGAACACCGACGTGACCTACCTTTATGATGCTGCGGACACCGGCCAATTTGTGGTGATGTGGCCCACAGAGTTGGGCAGCAGCCTTTTCACTGTACAAGGCCGCTATCGCCGTGCTGCCGATGCTAATTATTTTGAAGCCAATATCGTTTTTGACCATAAAACGAACGAGATGACACGGGTTTGGGGCGTGTCGGCAGACGAGGCTGAAGCGCCTGCCGAAATTTTGCCTCAGCCGGGGGACGAGTTCCAGGTCTACACCTTTTTCTTGGATGAGGCGGCGCAAATTAGCCGGGATGTGGGTGAGTCCCTGTTTTTTGATGAGAACGGCCGTCTCTACTATGAATGGTCGCCCTTGCCCGATGCCAACTACTTCTTAGGCTTCCGAGCCGAGAATGTGGTGGGCAAAACGGCCGCTGCCTTCACCGACCTCACCATCCAAAACAGCGGCATTGTGCCCGCTCACAAAGCCTACCTCGACCCCTATCTTGGCTTCCAATTCCTCTATCCCGACCACTGGTTTGCTCCCCGTTATGAAAATACTTTGCTCTATACGGCCAACCTTAGCGGCACAACTTTCCTGCAAATCACGCTTTATCCCAATGTGGACAGAGAGATTAATGCGGAGGTGTTGAAGGAGCAGACATTGGTCCAATTTGGGGCAGTGGATGTGCTATTTGAGGAGAGCCTGACCATTGCGGGGGCTAATGCCCAGCGCACGGCCTACGGCTACACCAAGGAAGATGGCACAGCCCATACGGGCGTCTTTATGACCTTTGTCCAGGATGGTGTGGGCTATGTGGTGGATGTGGATGGAAAAACGGCCGATGAAGCCACAACTGTGGCCGCCATGCAAATGATGGCGGCCAGTTGGCAATTTGCCCAAGCTGGCTTTGGTCTGCAACCAGGCGATTGGGCCAAGGTGGATTTTGAGGCCTATACAGTGGCCCAGCCTTCGGATTTTGTTTTTCAGGAATATAGTGGCTGGCAGCGTTTTGTAGCTAATAAGGATACCTTTGTGGCCCTACGCACCCAGCCAGCCACCTTGGAGAGCAGTGAGGTTTTGGCCGCGCTGGTTCGTGATGCAGGTGCAGGTGTCAATGCGTATGAGGCTGAAGACCCTTATTTGCTGCCTCTGGGTGGCGCTACTTGGCAGCGGGCTGATTTTTCATACGCCAATGGGAATGGCGTGGAGATTTGGGGCTTTATTATGGCCAAGGTGGAAAACGGCCGTGAAGTGGTGGCCTGGGCCGAAGCGCCGGCTACGACGTACAATCAGCTCGAAACCAACGTCTTCCTCCTCATGATCGCCGACCTCACATTGACCAAGTAGCTGTTCAGCATTAAGCTTTGCCAGACCGAATGACAATCTGCTGGAGAGAAGAACACATTGCCAACGCCGCTCTCGCTCTGCATAAGTCGCATTATTGCAATGAAGCAAGAATAATGTATGCTCTTGTTGAAAAACTGGGATTTTTTACGGATAAAAAACGTTTCATCAGGCATCTGCGCCGCCAAACATCCAATGCCACTGACCCCGGCCTCCCTTCGTTCGGTAGGACAAGCTGATTCGGCCGTTAGGCGGCTGATTCAAACTTAATGTAGTACCGACTAGAACCGGAGATAAGATGGATAGGCAAACACAAGTAACCAGAATAAAAAATGGAGCGAAGATTTTGTTTTGGTTAGGTTTTTTGTTTTTCTTTGTCTATTCATTTCTGGCAATTATTGATTTTGATAGCATTGCTGATCCCCGCAGGCAGGAGAACTTTATTGTCACAATTACAGCTTTAGCCAACCCCATTTTTTTTGATGATAAAACCAGCCGAGAAGTAGCGGCACTATCTTTGCAGAAATCGCTCAGAGGCTCGCTCCGGTGAGTACCAGGTATAAGTCGGCAGGCTCGAGGCCAAAGCGAAAACGCTGATGAATCCAATCAATGAAATGACGCCAATGAATACGCTGAACCTGCCGCCAGGCATCACCAATAGTAATATGCTGGTCACTTTGTCTTTGATAACGGTCACGTTCCTGGTCCAAAAAGGTGTAGGCCAGCATGACCAGCGTCCAGAAGCGGAGAATGGCCTTAGCTGACATCAGTTGATAGTGGTCCAAACCCAGTAGTTCCTTGGTATCAGCAAAGAGAACTTCCACATCCCAGCGGGTGGCAATATGAGACAGCAAGGTATCCAAGTCAGCAGTCAGGTCAGAAGAAGCCCAATACATAGTCTTTTCCTCTTCATCATCTTGCCACAGCCCACGAGCAATGACCAGTTGGCAACGATACAACTTCTTAATACGAGTGGAGACCACATGGACATAGACTTGACGCTGCCCCTGTTGGCTAGGCCAGGTTACCAACTGCCAATCAGCTTCAGATAAAGTGGTCGCATACTCATCTATCCGTTGCCAATACCAACCTTTCTCTGTCTCAGGGTCTTCAATACGCAACGACCGATTGCAACGCAAGCCACTGGTGATGAGAAACCCGCGCTCACGAGCCACTTTCCAGATGCGCTTGGAAGTGTACCAGCTATCCAACAGGACATGTGTCAATGTACCGACCATCGGCTCAAAACTGCTGATCATCTCGGCCATGATGTCCACTTTGCTAGCAAAAGTCACCCCTTCTGCTTTACAAACAGCCTGTTGTCGATACATTTTGGGTGCCAAGGGACAACGCCGACCCAACAAGAGATATAACCCTTGCACTAAGCTATGCCCAGTGACTGTTTTCTTCTCGCTACCCGAGTAGTGTCGTCCCAAGCCGCCCATCTTTTTGCCACGCCGTTTACTCATCGTCGAGTCGTCCCCTATCAAATAACCTGTCACTACGGTTTTCTTAGGTCGTCCTCGTTTCTTTTTCTGCCGACGGCGTAATCGGGCATGTGCGGCTCTTACCTGCACGGCCATCTCTTGCTGAAAATGCTTTTGCCATGTCCGGGCCAAGTCCTCTGCTTGCCAGGGGGCTTGCCCCATAAATCGACTCGCTCCCGATAGGCTGACCCTACTGTTGACCTGCCGCATCAATCCCGACAAGCTTCGTCCGCTTTGGCACAGCATCAACCCCAGCAGTATGGTCACGAAATACTTGTACTGTGGTTGGCTAAAGCAGCCTCTAAACAGGTTCAGATAGTAGCGCAATCGTTGGTCTAGACATACTATTGGCAACCGCATAGTTCACCTCTTGGGTAGAGTAGTTTTGGTCAACCATCTTCTACCTCAAGGTGGGCTATGCTGCCACTATTTCATTATAAATGTACTTTTTTACCTATATCTCGTTATGTCAATATAATCTGCAAACCTAGTGTAGCGGTACAAATGTGGGAAACATTTCAGATTGCTTTTCTTGCTACAACTATTAGCTCTATTCTAGCCATCCCATTTACTTACTTTAGTGCTCGCCCTTCTTCGTTCTGGAGCCGTGGATTTAATTTTTTTCTACAGCCCCTTCTTTCTGTTGTCCGCGCTGTTCATCCGTTATTTTTTACAATTCCTGCAACCGTTTTAGCCGGTCTTTGTCCTACTGCGGGTGTGCTGGCGCTCGTCATATTTTCAACTGCGGTCTTAATAGTAGACTATTCAGAATATGCCCAACAACACACCTCCTTGAAATGGCCTCTCCTCTTCAAGATTTACTTTCCAGGCCTAGCCTTTAAACGTTTCCATATAAATATCCTAATTGCAACTGTGCTTGGGTTCATGGGTGGCGGCGGTATTGGTCTTGTTCTATTAAGACATTTGAACCTTTTACAATATCGCGAAGCTGGTGTTGCAATTTTGGCTTGTATAATCACAATCGGCAGTTTTGATCTGTTAGGTCGTACTGTTTGGCACAAAATTCAGAACAATATGGCATCCCAGCCATCCACTCTTGAAATCGCGAATATTCATCAGGCGGACGCCCAACACGGCTGAAACGGCCGAATCAGTCAGTCGCTTTGGGGCGGCTGGCGCTGCCAAACATCTAATGTAACTGATCCCGCCTCCCTTCGTTCGGCAGGGCAAGCTGATTCGGCTGTTGGGGCAGCTAAATATAATTTTAGGCTTGACTAATCTGTAGATCGCCACTCCAACAAGCGCATTAAGCCGACAAAATTGCTCACAGATTCTGCGGCTTATGCAATTAAACGGGGCGACAAGCTCAACTAGACGAGGTCAGATGGCATTATCTGGATTTCATTGCAGTTCATGTGGCAAGTATCATGACGAACTTCCACTATCTTATTCAATCCCTGCGCCAGTCTACTGGTCTCAGGCATTGGCTAAGGAGCCAAATAGCGAGCTAGGGCAAGATATTTGTGTTATCAAGAATGAACATTTTTTCTTGAGAGGCAATATTGAAATTCCAATCATCGATTCAGATAATGTATTTGCTTACTCAATTTGGGTGTCACTCAGTCGAGATAGTTTTGATCGTGTAACTGAAAACTGGAACAAGCAGACACGTTTTCACGATAAACCATATTTCGGTTGGCTCTCATGCAAAATTCCAGGTTATCCAGATACTTTAAATTTAAAAACGCTTGCGCATACTCGTGAAATAGGCGTCGTACCGTTTATAGAACTTGAAGCTACGAACCATCCTCTTGCACTTGAGCAACAGAATGGAATCGCTCTAAAACGTATTACAGAAATTGCTGAATTGAATCTGCATCCTAGTGGAGCATTTGTAAGCGGCGATGAACCTGAAAGTAGACCATTTTGGAAACGGTTACTAGAACGCCGCTAACCAGACATCTACGCTTGTGCCCCAACAAAGCTAGCACCTGACCTAACGGCAGGTGAAGCGAGCGTCGGACGTCTGCGCCGCCCGACGAAACGGCCGAATCAGTCAGTGGCCTTGGGGCGGCTGGCGCCGCCAAACATCCAATGCAACTGATCCCGCCTGACTACCAGTCGGCAGGGCAAGCTGATGTGAGGCGTTCTCTTGTGGTACATTTGTCGGTTAATCTGTCATCATAACTACAGCTTAAGCCCCAAAGAAACGATCACTGATTCATCGGCTTAGTCCAACGAAGGCATTTCCTAATCCCCATTATGCGGCGGCTTCCTTGTTGGCTATTGTAACTTTCTGCCTTATTATCCGCGCCGCATCAATCCTTTTTCGTTAGGCAACACAAATTCTGGTTGGCTCAGTGCAAAAATTTTGATCATAGGCTGTTCAGGCGTTGGTAAGTCAACCTTTGCAGCTCGAATTTCCCAAAAAACAAGTTTACCCTTTATTGCAACCGACCCCTTTTATTGGGAGGCAGACTGGCAAACCGCTTCGACAGAAAGTATAGTTGAACGTGTGGACGCTGCGACCAATGAATCAACATGGGTACTTGACGGGAACTTTGACGCTCAACGTGATATTGTTTGGCAATGCGCTGATACTATCATTTGGCTTGACTATCCACTCTATCGTGTATTATTTCAAGTAGTCAGTCGCAATCTTAGGTTGTGGCTGAGTCAGAATCCTACTTGGTCGGGGAATCGAATGAGTTTGAAGCGTGCCTGGTCTGGCATTCGCCATTCACTCAAGTCTTACAAACTTAAACGCACAAAGTATCCTGTATACCTAAAGGAGTTTTCACATCTACAAATTTACCGTTTTCGTTATCCCAATGATGCAGAAGCATGGTTGATTTCTCAGCCTTATCTTGACTAGATTGGCTATTATTATGGATGCATATGGTATACTTAATTCATGACCCTCTTGAGTAAAGCAGAAATTATTCTAGCACTAAAACGGTTAGGAGAACTTGCTCTGCTTAACGATGCTCCCATTGAACTTATTGCTGTTGGTGGTGCTGTAATGGTTTTAGCTTATAACATGCGTCCTATGACACATGATGTTGATGCCATGATCATCTCACCGCCAACGGCAAGAAATGTCCGTATGCTTGTAGAGCAAGTTGCCGAAGAATTGTCTTGGCCTGATGATTGGTTAAATGATGGCGCAAAGGGGTATTTAGTTGGTCTCAGTGAAGGCCCCGTTATATTTGCCGCGCCTGGGATTATTATTAAACGGCCCTCTGTAGCCCAGCTATTAGCCATGAAGTTATCGGCATGGCGTGATGATGTAGACATTGCAGACGCTTCATTTCTTTTACAGGAGTTGTCTGGGACTCAGGATGCTGTTTGGGAAAGCGTCATTCCTTATTTGATACCAGGCAATGAATTAAAAGCCCAATACGCTTTCTTAGATTTATGGGAGACGATTTATGGAGATAGTTGAACAAATTGTTGAGGCTGCCTTAGCTCAAGAAGCGTTACAATTGCGAAGCTTAATTCAACAATTTTTACGAGATAATCCGCGTTTTGAGGTGTTGCCTCCATTTAATTCGGAAGACCCCGTAAGATTTGCCTTGGCAGCAGCCATCATTGAGTTGTTAGCTGAACAAGCCAAACAAGTACCGCCCAGTTGGACAATCGAGGCAGGATCATTGTCTGAGCCGATGTTTCTTTTGAAATCTGCTGTAAAAATGAAGCGTTTGCGCCAACTTTGTATTGAAGAGTCACCACTTCCCCTTAAGAAACGAGGCTTCTATGCCCCGCCAAATTATCTAAGTTTTGCCTAACAAAGCATTTGCAGTGGATGCCCAGAACTTGGTTTTTAGTCGTAGCTCTGGTGCGTTCCAAGTATAACCAAATCAAATTATCGTCGCGCACCGCTGAAATGCGGGCGTTGAGGTGCAAGGCACTGGATGTGGGTGCTCAACGGCCGTTGCCCCCAAACTCCCTCTGTGTTAATTCCGTCCATACCCCTCCCGCGCTGCCAACACCGCCCGACCTGTCACCGCGACCAATACAACCAGCCCACCAGCTAAAGCCAGCCAAGATGGCGTTTCGCCAATGACAAGGAAGACCCAGATGGGGTTAAAGATAGGTTCCAACGTTTGAATGAGGACGGCTTCAACGGCCGTTAACCACTTGATCGCCACCGCCATCATAATGAAGGGGATGCCCAACTGCAACACGCCCAAAAAGAGGATACCAGCCCAATCGCCAGGGGTAGGAGACGCAGTAAGCAGGGAGGGTAAACCCACTATTGCAGCTAAAATGTTGCCCAACAGGATTGTTTCGGCCGTTGAACCATCTTTTTGCTTGCGCATGAACAGCAGCAGCCAGGCCAAGGTGATGCCGCTCATAATGGCATACACATTGCCCCACCAACCTTCTGGCGACAACTTCTCATTGAAAAACAGCACAAAGCCGATGGCAATGGCTACCATCGTCAACCAATCGTAGCCTTGGGCGCGTTCACCCAAGAACCAGACGCCAAATAGGGCCACATAAACAGGAGCAGTGTATTGGAGGAAGATGGCGTTAGCCGCCGTCGTTTGGCGTGTGGCTAAGACAAACAGGATTTGGGTGAGAGCCAGGGCAATGGCCCCACCTATTTGGGCGACTGACCAAGTGAATTGCGGACGGCGTATCCAGAGAGTGATGACGATGGCAGCGATGATACTGCGCGAGCTAACTAAGGCTAGAGCGGGAATGGTAATGATTTTGACGAATAGGCCAGAGGTGCTGAAGAGTATAGCAGCACAGGCCAGCATGAGAATGGCGCGAGAGCGTGTCAAGAGGGATGCCTTTCTCTAGACAACGGCCGTTGCCCCACCACGTCGATTATCGCCTGCAGCCGCCAGACGGCCGTTGTCCGTGCGTGACACGCTATGTGCACCGCCAAAGTAGAGGCTGCGACTTAGCCAGCGATTGACAGGATAACCAAGCGTTTCTAATTCGGCCACAGCTTGCTCATTAAAGCCGGCCTCACATTGCAAAACACCATTTTCGATGTGGACTCGGGCTGTTTGCACAGTATCATGCAAGGTCATGCCAAAGTCTAGCAGGTTGCTGAGGACTTGCAGGATGGCGCTGCGTATGCGCACACTGCCACCGCTGCCCATAACGAGGCGGGGCTGCTGGTCTTTCAGGACGATGGCTGGAGTCATCATGGTGGCAATACGCTGCCCGGCAGGGCGGGTGTGGAACCCGAGTGGGTGTAGGTCTTCTTCACCCATCATATTGTTGGGGATGAAACCAGTACCGGGCACGACATAGCCAGCCGATTCACCTGCACTGGTGGTGAGGCTGACGGCGAGCCCGCTGTCGTCTATGACGCTGAGGTGGCTGGTGTTATTAGGGCCTTTGGCTTCAGCCACGAGGGATGACGGCCGTTTGGCCCATAGTGATTGTTCTACTTCCTCGTGAAAACGGCCGATAAAGATATCATCTAAAAACTCACTGATGGGCATCATGTCATGCTGTCTGTCCCAAATTTGGCGAGCGCGGCTAGTAGCGGCCATCACTTCATACAGTAATTGTAGATGGCGCGTGGAACCATAGTGGAGGTTGTGCATCTCGAGCCCAGACAGTAACTTGAGGGTGAAGGCGGTGAAGATACCGCCAACGGATGAGAGGGGTGGTAGCAGTACTTCGCAATCCCGATAGGGGATACGAATGGAGTCGAGTTTACGCACCGTATAATCGGCTAAATCGATAGGCGTGATGAGACCACCGTTGCTTTGTTGATCTGTGAGAATGGCTTGAGCCAGACGGCCGTTTCGTATCAGGGCTTCTCCCTCTTCTGCTAGGGCTAAGAGGGTGTTGGCCAAGTTGGGGATAAACAGTTTATCGCCATTGTTGAGGAGACGGCCGTTAGGGGCAAATATGTGACGAATTTCGGCTGTGTGCGTGTAGAGGGGTTGCAATAGTTTGCAAGTGTCTATCTGGAATGCTTCGAGATGAATCCCATCTTGAGCTAGTTGTAAGGCTGGCTGCAGCAGCGCGCGAAGAGGTAAACGACCGTAATCAGCTGCCATCTGGCAAAGGCCAAAGATATTACCAGGCACGGCTACGGAAGCTCGCCCTAGATGGAAGTTCTGAGTTGTGCTGCCGAAATCAATGGTGACCTCATCAAAATCTAGCTTTTCGGGAAAGGTGCTACCTAGACCAGGCGCATTGCTGAAAAAATCATAGACTAGGGAACGGCCGTTGCTAGCATCATACAGATGGGCAATGCCACTCCCGCCGAGATGAACCACGCCAACTTCGGCTATGAAAGAAGCGAAAGCTGCGGCTACTGCTGCATCTACAGCATTGCCTCCTTGTGCCAAAATAGTAGCTCCAGCAGCGGCCGTGCCCCTACTGCCTGCGGCAATTACACCACCCATACTTCACCTCGGATTTGCATCATCTGTTACCTTCATCCTCTCTTTTTAGATTTTTCGGGACTGTGCGGGGGCTACAACAAAACACAAAACTTCTCTTGCTATTCCTTGTGTTTGCCTTTTCTAATCTCCATCCCTCCCAGAATTCCGAAAGAGCTATTCAAGTTTACCCAAGTTGCCAAACTCTGACGACCCTAACCAAGTAGGGAGGAGATGGCCGTGAACTGTGTCAGGTTTGTCCCCGCGATTCATAGCTGTGCTGACTTGATTAATTGCTATCCGGAAAACCCTATGTACCCATTCACCAATACTCTTTTCTGTGCTATTGTTACAGTCATGTCAAATAAGAACCTGGTGGTAGTGGACAAAATAAGGAAGGCTTTTGGCAAAAATGTAGCGGTGCAGGATGTGAGTTTCCGTGTCCGTGGTGGCGAGGTGTTTGGTTTGCTGGGGCCTAATGGGGCTGGCAAGACTACGATTATTCGCATGATTTTGGATATTTTCAAGCCTGATACAGGGATAATTGAGGTGTTTGGCGAACCAATTAAACCGGATAGCGTCGATCGGATCGGTTATATGCCTGAAGAGCGGGGACTTTACCCTGAAATGCGCGTACTCGATTGCTTGGTACATCTTGGCTCCTTAAAAGGTGTGCCACGCCGGGAGGCCAAAGCGCAAGCACGTGTTTTTTTGGCGCGATTAGAACTGGCCGATCAAGAGCGCACCAAGGTGAAGGATTTAAGTCGGGGTATGACGCAAAAGGTGCAGGTGATAGCGGCCGTTTTGCACAATCCCGATCTGCTTGTCATAGATGAGCCTTTTGCCAACCTCGATCCAGTTAACGCCCAATTGGTGCGGGACATCTTTCTTGAGTTCCGCAATAAGGGCAGAGCTGTTATTATGACCAGCCACCAAATGGCCTTAGTGGAATCGATGTGTGATCGTCTGGCGATGATCCATCATGGTCGGGTGGTGTTAGACGGCACGGTGACTGAGGTGCGGCGGAAATTTGCCCGAAATATGTTGCACATTAGCGGTAGTGGGGAGCTGTATAAGTCCTTGCCCGGTGTGCTGCACATTGATCAGCGCACCACTAGCGATTGGTTTTTAACGTTGGCGGCTGATGCCCAGCCGCAGGCTATTTTGCGCACACTGACGAGTAACGGCCGTTTCACGTTGGATCGCTTTGAAGTAGCCATGCCTACATTAGACGAAATCTTTGTGCAAGTCGTTCGGCAATCCTAAAGTGTATGTATCGTACCTGGCTCATTTTTAGACACACCTATTGGAGCAATATCACCCGCCGCAGCTATTTGATGTTTACGGTGGGCTTGCCTCTCTTTATCATCGCGGTACCAACACTCATTGTCCTGATAGCCACTCTTGTAGTGCGTACTGTCGTCCCGCCCACAAGCCCTTTGCCGTTAGGGATCATAGATGAATCCGGTGTTTTGACTGACCCTGAAGCCCATCCTGATTCACCTGTCCCTATGATCGCCCTAGCCACACCCGCTGAAGCGGCCGTTGCCTTAGCTGCTGACGAAATTCAGGCTTATTATTGGATTTCGCCCGATTATTGGCAGACAGGAGAAGTAGTGTTGACCTATGATGTGGCGCCCAGCGAAGAAGTACGGGCCATGTTTGATGGTTGGGTGCGGCGGCAGGTGCAAGCCCAAGTGCCGGAGCATATTTTGCATCGCTACTATGCCCAGGATGCGATCAGCCACCAAAGCTTGACGAGTGAAGAGCAGTTTACGAGCGAAAACACAATGGACTGGGTGTTGGTTTTTGTTTTAGTTTACTTGGTGCGCAGTGCTGGCTTGTTTACTTCTGGCTATATGTATGACAGCATTGCTAGTGAGTCCCGCCAGCGCACGATTGAGATCATTCTGACGAGTGTATCGTCATTGCAATTTATCGTAGGTAAGTTTACAGGCTTGTTACTAGTAGGTTTGTCGCAATTGGCTATTTGGGGTAGTGGTTTATTGTTGGCGGCAGTGGTGGCAACGGCCGTATTCAACATCAACCTCATCCAAGAACTGACCACTTGGGAACATCTCCCTCTGGTCATTAGCATGTTGTTAGGGGCCTATGTCTTAGATCAGATCATGGCGGCGGCGGCGGGCATGATGCGCGTGAGTGGCGGCGCAGGGCCGCAGCTTTTTAATACCTTTAGTTTGGCGACAGGTTTGGCTCTCATTTACGCCGCCTACTTCCTGCCCCGCAACCCAGATACACCCTTGGCTATCGTCACCAGTCTCATCCCCCTGACCGCGCCTATCGTTCTGCTGGTTCGTATTGTGGCCAGCGAAGTGCCCGCCTGGCAAATTATCTGGAGTCAACTTTTATTGTGGGGATCAGGTATTGTAGGTCTGTGGGGATTGCGCTACCTGCTGCGTGCCAATATGGTTTCCTACGCCGCTCGTTTTCAAACCCGGCAGTGGTTGAAGAGGATGATTTGGAAATTAGGTAGTTGAGTGATTAGACTCTTTATTCCATTGTTCAATTTTTGGAATTCATGAATAAACTTTTAGCTGTAGCCCGTGAAGAATTAGCTTTTCATCTGCGCCAATGGTCATTTTATGCCTCGCTGGCGGTGATGGCGGGCATCTTTGCGGCTGTGGGAGCCTTTCCGCGCTTGCGCACGGCCGCTTCCGCCAGCCCGCTAGGTGATGTAGAAACAGTGTTCACAGTGGATGACACCATTGCCACGCCCACAGGTGTTGTGGATTATGCTCAAGTCCTGGTTGACATTCCCTCTGAACAAAACTTGACATCTTATCACACTGAGGAAGATGCAGCGGCGGCCCTGAGATTGGGCGAGATTGAGCGATATTATGTCATTGCTGAAGATTATATTGATTCGGGCCAGATGACGGGTTATAGCTTGGAAGCCCAGCTTATTGTGGGTTCAGACAGTCCAATTAGTCGGCTTTTGCGGCGCAATCTGCTCCATCAATTAGATGACCCCAATCTGAGCCAACGCTTGCAGACACCCACTGTCATTACTTACAATGGCCCGCCCATCCCCACCTTCAACTTTGTGCCCCCAAATTTAGATACGGGCCGTTTGGCGGCAGCGGCCATTATCGGGGCCTTTTTCACCTTCCTCATCAACATCAGTGGGGCCTTGTTGCTGCGGGCTATTCAGCGTGAATCGGAGGCGCGGGCTTTGGAGATTGTCATTACCAGCACAACGCCAGGGCAATTTATCGGCGGCAAGCTATTGGGGCTGAGTACATTGGTGCTTTTGCAAGCAGGTGTGACGCTGCTGGTGGGCTTGCTGGTATACGGCCGTAATCCTGATGGTTTGGGGCCGGCGGCTATACCACCCGGCCTCATAGCTATAGCACTTCCCTATGTGTTGCTGGGCTACCTGGCTTATAGTGGCACGATGTTGTGTATTGCCGCTTTGCTGCCTACTTTAGCGGAAAGCACTCAGTTGCAATTTTTCATTCGGCTGGCATCGCTGATGCCCATGCTGGGTGTGGTCTTTATTTTGCCGAATCCGAGTGGGGCAACGGCCGTTTGGCTGACGACACTACCCATTTTTGCACCCTTGTTGATGCCTTTTCGGGCTTTGATTACGGCCGTTCCTCCTTGGCAAATTCTCCTCAGCCTTCTGGTACAACTGGCTTGGGCAGCTTGGCTCATCTGGCTAAGCACTCGGCTCTTTCGTGTTTACAGCTTACTAACTGGCCGCACCCCCATGCTGAGAGCTGTGTGGACGGCCGTTTTCCACAACAGTTGAACGATGGGCTGGTCCCTCACAAGATTGCCGCTTGCCCACAATACTCAATACTCGCCCATATTGACAGATTCATTTAGCCTATGCTAGGATAGCCTGCAATGAAAGTCTTAATCCTTTTGCAAACTATGGTCATGTGCAGGCTGCCGTGGCTGGTGACACGAGGCACACCAGCGTGGGTTGGTCACGCCTAAGACCAAACTCCGGCAGCCTTCCTCAACCGTCAGCCTCACGCTGGCGGTTTTTGTTTCTCTAGCAAACAACCGCCCTTATTACAGTACCAACAATTGAGAGATGTAATTACGTGTTTATGTAATTATTTTCTTGGAGAACAATCATGAATAAACCAATTTTGATTGCTGTGGCTTGGCCGTATGCCAATGGCGATTTGCATCTGGGACATCTGGCAGGGACTTTTTTGCCAGCCGATATTGTGGCTCGTTATCATCGCTTGCAAGGCAATCGAGTGTTAATGGTATCTGGTTCAGATGCGCATGGCACGCCTATCACGATTGCCGCAGATAGGGAAGGGATTGGGCCACGCCAACTATTTGAACGGTATCACCAGCGTTTTTTGGAGTCGTTGCGAGATTTGGGGATTAGTTTTGATTTGTTCACGCACACAGATACAGAGAATCATGAACGAATTGCGCAGGATTTTTTCTGTGGCTTGCATGAGAATGGATATATTTTTCCACAAAAGCAGTTGTTACTTTATTCAGAAAGGGAGGGACGATTTTTGCCGGATCGGTATGTGGAAGGGACGTGTCCGATATGTGGCTATGAAGAGGCGCGCGGGGATCAATGTGATGATTGTGGCTCGTTATTGGATGGGGTTGATCTGATTGAACCGCGCAGTGTGACGGATGGGACACGACCGTTTATCAAGGAAACAGAACATCTTTTCCTAGACCTGCCCGCTTTACAAGATCAGTTGCAAGACTTTGTGGTGGAGAGAAGTGGGCATTGGCGGTCGGCCGTTCTTAACTTCACCCGCCACTATATCAACGAAATACGGGCACGACCCATCACGCGTGACCTCGATTGGGGTATCTCTGTACCCCTCGCTGGCTGGGAGGAGAAAAAGCTGTACATCTGGTTCGAGAATATCATCGGTTATTTTTCAGCATCGGTGGAGTGGGCCCAGAACCAGGGACAGCCAGAGGCTTGGCACGATTGGTGGTATAAGCCAACGGCACAAAGTTATTATTTCATAGGCAAGGACAATATTCCTTTTCACACGGTGCTGTGGCCAGCAGAACTGATCGGATTAGGCCAGATTTATGGAGAAAACAGGGATAAACCACTGAACTTGCCCTATGATGTGCCCGCCAGTGAATATTTAACGATTGAGCAGAAGCAGTTTAGTAAGAGCCGCTGTTGGGCTGTGTGGTTGCCGGATGTGTTAGAGCGGTATGATGCTGATGTTATTCGTTATGTAGTAGCGGCAATGCTGCCAGAAGGGCGTGATACAGATTTCACTTGGGCAGAGTTTGTGCGGCGCAATAATACGGAACTGGTGGCAGCCTGGGGAAATTTAGTACAACGTGTATTGAAGTTTGCCTATAAACAGTGGGGGCGTGTGCCACAGCCGGGCCAATTACGGCCGTTTGACCTGGAACTTTTAGACCAAATTAAATCAGGCTTTGACACGGTGGGTCATCAATTGGAAATAATAAAATTAAGAGCAGCTTTGCAAGAAGCTATGTCCTTGGCCCGAGCGGTTAATGCCTATTTGGATCAGGCTCCTTGGTTTGGTGTGATAGGTGAAGATGAAACGGCTGCTGCAACCACCGTCTACGTGGCTTTGCAGGCTATTGATTGGCTGAAGCTGTTGCTTTCGCCCTTTTTGCCATATAGCACTGAGAGGTTACATCATCTGTTGGGATATCAGGATCGTCTGTTCGGCAGTTTGCATGTCAGAACGTATCAGGAGCAGATGCGGGTGCATGAGGCGCTGGTATATGAGGGTAGGGTGGGCAACGGCCGTTGGCAACCTACTTCTCTTCCCCCAGGCCAAAAGCTGCAAAGACCCCAGCCCCTCTACCCGAAATTGGATAGCTCATTGATTGAGGCTGAATTGAACCGGCTGCATGGCAATAAGTGACTTCAACTCATGCCAGGTGTCTATTCAATAGATTCGAGTACAATTTGACGAGTGATAGGAAATGTTGTATTTCCTTATCAAGGGAGAGCCAAATTTTATGTATCGGAACAGGTATGGTAAATCGCGACTTCTTTTGGAATACCTTAGGCGGTAAGCTGCGACAACATTGGAAGACCAATGTATTAGTCGGCGTATTTTCACTTTATTTAAAACAGTTGGCGGTTAATATCCGCCCAGATTATGTTGAAGAACTTTCGGACGATGACTTAGTTGCTTTATGTCAAACGCGAGGATTAAAGGATGAACGGCCGTTTCGCGAGCTGTTTCATCGTTATCAACGACTTGTTTGGCGGGCTTGTTATAATGTTGCTGGTAATGCGGAGGATGCTGAGGATTTAACCCAGGAGGTGTTTTTTAGAGTTTACCGAGCGTTACCTGATTTTGAAGGACGTTCCTCCTTCAAAACTTGGATATATCGCATTGCCCTCAATACAAGTAAGAATGAATTACGCCGTCGCAGCCGTCGCCCTAAGGTTTCTGAGACAGGTGTCGAAGATATGGCAGAATTTTTACCAACGGCCGTTACCGTTGAATCTGAGTGGCAACGGCTTAATCAACGTGAACAACTGGCAGTCGCTATTGCCAATTTGCGTGAGGAAGAATTTGAAATTATACGTCTAAAAGACTTGGAACAGCGTTCTTATCAAGAGATTGCTCAGATGCTTGATATCAGTATCAGCGCAGCAAAGATGAGAGCGCAACGTTCTCGTTTAGCTCTTCGGGTTGCTTATCGACAACTGGCTGGAGATGATTAGTGGTTTCGGCTCGCCGTCGTGGCAGCCCTATCAACAATTAGTGAACATTAGGACACTATTGTTAAGGCATTGAACTATCATGGTACACATCTCTCACGAAACCCTACAAAAATTTGTGGCTGGCCAACTCGCAGAAGATGAGGCAAATGCTGTTCTGCTTCATCTGGCAGACAATGAAGAAGCATTGGCTTATGTAGATAGTTTATGGGAAAAACAGCTTGGTTTGACGAGAACTGTGACCCCCAGCCTTGATATTTCCACTGCTGGTCGCATTGAACGCCGTCTTATCCGGCGTATTCGCCAGAGCGACTTCGCTGGCACGATTATCAGATTTGGCATTATTGGCTTTGGCACTGTGGCTAGAGCCATGCTCATGCCCGTAGCTCAAAAAATCTATAACCCTCATTTGGAAGATAAACGATATGATTGATCTACAAGCAATACAAACTGCGCTAACAGACATCGTATTAAGCGCTGTGGCCTATTTGCCGCAATTATTCACATCACTGCTGATTTTAATATTGGGCTGGATATTAGCCAGACTGATATCAGCTTTGGTGAAGCGCTTGGCGGAGAAATTGCGTTTGGATGATTTGCTCAAACGCACCGGAGTCTCGGCTGGTTTGGCGCGGGCCGAAATCCGACGAACTGGCCCAGAGCTCCTGTCACTTATTATTTTTTGGATTGTCTTTCTTAACTTTCTGTTGATTGGTTTAGAGAGTTTAGGTTTAGTAGCAGCGGTAGAGCCGTTACGCAATTTGATTGCCTATTTACCACGCCTTTTGGCAGCCTTAGCTACTTTGACAGCGGGGGTGTTGCTGGCGCAATTCTTGGGTAAGGCCACACAAGCAGCCATGAGTGGTATGGGTGTGGAATTCCACCAAGAGGTAGGACAAGGCGTCAATATGCTGTTGGTGGTGATGGTGGTCATTGTGGTTTTAGAGCAATTGGGCTTAGATGCCTCCATTATGACCAATATCGTTACCAATGTGTTAACGATTGTGGTGGCTGGCGTGGCTTTGGCTTTTGGTTTGGGGGGACGTGATGTGGCTCGCAATGCGCTGGCTGGCTACTATATTCGTGAGCAGCTAGAGATGGGTGATACGATTGTGATTGATGGCGAGGAGGGGACATTGGAGGCAGTGGGAACCCTGAATAGCGAGTTGAAGGTAGGTGATTCGCGACTAATAGTGCCCAATACACGTTTGACGGAAACGGCCGTTAAAGTGAAATAGATTATACGCCTACTCCGCGCACAAAAAGTAAATACATGCCTAGTAGATAGACAATGATTATGGCTATGGCATCCAGTTCGATGAACAAGAATTTGCGCTCTACCCGCGCCAAATTACCTACCAGAGCCATGTTGGTTAAAAGTAGACCGAGTAATCCCACCAGAACGAAGTTTTCATCAATATCTTCCAGGAAACGGCCGTTCACATAAAAGAAGTCAGCCAATCCCAGCGCCAACATATTGAAGACACTAGAACCGAATAGATTACCGACAGCCATATCAAAGGCATTCATGCGCATGGCGGCTAGGGCCGCGATGAGTTCGGGCAGGGAAGTGACAATGCTGAGTAGGGCCGTCCCCACAAAGCCCGTGCCTAAGCCTGTGACTTTGGCAATGCCAGTGCTGGCCGACACCAAATAGGGTACAACAAAAATGAGAACGGCGGCAGCGATCATAAAGCCCAATAAACCACGCCGCAAAGTTGGGAAGTCTGGCCCAGGTTCAACTGTGACGGGTGTCGCGGTTTGGGTGCGCCCCTCACGCTGAATGAGCCAAACGCCACCAAAATAGAGCAGGATAAGCAGCAGGCTGTCTAGACCCACCCAGCCAATAGCGACATTGACATGGCCCAGAATAGAGATGGTGGCAACCAACATAAGGACGGTCGTTAAAGCGGCCGTTAAGGTGTGACTAATGGCAATGCGGCGTAGCAGGGGTACTTGGAAATTGACCAGATCGATCAAGGCGATCAATACTACATTGACCATATTGCTGCCAAAAAAGTTGCCAGCAGCTAAATTGGGGGCGTTGGCCTGGAAGGCACTAATGGAGGCCACCATTTCAGGCAATGAAGTGGCACCGGCCAGGAAGATGGTACCCACTAATACCCCGCCTAAATTGGTACGAACGGCGATGATATCGCCATATTCGGCTAGTTTATTGGCGGTAAAAACAACAATGACAGCACTAAGGATAAATTGAATCCAGACCATGTGATTTTGATGATAGGAGATTAGGGCTTAACAATGATTTTCTTGTGATCTCCAGTTTCACTATTATGAGTTGTTTTCGGCCAGCGACCGATCGTTTTTGAGTATGCCCCACGTTTTGGTAACTGGCACAGCAAAAATGATGCCGGTATGTGGCTCGTTTAGGTTGCCTAAGACGACTTCGGTGGCGCTGACGGCCGTTTCCGCTAGTTCCATACTTTCAATGACAGCAAAAAGGGTTTGGTGCCCCACGCGACCGCTGCCCAGTAACTGTGAAAAGCCCATGAACCCAGGATTGGGTGCCTCACGGGGCAAAACACGATTGATCCCCGTGCTTTCCATGATTGTGACACCATGTACGCCAGCATCACGCCAGGCTTGCAGAACTTGGTTCAAATGGCTGGTGTCGTCTAAAACCATAATGAGCATATACATGATTGTATCCATTTGCGGTTATCCGTTCGCGCTCATCGGAACTCCGATGGCTGGTTACCGATTACCGATTAGCTTAGCCAATGAGATAAGATGGCCGTGAAGCAGGTTGGGAGACAGCGGCTTGTACACCGGACGGCCGTATTGGCAAAATGATGTAAAAACGGCTGCCGGGCAAACGTTTTTCATCCTCGCCTTCAGATTCAACCCAAATACGGCCGTTATGCGCCTCAATCACCCCTTTCGCGATAGGCAAGCCCAACCCCGGCCCAGCTCCCTTAAATTTGGTGCTGCCGGTGGAATGTAATTGAGGGTCACCAATACGGAAGAACTTCTCAAATATTAATTCATGGAATTGAGGATCAATGCCAATGCCTGTGTCTGCAATCACCAATTCAATATGATCACTGCCGCCATTCTGGCTGCTAAGTAAAGCGGCTTCAATGGCAATCTGGCCATGATCTGGCGTGTACTTTACGGCATTACCAAGCAGGTTTTGGAAAGCTTGCACCAGCCGCTTGAAGTCAGCATGAATAGAGGGTAAGGACTCAAGATCAGACATCTCAATGTTGATTTGTCGCTCTTTCATCGCTTGGGCCAATGGCTCTAGAGCCAATTTGATGATCATGTCTAACTTTGTTTGCACAAAAGTTAGCTGCATTCCATCTACATCCAACTGGCTAGCATCCAACATCGCCGTGATCAATCGCTCCAATTGGAGCGTAGCCCGATTAATATGACCCACAATCTCTCGCGTTTGCTCACGAGTAAGGGCATTTTCCTCATTCATCGCCGCTAAAATATCAGAATAGCCCTTCACTTGGGTCAGCGGGGTACGTAATTCATGGGAGGCGATGGTAATGAAGTCAGATTTGACCTGATCCATGATTTCTAGTCGTTCATTTTGACTAATGAGGTCTGTATTAAGTAATTGAATCTGTTCGTTTTGTGTGCCTAATTCACTGAATAGACGGGCATTTTGTAGAGCGACAACGGTTTGATCGGCCAAGACTTGTAATAGCTCTAGTTCGCCGGGTTGGTAGGGCAGGGCAGAGCGTTTAGGGCCAATCGCTATGAGACCATCTAGATCGCGATCGGTGATGACAGGGATAAAGGCTTCCATGGCTACTTCGTGCAACCACTCTTTTTCTTCTGTTGATAGCTCAGCATAATCAGGGTTGAAGTCAAGTTCGTATTGCAGAAGGGGTTGGTGTTTTTGCACTAAAGTTTGCACAATAATGCTGGTGGCTGGCAAATTGATGGAAGCACGTGGCGTGTCGCCCATACCGGGAATGGGTGTGACGAGAAAATGTTCGGCTTCGCGACTGACGAGCATGAGGGCACCACGGGTTGTGCCCAGTAGCTCGTTTAAGGTGCCAATGATAACAATGGATAGCTGTTGAACATCGAGTGTGCGGGAAATGGCCTGGCTGTAGCTGCGAACGACTTTATTGGTGTCTATGGCCTCTCCCAGTAAATAACGGGCTACGAAGCGTTCTAGTAGGCGTTGGAAGGGTTGATTGAGGAAGATGCCGATGGTGATGACAACGGCCGTCAAAATGATGATTGTGGCTACATCCCAGGACATTTGCTGGCCGAAGCTTTGTACTAGTATCACTGCGCCGATGAGGGGTAAAGCCGAGATGGAGGTCACAAAGATGAAGGCCAAGCCGCGATGCGTGCGGGTGCGGACGTCAAAAATTCGGTAAGATGAGACGGCGTAGATGAGGCCAATAACGCCTAGAAGGCGAGTGATTTGGCCTACAATAATAAGTCCCGACCAGGCAAAAAAGAGCAGGGCTTCACCAAAAAAGGTTACAAAAAGGGCGATGCTCCAAAACAGAAGCCGATTGGCGTGCCAGGGGAATTGGGTCTGGCGATAACCACGCCAGGTGCGAGCTAGCAAAAATAGGCTGAGGACGAGCCAACTGACGGTAGAAACGAGTAGATTTAGTTTGATAGTGGGCAATTGCAGGCTGGCTAGGTCAAGGCTTTGGTGAGGGAGCAGGATATCTGTGAGCAGGGTAGTGCCGATAGCGATGCCGCTCAGAAAGAGCCAGAGTCGTAGATGGGGCCAATTGGCGTAAACGGCCGTTGTTATGCCCAAGGCAAACGTGGCTATCAACAAAACAGCCAAAGGCAAGGGGAATCCGAGGGGCGTACTGAGGGTGAAAAAGCGGGCAAACTCCCAAACAATGGAGAAGATGATAAATAGAAGGAGCCAACGCGTCTGATCTTCCTTTTGGCCGCGACGGGTGAAGGAAACGATCAGTAGCAGCATATAACAGACAACAGCGATGAGGGAGGTGAGGGTGTTGGCTTCTTGTAAACTCATTTTGGTTTTTACCTCTTAAGCAAGGGTATTGTACCGATGGTTGATTTTGGTGACAATGCTATTTGGGGCAAATAGATAGCCTGCTGTTATACTTGGGCGCAGATATGGTGGTATCGTGACAACTTTATCGCCCTAAAACATTAATTAAAAAAGTAAACCCCCAGCTATGCTGGGGAGACTGCTAAAGTTTGACAGATACGGGAGCATTTAAGAATCTCCAAAAAGAACCGCTCAAAGTTCAAAAAAGGAGATTCTTAAATGGAAGCAAAAAGTCTAAGTCATACAAAATGGGAATGCAAATACCATATCGTATGGATACCAAAATATCGAAAAAAGAAATTGTTCAAAGAGTTGAGAAAGCATTTGGGAGAAGTGTTCAAAGAATTAGCAAGACATAAAGAATGTGAAATAGTGCAAGGGAGTTTGAGAGCAGACCATGTGCACATCTTGATAGAAATTCCACCAAAATATGCAGTATCGCAGGTGGTAGGGTATATCAAAGGGAAAAGTGCCATACATATAGCTAGAACATATGGAGGCAGGAAAAGGAATTTCACTGGGCAAAAATTCTGGGCGAGAGGATATTATGTCTCGACAGTAGGTAGAGAGGAGGCAGTGATACGAGAATATATCCAGAAGCAAGAGCAAGAAGACAGAAGATATGACCAGTTGACCTTGTTCGACGATGAAAGTTAAGGTGCTTACCCCAGTGAGGGGCTAGCAGTCAGCCGCTTTGAGCGGCTCACACATTCAAACCGCTTTGAGCGGTTCTCATGTTCAAGCCACCACCTTTGGTGGTGGTTATGACTGCTTGAGGTATTATGAAATTAGGTGTTATTGGTTTGCCCGGCTGTGGCAAGACAACTATTTTTAATGCGCTGACCCGCGGTGATGCGCCTACTGGACAAAGTATGGGAGGGCGTTTTGAAGTGTTAACGGCCGTTGTGGATGTACGTGATCAACGTGTGGATGTTCTCAGCCAGATGTTCAAGCCCAAGAAGACGACTTATGCCCGCATTATCTATACCGACGTGGCTGGACTAAAAAAAGGTGCTAGCCAGGGTGGGGGTATGAGTCCTGAACTATTGAATCATTTGGCCGGAGTGGATGGATTTGTACACATCGTGCGTGGTTTTGAAAGCGAACAATTTCCCCACCCTGATGGCGAAGTGGATGCCGCCCGCGATTTAGAGACAATGGATACGGAATTTTTGCTCAATGATTTGATGGTTATCGAGCGGCGGTTAGAAAAGTTGCGCGATGGCTTACGCAAGGGGGCTGTGAAGAACAAGGCTGAAGCACAGGTAGAAATAGCTTTGTTTGAGCAATTGTATGAGGCGGTGTCGGCTGAACGGCCGTTGCGCGATCTAGCGTTTACTGAAGAACAGTATAAAAAAATGCGCGGTTTTGGCCTGCTCACGCTTAAACCAACTGTGGTTATTTTCAATATTGGCGACGATCAGGATGAAGTACAGCTTGAATATGCCCCGAAACACTCTGTGGTTACTAATTTGCGCGGTCAACTGGAGATGGAATTGTCGCAATTGGGTGACGATGAGGATGCCTTGGCGATGTTTATGTCGGAATATGGCGTGACTGAGTTGAGTCTAGATAAGGTGGTGCGGTTAAGTTACGATTTAATGGGTTTGCAATCTTTTTTCACAGTAGGGGAAGATGAAGTGCGGGCTTGGACGGTGAAGCGGGGAGCAACGGCCGTTGAAGCTGCCGCTGCTATTCACACCGATTTAGCCAAAGGTTTTATCCGGGCTGAAACCATTCATTATGATGATTTGATAGCGGTTGGTGGGCTACCCCAAGCCCGCTCTGTTGGCAAGCTGCGCCAAGAAGGCAAAACTTATCTTGTCCAAGACGGGGATATCATCAATATCAAGTTCAATATTTAGTAACCTTCCCAAACATCTCTCGTGCCCCGCAAAGCGGGGCATGTCCCTTTTTGACGTTCAGCGTCTCCTCAACAAATCCATACAGAGCGTAGGAACAAGGCGACTCTTAAAAATTGTTAACGAATTGTTTGAGTCGTTATAACTGAATAACTTGATCTCTGTTGGGGCCTATCGAAACATAACTGATAGGTATGCCAGTTGTCTCTATGATGTATTGCACATAGTTTTGGGCGTTGGTAGGCAAATCGCCCCACTGTTTGATCTGCATGATGTCCTCCTCCCAGCCAGGCAGAGTCTCATAAATGGGTTGACATAGAGCCCATGTTTTTAAGTCTGATGGAATGCCGTCAAGCCG
Organism: Promineifilaceae bacterium (SeqCode); assembly: GCA_965223555.1. Classification (GTDB taxonomy): domain Bacteria; phylum Chloroflexota; class Anaerolineae; order Promineifilales; family Promineifilaceae; genus CBDCWU01. Next base: position 97,211 of record CBDCWU010000005.1, read on the forward strand.
TTTCCCATTCAGGTCATAAGCCACACAAATGGGCAATTGCTCAATGCCACTGAGAATATCCAACTTGGTGATGACGAGTTCGGTGAGGCTGTTGACACGACGCGCGTGATCTAACATCACGAGATCGAGCCAACCAACCCGACGTGGTCGGCCTGTGGTCGTGCCAAATTCGTCCCAGGGTTTGTCACCTGTGCCCCGCAGACGAACGGCCGTTTCACCGCTCAACTCAGTTACAAATGGACCACTGCCTACCCGACTTGTGAAAGCTTTGGTCACACCCACGATACGACCTACGACCTTTGGCCCCACGCCCAAACCAATTAAGGCTCCACCTGCTGTTGGTGAAGAACTGGTGACAAAGGGGTACGTACCATGATCTAGGTCGAGGAGTGTGCCTTGAGCCCCTTCAGCAAGAACAGAACGGCCGTTACGCAAAGCAACGTCTAAAAAGGCTGGCCCGTTCACAAGATAGGGAGCAATACGTCGTGCGTTTTCAGTAAATTGGGCGGCAACAGCCGTAGCATCTAATGGTTTTGCCCCATAAATCTTGGTTAGCACCTCATTCTTTACCCCAATATGGGTTTGTATCAAATCGCCCAAGCCTTCGGCATCGGCCAGTGAGCCAGCCCGAATGCCGACCCGACTTGTTTTATCGGTGTAGGCAGGGCCAATACCGCGGTGGGTTGTGCCGATGGCCTCCTCGCCCCGTTTTTGCTCCAGGGCCTTGTCCAAAGCCACATGGGCGGGCGTAATGAGATGGGCATTATGGCTGATTTTTAACCGTTCTGGACTTACATCCACCCCTCGGGCTGCCAGGGTATCCAATTCGCGCAAAAAAACGGCCGGATTGATTACCACGCCGCTGCCAATGAGGCAGGTGACACCCTCATGGATAATGCCGGAGGGAATCAGGTGTAGCTTGAATATTTCGCCGTCAATGGTGAGTGTATGGCCGGCATTATCCCCGCCACTATAGCGAGCCACAATATCGGCTTGGGCAGCCAATAAATCAGTTACCCGACCTTTGCCTTCATCGCCCCATTGTGCGCCGATGATGATGTCTAAAGGCATGATTAACTTCTCCTTTCCAGGTACTCCTTATCCTGGTTTTTATCAAGATGATGGCTCCGTCCCTATTGGGGAGGAAAATGAAAGTTTGTACTGATTTGGCCCCGTAATGCTTGGCGATCTTTGCGGTTGGTGGTGTACCAGGAATCGAGCCATAGTTTGGCCTCATCATAGTTCTCAAAGAAAGCAAAACGACTGCTGCTACGACTGGTCAAGGCTTCTAGGCCTTTGAGAAAGGTAATGAGAATACTGTCTGAATTGCCAATAAAGGCAACGGGGGTTTCAAACTGGACACCACGTAGATTTTCCTGGATAGTGCGTAAGCCGCTGATAGTGAAACGTGTCATCTGACGATAGTCAATGATGGCGCCTAAAGCATCGCCAACTTGGTTGTAATCGGTGGAGTTGAAGGTGAGAAATTCGCGGGCCATATCCCGATCAAATAAACCGATCAAAACATAAACGGCCGTATCCCCGTTCACCTGATGCTCTACAGACATGATGTCACTTCCAATTTAATAGTGCACATTCACGACAGTTCCGATACCTGCCCAGGAAAAGACCCAACGGGCATCGGAGGTTTCCATATTGACGCAGCCGTGACTCATAGGGGTGCCAAAATTATTGTGCCAGAATGTGCCATGTAGGGCATAGTCATTATAAAAGTACATGACATAGGGCACGTTTTCCAGATAGTAGTCGTAGCCGAGCAAGCTGCCATCCATTGTCTGCGCTTCATATTTGAGCCAAATGCGGAATTGGCCTGTGACGGTGGGATGCTCGTATGTACCGCTGGAAATATAGGTTTCAAAAATGGGTTCATTGCCTTCATAGGCCACCAATATTTGACTGCTCAAATTTACATCAATCCATCGTTCATCGGCAGCAACCCCTAACGGCCGTCCCTGCAATTCATTGCCTCCTGATTCGCTCACGTAAGTAGGTGGAGGGGTATCGGTGGGGATAGGGGTGTTGGTGGGAGTAGGGGTCAAGGTCCAGGTGGGACGCGGATCATCGCTGGCGACTACTAGGCTTTTGGCCGGAATAGAAATGGGCGTACTGGTGGGTGTGGCACTGGGCGAAATGGGTTCGGTTGTGGCTGTGTTGGCGGCTGCGGCCCGTACTTCCCCCTGCTGTTCAGCTAGGGTGGCGGCACTGACAGGGGGATAGGATGGGTTTACCCACCAAGTCCAGGCCAAAAGGCCACCGACTATGAGAGCAATGAACAGGAATAAAAATAATCCTGCTCGCATGATGGTTCGTGGCCATTGGCGGGATGTTGTGTCGGTGGCGGGAGGTGACACGGCCGTTTCTTCTGTTTCAACTAGGCTAGCTTCTGCCCGGTTCTCAGCCCACACACGGGCTTTTTTCACAATGGGGCTGTGAGGCTTCAGCATTTCAGCTCGCCGCACATACTCCAAACTGGCCTGAGGTGATGTGCTCACACTGGCGAGCCATAACCAGGCCCGATAATCCTGTGGGTTTTGTCGGATAGACTCTTGCAATAATTGCCGTGCTTGCCCCTTTTGCCCGTCTTGAATGGCTTTATGTGCTTGTTTGAGAAGTGTTGTGCTATCCATATCAACTATTGATTCAAAAAACAGAGAATCCCATTTGTTATGCCTGTTACTGGCGTATCAGCTTGTGTCGTTAGCAGCTCTCGATCAAGATTCATAAATCCTGTTTCGATAATGATTGCCGGTGTGCCTGTGCTAATTTCACGGAAGGCATGATAATCCGTCATATGTTCGGTGATGGTGTTGTTGTGGTAGGGTAATTGCGTTTCTGTCCCATAGGCCTGCTCGATGCAGATGGAAAGTGCTTGCGAGTCTGTATAGGAGGAGCCAGCAATCTTAAAGCCAGTGGCTAATTCGTTAAAATAGGTGCAAGAGTCTGCATGAATAGAAACTAAGGCGGTAGCATGGTAGTTTTGTAGGCGTGGATCAAATTCACTCAATATCTCGGTTGTAACACCATATTTTTGCAATGCTTCAGCCACTTTGATGGCAATCGTGGCATTAATGGAGGCCTCGGTTAGGCCATCATCACATACGGAGCCGCTATCATTATCTTTATGTCCAGCAATAATACCTATCCGAATGGGGCCAGGACTTTGGGCCACCCGTTGGATAATGGGTTTGGCGGGAGCATCTTTATAAATAGGCGCAGATAAGGAGTTTTCGGGTAATGTGGCGGCAACGGCCGTCTCTGTCACCCCAAATGTTGGCTTAAAGTACCAATAGACCAACAGCATCCCTGTTATGGCAAGGCCCAAGAAGAGCAAGGTTGGTAGATTGTTGCGGGCAATTTGCCACAAAATATAACGAGATGATTGATAATTATGGGATGATGACGGGTCGGAGTTGTCATAATAATTCATTATGTCGAATATTGTACCCCAAAAGTCAAGCAAAAGTGTAATAAAATCGCGGCTAAAATTGTCTGAAATCGTAAGATAAGCATGAGAAACGGTTGGTAGGTGTCAACAGGGATGATAAAACCTAAGAAGAAAGGTGTAAAATAGTGAATTGTAAACCAATTTGTCACCTTTGGCTGAGAAATTGGCTCTTATTAGATAACAAGCGGAAAAAGGGGCTTTGTAAGTGGTAATGGACACATATGTAGAGTGGGTAGTAAAAACGGCCGACCCCCAATTATCAAGGGCCGAAAGACATCAAGCGTTTGGTAACCTGGTTCATCTCTTCCAAGATATGGCTTATAGTGTCGCCAATGGCATTTTGGACGATTTTCATTTGGCACAAGATGCTGTCCAAGAGGCCTTTGTCACGGCCTACCGGCAACTGCCCCAATTACAAGATGCACATGCCTTTCCGGGCTGGTTCAAGCAGATTGTCTTCTCCCAGTGCCATCGCCTCCTGCGCGGCAAACGACTCCCTACCAGTCCACTTGAAATAACGGCCGATCTTGTCTCCTACGAGCCTGATCCCGCTCTGGCTGTTGAGGATTTTGAGCTAAAAGATAAAGTCATCGCAGCTATTCAAGCCTTGCCAGAACGAGAGCAAATTGTAACTAAACTATTTTACCTCAAAGGCTACTCGCAAAAGGAAATTGCCAAATTGTTGCAAATTCCTGTTACCACTGTCAAAAAACGATTGCAATATGCGCGCCAAAATTTACGGGGGATCATGGTCACCATGTTCGACGTGGTGACACCGACACCTACCCCTGTGCCCATCCCCATTCGACGCCATCGTTTGCCGCAACGGCCGTATTCCAATGAGTTTTAGCCATATTCAGTTGAATACTGTTCCATTTCCGCGTACAATGTCAAGAGAAGAAGTAGCCCAAAACACTCACGTTAGGCACATTACGTGTTAAGGAAACAATTATGGATGAACAACCCAATTCTCGCCCTCCCATACCAGCCTGGGTCTGGATTTTAGTTGTCTTTGGCATCATACTCGTCCTCCAGCTTTGGTTTAGAGGCACATTCGATGGTCCCGATCAGATAGGCATACAAGAAGCGATGGCACTGATTGAAAACGGCCGTGTGGAAAAAATAACCGTTACGGGTGATAGATTAGACATCACCAAGACCACAAACAATGAAGTCGTCACTACCTACAAACCCTCTAGTGATAGATTAGCCGAAACATTTGAGTTTTATGGTGTTAGTGCTGAGGATTTAAGCAGCTTAGAGCTTGTTATCCGTGACCAATCGAGTCGAGACACTTTCATCAGCATTGCTATTACCATCGGCCCGCTTTTGCTCATCATCTGGATATTTAGCCGAGGTTTTCGGCAAATGCAGTCAGGCGGTGGTAATAGCATCTTTGGTTTCGGTCGCAGTCGTGCCAAGAACCTCAACGATGCCAATCGTCCTACCGTCACCTTTGATGATGTGGCTGGGGTGGAGGAGGCTAAGGAAGATTTAGCCGAAGTGGTTCAGTTTTTGCGCGAACCAGAAAAATTTGTCCAAGTGGGTGCCCGTATCCCCAAAGGTGTCTTGATGATAGGCCCTCCAGGTACTGGTAAGACGCTTTTGGCCCGTGCTGTCGCTGGCGAAGCTGGAGTGCCTTTCTTCCATATCTCCGGTTCAGAGTTTGTGGAAATGTTTGTGGGTGTTGGTGCCAGCCGTGTGCGCGATTTATTCGACAAGGCCAAACAAAGCGCACCTGCCATCGTCTTCGTAGACGAAATTGATGCTGTCGGTCGTCAACGTGGAGCTGGGATGGGTGGTGGTCACGATGAGCGCGAACAAACGCTCAATCAGATTTTGGTGGAGATGGATGGTTTTGACAATGAAACCAATGTTATCGTCATGGCGGCTACTAATCGGGCGGATGTCCTTGATCCCGCCCTGTTACGTCCTGGTCGCTTTGACCGCAAGGTCTATGTCGATTTACCCGATGTGAAAGGACGTGAGGCTATCCTCAAAGTTCATGCGCGGGGGAAGCCTATCGCCAAGAGTGTGGCCCTTAAAGATGTGGCTCGCCTAACGGCCGGTTTTGCTGGGGCAGATTTGGAAAATCTCATTAACGAGGCTGCTATTTTTGCGGCTCGTCGCAACCAACGCACCATTACGCCTTTGGAGTTCCAAGATGCTTTTGATCGGGTGGTGATGGGGCCAGAGCGAAAAAGTCGTGTGATGAGCGATGAAGATAAAGAAACAGTTGCCTATCACGAAGCTGGTCATGCTGTCACCAGCTTCCATCTGATACACACTGATCCTATCCAAAAGATTACTATTGTGCCCCGAGGACGGGCTGGTGGTTATGTGATGCCTCTGCCGGAAGATCGTTTTGTCCACAGCCGCGAATATTTTGAGGATCAAATTACGATGGCTTTAGGTGGCCGTGCGGCTGAAGAAGTTTTCTTTGGCCGGATTACGACTGGGGCTTCCAATGATTTGCAGCAAGCTACACGGATGGCTCGGTCTATGGTTATGAACTATGGTATGTCAGCCTCACTTGGTTTGCCCACCTACGGTGACTCTGGCGGCAGTCCCTTTTTAGGGCGCGAAATGTCTTACTTTGGTGGTAGTCGTGACTATAGCGAAGAAGCGGCACAGATGATCGACCAGGAAGTAAGGGACATTTTACAGCGCAATTACCAACGTGCCTTAGATATTGTTGAGGAAAATCGTGATAAGCTGGTGGGATTAGCCAATAAAATGATTGAAGTAGAAACATTGGATAGGGAACATTTTGAGCAGCTTATGAATATGCCTTCGTCTAATGGCCAGGTGCCAGAAGAGGAAGAATCACCGATTTTTAGCACGACTGATTAAGGCCAATTCCAAAAATGAATCATCCAGATTTGAAGGAATTTTCGGAATTGGCTTGAGGCTTTTTCAGAATATATTGGATAATTATTTTTCTGAAAAAGCCTAGGTACAAGTGTTAAGTGACACAGATTTGATTTTCGATTAAATTTAGCCCGCTTGCCAAATGGTAAGTGGGCTTTTTTTATGGAGATTGGTTATGAGTGATGTGATTGAGATACGTCAGGATGGAGCAGTGCTGACTATGGCTCTGAATCGGCCACAGAGCCACAATGCTTTTTCGCCGGAGATGTCAGCGGCGGTACGGGCGGCTTTTGCGGAGATTGCAGTGCGGGATGATGTGCGGGTTGTGGTGTTGACGGGCAACGGCCGTTCCTTTTGCGCGGGCGGTGACTTAAATGCCATGCGAGCAGCGGCCGATTACGACTTTGACGAAAACATACAGGATGCCGAAGCTATTTTTGACCTGATGTGGGCAGTGGACAGTTGTCCCAAGCCTGTCATTGGCCGCATCAATGGTGCGGCTATTGGTGGTGGTGCGGGTTTGGTGAGCTGTTGCGATATTGTGGTGGCGGTGGAGCGGGCTAAGTTTGGTTTTAGTGAAACTCGCCTGGGCATTGCCCCAGCGGTTATCTCTCCCTTTGTCATGGCCAAGATTGGTTCGCGCCAAGCGCGTGAACTCTTTTTGACAGGCGAACGCTTTGAGGCCCGTCGGGCGCAGCAGCTAGGCTTGGTCAATTATGTGGTGGCTGAGGACGAACTGGACAACAAAGTGCAAGAGCGGGTTGAACAACTATTGCAGGCAGCACCGGGAGCGCAAACGGCCGTAAAAGAGCTGATCCGTACCGTAAGCCATCAGCCTAAAGAGGCTGTGCGCGACTATACAGCCACGCTCATCGCCCGCCTACGCGCCAGCGATGAAGGACAGGAAGGCATGAGTGCCTTTTTGGAAAAGCGGAAACCGTTTTGGCAAGAAGGAGATTAGAGATTGGATATGTTTAGTCCCAAGTGGTGAAACTTATAAATGGCTGCTGGTGGCTAAATAGCCAGTGGCGCGGAGGGCGAAATCTACCAAGTCACGAGTAGCTGCCTCGGCCTCTCGTTCAGGTTCAGGTTGAGCCAGAAGGTTGAGGACGACTTCATCAAAAGCACCAGCCAGGGCTTCGGCCGTGCGGCGGCTATTTTGCTGAGGCATCTCTAACTTTTCTATACAAGTATCAAGGGGACGCTGCCAGATATTCGTCAGCCGTTCACGGAACTCGGCCCGTTTCACTTCCAGCGAGGGGACGGCTCCGACACCACCCACCAGCAACAGTTGCACCACGGCTGGTTCATAAACGGCGATGCTGACGTAAGCTTGCAAGGCTGCTCCTACTTGTTGGGGGAAGGTGGCTCGACTATTGATGGCTTGAGCGATGGTTTGTAGCAGGAAATCGGCCGTTTCCTCATACAGATGGACAAACAAAGTCTCTTTGTCGGGGAAGTAAAAATAAAAAGTCCCAATGGCTACTTCGGCTTCACTGACGACATCCCGAATGGTGGCTGTGTGGTATCCTTTTTCGGCGAAAACGCGAACGGCCGCTTGCATCATGGCTGTGCGTTTGGCATCTTTCTTTTGGCGGGTCTTTTCTGTGCTGCGGTAGGGCATAGGTGTAATACATCAATACATCGTGAAAACGATTTTGCACATTAACAACCGAATAACCATCAGTACATCGTGAAAATCACATGGCGTGCTAAACGCGCTGTGCGAGAAATTGAAGATAATACAAGCCATTCTCCAATGGTAGTCATCTGTTGGAGCGGGGACAAGGGTTCAGGTGACGATGGCTCAACTAGAAGTGTGAGGTTCTGCTCGTAAATGGGCAGTGGTTTTCTTGATTCATCACAAGAAATATCCTCAGTCCCTGTGGGTAGTACAGGTTCATTAAGTGGGAAAGGATAAATCGCCAAACATTGTCGGTGTTGGCTATCGGGAGCTTGGTCAAAGATGGATAGAGTTGCCCCCGCCACCTTGAACTCAACCGTTACCCAAACACCTTTGGTCAAGTCAAAGTGAGGTACGGTCCAATCTACATTCAAGACACGTACAGTTCCCTCTGGTGAGACCCGTCGCATAAAGTGGAGAGACCCTTCACGTAACGGCCGTTTTGTGTCAGAAACTTCAAACCCTGTCTCTAACTTGTGCGGTAGTTGGTGGTGATGGACAGCTGTAGGTGATTGTTCATTCAATTGGCTGTGGTCTTCTCGCTGTCGGTAAAGCTCAAAAAAAGATTGACCCTGCTGGTTAACAGCAGCCAAGTCACTCAAGTAGGTGTTTTCCCAGACATGTTGGTCATAATCTTGATGAAACCGTTCTACCGAGCCGTTGCTCTTGGGATGATAGACAGGGGAGAAAACCAATTCAGTGCCGACTGCCAATGCTAACCGTGCCACTTTTCCAATAACATATTGATGAGTTGTCCCACCACTGAAGCATCCTTCATTATCCACTTGGGTATAGTGTGGGATACCTATTTCTTGCCAAACGTGAACAAGAAAGGCTGCTGCATCTTGAGACCGTCTTTGTTCATAAGAGCAGCCTGTTGGATACCGTGAAACTACGTCAATGGCATTGAAACTGGCAACCCGTTGTCCCCCTTGCAAGAAATGGGGCACGATGTCTACTTGACACAGTTGGTGTGGCTCAGTAGGGTGTAGTCGTGGATAGTTGATGGCTGGCCCGACAGCTTTGCTTTGCGGTTTGGTCATGCCCGCAGCATGAAGGACTCGTTCAATCGTCGGCACACTGGGTAGAGGTGTGACTTGCTGTTGCTTCAACCTCGTTCTGATTGCTTGACCTCCAATATATTTGAGACCCTTTCCCAGTTCTGCATTCGCTTCCAACTCTAGTCGTGTCTGGATAATTGCTTCTGTGACACTTTTGGGTAGCTCATTGCCAGGTTTTGTTGGTGCCCTTGACCTATCTTTCAAGCCTGTCCAGCCCTCATTCTCATAACGCTGTTTCCATTTGGAGACCCAGCCGAGGGAACGGTTCAGGGTTTTGGCCACTTCGACCATTGTTTGTCCCTTTCTCAACTGCATGATTGCTATTTTCCGCTCAGTAAACAGGTCATTTGTCATTTTACTCACCTTCCATGTAGGATGAGTAAATCTACCCGTTTTTCACGATGTACTGATGGTTCGGTTGTTAAGGTACTTCACGATCTCTTGATGGTTTTTCACTTATAAATTTTCACGATGTACTGATGTACGACATGTATTGTGTAATGGGCGTTTAGGAACGGGAATCAAATAACTTGAACAAATAAAGCACTCCGTTCCTTAAGGCTGACGATACAAATCCACAACTTATTTAATCGTCAGCCCTTAATCGCCATATTTCTGTTAAAATATTGCCTTGAGGATAATAGAGGGGGGCAACTCTGTCAACTGCCATGAGGGAGGGATAAGCAGCATGCCCATCAGTCTTGATTTCCCATTGATTCTGCTTAAACTTATGTTATCCTCACAAAGGCATGAGTTTGGACACTTTGTAGCCATGTGACTCTTAACTTTTATGACAAAACAGCAACCAATTATTCAACTGCGACACGTTAGCAAAACCTATAGCACGGGTTCTGGTGGCTTCACGGCCTTGAATGACATCAATTTAGACATTTTTCCGGGCGAGTTTTTAGGCATTGTGGGCAAATCGGGGGCGGGCAAGACGACCTTGTTGAATATGATTTCGGGTGTGAGCGAGATAACCACGGGTGAAGTGCTTTTCTGCAATGAAGAATCAGCCATACCACTGCATACGATGAGCGAGGACGAGTTAGCCCAGTGGCGTGGACATAATTTAGGCATCGTTTACCAATCTTTTGAACTGCTGCCAATGCTTGATCTGGTCAATAATGTGATGCTGCCTCAGGATTTTTCAGGACTGTATCAACCAGCCACTAGCCGCGAACGGGCTTTGGAACTGCTGGATATTGTAGAGATTAAGGAACATGCGTATAAGCTCCCCGCCCATATTTCCGGTGGGCAGAAACAGCGGGTGGCGATTGCCAGGGCTTTGGTTAATGATCCACCGATTATTGTGGCCGATGAACCGACGGGCAATTTGGACACGAACACGGCGGCTACTATCTTCCATATCTTTGAGAAATTGGTGGCACAGGGCAAAACAGTCATTATGGTGACGCATGATAGCAATTTGGGGCGGCGTTTTTCGCGCCGCTTGCAGATTGTGGATGGGGAGTTGTTGGATGGAGATGGCCAGAAGGCAACGGCCGTTACTACGATCACCGCCCCCCTGACCATACCACAACACACAAGCGAAAATGGCCATAGCAACGGTAACGGCCGTACCGCTACCACCTATCGCGGCCGCGCCGACCAACAACTGTACGACACGAGCAAGCCCGCCATCCTGCTGAACGAAGTTGTCAAGACCTATGAGAATGCTGCTGGCAAATTCACGGCTCTCAAAGGGATAGATTTATCTCTAAATTATGGTCAATTCGTTTCTATTGTGGGCAAATCAGGCAGTGGTAAGTCCACTTTGCTCAATATGCTGACGGGTATTGACCATCCTACTTCTGGTGAAGTTATGGTTGGCGGACAGCACATTTACCAGATGAGCGAGAGCAAGCGGGCTTTGTGGCGCGGGCGCAATGTGGGTATTGTGTTTCAATTTTTCCAACTGCTGCCTACACTAACGCTGTTGGAGAACACCATTTTGCCGATGGATTACTGTAACGTGTATCCTGTGAGTGAACGGCCGTCTCGCGCTCTGGAACTGCTTAAAATGGTGGGGCTAGAAGAGCAAGCCTACGACTTGCCTGGCGCCGTCTCCAACGGCCAGCAGCAAAGTGCAGCCATCGCCCGTTCCCTGGCCACCGATCCGCCCATCATCGTCGCCGACGAGCCGACGGGCAACCTCGATTCCCGCTCGGCCAATATCATTATTGATGTCTTTCAGGAGTTGGCCTCGCGGGGCAAAACGATTCTTATTGTCACTCATGATCCCTCTCTGACGAGCCGTACCGACCAGACAGTCATCATTTCTGATGGCGAGTTGGTGGATCGTACTATCGCTCGCGCTCTGTCCTTTTTGGATCATCCTCTAATGCTACAAGCAACGAAACGTGCCGAGCGGCGTACTTTTGCCCCCGGCGCGACTATTGTGCGACAGGGCGAACCAGTTCCCCACTTTTTTATGATTGCCGAAGGGGAGGTGGATATTGTGGTACAGAATCCGGCTGGCGAACAAGTAGAAGTGGCACGACTGGGACGACGGCAATTTTTTGGGGAGATGGAGCTATTGAATGGAGACGGCCGTTCCCAAGCTACTGCCCAAGTTTCGGCCAACGGCCCCGCTGAACTTCTCCTTCTCCACCCTGAATTCTTCCACAAACTTCTGCAAGAATCGCCCACTGCCCGCCGCACCCTGCAAGACATTGCCCAAGAGCGGCGGGTGGAGAATGAGGCGCATCAAGGAACACCATTGTAAAAAGATGGGCTAAGTTGGGTGGGGGTAATAGTCTCCGAATTACTCAATTGCCCCTTACTATGAATCAAACCAAAATGCAACCCCGCTGGCGTAAAGTGCTGGCTGATCTATGGGACAGTAAAATGCGAACCCTGCTAGTTGTCGCCTCTATTGCTGTCGGTGTTTTTGCTATCGGCACGATTGCCACCGCTTACATCATTATTAGCGAAGATATTAACGTCAGTTATGCTTCAGCTTCTCCCGCCAATATTGAACTGTTTACGGATCCGCTTGATGATGATTTTGTGGCTTCCATTGCCAAGCTGCCTGGCGTGGCCGATATTGAAGGCCGACAAATATTACCTTTGCGAGCCACCAATGATGGCCAAGAGTGGCAAAACCTAGATGTTGTCGCCATCGAAGATTACCGAGAGGCCAAGATTAATTTACTGTCCCTCACTGAAGGCACGCTTTATCCTGGCGAGCGCGAGATCATTTTGGCACATGATATTTTTAATGACACTGGCTTCGCCGTAGGCGATGTGGTTGAGGTGCAGTTGGCCGATGATACCGTGCGACATTTAACTGTGGTGGGCATTGTGGCTGAACAGACAAATGATCGCACCGATATGCTCTCGCCACCACGTGGCTATGTGACGCTGGATACCCTAGACTGGTTTGGTCAATCACGCTTATTTAACCGTCTGCTGGTGCAGGTGAGTGGTGACGGCAATGATTATGCCGCTATTCAAGCTACATCTGATGCCATAGAAGACAAGATTGAACGCAGCGGCAATCAAGTTTATCGTACCCTCCTGAAGCGCAGTAATGAGCATCCCATGTCCTCAACTATTTTGGCTATTTTAGGTGTGTTGGGTGCCTTGGGTGCATTAATTATGCTGTTGAGTAGTTCGCTGATTGTTAACACGCTGAATGCCTTGCTGGCACAGCATCTGCGCCAGATTGGGGTGATGAAGCTGGTGGGGGCGCGCAGTTTCCAGATTTCGGGCATGTATATCATTTTGATTTTGCTTTATGGCTTTATGGCCTTGATTATTTCTGTGCCGCTGGGGGCTTGGGGCGGCTATGGACTGTCTGATTTTATTGTCTCGTTGATGAATGGCACATTGCAAGGCTTCCGCATTATCCCTGGGGTGATGGTGGTACAAGCCTTTATTGCCATTCTGGTGCCACTTATCGCAGGCTTCTTTCCCGTCAATCGCGGCTCGCAAATTAAGGTGCGGCGGGCATTGAGCCCGGACGGGCAAGGAGAACGGCCGTCTGCCAGTTCCCGTGTCAGCATATTAAGCCGTTGGTTTGGTTGGCTGTCACGGCCGTTGTTGCTTTCCATTCGCAACACCTTCCGTCGTAAAGGGCGGCTGGCTTTGACCCTGTTCACTTTGACCATGGCAGGCGCTATCTTCATTGCCGTTTTCAACGTGCGGGCCTCGCTGTCCACATTTATGTCCCAGCTTGGGCAGCACTTCATGGCTGATGTCACCCTGAACTTTACTGTGCCTTACCGTCATGCTAAGGTAGCGCAGATTGCCGAACAAGTGCCAGGCGTGACAGGTATCGAAGGTTGGTCGGCAGGCAGCGGCGAAATCGTCGATGCTGATGACGAGGTGGTGGAAAACATCCAAATCATTGCTCCGCCCATGGATAGCCAATTGATTGATGCCGATATGATGGCTGGTCGTTGGTTGCAACCAGGCGATACACGGGCCTTGGTGACGGCCAATAGCATTTGGGACTTTTATCCTGATTTAGAGCCTGGAGATACGGTACGCGTGAGTGTCTTGGGCAAACGCTCTGAGGAATGGACGGTCGTTGGCATATTCCGTTTCACCAATGATTTGGGGGATGTGTTGGCTTATACGGATTACGATACGATGTCACGCATTTTGAATATGCCTGACAAGGCTTTTTCTTACCGCGTGGTCACGAATGATAGCACTTTGGCGGGACAGAAGCGGATGAGTGCCACGCTGGATCAGATGCTGCGGGAGCGGGGCTTCCACGTACGTGGTGTGGAGGTGGGTCAGGAGCAGCAGGAGCAAATGTCAACGGCCATTAATATCCTGGTGCTCTTTTTGTTGACGATGGCCGTGTTAACGGCCGTTGTGGGCAGCATTGGCCTCATGGGCACGATGGGCATGAACGTTCTGGAACGCACCCGCGAAATCGGCGTTATGCGTGCCATCGGCGCGGTAGACCTGGAAATCATCAAATCCGTCGTCGTCGAAGGGGTGATGATTGGTCTCATAAGCTGGGGCATCGCCGTCGTCCTCTCCTTCCCCATCAGTGTCGGCCTCTTGCGCATCGTCAGCCAAGCCATGATTGGGGCTGAAATGACCCTCAATCTCACCCCCCTGGGCTTCGGTATTTGGCTGCTTGTCGTTCTCGTCCTCTCCGTCGGCGCCAGCATCCTGCCCGCTCGCAACGCCGCCCGCCTCACCATCCGTGAGGTGCTGGCGTATGAGTAAATTAGTGCAACCAAAAATACCATTCAAAGATTTCTGTGGTTTATTGTCAGCAAGAAGTGCAGGGGAGAACAGTGAAAACTTCACAGTTTCAAGACCCTCTCGAAACGACTCTGACTAAACGGCCGTAAAATTCAACTTCTCAAACCCAATCACAGCAAACTATCTAGTTTTATAAACCTCGCGGCGATGCTTGACGAGATGAATAGTAATTCTTTGATCTGCTTGATTGAACGTATACAGTGCACGATAATCGCCGCCATTGGCCAGTGAGGGGTTCTGGTGTGATCAGTTCGAAATTATCGGTTAACTATCTAAGCTTTTTCAGAACCCTCTGGGCAACACCTCTACTCAGACGAGTAAGATCAGCTTCGGCCTCATTGGTAAACTCAACTTCGTACACCTTACCACTCAAGCCCTAGTTTGGCTGCCACATCCTGAGCAGATGTCGTTTTTGTAGGTGGAGTAGCTAATGAGCGACGCAGCCTTTCTTCTATTTCATCCTGCAAGGCCAAACCTTCATCGCGATCACCCAACAACTCTAAAATTGTCTGGCTTACAATCTCTTTAACCAACCCTCTAAACTCATCTATCGTCAAATCTGCCACGCTTGAATAAGCCATGTTTCACCTCTCGCCTAAAATGTTCAAACTGCGTCTCCCTGAAACTCGCATGCAGGTAAGATTATAACAGAGAAAGTGATAATCTGATTTACTTTGTCAAATTTATTCACATTAGTTGCTAAACATTTTCAATTGCTACTGGTACAATCCTGCAAATCCTGCAAGGTAATGAAATCCCTATGAAACTACAAGAAATAAAAACTTATGTGACTGTGCCGCCCACTGGGCTTGGTGGCTCCTTTTGGGTCATCGTCAAACTCACCACCGACAACGGCATCGAAGGCATTGGTGAGTGTTACGGCATTCCCGTCTCTGGCGACATTGCTTGCCGTATGGTGGAAGACACCTTCGAGCGTTTTATTGCTGGCGAAGACCCGCACAATATCGAAACGATGTTCCGCCGTGTTTACTCGGCTGGCTTCACGCAGCGTCCCGACATCAGCATGATGGGCGTGTTTAGCGGCATCGAAATTGCTATTTGGGATATTTTGGGCAAGGCGCATGGTGTGCCCATTTACCAACTGCTGGGTGGTAAATTCCATGATCGGCTGCGCACTTACACCTATCTGTACCCCCTGGAAGTGACGCCTGATGGCAACCCCGCCGAGGGGCAGGGGGATGTGTATCATGACGGCGATGCGGCGGCGGAGGCGGCTTTGCGCTATGTGGAGATGGGCTTTACGGCCGTTAAACAAGACCCCGCCGGCCCCTACAGCTTCCAAGGGGGGCGGGAACTCTCCCTCACTGAACTGTCGCGCAGCGAATATAGCGTCAAACGCATCCGTGAAGCCGTCGGCGACCGCGCCGACATCCTTTTTGGCACACATGGGCAAATGACCACTGGGTCTGCCATTCGTCTTGCCAAACGGCTGGAAGCCTACGACCCCCTTTGGTTCGAGGAACCTTGTCCCCCTGACCAAATGGAAGCTATTGGGCGCGTGGCTCGCTCCACATCCATTCCTGTGGCCACGGGTGAACGGCTGACCACCAAAGTGGAATTCCACGAAGCCTTAAAAGCGGGCGTAGCCATCCTGCAACCCGATATTGGGCGCAGCGGCGGCATCTGGGAAACCAAAAAGATAGCCGTCATGGCTGAACTGTATAATGCGCAAATTGCTCCCCACATTTACTGCGGCCCCATCGCCCACGCAGCGGCCGTTCATGTTGGTTTTAGTCTGCCCAACTTCCTTATTTTGGAGACGATTCTCACCGATTTTCATGATGCGATTTTGTACAAACCGCTCACTTGGGAAGCGGGCTACATGTTGCCGCCAACTGAGCCTGGGCTAGGTATTGAGCTAAACGAGCCAGCTATTGTGGCCAACCCCTACACGACAGGCGGGCGACTGCATCTGGAAATGTGTCAAGTGCCGTTGCCGTCCGATAATAGCAAAACGATAACGGAATTGGGCAAAAGATAGGGCAACTGTTCACGCTCTGGCTGATTTCTGACCGAGTCAGCTAAAGCGACACGGTGGGACACCGGTCGCAGCAGAGAGAGTATGTCTAATCTACTTCCTCTGGCGGCACCATATACCAGTACAGATAACGGTTGACAAACCCTAACCGTTCATACAGTCGTCGCGCCCCTTCATTGTCTTCGTTAACAGTGATGCAAGCGCTTGTTGCCCCCTCACTATGACCAAGGTGCAATAGCCCATGAATGAGCTGTGTGCCTAGCCCCAGGCCACGATAAGCTGGCAGCAGCCATAGATCGTCTACATTAAGAATATTGCCTTGTTGGACTGAACGGCCGTAACCACACATCTTATCCCCATGCTTTATCACTGCAAATCGGGCAGGCAGTGTCAATCGCTGGAACACCTGCCGCTGCCACGCTTGTATCTTTAGGTCGCCTGGCCGAATTTGGTAAATCGTCTCTAACCATTTGTCCCGTTCCAACTCAGTGACGGCTGCTTCTGGTGCAGTTGCAGAAGCCCGCACCATCACTAGGTTGGGATTGGAACGGCCGTAACCCCGTTTAGAAAGCACCGCCTCAATAGCCTCATGCCCTGGCAAATTGGCTAAACGAAAACCACAGGTTGATCCTCGTACCGCATACTGTGCTTCACAAAAGGCGATTTTGTCAGCCAGGGGTATTTCCCCTTCATAAAGCGGCCAAACACAGTTGTTGTGCCTAGAATATCCTTGCGTAAAACGCAGCAACCAGCCATCATAAAGTATGTGTGCAAACGGTGCCCACATATTAGCCGCCACCTCTTCCCAAAACCTGACAGATCTCATGACTTTTTCCTTCAACCTCACTCTCGCTCTCTATAATGAAAACGGCCGTTCCCCACCACCCTTCATCATACCTAATTTACCCTTTCCGGTTGTTTCCATTTCAAGCTCCTCTATCCGAAAAAATCTTCTCGAATGTAGCCATGTCAGCGGCGTAAGGCTCATCTGACCGAGGCCAATGCACCACAAAATCAGTGACACCAATCTCAGCATAACGGCCGATTGTCTCCTCAAAAGCTGCCACCGAAGCCAAACCCCCATCCAGGCGTGGCCCACTCAAAATCAGCCGTGCCAATGTCGCCGGATCGCGCCCCATTTGCTGGCAAACATCATCAAGTTGCGCCATCTGCTGGCGCACCACAGCGGCCCCCTCCTTCGCCAGCATCATCCTATTATGTGTGCGATCGCCATTCGTCACCCAAATCTGCCCATACTGCGCGGCCAAAGTCATGCCCTGCTTGCCTGTCGCCGCAATCGCCAGTGGCAAACGGGGACGCTGCACACAGCCAGGATAGGTGCGGGCTTCATAGACAGAGTAATAAATGCCTTCATAAGTTGTTTCTGGCTCGCGCAACAGCCGATCAGTCAACTTCACAAATTCGGCAAAACGCTCTGCTCGTTCGCGCAGCGACCATGCTTCGCCATTGAGCATCGTCGCGTCCCAACCGCTGCCGCCCGCGCCAATGCCCAAAATGAGACGGCCGTTACAAATATCATCCAACGTAATCAGCTCTTTGGCAAAAGGTAGGGGATGCCGAAAATTAGGTGAAGCCACCAAAGTCCCCAAGCGCATCTTTGTCGTCACCATCGCCGCCGCCGTCAACGTTGGCATAGCCGCAAACCAGGCCTGGTTACGAAACGACCGCCAGGTTAAATGATCATACGTCCAGGCATGATCAAATCCCAATTCTTCTGCCTGCTGCCAAACAATGTGCGCCGCTTGCCATGAGAATTCAGGCAAAATCAAAGTCCCTAAGCGCATATCCTCACCAAATTACCTCTGGCGAACCATCCGGCTGCGATTCATGGATACTAAACAGCAGCTTTGTCCGCGCTTCCAAACTAGAAGCCAATGTCTCCGCCAGGCGTAATGCTTTCATGGCTTCTGTCTGACTGAAATAGGTCAAATAATCTTGTGCCAACCCTGCTTCCCCTGCCTCATATAACGTTCGCGCCGTTTTCTCCACACCCGCCACCTGCTCAATCAACTTGTCCTCGAATGATTCTATAGCTTCTGTTACTTCTGGCAAAAACTTCTCGTGATGTTGCATTGTCAGGTAAAAAAGGCGTTTGAAGCTCCTAAAAGCCGAGCGGGTGGACTCAATAGATTGGGACACTTGGGATTTGAACTCAGGTGGTTGGCGATCAATATTGACGAAAAGGGCTGCTTCAGCGGCCGTTAAATAACGGTGCTGTTTATACTCTGGCGGCACATCCTGCACCCCCAAATAAAATGGTACAAATGGTGCGGCCACTGCCCCTGTTTGAGTATGCCACAGCATACCCAACTCCGGTTCAATGTCCTGCCGCAAAGGTACAATCTGCCCGTAACCAGCACGATCCCCCGTCAATTTAGGTGTGCGTAAGGCCCATATCATATCACGCATCCTGATTTTTTGGGGGCTATGGGCACGTTTCAACAACTCTTCGTGCATCCAAGTTGGCCCAGCCCACTGCATCTGGCCATCGCCGTAAATGCGATTGACATTAAACGGCTCATCTGAATTGGGATCGTACCAGCCTTGCTCCACTGCAAATGAAACCAGGTTGGGCGACCCCATAAAGTTGGGATGGGTCTCATAATCGAGTGGCATCTGGCCGATGTAGCCGGGGCGTGAGATGCGAATATCATCCGCGCCCAGCCGTTCTGCTGCCCACAGCCCTTGCCCCCCCGCAAATTGAATGACTACCCAGCCTTCGTTCGCATCGGCGATCATGTGGGAGTTACCACCATAGGTGGCATCCCCGTGCTTGGCTATGAGGCTGCCAATCAATTCGGCACCTTCCCGTGCCGAAGTAGCTCTTTGCAAGACAATGCGGGCTAAATCACTGTAGTTCAAACCCGTTTGCGGCTTGGGAGTCATAGCACGTAACTCTGGCCGTGAGGGCGACCACACGTCGCGCACAGCCACATGATGCGCATTTAGGCCGCCATTGGTTAATGGTGCGGGTAAGCCGCGATAATAGGAGTAGTTGACAGCGATATATTTGGCTGTTTTTGTCGCTTGGGGTATCTGGATGAGTTGACCGGGGAAGTTGGCTTTTTCGGTGACACCGACGGTAATAGTGGCATCGGGTGGATGGCTGCGGGCTGGTGTAATTTCCAGCCAATGACTGGATGGTTCATCACCATAGCCAGCCAGATAAGCACAGCCATCCCTGCTCCAGTTCTTGCCGACATAAATGCAGTAGCTCATTAAAACCTCCTATGATTGATAGGAACTTGGTTGCTCTGAGCAACCAAGTTCCTCGAATTGCATGACTCAATCTCGCATGGGTACAGTGTCCAAAACCGCCCGTGCTGCAAAAATGGCCTTGCCCGTGACGAAGACACGATAACGGGAATCATTATGGCCGCCATAGGGGATTTTATCGTGGTGGGAGGGGATATTGTGTTGTGCTAGGAGAGCTTGGAGAGTGTGAACGGCCGTCGCCCGCCTAAACAATCCTACACAATGATCATGCTGCATGTTCATGATCAGGTCGAAATAAAAGGCACAGGCCGCCATTCCATCAGGTGATTCAAAAATTGGAGGACCATGTGTTCCTCGTTCCGTGTAATACACCTGCCACATCTCTCCAGATTGCGTTAGACAGTAAATATCAGTGACAGCCCCTGGCTCACCAATTACATAATTGGCCGGATTGCACCCTTCTGCTTCTAGTCGTTGGGCTAATTCTTGCATATTGATGAAAAGCTCAGTCACTATATCACTTTATCACGATTTGGTTCCTTTGCCGATGAATGGCAACGGCCGTTTTGTGGCTAATGCTGTTCACCCTGACTGTAAAATATTGCCTTAAGAATTGGGCAGAGAAGCTATAAAAAGAAAAGACACCTGCTCAAGTAAAGAGCAGGTGTCTTTTTGAAAAGGAGGGATATGGGATGGTTTAGATAAAGATGATTTGCGCGTCTTTGCTCATGTCCATGAAATCAGTGGCACCCACGATGTCTTCTACACCCTCGTAGATGTCTTCTTCTTTCATCATGTGCATGTCTTCAAACATGTCTACGGACATTTTGCAGGCATATAGTTGACCCCCGGAATCTGTAATGATTTCGAGGAATTCATCGACTTCGGGGAAGTCTAGTTTAGCGATTTCGTGCTTCATGACGGCCGTTGCTACATTGGTCATGCCGGGCAGGCCACCAATCGCATTGGGGATAGGCATACTGGGGTTGCCAATAGGCACAAACTTCAGATGGTTCATTTTCCGCTTATTGATGATGTCTAGACCCCAAAAAGTAAAAAATATTGTCACATCAATGCCTTCCATCAAGGCTGCATTGGCTAGCACCAGACCGGGATAAGCCATATCCAATGTGCCTTTGGAACAGATAATACACAGTTTACGATCCTCATTTTGTTCAAACATGATTTTCTCCTATATTGGAAACGCCAAAGGTAATCGTTCACTCCCTTCCTCGTTCCTACGTTCTACGTGGGAATATTTCTGGCGACGCTCTGCGTCGCACTGGACACAGAACGTCCGCCCCCCATGCCACGCTCTGCGTGGCACGAGGAGGGGGGTGATTAGTAACCTCCAAAGTTATTTTCGAGCGAACCCTTATATGCACCCACTTGGTTTCTTCAACCCTGAGACATAGGCCACTTTTTTAGCTGGGCCTTTGGGGAAGAGCTTATAAAGTTCTTTGGTAGGGACACCACCTATTTTGGTGATGCGGCGCATAGTGGGAGCATCGCCTTGCACCTCGTAATCATTGCGGCAGAACTCGATTACCTGCCAATGGCGGTCAGTTAAGGGAGTAATGCCGATTTCCTCAGCCAAAATCTCGGCGACAGCTTTATCCCATTGATTGGGATTGCTCATAAAGCCTTGTTCATCAAAGTCTACGGGTTTGCCAGCAATTTCTCGTGTGGTCATTTTTTTCCTCTTGTTATGTGACGATTACAAATGAATTGTCAACTGTTATATTAATTTTCTGATACCGTCCTCAGGACGTTTAATGTTTTTGATAGGCCTCGTTTGACGGCCGGATCATTGAGTTGGCGTAGGATGCCCATGAGAGAGATGTTCTCGACCATTTCTTCTTCACGCAAGGTAACGGCCGTTCGCTGCATCATGGTCATAATTTCCGGCTGTGTCATCTCTTTTATTGTCCGCAAAATCAGCACAACATTCTCACCTAATTGGCGTACATCCTCCTCTGAAAAGGAGGTCACAATCTCATCCGTGATCGCCATGCCACCGCGCAAGAAGCTAAAATAACCCTTGCGTTCCATCTCATCCAGACGGCCCATCAGCGTGAGAAAAGCTTCTTGGGTGAGTGGATTTACATCCTGCCACATCAAAGTCAAGCTTTCCAATTGGTCCAGCATTTGCTCCAAATTGCGTGTATTACGCATCAGCCGTTTGAGCAGACGCAAACCATCTTCCAGTTGGACATATTGGTCTACCTCATCTAGCTGTTGCACCGACAGGCGATACAGTTCGCCAGCGACAGGAGTCAAATCGTTTTTCAACTCATCCCACTCTTGACGACGACGCTGTTGCTGCCGTGCTTCCTCAGCTAGAAAGGCTACCTGCTCGGTTAAGGCATCAACTTTTTGATTGAGTTCAAATAATTCCTGGTTCATCTTGTACCTGCTTTCGCTCAGTGCTCAGTGGTCAGTGATTGCTCACTGACTACTGCTTATGGTTCACTGATCTAGCTCCATTTGCCAGCCATCGTCATTTGGGACGTGATGGGCATTTCTTTGCCTTTGAGCAAGATATTCCAATACATCCAACGGAACATCATCTTGCCCCAATGGTTCATTTCGGACTCTTGTAGCAAGGAGAAAGGGCCAATGCCGGGCAGAGGGAATTTGCCTGGTAGTGGCTCAACATCGTAGTTAAAGTCAATCAAAATGCCTTTGCCAAAACCCGACTCAATGAAACAGTTGGCATGACCGTCGAACTGGACGGTCATCTCTTGGCCGTCTATGTAGCGCAAGAAGTTTTCGATGAACACTTCAGCAGCGAAGTGGGCGACGGAACCGGCTTTAGAGGTGGGTAGGTTGGCAGCATCGCCTAGGGCAAAGATATTGTCGTGTTGGGTAGAAAGGAAGGTATGTTTGTCCACAGGGACATGATTTAGTTCATCACCTAATCCTGAACGGCCGATCACCTCAGCTCCCATATTCACTGGTACAGTTACCAGCAAATCATACGGAATTTCTTGTTCGTCATAGGATATCAACAGCTTACTGTCGCCGTCTACATGCTCGGGATAAAATTCGGGTACGAGCTTGATATTTTTCTCATCAAGCATATTGCCCAACAAGCCCGCAGCACGGGGTTTAGTGAAGGCCCCAGGCAGGGGTGTGGCTAAAATTAACTCTACTCTGTCACGCATTTGGCGATTATGGAAATACCAGTCGGCCAAGAAGATGAACTCTAGAGGAGCCACAGGGCACTTATAGGGCGTTTCCATGATGTTGACGACTAAACGGCCGCCATTCCAGGTGCGCAACTTTTTGGCTAAGGCTACTGCACCTTCATAGGTGTAGAAATCATGAATGGTGTCTCGCCAGCCGCTTTCGGTTAAGCCGGGTGTTTCTTCTGGGACAGGATGGGTGCCGGTGGCAATGAGGAGGTAGTCGTAGTTGAGAATACGGCCGTTTTTAACCAAGCGCACTCGATTATGCTCTGGCTCAATCAACTCAATTTCGGACAGGATCATTTCTACTTCAGCCGGAATGTAGTCCCGTTTAGGTTTGACAACATCATTTTCGCCGTAAATGCCGAAGGGAATAAAAAGAAAACCGGGCTGATAATAGTGAACCTCGTTTTGGTCTACAATGGTGATTTTCCATTCACTTTGATTTAGCTCATGGCTAAGTTTGTTGGCCAGCATGGTGCCGGCTGTTCCAGCGCCAAGAATCAGAATTTTTTTCATGATAGTAGGTGTTCCTTCAGAAAAGAATGTGAGTTTCCTAAACTCATATTCTTGCTTTCTCTATCAATGTATTGCGCTCTGTCAGAATGTGGGAAACGATGTTGGCAATGCGCTGCACAAAGGGCAGTACGTTGGTTTTTTGATTATCATCAAGATAGTAAACTTCGTGGATGTGAGCTGCGAGATGTTCAGGTGTGGTCTGGAGGTCAGCGGCGAGGGTGGGCAGAGCAACGGCCGTTGGTGGCCAAGCCTCAGGGGCAATACCACCTATAAACACCATCCCTTTTAGCTCATTGCCAACCCGGATAAAGGCTCGTGCACACAAAAGCTGCAAATGGCTGCGTATAAACTTTGGTTCCAGGTCGATAGTATTAGCCATTGTCCGCCACTGTTCTATACATTTCTCCAGGGCCTGGGGCATAACGGCCGAAAACAAGCCGCAAGGATTGCTGATTTCCGTCACTGGATTGCCATCCATATCGGCCATAACAATCATGACACCAAGGGCTTCGGCAAATCCATCCTGCATCAATTGGATACAGGCAACTGGTAATTGTTCAGCCAATGGTGCTGTCTTTCTTGTTGGCAGGGTAGAGGTTGTTATCTGCTTATCCAGCCAAACCTGTATCTGGTCAGCCGGGAAACGCCACTGTCTACCCACTTTAATGGCTGGCAGCCGCTCGGCTTCGGCCATTCGATAAACAGTAGAACGGTCTACCTGCAAAATGTCTTGAATCTCTTTTGCCGTCAACATCTCCGCCATTGCTTTATCCTGCTTGTGCTAAATTTCACTTTCTGCCTCTATCATAAATTAGCCTGATCCAGGGTATAAGTGACATTCTGCACAATTGCGGATGACAACTGTCATATTTGCATATTATGCAGATGGTGCAGATGGTGCATATGCAGAGGAAGGCATGGGCGTGGGGCTGGTGGAAGTGAACAAGTCATAATCTCTACATGATATTCATCGGATTACTCCATGCACTTTGTCACTGCTGTTGGTTGATAGCAACTTGTACAATGTCTCCAGTGAGTGGGAGTGAGAATCAAAACAGATTGATAATGGAGAAAATTATGACGAATAATCAACTTTATTTTGATGCCTTATTGCCCTCAGAGATGGCGCAAAAGGCCGAAAATGCAGGGGTAGCGAAAGCCAATTTAGGCATTTGGCGTATGTTGACTTTATCCGTTCTAGCGGGTGCGTTTATTGCGCTAGGGGCAGTGTTTGCGACCACAGTGACAGCAGGTAGCAGCGGTGTTTTGTCTTTTGGCGTAGCTAGACTGTTAGGCGGATTGGTTTTCTGTTTGGGATTAGTACTGGTGGTAGTGGCTGGTGCCGAGTTATTTACGGGCAATAATCTGATTGTAATGGCCTGGGCAGGTGGCAAAGTGTCCACTCGTCTTTTGTTGCGGAATTGGCTGATTGTCTATGTGGGGAACTTTATCGGATCAGTGATGACGGCCGTTCTCATTTTTCTCAGCGGGCAATTCACATTTGGCAGTGGCGTAGTCGGTATCAACGCCCTTAACATTGCTAATGCCAAAGTCAATCTAGGTTTTGGTCAGGCCGTTGTTCTAGGCATCCTTTGTAACGCTCTCGTCTGTTTAGCCGTCTGGCTGTGCATGAGCGCGCGCACCACGACGGATAAAATTCTGGCGATCATTTTTCCCATCACCGCCTTTGTGGCCGCAGGTTTTGAACATAGCGTTGCTAATATGTACTTCATTCCTATGGGGCTACTGATTAAGGCTGGGGCCAATGCGCCGTTGTGGGGTGGTGGGTTGGATTTTGTAGCTGGCGATTATGTCAATTTGACCTGGACTAACTTTTTTGTGGCCAATTTATTGCCTGTGACGATTGGTAATATTATTGGTGGGGCCTTAATGGTGGGGTATGTGTATTGGTTCATCTATCTGCGTACTCCCAGAAATCCATGAGGAATTGCCCAAAAACAACTTTGCCGGTCCAAGATTGGTTCAATCTTCAAGATTGAACCAACTATCCTTTTCAAGCACATACTCAACATCATAGCCATCCCACATTTCAACATCAGTGACGTGGTGGGTGTCCGTGTTTAGTAAATCATCCTGAGTGATGCGAAACATCCGCGTTAGGCGCATACCAGCTTTTTCCATGACGCGACGGGAGGCAATATTGTCCTCATACGTTGTGGCGACTACCCGCTGCATGCCTAGTTCACTGAAGCCTTTGTGGAGGACGGCGTGTACTGCTTCGGTAGCATAGCCATGGCCCCAAGCCTCCCGGCACAGCCGATAGCCTAATGTGGCTTTGACCGGATTGTCATCCATCAGCCGGAGGCTGATCCAGCCCAGAAATTTGCCGGATGGCTTTTGGGTAATAGCCCAGAAGCCGTAGCCCGGTTGCTGGTCTTCGTACTGTAGAAATGTAGGCAAAATGTCTTTTTGGATGATACTATAAGGCGTTGGGGTCCCACCATTGATATAGCGCATGACGAGGGGGTCATTGTCGAGCTGATACAAGTTGTCAGCGTCAGCGTAGCTGAATTGCCGCAAAATGAGTCGCCTAGTTTCTAGTAAAATACCAAACATTGCGTTCTTTGGCTGAACATGCTTCCGGAGTAAATGACTTCTATAAACTCATAGAGAAGCAAACAATTGTATGCCTAAGAAATGTACCAAATCGGCTCCCCACTCATAATTCTACCTACCAACTGAGGGAAAATATCCCGCGTAATTGGCTTGCTGATCAAACCATCAAATTTCAGAGACTTCATTTTCTGCACCTGATCTTGCATTACCCCGGCTGTGTATGCAATGACCTTAATATCGTCAAACTCTGGATCGGAGCGAAGCTGAGTTATCATTTCAAATCCATCAATGGGGGTAATCGTAATATCCATAATAATAAGATCTGGTTTTCTAGAAAAAGCTTTCATTTTCTCCAAAAACTGACCACTATCAGGCCATTCCTCGATTTGGCTCAATTTCATTGAATGAGTGAGTAAAATTCTTAATATATTACTATTGACCAAATCGTCTTCTATGATCAACACAAAGAGGTCTTCAAATCCATCTATCATGTTTTACCTTACCCCTTGTGCAACACCATTATTTATCATTAACGCATTTGGCAACTTAGGAGGTGTTAATGGTAAGAATATATAAAAATTTGATCCCTCCCCCAATTTACTCTCAAACCAAATACGTCCCCCATGCATTTCAACAAGCTGTTTTGTGATTGGTAGTCCTAATCCCGTACTAACAACATTATTGGGGGTGTTTTTTGCTTGCCTAAACTCTTGAAAGATTAAATCATAATCTTCAGACGCAATACCAATTCCTGTATCACTTACGCAAACTAGAACACCATCGTCTTTCTCTTCGGCCTCAAGTGTAACCTTACCTTCATTGGTATATTTGATGCTATTTGAAATTAAATTTAAGAAAATCTGTCGGATTTTCCGCTTATCTCCAATGATTTGTGGCAAGTTTGGCTCAATATTTGAAATAAATTCCAAATCATTATCTTTCACGAGTCCTTTTCCGGTTGCAGAAATGCTGTCAAACATAGAGTTCAGCTCGACGTGTTCAAAGACAATATTCATCATGCCCGATTCAATTTTGGTTAGATCGAGTACATCATTAATTAAACTAAGCAGGTGTTGTCCACTGTCAACAGTTTTTTCTAAAGCATCAATTTGTGCTTCATTAACATCACCAAACATGCCGTCTAATACAAAACCAGCCATATTAATGATTGCATTTAGTGGCGTTCGCAATTCATGAGACATATTAGATAAAAACTTTGACTTAAGACGGTTTGCTTCTTCAGCCTCCTCTTTTGCCGCTTGCAAAGAGCCAACCAAGGAACTGATTTGATTGGTCATGAAATTGAAGGCATTTGCTAGAGTACCGATTTCATCCTGTCTTATTGTTTCTGATTGTACAGTGGTTCCTATATCCTGTAAGGCTTTTTGATAAATGCTTCGGTTTGAACCCTGATCTACAGATTGGCCTTCAGTTGTTTCTATAAATTGATTCATACCGGCAGTTAATTGATTTAGTGGTGTGGTAATTGATCGAGCAGTAACTAGACCTAAGATTACGGTTAAAGATAGTGTAAAAATCCCGGTTAGGATATTGGTTAAACTCACACTATCAATCAATTGTTCAGATGCTTTTTCATTCCTCTGTATGAGGGCTATTTCTTCATTAATTGCATCGTTAATAATTGTAGTTAAGGTGCTTTGCGATACATTGAGTTTATCTGTTGCCTCATCTAGTAGTTGATTGGAAACTTGTTGTTCCTTTAATCGTAGCAACTCAAAAGAGTTCCGAATAACCTCTCTTTGTTGCACTTGAAGCCGATCGGTGAACTCTACAGATAATGGCACAGCTTCAGGTAGCGCGAGCTCTTGATAAACTTGAATCCATTGATCCATTTGATCCATAGTTGAAATAAGTTCATTCTTTTGCGAGCCAATTAAACTTCCTTCTTCTCTACTGAATTCATCAATGGGTATTTGAAAACCCACTGTTTGTGTACTGATATCATTCACTAGGCTCTTAATTTCAAATAAAGCCCGAATCGATGGTGTTGTATGGTTTGTCGCAACATCAAGGGTCTCAATAATCCGTTGCTGTCCATAATAACCGACATAGCCTATTTGAATGGCCAACAGTGTAAGAAATATAAATACAACTAGTAATTTGGTTCTAATTTTAAGATTTTTGAACACGTTGCTATTCCCGCTCTAAAAATAAGAGGCAACTTATTTAGAGGTTGCCTCTTACAATGACAAAGAGTATGTTATTCAGATAATTGTTTTATAAATTCTTGCGCCACGGCGATTCCCTGGCTTGCACCTGCTTCAACATCTATTGGGAAATGGATGCCTGACCAGATTCTTGAATTACCAATTTCTTCTGCTAATGTATTCCATTCATCTGATTTTTCAGGAAAATAAAAAGCGGCAATTTCTGCACCAGCGGAAGCAATGGCTGCACTACTAGAAGGGTAACTAGGATGATTAGGAGTAGGCATAACAGTTGTGATTGATGCATCTTTGGCAAACGGCCGCTCTGCCCAATAAGTGTATTTTGAGTCTGTAGCGGCAATAACTGTGTCTGCCACCGTCATTACAAGTATTGAACGAATCATCAAAGCTTCTTCCAGATTAGTATGATTAGTATCTTGCATATGATTGCTGATCAGATCTAACCATTGTGCTGCAGCTGTTTTTGTACCTGGCACACCTGCCCAACGGACTACAACAACTTCTTGATCGACTGTGAGATTGCCTAATGTATCTCTTACTCTTTGGATCTGTTCTTCATCTTCTACCGATCCGGGTGCGGGAGGTGGCGCGAGTCTAAATTCTTGGGGAGATGAAATTAACCATGTTTTCCAAGAACCAACATCTTGTCCGCTAAATAATTCAGTTTCTGATCTTGTCCAATAATTGTCGCCCTCTAAAATGTCATATACTCGATTCATTTGTTCATCTTCTAAAACTCTAGCATTTACCTTAGTCATCACAGTTGATGCTAATTGTTCTGAATAGGTATCGCTTTCAATGACTAGATTCTGACAATCATCAGGAAAGAATACGCAAATCACTTCTTTAGAAACCGGATCAATAGACCCCATAAATTTCTTGTGTGTATTGAATGACAGATAAGCAGCATCACGTTGGGCGACGATAAGGTAAGTATATATTCTCGAAGCTTTGGCGGTGCCAACTTTATTTTCACTTACGATCTCAAATATAATATCTTCCCATTTATATACATCTTCCATTGAAATCTCTTCATCTGATCGTAAACCATCTAATTTTGAAATTTCTTCTGGCGCATAGGAAAAGTAAGTGGGGAGGTTTTCATGTGTATTAAGAGAAAATGTACAGGCTCCCAATAAAGTTGCTAAGATAAGGCTAGCTAAGCCTTTACCAAACAAAACATAACGATTTTTAATAAAAGTTTTCCAATGTTTCATATGACATAATCCTATATGTAATAAAGTTGCTTTGCTGGTATCCTAAATATTTTCAACAAAGTCATTAGAGATCGAATTTCTTATTATATGAGGGGTTTTTATCTAAACAGGCACTAAGAAGACCAAACATTCCCGTTTATTGCCAAATAGTTTCACCATTTATGATTGATAAGATTTGTTGTGGGAATTCGTGTCGGTCTATTGGTTTTTTAATAAAGCCAGCCATTTTTCTTTGTTTGGCTTTAGGGATCTCAATGTCTGAGTCTGCAGCTGAAACAATGACGGCTGGAACCTCTTTAAATTTTTCGTGTGTTTGGATAGCATCGAATACATCATAGCCTGTTACTTTGCCTGGAAGCATCAAGTCCAATATGAATAAATCAATAGGGAAGGGGTGGTTGATAATCCGTTTTAAAGATGTATCGCCCCAATGATCTAAAATTGGTACAGCACCTTGAGATCTTAAAATTGTTCGTATAATTGAAAAGTTAACAGGATCATCTTCGAGTAAGTAAATACGTTTGTTCTGGAGGATCATTGATTCTTGTCCTTAATTAATTCTTGTCCTTATTATGAATGGCTTGCAAAGTCATATTAAATGATTCTGCTGACAAGACCTGATCTCCTGCCAATATTGGTACAAATTACTCAGTTAAAGAAATCAGGTTTTTAATATCAAACGACTCCCTTTTTTCAGGAGGTCACATAGTGTTGAACAATAGCATAAAGCCCAAAATCCTATATGACAGTTCTGTGACTATTCGGTGATTAGTACATTGGGTCGAGATAACTATCTTAGGTTTGCCCTCACTAGAAAAAAATCAATAGTGTCCTTTATAGCTTTTCTTCAATTGTCCCGCAGCTAGGATGCTGGGTATTAGTAGGCAGGTGAGCCATTTGGTTTTTTGGAAAATATCGAGGGATTTTTGTCTGGCTGCCTTTGCTGGAGTGGAGGGAAAAACGGCCGTAATAGGTGCCATTTTCGATGGTGACTTTCCTCGTTGCCCCTGCTGCTTTTTGTCACTTCATAACGGCCGTTTTCTCTGGCACACTGGATGAGGACGAAAAGCCTCCAACTTTCCCTTGCTCCTTCTAAGCTCTGGCTGGTTCCTTCAAAAATCTAAGGGACTGCGGGAGAGTTGGAGGGAGTTTGGGGGAGCTTAATTGATAATTCCTGAGGAGATTCCCACATGGCCCACGGAAGAATAATCATAGATTTTGAAAGTTGTAAGGGCTGTGAGCTGTGCTTGCCAGCCTGTCCACCTCAAGTAATTGGTCTCGCGGAACAATTTAATCAAAAAGGGTATCGGCCTGCCATTCTTGTAGACCCAGATGACAAATGTACGGGCTGTGCTTTGTGCGCCGTTGTCTGCCCTGATGCCTGCATTACGGTATTTCGTGACATTAAACCCCGGCGAACGGCCGTTCCCGTTGCTGCCTAAAAGGAGAAAACAAAATGGCAAAAGCGTTACTCAAAGGCAATATAGCAATGGCCGAGGCAGCTATTCGGGCGGGATGTGAAGCCTATTTTGGGTATCCTATCACGCCTCAAACTGAGCTGCTCGAGCATATGTCGCAGCGGATGGTGGAGTTGGATCGTATCTTTTTACAAGCTGAAAGCGAGGTGGCGGCTATCAACATGGTATATGGTGCAGCTGTAGCCGGGGCACGGACGATGACTTCCTCCAGCAGTCCGGGTGTCAGCTTGATGCAGGAGGGGTTTAGCTATATCGCTGGTTCTCATGTGCCGGTGGTGATTATTGATGTGATGCGTGGTGGGCCGGGTTTGGGCAATATCCAGCCCAGCCAGGCCGATTATTATCAGGTGACAAAATCAGCGGGACATGGCGATTTTCATCCCATTGTTCTAGCTCCGGCGACCGTGCAGGAGGCGATTGATCTGACTGTGTTGGCTTTTGACTTGGCCGAGCAGTACCGCACATTGGTGTTTGTGGTGGCTGATGGGGCTATTGGACAGATGATGGAACCGGCCGAACTGCCACCTATGCGGCCCTTGGTGAAGGAACGGCCGTCTTGGGCCTTAACGGGTGCCAGTGACCGTGACAAAAATGTTATTACATCCCTCCATTTAGGTGCGTTGAATTTGGAAGCTCTCAACAAAGAATTACAACTGAAATTGGCTCGTATTAAAGTGAGCGAAGTGCGTTATGAGGAGCAGTTTGTGGAGGATGCTGATGTGGTGGTAGTAGC
This sequence comes from Promineifilaceae bacterium (SeqCode), assembly GCA_965223555.1. Classification (GTDB taxonomy): domain Bacteria; phylum Chloroflexota; class Anaerolineae; order Promineifilales; family Promineifilaceae; genus CBDCWU01. The sequence goes on from CBDCWU010000005.1 coordinate 128,665, forward strand.
TTTTGGCACGGCGGCGCGAGTGGCGCAAACGGCCGTGCAACGCTTGCGCCAACAAGGTGTCAAGATCGGTCTATTCCGCCCCATCACTCTTTGGCCTTTCCCCGAACAGCGGCTGGCACAGTTGAGTTATACGGCTAAACAGTTTTTTGTAGTGGAAATGAATGCGGGCCAGATGGTACATGACGTGCGCGAAATGGTGCAAGGTCGGGCAGGTGTGCAATTTATTGGCCGTATGGGCGGTATGATCCCCATGCCGGATGAGGTTGAGATGCACATTCAAGATTGGGTGGAGAGTTTGCCTCATCCCTTGGCTAATGGAGGTGGATGATGTTAGCCTCTGCAAATGAAAAGGTGATGTATGAACGGCCGTCAGCGTTGGCGACTGTAGATACTCATTACTGTCCTGGTTGTACGCATGGTGTGGCCCATCGTTTGGTAGCCGAGGTGATTGATGAGCTTGATCTGCGTGAGCGCACCATTTTGGTGGCTTCTGTGGGCTGCTCTGCCTTTGCCTACGACTACTTTGAGGTAGATGCTTGCGAAGCCCCTCATGGTCGTGCGCCAGCTATGGCCACAGGGCTGAAGCGGGTGCAGCTCGATAAAATTGTTTTCACCTATCAAGGTGATGGCGATCTAGCTTCGATCGGTACGGGAGAAGTGATTCACGCGGCCAGTCGAGGCGAGAATATCACCATTATTTTTGTCAACAATGCCATTTATGGCATGACGGGGGGGCAGATGGCTCCTACTAGTTTGCCTGGACAACATACAGCTTCCTCGCCTTTTGGTCGGGATGTGAAATTGACTGGTTATCCTATGCAGATGGCGGAGCTGTTGGCGCAGTTGCCCGGCACGGCTTACAGTGTGCGCCGCAGCTTGCATGATGCCAAGCACATTATCAAAGCTAAAAAAGCCATCAAAATTGCTTTTGAAGTGCAGCTGCAAGGGCTGGGTTTCAGTGTGGTGGAACTGTTGTCTACTTGCCCCACAAATTGGGGGCTGAGTCCGGCTGAGTCTTGCGATTGGGTACGTGATGAGATGGTTCCTTATTATCCATTGGGCGATTTTAAGGTGCCGGATCTGTATTAGAGATGATGATGCAGGGCTGTAGAGGGCGATTGGGGCGTGTTTTATTATGGGGCGTGGCGGTTGTGTTCCTGTTGTTGGTGGGAACGGCCGTTATCTTGGCGTTTGCCAATCGTAATCTGCCTACCCAATCACAAACTGTTGCTCAATTGAGCGATCTGGAGAAAGCGCGGCTGGTAGAGACCACCTATCTGCGCCAAAGTTTAGGGGATCGGGTGTGGCCAGGCTGGGCAGATAGTGATATTCCTGTCGTTCTTTACAATGAAGGCTATGCTTTTTTGGTTGGCTATGAGGCCCCGCCAGCCGGTTGGCGTAGGCTGCCAAATAGTGAAGTGGCAGGTGGCGAGTGGCATGTAGCAGATGAGCAGCTGGCGGGACAGCCCTATTATGCCCAACCGCTGCCTGCATCAGGTTATATACCGCAAAGTTTTGTGTTGTTAGTAGGGGAGCGATGGGCGGCCAGCTTGACGACGATGGAGTGGATGGAGATTGAGATGGCAGGCATGTTTCGTGAGCAGATGCCACCACCCCTAGCGGCCGTGTTCCCTTATGAATGGATGTCGCAGCAGTTCATTGGCGGCTCAGAAGGATATATTGGCGCACTGTTGCATGAATCGTTTCATGCTTTTGTAGGGGAGCAGTGGCCGGAGCGGTTGATGGCGGCGGAAACGGCCGTTGCTCATGAAGGTCAATTCCCTTGGAGTCATGATGATTTCAAAGCTGCCTGGCAGACGGAATTAGACTTGTTAGTTGCTGCTGTGCGTGCCGATTCAGACGAGGAAACGGCCGAATTAGCGCAACAATTTTTAGAACAGCGTCGCCAGCGTCGGCAACAGTTTGGCTTGGCTGCGGCTTTGGTTGATTATGAAAACCAACGAGAATGGTCAGAAGGATTGGCCAAGTATGTGGAGATGGAAATACAGCGGCAAGCTGCTCTGGCCGAGGACTATGAGCCAAGCTCTGGCATTTTGGCTGACCCTGATTTTGATGAATATGCGGGATCAGCGCGACGTTGGTCGCAGCAGGTGACGCAAATTGGGCGTATGGCCACGGATGATGGTGATGCTCGTTTCTATTACACGGGCATGGCACAGGCAATTATTCTGGATCGCTTGTTGCCAGATTGGAAAGCACAGGTAATGGATGAAGGCCTGTTTTTAGAAGACTTGGTAGCCATTGCCTTGGGATTAGAAGAGGCGGTGATGAGATGACAACTCCTTGGGAACACAGGTATGCACAGCGGATGCGTTGGATGGGTAGTTCGGCCATTCGAGAACTGTTGAAGTTGACAACGAAAACAGACATGATTTCTTTTGCTGGAGGTCTGCCAGCACCAGAGGTTTTTCCAGTAGAGGCGTTTGCGGCGGCATCACAACGGGTTTTGGCCGAGCAGGGCAGTGGTGCGCTGCAATATAGTATGACGGAAGGATATCGGCCGTTGCGCCAATGGATTGTGGAGAAGATGGCGCAGTATCGTATTGAAGCTGCACCAGAGAATGTGCTGATTACCAGCGGCTCGCAGCAAGCCTTGGATTTGATTGGTAAGGTGTTGCTGAATGCGGGGGACAGGGTATTGACGGAACGGCCGACTTATCTGGGCGCGTTACAGGCCTGGCAAGCTTATCAGGCCGAATATGTGACTGTGCCCATTGATGATGACGGTTTGCGCACGGGCGAACAGTTGGAAAGAGCAGTGGCGACGGGGCCAAAATTTATGTATGTGCTGCCCAATTTCCAAAATCCGGGTGGTGTGACACTGTCTTTGGGTCGGCGTTGGGAACTGATTGCTGTTGCTGAGCGGTATGGCATCCCCATTATTGAGGATGACCCGTATGGTGAGTTGCGCTATGAGGGGGAGCACATTCCACCGCTAGTGGTATTGGATGCGACGAAGTTGGAGGGAGTGAATGGCAACGGCCGTAATCTACTCAACGGCAATATCATCTATCTCAGCACCTTCTCCAAAACCTTGGCTCCTGGCTTACGTTTGGGTTGGATGGTAGCTCCAGCTAGCGTCATTGAAAAATGCGTGATGGCCAAGCAGGGCATGGATTTACACACCAGCAGCTTTGTGCAGATGATGGCCTATGAAGTGGTGAAAGATGGCTTTTTGAAGGAGCATGTGCGCCACATTCGCCAGGTTTACAAAGAGAGGCGTGATGTGATGTTGACGGCTATGTCCCATTTCTTTCCACCGGAAGTGCATTGGACGCGGCCACAAGGTGGCTTATTTCTGTGGGTGACGTTACCAGACTGGCTGGATGCGGCTGAATTATTTAATCGGGCCATTCAGCACAAAGTGGCCTTTGTGCCGGGTACTTCTTTCCATCCAGATGGTAGCGGGCATAATACGATGCGTTTGAACTTTTCTAATGCTCAACCGGAGCAGATTGAGATTGGTATTGAGCGTTTGGGCCAGGCGATAAAAACGGAATTGACCTCATTCAAAGAGAAGATAGCAGCTGTTTAGCGTTTATTGGGTCTTTCGCTAAGGGTTTGCAGGAAATAAAACATGGAAACTTCAATTGTGATTGCCGGTTTTGGTGGGCAGGGAGTGATGCTGGCAGGCCAGGTATTGGCTTATGCTGGCATGGATGAGGATCGTCATGTCACCTGGATTCCCTCTTATGGGCCTGAGATGCGTGGTGGCACGGCTAACTGTACCGTCCTTGTAAGCGATGAGCCGGTGGGTGCTCCTATTGTGGCCCGACCAGACATTGCGGTGGTCCTAAATCAGCCCTCATTTGATAAATATGAACCGTTAGTACAGCCTGGTGGCCTACTGGTGGCGAATAGTTCTTTAGTAGCTGTTGCCTCGATGCGAGATGATTTGGACCTGGTGGCGGTTCCCGCCAATCAGATTGCTGAGAAACAGGGAACAGTAAAAATGGTAAATATGGTGTTGTTGGGGGCGATGTTGGCCATACGGCCGATTCTGCCTCTTGCAGCTATTGAACAAGCTTTAACTGACCATCTGCCGACGAACAAAGTGCATTTATTAGCAATGAATCTATATGTGTTGCAACAGGGTTATCACTTCGAAGCGGCAGAGGCTGAAATGAACATATAAACAGAGGACAAGATGTTTCAAAAAATATTAATCCCCCTTGATAGTTCCGAGCTAGCGGAACGTGCCCTAAAGCCGGGTATGGCCTTGGCAGAACAGGGTAATGCGGATGTGTATTTATTGAGTGTGCCGTTTCTGGAGCATGCTTTTGTTGAGGAGCGGGCCGGATATGGTTTTATGTTGCCGGAGCAGTCTTTATCGCAATCGCGCCAGGATTTACAGGCGTATCAAGATGAGATGAAGGCGCTTTATGCCCATCCCAATATACGTATTCACACGGCCGTTAGCGATGGTGATGAAGCGGGCGTGATTGTGGATACGGCCATTCGTGAGAATGTCGATTTGATTGTGATGAGTACACACGGCCGTTCGGGGTTCTCACGTTGGATGCTGGGTAGCGTTACCGAACGAGTGTTGCGACATGCTCCTTGTCCGGTTCTTGCTATCCGTGAAGACAAGCCCTTGAAGCATGTTGCTATTACGCTTGATGGTTCTGCTCTGTCTGAATATGCTATCACTCCAGGCTTGGATGTTGCGGCCAGCTTGGGCAGTAAAATATCATTACTTAGTGTCGAATCTTCAGAAGAAATAGACCCGCTTTTTGTCGCTGAGTTGGACAAAGTGGAGGCGGGTTTAGGTGCCCGAACTGTTGAAGACTATTACCATCGCACTGAAAGCTATCTGCAACGATTGAGAGTTCGGCTGCGCAAAGAGTATGATCAAACGATCCATATTGCTCCCAGAAATGGGCCAGTTATCCAGGCTATTTTAGACTTCATTGACAGTGGCAAGGTTGATCTAGTTGTTATGGCGACGCATGGTCGTACAGGATTGCAGCGGTGGGTTTATGGTAGTGTGACCGAAAAGATTATGCGGAGTGCGGGCTGTGCTATGCTAGTGGTGCGTCCTCCCGTAGGAGAATTAGCCTAACACAAGCTCAAAGGCTAAGTTTGGCCGAGGTATAGCACAACTGAGTGTAGCGTCTAGACTTGACAGGTTCGACAAACCTGTCAAGTCTCCTCCTAAAATGTTACTGATTGGCGCATTTTGAGAACCAACTTGATGAATTGATTATCTGGGTGGGGGTAGGATTTTGCCTAATGCCTCAATCACTCGTGCGTTTTGGTCGGCCGTGCCGATGCTGAGGCGAATATGATTGTCAAGGCCGAAGGCTAGACGCACGATGAGGGCTTCTTGCAAGAGCTTGGCGATAATGGTGTCGGCGGTAACTTGTTGATGTTCAAACATGAGAAAGTTGGCTTGGCTGAGCCATACCCGGCAGCCGAGTGCTTGTAGTTGTTGGGTGAGCCAAATACGGCCGTTTTCATTGTTTGTCACTGTTTTTTGCCGATGATCTTCATCTTCTAAAGCTGCTAAGCCTGCTAAAAGTGTCAGATTATTAATGTGAAAGGCTCGTCGCAAATTTGCCAAGTGGGTGATGATGTCGGGGCGGGCAATGCCATATCCTAGTCGTAAACCGGCCATGCCATAAATCTTGGAAAAGGTATGGGTGATTAGCATATTTTTGCCAGCTAGAACATGTTGGATGGCATCGGGATAGTCAGATGCCTCATGGAAGTGGTGGTAGGCTTCATCGTGGATAAGCAGCACATCATCTGGTAAGTTTGCCATGAGATAGTCGAGTTGAACGGCCGTCATGTAGGTGCCTGTGGGATTGTTAGGGTTGCAAACGTAGACGAGACCTGTGTGGTGGGTAACGGCCGTTAAAATGTTTTCGGGTTCATAGTTAAAAGTTTCGGGAGCAAGGTCATAAAAACGCATGTGCCGGTTGGCCCGACTACAGTAACGAGCTAAAAAGGGGAAGGCAATGCGGGGGTGAACACATTCGGCTGTGGGATCTGCTAGGTAGTGCCGAGCCGCAAATTCCAGCACGTCAAGACCGCCGTTGCCCAAAATGATGTGATCGGCCGTTAAGCCATGCCCCCAATAATCAGCAATGGCCCGGCGTAGTTTGCCATCTAACTGCCGCGAGGGATAGAGATGGCTGTCAGTTACAGCCGCACACATGGCGGCCACAGCTTTAGGGGATGGCCCTAGTGGATTCTCATTGGAGGCTAGTTTAAGGGGTTGCTTTTGGCGCAGGTCGAACGGCAAATCCTCGATGGATAAGCCAGGTTTGTAATCAGGTTTGGTCATAATATTTTAAAACGGAAGTTGAAAGCGGGTGCCAACGGCACTATCGACATAGATCGATCCCATTTCATGGCGCATCCGCGCTTTCGCTTCGACTCCTGTGCAGTGCATGGGTACAACTAATTTGGGGTTTTCTGCCATGATTGCTTGCAGTGTAGGTTCAATGGCGGGCCGAAAAAGTGGTGCTGGCAAATGAAAGCCGCCTAGCAGCGCATATAGAGGTCGCCCGGAGGTTAGTTCCCGAGCATAGCAAAATGTGTTCACGATGCCTGCATGTCCACAACCTGAGATAACGACAAGGCCATGATCCTTAATGTCTACCACGACGGCTTGATCATCTAGGATCAAATCAGGTACTAATTCTCCATCTATTTTCTTCCCTGATCCAGGCAGGGCATGTTCAAAAGCAGTTTGGCGTGGGATTTCGCCTGTCAACAAGAAGCAGTCATCGCCAACTATACTTGACTCCCGTCGCGTAATAATTTCTGCACCTTGTTTTTCTAACTCTGCCCGGTTCAGCATCTCTGGATATTGCAACATTCTGCCATCATCGTCTTGCCAATAGCGGGGATGGAGGAAACATTCTGGATGCAAATTGAGTGAGGCATTGTTTGCCATTTGCAACAATTGTGATGTTGCACCTACATGGTCTTCGTGAGCGTGGCTAATAGCTAGTACTTGCACATGATCTAGTGATTCGTTCAAAAATTTCAAGTTGCGGGGGGCGGCAATGGGGCTAAAGCCAGCATCAAAGATAAGACCAACTTTCTTTGGACCTTGCCAAGCTGTTAAGAGTAAACATACACCATGTTCGGCCAAAACGGTGTCAGAGAGTAGCCAGCCATCCTTGTCAGTTGCGCGTCTTTGTACGCCAGGCTCCGAGGTAAGCATAGAATCTGCATAGTTGTCAATGACGACCAGTATTTCTAATCTATCTACCTGCGCTAGGGCCATTATTTTCTCCGATAGGGTTGCTAGTCTCTGCTTAGCTTGGCAATGATAGCACATAAGCTGTGATGGGGGAACGGCCGTAGCCAAGGATAGAGTGACATGGGTAGATGCTGGGCCTGACAGGTTTTCAAACTTGTCAGGCCCCCTGAAAGAAGGAGCTATACTTTTGCTTTTATTCAGATTTTAAGGGCTACTGGGTATAATTGGTTCCCGTTATGGGCTATCGTTGCTCTCCCTGGCTGTTTTTGGGAATGATTTGTTTATTTGCGAGCTGTGTACCTAGTCGCACTGTGCCAATACCCACATTACAAGCCGTTGCTATTGCACCAGTAGTTTCAGACAATGGAATGACACCTTGGGGGGCTTTGCCGCCTACGTATACGGCCGTTCCTCCCTGGCTGCCCTCACCGACTGCTACCGCTGCCGCCACTACCGCCCCGACCCCAATTGCTACCCCACCCGATCCCTATGAAGTTTACACCATAGCCCATTTGTCTCAACGGGCTTATGGCGGTGGCGGTGATTTACGTATTGAAGAGACGTTGGCAGAAACGGCCGATTTCACCCGTAGCCTTATTTCTTATCCTAGTGATGGCCTGACCTTGTTTGGCTTTATGAATGTGCCCAAAACGGCTGGGCCACACTCCGTTGTGCTAGTTCTGCACGGCTATTGGCCACCACCTGAGTATGACACTATCGGTTATACGGCTCCATATGCTGATGCCTTAGCCGAGGCTGGCTTCATTGCCATTCATCCCAATTATCGCAACCATCCTCCTTCTGAATCGGGTGAGAATCACTTTCGCATTGGTTACGCCCTGGATGTATTGAATCTAATTGCCCTTGTGCAGCGGCAGGCCGGGGCGGTGGGACCCTTGCAAACGGCCGATCCTGAGCGGGTTCATCTTTTTGGTCACAGCATGGGTGGAGGCATTGCTTTGCGTGTGTTGGTGGTGGGAGTGGGCGTGGAATCGGCCGTTTTGTATGGAGCCATGAGTGGGGATGAACAGCGTAATTATGAGCGCATTCATGTTTGGTCAAATGAGGAAGATGGTGAATTTGAACTGAGCCTAGCACCTACTGTTTTGACCCGCATTTCGCCAATTTTTCATCTAGAGCAGGTGACAGCACGGATCAGTCTACATCATGGGGCAGAGGACACAGTCGTGCCGCCCATTTGGTCAGCTGATTTGTGTGAACGACTCCGTGATTTAGGCAAAGCGGTCGAATGTTTTACTTATACGGGGCAACCCCACAACTTTACAGGATCAGGTAATCAGTTGTTGCTAGAACGAGCAATTGCTTTTTTTGACGGTTAGGTGGCGATTTGCCAACAACAAATCAGTAATAACAAGCCAAAGGTGATGAGAGGGAGGGGGGACGGCCGTTTTTGCCAATAAAGCCAACGTGGTGGGCCAAACCACACCGTCAACAGCACTAACGCCAACAGAAACCAGACCCCACCCCCACTGTCTGATAAGACCTTAAGTTGGGCCACAGCTAACAGCAACATGCCATTGGTGGTGAGGAGGCTATAAAAAGATTGAATGAGATAGTGGCGGCTGTCAAAAGCAATAGTGGGTGTCACTTTGAAGGCCAGGACGGGAATGTAAAAGAGCGAGACACCTAACCAGGCACTAGGGGCAAACACAAAAAAAGCGGCAGCTTGCCCTTCGCCTAACGAATAGGGGTCTGTGAATATCAAATCTAAATAGCCCAACTGCTGCGAGAGAAACAGCATCATGCCAATGCCGAATAAGATAGCCAGCATCATAAAAACCCGATGTGTCATCCCCACAGGTATGTCTGTTTTGTTGTTATTCTCTGCTCTGGCCGCCAGCTTACGCAATAAGAAAACACCGCTGCAATAGAAAATGTAGCCAACTAAGACGATAAGGGCGTTGATGCCAGAAGGGGTGCGGAACTGTTCAGCCAAATTGGGGATTAGTGAAACGAGTATGATGGTAGTGAGACCATCAGCAAAGAGGAGAGGTATGGTATATTTATTCAAATTTGTATGCTTGACTCACGGGTTGTGCCTGTTCTTTGGATCAGACAAAATTATGGGCGAACGGCCGATTCGGGTTCAGCCATATCTAGGCTATAATCTTATCACAATAGACGAGAAATAATGTAACCTAAGGAGAACACTATGTTTCATGGCGGTGGCTGGTGGGCCTATATTAGTGACGATGAGAAAAAACGGCCGACCATTACACGAGAATTACTGTGGCGAGTATGGGATTTTGGCAAACCATATCAACTGCGCGTCTTTGCTCTGCTCTTCACGATATTATTGATTTCGGGCTTTTCCCTACTGTCCCCCTTACTCTTGCGCGATCTGATTGATGTCGCTATTCCCAATGGAGATAGCGGCCGGCTGACATGGTTGCTGGTGGGCATGGTTGCCATTCCTTTGGTGAATGGTCTAGTGGGTGTATGGCAGCGTCATCTTAATTCGCAAATTGGTGAAGGGGTCATCTACGATTTGCGGCGGAGCTTATATAGCCATATGCAGCGCATGTCGTTGCGCTTTTTCACCCAGACGCGCACGGGCGAACTAATGTCGCGCCTCAATAATGATGTGGTGGGGGCGCAGCAAGCTATCAGCAACACGATTGTAACAATTATTTCTAATGCTGTTTCGCTGGTGATGACCCTAGCTATCATGCTCACACTAGAGTGGCGGCTGACGGTATTGGGATTGGCGATATTGCCTCTGTTTATCCTGCCAGCGCGGCGAATCGGCCGTATTTTGCGTGAGCTGCGCCGTCAATCAATGGAATATAATGCGGAAATGAACGCGACCATGAACGAAACGCTGAATGTGAGCGGGGCTTTGTTAGTGAAGCTTTTTGGGCGAGAAAAGCGAGAGTTAGATCGGTTTAGTAGTGATGGCGAGAAGGTGCGGGATATTGGCATTCGTTCGGCTGTGATCGGCCGTTGGTTTTTTATGATGCTTAGTGTAGTGGGAGCCGTTGGATCAGCCTTGGTCTATGGGTTTGGCGGCTATTTGGTGCTGCAAGGTGAGTTTACAGTGGGTACGATTGTGACCTTTAGCATTTACCTGACGCAGTTGTATGGGCCTCTCATGGCGCTGACCAATGCCCCCGTGGAATTTGCCCAAAGTATGGTGAGTTTTGAGCGAGTGTTCGAGGTGTTAGATATGCCTGTAGAAATCCAGGAACGACCGAATCCCCTAGTTTTGCCGCCTGTGCAAGGCCATATCCAATTTGAAGATGTCTCTTTTGACTATACGGCGGGTGATGCAGGCGGTTTGGCTGAAGTGGCCCGTTTCTCTTGGCGTGGCGGTGATGCCCATCTCAAGCGAGGCAAACAGCGAGAGAATGGGGCTGAGGCCAGCGAGACAGACACAACAGAGATGGGTGAACAGTGGGCGTTACAAAATATTAACTTTACGATTGAGCCGGGACAGTTGGTGGCTTTGGTAGGGCCAAGTGGTGCGGGCAAAACCACCACAACCTATATGATCCCCCGCTTATATGATCCCACAAACGGCCGTATCCTCATTGACAACCAAGACATCACCCATGTCACCTTAAAATCTCTAGCCGACAACATTGGTATGGTCACGCAAGAAACTTACCTCTTTTATGACACCATTCGGGCCAATCTACTTTACGCCAACCCCCAAGCCAGCGAGGAGCAGATGATGGCCGCAGCTCAAGCTGCCAATATTCATGATTTCATCATGGGCTTGCCCGACAGATATGACACAGTGGTGGGAGAGCGTGGTTATCGCTTGAGCGGAGGAGAGCGTCAGCGTATTGCTATCGCTCGCGTTATCCTCAAAAATCCGCGCATTTTGGTATTGGATGAAGCTACTTCTAGTTTGGATTCGCTGTCTGAGGCCTTGATCCAAGAGGCGCTACAGCGTGTGATGCAAGGCCGTACTAGCTTGGTAATTGCCCATCGCCTTTCCACCATTTTGGCTGCTGATAAGATTTTAGTGATGGAAAAGGGGCAATTACTGGAACAAGGTACTCACCATGAGCTATTAGCCCAAGGTGGCTTGTATGCCACCCTGTATGAGACGCAATTCCGACCTGTCGAAGATTTAGTTGTCGCCTGACGCATTAGACGATTTCTCATAGCGGGGCAATATGATTGCTGCCAAGATGAGCAGAATAAAGATGCCAAAAATGACCATGCCTACAGGATCCATGTTTATGCCTCCATATTAATGAATAAAAAGAGCCACATTGAAAGTGGCTCTTTTCGTTAAAGAAGCGGGCAACGGGACTCGAACCCGTAATGATTGCTTGGGAAGCAATAGTGATACCGTTTCACCATGCCCGCGAACAAACCAATTATAACGGCTTCGTGTACAGGAGCAAATGGAAATTGACTGTGAAATTGGGGCAAAGAAAGGTTGCCAAGCTATTATTTATGCCTATAATGACTATCCCACAATTTTTTAAGGAATGTGAATGTTTTGACGCAAACGGCCGTAATTTTGCTTATAGAAGGGACGCCCAATCACAACTCCTTTACTCCTGCCTTAGAAAAGGTAGGCTATCAGCTTGAATCTTTTCATACGGGAGTCAATGCGCTCAATTGGGCCGTGAATAATGCACCAGATATCATTGTATTTGATGCAGCTTCAATGCGATCGAGTGGCACACGAAGCTGCCGACGCTTGCGGAGGGCTTTAGGAGATGTGCCTATTATCCATTGTCGTGCTCAAGGTGAAAAAGAAGATGTCTCAGCCGAAGCCGATGTCTATCTCGTGCAGCCTTTTACGCCGCGCAAGTTGTTGAATCGCATCCGAGCTTTGCTACCGGCTGATGGCATGGTCGAGGAAGTGATTCGCTGTGGGTGTATTACGCTTTACCGAGAGAAACGTTCTGTGGAAGTGAATGGACAAGGGGAGCAAGCATTAACACCCAAGCAGGCCCAACTACTTGAAGAGTTTGTCCGCTTTCCCAACCAGGTAGTATCGCGTCGCCAATTGATGCAAGATGTATGGAAAACGGACTATATTGGGGATACACGCACCTTAGATGTGCATATTCGCTGGGTGAGGGAGATCATTGAGAGAGACCCAGCCAAACCTCGTTTGCTGCGCACGGTGCGTGGTAAAGGGTATATTTTTAATATGCTGCAATCATCCTGAAAACAAAAAGCACCTTCGATAAGGTGCTTTTTTGATAGATTGCTTGCCGGGGCCCTCTACGCTGCTTGCTCAGCGCGAGCGGCAGCTAGGGCAGCCATCAAACGCCCTTTGCGTCGCGAGGCGTTTTTGCGATGCAGAATTTTCTTGCGGGCTGCTTTATCAAGTTGACTATAAGCTAACCGGGCAGCCTGTTCTGCTTCGTCAAGCTTGCCTTCGGCAATGAGCTTGCGTGTTTTTTTGACATGGGTGCGAGAGCCAGAAATGTAGCGACGATTTCTAGCAGTTCTTTTGGCGGTTTGCCGAATACGTTTTTTGGCGGATTGTGTATTAGCCAATGGTATCCTCCATCATATTGTGAGTGCTTTATTCTTGCCTTACTCAGACAAATAGTAGACATAAAAAAGGCCTCAGCCTGTTTCATAGGCGTGAGAGCCAAGGGAATATTATCACAAACCAAGCTGTGTGACAAATTTGCAGTAATTCTCATTACTACCCCTTTGTCTGAGGATAATGGAAGTTCAAAAATTAGTCCGATAATAGGGTTTTCATATTGATTGTCTGTTGTTTTCTGAAGCTCCATGACCCCCAAGCTGCCGTGCTGGTAGCTAATTGAGCAGGTTAGTTAGGCGATAGATGGCTTGGCGGATGGGACGGGCTTCCCAGGGCTCGGCTAGGCGGGGCTGGCCGCCAAAGCGGATAATGGCAGGGATGATTTCGAGCTGACGTACGCCATCAGCATCGAGCCAAACGTTGAGTATCATGGTTTCGGGGGGGCCATCAATTTCAAAGGCGAAGTTGCCTAGACCATAGACGATAACACCTGTTTCCTCAAATTCGATGCCTTGCAAGATGTGGGCATGATGACCCAGGACAAGATCGGCTCCTGCCTGAATGGCGGCCTGGGCAGCGGCCGTTTGCGGTTCGCTGGGTGCTTCGATGTATTCATAGCCGCTGTGGAGGAGGACGATGACGAGATCGGCTTGGGCACGCACGGCCGTTACATCTTCTATGATCCACTCTGGTCTAGCCCAAGCGAGGCCGGGATTGTCTGGTGTGGCTGTCCAGCTTTCGGTTTCAAAGCCGCTGACTTCTTTGGGGACATGGACATAAGCCAGGAAGGCCAGGCTTAGGCCGTTTATGTGGTGGATGACGGCCGTTCGTGCTTCGGTTAAGTTGGCTCCTGCGCCTACTGGTACTACATTGGCTTCGCGTAGCAATTGGATGCCTTGTAATAAAACTTTGGGGCCATAATCCAGGCCATGATTATTGGCTAAGGAGACAATATCAAAGCCAGCTTGGGCTAGGGCAGGGGCGGCTTGGGGTGGGGCGCGGAAGGTATAGCTTTTAGGAGCAGGTTGACCGCCATCCCCGAGGGCGGATTCAACGTTACCGACGGCTATGTCGGCGGCTCGTAGTTGTGGCGCCACGTCCTCGAAAGGATAGGCGAGGTCGTCTTTTTGTAGAGCGAAGCCGAGGGCACGATCGAGCATGATGTCGCCAACGGCGGCTAGGTGGACGGTGGCTGTTTGGGGCCAATGGTGGCTGAGATGGTCGGCGAGGCTGGTGGCGGCGGCTTGGGTTTGACGGGTTGATAGTAGTGACCAGCGTTGTTGCAGTGGGTAGTTGGGGTCGGTGGGATGACGGCCGTTTACACGCAGTGCTTTTTGATCGGGTGTCAGGTCGGGCCAACTGATGACGGTGACGCGCTCGTCGCCATCGTTGAGGATGGCCTGGGCTGCTTCTAGGCTGATGTCTTCCCAGTCGGTGGTGAAGGGGACAGCTAGGACGATGGGGTCTTGATGGATGAGACGGCCGTTACTGCTTTCGACTAAGGCTAATTGGGTTATGCCGTCGGCGAGGGCTTGTTCTGGCTTATCTGTGGTGATGAGCTGCCAATGTCCAGTGGACTGGAATGTATTGAGAAGGGAGGGGAGGATATTAACGAGCGCGGGCGGGATGGCCAGGGTGTAGGAGATTTTGGGAGTTGGGGAGGATTGAGGTGTGGTTTGGGGATTGTGGATGGTGGTGGGAACGGCCGTTGGGGGTGGTGGTGTTGCGATGAGAGTGGGCAGGGGTGTGTGGGAACTATTAACTGGTAATTGTGAATTGTCAACTGTTAATGGAGCGGTGGTGGGGGCGAGAGTGGGCAGGGGATTTTGCGCCGTTTGGCAGGCGATTATTAGGCTGCTCAGAATAAGTGTGAGAAAGAGATAGGGATGATTGGTCATGGTTTAGTCTGGGAGGCAGGGTAGGGGATAATGGTTTAGTTGGTAGGCGGTGAGCGTTTGGCCTTGTTCGTGGAGGATGGTTGCCAGTTCGGGACCGATATAGCGGTAGTGCCAGGGTTCATAATAGAAACCCGTAAGCTCGAAGGCTTCACGGGAGTAGCTGAGGGTGAAGCCATATTCGTGGGCATGTTCTAGCAGCCATTGGCCCTCACTAGTTTGATAGAAATAGGTGTGGAATTCAATATTGGGGTCGCCCACGATTTGGGCCAGTTCGGGTGAGCCGAAATCTACGGTTGTGCCTAGTTGGTGTTCGCTGAAGCCGGGTGGGGCACTGAGTTGATGGGCGCGTTCTGGTTCTAGCCGATTCCATTTGTTCCAGGCGATGGCCTGCATGGCATAGCTGCGGTAGCCGGAGATGATGAAAGGACTGAGGCCGGCTGCATACATGGCCTCTATCATCTCTACCAAAGGACCGGCGGCTACTTGACGCAGTTCGGTGGGGTAGCCGAGGGTAACGTGGTGGGGCAGGTAGTCGGCGAGGGGAACGAGATCGGCGGGCTGGTAGTGGCGGCTGAGGCTGTAGGTGAGGGTGACGAGGGTGAGGAGGTCGTCGGCTGGGATGCGGTCGGTGCAGGAGCCAATGGGAGTGGGGGACGGGGTGAGGGTGGTGGTTGCGGTTAGGGTGGGAGTGGGAGAATTGTTAATTGTTAATTGTGAATTGTCAATTGTGAATGGGGTGAGGGTTGGGGCAGCGGTGGTTGGGGCGATGGCCGGGGGAGGGACGGTGGCGGGTGCGGGCAGGGTGGACAGGGCGGCAAGTAGGGGTGTGGGGGTGATGGGGGGAACGGCCGATGTCTGGCAGGCGACCAGGCCAAGGAGGCAGAGCAAGCAGAGGTGGAGCAATCGTTGACTGAGGTTAGGGAGTTTAGCGGGGGCTGGCATGGCCCATATTCTACTTGACACCTAGCAGGTCTCCAAGCGTGTTGGTGGGTATAGACCTGATAAGTTTTTAAGGCGTGTCAGGTTTGCCCAGCCTAGTTGGCCGCGTCTAGAGCGGCTTGGGCGGCGGGGTAGTGGGGATTGAGTTGGAGGGCGGTTTGGAAGTCGGCGATGGCGGCGGTGGTGTTGCCTTGGGCTAGATAGGCTTGGCCACGATAGTAATAGGTTTCCTCGACATTTTGACCGCCAGCGCTACTGAACATGGCTTCAGTGAGGGTTAGAATCTCGTCATAACGGCCGTTTACCAAATAGGCCTCATAAATATCGAACTGATACCATAACATGCGCCAGGGTAGGCCGATGGCTCGGGCTTGGTCATAAGCGGCAGCGGCGTTTTGATAAAAGGTGGGGTCATTGGTCAGATGGCCCAATTGGGTGAGGTTACTACCCAGGTTGAACCAGGCAAAAGGGTCGTCGCTGTTGGCAGCGATGTCGCTTTGGGCTTGTTGGGCTGCTTGCTGCCACATGGTGCGGGGGTCGTGGAGGATGGAGGGGATAAGTTGGTGGACGGCCGTTTCCGCTTCTGGTGGATAAACGACGAAAAAGGTGTAGTTGAAATGTCGCCAAAATTCTTCCATCCCCTCGTAGCTGACCCGTAAGCCACTGCTGTCCCAAGGACCGAGAAAGGTGTCGAGAGTGATGAATTCCTCTGTTGTGTCGTCATAGCCGATCAGCGTCAGGTAATGTCCCATCCAGCCTTCCCACTCACTGGGGATTAGCCCTTTTTCGACGACGACGGGGTAACCAGCGGCCAACAGTCGTTTGAGCAAGGCCAGATCGCCACCAGCATGGACGGCAATGCCCATGTCGGTGTGATTTTGCACATAGAAGGCGATGTCACCAGGGGAGACGTTGCGATCATCATAGTTGGGCTTAATGATGTCGGCCACAGCCAATTGATCGCTTTCACGGCCGTAGTAGTTGAGATTGATGGTGAGATTGGTGGGGCCGCAGTTGTTGAGTTTTTGGGGAATGACGGTGAGGCCTTGCAGGTGAACGGCCGTGGGCAGGGGTATAGTGGTGGGGTATGGGGTGTGGGTGGGTGTGGGTGAATTAGGGATTGTTGCTAGTGCATTGTTAATTGTGACTGGGGTTGGTGTGATAACGGCCGTTGGTGTGGGTGTAGCCGTTTCTGTTGGCAAAATGATGGCCGGAATCGTGATTTGGGGCGTGGTGCGGGCGATGGCGGTGGGCAGGGCGGTGGGTAAGGGGGTTTCTACCAGTTGGATCAGCTGGTGGGGCAGCCGGGCGCGCACGGCGGTTGGTAAGGCTTGAACCACAAAGGGGGCTGCCCACCAGCCCATGAGGGCCAGGAGTAGCAATAGAGGGGCGGTTAGTAACAAGCGTAGGCGGGACATGGTTGAAATAGAGATTGGAGCGCAGAACTATCAGCTCCCCCGCAACAATCTCTAATCACTAAGCTCTCCCCGCACAAAGCGCAGGGCTGTTTGGGCCAAAATAGCGGCACCAATGGGCAGACAGGCTTCATCAATATCGAATTCGGGATGATGGACGAATTTGTCGGGGCCACCGGGGACGCGCACACCCAAGTTGAGCATAGCCCCACGACTGGCCTGAGCCATGTAGGCGAAATCTTCGCCAGCCATGACCATATCGCGGGGAATGATATTTTCAGGGCCAATGAGTTGGCTAGCCGTGTCCCGAATCCAGCCAGCCACAGTGGGGTCGTTGTAGAGGGCGGGATAGCCGCGCTGGATGCGAATTTCATAGTCGCCGCCGAGGGCACGAGCGATAGAAAGGGCTTGTTCGACTTCGTAGATTAGCTGTTCGCGGACGCCGTTGTCCAGGCTGCGCAAGGTGAGGTCGAGCTCAACTGTGTTGGGAATGACGTTGTTGACAGTACCGCCGGCTAAACGGCCGACTGTGATCACGGCTGGTTCCAGCGGATTGACCCAGCGGGAGATGATGCCATGAATGGCGGTGAGGATGGGGGCAATCATAAAAATGGGGTCACGGGCCACATGGGGTTTGGCCCCATGCCCGCCTTTGCCGATGATTGTGGCGTAGATGGTGTCCACATTGGCTAAAATGTAGCCATCTTCGATACCAATTTGGCCCCGGTCGATCTGGCCGCTGACGTGCAGGGCGATGCAGGCGTCCAGGTCTTGAATGGCTCCATCTTCGATCATGCGCATTGCGCCACTTTTGTTTTCACTGTCTGCTCGTTCTTCCGAGGGCTGGAAGAGGAAGCGAATTTCACCATCAAAATCTTCATCTTTGAGGAGCAAGGCTGTGCCCATGAGGATGGCGGTATGAGCATCGTGGCCGCAGGCGTGCATTTTGCCGGGCACTTGGGATTTGTAGGGCGTGTCATTGGCTTCCTGAATAGGCAGGGCGTCCATATCGGCGCGGATGCCGATGATGGGGCCACCACCATTGCCGAGACGAGCCACAACGCCAGTTTTGCCCACGCCTGTTTGTAGTTCGATGCCATGTTGGCGCAGGGTATTGCTGACGAGAGCGGCTGTTTTGAACTCTTCAAAACCAAGTTCTGGCTGCCTATGAATGGTGCGGCGTAGGTGACTGAGGGTTTCTTGGAGGGCTTGGGCTTTTTCTAACATATTTTTTCCTTTGGAGGTTGGAGGTCTTGAGCTCAGCGGCTTCATCTCTGCTTCTTTGGCTGTGTCAGGGCAAGCCTCCAATCTTCCTTTTAGATGGTGATTGTAGCTGTGAATGGGATGACTTCCAACGGTAGATTAACTATTTCTAAAGTGAGACTTTACTGATTGGCCTGATGCTTTTGGGAGAGTTTGATATAATGAGAGGGTGTGATGGTCAACGGCCGTTACCAAAATCAACGAAAGGTAATAACTACGCAGTACCAAACATCTCTAATCATACAAAACAGGAAATTGGTGTCGTTACGAAAGGAGCAGAATTATGGCTGGCTTAGGTGTACCAGAGTTATTGATTATTTTAGTTGTTGTGTTGCTACTATTTGGGGTAGGACGCATTAGCCGGGTAGGCAGTGAACTAGGTAAAGGTATAAAAGCCTTCCGCGAAGGTGTGAAGGACGGACAACAAGAGGAAAATAAAGACCCCAACATTATTGAGTAACTCATGTCACGTACTTGCTCTGGCTGGTGTGTCATCGAGCCAGCGTAACCTCAATAAGTAATTACGTCATTATGTAGTTATTATGGACAGCTTTTTTGGCATTGGTGCACCGGAACTCATCTTCATCCTCATTTTGGCAGGCTTGGTGCTTGGGCCCCACCGTATTCGCAATGTAGCGCGTTGGTTGGGCAAAACAACAGCTCAACTGCAAGCGATTTCACGTGGATTTACAGCACAGTTGAGCCAAGAGTTGGATTCCCTTGATGACAGTGGTGAGTTAAAGGGTGCTATACAAGATGTGCAAGATTTACGCCGTCAGGTGGCTGAATTGCGCCAGGAGATCACCAAAGGTGTAGCCGAACCTGTGCAAGAAGCCCAAGAAGCATTAAATGATGGGCGCGAGGCCCTGAATCAAACCATTTTGCCGCCAGCAATTCAGGCCAAACAGGATGAAGAGGCTGAACCACCAGCCAATGGTAATGTGGCCCAGTCCCCTTTGGTATTGCCTAATCCGATAGAAGTGGCAGACGATCCTGAGTGATGAAATGAGTACAAATGCCGAAATTACGCCGACGGAAGGCCCCCAATTAGCTATTCTTGAGCATTTGGATGAATTACGCATACGGGCTTCGCGGGCGGCTGTTGGTTGGCTCATTGCCACCATTGTCAGTTTTGCTTTTGCTGGGCCGCTCCTACAATTTCTGATGCAGCCCTATATTGCTAGCGGTGCCGGATCAGCCGATGGTGTAGCCGAGTTGCAAACGCTGGCGCCGACGGAGAATATAGAAACCTTTTTCAAGGTATCTTTGCTAGCTGGCTTTGTCTTAGCTATGCCTATCATTTTGCATCAATTTTGGCTCTTTGTGTCACCGGGCTTGACCAAAGCGGAACGTCGCTATGTTTATCTTTTTCTGCCTAGCACGGTTATCTTATTTTTGTTAGGTATCTCATTTGCTTGGTTTGTATTGATGCCAGCGGCAATTATGTTTTTAGCCAACTTTTTGCCAGAGATATTTTCCCCTGGTTGGACAGCTCAGGAGTATATTGGCTTTGTTTTGTCTATGTTGTTTTATTTGGGCGTTAGCTTTGAGATGCCAGTGATTGTCTTTGTCCTGGGGCGAACGGGCCTGTTAGAGGGGGATGTTTTGCGGGAGCAGTGGCGCTTTGCGGTGGTGGGTATTGCGGTGCTGGCGGCCGTTATTACGCCTTCGATTGACCCTATCACAATGATGTTAACGATGGCTCCGCTGCTGGTGCTATATGTGTTGAGCATTTTCTTGGCTCGTTATGGCTATCGGCAGTTTGAGAAGTCGGTGGCGGTTGAAGAGTAAGTATGTGATTGAACTATTGAGAAGCTTAATGATAAGAAACCTGACTAATAATTGAATGTTGGTCGGGTTTTTTTGTTATAGATGGAGGTTGTGATGAAGGTGTATGGTTTGTTGACATTGGCAGAGTTGGCAGAGAAAGTGGAAATGGGTGAGGTGGAGACTGTCTTGGTGCAATTTACGGATCATTACGGCCGTTTTATGGGCAAACGCTTTGATGCTGAGTTCTTTTTGGAGGAGGCGGCGATGCAGGGAACGCATGGCTGTGACTATTTGTTGACGGTGGATATGGAGATGGAGCCTGTACCGGGTTATAAGTTTGCCAATTGGGAACAGGGTTATGGTGATTTTCACCTGGTTCCTGATTTAAGTACGTTGAGAATGGCCTCTTGGCTGGAGAAAACGGCCGTTGTCCTTTGTGATGTGGAGGATGAAAAAGCACACGGGCTTGTTTCGGTGGCTCCACGCTCTATTTTGCGGCGTCAGCTGGCAAAGGCGGCTGAGTCAGGTTTTGCAGTGAAGGCGGCTTCGGAATTGGAATATTATCTGTTTGAGGATTCCTATAAAACGGCCGCTCAGAAAGGGTATCAAAACCTAGAACCAGTGGGCTGGTATATTGAAGATTACCATATGTTTCAGGGCTTACGGCATGAGAAGTTTACGGCTGTTGTCCGTCGCCATCTCAAAAACTCTGGTATTCCCGTGGAAAACTCCAAAGGGGAGTGGGGGCATGGGCAGCATGAACTCAATATTCGGTATGCTGATGCCTTGACAATGGCTGACCGCCATGCCCTTTATAAGCAATGTTTGAAGGAAACGGCCGATCAACTGGGTCTTAGCGTCACTTTTATGGCCAAACCTGATCGGGATCAGGCCGGTTCCAGTTGTCACATTCACCTGAGCTTGTGGCAGGATGATGAAAATGCCTTCGCCGGAGAAACGGCCGTTGGTCCCGTACAAGGTTCCGACATCTTCCGTTGGTTCTTAGGTGGCTGGATCGCCCATGTGCCAGAGATGATGGTCTGTTATGCGCCAACTGTGAATGCCTACAAGCGGTATCAAGCAGGCTCTTGGGCGCCAACGAGCATGGCCTGGAGCTACGATAATCGTACGGCAGGCTTCCGCGTAGTGGGGAGTGGACCCAGTTTACGCATTGAGTGCCGTATTCCTGGTGCAGACTGTAATCCATACTTGGCTTATGCGGCTGCTTTGGCCTCGGGGCTAGATGGCATTGCCAACCAGATTGAACCGCCGGATATTTTTGAGGGGGATGTGTACACGGCCAAGGGTTTACCTCAAGTGCCAGCCAACTTACGCCAGGCAACGGATCTGTTTGAACAGAGCGACTTTGCTCAGCAGGTGTTTGGTGCGGATGTGGTAGCCCATTACACGCACTTTTGGCGGGTGGAGCAGGCTGCTTATGACGCTTATGTGACGGATTGGGAGCGAAAACGGTATTTTGAACGAATTTAGAGGCCCAAAAGTGAATCAACAAAGCGGAGAAGTAAAACGCGCTCCCTTATATGTTGGCGGCTATTAAATCTGCCTGTTATAAATTGCAATGTTACTGCGACATGATATATAGCAACTATTAAAGGTTGTGAAATAAATATGACACTTTTAGGAGATAATACCATGTCGAAGAAGACGATAACATTTGTGTTTTTACTGATATGCCTCTTGACTCTGGTTGCCTGTGCGGGGCCAGAGGTAGCTGAAGAGCCGATGGTGGCAACGCCGGATACGGCCGTTACTCATGAAGATAATGATGGTGACAGCCAAGGGGCTGATAATAAAGAGACTACGACTTCGGAAACGGCCGATTTGCCTACTTTACCAGCCTTGAGTGGCAGTGCTGGGGGATATGGTGGCGGTGGTAGCGGAGTCGGTCTGGAATCCACTGTGGCGGTTGGGCAGCCATTGCCTGTTGATGGTGATGGCCTTCTGCCTTATTACATTGAAAATAGGCTGGAGAATGCTACTTTCAACTTGAATACAGAACTGTCTAACTTGCCCAATTCCACCACAGTATGGCAGGAAGGCACGGCTGAATTAAGCCAAGAGGAGATGCATGAGATTGCGGCCCGTTTTGGCTTTACTGGACCAATTTATACTGATCCTTGGTTCGATCAATATGCCCAAGAAAACCCTGATGTCTGGTTGGGGCCTCGTTCTTATCACCTTTTTGACGACTCGCGCACACTCAGTTTTTTTGGCGCAAGTATCAATTATCATGACAGCACCCTTATCGCCCATGATCCTAATTGGACACTTATGCCTGCTGCGGAAGCACGTCCTGTGGCCGAGGCTTTTCTCAATGAGCGCGGCTTGCTTGATTTTGCTTATGAAGTGATAGCGTCTCCCTATGGCGGTGAAGAGGTGGCCTTTCATCGTTTGGTAGATGGCGTGCCTATCATATATCCAGAAATCACGGTTGTGGTTTTGCCGGATAACCAAATTTTGTCGGTGTATGTCCAACCTTTTAGTGTGTTTACGGCCGTTGGCGATTATCCCATCATAGCGGCGGCTGAGGCCTGGGATTTGGCGCAAACAGAGCCTGATTTTCAACGGGTGATGCACAATGTTTATGCTAATCCAGCAACCTTTGCCGCTGAACCTTTCCTGGAACCTGCTGGTGAGTACCGTTACTGGCAGCGTACCTATCAAAATGGGGAAGAGATCGTGCTCTATACTTATCCAGTTATCTATACGGCGGTGGATGGCAGTGCCCCTTTTGTTCGGGCTAATGAGTTTGCAGTTGTGGCTAGCCCCGCTGATTTGCAGTTGATGGCTGATAACTGGGATCAAAATATCCGTCTGATCGGTTCAGTACAGGGCGATGCCCCCAGCGGCCAATCTATACGGGTAACGAGTGTCGAGATAGTGGGTAATTATGAAGAGTGGCAATCGCGTGAAGGCACCATTCGTTATGCTGATGGTCAGGTTTATTTGGACACTGTTGAGGGTGAGGCAATTCTTATCCCCCAGGCCCCAGATGATTTGCCTGATGGCGAACGGGTGTATGTGAATGGCCCTGCCATTGAAGAGGGCGCTTTCCTCTGGACAGGCATTGACAAGTATGTGGAATATGACGGAGAGCCGATTAGCATTGAGCCTCCTTTGGAATATCCTACACCTACACCCATTACGGCCGTAAATATTGATGAGGTAGAACTCATTTATAGCCCCAGTTATACCTATCCCGAAGATGGTAATGGGCCGGGCACGACCTATATGCAGTTGGCTTGGCGCTTTAACGGCCGTACTGATACCAACGAGGTTGTAGAAATCATTGTCCAGGCAGTTGCTCCTGAATATTTAGAAACCAGCCCGTAAGCTCAAATCAAATAGTGACGCAAAAAGCCCAGCCTATCCAAGCTGGGCTTTTTTTCTAGGGGTGACAGTCACTTCCAAAGTGACTGTCACATTGCTGCATACTTTTTGCCCACGGGCCTTTTCTCTTATGCAGACGTTTTTTGTATCACAGTTTGCATCTGTTCCCGATATGTTGTTAAGGCAGCTAGGCCATCTTCCGTAATTTGGCAGACAGTTCGGGTTGTTTTGCCGACAAAGCTTTTAGTGATGTGGATGTAGTTGGCTGCTTCGAGTTTGCTTAAGTGGGTGGAGAGATTGCCCTTGCTTAGTCCTGTTTCGTGTAGCAAGTATAGGAAGTCAGCTTCAGCAACGGCCGATAGCAACACCATCAACATCAGGCGGGCTGGCTCATGAATGAGCCGGTCAATGTCCATTAAGTGGCGCAGCGGATCGCTCACACCTCCTCCTGATGCGTGTGGGGATGGTGGTGCAAGTAGTTAAGGAAGACAATTGTACCTAGGAGGAACATAGACGCGCCAGTGATGATGAAGGTGATGACACTGCCCACAATCTCATCATTTACTAGAAAAGCGGTAGTGATGCCGATGGTGAGGGCGATGCCGCCGAAAATGTAGAAGCGAGATACAGAGACTTGGTAGCCGATAGCGACTAAGATAATGCACAATAAAGCTCCCTGAACGGCCGCCATGCGGTTGAGCCAATCTGGCACGATGAATAACAGTAAAATCAGCACAAAACTTGTGCCAACCACGACCCAGCGGCCAGGTAATGATTTACTGGGACGGTAAGCGACGTAGCCAGTGCGCGGGTAGGTGATGCGCTCTTTAAGGCTACTAACCACATGTTTGATGAGAAATGTACCACCCAGAATGACGAGGGGCAGGGCAATAACGGCCGTTATCTGTACCCATCCTCCCTTTTCCAAGTTGATCCAGCCCAACAGTACCAAGCCAATCGTCAAAAATAGAAAGCCAGTAGCTGCCTCTACCAGCCCATCCACATAAAAGTAACTGTAGGTTCTCTTCGTCATATCATCAAGTTGTTTGTTCATTTTACGCTCCTTGTCTGTCTTGAAAATCGGTTTGCATCACAAACCGATTTATGACAATTATTGATCAGAGCGACTATAAAGTCAACATGATCTTTGTCATACAAAAAGGATGACAAAGATAGTAAATGCTATGATCTTAGGGCGTGTCCCGCGTGATTTGAACCGTCACAGCTTGAATCGCACTGTCACTTTGGGCCTGAATCCAGATGGGATAAGCATATTCGTTCGCAGAGGCCATATCGGGCTGGATACCCATGACGGAACGGCCGTAAAATTGTACAAAACCCTCACCTTCGATGGCTACCTCATTGAGTTGGAGGGGCTGGCTAAAAGTTTGGCCATTATCCTGACTGTAAGTGTAATAAACGTCATAGGTACAATGATCAACTTCACCCTCAATGAGAGAGTTTCGCCAAGTTTCGGGATCGATAACACAAACGGCCGAATGATCTTGATGAGCATAAAATATAATGTCTATCATACCATTCGGGGCGATGTCAATGCCTGCTCCTCGACCTAAATCATAAGTTAGGGGGATATCTCCGCTTGCTACTGATTTTTGCCAAGTTTGCCCCTGATCGTCAGATGTCGCTAGCACCAATCGTTGGGTTGCCTCTACACCGCCACGATATAAGACGTAGTAACGGCCGTTATGAAAGGCTGCACTCACAGGCCCCCATGTATCAGCTATTTGTTGTGGTTCAGTAAAGTTCTGGCCCCCATCCTCTGATGTCGCCACCCACACCCCCAGCGGCCAATCGAAAAATCCAGTTTTCCAACCCCAAACCATGGCTAATTCCTCATCTTGGCCCAATAAGACATGCACGAATTGTGGGACAGTTGCCTGCCCACTTTCTATCTCATTTATGGACACCCCGTTACCTGCCTGTACGGTGAAAGACCAGGTGTCCCCTTGGTCTGATGATTGTTTCAAACTGGCTCCCATGTTTTCTCGTAAACGGCCGCTGTAGGCTAGATAAAGCCGCTCTGTTTCTGGCTGATAAACCAATTGAGGAACATCAGCAAATCCTGTTCTAATCGCCTGGGTATCACTAGGAGATAGAACATAATCGGCCGTATCTGTCTGATTAATGACCACTTGCGCTCCACGCAAGCCAACTGTGTACAGTTGACCATTAGGTGTGAATATGAGATTACCGAATAGCATGGGCTGCTCACCAGAAAATGGCACTTGTTCTTTCCAGGTCTGGCCGCTGTCTGTGGATGTATAGAGAAGGAGGCTCCCTTGGCAATCTTCAACGCAAGTTCGTGCAGAGCTTGAGGCTATGATGGCGGCTAGATGGTTTGGATTTTGGGTATTGATGGCGATGCGTGGCTCAAATACATAAGGCACTTGGTTAATGATTTGCATCTCAGCGACAGATACTTGCGGGGTGAAGGGTGGATTTTCAACGGGGGCATTTGTAGTTATTGTTGTATTTTGGGAGGGGGTGTAGAGAACGTTGCCAGCCAGTGTCTGAGAGGGCAAATACCATTCTTCGATGGCGGCCAACATTTCTGGTGTCCAGCGTTCAACATGGGTTTCATTGGAAAAGGAGGGATAGTAGACCAAAATCAGTGGATAGTCCTGGTTTTGGATGCCTTCTAGCACAGGACTTTGATCCCAAATACCCGCTTTGGCTAACTGTGTAACTTCAAAGGGCTGTATGTAAAGCGGCCGTTCTTGCAGGGTCAGCAGTGCCATTTGTTCATCAGCTAAAATATCACCTTCGGTATCAGCCACGACTTCCCGTAAGGTGTTTAGGGCGATTTCATCTTGCAAACGGAAGGAGACACGGCGCACAGGGCGATCTAATGAATTTTGCAGGAGTAGGCCGACTTGCAGGCTTAAAGCGGCTAGGAAAATGACATTTAGCCAGGGATACGGCCGTATCCAGAGCAACATTATCCACGCTAGTAAGCTGAGAGCGGCGGCCAATTCTAAAAAGTAGTTGACATTCGAGCCGATTTTGCCGATGGTGAGCATGGAGAGGAAGCCACCAATTAGATAGGGGATGACAAGTGACCAACCATACGGCCGTTTGCGCCAAGCCCATATGATGGCAATTACAGCCAACAAGAGCAGCACAGGTGCTGTGGTGACCAAACGACCCAATTGTTCCCAAAGTTGTGTCAGCCTGAATTCATTGACATTGGCCGTGACGATGTGGAAGAAAAACCCACCACCAGTAAGCAAATTGAGAATTAAAAATAGCCCTAAACTAGCCCCGCCCACCAGTGCAGCTAAGGTGAAGACTTGTCGTCGGTCGGTGGTGGAAGAGACGGCCGTTTCTGAGGAACCAAACCATAACCAGCTAAAAGCAGCCAACGGTGCTGCCAGGGCATACGATTGGCGGGTGTAAATGGCCCCGACGAGGAGCAAGCCACCAATGATCAGCCCTTTGCGCTGTCCTGACCAACGTACTAATACATATAGGGCAGCCGTGCTGAGCGCGAGAGCGAACATATCAATACGTAGCAACCCTGACCAGGATACAACAAAGGGAAAGGCCAGGAAGGTGGCTGCTGTGAGCCAAGGCAGAAGGCGATCAGAAACATCATGATATTTGGCGAAGTGACGGATGATGAGGGCCAGGAAAACGGCCGTAAACAAGGTGGAAACGGCCGAAAGAAGTCGCCCTGCCAGCAGGGAAGGCCCAAAAATCGCAATGAACGGTGCTTGCGCCAGCACATAAAGGGGTGGGTAATTTGTAATTGTATATGGTGGCGTAGCAATATCCGTTGGGTAAATGTTCTCGCCTGCTGCTAAACGAACCGCTTGGTTCAATAATGGGCCTTCTCCATAATCTAGACTGTAGTTATGGACTACAACGCGACTAACATGTAAGCTATAAATGAGTACAGCAGCAAGCAAAAAAACTAGCAAAATCATGCGAATGCCAACTGCCAGAAGCTGTGCCCAAGAAAACGATTTGTTTTTCATGTGTTTGCTCCTAGATAATGAGGGTCAGCAAAAAAATACCCATTTCAGCACCCAAAATAGCCATGAAGAGCCGCCAGATAATAGGCTGCCCCAAATGAGTACGATAATATTCTGCGCTGCCAATGATGGCCACAATCCAAATAATGGCTGCAACAATAATCAGAGAGGTACCTAAACCACCAGCTATTTGAGTTTGTCTAAAAGCATCATAGCTAGAAAACCCGGCAGATGAAAAATGGGCTACCAGCCGCAGTAACAGTTCACGTACTAACTCGATTTGCCAGAAACCGATAACGGCCGTTACCAACCATAGGCCGAAGGTAAGAATGGTCTCTTTTTGTCGTAGCATCTAGTCACCTCCCATGGTACAAGATGGTAATTAATTCAGTTGAATGTTGTGAAATCTCGTGCTTAATATTTACTTACGGGCCAGGTACGACAAAGTTGTATAGTGCACGAAGCGATCCAGTATAGGGGATAACCGAGCAAAAACCCATAAAATCTCTAGAGACTTACACGCCGACATAGACAATTGTTCCAAGTGTAGTCTTGGAAAAGACGTGATTTCTAGTCATAAACAACCCTACCCATATTGCCTACAAATTGAGGCAGGTCGGGGTGGCCGAGTTGCTGGCGCACGGCGTGTGCTTCACCAGTGTGGAACCAGTAATGGTAAGTGGTACGCAGGAGCATGATGCCTACAGTTTCCCGTGACTGATTTTCGTCTTGTATAAGATGCGTCGCCAACATTTCGGGTGTAATTGTATCTAGAAACTCATCGGCGGCGGTGGTGACATCGTGCCAAGCTTGCCACATATCGGCCAGGGGCGGAGTGGAGGCAGGACGGCCGTTTCCCACCAATTCATACAAATGGGGGTACAGCACCTTTCCCTGGGCCAGATAAACCCAATAAAACTGCTCTTGTGTGGTTAAGTGACCAATCATCCAGCTAATGCAGTTCATGGGCAACAAGCGTTGGCGGGCATCTTCGTCGGTGAGACCTTCTAAGCAGCGTACAAATTCGCTGCGAGCAAAACGGAGTTGATTTACATAAGGTTGTATCATTCTTATTTTGGTAATCAGTTGCCCGTCATCCGATGATCGGTGACAGATCATAGCTAAAGGATAATGGATGATAATCTAATTTTGACAGCCAGGCTACAAAATATGATCAGGGGATGTGAATAAAGGCTTCGAGATATTTGTCGCGGTTGGCGCTACGGGCCAGTTTGCCACTGGAAGTTTTGAGTACCCAACGAGATTCAACAAAGCGGACATCGGCTAGGGTGACTTCGGTTTGAGCTACGATTTGGCGGCGTAAGGCCTGTTCGATTTTTTGGGCTTGTGTGGTATCGGCCGTTTTCAATAGTTCGCATACCATCACAATGCCTTCTGTACCTAAACGTTTATTCATCAAGCCAAAGGCTACAGCCCGACCCGGATAAACACCGGGGATGCCGTTGGCAATGGCTTCCAAATCTTGAGGATAGACGTTTTTGCCCGCGACGATGATCAAATCTTTTTTACGCCCTGTCACATACAGTTCACCGTCGCTCAGATAGCCCATATCGCCTGTGTAATACCAGCCATCCTGTATGGCCGCAGCCGTAAGGTCTGGGCGTTGATAATATCCACTGAGCATGGCATCGCCGCGTAGGGCAATTTCGCCAACATGGTTTTCGGGCAGCTGTTGACCATTTGCGTTGACGATGGCGATTTCTGTGCCTGGAATCGGCCGCCCACAGCTGACAACGGCCGTTGCTTGCGGTTCAGTGGGGGCAATGGCTGTGGCGATTTGGCTGGTTTGCAGTTTTGGTAAGTTGATGTATTGGATAGGTAACGGCCGTTGTGGATCACTCTGGGTCACAGCAAAAGTGTTCTCAGCCATAGCATAACAAGTGGCTAAAGTCGATTCTTGGAAGCCAAAAGGAGCAAAACGTTTACAAAAAGTTTGGTGACTGTCATGGCGGACCGGTTCGGAGCAATTAATAGCCAGCCGCCAATGGCCCAAATCCAGACCTGCCAAATCTCGCTTGCGAATAGACTTTGCCATGTGATTGTAGGCAAAATTGGGCAGCCAGCAGAGTGTGCCCCGCTGCTCATGAATGGCCCACAAGAGTCGCTTGGGATCACGCACCCAGTCAAAGGGAGACATGAGCACCAGCGGCACGCCAGCCACAATGGGCAGGATGAAGCCCGCAATTAGCCCCATGTCGTGATACAGTGGTAGCCAACTGACGATGACATCATCTTTATTAAGGTTGATGGAGCGACTGTAGTTGTCAATTTGGTTGAGGACAGAGCGGTGGGATAGGGCAACTCCTTTTTGCAAGCCAGTTGTGCCACTACTGTGTTGCAGAAAGGCGATTTTACTCTTCTCCAAGTTAGTTCTCCTCTCTCTGGGAGGGCTAGAGTGGAGGTCACGACTGTCCTGAGAGAATACTTCATCAGCACCTAAAATCCGACAATTGACATCAGTCAACAAATTAGTGAGCGGCACTTTAAAGTTGGGAAAGGTGATAACAGCGCGGGCTTGCGCATGAGCCACAAGGGCTTGGACACGCGCCATGTAAATGTCGGGGTCGAGCTTTTCGGTGAGGAAGGGGAAGATCGAGGGGATAGCACCAATGAGCATAGCCCCCCAAAAGCTAGCCAGTAGTTCTTGGTTGTGCTGCATGACGAGGATGACAAGATCGTCATAGCTGATGCCCTGTTTTTGCAGAGCCTGGGCGGCGGCAACGGCCGTTTGCCAAAATTCAGCCCGGGTGATGGTATGAGAACAGCCATCTTCCCCCATAAAAACCAGGGCCAGGGCATCGGGCTGACTGTGTGCCTGTTGGCGCACAGGTTCAAGTAGGGAGACGTAGGCGGAAAAAGCTGTTCCCACAACGGCCGTTAATTACCCTTGTGTTACCCGGGCTGCCATCAGATTCAGTGTGTCCATCTTGGCCACTGTCAAGTCGGGGTCTGGGATATATACATCAAAAGCATCCTCCACAAACACACCAATCTGAGCCAGTGAAAAGGAGTCAATCCAGCCCCCCGAAACCAATGATTCATCATCGCCAATAGGATAAGTTTCCCGATTAAGTAGTTCACTAGCAATAAAATGTTTCAGTTGTTCTTTGACTTCCTTGATATCCAATTAAATTTCCTTCTTTTTGAAAATTATTTCACATTCTACGATGCTTCTTCAATAGGCTCTATTGAGTTTGACAATTTAATCACATGCTGTTGCAGCATCTTAATATTAGCCTGTTTTTTCTGATTCCGTAAATTGCGGGCTGCTTTACTGAAGTATGTGTGTGAGAGAGCAAATTGCAACTGCCCCTCAAACCACTGCTGATCTGGGATATGTTGGCCTAAATGGGCCAGTTCCTTACGCAGACATTGATTTCTGGCCAAAAAGTCATCACGGCCTAACACATCTAGGTCTGCATCTGCAATGCACTCTTCTAAAGGGGTACGGGGGCTTTGCGGCAATCTGGTAGCCAATATCATGCCCATGATTGTCTCTATTTGGGCAGAGCTGAAACCAAAATCAGGCAAGACCTGAGCCACAATGCGCATTCCGGCAAGTTCGTGATTTTCATTCACGACAGTAAAGCCAATGTCGTGGAAAGCAGTAGCGATTTCCAAAAGCTGAATGTCAGCTTCAGTCATATGATTGAGCCGAGCTAATTTTGTGGCAGTGGGCATTACCTCATGTTGCGTGTGCCATAAATTATGATACGTGAAACGCGGTGAAAGTTCGGAACATAAACGGCCGATTGCATAGGCAATCGCCCCTTCAAAATCTGGAATACTCATGATGTGACAGATTAACCTATCTTACCCCTCCTGTCTAGATGATTCAGGACAAATCGCCCAAAGGGTAACACAACGTTTTGTGAATGATCTCTAGCTTTTCAAAATCCGCGGTGGTTGCGCTCCCGATTGATAGTTGTGCCCCCTTAAAATAAGCGACTTAATGATTTGTGAATGATATCCAGTTCATTGGGTGTGTATCCAGAAATTGCTGACACTCCTTTTAGGGAGCAATCAAAGTTTGGCGCACCTGCTGAACGGCCGTTATATCCAACTGTGCTTCTAAACGAGCAAAAACTGGTTCGCAGTCCGCCAAAGCCACATCAGCGGCCTCAACCTGCTGTTGCGCCAAATACAATTTGGCCAGAGAGAATTTTGTTTTAGCAGCATGATACTCATCTCCGCGCTGGTTTAAGATAGTATAGCCCTCCTGAAAATATTGTTCAGCTATAGCAAATTGTTGCCGACTGTGGGCAATCTCGCCCTGAACACGCAAAATACGGCCTTCATCACGGGTCATTTTTAGCTCACGGGCTAAGTTTAGCGCTTTTAGGGCGTAGGATTCCGCCATATCCAAATCTCCTTGTAACCAATAAGCTTCAGCAAATAGCTCCCATAATTCAGGTAAGAAATCACGTTGTTGAACCTGATCAAAGTAACTCTGCGCCAATTCAAATTGGGTCAGAGCCTCAGGCACATTCTGACCATAGAGATGGGCATTGCCCATGTTCAAATGTAGTGTGCCAAACATCCATAGTGATCCACCGATTTGTTCCGACAAACGACGTGCCCGTTGATAATAGCCCAAGGCCCCTTCTAGGCGACCCTGTTTGCGGGCAATTTCCCCCAAATTATTATTGACAATGACCTGACTATAAACACTCCCAATTTGCGTGAACAGGTCTAGAGCACGACGATAGTGGCGCGTCGCTCGTGTCCATGCTCCCCGATTGACATACGCATTAGCTATCGAATTATGCGAGGTTGCCTGGCCATAGACATTTTGCAGGTCTTCATAGTGAGTGAGGGCCTGGCTAAATCGTTCAGTAGCCGCAGCACTGTCTCCCCGTCGTCGATCAATAATGCCTAGCAAGTTATAAGTACGGGCACGCACGGCAATATCATCCAATGCTTGAGCGACTTGCAGACTCCGCTGGCAAAATTGGGTTGCTATATCATAGTGGCCCTGACGCACATTGATTAAACCTGCAATGAGTGACATTTCAGCCTCTTCAGGCGAGGTTAAGCCGCTTAATATATTGATTCCCTGGTTAAGCCAAGCAAGAGCCGCATTGAACTCGCTGCGACGCTCGTAAGAACGGCCGAACCAGCGATAACAACGGGCTTCCGTTTCCCGATCATTCTGTGTCTGGGCTAAAGATAGGGCGACTTCTAAATGATCATGAGCAGGTTCATACCGGCCTATCGTAATCAGCAGTTCACCCAAAGCCAAATGAATATGCTTCCGCTCCTCTGCCGTCTGGGTGTCTGGAAGGCCTTGAGCACTATCAAGGGCCTTTTGGTAATAATCTATGCTCTGCTGATTGGCATACAACTGTTTTGCCCGTGCCCCGGCCTGTAAATTATAATTCAAAGCCAACGTCCACAATTCACCGACATAGGCATGATGAGCGATATCGGTGATCGCTTCTGGGTACTGAGTATCCAAAGCACTGGCGACAGCTCGGTGCAACTGCTGCCGTTGCGTATGAAGCAGGGTTTGATAGGCAACTTCTTGTATGGTGTGTTGCCGAAAAGTGTAGATTTTGCGATCGGACATCTCCTCATGCACGACCTCTTCGGCTTCCATGTAAGCAGCTTCAGCTTCAACTTGTGATACCTCTTTCTCCTCGGGATGTACGTCTGTAACAAGTAGGAGGTCAATGTAGTAACCTAAGATGCTGCTCACTTTCAGCGTCAATTTGTGGGCTTCTGGCAAGCGATCAAGGTGAGATAAGACGAGTCCATGAATGGAATCAGGTAAGCCTAGTTCAATAGTTGCCAAATCTGTTCCCTCTTTTAACTGCCAGGTTCCATCAGTTAAAGTCACAAAGTTGGCTCGCTGTAACAAATGCAAAAGCTTATTAGAAAGTTGCCACACACCCTGGTCTTCCTGAATCTGTTGCTCTTGGTGCATAGCTGTAATCAGTTCACGCACAAAGAAGGGGTTGCCATGGGCCATAGTCTGTACCACATCGAGGAGGAGGGGGGCAGGTGGTGTGCCTAACTGAGTCTGTATCAGTTGGGCCACGCTCTTATCGCGCATTTCATCCAGTAGTAGAGCCGTAAAATATGATAGCTTGGCTAGGTTGGGCATAGAGGCGGTTTCGCCAATCAATGCGGGCCGATGCAATAACATGATGAGTAAAGGGGATTGTTGGCAAACCTGACGGGCTAAAGTCTGGGTCAGAGCTTCCGAAGCTTCATCCATCCAATGTGTATTGTCTAGTATGAGCATGAGTGGTTCTGCCTGTGCCCAAGTTTGGAGCATATCCACGAGCAAAGAGAAGAGTGATTTTTGACGTACATCGCGGTCTAAAGCGGCCGTTGTCGGATTGTCAGGAATGGGCAAGTTGAGAATATCACCGAGCAGTGGTAGTCGTAAGAGCCAGTCAGGGTGCTTTTCCTGCAAAAAGGCGGTTAATTGAGCGATGGCCTGGGCGTCATGATCATCATCTAAATCGAGTAGGGCGTAAAAAACTTCACGCCAGGGGCTATATGGCGAATTGCGGCTGAGGTTTTGGCAAGTGCCCAAAACGAGACGCACACCTTGGGCTTCGGCACGGCGACTAAATTCAGCGGCCACGTGGGTTTTGCCCATACCGGCCTCACCAATAATGCGGATGACTTGACCATGCCCTCGCAGTAACCAGGCCAGTCGCATATTTAATAAAGATAATATTTCTTCACGGCCGATCGGGGCTTGAGGGTATAGGGTGTCGAGGGAACGCAGTGCTCGATGTGCTTTGATGCCGACCAAGCGGGTAGGGGTAACGGGTTCGCTTTTGCCTTTAACATGAATGGTCGGCAAGGTTTCCCAAAAAAAGATTGGGCTGGCTTTAGCAAAAGCTTCGTCATTGACCAATATTTGACCTGGCTGTGCCGCTTGCATGAGCCGGGCTGACAGATTGACAGCATCTCCCAGGACACCGTAGGTGCGGCGAGTTTGTCCACCATAGGCTCCAGCATACATACGGCCGTAAGTCACGCCAATTTGCAAGGGTTCTAGAAAGTCAAATTTTTGGGGTAATTGTTGCATCTCCCAAGCTGCGCGTAAGTTGCGGTCTACGTTGTCCTCATGGGCAATCGGAGCGCCCATAGCCGCGTAAAGGTAGCTGCCCTTATCGCCAATAGTGAGTTGTAGCAAACTGCCACTGTAGCGGGCCAATATTTTTTCCAATGCTTGAACAAAAGCATTCAATTTTTGCGGCGCGTCATCATCATTGTCATAGTCTATGCCGCCAAAGCGCAGAAAGAGAGCAGAGGCTGGGCGCAGTTCCGCTAAGAACGCGCCCCGTGCGGTTTGTAAACGCCGATAGATGGCTGGCAGTAACCAGGATTGGGTTTGCTCTTCTTTGAGTCCGTCATCAGGCAGGGATGGCCAGGGCTGTGTCGGAATTTCACAGGTCAGGCTATGAATGGCCGCATACTGTTCTTGCGTGTTATGCTCTGAGCGCCATTCTTTAATTTGTGCTCCATCACCCAAAGCAGCCACTGTTTGACTGTCAATGATGACCTCCCCTTTGTTGGCCAAATGTTCGGCTTCGGTCAGACGCTGTAGCGTTGCCCCAGCCAGTACATCTATGAGTAGGTAGTCAGGGTCGCCGATAATGAAACGGCGTACGGGGCCAACGACAACGGCCGTTTTCAAAGCCAAAGATACTGCTTCGTCCCCAAACTGAATATCGGTAAAATCGAGCATGGCTGCCTGCATGCCAAGAGCAACGGCCGTGCCCCGTGATCCATCATCCCCATCTAGCCAACAAGTAATCGCATCACCACTAAAACCAATAACGCTGCCGCCATAGTTGTGCAAACCAGTGATCAACGAGTTGTATACCCGATTGAGCTGGTGCGTCAATTCTTCGGCCCCGCGTCGAGGCCCAAGCTGCCGTGCTAACATTTCTGTGAGTGGTGTAAAACCGGAAATGTCAGCAAACAACGCTGCACCATGTGTCCATTCAGGTAAATCCAGCCCTTTGGCTAAGGCCAAACGACGGTCTATAGGCATGTAAGCATATGGTCTTTCCATAGGTCAACCCTGCTTAGAAGGAGTAGAAATTTAGTCCATACGGCAAGTGAAAATTAAAGTCACCAAACCCACTTCACCCGAACTTGCTATAACAAGTTCGGGTGAAGCGAGATTGTCGAACCAAGAAATGATGGTGCATCATTTTCAGCTTCTATCGGAAGACAGGACTATTATCTTTGATGAATCTTGATATTGCCACCGCCAAGTTCCTGGCCTGTTCCCGTGTCATAAACAGTGTGCTCTGTGCCATCAGCTTCTTCCCACCAGATTTTGATGCGAAGGGTATCAGGATCATCGTCTGTGGCCCAGATCATGAATTTATATTCATTGCCGTTGGTGTCCATCTGACCGTTGATAGTCCCAGAGCCTCGGAATTGGGCATTTTTGCCGCCTTGATTGATGATGAGCCATTCGTAAGTGTCGGCGTAGAAGTAGAAACCGCCAGCCTCAAATTGGAACTGGGCGTCACCTGTAGGTATGGTACTGCCCTTCTTATATTTGGCAACAAAGCCAAACTCCGCTTTGCCAGTAGCCTGTTGACATTGGGTATTAAATGTACACCAACCAGGTTGGGAATTGATCCAGCCGCCGCCAGTGACAAAGCCACCGTTAGGATCATAGATGACGATGAATTGGGAATTGGATTCAATAGTTGTGCCTGCATCATCAGTTATGGCGATGTGTACAAGGTAAATGCCTGGGTCACCATAGATATGCCCAGCCGTGACTGTGCCTGATGTGTCTGGTAAGGGTAAGGGGCCGGACATAGTGCCATCGCCCCAACCCCAAGTGGCGGTTAAGGTGCTGCCGGGTTGACCACTGTAAGCGGCCGTTACCTCAATTTCTTCACCTACTTGCATAGGTTCACTGGGAACATCCACTAAACCAACTACGATGTCGGCTTCACAAATGTCACCGATACCATTTTCATTGATATCGCTTTGATCTGGATTTGGTACAAATGAACAGTTATCTATGCTATCATCTATGCCATCGTCATCAAAGTCTGACCAACGTGTTTCATCGAGTGGGAAGTCGTCTTCAGCATCAAAAATACCATCATTGTCGTCGTCCAAGTCACAGGCATCGCCAGCACCATCCAGGTCATAGTCAGCTTGATCGCTGTTGGGGATAGAGAGGCAGTTGTCTGCCTCATCGAGGATGCCATCATTATCTACATCAGGGTCGGCGTTATTGCCCGTGCCGTCGCCGTCGCTGTCGAACCACTCTGAATTATCAGTTGGGAATTCGTCAAAAATATCGACCACAGGATCGCCATCAGCATTGATGTCACAGGCGTCCCCCAGAGTGTCCCCATCAAGATCAGCTTGATCAGGATTAGCAACGAATAGGCAGTTGTCATTGCTATCAGGGATACCATCCCCATCTCCATCCGATAGGGATGACAAGAGGCGGAAAGGCATACCATGATCGAGAACGAGGGCCACATTACCAGACTCATCGACAGCCTGGACAAAGTATTCTACGGTGCCATTGATAGCTGGTACAGTTCCTGTGGCCCGACCAGTGTCCGGGTTATAGACTAAATCTATATTGGACCAACTATTAACGGCCGTATCTCGATACAGCACCAATACGCGATGGACCATACCCTGATTGTCATCCAAACGAATGTCAAACTCAATTGTCGTTGGTGTTGTCATCGCCTCTACAGACCAAATATTGGGCGGAATAAAATCAGTCTCGGTGAAAGGTGCCGTGTAAACCACCAAATCCAATTCATCATAGAGACGCATCATACCAATCGTGGGTGTAGAGACATTCGTTGCTTGGAACTGAGCAGGTACTACAACCAATTGTTGTTGCCTTAGCCCACCAACTTTCAAGAAACGGTTGATACTGGCCATTGATGTGGGATAAAGGCTTTGGATTGGATAAATACCTTCACTTTTTAGCTCTACTTCTTGGGTGATGAGATTGGTGATTACTGGATCGAAGTCAGTCATGTCTGTAAAGCTGCCACCTTCCATCAAGACGCCGTGAGCCATATCTGTGACTGAACTGAAGTTGACCGTAGTGAGGGGCAAAACCGGACGACCCCCCGTGGCTTGTATTCCCTCTTCACCATTAATCGTGTAATAAGTACCTGTGCGCACACCATCATTAACAGCATTGGCAATAAAGCTGAAAGTTAACGATTGTTGCCAAGCACTGCCCTGAGTAGGTCCGGTAGATAGAGGCGGATTGCCCGAATCTAGATAACTTTCGCCAGAGAACCGAACGTCGGTTTGGACAGGCATATTTACCTTGAGCATAGGCAGACCATATAATACAACCTGTCCCAGAATCTTCTCATCGTAACTGGTTAGACCACCAGCTCCAAGACTATTGAGATAACGTTGTTTGGCGGCCAACATGGCAGATCCAACTGTGGGCAATGTGCTAGCCTGGCCTGGAACTGGATTGTAGCCTAACTCTTGGGTAAAGTTGAGCATTAAACGTTCGGAGTAAGCTAGCAAATCACCATCACCATAGCCAAAGCCTGTGTTACCGATAAAAGTTGCTCCATGTCGAGCAAAGATTTGGGCATAGTCATTACCTGCGAAGGCCAATGTCGTGCTATTGTCATCAACATTTAAGGCTGAGTGACAGCCTACTGAGAAGATAAGTTTGTTATCGAAGTTACTAGTTCCGTCGAATTCTATAGCCAGTACATTATCCGGGTCATTGGGGAAGAACCGGAAATGATCAAAATGGGAGTTGAGCGAAACCAGATCATAGGCTTGGGCATCAAAGGCCAGATTGCGGAAATCTTCGGCCGTCCAACTGTTATTGATAAGTGTTGTTCTGGTCACAATCCCCTGTCCATTGAGGGTGCTATCAATCTTCACAGCTTGATCCACCAGGAAATCGTAGCCAGTGACGAGGGCGTTTTGTGGAGTAAGGGTGGATTGCAAGAGGAAGCTGTCTATCATCGTCACAATTTCACTGGGTTTTTCTACTAGACGACCTAAGCCGTATTGGGGCAGGTACAGTTCGCGTCCGGCAACGCCAATGGGCAGGCTAGCTGCATAATAATCATCGGTGAAGAAGTAGCGGAGGTGAGCGGCCGTTCTCATGGCAGGTGAATCGTAATAAGGGTATTTACGTTCATTGGCCACATAGGTCGTGTCTATCAGTCGCCGATGGGGAATGACATTATCGCCACCGATAATGACCATGAATTTAAGATCGGGATAAGCGGGCAGTAAATCATAAATCAATGATTTGATCGAGCGGGCCACATAGTTAGCTGCCTGGGGATTAGTGGGGTCACCATCCCAAGTCGCATAGGCTTGATTGATCTCTGGATAATCACCGAGATTAATAATGGTGCCGTTAACGTTGGTTGCCAGGGTGTTTAATTTGGTTATTAAATCGCTGCTAGCCACTGTATCGGTTGCGGTATAAAGTTGATTCATACGCAGTTCGTTGAATAAGATGAAGGTCTCTACACCTGGCGTATTGGTGGGTGTGGGTGCGATGGTGGTAGGAACAACGGCCGAGATGATAGGTAGGGCTTCCGGTGGCTCGACCACCTCGACGTTAAGTGTAAAAGGTTGCCCCACTGCTTCCGGTGAGTGGGGAATGGCCACAACATACCAAGGGCCAGCTAATTCATGCACGTTGCGACGGATCCTTTCGACTGTTGTGGGCAAAGCATGGGCGGAAATGGCCGATAAAGTTTGAATGCCGCCTAGTTTGCCGATGTCGTCCATGAGGGCAATGTCGTCCATCTCAGCGATGTCGTCCATCTCAGCGATGTCGTCCATCTCGGCGATGTCATCCATCTCAGCGATGTCGTCCATGAGGGCAATGTCATCCATTTCAGCGATGTCGTCCATCTCGGCGAGATTATTTAATTTGGCTAAGTCGAATATATAAGCGATGTCGTCCATCTCGGCGATGTCGTCCATCTCGGCGATGTCGTCCATGAGGGCAATGTCATCCATTTCAGCGATGTCAACGAGGCTACCAATATCCCGTAGTTGTCCATCTTCTTCACTGACGCGGGGTGCAAAGAGGAAGAGATCGTAGTCAGCATCACTGGTGAGGGTAGCACTGATGACGGAGCCTGGAACGGTAACATCGATACGGTACCAATTGGGGTCATTGCTGGAAACGGCCGTTGCCACAACTGGTGTAGCCGGTGTCAGGGTAATGCTGCTTTGACGTACCGAGTTGCCTGTTTCATACGCGCCAACATCACAGGCTGTTCCCTGAGGGCGTATGGCCCCACGCTGATCCTCTGCTTCACAAGTCGCATCATTGCCAGCATCAATAGCGGGGCTGCCAGATAAAAGCGGAATGGTATGCGTTTCACCACCATTATCACCCAAGCTGCCAGTAAGCGGATCAGCTTGTGCACCAGGGCAGTTATTTCCAGTTGGCCAACTGATATTATTGCCCAAATCCACAACTGTTCCACCACAGTTGCCAGCGTCAGTGCCGAAAAGAATGGAGTTGCGAACTTGTATATCGCCACCTTGGGCAGGTTGATCCCCTACTGAATCACCAATGCCGGAGGCATTATTGCCCACAAAGGTGCTGTTGTTGACTGTAATGATGCCAATACGGGAATCAATTGCGCCCGAGTTGACAGCAGAATTGTTGACAAAGGTGCTGTTGTTGACAGCAACAGTATTGGCATTACTATGAATCGCGCCGCCAACCCCAGCAAAATTGTTGATAAAGGTGCTACGAGTAATTGTGGTGGCACCGACATTGGGGTAAAGTGCACCACCCCCGTTGACCGAATCATTGCTGGTGAAGGTACTGTCTACTATATCTAGCGTGGCTCCGGATGAGCTGACTGCGCCGCCGCCAAAGGTAGCGCTATTGAGTGTGAATTGGGAGCGGGCAATGGTGACAGAGCCAGTTTGGCCATGAACTGCTCCCCCAATAGTGGTCACATTGTTGTTGTCAAAGGTGCTATCATTAACCGTCAGTGTGCCAAAGTTGTTGTAAATGGCCCCGCCATTATCGGCTGAATTGCCTGTGAATGTGCTGTCATTGACTGTTACTGTACCGATGTCTAAATTGATGGCACCACCGCCGCCGGGGGCACTATTGGTGTTGAAGAGAACGTTGTTGAGAACAAGGTTCCCCCCTGAGTTGATAGCACCACCATTGGGATTGCCACCTTGGGCACTATTATTGCTAAAGACAGAATCGATAATAGTCAAGTCGCCAGCACTGGTGATGGCTCCACCATAGCCGAGGGGCAGACCATTGCCATCAGCAAAGGTTAGACCAGAGATATTGACAACTGAGTTGTTGATATTAAGAATGCGAGTGCTGTTGCCGCCGCTGAGGGTTAGGGCGTTCGCGCTAGGTCCAACTATGATGGTATCATCAAGGATGCTAATCTGGCTACCGACCGTAATTGTGCCTAGTATGCCATTGTCGAAAATAATCGTGTCGGGGCCGAGATTGAAGTTGGCTTGTTGGATAGCGGCCCGCAAAGAGCAGTCACCTGTGATGTCGTCAGCACAGATGCCGTCCCCTGTATTGTTATCATTCGTATCAGCAGTGGTATTGACGATGAAAGGAGTTACTGCAGTAACGGCCGTTGCCACCCCACTAAACTCCGAGGTATTGCCATTAGCATCTGTGGCTGTAGCCACAATAGAATCGCCATTCGCCACACCTAGTGCCACTGCATTCCCTAAATTAGCACTGGCTGACCCTGGTGCGACCAATGTCTCGTTGCCTAGATATACTTGACCTTCCCCACTTCCGGCACTATCAGCTTCATAAAAATCAATCGTGATTGGGTAGGCCGCATTGGCGAGTGAAGAATCCAGACTGTAATTAATAGTGAGGTCACCAGCAATGGTCGCTGCCGTAATAACAGGAAAATTTTGCAAGTTGTTTGGGCCAGGATCGCTATCAAGCGGATCATTAGCCGTGACACCATCGCCAATCAGATCAATTCCTAAGCCACCATTGTTGTAGATGCTGTTGCCACGAACGGCAATATTTTGTGACTCTGCACCGCCAAATGTGCCGATGCTAATCCCAACCCCAAAATTGTTGGCAATGATATTGGCCTGGCCTAAACCAATGCCGCCGATGATATCATTCTGGCTAGATTGAATAGATATGCCATTAGAGACGCCTAACGAACCGTTGCCTAGTGCACCCGTGCCGGTGCTATCTATACCGATCCAGTTACCCTGGATGATGTTGTTGCCGGATGGACGATTGGTATCACTGGAAGAGATATAAATGCCATAGCCCGTATTGCCCGAGATCAGGTTGTCAAGGATTTGATTATTATTGCTACCCCCAAAATCTACGGCGGCGAAGCCACCGCCGCCCAAGGCACTCATTCCGGTTACATCTGTGCCGATGTAGTTGTTTTGAATGAGGTTGCCGGAGGGGGAGGTCGTGGTGTTGCTGAAGTTGGGGAACCCTATCTGGTAGGTGCCATTGCCGGAAATCAAATTGCGTTGGCTATCCAATGGGCCGCCAATGACATTATTGTCGGAATTTTGTTGTAGCTCGATGCCATAACTGCCGTTGCCTAAGGCGGCCGTCCCCGTGGCGTTAGTACCAATAAAGTTGCACTCAATGGTCATGTTACTGGTAAAGGCTCCATCTATCCCATTAACAGCGAAGCGGTTGATGACCAGACCTCGTACAGTACTGCCATCAGCACTGAAAGCGGCAAAATCTAAGCCATTGGCGCTGCCAGCATTGGTGCCGTCCAACTCAATGAGTAGAGTAGGTGGCCAGGCAGCGCAACTGGCACCGGGCTGGGTGGTTCCGTCTATAAATACGGGGTCGCTGATTGTGGGCAAAGCGGAAAAAGGGGTAATGGTTAGTACACCGCTGTCGGGTATATTGAAGCGTATATTGTCTGTGTCAGTATCGGCATTGGCTTCTTCAATAGCAGCGCGGAGGGTACATTGGTTAGGGATGGCTGTTTGGCAAAGGCCATCTCCAGGGATGTCATCCACTCCATCCGCCAGACTGTTGACCGTGAATCCCAGCTCATAGGCACCAATATCACAGACTGTGCCTGCGGCGCGGCTCATACTACGCTGATCTATGGTTAGCGGTGTTGCGGTCTGATCCAGACAGTTATTTATACCAGCGTCAACGGCGTTACTACCGACCAAGAGTGCATGAGTGAGTGTGTCACCCCCATTATCGGCCAAGGTCGAATCAAAACCTGTGACAGTCCCAATTGTGGCCCCACAGCTTGCATCATTAACAAGGTTATTGTCGCTTGTTGACAAGGCGATGTTACATTGATTGCCACCCCCATTGTTACCTGTGATGATGCTGTTGGTAAGGTTGACGGCCGTGTCTGGATTATTGAACCGCGCCAGGGCAAAGCCACCATTATTGGCAAAGGTGCTATTGCGTACTTCTACTGTTGATGTGCCGCCGAAGTTGACGACGTTGTTAACGGCCGTACCCCCATTACCTGAGAATGTACTATTGATGATGTTTAAGGTTGCAGCAGCTGCATTACCATCTGTTTGAATAGCGTTGCCAGCTAATGAATGGCCTGTAACAACCGTGCGCAGCAGGGTGGTTGTACTATTATGGTTATACATGGCATGAGCACCGCCTTCATTGTCGCGTATGATGACATCAGTCAATGTCACGTTACTGCC
Organism: Promineifilaceae bacterium (SeqCode); assembly: GCA_965223555.1. GTDB lineage: Bacteria > Chloroflexota > Anaerolineae > Promineifilales > Promineifilaceae > CBDCWU01. The sequence continues at coordinate 171,714 of CBDCWU010000005.1, forward strand.
GCCCCCAACACTCACGCCCCCAGTATTGTCATGCGGCCAACTGGCAGCGGTGACAAAACCATTTTGAATAGTTAAATTTTCAATTGTAACTATTGCTCCGATGAAATGAAGAACCCGATCTAAGTCAGCGCCGTCGATGATGGTCATTGATGGCCCTGCACCTGTAATTGTCATATTGGAGGTGATATCGAGATCGCCAATCGCGCTACTATCTTCTGAGTGACCAGCAATGCTAAGCGTGTATGTGCCGGCTGGTACAGTAATATTATCTGCACCGGCCAGGGCGTTGGCTTCTTGAATGGCGGCGCGGAGGGTGCATTCACCAGATGTGGCTGTTTCGCAAAGACCATCACCGGGGTTGGCATCGACAGCATCAGTGGTGCTATTGACGCTGAAATTGGCAGCATATACGGCCGTTGGCCGAGCATAACCCAAAACAGCAGCTAATAAAATGATATAAAGACCTAAGCGGACAAATTTGGGGCGGGGTATGATTGACATTTTTTCTCCTGCGATTGCTATGATGTTGCTATCAATAACGCGGCTCTTCCCACTGATAATTGATAGCCATACTTTCTTACGTTTTTGGTTAAGATTTTGGGCCATTTTTTTAAGGCGTTACCTCAACATTATTTGTCCAATCAATGATCATGGATATATTCCACCAACTGACTCATTACACAAATTTGATTGTCAATGATTTGGGGAAAGATACTGCTATCCACGACCTTAGTTTAGGCTAAATGTGTCGAGGAATCGTCGAGAGACGTGAAACGGCCGTTAAAGCCAACGCAATTGTTTACCATTCAACCCTTCCCTGAGCCATTCAACTACGTTTTTCTCCCTTTCAACCCAAAAATAGTGAGAGTGATTCGGTTTTTGTGTAATGTATGGCTATGTGCAAATAGTATTAGATTGCTTCAAAAGGAATCTTGAACCAATCTTCTGGAGTAAAAATGACTTTTATTCGTATATTGGCTGGACGTCAATCTATCATCCTCTTATTGGCTTGTATATTCTTGTTGGGAGCTTGTGACTCCAATGAACCAGAACCAACAGAAACGGCCGTAGAACCTGCCACAACTTCTGCCTCTCTGCCCACTGCCACAGCTGAGCTAGAAGCAACGGAAACGGCTGTGCCAGAACTGACGGACACCGCTCAACCAGAACCGACTGCCACAACTGAACCAGAAGCAACGGAAACGGCCGTGCCCCAGGTCATGGCTCAATTCAATGAAGCTGAGTGCGAATTTAACATTCCTGCTGGCCGTATTGTGACCTGCGGCTGGCTCATCGTCCCCGAAGACCGCACCGACCCCGATAATGACAACAGTATTCAGTTACACGTGGCTATATTCAGCAGCGACAGCCCCAGTCCGGCCTCAGACCCCATCGTCTATCTTGAGGGTGGGCCAGGTGGCGAGGCCCTTGAAGCCATCCCCTTTACCTTTGAACGACTATTTGCTCGCTTTTTGGTCAACCATGATCTCATTATGTTTGACCAGCGAGGCACGGGTTACTCTCAGCCTTCTCTTGCCTGCCCAGAAAGTAAGGAGCTTACCTTTGAACTGTTGGAACAAGACATCTCTGCCGAAGCAGCCAGCGAGCAAGGTGTAGCAGCTTTATTGGCCTGCCATGATCGTTTAGTGGCCGAAGGGGTTAAACTAGCTGCCTACAACAGTGCCCAAAGTGCTGCTGACCTCAACGATCTGCGTCTGGCCTTGGGCTATGATGAGTGGAATCTGTTGGGTGTTTCCTACGGTACACGGCTGGCCCAGACCACCATGCGCGATTATCCTGAGGGTTTACGCACAGTCATTCTAGATTCAACCTATCCCGTGCAAGCCAATCTCTTGACAGAAACACCGGCCAATGTGGCGCGGGCGATGGAGGAATTATTCACTGGTTGTGCTGCTGACCCTGCCTGTAATGAAGCCTATCCTGATTTGGAGACTGTTTTATATGACACAGTGGCCCAACTTAATGGGGAGCACATCATTCTCCCCCTCACCAATCTATTAACTGGTGAAACTTATGATGCCTATTTTGGTGGCGATGATTTGCTGGGGGTTCTGTTCCAATCACTCTACGCCACCGAAATTATTCCCGATTTGCCTAAGCTCATTTATGATGTGAATCAGGGAGAAACCACGAATTTGAGTGCTTTGTTGTCCAGCTTCCTGCTCAGCACAGAGTTTGTTAGTATTGGTATGCAGTTCTCGGTGCAATGTTATGAGGAAAATAGCTTTACCAATCAAGATGAGGTCATGGCGGCTATTACAGCTCAGCCAGAGCTGATGGGTATTTTTCAGTACAGTGCCAATTTGGGGGCATTGACCTTATCAATCTGTGATGAATGGGGAGCAGGAACGGCCGATCCCTTGGAAAATGCCCCGGTGACGAGCGACATTCCCACTCTCATACTGGCTGGTGAATATGATCCCATTACGCCGCCAGCTTGGGGGCGATTGGTGCAGGGGGCGTTGAGCAATGCCTATTATTATGAATTTGCTGGGACAGGACATGGTGTCACGGTGTCTGGCGAATGTGGAGCAACGGTGATGGAATCCTTTTTGGCAGACCCAACCAGTGAGCCAGATACAACTTGCTTGGCAACTGTGGGCAGTCCTGACTTCACAATAGAGGGAGAAACAGGAGAAGCAGTAACGCTGATTCCTTTTGAGAATGATCAGTTTGGCATTACAGGTGTTGTGCCCGAAGGTTGGACAGAAGTTGTGGCTGGCACTTACAGTCGCGGTAATAGCGGTCTGGACCAGACGGTGATCATCCAACAAGCCGCTCCTGGTGTGGCTCCAGAGCAGTTACTGAGTATATTAGCCTCGCAGTTGGGTTGGGAGGGCGTGCCGGCAAGCACGGAGAGTTACATGGATGGCAACGGCCGTTCCTGGACATTGTATGCGGCTGATGTACAGGGTTTCCCGGCTCATATCGCCTTTTCTGAAGAGGACAGTATTACTTTGTTGGTGTTACTCATCACTGCGGCTGAGGAAGAAACGATGCTATATGATGAGGTATTTGTGCCTGTGCTGGAGGAATTGATGGTAAAAGAGTAGGTTATTGAGGAAACGGCCGTGTTCGTTGCCTTTTGTGTAAGGAGGAGTGGATACGGCCGTTCATACCTCCTGCACATTAATCGCTTGGATTTCTGGCAAATCTAAATTGATATGTTGTACACGACGGCCCAGAACTGCCTGCACGGCCTTGGCTTTATACTCGTTGCTAGTTACTAATAAAATATCCATACCTTTCAGGCCTTAGCTGCTCTGGTTCCGTCCCTCAATATTTAATAGCCGCCCATTCAGTCGATCCAGATGTGTCAACTGCACTTTTTCTGTCAGAGCAGATTCAGTAAAACACATCCTATGTGACAGTCGAATTAACTCAGCGATGTCAGTCTCAGATTCATCCGACTCAATTGACAACTCCACTTCAAACCGCTCACATGTCCCTGTGCTTGTACCCTGCAAAACCGATCCTTGCTCTCGGAAGTAAGCAACAACTTTTACCCGTTCATTGTGGAGGATTAATTTCTTTTTTGCCGCAACCTGCGACACATGTGATAACAATCAAAGAGCAACCCCTGCCACAAAATAGCTTAAGGGTGTTGGTGCGGTGCCCTCACCGCCAGGCATATATTCACCCTCATCACTGATGAAAGCGAATTTCCCGGCATCTGGTTGCCCAGCTATCACTTGCTTGCGCCAATTCTCGATTGAGCTCGCCTCAGCAAAAACTTCAATATGACGTATATCCCTGATTGTTTTAGAGTCATGTTCTTTTGTCATTTGTCTTTGATTCCTTTTATGGTTACAGATACATTCATCACCCGCCACCAACAAAGAGCAACTGTCCTGTTACCCATCTTGCCTGTAAGAGCGGCTCATTTGCCTGACACTTGATAGGCGACACGCGATACATGGGCCTTGGCGGCCGTACGGCGGCGTTGGGCCATGCCTTCATCGACTGTTTTGCGGGCGATGACTTCGTAAAGGATGGCTTCGGTGTTGCCTTTTTTGCGCAGGATACGGCCCAGCCGCTGCACATATTCACGGGCGGTGGCGCTGCCACCCAGGACGACGGCTACTTTGGCTTCGGGCACGTCTACACCTTCATTGAGGACTTTGGAGGTGACGATAGCCCGATACTGGCCAGCACGGAAGCCATCTAAAATGGCTTTGCGCTCGGCGGCTTTGGTCTGGTGGGTGATGGTGGGGATGAGGTGGCGACGGGCGATTTCGTAGGCGAAGCGATTATGGGCGGTGAAGATGAGCATGGGACGGTCACTGTGTTCGCGCAGAAGTTGATCCAATATCTCTAATTTGCCTCGTGCCTGGTGCACGATTTCCTTGAGCTTTAATTCGGCCACTTTGGCGCGACGTGCGCCCTGTTGGTAGGCACTGCGCCGGGTGAGTTCATGCCACCAACCACCGCCATGTGATTCGCGCAAACGGGTCTCGCGCACGTAGCCTGTGTAGTTGTTGTAGAGGGTGTCGTATTCAGCGCGTTCTACGTCGGTGAGGTCTATGCGGATGCGTTCGGTGCGATATTCGGCCAGTTGCTTACCTGTGAGTTCCTCGATGCGTTTTTGGTAGATGATGGGGCCAACCAAGGTTTCTAGCAATCCGGTACGGTCGTCGCGCTGGGGGTAGGTGGCGGTGAGGCCTAGCCGCCAAGGGGCGGCCGACATGAGGGCAAATTCATGCCAGTTGGGGGCGGGCAGATGGTGAATTTCGTCGAAGATGAGGAGTTTGAACTGGTTGCCCAGGCTTTCAGCGTGACCCCAGGCGCTGGGGTAGGTGGTGATGGTGATGGCTTCGATGCTCTTTTCTAGCCCATACCAAACGCCAATCGGCCGTTTGAAGGCCGTCTCTAACCGTGCATACCATTGGTGTAACAGATCAATGGTGGGCACGACCACCAACGTGCTGGCTCCGGTTTGGGCGATGGCTTGTAGAGCCACGAAGGTTTTACCTGCGCCAGTTGGCAAGACGATGCTGCCCCATTTAGCGGCCGTTTGCCAAGCTTGCAGTGATTCTGTTTGATAGTCATGGGGGGAACGGCCGTCATCTAGCACCAACTGCACATCATGCCAGCGGGGGATACGGTTTTGTATCTGGTTGTCACGTAGCCAGGGCCAGATAGTACGATAATGGACTGCTTCGCAGCGCCATTGTTCGTTGAGCCATTGACAAGCAGGCGGCAGCGTGAGCGTTTGCGGAAGATTTTCTAAGACAATTGTGCCGCCTAAAAAGCGGGCATGGGGTGGGCTGGTGGTTGACATCCGTACTACGATAGATGGTGAATGTGATGCCTGGCATAGCAACTTGCTGTGCCAGGCTTCGGTGTTACTCGAAAATGTGGAGGGCAATTTGCCCATCAGCTAATCTTATCCCATCTTGACTGATCTCACTATGTTGTAGGCTGATTTGGTGGGCACGGGTGATGCTTTTCAGATCGGCGATGCCGTCAGTCAGGGTTTGCGCCAGTTGGGGTTCGGCCGTTTGCAACTGCAGCCTTGTCAATTCTGCCCCTAATGACAAGTTGTGTTCGCTTTTGTAACGGCGCACGGCTGTGGCGATTTCGATGAGGAGATTACCTGCAGCAGCGGCCGTTTCGTCTAGGAAACTTTCGTTGGTGATAGGCCATTTTGAGCGGTGGATAGAGATTGGGAGATTAGAAGATTGGTGATCTCGTAATCTCTCATTCTCCCAATCTCCAAATAACCCTTGATAAATCGCCTCTGTCACATAGGGTAAGAAAGGGGCAAACAGTTTGATAATGGCGAGCAGAGCCTGATACAGCGTGAATTGTGCGCCAGGATCAGGGCCGTCATAGAGACGCTGTTTAGCCATTTCCAGGTAATTGTCGGCCAAACTGCGCCAAAAGAATTGCTCGACTTCACTTTTGGCTGTCGCATAGTCGTATTGACGGAGTAGTTGGGTAGTGCGTTGGATAAGGTGTTGTAGGCGGGAGAGCAGCCAGCGATCGGCCAGGGATAGGTTGGGTTTGCTTTGCGCGATTTGGGGGTCGAGAAAACGGCCGCTGAACCGGGCCACATTCCATAACTTGTTCACCAATTTGGCTCCTGCCTGAATCTTCTCCTCGCTGATGCGCGAATCTTTGCCAAAGCCTGTGCTAGCTGCCCAATAGCGCACAGCATCGGCTGAATATTGCTCAATCATAGCCATAGGCGCGATGGGACCACCGCCGCGACTTTTGCTGATCTTGACTGTACCTTCGGGAGCCAGGCCCCAGCCGGAGAGGGTGATAGTTGTCCAGGGCAGTTTGCCCGTATGGTGCAGGGCTTTGAGGATGGTGTAGAAGGCCCAGGTGCGGATGATTTCATGGGCTTGAGGGCGGAGGTTATAGGGTAACGGCCGTCCTGCAATTTGTGGTGACATGGAAGAGGTCGCCCAGGTGTCCATTACGTCTATCTCCGGTGTGAAACTGGTACTGCTACAAGTGGGGCAAGGATGAGGGGCTTGCTGGGTGGTTGGGTCAACGGGCAAATCGGCTTCGTTGGCTGTGATAATGGTGTCGCAATCGTCACAGTACCAAAGAGGGAAGGTCACACCGAAATAGCGTTGGCGTGAAATACCCCAGTCCCAGCCGAGATTTTCTACCCATTGCTGATAGCGGGCTTGCATATGAGCAGGATACCATGCGATTTTCTCGCCGGCAGCTAATAGTTCCTCTTTGAAGTCGAGAGCGCGAATGAACCACTGTTTGACCATGATGTACTCTACAGGTGTGTCGCAGCGTTCATGGATGCCGATTGTTTGCTCAGTAGGTTGACGGCCGATCAGCAATCCGTCTTCCTCGAGTGCTGACTTTATCTGTTGACGTGCCTGGGCGATGGGCAGATTGGCGAAGCGGTCAGCGGCAGGCAGCATGGCACCATCGCGCCCAATGGCTTCGATGAGAGGTAGCTCGTGGATGCGCCACCAAGTTACATCGGCCGTATCGCCGAATGTGCAGCACATAACGGCGCCTGTACCCTTTTCAGGATCGGCAGCGGGATCGGTCAGGATTGGTACAGTTTGGTTAAAAAGGGGCACTGTGGCTTTTTGCTGTAGGAGATGATGGAAACGGCCGTCTTCGGGATGCACAAACACGGCTACACAAGCTGGTAAGAGTTCGGGGCGTGTGGTGGCGATGGGTAATGTTGTGCCGTCAGCCAGGGTGAAGGCCAGGGTCACATACTCGCTAGCGCGGGTCAGATCATCTACTTCGGCCTGGGCAATCGCTGTTTGACACTCAGGACACCAGATGGCGGGAGCTTGTTGACGGTAGGCCAACCCCTTGTGATACAAGTCGAGGAATGACCATTGGGAGATACGCCGCGACCGTTTGTCAATGGTGCGATAACGCTGCCGCCAATCTACGGAGAGGCCGAGCCGCTGCCATAGGGCTTCGTACTCCTTTTCAGTCTCTGCACTGACTTGCAGACAGCGTTCAATGAAGGCTTGACGGCCGGTTTGTTGGGCTGTGATGCCTTCACGCTTCTCCACAAGGCGTTCAGTGGGCAGGCCATTGTCATCATAGCCCATAGGGTAGTAGATGTTACGGCCGTTCATACGCCAAAATCGGGCCATAAAATCAGTATGACTATAGGAGTAGGTGTGCCCCAAATGTAGGTTTCCAGACACGGTGGGGGGTGGTGTGTCAATGGCATAGACGGGAGCTCCGCTGTCGGGATCGAAGTGATAGATGCCATTGGCTTGCCACCAATCACGTAGTTCTGGCTCGCGGGTTCGTGGATTGTATCGTTTGGGTAAAGTCATATTTGCCTCCAATTTTGGTAATCCGTAATCGATGTTTGGTAATTCGATCACTGAGCATGGGTTATGGATTACTGTTTACGGGACAGAGGCAATAAAAAACGCCTCCATCCTGTTTGAGGACGAAGGCGTTAAACTCTTCGCGGTACCACCTCAATTCAAAAAATGATTACTCACTTTTTGCTCTTGTACCCGACCAATGGTTTGAGCGGGCGCTGCGATAACGGGCTTACCCGTGCCGTTCTACTCTTTTCAGTAATCACTTTACCGATTACGGTCTATTTCTTCGGCAGTACTACCGGGCGACTTTCTGTGGGTGATGGCTGTGGATGCTTTCAGCCGGGGCATCATCTTTTCTGTCAGCTTCTTGTCCATATACTCCTCCCAGTAGGTGTAAGTATGTGCTTGTTGGAGGGTATTATTGGGGAAACGGCCGTTCTTGTCAAGCTTTTTTTGACCGTGATGACTTGCTGTGCCGAGCGGCAGAAACGCCAATGATGGGGAGCCCTATCATGAGAACAATGACCCAGGGCGGGATAATGGCCCATAGGCTGTTCCTGAGGGCAAAAGAGTAGAAGCCACTAACGAAGTGCCCGTCGCTGCTTTCGACCTGCCACTGCACGGTGTAGGTGCCAGGTTCGAGAGGGGGAAGGGGGGCAAAGATTTGATTGGGATTTTGTGGGTCATGTTGGGCAGTGATGCCGGGAATGGGTGTGAAAGCATCTTGGGGCAGCAGAGAGATAGTGGCATTGGTAGTGACGGGTTCGGAGAAAGTGAGGCGAACTTCGCGGGGAGAACGGCCGATTGTGCTTCCTGGTGCAGGTGTGATCTTATTGGGTTGGCTATGGGCGGTGAGGAAGAGGATTAGGAGGACGAGGAGGAGTGTGGGGTGTAGGGTGTGGGGGAAATGCTCTGAGCTCATCATAACTGTTTATTGCTCACTAGCTTCAGCCAGAGCGAGACTGAGTTCTTGGGGGGAGAGAGGACCATTGAATTTAGCGATAACACGGCCGTTTCCATCTAGCACAAAGACCCAAGGTTCGGTATCTAGACCCCATTCGCCCATTTCGGGTACGGCGATTAGCTCTTGAAAATCTTCATATACTTCGATGTGGATGAAGTTAGCGGTCCCATCCCCTACTTGGTCACGCACGGCAGCCACGCTGTCTAGAACGGGAGCACACCATTGAGTTTGGCACAGGCCAGGTGTGATGAAGCCGACAATAGTAGGACGGCCATTTGCTACGGCCTCAGCTACGGTCATTTGATAAAAAGCGGGGTCGGCCTCATTGCCAGAATTAAGTTTGCTGATATCAGGTTCGGTAGCCAGAGTACGGTTTTGGCTGGCGGGAGCCATTGTACCTAACGCGGGAGATTTGCTAGAAGCTTGTAGGTCAATGGTGAATTGGGATTGCAGGGAACGGCCGTCATCCAGCACCACATCCGCCACAAATCCCCAGAAACCAGCTTCCGGCAATTCTGGATAGGCTACCCAGTACGGGATAATGTAATCACTGTAATTGGTAGCATCGCCTGTCCAAGTAGGGCTAGATACCTCGACACCTACTGGATAGGCACTAAGAGTCACCTGGGTCACGTTGCTGGCTGTCTCGGTGCCATCATAAAGCGCAAACGAAAGCCGAGCTTCATCGAGAGCAAAGTCTGTGCTGACTAAGATGACCTGTAATGGGGAGGGTTCGGCAACAGGTGTGGGTTCTGGCTGTGAGCAAGCAATGAGTAGTATGAGGAGAATAACGCATAAAAATCGTTTCATGACCTGACTTTAACAAGGGTAAGGAGAGGCGGCAAACAAATTTAGGACGGTTTCACTTTTGGAGTATGACCTAGAACGTGACTGCCCTATTTTTTAAATTTCGCAATTTCTGTCTATACTTGCTTTATGAAGATTGTTGAGGGCGGATTGCCGGAGGAAGCGGACTGGCGTGTATTAGTATTGTTGTCGCCAGGAGAGGCGTTAGGGCGAGTGTGGCAGTTGGGGTTGGCCTTAGCCAGAGCCAATCAGGGACAACTATTAACGGCCGTTCTCGTGACCCAAACCGATGCCAAAACCATAGATCAGGCCCGCCAGGCCGTTGCCATGATACAAGATTTAGTCTCCACTGATGACAAAAGCTATCCACTCATTGTGCAAGCACTTAGCTATGATAAAGGGATTGTCGAATTAGTAGAGACCGCTCAGGCAGATTTGTTATTGGCACACGGGGATGGGCCAGTTCACTTTAATTTAAATAAGGCCCCTTGCGCGGTTGGTGTATTACGAGGCGAGAATACAGATTTGGCAACAGCCAATGTTGCTATTCAACGTATTCTCGTACCCACCGCTGGAGGCCCTCATACTGTTTATGGTCTCAGCACCCTCCTGCCGCTCACGCCCGATATTGAAGTGACAGCCCTATGGGTAACGGCCGATTATCTAGGAGAAAATGCGGCTGCCTTAGGCAAATCACGACTGCGTCAAACTCTCAACTTCATTGATGCTGGCGAACTCATTCAAAGTAAATTTATAACGGCCGATACAGTTACCAACGGTGTCGTTCAAGAAGCTAGCCGAAATTACGATTTAGTCATTTTAGGCGCTAGCAATGAAAGTTCGATAGATCACGTTCTATTTGGTAATATTCCTGGTGCTATTGTGCGTCAATGTCACAAACCAGTGCTTATTGTGCGGCAACCTCAAAGCCGCCTCAACCGGATAATGGGACAATTGGCTTGGAACTTGCAGATGCTTATCCCCCGGATGACATTGGATGATCGCACCGAAGCCTATGTACGCATCCGGCGTAGTGCTAGGCCTAGCACAGACTTTTTTATCCTCATCGCCTTGTCTGCCATGATCGCCTCACTGGGGCTGATCGTAAATAGTCCGGCGGTTGTCATTGGGGCTATGTTAGTTGCCCCACTCATGTCGCCCATCGTGGGCACAGGGTTAGCTGTAGTGTTGGGAGACGCTCGATTTTTACGGCTGGCCTTGGGAGCCGTGATCAGAGGGGTAGGGCTGGCAATTTTAGTAGGGGTTCTGGCTGGTTTATTGCATCTAAATGAGCCCCTGACATCCGAATTGATGGCCCGCACCCAACCGAGCTTACTCGATTTGGGCATTGCTCTCTTTTCGGGTATGGCCGGAGGATATGCCCTCAGCCGCTCAGCCGCGGCCGGGGCTTTGCCTGGCGTGGCCATAGCTGCAGCTCTGGTGCCGCCATTAGCTACGGTGGGTATTGCCTTAACAACGGGAAATTTTAGAGAGTCTTTCGGCGCCTTTCTTTTGTTTATCACCAACTTTGTAGCGATTAGTTCGGCCACAGCCTTAGTATTCATTGTCTTAGGGTTTCGGCCCACTCAGGCCCAAAAAGAGCGACAAACGGTGAAGGCCCGCAGTGTTCGGGTGGCTCTGATCTTATTGGTCAGCGTATCTCTTTTGCTTTTTGCCACCACTTATCAACTGGCGCAAGAGTCAGCTGCAGAAGCTCATGTGCGTGAGGTAGTACGGCAAAGTGTTCTAGAGGTAACTCGAGCACAATTAGTTGGTGAAAATATTGTAGAGGATGAAGATGGGCGGCTGCAAATGGATTTGGCCGTACGGGCCACGAGACTAATCCCACACAGTCAAGTTGTGGAGTTACAGGATCACATTGGTGTTATTTTGCAGCGAGAGGTTGGGCTGACGCTCACTGTTATATTAGTGACGGAGTTAGATCCAGTTGTGCCACCTACGCAAACGCCGACAGCGACGGCCACAAAAACGGCCACGCCCGGCCCCACACCGACGCCGACAAATACGGCCACAGCTACAGCTACCCCTACACTTGTCCCCACGCAAACGCCAACACCAACGGAAAAACCTACGCGAACAGCGACAGCAACGATACTGCCCACGGAAACTGCTACAGTGACAGGGACACCGACAAATACGCCAACAGCCACGCCAGAAACGGCCGTTATCACCTACCCCTATGGCCTCAATTTGCGTTCTGAACCGGCCCGTGCTGGTGAGGTATTGGCTCTGCTGGAGGAAGGGTCAATGGTAATTATACTGGCAGGTGTGGAAACGGCCGATGGTCTGACTTGGCAACAGGTTGAATTTAATGGTCTCTCGGGTTGGGTCTCTAGTGAGTTTTTAGAGAGGAACGGATAAACTCTCGACGTTTTCTCGACGCTTTTTTCCTACGATAAATTTCGCATTGAAAAACTCAGATAAGGTGGCGAATGTTCACCTTCCCAACTTGCTATTATAGGGTTGTTCCGTCCCTAGTAGACTGGGAGGTACGAGGTTCCAGCGCGTTTCGTGCTTGTTTTGTGCTCCATTGCCTCATCCAATTGTGAATTCAGGAATATCATGGCCTATTGGCATCGGGCTGCTGTTATTTGGCATGGCGGCTAAAGTTTGTCCTCATTCCTCTTGGGGCTAAGGTTTGTCCAGCTTCTATACTTGGATTTGTGTATATTTCAATACCCTTTTGGGCTGCGTGCAAAAGCTTGTATACTTGGTCCAATTGGCACTCTAATATAGACCAATTCCCCAAATCAATGAGTTGAAGGCAAAGATGGTTTGGAAATTGATCTGTAGGGGCGAGGACTTGCCAAGGATAAAAACTTCACGCTGAGGCATCATAAAGAGTGATTAGTCAACTGACCGTCTGCTTGTTTGGTAATCCGTCTATGGAGATAGATGGGGAACCTGTTAAGGGGTTTATATCAAATAAGGCAGCGGCTCTTGTATATTATCTGGCTGCGACAGGGCGAGCGCATAGGCGGGATGTGTTGGCGACTTTGTTGTGGAGTGAATTTGAGGATGCCAGGGCTAAGAAGAATCTGCGTGACGTGTTGTCGAATTTGCGCCAGGTAGTGGGAGAGTATTTGGTTATTACCCGGCAGGCGGTGGAGCTAAATCCTGATGCGCCGTTGGCGATTGATGTGGCTACATTTGGGGCGGGGGCAGCACTAGGCGGCGGTATGGATGGTCAGTTAACTGATGCGAGTCTTTCCCTTTTGCGAGAGGCTGTAGATGTTTATAACGGCCCCTTTCTGGATGGGTTTTATCTCACCCAGGCGCAAGGATATGAGACGTGGATGTTGGCTGAACGAACACGGTTTGGTCAATTGGCGACCCAAATGTTGCATCGTTTAGTCACCCATTTTATGCAGAAGCAAGCCTATGCACTAGCGATGACTTATGCTGGACGCTTATTGACTCTTGAGCCTTGGCGGGAAGAAGCCCATCGGCAAATGATGCTCCTGTTGGCGTGGAGTGGGCAGCGCACAGCCGCTTTGAACCAATATGAGGCCTGTTCCCGCGTTTTGCAGAAAGAGCTGGGGGTAGAGCCAGAACCGGAAACAGCGCTGTTGTATGAGAAAATATTGGCCGGAGAAATTGGCTCGCAGATGATGGAACTGGATGCTTTTCCTGATAATAAAATCGTCCAGTTACATAATTTGCCAGTACAGTTGACTGATTTTGTGGGACGCGAGATGGAATTAGCGAAGTTAACAGAAACTTTGCAACAGCCGTCTACCCGTCTTGTGACACTCTCAGGGCCAGGTGGTGTGGGCAAAACACGCTTGGCGATGCAAGCAGCTCATCAGCTTTTGCCCTTGGCGGAAGCAGGTGAGTTGTTTGCTGATGGTATTTATTTTATCCCTATGGCGGCTGTGGAAACGGCCGATTCGGACAGCACCTTTAATCCACTAGTAACAGCTATAGCCGATGCTTTGCAACTTTCCTTTGTGGCATTAGCCTCCGAAGATTTTGTGACCCAGTTGCACAGCTTTTTGCGTGAAAAAGAGATATTATTGCTGTTCGATAATTTTGAGCATCTAGTGGATACTGCTACTTTCCTTATCGATTTATTGCAGGCTGCGCCCGGTTTGAAGCTGTTGGTGACATCCCGAGGGCGCTTGAATGTGCGCGGCGAATGGGTGCAGATGTTGGGTGGTCTGACATATCCGGCAGAGGCGACGGCTGATCCCAGCCAATGGCCCTCATATAGCGCGATTCAACTTTTTATGCAAACGGCTCAGTCTGTGGAGCCGGATTTTGTGTTGGCCTTAACAGATGAAACGGCCGTTATTCGTATTTGCCATTTTGTGGCAGGCCTGCCTTTGGGAGTAGAACTGGCGGCAACTTGGGTACGCTTTTTGAGTGTTAGCGAGATTGCTGACGAAATGGAACAGAATTTGGGCTTCTTGGCCTCCCCCTTGCGCGATATGCCAGAACGACATCGTAGTTTGCGGGCCGTGTTCGATTACTCTTGGAACCTCTTATCCCCTGAAGAGCAACATGTATTGAGTCAGCTGTCCATCTTTCGCGGCCCCTTCGGGCGTAAAGCGGCAGCAATGGTAGCTGGGGCTTCGTTGCCGTTGCTGGCTTCATTGGTAGATGGCTCATTAGTGCGCCGTCTTGTGTCAGAGCAAGGACAGGTTCGGTATGAGCTGCTAGAGGTACTGCGGCAATATGTTGCCGAAAAGTTAAGTCAGAATGCTGATGAAGCTTATCAGGGGCGAGAAAGACATTGTGAATTTTATTTGAACTTGTTAGCAGACTATCAGGCAGATTTGCAAGGGGGGCATCAGCCTGAAGCTTTGCAAGCTATTAGCCAGGAGATCGAGAATATCCGGGCCGCTTGGCGTTGGGCCACATCACAAAAGAGTTTGCCAGTTATAGATCGGGCTATGACTAGCCTGTTCCATTTTTATGATATGCGCAGCCGTTTTGCAGAGGCTGAAGATCTATTTCGGCGCACGGCGGAGATGGGGCATGCGGTCACAGTTCTCTCGCCGACGGCAGAGAATCAATTGGTGTGGGGCAAGCTGCTGGCTAGACAGGGCTGGTTTACCTTCTATTTGGGGCAGCAGCGGGAGGCACAGCGGCTGCTGACAGAGAGTTTGGCTATCCTGCGGCCGTTATCCGAGCCATCTGCCTTGCCTTTTTTACTTAACTACTTGGGAGCTGTGGAATATTATTTGGGTCATTATGATGTAGCACAAGCCTTATGCCAAGAGAGTTTGGCACTCACTCAGCAGTTAGACGACCGCTATGGTATGGCCATTGCTCATAACATAGCTGGCCTGATTGCATATCGCCAGAAGCAGTATGACACAGCACGTCATTTTAGTCAGCAGAGTTTAGCGATTGCACAGGAGATTGGTAATCGTTGGAGCATGGGGTTTTCACTGGCTTATTTGGGTAATGTTGCCTATGTTTTAGGAGACTATGCGGAGGCAGATGCTCTATTTCGTCAAGGTTTGGCGATTGCGGAGGATATGGGTGATCCACGAGGTATCGCTCGTTGCCTGAATCGTTTGGCGCGAACGGCCGTTGCCCTGGATCAGGATGAAGGTGCTCAAAAACTGTATGAACGTAGCCTGGCCTTGTACCGAGAAATTGGCGAACAATTTGGCATGACGACTTCCTTGAGTGGTTTGGGGCGGGTGGCCTGTCAGCAACAAGCATGGCAGCAGGCGAAAGACCATTATAATGAGGCGTTACAGCGTGCTTGGGACATTCACGCCATGCCCCGTGTGATTGATATATTGCAGGAGATGGCCGAGTTGCTGGCTGAATTAGGAGATAGTTCTTGGAGGGAATATGTGAACCGGTTGGCTGATGATAGTCAAACCCGACATGGGTCATTAGGGCAAATAGTAAGGAAAATGTTGGCAGTGGAGGTGGAGGAAGCCAGCAAGACGTAAGTATAATGATGATTGTGATCCGAGAAGAAACGGCCGTTGACATCCCATCAATCCATCAGATCAACACGGCTGCCTTTGGCCGTATGGGTGAGGCAGATTTGGTAGATAAGCTGCGGCAGCGGGGAGCTTTTACCCTGTCACTGGTGGCAGTGGCAGACGAGCAGTTAGTGGGACATGTGTTGTTTTCGCCAGTGGTGATTGAGGGAGATTGTGGAATATGGACGGCCGTTGCTCTTGGCCCTGTAGCGGTTTTGCCCGATTATCAAAACCGAGGTATTGGTGATCAGTTGATTCGGGCGGGATTGGCGGCTTGTCTTGAGCGTGGCGATGATGTGGTGGCTGTATTGGGACATCCCAACTATTATCCCCGTTTTGGTTTTGTGCCTTCAGTGAAACATGGTATTAAGAGCGAGTATGATGTGCCCGACGAGGTATTTATGGTTGCAGAACTTTGTGAAAGGGCATTGGCGGGACGAAAGGGGGTGGTGAGGTATGCGGCGGAGTTTAACGAAATATAAGAGAGATTGAGAGATTAGCAACCTCCTAATCCCTCAATCTCATCCGAAGGAGTAAACGGTGGAGTATAGAACTTTAGGTAAAACGGGCGTGCGGGTATCGGCTTTGTGTTATGGCACGATGTCTTTTGGTGGGGACGCAGATGAGGCGACGTCGGCGGCAATGTTCCATCGTTGTCGGGAAGCGGGGATTAACTTTTTTGATTGTGCCAATGTGTATGAACACGGCCGTTCGGAGGAAATCTTGGGCCAACTTATGGCGGGCAGCCGGGATGAGTTGGTGATTACGAGCAAGGTGTACTTTCCCATGGGACAGGATGTGAATGCCCGGGGAGCTACACGCAAACATATAATGACGGCCGTTGAGGCCAGCCTCAAACGCCTTGGTACGGATTATATCGATGTCTATTTTATTCACCGTTTTGATGAGGGCACACCCATTGAGGAGACAGTGCGGGTGTTGGATGATCTGGTGCGGCAAGGCAAGATTTTGTATCCGGCAGCCAGCAATTTTGCTGCATGGCAAATAGCCAAGGCTTTGGGCATCTCGGCCAGAGAAGGCTTAGCCCGATTTGAGGTGATTCAGCCGATGTACAATTTGGTGAAGCGGCAAGCGGAGGTGGAGATTTTGCCTATGGCTCTGTCGGAGCGGGTGGGGGTGATCCCTTACAGCCCCTTGGGCGGTGGTTTGTTGACCGGGAAATATGGCAAGGAGCGGCGGCCGGAAAGCGGCCGTTTAATGGTCAGCAAAATGTACCAGACGCGCTATGGGGCTGATTGGGTCTATGATGTGGCTGAAGCCTTCGCTGATTTTGCCCATGAGCGAGGCTTTGATCCGGCATCATTGGCTGTGGCCTGGGTGGGTAGCCATCCAGCGGTGACAGCACCCATTATCGGAGCACGTAATTTGACGCAGTTGGAAGGTTCGCTGGCTAGTGTGAATATTCCGATGACGGCCGAGCTCCGTGCCGAAATTGCTGCCCTCTCACCAGAACCGCCACCGGCGACAGATCGTAACGAAGAGGGCACAGCGCATAGTTTTGGTAAACGTTAGCAACTACGTCTTTTCTAAGACTTCGCTTGGAAAAAAATGGTGAATTGTGAAGTCAGAATTGTCAATTGTGAACGAGGGAGGCTTCATTCATCATTCATCATTCTCAATTTACAATTCACAATTATCGACAATTTATTGTCGATGTTGGCGCTGCAAGCGCCTAAGTGCTTCAAAGGCACTTAGTTGTTGGTTATGATAAGCTTTATGGACGAAAAATTGATAGCAGATTTGCGGGAGGCCTATGATAAGCGGGCAGAGTGGCGGGATAAACGGCCGTATCAAGAGTGGAAAGAGCGCGAACGGGCCAACTTCTTGGCACACCTACAGCGCGAGAACAAACAAACCTTGATCGAGATTGGGGCAGGGCCAGGGCGTGATAGTCTGTTTTTTCAGCAAAACGGATTGGAGGTGATTGCCACGGACGTGTCGCCGGAGATGGTGAAGCTGTGTCAGGCTAAGGGTTTAACGGCCTATGAGATGGACTTTGCCAGCCTCGAATTTCCTGAACCATTTGCTGCTATTTTTGCCTTGAACTGCTTGCTTCATGTACCCAAGAAGGATTTACCCGCCATTTTGCAACGGCTACATGGTTTGTTGCAGCCGGGCGGACTATTTTTTATGGGACTATATGGGGGTGAGGATTTTGAGGGGGTTTATGAGCATGATGAGCATGAACCGAAGCGGTACTTTTCCAAATACCTTGATGAGCAAATTCAAGAAGTGGTCGGCCGTTTCTTTGTCCCTGTCTATTTTCAAGCGATTCGCTTGACATCTGATACCGATGTTTTTCAATCTATGATTTGGCGGGCTTGAATCTCTTTAGGTGACAGGCACTTCCAAAGTGCCTGTCACCTACATTACCACCGGGCTAGCTCTTGCGGCGGTCTGGGTCGTTGCATCTCGAAGGGATCGGCGACACGCGTGTAGGCTGCACCAGCCAAACGGCCGATTGGCTTTAAAGCTTCCAATTTCACCCGTCCCTGGTCGTAAATATCGTCGCGGATATGTATGGACTGCACTTCACCGAAAATGGCTGCGCCACCGCCTATCTGGTCGTTGACTACCACAATTTGCTGCAATTTACACTCGAAAGCAATGGGGGCTTGGGTCACACGGGGCACGCTTATGGTTTGGCTAGGTCTGGGGGTCACACCCGCCCACTCGAATTCCGACATGCCGTAAGGCAAGATGGTGGCGCTGCGGTTCATGGCTGCGGCCGTTTCTTCGTTGGTGATGTTGATGACGAATTCGGGCACTTGCTCGATGTTGCGCCAGGTGTCCTTTTTCTCACCATTGGGATGAATGCCGGGACAGAAGACGAGGGTGAGGGGATTAGAGCAAACGGCCGTAAAATATGAAAATGGCGCCAAATTCAAAGTGCCTTGCTTGTCCATGCTGCTCACCCAGGCAATGGGGCGTGGCACCATCGCCCCAATAAGCAGTTTATACCGTTCCTGGCTACTGATTGTGTGTGGATCTAAGATCATGATTGTCTCCATATTTGGTCATTGACAGATGATTATGTCAACTAAATAGCTGTTCATCATCACGCTACCCAGCCCCAGACAAAGAATTGGCCGCTGAAGTATAAATACAGTAGCAGGGAGGGATAGAGGATGAGGCGGTTGATGAACGGCCGTTCTCCGGCCATCCCCAACACCATAAAGGCTGGAAAAAAGGCCAGGGCATAACGTGAAAAAGAGTAAATGGGCTTTAGCTCTGAGGTGGGTAGCAGGATAAAAAGCAACATCATCACCGAATAAAGGCCATAAGTGCGCCCCAACCGCCGCCACACGAGTACCGTTGTTACAAACAAAAAAACCGTCACTGCAAAATCTAATGCCAGACTGATAAACTCATTGGCCCGGGCTGGTCCGCCTAAAAATAGGGTATTCATCGCTCGGAAAATATCCGAACCAGGTAAGTTGGTCGTTTGAAACCAATATTGCTGGTACATCTGGCTCAGTGGCGGTAGCCCCACCCACCAACGCCAAGCGATGAAGCTAATGAGGCCGAGGGGAGGCAAGAGGCAGGGGAGCGCCGCTTTGCTTACAGGAGCAGGGGAGTGCAGTAGAGAGAGGAGTGAGGAGTAGGGAGTAGGGATTTCCCTTTTTCCTCGCCCCTTTTTCCGCTCCACAATCTGCTGCTGCCATACTTCGTAGGCTAGTGGGACAATTAGAATCCAGCCAGTGAGACGGGTGAGGGAAGCGAAGAAACCAAGCGTGCCAGCTAACCAGAAACGGCCGTTCTTCCCTGCCCACAACGAACCTAATGTCAGCAACATAAAAATTGACTCGGTATAGGGTGCAAATAGGAAAAACCCTGTAGGAAACAGTACCAGATAAATCAGGGTGCGGGTGGCTGTTTGGGCGTTAATCTCTTGAGTGACGACGTGATGCAGCAGGATGAGATAGCTAAGACAAGCGAGATTGGCGATGAGAATAGCGGCCGTTAAATTGGCCATTGAGCCACCGCCAAATAGCGTACCCACAGCGCGAATGGCTAAGGGATAGAGTGGGGGGAAGACAGAATTTTGTTCGTTAGCATAGCCTTCGCGGGCGATGACCAGATAACGTTGGGTGTCAAAACGCTGCCAGGGGCCAAGCAGGAGACCGCTTAGGTCTGTATCTAGAATGGGCTCGCCCAGATACGGCCGTATGGCCTCATCCGCTTCTTTTGGTAGGGGGTTGATTGCCAAGGCGACAACTGACCAAACAACGAGGAATAGCCGCATGATAATGAAGATGATCAAGGCCCGTTTAACAGAGGGGTGTTTGAGCCACCGGAGTGCCATCAAGAGTCTGCCAAAATGATTTGGGTACGATGGATGCGCGTATCAGCCGGGTCGAGGCCGAGGGCGTAAAGCACCTCGTCTGGGCGGCCCGTTTTGCCCTCTTGTAAGGTGAGGCGCATATGCAGGAGCGGGGATTCGGCCGTTTCCACCAGGGCAAGTTCTTCGATAAGTGGCCGTAAATCGTAGGGCTTGCGTTTGCGTCCTCGTGCCCGCTGTCGCCTGTGTGATTCGGAAGCTAGTAAGTCATTAATAGTTTGTTGCAACGCGGCCCAATCTATAGGATCCAAGAAAGTGACTGTGTAAACGGCCGCTATGGTAGAATTTTGCAATAATGGTGCTTTGATAGGCACTTCTGCAACCGAATGTAAAATGATACCTGGCGCCATTTTCTCCATTAATTGCTCTTTAATCGCGGCTGGTTCAACCCGTTCATCTAACAAAATGTCAATCATTTCGCATTCGCTGGTGAAACCAAGCGGTAGTGCCGCTGCCATTTGCATACGGGGGCGGCGGTTAAAACCTTGGGTGTAAGTCACTGGAATTTTGGCACGATTCAAAACCCGCTCCATGGTGCGGGCCAAGTCTAAATGGCCAATGAAGCGGGTGGGACCAATTTTGCTAAAGGTGAGGCGCAGTCGTTGGATGTAAGTGGGTTGCATGGCGGCAAATAACGTAATGACGTAATGGTTAGAAGTCTCGTTGGAGGAGCATGTCGGCGAGTTGTTGCAGAGCCAGGGCGGCGGCGCCGGAGGGATTGGTTGCTTCCAAATGGTGAACGGCGCTGTGGGAGTAGGTGCGAGCTTTGTTAGTGGCAAAGTGGCGGGAGCCAGTTTGGTCTAGCCGCGTGATGACTTGTTGTACGAAGGTTTCGTCGGCTTCTGACTTCTGATAAAGTTGGCGTAACGTCTCGTCCTGGGCTAACCCATGCAGCACGGGTAGGGTTTTCTTTTTGGTGGCGATATCGGTGGCGGCCGATTTACCCGTTAAGGCTTCATCACCCCAAATGCCCAAGATGTCGTCAATGACCTGGAAGGCTAGACCCAAATCACGGCCAAAGGTGGCGTAGTTGGCCACGGTTTCAGCATCACAGCCTGCAACAAGGGCACCTAATTCAGCACAGTGGGAGAGGAGTACGGCCGTTTTACCCGTAATCATTTCCATATATTCATCGACAGTGACCTGCTCCCGCTTTTCAAAGGATATATCAGCATGTTGGCCTTGTGTTAGGCGCACACAAGTCTTATCGAAGCGGCGCAAAGCTTGGACAACGATGGTGGCATCCACGCCGCGTTCAATGAGGCGACCCAGAGCCACGTGGGCCAGGGCAAACATGGCATCACCACTGTTGATGGCTAATTCAATGCCCCAGATTTTCCACATAGTGGTGCGCCCCCTTCGGGTAGGGCTGGCATCTTCGATGTCGTCATGGATGAGGGAGAAGTTGTGGAGGATTTCGACGGCGGCCGCAGCGGGGATGGCTTGTTGCCAGTCGCCACCAGCAGCAGCGCAAGCTAATAGGCAGAGGATGGGTCGGATGCGTTTGCCGCTTTTGACGTGAGCGGGTTGGAATTGTTCGTCGGCCCAACCCATGTGGTAGTGCATCAGGCCATAAAAGTCGTCATGGGAACGGCCGTCGGCTTGCAAGACGACCTTCATTTCGGCTTCAATGGCCGGGAGCATTTCCTGGAAAAATTGTTTGAGTTCGTTGGTCATGGATGAAGAGGAGACTAGAGACTAGTAACTAGAGATTAAAGTCTCCAGTCTCTAATCTCCATTACTAAAATTCAGTATGTAATGAGGTTTGTGCCAGAACGTTCAGGCTTTTTGCGCCGCTGCTAAACATAGCGATGCGTAGTTCGTCGGTAATGGTTTCGGCCAATTCGACGACGCCAGTTACGCCGTCATTGTCGGCAGCACGAAGAAAATGTCCAGCAAGACCGACAATGTTGGCTCCGAGGGCGATACATTTGGCGACGTCTATGCCGTTGTTGATGCCCCCGCTGGCGAAGACAGGTAGGTGGGGGGCGGCTTTGTGGCAATATTGGATGGAAACGGCCGTGGGAATGCCCCAATCAATAAAGGCACCTGCCACGCGCGCATGGCGTGGGGTGGGGGCACGATACATTTCTACCTGGCTCCAAGATGTGCCGCCTGCGCCAGCTACATCAATGGCGGCCACACCTATATCGGCCAATTGGCGGGCTGCTTCTCTGGAGAAACCCCAGCCAACTTCTTTGGCAATGATAGGAACGGATAAGCCATGGCAAATGCACTCGATTTGGTTGAGAAGGCCAGCGAAGTTGCCGTCGCCTTCAGGCTGGACGGCTTCTTGCAGGGCATTGAAGTGCAAGATGAGGGCATCGGCTTCGACTATGTCAACCGCACGTTGACATTGGGCCAGACCGTAGCCGTAGTTGAGTTGGACTGCGCCCAGATTAGCAAAGAGCAAAATGTCGGGAGCTATGTCACGCACCTGATAGGTAGAGGCCAGGTCGGGGTCTTCGATGGCGGCCCGCATGGAACCAAGCCCCATCGCCATACCCGTCATTTGTGCGGCTTCGGCCAAAATGCGGTTGATAGTACGGGCTTCGGCTGTGCCGCCTGTCATGGAGGAGATGAGTAACGGCCGTTGCAGTCGCTTGCCAAATAATTCAAGTGATGTATCAACCTCAGTTAAGTTGATTTCAGGCAAGGCTTGGTGCATGAAAAAGTATTTCTCCAAGCCGCTGGTTACTTTTTTGAAGAAGACATCCTCTTCTAAATTAATGCGAATGTGGTCGGCTTTACGTTTTTCTGTTGTGGGTGCTGTCATGCACAACTCCAAGTCGCTGTTCAGCAATCAGTTTTCAGTTTTCAGTTTTCAGTAATCAGCGGGGGGACTACCTCTGGGAAGTCACATAAATAGTGATTACTGATTACGGGTTACCGATGGTGGCGGTGAGTATACACTGTTTGCCTACGAATGGTCTACTTTGTTCGCCATGCCCTATAGGCTAGGCTACAATTGCCAACTCGGGCAATGAACAGTAAATTGTGACTTGGACAACGAATGACAGCAATTGAGTGGTCACTGTGCGATATTTCAGCAAACAAGGAATAGGAGAAATATGAGAGTCTTAGTTACGGGGGCGGCTGGTTTTTTAGGGTCCCATTTGTGTGATCGTTTTATTGCCGAAGGTCATACAGTTGTAGGTATGGATAATCTAATTACGGGTAATATGGATAATATTGCCCACTTGTTTGGGCACGAACGATTTAGCTTTATCAAGCATGATGTGAGCCGTTATATTTATGTGCCAGGTGAGTTAGATGCAGTGTTGCATTTTGCTTCGCCAGCCAGTCCCAACGACTATTTGGAGCATCCTATTCCTACGTTGAAGGTGGGTTCGTTGGGAACACATAATACGCTAGGACTGGCGAAGGACAAGAAGGCGCGATATTTGCTGGCTTCGACGTCGGAGGTGTATGGTGATCCGCAAGTGAATCCACAGCCAGAGACATATTGGGGCCATGTGAATCCGGTGGGGCCACGTGGTGTTTATGACGAGGCCAAGCGCTTTGCCGAGGCGATGACATTGGCCTATCAGCGATATCATGGATTGGAGACGCGAATCGTGCGCATTTTTAATACTTATGGCCCCCGAATGCGTTTACATGACGGCCGTGTTGTGCCCAATTTCATCTATCAAGCACTGACGAAGCAGCCATTGACGGTGTATGGGGATGGTAGTCGGACGCGCTCGTTTCAATATTATACTGACTTGATTGATGGTGTGTATCGTCTTCTGCATTCAAACGAGAAAATGCCCGTAAACATTGGCAATCCGGCGGAAATGACGATTTTGGATTTTGCTCATGCAGTTGTAGAGATTGCGCGTAGTGATTCGGGAATTGTGCATATTGAGCCGAAGGATGAGCGAATCACAGATGATCCTAAAGTGCGCCGACCTGACATCACCAAAGCGCGAGAGCGGCTAGGGTGGGAGCCAAAGGTCTACTTGGCTGATGGTTTGGCAAAGACGGTAGCGTATTTTCGTGATAGGGTTTGATTTGACGAGAGGGGAGTGGCCCCAGAGGCTTCACTTTTCGCTTTTCGCTTTGTTGGCGGTTATTGTGGGGGTGGCAGTGGCTCGGTTGCCACTGCTGTGGGTGGTGGTGTTGCTAGGAGGAACGGCCGTCTTCATTCTTGTTTTCCTACAACCGCTTGTTGGCTTGGCGTGGACACTGTTTTTGGGGCCGTTGGGAGCTTTAGAGAACCTGATTTTGGGAGGGTCTTCGCTCGATAGTGGACAGTTGATGTTGTTGTTGACGCTGGTGGCATGGTTGGCGAAGCGATTGTCACAGCGGCAGCTCATTGTGCCCCAGACACGTTTGAATGTACCTTTTTTTATTTTTCTGATGCTCACATTAGTGACATTGTTGGCTGCGCCATCTTTAGAATTTGGGTTACGGGAGTGGCTAAAGTGGGTGGAGATGCTGTTGTTGATATGGCTGGTGGTGGATTTGGCAGGGGAGCAGGGAAGGCAAGGTGTGGGGCGTGAAGTGTGGAGCGTGATATTGGTTTTAGGGATGTTGTTGGTGGCAGGAGCGAGTCAGGCGTTGTTGGGGATATGGCAATTTGGACTGCGAGGCTCGGGGCCGCAGCATTTTTTGATTTTGGGCCGCTTTTATCGAGCCTATGGTACATTCCAGCAGCCGAACCCGTTTGGCGGATATATGAATTTATCAGCGTTGCTGGCGCTGGGGGTGGTTGTCGTGCTGTTAGGGGTCTGGTGGCGGCGTGACTGGAGATTGGGGATTGGAGACCAGAAGGCGGTGGGTAATATGCCATACGCCATACGCCATACTCAATTTATATTATTGGTAATCTTTATTGGTGTTTGTGGGATGGTGGCCCTGGCTGGATTGATTGCTTCGTGGAGCCGAGGGGCGTGGTTGGGGTTTGCGGGGGGAACGGCCGTTTTGATTCTCTTTTGGCCGCGCCGATGGTGGTTGGGGGTAGGGCTGCTCTTAATAGGTGTCACGTTGTTATGGGGCGGGCTGACGTTTAATCTGTTGCCTGCTTCAATTGCAGAGCGTATAACGACATTTGGTGAAGATGTGACATTCGGCGATGCGCGGGGTGTGGATATTAATGATGTGAACTATGCGGTGATTGAGCGTTTGGCCCATTGGCAAGCAGCTTTGGATATGGCCCGTGATCATTTTTGGCTGGGGGTAGGCTTTGGCAATTATGAGCCTGCCTATAGCCAGTATGCGTTGATTAATTGGCCCTATCCATTGGGCCATGCTCATAACTATTATTTGAATTTATTGGCTGAGGTGGGTGTGTTGGGCTTGTTGGCATATGTGGGTGTGTGGACGGCCGTTTTCTGGCAAACTCTTTCCTTCATTAAACAGCATCATGGCTTACTGCGGGGCATTGCTTTAGGCTTGTTGGCTGCGTTTGCCGCTTTGACCATCCATCATTTGGTTGACAAGCTGTATGTAAACAACATTTATATCCACTTAGGTGTAATGTTGGGGCTATTACAATTGTTGGATAGGCAATCTGAAGTATGTACATTACAATCGAGTGGATAATTATGAATCTACCGAAAAAGCTTACGCAAAGGCGCAAAGTCCCCAGAGAGAAATTTTGTGTTTTCCGTGTGATTCGTGGTCTTTAAGTTAAGTCAATTATTATTTTGGAGCAAAGAACGAGTACATGATTTCTATGATGACGGGTGTGGCGGGTCGGTTTGGTGTAAATCCCCGAGAAGCTGAACGCTTTATCAAATTTTTGGTAGTGGGTGCCATCGGGTTTGTCGTGGATTTTGGCGTCTTTAATTTGCTGCTGCATCCTTTTGATCTGTGGCTAGCAGAAGGAGCAAGATTGCACGAAATGATTGCCTCGCTTGGTCTAACGGCCGAACAAACGATGCATTTAGCCCCTACCTTTGCTGGCACAATTTCATTTGTGGCTGCCATTATCAGCAATTTTGTGTGGAATCGTTACTGGACATATCCTGATTCACGATCTAAATCAATGCGGCGGCAGTTGGCGATGTTTACTGTGGTGAGTGTAGCTGGGATATTGATTCGTATTCCCCTAATTGCCTCAACCCATCGGCCGTTTGTGGAGCTGGTTGAAGGCGTTGCCATGTTCCACAATTATGCTGAACGTATTGGCGAGAATTTGGCTTTGGCTTTGTCTGTATTGGTTGTTATGTTTTGGAATTTCTTTGTCAACCGCTACTGGACTTATAATGACGTAGAGTAATACGTAATCGGTAATCGGCTAACCGTGATCGGATCACTGCTTCCCGTGCACCGATTGCTGCTTACTGCTTACTGCCCACAGCAGTGTCAACCTCTCAACCTCCCAATCTCGGATCTTCCATTATCGGCTTAGATGTTACCTCAGCCATTGCTCAAGGTGGGGGGATCGGCCGTTATACTCGTGAACTGCTCCAAATATTGGCAGTCATGAAGTCACCCTACTCGTTCCGTTTTTTTTCAGCCAAGCCACCAGCTAAATTACCAGTGGCCGATCCGGTGCCGACGGCCGATCACATCAGGTATCACTCGGCACCCCTCAACGAACGCTGGCTATACCGCCTCTGGTATCGTTTGCGCTTGCCTCTACCAGTGCAGTGGGTGACGGGCAAGCTCGATCTTTTCCACTCGCCTGATTTTGTACTGCCGCCCGTCAGTGGCAACATCCCCACCTTGCTCACGGTTCATGATCTTTCATTTGCTCATTATCCAGAGGTTTTTCCTGAACCGCTGGTGCAATATCTCAACAATGTTGTGCCCTGGTCTATTGGCCGGGCCACCCATATTTTGGCAGATTCTATTTCCACTAAACAAGATTTAATGATATTGTGGCACGTGCCGGAGACCAAGATTACTGTGTTGTATTGTGGCGTGGATGCTCGATTTTCCCCTGTGACGAATAGAAAGATGTTAACGGCCGTGCGTCACCAATACAACCTCACCGACACCCCCTATATTCTCAGTGTGGGTACCATTCAGCCGCGCAAGAATTACCAGATGCTCATCCGTGCTTTCCAGCCAGTGGCCGCACAACATCCTCATAATTTGATTTTTGCTGGAGGCAAGGGCTGGCTGTATGACGAGATGATGGCTGAGGTGGACAAGCAGGGGTTAAACGGCCGTGTTCACTTCATCGGTTTTGTGGACGACAAAGATCTGCCCGCACTTTATTCGGCTGCCTCCCTGCTTACCTTTCCCAGCTTGTATGAGGGCTTTGGCTTACCTTTGCTAGAAGCAATGGCTTGTGGTGTGCCTGTTATTAGTTCAAACGCCTCCAGCTTGCCTGAAGTTGTTGGTGATAGCGGTTTGCTCCTTTCGCCACATGATGAAGCGGCTTGGAGTGCTGCTCTCATAGAACTGCTTGCTGACCCAGTACGCCGCTCCCGTATGGTAGCGGCTGGCTATCGTCAGGCACGTCAATTTTCCTGGTATAAAACAGGGGAGCAATTACTAGCTCTCTATCACGATCTGTTATAGCTGTGGCAACTATTGGTTGCATTGGCCCATTGCTTCTAGTTACTCTCTTGCCTTGCCCGTCCCCCCTCACTATAATGCTGGCATTAGACAAAAATCGTATCTATGCAGGTGCTATGGTCGCATCTCAGTCCCAAAGGGCTGCTCTCCTGACCGAGCCAGCCAAGGTGGCACGGCGTGACGCCGACCATAGCCGAGAGGCTGATAGTTACCAAAAATCTATGAATAGGGTTAACAGATGACACCAATTTATCGTACTGATGGCGAGTGGGTGGCTTTAGTCTACCGGGGCCATCTATTTAATGTAGATGGTGAATGGTTGGGTTTTATGATTAGCAATGATGTCTATGATCCGCAAGGGCGATATCTAGCCTATATTAGTGAGGATCATCGTCTGCTGCGTACGCGACAAGAGCCACGTAATAAGAGTCGTAAAACACCGCCGCCTAAACGACCTGAACGGCCACGTGTGCGTTCCAGTGTGCCCTTAGCCCCTATGCTACCCAGCTTGCCCTATTCGCTTATTGATATGTTTGAGGAATATTCGGAACGCCTCACCTATATTTCAGACACCCGACCAGATATGGGTGAGGAATAAACAATGGAAGGTAAACAAGTTCACGAATCACGGGTTACATTGACGCAGTTGATGGGGCCGAGCCAAGCGAATACGATGGGCAATGTGCATGGCGGGCATATCATGAAGATTTGTGATGAGGCAGGTGGGATGGCGGCTATCAAACATGCACGGCGGCCGGCGGTAACGGTTAAGGTGGATTCGATGGCCTTTCATTCGCCTGTGCATATTGGCAATTTGCTGACGGTAACGGCCGCTGTAACTTGGGTAGGCCGTACTTCGATGGAGACTCGGGTGGTGGTAACGGCTGAAGATGTTCTTTCTGGGGAGGTCACCCATACCAATACGGCGTATTTTGTGTATGTGGCCTTAGATGAAAACGGCCGTCCAGCTCCAGTTCCCCCACTCATTTGCGAGACTGAGGAGGATAAGGCTCGTTTTGAGCGAGCAGCTGCCCGTCAGGCCTATCGTTTGCAAATGAAACAACAAGAACTGATGACGGAGAAACCATAACATTCCTATGACCCAACCTCGCTCTAAACTCCTTGACATACTCCTAGAGTCTCCCGCCCATCAAGTCACACTGATGCCTACGGAGGATGTGGGGTTGGATATTACCAAGCCTTTTCCTTTTTTGGCGATTGTGGGACAAGAGGAGATGAAATTAGCCCTCATATTGTCGGTTATCAATCCGCGTGTGGGTGGAGTATTGTTGATTGGGCCACGAGGAACTGCTAAGACAACGGCCGTGCGGGCGCTGCCCGATCTCCTGCCAGATGTGCGCCGTAGCTTGTGCCAATTTGGCTGTACAGAGGAAACTTTAGCAGACGAGGGTATGGATGGCCTTTGCGAGGATTGTCAGCAAAAGGTAGGGTATGATGAACCGTTGACCGTTCCAGATCGGGTGCGCCTAATGGAACTCCCTCTCAATGCTCGGCTGGATGATGTGGTGGGTGGTATTAATGAGCGAATTGCTCTAGAGCAGAAGCGAATCCGACTAGAGCGGGGCATTTTGGGGCAAGCGGACGGACATTTGCTCTACATTGATGAAGTTAATTTGCTGGATGATACAATCACGGATGCTATTTTAGATGCAGCTGCCCAAGGGCACTATGTGGCCCGGCGTGGCCCTATGCGTTTGCGTTATCGCTCACGTTTTTTGCTGGTTGGCTCAATGAACCCTGAAGAAGGGCGACTACGGCCTCAGTTAATGGATCGTTTTGGCTTGCGTGCCACTGTGCGTGGTTTAGGTGAGAAGGAGAATCGCTATGAGGCCTATGAACGTGTGCGTTTATATCATCAAAATCCAGAACATTTTTCTGATATGTATTTGGAGCAGACGGTAGCTTTGGCGGAAGAAATTCAGGAGGCGCGGCTACGGTTGCCGCAAGTGGTAATGAGCGGGGCCGCACGTGATCTGGGTTTGCAGTTGGTGCAGCAGATGCAGATTGACTCCAATCGGGCTGAGATTACGCTGTTTGAGGCGGCTCGTGCTCATGCCGCAGCAGATGAGCGGGATTGTGCAGAGGTGGATGATGTGCAGGCGGTGGCCTTACTGGCCTTGCGACAGCGGCGCAGCACGGCACTGGCTCAATATTTTGAAGAGCAGGAAGCAGAAGATCAAAAGGTATTGAAGTTGTTCAATGGCATGTAGTTGTTCTGATGTCGTGTAGTCACTATCCGCAATCTCTATTGCCGGTTGGGTTTACGGCCGTTTTCATAGCTTACCTTACAGTTTGGCTGCCCGGCCCGGCGGCGGGTCTCAGCTTCATCGGTGTGGAGATGGGGGAGTGGATCAAGTTTATGGGTATGGGGCCGACGCGGAACTGGTTCTATTTGCCGCCGATTAGTCTGGGCTTGATGTTGGTTTTGTGGACGGTGGGTTGGCCAAACGGCCGTTGGCAGACCTGGCTGATGCGTGGGATGGCTGTGCTAATTAGTTGGCTTTCCTTCCCGGCCATAGAGGATATAACGGGAAGTGTGGCTCATGAATATTGGCCACGTGTCTGGGCTATTATTCTCGTGGTGGTTGTGGCTGGCGTGAGTGGGCTGTCGGGTCAGAGACCGCGAGTGGTGCGTTTGAAATGGTTGTTAATGATGGGGTTAGGTGTGGCTGGTATCGTGCTGCCAACTTGGGTATATGGGCAGGCGCGAACGGCCGTAAGCGATGTCTTAGGCCTGCCGATTGGCTATGGTTGGGGGGTGTGGTTGAATGGGGTGGGCCATTTGCTGATAATAGCCGTGGCTGTCTGGCAAATGCGATTGCGATAACACAGTGTGCCTTCAAAGCAAAAAAGACGATGCTCTCGCACCGCCTTCTACTGCTTGTTGCTCACTGTTTACTGCTTAAGCCCGCATATGCTGGTCAATATAGGTCACAGCTTCCCCAACTGTTGTAATCTTTTGCGCTTCTTCGTCTGAAATTTCGCCTTCAAACTCTTCTTCAAAGGCCATAATTAGTTCAACTAAATCGAGAGAATCTGCTTCTAAATCCTCCCGGAAACGGGCTGCCATTACAATTTGATCCTCATCTACACCCAGTAAATCTACAATGATGTTGCTTACGCGACTCAGGGTATCACTCATTTTCTACCTCTCCTTCAGGAAATTTTTTATCTGTTCTAAAATCACAAGCAGGTAATTTTAGGATGAACGCTTGGATTGTCAAGCCGCAGCTTGAAGTCTCAAGCCGCAATCGTAACAATAAACACAAAAAGGGTGAGGAAGTTACGAGATTTAGTGATGGTCATTTTACCTTTGCTTTGTCGTCAGCCACACGGCCGTTGCCAGTCCCAAATAAAAGACAAAGGCTAAATCTACTAAAAAGAAGCTGTGATCCACTAAGCCATGGGCTACGATGTCCACCACCATACCCGATAGGCCAATAACTAGGGGGAGATGTACGGGTTGGGTTTCATTTAGCAGCTTTTTAAGGCGACGGGCGTATTCCCAAAAGAGCCAGCCACCAGCCAGTAAACCCAATAAGCCCAGCCGTGTGGCAAAATCGAGCAAAATGTTGTGAGGGTGGTTGAGATTGGGTTCTTGCCAAGCGGCATCAAAAATATAACGGCCGCGATAGGCGTAGAGGAAATTGTCCAGCCCCACACCCAGCCAGGGATGCTCGGCCACCATTTGCAAGCTGGCTCCCCATAAATTGAGCCTGAAAACACCAGTAGTGCCCGTCAGATCGAGCCGTCCGGCTAGCTGCGGGATTTGCTGCGCGATAAGTAGCCCTATCACACCCAGAACGCCAAAACTGATGAGCCAGGGCCAGGTGCGCCGCCCCGCTTGCTTTTGCCACTGCCAGAAGATGAAGAGCAGAGCCGCAGGTGCGCCCAGGAACAAGCCGCCTTTGCTAAAGGTGAGTAGGAAGGCCAGGGCGATGGGAATGATGGCTAGAGTATAGGCACGGCGGCGATGGGTAGGGATAGCATGACCAAGGAGGGCAACGGCCGTTACCATTGGCAGCACCCGTCCTAAATACAAAGCCACATTATTGGGCGAGCCATAGAATGACCGGAGGCGTAACAGTCCGCCTTCAGCCGTGATGAGAGTGTCACGAGCGAAGGCATATTGCCATAAGCCATAACCTGCCACTAGCAGACCGCTTAGAACAAAGGCATCCCAAATGATCCATAACTCCTTATGGTTGGGGCGGATGGCTCGAAAGAGGAAGTAAAAGAGGGCTGGCTCTAAGATGACGACGCGCCATTCGTTGCTGGCTACGTCAAGCCGCTCGCTGAAGAAGAGGGAGAGAGTGGCGATGGCCATGAAGGTAAGGACGGCGTAATCGGCCGTGTTCAGTTTACTGATCGCACTTGGAAAATTACCCAAGATCGGCCTGTTGTCATTCCGAACGGAGTCTTCGGAGTGAGGAATCCCAACGGATCCAAAAGGCCGTCGAGATTCCTCAGCGGACTTCGGAATGACAACTGCTCTTTGGGTTGATTTTTTGGTATAGCCACCTTTGTTTCTAACCGTCGTCAATTGACGCAGCCCAAAAGCTGCCAAAGTGACCAGCGTGAAAAGCTCAACGGCCGAAAAGTTGAGATGGAAAATGGCTTTGGTGACAGTGGCTACGTACAGGGGAAAGCTAAAGACGATCAAAACCAGCCCCCAGACGGGACGGAAGTAGATGAGCAGGAAGAGGATGACGAGGGCCAGAACATAGACGAAGAAGGTGGGCGTGACGTAGAAGATGGTGGCAGCAACGGCCGTTGCCAGTAGTTGCCCACCATCCCCTAAACGGCGGTATAGACCAGCCGCTTGTTCCCCCCAGGTAAACCAGCCGGATAGGGCGACGATAAGGGCCAGAACGGCCGTTAACAATAATTGTCCCCTTTGGCTGAGTTGCAAAAAGCGGTGGCGCGACGCCTGTGTCCATGCACCCCACTTTGCCCGTCGCGCTGTTCGCGTAGCCATTAGCAGAGAAAAAACAACCGTCAGGCCTAAGCCTATCATCGCCCATCGGTAACCCGTATCCGGCGGTTGATAGCCCACGCTAAAGCCGTTTAAGGCCCACTGATCCCAGCCCCGTTCGGCTTCGATATGAACGGTATGGGGGCCAGGGGCCAGATTACGAGCGATGGCTTCGGTGGTGATGGTGTCGTCGGTGGGGTCGGGTGAGGTGAGGATGAGCATAGAACCATTTTCATCGCGGGGCAGGGCATTGGCGGCTTGGCCATCTACAGTGATGTAGAAGCGTGCCCGAAAGTCGGCGCGGCGCACGCGCAGGCCCACGTCTGTACCCCAAAAGGTGAAGCTCACTTGGTCATTGGCTGCACCTTCGGCTGGCTGGCTGATGTCGGCTCCAAATTCGGGTGAGAAGCGCCAGCCGCCTATGTAGACCTGGGCGGGATGGTCGGCTTGGGCCTGGTGGAAGCCAGGTTGGGCCAGGGCTGGGTTTTGCTGGAGGGCTGTTTGCAGGGCAACGGCCGTTGCCCCACCAGCAATGCTAAAGCCCCAACGTGGATCATCAATGGGTGCGTCGGGTTGCCAATTTTCCAGGAACATGAGGCCTAGCCAGGGCCACTCTTGTTGGGCGCGTGTGTAGGCAACGGCCGTCCAATCGGCCTGTTCCTGGGCGGTGACTTCACCCCAAATAGAGGCTGTGCCTGTCCAGTCAGCGGGTAGGCTGTTCCAGCCCCAATTGCCCGCCCACAAGGCTTTGTGAGCATCGCCCTGATGCACCATTTCTTCACGCAACAAGATAGCGCGGCTGAAGTTGAGCTTGTTAGCAGCCACATCTCGATCATCGGGTGGGAAATCAAAGCCATAAGGTTTGGCGGCGACGATGTCGAAGGCAGAGGCGGCACCTGCTTCGTACAAGGCGCGTAGGTAGATGATGTCGGATAGGTTTGTCGGGCCGGTTTCAATGGTGGGCGCCAGCGGGGCAGCCACGATGAGGGCATCGCTATCGGCCGTTCTGATGGCAGCGGCGGCGGCAGTGAGCAAAGCTGCATATTCGTTAGCATTAACGGGCTGTCCACCCCAATGGCTAGTGATGTTCGGCTCGTCCCAGATGATGTAGTGCTGGATACTATCACCGTAGCGACTGGCAAATTGGGCGGCGAATTGGGCGAAAACGGCCGTGTCCACAACCGCAAAACCATTAGCCGGATCGCCATCAAGCAGAGGCACAAGGGTCAAGTCTTGGGCCGCAGTGGCTGCAACCAGGCGCTCAGCGGTCTCCCAATCAAAATCTTGGCTATAGTAAAAGGATTGTTTGACGTGTTGAATGCCTAAGGCTTTAATCTGTGCTAATTGATGAGCTAGTGCCTGATCGTCATACTGTTCTAGGGCGACGTTGAGGCCGATTTGGACACCACCACCCGCGATAGGTTGGGGCAAATCGCGGGGGATGCCACGTGTGAGCCAATCTTGACGCACTTTGAGGGCGCCCATCGCCAGCCCAGCCAAAAAGGCCAACAGCAGCCAGAGAACTGTTTTTTGTCGCATGGATGGTATTGTAAGGGAGTTGGGGCGAAATGGGGAGGGTGGTTGCGGGTGCGTGTGGTGAACGGTGGGTGAGCGTGCGGTGGGCTGGGTTTGTTCTTGGGGAGTAGTTATTTGCTATGGTATGATATGACTGTTAGCAGCTTAGATGTACATATGTTGTTTCACACGAAGGAGAGAAAAATATGCACCCCCTTACAGACCCACAATTGATAGAAGGATTAGCTGGATTTGAACAAGTGGTTCCCGGTGGTATTACGCTTGATGATATTCCTGCGACACGTCAATTTCTGGATGGCCTGACCGCCGCTATGGCGGCTCAAGCACCAGATATC
Source organism: Promineifilaceae bacterium (SeqCode) (assembly GCA_965223555.1). Classification (GTDB taxonomy): domain Bacteria; phylum Chloroflexota; class Anaerolineae; order Promineifilales; family Promineifilaceae; genus CBDCWU01. Next base: position 205,965 of record CBDCWU010000005.1, read on the forward strand.
CCCGGTGTGGTGACCAATGATCACTATGTGCCGGGGCCGGAAGACGCACCAGACGTGATGGTGCGTCTTTATCAGCCCGAAACACGACCCGATACATTGCCTGCGCTGCTTTGGATTCATGGTGGTGGCTATGTTCTGGGCGATGTGCAAGGAGATGACTTGAAGGCAAAAGGCTTGGCACTGGCATTGAACTGTGTGGTTGCTTCGGTAGAATATCGCCTAGCACCAGAACATCCCTTCCCTGCCCCCTTGGAGGATTGTTATGCAGTCCTCAAATGGTTGGCGGCCAATGCCGACCAATTCGGTATCAATAAGGCGCGTGTTGCCATCGGCGGGGCGAGTGCTGGTGGTGGTCTGGCGGCTGGACTTGGCTTGCTGGCACGTGATCGAGCTGAGGTTGATATCTGCTACCAGTTACTTATTTATCCGATGATCGACGATAAAAATATTGAGCAAGCTGGGCCAGATGTGCCAGATGCACCCCTCTGGACACGGGCCAATAATTTAGAAGGCTGGCGTTCTTATTTAGGGCAAGAGCCAGGTGGTGAGGGCATATCAGCGTATGCTGCTCCGTCCCGTGCTGTGGATGTAAGTGGCTTACCGCCAACTTATATCGGTGTGGGCACGCCGGATTTATTTCGTGATGAGGATATTGCTTATGCACAGCGTTTGATGCAGGCGGGTGTTCCCACTGAACTGCATATTTATGCGGACGGTTTTCACGGCTTTGATGCTTTTGCAGTAGAATCCGACGCGGCTCAACGATTTACGGCGGAGTATACTCGGCTGCTCGCTCGCGCTTTGCATAGCTAGCCACTATGATGAGAAAATTGCCATTTTATTTGGTAGGTGGTGTAGTAATGAAGGCCCCGCGAAAGTGGGGCCTTTTATTATTTGGGAGAAGGTGTATAAGCATCCCCTTTCTATCATGAAAAGTAGCGATGAAACGGCCGTTCCCATTCGTGCCGTTAGATTTTTTATCCCAAAAAGGCTATAATCTCCGCTTCTGAGGGGGTGATTGGAGTGAAGCAGGCTCTTTAATGGTTTGCCCGTATCCTACTTGTATGGAGGTGGCAGGAAGATGAAAAAAGCGCAATTGCTTCAAGAAGCCCATGAGCAAGCGGTCGCTGTCTTACAGCGATGCGCCACTGACAAGGGCTTTAGGGCCTCTGGTTTGGCAGCTGGTTATCCTCAAATCTGGGCCAGAGATGGAGCCGTCATTGCTTTGGGGGTGGCAGCCGTGGGTCAGCCGGACTTAGTAGCGACGATTAAGGCTGGCCTATTAACTCTGGAGCAGTATCAATCCCGCAATGGTCTTGTCCCCCTTAATGTGAATCCTGACAATGGTTATATCAGCACCGAAAATGCGGGGGCTTTGGATGCCAATTTATGGTACATCCTTACCCACTACCTCTATTGGCAGCTAACGGATGATGTGGCCTTTTTGCTGGCCAGTTGGCCCAGTATTAATAAGGCCTTGGCTTGGTTAGAGTACCAGGATATGAATGAGTGTGGCCTGCTGGAAACGCCTGAAGCGGGCAATTGGATGGATTTGGTGGCCGTTCGTTACAATATTTTGTATGACAATGTGCTTTTTTATGCGGCCGTTTTGGCCCATGCTGAAATGTACAAACGGCTGACCCCCGAAATCCCCTGTCACCAACTGCTGGTCAATGCCGCCGATATTTATGAGCGCATTAATTTGCTGATGTGGATTGATCGCTGTTGGGTGGCTGAGCATTTTGCCGAGCATTTGGAAAGGCTAAAGGCGATTCGGCTGGAATGGTTTATGCTCTATTACAATATTGGTACGATTTCCAGCCGCCCCTACTATTTGCCCTGGGTGGCTTTCCGTGAGTATGGCGATTGGTGCGATAGTTTGGGTAACTGTTTGGCGATTTTGTCAGGGGTGGCTGACGGGCATCGTCGCGAGCATATTTTGCGTTATATGTACCAAGTGGGCATTGCTGAACCCTATCCGACCAAGGCCATTCATCCACCCATTTATCCTGGTGAAGCCGATTGGCGCAGCTATTATCGTAGCCGTAATTTGAATATTCCCCACCAATATCACAATGGCGGCATTTGGCCAATGGTGGGTGGTTTTCATGTGGCGGCTTTGGCCAAGCATGGTTGGCAAGATGAGGCGGAACGTTTGCTGGTTTCGTTGGCAAGGGCTAATAGGCAGGGGGCAGACGCCCGTTGGGAGTTTAATGAATGGCTGCATGGAGAAAGCGGACATCCGATGGGTTTTGCTCAGCAGGCCTGGTCGGCGGCGATGTATTTGTATGCGGAACAGGCTGTGCAAACAGGAGAATTGCCCTTGTTTGGGGCTTTGTGTGCGGCGAAACCGGCAACGGCCGTTGCCGCCGAAAATAATGACTTTACAATTCAGGCGGGTGGTGGCCCAGCTTAACTGGAAGGAGGTGATGCTTTTGGTATAAAGGGTCTCATAAATAATGGAAAAGTGACATTTAGTTATAAAAATCTTTTAGGAGAGAAGGATAATGATTCGTAAATCTAAAATTACTTGGCTAACGTTGTTGGTCATTTTATCTATGGTATTGGTTGCTTGTGGTGGTGGAGAACAAGCGGCTGAAGAAACGGCCGAAGAAGTGGTAGCTGAGCCAACTGACGAGCCTATGGACGAAGAAGAGTCCATGGATGAAGAAGAATCTATGGATGAAGAAGAATCTATGGACGAGGAAGAGTCTATGGATGAAGAAGAATCTATGGACGAAGAAGAGTCTATGGATGAGGAAGCGATGGAAGAAGTCACGCTTCTTTGGGGCATGTGGGGTAGTCCAGAAGAGATCGAGACCCACCAAGCTGTGGCTGATGCTTACATGGCTGAACACCCCAATGTGACGGTCGAGTTATGGGCGCAACCCTGGGGCGATTACTTCACCAAGCTGCAAACCTTATGGGCAGCTGGTGATGGCTCGGTCATCCCTGATGTGCTGTTCCTTTCCCCCGTACCCCGTTATGCCGCCGATGAGGTGCTGGAGCCACTGGACAGCTTTATTGAAAGCTCTGGCATGGATTTAGGCGATTATTGGTCTGGGGCCATTGACATTACTAGCTACAATGGACAAGTTTATGGTTTCCCTCGTGACATCGGTTTGGAAGTCCTCTATTACAATAAAGATCACTTTGATGAAGCTGGTTTGGATTATCCTGATGAAAGTTGGACTTGGGATGATTTGCGAGCAGCGGCTGAGGCGCTGACAATGACATCGGCCAGTGGTCGTGTGGAACGGTATGGCTTAGGTATGGAAGGTGGTAAGTATGCCCAATTCCTCGTTTCCAATGGTGGCGGCTTGTTTGATGATCCCTTTAACCCCACTGAATGCTGGCTGTCTAAGCCGGAGTCTATTGCAGGCTTTGAGTTTGTCGCCGGTTTGATGAATGATGAATTGGCGATGCGTGATGCCAACTTGAATCAGGCTGGTGGGGATTCGGCCGTTTTCCAAAGCGAACAGGTTTCCATGATCATCCAAAATGCTAGCCGTGTGCCAGCTTTTAATGCGGCCGGTATGAATTATGATGTGGCTCCAGTGCCCACAGCTCCAGGCGGCATTCGTGCTACCGGTGCTGGCGGTGCTGCTTGGACCATGAGCGCCTTAAGCGAGAAGAAAGATGCAGCTTGGAACTTCATCCAATTCTTGCAAAGCCCTGAAGGTGGTTTAGCCATTTACCCGGCTACGGGTGAGGCCTTCCCGCCCATTCGTTCGGCGGCTGAGGGCGATCCGTGGATGGGCAATGACAATCTACCGGCTGGCCGTGAAGCCTTCCTCATTCAGGCCGAAGGCTCAACCACAGCTACTGGTGCCTTCTTTGGCAACTGGGGTGACATCAATGGTACGCATGTTGGCCCGGTTCTGACCCAAATTTGGGCAGGTGAGGTCGCTCCAGCTGATGCTTTGCCCGGTGTCTGCGAGGCTGTAGATGCCTACTTGGCTGAGAATGGCAGTGGCTAATTGTTGTTCATGTTTATATGGCTCGGAAGGACGTTCTTGTTGAGATTAATGATTTAAGATAGTCATTCCGAAGTCCTCTGAGGAATCCCGACGGCCTTGTTGATCCGTCGGGATTCCGTGTCGTAGACGACATTCTGAAGACTCCGTTCGGAATGACAATTGATACATGTACCGGTATCAATTCGTAACATACGAAGGGATTGTTACTTCAAATTAAAGGGGGTCCATGATGAGTGAATCAGTAGCGAAATCCCCAGCGACTGCGGAAACAAAAGCAGAAACATCGTCCTGGCGGCGCAAGCTGGGTATTGGTGTTTGGCGTGCCAATCAGCAATCTGAGGGCTATCTCTTCCTACTGCCTAGTTTGATTGGTTTTATTACCTTTGTCATTTTTCCTATTGTGGCTTCATTGCTGCTCAGTTTATACAAATGGGACTTATTAACGCCGCCTGAATTTATTGGTGTAGATAATTATATGGAACTTGCCACCACTGATCCCTTAATGGGGCGTGTGTTGGGCAATACTTTCTTCTACATGGTGACGATTGCGCCTATTCAGCTTGTTTTTGGTTTTACTTTGGCTGTGGTTTTGAATACAGGTTTACGGGGTATGGGCTTCTATCGCATGATCTATTTTATGCCCGTTGTGACCAGTATTGTGGCGGCAGCCATGGTGTTCCAGTTTTTGCTGAACCGTGACACTGGGATCGTGTCGAATTGGATGTGGTGGGGGTTGGAAAAGCTATTGGAGATTGATTTTGTGGCGGCTAATGAGGGCTTGAGTAATTTTGCCCGCACTTATTTGACACCGCCGGATTGGCTGAATGATCCCAAGTGGGCCAAGCCGGGTGTGGTGTTGTTAACGCTGTGGAAGAATGTGGGCTTCACGATGGTGATTTATTTGGCCGCGTTGCAGGGTGTGCCCCAGGCGTTGTATGAGGCGGCTAAGGTGGATGGGGCCTCGGCTTGGCAGCGAGTGCGTCATATTACGGTTCCTTTGGTTAGCCCAACGACCTTTTTTCTGCTGGTGATTCAGATGATTGGGGCTTTTCAGATTTTTGAGGAGCCTTTTGTGATGACGGCCAATACGCAGGGACAGTTGCCGCCTGCTTCGATGTCTATTGTGATCTATATTTTCCAAAATGCGTTTGGTTTTCAGCGTATGGGGAAGGCGGCGGCGATTGCTTGGGTGTTGTTTGCGATTGTGTTTGTGTTGACATTGGCTCAGATGCAGTTGCAAAAGCGGTGGGTGCATTATGAGACGGAATGAGCCAGTAGGCAGTGAGGAGGGGTTGTTATGGCAGTGGTGAGTCAGGAAAACGGCCGTCGTGGTCGAATCAAATGGAAAAATGTATTACTGCATCTGATTTTGCTGGCAGGCTGTGTATTGATGCTTTTGCCCTTTTTCTGGATGCTCAGCACCTCTTTGAAAGCACGTTCGGCCATATTTGCCGAATTTCCGCCGTTATGGATCCCAGAGGAGTTTGTTTGGCAAAACTATAGTGATGCCTGGACATCCGTGCCCTTTAGTCGTTTTTATCTGAACAGTGTGTTTGTGGCGGTCAGTGTAACGCTGTTGCAGATCATAACTTCTTCGTTGGCGGCTTTTGCCTTTTCACGTCTGCGTTTTCGGGGGCGTGATACTCTGTTTTTTGCCTATTTGATTGCTCTGATGATTCCCTTTGCCATTTTACTGCTGCCGAATTTCATCATTATCAACCGCTTGGGCTGGTATGACACGTATGCGGCTCTGATTTTGCCGCCTTCGTTTTCGGCGTTTAGCACTTTCTTGATGCGGCAATATTTTCGCAGTATCCCTATGGAGTTGGATGAGGCGGCCAGGATGGATGGGGCTTCGTCGCTGCGAATTTGGTGGCAGGTGTTGATGCCCAATAGTTTGCCTGTATTGGGAGCGTTGGGGGTGTTTGTCTTTTTGGGAATTTGGAACAGCTTGTTGTGGCCGCTGGTGGTGACGAATTCGGCGGAAATGCTGACGGTTCCGGTGGGGCTGACTTTTTTCCAGGGCCAATATTATGTGCGCTGGGAATTGTTGATGGCAGCGGCCGTTATTGCTATGCTGCCCGTGTTGATTGTGTACTTCTTTGCCCAAAATTGGTTTATTAAGGGCATGTCGGTGAATGCAGGGATTAAGGGATAAAAATGGATTTACAGTTAAAAGACAAGGTTATCATGGTGGCGGCGGGGACGAAGGGGCTGGGGTTTGGCATTGCTGAGGCGTGTGCCCAAGATGGGGCTTCTGTCTCTATTGCTAGTCGGGATATGGTAAATGTTGAGGAGGCGGCGGCACAATTGCGGGCCAGGGGAGCAACGGTTCATGGCACGACTTTTGATGCTCGCAATAAGGACACGATTGCGGCTTGGGTGCAGGAGGTGCTGGCGACGTTTGGCCGGGTGGATGGCTTGGTGGTGAATGCGGGTGGGCCACCGGCGGGCCGCTTTGATGATTTTGGGGAGCAGGATTGGTATGATGCCTTTGAATTGACTTTGATGAGCGCGGTGCGGTTGATTAGGGCGGTGCTGCCCACGATGCGCCAAAATAAGCGCGGGGCAATTTTGACGGTGACGTCTTTGTCGATCAAGGAGCCGATGGACACGATTTTATTGTCGAATGTGATGCGTTCGGGTGTGGTTAGTTTGGTGAAGTCGTTGGCCAAGGATTTGGCTGGTGAGGGGATTCGGGTGAATAATTTGGTGCCGGGCACGATTGACACGGAGCGAGTGAGTAGTTTGAATGCCTTTCGAGCTGAGAAATCGGGGATGACGGTGGAGGCGGTTCGGGCCAAGGCGGAGGCAGCGATTCCCATGGGGCGATACGGCCGTATTGACGAGTTTGGCAAAGCAGGAGCCTTCTTGCTGTCGGAGGCGGCTTCATACATTAATGGGGCTACATTGGTAGTGGATGGGGCTTTGTCGAAAACAGTTTGGTGAGATTGGAGATTAGAGATTAGAGATTTTACCTTCAACCAAATTCGTTCCGTTATTTTCTTGTCGTGTTTGTTCTTAATAGGGTGTGGTGTAGAGGAAGAAACGGCCGTTACCCCAACTATTTCAGTGACAATAGAACCAGTGGCAGGCTGGGAACGGCCGTGTGCCCAATCTTTTATTACTCATGAACTGGAACATACCACCACTGTGCCTGGCGGGGATGAGGTGCGCATGTTTGAGGCCAACGGGGCGGGGGTGGCTATCAATGATTTGGACAATGATGGCGATTTGGACATTGTGTTGGCCAATCATGCTGCGCCCAATACGATTTTGTGGAATGAAGGCGGCTTGCAGTTTCGGGCTGAGTTGTTGGGGGTGGGAGATGCACGCGCCGTAGCCGTGGTGGATGTGGATGGAGATGGTTGGCTAGATATTGTGCTGACGCGGCGAGTGACAGCCCCCAATTATTGGCGCAATGAGGGCGACGGCCGTTTCAGGCAAGAACTGCTGCCCCATGTGGACAAGCCTCTGTATAGCATGAATTGGGCCGATTTGGATGGGGATAATGACCTTGATTTTGTGGGTGGGACGTATGATGCGGCTCTGTTGGCTGAATTTGGACAAGAGTTTTTGAGTAGTGGCAGTGCGGGTGTTTATGCCTATGAAAATGAGGCGGGCACGTTTGTGCCCACGCGCTTGGCGGAACAGGCGCAGGCCTTGGCTCTGACGCTGCCTGATTTGAATGGCGACGGCCGTTTAGACATTCTGGTGGGTAATGATTTTGCGGTGCGCGATTTTGCTTGGTTGCGAGATGGGACTGGCTGGACGGAAACGGCCGTCTTCGCCACGACCACCCACAGCACGATGAGTTTTGATTGGGGCGATATTGATAATAACGGCCGTGCCGAACTATTTGCCTCGGATATGCATCCTTATGCCAATGATCCAGAAACAATGGCGGCTTGGCAACCCGTTATGGAATCCATGATAGCCGACCCACATCCACCTGATGACCCCCAGGTGATGGCTAATGTATTGCAAAAGCAAGATGCAAATGCTTTTGTTGATGAAGCAGACGGTTGGGGGGTGACGGCTACAGGTTGGAGTTGGTCGAGCAAGTTTGGCGATCTCGATCAGGATGGTTTTTTGGATTTGTATGTGGTTAATGGCTTTATGGAGATGACAACTTTTGCCCATTTGCCCAATCATGAGTTGGTGGAACAGAATCAGGTGTTGCGCAATGGGGGAAACGGCCGTTTTCAACCTCAGCCTGCCTGGAATTTAGGCTCAACAGCCAGTGGGCGGGGCATGAGTATGGGCGATTTGGATGGGGATGGCGACCTAGATATTGTGGTTAACAATTTGCAGGCGGGGGCACAGCTATTTGAGAATCAATTGTGTCAGGGACAAAACATACAAGTGGATCTGCAATGGCCGGAGAGTGGCAATACGAGGGGGTTGGGAGCCACGCTGGCCTTGCATACGAGGGAAGGGGCCTATTATCGTGATGTCCATGCCCTCAGTGGCTACCTCTCTGGCGATCCGGCACGGGTTCATTTTGGCTTTCCGGTGGATACAAATCCGGCAGCATTGGTGGTGCATTGGCCAGATGGTGTCGTGTCAGTGGTGGGCGATTTAACGGCCGATTCGCTGGTGACGATTAGAAGGATGGAGTAGGTGGATGGGCAACGGCCGTTGCCTGGCCCTTCAATCTGAGCCGAAGTAGAATCCCCAGAAAAGGAGCAATCCTAAAAAATTAATCATTCAGGAGATTGCATGAACACATTACAAATACAAGCAGGTCCTTACACCTTCAAGGCTCGATTGGAACGGGAACGTGCCCCAGAAACATGTAAACGCTTTGTTGAGTTGCTGCCTTTTGCCAACCAAGTTATCCACTCCCGTTGGAGTGGGGAAGCCGTTTGGATTCCTTTGGGTGATTTTGATACGGGTCTGGGCTTTGAGAACCATACCAGCCATCCCTCACGGGGCGACATTTTGCTTTATCCGGGCGGCTTTAGCGAGACGGAGATTCTTTTTGCTTATGGTAGTTCCTGTTTCGCTAGCAAAATGGGACAGTTAGCGGGCAATCACTTTTTGACCGTGATTGAAGGACGAGAAAACTTAGAAGCCTTTGGCAAATTGGTTTTGTGGCAGGGTGCACAAGATATTGAGTTTGAGTTAGCGGAAGAATAGTGGACACTTTTTGCGAATAAAAGAAAAGCTGAAACCTAAATTAGATAAACAACTTTTAGCCAGCATCATTGTTATGGGGTGGTTTTTATTATGGGTGTTCATGCTAATCGACATCCCTATTTGGAGTGGGGGTATTAGCATTACGCTGACGATATTGCTTTTAGCTGGTTCTCTGAAATGGATAGTAGATTTTTATGAAGTACCCATAGTCGAAGAAAGGATAAGTATGGACAAAACTGTTGTGGGGCAAATCATTCAAACTACTGACCCAAGACCATACTGGGGGCAGGTAACACGTAATTATGCTGATGGCGTGTATAAGCGAGAAGAAACATTTACCTCTTTAGAAAAGGCACAAGTGTGGCTTGATGTGGTTTATGAGGAGGAATTGACAAAGCATCTGTTGAGGGTTGGCATTCAGGAGAAGACATTACCATGAAAACGTATCATATTCCTCAGACGGATTTGGAGGTTTCGCGGCTGGCCTATGGCTGTATGCGGATTGGTGGCGAGTGGTCAGATGAGCCTGTGACGGAGGCTGTGAAAACGGCCGCTCTGGCTGTGGTTCGTACTGCTTATGAACAAGGCATCAACTTTTTTGACCATGCCGATATTTACACACGGGGCAAATCAGAACTGGTTTTTGCCGAAGTGCTAAAGCAGATACCACGAGAGCAACTGATCATCCAGTCCAAGTGTGGCATTCGCTTCCCCGGCCAGCCACGCCCCACAGACCCCCAGCGTTATGACTTTAGCTATGAGCATATTGTCCACTCTGTGGAGGGCATTTTGCGCCGTTTGGATACAGATTATCTCGATATTTTACTGCTGCACCGCCCTGATCCGCTGGTGGAGCCGGAGGAAGTGGCTCGGGCTTTTGCTGATCTGCATAGGGCAGGGAAGGTGCGCCACTTTGGCGTGAGTAATCACAATGTAGGGCAGATGGCTTTGCTGCAACGATTTGTGGATCGGCCGTTGGTGGTCAATCAATTAGAGATAAATGTGCTCCACTCCCATCTCATCAATGATGGGATTTTGGCGAACCAGGCGGCCCACGCCTATGCTGGGGCAACAGGGATTTTGGATTACTGTCGTTTGCAGGGGATTTTGGTGCAGGCTTGGTCGCCAATGGCGGGCGGCCGTCTGTTCAATCCACCAGCCGACGCCTCAGCTAATGTACAAAAGGCGGCGCAATTAGTGGCGAAGATGGCGGCGGCCAAGCAGACGAGCGCAGAGGCGATTATTTTGGCCTGGTTGCTGCGCCATCCGGCGGGCATTCAACCCATCATTGGCACGACCAAGCCAGAGCGGGTGAGGACGAGCTGCCTGGCAGATGGCATCAGCTTGAGCCGAGAGGAGTGGTATGCTTTGTTTATTGCCGGGCGGGGAGAGGCGTTGCCCTAGAGGAGATGAGAGATTGGAGATTATTCAGCGCCTAGAGTTGCTTGATCTGATATGAATAAATTGCCGATTGCGATTGTGATCCCCCATGCGGGTTTGGAGGTGGTGCCGGAAGTGAACGGCCGTTTGGCTCTCACCCCCGAACAGATTTTCAACGAGGCCGATGCCTACGTGGATCAGATTTTCGATTTTCGTGATCAAGTCTTGCATTGGGTCAGCTTTCCGTATTCGCGAGCGATTTTGGACATGAATCGTGTGGATGATCTGATACGGACGCGGCCTGGTGATGGCATTGTCAAGTGGCAAACCAGTTATGGTGATCCCGTTTACGTGCATAACAAGCAACCAACCGTAGCTGAAGAACGGCAGTTGGTTGCCCGCTATTGGCAAACTTGGCATGAACAGTTGGCGGCGATTGAAGCTGATGAACGGGTGAAGTTGGTCATTGATGCCCATTCGATGGCGGCGACTGGCCCTACTTTGTATGGCGATCCAGGCGTGTTGCGGCCGCGTATAGATGTGGCTAATTTGGGTGATGCTGATGGCAATGTGACGGAAGGGCGCGGCACGATTTCTGCGCCAGCGTCGTTGGCGCGGGAGTTGGCGTTACTGTGGGGGCAAGAGGTAGCTGAATTGGAGGCATGGACGGAGACGGGGGAAGATTGGGCTTTGAATCGGCCGTTTTGGGGTAGGGCGGATTTGAAGTTACACGGCCGTTCCTCCCCGCAGCCCTGGCTCATGGTGGAAATCAACCGCGCCCTCTATATCGGCCAGCAGGACGGCAACACACCCATCGTGCCGCTAGATGCGGAACGGATTGGGATGCTGCGGGATTGTGTGTGGCGGGTGTTGGAGCGGTTGGTTGAGTATCTATTTGAGTAATTTCGCTTAGTTATTGAATAATGTGGCAGTTGTTATAATATCTGCTGAGGAACATCATTTCTTATATTGGTGAATATGGCGTTCTATTATTGGAATTGTAGCTAGTTGCAGAATTTCTTGATGTTCTTCTACATTGTGGAGAAAAGTATTCTTTAGTTCCTGTTCACTCAGTTCAGCAGCACCGTTCTGAATATAATGGATTGCTTTTTCAAGGTAAAATTGGGCACGAGAATCACCACTAGCTTGAAAAACATAGAAACAAGCCAAGAGGTATAACCAAAAGTTGGGGATTTGGCCAGAAGAAAGAAGCGGCGTATTCTCAAGCGTGACCAAACGCACCGGGCAGAAGCCCAAAGGAGAATACACCGTATGGATAAGCGTACCATAAAAGAAGCTGAAGGGGCAGAAAACAGAGCTACGATGCCCTCAATATTGGATGAAATCGTTCGAGAAGGAGCAAGGCGGATGCTGATAGCGGCGCTGGAGACAGAGGTAGAAGGCAACATTCAAGCGCACAAAGCGGAGCGGGATGAAGGCGGGCGGGCGTTGGTGGTACGTCATAGCAAGTCACAGGAGCGCACGATCCAAAGTGGTGCTGGGAGCCTGAAAATCAAGACACCACGGGTCAATGATAAACGACCAGGAGAGAAATTCAGGAGCAGCATCTTGCCGCCGTATCTGCGTCGGTCACCTCGGCTAGAAACAGCTGTACCGATTTTATACTTGCGTGGTTTATCCACCGGTGATTTCAAACCAGCTCTGTCGGCCTTATTGGGCGAAGAGGCAATGGTCGGCTTCTCGGCCAGCACAGTGACGCGATTATTGGCGATTTGGCAAGAAGAATATCGGAGTTGGCGTAAACGGTCGTTGGCTCACAAAGCGTACGTCTATATTTGGGCCGATGGCTTGTATTTCAAGGTGCGTTTAGGCGATGATAAACGGATTGCTTGCCTGGTGATAGTCGGTGTCTTGCCCGACGGTCGTAAAGAGGTCATTGCTATTGAAGATGGCTATCGGGAATCAACAGAAGCATGGAAAACGGTGTTACGCGACCTGAAACAGAGAGGCATGAAGGTGCCGAGACTGGCGGTGGCCGATGGGGCGCTCGGCTTTTGGCGAGCTTTGCATGAGGTCTATCCTCAAACTCAAGGCCAACGGTGCTGGGTGCATAAAATGGTCAATATCCTGGACAAACTCCCCCAACGTCTGCAGGGTCGAGCCAAAGCGCAGCTGCGTGAAATCATGCTGGCACCTACTCGTCAAGATGCTGTCGCCGAAATCAGCCGTTTTGTGGCTGAGTTTGAAGAAAAGTATCCTAAAGCGACCGAGACACTAACCAAAGACCAAGACAAATTGCTGACTTATTTCGATTTTCCAGCCTATATTCCGCACCGGAAATTGAGTAAATAACAATTTTGAATTGAGGGGTTAAAAAGCTTCAAAATCTTCAATCTGACAGGTGTTAGGTTGAGTACTTGGCGAGATACAATCTCAGTACCAACTCTGATGATGAGTAAATCAACGCCCTCAAATATTTGTGCAACCCGCCGCATGGTAACCTTTTGGGTTGGTTTGCCCGTCTGATGAGGAATCGTTTCATCTTGTTGCCTACATTCCGCAGGGAAATTTAGAGATTGAAGAATAAAATTATGCAAGAGATAGGGTCAGGGATAAGCTTGTCTGTATGACAGAACAAGCCTATGAATACGAAACACAAAGATTGGATCATCTGGGAATAGTGGCAGGGATATGCGAGCGAATCAACTTAGTCAACATCATCGATGGGTCACTGCCATCACCAACCGACCGTAAGGTGAGTTGTGGACAGGCAACAAAGGCCATGGTGTTAAATGCCCTCGGTCTAAGCGGCCGAGCCCTGTATTTGATGCCCGAATATATGAAAAACAAGCCAGTAGATTTGTTGATAGGAGAAGGACTGCAAGCAGAGGATTTCAACGATGATACCCTGGGACGAGCCTTGGACGAGATACAACAGATGGGGGTCACAGAATTGTTTGCTCGTATAGCAGCCGAAGCCTTACAAGAGTATGGCATCAAGCCAGAATATGTGCATCTAGATAGCAGTAGTTTCATGTTGCAGGGAGAGTATGACTCAGCCTATGCGCAGCGGATGACGGAGGTGTACGGAGCCGTCGCCATCAAACAGGGATATTCAAAAGAGCAACGACCCGACTTAAAGCAAGTGGTTGTCAATTTGATAACCAGCCAAGCATCAGCCCTGCCGCTGTGGCTGGAAGTGCTAGATGGCAACAGCAATGATAAGCAGAGTTTCCAGAAGACAGTCACGGCCTATTGTGAGCAACTAACAGCAGGGGAACCACCACCGTGGTTCATCATGGACAGTGGTGGCTATAGTCAGGAAAATCTGCAAACATGGCAACAGATGGGGTGGGTAACACGTGTGCCTGAAACTATCAAACAAGCCAAAGAACTTATCTCGATTGTAGCCATTGAAGATATGGAGGAACTGGGTCAGGGCTATCGCCTTTACCCCATAGGCACCTGGTATGGGCATATCAAACAACGCTGGTTGCTAGTCTACTCAAAACAAGCGCACGAGCGCGAGGAAAAACAGCTACGCCGTCGTATCACTAAACAGCAAAAGGCTATCGAGACAGAGTGGCACAAATTATGTCGGATACGATTTTCCTGTCAGGAGGATGCCCAAGCCGCTTTGCAGAAATTCTCAGGTCAATTGCGTTGGTGGCTCCTCGCAGCCCAAGTGGCACCCATCACAAAACACAAGCGGCGGGGTCGGCCTGCTCGGGGCCAGCTTCCGGAGGTGATTGGCTGGCAGATTCAAGGAGACCTGAGTGTTGATGAAGCTATGGTGACTGAAAAAGCTCAATGGTTAGGACGCTTTATCCTAGCGACTAATATTCTGGATGAAGAGAGACTACCCAACCAGCAACTCTTGTCTTGTTACAAGGAGCAAAGCAGTTCAGTTGAGCGCGGTTTTCGCTTCCTCAAAGACCCCATGTTCTTTGCTGATAGCCTCTTCCTCAAGAGTCCGGTACGTATGATGGCCATGATCATGATAATGGGCTTAGCTTTGTTAATCTATGCTCTGGCTGAACGAGAAATTCGCTTAGCACTAGTCCAACAAGATGAAACGATTCCTCATCAGACGGGCAAACCAACCCAAAAGGTTACCATGCGGCGGGTTGCACAAATATTTGAGGGCGTTGATTTACTCATCATCAGAGTTGGTACTGAGATTGTATCTCGCCAAGTACTCAACCTAACACCTGTCAGATTGAAGATTTTGAAGCTTTTTAACCCCTCAATTCAAAATTGTTATTTACTCAATTTCCGGTGCGGAATATAGGTTGTTGGACTAGTGCTAAGCGAATTTCTCGTTCAGCCAGAGCATAGATTAACAAAGCTAAGCCCATTATCATGATCATGGCCATCATACGTACCGGACTCTTGAGGAAGAGGCTATCAGCAAAGAACATGGGGTCTTTGAGGAAGCGAAAACCGCGCTCAACTGAACTGCTTTGCTCCTTGTAACAAGACAAGAGTTGCTGGTTGGGTAGTCTCTCTTCATCCAGAATATTAGTCGCTAGGATAAAGCGTCCTAACCATTGAGCTTTTTCAGTCACCATAGCTTCATCAACACTCAGGTCTCCTTGAATCTGCCAGCCAATCACCTCCGGAAGCTGGCCCCGAGCAGGCCGACCCCGCCGCTTGTGTTTTGTGATGGGTGCCACTTGGGCTGCGAGGAGCCACCAACGCAATTGACCTGAGAATTTCTGCAAAGCGGCTTGGGCATCCTCCTGACAGGAAAATCGTATCCGACATAATTTGTGCCACTCTGTCTCGATAGCCTTTTGCTGTTTAGTGATACGACGGCGTAGCTGTTTTTCCTCGCGCTCGTGCGCTTGTTTTGAGTAGACTAGCAACCAGCGTTGTTTGATATGGCCCATACCAGGTGCCTATGGGGTAAAGGCGATAGCCCTGACCCAGTTCCTCCATATCTTCAATGGCTACAATCGAGATAAGTTCTTTGGCTTGTTTGATAGTTTCAGGCACACGTGTTACCCACCCCATCTGTTGCCATGTTTGCAGATTTTCCTGACTATAGCCACCACTGTCCATGATGAACCACGGTGGTGGTTCCCCTGCTGTTAGTTGCTCACAATAGGCCGTGACTGTCTTCTGGAAACTCTGCTTATCATTGCTGTTGCCATCTAGCACTTCCAGCCACAGCGGCAGGGCTGATGCTTGGCTGGTTATCAAATTGACAACCACTTGCTTTAAGTCGGGTCGTTGCTCTTTTGAATATCCCTGTTTGATGGCGACGGCTCCGTACACCTCCGTCATCCGCTGCGCATAGGCTGAGTCATACTCTCCCTGCAACATGAAACTACTGCTATCTAGATGCACATATTCTGGCTTGATGCCATACTCTTGTAAGGGCTTCGGCTGCTATACGAGCAAACAATTCTGTGACCCCCATCTGTTGTATCTCGTCCAAGGCTCGTCCCAGGGTATCATCGTTGAAATCCTCTGCTTGCAGTCCTTCTCCTATCAACAAATCTACTGGCTTGTTTTTCATATATTCGGGCATCAAATACAGGGCTCGGCCGCTTAGACCGAGGGCATTTAACACCATGGCCTTTGTTGCCTGTCCACAACTCACCTTACGGTCGGTTGGTGATGGCAGTGACCCATCGATGATGTTGACTAAGTTGATTCGCTCGCATATCCCTGCCACTATTCCCAGATGATCCAATCTTTGTGTTTCGTATTCATAGGCTTGTTCTGTCATACAGACAAGCTTATCCCTGACCCTATCTCTTGCATAATTTTATTCTTCAATCTCTAAATTTCCCTGCGGAATGTAGGGTGAAAGGAACGAATGGGGAGCGGCCCCTTTGGCCTTTCTGTGTCGTTCGCCTCTGCTGCTACGCCGTTTTTGGCAAGCGGTAGCGGGCAGTAACAGATTTATGTTGGGAATAGATAGAGGGGGAATGGTTCATTACAATTGGCGGTCAAGTTAGTAAACGGCCAAAAAGGGCGACTCCAGATTTGAGTAAGGAACAGATGAACGGCCGTATGCTATCAACTAGCGAAGAAAACGGCCGTCTTGCCTATCGCTACCACTGTGTTAGATGAGTGGTGTAGAAAAACGGCCGTATCAAGCTAGCAAACAGGACAGGGGATGGGGTTGCGGGTGATGCAGCCGAGCTCTATTTTGTACTAATAGAAGACCTGAGCAGAGAAAGCGCGTGTGTGTTGTTGACTTTTAGCTACCGTAATAATACTTTTGGTAAGAGTAATACTTTAGAAACCCTTACTTATCTGGTATGAAGGAGAATATCATGCGTGTGACCACAAAAGGTCAAGTTACTATTCCGCTCAAAATACGCCAGAAATTGAAAATTAGGCCAGCATCAGAAGTGAATTTTATCGTAAGCGAAGACGGCCGTGTTTACATTGAGAAAGTGAATGGCAGTTCAGCCCGCAAGCGTTTCTCAAAACTGCGCGGTGTAGCGACAGTCAAGATGTCTACAGAAGAAATTATGGCCTTAACTCGATCTGAAATATGAACGGAATACTTGTTGATTCATATGTTATCTTGGACATTTTTCTGGACGATCCTCTTTGGGCGGATTGGGCTGAGGCGACACTCGATCAATATGGTGATGTCTATGATCTTTGCATTAATCCAATGGTGTACACAGAACTGTCAATTGGATTCAAGCGGATTGAAGAGTTGGAAAAAGCGATAGAGATGGGTGGTTTTCAGATGTGAGAGATACCCAAAGAGGCACTGTTTTTAGCTGGCAAAGCCTTTTTGCAATACCGCAGAAATAAAGGACCCAAATCATCCCCTCTCCCTGATTTTTTCATTGGCGCTCATGCCGCCGTTTTGCAAGCCGACGGCCGTGTTGCCGCACCAACTCCGTCCCTAAATCCACGGCTCCTTGCACCCCTGCCGCCTCAATTACCACATCAAACTCACCCAATTCGGTGGCCTCCACCTCTTGCGGATCATAGGCCACATTTGCGCCAAAGCGGCGGCTCATCTCGCGTCGCTCGGCAATAGGGTCAAAGGCACAGACAAAGCCTGCACCTTGCCGCTTTGCTAGTTGCAAGCAGATCAGCCCCATAAAACCACAGCCAATGACGGCCACTCGATCCCTTGGCTGTGTGCCAAAGCGATTGGCGGCATGGACGCAGCAAGCAATGGCCTCGCCCAGGGCGTAGATGGGGTCAACTTCCGGAGGCAGCCGCACCAGACCAGTAGCTTGGCACACAAAGTATTGAGCATAGGCGGGGTGGCCTAAGGATGTGACGACATCGCCTACCTGGAAATCGGTCACGGAACGGCCAATCGCCGCCACCACACCAGTGGCCTCATGCCCCAGCCGGGGATATTTGAGTGCCAATGTCTCCCGATTCTTGTACACAAACAGATCGCCGGTGCATACGCCGCAGGCCAGCGTCCGAATCAGCACTTGCTCATCGCCTACCGGGGGCAGCGGGCTTTCTTCAATTTCAAATCCATGCGGAGTTAAAACGGCCGTTTTCATTGGTTTATACTGCTTGTTCGCCAGCTCCCTTTTGGCGGGATTGCTCGCTGGAGGGAACGAGGGCGTTTTTGGATAGGGTTATGAGCTGCTGCCAGGTGGCTTGGCTGACTTCGAGGCCATTGTGCAGGTGGTGCTGGTATTTTTGGGCAAGTTGTTGGGGAGATACGGCCGTTACTATTTCAACATCAGGTAAGGTGGGCAAAATGGTGGGGCTGCACAGGATGGTGAGGTGGCTATGACTGACTGCTTGCTTGTATTGTCGGTAGTGGGGGGACGCGTGATGGGCTTGGATGGTAACGGCCGTTGCCAGTTCTGTTTCATCGTGCCACAAAAGGGCGGCATGATGACCGCGCCGAGCGCAACGCACCAGGCTGGGAATGAGTAAATGGGGCTGGTGAACGTATGGCAGTTGGACGATGCCCAGGCCGTGTTGGACCGCTTTGTGGCTGGCCAGGTCGAGGGCTAAGCTGCCGCAGGGAAAAGTGGGGGAGAGAACGGCCGTTGTCTCATTTTCGTACATAATGGATGTGGGTTGGCTAGGCGGCAACTGCCAATCGGGTAGGTGGCTGGCCATCTCATCGAGAGAGATGAGGCCATGCATGGCCAACCAGGCGATGTCGTTGGCGCAATCTTGATAGTCACCATAGGCTAATTTTTGGCCTTCGTACACCTTTTTAAGCAGATCGGTTAGTTCAGTTTGTGTGATCTTCATAACAAATCAGGTTGGCAGGGAAAGCACCACTCATCAGTGAACGGCCGTCCGATGTCAGACAGGATAGGTGCGCCTTGGAAGAGGGTGATGCGCACCCACAGATTGGATTTAGGATCGAATTTGCTGGCGCCGAAGATGGCCAATTTGCAGCGGAGCATATGAATGGGCAAACAGTCGGCGGCCAAGAGGTTGCTGTGGATTTCGCCGTAGTCATATCCATCCAGGGCTTGGATACGGCGCATAATGCCCTTGTAGGTAGGGTGTTGCAGAAGGAAGTAGATGACAGCTTGGTTGGTAGGGGCACTTTGCAGTTGACGGTAAAGCTGTTGAACGAGGCGACCTATGCCCAAGTGCATTTCTTTGTCGGCACCTGGCTCCAGAAGACGTTCGCCCAAACGTGGCTCTTCTTTCTCGAGGGAGCGATACCAGAAGTAATGTTGTTGGTGAGGCTGGCTGAAATCATATTGTAAGGCCCATTGGTAGCGGCTTTCGATGGACTGACGCAACTGGCTGATACTCATGTTGGGTTGCAGGTCGAGGACTTCATTGGTTCCGGTTTCATTTTCTAAATCGTTTACCAAGTCGGGGTACAGTTCTAATAGTAAACTGAGGATGACTTCTTGGGTTTCTAGAGAAGTGTGCTGGCTGGCCCAATTGACTAGGGTTTGCCAACAATGTGGGGCGGGTTGATTGGGTATCTGTTGCTGGAAGTGTGGCAGTTCTTGGCACAGTTGTTCATATTGGGCTGCTTGGTGGGGATGGGTGGTCGTTGTTTCCTGAAAGTGGGTGATGGCTTTTTGGGTAAGGTGTTGCAGCTTTTGCAGGTGAACGGCCGTGGCTCCGGCGGCCAATACCCGTGCCAGAGCCACTTCCCGCACCTGAATCCAGGCATGAAGAAGGTGGGGGTGTTTGACGAGGAAGGGGGCCATGCCTAGGCCAGTAGCATTGCCTACGCCTAAATAGCGTTGCAGATCAGGATGGAGGGGAACGGCCGTTGTAGGGGCTCGCTGTTGGGCTAAATGTTCCACCAGGTCTATGCTGAATTGGCGAATCAGATAGACGGCAAACATCTGGGCCGAAAAGCTGGTAGGGAAAGCTTTTTTCACCTTGACCTTCGCATAATCAGCAATGCCAAACTTGCCATTGCCATAGACTGCCGTTGTGCGCAATAGATAGCCTACCTTGGACACAACAGCGGGGTCGGGCTGACGCCCGTTGGCCAGACACTCGACAAAATAGGCAAAGTTGCGCGCACTTTTGTTGGCGCGAGACAGCACTAGTACATCGGGGCGGTTGCGGCCAGCCTCTTGTTTGGGAACTTCCTGTTGCAATTCGGCCAGGCGTTCAGCAGTGATGAGACCTTCATACAAAGCGGCCGTTACGTCCCACTTTTCGGCTATCACGCGGTCGGTGCGTTCCTCATCGGCCAAGTAATGAGAGAAGATGATCATGCTGTACTGTTCGTCATGGAGTGTAGTAAGCGTGTAAATGCAAGTGCCGAAGCCATTGCCATCTAGATCGAAACGGCTGCGCGCAATCTGCCACTGCTCGCGCATCATACGCCGCACGAGCGTGCGCACGAAGCTAAGGCGGGTCTGGTGGAGGGCACCAAGGCGGTCGAGCTGCATGGCCACGGAAGGGGGACGAAGATTGGGAGACTGGGGATTGGAGATTGGGGATTGGGGTTGTGTGTGTAGCATAGTCTCTAGTCTCCAGTCTCTACTTTGCCGAAGGAAGTTTCAAAGAAGCGCAGCCAATTGCCGCCCATAATTTTGGCAACTTCGCTTTGGTCGAAGCCAATATCGAGGAGGCCTTGGGTGATGTTGGGGAAGTGGGTGGAATTTTCGAACCAATTGGGCGCGTCCGGCCATTTGATTTGACTGCCTGCGGTGGCTTCGCCGTAGTCCATTTCACGGCTCCAACGGCCGTTACGCATCCATATCAAAATAGACACAGGCTGGTTGACGCACAAATCTGAGCCGATACCGATGTTGTTTGTGCCCATGAGATCGGCCGTTTGGGCTACCATCGTGCAAAAATCGGTGAGGGTGCAGTCGCCGCCATTTTTCAGATGGAGCGGGTAGAGGCTGAAACCCAACATGCCCTCGGATTGGGCCAATGCTTTCAGCACTGTGTCTGATTGATTGCGTAGCGCAGGATGCCAAAATTTGGGATTAGCGTGGCTTACTGTGATGGGGCGCTCTGATAATTCAATGGCTTCCAGCGTGCTGCGCTGGCCGCTGTGGGACATGTCGATGATCATGCCTACACGGTTCATCTCTTGGATGACGACTTTGCCGAAGCGGGAAATGCCGTTGTCTTCACTCTCGTATACGCCAGAGGCAAGTAGGCTTTGGTTGTTGTAGGTGAGCTGCATAAAGCGCACGTTGAGTTGGTGAAATATTTCCACGAGGCTGATGTCATCTTCGATGGGAGAGCAGTTTTGAAAGCCGAGGATGACGCCTGTTTTGCCCTGTTCTTTGGCGTGATGAATGTCATCGGCCGTTTGCACAGGCATGATGAGGTCGGAATGTTCTTGAAAGAGGTGGTTCCACTGGCCAATGTTGCTGAGGGCTTCGCGGGTGTTTTCCCAGTAGGTGATGGTGACGTGAACGGCCGTTAAACCGCCCGCCCGCCACTGTTCAAATAACGGCCGATCCCAACGCGAATACTGTACGCCATCAATGACGATTAAACTTTCATGAAACTCGTTCATTTGGCTCTGTTCACTGATTACCAAAATCAACGTACCACCAACACAACTTTGCCCGTTGACTTCCGATTAATGAGGGCGTTCATGGCTTCTGCTACCTGTTCTAGTGGATAGGTAGCGGAGATATGGGGCCTGAGTTTGCCCTGGCTGTACCAGCCGAGCAGAGTTTGCATGGATTGAAAGAGCGTGTGTGGTTGCCGTTGTGCATATGCGCCCCAGTAGACACCCACAATGTTGCAATTTTTGACGAGGGCCAGATTGGCAGGAATTTGAGGGATACGGCCGCTGGCGAAGCCAATCACCAGTAATCGCCCTTCTAAATTGATGCAGCGCAGGGATTGGTCGAAGACATCGCCGCCGACAGGATCGTAGATGACGTCAGCACCTTGGCCACCTGTGATCTCTTTGACACGGTCGCGGAAGTTTTCCTCGCGATAGTTGATGAGATGGTCGGCGCCGTACTGTTGGGCGATGGCTAATTTTTCGGGGGTGCTGGCGGTGGCGATGACAGTTGCGCCCATCTGCTTGCCGATTTCAACGGCCGTTAAGCCCACACCACCGGCTGCCCCATGCACCAATAATACCTCGCCCGGTTGCAACCCAGCCCGATGGTCTAAGGCCAAATGGGATGTACCGTAAGCCACCATGAAGGCAGCGGCATCTACAAAATCCATGTTGTCGGGGATGGGCAGACAAGAAGTGGCATGGGTGACGACTTCCTGGGCAAAGCCGCCATAATCGGCGAAGGCGATGACGCGGTCGCCTGGTTTGTATTGCGTAACCCCATCTCCAATTTCCATGATTTCACCCGCGACTTCAAAACCGGGTGTGAAGGGGAAAGATGGCTTAACCTGATACTGTCCGGCGACCATGAGGATATCGCCGAAGTTGATGCCGCAGGCGTGGACGGCGACTTTTACCTGCCCAGCGGCGATGGTGGGGCTGGCGATTTCTTCGACAACTAAATCTTGGGGTGATCCCCACTGTTTGCAAAGCACTGCTTTCATCCTGTTCTCCTTCTAAAATGTGATTGTCTTAGAGTAGTGTAGAGGGGAAAAGAAAAATTGCAAAAGAGGGTGATTGTTGTGCAACTTTCATTCTGGAGGCGCGTAATGGTGAGCGTTGACAAAAAATAAGAAATCATAATGACGGAGGTCTTGAAAATGAATGAGAAACGCTTAGTTCGTATGAAATATGATCGGATGTTCTTGGGTGTAGCCAGTGGTATTGCTAGCTATCTGAATATTGATCCGGTCCTGGTACGTTTGGCTTTTGTTTTGCTGACGTTGTTGACGGCTGGTGGCCCAGTTATTCTAGCCTACATTGTGTTGGCGATTGTGTTACCGGAAGAGTTAGATGTATCAGCCAATGCCAATGTATTTGATGATGAAGAAATTATTATCAAGGACGGATCTTAACATAATTAAAAAAGTAAACCCCCAGCTATGCTGGGGAGACTGCTAAAGTTTGACAGATACGGGAGCATTTAAGAATCTCCAAAAAGAACCGCTCAAAGTTCAAAAAAGGAGATTCTTAAATGGAAGCAAAAAGTCTAAGTCATACAAAATGGGAATGCAAATACCATATCGTATGGATACCAAAATATCGAAAAAAGAAATTGTTCAAAGAGTTGAGAAAGCATTTGGGAGAAGTGTTCAAAGAATTAGCAAGACATAAAGAATGTGAAATAGTGCAAGGGAGTTTGAGAGCAGACCATGTGCACATCTTGATAGAAATTCCACCAAAATATGCAGTATCGCAGGTGGTAGGGTATATCAAAGGGAAAAGTGCCATACATATAGCTAGAACATATGGAGGCAGGAAAAGGAATTTCACTGGGCAAAAATTCTGGGCGAGAGGATATTATGTCTCGACAGTAGGTAGAGAGGAGGCAGTGATACGAGAATATATCCAGAAGCAAGAGCAAGAAGACAGAAGATATGACCAGTTGACCTTGTTCGACGATGAAAGTTAAGGTGCTTACCCCAGTGAGGGGCTAGCAGTCAGCCGCTTTGAGCGGCTCACACATTCAAACCGCTTTGAGCGGTTCTCATGTTCAAGCCACCACCTTTGGTGGTGGTTATGACTTGTAGCTAATCTGGCTGTTCCCAATCTCCTGATGCCAGATAGTGAAGAAACGGCCGTACCTGTGAGGGTACGGCCGTTTTTCTTTCCCACTTTCTCTTTGTATAATCTCCTGCATGGCATCACTATTACAAAAATTACGCACTTTGTTTAAGGCTAGCTTGCATGAAGCAGCCGATAGAGCTTTGCAAAAAAGCGATATGGCCGTTTATGATGAGTATATTCGTCAGGCAGAACGGGAAGTAGAGGAGTTTACTAAATCTATCGCTCCCATGTTCGCTCAGGTAAAAACATCGGCACGGCGACGGGAGGCTTTGGCTAACAAAGCGGTCGAGTTAGATTACCTAGTGGATCAGTTCCTGATGCAGGGCAAGCGCACAGAGGCTATGGTGACGCAAAAGCAGTTTGCCTCTGTGCGAGAACTCATCAGCACCTATGATGCTTCCTTAGAGAAGCAGGTTTCGGCCTTGGAGCAGATGAAAGATGTACAAGTGAAGTTAGAAGGTCGCCTGGCCATTGCCAAGCAAGAACGAGAGGAGCTTAACTTTTTATTGCAACTTGCAAAATCCAAGGAAGTGGCGGCTAAGTCCATGAAGTCGCTGGACTCGCTGATGGGATCAGGCGATGCAGAGGTGGAGCGGGCGGCCGAAAATATTCGGCAGCGACTGGATCATGCTGATGCAGCTTGGGAAGTGCAAGCCAATAGCTTGGATCGCCAGTTGGATGATGCCATGCACAGCCTGGAAGTGGAATCGGAATTGGCGGCTCGTATGGAGCGGCTGGGGCTTGATTGACAGTAATCAGTAAACAGTAATCAGTAAGCAGTCAATGAGTAGTTGGGACTGAGTACTGACCACTGAATACTGAATACTAAATGCTGAACAGTGAAAACTGCGCTGGTTCACGATTGGCTCAACCAAATTGGGGGGGCAGAGGATGTGCTGGAAACGTTGGTGGGGATGTTTCCTGGTTCGCCGTTGTATACCTCTTTGTATTGGCGGGAGGGAATGCCGACCCACTGGCAAGACTGGGATATTCGCACGAGTTTGATTGATCGTTTGCCCTTTGCCCATAAAAAACAGCAGCTTTATTTCCCTTTTTACCCCTTTGCTTTTGAACAGTTTGATTTTTCTGATTATGATCTGGTGCTCAGCAATAAGAGTGGTTTTTGTCATGGCATCCTGACCGATGTACAGACGCTGCATATTTGTTACTGCCTTACTCCAACGCGCTATGTGTGGCGTTATCATCAATATGCAGAGCAGGAAAATTTGGGCCGTCTGACACGAACTTTTTTGCCGCCTTTCCTGACCTTTTTGCGGCAGTGGGATAGACTGGCAGCGGATCGGGTGGATCATTTCGTCGCTATTTCGCAGGAAGTCCGTCGGCGAATCGGCAAGGTGTATGGGCGGGAGGCGACTATTATCTATCCGCCAGTGGATACGGCTCGGTTTGAACCATCGAATCGGGTGGAGGATTATTATTTGATGGTCGGCCGTTTGGTGCCGTACCGCCGTCTGGATTTGTTGATCGAAGCGTTTAATCAGTTAGGACGGCCGTTGCTCATTGCGGGTAGTGGTCGTGACCGGGAGCGATTAGAAGCAATGGCTAAATCAAACATTAAGTTTCTGGGCTATGTGCCTGATGATGAGCTGCCTGATTTGCTGGCTCGTTGCCGTGCCTTCATGTTTCCCGGTGAAGAGGATTTTGGCATTGCTCCCATTCAGGCGATGGCAGCGGGGCGGCCGGTGATTGCGTTTGCGGGTGGCGGAGTGTTAGATTCGGTTGTGCCGAGTGAGACGGGTCACTTGTTTGCGGAACAGTCGGTCAATGCTATTATCCGGGCAGTGGAAGCCTTTGACCCGAACCTGGTGAGTCCGGCCAGATGTCGAGAGCAGGCAGAGCGATTTGATACGGCCGTTTTTCAACGAGAGTTGATGCTATTTGTGGAAAGGAAATTAGAGGAGCATCATAACCTCTAGTTTTTGCAAACGAAAGCTATGTTAGGAATTATTCCAATATTATTGGGATTGCTTTTAGTGATATGTGCTGTTTTTGATGTGGAATGGTTTATGAGGATGACCAGAAGTGGGCGTCGCGGATACCCTAATGGCAGGATGTTCACGAGAGTATTGATTGGAGTTGTTGGATTAGGCCTTATATGTACATCGACGGGGTGGTGGGTTTGAGGGATTTACTTTAGTGGAATTACGTCATTACTGGAAAGTTTTTAAGCGTCGCTGGCTGGTTGCGGTGATTCCGGCGGTGATTGTGTTAGCGGTGGGACTGGCGACTTATTCGCCGCCACCACCAGCTTACAATGTGGGCGTGCGCTTTATTGTGGCGCAGCCTCCA
This sequence comes from Promineifilaceae bacterium (SeqCode), assembly GCA_965223555.1. GTDB lineage: Bacteria > Chloroflexota > Anaerolineae > Promineifilales > Promineifilaceae > CBDCWU01. The sequence goes on from CBDCWU010000005.1 coordinate 231,798, forward strand.
GCCGAGGGCAGTGTGACGGATGAGCAGCGGTATTATAATTGGTTGACGTCTGAGTACATTGTCAATGGTTTGACCGATTGGGTACGAGGCACGGAATTTGCAACGGCCGTTGCTGACGAACTGGCCTCTCAAGGTATAGATGTGCCAGCTGGGGCCATTCAAGGTGGCTTGGTACCGGATAATACACGCAGTATGTTGACGCTTTCGCTCACCTACGGCGATGCGGAGGTGTTGGCCAGTATGATGGCGGCTGTGGCGAAGGTGTTAGTGGAACAGAATGCATTGCCACAGTTGGGTGGGGAAACGGCCGATCTCATTCAATTAGATCAACCTATCGTCAACCAAATCTCACCTGGCTTACGCAGCCAACTAGATTTGCCTTTGCGAGTGATATTGGCGTTTGGGGCTGGAATTGGCTTGGCTTTGCTGGCGGAATACCTGGACCCGACTATACGAGAGCGGGATGAGGTGGTGCAGATGGGTTTGGAGATTTTGGGGGAGATTCCCAGAAAGTAAACAGTAAACAGTATTCAGTCTGGACTGATTACTGATCACTGAATACTGTTTACTGAAGGAACGGAGTGAAGAGTGGAACTAAGTGATTATTTACGAATTTTGCGTCAGCGAGGCTGGGTCATTGTTTTGGTGGCACTGTTGACAGCGGCGGCTGCCTTTGGTTTTAGCAAGATGCAGACGGAGGTGTATAAATCTTCGCTGCGGCTGCTGGTGTTGCCCTCACGCACGGATTTAGGGCAGTCCTTGGCTGCCAAGGAATTGCTGCGGAGTTATGAGCAGTGGTTGCGCAGTGGCTATCGTGCCCAGGAGGTTATCAATATTTTGCAGCTTGATATGACCCCGCCCCAATTGTTAGGTGATATTGCTGTCGCTTCAGACAATTCTAGTTTTGTAATTCAGTTGGATGTGGACAATACAGACCCTAATTTGGCCAATGATATTGCCCGTACCTGGGGTAATTTGCTGATTCAGTGGATGGATCAGAATAATGATGAACTGCGCAAGGAAGACCGGATCACGGTGGAGTTTATTGATGAACCTCAGGCGGGACTGGATAGCCCCAAGACGATGATTAACACGGCGGCTGGCGGTGTATTTGGGGCCTTGATGGGTGTGATTATTATTTTTGTGCTGGAATGGATCGAGTCAGGCATTGTGCGCCGTAGGGAAGATGTGGAGAAGTATCTGGATATTCCGGTGATTGGGAGTATACCGAATTAGACAGTATTCAGTATTCAGTGTTCAGTATTCAGTTTGGACTGATTACTGATTACTGATTACTGATTACTGATTACTAAAATATGAGTTTAGTGACCCTAACAGACCCCCGTTCGCCAGTGAGTGAAGCGTATCGCACGCTGCGGACGAATTTGTCGTTTTACAGTTTGGATAACCCGATTCGGACGCTAGTTGTGACTTCGGCGGCACCGGGCGAGGGGAAGAGTACGACGGTGGCCAATTTGGCGGTGACGATGGCCCAAAGTGGTCGCCGCACGATTTTGGTGGATTGTGATTTGAGACGGCCGTCTCTGCACACTCTTTTTGATGTATCGGATCAACCGGGATTAACCAATATGGTGCTGGATGAAATGGATGCACCTTTGCAACAAACCAATGTGGAAAACCTGTGGCTGTTGGCTAGTGGTGCCAAGCCGCCTAATCCGGCTGATTTGTTGGGAACGCAGAAGGTGGATAGGGTGATCGAAAAGCTGGTGGCGCAAGCGGACATTGTGCTGTTTGATGCGCCCCCAGTGATGGCTGTGACGGATGCGGCCGTTTTGGGGGCCAAAGTGGATGGTGTTCTGCTGGTGATTAGCGCGGGCAAAACCCGCCGCGAACATGCGGAGCGGGCCAAAGAGCTGCTAGAAAAGGCTAAAGTCCGCATTGTAGGCGCGACGTTGACGAATGCGCCAAAAGATAGCTCGCTGGGTGGCTATTATGGTTGAGAGATTTCATGGAGCCACAAATCGCGCGGAAAAAGGCTAACGGCCGTTTTCCCTATGCCGACGTGACTGTTCGCGCAAATCTTGGGCGACGAGGGCGGCGGCTTTGTTTTGCCAGTTGTAAAGGGTGCGTTCAGGTACTTGGCTGCGAAACCAGTCGAGGACAGGCTGAACGGCCGTGTCTGTCACTTCATCCATATTAAACCGTCGCCGGTGGGGCTTTAGTCCCAACACATAAGGCACATAGAGGGCGTTGTAATGGCGCCACTCGTCTGTGGTGCCGAATTTTTCGCTATTGGCAGGACGTAGGCGCTCAATACTTTCGGTGAGGACAACTTTGAGTTCGGCGGCGCGGGTGAGGGTGCTGACTGGTGTTTCTCGCTCAGCTAGGCGCTTTTCGACGAGGGACAGGCGTGTGAGAGGGCTGTGGGCCAACTTGGGTAGATTGCCCATATGGCTGAGGGCGCGGCGGGTGAGGCGCGTGAACTCTTCCCGCTCTAGCTCCTCCAAGTTGAGGCTGTTGTTGACGCGAGGAACTGCTTCGGCGGCAAGGCGCAGTTCAGCACGAGTGGCTTTGATTTGGGGAAAGCTGAAGAAGGCGATGCCATCTACAAAGGTTTGGAAGGGTGCTGCAAAGGTTTGGATGAGACTGGCGGCAGCGATAGTTGTGAGTAGGAGCAGCAACATGGGGAAGGTGATCCCCGTGCTGAGAGCCATGACGAGGGCAATTTGACCGCCGAAGAGGAGGGCGGTGAAGAAAGCATAATCGAAGGAGCGTAGAAGGTGGGGCCAAAAGGCTTCGCCGTTTTCAGAGGTGTCGAGGTGGGTAACGGCCGTTCCCAGCAGCAACATCGTTATGGTCATCAACCAGCTAATCCAGTCGGGCGGCGAGAGCGGGAAAATAACAAAGCTGATACTCAGAGCATAGAAGATGGTTGAGCCTAATATCAGCCCCATGGTTTTGGGGTGTTGGCCTAAGAGGGTGGTTAAAGTTGTTTCGCGTAGGAAAAAGTGGAGCAGAAGAGCGAGCCAGAAGGCGGCGGGGAGGACGATGAAGAGATTATGCCAGCGCGCTAATTGATGAGCCAGTTGAATAGTTGGCGCATAATGGCCCATGAGGTTTGTGGCTAGGCCGATGGCATAGGTGGTTAAGGCTAGACCTGCCAGCCAAAGGCGTGCATTCCTCATATCGCGGGCGATAAGATAGAAGCCCAGCCAGAGGGCGAGGCTGAAGGCCAGGATGTGGCTGATGAGGTTTGCTATCTGCATGGGGTCATCTTACCCTATTCAGCCTGAGGGGTAAACTTTGTCAAAGCATCTTAGAGATCAAAAAAGCAAATTGCCTCTTGACAGCTGGAATCTATTTAGATAGACTTCTATTTAGATATTTATCGAAATAGATTGAGGTGTATTATGAATGAAGTACAAACGGAATCATTGCTGCAATTTTTTAAGGCGGTGGGACAGCCGGAACGGGTGAAGATTTTGGGGTTGTTGGCCCATCGGCCGTATAGTGTGGCTGATTTGGCCGATTTGTTAGGGATGCGGGAAACGGCCGTGACCCACCACCTGGTCAAATTAAAAAAGGCCCGTCTTATCCGCGAAAATTCGGTCGCCCATACCTACACCTATCAAGTGGATAGCGACAGTTTGGCTAAGCTAAACAGCGTTACACTGGAAAATGAGCCAGCACCAACATTTGCTGAGCGCGTGCTGCAGAAATATGTATCCGATGGCACGAATCTCCGAGAAATACCTTTTGATCCTTTGGAAAGAGAGGTGATTCTCAATTGGTTGGCTGAAGATTTTGAGTTCGGACGGCAGTATAGGACGAAAGAGGTGAATGACATTATTGCTCAACATTACCCGAAGCAGGAGCGTTTGCGTTGGCTGTTGTTGAGTGCCCGTTTATTGAAGCATGTGGGTGATACGTTTTGGCGAGCGGAGGTGGCGTGATGGCTCAAGAACAATTTGACCAACTTTTGCAATTTTTTAAGGTACTAGGCAATGAAAGCCGCCTCAAAATTTTAGGTTTGTTGGCCAATGAGGAGCGCAGTGTGGGGGAGTTGGCAGTGATTTTGGGCGTGAAGGAGCCGACGATTTCTCATCATCTGGCGATGATGAAGGAGTTGGGCTTGGTGAAAGTGCGGGCCGCAGGCAATGAGCGGATTTATCGGTTAGACGGCCGTTTCTTGGAAAATATGAGCCGTGATATGTTCTCGCAAAATGGTTTGGCAACATTAACAGAGGGTATGGAAACGGCCGATGCCTGGGAGCAGAAGGTGTTGCATACGTTTGTAGAAAACGGCCGTATTCGAGCTATTACGACCAAACGGAAAAAGCGACTGGTTGTACTGCGTTGGTTGGTGCAGAAATTTGAGATGGGTGTGCAATACCCCGAAGCGAAAATGAATGAGCTACTGACTCAGTATCATCCTGATTATGCAGCTTTGCGGCGTTATTTGGTGGAAGAAGGCTTGATGCAGCGAGAGAAGGGGATTTATTGGCGGGTTGAGGTGTAAAATGAGTAATGACGCTATGATGACCATAGCGCCATTACTCTTTACTTATGGTGATGGCTTATTGGGGTTGGATGACGGTGTAAACGGTGACGTTAGCGGTGATTTCGGATTGGCCCAAGGCGTTGGCTACGGAGACGCGATGATGTCCATCTACCACAAAGTAAACATCGTCAACCTTAATCAACTCAACAGGAGGGAGGTCGTGGCGGTTGTGGGCGGCGATGCTGATCCAGCGGGCTTGGGTGTGTTTTTGTAGAGGCCGGAATTGATTATCGAAGTCTTGATGGCGGTTGCTGGTGCTTCCCTTGATTTGAGAGAGGTTGACTTTCTCGGTTTGACAAGCGCTTGTCTGGCGAAGTGGGGTGTTGGGATGAAGATGCCAGAGACGATTCTCACGACGACGTAGCCAAGAGATGAAGCTATGACGTACGGCTTGTTTGTTAGCTTGTTGGAAGAGAAAGGCGGCGCGTTTTTGATTGAGGTCGTTGGCGTTGTGGGAACGGCCGTATCCTTGATGACTACCTACTAAAGTTGTTTGGTTGTTGATGTTTACTGCTACTGTCATGTCATTCTCTCCGTTTTTACTTGATAGTTTCTCTTAACGATGTCGTTCGCTTGTCTTGTTAAAATCATAGATGGTTTTCGTCGAGAGCTTGCCGAAGAAACGTCGAGAGATATTCTCGACGTTTTGGCCATATGGGGATGTACCAGAGAGAGGTGTGAAGTAGGTTACAGGCAGAAGGGAAGGCGGTTAACGAAGGTTCTGTTAAAAGGTCATGAGGCGATTGGCTTGGAAATAGGTGATCTCCACTCTCTAATCCCCAATTTCCTAACCTGGACAAGCCAGAAAAATGGGACACAGAGAGGCACAAAGGCACAGAGATACACAGAGATTTAGAAAGATTGTTCTTCTCTTCCTCGGTGAATCTCTGGGGCTTCTCCGTGAAGCTCTGTGTCATTTTCTTGTTCTGTGTACAAACATTTCATCGGAAAGATACTGTGGCCCATCGCTAGGGGTCAACTGTAGAGGTGCTCTAGAGCTTGTCGTACAATGCTGCTGTCCATGTAGAAGTGGGTGGCAACGGCCGTTGCCGTATCTCCTTCCCATTCTGTATCGGTACGAACACCGTCTATGAAGTGATTGAGCCGCCAGGGTTGTTCACTACTGTTAAAACGCCAGGGTGCCTCGTCAACAATTTTGTTGATGATCACTTTGTCCAGGAAGAGGCCGTCTGTGTCGTAATCGGCCGTTGTGGCCGCGCGATAGGCAATATCAGTCACAGGGGTATCAATGAGGGTGAAGACATTGCGGGCAGGATGGGGCCAGCGTTCGATTTGGTAGTGATTACGGCCGTCTGGACGTACAGCAAAGTTGAGGAAGGGGGTGGCGCGGGTCGTTGCTTCCTGGGCATTAATTCGCAATGGTGCATAAAGAGGGATGCCGACATCGGCCAGCCATTTTTGGCCGTCCAAATGTAGAACAATGGCCGTATGGCAGCCAATCGAGTCACCCATATTGTTGATGGTCAGATAACCATCGTAGCCGAGAGCCAGCAGCAGGCTGTAGAAGGCGTAGTTGCTCTCGAAGCAGGTGCCACCACCACCTTTTTGTATATTGTCCTGCCAAAATTCGAGGGGCCAACGGGGGCAAGCGGCCGTTTGCACTGTGCGTGCTCGCTTGGCAATGCGGAAAGCACTTTCCCAAGGGACTTTGCGGATATAAGCGGCGATCAGATTCTCTAATAAGGCTACAGTTGGGGCGGCAGGAGCAACCTGTAGCTGCGCCAGCACTTGTTCAGTCAATGCGGGAGATAGAGGTTGTGTGGTCATAGATTGACCTATTGTATGGAAATGGACCGCTTTCAACCAGCTTGAACTGTGCCTCTTTATCATGTAGAATTTAGAACATAAGTTCTCTAAACTATGGAGGTAGATAAAATGAGTAATGCTTTGATTCACACGGTCATCATTGACACACTAAATATGAGAGAGATGGCTCGGTTTTACCAGGAAGGGTTTGGTTGGGAGCCCCCTCAGCCAACGGGACCAAATCATGTGGGTTGGCAGTTTCCCAACCTTTATTTTGGTTTTGATCTGGTGACAAGGGCGCGCACGGAGTATCCTGGCGCTGTTTCTCTCTGGTTTGCAGTGGATGATTTGCAAGCGACGTTTGATCAGTTGGTGGCTCATGGGGCGCAGGTGCGGTATGGGCCGACGTTAAAAGAGTGGGGGGCTTGGTTAGCGGCCGTTTACGATCCTGATGGCAATATTATCGGTTTGACCCAACGCACCTGATCTTCTAACACAAATCATATTTTTGTTGGTACAATGTAGGAAGGAACAATTCTAATTACCGCATACTGATTGCGGTGGAGAAATAGAGCATGTTGGATTCTGAGAATATTATTGAAGTTTCCCAAGATACATTTGAACGGGATGTGATACAACGATCCCATGATATTCCGGTGGTGGTAGACTTTTGGGCACCCTGGTGTGGGCCTTGCCGAATGCTTGGCCCTATTTTAGAACGGTTGGCCCATGATCCCAATTATGAATTCATTCTAGCCAAGGTGAATGTAGATCATAGTCCAAATTTGTCAATGCGCTATCAGGTGCAGGGTATTCCGGCCGTGAAGGCATTTCGCGATGGTGAGGTTGTGGCGGAATTTGTAGGAGCACAGCCTGAACCACGTGTGCGTCAATTTGTTCAGGGCATTGCGCCTAGTGAGCAGGATAAGGTGCTGGCTGAGGCGAATAGTTTACTGGCCACGCGCCATTGGGCAGAAGCGGAACAAGCGTTTCGAGAGTTGTTGGAGGAGGATGGACGGCAGGTAACGGCCGTTCTAGGATTGGCTAAATCTCTGCTGGCTCAAGGTGATGGCTGTGAAGCGCAAGAGTGGCTGGCCCGCTGCCATGATGGGCAAGACTTTATGCAGGCGCAAAAGCTCATGCCTCTGGCGAAATATCTTTGTTGGACAATCACTGTGCCCGAAGCAGAGACTACCCCCGATTTAGAGTTACAGTATCGACATGTGGCGCGTTTGCTAACACGCAGCAATTTTGCAGCAGCCATGGATGGCTTGTTAGAGGTGCTGCGACAAGATAAGCGGTATCGGAACAATGAGGCCAAAGAAGTGATGTTGAGCTTGTTTGAGCTGTTAGGCAATGATGATGCCTTGACGCAAACTTATCGCAATGAATTGGCTTCTGTGCTTTTTTGATGTTTACTAACAAAATATGTGAGAGCCATATTATCGCCGACCGGAGAGGGTCGGCGATTTTTTTGGATGACAAGGATAGTGACAATGATGAATGATGAAACATTGCCTTTTTCTGAGGTTTTAGACGCACTTTTTGAGTATGAGGATGTCTCGGTTCCTTTACTCTATCGTCTATCAGATGTGCCAGCAGATGATCTGTCTAGATTCTGGCAAAAGTGGACGCAGGCTTCAAGTCAGCGACGACAAGTGCTTGTACGACATATGGCAGATATTGCTGAAGAAAATTTTGTAGTGGATTTTGGCCCCTATTTTAGGGAGTTTTTGCATGACAAAGCGGTTCCAGTGCGGGTGGCAGCTTTGGATGGTCTTTGGGATACAACAGATGTGTCTTTGGTAGACCCCATTATGAAATTGCTCCAGACAGATGAAAGTGTCGAGGTACAGATGGCGGCAGCGGCGGCTTTGGCCCATTTTGTGTTGATGTCGGAATGGGGAGAGGTGTCATCCCAAGTTTCGCCCCGTATTGTTGAAAGGTTATTGCAGGTGTATGAGGCGGAGGAAACGGCCGTATCTGTCAAATGCGCCGCCTTAGAAGCGATGGCCCCCGCTAACTATCCACGCCTAATTGAGCTGATTGAAACCGCTTATCAAGACCCCTTGGCCGAAATGCGCCAAAGTGCCGTTTTTGCTATGGGTAGCAATGCTGACACGCGTTGGATGCCCATAATCCTGCAAGAAATGAATAACTTGGAAGCCGACATGCGGGCTGAAGCCGCCCGCGCAGCTGGGTTGATTGGCAGTAGCGATGCCGTAGAACAGTTGGCAGAGATAGCTGGGGAAGATGATGAGGATATCGCTCTTGTTGCTATTACTTCCTTAGGCCAGATTGGCAGCGAAGAAGCGCAAGAAATCTTGATGAGTTTATTAGAGGATGAAGCCTTTGCCAATCTGCACGAGACTATTGAGGAAGCTTTGGCTGAAATGACGTGGTTAACTCAGCAATTGGAGCTAATTCATATTGGGGAGGCAGAGACGGGAGGCCATGCGAACGGTGAAGGATAAGCACCGTTCATTTATACAGTCCCTATGGCGAGCATTATCCAAGTACTGACCCAAAACATCTTCCCTATTTTCTTGGTCGCTGGTTTTGGTTTTGTTTTACGGCGTTGGCGAGGTTTGGACAAACAGACACTTTCCAGTGCCGTTTTTTATTGTCTAAGTCCTTGTTTAGTCTTCTCTTTGTTGGTGAATTCTCAATTACCCAGCGAGGAGTTGGTAGATTTAGCTACTTTTGCGGTGCTGGCCATTGGGGGTATGGCCTTGTTAGGCTTTGTGGTGGCCCGGCTACTGCACTTTGAGCGGCGAGATACAGTGGCTTTGATGATCTTGCTAATGTTTGTCAATGGCGGTAATTATGGCCTGACGCTAAATCGGCTGCGTTATGGCGATGATGGCCTGGCTCGAGCGATGGTTTATTATGTGACGAGTACGCTGGTTTTGTACACAATAGGCGTCTTTTTGGCTTCGATGGGTGAATTGAATTGGCGACAAACGTTGGCTAAGTTAGGCAGATTGCCTGTGGTCTATGCGGCCGTCTTGGCTGTGGTCGTTTATCGTTTTGAGGTGCCAGTGCCTGTGCCACTTATGCGGGGTATTGAAGTGGCTGGGGCGGGGGCTATTCCAGTGATGATTTTGGTGCTGGGCATGCAGATGGCGGATTTACAGGGCCAACTTCATTTGCGTTTAGCCATTCCGGCTGTGACGCTGCGGCTGTTGTTAGGCCCGCTATTGGCGTTTGTGTGGGTAACGGTGCTTAATTTGCAGGGCCTGAGTCGAGCCACATCAATTATTGAAGCGAGTATGCCGCCAGCAGTGATCTCTATTATTTTGGCCACGGAATTTGATTTGCAGCCAACGGCCGTTACCAGTATCGTTGTTGTGGCCACTTTGCTCAGTCCGTTGACGTTAGCTTTGACGATCAATTTATTGGGTTTGTAAAACATGAAACGATATGTGATTCTTCTGATTTTGTTTTTGAGTTTAAGTCTAATTGATGGAGCAGTTAGGGCACAAACGGCCGAATCACCCTTCCAGACGGATGTTTCTTACAGCTTTGGGCAGCTACTCATTTTCCGCTTGATGGGTGAGAGTGATGGTGTTGATGGTGTTATGGAAAGGGCCACCCTCTTTTTTCAAGCCCCTGAATTTAACAGCACTTATGTGGGCAAAATGGAAGTTGTGACGGAAACGGCCGTTGGTTTTCAGGTTTTGCACGAGGTAGATTTATCAGTGGTACGCTTGGCTCCCTTCACCACAATGACCTATTGGTGGGTGTTAGAGACGGTTGACGGTAGTGAAATTCGCACACCGGAACAAAACTTTGTCTATGTCGATAATCAATTTGAGTGGCAAAACCTGGCTCAAGGCAACAGTATTGTCTATTGGACAGGCGATGGGCCTGATTTGGGTCAAATTGCTTTGGATGTGGTGGCTGAAGCCCATACCCATTTGCAAGAATTTGTCCCCGTGCCCGAAGCCTTACCCCTGTCAATTTACATCTACCCCACGTCGGCCGACCTGAGAGCAGCCTTGCGGCTGACGGGGCGCGATTGGGTAGGTGCTCATGCTGCGCCGGAGTTAGGCGTTGTTTTGGTAACGGCCGTTAATGTTCGTACTGCTGCCACCGATTTAGGCCAGAGCTTGGCCCACGAGATGCTACATTTTTATCTCTATCAAACGATGCCCGCAGATTATGAGCGTATTCCCGTGTGGTTGAATGAAGGTGTGGCCTCACTGGTGGAGTTATCGCCGCGCCCCGCCTATGAAACGGTCTTGGCAACGGCCGTTGCCAATCAAACCACAATTCCCTTCCATCAACTTTGTGATGCCTTACCCACTGGCGATCAACAGATATTGCTCGCTTATGCCCAAAGCCAATCGCTGGTTCACTATATTCGGGCGGAGTATGGTACGCAAAAGTTGCGTGATCTTCTGGCCACCTATGCTGATGGCGCTGATTGTCAATCGGGCACAGAACGGTCGCTTTCCCTTTCTCTGGCTGAACTGAACCAAGCCTGGCTGCGTGACCAACAGCCTCGCTCGCCATTGTCCCAATTTTTGCAAGAAAATGGCTTATGGTTCATCTTGCTGTTGGCTGGTTTAGGTTTAACAAGTTTGTTAATAGTCAGAAAACCATTGTAAGATGGTAGAGGGTGGATATTGGCAGAGGCAATGAAACGATGGATTTTGAACAGCTATTTCGCAAAGGTACACAATTATTACATCAGGGCAAGCCAACGGCGGCACGGCCGTTCCTGGAACAGGCTCATAAACTGGCTCCTGAGCATATGGATGCTGCTCTTAACTTGGGTGGTTCTTATATACTGACCAAAAAATTTCGCAAGGCAGTGGCCCTTTTAGAGCCAATGAGTGAGCAATATCCAGCTAAGGCTATGATTTGGACCAATTTGGGTGCGGCTTATCTGGGCAATCCTGTCTTAGCTCGCAGTGAGGATCAGTTACGAGCCATTGCCGCTTTTGAAAGCGCCTTGGCCGCCGATCCCATTGCGCCCAATGTAGCCTATAATATCGGCTTGATATATCGTGATCGTAAAGAGACAAAAAAGGCCATTGCTTGGTTCAAAAAGGCGATTCAGGCTAACCCCAATGACCTTGATGCCCGAGCCTTATTGCGTAGCCTAACAGACAGTGTATCGTGAGGTATGATGACAACAGATTATTTTAAACCATTTGTAGAGCGGATGACTGCTGAAGGTTTGCCGCCTATTTTTATTGATTCTTTTTCTTTTTATGTGGATCAGCTTAGGGCTGGCCAAACGGGGTTGATTCCCGAAAGGGATATTCAGCCTGTGTCCGATCTGCCGGATGCAGATTTGCTGTCGGATGATTATGTGCAGACTGGTGAGCGAGTCTTGCCGAAAACGGCCGTTATCAAGCTCAATGGGGGTCTGGGCACGAGTATGGGCCTAAAACAGGCCAAATCGCTCCTCATGGTTAAAGAGGGCCTCACTTTTTTAGACATTATTGCCAACCAGACCTTACAGATGGGCATTCCTCTCCTCCTTATGAACAGCTTTGCTACACGGGAAGATTCTTTGGCCCTTTTGCAAAAATATCCCGACCTATGGGGCGATTTGCCTTTGGATTTTGTGCAGCATAAAGTGCCCAAAGTGACACGAGCTAACTTAAATCCAGTTATCTGGCCTGATAGCCCCGAATTAGAGTGGTGTCCCCCTGGACATGGCGATATCTATATTTCGTTGATTACCAGTGGCACATTGGATGCCTTTTTGGCTGCTGGCTATGAATATGCTTTTGTCTCTAATGCGGACAATTTGGGCGCGGTGGTAGACAAGGCTATTCTGGGTTACTTTGCGGCACAGCGACTGTCCTTCATGATGGAAGTGGCCGACCGCACAGAGATGGATCGTAAAGGAGGGCATTTGGCACGGCAGGCAGACGGCCGTCTGCTCTTGCGAGAAGTTGCCCAATGTCCTGAAGCAGATTTAGATACTTTCCAGGATATTTCCCGGCATAAATACTTCAACACCAATAATTTATGGCTGCACTTGCCTACCCTCAAAGAGGTAATGGTGGCCCGCAATTATCAGTTGGGCTTGCCGATGATTCGCAATGCCAAGACAGTAGACCCCCGCAACCCAGACTCGACCCCTGTCTATCAAGTGGAAACGGCTATGGGAACGGCCGTTTCCGTTTTCGATAAGGCCCAAGCCATACGTGTGCCCCGCTCTCGTTTTGCTCCTGTCAAACGCAGCGAAGACCTGCTAGCTGTCCGATCCAATGCCTATAGGCTCACCGATGATTTTCACATTGTTCTCAGGGATGATCGCCCCACAAGCCGCTTTGTCGTTCGCCTCGATGAGCGCTATTACAAGTTTGTCACAGATTTAGACAGACGCTTTCCGCACGGTACCCCCTCTTTGTTCAATTGTGCTCATTTTGAGGTGAATGGTGATTTTTACTTTGGCCGCGATATTTCCTGTTATGGTGAGGTGAGGCTGACCAATGAGAGCTCCGAGCCAATGAAAGTGGCTGATGAGACTATTTTAAGAGAGTGAAAAGCTTCTGGGGCCTAGAGATTAGAGACTGAAGATGAAATGGTCTCCAACCTCCAGTCTCCAACCCCCTTCGCGCCGATAAGTTTAGGCCTTGCCCAGAACGGCCGCTAACAAAGCCATACGAATATACATTCCATTTTGCACTTGGCGGAAATAGGCGGCGCGGGGGTCATCATCCACCACATAATGGATTTCGCCCACACGAGGTAGCGGATGCATGACCACCATCTTTTCCTTGGCCTTAGCCATCAGCTCCGGTGTGATCTCGTAAAAGTTTTTCACCTCTTCATATTGGGACAAGTCAGAAAACCGTTCTTTTTGTACCCGTGTCACATAAAGTACATCCGCATTTTCAATCACATCGGCTACATCATGTGTTTCCCGCACAGGCTTGCCTGCGTCAATGACCTTGTTCATGATATTGAGTGGTAGGCGTAAGCTTTCAGGTGAGACAAAACGCAGGCTGACATCATATTGCAGCAGGAGTTTGGTCAAGGAATGAACAGTGCGACCGTAACGTAAGTCACCCACCATAGCGATCTTTAGGCCATCTACTTGGCCCAACTCCTCCCGAATCGTAAATAGATCGAGCAATGCTTGTGTAGGATGCTCCCCAGGCCCATCCCCAGCATTGATAACAGGCACACTGGCATAATCTGCTGCCAATTGGGCTGAGCCGATTTCTGGATGGCGCAGGACGATGACATCAGCATACTGCTCTAGAACCCGCATGGTGTCGGCTAAGGTTTCCCCTTTGCTCACTGAGCTAAATTGCACACCTTGCGTAATGGGTATGACACTGCCACCCAGCCGCTCCATAGCGGCGATGAAGGAGGCACTAGTGCGGGTGCTGGGTTCATAGAAGATACAGGCTAAGACGTGTCCCTTGAGCAAATCGACCCCACCTACACGTTTAACCATTTCCCGCATCTCGCGGGCACGGGTGAAGATATACTCTAATTTGGCAGCCCCAAATTGGGAAACAGAAAGAATATCCATTCCAGAGAGGCCATTGCTATGCACCTCGCCGTTCGCTATTTCATCTAAATTAAACAACGGTTCCAATACTTTTTCCATTTTACATTCTCCTTTATGAATTATTCTCCCGGAGGCTCAGCCCTTAAGCTAACTAGTAGATAGAATCTCTGGGAAGTTGCCTTTCAGTAACCTGAACACCTCTAATTTAAAACTGTCCCACTGCCGGGTTCGGCTAAGACACGGCCGTTTTCCACCACTACTTTCCCCCGTAGCACAACCTGTTTTACTCGGCCCACTACTGCCATGCCGTCGAATGGTGTCCAGCCACATTTTGTGTACAAGCCTTCATTACTGAGGGTGGTGGGTGTCATGTCTACGATCACTTTAGTGTCAGGTGGTTCGGCCAGACCATAGATGCGGCGGGGATTGGAGGCCATCAGTTCAATGAGTCGGTCTAGTGTGAGGCGGTTGTGGTGAACGGCAGTGCACATCAAAGCCAACGACGTTTCCAAGCCAGGGACACCGGGAGGGACTGTGTCCCCTGCCTTCTCCGTTAGCGTATGTGGCGCATGATCGGTGGCGATACAATCAACCGTATCCGACAAATGTTCCCACAGGGCAGCCACATCCGAGGCTGTGCCCAGTACAGGGCGCATATCGCCCAAAGCGCCCAAGCGAGCCGTATCTGCCTGCGTCAGATAAAGGTGATGCGGTGCGACCTCACATGTGACGGGTAAACCATGCTGTTTGGCGCTCGCAATTAGCTCAATTTCCTCCCGACGGCTGATGTGGCAAAAATGAACTGGGCGATCAAACGTTGTGGCTAAGCCGATACCCACGGCCACGCTTTGCTTTTCGGCGTGCATGGCAATCATCTTCTCACGCGGCCAATCACGAAAACAGGCCATCAGAGTAGGCACATCCTCGACGCGTAAAGGGCCAAAGGTGTCATTCAGATAAATCTTGAGGGCCACAGCATAGGGAGCCAAAGCGGGTAAATAGGCTATATGCTCTGGGCTGGCTCCGGCGAACAACCCCAATTCACTCATCTTGTTTTCCTTATCTTTCCAAAAAAAAGCCCGATCCAATGGGTCGGGCTTTCATTAATTCATGAAACTTATGGCACAATCATGCTTTGCAGCACAAATGTGATTTGATCCGATAAGAGTGGGCATTATGTTCTCCATTGCCAATAAATTACCGGGATATGAGTGTAACACGTCAGATGGATTCTGCCCAATAAAAATAAGCATGTTACAATTCTTAAAATGACCGATATTGAAGCCCTTTCTCCTATGGCTTTAGCCCATCACTGCCAGCACCAAACCGAACGGTTTTGGCAGGGCTTGTCCTCAGATGTTCGTTTTTGCCATGTGCTATTTGTGCGTGCTCTAGCTGATCCTACGGCAGAGAGTAGTAAACAAACTTGGAATTTTGTCCATCAAATTTATCGTTCCCAGGTAATACTTTGGGTCAAGCGGCATCCACTTTTCCCAGCCACGGCCGAAAAGCCTGAAACCTTAGCTGATCTGGCCTTACAAAAGATGTGGTTGGCTTTTGCCCATGATCCCCAGAAATTACGCCGATTTCCGCCTGTGCCGCGGGATTGCTTGCCCAAGTTGCTGCGCTATTTGCAAATGTGCGTGGATAGTGTGGTCAAAGATATCCTAGCGAAGCCGGTGGAGGAGCCATTGGTATTGGACTTGATGCAGTCGGATATGCCGGCTATGGATATGGAGTCTGTATGGGACTGTTTGGAGTCTCGCCTTGCGGATGAACGGGAGCGACTGGTAGCAGATGCCTCTTTTGTGGAGGGGCTAAAGCCGAGACAGATTTATGCTTTGTATGCAAATCTTTTTCAAGATGTGCGGGAAATTTACCGTTTGAAGGAGAATATGTTGGCTCGGTTTCGGCGCGATGTAAGCTTGCAGGATTGTTTGGAAAGAACGGCCGCTTCCATCTGATTTTGATGCCGGAAAAGGCGCGATTTGTTCGTTGATACTCATGAAGAGATAGGAAGAGGTAACACGATGACAACCGAGAATATGATAGCAAACATGGAACCACCAAAACGGCCGACTCATCTGGAAATTGGAGAATATGAATTGGGGCTTTTGCCACCTGATCGTGCCCAAGTCGTCGCTACTTATTTGCAGCGACACCCCCATGCTGCCCAACAACATGAGGGCCTGACCTCTTTTTTGGCGGCATTAGGGCCACAGAAACGGCCGTCTCCTAGCCTAAAAGAGCAGGTCAATATTCTTATTGCTCAACTTCTGCCGTCGCATAGCTGGCAAGTGGCTGGGGTTCGTGGTGAGCAATCGGGTATTTACCAAGTGGGTAAGATGCAAGTGACGCTGACTATAGATAGCGATCTCGATGCACCTGCTTTATATGCCCTGGTTGGGGTTGCGACTGGCGGCGAGTGGGCGACTGCGCCTGTCGCCTTGTGGCTGACCGGCGCACCAGAGGCTGGTTATCAAACCGAATGTGATGAGGATGGACATTTTATGCTAACTGGTGTAGAGGCGGGGGTGTATGAATTGATTCTTCAGCATGGAGAAACGGCCGTTCACATCCCTGATCTGAAAATTGGCACCTAATCCCTCTCTTGCCTTGCAAGACTTCATAGATCGCCTGCTGGGTCTGCCCTCTGTAGCTGAGCAGCGGCATTATCTGCAGCAGAATAGTTCTGCTCTGCAAGACCTCGTTTGGGCAGAAGCTGTTGCCGCTGCTTTGAAGCAGCAAGTGGATCACTTTTTGCGCACAGACCTAGAACAGGCTCGTCAATTGGCCCATCTGCTGCTGGCTGTGGCTCAGTTGAGCCAACAGGATGTGCCCGAGGCTTTGGGGCGGCGGGCCTTAGGCAATGTACTGATGATTGGCGAGGGGCGCAGCCAGGATGCCATTGAGCAATACCGACAAGCGGCTGCTATCTATGAAATTCATCAGCGTCCCGTAGAGGCGGCTCAGAGCCAGATTGGGGTGATCGGTGGGTTATATTTGCTGGGTCGTTATGAAGAGGCAGTGACTCACGGCCGTTCTCTACGCCAAACATTGTTAGCCCATGAACAGTGGCCCGCCCTCACTGGTCTTTTGCTCAATTTAGCTAATATTCATCGCCGCTTGGGCCAGGGTCAACAAGCCTTGGTCCTGCTTGATGAGGCCCAGGCCATCTGTCAGAAAACGGGGGCTGAAAGAGAAAGACCGGGTATTATGATGAACCGAGCCAATGTACTGCGCGATTTGGGACAGTTGCCTGACTCTTTGCAGGCCAGCCGCCAGGCAGAAGAACTATTTCGCCAACGCGACCAGCTGGTGGGGGCTGCCCAAGCCCGAATGAGTCAGGCGATTACGCGCTTTTGGTTAGGGCAATACAATGAAGCTCTGTCGCTTTTTGATGGAGTGCGCTCTCTGTTTTTGGCTGACGGCCGTTCCAGTTATGCCATCTTGGTAGAACGGTTTGTCAGTGATTTGTTGTTGCAGGTCGGCCGTTTTCGAGACGTTTTACAAAAATCAGAGCAGGTGCGTCAGCAGTGTCAGCAGCAGGGCCTCACCTATGAAGTTGCTCAGGCTTGGCTGGATGAGGCGGCAGCCTATGCTGGTTTACGTCAATATAAGCGGGCTGTAGCCGCCCTGGCTACAGCCCGCCAGCTATTTGCGAAAGTGGACAATGAAGTCGGGGTGGCTAGGGTTGATTTAGAAACGGCCGCTATAAATTATCATCGAGGGGCATATGAGAGCAGCCTAACAACGGCCGTTGCCTGTGTTGCCACCTTTCAGCGGCATCAGCACGCTCTCCAGGCGGCCCAGGCTAACTTATTGGCCGCTCGTGCCGCTGTCGCTCTAGCACGCTATGATGAAGCGGCTGCATTGGCTCAGAATGCCTTGGTAGTGGGTGAAAGGCAATCTGTACCTTGGCTCAACTACCAGGCGCATCATATTTTTGGCTTGGTGGCTCAGGCCCAGGGGCTGACTACCATGGCGGCGCAGCAGTTGGATGAGGGTATCCACCAGTTGGAGCAGCTAAGAGGGCGTTTGATGGTTGAGTTCCGCGCTGATTTTTTGCTGGATAAAAACCGTATCTATGAGGATCGTGTGGCCCTTTGTTTGCAAGCTGGTCAACCTAACGAGGCTTTGCAATATGTGGAACGCACCAAATCGCGGGCGTTGGTGGATTTGGTGGCCCATCGCCTTGATTTGCGAATTCAGCCCCGTGATGATGGTGATCGGCCGTTGGTCGCTAGGCTAGAGCATTTGCGCGACCGACGCAATCAACTGTATCGTCGTTTGGCAGCCAGCCAGGAAGCAGAGGTTGATTTGCAGGCGCGTTTGGCAGCCTTGGAAAAGCAAATTGCAGATGCCTGGCATGAACTACTGGTGCGAAATGCGGCTTATGCCCGTGAGGCGGCTTTATTAAGCGTGCGCACAGAACCGATTCAGCCCTATTTGGCTGATGATACTTTGCTGTTGGAGTTTTTTGTGGTGCATGGCGAATTGATTGTTCTTTTGGTGTCGTCTCAAGCTGTCAAGGTCTGCCAGTTACCTGGCGCTTATCGTCAACTGGTGCAGCCCAGCCGCTTTTTACAGGTCAATTTGAAGGCAGCTACTGCTGGAGCCACAGATGCGCTGCTGGCTGGAGCCAAGAAGCAGTTGAAACGCTTGTATCATCTGTTGCTGCGGCCGATTCAGAATGACATGGTGGCTTATGATAAGCTGCTGATTGTGCCTCATTCGGCCGTTCTTCATTATTTGCCGTTCCAGGCTTTGCATGACGGTCGTCAGTATCTGATTGAAAAGTATGAAGTGAGCTATTTGCCTGCGGCGAGTTTACTGCATTATGGGAATCGGCCGCCTGCTGAGGGCGATATGGTGGCTTTTGGTTATGATTGTGACGGCCGTTTGCCTCATGCCCCCCAAGAAGCCGAGCTTGTAGCTGGTCTGCTAAACGGCCGTGTTTATACGCAAGCAGTTGCCACCCTTGAACAGTTTCAGCAACAAAGCCATCAGGCACGTGTGTTGCATTTGGCCACACATGGCGATTTTAATCAGGCAAACCCTCTCTTTTCTGGCCTCACTTTGGCCAATGGTCAGCTCAATACACTCGATATTTTTCATTTGCGTCTGCCGGCTTCCCTGGTGACGCTCAGTGCTTGCCAGACGGGGCGCAGTGTGGTATCTGGTGGTGATGAGTTATTGGGTCTCATGCGGGCTTTTCTCTATGCGGGAGTGGCTTCGCTCCTTCTCAGTTTGTGGCAGGTAAATGATGCCTCTACTATGCAATTTATGTGCTCTTTTTATCAGCGCCTAGCTGAAGGACACAGCAAAGGTGCTGCTTTGCGATTGACACAGAGAGAATTTTGTGGGGAAAACGGCCGTTACAGCCATCCCTATTACTGGGCCCCCTTCTTCCTCGTCGGTGAAACAGCTCCCCTCTAATCCATACCGGAAAAACAATTTAATAGCCGTTTACATAGATAATCTGTAAAAGGAGGTATTAGAGCATGTAACCCACTCCCGTCTGTATGCAAAGGCATTTTAGCTGTCATAACTGTTCAAAAATGGAAGCTGACTGCGCTACTGTTCGACAGTAGCACACTCGCGAAGGAGAAAATATGTCTCAACTTTCACATACTCCCTCATCCCACCCCTCAACACACCCCCTAAAATTTAATCGTTTGATACTTCCCTTTATTCTAATCTTCAGCATAGCCGCTATCACTCTCCTCCTCTTATCCTTGGCTACGCCAATTGGGGCCATACCTGTAAGAGAGTCAGCACCTGCCATACTAGGCGGAGATGGCGGGCTGCATGGCCTTAAATGGCATGATCTCAATGGAAATGGCATCCGAGAGGCTGATGAGCCAACCTTGCCTGGCTGGACAATCTTTCTGGAGGGGGAAGGGCAGGTTCTCAGCACCACCACCAACACTGAGGGCCATTATTGGTTTATGGATATTGCTACTGGCACCTATACCATTGAAGAAGTGATGCAACCAGACTGGGTACAAACCTGGCCACCTGATGGGTATTATCAAGTCAGTTATGTGCCTTCCCAACCGATTGACGGTCTTGATTTTGGCAATTATCTAGATACCCCTGGCAGCATTCATGGCACAAAATGGCATGATCTAGATGGAGATGGTCACTTTGATGACAATGAAACTGGTTTGCCTAACTGGCAAATATTCATTGAAGGTAATGACATCTTTAGTCATACCTTTACTGATGCCCAAGGCCATTACTGGTTTATGGATTTACCACCAGGCCTATATGGCATTTGGGAAGAGGAGCGGGATGATTGGCAGCAAACCTTCCCTGAAACCCATCATACCGTTGAGCTTAGGCCTGGAGACACGGTCGAGAATGTCAATTTTGGTAATTGGCAGCCGAACCCTGGTGAGATACATGGATTGAAATGGCACGATCTAAATGGAGATGGACATAGAGATACGAATGAGCCTGGTTTAGCTGGTTGGGTCATCAGGTTGCAGGTAGACGATCAGGGCACGATTAGCGAGACAGTGACAGATGATCAAGGTCATTATTGGTTTATGGGCTTGATGCCTGGTGCTTATTTTGTGGTTGAGAATATGCAGGATGGCTGGCAACAAACTTTCCCCGAAGCTGGTTTCCACTACCTTGAATTAGAGTCGGGTCAGGTGATCGATGGTCTGAACTTTGGCAATTGGCAACCAGAACCAGGTGAGATACATGGTATGAAGTTTTATGATCAAGATGGTGATGGCGTGAAAGACCCGACTGAACCGGGGATACCTGGCTGGGGCATTATTATTGAGAGTGGAGATTTCATTGCAGATGCGGTGACGAACCAGGACGGCGAGTATTGGTTTATGGATTTGATGCCTGGTGAATACACGATTGCCGAGGTGCATGAGGCTGGTTGGCAACAAACCTATCCGCCTGAAGGGGTGCATGTGGTACAGTTGGGTGCTGGCCAGACAATTACGGAGATGGATTTTGGTAACTGGGATCCTGTGCCGAGCAGCTTGCACGGGACAAAGTTCCATGATCTGAATGGTAATGGTGTGCAAGACGCGGATGAACCTGTGTTGCCTGGTTGGACGATTTTATTACAGGCTGAGAATGGCACGGTGATTCGTGCGGAGACGGATGAAAACGGCCGTTATTGGTTTATGGATCTGTTCCCAGGTACATATCATGTGGCTGAACTGCATCACTTTTTGTCTGGTTGGACACAAACAACGCCTGCCAGTACCCATAAAGTTGAAGTTGACCAGGGTCAGGAAATTCATGATTTAGACTTTGGCAATTGGCAGCAGGGCAAAGATGACTTTTGCATCATGCCTTGGGACAATCACTTCTTAAACGAGGAATTCTTGGAAACACAAGTCTATATCTTTAACGCCTCTGATATGCCCGAAAAGGGATATACTGTCCACATGATTGGCTTGCCCGCTGGAACCATATTCCCTTCGGATGTCGATGGCTCAACAACCTTCGAGGTTCTCACGCCTTTGCCCATCACGCTGAATCCCAATGAGTTTGGGACAGTAGATGTGCGGGTAGATTATCCACCTGCTTTTGCCGCCGGTGCGGAACATCGGGCTGTTATTCAGGCCATTGTAACCAATCTGGCAACAGGTGAAAGCTTTGGCTGTCATGCCGCCTTATGGCCGATGTTGGATTGGTGGACAGCTCCAGTGGTGAACCAGGGTATTGGCGAAGTTCCGTTTGGCTTTACTTTAGCGGTTGGTTTTACGGTGACCAACAACATGCCCTTGCAACCGCCAGGGTTGATGCGCTCTTTGCTCGCTGGTGAAACAGTTAGTTATACAGTCACAGCCATGACCCCAGGGCATGATCTTGATCCGGTGATTCGTTTGAATGGATTGCTGCCAGGTGCGGATGTGGTGGGAGAATTGACGTTAGACCGAGGAGAATCGGCCGTTATTGAAGTTGACGTTCAATTTACCGAAAATATCTCTGACACATTATCGGATATACTGTTTGAATTAGACGTAGATCAGGACGGAATCCCTGATGCTGTGACCTCTGTACTCGTTCGTTCGGCGGAGCTTAACTATACTTATCTGCCTTTCATCAGTAAGCCTGAATAATCTTAGAGATTGAGGGCTGGGGCGACCTCTAGCCCTCAATCTCTTTGCCACTTTAGAGGTAATCATGACTGTGTATTGGTATCGAATGAGTACGTTGGCCTTAACTATGCTTTTGGCTGTGTTCGTTTTGCTTGTTGTGGGTTTGGAAATGGTCTATTCCTATGTGCCCACGGTGGCTCTGATTGAACTGACTAAAACAGTTAGCCATGTGCCCGGCCAATGTGCGCCAACCCAGATGATTACGGTTACGTATGGTACAGAAGTGACCTATTGTTACCACATGCGCAATATCGGTGATGTGCCCTTGGCTTTGCATACGTTGGCGGATAGTGAGTTGGGCTTGCTATTGGAGGGGTTCCAATTTGATGTGCCACCAGGAGAGGATATGTTGTTTATGGAAACGGCCGTTATCCAATATACCACCGTTAATACAGCAACCTGGATATCCTCGAATGCTACCTCTGGGGACGAGGCCACCGCCTCAGCTACTGCAACTGTCATCGTGCAAGGCCGGATTCGGAACGTAGCTTTGATTGGAGTCGCCGATCAAGTAGATAGCCTCGCCACACCTTTTGTGGACAGCCGGCAAATCAAGCTGTTACGCCGTTATCCAAACCCGTCAAGTTACCTTGCTGAAGCCCCCGTAGAATATTTTCCTACACTGCCCGTCAATTTAGCCCTCCATCTCTATGAAATAACAACAAGAAACGACGAGGGACAAGAGATATTGGGCCAAATCATAGATGCCTCTGCCGCTCACGATGTGGCAGTTGAGCATACAGATTTGGATTGGCTTTCTTTTGTGCCAGCACAATTGGTGCTGACAGGCTCGTGTAGCAATATTGTTCAGATAGTGACCAATTTGCCCGGTTTAGGCGAGCCAAAGATTGTTGATTTAGAATTTCCTACCGATTCCCCAGATTGTGGTGATAATCAGCAAATTCGTCTCTACCCTATTACGAATGAGCAACAAGTAACAGTGCGTGTGGACGCGATTAATGACATAGCAACCACCGTGGTTGCCCAGCCTAATCATGTTATGGTTGGTAGTCCATCCGAAGATTATATTGCTGGTAGTCCAGCCGGGCCGCTGCTACCCCAAGCACAGCCCTGGCCCATGGCTGGAGCTGGTGGTTCAGGTAAAAATGTCCGTGTCCTCATTTTTGACACTGTGCCTTTCGCGCTAGTCCCAGGGCAAACTATTCAAGAAAGCTATCAAGGCATCCCTATCACAGTTTCCTATCCCATTGCCTTGCCAGCGGAATTGCCAGTAGGTGGGTTGTCTATTGCGGCACATGGCACCTTTGTGGCCAGTGCAGCGATGGATGTGACGCCTGACGCTCAATATTATCTGCTGAAAGTGTTGAATGACAGTGGTTTGGGAGATGAATTCACCTTCATTCAGGCTGCCAGTCAAGCCATCACAGAAAGTTTAGCCGTCAGTCAAACGCTGGCCGGGGTTGTGATGAATTACAGCTTTGTTTCTGAGATCACTCCGACCTTACCACCGCCCGCGATGACGGCGTTTGTAGCAGCTGTTAATGATCTGAACATTACGCAGGTGGCGGCAGTTGGCAATGATTCGGCCATTGCCCCTGAGCCGTTCCCAATGCTTTATCCGGCTCGGCATGAGGTGGTGTTAGGGGTAACGGCCGTTACCTGGAACGCCGATGCCCTTTCCTGTTTCGCCAATGAAGGGGAAATCGCCATTTGGGGTGGGGGCCCTGGGCGTGGTCTAGATAATTGTGATCTGGCGGCCATTGTTGCCCAATGTATAGACAATTCCCATCCTGAATATTGTACTACTGGCTGGGATCCCAATTCCCCTACCAATTACGCTTATGGTCTAGGTACATCTTTCGCTGCCCCTCTCGTCACGGGCTTAGCCGCTCAGGATATTGCTGCCAGCACAGCCACTTTAGGTAATTGGCCTTCACCCGATACCATTCGCGCTGAAGTTCACGCCCGCGTCACCCACAACCCAGCTCCTGCCAGTATCGAAATTGGTGCTATCAATAACCCTTATCTCGTTCAAGTGCAACTATATTTGCCCTTTGTGATGGAGTGAAAATCTGTCTACAATAATGGATTTGGCTGGTTTCCTGCCAGCAGAAAATAAAAAAGAGCATCCAGATATTACCTGGATGCTCTTTTTTTACTCGCCTAACATCTATATCAGAAGCGCAGATATATTTTCCAGGCTTCCGGCACTTCACCAGAAGCTACCAAGTAATCCACACGGGGCATTTTGGGCTCCCAACGCATGGGCATACCTGCTTCATGTGGAGTGCGACTGCCCTTGCGATGATTACATATAGGGCAAGCACAGGCGGTATTACCCCAAGTGTTTTTGCCGCCACGACTAGTGGGGATAATGTGATCAATCGTGAAGCTATGGCGATTTAGCAACGCCCCTCGCTGTACTTCTCCAACACGAATGCCGCAGTAGATGCAAGTGAAATCATCGCGTCGTAGAACCCCCATGCGGCTCCATCGTGCCCCTCGGCGCGGCACATTGATGTAGCGACGCAGACGGATCACAGTAGGAATTTCAAATGATGTTGATGCACCTCTAACAGCAATTTTGTCATCCGTGGCTGCATCGACACGTCCACGCAACATAAGTGACATAGCGCGTCGCTTCGGGATGACTGATAGTGGCTCATAGCTGGCGTTCAACAACAGTACAGCAGCGTTCATCTATGTTCTCCTGTCAAGATGACATGGTGTTAGCGGTTCAATAAAAAGGGTTTCCGGCTACCACCAAATGTCCGTAAGCACAACAATTACTTACCATAATCCGCGAAAATATACCACAATTCCGCTCAAATGTACCAATATTTAACGGGACGATAACAAATATCTATAAGTAGTTCGCCTTTCAGCATCACTTTTTAATACCCATTTTTCTGTGATGTTCATCAACTTCTTTTTTAGTCCGATAATCTAATGGGAAGGGTTCATGCGTTTCTCTTAATGAAATTTTTAAATAAACAGTTTCCGTAATGTGGGATTCAAAATTTGAGAGCCAAATAATATCACAGAGCTCCTCGATTTCGGGAATAGACGGTCTCTTTTTTATAGACTTAGTTATTGAATAACCGAAAGATGGGAGTGCTATTTCAGCTTCTACATAAGACATACTGCCTGAATCTATTTTTGTGATAACCATATCGGAAGCGAATCTTGGCTGACTATCCTTATTGAAGTAAGTGTGAACAAGATATTTAGGAGGCAAATATTGT
Organism: Promineifilaceae bacterium (SeqCode); assembly: GCA_965223555.1. Lineage (GTDB taxonomy): Bacteria > Chloroflexota > Anaerolineae > Promineifilales > Promineifilaceae > CBDCWU01. Next base: position 256,923 of record CBDCWU010000005.1, read on the forward strand.
GCCTCTCTGTTAAGCAGGAAGCGTCTTAGCTCATGGTGATAATTTAAGGTCTGTTCAGAGGCTGAGGCCAACGCCATGACTAATATTTGTTTTATGACATTAAGTGGCTGAATTCTGAATGATATAGCTAGTTTCGCCCCAATCTCTAATTTCTCTAACCAATCAAACCCTTGCTTTGTCCAATCAATAAATGATGGTGCATACCAGGCACCAGTTAAATTCTTGTATTTCTCACATAAGCTATATTTGCCAATGCCTTTGCGAAATTTTCTGTAGTTTTGGTTATTTAATATCAATAGTTTGACAAATATTCGTCAAAATCTCCTTGAGATCTGTTTTTGTGACAGACTTTTGGCTACTTCTACTTGGAAAAGGGGATTCCTTTTGGACAAAATAACAGAAAATGTCAGAATGTGTTGACACGTATTGGAGTGATGGTAGACTTCTCTACTACTATGATGAATGTAAAAAATGTGAGCAAGAAAGGTAAGAAGCAAAGTCAGCGATGTTATGTCTGGTAGGGTGTGCTTGCCTTAAATTTTGGAATGGAAGCCCCTCTGACACGCAGAGGGGCTTTTTTTTATGCAATTTGTGATATGTGTATAAATTTTGTTGAGTTTAGAGAATTGAAGAAGAAGCAATTGAAGGAGATTGAGCCAGAGGAGGTTCTGGTAAGTGCTACTTGATTGTTGATACTTCACATGAAGTTGTTGATTTAGAAGCAGACTTATCAGAATGGTGATAAGTCTGCTTTTTTTTGCCAAAAATAAATAAAGGAGATCTGAAAAATGGCAGTAGTAATTTGTATGGAGTGTGATGGTGAGGTTTTGGTGGAAGGCGGTGTGATGTTAGGCGAGATTTTGGAATGTCCAGAGTGTAGTTTTGAGCTAGAGGTAGTGAATTTGGAGCCGCTTATGTTGGCAGAGGCTCCAGAGATTGAAGAGGATTGGGGAGAGTAGGAGCGTGATCAGTATGCAGTATTTAGTGCTATGTACTGCTTACTATTCACTGATTGCTGAACACTGAAAACCGGAGGTTGAAATGAGAGTAGGCATATTGTATTCACGGGTGCGTGCGGAGGAGAAGTTGATCGTGCAAGCGTTGCGAGCGCGGGGAATCGAGCCAGAGATGTTGGATGTGCGACGGATTGGATTTGATTTGCAGAAGGGAGGGAATTGGCAGGGGTTTGATGTGATGTTGGAGCGGTGTGTGAGTCATTCTAGGGCGATTACGGCCGTTCAAATCCTGGAATCATTTGGTGTTCCCTGTGTTAATTCGGCACATGTGGCCCAGATTTGTGGGAGTAAGCTGGAAACAACTTTAGCACTGTTGCGGTATGGTGTGCCTTCACCTGTGGTGCATGTGGCTTTTACGCTTGAATCAGCTTTAGATGTGATGGAAAGGATGGGCTACCCCGTGGTGCTGAAACCGGCGGTGGGATCGTGGGGACGACTGTTGGCAAAGGCGAATGATAGAGAGGCTGCTGAGGCGATTTTGGAGCATAAAAGCACATTGGGTTCGTATCACCATTCGATTTTTTATGTGCAAGAGTATGTGGATAAGCCGGAACGGGATATCCGCACTTTTGTGGTGGGTGGCGAGACGATTTGTGGCATTATGCGTTATTCACGGCATTGGATTACGAATACGGCCCGTGGCGGACGAGCCGAAGTTTGCACTATTACGCCGGAGATTGATGCGTTGTCACGGGCGGCGGCGGCGGCTGTCGGTGGGGGTGTTGTGGCGGTAGATCTGTTGGAACGGAGCAATGGTGAACTGCTGGTGAATGAGGTGAATTACACAATGGAGTTCCGTAATAGTATTACGCCAACGGGAGTGGATATTCCGGAACGGATTGTGGCATATGCGTTGGCTGTGGGCCAGGAGAGGCTGGAGGGTAGAGATTGGAGATTGGATGAAGAACCAATTTCTACTCTCCACTCTCCAATTGTTAGTAGAGTGGCTTCGTGATGCAGGTGAGTATTGTTGGTGGATCGGGTTATGTGGGGGGTGAGTTGTTGCGTTTGTTGTTAGGGCATGGGCAAGTGGAGGTGATGCAGGTTACGTCGCAGCGGTGGGCGGGGAAGTTTGTGCGTGGGGTGCATCCGAATTTACGTGGGGCAACAGATTTAAGGTTTTGCCTGATTGAGGATTTGCGCCCGTGTGATGTGCTGTTTTTGGCGTTGCCGCATGGCTCCGCGGCGGAGCAGATTGATCGTTTTGTGGAATTGGCGGAGCGAATTGTGGACTTATCGGCTGATTTTCGCTTGCGTGATGAGGAGCGGTATGAGTTTTGGTACGGCCGTTCCCATGCTGCTCCTGATTGGCTAGAACGGTTTGTTTATGGTTTGCCAGAGTTAAAGCGAAATAGTTTGCGGGGGGTGCGGTATGTGAGTGGTGTGGGTTGTAATGCAACGGCCGTTCATTTAGCTTTGGCACCGTTGGCTTATGCTGGTTTGATCGAACGGGCGATTGTGGATTTGAAGGTAGGATCGTCTGAAGGGGGCAACAGCCACAGCCAAGCCAGTCACCATCCAGAAAGAAGCGGTAGTTTGCGCTCGTTTGCACCAACGGGGCATCGTCATCAAGCGGAGATTGAGCAGGAGTTAGGTGGATTTGAGTTGCATTTTTCGGCAACGGCCGTGGAGATGGTACGGGGTGTTTTGTGCACTACTCATGTTTTTCTGCACGAGGATGTAATGGAGAAAGAGATTTGGAGGTTGTACCGGGCTGCTTATGGGCAGGAGCCGTTTATTCGCTTGGTGAAGGAGCGCAAGGGCATCTACCGTTATCCTGAGCCGAAGATTTTGGCGGGAACAAATTTTTGTGATGTCGGTTTTGAGAAGGATAAAAGTAGTAGGCGACTGGTGGTGATGAGTGCGCTGGATAACTTGATGAAAGGAGCGGCGGGAACGGCCGTTCAGACCTTGAATGTGATGATGGGATGGGATGAAACAACAGGCCTTGGTTTTGCGGGACTTCACCCAATTTAGGTTTAGGCCAATCTTACAGATTGGCTTAAGGCCTTTTCGGTTTGAATGGGATTATGTTAGTTCCGAAAAAGCCTTAGAGATTGGAGATTAGGAAAATACCCAACTCTAATCTTCAGTCTTTGAACTTGCAAAAGGGGAAAACATGCTAGTGGTAAAGATTGGTGGTAGCGAAGGAATTGATCTCGACGCTGTATGTGATGATGCAGCAAGATTGGTAGGCAGTGGACAGCGGCTGGTGCTGATTCATGGAGGATCGGCGCGGACGAATGAGGTGGCGACGGCGTTGGGGCATCCACCGCAATTTGTAACATCACCCTCAGGCTATACTAGCCGGGTGACAGATAGGCAGACGCTGGAAATTTTTGAGATGGTGTATTGTGGACAGGTGAATAAGGGAATTGTGGAGCGGTTGCAGGCGCGAGGTGTGAATGCACTGGGATTGTCGGGGATGGACGGCCGTTTATGGCAAGGGTCACGTAAAAAAGCGATACGGGTGGTGGCAAACGGCCGTCAGCGTATCCTCCGCAATAGCTTCACAGGCAAGGTGGAACAGGTTAATAGTGAGTTGCTGGGTCATCTGTTAGTGGCGGATTATCTGCCAGTGCTGACGCCGCCAGCTATTAGTTTTGAGGGGGAGGCGATCAATGTGGATGGGGATAGGGCGGCGGCTGCTACGGCGGCAGCATTGGATGCTGAACAGTTATTGTTGCTGAGCAATGTACCGGGTATTTTGACTGACTTCCCTGATGAAGAGTCGTTGTTGTCACATATTGCTGTTGATGAAATTGAAGCCGTTCGTAATCAGTATGCTCAAGGGCGAATGCGGATCAAATTGTTGGGGGCTCAAGAGGCATTGCAGGCAGGTGTGAGGCGGGTGACGTTAGGTGACGCGCGGATAGAACGGCCGATCAGTAAGGCATTGGCTGGAGAAGGGACGGTGATTGGCGGGTAATCTCTACTTGCCAATCGCTTTTTGAAATTATGGATTCAAAAACTTTAGAAGTCCAACACAGTAGCGGTGTGTACAGCAAACGGGATGTAACGATTGTACGGGGGCAAGGGGCGCATATATGGGATGATACAGGGAAGCGATACATTGATTGCACGGTGGGAATTGGTGTGGCTAATGTGGGACATTGTCACCCCGCAGTGACAAGAGCGATTGTGCGGCAGGCACAAACGCTGATGACGAGTCCTGAGATGTTTTACAATGATCAACGGGCCCAGTTGCTAGCGCGTTTGGCGCAGGTGACACCTGACGGGATTGATCGCTTTTTTCTTTGCAATTCGGGGACGGAGGCGGTTGAGGCCGCCTTAAAATTTGCCCGATTAAGCACGGGGCGAACACAGATAGTGGCAGCGATGCGGGGTTTTCACGGCCGTTCGTTGGGGGCACTGTCGGCGACGCATAAGAAGCAATATCGGGAGCCGTTTATGCCCTTGGTGCCAGATTTTGTGCATGTGCCGTTTGGAAAGATTGAGCGAATGGAAACGGCCGTAACTGAGCAAACGGCAGCGGTCATTTTGGAGGTTATACAAGGTGAGGGTGGTGTTCGCACAGCTAGCAACGACTATTTCCAATCCGTGCGTAGATTGTGTAATGAACAGGGGGTGCTGCTCATTCTGGATGAAATACAGACAGGTTTTGGGCGTACAGGCTGCTGGTTTGCTTGTGAACATGCTGATGTGAATCCTGATTTTCTTTGCTTGGGCAAAGCGATTGCGGGTGGTGTGCCGATGGGGGCGGTGGGATTGGGAACGGCCGTTAGTGGACTTTCTTACGGTGTGCATGGCTCTACCTTTGGGGGGAATGCCTTGGCTTGTGCTGCGGCTCTGGCTACCATAGACGTTATCGAAAATGAAAACCTCGTGGCCTGTGCTGCCCAGTCGGGAGATTATCTTTTGTCCCAATTATATGATTTGGAATCGCCGTTAATTCGGGAAGTGCGCGGCTTGGGTTTGATGATTGGCATCGAGTTGAAAACACGTGCCAGGCCTTATGTGAATGCGCTCATGGAACGGGGTATAATGGCCTTGACGGCGGGAGCGACGGTGCTGCGCTTATTACCACCGCTAAATATCTCGTGGGATGATTTGGATATGGTAGTAGGTGCGTTGGGCGAGGTATTAACGGAAGGTGCTCAGTAAATGGATGCAGTAGATTTTCTGCGGGAATTGGTGGCAATTCAAAGTTTGTCGGGGCAGGAGGAAATGGCGGTTGCCTTCCTCGTCTCACAAATGAATGAACTGGGTTTTACAGGGTTTGTGGATGAGGCCGGGAATGCGGTTGGGATACGTGAGTGTCCTGATGCGGAGGGGCAGATTACACAGGAAATTGTGCTGTTGGGGCATATTGATACGGTGCCGGGTGAGATTGATGTGCGGGTGGAAAACGGCCGTCTTTATGGGCGTGGTTCTGTGGATGCGAAGGGGCCGTTAGCAACCTTTGTGATGGCGACGGCACAGGCGGAGTTGTTGCCCGGGACACGGGCGGTGGTTATTGGGGCAGTGGAAGAAGAGTCTGCAACCTCGAAGGGAGCACGGCTTGTGGCTGCACAATACCAGCCTGATATGTGTATTATTGGTGAACCAAGTGGTTGGGATGGGGTCACGCTAGGGTATAAGGGGCGTTTGTTAATCGATTATGTGTGTCAACGGCCGATGGCACATACGGCGGGCCAAGAGGAAGGAGTGGGGGAAACGGCCGTTTCCTTTTGGAACGCCATTGCTGAATACGCTGCCCGATTTAATGAAGGGCATGATCGTCGTTTTGATCAGCTAATGCCCTCAATTCGTGAGTTCCACACCAGCAGTGATGGCTTGATGAACCGTGCAGAAATGAAATTGGGACTGCGTTTGCCGCCCGCTTTTGATAAGGCAGGATTTATACAAAAGAACTTAGAGACCGTGAAGACCTCAGAGGTCTCAATTAAGGCTTATGGCTACGAGCCTGCTTATCAATCGGATAACCGTCACTCATTGGCCCGGCAGTTCCGGGTGGCCCTACGGCAAGCGGGGGTCAGGCCGCGCCTCAAATTAAAGACGGGCACATCGGACATGAATGTGGTAGGGCCAGTCTGGAATTGTCCCATTGTGGCTTATGGGCCGGGAGATTGTCGATTGGATCACACACCGAATGAACATATTGTTATTGAGGAGTATCAACGAGCTATCAATGTGTTGCAGACAGTTTTAGCCAACGGCCGTCATTGATATTTGCATGTTTAGTGGGAATAAGTCGTTGCATCCTGGTTAGTCTCGGGTCGGAGCTATGTCAGTGTCGTGTTGCGGGATGTACCACCAGAAGTTGATGGGTTTTTTAGGATTGAGGGTACGTAAGCCCCGATGAGTTTTAAGACTGACACCAAGGCGGCGCTTTTTACATCGCAGATCAAGTTCAGCAATTATCCGGCAGCGCTCACGATCAGTGTGGCTGAGTTCGGATGTTGATGGGTGTTTTTGCCAGGTTTGATAACGGCTATAACAGGCCCGTGAATATGAGCCTAAGCCGGCAAATAGATCGGCCAATTGTACTAGGGGTTCTTGGTTTGATTGGGCTGGCTGGATTTTCTGAATCTGAAAATCCCGTTTGAGACGTAACTCTAGCCTATCTGAAGGTTCCCAGCTAAGACTACCCATATCCAGATAATCCATGACCATATCCCAGGCCATTGCTGTGTGTTCATCTGGTCTCAATTGCCACACTGCATCATCTGGCCAGCGAATACGGAGAACATTACGAAAAAGATGGTAGTACATACGCTGGAGGTTGGCGATCTTGTCTAATTTGGGGATACGGTGACGGCCGTCTTGCATGTCCCAGGACAAAATATCCACTCGTAGTACTTTGTCTGCGGCGCTATTTACAACATAATTGATGAGGCTGAGGGCAGCAAAACGGCTCTTGGCACTATTTAGGCGTTCCCACTTGAATTCACGTACATTGGCTTGTTGCAAAATGAGAGCGAGGCTTTGATTAACTTTTTCTACTTGGGCCTGGGGCAAACTGATGAGGGCGATGGCTGGAAAACGGCCGATATTGTAACTTGATTCATCTGCATAGGCCACGTGGGAAAAAGAGAAAGGAACCATAACGCCTATAGTGTACCAGCAAATCTATGGAGCCAGAAATAGCCTAAAGCCGTGAGTAGGGTGATTTGTTTTCGTAATATAGTACCAATAGAACTACCGCAAAGTAGACAAGCCCGGTTGCTTGTGATAACCTTATCGCGTAACTGTCCAGATCCTACCAACAGGACAAAAAATATGGCTGAAGATCGCAAGAAAGTAGTTTGTATTGAAGATGAACTCGAAATGATCGAGTTAGTCAAGCTCATCTTAGGTCGCAATAAATTCGATGTCGTTGGAGCAGTAGGAGGCCAAGAAGGCCTCGACAGAATTTCCGAGACAAATCCTGACTTGGTATTATTAGACTTAATGATGCCAGAAATGGACGGCTGGGAAGTGTATCAAAAAATGAAGGCATCCGAAGATATGCGGAATATTCCGGTGATTGTTGTCACTGCCAAAGCACAAAGTATTGATCGCGTGCTTGGACTGCACATCGCCCGCGTCAACGATTACATCACTAAACCTTTTGGGCCCCAAGAGTTATTAGATAGTGTAGAGAGGGTATTGTTAAATAAACCTAGCTAGAAACTAGCAGATTTAGGCTCGCTATAAGGCTCGCTTACCGTCAAGTGAGCCTTTTTAGTTTCCGCTCAAATCATGTATAAATCGCGTAAATAACCGATTGCCGACTCTATTAATTTGATAGACTATTTGCTATACTGCGCTAACAATTTTATATCCTATGAATTAACGAGGTAAACATTGCGTATTCGATTCTGGGGCGTTCGCGGTACTATCCCAACACCCGGTCCAGACACAGTGCGGACGGGTGGAAATACATCATGCATAGACGTTCAAACATCAGATAAGCAGCTAATTATTATAGATGCTGGTTCCGGTATTCTTCAGTTAGGCAAAAGACTTATGGAAGAATATCCAGAACGTATTAAGGCAAATATATTAATTAGCCATACTCATTGGGATCATATTCAAGGGTTTCCATTTTTTGGCCCCGTTTGGGGCCGACAAAATCGTTTTGTGGTTGTAGGACAGAAACGAGTTGGTAGGCAACTGGAAGAAATATTAGCCCATCAATTTATTGAACCTTATTTGCCCTTTCAATATCAAACATTGCCGGCTGACCTTATTGTGAAAGAGGTCGAGGGTGGAGAAACTATCATTATTGGGGATTCTACGCCTGTGGAATTTGCTGATCTCGAACACCCCGGAGGCAGCTTAGGATTTCGTATTGAAAATAATGGTTTAGTTTTCACCTATTGCAGTGATGTGGGGCATCCAAATGGGGGCTTTGATAAAAACGTTATCAAATTAGCGGCCAGTGCTGATTTATTGGTGCATGATTCGCATTTTGCGACGATGGAGGAACGCAACCAAAAGAGTGATTGGGGCCATAGCTGTTGGCTGGAAGCAGCACAAATCGCAGTAGAAGCTGGCGTGGGGTGTTTGGCCCTCTTCCATTATTCTCCCGATCTGACCGATGAGAATTTGGATGAGATATTATTGCGAGCACGAGAAATATTTCCACGAACAATTTTAGCCCGAGAAGGGATGGTCATAAATTTGCCTTTGCCAGAGTCCCTGCCCGATTAGTTTTGTCACACATCAGGGTTCAAGAGGACGTGGATTAGGGTATCAACAATAATCAAGCTAGATATGTGTTGCTTGATAGCCAGAATGGAATACAATAGATAGGACTAGAGTAACATATACTAGAGTGATGGCATCACAATAGGTACCAAATTGTTTGTGTGATTGTCATGCATTTTAATTTGATGCTTGCTTTGCCTCACTATTCGCGGGAGATAACTTGAGTCAATCGGTATTGATAGTTGATGATGAACCAATGGCACGCACATTGTTGCGGTTAATGTTGGTTCGTGCTGGGTTTAATGTGTCAGAGGCAGAAAATGGCTTTGATGCGCTTGAAAAAATTGAGATTAACCAGCCAGAGCTTATTTTATTAGATGTTATGATGCCTGGCATGGATGGTTTTACTGTGTGTCGAAAAGTGCGAGAGAGGCAACAATCGGCTGAACTGCCCATCATTATGCTCAGTGCTAAAACTGATATTGATAGCATTAATAGGGGTTTGGCTGCTGGGGCAACAAAATATCTCACAAAGCCCATCTCACCTGAAGAATTAACGAAACATGTGCGGGATGCTCTGAATAAAAATATCGAAGCAGAACCGGACTCCCCCTAAATAAGGTCACTTCCGAAAATAATTAGGCGGAAATCGTGCTATTCTGGAAATTGGTTTGGGGCATTCCTAGATTGAATTCCTGGCAATTATTTCCAAAATGTCTGGGTTGATGTTGGAATTACAATTTGTCAGAACTGTTTATTGGAGAATGTATTTATGCTTGTAAAACGACTTGGTGTTATGATTGTCTCTTTTGTCATTGGCTTTTTAGTGACTTGGGGCATTATTGTTCTAATTGACACAACAATTGGAGAATATGGTGGTATTTATACCTTTTTTACGGCATTAACGATTGGCTGTGCGGTTGGTATTTGGTTGGATAAATTTGCTGGAACGGAGATGTTGCCGAAATAGGGCTAATTTAAGAATAATACTATATAGAGCAAGAGTTTTGACTTGGCTTAGACTTTCGAGTTTTGTGGGATCGTTTGAATCTCTACAAAACCGAAATTTGAATAGTTTAGGGTGCTAATAGATTGTAAGTTTGGCAAGCCTCCTCTAAAGTAGGAGGCTTGTTTTTTTTGCGGCCTACTGGTTACAATTTTGATTCTAGATTTTTATGAAGGATGGTAAGTTTAGAAAATGGCAGCTTTGATTATTGATGGAAAGCAAATTGCGGAGAAAGTTCGAGAAGAGGTGCGGCAGAGTGTGGCTGAGATGAAGGCGGCTCACGATTATGTCCCTGGACTAGCGACTGTTTTAGTTGGCGAGGATACGGCCTCGGCTACGTATGTACGGAGTAAGCAGCGAACGTGTGAACGGCTGGGTATTCGTTCAATAGGCCGTAAATTGCCCGAAGATGTGACCCAAGCGGATTTGCAGGCGGTGGTTACGGAGCTGAATGCCGATCCGACGGTGAATGGCATTTTGGTGCAGTTACCATTGCCTGGACACATTGATGAAGAAGCGATTTTGAATAGTATCTCTTTGGAGAAAGATGTAGATGGATTTCATCCAGTGAATATCGGCCGTTTAGCGATGAAAGGTCGTAAACCACTATTTATTCCTTGTACGCCCTATGGCTGTATTCGTTTGTTAGAAGAGGCAGGTGTGCAAATTAGTGGTGCGGAGGCCGTGGTGGTTGGCCGTTCTAATATTGTGGGTTTGCCGGTGGCGATGTTGTTGCAGGAACGAAATGCAACGGTGACGATTTGTCACAGTCGGACCAAGGATTTGAAAGCTCATTTGCAACGGGCGGATATTGTAGTAGCAGCTATTGGACGGACGGAGATGATTACGGGTGATATGTTAAAGCCGGGTACGGCCGTTATTGATGTAGGCATTAATCGCAAAGATGATCCCTCTGCTAAGCGCGGTTATCGCTTAGTGGGCGATGTAGATTTTGAGTCAGCCAAAGAGGTGGCTGGAGCCATCACGCCTGTGCCAGGGGGCGTTGGCCCGATGACAATTGCCATGTTGATGAATAATACGCTGCGGGCGGCCGAGATTGCCTTGGCAAAACAAGCGTAGCATTGTAGCCCGTGAACAGTAAATATTACTGTTTGCGGGCTGTTTTTTTATGTATTTGGGCTTGTTGTAGTTCTTCTGGTGTATTGATATTGGCGAAGGAACGGCCGTCCTCATCAAATCTTTCAATGACTTCTCGCTCCACAAAATGCACGGTCACTTTGCTGAAAAAGCCTGTGATTTTGAGCTGCTTTTCTTGTAGTTTGGCTTCTATAGAGGGCAGACAGGCTTTGCTGTAAATGGCATGTAAGGGTTCTGGATATTTTTGCCAGCGCGGAATGATGACATCGGCCGTTTGCCGCAGGGCGAGCATATATTCCAATAATGGCCGATTGAGCCAAGGCATGTCACAAGCCACAATGAGGGTGTAGGGGTGACTGGCGTGGGTAATGGCCGTAAAAATGCCGCCCAACGAGCCATGATCTGGATACACATCGGCGACCATGGGCAGCCCCAAATGAGCATAAGCCTTAGGCTTATTGGTGACCAGGAGCAGTTCATCACCTAACCCAGTGACACGTTCCCGGATGGCCTCAATCATAGGCCTGCCATCAAATAGAACGAAGGATTTATCATTGCCCATACGGGAACTTTTGCCACCAGCCATTATGGCTACTGTAATTTTAGCGTCTGTCATGTTCCAAATTTAGCATAAACCGGGATAAGTCCCAATGATTAGTATTGCCTTTCAAACAGATAAGCGGTTGTCCGAATATGGGCCATTGGCGCAAACGGCCGAATCGTATGGATTTAGTGGAGTCACCGTTTATAATGACCTCCTTTATCAACCCGCCTGGTTGCCCCTATTAGAGATGGCACGGCATACACAGCGGGTGCAGCTTGGCCCAGCGGCTGTCAACCCTTTTACCTGTCATCCCCTTAATATTGCTGGCAATATGGCCTTATTGGCCGAGGCGGCTAACGGCCGTGCCTATTTGGGCCTGGCCCGAGGAGCTTGGCTCGATTTTATTGGCTTGTTTCCCAACAAGCCAATTGCCGCTTTGCAGGAGGCTATAGGTTGTGTGCGTCACCTGTGGCAGCAATCTAAAGAGCCATTAGCAGGACGGCACTTCCCATTAACTGGGGGGGATAGCTTGCGCTGGCCGCTGCCCCACACTGACATACCCATTTTGCTGGGTACCTGGGGCGTACAGACAATTCGCGCTTGCCTATCTCAGGTGCAAGCTATCAAGTTAGGGGGAACTGTCAATCCTGGCGCTGTGCGATGGCTGCGGAATTTGGTGGGAGAGCAGGTGGAAATCGTGGTGGGGGCTGTGACGGTAGTGGATGAGGATGAGCAAGCGGCCTGTCAGTTAGCCAGGCGTGAAGTGACCCTCTACCTGCCCGTTGTGGCAGAATTAGACAAATCATTGTCTATTGATCCAGAAATATTATTGGCCTTAAAGCAGTTAGCAGCCCGGTATGACTTTGCTCAAGCTGCCACCTATATTTCTGATGACTTATTGCACAAGTTTGCTTTTGCTGGCACACCGGAACAGATTGTGGCGCAAACGGCCGCGTTGCTGGAAGCTGGGGCTGATCGGATAGAGTGGGGTACACCCCATGGTTTGACGACGGTTTCCGGTTTGCAATTATTGGGAGAACAGGTATTGCCTGCCTTTCTAGGTAAAGAAGAAGACCACAATTAGCAAAGACTGTAGCTTTTTGTCAGTCGTGCCATGTTTTTAATTGAATCACAACCCCTAACTTGAAAGATTCACATATCTTACCTTTTGAGCAATAAAAGACTTGCATTTTTCTGATGTGAACGGTAACATAAACAATGTGAACGGTAACATTTAGATTTGGTGGCGAAAAATCCCCAAATGATATGAAGGTTGAAAGAGGAAAGATGGCAAAGAAGCTTAGTTTTTCATACCTCACCCCTTAGAATTATGGCACGTTCCCGCGCTACAATTCGAGACGTTGCAGCCAAAGCCGGTGTCTCGCACCAAACGGTAAGTCGAGTCATCAATAATAGTGAGCGTGTTAGTCCTGAAACACGACATAGGGTTGAAGCGGCAATTGATGCGCTGGGGTATAAACCGAATGTCATTGCCCGCTTGATGGCTAAAGGCCGTACAGGTACATTGGCTTGTTTGGCCCCTAACTTAACCGACTATACTTTTGCCAGCATCATTGAAGGTGCCCAGCGTGAAGCACAAAAGTGCGGTTATTTTTTACTGGCGACAGCCGCTCCGGATGACGAGACCTTTCGCGCTATTGTTGCCATGCTTGTCACCAGCGGTCGCACAGAGGGACTGCTCGTGATCAATCCTTACGCAGACGGCCGTTTTGCTCTCATTCCTCCCGATTTTCCCGTCGTATTTGCTGGCTCTCGCCCCCGTAAAGAAGATAATGCCAGCTCTATCGCTCTCGACGATGTCAAAGTCGCGGCCCAGGCTACCCAACATTTAATTGACTTAGGCCATAAAAATATTGCCATGATTACCGGCCTTATGAGTGAAGATTGTGCTCAAGATAGAAAGGCTGGTTTTCTCAACTCACTCCACGCAGCCGGGCTGTCTGTGGCTGAATCGATGATAATTCATGGAAATTGGTCGGCAGCTTCTGGCTATGAAGGATTTAAAACACTTGTTGATCGAGGTGACACCCCTGATGCAATATTTGCCCAAAATGACCAAATTGCGGCTGGGGTTTTGAAGGCCGCAGCCGAGTTAAATCTCAATATTCCGCAGCAGCTATCTGTTATTGGTATTGACGATATACCGATGGCTCCTTACCTATCCCCAGCTCTAACAACACTACGACAAGACTTTTCAAACATTGGTCGTGTTGCTTCCCAACTACTAATCAAGCGCATTGAAAAACCATCTTTGACGGGTGAGCATTTGTTGGAATCGGCCGATTTTATCCTGCGTCATTCAACGGCAAAGAATAACGGCCGTTCATAAATATCCACACCCCTGACATCAAAGCCCGATCAAGTAGAAGGAGGCGATTTTATTGAAGAAGACGGAAATGTTGTCCTAACCCTAATGTTTCAAGTGTTTTTAGAATTAGTATGAATTTGTTTTGCATGGAGAGGATAGATGAATTTCAAACGATCTAACTATTATATAGTTGTGTTTCTTATCTTGGGGCTATTTCTTGTTGCTTGTGGTGGTGGAGATACACCAGCCGAACCGACCGAGGCAGCCGAACCGGCGGAAACGGAAGCGGAAGAACCAAATGCTGAAGAAGTAGTAGAAGAAGCTGCCCCAGAAGGTGACATGGGTGATGAAGCTGCGATTCGTTGGCGCACGCGCCCTGGTGATGATGCCGAAGCCGCCGTTTATCAGTCGATCAATGATGAGGTTGTAGCTGGCTTTGTTGACTTCCCAACAGAATATGAAGCGGGCGCTTTGGATAATTACGTTGATGTTTTGAATACCGAACTTGCCTCAGGCACAGCCCCCGATGTCTTCTGGATTCCAGGGGTTAACGTGGCTGATTTTGCGACGCGCGGTGTGTTGCTTGATATGCGTGAATTGGCCAACGCCGATAGCGATTATAGTGATGAGGACTTTTATCCCGGCCCGATGTTCCACCTCGCTTTTGACCCCGAAAGCGGTAGTAGCGGGCCTGTTTTGTGGGGTTTACCCCGCGATGCCTCTGCCTTTGCCCTTTATCTTAACCTTGATCTCATTGCCGAAGCTGGTGCATCTGATCCACGTGAGTTGGTGGCTAACGGCGAATGGAATTGGGACGGTTTCCTGGAGGTGGCAACGGCCGTTTCTTCCCTAGGCGACGACATCTTTGGCTATGCTGAAGATGCTTGGTGGGGTCCCTACGGTTATTGGATGGGGGCTGGTGGTGGTGGTTTCTTCACCGAAGATCTTTCCGGTTGTAACCTGAACTCGGCTGATACCCTGGCTGGGCTGGATTTCCAGCGCCGCCTCTACCAAGATTTTGAGGTGGCTGTACCGTGGGGGGAAAGTGGCGATCCGCCTTTCTTGGCTGGTAATGTGGCTATGCGCCTAAACGGCCGTTGGGCAACCCCTGGCTTCCGTTCTGGCGCTGACTTCAACTGGGACACTGTGGGTTTACCCGATGGGCCTGGTGGTCCCTCCAACTGGCACTTCTGGGGTGCCTACGTCGTTAATGCCGATACCGCTGATCCCCAGAAAGCATGGGAATTGGTGCGTGCTTTGACCTCAACCGAAGCCCAGCTAGAGGTTTCCCAATTGGGGGCCAACATTCCTTCGCGTCGTAGCCAAGCTGCTCTTGATGCCTTCTTGGGTTTCAGCCCGCCAGACAACAACCAAGCTTTCCTAGATGGTTTGGCCAACAATCCACAAACGGAAGGCCCTTTGTGGAATGGTAGCTGGCCGGAATATGCAGCCGTGATGGATCCAGCAATTGGTGCTGTGTTGAATGGTGAATTAAGCGTGGACGATTTTGCGGCTACCATATGTGATGAAGCCAATAAGGCTTTTACTGATGGCGCAGCTGTTATTGCTCCTGATGACACAACGGCCGTTGAAGAAACCGACGAAGAAATGGTAGATGTTAATATTCGCTGGCGTACCCGTCCTGGCGATGATGCCGAAGCGGCCGTTTATCAATCGATCAACGATGATGTGGTTGCTGGACTGGTCAACTTCACAACTGAATATGAGCCAGGTGCTTTGGACAACTACGTTGATGTTTTGAACACAGAGTTGGCTTCCGGCACAGCCCCCGATGTCTTCTGGATTCCAGGCGTTAACGTGGCTGATTTTGCTGCTCGTGGTGTGTTGCTCGACATGCGGCCTTTGGCAGATGCTACCAACGGCTATAGCGATGATGATTTTTACTCCGGCCCCATGTTCCACCTCGCTTTTGATCCTGAAAGTGGTAGTAGTGGGCCTGTTTTATGGGGTTTACCCCGTGACGCTTCTGCCTTTGCCCTTTACTTAAATCTTGACCTGATTGAGGAAGCTGGTGCACCTGATCCGCGAGAACTAGCGGCCAATGGAGAATGGAATTGGGATGGTTTCCTGGAGGTAGCAACGGCCGTTTCTTCTCTCGGCGATGATGTTTTTGGCTTTGCTGAAGATGCGTGGTGGGGTCCATACGGCTATTGGATGGGTGCTGCTGGTGGTGGTTTCTTTACCGAAGATCGTACAGGTTGTAACCTGGCTGCGGCTGAAACCGTTGCTGGGCTCGACTTCCAACGCCGTCTCTACCAAGACTTTGAGGTGGCCGTGCCGTGGGGCGAAAGTGGTGATCCGCCATTCTTGGCTGGTAATGTGGCCATGCGTCTAAACGGCCGTTGGGCAACCCCCGGCTTCCGTGCTGGTGCTGACTTTAACTGGGATGTTGTCGAACTACCAGATGGGCCTGGTGGTCCTTCTAACTGGCACTTCTGGGGTGCTTACGTCGTCAATGCCGACACAGATAATCCTCAACAGGCATGGGAACTGCTATTGGCGCTAACATCTATTGACGCCCAATTAAAGGTGTCTGAATTAGGTGCCAATATCCCTTCACGCCGTGGTCAAGATGCCCTAGATGCCTTTCTGACCTTCAGTCCGCCAGCTAACAACCAGGCGTTTCTGAATGGATTGGCTAACAATCCGCTAACAGAAGGCCCTTTGTGGGCTGGTAGCTGGCCAGAATATGCCGCCGTAATGGACCCTGCTATTGGCGCTGTTCTAAATGGCGAATTAAGCGTAGACGATTTTGCGGCTACCATTTGTGACGAAGCCAATAAGGCGTTTAGTAACTAAATTTATGCTCAGGCTGGCATTGGTCTTAATAGGAGCGATGCTAGCCTGATATGCAATCTCTTATCTAGATGCGCGCCATCTAGAACTATGTTTTATCTACATCTTTCCTGATTATCGGGAAAATCATGGGTAGGGGGAGGGTCTTCATTAATTCGTTTTAGGAGTTACGCACTTCCTAGACTGGAGTAGTCTGTGGGACTGCTCCAATCTCTCTGGCAGGAGCTTCAACTGCGTAAGTCCGATGTTTGTAATCACGTAAATCCGAACTGAACAAGGAGGAGATTCATATGGCCTCTACGACAATTGACCTGTCACAAGAACCACAGGCGAATCGTGTTGATCTGTTGTATCGGTTAGTGCAAATTTGGCATGGGGTGTTGGCGTTGGCTTCGCTTGGTGGACTTGTCTTTGTTTGGACTTCCACTCAATTTGAGTCATGGGCTATTTGGCAGCAGATATTGATAACCATCATTTTGCTATTGTTGCTGGTTGCCAACATCATGATTGTGCCTCTTATTTCGCAACGAAGGCATCGTGCTCGGTTTCTGTCTTTGATTGTTAATTTTCTAGGAACTATCATCACATTTGTTTATAGCTTACAGTTATATGGCTTTTTTATTAATGCCTTTTCTGCTTTAGCCAATGGCATGTTGAATATGCTGCCTTATTTGGGTTTAGCCTTAGGCGGCATTATCGTCATGGCTCAGGCCAGTCGCTACGTTGGTAATGTGCGTGCGGAATCGGGCACGCGCAACTTTGGACGTGTTTTAACTGCTATTGGACTCCTAGGGGCTTTATGGATTGGTGGTTTACCAGATGCCATATCAGCCGTTTTTAGCAGCTTAGCCGATCCAGTGCCTCAGGCTGTCTTGCTTTTGTTTATTCTCTTCCTGAGTGCCTTTATTGTGATGTGGCGTCCTGCCACAGGACGCGCTTTTAACGCCTCAACTCAGGACACAGAGACACTTGATGGTCTCCTCTTCCTTTCTCCAAATCTGCTGGGTTTTTTAATCTTTTTTGCTGGCCCGCTGCTCTTTTCACTCTATGTGAGTTTTACCGATTGGGATCTATTTCGTTCGCCAAACTGGATAGGATTGGCGAATTATGCGGAATTGTTTGATTTGACAATCGGTCGTTTAGCCACCAGCGATCAATTTGCCCGTGAAGTCATAGACATCAACATCTACAGCGAATTATTGCGCCTTAACTTGTTTGGCAACCACTTTGTTATCGGTGCCAAAGACAAATTCTTTTGGATTACAACCTACAACACCGTGCGCTACACCTTAATGGTTGTCCCTTTAAGTGTCATTCCCGCACTCTTTTTAGCCAATTTATTGAATTCCAAATTGCCAGGCATTGGTTTTTTACGGGCCATCTATTTTTTGCCCAGTATTGCCGCCGTGGTCGGCATCGCTCTCATTTGGAGCTACATGTATAACTCCACAGTAGGTTGGATAAACTACGCCATATCATCAGGTGCGGATTTTCTGGCTGGACTGGGCATTCCTCTAACTGCCGATCCCGAAGTGCGTTGGCTAACAGAGAGGCGAACGGCCCTCTTGGCTGTGGTGATTATGGAGGCTTGGCGCAGTATCGGTTTTAACACTGTGCTCTTTTTAGCCGGCTTGCAAGGGATACCTGCTGCCCTTTATGAAGCTGCTACCGTTGATGGTGCTAATAGTTGGCACAAGTTCCGCAACGTTACCATTCCCATGCTAGCTCCAACAACCTTCTTTGTTGTCACCAATGCCATCATTGGTAGCTTCCAAGTCTTTGCTGCCGTTGCTGCCCTGATGGGGACCGACAGAATTGGTGGGCCGCAAGATTCAACTTTGGTTATGGTTGCCTACTTGCATCGCAAGGGATTCCAAGAGTTCCAACTCGGCTATGCTTCAGCCATCGCTTGGGTTATGGTCTTTTTTATCTTTGTCATTACCTTTGTTAATTTTATTCGCCAACGGGAGGATTAAGATGTTTCGATCAGCCAAACTACAGCGATATTTTGGAGTTGGGGCAACCTATGTCATTTTAATTACATTTGCCTTAGTGATGATTTTCCCCTTTTTGGTGATGTTTTTTACATCATTTAAGCTCCCAGCAGATACCTTTCACTTTCCGCCCCGGCTCTTGCCCTATGATCCGGTCACAACGGATTGGCCGGACGAAGAAGAGCCAGTGCCGCTCTATGAATTAGAGGTTGATGGTGAGATTGGTGAATATGCTCTTGTGCAAAGTGGGATTTCTGTTGGTATTTTCTCCCCTCCAGACAATCTGGATATGACCTATGAGGTGCCGCTGCGCGATGCCGACCCTGTTGGCGGCTTTACCAATCAAGAATCAATTATCATTGATGGTGAAGATGTCTTTCTCTACGAAATTGAGGCGGATGGCGAGTTGATCGAAGTGGCACAAGTGGATAAAACGGCTTGGGGCCGCTTTGTGAGCACCAGCGACCCCGAAAAAAAAGTGCTACGCAATGTACGCCTCAGCACTCCCGCCGAGGTGGTTGCTTTTCACCCCGAAAATTATGAAGAGGTTGTGGAACTACAAGCTCTTGATCGTACTTTAACCAATACATTATTGGTGACGCTATTTGTAGTTTTAGGACAGTTGACAACTTCCATTTTAGGCGGTTACGCTTTTGCCCGTATCAAATTCCCAGGTCGTGATCGCATTTTTCTCGCCTACGTCGGCACAATTATGGTGCCGTTCATCGTTTTGATTGTGCCGCTTTATCAGCTCATGGTCTTTCTGGGTTGGGTTAATAATATCGTCAACCTCATCATCCCTTGGCTCTACACCGCCTATGGCACTTTCTTGATGCGGCAATATTTTATGTCGGTGCCTAAAGAGATTGAAGAGGCCGCGCTGATCGATGGGGCCTCCCGTCTGCAAACATTAACGCGCGTCATTTTGCCCGGGGCTGTGCCAGCTATTGCCACCTTGGGGACATTTGTTTTCCTCTATGCTTGGAATAGCTTCTTATGGCCGCTGGTCTCCATTAACCAAGGGAATAAGGAGGCACAGGTACTAACTGTTACCCTTTCGGTTTTGCGCGGTGTTTCCACGGCTAATCCGAATTTGATTATGGCCGGGGCAGCGTTTGCAATTCTGCCTCCATTACTAATTTACTCGTTTGGTCAGCGCTACTTTGTCGATAGTGCGTTAAGCAGCGGTTTGAAAGGATAGGAAAGGAAAATGTCTATGATAAAACGGGTCTTTACCGTCAATGGCCAGCCCTTTTTCTCATTGGGTGGACAAACAAGGAATTCCAGTGGTTACAATGCAGAAGAGTTTGACCATGCGTTTCGTGCTTTGCAGGTATTGCGAGGCAACACGCTAGAGATTCCTGTTTACTGGGAGCAAGTTGAGCCTGTTGAGGGTGAATTTGACTTTAGCAGTGTTGGCTTGCTCTTGGAACGGGCTAGACAGGATGGTGTTAAGCTTGTTTTGCTCTGGTTTGCTACATGGAAGAACGGCAAAATGGAATTTGCGCCAGCTTGGGTTAAGCAAAATCCTGAGCGGTTTAAGCGAGTTGTTTCGGCCACAAAACGGCCGATTTGGGTGCTGTCGTCCCATTGTGGGGCTAACTTCGAGGCTGACAAAAAAGCATTTCTCGCCTTTTGTCGCTATTTGCAAGCCAACGATCCTGAGGAAACGGTCATTGCCGTGCAAATTGAGAATGAACCGGGCATCTTGGGCAGCGATCGGGATTATGGGGTCGAAGCACAGGCTGTTTTTGAGAGTGCAGTACCTGATGACTTTTTGGTGCGGATGAAAACGGCCGTTGACAGCCCCGTCCACTACATTTGGCAAGAAGTAGGGGGCAAAGAGGCTGGCAGCTGGCCTGAGCTTTTTGGCCGTTATGCTGGCGAACTCATGTCAGCTTGGTCAATTGCCCGCTACATTGACCCCTTGGCTGAAGCTGGCAAGCAAATTCTCAATCGACCCATGTACATTAATGTCTGGCTAGGCGAAATGTACTGGCGTATTGCGGGCGAAAGCTACCCCTCCGGCGGTGCAACCTCACGCACCCTCGATATCTATAAATGGTACACTCCTCATATCGATCTTATTGCTCCCGACATCTATATTGGGGATAGTGCGGGGTATCAGGAAATTTGTGCCACTTACGCCCGCGACGACAACCCTCTATTTGTGCCAGAATCATTACCCCTAGGTTCCAACGCTTGGCTCATGTTCAAAGCCATTGCCGACTACAACGCCATTGGCTACCATCTCTTTGCCATCGAAAACACGCTGGGTGTCGACGGTAGCGTAACCCCAGCAACACAAATGCTCGTTGAGAGCTTTCACTGCGTAGCCAATGTCTTACCACTGCTGCATCAATATCAAGGGACAGAGTGCATTCACGCCGTTATTCAAAAAGAAGGGATGATGCACCAGGTTCTAGACTTTGAAGGCTATCATGGCATGGTTTGGTTTGGAAACGACCCGATCCCCTTCGCTTCGCGCGATTGGCGACACCCGCCCCAAAGATTACTGAGCCAACTTGAACCTGATCCGAATCGTGGGCGCGGCCTTATTTTTCAAGTGAGCAAACACGAGTTTTATATTGTCGGTGCCCATTTTCGGCTCGTTTTGCGCCCCAAGACAATACCAGAACAAAGTATTGACCCCACCTTGGCCGTTCCCTTCTTGCGAACCCGTTTGGCAAACTATGTTGCTGTCGATGAAGGTTCGCTAGCTGAATCTGGTGCTTTCATCGCTCAGCGCCGCCGCAATGGCGACGAAACGGACGGTGGCATTTGGTTAGAGCCCGATGTTGGCGTGGTGCGGGTTTTGCTCGCGCCATAACTGTTTTCCAACTGGTTCCCACGGTCTCCATAAGAACCTCATTACTTGTCATTCTCCATCTGGCTACGCTCAGGGCAAGCTGGAGTCTTCGGGATGAGGAATCTTTCAGATCACACTTGCTGAAAGATTCCTGAGAGGGCCTTGGGATAACAAGGGCAAAGTTTCTTACTTGGTTTGTGTCGGGCTTGCCAATATTGGCGCCTCAGAATGGTCTGAGGAGAATCACATATGATTAAGGGTGTCCACCATATTGGTGCATCTGTCTCACAACTAGATGAAACGATGCGCTTTTACAAAGAAGCTGTTGATCTCAAGGCGTCGATATACTTCGAGATTGCAAATAATAGGGCGATCGATCAAGTTGTTAATTTGACAGATGTTCGCTGCCGCGCCGCCATGTTGAGCGGGCAAACAACCTATTTGGAACTGATAGAATTTGAAAGCCCTGCACCAGCAACGCAAACAATCATGCCTGTCAATGGCCCTGGCATTACTCACATTTGTTTCCAGTCTTCAGAGAGTGATTCGGCTTATTGGAAGTTTCAGCAAGGTGGCATGAAGCCGGTGAGTCGAGGCTCCAAACCCGTCAAATTGTCTCGGTCAGATATCACTTACGCTTATGGACGGGACACGGCTGGAAATATGTTTGAGATGGAGCAGTGGGAAACGTCACCTAAACCATTTCCTATTTGGATCGCCCATGTGGCTCTGGTTTCACACGATATTGAGCGGTTGGCAAATTTTTATAGCACTATCATTTTGGGATTAGAAAATAGCCCAGCAATTCGCCGTATTAACGCTATTCCAACCTTAGATATCGTTGCTAATTTAGATGATGTTGATCTATTTGGTACGTGGATTCCAACGCCGAATATCCTGATTGAGATTTGGCAATTTGTGAATCCAGCTACGCCTATACCTTCTGCACCACGTTCGGCTGAATCGTTGGGTTATAGTCATATTTGTTTTGAGGTAGATGATCTAATGGTGGAATATGAACGAATGCGACAGCTTGGCGTTTTGTTTTTATCAGAGCCATGCCAATTTGGACCGCAGCGTCTTGTGTATGGGCGTGACCCAGATGGGAACCTTTTTGAGCTTTTAGAATTTCTGGACGAGAAGGCGCCATTGTCGTTGGATCGCTTGGATTTTGGGTAGGTGAAATCAATGAATTCCGAAAGATTTAGGGGACAAGTTGCCATTGTTACAGGTGCGGCCAAGGGTATTGGCTTGGCAACCGTAGAGCGGTTTGCCTGTGAAGGGGCTGATATCGTGGCGGTTGATCTACAAGAGGCGGCTTTGGTAGATGCTGTTGCTTTGGCAGAAACGACGGGGCGAAAGGTGGTGCCTGTGGCGGCCGATGTGGCGCATGAGGCTGATTGGGCGCAGGTTGTGGCAGCGGCAAATGAACATTACGGCCGTATTGACATCCTCATTAACTGTGCCGGAATCAGCGGCCCTCTAAGCCGCGTTGAAGAGTGTCCCGTCGCGGTCTTTGACCAAGTCATGGCGGTGAATGTGCGTGGCATCTTTCTTGGTATACAAGCCGTGATTCCAACGATGAAAGCACAGGGAAGCGGTTCGATTGTCAATGTTTCTTCGATTTCGGGCGCTCGTGGTAATCCAAGAATTATTTCTTATGTGACATCTAAACATGCAGTTAATGGCCTTACCAAATGTGCCGCGCTTGATTTGATTGGGGATGGCATTCGCGTGAATGCGGTTAGCCCGGCTCCCACTGACACTGATATGATGAGAACAGTAGAAGTGAGTGCGGCTGAGCGATTAGATGTTGACCTGGAGAGGGCACATAAGATGATGGCTTCTAATTTGCCGATCGGCCGTTACGGGCGACCCTCTGAAATTGCAGCAGTGATGGCTTTTCTTTGCAGCGATGAGGCCAGTTTTATGACGGGATCAATTATTGTCGTTGATGGCGGTGCCTTGTCTCATTAGTTGTCTAGGTGACTGTCACCCTAGTAAAATCATGGATGAAATATGGTGCATGAGCGTAACTCTCAACTCTACAAACAGGCGGAGGTGATCTCTGTTTGTAAGCAGCTAGGTAGCCCTCAAGAGATGGCTAGTGCGGTTGTATTTCTGGCTAGCCCAGCTGCACCTAACATGACGGCCGTTAATCTCCACATTGTCGGAGGTGGTTTGAAAACAGTCAACTTCTAATGACAATTCAACATGACTTTGCCAACGTAAATGGAATACGGCTACATTATGCACATAGTGGTGAGGGAAAACGGCCGTTAATCTTCCTCCATGGCTTCCCTGCTTGCTGGTATGTTTGGAAAAACGAGTTGGAATGTTTCGGCCAATCCATGTGGGCCATTGCTCCCGATGGCCGTGGTGTCAACCGCTCGGCTAAGCCCAAAGAGCTAGCAGCTTACAAAATCGATCAGCTAGCCGCCGATGTTATTGGTCTAGCAGATCAGCTAGGTATTGCTGAATTTGTGCTGGTTGGGCATGATTGGGGTGGAGCGGTTGCCTGGAAGGTGGGGCAGCGTCATCCAGACCGAGTCAGCCAAATGGTTGTTGTCAATGCGCCCCCTTTTGACGCTTTGCTTTGGTCGTTGGCCATGCAGTCGGAACAACGAGAGGCTTCGCACTACATGACAAGGCTGAAGGCAGAAAAGGCCGAAAAACGGCTGCTGGCCAACGAAGCTGACTATCTCTGGCAAGCAAGCTTTGTCCAGTATATGCAAGCTGGTCTCTACAATGAGGCGGATAAAGCCTACTATATTCGGTCGTGGCAAATTGAGGGAGCGTTGACGAGTTTTCTAAATTGGTATCGCGCCAATTTCCCCGACTTTGATAAAATTGATGCCCATGCCTATGAGCCCCGTCCTGAAAATCAGATTCAAACCAAGACGCTTTTGCTGTGGGGTGAACATGAAAAAGCGTTTACATGGCCACTTTTGCAGCGCATTCCCCTCTACGCACCCAATGTATCGGTTCATCAAATATCTGATACCAACCATTGGCTGCACCTTGATCAGCCCCAGCAATTTTACGAGCTTGTTTGTGCGTTTTTACGAGGCGCTTAGCCGAATTATGAAATAACAATAGTGCTCCAAGCGGCGGTTGTTAGCGAGAGTAAGTGCCTAACCAAGACTCATACTATCAGCTTGCAACAAAAAAGCCACAATAATCAATTACTGCAGCTTTTCCTGCCGGGGCAGCGGGATTTGAACCCACGACCCTTTCGATCCGAACGAAGCACGCTGCAAAACTGTGCCCTTCCTTTGCTAAAGCGACCTCTTTGGTTGAATATAGTCGTCGTCGGCATTTGTTGCACCGGTTAGCAGATGTGGCTGCTGCTGCCAGATCGGAGATGCCTACGGCCCATCTTTGGCAAGAAAGTAGCAGTGAAACTTCTCCTTGCAAAGGGCTTCTTCACTAATATTATTGAAGTCGCCGAAGAAATTGCGCGTCAACGGAGCGATAAGCCCCTCAATATAGAACGCTTCAACTAACCGCGTGCTCAACTGAAGGGAAACCAGATGAGATTACCTGGTTGTAAAACTTGTATTAAATCACATCCTTTACTACAATTTTGTCCCATTACTTTACACGGGCATGCCCTAATAGAAATCGCTGGACTTCATGCCTTATGTCTGACGATCAAACAAAATACTGAATAGCATTGTCTGCTTGCAGGAGCTGAACAAAGAATACAAGAGCAAAGGGCTATTTTAGAGATGGGCGCTTACTAAGTGCCCATTCGCATAATAAGGGCGTCGCTGCGGAATTGGCGAATGGGCTTCAAGTAGCCGTAGGCCTTAGAATGCGCTAACTTATTTACAAATGGCTACTAAATGTCGTTAGGGTACAGTTAACAGGCAAGGGCAGCTATGAGCACATACATCATTCGAAAGCTACTGCAAGGCATCCCCACATTATTTGGGGTGACAATCATTGCATTCCTATTGATGCTTTCCGCACCGGGAGATCCAATTGAACTCATTACCTTCAACCCGAGCAGGGCAGGCTCGGCGGCAGCCGAAAGCTTACGCCGTAAGCTGGGTTTAGACCAACCGCCCTTAGTTCAGTACGCTTACTGGCTGGTTGGAAATGACTGGGTACAAATTGATTTAGATGGTGATGGTCAACCCGATAGCTACGGCGAGCGAAAAGGGGTATTACGCGGAGATTTTGGACAATCCTTGAAACATCGTCGCCCCGTCGGCGAATTGATCCTCGAAAAGATCCCCGCCACGCTGCTGCTCACCTTCAGCGCCTTGATTGTGGGCTATGGGCTAGGCATTTTGCTTGGTGTCCTCGGCGCTAAAAATCACAAGACCTGGATAGATCAGGTCGTGCGCATATTCACCGTGATCGGTAATGCAGTGCCGCAGTTCTGGCTAGGCCTCATACTCATCATTCTATTTAGTGTCAATCTCGATATCTTGCCGATGAGTGGCATGCGAGATATCACCCAACGCGAAGAGGGATTCAATATTGCCGAAACGGCCAAACACATGATTATGCCTGTTTTCGTGTTGTCTTTGGGAACAATCGCCTTCATTTCCCGATTCGTCCGTACCGGGTTGCTGGAAGTATCTGAGCAGGATTTTGTGCGCACCGCCCAAGCGAAAGGGCTTTCCGACAGGCGCGTGTGGTGGGTCCATGCGCTCCCCAATGCTATGATCCCTGTTGCGACTTTTATTGGTCCGGCGTTGGGCACCCTCCTGGCAGGGGCGGTCGTCGTTGAAAAGGTCTTTAGTTGGCCGGGGATGGGACGGTTGGTCGTAGATGGAGTTTTTAACCGTGATTATCCCTTGGTCATGGGCACAGTTGTGATCGCGGCCGTTATGTTCATTTTAGGTTTGTTAATATCAGACATCCTCTACGCCGCGCTTGATCCACGCATTCGTTTTAAATAGGAGCAACCTACTAATGGCCCCTGCAGCTAGACTAAAGCTAGAAGATGAAGCCCCACAGAAAAGCCAGACGTTATGGCAAAACGCCGTGCGGCACATCCTAAGAGACAATTTGACCCTGGCGGCGATACTGGTTCTGGGGATCATGACCCTTCTCTGCATTTTGGGGCCGCCTGTCATTGAGAATGTGTTAGATCTGGACGTAAACCAGATTGACATTCCCAATAAGTTTCTGCCTCCCGGCGCAGAGGGTCACATTTTGGGGGCAGATCACCTGGGGCGCGACCAGTTGATTCGTCTGCTTTATGGTGGGCGCGTTTCATTGGCAATTGCTTATAGCGCCAGTATTATCACCATTCTCATCGGTGTCGCCCTGGGACTTATCTCCGGCTATTTTGGCGGTAGAGTCGATGACTTGATTATGTGGTTAATATCCACATTAAGTTCCATACCGACACTGTTCTTGCTGCTATTTGCGGCAGCGATCTGGAGCCCTTCGGCGCAATCTCTGATTGTAATTCTGGCTCTGTTGGGTTGGCTTGGAACCTGCCGTCTGGTCCGTGGCGAAGTTCTTTCACTGAAGGAACGTGAATATATTATGGCCGCACGGTCAGTGGGCGCGACTAATTTCCGTTTATTGGTTAAACACATTTTGCCCAATGTGTTACCCATCGTTATTGTGACGATGACTATCATCGCCGGCAACTTGATCCTGATTGAGTCCGCGCTCAGTTTTCTAGGCGTTGGCGTGCAAGCGCCCACACCTACCTGGGGCAACATGCTGACCGACGCACGCTCTTATTTCAACATCGGGACCCATCTGGTGATCTGGCCGGGGATTTTGATCATGATTACTGTCCTTTGTTTCTATTTGGTGGGCGACGGATTGCGCGACGCGCTGGACCCTCGCCGTTCCCGGCGTTTGACAGAATAAAAATAGCCTCACCAATTTCCTGGTGAGGCTAATAACTTAATTCAAGTTTATCGCATCTGGCGTTTATTCATCAATGAACCATTCGTGCGGATGGTCGAGGTAGCCATAGTAGACCCACGTCGCTCCCGGTTCGAAACCACCGATACGGTTGTTGCTGACGTGGAACATGTTGGGCACGAATAGCCAGACATAGGCCACGTCCTCGTGAGTTATGCGCTGAATTTCGTGATATAACTCCGCCCGCTCTTCAGTGGCACACCCAGGCATCGAACGCGCCTCATCAAGCAGCGCATCCACTTCAGGGTTGACGTAGGATACGAGGTTATTGCCAGAGCCGGGTACATCCTCGCGACTAAGTAACAGGCTGGTAAACGTATTTGGTTCGGCCGCTGAGCCATCACTGTTAGTCATCGGTGTCGCATCATACTTCTGTCCAAGGTAAACTTCTTCGAGATAATTGCCCCATTCGTAATGCTCAACTGACACTTCGAAGCCAATCTGGTTCAGTTGATCTTGGATAATTAGCGCTTCGGTTTCGAACATTTGCAGAATAGAGCTGTAAGCGATGGTAAAGGCCAGAGGCTCACCGTCCTTCTCACGTACACCGTCACCGTCACTATCGACCCATCCCGCCTCTTCGAGCAAAGCCATGGCCGCCTCTGTATCGTAAGTGTAGCGTGGCAGGTTATCATTGTACGCCCAACTTGAAAGCGGGCTTACGACGCCGACGAGCGGTGTGCCGCCGTCCGGACCCATCGCATCGATCATATCCTGCGTGTTGATACCCAAAGCAACCGCCTTACGCACGCGGACGTCGCTGAAAAGCGGGTGTGGGGTCTGTTCAACCGGGTTTCCATCTTCATCATAAGCAGGTTGGGGATCGTCGGGATCAACCCAGTTCAAAGCCAGGAAGCCGACAGAAGTCTGTGGATATGAACTCCAAGTTAGATTATCCTGGTTGGTAATTTGTTGAAACAGGTCGCCCTGCATGGTCATATAATCAACTTCTCCAGCCTGAAGTGCCTGAACGCCGATGGTGGCATCCTCCATGACCAGATTGACCAGATTGGATATTCCCGGTGCGCCCCCCCAATAATCCGGGTTGGCCCGGTAGGCCTCAAATTCGGTTGCGGCCCATTCATCGAGAATGAATGGACCACCGCTGACATCGGGGTTCATATTAAATTCACTACTTTCAAAATCACTGAAATCAGCTGCATATTTGTGTGAAGGCAAGAGCCGTATGCTGCCGAATCCCGGTAGGAAGGCGCAGTTGTTCTCGTTCAGAACAATTTCATAGCTCTTCTCATCAATGATGTTGACGGCCTCAATTTGTTCCACGGCCGGTTCATACACAGTTTCGATGTCCGATTGAATCACCTCGACCATGAATTTCACATCAGCCGAACTGATTGGTGTCCCATCGCTCCAAACAGCATCTTCCCGGATGTGAAAGGTGTAGGTTAGGGAATCATCGGAGACTTCCCAGGTTTGCAAACCGGGGATCGACTCACCAGTGGTCGCATCTGTATTGATTAGCGCCGGCCATAATAGGTTTCGTGCTTGAATTGAGGCGCCGTCACTGCTTAGGGCTGGATTCCACGAAGTCAAGTTCCCCATATTACGAATGACTATCGTTCCTGTTTGCTCTACCTCCTCCTCGGACGCAGTCTCTGTGTCCTCCTCAGACATGGTCTCTGTTTCCTCCTCGGATTCGGTCTCTGCTTCCTCCTCGGTTTCAGTCTCTGTTTCCTCTGTTTCTTCCTCAGTCGGAGATATGGCCGGGGACTCTGCGGCAGTCTCGGTGGGAGAGACTGCGACCTCTTGGGCGCAGGCAGTCAGCACCAGTACGCCAAGAAGAGCCAATAGTACAAGTAGTGTGCGTAAGCCTTTCATATGGTTACCTCCTTAAATATTCTGCTTACAATGTTTCACCGTTTCTCCCCAGTAACATCAGGTAAAATGCGTTCCAAGTGACCTCATTTTTTTGTACCTCACGTTCCATTTAGTATAGCACAGGCGCTGAAAAGCGCACCAATCAACAGAATATCCCCAAGAGCATGTAATGTCCTTCTGTACCACTCAATACAACTGTCCAACCCCCTCACCAACTGTGACAGTGAATCGGAATTCGCGAAAAAGCCCATCTGTGAGTTTCGCCAGATGCATATGAGAGCCACCATCAAAAATGAAAAAACCAGACCGACTTCGGTCTGGTTTAATTGTCGGGGTGACCGGATTTGAACCGATGACCTCTTCGACCCGAACGAAGCGCGCTACCAGCCTGCGCCACACCCCGAATGAAAGCTATTGTACCAATTTTAATGTGGTCGAAAAAATAACGGCCGTATTGGGTATTGTGAACCCACGACCTCATCGACCCGAACGATGCGCGCTACCAGGCTGCGCCATGCCCCGAATGGGTGGAATTATAGTGGAAGACGATCAGATTGCCAACATAGCCTTACGGCCGTATCATGAATGGTAAAAAGGCTCTATGGACGACAAAGGCTGAGACTGTTGTAGCGCCAGTAGCAGTGATGCTGATAAGCGGCCCGTTGCTGGCTGTCCAAACGGCCGTGCTAACTGTGTTGGTCATTATCTGCACACTGTTGGTGATGCCCACGTCCATCGTATTAAAGCTGGCTCCGGGATTGAGCGTGCGTGTGTAGGTCGAGAAGATGGTGCCATAGGCACTATCGTTTAGACTGTGCGTGGCTAAGGGCACTTGGCCTATGTTGGTGACTGTGTAACAGTAGTGAACAATAGTGCCAATGGGAATCACCAACATACTCTCAGAGGCGCATTGGAAAGCGTTGGTACCCACTGTTGGGGTCAAAACGATCTCTGGGACGCCCAGAACAACTGAGGTTGAGTCAGTGGCTGTGGTCACATTGGTTGGGCCAGAATTGAAAGCGACCCAAGTGGTCGTTGTGGCAGTCGTGGTGGTTATGGAAGTGCTTAGGGTAAAACCAGCCGTGACCGTATCGAAACTGCTGCCTGGGGCGATAATAGCGGCGTAGTTGTTGAGAATCGTGCCAATTTGACTGTCCTCTAGATTGTGTAATGTGAGGCTTATATTGCCACTATTGGTGACAGTGTGACAGTAGTAGGCATCGACTGGCGTTGGGGTGAAGAGAGTGGTGCTGGTGGCACACTCAGTAGGGGATGTGCCGACGGTGGAGGTGAGAATGATCGCAGGGGCTTGGCTGGTGAGGGTGATAGGCAGACGCAAGAAGGGCGTTTTGCTATCGCTGCTGGTGAAGCATAGTTCGCCCGTATATGTGCCAGCTCCTAGTCCAGTTGAATCAAAAGTGACAGTAACTTGCTCGGCCATGCCTGCACCCAAGGTGTGACTGATTGGGTTTACCGATACCCAAGCAGGCTGGGTACAATCGCTAACCTGACCCGTGATATAGAAGGGGAATCCCTGAGGCGCGTGTGTGCCATTACCACCTGAAGAAGTATCCGTGACGGCGCTCCAAACACCCCCGCTTAGTTGCAAGCTGTTGCCGGTTGTGATGACATCGCTGATCACAATGGGTGGTGCCCAAGGGCCAGAAAAACTGCTGGAACCCTGGCTGAGCCAATCGAGCCAATAGGTGCCTGGGGATAAAAAAGTATCTGCGGCAACGGTACTGGCCATAATGGGGCGGGCGGAACTGAAGGTGGATTCGGAAATGCGGTATACACCTGACCAATTGCTGGTGAGCAAACGGTTTGTGGTGGTATCCCCAAAGACGATGGTACTGGTGGGAACATCGGGCGGGCCGTCCCAGATACGCAGGGTGACGGCCGTTATGGTTGAGGTAATAGGTGAATTTGTCTGATATGCGTAAAAAGTAATGTCATCTATGAGCCAGCCATCGGCATCATTAATCGTGAATTCATCGGCAAGGCGATTGTTATCAGCTACGCTATTGCCAAAGCCCAGAATGGCCATGTCTAGGCTGAGATTTTGTAGGATGCTGGCATCATTACCATTAGGCCCACCTCTAGGCAGATTAACAAGGGGGCCGTTTTTATAGGTGATGGTTGGTCCATGGTCGATGGCCCAACTGTGGCTGATGCCATCGGTGTTGGTTAGATAGAGGGTTTGGGTCAGGATAGTATCAGCGGGTTGGGAGCTTTCTAGGCTGAGGGGGGTTACTTGCAAACCGGGGTTGAGGTTATTACTTGTAACGGTGATGAAAACAGTAGTGAGATTGGAGACAAAAAGGCCGTCAAAGGCACGATAGGTGAAGCTGTCGGTGCCGAAGAAGGGGGCATTTGAAGTGTAGGTGAAGGCACCGCTGCTGCTGAGATCGACTGTGCCGTGTGCAGGGGTTTGGATGAGAACGGCCGTTAGCGGATCGCCACCTCCGTCCACATCATTGGTCAAAACACCCGGTGAGGGGATGATCAAGGGTGTAGCTTGGGTGGTGCTGTAACTGTCATTGGTGGCGATGGGGGCAGTATTGCCAGTGCAACTGGGCAGAGTGTAGCGGATAATGGTCTCTAAGGGGCCGCTACCATAATCTAAGTCTGTTTCTAGATAAATGTGCCCGTTTTCGGCCAACATAAAGCTTTGTACGGCGGTAGTTAAATTAAAATCGGCAATGGTGGCATCGGCCATACCATCGCCATTTGTATCTACTTGATCATCGGTAGCTAAAACGGCCGTTGCATTGGCCAAATCTGCGGAGTCGCAGGCAAAAAAGAGAATTTCTTGTCCACCTAATATGCTCCAGGTAAAGGCTGCTTGCCCCAAATTGTTAAGACTGAGTTGGCGCACATTGGCGGTACTGGCAAGCGTGACCCCACCAATTGTGTCTCCCTCGCGTACTTGAATGACGCCATTGTATGCAATAAACTCATCGCTGGTAGCAGAGCCATCTGTGTCCCCGCTGACTACAAAATTGCCACTGTTGTTGACTTGAAATAGGTCGAAGTTATCCCAATTGTCGCCTGTACCTGTCGGATCGCCTTCGCGTAGCAACAGGGAACCGTCTAAATAGATGACGTTATCTTGGGTTATAGGGTCTGTGGTCTGAATGAGCGTGATAAGATGATCGCCATTGTCAGAGAAGAAATAGTCATTGTCTAGCCCATTATCGGTAATCGTGATGCCATTAATAACAGCGCCACCTTGTAAAACGGGTGTGATGATGGGAACGGAGAGATCACTGGCCTGGTAAAGAACATCAAATTGGGCTATACTCCCTGGTGTATCACTGATGGTGGCAAACCAGTTGACGCGACCATCATTCTGCATAGTAGGGCGGCTTAGTTCCATGATATAGTAGCCGGGAATACCTGGAGCTGGATCGCCTGCAGTAAGTAATATGCCATCATCTGTCCATATTGAATCGGTATTGTTTTCTAATAAGGGACTAAAGGCATAATTGCCATTGTTGCTGAGGCCAATGACTGGCTCAATGCTGATTAATTCGCTGATGAGGCTGGTGCTAAGCCAAGTAAGACTGTTATCAAACCAAATGAACTCGGTGTCATTGCTGCCATTGTCTAAGGTGCCACTAAAGCCGACTTGTCCAGTGCCATTGGTCATAGGTGGATTGAGCAAGGCGACAGATAACCCACCGCTGTTGGCCGGCATGTCTCCCTCTTGCAGGATGACGGTGACGATGGAGAAGGGATCACTGGCATTCATTGGGCCAGCTTTCAGGAGGGTGAAGAGGGTGATGAGGTATAAGCTGGCGATCATGAGGGCGATGCTGATTTGCTGCCAACGCATGGGATTTGAGTTGATGGGAGGATTCATAATGGCTCTGTTTGTGCGGAAACGGTGGTTTCCCTGAAACGGCCGTTTCCCTCACCCTGAGTTCATACCAACGGCATTATAGTGCTGAATAATATCAGTGGCAATGGAGAAAAAGATGCTTTGGTACTCTTGTCAGCACTCAAAAACCGCTTTACAATGTTGTCCATGAACAGGCCGAAGCTAGATTTAGCACAGTTGAAGCGACGTGACCCACAGGCGTGGACGACGCTTCTGAATAGTCGTGAGGATATGAAAGATGTGGTGGTAACGGCCGTTTCCTCACGTCCTCTCCAAAATTTACCCCTTCGCAGTAACCAGCATCAACTGTATCGTTATTTCCTTACATTGGCCGATCACTCTGACCCCATTTGCTTTATTGGCAAGCATACCAATCGTACGGAGGCTCTGTTTTACAGCGATTTTGCTCAAGAGTTAACCCCCCTAACACCCCAGTGTTGGCTAGCAGAGGTAGGTGGTGAAGATGGCTGGCTGGTTTTGGAAGATGTGCCTTGTCATTATCCACCAGAGATGCGTACGGCCGTTGATATTGAAGCCATGGCCTGTGATCTCGCTTATCTGCACCTGGCATTTTGGGAGCGTGGGGAGGAGCTGGAAGAGCTGCCACATTGGCTTGGCCGTCACCAAAAGAGATATAGCTGGCAAGAATTACAACGACAAGAAATTATCTACTTTGAAGAAGGCCCTGCCTCTATCATCTCTGATCACGCCATCAAAACGGCTGGTCGTCTCGCTCCTGTGTTACTGCGGGCGGCCAATGGACTGGCGGTGATTCGTGCTCTGGGAGGCTGGCCAGGTATTCTTGGCGAAAGCCACCTCGCTGCTGCCGCTGATTTGCTTGATGATCCTTTGCCCATGTTGGAGCGACTCAATGACTTGCCCCGCACTCTGCTGCATGGTGGGCCTCATAACTATCAGTGGCATTTGACTCTCTTTGAAGATCGCCGCTTGTTAGATTGGCACAAAGTGATGGTTGGCCCGGGTATTTATGATCTCGTCAATTTTGTGGAGCAGTTGGAGCTGGTTTATCGTCAAGATAACAATCTTCAGCTCTATGCCCATTTAGAAATGCCAATTAGCCAAGAAACGATTATTGATTCATATATCCTGGCCCTAAAAGCAAAACTAGGGTCTCGATTTGATGCCCGAACGACTCGGCAGGCGATTCCAGCCGCCCGCTGCCTTTATGTGCTCACCCATTGGTTCCCTCATTTTGCAGATTGGTTCTCGGATATGCCGCATAAGTTTACCTGGCAGCGAGTGAATCGCATGAGCGATGACGAATTAATAGGGACAGAATTCCAGCCCATTGTGGGTTTTCGCCCTTATTTAACGGCCGTTTTCCAACGTTTCCTGCAATCTTATAGAACTCTATAGAGAGATAGGCGTATAGGGGGCGTAAACTTGGTCTATTTAGGCAATGGCCGTTTTTAACTTTTTACATTTTTAGCGGAAAAACGACCATTACTTGAGGAACCGTCCTCTTGATTTGAAATCTTATTTGTGGATGGTTCCTTAGGAGAACAATTTGTCCCTCATACTTGAATCTATCACCTTTGGTCTCATTGTTGTCTTCATAATTTTGGGCATCGTTGGCATCATTGTCCCCTTGATACCGGGTATTATCCTCATCTATCTGGCCGTTTTGACTTATGTATTTGCTTATGGTATAGAGACAATTGGCTGGGCAACATTTGCCATTATTACCTTAATTGCCTTAGTGGCAGGGACTTCTGATTTATGGATGTCCTATTGGGGAGCAAAAACAGGCGGCGCATCAGGCCGGGCCCTGCTCTATGGCACAGTAGGAGCCATTGTTGGTTCCTTTTTTGCGCCCCTTATTGGCACATTGATCGGTTATGCAGCCGGTCTTTTGCTAGGCGAATATCAAAAGCAAGGAGATTGGGCTTTGGCTTGGAAGGCAAGTGCAGGAGGATTAGCGGGTTGGGGTGTAGCTACGGCCGTTCAAATGGCTGGTGGTCTAGTCATTCTAGGTCTCTTCCTGTGGCAGGTTCTATTCACCTGACAAAAAAAATAGTAATGGGAGCCACAATTTATGGAATTTTCAGAAAC
Source organism: Promineifilaceae bacterium (SeqCode) (assembly GCA_965223555.1). Taxonomy (GTDB): domain Bacteria; phylum Chloroflexota; class Anaerolineae; order Promineifilales; family Promineifilaceae; genus CBDCWU01. The sequence continues at coordinate 291,891 of CBDCWU010000005.1, forward strand.
AGTTAGTAACTTTTTGACCTACCTGGGCATCGGCATGGGCATCAGCCTTGTGCTGGCAATATTGCTTTTTTTGGTTGTTATTCGCCAATTAAAGCGGATTGATATGCCACCAGACGCAGGCTTCACCGAAACATTGTTGCACACACCCTTTCTGGTAGTTGTCTTTATAGATTTGCTTGATTTTGGCCTGGATGTTTTGGCAGCCCCTTTTGCCTGGGTCATTTTGGATAGATTGGGATTAAAAGCCTTGCGCGGCGCGTCAGTTGTGGAGGCTTTGATTCCCCTGACACAGGCCATACCTACAATGACAATTAGCTGGTTTGGGGCCAGGTTGTTTGGGGACAAATTAGAGATTGGAGATTTATAGTTGGCAAGAGTTCATCTCCAATCTCCAATTAAATTATAACTCAATTGGCTTAGACAAAATTTCGACGAGCAATTTAATACAGCCTTCCACATCACGGACATCTACCATTTCGCTGGGCGTGTGGAGGTGACGGGTAGGAATGGAGATGCAGCCTGCGGCTGCGCCACCATTGGCAATTTGGATGGAGCGAGCATCGGTAGACCCACCAACTAAAACCTCAAGCTGGTAGGGAATATCGGCCTCTTCAGCTCGTTTTTTCATGAGGTGTACTAAACCAGCATGAGAGATCATGCCGCCATCTTTGACCTTGATGGCAGCACCTTTGCCCAAGCTAACAGCCATAGGGTAGGCCTCAGGAGTGTCGCCTGTACCTGTTACATCCAAGGCGATACCAACATCAGGATCAATGGCGTTAGCAGCAGCCATTGCCCCACGTGTACCCACTTCTTCTTGGGCACTGAAAACCAAATAGACATCATGGGGTGTGCTATCTAGCTGTTTGAGAGCTTCGATGCCCACAACACAGCCGATGCGGTCATCGAGGCTTTTGGCAATGAGGGTGTTACCTTGAGCCAGAAACGGCCGTATAAATCCAGCAGCATCACCTACAGCAACAGGGCAATCTTCGCGGCTGGTTGCGCCCACATCAATATAATGCTTTTCTAAGGGGTGAATCTTACCCCGTTCTGTGATGCGGTTGCTGGCAATGACTCCAATAGTGCCATCGGCGAATAGCACGCGGCCACCATGCAAAGTATGGGGTCGCACACCACCAATATTAGTGAAGCGCAAAAACCCTTCTTCCGTAATGTGCGTGACCATTATCCCAATTTCATCCATATGGGCGGCGATCATCACTTTTAGGCCGCTACCATCCCCCTTTTTGAGAGCGATGAGGCTGCCCATTGCATCTGTCCAGATTTCATCAGCATAGGCCTCGATTTCAGGTCGAATTAATGTGCGCATCTGATCTTCAAAGCCCGAAGGCCCATAGGCTTCCACAAGTTTTTTAATTAGATCGTTCATAGGATTCTCAAGTGCAATAATGTCTTGACATCATTACGTGATTAGGGCTAACGCTTACATAAAATACAGAATTGAATCGTCAGCTCGAAGAAATGGTAAAGGGGTGATAAGAATCATCGAGCAATTTTGGTATCTCGTTTAATTTCCACTCCTTAATTGCGTTGGATGACCTCTTTCGTCAGGCCGCGTAAAGTCGCTTCGGCGAGTTTGACGACATTGGCATAATCTTCCAGGTTAATCATCATGCAGGGTGTATGGGCATAGCGGCCAGGCACGGCGATGGTGGCGGCGGCGACGCCACCATGACTACGTTGGATAACGGCCGTATTGGTGCCACCTCCCCCTGGGCGCCGAATTTGATAGGGGATGTCATGAGCAGCGGCCGTTTTGGTGATATGGGCGACCAGGCGGGGGTCTTGAATAGTGCCTCGATCCATCACATAGATGGACGGGCCTTTGCCTAGAGCCACATTGGGACTAATATCCTCTTTGGTGGGCAAATCATAAGCAGGGGTACATTCTAGTACAATGGCGACATCAGGCTCGACACGATAGGCTGCCACTTGGGCACCGCGCAAGCCCACTTCCTCTTGTACTGTGAAGGCCGCATATAGATCAAAAGGATATGGATCGGCCTGGAGCAGTTCGATAAGGGCCGCGCATCCGGCACGATTGTCAAAGGCCTTGCCCACGGCCGTTTCTCCTAATTCTTCATATTTGGTCACAAAAGCGGCCCTGTCACCTACTTTGATCTTGCTGCTGACAGCTTTTTTCGCGCCCACATCAATCCGCATTGAATCTCTTTTGACAACACGGTTGCGTTCTGTGGCGTTTAATAAATGTACTGGTTTGGCCCCAATGACGCCTATGATCTTTTTGGGGCCAATCTGTACGACTTTGGCTAATAAGGCCCGATCATCGAAACCACCGACAGCATCAAACTTAATGGAACCATTGCTGCCGACATCAGTCACCATAAGGCCTACCTCATCCATATGGGCATCTACTAACACCCGCATGTCAGTTTCTCCGGTGCCTTTTTTAAGGGCAATAAGATTGCCCATGGTATCTACTTCCCAACTATCCACATGATCGGTAATGAGGTCGCGGATGAGGAGACGAATTTCCTTTTCGTCCCCTGAAACTCCTACAGCTTCGGTTAAGTTTTTGAGTAATTCGTTCATAATTGGCTCGGGGCTTTTTCGGGTTGAATTGGATCATTTAAATTCCGAAAAAGCTTACATCATTATTCTTCCATCATCCCTTTGGCTAGATTAGATAAAAATTGATCATCCAAACGGGCAATAAATTCAGCCATTAAGCGGCCACACCGTTCCACATCAGCCATATCTACCACTTCGACGACCGTGTGCATGTTGCGCAAAGGTAGGCCAATGATGCCAGTAGGAACGCCTGCACGCGCGATTTGAAGGGCAAAGCCATCTGTCCCACTGGCACGATTGTGAGTTTCGATATGTACCTTCATTTCAATGGCATCGGCCGTTTCTTGCAAAGCAGCCAACATGCCCGGATGAACATTGGGGCCGAGGTCTAAAGCTGGGCCATCGCCAAGCTCTAGTAAGTTATCGCTTGATGTGCCGGGAGCTTTGGCGAAGGAGACATCAATGGCTAGTGCTGCGTCAGGATTATGGGCATGAGCACTGGTGTAGGCACCTAGCAGACGGGTCTCTTCTTGGGCAGTAGCGGCGGCTAGGACATCCCACGAATGGGAACGGCCGTTTAGCTGTTGTAGACACAGGGTAAGTGCGGCTACAGAGGCCCTGTTGTCCAAGGCTTTGCCTGTCACCCGTTTACCCTGTAATTTGCGTAGGGGCTGATGAAAGGTGACATGATTGCCGATGGAGACAATCTCTTGCACTTTTTCATAGGGCAGACCCACATCAGCGACTAATTCTTCGTAATTGTAGGGTTTGCCCTGCCTTTCTGGCCGCTGCATCATTGTGGGAGGTCCGCCCAATACGCCAGTGAGCTTGCGATGGCCGTGTACTTCTACGATCTGCCCATGTACATGCCGAATATCTATGCCACCCAATGGCGTCAGTCGTAAAAAGCCGAACCCATTCTTTTCCTCAATTTTGGCGACTAGGAGGCCGATTTCGTCTAAATGGGCCGCAATAAGTAACTGTGGGCGTGGCTCGCTGCCCTGCCCTTTTTTGAGGCCAATGACGCTGCCTACCCGATCGGTGGTGAGGTTATCTACATGCGGCTCCCAAAGTTCTTGGAGAACCGTTGCTGCGGATTGCTCAAAACCAGAGGGGCCAGGTATTTCAGTTAATGTTTGTAGTAATTTGAAAGTATTCATAACGCTCTCTTAGCCGTCAGTGCCACCTTCGTCTGTGGCCGTGGGCATAGGGGTTTCTGTAGCTGGAGCCGGTGTGTCAGTGGCAATGGCTGGTGTATTGGTGGCTGTTGGCGCTGGGGGGGTGTCGGTGACTGGTATGGGTGTATTGGTGGGTGGAACGGCCGTATCCGTTGGTTTTGCAGTTGGTGGTAGCGTTGCTGTTTGGCTGGGGATAGGCGTATCGGTGGGTAAATCGGTGGCTATGGGTGTGTTTGTGGCTGTGGCCGAGGCCGTGGTCGTAGCTGTGGCCGTAGCGGAAGTCGTGGCAGTGGCAGTGGCTGTAGCCGTCGCTGTGGCTGTGGCTGTTGGTGGCAACGTCGGTAACGGGGTAGGTGTTTGGAATTGGAGTGGGGTCGGGGGCAGGGTGGCCGTGGGCGGGCCAGGTGTTTTGGTGGGAACGGCCGTTGGGACTTCTGGCGCAACTTCTGTGGTTGGGGTTGCAGTTGGTGTGTCTGTGATTATGGGGGGGGGCAAGGTGGGCGGAGGAATAGTGCCAGCTTCTCTATCATTTGCCATAGACAAAGCAAAAAAACCCATGCAGTAACAAGGAAGGGTTAGAAGGATGATGCCGATCAGGATGGCATAAATACGACGGCGCGAATCCATTCAGTGGTTCTCTTAGCGGTCAAAATGTAACGTCTGAGATAAAATATTCCCATTCTAGACGTTTGAGAATCATAAATGACATCGGCCTAAATGACAAATGTTTACACTTGACAATTAATGATGATTGGCTATTAATTAGTGGAAAAGGTTTATATCCTCAATAAGAATTATTCCCCTAACCTATATTTAATATTTTAAGGATCCCGTCATGGAGTTTGGAAAACGTTTTAATGGCCTAGGAATGCCCGTGTTTACAGCATTTGGTTGGGCCGGTGAAGAAGCAGCTATCAAATATGCCTTATCTCAGTTGGAACTGTTTATTGATTCTCTACATAACCAGTTGCCAAAGACAGCTAAAATGGCGTTGCCCTTTTTTGGTGTGAATGAGGCCAACAAAGAGGCTTATCTGGCAGCAGATAAGGAAGTGTATAATGACGGACATATTTCGTTTAATGTACGGCCGTTATCACTTGAGATTCAACTAGTTATTGCGGAAAAGGCAATCATCCTAAAAGGCTTAGCCCGTGCCGTAAAAGACCCAACCGCTTGCCATCACATCATCACGCAATTGGGTCCAGAATGGACATTGCGTGTGCAACAGATGCAGATCGAGGAGGGCACCAATGAAGCGACACATTATCAAGACCTGTTTAAGGACAGTGTTAAAAATTTCTCTCTTGAGGCCGCGACTGAGTTATTTAACAAGACCTTGTATCTTAATAATGAAGATTATTGGGTCACACCTATATATCTGAGTCGTCGTTACCCTGCCGAGCAAGCATCCGTAATGGGGGCTTCTGTGGCGCAGGTTATGGGTGAACAAGTTGTAAGTTTATTGCCAGCTTTTCAATTTTTAACAGGACGGGTTAAGGCCACAAGGCGTAAGGCACCAGCCAAGAAAGGCACGCGCAAAAAGGCAACCCAAACGCCTTCTGCTATCCAAGCTAAGATAGCTGTAGATGATGAAGACTCATTCACTTATATTGTAGACCTAAAGCCTTTGCATTTACGACGCGGTTTTGTCAATCTAACGCCAGAACATTGGCCGTTTTTTGCCCAAACTGCCCGCACAGAAACGCGGAATGTGACTGTCTACTATGATGGTATTTATGATAAAAAAAGTGCTGTGTGGCGCTTGCAGCCATCTGAGCAGGCGCGAATTGTTCTAAGTCCAGCGGTGCATGAGTGGTTGGAGGATAATTTTATAGCTAATGATCGCATCAAAGTTACAGCTATGAAGTTGGACAATAATGATTTACAGGTGTCATTAACGGCCGTTGATGAATAATATCATCTCCGACGAGATTTTAAGAAGTGCAGGCATACATACCCCTGCACTTTTATTTTGCCCAATAATAGATATGATTATTGGCCGCAACGATTTAGCGCCTGAAGGGTTATGGCACGGAAATTGTATCTTGTAAATAGAGCGAATAAGTTATGAGCCTACTGAAAAAAGCTCACACAAAGGCGCAAAGTCCCCAGAGAGAAATTTTGTGTTTTTCGTGTAATTCGTGGTTTTTTCAGGTAAGTTAAGTTATGGCCCGCACCAAAATAGTAGCCACCATAGGTCCAGCTTCCAATAGCCCAGAAACCATACGCCGCATGTTGCGCTCAGGCATGACCGTTGCCCGTGTTAACTTTTCCCACGGTAATCATGAATCCCATCTGCACACCATTAGCACCTTGCGCCGAGTTGCTAAAGAAGAAGACAAAGTTCTGGCTATCATGGGCGATTTACAAGGCCCCAAGATTCGACTGGGACATGTCAGGACTGGTGGCCTTTCTCTCAAAGTTGGTGATGAAATCGTATTAACACCACATCCAGGTCAGCCAGCTATGATTCATTTGCCTCACCCAGATCTGATCGAAGCTGTATTACCAGGAGCACGCTTGGTAATCGGTGATGGTGAGGTGGAGTTCACAGTAACTGAAAAAAGGGATGATACATTGCGCTGTTTGGTTACTGTTGGTGGGCTTTTGGAGGCCCGCAAAGGGGTTAATGCTCCCGGTACAGACTTGGGAATTTCTAGCATTACCGAAAAAGACCGGACGGACTTGCAATTTATTTGTAAAATGGACTTAGATTATGTAGCCTTGTCTTTTGTACGAACGGCCGATGACATACATGAGCTGCGTCAATTAATGGCCATGCAGGGAACCAATGTCCCCATCATCGCTAAGATAGAAAAAAGCGAAGCCATTGAACACCTGAATAGCATCCGTGATGCGGCCGATGGCATTATGGTTGCCCGTGGTGATTTAGGCATTGAAGTGCCTCCACAACAAGTCCCTCTTCTCCAGAAGAAAATTATCGCTGCCTGTAATATGGTGGGCAAACCAGTGATCACTGCTACCCAAATGCTGCAATCTATGGTTGACCATCCCCGTCCGACCCGTGCCGAGGCCAGCGATGTTGCCAACGCTATTTTAGACGGTACGGATGCAGTTATGCTGTCTGGCGAAACTGCTTCTGGTAAATACCCTGTGGAAGCTGTTTTAATGATGAAGCACATCGCAGAGATCACAGAAAATGAATTCCCATATGAAGCTTGGCGAAATCGTTGGCAGTATCTAGATAAAGATCGCACTTCCTCTATCACTGAGGCTATTAGTACGGCTAGTTGTGTGATCGCCGAACAAGTGGGCGCGCGTGTAATCATTAGTTCCTCTATGTCAGGTTACACAGCCCAACAAATTGCGAGACATAGACCCCAAACCCCCATTATGGCAGTATCTCCACAAGAGAGTACTCAACGCCGTTTGGCAATGGTGTGGGGCGTAGATTGTCTGTTAGTTCCCAGCTTTTCAGAAACAGACGAGATGTTGCGAATCACGGTGGGTGCGATTGAGCGTTATCAACTGAATATGGGTGACAAAATTGTTATTACAGCGGGCGTCCCATTTGGGCATACTGGTCAAACGAACCTAATTCAAGTACACGAAATTAAATAGCAGTTATATAATGGATTAGGAATGTTCATTATTATGCGAGTGATTATTGTTAGGTAGCTGTTCATAAGCAAAGTAATGGTTTAAACAAGGAAGGGCTACTTATAGCCTATTTGCCAATGCTGTAACTTAATTGCAAATGGGCATTATGTGGAGAAAACCATGAATATATCATCTATAGAAATGGAGCAAACAGGCGATCTGGAATGGAACCCGCCAGAAATAAACAGTATAGAGGAAACAGGTTTAAGTCATGGTTTCTTAGAAGATTTAGCTCTAAAAATCATGTACTTTCGTGGCCAAATCACAGGCTATGATGTAGCAGAATATATGCACCTTCCCTTTCAAAACGTTGTGAGTGCTATTCTAGATTTTTTGAAGCGGGAGCAGATGTGTGAAGTAAAAGGATCAGCTAGGAGTGGTTTGGGAGAGGGTGCCTGGCAATATACTCTTACTCAAAAAGGCTCAACGCGGGCGCGTGAACGAATTGAGCGGATGACCTATGTAGGCCCGGCTCCTGTGCCTTGGGAAAGGTATTTGGAGGCAATTAAAGCACAGGGTGGAAAACAGGTAAAGGTTAATCCAGAAATTATGGCACAAGCTTTGTCACACCTGGTTATGGAGGATGCGCTTTTTCATAAGATTGGTCCCGCTGTAAATTCGGGTAAATCTATCTTTTTGTATGGCCCTCCTGGTAATGGTAAGACGACAATTGCGGAAAGTATTGGCCGCATGATTCTGGGTGGCGAAATGTACATTCCCTATGCTGTTGAGGTGGATGGACAGATTATCCAGGTATATGATGAAGTAAATCATGTACCTGTACAAGAGGCGGATGATCCGCGTTCTGCCACTGGTCTACTTATGGGGAGAAAACGGCGTCAAGATGCACGCTGGTTAAAGATTCGGCGGCCAGTCATTATAGTTGGCGGTGAACTAACATTGGACGGATTGGAGCTAAATTATGATCAAACGAATAAGTATTATGAAGCTCCCTACCAGATGAAGGCCAACGGCGGTATGTTTCTTATTGACGACTTTGGACGACAACAGGTACGCCCTCGAGACTTGTTGAATCGCTGGATTGTCCCTATGGAAAAGCAGGTAGATTTCCTGGCATTACATACCGGCCGTAAGTTGGAAGTGCCTTTTGAGGTTTTGATCGTTTTTTCCACGAATTTACCGCCGCGTGATCTTGTTGATGAAGCTTTCTTGCGCCGTATACGGCACAAGATTGAGGTAACATCACCAACCTATGATGTTTATCGAAAAATTTTCCGTGGTGTTTGTAATTCACGTGGCTTGCCCTATGATGAACAAATAGTGGTTTATCTCTTGCAAGAATATTATGTTAAGCAAAATCGGAAGCTTCGGGCCAATCACCCCCGTGATCTAGTTGACCAGATGGAAGACATTGTGAAATATCGTGAGGAACCATTCCGATTGACGAAAGAGTTGATTGATCGAGCAACTGAATCCTATTTTGTAGATTTGTATTAGGCTTCGTTCTTATGGATTGGCTGTCAGGGTCGAAGCCGTTGATTATTGGGCACAGAGGAGCCAGTGCGAACGCACCGGAGAACACTTTGTATGCGTTTAACTTGGCATTGGAGCAGGGAGCAGATGGGTTTGAACTAGATGTGCAATTGTCGCGTGATGGGGAGTTGGTGGTTTTTCATGATTGGACGGTGGAGCGTTTGACGAATGGCACGGGGGCGGTCACGGCGATGACGCTGGCTGAATTACGGTCATTACGGTTGCCAGAAGAGCAGCAGATACCTACCTTGGATGAAGTGTTTGAGGCGTTTGGGGCTAGGGCTTTGTACAATGTGGAGATTAAGGTGAAGGGGCGAGGAGATATGGGTGTGGAAACGGCCGTTTCTGACCGTATCCAAGCCCATCACTTAGAGAGCCAAGTCATTGTGTCCTCTTTCAGCCTCGCTTCCGTGCGTCGTGCCCGCCGTGTATTACCTCGCGCCACTTCTGTTGGTTTGCTTTGGTATAAACCCTGGCGCAACTATGGACATTTTTTTGTGTCTGCCCAAGCTGATCATCCTTATGATGGCATGGTGAACCAAGCCTATATAACCAGGGCCAAGAAACGTGGCCACCGAGTGAATGTTTGGACAGTAGATGATCCAGAACGGGCTAGGCAGCTTGTAGATTGGGGTGTCGATGGCATTATTACGAATAAACCACAATTTATTCGTAATAGTTTAGGACTGTCATAGTGGCTTTTTCGGAATTTAAATGATCCAATTTAACCCAAAAAAGCCTTAAGCCAATTGAGAAAAGTTCATTTCTTTTCGGATCATTATTTTCTCGATTAGCCAGTCCAGTCATACCTACCAATTGACACAGTTTTGTATTACTGAATAATGATTAGAACGGGTTGAGGGGTCAGCGCATCCATCACCCATTCCGGGGACATCACTGGCCTATCGCCATCAGTGGGGAATAGTTTAAATCCACCATACTCAAAACCAGCCTCTGTAGCATATTGATTGTAATTACGTATCTTAGCGGCAGGTGGGCCAACACCGTCGCCATTAATCAATAGTTCGACAAAAGGATAGGCTTGCAGATTGTGCTTGTCTGGAATCATACTGTCAACAAACTGATGCACAATTAGAACACGGTTGAGACCGATTTCATAGCCGATTTCATTCATATCAGCTTGGATTTCATTGACTTGCTCGGCCAAAATTTGTCCAACATCTATCAGGGGAATTTGATCTTCCCACATGACAAACTCAGGATCAATGGCCAAATGAACATGGGGTTCATATAGAAATTGGCGAATACGGCCGTATTCCTCCATGATGTTGGCGCGACCAGGTTGGATATCTAGAATAACTACAACGCCATCTGCTTTAGCCGATTCTATCCATTGTTGGATGATATCTAGGGCTACTTGATGTCGGTAAGTGGGTGGATGGGGATTGGCAACGGTGGTGACCATGTGGTAGGTGGAAAGAAGTGGTTGACCGTAATGGGGTTGCCAATTAGCAATGGTTTGACGCATATGTTTGAGCATGTCAGGGCGGGGTAGATTGCCGAGGATGCCTAGCCCAGGCCCGGTGGGGCTGCCATAATAGGCGAAGAGACGAATTTTATCGAGGTAGCCTTGTGGCTGGCCAGGGGTGAGGTTGAGAGGAGGGTAGTGAAGAGCAACAAGAGGTGTTGGTGATGGTGTTATTGTGGCTGTAGCTGATAGTGCGGTTGCGGTAGGAGTTGGTAAGGGTGTGATGGTGGCAGTTGGCTGTGATGGGGTGGGGGTGGTGGACACGGCCGTTGCTTGGGCTATGGCTGTGAGAGTAGGGGAAGGTTGGAGGGAAGTGGTAGCTCGAACGGCCGCCTGTGTTTGGTAAAGGGCTAGACTAGCGGTAGAGGCCAGAGTTGGCAAGGGTTGAGGCGGGGAGAGAAGGGGCAAAACGGCCGTTTGCCAGCCAACGATCAGGCTCACTAAGCCGATAAGCGAAAAGAAGATGAGAATACCCTTATAAATTTTTCTCAACCTTTATTGACTCACCTGAAAAAACCACGAATGACACGAAAAACACAAAATTGCTCTCTGGAAACTTTGCGCCTTTGCGCGAGCTTTTTTCGGGAGACTCTTTATTGTTTAAGACGTTTTAGGAAAGATGAATAGGGATTCACCGCGATTCGCCTGAATTTTCCCCACAAAAAAAGCCCCTGAAGAAATTCAGGAGCAATTTTTTACCCCACCATGCCGTGTGAACCTTTGGGATTGAACCTGCTACTAGCAGGTGGGAATCTTTCCGCGAGGACTCTGCCTTGCTTTGCAGCTACTACATCCCCTCTGCGCATGTTCGATTCCCTGATCTGAGGCGTTGGCTCAACACAGTCAGCTCATCACGCACACAGCAGGGATGAGCGAATAGTAACACACTCAATTTAGGTTCGCAAAATTGTGCTACCCTTCACAAATTACTTGATAATGCCCTTCACACGCAGGGTTTGCATAACAAGTTTTTCCCAAGGCAAATTAGTAGTCAGGGGAATATAGTGCAGATGGCGATGGGCACAGTAGTTGGCTATCTCATTTTGCCATTCGCGTAGTCGTTGGCGGTACAAATTGAGGGTGGTGGCATCGAGCGTAATTTCGGCATCCGTGCCAGTTTCCACGTCTACCAGCTTCAAATCGCCGCTGACGGGCGGTTCTAGTTCGTCGGGGCTGAGGATGTGGATGAGGCCGACTTCGTAGCCGCGGGCTTGCAGGGCGTTAAGGCCCTCTTGATAGCCGTTGGGTGAAAGGAGATCGGAGAGAATGAAGAGGAGGCCAGGGCGACCACCACGCAGGGCATAATTGCGGAGCGAGAGATTGAGGTCGGTGATACCTACGGCACGGCCGTTTTCCAAAAACTGCAATAGGCGCAAGGAGTTCTGTTGGCCCCGATAAGGCCCCCATCGTTGTTCGTTTTGGCTGTTGAGCAGAGCGGTGGTGACTAAATCTCCGGTGGTCAGGCCAATATGACCCAGCGCGCCCGCTAAGCGCAGGGCATAATTTAGCTTGTTGGTGGCTTCGCCGTCGGGCCAATCCATGCTGGTGCTGCTGTCTACCAGTAAATGCACGGCTAAGTCCTCTTCCTCTTCGAGGAGTTTGATAAACGGCCGTTCCAACCGTGCATACACATTCCAATCCAACCGCCGCAGATCGTCCCCTTTCACGTAGTTGCGATAATCGGCAAACTCAATAGACGTGCCCCGTTTCGTGCTGCGGCGGTCGCCCTTCATCACCCCCACACGCACCCGGTCGGCAATTAGGGTGAGTTGCTCTAATTTGCGCAGGGTCGCTTCATCGAAGAGATTCATGGAGTAATTTACTGGTGCATGGCACTGCCCTCCAAGATTAGCTCATGGGGAGATAAACTGGGCAGTGCCTTGCATCTTCTTATCTACGCTTAAAGAAAGTAATCATGTCTGTAAAGCCATAAAGGCTGATATTGTGGTAGGTGATGGTTGCGCCGTCCAGTTCCCGTTGGATGATGTCCTGCCACCGTGCCATCTGTGGTGAAGCTAGTTCGGCCTGTTCTTTATTGGCAAAATAGCCTAAGCTGACGTGAGGGGCGAAATCTGATTTCAGGGCAAGGTCAAAGCGGGCTTCAAAGAGATCGTACAGTTCGCTGCGGGTTTGTATGAGCTGCTCATAGCGGGTGGCGGAGGCGGGATCGGCCGTTTTCAAGGCTGCTGCCAAACCCACATTGTCCCATTTGACAATGCTGTCACATTGGAAGGTGATGTTCCATGTGTCAGTCATGAGGGGAGATTGGGCGATACCTTTCGTGAAAACTGTGTCCGTGTTGAAGCTGTGGGGGAAATGGTCAAAATAGCGACGCAACCGCCGTGTCTGTCCCCCCGCTACCCGTGCCGCATTACCGTCATTCAACCCATCCCACGCCGTTGTGTGGTAAGAATAGGGTTCCAACGGACAAAATAGATAGGTGTTGATGAGCAAATCAAGGCCGATTTTGTCCAGACCGGTGACTAAACGGCCGTAAAAATCCTGTTCGGGTGCTGTCTGTACTTGACAGTCCAACTTCAGCAAACCATCAGCAAAAGGAGAAGTGCTTTGTCCAGGGCTGTCAAATAACAGCGAAAACCCCTTGAAGGGCGACCAACGCGGCCAAAACCCTTGTACTTTGGGCTGTGTCACAACAATCATAGCGGTTATGGCTCTTTACTCACATGCTCGATTAAATCAGCCACCACATCATCCGTTTTAATGCCTTCGGCTTGGCCTTCAAAGTTGAGCAGCAGACGATGGCGTAGGGCGGCCGGGGCAACGGCCGTTATATCCTCAAAGCTCACGTTGTAGCGACCCGCTAACAGGGCCGTTATCTTGGCTCCCAGGACTAAAGCTTGTGCCCCACGTGGGCTAGAGCCATAGCGCACATATTGATTAACGAGCGGCGCAGGTGTTTCACCAGGATGGGTGGCCACGATAAGCCGGCTCACGTAACTACTCACGTGGCTGGGGATAGGCACTTGCCGTGCCAGATTTTGCATAGCGATAAGAGTTTGCCCCGAAGCGGCCGTTTGCGCTTGGGCATCTTCCTGCCCCGTTGTTCGTGCCAAAATCTCCGTTAGCTCATCGGCTGTGGGGAAGCCCACGTTAATTTTGAACAAAAATCGATCCAACTGCGCCTCTGGTAGTGGATACGTGCCTTCTTGCTCGATGGGATTTTGTGTGGCCATCACAAAGAAGGGGCGCGGCAAATCGTAGGTCTCATTAGCCACTGTCACTTGCTTTTCTTGCATGGCTTCCAGCATGGCCGACTGCGTTTTGGGCGTGGCCCGATTAATCTCATCGGCCAGGATCAAGTTGGCAAAAACTGGCCCTTGCTGGAAGCGAAAGGCTCGCTGCCCCTCCACTTCTTCCATGATGTCCGTACCGGTAATATCGGCGGGCATCAGATCGGGCGTGAATTGGATGCGGCTAAAGTTTAATTGCAGGGCATCACTGAGAGTGCGGATGAGCATGGTCTTGCCCAGCCCTGGCACGCCTTCTAACAGCACATGCCCACCACTCAAAATGCCAATCAGCGCGTGCCTCACGACTTCCTTTTGCCCGACAATCACCTTAGCAACTTCGGCTTCTATGTTAGCGGCCGTTTCTCGAAATTCAGCTACGAAAAGTTCACTGCTATTTGTCATATGGTTCCTTTGGGGGAGATTGGAGACTAGAGACTAGAGACTGGGGTAGTTGGGTTGAGTAAGTTAAGAGCCAATCTAATTCTTCTTCAGTGAATAAATCTTCAGCTTCTATTTTGCTGGTGATATATTCGATGTCTAATTCACGAATGGTATTTGAAGAGGGCTTTTTATATCTTTGCGATTTAAGGCTTTTGGCAAACGAATTTAATAAGCGAGCTATTTGAGAAAGTTGATTCGCATAATTATCTACTTGCGAATTGGGAAATAGATTCCGGGCTAAGGCGCGATTTAGCCAATATTTTGTTTCAAATAAACTGCCTCGTGCATAATAAAGAAAGTTAAGTTTTTCACCATAATGGTAACGGCCGTATGACTCAGCAACATTTGCACCAATCGAATCTGCTGCTCGTGTCATCTGTTTTCCCACAACATCTTTGGCGAACTTATCCCATTTCAGAACGGCCGTCCAGATTGCATCTGCTACCTTTTCGGCATCTTGTAATACCTTCAAATCTTCAAGCTCTGTAGCCATGGTTAGTCTCCAGTCTCCAGTCTCCAGTCTCTAATCTCCAGTCTCCAATCTCCAGTCTCTAGTCTCACGGCTCCAACGACGAAAAATAATCACGGATGTATCCTTTTAGCCCAAGTGGAATGTAATCATCTTGAAGGGCTTCGTTGGCCGCATCTTGGTAGTCACCAAAAACTTGTTCATAGGGGACTGTGCTGCCTTCGTTGGTGAAGTCGGTAGGATTCTCAGTGAGCAAGCCACCGCAGTCGGCGGGGTTTGCTAGACATTCGGCGGGGAGTTCGATGTCTATACCTTCCTCGCCGCTTAAATCTACCAAGTCAGGGACAAAGACATTTTCAGCATGACCGCCGCCGGGACCAGAGCCACCTGCGCCTGCGCCAGTATCATTTTGGCTACCAGTACCGCTGCCGTTGCCAGAGCCACTGCCATCGCCCCCATTTTGGCCCTGCCCCTGTCCTTGGCCTTGTCCCTGTCCCTGACCAGATTGACCCTGCTGCCCCTGTTGGCCTTGTCCTTGTTGTGCTTGCTGCCCTTGTTGGTCCTGCTGCCCAGCCTGGGCTACTTTTTGCCGTCCCTGATTGAGCTGCCCGGCCGCTTGTCCGGCTTGGGCAGCGGCGGCTCCTTCTTGGGCACGTTGTTGCAATGTGCCAGAAGCTTGTTGTAGGGCTTGTTGAGCGGCGGCTGTGTTGCCATTTTGTAAGGCTTCGGCGGCTTCGGCGAGCTGTTCGGCCAGTTCACTGTCCACATTTTGCAGGGATTCGGCCGTTTGCCCCAAATCCTCTGCCAGTTGGGCCAATTCCTCCTGGCGCATTTGAGACAAAGCATCAGCCAACTGGGCGGCAGCAGCACCTGCCCGGCTCAAATTGCTATTTTGCAAGGCTTCGCCCAACGACTGGCTGGCTTCATTGTCTGCCAGCGGCTGTCCGGCATCCTGCAAGGCCTGTTGCAGAGAGTTGGTGCTGTTGTTGTTTTCCAACTCGCGTAAATCAGCTTCGGCTTCGGAGAGAACGGCTACTGCTTCCTCCCGGCTGAGATCGCCAGCGCCTAAATCCTGTATGGCGCCTTCAAGTGGTTCCAGTAGCTCTTCTTTTTGCTCCTCAGTGAGCGCAGGGTTTTCCAATATTTCTTCTTCGAGGGCTTCAATGGCTTCGATTTGCTCTTCGATGGTTTCTTTGACAGCACGGTTTTCTTTGAGGATGGTTTCTTGGGGATTGGGCAGGAGTACGGCCGTTATCAACAGTACCACCGCCACCAAAATAATCAACCAGTCCTGCCGATTCAGCCCAAAAGGCAACTGAGCCTTTGCATCCACTAGCTGCACTGCCGCCAATGTATCCGCCAACTGTAAATGGGCTAATGTCGGCGTGGCTTCAATGTGCTGGCTGTTAATCTCAACGGCCGTACTGCTGCGCTCCTGCAATTCAAATTGAGCATCGGCAAAACGGGCTTGGTCAATGAGGCTAAATCGCCGTACCAACAGCCAAATCAACGTGGCAGTGAGGCCGAGAACGGCCGTTCCCCCCGCCACATAGGCTACTTCACTATTCGTTAATAACGGCCGAAACCGCGCTGCCGCAGCTACCAAGACGGCCAGCAACAGCCCTGCCAACAGGCCTCGCGGCAACCATAACAGCCCATCACGCAGCCGCCGACGGCCGTTCCAAGTACGAAGCTGTTGAGCTAGTTGCTTAAAATCTTGTTCCATAAACGATTGGAGACTGGAGACTAGAGATTGGGGATTAAGTGAGCGATCTAATCTCTAGTCTCTAATCTCTAGTTTCTACTTCTCTGCAATGCGCTTCACGCGCCGCACACAGGCCCAGTATAAAAGCAATGCGGCCAAGGTGTAAATGATCAAGAAGAGCGGCCAAGGCGAAAACAGAGTAATGGTGTGGCTGGGCGAACCAACGGAGGTTGTGAAGAAGAACAATGTATTTTCCTCTAATAAAGCCACTTCACTGATGATCATGGTAGCCGGCAAATTGGTAGCAGCTAAGGTTAAGCCACCATAAAAAAGGGCGGCCTCTGTGACCCAGCTTCTTGGCCCACCCGTAAAAAATATTGAGCCAAAAAAACCAGAAAACATAAATACCAAAATGGGCATGCCCACCGTCCAAAAAAGAGCACCGCCAAAAGTGACAACACTGGCGGCCAAAGTGGATTTCATCACACTGGAAAAGTAAAGACCAAATAGGGCAAAGGTAATCGCCCCCACTAGCACCAGCAGTTGCCCGATGACCAGCTCTTCTACCGACAGGCCCCCTAATAAAAAGGAGATGCTTTGCAGGGGAATGGAGGCGAAGATAAGTAAAAAAACATAGCTCAAAGCTGAGAGTAATTTGCCTAGGACAAACCAGTTAGCAGGCAGCAACGTGGTTCGTAGCAAGTCATACGTCTGACGCTCTTTTTCACCCGTGATGGCTCCGGCTGTGAAGGCGGGGGCAATAAAAATGACTAAAAAGACCTCGACACCCAAAACAGCAGCAAAGACAGCCTTGCCCGCTTGCCGTGAATCTGGCCCGAAGCGCGTACCACTGGCTGAGGCATAAGCCAGGTATACCAGCGACAAAAATAGGCTCATGGCCAGCAAATAAGCAGTCAGCACGATAAAAGCACGCCGTCCACGCATGCGACTGCGTAGCTCCTTCATGGTCACAGGGTTTTGTAGAATGGCCCGGAAACGGCCGTTTCGCGTTTGCACAATTTCACTCATGTCAGTAATCCGTTATCAGTAATCGGTAAACGGATGACGATTTACCGATTACTGGCTATTCCTCACTCATCTTCCCCGCTCGCCAGCCAATGCCCCCACCCAAAAAAATGAGAGCGAGGGTATAAACGGCCGTTGGCCCCAAACTGCTCGCCGCAAAAACAGACTCCGATGCACCCAACAGGCCGAAAATTGCTACCCAAACGACCGTGCTGTTAAACACCCGCACCAACACCACCGTAATATAACTGGCCGTGAGGGCCATAGTAGACGAGCGCAACCATGTTGAGATAAACATGCCCACAAAAGCAGCAAAGCCAATTTCTAACCAGGGGCGTAATACGGCTGATAGGGCTAGCGAGATGGCAGGGAAAACGGCCGCTTCCGGCGCGAATAAACTAATTCCTACAATCAACAACCCCTGCAGCAGCGATAGTGCAAACAACAGCTTCCAAATGCGCAGCCTTGCCAAGCCGCCAAACAGCTTCGCCAACAAAATCTCATGATCCGGAATTGGTGTCGTACGCAACATTTCCCAAGTTCCCCGATCCCGCTCCATACTAATCGAAGGCGCCGTCAAGGCTGGAGCCATCATCACCCCAAACCAAGTCAACGCCGTAAACAGAACGGCCGGTAAACAGAGTAGACACCAAAAAGCAAGAAAATCATCATTACCCGACAAAAGGGCCGGATTACTGAAGCCACCACAAACCCCTAGCAATAAAGCCCCGATCACTATAAACGGCGAATAACGGCTCAACTTCTCATAAAAAGGATTTGGTTCACCCCATTCACCCTTCTCCCGCAAATAAATGGGATTTTGGACAAGGGATTTCCACCAGCTAAAAATGCTCAACAGTGTGAATTATGCAAAATTATTGTCAATGATTACGCAGATTGCGCGGATTTTTCAGAGCGTTTCCACTTATTGACTTTCCGCTTATATTGCAATGATGCAGCCCCAAAATTTACCAAAAGAGCACGGTCAAAATTCGTAGCTTTTAGATAATTGATCACTTTCGATGTTTCTATGTTGCCTATTTGGGAGAGCGCCTTTATCTCAACAAGTAGAGAATCATAACAAACAAAATCTACACGATAGGTTTTACGTAAAAGTCTCCCTTTATACCAGATCGGCAAATCAACTTCATGCTTATAGGGGATGTTTCTTTCTGTAAACTCAAATTCTAACGCTTCATGATACACATGTTCCAAGAAACCTGGTCCCAGTTCACGATGCACCTCCATCGCCGCCCCAATGACCTTAAATGATTCATCATCTTCAAGCTTTCGCATCAATCCCTCCTTTGAATATTTTAATCAAGGATTACGCGGATGTCGCAGATTGGTTTTTAAAAATCCGCGTAATCTGCGAAATTCCTGATAAAGATCTTAATTCACAATCCCCTGTGTCACTTGCAAAAAGACATCTTCCAAGTCACCCACTTCTTCATGGAACGATGTCACGGCAATTCCCTGGCTAATCATGCCAGATAATATCTGGCTCAAGCCTTCGTCATCCCCAACAAAATCGAAGCGCACCTCATTTTCAGCTAAACCTGCCTCAATACCAGCCATCATGCTTTCAATGTTTTCGCTGTGGAGCAGAAATTCTTGAACAGGGTGAATCTCCCCCAACACCTTCACACTCATCAAACGATGCGCACGGAGCTTTCGCTTCATATCCTCCATATCGCCATGAGCGATCAACTGTCCTGCCTCAATAATGCCAATGCTGGTGCAAATATCGGCCACTTCTGACAAAATATGTGAGGAAAAGAAGATGGTTTTGCCCATATTGCTTAATTCCTTCAGCAATTCGCGGATTTCAATCCGGGCCCGAGGGTCAAGGCCGCTGGCTGGCTCATCCAAAATCAAAATTTGCGGGTCATGGGCCAAGGTTCGTGCCAAGCAGAGACGCTGTTTCATGCCCCGGCTTAGGCTCTCCACAAACTCCTCCCGCTTGTGTCCTAAATCCACCAAGGCCAGCAAATCATCAATCATGCCATTACGCGAGCCTTTAGGCACATCATAACAGGCTGCAAAAAAATCGAGATACTCCCACACCTTCATATCCTCATACACCCCAAAAAAATCGGGCATATAGCCAATGGCTCGCCGCACGCCCTGCTGCTCTTTGAGAACATCATGGCCTGCAACCCAGGCTTTGCCACTGGTTGGTTTCAGTAATGTCGTTAGGATGCGCATCGTGGTTGTTTTGCCTGCCCCATTTGGCCCAATAAAACCAAAAACGGCCCCTTCCTCAATGCTCAGGTTCAACTCATGCAAAGCCGTCAGCGAACTGTATTTTTTCGTTAAGCCTTGAATTTCAATAATTGCACTCATAATTTAGTAAATCGTGATCAGTATTCAGTAAATAGTATATATTCTACACGACAGTGATAGCTGAACCTGTCGGCCGTTTTTCGACTTCTATACGAGTAGGGAACGCATCACGTAGCTCATCAATGTGCGTAATCACCAAAATACGGGCAAAGTCGTCCTGAATGGCATGGATGGATTCTACCAGACGTTGACGGCCGTTTGGGTCTTGACTGCCAAATCCTTCATCAACTACCAACGTTTGTAAGCGTGCTCCGGCTCTTTTTGCCAATATTTGGGAAAGAGCTAGGCGGATGGCAAAGTTGACACGGAACTGTTCGCCACCAGAGAAATTCTCATACGGCCGTTCGCCCGATCTGTCCGAAATCTGGATATCCAACGTTTCGGCCACAGCATCCCGGCTCTTCAACTTCCTCTGGGTTTGGAAACGCACCTGCATCTCACCCCCCGTCAGCCTATCCAGTAACCCATTGGCCCGATCCTCAATATCGGGAATCGCATGTTCAATCAAGAGCGCTTGCACCCCATTACGCCCACAAGCCTCTTCCAATAGTTTTAGGCGTTTGATGAGCAAATTCACTTCATCCCGCTCACGCCGAACCTGTTTGCGCTGGCTCCGTAGATCGCCCAACACATCCAGCCGATTTTGGGCCACCGCCACCCGCCGATGGGCCTGTGACTGTTCGCCACGCAGACTATTGACCTCATCCTCCATCGCCGCCAAATCACCCATTTCAGCCGTCATAGCCGCTAATTGAGTTTCGGCCGTTTCCTTTTGCTGGCGCATTTCAACGGCCGTTTCTCTCAGTTCCTTCGCCTGCTTTTCTACGTCTGCTAGAGCCTCTGCCAAAGGCTTTACGGCCGCTTCTGCCTGCTTCAACTCTTGTTGTTGCTGTGCCGCTTCAGCCAAGCTGTCTCGTTGCTGTTTCGCCACCTCATGCGCCGTCGCCTCATACCCTATCTCCGCTTCTTGCCCCTCCAACACTGCTAGAGCCGCCCGTGCTTCCATCTCGAAGTTTCCAGCCTCCAGTCTCTTTTCAACTATTTCTTTTTCCTTAACCCCTTCACTCTCCCACACCACGACCAGTCGCTCAATTTCCTCCAACCTTGCTGTGGTTCTGGCAACTTCCTGCTGTACTGTTTGTTGTTCCTTTTCCAAATCAGGTTTAGACTGTACGGCCGTTGCCAACTCCTCCACTACCTTTTTTTGTGTGATAACGGCCGTTTCATCTGCCAACGCCCCCTCTAATTCCGCCACTCGCCCGGCATTTCCCGCTTCCCACTCAGTTACAGCTCGCTCAATTTCTTGCAGACGGGCCTCTGCTTGCGCCAGGCGCGTCTGCTGCGTCTGTTGATCCCGCTCCACCTGTGGCGACTCTTTAATGGATGTTTCTAATTGAGCAACTTCCGTAGCCAGCGTTGTGATCTGCTTCTGTTGGGCACGATAGGTATCCGCCAAGCCCTTGCCCTGTTCTTCCAAATCAGCCAGCACTTGTGTGCGATGTTTCGCGCTCAACGGCTGTCCACACACAGGACAAGCACCCCCTGCCTGCTGCTGCAACTGCTCAATGCGCCCTTTTAGCTTGTTCATCTCCTCTTTCAAGGCGGGCTGCTGCGTTTCCAAATTATTCTTATCGGCCAAAGCCAAGCTGTGCCGCTGCCGCTGCTCCGCCAAGGTGGCTAACTTAGCCTTAACGGCTGTGATGGCCTCAATAGCTGCTTGTTGATTTTGCGCAACGGCCGTTTGCTCCGCCTCCATTTTTTTGACCTGCGATGCCCGTTTTTGCAACTGACGCAACTCTTGTTGCCACAAGCGCCGCTCCGCCTCCAATCCTTGTAAGGCCGTGCGCGCCTCATGAAAGGCTGTTTCCTGTTCAGCAATCGTCGCCAACATTGTTTCCAATTCGGCTAAACGATTTTGCCCAACAGCCTTCTTCTCCTCGACTCTGGTGCGTTCAGTAACGGCCGTTTCTGCCACGCCTGCCTGTTGCACCAAATAGGCTAACTGCTGCTCTAAACGGCTTTTCTCCTGTGAGATTTTTAACTGATAGGGCTGCTTCTCCTGCTGCAAACGATTAAACGCGCTTTCTTTGCCCTGCCACTGGCGCACTTCATGATCGGCCGTTTGCCAAGCCGCAAAATCAGCCTCAATCTTCTCCGCTTGGCTCAAGATCGTTTCATATCCAGCTCGTTCCGCCTGCAACTGAGTTTGGCGCTTCTGCACCTGCTCCAGCTTGCGCTCCTCTCGCGCCAAAGAGTTCGCCAGATTATTGACCATCTCCTTTTGTTGAGAAACGGCCGTTTCCGCCCGCCGCATCTGCTGCAAAACCTGTTCCTGCAAACCTAACTTCTCAGCAACCACATCTAAAGCTGCTTGAGCTTCGGCCACGGCCGTTTTTCGATCTGCTTCCTCGCCCAGCTCCACTTCAATTTCCTGTAAACGAGCTTCCAGCAAGGCCAACTGCCCCTCCGTCTGCTTACGTCGTTCAGTGGCCGCATCCTTATACACATCCCATTCATTCACCCCCAGCAGATCGGCCAAAATCTCCTTGCGTCGTCCTGGCGTTTTTGTCGTGAACTCATCTGCCTGCCCTTGCAGCAAAAAACTGGCATTGATGAAGGTATCATAATTCATGCGCAGCAGCCGCTCGATGGCTGCCTGCGTCTCTCGGCTTTTGCTCTCTGTCAGACTTTTCCAGCTATCGTCGCCAGTGGCAATTTGCAGCTCAAGAACGGCCGTCTTGCGCAGCCGTTTTTGCCGAATAATGCGATACGTCACTCCCTCTAAGGCAAAAGTAAACCTGATCTCCACCCCTTCTTTATCCAATACAGACAATTTGTTTACCAGATCATCATCACTCTTCACTCGGCTCTTGCCAAACAAAGCCCAGGTCATCGCATCCAAAATGCTCGATTTGCCCGCGCCATTGGCCCCCGAAATACAGGCAGTATGGATAGAAGTGAAATCGAGAACGGCCGTTTCCCGATACGACAAAAAATTCGTCAATTCAAGTTTCAGTGGAATCATTCACTCCCCTCTCCTACATCTGTTAACGTCTCTTTTGCCAGTGCCAACATCGCCTCAATCTCGGCCTCCTCATACTCTTTCGTGCGCCAATACGTCACCAGCAATTCCTCTGGCGACATCGCTTCCACCTCAGCCGACTCACCCAGCCGTGCCCGCCGCTCCACCAGCCGATTCTTTTGAATTTGGATGCTAAAAGCCTGATTGAAATGAGCCAAAATGGCTCGTTCGTCCAGCAGCGACTCCCAATCAGCCGGATAAGTAAGTTGCACGCGACAAATAGCGTTGGCCACTTGGTCCGGTTCTGGCAATTGGGCCAAAATCTCATCGGTTGTCATGTTGCTTGCTGTCACTTGAAGGGAAAAGTCTAAGAAACGGCGCGTTTTAAGCCTTACAAACTCCCACTCTGTCCGGCCCTTGCTCACATCTGCCAACACAAAGCCCTTTGGCTCTTTGGCCTCGCCAAAATCAATGCGCTCAATCGAACCGGGATAAACAATGGGCGGATGGGTATCTTTGGCCGATAAACGCTGATGTTTGTGAATATGCCCTAGGGCCACATAATCTAGCCGTCGATCATTGACCAGCCCGCCGCTCAAGACCAACTCATGCCCCAGCATGACCCCCCGCTCGCTGCCGTATTTGGCTCCCTGTACACTAGCGTGGGCCACGAGGATAAGAGGTAAGGCTGGATCGGCCGTTTCGATCAAATGGGACACGGCCGTTGTCACCCGCTCTTCAATGCCGTCTAGTACCTCTTGTAAAGAATGCCCCGCCGTTTCTTCTCGCGTCATCAACTGATGGCGCGACACCCAAGGAATGGTAATCAACTGTACAGGCAACCCTAACTCATCCGGTCCCAGCCGCATAATGCGGTCGGCGATAAAAATATGGGGCACGGCCAGCGTATTAAACTCTTGTAGCGTATGGGCACGTCCAGCGGCTGGCGACACATCATGATTGCCCACCAGTAGTAATGTGGGAATCCCCGCTTGCGAGAGGCGCATCATACGTTGGCCCCATTCACGTTGAAAAGTAGGGTGAGGATTGCGGTCTTTGTAGGCATCCCCAGCAAAAATGACGAGATCAACTGGTTCAGACACGGCCGTTTCCACAATCGCATCCAACGACTTCAAAAAATCCACCACCCGCATAGGCAAAGCGAGATTAGGATCGTAACGGCCGTAATTGGCGATATCAATATGAGCATCCGCAAAATGCAAAACCCGCAAACTTTTCTTCTCTTGAGCCATCAAATCCCCATTATTGAGTCCCCCGAAAAAAGCTCACGCAAAGGCGCAAAGTCTCCAGAGAGAAATTTTGTGTTTTTCGTGTCATTCGTGGTTTTTTCAGGTAGGTCATTACTGTTAACTGAAAACTGCCGACTGCTTACTAATATTATCCCTCTGCCTTCACCTTATAAAAGTCATCAGGATCGGGATCGCCCAAAGGAAATTCTCGTGTTACCAGAATATAGTAACGTCCTTGTGGTATCGTCAACGTTAAGTCTTCATCTTGACCATTCAAGTTTTGGCCTTTGCCCCAGAGCAATTTATTACTATCGTAAATGGCAATATCAAAATTGCTGTCATCAGGAATTTGCCTTAAACGAAAGCGGATAGGCCGTGTGCTGGGCACATCCACAAAAAAGACATCCACAAAATCTAATAAGCCCTCAAAATTATGTTCCTGCGACACGTTTAATTGCAAGCCTTTGGCCTGTGCAAAATTATCATAGGCCTTGTTGCTACTGCTGCCGGGTTTGATCATAAAAGGCAAAAAGAGAGTTTCCGGCGGTATGAACAATTTTTCTACGATGAATAAAGGAGCATCGTCATCACCTGTTTCGCCACCAATGGCCCAGAAATGTCCATTGGCCCATTTGACTTGTGCCCAGGCTCGGGCGGGCAAGGATTCAGTGCCGCCTAAATCATAAGGCACGGTCAAGATTGTCCAGGTATTCGTTTGCGGATTGTAGACTTCTGTTGTGGCGGTCGCTCCATTTTGCCCGAATCCTCCAAAAACATACCAACGGCCGTCTGGCCCCACGGCGCTGCTGGCTCCATAACGCGGTTCATTCATGCTTGCGATAAAGGCCCAGCTATCTGTATCCGGATTAAAACAGATACCTTGGGGAATCAATTGATTACTGGCATCCACCCCACCCGTCACACAAACTTGGCCCGCTAACCAAACGGCCGTATGCCCATAACGGGGCACGGCCGTTCCCCCCACTGCCATCTCAGCTTGCACATGCCAATCATGGGAAAACGTCGAATAAAACAGCATCTCGCTGCGCACATCAGCCCCTGCTACCAAAGGAACTGAACTGGCCAAACCACCTATCAGATAATAGCCTTGTTTTTGGGGATCAAGGGAGGCCACAGAGGCTGTCCAGGTCCAGGGGCTGCCGCCCGGCCAATTGGGGGAGGCGGCTGTGTCCCATGAATCACCTGGTGGTAAGGTATAAACCCAATGGGTGTCATCTACATCCTGATTGAGTTGACTGCCCACAAAATAGCTATTGACTACACCACCTGGCACATAAATCTTGCCCTGATAATGCACAGCCGCTGCATGAGCATAGCCCGTCTCACCTGGCATGGAGGCTAATGCAGTCCAACTATCAGAGACTGTATTATAGCGAAACAGCCGATTTGAAGGCGCGCCCGTAAATACATTGGTATCTTGTCCGCCTAAGACAAAAATATTTTCACCGGGCACAACGGCCGTATGCCGACTCAGACCTACCGCCATCGGGTCTAATAATTCCCAATTCGTCTCAATCGGATCGAGCAATGCACTGAGCCGCAGCGAGGGATCATTGACCGCTTGATGCCAATCAGCCACTTCCACATAGTAGGTTTGCCCTTCGGAAACAGTTAGCGACACCTCAGAGGTGAAGCCAATAGCATCATCATTACAAGCCAAGGTGTCTAAGCTGCTTGGCAATGAATCACACGTGCCTGTGTGGACAGCTAATATGGTGTCGTAGCCGCTATTGCGAGTGCTGATAGTCACGCGACCATTGTGTGGAGCCACAAAGTGATACCAGACAGTTCGATACCCCTGACTGCGCTCAGGATTACCCCACATACAAGCCAATACCGGGTCATCGGCCGAAATGCCAGCGCTGCTCACATCGGTGCTGTCCCCACCTGGCAAAGACAATAAAGTGGAATCACTACAAATGGCCCCACCGCCGTTTATGGTAAATGGTACGACCGAGCCGTCGGCCCCTATTGGTCGCAATTCAATTTGGATCGGCTGTTCTTCCTGTGCCCACGCAGCTACGCCTACCAACAAACCCATCATTCCCAGCAACCAGATCATTCGTTTCAACATCATGACCAGATTGTACCGAAGAAAGTGTGGGCCACAAAAAAGGCCAGCCCCTTCTCATGTTAGGACTGGCCTTTGTTCGTAACCGGTAGACGGTGAACGGTAAACGGTAATCCGATTACCGTTTACCGTTCACTGTTCACTGTTTCCTCAAAGCCAACTTTACCTCACTCTCACCGATAACGGCCGTATGTTCAAAATCAGCACCAACTAGCTCGCCAGATCGCAAACTGGTAGCCAACGTCTCCTGCTGGATATAATCGTCGAAGTTCAGCAACGCCTCAGCCACATTGCCTTCTGCTAGATAAGCAACCTCTATACGATCCGAGATGTCCAGCCCGGCATCGCGGCGCATCGTGTTCAACGTGCGTACCAGGTCACGGGCGTAGCCTTCCTGGGCGAGTTCAGGCGTAACGGCCGTATCCACCGCCACCGTCACCCCCTTCTCACTAGCTACTGCTAAACTGCCTCGTGCTTCTGTTTGCACCACCACCTCAGCCGCCGTCAAATTCACTACATTGCCATTCACAGCCAGTTCTAACGCCTCACCTGCCAGCAATTTTCGGGCCGCTTCCGCTGGATCAAGAGCCATGAGAGCCTTACGTACGGCTGGGAAATCACGACCAAAACGTGGGCCTAACTGCCGGTTGTCAGGCATTAGCTTGTAATTCACGAGTTCGCCCACTTCCGAGACCACTTCAAAAGCTTTGACATTGATCTCCTCTGCCAGCACATCAGCCAAGTCTGCCAATGTTTCCCGTTCGGCCTCACTGCCGACGAAGACCCGAGCCCGCGCCAGTGGCTGCCGCAGTTTGATGTCCGCCGATCCTCGTGCGGCCCGTCCCAGGCTGGCGGTGGTAATCGCCAACCGCATCCGCTTCAACAAAGTAAAGTCCAACGCTGCTGCATCAACTTCAGGATACAAGCAGTGATGCACACTTTCGGGGGCCGATTCATCCACGCTGCCAACCAGATTTTGGTACATGGCCTCGGTGGTAAAAGGGATGATGGGGGCCAATAGTTTGATAAATTCTACCAAGACATGATGCAAAGTGGCGTAAGCGGCATTTTTGTCGCTATCGGCCTCGCTCTTCCAGAAGCGGCGGCGCGAACGGCGCACGTACCAGTTAGAGAGATCATCTAAAAAGGCTTCAGCTACAGCACAGGCCTTTTCCGAATCATATACATCCAAAGCAGCCCGCATAGCAACGGCCGTTTCCTTTAACCGTTCCACCAGCCACTCATCCATTTGCACATGAGCGGCCACTGATGACTGATGACTGTTCACTGAATACTGATTACTGTTCGGTGTCCAGCCATCCAGCCGTGCATAATTTGTCAAAAAAGCATACACATTCCACAGTGGGATAAGAAAACGGCGGCGTGTCTCATTGCCGTTTTCATAACCAAACAGCAAATTCTTCTCAGGATTCCAACCCGCCATCAGCCAGCGCATTGTGTCTGCCCCCATAATTTCGGCCGCATCGTCAAACCAGATGGCATTGCCCCAGGACTTGTGCATCTCACGGCCGTCTTCAGCATAAACCAGAGCATAACTGAACAAATTTTTGAATGGGGGCTGCCCCGTCATGGCCGCGCTTTGGGCCAATAAACTATAGAACCAGTTGCGGAACTGGCCGGGGAAACTTTCGCTAACCCAATCAGCCGGGAACCAATTCTGCCAATATTCCTTGTCACTGTTATAGCGCAGCGTGGAGTAGGGCACGATGCCTGCGTCCAGCCAAGGATTGCCCACGTCCAGAATGCGTGTACCAATCAGCCCCGTCTCAGGATGACGAATTTTCACTTTGTCTATCCAGGGGCGATGGGGGCTGTGGCCCTTATACTCATCCCAGCCTTCAACCGCCAGTTCTTCTAACTCTGTCGGCGAACCCACCACCCAGATCGAGCCATCTTCAAACTCCCAGATGGGCAGTGACAGACCATAGACGCGCTTCTTGGAGATCATCCAGTCGCCCATATTGTCCAACCAATCTATCTCGCGGTCTTCGCCCCAACTGGGGAACCAAGAGATTTGGCGCACATTCTCTTTGATTTTATCGCGCCACTCCATGTTGATATACCATTCGTCCACCAACCGGAAAACCAGCTCTTCACCTGAGCGCCAACAGTGTGGGTAGACATGGGGATACATTTCAGCATGAAGCAGATACCCTTTTTTACGCAGATTGGCTACGATGTCATCGGCCGTTTCTGTATC
Source organism: Promineifilaceae bacterium (SeqCode) (assembly GCA_965223555.1). GTDB lineage: Bacteria > Chloroflexota > Anaerolineae > Promineifilales > Promineifilaceae > CBDCWU01. Next base: position 320,052 of record CBDCWU010000005.1, read on the forward strand.
CGTGGCATTCCGTCCCGCCAACCAACCAAAGGCACTCAAGAAATTGGCCTCTTCGTCCAGTGGAGCCAGGTTGGGCAGGCTGTGCTGTTTGCCCAGCTTATGGTCAATCTCACCACAACCAGGCGCGATATGGACGATGCCCGTCCCCTCGCCAGCCACAACCACATCATTGCCTATATTGTCTCGCCCTCCATCTATGACACGATGCGCGGAAACGGCCGTTATGCCCGCCTCCTTCAACCCATCATCCACAAAGGGATAGCCACCTACCATATTTTGTGGCTCCAACTCATCAAATGGCCCGTCATATTCCCAGCCAACCAAATCAGCTCCCTTCAAAACCGACTCAACGGTATATCCACCTCGCTCCTTAAAAATTTGCGCCAAAGTTTTGAGCTTGGGCACACCATCCACCCATGGGCCACTCTTGAAAGCCTTGTCCAATCGCTGGTATTTCAAGTTCTCTTCGGCAAAATAGTAGACAGACCCATCAGCAGCACGGAGTTTGACGTAATTGAGGTTGGTGTTAACGGCCGTTGCCACATTGCTCGTCAGCGTCCAAGGCGTGGTCGTCCAGATAAGCAAAAACTCGTTCTCGCGCCCTTTCAACGGGAAGCGCACAAAGACCGATGTATGGGCCACCAACTTGCGCCCTTCAATCACCTCCATCTGCGAATAGGATGTGCCCGAACGGCCGCCCCAAGGTACCACATCAGTGCCGCGATACAGATAGCCTTCCTGCCACAGCTTTTTAAGCAAGGCCCAGATGGTGTAATTATTCTCGGTGGAGAAGGTGAAATAGCTGCCGCCCAATTCGGGCGAACCCAGCCGCCCAACGATGTCCGTTACGGTGCCCGTGACGGGGCCGCTGGTCCCATGCACTGTCACCTCTTGCATGGGGTCATCCAGCAGCAAATCGTGCAGTCGCAGCAGATCCTCTGTGTCATTCCAATCCATCCAGTAGCCCAAACGCACCGATTGCTCCGTCTGCTTAGCTGCATATTTCAGCACCCGTGCTTTGCAATCATTGGTGAAACGTTCCACGCCATATTCCAGAATTTCCCGCTTGCTGCCGAAGCCGAGCGCTTTCTCCACTTCAACTTCTACCCACAGGCCCTGACAATCAAAACCCTGTTGCCAGCGTAGCTTCTTACCCAGCATGGCCTGATAGCGATTATATAAATCTTTATAGGTGCGCCCCCAGGCGTGATGCACGCCCATGGGATTATTGGCTGTGATGGGGCCATCTACAAAGCTCCACTGTTTGTCGCTCTTGGCCCGTAGTTGGCGTAGCTTGTCAAAGGCGTTTGTTTCTTTCCAAAAATCGAGCATTTCGTGTTCCAGTTTCACGAAATCTACTTTGTTGGATACTTCTTTGAAGGTCATGGTTCTCTCCGTCATGTAGTAATTGTGTAATTGGTAATTTAATAGTCTTTGGCTGTGGCTGGTGTCCCACCGTGCCGCCCAAACTGGCTCGGTCAGGAGACCGGCCATAGCATTAGAATATTCCCGACAACGGTGGGGGAAACGGCCGTGTCGGGGCTGGTAATTCGGAATCGGAATAAATTCAATTGATAATTTCTTAAATAAACTTTCAATGCAGTTCTCATTCTTCACTCCAAAGAGGCAAAAAATCTAATTTTTCTTTCTTAGTACTAACCACCAGCAGCTTGCCTTGCGAATAGTAAGATTGGAGTTCTTGAAAACGTTCCATTGCTTTTCCCAAAGTAAGAAGGACTCCAACAATTGCAAAATCGCCTACTATCCAGAGGTTGTCTTTATTCTTATTAACTGCCAAAACCTCAATTAATACATATTGATCAGGATACTTGTTGCAAGCTTCTTGCCAAGTCATTTCGCTCTCATTTGTAATGGATGAGGCGGGTAGCAACGGCCGTTAACCCTGCACCACCCCTCATCTGTAACACGCCATTCTGCTCATCCAGCCACAGCGTATAATGCTGATCTGCCCATTGCACATGAAACGGCCGACTTTGTTGTGTCCGCCCTCTCACCGTAATTTCCTCATCCTTGTCCCAATCCAGCTTGATGTCTGTCTTAAATAAACTGAATACTGAATGCTGTTTACTGTCCACTGAACGCAGGGAAACAGCCTGCACTGAGCGGCTCAACTTAGTTGAGCTTGTCGAAGTGGCCATGTTCACCGCCCGCCGCGCCAACAAACTCAGTCCCACACTCGATGGCAACCAAAAGCCAATATTGTCAGCTACCGCCATTTCTTCAGCAAAAGCTTCGCCATTCACTGTCTGCGAAGCAGTGATGATGCCATCTTCAAACAGTAGGTTGCCCACAATTTTGTGATTGTTGCCCCATTGCCGAAAACGAAGCCGTTCAGGACGGCCGTCTTCGCCCAACACCAGATGATAGAGTGTGCTTAGGCCAGAAGGTGCGGCGCGAGCGTCCAGGTCTATGCGGAGGAACTGGTGCGGGGGAACGGCCGTTGTCAGTCGCCACTTCTCCACCGCCCCGGTAGCCACACCATCCCGCTCATAGCGCAATTCTCCCGCCGCTATCACCTTCTCATACGGCTGCTCATGAATGATAAAACGCATTTCAGTATCCAGTATCCAGTATTCAGTCTACATTCACTGATTACTGACCACTATTCACTGCCTACTGCTCCAGTTCCAAATAAATCCGTTTATTAATCTTGCCCTTGCTCTTGTAATTGGTGACACGCAAACGGCCGACTTCATGCGTATTGGCCACATGGGTGCCACCATCAGCTTGCAAATCCAGTCCCACCAACTCAATCGTCCGCACCTCTTTAATGCCCGGTGGCAGCAAATTAATCTTGGTGCGAATCAAATCGGGAATCTGGAAGGCTTCCTCGCGGGGCAGTACATTGACCATCACGGGTCGCGCCGCCTCCACTTCTTTGTTGATAGCCGCTTCAATCTCCGCCACCAACTCCTGCCGCATCGTCTCAAACTCAAAATCCATGCGCCCCTTCAACGGTTCCATATTGCCCCCAGTCACCGAAGCCCCATAATCACGCCATACCACACCGCACAAAACATGCATAGCCGTATGGGTCCGCATCAGTTGATAGCGACGCTCCCAATCAATATTACCTATCACCTTTGCACCTAAAGCTGGCAAATCGCCCGCGATAAAGTGAACTGGTTTGCCACTCACTTTCCTCACTTTTGTGACCTGCCAGGTTTGGTTACCATCATGTAATGTTCCGACATCATATGGCTGCCCGCCGCCGCCAGGATAAAACGCCGTCTGCTCTAGCACGATGCCACCATCCACTTGCTCCGTCACTGTTGCTTCAAACTCCTGCAAATATGCATCTGTCAAGGATAACAACTCAGTCATTACTCTCCAATCCTTCGGCTTCGCTCCGGACAAGCCTCCAATCTCTATTCTCCAAAATAAAAAACGCCTCCATCCCATTGGGACGAAGGCGTTTATGCTTCGCGGTACCACCCAAGTTCCAGGCTTGTGGCCTGACACTCTTGCCGATAGCGTGTTACGCAAAGCGTAACCATGATTATCGTTCTCCCGTAACGTGGGAGCCATCCGGCTAAGTCTACTCGTTCTAGTAAGTAGTAGTCAGTGGCCAGTATTCAGTTTACTCACTGTCTACTGTTCACTGTTTACTGATTACCAACCTTTCGGTTAGCAGCTCCGGAGGGATTTTCGACCGTATCTCTGTGCCTGACTTCCACCATCTCAGGCTCGCTTGCCAGATTATGTCCAGCTTACTCGTCTCCATCACAGCTTTTTGTCTGTTAAGTTAAGCGCGATTATGCCAAAAGCGTATGGGAAAGTCAACCAAAGGAAGTGGTTTATTGGGCCTGTCCGCTAGCAGGATGCAGGCCAATGACTAGATTGTCGAAGCCTACGCGGAATGAATCAGTACCTTCTACTTTTTGGGCTACAAACATAATGTCTCCAGCAGACGGTGCCTCTATTTGCACATCGGCCAAGTAGCCATCGTTGACAAAAAAGCGGAAGGATTCACCATTGGCTTCAATGTGAATGTGATTTGGCTCACCAGCCCGGTTAATTGCCGGAGAAAAGGCCTCATACAAAGTAGCATTTGTTTCTGTTCCATTTTTGACGATGGTAAACCAGCCATCATTGTGTAGATAGAACCCCAGAAACTCGCCAGTATTATTTAAGCGGAAGCGCACGCCATAGGTTCCGCCCACGGAGCCACCTAGCCAACGGCTATCCACATCGAGTATGAAATCTTGAAAGCGTAAATGGGGGCGTGCCCAGCCTGCGCCATCAATGTTGGAATCGTCTAGAAACATCACTCCATTGATGTATTCGGCTTGATCTATTGGGCTTAGTTCCCAAGCTCCAACAGTTTGATCAAAATTGTCTTGGAAAACGATGTTGTCACTATTGGCTGTCACTGGTTGGGGAGCAGTTGGTAGAACATTGGCAGTGAAAACGGGGGTTGGTTCGGCATCGACCGTTGCCTCGCCACGGCGATTAATAAGGAACCAGATCACAATAAGGACTATGACAATAATAAGAAAGACAGCCCAAGTTCTCATTCTTCTTGCAGGTGGTTGAGATTGTGCCACAAGTTACTCCTTTGTTGCCTGACTTAGGGCATTGTATCTAAAAATAGTTTGGCTTGCCAAAAAGTATAAGGGAAATCTTGGGTAAACATAGTACAATGATGGCCTATTATTAATGAGAGTGTATATTGAATTGAAATCAATGAGGCAATTCATATCGAAAAAGGGGCTTGCTTGAGACGTTGGCAGCTTTGGTTCGGGGTGGCGGTGAGTGTCATTTTTATGTGGCTGGCACTGCGTGGCTTGGAATTAGATAAGGTATGGGGGCAGGTGCAGGGGGCTAATTATTGGTGGTTGATTCCCAGTGTGACGGCTTATTTTTTGGCGGTTTGGGCGCGAACCTGGCGGTGGGATTATATGTTACGGCCGTTAAAGCATATTCCTGTTTCCCGTCTCTTTCCCGTGGTCGTGATCGGCTACATGGGCAACAATATCTATCCCTTCCGGGCGGGCGAGGTGCTGCGCTCCTACGTGCTGCGCCGTCGTGAAGGTGTGCCCATGAGCGGTAGCCTAGCCACGGTGATCGTGGAGCGGGTATTTGATGGGCTGGTGATGTTGGTCTTTGTCTTTGCTGCCCTGCCTTTGGCTCCCATTCCCAGTGATACCATTCGCATGACGGTTATTGTGGCCAGCGTGGCCTTTTTCGGGGCACTGATTGTCTTTTTTGGGACTGCAGCCGTGCCGCAGCGTATTTTACGTCTAACAGAGTGGGTGGTTGTGCGTTTTTTGCCAGAAGGTGGGCGACGGCCGTTGCTAGACTTTGCCGAACGCTTCATGTTTGGTCTCGAATCATTACGCAACTTCCGCAATGTATTGATGATCTTTCTCAGTTCCGTGGTAGTTTGGCTACTAGAAACGGTCAAATATTGGTTTGTCATGCACGCCTTTGACTTTGAGGTTAGCTTCTTTGCCCTCATGTTGATGAATGGCATTGTCAATTTAGCCACCACACTACCCTCAGCTCCTGGCTATATCGGCACCTTTGACGGCCCTGGTATTGCCGTTCTTGTGTTGTATGGTGTCCCCGAAGCCATTGCCGGTGCCTACACATTGGTGTTACATGCAGCCCTGTGGTTGCCCGTCACATTGCTCGGTGCTTTCTACATGCTGCAAGAGGGTTTGGGTTGGTCAGATTTTGGCAAGGCGGTGGCGGTGGCTAAAGAAGCAGGAGATTAAGAGATTAAGAGATTCAAAACCTCTTAATCTCATTCTTAATGTATGAAAGTAGCGATCATCGGAGCAGGTTTGGCTGGGTTATCAGCCGCGTATGATTTATTGGGAGCAGGGTATAAAGTAACCTTGTATGAGGCTGGTGCTGGCACCGGTGGCTTGGCGGCCGGCTTCCAGGATGAACGGTGGCAGTGGCCTTTGGAGAAATTTTACCACCATCTCTTCATGTCGGATAAAGCCATGATTCAATTGGTGGAAGAGATGGGGATGCGGGATAAGCTCTTTTTTCCACGCCCGACGACTTCGGTGATGTATCAGGGCCGGATCGTGCCTTTCGATTCGCCTATGCGTTGGCTGACCTTTCCCGGTTTTAACTGGCTAGATGTGGCCCGCTATGGTTTTGTGAGTGCCTATTTACGCTTTAGCAAGCCTTGGCGCAAGCTAGAGCAGCATACGGCCGATTCCTGGTTGCGGCGTTATTATGGCGACAAAATCTATGAGATGTTGTGGCGACCACTGTTGATTGGCAAATTTGGGCCTTATTACCAAGATGTCAATATGGCCTGGATGTGGGCGCGGCTGCATGTGCGCAGCATGCGCTTAGGCTACTTTGAGGGTGGTTTTCAGGCGTTGATAGATGGGTTAACGGCCGTTGTCCAACAACGAGGTGGGCGGGTTCACTTAAACTGTCCAGTGACAAAGATCGAGAAGGTCACTGATCATTTTCAAGTCACTGCTGGTGCACAAACGGGCCGCTTCGATGCTTGTTTAGCCACAACGTCACCCGTGCTGCTCAGCCAGATGGCTCCTGATTTGCCTGATGCCTATCTGGGTCAACTTCTCAGCCTTAAAAGCATGGGGGCGGTTGTGATGACGTTGGCTCTTAAGCAATCCCTGCTCACTGATGGCACTTACTGGCTCAATATTCCGGCTCACTCGCCCGATAAAAGCCAAAACCCCATTCCTTTCCTGGCCCTAGTTGAGCATACTAACTACATTGAAAAAGGTCACTATGGTGGTGACCATATCATCTATTTGGGAGATTATGTGGTCCCAGACCACTCTTATATGATGATGAGCCAAGATGAGCTACAGGAACTCTTTATGAGCGTATTGTCCCGCATCAATCCCAACTTTCAGCCTGATTGGGTGCGGCAAAGCTGGCTTTTCCGTGCTAAATATGCCCAACCCGTGCCTCTGCTCAATCATTCACACAATATCCCTGACATCCGTACCCCACTTCTTGGCCTCTACTTTGCCAGCATGAGCCAAGTCTACCCCTGGGATCGGGGCACGAATTTTGCTGTGGAAATCGGCCGTCGGGCGGCAAGGATGATGTTAGAGGATAAAAGCAAGGGAAAAGAGTAACCATGACACAACTTTATGGTGGGATTGAAGCGGGCGGGACGAAGTTTGTTTGTGCGGTGGGGACGGGGCCAAATGATATGCGGGCAGAGGTTCGCTTCACGACAACGACACCGGAGGAGACGATAGGGCAGGCAGTTGATTTTTTCAAGGAACAAGGTGAGCTAACGGCCGTGGGCATTGCCTCTTTTGGCCCTCTCAATCCCGACCCACGGTCAGCCACCTTTGGCACAATCACCACTACACCTAAGCCCGGTTGGGCCAATGTTAATTTGGGTGGCAGAGTCAGCGAAGCCTTAGGCGGTATCCCCTTTGGTTTTGACACCGATGTCAATGGGGCGGCTTTGGGCGAATGGCGCTGGGGTGCAGCTCAGGGCCTGGACACCTTTATCTATCTGACGATTGGCACAGGGGTTGGTGGTGGGGCTATGATAAACGGCCGTCTGGCACACGGCCTTATCCACCCCGAGATGGGACACATCCGGCTGCCACGCGACCCCGTCGTTGATCCCTACGCTGGCTACTGCACCTATCATGGTGATTGCTTTGAGGGACTGGCTTGTGGCCCCGCCATCGGTGAGCGTTGGGGACAGCCAGCCCATGCCTTACCCGAGGACCATCCAGCTTGGGACTTAGAAGCCCACTATTTGGCCCTGGCTCTGGTCAACTTTATCTGCACCTTATCGCCGCAGCGTATCATTATAGGCGGTGGGGTGATGGAGCAGGAGCAGATTTTCCCATTGCTGCGGCAAAAGGTGCAGACGCTGCTGAATGGTTATGTGCAGTCGCCCCAGATTTTAGATGAAATCGACAGCTATATTGTGCAGCCGGGTTTGGGAAATCAGGCTGGCGTGTTGGGGGCTATGGCGCTGGCACAGCAGGCAGTTGCAGGCTAACGGCCGTTCCCCAATCCCCCGATTCCACTTCTATTTCCCCCTCGTGAGCATCTACGATAGCTTTGACAATGGCTAACCCTAGCCCATTGCCAGGGTAGGTGGTGGCATTGCGCCCGCGATGAAAACGGCCGAATAAGTGCATCTGATCTCCTTCTGGAATGCCAATCCCTGTATCTTTTACCTGAATAAGGGCTTGATCACCCTCACTTCGCATAACCACCTCAACATTCCCCTGGCTTGGTGTAAACTTCAAGGCATTGTCCAGCAAATTATGAATGGCTTGGCGCAGTTGTTCCTCATTGCCCACCACAAAAATGGGTTGCGTGGCGCGAACTTGGAAGGTGATGCCTGCCTGTTCCGCTTGTGAAGCGAATAGTTCGTTGCTGCTTTGTATGAGATTAGTGAGATTGATGGTGGTGTGGGGCGGAACGGCCGTTCTGGCTTCAATCCGCGATAAATCTAACAAGCCATTGGTTAAGGCTTCCAAACGAGCTACCTGAGCTTCGGCCCGTCGCACGCGCTCAAACTGTTCGGCTTGATCTGTGTTTTCGGCCACAATTTCCAAATTGGTGCGCAAGGCGGTGAGGGGCGTGTTGAGTTCATGGGCGGCATCGGCCACAAATTGACGCAGGGTGGTGACAGTTTCCTCGACTTGCCCTGCCATTTGGTTGAAGGAGTGACTCAGTGTGCCCAGCTCATCCTGCCGCATGATAGGGCTGCGGACGCTGAGATCGCCAGTGGTCATTTGGGTGGTAACATCCGTTAACTGTCCCAACGGTCGTGTCAGCCGCTGGCTCATCCACCAGCCTACTAAGCCAGCTAAAAGCACTGCGACTATACCAGAAATGGCCAAACCCCAGGTGACGCTGCTGAGAATTGAACGGCCGTAAGCTGGCCCTTGTGATAGTTCGAGAGTACCTAGGGAACGGCCGTCCAGCCCTCGCAACGGCTGTTGTACTGCCTGAGCTGAACGTGGCCCACTCGCTACGCCTGCCCCTAAGCCCAGCCCATAGGGCGTGGTTATCACTGGCAGCCGGGAAATGAGGCTGCCATCTGTTGACAATTCATTACCAACTGCCTCTACAAACCCCGTGCGGCTGATGGTGATGGTTTCTTCCACATCTTCTGTAAATAGCCCTTCTCGGATGATGATAGTGGAGCGGTAGGTGGATCTATCGGCCGTTTCGTCCACCGTCTGGCTAAATGCTTGAGCCACACCATCCACCTCAACCTCTACCGCAACTGAAATACTGCCCTCGCTGTCCGTCCCATTCACCTCGCCAGAATCGGCCACAACTTGCCCCGTTTCGTCCAATATCTGCACCCTAGTTTGCGACAAAAAGGCAAATCCTTTGAGTTGTGATTCCAGGGCTGGTCTGGGTAGGCCTTCAGCCAGAAGGGGCATGAGTTGGCTGCTAATTACCGCTGCGTTTTGGCGTAGATAGGTTTGTTCTTGCTCAAAGTAAAAATCACGCAGAGCTGTTAATAAGATCAGGCCTAGAGCAAGCGTGGTGAGCAAGGCAATGAGAGCATAACTGAGGGGGAGCCGCCAGCGGATGGTTTTCGGAATCATATTACGCACATCATTAAAATCGTGTTATCCTTGTCCGCGATGAATCTGCAAGCAGTGACCGGTCAACTGTATCTCATTGAAGGGGAGACGCAAGAAGCAACGGCCGTTCCCGGTCTTCTGGCCCAATCTGCTCCTAAAAAAGCGGCTCGTAGTCGAGTTCAGGACTCATTGTTCATTCATCTTGCCTTGACGGGAAAGCCTGAGGAAACGGCCGTTCTCAGTCAAGACCTGCTCGATACGATTAACCAACAATTTTTTATGACGACTGGGAGTGTGACGGCCGCTTTGCGTCAAGCTATTCTCAAAGCCAATGAGCTGCTGCTGCGCCTTAATGTCAGCGGCACAGGTGAATCCCGCGAGGGGGCGCTGACCTGCGCTGTTCTCCGCAATAGCGAACTGTTTGTGTTGCAAGTTGGTGAAGGGCTGGCGATGTTGGGGCACAATTTTGGCGTAGAGCGGCTGCCAGCCAAACGGCCAGACCGCATCACCCCTTTGGGTCGCAGTGCTGGTTTGGATATTCGCTATAGCCATCATCGCTTGGAAGTAGGCGATATTTTCCTGTTAGCTGACCCGCGTGTGGCCCATCTCCCCACTCAATCCTTGTCACCAGCTTTGGTGGATACGGAGATTGAAGTGGGTTTGGGCGCCTTAGCTGACGTGATTCAGGAGGAGACAGGGCGCTTTTTGTTGGTGGAGTTTGCTCAAAATGTGCCTGCGGAATTCCAAGATGTGACCCAAGTGAGCCAGCGATCGGGCAAGCAACTGCCTGAACCACCCGCACCGACCCCGGTACGCGAATCATTGGCCGAACAGCCGACGATTCCCTTGGCGGCTGTGGAAAACAGTGCTCGACAGGCAACTTCGGAGGCAGCTATGGGCTTATCCCGCTTAACGGATTGGTTGGCCGGAGTGTTGACCCGACTGCACCCGCCCCAGTCTGCAGAGGAAGAGCCAGTTAATCGGCCGTTGGCTGCTTCAGTGGCGATAGTTATTCCTGTTGTTGTGGCCTTGATTGTTTCCAGTGTCTATTTTCAGCGTGGGCGTATTCGACGCATGGCCGAAATTAAGGTGGAGATGGGGCAAAATTTGGCTCTGGCCGAAGGCGCGGGCGAAGATCAAAATCTGGCTCGCCAATATTATGCTGGTGTGTTGCAGTTGGCTTTGGAGGCAGATTCGCTGAATCCGAGTGATGATGAGGTTGACCGCTTGGTGCAACAAGCGCAAAATGCTATGGATCGCCTGGACAATGTGACACGGCTAGTGGCCCGCCCTTTTTATACCTTTAATGAGACAACCCAGCTAACGGCCGTTGCCCTGCGTGAAGGTTTTAATGGGGGTATCTATACATTGGATGGGGCCAATAGTCATGTGTATTGGTATGACACAGATGAAACCTATCTCAACGCCGTGGTTACAGTGCCGGAACAGATAGTTTTTCAGGGCGAAGCTATTGGCAGCCATGTGGTCAATAATATTGTGGATATTCTGTGGCGACCGCGCGGTTTGGCTGTCAGCCGTGAGGGGCTGGCGATGTTGGATGATAATGGGGCGTTGCTCACCTATTTTGCTGATTTTGGCGACACGCGCCCTGTGCCCTTGGGTTTTGCTAGCGAATGGCAGTTTCCGACGGAGATCACCAGCTTTAATGAGCGGCTCTATATTTTGGACAATGGGGTTGGGGTGATCTGGAAATATTTCCCCGATGGGGATGCCTTTGTCATTCGGGATGATGAACGCACCTTAGCTTTTTCTGATGATCCAGATTTGGCGCATGTACGGGACCTAGCCCTTTACAGTGAGGATGGTAGTTTGACCTTGGTCTATGATGATGGCCGTATTCGTTATTATGATACTCGTTCTGGTCGAATACAGTGGGATGAGTTGTCACTGTTACGCAATGGCTTCACGCTGCCGCTTCTCTCGCCGACGGCCGTTAAGATGGTGGGGCCCGGAGCCAATGCGTCTATTTGGGTGGCTGATCCCGGCAGCGGACGGATCGTGGAGATCGGTCGGGGTGGTTTGGTGTTAGCTCAGTTTAAGGCCAATGATGAAAACGGCCGTGAGCTATTCGCCAACATCACTGATTTCGCTGTGGCCAAATCCCCCCTTCGTATTTTCGTCACTGCTGGCAACACCCTTTTTGTGGCTACGCAGGAATGAAACGGCCGATTCATGTGCTGATCCTGTGCCAAACGCCTTGATAGTTTCTGAGTGGTTTGTAGGAACCTGAATGTTGACTTAACTGAAAAAACCACGAATGACACGAAAAACACAAAATTTCTCTCTGGAGACTTTGCGTCTTTGCGTGAGCTTTTTTCGGGAGACTCAATGCTCTTTCTAAAATGTCGTGTAGCAGGGTTATCATAAAACATCACAAGATTCATTTATATGAGAAACCAGGATGATTTACGACGGATATTGCAGCGGATTGACGGTCGGGGTTATAAGGCCTATAAGGATATTCAGGGCCAATATCGCTTTCCTCAATTCACCCTTTTTGTAGATTATGTGCAGGGCGATCCCTTTGCCGCGCCTAGCCGCTTGCGGCTGCAGGTGCCGCAGCCTGTGGCTGACTATTCGGTGCAGTTGTTTGCCAATAAGAGCCGTCGCCTTGGCTTGGAGAGCTATCTGGCGCTGACTTTTCAGGCGGCTTGCCGCACGGTAGCGGGCAAAAGCGGCTCTGGCAAGAGTGGCCTGATCCAGATTGATGCGCCGGGGCAGGAGGTGTTGGGGCGAACGGCCGTTTCTGTTACCAGTAATCATGTCGAAGTCCGTTTTGTGGTTGGCTTGCCAGCCCGAGGCCGGCGTGTGTTGGGGCGCAAAGCGGCGAGTATGTTGTGTGATGATTTGCCGCGTTTGATGGAGGCAGCTCTTTGTTACAAGAGCAATCGGCCAGAGATTATCCAGCGTTTTGTGGAGACAAATGAGGATGCTGATGCGCTGCGCGGTCAATTGCAGGAGCGCGGGCTGATAGCTTTTGTGGCTGATGGCGCGATTTTGCCGCGACGGTCGGGGGTAGATAATCGGCCGTTATCTGGTAGCAATGTTGTCCCTTTCCAATCACCAGACAATCTGCGCACCTCTTTTGATTTGCCCAACCGAGGCATTATGACGGGCATGGGTATTCCAGCCGGGGTGACGCTGATTGTGGGGGGCGGTTTCCATGGCAAATCTACGCTGCTTAATGCCCTGGAGCAGGGTATTTATAACCATCGGCCTGGGGATGGCCGGGAGTTGGTGGTGATGGATGGGGATGCAGTGAAGATTCGGGCGGAGGACGGCCGTTACGTGGCTGGTGTTAACATCTCTCCCTTCATCAATAATTTGCCTTATAGTCAAGATACAATTGCTTTTAACAGTGACAATGCCTCTGGCTCCACCTCGCAAGCGGCCAATATCATCGAAGCTTTGGAGTTGGGGGCGACAGTGCTGCTGATTGATGAGGACACGGCGGCGACCAACTTCATGATCCGTGATCAGCGTATGCAGGCTCTAGTTGCTAAAGCCAAAGAGCCAATTACGCCCTTCGTTGATAAAGTTCGCCAGTTGTATGAGGAGCAAGGTGTTTCCACAGTTTTAGTGATTGGCGGCAGTGGCGATTACTTTGAGGTGGCTGATTTGGTGATTGCTATGGATGGGTATATGCCCTACGATGTGACGGCCAAAGCCACAGCTATCGCCCACCAGCATCAGCAGGTGCGGCAGCGAGAAGGGGGCGAAACCTTTGGTACAGTCACGCCGCGTGTGCCGCTGCCTCGAAGCTTGAATCCGCGCAAGGGGCGGCGTGATGTCAATGTGAAGACGCGCGGCTTGCGCACAGTGCGGTTTGGCGAGGAGACGATTGATTTGGGGGCGGTGGCTCAGTTGGTAGATGACAGCCAGACGCGGGCTTTGGCAGCGGCTTTGGTCTATGGTTGGGAGAAGTACATGGATGGAAAACGGCCGTTATCTAACATCCTCAACCTTATCATGGCCGACATCGAACAGCACGGCCTGGATATCCTAGACCGACGCAAAGTGGGTGACTGGGCCGCCTTCCGCATTTTTGAACTCGGTGCCGCCCTGAATCGCTTACGGACATTGCAGGTGATGTAAAGTGCTTGTTTTGGGAACAGATTTGCTTTGTAATAAATTAAGCATATTGGCTTCAGGTGCTTGCAGGAAGCGGAACATTATGCCAAATATTAAAGACGCCTGAAGAAGGGGAAGGCAGCACGTTTAAACTTATCTGGATAGCGGTATGCCACAAGCCTATGATTTTGTGGAACGTTGGTCAGCCTGGGGTAAGTATTAAACTAGGTTTGGCCCAACTCTGGAAGGGAGATTGGCTTTGATTTATAATTCCCCTATCTCCAAATCTCTGAATTAAAATAGAGGTATAACATGAAAATTAGACAGCAGAAAGGTCTGACCTTTGATGATGTATTGTTGGTGCCGAAACGTTCTCCTTTTGCCTCACGCCAGGATGTGAGTACGGCTACTTGGCTCACTCCTTCCATTCAACTGCAAGTGCCGATTATTAGTGCCAATATGGACACGGTGACAGAGGCAAGTATGGCTATTGCTATGGCCCGAGCTGGTGGCATGGGCATTTTGCACCGTTTTATGACGGTGGCGCAGCAGGTGCAGCAAGTGCAGCGGGTGAAGCGGGCTGAGGGGTTTATTGTGACTGATCCCTATGCTGTGGCGGAAACCGCGACCTTGGCCCAGGCCAAGAAGCTGATGCTGCGACATGAGGTGGGAGGCTTGGTGGTGACGAATGGCAACGGCCGTCTCGTGGGGCTGGTGACGCAGAGAGACATTCTACTGGCCCCTGATAACAGTATCCCGGTCGGTAAGGTAATGACACCGCCGCAGCAGATTATCAGTGCCCGCCCCGAGACCACGCTGGATGAAGCCCGCGCTATTTTGTATGAACATCGGCTGGAAAAGCTGCCCATTGTGGATGAATCGGGCAAAGTGGTGGGACTGATTACGGCTCAGGATGTGATTAAGCCAGATAAATACCCGCAAGCGACGAAAGATGAAAACGGCCGTCTCCGGGTGGGGGCAGCTATTGGTGTGAAACCGGAAGATCGGGAAAGAGCTGCTTGCTTGTTGGAAGCAGGAGTCGATGCCTTGGTTTTAGACATCGCCCACGGCCATGCCGACCACTGCATCGAGATGGTGCATAATTTGCGCCGCCAATTCCCCCAGGCCCAGATTATTGCGGGCAATGTGGCTTCGGTCGATGGTGCTCGGGAGCTAGCCGAAGCGGGAGCCGATGCTATCAAAGTAGGTGTGGGGCCCGGTTCGATTTGCACCACGCGCATTGTGACTGGTTTTGGTGTACCTCAGTTAACGGCCGTTATGGATAGTGTGGCTGGTGTAACGGCTTCGGGACGTGATATTCCTGTCATTTCCGATGGAGGCATCAAAACATCCGGCGATATGGTCAAAGCTTTGGCCGCAGGGGCCAGCACAGTAATGATTGGTAGCCTGTTTGCTGGCTGCGAAGAGGCTCCCGGCGCGCCTGTTATCCGTGATGGCCAAAAGGTGAAGGTGGTCCGGGGTATGGCCTCGCTGGGTGCAGCCATGGGGCGCAAGGCGGTGGAAAATAGCCAAGATGAGAGCGCAGAGAGCCAGGAAGATTGGGATAAAGTTGTGCCGGAAGGAGTGGAAGCTGTGGTGCCCTATCGTGGTTATGTGCGCGAGATTCTCTACCAGATGGTGGGTGGTTTGCGGTCTGGTCTCAGCTATGGTGGCGCGTATGACATTGAGGAACTTTGGCGAAACGCAGAGTTTCTAGAGATTACACCAGCGGGTATTCGGGAGAGTCACAGCCATGATGTGAAGCGGGTATAAATGGTATGAGCGGCGAACAGTTGGAGTGCGACAGATTTTGGTGCAAGACCAGAAGCGAGTCCTTACACAGAAAATAATTGCACCCGAACGGTAATCGGTAAATCGGTAATCGGGGCTTGACGGCCGTTCCTCCCTTCTGCTATACTGCCACGCGGCTAAACTAACAGCCAATACGCCGATATAAAATCTTGTTGAAAGGAAAGGAGACATGATTCCGGGACACAACACCCAACCAATGTGGCAGCCCCCTCTTGCGTTAGATGAGGGTCTTAATCGTTTGTGTTCTCGGAATGTGCCTACTGATTAGTTGACATAATCACAAAATAACTGTCAAACGGCCGTAGCACATTCCCCGCTACGGCCGTTTTGTTTTCCCGATTCGGGACGAAAACGGCCAGATAAAGTCGTCATTTCGTTCATTGAAAAAGAGATTAGAGATTATCGGTGCATTTGTATAATCTCCAACTATTGGGAAAACATCATGTCTTTACTCACATTCTCTTACTTAGGACAAAGCTTCGGAGCAGTTGATATATTTTCGGGCCTGACAGCCGGTTTACCAAACGACGGTAAGGTGGGCTTAGTAGGGCCAAACGGTATCGGCAAAACAACCCTTCTACGTGTATTGGCTGGCTTGGATCAACCAAAATACGGGGCGGTGTACATAGCTAAAAATACACGTGTGGGCTATTTGCGGCAGGAAGCCGTTAACGCCTTTGCCAATCATGATAACACTCTTTTTGAAGAGATGTTGTCTGTGTTTGCCCATTTGGAACAGATGGCAGTGCAGATGCGCCAAATGGAAACAGCGATGGGTGAGGGGGATTATTCTCCAGAGTTGCTGGATCGGTATGGGGCTATTCAGGAAGCTTATGAACTTGCTGGTGGCTACGATTATGATGTGCGAATTAAGCAGGTTCTGACGGGGTTGGGCTTTGCTGCAGAGCAGTGGACCATACCCCTTTCTCATTGTAGTGGCGGCCAAAAGACACGGGCTTTGTTGGGTCGCTTGCTGCTAGAACAGCCAGATTTGCTAATTTTGGATGAGCCGACCAATCATTTAGATGTGGCTGCCATAGAGTGGCTGGAAGGTTTATTGCGGCAGTGGTCAGGGGCTTTGATAATTGTCAGCCATGATCGCTATTTTCTGGATAAGGTGGTGAATAGTATCTGGGAAATGGGGCGCAATGGGCTGGAGACGTATCGTGGCAACTATTCGGCTTATGTGTGGCAGCGGCAGGAACGATGGGAACGCATGGAGGTGGAATTTGCGGCTACGTTGGCCCATTTTCATAAAAAGTTGGATTTCATCAAACGCAATATCGCCCGGGCCAGTTCTACAGATCGGGCCAAGGGCGAACTGCGCCGCCTGAGCCGCGAGGTGAGAGCGGTGACGTTTTTGGGTGTGCAGGCTATGAATATGGATTGGGCGGCGACTGGCATTCCCAGTGGCATGATGAGTGTAATGGAGGTGGAAGCGGGTATCAAGGCTTTGGCCAACCCTAATCCAGGCACACATCGGCCGAAGATGCAGCTTGCAGCCAACCATCGCAGCGGCAAAATTGTACTACGTACTCAGGATTTGTCGGTGGGTTATCCTGATACACCTCTATTCGAGGCAGAGGATGTGATGCTACATCGAGGTGACGTGGTGGCCCTATTGGGCCCGAATGGCGCGGGCAAGTCTACCTTACTCAAGTTATTATTGGGAGAGATTGAGGCGTTGGACGGCCGTTTCCAACTAGGTACAGCTTTACAAATTAGCTACTTTTCACAGGCTCATGAGACATTGAACCGGGAAAACAGCGTGCTAGATGAACTGCTCTCTGTCAAAAATGTGGGCATTGGCGCGGCTCGTGATCATTTGGCACGGTATCTTTTCCGAGGTGATGAGGTATTTAAGCGAGTGTCGGCCTTAAGTGGTGGCGAGCGAGGACGTTTGTCTCTGGCCAAGCTGGCTTTGCAGGATGGCAACTTTTTGCTATTGGATGAACCAACGAATCATTTGGATATTGGTACGCAGGAAGTGTTACAGGAGGCTCTGCAAGCTTATGATGGCACGGTGTTGCTGGTGACCCATGATCGCTATTTAGTGGATCAGTTGGCGACGCAGATTTGGATGGTGCAGGACGGCCGTTTGCGGATCCATAAGGGGAATTATCAGTCATTTTTGGCAGACAAGGAGAGTCTGTTTGCGTAAAAAGAGATTGGGGGGGTGTTTTTACAATCTCCCAATCTCTTAATCTTCTGGTTGGAGGGGCGCGTAATTTTTGCGGCATTTGGCACAAACGGCCGTTTCTCCAATAGTTCTCAGCCGGGAATGGGCGCGTTTGTCATGGAGGGTGCGTCCGCAGTAGGCAACCGTGGCAGAACGGCCGTCTTCAACGATGTGCCAAGTGGTGCCATTGAGCATGACAACGGGATTTTTTTCATCATTGAGCATCATTTGGCTCAAGTATATAGCAAAGGTACACTTGATGCGCCAAGATGTCTTTATGATGAATCATTGGCTGTTGACATCGCCAGGTAGGCAAGGAGGTTGAGGGTTAATTGGGCGAGGTGAGTTGCGGCCAAGCTACTATGTGTATCAGCTTTTTAATCAATTTGGTTCAGAGATGGTGTATGCTGGTTCGGGAGTTGAAGATGTGTCTATTTATGGGGCGATACGGGAGGATGGGATATTAACGGTAAGGATAGTGAATTTGGCGGACGTAAAGAAGCAGATAATCTTGCAAGTGACTGGTGGTTTATCGGGGCAGGCAGAGTTGTGGCGTTTGGATCAGGAGAACATACCGGAGACGGCCGTTACTCTAGTCCTTGCCCCGGATGGGGCACTCGCCTTACCCGCCCAATCTGTCTCTTTGCTTGTCTTTGAATGAGAGGATGGAAATGAACAAACAAGCAACTTTAACCTGCAAATTGATTCGACCAGAGAATAGTTATGAAGGTAAACAGGCATTTACCTATTTTGCTGGTATTTCGGCGGAGAATACGGGGGCGCAGGGCATTTGTATGCACTTGCTGACGATCCAGCCAGGGCAGCGGGCCAAAGCCCACTTGCATGAAGCTCATGAGACGGCCATTTATGTGCTGAAGGGTTGGGCAGAGATGTACTATGGCGAAAATTTAGAAGAGCATATGGTCATCCGCGAGGGGGAGTATCTTTATATTCCAGCTGGTGTGCCCCATTTGCCTTTTAATCCAGGAGATGATCCTGTAACGGCCGTTATTGCTCGTACTGATCCCAGTGAACAAGAAAGCGTGGTGTTGTTGCCGGAGTTAGACGCTTTACGACCTTAGGCCATGGCCGTTTGTAACTTTTGCATTTTTGGGGGAAAGAGGGGGAATTTCATGTCCTTTGTGCATTTCATGGTTGTTATTAGCCCTCGATCACTACATTTTTAGCAGAATAACGGCCATTGCTTGAAGAATTGTCTCCTTATCTCGACCCTCTACTTTTCAATGTCCAATTCCCTCTCCAGCCATTTTTGGATGGTGGTTATTACGGCCGTTTCCGCCCCTGCTTCCCCCACATCAAACCAATGAATTTGCTCATCATCTTGGCGAAACCAGGCGGCCTGCTGCCGAGCAAAACGATGTGTCTCAAATTTGATGCGCTCAATAGCTTCTTCCAAACTCATTTCGCCGTCAAAATAAGCATAAAGCTGCCGATAGCCCAAGCCACTCATGGCGGGTAGCTGCCGCCCATAACCTGCATCAATAAGCTGCTTCATTTCCTCCAACAAGCCAGCAACCATCATATCATCCACCCGTTTATCAATTCGTTCATATAAAGTTTCACGATCACGGGTTAAGCCCAGCACAAAGGCGTTGTAAGGAGGTGGTGTTTTGCGCTGTAATTCGGAGATGGGACGACCGCTGACTAGCGTGACTTCTAAAGCGCGAATGACGCGGCGCACGTTGCGTGGGTCAATTTTAGCAGCAGCCACAGCATCGAGCTGTTGGAGCCAGCGGGCTAATTCGGTGCCGCCCAAGCTTTCTAGAGTCTGGCGTAGTTTGGTTTGTGGCGGCACTTTAGGAATGCCCCAGCCCTCAATAACGGCCGTGACATATTGTCCGGTTCCACCCACCAGCATGGGCAACTTGCCTCGTGCCGCAACCTCATCAATAGCTGCATAAGCTAACTGTTGGTATTCACCCAGTGTGACTGTGTCATCTGGCTGACAAATATCAATGAGGTGATGGGGAATTTGCTCGCGTTCGGCTGGCATGGGTTTGGCCGTGCCGATATCTAGGCCCTGATAAAAGAGGCGCGAATCGGCCGAGATAATTTCGCCCCTGAATTGTGTAGCAAGTTGTAGGGAGAGGGCTGTTTTGCCAACGGCCGTTGGCCCCACCACGACCAAAAGAGGGATGATAGGAGAGACAGGTGCATTACTCCTTGCCTGTTTCTCTTTCAGGTCTCCACTTTCCACCTTTTCTACCATCCTAACACTGCATTTGGGATATGCTCGCAGCGCAGCAGCTTGCCTCCCTTATCCAACTCCACTGCTACTAAATCCACCCGCCAATCCACATCTAAATCTTTTTCGGCTAGATAAAATTGGGCTAGTTCAAATAATTTAAGCCCCTTTTGCCGTGTAAGCCCCTCTTCTGGCGATCCCATAGCCCGGCCTCGTCGCGTTTTGACTTCCACAAAGACCAGTTCTGCACCCGCTTGGACTACGAGATCAATTTCGCCTAGGCGGCAGCGCCAATTGCGCTGTAGGATTTCATATCCTTTGGCTTGCAAATGGTGGGCGGCCACAGTTTCGCCCCAGGCACCTAGCCGTTTACGGCCGTCTTTTTTAGTGTCGCTACTCACGTTTGCCGTTCCTTTCCTGTATTGGCTCGAACAGTTTACGCAAAGGGCCTGTGCCCAGCTTTTCAGGCGGCTTGATGAGGCTAATTAACTGATCCAAACGAGGCTGTAATTTTTCACGGGTACGATTCCAACGGCCGTGTTCCTCATCTCGTTGTAAGTCTGGCCGTGTCTGCTGTAAATGCTCGTACAACTGTATTGTTTGGGCCACGGTTTGGTGAATGTCAAAACGTTCACTTGTTTTTTGGGCATGATGGGCCATTTGCTGCCGTCGCTCACTGTCCACAGCCATGCCCACCATCGCTGCTGCCAACCCACCATCTCTATAATGGGTTAACAGGCCTGATTCGTTGTGGGTCACGGTGTCTACGATGCCGGGGGAAGCCATTGCCACGATTGGTAACTTGGCTGCCATCGCCTCAATGACTGTGAGCGGGTGGACTTCAGAGGTTGAGGCTGTCACAAAGGCATCAGCGGCAGCGAGATAATTGGGAATTTTCTCGTATTGGATGGGGCCAGTGAAGTGAACAGCATGAGCAATCCCATATTCGACGGCCAGTTCTTTTAGCTCCTCAGCATTGGGACCACTGCCAATGAGCATTAAGCGCAGTTCTGGCATAATGTCAAGGGCGATGGTGAATTGCTCCAATAGCAAGTCGAGCTTTTTTTCTTCAGCTAAACGGCCGACATAGATAAAAAGAACGGCCGTTTTTGGTATCTTCAGTTCTGTTTTGGTTAATGGTTGGGTGGGGTAGTGGAACGGCCGTAAATCTACGCCATTCTCAATGACCACCATAGGCCGCCGTATGCCAAAGTCCAGCATCACTTGGCGAACACTTTCCGATGGCACAATCACCATATCTGCCAAATCTGTAAACTCTGGCCACACCTGTCGCATCACTACATCGGCAGCTGGTTGCGAGATGGGAATATAAGTTCCCATGTAAAGGTCGTAGCGCGTATGGTTGGTGTAGACGATGGGGCAACGGCCGTAACGGTGAGCCATTTCTACGCTCATGTAGAGGTGATGGCAATGAATAATGTCCATCTGTTGCAATAGCTCTTGAGCCGCACGGGTATAGCGCATACTCCAATAATAACCGGTGTCTCCTAACGAAACGGCTGGGGATCGCACGACACCCGGTTCGTCACCCGCTGGATCAGGCTCCCCTAACGTAAAAACCGTGACTTCGTGACCAGCAGCTTCTAAATGCTGCTTGTACAAAGCCACCATGCGCGTTACCCCATTAATCACAGGTTTATAACAGGCCGTCACCATGCCAATCCGCATAAGTTCTCCATAAAGCAAAAAACGTAAAGCGTAATCAACATCTATTACGCTCTACGCCTCATTTTGATGCACATATTCAGATTGTACCCACAGTTCAGTGATGCACCAATAGCCACCTACGTAAATGTGTTAGCCCCAATGTGCAGGCCCATTCATTAATGTAATCAGGATGTCCACCAAAAGAGCGATTTGTGACAGAGACACCATGTGGCGAGGCCAGTGTGACCAAAATTTGCACGCCACCTTGCATTAAACTCTTATAGATGACCAAACTAAGCTCTGAATTAGCTTGGATCAATTGCGTTTCAGCCGCCAAGCGACACCAACTGATCAAATCATCATTTTCTGAGTGAAATGGTAATTGCAAAGAGGATGCTAACTCCTGATCTGTGTCCGTATTGGCAAACTCAATTAACCGCTTCCCCTCTGGGAGGAGGCGTCGCCATAAGTAGGTTAAACTCTGGTTTGTATTACATTCGGCTAAGATTAGACGATGATTATTTTGTAACAGATGGGTTAGGACTACATTTTCTAAGCGTTCTTCGCCCTCACCATAGACATGATCCCCTAGCCGTGACAGCACAGTCTCTTTCAACCTAGTCAAGCGCACCTGAACAGCATCGTCTGAGCTATCTTGGGCCCAAAGACGAATATTGGCCTGTCCCGCAAAAGCGTCAAAGGTTATTTTTTCTTCTGGTTCCTGAGCTACTCCAATCAAAGTCTCTTTTAATGTGCTGGCGACAACACCGACGGTTCGTAATAAAGTCCAGCTTGATTTTTGGGTAAGGGAGGCAGTATTTAAGCGCGGGAATACCTCGGTTTCTAGTAAAAAGGCCATTTCGTTGCGGTTGGCTGGCAAGCAGAAGACAAGACTTTGCTCAGCTTGAATCATTAAACCGGGCATGTAGGCATGTTTATCACCCAGGATGGTTGCGCCTTCTATACCGGGAAACTCGGGAGAATAAGTGCGTTTTAGGACTTGGGCCACTGCCTCACGCGTGAAGTCATTCTGACCTGTCCCCAGACCTCCGATGGTAATAACGGCATCAGCTCTTTGTGTAGCTGCGCTTAAAACGCTGGCAATCATGGCCAAATCATCACCGACTGTGATTTTGCAGGTCAAATCTATCTTAATTTGGTTCAAACTGCGGGAAACATGAGCCGCGTTGGTATCTAGGATGTCGCTCATTAGCAATTGATTGCTAATACTGACAATTTCGACTTTCATTATTTGTTTGGCCCATAAATAAAAACGTTGCCAGATGGCAACGGGATTAAGGAACAGCTTGATCTTGCAACTCTAAGAGGCTCAGGTTATGAACGGCCGTTCATGATAAAAAAATAAATGAAACCCGGTGCACCAAAAGAGACTTGGGTTCCTGTCATTTCATTATTAATCTTCACGGCCGCTTTCAGCATCCGACAACTTTAACTGATAATAGCGGATGGTGAGATCTGTGTTTCGCATCTTCATAGCCATATCGGCCGCCAAATTTTTCATCAATTTGTATCCCAAATCGGGGTATGTATCACATAAGAGCATGAGCCGTTTGCGGGGAATACGCAGGATATAAGAGCCATCCTGGCTAACACGGGCGGTCGCTGATCGAATCCCTTGATCAACCAAGGCGATTTCGCCAAACACTTGCCCGTGCCGTAACTCTGCCACAACAACAGACTCCATGTCCTCCTGGGTAGCAGCTACGAAACCGGGGTTCATAAGAATTTCGACAATTCCCCGCCCAATTACATACAATTCATCAGAACTTTCATTTTCTTGAATCAGGATTGTGCCAGCGTCAAAGGTGGCCGGTTCACAAATAGAGGCTACTAGCTCGAGTTGAGTTTTCGTTAAACTATCAAACAACTCGGCTAAAGATAAGATTGTTGGGATACTTTGTTGCATCTTTTCCTCTTTATTTACACATTTCCTGGTATGATTTGGGAGATTCTAGCATAAAGGATCAAGCACCGCAATATGGGTCAGGTGTGAGAGTATGAACATATTTGCAGGAGAGATGATGGGCTTGTAACCTTATCATGTCTCTGGCAGAAGGGCCTGATACTTGAAAACAGACAAGGAGAATGATATGAGCTTTGGTATTACGAAGACGATTCCAGCAAAGCGGGGGTTTGAGGCAGTTGAGGCATTATATGATAGTTCACTAGATGAGTTTGAGTTTCATATGGCTGGCAAGCCATCACGTCTGAATGTGGGTGACTATGTGTACACGATCTTTAATGATGAGTTGATTGGGCGATTACGCATTAAGGAATTGATTGGTGGGGCTGTGAATCCAGCCTCTGGCAGGCCTCGTACATTGATCATGGTTAGTTGTCCAGGGGAGAAGCTGGCTGCGCCTGTGCCGCGCCAAGGGCATCGTGGAACGCGCTATTATGACGGGGCGGATTGGCCAGGATAGAGGAGATGAGAGATTAAGGTGTTGGCCGTTCTTCACTTTTTGCATATAGAAACAAAGTGTGAAGCGGTGTGACAGTCATTTCCAAAATGGCTGTCACATAACAAGCCCTCTCCAATTTAGAGTCTCTGCTGATTGATCTAGGTTGTAGCTAATACTCTAACAAACTTCTTTTGTCGGACAGAAGCGGTAGCTTCTGCAAGGTGCGCCGCGCTGTTTTATCCGTCAGTAGATGTTTGGCGCACCACTAGCCAAGCCACTTGGTAGGGTTGGAGGATGAGCGTGAGGTTTTGCTCGTCATCTGGCGTGTAGGTTTTCTCGCTGATGAGATCAGTTAAATTGGAGACGTTGGCGATAGGTAGGTCGTTCAAATTGAGGGTGATGTCAATGTCTTTGTTGGCGATATTGTGGAGGCAGAGGACATGAGAACGGCCGTCTACCGAGCCACGTAGCAGGGCAAATAGAGATTCGTGACCGTGAATGACTTGTTGGGAACCATGTGGATGGAAGGCAGGCTGGGTGGTGCGGTGGCGTAGGAGCGTGACATAATCGTAAAAGACAAAGTAGCGCAGTGAACGGGGGTTTGCTAGCTCTAACTCAATTTGGTGGCGGTCTAATTTTTGGCGATTGATGGTACGATAACGGCCGCTTTCTTGGACACCCTTTGGCCAGCCACGCGAGCCAAATAGGCTGTGGAAATAGATGCCAGGTACGCCGCGCAAGGCCAGCATAATGGCCTGAGAAGCTAGGAAACGTTGTGCCAATTGGCTGGCTGTTTCTTGGGGATTGGCCGGGTCGGCTAGGGCATCTAGATAATTGATATTGAGTTCGTAGGGGCTGCGAGAGCCATCAGGGTTGTTTTTGTAGGAGACATAGCCGCCGAGGGCTTTGACACGTTCGACCATGGCTCGGATTTCACGGCTGTGAAGGATTTCGGAAGCGGGCAGCAGCCCAATGCCATCATGCGAGGCCAGAAAATTGAAGAAAGTCACTTTGTCTGAGGGCAATGTCAAGCTTTCGGCCCATTGCGAGAGGTGGGTGGCATTGCCGGTATGGAAGGCATGAAGGGTGAGGGGGGGCAGGGTAAAGTTGTAGACCATTTGGGCTTCGTTGCTGCCATTGCCAAAGTAAGAGATGTTTTGATCGTGGGGGACATTGGTTTCAGTGATGAGGACGACGTGAGGGGCCACCATATCTAGAACGGTTCGTATTAGTTGGATGAGGCGATGAGTTTGGGGCAAATGGATGCTATTGGTCCCAATTTCTTTCCACATGAAGGCGATGGCATCGAGTCGGATTAGTTCAGCCCCTTGAGTGACGTAGAAGAGGAGGGTGTTTATCACATCAAGAAGTACGTTGGGAGTGGCGAAGTTGAGATCAATTTGATCGGCACTAAAGGTTGTCCAGACGTGTTTACGGCCAACGGCCGTTGCAAAGGGTGTGAGCAAAGGCAGGGCACGGGGTCGGAAAACAGCGGAGAGATTAACCTTAGGATCAACGGTAATGAAGTAGTCACTGTAATATGGATCATCCTGCAAAAAGGCCTGGAACCAATCGCTCTCGCTGGAGATATGGTTGATGACAGCATCAACCATAAGGCGAAAGTGTCGGCCAATATGGGAAATATCATCCCAACTACCTAATTCGGGGTTGACAGCTTGATAATCCTTGACGGAGAAGCCATCGTCCGAGGAGTAGGGATAGAAGGGAAGGATGTGTACGGTATTGATTTTTTGGGAGAGATGACGATGCAAAAAGGTGCTGAGGGTGTAAAGAGGATGATAAAGTCTGTCTTGCACTATATCACCATAGGTAATGAGGATGGTATCTTTCTCGCTGAAGCGGCCGTCTCCCATTTGGCGCAAGTGTGGTTGTTGAGTTTGGAATTGCTTAATGATGCCTAAAAGGGCTTCGGCTACAACTTGGCCCTGTTCCTGGCCGTATACAAAGGTTAAATGTTCAAGGAGATGTTCTTCTAACATGGAAATGGGAAGTAAAGATTAGAGATTGAGCAAGAGTAGCGACCCAACCTCTAATCATCACATTGACTTGAAGTTATTGATGCACCACGACTTATTATGCCTAACAACGGTCGTTTGACCAATTTTCGTCGCTGTTCTATAATTTTTAATACATTGCCGATAACGGCCGTCAGAGTTAAGATTTTCATGTCCATTGAGAATTCCAATAGAACAAATCTAGTTACCTCATATCAGGGGGAGCGTTGACAGAGCCGAATTCTGAGCCTCCTGAGCCTGAGCCTCACCCTCTTAAATTGTACCCAGCACTTGAAGTCAATAGATGGTCTGATGAACCTGCCTGTAATTGTGCTGGTTGCTACCTGTTTGACAAATATTCTGCCTTTTTGAAACGTATAATTTGATGTTTTTTACCATTATTACAATTACGGCCGTTGTTGCTTTGATGATTTTTTTTAATGCGCTGTATGTGGCTGCCGAGTTTGCTACAGTGTCATCGCGTCGTACGCGCATTAGCCAAATGGCGGGACAGGGCAACCGCATGGCCCAGTTACTGTTGCCCATCATGGAAAACAGCAAGAAGCTGGACAATTATGTGGCAACTTGTCAGGTTGGTATCACGATCTCATCGTTGGTGGTAGGGGCCTATGGACAGGATCGCATTGCGACACTGTTGGTTAACCCGCTTATGTCGTTGTTGGAACGTTTGGCAGCTTGGGGGTTGTTTGAAAATGACAACACGGCCGTTGTCGAAACGGCCGCTCAGTCCATTGCCATCACCCTTGTTCTTATTCTTATTACTGTCTTGCAAGTGATCATTGGCGAACTTTTACCCAAATCGGTAGCTATTCAATATCCAGAAGTGGTAGCTTTGGCGGTTGTCATACCCATGCGGATCTCACGATGGCTGCTCTCGCCTTTCATTGCTTTCTTTAATGGCAGTGGTAATTTATTATTGCGTTTGATGGGCCGCAAAGTGGAAAAACATGCTCATGCCCATTCCCCCGAAGAAATCGAACTGTTGGTGACGGAAAGCCACGAGAGCGGCCTTTTGGCAGACCGGGAACGGCTGATGTTACGGAATGCCTTCCGCTTACGTGACCTCACCGCTCGACAAGTGATGTTACACCGCACCAAATTGACGGCCGCGCCAGCCAATACCCCTGTCTTAGAAATTCTCCGCATGGCAATTGATGATGGCTTTACCCGTATTCCCGTGTATCAGGATTCAATAGACAATATTATTGGCTTTGTCCATATCAAAGATCTGTTTCGGCTGCATGTGGCCGGACAAGCAGAGATTACAGATATTGTGCGTGAGGTTGTTTATGTACCGGAGACTCTGCCCGCGGCTGAGATTTGGGAAAAGCTCAACACTCGCCGCAAATATCTAGCCATTGTGTTTGATGAGTATGGCGGTACAGAGGGATTGATCACATTTGAGGATTTGATTGAAGAGGTTTTTGGTGAATTGCAAGATGAATTTGATGAGGAAATGGCCCTCTTTGCCAAAGATGGCGAGGGACGGATATATCTGCGAGGAGATTTATTGGTCAGTGATGTGAACGAATATTTGGAATTGGATTTGCCCGATGAAGCAGATACGTTGAGCGGCTTGGTGTTTAGTACCTTAGGCCGAGCACCAGAGGAGGGAGATAGGGTGGCTGTGGGCGAAATAGTGATCCGAGTGGAGAGTATGGAGGATTTAGGGGTCTCGGAGATTTCCTTGCAACTGCCGCCTTCGGACGGTGACGATCCCTTTACGGAGTGGGAGGTGTCAGATCATGAATAAACTGGTTCTGATTGCCTTGACTTTACCTGGTTTAGGGATCATGTTGTCGGGAACGGCCGTTGCTGAAGAAGCCCCACTAACATTCACTGCTCTGCTTGTGGCTAGCATTATCATTCTTGTTTTGGTACTGTTGAATGGCGTGTTTGTGGCGGCAGAATTTGCCATCATTGGTGTGCGTCCGACACAGCTAGAGCAGATGGTGGAAGAAGGAAATGACCATGCCCAAGACGTGCTAAACGTCGTTGAATCACGCAGCGAGCAAGACAGTTACATTGCCACGGCCCAACTTGGCATCACTTTGGCCTCACTGGGTCTTGCCATGTACGGCGAACCCCAGATCGCCCATTTTATCGAGCCTTATCTGGCAAGACTTTGGTTTTCACCATCTGAAGAACTGGTCGCCTCTTTGGGCTACTACGTCGCCATTGGTTTGCTCACCTATTTACATGTCGTGATTGGCGAAATGATACCTAAGTCATTAGCTTTGACTGATCCTGCTACCATGTCGTTGCGCCTGTCCCAGCCTATGCAGCTTATATCCCATTGGGTACTCTACTATCCGGTCAAAGTGTTGAACCGTATTGGGGTGAGTCTCCTACGCCTGTTCCGTGTGCCACCGGCCGAGGGGCATGCCCGTGTGCTTTCCCCTGAAGAGATTGAGCTGCTAGTCGCAGAAAGTGCGGAGGGGGGGTTGCTGAACGAAGAAGAACAGGAGATGATTCAAAACATTTTTGGTTTCAGCGACCGTGTCGTGGAGCAGGTGATGACACCACGCCGCAAGGTTGAGGCCGTGCCCCAAACTATCTCTTATGAAAGGCTGCTCAAGCTGGTGGTAAATAGTGGGCACAGCCGCTTCCCTGTTTATGAAGGGGATCGCGATCACATTATCGGCCTTCTTCATTTGAAGGATTTAGTGCGCCATACCATTACATCTGAGGGGCCATTTGATATAGATTTGCTGCTGCGGCGAGAAATCCCGGCCGTACCAGAGGATTACCCTGTGGAGCGACTGCTGGCGGCCTTTAAGCGGAAAAAATTGCATATGGCGGTTGTGCTGGATGAATTTGGTGGCATGGCGGGCATTGTGACTTTGGAAGATTTAGTAGAGGAAGTGGTTGGTGAAGTACGGGATGAATTTGACCAAGAAAAAGAGCCTTTTGTGGAGTTAGGGCCGGGCAAGGTGGAAGTAAGTGGTAATTATCTCGTTGACGATTTTGAGGAGGGTTTTTGGGGGGACGAGGATGATTTGCCCGATGTAGAGACGGTGGGAGGGCTAGTGATTGCGAAATTGGGCCAACCGCCCCAGGTGGGCGATGAGGTGATCTACAATAAGTGGGTGAAGTTGAAGGTGCTGGCGGTAGATGGCCGGGCCGTGGCCCGAATCTGTGTTGAGTTTCCTACACCAGAGAGAGATGAAGTGCAGGGTGAGGAAGAAGGGAAATAATGAGTTTGTTGGTGGTAGGCTGATATAGCCATATATCAATGAACTAAACATATAAATTTATGAACATTTTGATTACTATTCACGGTGAATTCCGCTGGCTGGTTGCTTTGGTGGCCGTGGTTGCAATTGTTAAATTTGCCCTGGGCTGGCTACGCCAGATGCCTTACAGTGGCATGGATCGTGGTTTGATGTCTGGTTATACTGGCCTGTTGGATTTGAACTTACTTTTGGGATTAATTATCCTATTTTTCGGGGGTGGTTTTAATGCGGCACGTATTGAGCATGCAGTCACGATGCTGATTGCTATTGCTATTGCTCATGCTTCGACAGCGTGGCGTAAGTCGGACGATGCCCAAAAGAAATTCCGTAATAATTTGATTGTGGTAGTGGTATCATTGCTATTCATTTTTCTGGCTGTAATGCGGCTGCGGGGTGGTTGGGTCTTTTAGGTGCTGACGATTGGCCAGTTGGCAAAACGGGTGGGGTTACGGCCGTCTGCGCTGCGTTATTATGAACAAGAGGGGTTATTATTGGCGGACGGCCGTTCGGAAGCTGGCTACCGCCTCTATTACCCCCAGGCCGAACAGCGGCTGCGCTTCATCCAGCGGGCGCAGCGGTTGGGTTTTTCCTTAGCTGATATCGCCCTGCTGTTGGAGGGCTGGCAGACGGGAGACTTGAGCAGTCAAGCCATGATTGCCACGGCCGAAAATCGCTATCTGGCTTTGGAGCAGCAAATTACGGATCGGCTGATTTTGCAACATGAATTGGCCCTCTTTTTGCAAGACCTCCATAAACAAGCGGATATGCCACTTGACCAGCTATTTGCCCGTGTCTGGCATGACCCCCACCAGCAGACGCCGATGCCCACATTGCTGGATTTGCTGAATCGGTATACGGGTTGCCGCTTGACAAGTGAAGCGGGACAAGCGATTTTAGCCCAGTTGCGCGGTGTGCATGTGCATGTGTGGCAGGAGGGAGAGGCTTATCATATTTTAGTGGTGAGTGAGGAAACTGCCGTTGCCCAAGCCTTACAGCAATTGGCTCAACTAGAGACAGATTGCCATGCACACGCCCAAGCCGCACCCCAATTTGCCTATGATGATGAAGGCTATCTCTTTACGGCTACGGGTAATCGAGCCTTCATCTTTGCCCGTCTATTTCTGGCCTTGGAACGGGATATCGCCTGACTTCGGCTGCGTTGGAACGCAGCCCCGGTCGCTTTTTTGAACCTTGTGTAGGCAGAGCGACGGTTTCACAGTTGGTGAATTGCTTTTAAGAAACCCAGTGGGCATGTATGGTACGTCATTTTCGAGGGCAAAGGCTTCCGAATGGTAAACGGCCGTAAAGTGATAACAGGCCGCGAATCTCATCACAAGTACTCAGTTTCTTTTCTTAACCGCCTCACAAAATCTGGTGAAAATTGGCCCTTGTAAACGGCCGCTACCCCACCCGTCAACACCACTTGCCAATCCTCACTCACCTCTACCACCACCTCGCCTCCCGGCATTCGTACTGTGACTGGACTATGACAACGGCCTGTCTTAATGGCTGTGCCTGCCACGGCGCTGGAGGAAGAACCAGAGGCTAGAGTGTAACCAGCCCCCCGTTCCCAAATTTCAATTTCCACAGTCTGTTCATCCATGACCCACACCAACTGGACATTGGTGCGATTAGGAAATTGGGGAGCGTTCTCGACGAGAGGGCCAAGTGTGTGAATGTCGCTCAGTTTGTCAGTGAAAATAATGCAGTGGGGGTTGCCAATGGAAACGGCCGTTGCCCTGCCACGCCACTGCCCGAACACCATTTCCGTCTCTACAAAATCAAACGAAAGCTGCCCCATCCCAATCGCTAACTGCTGCGCTGCCTCATCGAGTATCTGCACTGTTAGTTCCTCCGCGCCAATCCCAATGGTAAAGGGCGAAGTGGACACATAACCCGTATCCCATAAATGGCGGGCAAATATCCGTAGGCCGTTGCCACTCTTCTCCGCCCTACTGCCATCAGGATTCCAAAAACGCATTGTCAATGGACGTATCTGCGGCAACGGCCCATAACAAATCCCGTCCGCTCCCACTCCAAGATGTCGGTCACAAATTAGCTGGACTCGTGCTGGCGTCATCGCCAAATCAAAATACGCCGGGTCAATCACAATCATATCATTGCCCAACGCCTGGTACTTAAAAAACTGCATCTATACCCCTGCTTCTGGCGTAGGCGTATTCTGTTCACCTGCCTCATTTTCATTTTCCGAGGTAGGTTCGGGCGGGGAAGTAGCCGTAGGGAAGAATTCGGTAAAAGTAGAAATCAAATCAAAAGTCGTTCGTCCTGGATGGATCGTGACTTCTCGACGGTATTCATCACCAGCATAAAAAAAACGTAACTCATAACGCCCTGCTGGCAAATCGGCAAAAAACAAAGTTCTCCTGCCATGCTTCATCTGACTTCACCATAAGATCATAGGTCTGTTGAGAGCGGATAGTGGCATTGGAATTTAGAGGACGTAGTTTCATGGGCACACTGGAAATAAAACGGCCGCGTCTATCCACCAATCGCCCTGCCAACGTGCCATAGCCTTCAAAATGGCACCAGCCACAATGCCGGATTGCGCGTCTCATTGTAATTATTGTCGCCAATCCGCACCTCAAAGTGCAAATGTGGACCGCTGGCTGCCCCTGATTGCCCTACGCCAGCAATCACTTGGGCCCTGTTCCACCTTATCGCCGGGATTGACCAGCACTTCTAAAGTATGGGCATACAGTGTATAGACATCCTTGTTCTGCCACTGCCAATCATGCTGAATGATGATGGTGTTGCCGTAGTAGTTGATACCATCGCGGGGGCTAGGTAGTGTGCCAGTATAGACGATTGTGCCACTGGCTGCGGCCAAAATCGGTGTGCCCGGTTCATTGGGCAAATCTATACCGTGATGGATTCTCAGCTTGGGAATGGTAGTTAATTGGACATCGTTGCCATATGGGTACCATTCCAGATCGAAGTTTTGGAAGCCGGAGGGGATCGGCCGTATGAACCAGTAATGGTCATTGGGGTGAAAGGAAATGGGGGGCTGCATGGGCGGCGGTCGCCACTCTTCACTCACAATAGTAGCTTCGCCGCTATCAGGCACGTAAAGTAACTGGGCTGCGGCGGGACGCACACCAATGCCTTCAGGCGTGGGCGGGGCGGGTGTAGCCGTTTCCGTCGGCGGCTCAGGGATAATGGGAATGGCGACTGTTCCAGCCGCGTGAGGGGTGTTGGTAATGGCAATGTTGGGGGCGGCGAGCTAAGGGGATGATAGTTAGGAACGGCCGTTTCCCTCTAAAGCGCAACTCACGAGAAGGAAAATGCAGAAAAGCAGAGGGGCCAGGGGGCGGAGAGGATAGCACATTCCGTTTTACATTTTACTGCCCAAAAACCGTCGTAAATTCTGCTTCTGTATAAATCTCCAACATGGCCTCCCGCCAGGTCAGCCCTTGCCGATTCTCAAAATGCCAGAAGCGAATACCGGGGTAGAAAGTACGCCAGTTGGCCGTTGCTGGAACACGCTGCCAACTATAATCTTCAGCCAATGCCGTGAAATCCACATAATAACCAGCTGGAAGGAACTCCTTTACCTTGCCTCCATCATCAAAGTATTGAGCTTCGGCGCCAAAACGTGCTCGAAAATCCCAAGGCATTTCACGCAGTGGTTCACCCTGGCTGCCATCTTGGCGCTCGGCACGTAGATAAAGGCGCCAGTAGGTTTCAGGGCCAATATCTTCTCGGACAATTTCGAGACGCGGCTCGAAGGTGAGGGCATCGTCGTCAGTCACATCGAAGGCACGCCCAGCCTGGTTCCAATCTTCGCGGGGTAAACCGGGTAGAGGTTGTCCATTGATATTGACAAAAAGCTGATCGAGTTGACCCAGAAAGTCCCAGCCTGCTTCTAGGATCACTCGTTGGCGCAAGGCCAAGAAAGATTGGTCTACCTGGTCGCTAAGATAGGGGGAAGGGGCATTGACAGGCAGTTCAAAGAGGTCTACCAGAGCATCGGCCGTTTCATGAGGGGATAGGGCTTCAGTGAAAAGCGAAATGTGATCAGTCGCCGGATCAATATTACGCAAATTTTGGGCGATGTCCGGTGGCAGAGTCACGGCCGACCAGTGAGGGGATTGAAGACGGCCGTTGGCAGCATAGGTTTGGGGCGCAATACCCCAAGCGTTGGGGCTTCCAGCAATCAAAAAGCTCTGTTCTCCCTGATTGTAAACGTAGAAAAGAGATTCACTATTGGGTGACCAAGCTGGATAGCTGCCTTGCTGCCCTAAGTTGATGGGGGCAGTAGCCAATGTGGCATTTTCAGCCAAGGGCGCGGCGTAAATTAGGTCAAAACCAGTGCTATCTTCATGATAGGCTAAAAATTGACCGTCGGGAGAGAAAGCGGGGCTATCCTCGGCTAGATGGGGTGATTGGGTGATGTTGACGGCCGTTTCGTCCGAAATCTCATCCAATGACAGCACGTAAATATCCTTGTTGCCACTGCGCCAACTAGTGAAGGCAAGGTGACGGCCGTCAGGTGACCAAACCGGTGCGTAATCGTGTGCTGGATCGTTCGTCAGGCGGAAGGGGCCTTGGGTTAAGTCTGCTTTGACGATATAAATATCAAAATTTTCGGCTTGGTAGGAATCATAGACCAGCCATTGGCCATCGGGTGACCAGTTGGGAGAACCATCATAACCACTGTGAGTCGTGATACGGTGCAGTTTGCCAGAAGGCAGGTTGTAGACGTAAATCTCCCAATTCCCATCTCTCTTGGAGGTGAAAGCCAGATCGCGGCCGTCTGGACTCCAGGCAGGGTCGCGATCGGGTGCAGGATGGCTAGTGAGGCGGGCTGGCTCAGATTGGCCCACAGAAAGGACATAAAGATCGCTGTTGCCGGCCTGATTGAGAGCAAAGGCCACACTGCCACCTTCATTTAAAGGGTCTGGTGTTGGCCAAGGAGTCAGCACAATTTCAATATCGGGTGTGGGAATAGGGGTCGTTGTTGGTGGCAATGGCGTGGGGGTCACAATAATCCGCACTGTACGGCCACTGCTGGTTTTGGCAGGCCGGGCAGTGACAAAACCAACGATGAGCACAATGCCCAAGGTGGCTAAAGCGGTGGTTACACGCATTAGCTTGATGTTAGGTGGCACGGGTAGGCGTGGGGCGTGCATGACGATGATGGGGGGCGACGGCCGTTGGACAAATACACGCCATCTGGCCCGCCAAACTAGCCAACGAGACTTGACACGACGGCCATGCAAAGTACGGGGTCGCTCAGTTTTGCGCCAGATAAACTGAGCGAAAGTTCGAATCTGATGCCCTGTCCAGCCTATAGCACCATGTAATAATCGGGCCAACCCGTGCCATACAGGCCAAATAATCTTGAAATATGTCCAGCGAATCGGCCGTTTATAAAGGAACGCGAGAGGTCGCCAGATGAAAAAAGTAAAGGGCCACCAGATGAAGAGGAAGAGCAAGCGGCGAATGGCTTGTCCCATACGGCCCAACAACTGCCAAAAGCCCAAGAGGGGCGGCTTAAAGAGGAGTAGAAAGGTTTCCCAGAGTGTCCAGGTGAGAATCTGGCGGGTGGCAAGGCCTAAGCGGCCGATAAAGTGCCATAATGATGAGAAGGGGCGTTGTATGAAACGGCAAATCACCCGCAAAGGGGTCATCATAACTGCCCAAAACCACTGTCCCACCCGCTGTAATCGTGTCCGTATCACAGCGTCAGTGTAGCACGGCTTCACACTATGTCAAGTTAATAAGTTGTCATAATGCCGCAAAATCCAATTCGATTATAACACTCATTCATGCCCCTAAAACCTGCTGTACTCTTTCATTATTACTCCTGGCATCAATGAACGATCAAACTCTCAATTTAGTACAAATGGCTTAGACCATGACTATCGCTTCATTTTACGACTGGACTATTTAAGCTGATTATAGGTAGAATAGGCTTGGATGAAGATCCCGTTAAATCCCTATGTTACAGATGTACCTGTGGCAGCGACTTCTTTTTATGGTCGTCAAGATATTGTTGCTTGGTTATCCTCCGAGCTTGAAGCGTCTTCAACACCCTCCCTCTGGCTACATGGCTCGCCAGCCATTGGCAAAACATCATTATTACATTACCTGCAAATGATTCTGACTGATGATTATGTGCCTGTTTACTTTGCGTTGGTGGAACGGCCGTTAACTCAACTTCTTGATGATCTGGCTCAACAAATATTAGATCAGGCAAATTTAGACTTAGTTCTTCCTGAATCTGCCAATGAGTTTTGCGACCATTTTCTGCCCCAAGTACAGGACAGCTTAGGAAATTCACGGCGTTTAGCTTTGCTGTTGGATGATTTGGACGTTTTATCTGAGGAACACGCTTTTGGGTCCGTCATCTCCAACCTTACAGAAAAGTCTCCACCGATCCTTATCTTCACTAGCAGTCAATTACCAAACCAGCTACGAACCAAAATCAACACAGTGAGTAAGGCAATGTCAACAATTTATGTAGGTCCTTTGAACGATGAGGCAGCGATATCTGTGCTGTCTCAGGGGCACGAGCAGCTCGACTTTACCGAGGAGGCATTGGCCCGTATTTTAGCCTGGAGTGGTCGCCACCCCTATCTCTTGCAACAGATCGGCCAGTATCTATGGGGGATGGCTGACGAGCCAATTGTTGTTGGTCAAGGATTTGTGGAAAACACGATGCAAGAGCTAGTAGAATCAGCCACAACAGAGTTTGATCCATTGTGGGATGGCTTAGATTTAGCGGAACAGTTGTATGCGGCCATGTTAGCGCAAAGGATGCTACCATTTGAAACTATGGCAGCTACAGATATAGCCACTCTATTGGATACACAAGCTGTCCGCCTCCGTCCCCATAAATTAAGTTGGCTGGTAGAGGAGCTGAGGGACCAAGGTCTCTTAGTGCCTGCAGGAGGTGAACAATATTGTCTGACACCCCCTCTGTTCCATGCTTGGCTGAGACATCATAAACCTGCTATTTTGGTAAAAGAGCAGTTAGATCAGTTGTTAAACCCCCAAGCTAACAAACTATTCCAGCTAGGGCGTGAATCTTTATTACACGGCCAACATCAAAAAGCCATGACCTATTTTCGCCAGGTCATTAGTCAAAGCCCATATCATGTGGGGGCACAGTTATCACTAGGCACATCTTTGCTAGCTTTGGGCTTTACAGAAACGGCCGTAAAGCGGTTAGAAAGAGCCTACAAGCTAGATGCCACAGAGGCCAAATATCCCTTGGCAGAAGCCTTGGTGGCCATAGCCGAAGCCCATTTAGAAAGTGATTCCCGCCGTGAAGCCTTGGATGCTTGTGAACAATTTAATACTCTTGACACTAATAATCCTGATTTACACTATCGAATACGTGCTGTCAAAACGGCCGTATGGAATCAACGAGGCAATATTGCTTTAGAACGGGGCTTTCTAGACAAGGCTTTAACAGCCTTTCAACATGCAGATAATACCGAAAAGATTGCTGAATTAAATAGTATCCGTGATGAAACGGATTCTATAAATGACTTAGATTCTGAAGCCAAAGGTATGGTACAAGCAGAAGCATGGTCAGATGCAGCTGCTATTTATGAGACACTACTGGCGACAACGCAGGATACTGGGCGGCAGGCTACCTACCAAAAGGCTTTGACCAAATGCTATAAAGAGGTGGAGTTGGCCCAATATTTTGATGAAGGGCTGAATGCCTTAGAAAACAAAAATTGGCTCCTAGCCCGCATGTCTTTCATGCACATTATTACCCACCGCATGAACTATACTCGGCGAGGGGAGCGGGCTTTGACCCTGCTTGATAAAGCTGCTAAAGGCCACTCTTTTACCGCAGCCCTTGTTTCGACACCATCTAAGGCAGCAACGGGTGTACTCCATCCGCCCGAAGAGGCTCCCTCCCCTCCGGAAGAACTACCGCAACCAGAACCATTCACTGAGCCAGACACACCTTTGGTCGCCCTGGAAACAGCTCCACCGTTTGTGGACGTTTTGCCCCCAAGCCACCCAGCTTACACAAATGGAGAGGTCACCATTGACAATGTGGGCCATCTAGAACACCTGGAGCGTTTGGGCAAAGGGGCCATCACTAATATGACATATTCACCTGATGGCCAATTGCTGGCTCTCGCCACAGCTTTAGGTGTTTATTTCTATAACGCTCAGACTTTAGATGAATTACTGTTCATTGAAACCAATATGCCGATTCAGGCCATTGCTTTTTCGCCAGATGGCGAGATGATTGTTACAGGCTCATGGCATGACATCGTACAATTATGGCAAGTTGAAGATGGACAACTCATCTCAGAATTAAAAGTTCATCAAAGTTCGGTTAAAGCTGTGACTTTTTCGTCAGATGGTATCTTATTGGCTTCGGCTGATGAGGATGGCGTCATCGCGCTTTGGCATGTTGCCGAACGCAAATTGATCCATGCCTGGGAAGCACATCGTGGCCAGGTTACGGCCGTTGCCTTTACGCCAGATAGTGAATCCCTGCTCTCCGCTAGCTCTGATAAAAGTATTAGCTTGTGGCAAGTAGACGAGGGTAGCCTATTAATGACCTTCCAACATCATGAAAAGAGTGTGACACAGATCGCTTTTTCCCACAATGGGCAACGATTCTTTTCCACTAGTCGTGATGCAACGGCTGTTATGTGGCGGCTGGATGCTAAGGGCTGGCTAAGGTTTCGTCGTCATGACGCCCAAGCTGCGATGTTATACTCATTGAAACAGCATCGGCAAGCAGTTAATGATGTGACTTTTTCACCAGACGGAAAATTAGCAGCTACAGCCTCAGACGACCAGATCGTCCGGCTCTGGAATGCCAGCAATGGCACGTTGTTGCATGAGTTTAAAGGGCATTTGTCACCTGTAATTTCTGTTTCCTTTTCACCAGATGGGCGCCTATTAGCATCAGCTTCTGAAAGCCTAGTCCAGTTGTGGGATATAGAAACACGTCATTCTGTTCAGGCTATTGAAGGGCATATCGGTGCCTTGCAGAGTGTTGCTATTTCTAGTAATGGACAGTTATTAGCAACGGCCGTTGCTAATCGCATCCTCCTTTGGTCATTAGAAGACCAAGCCTTACGTCATATTTTACTGGGTCACACTGACCTTGTTTATCACATCACTTTCTCGTCCCAGGGAAACATGGTAGCCTCGGCTTCGGCCGACCAGACAACTCGTATATGGGATGTTATTACGGGAATTGCCACCCAAACATTAAGTGGACATCAGGGCGCCGTCATGGATGTTAGTTTTTCGCCCAATGGACAGCTATTAGCGACCGCTAGTGAGTCTCAAACAGTTCGGCTGTGGCGTACTGTGGATGGCAAACTATTACAAACATTGACCGGACATCAGGATGCTGTAACCAGCATCTGTTTTAACAGCAACGGCCGCCTCCTAGCTTCTGGTTCTAGCGACCAATCAGTGCGTTTGTGGGCTATTCCTGAAGGGCGCTTACAGCAGGTTCTAACCGGACACAATGGCATCATTTGGCAGGTTAGTTTCTCACCCGATGATTCATTACTAGCAACTGCTGCCTTGGACCACACAACCCGCTTGTGGCGTAAAGATGATGGTGCTCTTTTACACATTTTAGATGCTCACGAAGGCCCTGTTTGGAGCGTGCAATTTTCACCAAATGCGCAACTCGTGGTCACTGGGGCCAGCGATAGCAAGATACGACTTTGGCATGCTCGTGATGGTCGTCTATTACAAACATTTGAAGGGCATACGGCGCCGATAAGCAGTGTGACGTTTACGCCTGACGGGCAAAAGATCATTTCGGGTTCGGTTGATGGCACGGTGCGTGTCTATGGGCTTACGCCATAGGGCAATCCGGCCTACCCTTCATCTTACACCTTCCTAAATTATCCAGGCTTATTTCAGCAAAATCGAATACAATATGGCTGGAAAACTAACATCTATGGCAGGCTTCATCATGACTTGCAGCCTAACTCAGCAACCTTTTGATGAAAAACCTAACATACTTACGACTACAAATAAGCTGAATAAGAGGAGAATTCATATATGAATGATGATGATAATCGCTTTGACATTCCGGAGGTTTTTCGTCGAGCGATGCAGGATTGGGAGGATGGTGGTGATAATGGCAACACTCGTCCACCCTTTCCACGACCTAATCAACCTTTCCGCATTAACCGTTCCACTTGGTTAATCGCTATCTTGGTCATTTTGTTTTTAAGTCTGAACTGGGTAGTGACAACTTATACAGATTGGCTATGGTTTACAGAATTGGCTTATCGTTCTGTATGGTTAACCCAGTGGGGCACACGGGTAGCTAGCTCAGTAATGTTCTTTGCCATAGCTGCGGCTGTCTTGCTGCTAAATTGGCATATCGGCCGTTTACGCGCCATTCGCAGTACACCGCCCCATCAACCACAATTATTGCAAATTCCTGGCCTCAAATGGTTGATTACGGGGGTTGCCCTAGTGCTAACCTTGGGTTTTGGCAGCACAGGCGGGCAATTGTGGGAGGAGTTGTTGCTCTACTTCAATCGCGTACCTTTTGGCACAGTCGATCCTATTTATGGGCGTGATATTAGTTTTTACTTTTTTGAACTGCCCATCTATCGCTTTTTACAGGGCTGGTTGGCCTCCTTGCTGATAATCACCGTCATTGGCCTGCTACCTATCTACTTGCTAAATCAGTTAGGGGATATTCAACAAGGCCGCTGGCGGCTGCAACACTCCCCAGAAATGCGACGCCATTTGGCGATCCTGTTGGTGTTGATTTTGGCGTTATGGACAGTGGGACATGGTCTGAGTCTATTTGATCTACTTTATTCGCCTCGTGGTGTTGTGTTTGGGGCAAGTTATACGGATATGAATGCCTCGCGCTGGGCATTATGGGCACAAATGATTGTGATGGCCTTGGCAGTTTTGGCGGCCGCTTATAATGTTGTGCGCTTGGCAACTCGGCCATTGCTCATCATAGGCGGATTGTGGTTGGCGGTGGCTGTCGTGGTAGGTGGCATCTATCCTGCAGGCCTGCAACGTTTTTCGGTCATACCCAATGAGATTGAGTTGGAACGGCCGTATATTCAATTCAATATTGATTCGACGCGCCTGGCTTTTAATCTAGACAAAATTGAAAGGCGTACATTTGAGTTGGGCGATCCGCTGACAGACGCGGACATCATTGCCAATGAGGCTATTTTGAAGAATGTGCGCTTGTGGGACTATCGGCCGTTACAAGACACTTATGAGCAACTACAAGCTTTGCGGCCCTATTATGAATTTGGAGAAATTGACATTGATCGCTATGAAATTGATGGGCAAACACGTCAAGTCATGTTGGCAGCGCGTGAATTGAACAAAGCTGAACTCCCCTCCCGCTCTTGGGTCAATGAAAACCTAGAATTCACACACGGCTATGGCATCGTGATGAATCCTGTGGATGAAGTAAGCTCTGATGGACAACCTCAATTTTTCATACAAGATTTGCCACCACAAAGCCGGATTGATTTAGAGATCACACGTCCTGAAATTTATTATGGCGAATTAACCAACGACAATGTGTTTGTCAGCAGTGGGCGTGAGGAGTTTAGTTACCCTAGCGGCAATGAAAATGTATACACAAGTTATGCCGGTACGGGTGGTGTACCACTGGATAACTATTTCAAACGCATTGCCTTCGCCATCCGTGAGGGCGATGCCAATATTTTACTCAGTAATGAGATAAATACAGGTACGCGTGTCCAATTCAACCGGGATATTCAAAGGCGTGTACAAATGATTGCGCCCTTTATCAACCTAGACAGCGACCCCTACTTGATTGTGACAGATGATGGCCGTTTAGTTTGGATGCTAGACGGCTTCACAACCAGCAACCGCTTCCCCTATGCTACGCCAGTCGAATGGCAGCCCATCGGCCGTCTCAATTACATTCGCAACTCCGTCAAAATTACGGTAGATGCTTACCATGGCAATGTCATATTTTATTTAGCCGATCCTGGTGATCCAATCATCAGCGCCTATGCCCGCGCTTTTCCTGGCCTCTTCCAACCTCTTGATGACATGCCTGCTGATCTACGCTCCCATCTTCGCTATCCAGAAGACCTTTTCACGATTCAACGCTTCCAATACCTGACCTATCACATGACCGATGTGCGGGTCTTCTACAATCAAGAAGATTTGTGGCAAATTGCCACCGAGGTGTTCTCGAGTGCCCAAAGTAGTAGCAACACAGCCGAACAAGAGATGGAGCCTTATTATGTGTTATTGCCGTTGCCTGGAGCCACTGAATCAGAATATTTGCTGATCCAACCCTATACCCCCGCAGGCAAACAAAATATGGTGGCCTGGTTAGCTGCCCGCAATGATCCGCCACACTATGGTGAGTTGGTCGTTTATGAACTGCCTAAACAGGAATTGGTCTTTGGTCCTATTCAAGTGGAAAGCCGCATTAGCCAGGAACCGGAGATTTCGCAGCAGTTTTCACTATGGGATCAGCGTGGCTCAAGCATTATTCGCGGCAATCTAATTGTCATGCCTATTAATGATAATTTCCTCTATGTGGAACCGGTTTATTTGCGTTCTGATACCAGCGCCTTGCCTGAACTACAGCGTGTAATTGTTGCTACTGATGAACGAATTATTATGCGAGAAACGCTGAGCGAGGCTCTAGCTGATCTGTTTGAACTGCCCCCTGGCGAGATAGTTGCAGTGGAAGATGAGGGTGATAATGCAGAAACGGCCGTTACTCCTCCTACTACAACTTCCAATACCGATCTCACTGTCGAAGAACTGATCCAATCTGCTAATAGCCATTTTGAGGCTGCCGAAGCAGCCCAAAGGGATGGCGACTGGGCCACCTATGGCGCGGAATTAGATGCACTTAAACAGGATTTGGAACAGTTAGAAGCTCTTACACAATAACAACCATTTATCTCAGCTGAAGGCGACAGTGCCTTCGGCTGAGATTCTCCTCGGCTCTCCTTCGCAAATCAACAATAGCCTATCAACGATATGCAACCTTATTAAATCGTCCCATAAACCAACCAATCATGCCCAGTTGCAAGACAATCCCTACCATGAGTGCCAGCCACCATCCCGTACGGCCATCTAAGGCTAACCAATATGCCTTGCTGATCCAAAAGGGTGGATAAAGACCTATCAACCATTGCCAGGGTTCTGCCACAAAAAAGCCGATCATGATCGTCCAGCCAGAAATGCCAGCAAACTTCGAAAAAGCAAAACCTTGCACCTTATTGGTGGCAAAAGTAGCAAAAAAGAGCATCACAATGGGAGCGGTTAGGGCTGCGCCCGTAGCGATTAACACCATTTGCCATATGGGGAGTAAGGCTTGGTTTATCATGAACACCATCCCCAAAATAGTGATGAAGGCCAAAACAGCTGTCCCCCCCACCCGGTACAGCAAATATTGTTGTAATGGCACAGGCGTTACCAACATCGCCTTAATCGTGTTGTGATCTCGTTCATCTAGCAGCATAAAGCCAAACATCGTGCCCACCAGCAATGCACCTGTATAGAGGCCCATATAAGCCACTAACATGGGAAATACGTCCGCTAAACGAATAGGCACGACCCCACCAGGCATAATGCCCCTGTTGGCCAGATAATCGTCCAGCCCAGGCAAGCCAAAACGCAACACAGTGGCAATAATGAGGGCAAAAGCAAACATGAAAATAAGAAAACGGTCGCGGCCAATCAATTTGGCATCACTGCGTCCCAACTTGCCAACCAATTGTGTCATCAACATAGGATTAGCCTCCTTTGGCAATGATGTGCACTTGAAAAGCACGATGTGCCCAAATGGTGAGTCCCGCAATGAGTACGGCCGTATACCCCACTCCGTACAACCACTGCCAACTTTCTAGTGGCACATAAGCTGCCTGCATTAGAACCGTCGGTGCACTGGTGGGGATCACCAAAAACAGAGGATGCTCTACCCAGCCCAAGAAGTAGAGAAATGGCAGTTGGAGGATGACGGCAACGGCCACTAACGGCATTAAAAACTCCGTAATCTTGTCATAACGCACAATCAGCACAATCCCAATCAGCGTGTAAATAATGCCAATGCCCACAATTCCCAACAATAACAGCAGAACATTAGGCAGCATCAGATCATCCGAAAAACTCATCATAAGCATAGCACCACCAATCATTACCACCGATTCTAACGTCGCTAGAGCCGTCAGTGTGACAATCTTCGCCCACAAGTACTCACCCGGTCGCACTGGTGAGACAATCGTGGCTTTCAGCGTGCCCTGTTCCTTCTCAAACAAAATCATTGCTGCCACATACAATGTTGTCGAACCACCGACTACCAGTAACATCAGCGTTGGGATCAGGAAAAATAGCTGTTCAGGGCGTGCTAACCAAGCCAAAGCTACGGCTACTAGCACCCCTACACCAATACCAATGCTGTATAACTGTGTCCGTAGTTGCAGCGTCACGTCCATTTTCATTGCAGCCATAAAGCGATTCATGCGCTTAGCTCCTGTCCTGTCACCTCGATAAAGATATTCTCCAACGTCGTTTCTTGCGTGTGAATCGTCTCTAGCCGA
This sequence comes from Promineifilaceae bacterium (SeqCode), assembly GCA_965223555.1. Lineage (GTDB taxonomy): Bacteria > Chloroflexota > Anaerolineae > Promineifilales > Promineifilaceae > CBDCWU01. The sequence goes on from CBDCWU010000005.1 coordinate 363,807, forward strand.
TTGGCCGCTTTCAGCAATTTGAAAAACGCTTCATTGTCTCCCAATTCATCCAGTGGAAACTCTTGCTGCTGCATTTCTCTGGCTCCATTGAGATATTCCACCTGTACTTGCCGACGGCCGTATTGCTTCTTTAATGCTTTGGGCGTATCAACCACACTAATATTGCCCGCCGTAATAAAAGCTACCCGGTCACACAACTCGTCAGCTACCCACATATCATGTGTTGTCACAAACACCGTTGTGCCTTGCCGCCGTACCTCTAAAATCAAATCCTTAATTTTCCGAGCATTTACTGGGTCTAATCCGCTAGTTGGCTCATCCAAAAAGAGCACTTTTGGCTGATGAATGAGACTGCGAGCTATATTCAACCGAATCTTCATCCCTTTGCTAAACTCTTCTACCTTTTTGTTAGCATCCTCTTGCAGCCCCACCCACTCAATCACCTGCATAGGGGGTAATGTATGGCTACTGTAGAGGGACTGGAAATGGGCTAGATTTTCGACGGCCGTTAACTTCAAATAGTGATTCGGCAACTCAAACGATACCCCGATGTGCTCATAATAACCTGGCCCCCACTCACGCAATTCCCGCCCCATCACCTCAATGCGTCCCCCATACGCTTTTAGCAAGCCAATCAAAATATTCTGAGTCGTAGACTTACCTGCCCCCGACGGCCCCAAAAAGCCAAAAATCTCTCCTTCACCAATAGCAAAGTCCAAGCCATGCAATACTTCTTGACTCGTCCCTGGATAAGTAAACGTCAAATCCTTCGCTTGAATCATCTCAAATCACTCCTGCCAAACGGATGTCAAATATCACAAAATGCCGCAACACTTGACAATTGCTACCATCTATCATCTGCCTCAAACTGCTGCCGCCTCACTGTCACAATCTGTTGCAAAACAGCCTTGCCCGCTTCCGAATTACTGCCATTCTCCGGCATTAAGGCACGATCCATAATTGCTGCAATACCTTCAATCACTGCGTCAATAGGGGGGAAGCTTTCTGGTGGCAATAAATCACCCATACTTACCAAACCAAAAGCTAACATATCCATTATGTGGGCGATCACTTTGGCATCAATATCCTGTCGCACGGCTCCGGCCTCCTGCATCATCTTCACAAATAGATACCGATCTGACTCTTTTTGTTGGGCGCGGTGTTTACGGAAGAAGTTATCAGGCTTGCGCAGATAGTTACCCAAAATACGGCCGTCTTGCCGAAACATGGCCGACATAAAAGGGCTGCTATTCAAAGCATACAAACTAGTCTTATACATCGCTGCAATCGTGCCACCAGCCGGATCAGCCTCCAATTGAGCAAACCATTTTTCTCCATACATACTCATTTCCCGCATGATCAGAGCCTCAAACATACTGTCCTTACCCTCAAAATGCAGATAAATCGCCCCCTTGCTAATCCCTGCCCCCCGAGCAATGTCACTGACCGTCGTCTTGTCATACCCATAATGGATAAATAGATCGGCTGCTGCATCTAAGATGCGTTGCTCACGCGCTTTATTATCAGAATTTGTCATAAAGCCCTTTCCTTATCGTGACCATTTGACTAAAAAAGCAATATTGGTCAAATGGTACTAAACCTTACCCACCTTGTCAAGCTTTTTCACCCCATCATTCTGTGTTATAGTCAGCAAGCGATAGCTTCATCTGCCATCGCCACCAAACTCCCTACTAGAGCAAAATATACAATGACCAAAACATTAACCCAACAAAACCGATCTGGTTTAACTTGGCAGGTTGCCAAGCTAGCTGGCCCCCTTATCTTACAAAATTTATCGCAAACTATCTTAGGTGTAGTAGATACTTTCTTTGTCTCTAAGATTGGCACAGAAGCCCTGGCAGCCGTAGGGCTAGCTGGCGTGATGTATTTTGCTGTTTTTATGCTCTTTCGCAGCACGGCCAACAGCACAGTTGTCTTTGTAGGGCGAGCCTATGGCGAAAACAACTTTGCCAAAATCGGCACGGCCGTTTGGCGCAGCCTCAATGTCATTGCCTGGCTATCCCTCCTCACCTTTGCTCTTCCCTGGCTGTTCAGCACACTAATGGAGTTTGCTGCCCCAGAAGACAGTCAGACTGTACGTGATCTAGGCACCAGCTACCTTCAAATTCGCGCCTTTGAGATTCCCCTTATCCTATTTAGTGGCGTTGTTTGGGGCTTTCTCGTGGGACGCGGCGATTCCCGCACGCCCATGATGTTGGCTTGGGCTACTGTCATTGCCAATATCTTTCTTGACTGGGTGCTGGTACTAGGCAATCTGGGTGCACCCACATTGGGCGTAGCTGGTGCAGCTTATGCCACAGTTCTGGCAAATAGCCTCAACGTTGTTCTTAGTGCTGCTGTTCTCTGGAACCGTGCTAATCGTGCCACTTTTGCCACAGGCCGTCCCCATTTGGCATCTTGGACAGAGATGCGTTCCGTCTTGCGTGTCGGCCTCCCCTTAGGCATGGGTGATTTTATAGAGATTGCTTCATTTAGTGCCTTTTTTGCCCTTATCGCCCGGCTAGGCACAGATATTTTGGCTGCTAATCAAATTGCCCTGCAATACATGAGCGTCTCTTTTACTATGGGGATGGCTATTAGCATGGCCACCTCCAGTCTCGTTTCGCAATATCTAGGAGCTAAACAACCCCTAACGGCCGAAAAAGTAGCCTATCGTGCCATCGGCCTTGCCATGGGAGCTATGGGGATAGTTGGACTGAGCTATCTTATCGCGCCTACCACCCTGATAGGCTTTTTCAGCCAAGAGCAGGGGGTCATTGAGGCTGGCGTTACCATTCTCAAACTCGTTGCCCTTTATCAAGTATTCGACGCTCTAGGGATTGTTTTAGCTGGTGCGCTCAATGGCGCCGGCGACACACGTTTTACCATGTGGGCACGGGCCATTATGGCTTGGGGTATGTTTTTGCCGTTAGTTTGGTTACTAGCCTTCCAATTGGATTTAGGTATTTGGGGTGCATGGGTAGGTGCGTTTATCTATTTGGGAGGATTAGGTGTCGTTTACTTTTTCCGTTTTAGACGAGGCCACTGGCAGCAGATTCAAATTTGAAGTCAATTGATTTATGCACTGGCGATAACTTCATATGGGATCCAGGGACTTGGCGGAGGCAAGAATTCAACTGTTTTGAAACCGGCCTTTTTCAGGAATCGTTTTAGGTCTACTTTGCGAATGGCTCTACGCCGAAAACTGAATATGTCTGTTGTCCAACGATAGCCCTTTTTGCGTTGGTCTTCCCACAGAAAGATGTAGATGCAGAGGACATGTGTGTTGCTTTCGTAGTGCCAATCTTCTAAGCGAATGACGCGTCCCTGCGGCACGCGCCTTTCCTCTTTGACATCGTAATGGGGTTTGTGTTGCATGATGTTGTCGAAGTTGCGCTGGCGAATGTAGCATTTACCACCTGGTTTCAGGACACTAAACATGCCGTTAATGGCTTGTTGAATGTCTTCATCAATAGTGAGGTTGTCTAGAGCGTTGCAAGAGATGACCCAATCGAAAGGTGGTTGAAGGGTTTGTGACAGATGGCGCATATCACAGACTTGGAAGTCTAGGCTAATAGCTTGTTGCTGCGCTCGCTGTTGGGCGAGTGCGAGGCTGGCTTCGGTGATGTCGGTGGCGGTTACGTGCCATCCTAGTTTGGCTAGGGGAATGGCTTGGCCACCACCACCACAAGAACAGTCTAGGAGGGAACGGCCGTTGCCCTTTCCCAATAACCGCCTCAGCTTATCTTGCTCGGTAATTAACTGTGCTTGCCATCGTTCTTGTTCCCAAGTTGGGTCTATACGGTGCATGTAGTCGGCTACACCCGTATAGAATTCTTGTGTGCTTAAAATCGGCAAACTCATAGTTTCCTCTTTTTGTCCCTTGACTTTCAACTCGACTTGAAGGTTTATACTTGTATCAGTATACAATAGTCATGGTAACCCAACACGGGATGACGACAAGCGGGCGGCTATTAAGGTAAGAAGAGGGCGACCACAAGGGTACGCCCCTGCTAAGGAACAACCAATGACAGAACAAACTTTTCGAGTGACGGGGATGGATTGCGCTAGTTGTGCGCAGACAGTAGAAACGGCCGTTTCCAAACTGCCCCATGTCCAAACCACCACCCTCAACTTCACAACCGAACTATTAAAGGTACAGGGCGGGGTAAGCCGCGAGGCAGTGATCAAACGGGTACGGGAGGCAGGGTATGATGTGGGTGAAGAGTATTCAGTAAACAGTAATCAGTATCCAATCTCCCAATCTCCCAATCTCCTCTCTTACTTGTGGCAACGGCCGTCTACACGCCTGACTCTTATTGCCTCTCTTTTGCTTTTACCTGGGCTCACCTTCCATGAGATACTGCCCGGATTGGGGCTGCATCATTGGCTTTTTGATGTGGGTTCAGTGTTGGCTATGGTGCTGGCGGGTTATCCCGTAGCCGCGAGTGGCTGGCGAGCGGTGACTGTAAGCCGCGATATTAATATTAATGTGCTGATGACGATTGCGGCGGTGGGAGCGGTGCTGATCGGCGCCTATACCGAGGCAGGTGTGGTTATGGTACTGTTTGCTTTGGGCGAAGCCTTGGAAGGTTACACAGCGGCCAAGTCGCGGGATGCTATCCGTGGTTTGATGGCGGTGGCGCCCAATGAGGCTGTGCGATTGGAGGCTGATGGGCAAGAAGTGCGTGTGCCCATTGCCGAATTGCTGGTGGATGACCAAATTGTGGTGCGGCCTGGGGAGCGGATTGCAATGGACGGCCGTGTCACATCTGGTACATCGGCCGTTAATCAAGCCCCAATTACGGGCGAGAGCAAGTTGGTGGAAAAGGATGTAGGTGATACAGTTTTTGCCAGTAGCATTAATGGCGAAGGTGTTTTGACCGTTACTGTGACCCATTTGGCGGCGGATAATACGATTAGCCGGCTCATCAAAATGGTGGCGGAGGCTCAGGAAAAACGGTCGCCCACCCAGCGTTTTGTGGATCGCTTTGCCCGCTATTACACGCCAGCGGTGGTGTTGTTGGCCTTGTTGGTGGCGGTGGTGCCACCGTTGTTCTTTGCTGCGTCAGGACAGGAATGGCTGTATCGGGCTTTGGCTCTGTTGGTAGTGGCTTGTCCTTGTGCCTTGGTGATTAGTACGCCGGTGAGCATTATTAGTGCTATTAGCAATGCGGCAGGGCAGGGAGTGCTGTTTAAGGGTGGAGCCTATTTGGAAGCCTTGAGCCGGGTGCGGGTGATGGCCTTTGACAAGACGGGAACGTTGACGGAAGGGGAACCAGCGGTGGTAGCGGTGAAATCGACCATTTGTGAAGAGGACGAACCTTGTCCAGCTTGTGATGATTTGCTGGCTTTGGCAGGAGCCGTGGAGCGGCGCAGCGAACACCCTCTGGCGCAGGCGGTGGTGCGGGAGTCGGTGGGACGTGGCCTGCAAGCGGCCTATCCAGCAGCAAAGCGGGTGCAGGCTTTGACGGGACGAGGGGTGCAGGGGGTAGTGAACGGTCGCCCAGTTACGGTGGGCAGCCATACTTATTTTGATGAAAATGTGCCGCATGAGGCCTATTGTGCAGAGGTGTCCCAACAGGATGGCCAAGGCTATACCACGATGTTGGTGAGTGATGAGGCGGGCTATCGTGGCTATATTGCGGTGGCGGATAAGGTGCGAGGCAGCAGTCGGGAAGCAGTAGCCGCTCTTAAAGAGCACGGTGTGGCCGAATTGGTGATGTTAACGGGGGATAATGAGGTGACAGCGCAGCAGGTGGCAGCTGAGGTGGGGGTAACGGCCGTTCGCGCTAACTGTTTGCCAGAGGATAAGGTAGCGGCTGTGGCTGAATTACGTGAAGAGTATGAGCATGTGGCTATGGTGGGGGATGGCATTAATGATGCTCCGGCTTTGGCCACGGCTTCAGTGGGGATTGGTGTGGGACGAACGGCGCAGGTGATGGAAACGGCCGATATTACCCTGATGAGCGGTGATTTAAGCAAATTGCCCCTGGCCTTGCGCCTCAGCCGAGCGGCCATGCGCACGATTCAGGCTAATGTGGCGCTGAGTATTGGCATTAAAGTGGCTTTCTTGCTACTGGTATTGCTGGGTTGGGGTAGCCTGTGGCTGGCGGTGTTGGCTGATATGGGTACATCGTTGTTGGTGACGGCTAATGGCATGCGTTTGTTGAAACGGCCAAGCCTGGCATAATTACCGGGACAAGTGGCAATTGCTTGATTACAGAGAGTGGCTGTTGCATGTTGGATGAAGACTAAAGAAACGTTTCAACTATCACTATGTTTGCACTTTTTATCGACATAATGTTCTTCTCTCTGGTAGCCTAAGGCCAATGGACCTTTTCTATGTGTGGTTGTAATCATTCTCTACCAGAGGTGATTTCGTTATGTAAACGAAAACTGCAAAGTTAGTGAACTATATCTGTTGTTAGAAAGCATCTTGAAAGATAGAGGTTGGAACATTGAGTACAGGATTGGACCAAGGGTTAAAATTCTAATTGAGGAAGGTAAGATATGAAGGCTATTTTTAAGAAGCTGTTTGGTGCAGATCAAAAACAGGCGGTGACAGTGGTTTCGGGATTGCCGCGTTCTGGCACGTCGTTGATGATGAAGATGTTGGAGGCGGGGGGCTTGGCGGTGGTGCAGGATGGCATCCGCGGGGCAGATACGGATAACCCCAAGGGTTATTATGAGTTTGAGCGGGTGAAGCAGATGGATAAGGGGGACACGGCTTGGATGGTGGAAGCGCAGGGCAAGGTGGTGAAGATCATTTCGGCTTTGCTGAAGCATATGCCGCCAGAATATGAGTATCGGGTCATCTTTATGCGGCGGCATATGGAAGAGATTTTGGCCTCGCAGCGAAAGATGTTGGTGCATCGGGGGGAGGATGCGGACAATATGGATGATGCCAAGATGGCGGATCTGTTTGACAAACATCTGACGCAGGTGTTTGGTTGGTTGGAGCAGCAGCCGAATGTTCGGTATTTGGAAGTGCATTATAGTGATTTGTTAGGTGATCCGGTGTCGTTGGCGGCGCAGGTGAATCGGTTTTTGAACGGCCGTCTTGACGAGCAAAAAATGGTAGGGATGGTTGATCCCTCATTGTATCGGAACAAAAAAGTGTGATTCCATAAGTAGGTAATTGGTAAATGCAACTTGCCAATTACCTATTACTCTAGCGGATTGATCCAGGCCAGGGAGGCACAGGGGCCATAGCTGTGTTGGATAATTTGATAGTGATCAGTGCCTGGAATGGTGAGGGCAATTTGATTGTTATTGGCCAGGAGGGCGAGCCATTGACCATTGGCCGACCAGTCGTGCAGATAGGCGGGAAAAAGCAAGGGGATAATGGTGGTGAAGGAGTCGCTTTGGTTTTGACTCAAGTCATGTAGATGAGTGGAGTTGAGACTGATGGGTTGGCCACCTATATTTTCTCGCCAATCGTTGACGATGAGCCAACGGCCGTCTGGTGAAAAATCTAGGGTGTGGAGGCCGATGTAGTGGGTTTGTAAGTGTAATCTAATACGGCGTGTAATGAGATTGTAACTGAAGATGTGGGTTTGTCGGGGGGAGGTAATGCGGCCACTGGTAGTGATGATGAATAACTGACCGGGGTGATTGGGTTCGGATAGGACGTGGTTGATCTCAAAACCGGAAACAAAATTATCACCGCCTGGGAGTAAATTTAGTAGGGTGTTGCGGCTGAGGACAGAGTGCAGGATGTCATCGGTCGTTTTGGCAATCACGATTTCCATGTTGTTGTTGGATGGTCGTAAATAGCCATAGGTCTCATTATCAAGCCAGAATGGTTCAAAACCTGTCCCAATGGGTATTTGTTCCGGACCGTGGGTGCGGAAGAGATAATAGGGTTCTCGGTCGTTAGGGCTTTGGTTGAAAAGAAAATGACGGCCGTTAATGGGCAAATAATTAAGGTGATTAACGGAAATTGAGGAGGGGTCGGCAATGATGGTTTGATGACCATTGGGCGATTCAGCCAGAAGGCCAGGTTTGGCTTCTATGGTACATTGTTGGCTGTCTTGGCAATCTGTTAAATCGATGAATTGGGGCATTAAAGATTCATTAGGAATCTCTACTTGGTAGGCTAACAACTGGCCAGAGGCAGAGAAATGGCCGAAAGAGATAAGTGATCTTGCTTCATCAATGACACTTTGTATCAACTGTCCATTTTGCCAGATTTTGGGGCTAATGGGAGTCTCATTGAAGCTTTGCAGAATAACGGCCGAATCATCGGGGAAGGGGACCATCACACTTGAAACGTCGGACTCGTCCTCTTGTGTCCATTCGTCGGTTGCCAGATGATACCGATAGAGTCTACTACCTTCAATAAAACCCTCAAAGTTGTCATTGGAACAAATCATGAGCAAATCTTGTTTAGGTAAGGAAATGGGTGGGGGAGTGGTGCTAATTTGGCTACGAATGTCGGCCGTTTTATACCATTCTTGCAAGACGTTGTTGGCCCGGGCCGCTCTTTCGGGTTGGGTGAAGAGCGTATTGGCTAACCAGGATATAAGGCTGGTTGTTTGACTTAGGGTGCGCTGTGCTGCTGCGGCCGAGGTGGGCTGGTCAGCATGGAGAACAAAATCGGCGATGAGGCGAATGAGCCATTGCTCTTCCGGATCTACATCGGCTAAGCTGCCGGCTTGCCAGGTGGGGAAGACTCTGTTTAGGCCGATTGTTTCGTCTAGAACGCGCTGGTAATCGGTTTGGGTGATGGGCCAGGTTTGTAGATCGAGTTGGCTCAGTTGATAGTCGAGTAGAGCCTGGAAGTAGGCTGCCCCGGCACAACATTCATATTCGACGAGGTGAGAGATAACGGCCGTTGCCAACTGAACAGTATAGCCCCGGTTCAGAGCTTGATAACCTGCTTCATCTATGGGCAGACCAATGAGGCTGGGGGTAGGTAAGATGATACGTAGGCCACTTTGCCACATGGTTTGGGGATCCGCTAGATCGCTGAAAGTGCTGGAATCGGTGGAGAGGACGAGGCTGATGCTCATGTCATCGGGGCAGTTGATGTCGGCCAGTTGTGTGCAGATGCGGTTCAAAGCTTGGGCCAGATCAACGGTTAGGCGCTGGGCGATTTCTTCATCCCGTTGAGGATAAATTGTGATGAGTCGGTTTTGTTCATAATTGCGTGTGTCGCCCCAAAAATCCTCTTCAGGTGGGGCATAGAGCCAGCGTTGACTACCAAGACGGTAAACGGCCGTTTGTTGCAAGGTGGTGTTTTGTATTGTGCCATCGGACAAGGTGAAGGTATAGGGTAGCTGGGTGACTAACTCCGCTGCCAACAAATCCGGGGCTAAATCAAGAGAAATGGGACTCAGATTGTCTTCAATAGTGCCTAACTCGGGCGACTCAGGCAAGGCGGTATACAAAGCGAAAGAGGGACGATTGAGGAAGAGACGCTCAGAGAGAAGGGCCTGTTGGCTGGCTGTCCATTCTTTGTCCCGCCCAGATAGCAGGGCGGTGAAGAGATCGTTGTCATTGTTGTAGGCGGCTTGGATGAGGAGGTTGTGGCTGGAGCGGACATCGTCGGAAACGGCCGATGTTGTTTCTTCCATGCGCTGGTTTGCTTGCCGGGTCAGCAGCCAGGCCACGCTGCCAAGCAAGAGGAGGAGGATAAGAACCAGTCCCCAACGTCTGCGCGATCGTGGATTCTTAGGTTTAGGGGTATAAACGACAGGTTCTTCCCATTGGTCGTCTGCATCTTGTTGCCAGTTGAATTGACTCATAGGTGGTGATGCAGACCTGACAGGTCAGAGAGGCCTGTCAGGTCTTGGTTAATTGGCCTAGGCAGCATAGCTACAGCCGCGTCGGTCGTGAATAAATTCTTTTTGTATACCCTTGTTGTATGGCTTCCTAATCGCCATTTTCGTCTGTGTTCCACTTGAAGTTAGACATGGATAATCGTTGCAGTGCTTTGTAAAAGGATAGGGGCCTATTGCGGCTTATCAATGAAAGAGTTGCGCCTATAATAAGGATTTCTGTGAGATTGGCGACTGTTTTTAATGCTTTTGTTATTAGGCTACAATGACCCACATGAATGACACCATTGTGCGTTTAGTCGAACCCCAGTTAGATTGGCATATTCTTGAGCTAACATCGTTGCTGTCACCTGGTACTTTGGCGGAACAAACGGCCGATCTGCTCATTTATGATCATCTAGCTGCCCATTGTCCAGATATGGCAAGTTACCTGGCTAATTGGATGCGCGTTTTGAAGCCAAATGGCTGGTTAGCTGCGGGAGTATTTCACTTTAGGGGCAAAAAGAAAGAGAATCAGGGTACAAGCATAAAAAGGTGTACCCATGAAAAAAAGTCGAGAAGAAATTGAAAGAGAGTTGAGAGCAAAAGCAGAAGAAATGATAGCTAAAACGCTAGAATGGTATGAAAAGCATGAAGCGCCAACATTGAGCGAAATAGAAAAGGAAGTACTGAGAATGCGCCAGGTCTTGAGTGAGGAAATGACTCGAATCTTGATACATGGACAAGCATCAGTCCACCCTGAAAAGAGGCCAGACTGTCCTGAGTGTGGTCAGCGGCTAAGAAATAAGGGAGAAAAGCCCAAAACAGTAGAATGTCTCATCGGCCAAGTGAAATTAGAACGAGCTTATTACTATTGCCCAAGATGTAAGACAGGGTTTTTCCCCCCTAGATGAACAACTTCAATTGTGGGAAAAACATTGGAGTCCAGAGTTAAGCAAACAAATGGTCTGGTTAAGCGGGGTTAGCACAAGCTATGAAAAAGCCGAGGAGACCTTGGCACGGATAGGGCGCATAGGGGTTTCCGATAGTAGTGTGTGGCGACAAGCACAGAAATGGGGAGAGAAGCTAGCCGCGATGGAAGAAGTAGAGATGAGCTTAGCCGAAGCCGTCGCCTTGCCGAAGCCGCTCCAAACAGTTCCTGAGACTGGGTGCAAAGGCGTGGCTATGGATGGAGCCATGATTTGCCTGCGTGAGGAAGGTTGGAAAGAGTTAAAAATAGGTTGTGTCTTTGATATTGAGGTCAGACCCACCAAAGACAAGGAAACAGGCAAGTGGCTATCCCAAGCACACGCAACCCATAACCAATACACATCTCACTTAGGTGGCCCCGAAGCGATAGGGCAAAAAGTATGGGCCTTGGCTCACCGTCATGGTTGGCTTGGTACACAGCAAACGATTGCTTTGGGAGATGGAGCGATTTGGATTTGGCACCAGTTTGACCACCGTTTTGTCAACAGTGAGCAACTGGTTGATTGGTATCATGCGACTAACCATTTGCACACAGCTGCCAGCTTGCTCCATAGCCAACAAGCAGCTAGAGATGCCTGGTATGACCAACAAAAAACAGAGTTATTCATCGGGCAGGCTCACCAAATCGCTGAAGACCTCATTGTCGCTGCCATCGACAAACCTTGGTGTGTCGTCGAGGACATTCTGACAGAGGCTTTGTATTTAGATAACAACCAGCACCGCATGCACTATCAGGCACTACAAGCGGCTGGCTTTCCCATTGGCTCTGGCATGGTTGAGAGTGGTTGTAAGCAGTTTAAAGCTCGTTTTGCCGGACCTGGCATGCGCTGGTCTCGTCGAGGTGCTGAGCACCTTCTGCCGATTCGGGCTGCAGTCATGAGCCATGCCTTCGATTCTGTATGGACTAAGGCTCATCTGCCCCAGAACTGAAATGCTCCCTTAGCTGCTGCCTTCTTGACCCCCCATCACGCCAACGATAGAATAGCCCTCTTTTTAACAGAAACTATTTTAGTAGGGAGATTAGAGGCTCACAATAAGTAATTGGATAGTAAAATAATTGGTAGCTACATTGTTGCTGATCTCCAATCTCCATTCTCTATGTTATGGGCAAAAAATATCATTTCTGGATTTCTGGTTGCCAGATGAATTATGCGGACGCTCGACGAGTGGCTACGGGCCTTGAACGCTTGGGTTATCAAGCTGTGTCTACTGTGGCAGAGGCGGATGTTGTAGTGTTGCAAACCTGTACCGTGCGGCAACAGTCAGAGGATAAGGCCTACGGCCGTTTGCATAGCCTACGTCCTATCAAGGAAGAACATCCTCAGAAAACCATTGCCGTTATGGGATGTGTGGTGGGTGTGCGCGGCAACGAAAGCCTGGAAAAAACCTTTCCTTTTGTGGATGTTTTCATGGAGCCAGCCACTGATGGTATGCCCTTACTGTCTCACTTGCAGCAAGATGACGATCTGACTTTTGAACTTTCACAAACGGCTGAGCGTCATGCTTTGCAGGATGGCGAAGTTATTTTACCAGCGGAACAGCGCGGTCAACTCGTCTCGGCTCCTGTTTCCATTGTGTATGGTTGCTCCCATGCTTGCTCCTTTTGCATCATTCCCCAGCAGCGGGGCAAGGAGCGTAGTCGCCCGGTTGGTAGCATTGTTTCTGAGGTTCGCTCACTTGTGGCTCAAGGTGTCAAAGAGGTTGTTTTGCTCGGTCAAATCGTTGACCGCTATGGATATGATGTTCCCGACGGCCCGGATTTGGCCGATTTATTGCGCGTAGTCAATAATGTAGACGGATTAGAACGAATTCGTTTCCTCACGAGTCACCCTAATTACATGAGTGACAGAATTCTGCGGGCTGTGGCAGAACTGCCCAAGGTGATGCCCCAAATCGAAGTGCCTATTCAGGCTGGGGATGATACTGTGTTGGCAAATATGAAGCGTGGCTACACGGTCGCTGAGTATCGCCAACTGGTTCATCGTATTCGTCATATTGTGCCCGATGCTGCCATCCATTGTGACATCATTGTGGGCTTTCCGGGAGAAACGGCCGTTCAGTTCCAAAAGACTGTTGACATCTTAGCCGAGCTTAAATTAGACAAGGTGCATCTTGCCCGATACAGTCCGCGCCGGGGCACGGTCAGCGCCCGGCGCATGGCTGATGATGTGCCTGATCAGGAAAAACGACGCCGTTTCCATATTGTAGAAGCCTTGCAGAAAGAAGTCTCTGAGCAGAAGATGCGGCGCTGGTTGGATGAGACGGTTGAAGTATTGGTAGAAAGCAAACATAAAGGCCGTTGGCGTGGCCGTACCCCCCAGAATAAACTCGTTTTCTTTGATGATTCCCGAGACCTACGAGGGCAATTGCTGTCAATCCACATCACCCACACTGGCCCTTGGAGTATGTCTGGCTGTGTGAGCAATAAACATAATACTGTTGAGATCGCTGATTCAGTTGATACAATTCCCCTAACAATTATCAGTTGAAAGAAAAGATAGATTGATGTCCATCATAGTCGGATGTCGTTACATATGGATAACATTTGTAATGCTTCTCGCCAAGTCGTCTACCTAGAATTGAGGCTAGTGCGATGAATCTAAGGCGCACTTTGACTGCCCGTCGTTGAATAAGGAACCTCATGTCATTTAAAAGCAGTCGCTATATTTTGTATCAGAAAATAGGTTATGGTGGTATGGGGACTGTTTATCGTGCCGGTGATCGGCTGACAGGTGAACAGGTTGCCCTGAAACAAGTTGCCATTCCATCTTTGCATCGATTACACGATGCTGAGGCATTGGCGGAAAAGTTGCAGAATTTACGCTTTGCCTTGGCCCATGAATTTCGTACCTTGGCCTCTTTGCGCCACCCTCATATTATCACTGTTTTAGACTATGGTTTTGATGAGAGAAAACAGCCCTATTTTACAATGACTTATCTGCCACAGGCTCAGACGATTTTGGAGGAGGGAGAAGATCAGTCTGTGGTGCGGCGTGTACAATTGATTCAGGAGATGTTAGCGGCTTTGGCCTACTTGCATCGTCGAGATATTTTGCACCGTGACATCAAGCCAGAAAATGTCTTGGTGGCCAATGGGTCTGTGCAAGTGCTAGACTTTGGTTTAGCTGCGGCCAAGGAGGATGCCGAAGCATCTGTGGGAACAGTGCCTTATGCCGCACCTGAAATCATTTTGGATGCCCCTGTGTCTGAGGTGACAGATCTGTATGCTGTCGGCGTTCTGGCATATGAACTTTTCGCACACAGACATCCTTTTGATCTGTACGACTATAAATTTATCGACCAGGTTTTATACCAGCCTCCAGATTTATCTCTCTTGGGAGTAGATGAAGGTTTAACGGCCGTTATTGGCAAGCTTTTGGAGAAAGAGCCGCAAAGTCGTTATGTGAGTGCTGAAGCGGCAATGGTTGCCTTTAGTGCAGCTATGGATTTGCCTCTGTCTGGCGAAAGCATCTTGGTGCGAGAGAGTTACCTGCAAGCGGCCGAATTTGTGGGACGAGATGAGGAGATGGAGACGCTGCAAACTGCGCTGGAACAAGCCCAAACAGGCTTTGGGTCTGCCTGGTTAGTTGGGGGCGAGAGCGGGGTAGGCAAGACGAGGCTGCTGAATGAACTGCAAATTCAAGCAATGGTAGATGGCTTCTTGGTTTTGCGAGGACAAGGCGTTGAGGAGGGTGGGCCTCCTTATCAGCTCTGGATAGATGCCTTGCGTCATCTTGTTTTGCAGGCAGATTTAGATGATTTAATGGCTGGGGTATTAGGCTCTATTGTACCTGATGTGACTACCTTATTGGCCAGGGAGGTCAATAAGCCCCCCTTATTGGATGATAAGGTAGCCCGCCAACGCCTCTATGCCACGATCGTAGGGTTGTTCCAGCAGGTGAAACAACCAGTTTTATTGATTTTAGAGGATTTACAGTGGATTCGGGACAGTTTGGCTTTGTTGGCCTATTTAAGTCGGCAAATTGCGGCTTCCCCTTTGCTAATTGTTGGCAGTTATCGGGACGACGAACGTCCAGATTTGCCCGAAGAATTACCTGAGATGCAAGTCATTGAGCTCAAGCGTTTGAATCAGCAAGCTGTTGCAGCCTTAAGTGCCTCCATGTTGGGAGAGGCTGGCCATCAGCCAGAGATTTTGGATCTATTGCAGCAGGAGACGGAGGGCAATGCTTTCTTTGTAGTGGAAGTGGTTCGGGCTTTGGCTGAGGAGGCTGGTGGCCTTCGTGCAGTATCCGAGATGGCTTTGCCTACTAGGTTGCTGCCACAAGGAATTAAGACGATTGTGGCTCGCCGTTTAGCAGGCGTGGCTGAATCGGTGCGGGCGTTGCTGCCAGGGGCAGCTGTGTTGGGCCGGGAGTTGGATTTGTTGCTTTTGGAGCAGCTTGCAAAGCCTCATTTATCGGATGCGGACTTAGAGAGTTGGCTGGGTATATGTGCAGATGCGGCTATTTTTGAGGTAGCCAACGGCCGTTGGCAATTTGCCCATGATAAATTGCGCCAGGGATTACTGGATGGATTAACGACCGTTGAACGTACTCATTGGCATCAACTGGCCGCTGAAGCCATTGAAACAGTTTATCCCGATGCACCTGAACAGGCAGGTTCTCTCGTCCATCATTGGCGTATGGTGGGCAATGAGGCCAAAGAGTGGCATTATGCCCAAATTGCGGGCGTGTATGCCCGGCAACAGTTCCTTAATAGAGAAGCTATTGATTATTTTAGCTATGCCTTACAACTTACACCTGCTAGTGACTTGGTTCAACAATATGCTATTTTGCAAGCACGGGAGCAAATTTATCATTTACAGGGTGAGCGCGAAGCGCAGTGGCAAGATATCAAAGCCTTGAAGATTATAGCTGAAAAACTGGGACGGGCTGGTGGGGCAGAGAAACAAGTAGAAGCTGCCTTGCGCCAGGCCAACTACGCAGAGGCAACTGCTGATTATCCTGAAGCAATTACTGCTGCCAATGCCGCCCTGCAAATGGCTGCTGGGGCTGCCCAGCAGGCATCAGCTTACCTGGCTTTGGGTCGCTCATATATGCGGCAAGGACACTATGATGAGGCCCGAAATCAATTTATGCGTAGTTTAACGGCCGCTCAAAAAAATGATTTACCTCAAATCGAAGCAGATAGTTTCCGCTTTCTTGGGGCTTCCGCTGCTGATCTCGGCCAATTTGAGCAAGCTAAGAGCTATTATCAAGAGGCACTGCCCATTTATAAGCGTATTGATGATCGACAAGGAGAAAGTACGGTTCTAAATAATATGGGAGTTGCTGCCTATTCCCAGGGTGATCTGACAGGATGTCTCACTTTCTGGGAACAGGCAGAGCGGATTCATGATCAGATAGGTGATCGGGAAGGGCGGGGACGGTTGTTGACCAACTTGAGTTCCATTTACATTGATCTTGGTGATTATGCTACTGGTCGTGAGTATAGTAACACGGCTCTCCAAATCTGCCGCGAAATCAATACCCGTTTTGGTGAATGTTTTAATTTGATCAACTTGGGGTTAGTGGCGCACTATCAAAATGATCCTAAGCAGGCAGAAAAATATAGTTTGACTGCTATAAGGTGGGCTGAGGAGATAGGTAGTGCCTTTTTACAAGGATTAGCTCTCAAAGATCGCGGTTACATTTTAGCCAATGAGCGACGTTTGGCAGAGGCCGAAACTTCTTATCAGCGGGCACTGCATATTTGGGCGGAATTAGAACAGCAAAGCCACTTGCTGGAAACTCAGGCAGGTTTAGCCCAAATAGCCTTGCTGTTGGGTGACACGGAACAAGCTCTCACATATATTGGGTCTATAGTGGAGCATGTACAAACGGATGAACTGATTAGTGGTATGTCACGGCCATTTCACGTGTATTTAGTTTGTTATGAAGTGTTGCTGGCGGGCGGTGATGAGCGGGCAACGGCCGTTTTGGAAAAGGCAGTAGCCTTACTGCAAGATCAAGCAACTGGTATTACTGATGCCAAACAACGCCAAACTTTTTTGGAAAATGTGGAAGTGAATCGGAAAATTGTAGCAATGTCTGGCTAAGCTGTTAAAATCCGTAATTTTGCCTGCTTAGGTTCGTAGATGAAAAGGGCGGTCTGAACAATTAATTCAGACCGCCCTTTTAAATTCTACTGTGGTTAGAAATTAGGGTTGTTCTTCAGCTAACCCATTCCAGTAATGGTTTCCGCTCCAATAATGATTGCCGTTCCAGTACTCATTACCGTTCCAATAAAAATTGCTGGTGTCAAAATAAGAGCCATTCCAGAAGTTGCCACCATTCCAGAAGTTGCCACCATTCCAGAAGTTGCCACCATTCCAGAAGTTGCCACCATTCCAGAAGTTGCCACCATTCCAGAAGTTGCCACCATTCCAGAAGTTGCCACCATTCCAGAAGTTGCCACCATTCCACATGAAGTTTGTCTCTTGTGGAAGTGGATTGCGATTCTGGTCAACCAGCCGATAGACATCTAGGTTGTCATCATAAATGACAGGGCCCACATAATCCGAGCCAGGAACCATACCAACATTGGCCTCTCCTGGATAGTTACCAAGTGCTGCTTCCGGTGCCCAGATACGGCCAGCCCCTTGCTGGAGAAGGCTATAGGCCAAAGTTTGTCCATCTTCCTGAAAGGCAGGGCGGGCGGTGATCATTAGGCGATGCTTGACTTCATTGGGTGTTAGATGAGGATTTTGGTCAAGCATGAGAGCCACAACGCCACTGGTAACGGCCGTTGCTGCTGATGTCCCTGCCCCCTGATAGCGGCCATGTCCACGATATAGATTGGGGTTCTCTTGTGCATAACGGCTATTTCCCTGCACCTTCATGAGCAAATGTGCCCCCGGCGCAATCACATCTGGTTTGATAAAGCCAGCTTCAGTTGGGCCCGTGGCACTAAATGGTGGTATGTAATCATCGCTGCTATCATTTGGAGTATAGTTGTCGGTAAATGCGCCTACTGTAATCACAAACGGATCATTACCTGGTGTGGTGATTGAGCCAGCTTCTGGCCCCGTGTTACCAGCTGCGGCCACAACCACAATGCCGGCATCCCACAGGGCCTCTACGGCTTGGTTTAAGGGATTTTCCCAATAAGGGCCACTTACTGGCCCCATAATGGACATATTAACAATTCGGATGTTGTGATTGTGTTGATTGTTTAATACCCAATTGAGGCCATCAATCACCTGTGAATAGCTCCCCTTCCCCTCTTCGCTTAGTACCCGGACATTGACGACATCAGCACCCGGAGCCACGCTGCGGCTCATGGTATTGGCGATCAAGCCCGCCATAAAGGTGCCATGCCCATGTTTATCTGAATTAGTATCAGGCAGTGCATTAAAACTTGCTTTTGGGCTTTTGCCTAATGCACCATTATGAATGCCACTATCTACAACAGCCACCGTCACACCAGAACCATCAATGCCACTATCATGCAGTGTTGAGACTCCAGTAATGTCTAAATAATCCTGATCGTTGACAGGTTGTGTGGAACCCGTGACAGTCAGGTTGTCAATGTAAAAGCCACTATTGGCATCGGCGTATTGCCATAGGCGTATTAATGTTGCAGTGGAACGGGCGGTTGTAATGTCTAGAGTATATTGTTTATATGCTTCATCCGTGCCTGAGCCGATTATGCAATCTGTATCCAGCCAATCCTCATCGCCGATAACATCTACACGTAGACAATCATCTGTTCCCGGACCAACATGCCGATAATCAAAGCTGAGAGAAATAATATCAAAGTTTTCTGTATTGGAAGTGTCCACATAGCGATCTAGGCCTAAATAATCACCACGAATGTGGAGGCGGTTATTGCCCTGATCATTGATGATGCGTATTTGTCCACTGTGCGGCTGGCCATCATCAAGATACTCATACCAATCATCTAGCCAATTTTGCTGTCCATTATTATTGTTATAGGCAATGTTATCAAACTTATCATAAATGAGGGGGGTGGCTGTGGCAGATTCGGTGCCAAAGGCACCTTCCGCAATTTGCCAAATTTGATTGGGTGAAGAGTGACATGTGTATTGGATGATTTTAGCAAGATTGTTATAGGAAGAGGCTGTCAGATCGAGACATTTGCCACTGTGAACGTTTTCGAGAAGATAACCATCCTCGGTTTCAATGGCCCACCAGCGTTGATTATCGGAATCTGCGCAAGGATATTGGATGACCTGTACCTCATTGGCTGTTGAAAAGCCTGGCACATCCAAACATTGCCCACTATGGGCAACTTTGATGAGATAGGCGCTGCCACTTGGCTCAAATGTCCACTGTTGATTGCTCGAATTGTAACAAGTGTACTGGATAATGCCTGCGCCATTAGTTTGTGTAAAACCAGGCACATCAAGACATTTGCCGCTATGAAGGGATATAACCATCGAAGCAGTGGGATTATTACTGCTTTGTACAGTAGCATCGAGAGAGATATGTTTGACTTCGGTTAACTGCGAGAGGTTGTGAAGCGCTTGGCTAGATACTGTGGCTGCGACAGCATTGATAATGGTGAGTTCTTTGTTAATTGTGCCACCCAACTGTGTGATGGCTTGCTCAACGGCCGTTCCCTTACCCTGTTTTTGGATAATGACGTCAACGGCCGTATCCTGACCTTCATTCACGATCCTTTGCAGGGCTTGGTCTAGTTTCTCTAAAACGATATCATCATCCGGCACCTCCTTGCTAGAATCCGCATGAAAGGCAGCACCAGATGCGAATTGGCGGGTACTCGTCAAGGTCAACAAGAGCAGCAGAGCCAGGATGATAATAAGAGTATAATGCTTTCTTCGTTTGACAATATTCATAAATAATGATTCTCTCTTTTCTTTAGCCCCAACTGTCAACTACGGAGGCGAGAATAATAAACCAATAAAAAAATGATAATGATGGTAGGAATAAGGCCTATATATGCCCTCGTACAGGCCTCAAGTACCACAGGTTTGAAACTTGTACATCTTCCTTAAATAAATACATGAAGTACATAGTAGGATAAAATCATCATGTTTCACATGATTGCTTCGTGACAGTTCTGTGACAATTTTGTGATTAGACCTACATCTGTTTGGTCTGGTGATTAGGGCAACAAAAAAACACGGACAAGTATCTAATCCTTACCCGTGTTTTTCTTTGTTTGACTCGGACCTGGCTGAATCAGGCAACCATATAATAGCCTTTTTGTTGATGGCCGTGACTAAGAACTTGACCAATGTCATCACCGTTTTTGACAACATAAGCCCCGGTGCCTACCGCTTGCAGCATTTCGACGAGCGGAACAGACGAGCGCAGCCCACCAAATGATTCGGGATCAACCAAGACCGAAACCACGCGCAACCCACGCCTAGCAAGCTGCTGGGCTGAAGTAACCCAGGCGTCGCGTGTGGTGGCTGTGACCACAATCACAGTGGTGCCGCGTGGGAAAACATGGGACTCGGCATGGAGGACATCTTGAATGGGCACCTCGCCCTGCGCCCGCAGAACAGCTAACGTTTCCAAAATACGATTGAGTTGGCGTTCGCCCCGGTCTGGCTGCACAATTTCATTGGATTGTCCATAAGCCAATAGGCCAACAGAGCGATCACGGCGCAAAAAATATTGGGCCAAAGAAGCAGCTGCTGTCACCGTGTACTCTTCTGTTGATTCAGGTAATTTGAACTCTTCCGCCTTCATCCAATTGGGAATAGCACTCTCTTCTCGTGGCGTAGGCTCACTGATCACATGCCCGTAAAGAGACATATCTGGCACGATCCAGATGTCGGCCAAGGGGTCTAGCTCGAACTCTTTGACAATGAGCCGGTTACGCCGTGCTGTGCTGCGCCAATGGATACGGCTAAAGCTATCACCCGGCGCATAATCTCGCACGCCAGCGGCATTGGTTGTGACGTAATGGGTTCGGCGACGGAGAGCATCACCACCGGGCAAGATGCCAATAGGCAGCGCGAACTGGCGGATGTCGTAGGTGATAGGGTAGATGACAACATTAGAGGTAGGGGTGAGGTTACGCTGCATGGGAAAGAGACCAAAGGGATCGCTGGTGCTAAGGCGGATGGGGCCTAATTGGTAGCGGCCGCGTTCGCGGCACAAGGTGGTGACCCGCCAACTGTAGACCTGTTTGTTGCCTAAATTACTGACGACGTGGCTGGAAAAATGGCCAGGCAGGGTGGCGTAGTCGCGCATTTCGAGCCACAGCTTGGGAATGGAGCTGGTGTTGCGGATGGTGAAGCGTTCTTCTAGAGGACGGCCGACTTGGGTGCGGCGTGTACGGGTGATGCGAGAGATATGGACGTAGTTAATGTTTACCCAGGCCCAAGCAAAGGAGATAATGAGCAAGACGCCCAATAGGTAGGCCAAATTGAAAAGAATATCACGCCCAGTTAGCAAACCACCTAGTAAGGCAATAAAGGCGAGAATGAAGACGGCCGTTCGTCGCTGTCGCCACATAATTTAGGCCTTAACAGCTTGGGCACCCGGTACGGGTAGCCGATCCAAAATATCCTGTACAATCTGTTCCGGTGTAATATCCTTAATACGGGCAGCGGGGCCAACAATAATGCGGTGTCCCAAAGCTGAAACAGCCAATGCCTTCACATCATCAGGCAACACATAATCGCGCCCCAACATAGCAGCGCGTGCTTGACACAGGCGATAAATGGCCAATGACCCACGTGAACTAGCACCCAAATAAACATCAGGATGTTCTCGTGTTTGGCGTACAACATCCACAATATATTCCTTGACCAATGGGTCGACGTACATTTCCTTCACAGCATTTTGGGCATCACGCAATTCTTCCAAAGAGATTTCTTGAGTCAAGGAGTCCAAAGGATGGGTAGAATGTTGGCGTTCCAGCACTTCTATCTCTTGCTCTTTAGTAGCATAGCCAAGACTGATGCGAAGCAAGAAGCGATCTAGTTGGGCCTCGGGCAAGGGAAAAGTACCTTCATATTCAATCGGGTTTTGAGTAGCTAAGACCATAAAGGGGGGGTCAAGAGGATAGGTTGAACCATCGACAGTTACCTGCCGCTCTTCCATTGCTTCCAGTAGAGCCGATTGTGTTTTAGGGGTGGCCCGGTTAATTTCATCTACCAGCACGATTTGGGCATGAATGGGGCCAGGGCGAAATTCAAATTCAAGCGTTTTTTGGTTGAAGACAGACACACCCGTTACATCACTAGGCAGCATATCTGGCGTAAACTGGATACGCTGAAATTTACAGCCAACAGACTTAGCTAAAGATTTGGCCAGAACGGTTTTGCCGACGCCAGGTACATCTTCAATCAAAATATGCCCTTGGCATAACAGCCCCAGGGTGGTTAGTTGTACTGATTGCCTTTTGCCTACAATTACCTTTTCTACGTTCTCTACAATCCGGTTGGCAATTGCCTGGATGTCAGCCATATGTTTGTCTCTCCTTGCATGAAATCTTATGGTTTGAAAAAGTATACCAACTTTACTCCTAGTGGGTAGGGTTAGGTGGCAAATTGGGGTCATCGTCAAGAAGTCGTAGGGCAATCTCCTATTCCGCCTTGGATTTACCTTAATAGCAGATAAGAGTCGCTGTTCTATTCTCTTATTGGCGAAAGCCTGTTGCCAAATCGTTTGTTATACGAGAGGAGTGGCGATTTGTATGAGGCTGGTGTTGTTTATAAAGGGGTGATCGAAGAAATCGCCCCTTTATAAAATCATCCATTCACGGCCGTTTACCGATTACGGCCGTACTGTTCATGACTAGATACCCAATCTGACGACGAAATAGCCGAACCGAGCGAAATTTCACCAGCAAGAGCAACACCAGCTATGATCTCGGCAAATTTATACACCTTGCCGCGACCATAACAGCCCATTAGTTCCAAAGACTCACGCTGAGTTGCTAGACCTGTGCCGCCACCGTAGGTGGCCACAATGAGAGAGGGGATTGTGATTGAAAAATATATATCCCCGTGTGCCATCATCTCAGAATAGATGATGGCAGCTGAGGATTCAGAAACATTGGCTACATCTTGCCCTGTGGCGATGAATATGGCTGTGATCCCATTGGGCGAATGAGCCCCATTGTTATTAGCCCCCGATAAGATAGCACCAACATTGGCGATTTGGGAATGATAGTGGAGGCTTTCTGGCTCTACACGCATATGCTGAACGAGGACATCACGTTTGATAATCGCTTCGGCAGTGACGCGCTTGCCACGTGTACGCATGAGATTCACTTGCGAGGCTTTTTTATCGGTCGCTAAATTAGATTCCAGGTAGAAATGTTTGATTTTATCATCGGGGTAATGATCTAAAATCCAGCTACAGGCGGCAAAGGTGGCCCGTCCCACCATATTTTGGCCCGCAGCATCCCCTGTGCTGTAATTGAAGCGCAAAAAGGCAAATTTGCTGGCGAGATAGGGATCAATGTATTGTAGTTTGGCTACGCTAGAGGTGGCTTCTGCCTCTTCGCGAATCTGTTCCATATGTTCGTTTACCCACGTGATAAAGTCCCGGCTTTCCCGTGCGTCCTCGAAGACGAAGACGGGTGCGCGCTGCATGGCATCGCCAACAACGCTGACTTTGACACCGCCGCTGAGGTTGACGACTTTGATGCCACGATTGTAGGAGGCGACGAGTGTGCCTTCGGTGGTAGCCATAGGCACGATGAAGTCACCTTGGGCATGTTCACCATGAATGGTGAGGGGGCCGGCAAAGCCAATGGGAATTTGGGCAACGCCAGTAAAATGCTCAATATTGCCGGCTGTGATGTGGGGATCAAAGGAGTAGTGGGGGATATGTTTTAGGGTATGACCTGTATAGGTGCCAACAAATTCTTGCCGTTCTTTGATAATGTCTTCGCCGTAGTCGTCGTTGTCGTTGCGGGGGATACGGACAAGGTGGTCGGTGGTGTCAGTAATGGCATCGTCCACAGTAAATTTAAGTTTGCCAAAGGGTTTGGCGCGGAAGGATAGTTCAAGATCATGCTTACCTTCAGCTAAGGGGGTTCCGTGAATGTGGATGTTGACGATTTGGCGCAGGGGGAAGGGGATAGGATTATCGGCCGTTATTTGGGTGGGTTGGAAGGAACGGCCGTCCCCCAAAGATAATGTGATTTGTGCCTTATCAACCTTTTGTTTATCAATCTTTATCCCGGTTAGTTCAGTTAGTTCGGCATCACTGAGCCGATTTTTGACATTGAATTGAAAACCATCGGCTGTATTTTCTAAGCTGCCGAAAGTATAAAGTCGTTTGAGAATCATGCTGGGAATTGCCAGTGCCATTTTTACTCTCCTGTGTACTGGTGTGGCTTACAAAAAGTGTTTACTAATTTTTATTGTTTCCATTTCAAATAGCCCTACAGCAAATAGGGAAAACAATTTTCTTTTTGTAACTCACTTAAATTGGTGAACTTGTTGGTATTAAACCTGAAAATGGCTCAAGTTTCCACTTTTGGTATTGTCCTGAGTGTAGAAGCAGCGCCCCTTCGCTTTTTCAAATGGTAATATAAACTGGCGACAATCGTTGTCACATATAAGCATTTTGTCCTTCTTTTCTGATAGAAATAATATCTGAGAGTCAACATTCAAAAGAGGTGTATCTATGACAAACCTGCCTATTGCCGCAGCTGATCCATATGAGCGCGAACGAATTCCTGTGCTTGATTCTGAAATGGCTTATATAGACAGTGGCCAAGGTGATCCTATTGTATTTCTACATGGCAATCCTACATCTGCCTATCTTTGGCGCAATGTGATACCCCATTGTCAAGGCTTGGGTCGTTGTTTGGCACCTGATTTGATTGGTATGGGCCAATCAGGGCAAAATCCATCAGGTTCATATCGTTTTTTGGATCATTACCGCTATTTGAATGCCTGGCTAGAGGTGGTGGGAGTGACGGACAATGTTGTTTTTGTGGTTCATGATTGGGGATCAGCCTTAGGTTTTCATTGGGCCTATACCCACCCCCAACAGGTACGGGGAGTTGCTTACATGGAAGCGATTGTACGGCCGGTCAGCTGGGACGAATGGCCGGAATCGGCGCGGGGGATTTTCCAGGGTATGCGTTCGTCGAAGGGGGAGGAATTGGTTTTGGAGCGTAATTTCTTTGTGGAGCGTATTTTGCCAGCTAGTATTTTGCGGCAATTGGGTGAGGAGGAGATGGCCGTCTATAGACGGCCGTTTCTCAATCCAGGCGAATGCCGACGGCCTACTCTCACTTGGCCGCGTGAAATCCCCATTGGTGGCGAACCAGCCGATGTCTATGAAATCGTCTCCAATTACGCGCGTTGGCTGGCCCATAATGAGCATTTACCCAAATTATTTGTCAATGCTGACCCAGGCATCATTTTGACAGGCAAGCAACGGGACTTTTGCCGCACATGGCCTAACCAAACTGAGGTGACCGTGCCTGGCCTCCATTTTGTGCAAGAAGATTCACCACATGAGATTGGAACGGCCGTGGCTGAATTTGTAATGGGGTTAATGTGATGGGATTAAAGAGTTGAGGCAGAGGCACTCACGTCCGTTCTAATTCTCGTCAATGGTATAGTCAACCAACGAATATTGATTTTGAACAACGTCGTCAGATAGACTATAATTCAGCCAAGTTGTAAAATGGCCCTTGTCGAACTGTTTATGAGAACTATTTTCAAAAGCTGTTAGACTCGGATTTGCCAAGCTGATTATTGTCCATAGTAAAACGGGGTTAATATAGATGGTCGAAGAACTACAAGAGAAACGTATCCTCATTATAGATGATGATCCCGGTCTTTGTCGTATCTTAAGTGTCATGTTGTCTTACGAGGGTGCGCTGACATTTACTGCTGGTAATGGACAGGAAGGTTTGCGTCGTTTTTACGAGCATCGCCCTGATCTAGTGCTTCTCGATCTAATGATGCCAGAACTAGATGGCTGGCGGGTGTGTCAACAACTCCGGCAACTTTCAGATGTGCCCATCATCATCCTTTCTGCTTTGAGTCAGGAAGAAGACATCGTCAAGGGTCTTCATATTGGGGCAGATGATTACATTACAAAACCATTCAGCCAACCCATTTTATTAGCTCGTTCCCGATCCGCCTTGCGTCGTGCTGCCTTGCCTGCCAACGTGCTAGAGACGATAGGCTATGAAGATGATTATCTTGTCGTCTCCCTAAATACCCACCAAGCCTTGATCCTCGGTGAGCCAGTTAAGCTAACGGCCACAGAATACAATCTATTGGCTTATCTTGTACAATATGCTGACCAGATTCGCACCTTTGCCCAAATACTAAGCAACGTGTGGGGCGAAGAGTACCGTGGTAGCGCCGAATATGTACATACCTATATTTGGAACCTGCGTCAAAAAATTGAACCTGATCCCAGGGAACCCCGCTACATTACGACTGAACATACCATTGGTTACCGTTTTGTAAGCCAAATCTCTTCCCCATAACTGTGCTTCTTCTTTTTTAGGAAAATTTTAGAACCCCTTAGAACCATTGTAGATTTCCTTGCTAAAATGGTAAGTGTTCCCTATGTAATCATTGGGCACCTTTGTACTGTTGCGACGTAACTTGTCTAGAAGAAGGTGTTGTCAAATGCCATTTTCTATTATTACGCAACAATTGGAGACATTATCGTCTCAACTCGTTCATGTAATATTGTCGTACAGATTTCTAACCCGGTTCATCTGTTGAAAAAGGCGTGTAGTTGGCATTATCTAGGAGACCACTCTGCTAGACAAGGAGGAGCAAACAAACTGATACATAAAAACTTTAGTATACAGATAAGTAGACAAGCTCATTTTTTGGGCTCTTGCAGGATTTCTATATTAGACGGCCGTTCGCCTTGGAGCGAGGGCTTATCTCTATTTTCAGTCTAGGAGAGAATTACAATGATGAAAAGAAAGTGACTATACAGGGGTCAGGTCTGGCATGAGAATATCGCCAGAAAACAAAGAACCTAAAGCGAACCACACACGAACGCCCTGTTTACGCATGGTCGAAAGGTAGCTGCGAATGGTGCAAAAATCCTGGGCACCATGCATGCTACGAAAACAACCGGATATTTTCTGCTGAACCTTGAGCATGCGAATATCTCGTTCAGCCAGATTGTTATCAAATGGCACCTTAAAATCGTAGACAAAAGCCAACACTTCGTGGCGATGTTTGCCCAATCGCTCAGCAAAGTTACGTGGTTTCGTCTTTCTTGGCCGACCCCGTTTCCCTTTAGGCCATCCTTCAGGTGGCGGTGGATTGGCTTGCAAGGCGATAGCGACCTGACGGTCATAGAGGCGTTCAATCTGGGCAACTTTCAGCGGTGGCAATGCCGTTTCTCCCGCCAACCGAGCCTGGTCAACGACCTGTTTGATACTAAGCAACAACCACTTCATGCGATTGGCCCAGGGCTGTTTGTGATTGTCAGCAATGGCGGTCAAATCACGCAGATGATGCACATTGCATAGACCATGCTGACATTGTTTATGTTGATAGTAGGCTGACCAGAAATCATGAATGGCTCGCCCCTCGAAATTGGGGAGAATCGCCATTGCTTTGGTCGCTTTGCTACCCCGGTTGCGATGCGGATAGTAGCATGTCAACTGGTCAGTGGCGGCCACATGCAGCCAATGGCGTTGTCCGTTGATGTAGAATCCACTCTCATCACAATGCAGGATGTGACCCGCCGTCAGTGCGACTTTGACTTGGTCGATGATGGGGTGCAACTGTCGTGCCGTGCGCTGGATGATATTCTGCAAGGTGCCCGGCGAGAGCTTGAGGCCAAACAGGTCGGCAAAAAAGCGTCGGCTCCGCTCGAAGGGAATGAATTGCTCCGCTTTGAGATACACAGCCAACTGCTGGATGCGTGGCCCGTATTGCACCGGGGCAATCACATCCTGGGGGAATGAGCTCTGACTTAGTTGCCGACAATGGGGACAGCAGAGCGTTTCCGCTTGATGTTCCGTCACAACGATGTCCAGGGGCGGCAAATCATAAACTTGTCGTTTGTCGATAGCCGCAGCCTGTTGCTCAGCGGTAAATGGTAGTTGGCAATGCTGGCAAGTGTCGGGACGATGTATCCTGACTGCATCCGGCATCGTGCTCATTTTGAGTGTATGACCGGGATGCCCTTTTTGTCCACCAGGCCTTTTGTCACTTTTGCGACGCAAGCTTTTGGTTCTTTTCTTTTTCTGCCGGCTCTTGTCTCGACTGGATGGCCAGTGGGAATTACGACTGTTTTGCTTGAGCAATGACGTAAGTTCCGCAATTTGCTGCTGAGCGGCTTGCAAGGCGGCTTCTAGTTCTTGTATTCTTTGCTTTAGTTGCTCATTTTCCCGCTGATAATCCATGACGTTTATTTATACCACAGGTCTATGGCCTGTATAGTGACAAAAGAAAAACGATTATTTTTATGGGCTTGGCACTGGTTTTGGCCCTGAGTGCCTTTACCTTCTTCTTTAGCGGCGCGGAAACGGCTGATGCCCGAGAAGGTGTCGTTGATTGTCCACCGGGAGGACCCGGCCCAAATGACAAATGTCGGATCAGCGAGACCTCCACGCCGATCAGTGATGGTGACGCCACAGCTACACCACCCGTGTTACCAGTTACGCCCGAGTTGTGGAATGACAATCCCATTTGTAGCGATATGGGATACAGCTTTGGTTTTAAGTTAGATCAGAGCCTCATAAGCAGTACGGACACAACCTATTACTTTACGATCCTTAATGATGGGGATGGAAATGCTATAGCCGAATTGACCGGCGGCGCGCCGGAGGACTTAACCAATTGGATAGAAGTTTCTTCTACAGATGGATTGCATTTAACTTGGGAATCAAGCCTGGGAATCGACGCCGTTTTTGTCAAAGGCGGAAATGTTGGCGGCAATCTTTACAATTATGACCCGGAAGCCACAGGCGACAGCGGTCTGTCCACCCCGAACGCAACTCACGCCATCAGCCACATTGAATTCTGCTACGATTACGAACTGACGGCTGAGAAAACGGCCAACGCCGAGTACACCCGCACCTACGACTGGGCCATCACCAAGGATGCTGACGGGGCCTACGAGGGCTTCATCGGCGATCCGGCCTTCAACCACGCTTACACAATCTCTGTAGACCAGACAATCACCGACTCCGATTGGGCAGTAACTGGTGATATAGTTGTTACCAATCCAACCCCATTTACAGTAGATTTTGCTGTTGAAGATATCGTTGCTGGTACGCCAGCAACTGTCAGTTGTCCTACCAACAGTTTAGACCCAGGTGGCAGCGTAACATGCACCTATGATGCGGATCTGACCGGCGCAACAGACGGTACAAATACGGCCACGATTAGCAGCAGCAACGCCAACGTGTTAGGCGCAACAGCCACGGACGACTACATCTTTGGTGACCCGACTGTTGTTAATGGATATTCTGACATCGATGTAACTGACACCAACGGTGAATCATGGGCAACCAGCAACGATAATAGTTGGGATTACACCGAGGAGTTCTCCTGCCCCACTGACACTTCTCTATACATAGATGGTGTCTATACCCTCACCCATGAAAATATTGCCACCATCACTCAAACTGGTCAATCTGACACCGCCATTGTAACGGTTCAATGCTACATCTGGGACGTGAGCAAAACGGCCAATGGTTCCTACAACAACCAATATGAGTGGGACATCACCAAGACAGTTGACCCCGAATCACAAAGTGGCCTTGCTGGGGACACCCTGGAATGGACCTGGTCTATCATCTGGAATTCTTCCTTCGTTAGTGAAGTCAACCACGCAGTTGAAGGTGTCATTACCGTTAACAACCCGTCCAACATGGAACTGACTGTTGACGTAGCTGACCAGCTGTCCGGCGGTTTTGCTGCTACCGTTACCTGTAATGATGCTGATGGCGGCACGGCTTTGACCATCGCTGCCAACGGTTCTGGCACCTGCGATTACACCGCAGCGCCCGGTTCGCAGCTGGCTCAGAATACAGCCACGGCAACCCGGAACGGTGTCTCGGTGTCAGATACGGTTGATGTCACTTGGACGCAGGGAGATGATATTGGCCTGGATGCCGCCATTAGCGACAGCGATAACGTGACAATCCCCGTTGATGCTTCGCAGCCCTTTGAGTACACGGAGTCACACACTTGCTCAACTGTCACAACTGACTATGGCACCAACACGGGTTCCTACTCTGGCGATGCCAGCAACACCGCTACTATCACCTGGACTGATGGGTCTGATAGCTCCACCGCTATCACTGACTACACCTGCTACATCTGGGACGTGAGCAAAACGGCCAATGGTTCCTACAACAACCAATATGAGTGGGACATCACCAAGACAGTTGACCCCGAATCACAAAGTGGCCTTGCTGGGGACACCCTGGAATGGACCTGGTCTATCACCTGGAATTCTTCCTTCGTTAGTGAAGTCAACCACGCAGTTGAAGGTGTCATTACCGTTAACAACCCGTCCAACATGGAACTGACTGTTGACGTAGCTGACCAGCTGTCCGGCGGTTTTGCTGCTACCGTTACCTGTAATGATGCTGATGGCGGCACGGCTTTGACCATCGCTGCCAACGGTTCTGGCACCTGCGATTACACCGCAGCGCCCGGTTCGCAGCTGGCTCAGAATACAGCCACGGCAACCCGGAACGGTGTCTCGGTGTCAGATACGGTTGATGTCACTTGGACGCAGGGAGATGATATTGGCCTGGATGCCGCCATTAGCGACAGCGATAACGTGACAATCCCCGTTGATGCTTCGCAGCCCTTTGAGTACACGGAGTCACACACTTGCTCAACTGTCACAACTGACTATGGCACCAACACGGGTTCCTACTCTGGCGATGCCAGCAACACCGCTACTATCACCTGGACTGATGGGTCTGATAGCTCCACCGCTATCACTGACTACACCTGCTACATCTGGGACGTGAGCAAAACGGCCAATGGTTCCTACAACAACCAATATGAGTGGGACATCACCAAGACAGTTGACCCCGAATCACAAAGTGGCCTTGCTGGGGACACCCTGGAATGGACCTGGTCTATCACCTGGAATTCTTCCTTCGTTAGTGAAGTCAACCACGCAGTTGAAGGTGTCATTACCGTTAACAACCCGTCCAACATGGAACTGACTGTTGACGTAGCTGACCAGCTGTCCGGCGGTTTTGCTGCTACCGTTACCTGTAATGATGCTGATGGCGGCACGGCTTTGACCATCGCTGCCAACGGTTCTGGCACCTGCGATTACACCGCAGCGCCCGGTTCGCAGCTGGCTCAGAATACAGCCACGGCAACCCGGAACGGTGTCTCGGTGTCAGATACGGTTGATGTCACTTGGACGCAGGGAGATGATATTGGCCTGGATGCCGCCATTAGCGACAGCGATAACGTGACAATCCCCGTTGATGCTTCGCAGCCCTTTGAGTACACGGAGTCACACACTTGCTCAACTGTCACAACTGACTATGGCACCAACACGGGTTCCTACTCTGGCGATGCCAGCAACACCGCTACTATCACCTGGACTGATGGGTCTGATAGCTCCACCGCTATCACAACCTATACTTGCCTCCTCCCAGCTCATGTGCAGGTTGTCAAAACCACAAATGGCGGGTCTAGCGAGACCTATGATTGGCAGTTTGCCCTCTTCTCCGGGCCTAACTACGGTACCGGTTCTGGTTTCCTGAGCGATCCCCTGGTTACAGATTCCACCTTGGACGATCCTGATGGTATCCTGGACTTCGGCAACTTCGACCTCGATCCCAGAGAGGCCTATACCGTTTGTGAGTTAGGTACCAACGCCTCCGCCGGATGGTCCTCTAACTGGTCGATAAACGGTGTGCCTGTAGCGACCTACGATCCCCACCAATTCGACAACGATCCTGACATGCTTGGTTTCTTCTGCGTTGATATTGGTGTGGACACTGATTACCCATTAACTGCGGGTGGCACATTGACGTTCGATGTGGATAACACTCGAGATGGCGACGGCGGTCAACGTACCCCTGGCTACTGGAAGAACTGGAGCTCATGTACCAATGGTAACCAGTATGAGCATGCGACCATCGGCGATCCTGACGGTGAGTTCTGGGCGCTCGACGAGCTGTTGGCGCTTAACGTCTACGAGCTCGGTTCGCTCATGCTCGGAGGTGACGGGGTGCTACCCAGCCCGGACTGCGAGGACGCAGTAAGCATCCTCAATCATACTGACCTCAGAGGCAAGAAGAGAGCAAGTGATGCCGCTTACAAGCTGGCGCGAAACTTGCTTGCCTATGAGCTAAACCAGGACGCTGGTGCATGCCACTCGCCGACTGCGGAAGCTGCTGCAGAGGATGCGCACGAGCTGCTCTTCGAAATCGAATTCGACGGTATTGGAAGATTCCTGCGGCCGAGGGATGGAGATGATTATGTGTACGCCCTTGGCTTGGCTTCCACATTGGACGAATATAATAATGGTTCGTTGTGTACACAGTAGATCTGTCTTGATTTCGGGCAGGCGGTGATTTTGCCTCCTGCCTGATCTCCAAAAACCGCTGGCGGCAAGTGGAAGATGAATGGCCGTCGGCGGTTTTTGTTTTAAGCCATGTGCCAAGGTTTATTTGGGGCTTGCTGTCTAATACTCATTCCAAATGTACCTTATACGAGTGAATCATGAGAAAATTTGCTGTTTTTTGTACTTTGTTCATTGGCTTCATGTTGATGATGTCTTTTTTCTATCTGGTGGCGGCGGCGGTGCCTAATGGGCAAGAAGTCCCGCTTAATCCGTCGGGCGGTGCTTTTGAGTTAAATGTAGATGGGGATGGGCAGCTATGGATCAGCGATTATGATGCTGAAGAAATTTGGCAAGTTGAGCCAGCCAGTGGCGTTTATACTGTTTATGAAAATATTCCTTTGCCCGTTGATGCCCGGCGAGATGCATCTGGTTTTGTCTGGTGGGGAGATAATGGCATGGGCCGTTTTGGCCGGCTGGACCCCGGCAGCGGTCAAGTTGACTTTTGGGATGCGCCAGGTGCGTCGGCACTTTTTGGCACTCAGGTAGATAGCAGCGGCAAGTTTTGGGTATTGGCTTTTGATGACCCATATTTGTATGGCTTTAATCCGGTTACGCAGCAATTGTGTTCGTATACTTTGCCGGAAAGCGGTATAGCCGATTACCCGCTGGCCCATGATGGTTTTATCTGGCTGGGCGACTACGAAAACGGCCGTATCTTGCGCCTGAACCCCACGACGGATGAATTCACGATCTGGCAGTTGCCAATAGGTAGCTCACCTGAAGGGATGGCCTATAATCCTTATCAGGATGTGTTGTGGTGGGCCGACCCCAATCTGGGTGAGGTGGCCCGGCTGCAGCCAGGGCTAGATGAGTTGCGCAGCTATAATGCGCCAGGTGCTTCGTTGGCGCAAATGGTCGCCCTACGGGGGAGAGGTGTCTGGTATAGTGACCATTGGAGCGGCGGGGTTATCGGCCGTCTTGACCCCACAACGGCCGTTAGCGTGACGCAAACAGCCACTCGCACTGTCACCACTGCTGAGGTAGCCTGTGACTCGGCCACGCCAGCACTCACCCAGACTATCACCAGTACGCAGGGTAATCTCACCTGGGCTGATCAGACTTATACTGTGACCCACAATAGTGGTTGGCAGATTTATGATCTGCCGCCAGGAGCCTTACCCTGGGGTCTGGCTGCCGGGTCAGAAGAGGTTTGGTTTGTTGATTTCGGCCGTCAGGTTTTGGGCCGGATCGAAGCCGAGGCTTTAGTCACTATCACAGCCTGCAAAGTGGCAGATGGTGATGGTGACTTGGCCACGAGCGATGACCGGACGCCGATAGAGGATTGGACGCTCTATTTGCTCATTGATGGAGTGCGTCAGGGAAACGGCCGTAAAACGGCCGTCGACGGCTGCACCACTTGGGCTGATCTGGCGCCTGATGTCGATTATGGTGTTGAAGAAGAATCACCATCCGGCTGGGTGGCCCTGACACCGATGATCCATGATTGGGGAATGGCTAGCTCAGGGGCTAATTTAGACCACACATTTGTCAATACCAGGATCGAAATCAATATCTATTTGCCGATGGTGCGGCGTGGGCAGTAAGATGTTAATAGTCTTTGCTCTAGAATTTTTAGAAAATCTTTAGAACTCTTGAGAATTTTCATAGTTTACTCTGGTACAATGTTGTTTATCTCTCGGTATTTATAAGTTGTTTTAGTTTGTTTAGGTATTATCATCTTGCTTGAAGCAATATTTAGATGATTATCTATTCTGTTAAGTCGTAAAGGGTAAGGAGATGTCATTCCGAATTCTGCAAAAATTTGGTCGTTTCTCCAAGAAATCGGCTGTCTCTGTCTGCAGGATTTCTTTAATGCGCTACCACCTTGTCCAAGAAAATTAATGCTAATGTACATACTTTGTAACTAGTTGTCAGCTTTTTTCGCCATTGATGGGAAAAGCACAAGGAGATGAGAATGAAACTACCTACTGAAGCCAAAGGGACGACGCAAACCAGGAATTTCCTTTGGTTCACTCTGTCTTTTTTCTTAATATCACTAATGGTTGTAGTCAGCGCATCAAACGTTTCCGCAGAGCCGGAATTGTTCTTAGATCCCGGTGGCGATTCCGGCGTAGATGGTAAGTCAGATCTCAACGGGGTCTCGCTCGAATATACCGCAACTACTCTCGAGGCTGAGTGGTATTACGATAATGAACTGCAAAACGTTGCCAACGTTAATGATAAAGGCGCTTGTATTGACTTAGACACCGACGGCGATCAAAACGTCAACTATGCGGTTTGTTACGATCCAGACGCAGAAGTGAGCTATCTATTCACCTGTGACAACACTCAACTTGAGGGTTGTAAGCAGAATGCAACCGTCAGCCCGCTGCCCTCTGGCACATGCACCGAGTCGTATGTCAGCCCTGAACTCGACCCATCTTCTGATGATGGAGTCGACGACGAATACCAGGAAGCCTCAAATGTTGATACCAAAATCTCATGTTCATTAGATTACAGCCTGTTTGGGGTTACTTCCTTCACTGACC
This sequence comes from Promineifilaceae bacterium (SeqCode), assembly GCA_965223555.1. Classification (GTDB taxonomy): domain Bacteria; phylum Chloroflexota; class Anaerolineae; order Promineifilales; family Promineifilaceae; genus CBDCWU01. The sequence continues at coordinate 398,571 of CBDCWU010000005.1, forward strand.
TGAACGTACTCAATGTCTGTACCGTCCAAGCCGAAAACGCCGATGCGATGGGAACCTCCCAGCACAAAGATTGTGCCCTTCGTCCTGTCGGCACTGCCACGATCACCCTAGTCAAGGTGATTGATGGTGGTGAAGCAACGGTAGCTGACTTCACATTATCAGCAGCCGATTCCATTTCGGGACTCGGCCCATCTGGTGTTAGTGGTACCGAGGACGTGACCAATGTTGAGGTACTTCCTGGTGTCTATGACCTCAGCGAGTCAAGTACATTGCTCGACAGCGGTGTCTACACCTTGACAAACCTAGAATGCGTTGATGGTCCTGATTCAATCAGTGTCCTCAACTCGCAAGTAACCCTCGACGCTAGCGCGGACGTAACTTGTACCTTCACCAACAGCGTGCAAGAGGCCACCATCAACGTGGTGAAGAACCTCGACAATGGCAATGTTGTCGGCGGCGTGACCAGTGTCGCGTCCTTTAGCCACACTGTCGCACCTGCAGTTGCCAGCAACGTAGCCTTCGTTGCCTCTGCCGATCCCTTAACTTCCGAAACAGCAAGCTACAATGTGATTGCTAGTGATGGCCCCTTCAATGTAAGCGAAGATGGGGTTACCGATGGTCAGATCACGATCAATGGCATTACTTACAACGTCACCTACTCCGGCGACTGTGCCAATGTTAATGCGCAGCCAGGCCAGGCCTACACCTGTACTATCACCAACACCGCCACTGAGACCCCGGCATTGACCGTAGGCAAGTCGGCAGACGTGACCTATTTCTCCGCTGTTGACGACGTGATCAACTACACGATCACCGTGGTTAACGATGGGAATGTGGCTCTATCCGTGGCTGAGGTCGAAGCGGCAATGTCTGATACATTGAACGGTATAGATGTACCGGTCGACAGCCTTGCCGGTCCATTCGAGAGCCTTGACCCCGACGTTGATGCTACAGGCGATCTGGGTGTGGGAGGAACATGGTACTACACCTTCTCCTACACGATTGTTCAGGCCGATATCGACCGTAAGTCTGTGACCAATGTTATTTGTGAAGATGCCGATGGCGATGGAATTGACGAGTGCGATGAGGTGGAGACACCATTGGCTGGATTAGACATCGTCAAGACGGTGACTGCTATAGATGGCGATCCCAATGGGGTCGCCAACTCGGCGGGTGATGTCATCGAATATGAGATTGTTGTTACCAATGTTGGTGCTGTTGACTTGGCTCCGACATTGACTGATGTCTTGTCGCAGTCCGGAATCAGGCTGCAATTCGACGATCCCCCCGGTCTCGTTGGCCCGGTAGAGTCACAAGGCGATGATGACGTAATGGAACCGACCGAGACTTGGACTTACACGGCATCGTACACATTGACGCAGGATGATATCAACAACGGCAACGACATCGTTAATCAGGCGTGTGTGCTGAATGTTGACCCCGCGGTTGCCCAGGAATGCTCCGATGTAAGCACGCCCATCGTTCAGACTCCGAACGCAACGGTTTCGAAATCGGCTGATGTGACATATTACTCGGCTGAGGGTGATGTGATCAACTACACGATTCAGGTGGATAACACCGGAAATGTGTCTTTGTCGCAGGCTGATGTTGAGGCGACGTTGTCCGATTCATTGAATGGCAATCTGGTGACGTTGGCTGGTCCGTTCTCAGATGCGACCGGCACGGTCGACGCCGTTGGCGACTTGGCTGTTTCTGGTACGTGGTATTACACATACTCGTACACAATTGTTGCGGCAGATCTCGACAATGGTGATTCGGTCACCAATGTTGTGTGTATCGATGCCGACGGTGATGGGACTCCACAGTGTGATACGGTGGAGACTCCGTCAGCTGGTTTGGACATCGTCAAGACGGTGACTGCTATAGATGGCGATCCCAATGGGGTCGCCAACTCGGCGGGTGATGTCATCGAATATGAGATTGTTGTTACCAATGTTGGTGCTGTTGACTTGGCTCCGACATTGACAGACATCTTGTCGCAGGCTGGGGTCGAGCTGCAATTCGACGATCCCCCCGGTCTCGTTGGCCCGGTAGAGTCACAAGGCGATGATGACGTAATGGAACCGACCGAGACTTGGACTTACACGGCATCGTACACATTGACGCAGGATGATATCAACAGCGGCAACGACATCGTTAATCAGGCGTGTGTGCTGAATGTTGACCCCGCGGTTGCCCAGGAATGCTCCGATGTAAGCACGCCCATCGTTCAGACTCCGAACGCAACGGTTTCGAAATCGGCTGATGTGACATATTACTCGGCTGAGGGTGATGTGATCAACTACACGATTCAGGTGGATAACACCGGAAATGTGTCTTTGTCGCAGGCTGATGTTGAGGCGACGTTGTCCGATTCATTGAATGGCAATCTGGTGACGTTGGCTGGTCCGTTCTCAGATGCGACCGGCACGGTCGACGCCGTTGGCGACTTGGCTGTTTCTGGTACGTGGTATTACACATACTCGTACACAATTGTTGCGGCAGATCTCGACAATGGTGATTCGGTCACCAATGTTGTGTGTATCGATGCCGACGGTGATGGGACTCCACAGTGTGATACGGTGGAGACTCCGTCAGCTGGTTTGGACATCGTCAAGACGGTGACTGCTATAGATGGCGATCCCAATGGGGTCGCCAACTCGGCGGGTGATGTCATCGAATATGAGATTGTTGTTACCAATGTTGGTGCTGTTGACTTGGCTCCGACATTGACAGACATCTTGTCGCAGGCTGGGGTCGAGCTGCAATTCGACGATCCCCCCGGTCTCGTTGGCCCGGTAGAGTCACAAGGCGATGATGACGTAATGGAACCGACCGAGACTTGGACTTACACGGCATCGTACACATTGACGCAGGATGATATCAACAACGGCAACGACATCGTTAATCAGGCGTGTGTGCTGAATGTTGACCCCGCGGTTGCCCAGGAATGCTCCGATGTAAACACGCCCATCAATCAGACTCCAGCAATGTCAGTTGTAAAGAGTGTTGATAAGGCTGAGATTGATGGGCCAACGACCTTGACCTATGACATCACGGTTACCAATGATGGCAACGTCACCATGTATCCCTCAATGTCTGACATCTTGAATGCCTCTGGTTTGGACTCCTCGATTGATTTGGGTACGCCAACCGAGTCGGTGAACACCGATGGTGATTTGGATGTGGGTGAGACCTGGACATTCCAGTTCACCTATGACGTGACCCAGGACGACATTGATAATGGCACGGCGATTCTTAACACAGTGTGTATCTCTGATACACCTGACGCTGATGATTGTGATGATGCCGAGACCGAGATCAATCAGACTCCAGCAATGTCAGTTGTAAAGAGTGTTGATAAGGCTGAGATTGATGGGCCAACGACCTTGACCTATGACATCACGGTTACCAATGATGGCAACGTCACCATGTATCCCTCAATGTCTGACATCTTGAATGCCTCTGGTTTGGACTCCTCGATTGATTTGGGTACGCCAACCGAGTCGGTGAACACCGATGGTGATTTGGATGTGGGTGAGACCTGGACATTCCAGTTCACCTATGACGTGACCCAGGACGACATTGATAATGGCACGGCGATTCTTAACACAGTGTGTATCTCTGATACACCTGACGCTGATGATTGTGATGATGCCGAGACCGAGATCAATCAGACTCCAGCAATGTCAGTTGTAAAGAGTGTTGATAAGGCTGAGATTGATGGGCCAACGACCTTGACCTATGACATCACGGTTACCAATGATGGCAACGTCACCATGTATCCCTCAATGTCTGACATCTTGAATGCCTCTGGTTTGGACTCCTCGATTGATTTGGGTACGCCAACCGAGTCGGTGAACACCGATGGTGATTTGGATGTGGGTGAGACCTGGACATTCCAGTTCACCTATGACGTGACCCAGGACGACATTGATAATGGCACGGCGATTCTTAACACAGTGTGTATCTCTGATACACCTGACGCTGATGATTGTGATGATGCCGAGACCGAGATCAATCAGACTCCAGCAATGTCAGTTGTAAAGAGTGTTGATAAGGCTGAGATTGATGGGCCAACGACCTTGACCTATGACATCACGGTTACCAATGATGGCAACGTCACCATGTATCCCTCAATGTCTGACATCTTGAATGCCTCTGGTTTGGACTCCTCGATTGATTTGGGTACGCCAACCGAGTCGGTGAACACCGATGGTGATTTGGATGTGGGTGAGACCTGGACATTCCAGTTCACCTATGACGTGACCCAGGACGACATTGATAATGGCACGGCGATTCTTAACACAGTGTGTATCTCTGATACACCTGACGCTGATGATTGTGATGATGCCGAGACCGAGATCAATCAGACTCCAGCAATGTCAGTTGTAAAGAGTGTTGATAAGGCTGAGATTGATGGGCCAACGACCTTGACCTATGACATCACGGTTACCAATGATGGCAACGTCACCATGTATCCCTCAATGTCTGACATCTTGAATGCCTCTGGTTTGGACTCCTCGATTGATTTGGGTACGCCAACCGAGTCGGTGAACACCGATGGTGATTTGGATGTGGGTGAGACCTGGACATTCCAGTTCACCTATGACGTGACCCAGGACGACATTGATAATGGCACGGCGATTCTTAACACAGTGTGTATCTCTGATACACCTGACGCTGATGATTGTGATGATGCCGAGACCGAGATCAATCAGACTCCAGCAATGTCAGTTGTAAAGAGTGTTGATAAGGCTGAGATTGATGGGCCAACGACCTTGACCTATGACATCACGGTTACCAATGATGGCAACGTCACCATGTATCCCTCAATGTCTGACATCTTGAATGCCTCTGGTTTGGACTCCTCGATTGATTTGGGTACGCCAACCGAGTCGGTGAACACCGATGGTGATTTGGATGTGGGTGAGACCTGGACATTCCAGTTTACCTATGACGTGACCCAGGACGACATTGATAATGGCACGGCGATTCTTAACACAGTGTGTATCTCTGATACACCTGACGCTGATGATTGTGATGATGCCGAGACCGAGATCAATCAGACTCCAGCAATGTCAGTTGTAAAGAGTGTTGATAAGGCTGAGATTGATGGGCCAACGACCTTGACCTATGACATCACGGTTACCAATGATGGCAACGTCACCATGTATCCCTCAATGTCTGACATCTTGAATGCCTCTGGTTTGGACTCCTCGATTGATTTGGGTACGCCAACCGAGTCGGTGAACACCGATGGTGATTTGGATGTGGGTGAGACCTGGACATTCCAGTTCACCTATGACGTGACCCAGGACGACATTGATAATGGCACGGCGATTCTTAACACAGTGTGTATCTCTGATACACCTGACGCTGATGATTGTGATGATGCCGAGACCGAGATCAATCAGACTCCAGCAATGTCAGTTGTAAAGAGTGTTGATAAGGCTGAGATTGATGGGCCAACGACCTTGACCTATGACATCACGGTTACCAATGATGGCAACGTCACCATGTATCCCTCAATGTCTGACATCTTGAATGCCTCTGGTTTGGACTCCTCGATTGATTTGGGTACGCCAACCGAGTCGGTGAACACCGATGGTGATTTGGATGTGGGTGAGACCTGGACATTCCAGTTCACCTATGACGTGACCCAGGACGACATTGATAATGGCACGGCGATTCTTAACACAGTGTGTATCTCTGATACACCTGACGCTGATGATTGTGATGATGCCGAGACCGAGATCAATCAGACTCCAGCAATGTCAGTTGTAAAGAGTGTTGATAAGGCTGAGATTGATGGGCCAACGACCTTGACCTATGACATCACGGTTACCAATGATGGCAACGTCACCATGTATCCCTCAATGTCTGACATCTTGAATGCCTCTGGTTTGGACTCCTCGATTGATTTGGGTACGCCAACCGAGTCGGTGAACACCGATGGTGATTTGGATGTGGGTGAGACCTGGACATTCCAGTTCACCTATGACGTGACCCAGGACGACATTGATAATGGCACGGCGATTCTTAACACAGTGTGTATCTCTGATACACCTGACGCTGATGATTGTGATGATGCCGAGACCGAGATCAATCAGACTCCAGCAATGTCAGTTGTAAAGAGTGTTGATAAGGCTGAGATTGATGGGCCAACGACCTTGACCTATGACATCACGGTTACCAATGATGGCAACGTCACCATGTATCCCTCAATGTCTGACATCTTGAATGCCTCTGGTTTGGACTCCTCGATTGATTTGGGTACGCCAACCGAGTCGGTGAACACCGATGGTGATTTGGATGTGGGTGAGACCTGGACATTCCAGTTCACCTATGACGTGACCCAGGACGACATTGATAATGGCACGGCGATTCTTAACACAGTGTGTATCTCTGATACACCTGACGCTGATGATTGTGATGATGCCGAGACCGAGATCAATCAGACTCCTGATCATGACTTGGTCAAGACGTTTATGCCGAATCCAGTTGGTGTCGGCGAGGTAGTCACGTTCACGCTGGTCTACACCAACACAGGTAATGTGACGCTGCACGACATCAGCATCACCGATACGGTGGATCCGTTCTTGCTTATCCAGTCGGTGACGTCGTTGGAAGCCAACTGCACCACTAGTGCCGATCAGACCATCACCTGCTCGGTGGACTCACTGAATCCTGGGGACTCAGTGACGATCACTGTCGCTTCCGTAGCAGTGCCTCTGGCTAATGAATTGGTGCCGGGCATTAACCAGACATCGGGTGCGAACTACGTTTTCTACTTCGAGAACGGCTACATCCTGTCCGGTTCCACCGGGGATGGCATGGCAACATTGGTCGATCCGGAAGGCAATGAGGTGCCCGATACTGAATGGAGTGTTGAAGGGCGCAACCAGGACATCTTCTTCTACGTCCCGGACGACAGCGCTGGGGAAGACGGCGGATTCCAGTTACATCTATCTTGTTCAGAGATCTTCATTGATGGATATGGCGATTCTGGCCCAACCCCTGAGGATGAACTAAGTTGGCGCATTCTTGCCTACGAGGTTTTGAGGTTCAATAGCCAGCAAGGTTTGTTCAAGGATTGTGGTCAGATCTTTGCACCGTTCGAAGTGCCAAACGAGGCTGAAGCTGAAGCCACTCCGGCCGGTGGCACCCTGAACCCGAATCCGATCACGGCTAGTGACACCTTGACGGTCATCAACATCGCACCGATCGAGATTACGCGGGAGCGTATCCGTCGGGGTGACGTGGAGATTCAATACTTCAACACCAGCTACGAAGCCATCGAGATCGACATTATTCGGGTTGAGTGGGACGATACCAACGTGGAGCTCGAATGGGCCTCATACCAAGACGGTGTAGATCTCGGTATCCCGGGTTGCGGCGTTACGGCAGAGAATACGTGTCTACTGCAAGCCTCGATCGACACGATCCTACTAGATCGGAGTAAGGATTGGCTTAAGCTGAGCTTCGACAGTGAAGATGCACCAGAGGGCTTGACGATAACCATCGTCACGTCGAACGGCGCGACTCTGATATACGAGTTTGGTTCTTAGCGGTCTCAGCAGCTACACATTGCGATAGCCCCTCCGGCCCCTCGGCCGGGGGGCTGTTTCCTAGTTCTAGCGGACGACATGAGCCGCCCGCTGGGTCAGCTCAAACGGATGAAACCGTAAGCGCTGAATCTCTAACGTGTGAATATCTAACCTGAACGGTCGTGTCACCAATAACACGGCCGTTCAGGTTTTTATCTAGGGTATGTTTGATCTGAAAATGTGAGCCTACCCCCGACGACTAACCGATTCGCGAATCACTAAATCGGCCGTTTGCACAGCCAATTCCGCCGACTCCCCCTCAATCATATCTAAGATGGCACGAGCGGCCGTTTGCTCTCTACATGCAAAAGCGCGGCGTATAAAAGTTATGATGGGAGTTGGCTTAGCCAGCTCCTTTTTTGTTGTTTATCTTATTGAAGCCCTGTATCATCTTTGCTAAAGTTTGATAGGGGGTTTCGTCTATGGGAATTTCAGAAATTCTGACGCATTTACAAGAAATAGTCGGTGGGGAAAATGCCTCAACGGCCGTTTCTGACCGCTCCCTTCATAGCCATGACCAATCATCGCATACGGCCGTTCTGCCCGATGCCATCGTTTGGCCAGAAAACACAGGGCAAGTGAGCGACATTGTACGTTTTGCTAACGAGAGCAGCATCCCCATCGTCGGTTGGGGCGCAGGTAGCAGCTTGGAGGGCAACCCCATTCCGGTCAAAGGTGGCATTGTGGTTAACTTCCAGCGTATGAATAAAATCTTACAAGTTCATGCTGGAGATTTCCAGGTGACGGTGCAGCCAGGTGTTTTTTACAAAGATATGAATAAACAGTTGGCTCAACATGGCCTCTTTTTTGCCCCTGATCCAGGGGCCAATGCCAGTATTGGCGGCATGATCGCCAATAATGCGGCGGGGACACGGACAGTGAAGTATGGGGCAACACGGGATAATGTGTTGGCCTTAGAAGTGGTGCTGGCTAATGGTGAAGTTATTCGTACAGGCTCACGTTCTATCAAGCAGTCAGCTGGCTATGATCTGACCCATTTGCTGATTGGTTCGGAGGGGACACTGGGGTTGGTGACGGAGGCGACGTTGAAGCTGGCCCCTTTACCGGAACATTTCAGCGCAGTACTAGCGACGTTTGCTACGACGACAGCGGCAGCAGATGCCGTATTTGGGGTGATTGGCTCTGGGTTGAACCCGGCAGCTTTGGAGTTGCTAGATGCGGCCACGATCACGTATATGAATATGGGAGAGGGCATTGATTTACCGATAGCACCCACGTTACTGATGGAGTTTCACGGGGCCAGTGCCACAACCCTAACGGCCGAATTACAAATGGTACAGACGATTTGTCAGGAATGTGGTATGACGTATTGGCAGGCGGGTGTGGGGCGTGAGGAGCGGGATCGGTTGTGGAACGGCCGTCACCATCTTGGCGAAATCCTCTTCCGTGCCCATCCGGGCTATAAATACCTCATCACCGATGTCTCGGTGCCCATTTCTCAATATCCAGTTTTGGCCAGCTATACCAGCGATCTAATGGGCGAGATGGGCCTGATGGGAGCCTTATTTGGTCACGCTGGGGATGGCAATGTGCATACAGTTGTTTTTGCTCCAGCCGAAGAAGCGGAAAAGATGGATGATTTGCAAAATTTTAATGACCAAGTGGTGCAAAAAGCCATCAGTTTGGAAGGAACCTGTACAGGCGAGCATGGTGTGGGTCTAGGTAAGCAAAAATATATGGTACATGAACATGGGGAAGCAGCCATTGAGGTTATGCGTTTGCTGAAACACACGCTTGATCCCCAAGGGATTTTGAATCCTGGTAAAGTGATAAGCTAGCTGAGAGTTTGTTGTTTTCGAGGAATTTGGTTGCTATCAGGCAACCAATTCCTCGAAAATTGACTGTTACACGCTTTTTGTCTGTTTGGAAGGCATGAGTGGGGGTGTGAATGAAGCTGTCGCTTTTTGCATTTGCCGGTATTCTTTGTAGCCGATAAGTCGATTATTGGCCTCATCCCACAGGCGATAGCGCAGGCAGCCTAAGCTTTGGCGCAAGGTGACTGGTTCTATTTGGAACAGGGGATTTTCGTTGTGACAGCGTTCCAAATTATAGTTGGGGATGCGGGGGCTGAGATGGTGAATATGATGAAAGCCGATGTTGCCCGTAAACCATTGTAGTACTTTAGGCAATTTATAGAAGGAACTACCTTCTAGCGCGGCGGTAGCATAATCCCATTCGTCATGGCGTTGCCAGTAAACGCCTTCATACTGGTGTTGCACATAAAAGAGCCAGACACCCATTGTAGAGGTGACAAATAAAATAGAAAGTTGCAAGATGGCAAAGGTGTGGAAACCTATTAGGAGACTCATCAGGCCAGCTGCAATCAAAAGTACTAAGTTTGTATAGAGGATGCTATACAACTCTCGTTGCCGTAACTTTTTGATGGGAATGCGATGGACAATGACAAACAAGAAAATGGGGCCGACACCAAATAGGATGAATGGGTTCCGATAAAGGCGATAGATGAACCGTTTCCAGGGGGTAGAAGCTTGATATTCTGTGACGGACATCATCCAAATGTCGCCATGACCGCGCCGATCTAGATCGCCAGAAGCGGCATGGTGCAAGGCATGTTCATGTCGCCAATAATAGTAGGGAGTGAAATTGAGAATGCCCAATATGAAGCCGATGGTGTCATTGGCGCGACGGGAGGGAAAAAATGAGCCGTGTCCACAATCATGAAAGATGATGAAGAGGCGGGTGAGGAAACCCGCCGCCAACAGGATGAGGGGGAGGGTGAGCCAGTATGAGATTTTCATGGTTTGAACCATTAAAATCCAAATAATGATATAAGGGATGAGGCTGTTGACGATTTGCCACTGGCTGCGCTGAAGATTGGGTACTTGATATTGCTTTACGAGCTTTTTCCAAGCGTTTTTATTAGGGGCAGACTGCCCAGGTGTCGATGGGATAGCCATGTTAAATGTTCCTTGATTGCCCACAAGGGAGATTCCTTTGTTGAACAAGCTGCAAAATGGGGATAATGTGATTATAGCGGATAATTGGAAATGGGGTGAGGAAACGGCCGTTTCTTTTGTACTATTAGGCTCATCAAGAAAAATAGTGAGCTGAAAAGGCGCTAATGCCCTCCCCAAGACTCCCAAAATAGGCCATAATGAGGAAACTCATGAGTAAAGATAGGAGATTTTCCATGACAACTTCTAACTGGTATCAAGAAGCCGTTTTTTATGAACTTTACATTCGCGCTTATAAGGATAGTAATGGTGATGGGCATGGCGATTTTCGGGGGGCCATTAGCAAGCTAGATCACATCAAATCGCTAGGTGTAGATTGTATTTGGATATTGCCCCATTACCCTTCGCCACTTAAAGATGATGGCTACGATGTGGCTGATTACACAGGTGTGCACCCTGATTATGGTACAGTGGCAGATTTCAGGGCCTTTGTGGAGGCCGTGCATGAGCGGGGGATGAAACTGGTGACTGATTTGGTTATGAATCATACATCTGACCAACACCTCTGGTTCCAGGCGGCTAGGCAGGATAAAAATTCCCCTTACCGTGACTACTATGTGTGGAGTGATACGGGCACAGAATATCCAGATACACGCATCATTTTCTTGGATGTGGAGCCATCTAATTGGAGCTATGATGAGGTGGCAGGCCAATATTTCTGGCATCGTTTTTATAGCAGCCAGCCTGATCTAAATTTTGATAATCCGAAAGTGCATGAGGAGATGTTTAATGCTGTGCGCTTTTGGATGGATATGGGATTGGATGGCTTTCGGGCGGATGCCATTCCTTATTTATATGAGCGTGAGGGCACAAATTGCGAGAATTTACCGGAAACACATGCCTTTTTGAAGAAGTTGCGCCAAATGGTGGATGAGGAGTATCCGGGGCGGGTGATCATTGCTGAATCGAATATGTGGCCGGAAGATTTGCTGCCCTATTTTGGAGATGGTGATGAGTGCCATATGTGTTTTCACTTTCCCATCATGCCGCGTTTGTATCAAGCTATTAAGGCTGGTGATAAGACACCGATTGTTAAGATAACGGAGCGCACGCCGCAGATACCGGAGGGCACGGCCTGGCTCACCTTTTTACGCAATCATGATGAGTTGACGTTGGAAATGGTAACGCCAGAGGTGCGGCAATGGATGTGGGAGCAGTATGCGCCAGAGCCACGAATGCAGCTGAATATGGGTATCCGTCGCCGATTGGCTCCCTTGCTGGATCATGATAGACGACGTTGGTTGCTGATTCATGGACTGTTTTTGACGATGCCGGGTACGCCTATTGTTTATTATGGGGATGAGATTGGAATGGGGGATAATATTTGGCTGCCAGATAGGCATGGCTGCCGTATGCCGATGCAGTGGACAGCCGATCCCCAGGCTGGTTTTTCTACCAATGCCCATACTTACTTTCCCGTTCACGATGAGTATGCCGAAGTCAATGTGGCGGCTCAGGAGGATGATCCCGACTCCTGTTTGAATTGGACGCGCTTTTTGATTCAAACCCGACAGGCTCAGCCCGCTTTACGGCGGGGCCAGTTTGAATTTGTGGAGACGAGGAATACGGCCGTTTTGGCTTATACGCGCACCACCGATGACCAACAGATCCTCTGCCTTTTTAACTTGCGCGATAAAATGCAGCCCATTGGCTTGCAGTGGGAGGGTGAGTGGGTCGATTTATTGTCTAAAGAGGCTGAGGGAAAAACGGCCGATAGCCAGTTGCATCCATTTGCTGCTCATTGGCTAATAGTGAACTCTTGATACTTGAAGAAGGTAGTTGGTTGGTGTTTTTCCCAGTAGTGATCCTATTGGGGCTCATTGAAGCTGTATTGGCAATTTTGTGGGTGCCATTTTGCATGCGCTTAGGTATCCCAATTTATGGGACACGAATTTCAATTCTCCAGAAAAACAATTTTACGAAGCCGTTGCCAAGCTCATTGAAACAGGTTTATCTGGCCAATGAATGGTATTCGACCCTAGTTTTTAAGCAAATCAGTCAGAGTGAACGGGCATTCTAATCTAAACTAATTGGTTATAGCAACAGGCAGGGCAAAATAAAAAGTTGTGCCTTCACGGAATTTGCTTTCAAACCATATTTGCCCACCATGCATTTCTACCAAACTTTTGGTGATGTTCAGTCCTAGTCCCGTACCAGGCGATTTGAGAGCTTCCCCATCATTTGCTCGCATAAATTTACCAAAGATTCTAGGCTGGTCCTCTTCCTTAATGCCCAATCCAGAATCAGACACAGATATTTGGACCATTGGTTGAGAACGGTGGTCATGTTGGAATTGGGTGAGTTCAGCACGAATCAAGATATGGCCTTTTGCTGGCGTGTATTTATAGGCATTACTGACAAGATTGGTCAGTACTTGTACTAATCTTATGCGATCTCCCCACACATGTGGCAAATCATCGGCCATCTCGACGCGCAGGGTTTGCTGCTTTTCATCAATTTGGGCTTGAGTGGATTGCAAAACATCGTCCACGATGTCTTGGATCATCACGGCTTGGGTTTCTAGATGCAAATGGCCTACTTCAATGCGGGAAACATCTGTCAGATCAGATACAAGATGTGACATGCGATCCACATTAGCGCGAATGGTTTTTAGAAACTTTATTTGCATCTCATTGGGTTTGCCAAAACTGGAACTAAGCAGCATATCTGCATACCCTTTGATGGAGGTCATGGGGATTTTTAGTTCGTGCGACACGAAGGACACAAACTCGGTTTTAGCCAGATTAGCGGCTTGAATAGCTTCATACATTTGGGCATTGGCGATAGCAATGGCAGCATGGTCCCGTAGACGATCGAGAAAGGCAACGGTTTGGTCATCCCAGATTTTGGATAAAGTATTCTCCAGAACCAAAACAGCAATAACGGCCGATTCGCGCAACACAGGCACCGCAATTTGGCTTTGAGCATGACTTAAAAGTCCTGCACCTTGCATATTAGATAGCTGCTCAATTTGTTTGCTATTAATAGCTCCTAAGGCAGCTGGAACCTGGCCTAAGGGTAAGAGACTCTCTTCTTCGTCGGCCAGTTCATAGGCATAGCCTTGGGCCACCATAATCTGAATACGGCCGTCTTTCACAACCCCCAAAAAGCCTGCTTGATCATGAGATTGTTGCATGGCCCAGCTTAGGGCAATTTTCATAGCCCGCTGGACATCTAATGTTTCATTTAATTCTCGATCAATGGCTTGTGAAGTTTTTAATTCTGCTAGATAAGCTTGCTGAACATCATGCAACCGTTTCTTTTCTAGGGAGGCACCAATACGGGCTTTGAGCAACAAGGTATTATAGGGCTTTGGTAAATAATCTTCGGCCCCTAATTTGATGCCTTTCACCATGTTGTCAATGTCTTCTGCTGCAGATATGACAATGACAGGAATATGTCGCCATTCGGCATGGGCCTTAAGGCACTCTAGCACCTCAAATCCATTCATCTCTGGCATCATAATATCGAGCAGAATGAGATCGAATGGGTTCGCTTCTATGGCTTTCAAAGCTGCACGGCCGTTTTCGGCCGTAGCCACGCCATACCCCTGACGTTTCAAACGCCGTGACAATAGATCACGGTTCATTTCATTGTCATCAACAACTAGAATTGTAGCTTGTTCGGAATCCATCTTTCCTTTAATTATGGAGAGGGTTTTGTAATAACGCTTCTATTTTTTCTAATAAAACGCGGAATTCAACAGGCTTCGTCGCATAATCGTCACAACCTGCTGCCAGACATTTTTCCCGATCACCAGCCATAGCATGGGCCGTTTGGGCAATAATAGGAATATTTCTGGTGAGCTCATTGGATTTCAATCGTCGGGTTGCCTCCCAGCCATCCAAAATGGGCAAACTCATGTCCATTAAAATAATATCGGGTAATTCAGATTCAGCCTTGGCCACACCTTCTGCACCATCTACAGCAATAATGACCTCAAATCCTTTGCGCCTGAGGCGGCGGGATAACATATCCCGGTTCATTTCATTGTCTTCCACTAATAATACGCTTGCCATGTACAACCTTCTTTTACTTGATCTCTTGTTGGCGAAGGCAGGCCTTTATCAAGCTGCAAATCTGGTGCAAAAGGTTACCATCTTGCCCTGAGCCTTTTTGTAGCACTCGTTCTACATGCCCATTTAGCTGTTCGATTTCAGCCGGCAATAGATCTTTGGCCGTCACAACAATAATAGGAATGTTTTGCCATTCTGGGAGTTTTTGTAGTTCTGAGATAAATTGAAACCCATCCATTTCAGGCATCATTAGGTCTAGGAGAATCAGGTCGGGCTGTTCTAGACTCATTTTGTCCAAGGCCAAATGGCCGTTTCCCGCCGTGACGACTCCCCATCCTTCCTTCAATAAGGTGCGTTGCAGCATGTCGCGGGTGTTTTCATCATCTTCAACCACCAAGATATGGTAGCCATCATTTTCCGGTTGGGTTACCCTCTCAGGGAGATAGCGGTTAAGTACCGAAACCAGCCGTTTCCGGTTGATTGGTTTTAACAGATACTCCGTTGCGCCCAAAGCAAAGCCTTTGTTCTTGTCCTCGATCATGGTGACAATAACAACAGGAATATCAGCAAGCTCTTTGTCTGCCTTCAACTTGGCTAATACCGTCCATCCATCCACACCAGGCATGAGAATATCTAACGTAATTGCATCTGGATGTAAATGACGGGCAAACTCTAAGCCTTGGGCGCCATTCGAGGCCACTTCGACGTGAAAACCTTCTCTTTCTAAGTGTCGGCGAATCAACTCGCGGGCAATGGGATCATCATCTATGACAAGCACTGTTTTGGCATCCAGCCAAATATCACCAGACGAGATCGTTTCATCTGTCTCTGGGCTGGGTTTGAGATGTTGTCTAAGACTTTGTTCAGCGTCAGCTGGTAAGAAAGCCCTGAAGGCGGAGCCTTCTCTATGCTCACTCTCGACGGTGATATCACCTCCCATCATGCGGCAAAAGTGACGGCTAATAGCTAGACCCAAACCGGTTCCACCAAATTTGCGCGTGGTGGAAGAATCTGCCTGAGTAAACGGCCGAAATAAATTTTGTATTTGTGTCTCACTCATACCAATGCCTGAATCTGCGACCTCAAATTTTATCCAATCCCGTCTACTATCGGTCGCTATAGACGGCCGTTCTCGTACTACCTTCAGCTTGATATGCCCCTTTTCCGTGAATTTAGCAGCATTACTGAGCAAATTAAACAATATCTGCCGTACCTTCGTTTTATCTGCATACATAATGCCCAAATCATTATATGATACTTCCAGTTCATTTTCATTTTTAGCCATGAGTGGCTGAATTGTAGCCACGACACTATCAAGCAAATCTTGCAAAACAAATGACTCAATATATACATCCATCTTGCCAGCTTCAATCTTCGATAAATCCAAAATATCATTGATCAACTCGAGCAAATGCTTGCCAGCGCCATGAATCTTACGTAAATCAGGCACAAAACTATCGTGCCCATAATCTACAGCATCCTCCTCCAACATCTCACTATAGCCAATAATTGCATTCAAAGGCGTTCGTAATTCATGGCTCATATTCGCCAGGAAGGCACTTTTGGCACGATTGGCTGCCTCCGCGGCCTCTTTGGCTTCACGTAACTGCACTTGCGCTTGTTCACGCTCTACTTCTGCTTGCTTTTGGGTCGTGATATCCCGAATAAAGGCACTAAAATAGGTGACTTCACCCAAAATGGTTGGGGAAACAGATAACTCAATGGGAAACTCCTCCTTATTGCGCCGCAGAGCCGTAATTTTCAGACGCTCGCCCAATATACGACTCTCACCTGTATCTAAATAGCGACGTATCCCTTTCTTATGTGCTTCGCGATATTTGGGAGGCACAATGGTGTCTCTCAAACTTTTTCCCAGCACTTCTGCTGCTGCCCAGCCAAAAGTAATTTCAGCTTGTGCATTCCAGCTTGTGATCACCCCTTTAGCATCAATAGTGATAACAGAATCTAACGCTGTGTCTACCACTAACCGATTACGTTTTTCACTTTGTTGCAAGGCTACCTGCGCTCGTCTACGTTCGGTAATATCTCGAATTGAACAGCAGTTGAATTCCTGCTCACCAAAGGTGATGTAATTAACCGTGATTTCGGCTGGAAAAATTTCGCCATTCTTACGCTTATTATCTACCTCAAATGTCCAAGAACCCCGTTCGCGCAACTCTTGCCAGTGTGCCTGCCAATATTTCACCTGATCGTAATTGGGGTGAGTATCGTGCACCTTCATTTGCAGCATTTCTTCTAGAGTGTAGCCGAACATTTGACAAGCTGCCTCATTGGCATAGGCGAATTGAGCATCGGGTTTGACCCAAGCGATGGGGTCTACGGCTCGATCGACGGCGAATTGTGTTACCCTTAGTTCATTTTCCATCTTGATGCGCTCTGTGAGATCGGAAAATGTACCAATATGGTAGACACCCTCTTCGGCTTGGATCAGGGCAAGCTTCATTTCACCCATAATGCGGGTGGTTTGATCTTTGTGCAGCAGTTGTATTTCAAGGTCTGTAGGTGCGTATTGGCCAGCTAACGCCTGACGGTAGTAGTTGGCTGACCGTTCCTGCTCTTCAGGAGCTAACAACTGCTCGTAACCCACATCAGTCAATTCATCAACTGAATAACCCAGCATGGCGGCTAAGGCTTCGTTGACGAAGGTAACACGGCCGTTTTCCAAGATAAATACGCCATCATGCATATTACTGACTAGGGTACGATACTTTTGCTCTGATTGAATGAGAGCTTCTTGGGCTTGGTGTGGTTGTGACTTTTCGCCTGGGCTTATATCACGAAACATGCCCAGATAGTGAACTTTCCCTAGCCACTCCACCTCATTGACGATAACTTCGACTGGAAAGATTGTGGCATTAGACCGACGCCCCATCAATTCATGAGTCTTATGAGACTGGCTTATCTCTTTGAGCAAGGCCAACAAGGTTGCATTTTCAGCCTGGTTGGTTTTATCAGGAAGCACAAATTGGGATAACGACCGTCCCAGAGTCTCCTCTTGTCTGATTTGAAATATGCGCTCTGCGGCTGGATTGACAGAAGCGATGCGAAGGTCTGATGAAGAAAAAATGATGATCCCATCCATTGACATATGAAAAATGGTTTGGGAAATATCTTGAGAGGGGTGTGAAGGGTCCATTATGATTTTTCGCCAGTGAATGGAGAAAAGTATAACACAATCTGGCAAGAGGATTGAAGAGGGTGGCACTATTTACCACTGTTTTCACAATGGCTGTATGCTTTCTTCGCTTTCTTGGCCTAACAACTCCCCCCAAAAGGTAGCGGCCTGTTCCAAATCAGCCATTGCCCAGGCCTCGCTTTGCAGAGTAATTAGCGTCTGCGGAACAAGAGTCAGACCCCCGATGGGGTCTAAGGCACCTTGTGCTAGTTCGGTGTAAAGAGCAAATCGCTGCGCCCGGTTGCTGGCTGCCGCATATTGTTGGAAGAGTATCAGAAAGGCAGGATCATGTGTTTGCCAATAGCGCACAGCCTTCTTTTCCCCTTGCCAAGGCAGCCGCCGCACCGTGAAATAGCCCAACCAGACGTCGGCAATCATATACGTTAAACGCAGATCAACGGCCGTTTGATACACCTCTTCGTCCGCCGCCAACATGCGCTTGGTCTGGTGACAGTTATAATGGATGCCTTTCCACACAGCGAAGACGGCTTTGTCATCGGGTATGTTGAGCCAGGAGTCAGCCTTGATTTTGCTCTGAGCCACATGGATTTGGCCGTCGCTATCATAAACCACTCGCCCATTTTGCAGCCAATGGCGCAGCAGCCCGGTTGATGGCTCATCAGACATTGGCTCGGCGGCAGTGAGGAGTTGGTCAATGAATTGCGTGTCACTAAAAATAATGTCAGCCAGACGGCCGTCTATGGTGGTAAAAACAATGTACAACCGGAGGGACATTTCCCTCATGACCAGCAGCAAATCATAGTCGGAATAGGCTGTGTGGCTCTCATTTCCCGTTGAACCAAGCAGCACGATGCCAGCCACAGCTTCATGGGCTGACAGACGGGCTACCACTTCTTTTAGCGTCCACGCTTCTGTCAGCGAAGGTGACTGAGGGAACATTAGACCACTACTTCAATGAGATGGGGGCCAGATTTGTTGAGGGCAGCCTGGAACTGTTGGTTGAGAGCAGCGGCCGTTTCTGCTCGGGTGGCTTCTACGCCCATGCCTTGGGCAATTTGCACCCAATCTATGTTGGGATTGTCCAAATTCATGAGCGATTGGGCCTTCACGGCCGTTGTATCCGCCCCCACCCGTTGCAATTCTCCTTGTAAAATCTTGTACGAGCGATTGTTGAACAGCACCGTCACAATATCCAACTGCTCCCGCGCCTGCGTCCACAATGCTTGCACCGTGTACATGGCCGAGCCATCAGCTTGCATAGAAATGACACGTCGGTCGGGACAAGCCACCGACGCGCCCGTGGCCAATGGCAGACCAATACCAATTGAGCCGCCCGTCAAAAAGAGCCAATCATGGGGCGGCGCACCGGCGGTCAGTTCGTCTGCGCCCCGGCTAGAGGTGATGGCCTCGTCGCAGACAATGGCCTGATCGGGCATGTAGGCTCCCACAGTTTGCCATACTTTTGCCACAGTTAATTCGCCAGTAGGGGGAGACGGCCGTTCTCCATCATACACTGCCCCCAATGCCTCGGGAATGTTCAGAGCTTCTGCAACTGCTGCTAAAGCCGCCACACCGTCTTCTTCGGGCGTTGCTAGCGTATGGAGTTCACTATCTTCGGCTGCAAGCAAACTGGGGCTGTTGGGATAGGCAAAAAAGGCGACGGGCCGCTTGGTATTAACCAAGATGATGTGCTTGAAGGCCGATAGTTCACGTGTTGCCAAAGGGACTGGATAGGGCAACCGGCCGATAATGGGGCGACCTGTGCCCCGCTGCATCCGGCTGGCAGGGCGATTGGCTATGAGTTTGGCCCCGGTGGCCTGAGCTATGCGGCTGGCGAGGCGGAGGCCCTTTTCCTGCAAGGTGTCGCCAGACATGAGCAGTAGGGTGGGTTCTTTTTTCCGTAGGATTTGGGCGATGTGGTCAACGGCCGTTTCGTTTATCGTGGGTGGGGGTGGGGGGGGAACGACCGTTAGGGGTTCTTCGCTCTCGTCCCAGGCACAGTTAGCGGGCAAAATGAGGGAGGCAATTTGCCCAGGATAGGTTTGGGCGGCTGTGATAGCCTTAGCTGTGTCGCGGGGGACATCATTGGCCGTAGCGATAGTGTGTACCCAGGCTGACATGGTATGAGCGATACCTTCAATATCGGCCGTCAGTGGGGCATCATATTGGCGGTGATAGGTGGCATGTTCGCCCACAATATTGATGATGGGCGAGTGGGCACGGCGGGCATTATGCAAGTTTGCCAAGCCGTTGCCCAGCCCTGGCCCCAAATGGAGCAGGGTTAGGCCCGGCTGGCTCGTCATGCGTGCATAACCATCGGCTGCCCCTGTACAAACTCCTTCAAACAGCCCCAACACCGCTCGCATCCCAGCCACCTTGTCTAGCGCAGCCACAAAGTGCATTTCCGATGTGCCAGGATTGGTAAAACAGACATCTAGCCCCCCATTAACGAGGGTTTGTATTAGACTTTGAGCACCATTCATATTAAGCCACCAATCCGATCACAAATGACAAAATATTGCCGTAACCACGCTGGATGAAACCAGGCCAACCATCCCCAGGCAGAAGCGGGGGAAAACTGGGTACATCATCATTGAAGCGGTTGTTACTGCCGGAACCATCCCACAAAATATCGCCCACGGGGATGCCCAAATCTTTCACAAACTGGTCCGGATCATAGGCATTGTTTTCATAAATATTGTCGTGAATCCAGTTGCCTTCGGACAGTGGTCCTACATCTATTTCGTCGGCGTCAAATGCGCCTGTGCCAGTTAGACTGAAGAGGCCGATCCCTGTGGATTTATTGCCCGTAATTGTGTTGTTATAAACTTCGGCGTTATCGGTGGCGAGGAGTAACATGCCCGTGCCCGCGGGGGCAATGCGGGCAATGGCCCCTTCAGGGGCAAAGTTGGCCAGGTTGTTGTTCTCGATTAAATTGTCATAGACGAGCGTGTTGGCCGAGATTTTTGAGGTGAGCTGAGGCAAAAGGACGATGAGCAAGCCTAAGGTGTTGTCGTAGGCGTGGTTGTTGTAGACTTCGCCATTGATAGTGTTTTCTAATTCGATACCCAATACATTGCCGTAGACGACGCTATCGCGCACGATGACGTTTTCACACTGGCCAGCATAAATACCAGCGTCGTCTACGCCAGTGACTTCGACATGTTCGATGAGGACATCGGTGCTTTGTACGGGATAAACGCCGTAGGTACCCACGTTTTCGGCAAAGAGGTGGTGGAAGTGAACATTGCGTACCCCTTCGACGAGAACGCCGTTGTCGGTGTAGTTGCGGGTGTGTAGGTAGGCAACGGTGAAGTTGTTGCCGGAGGCGAGTACGCCTTCTGATAGGATGCCTTGGCCGTCTAGGATGGGATAGTCGCCGTTTTCGTTGGGGATGCCGATGAGGGTAATGTCGCTGAGGTCTATGACGACGCGTTCGTGGTAGATGCCGTAGGGAACTTCAATGGTGTCACCAGGTTGAGCCTGGTCAACGGCCGATTGAATACTCTCTCCTTCTGGCACACGAATGGTCATTGGTTCACGGTCAGTAATTGTTTGGCCGGAAATAGAACCTGTATTGTGGCTGGCGGCTACTTCACGGGCTGGGTTGGTAGTGGGGGAGATGACGGGTAGGCCAGAGGGAACGGCCGTTGGCATTTCTGGCAGCCCACTCTCATCGGTGAGGGCATGGAGAAAAGCAATTAAATCAGCCTTCTCTTGTTCATTCAGATCAAAGCCATTAACAAAAATATCCTGATTTTCCACACTGCCCCCGCCATCAGCATAAAAATCAATGACCTCTTCTAACGTGGCCATGGAGCCATTGTGCATGTAGGGGGCTGTCAGCGCGATATTACGCAGGGTAGGCACTTTGAAGGCGCCTGGTTGCCCATCCTCGCTGACTCCGGCCCGGCCAGGATCATCACTCTCCACCCCAACGATGCGGAAGGTGTCGTTGGCGAAGGTGGGGGCTGTGTGGCACTCGAAGCAGCGTGTGGCCCCAGAGCGGAAGAGAGCTAAACCGCGCCGCTGTTGGGCCGTAAGTGCCTCAAAATTGCCGGCGGCGTACTGATCAAAGGGGCTGTTATTGCTGATGAGGCTACGTTGGAAGGCGGCCAGGGCACGTTCCATATTTTCCAAGGTCACGCCATCATCGTCGAAGGTGTTGCTGAACATATCGGCGTACTCTGGGATGGCGGCTAATTCGGCGATGAGGGCATCGGTGCTGGTAACGCCCATTTCGTCGGGATGGGTGAGGGGCATTTCAGCTTGGGCTTCGAGCGAGTGGAGACGGCCGTCCCAAAATAGATTTTGGGCATAGGCCACATTCCACAAAGTGGGTGTATTGCGTGTTAGTTCAGTCCCGCCAGGGCCAACCGCTTTGGTTTTGCCATCACTGAAGCCTAAATCGGGCTGATGGCAGGTGGCACAAGCAATGTCGTTGTTTTCAGAAAGAACGGGATCAAAAAAGAGCAGCCGCCCTAATTCCACTTTGGCTGCGCTGCTGGGATTATCTTCAGGCTCATTGCCGGTGGGGAATTCACGCTGCAAGCCTGTGTATGATGGTTCGATACTGCTGGCTCCTGCGCCATGATTTTCGCCCACAAGAGGGTCTGCGGCCACAGGCATGACAGCGGCGACAATGAAGATAGCTAGAAATAAGACGACGAGGCCAATGAGTAAACGGCCGATCCATTTGAAAAGTGTGGACATAGTGGAATTCCTCTCAGTGAACGGTAATTGGTGAACGGTAAGCGGTAAGCGGTGAACGGTGGATGATGGGTGGTGGATGGGTTATCCATATGTATAATCGTTCACTCCCCTCCTCGTTCCCACGTTCTACGTGGGAATGTTTCTGGCGACGCTCCGCGTCCAGCGCGACGCAGAGCATCCACTACCTTCATGCCATGCAGAGCGTGGCCTGAGGGGGGTAAATAGTTACTCCAATGTTAATAAATAAGCGACAACAGCATCCATTTCTTCGCCAGTCAGCCGTTTGCCAAGGGTAGCGGGCATCAAGTCTAAATAGCCTTCTACGAGATAGCGGTTAGGAGCAATGATGGAAGTAAGTAAGTAGGTGCGAGCATCTTGATTGGGCACGCGGTTTCCTGCTTGGTTGGCAATATCATGTAAGGAAGGGCCAACAATGACTGTGTCTTCGGTGAGACTATGGCAGGAAGCACATTCGCGGGTGAAGATGGCTTTGCCTTGTGTGGCTTGGGGGCTGAGGGTCGGTGTGGGCGGAGGCGGTGGGGCTGGTTCACAAGCAGCGAGCCAGCAACTTAGCATGAACCACAGAAATAGAATAGAAGCTTTCCGCATCGGTAGTTAGTGGGGTTCGGTGCTTGCTGTTAACCTGAACTATGGGCCGCGCCGATCTAGAACGGGGGCGTAAATACAGCGGCAGCCAGAAGGGTGGGAACAACCTTCATGGGGTAGCTGGGGTACTTCACTAAATTCGTATGCACCCTGCATGGCTCGGCAGACAGGGCAACTGTCATCGCTGGCCATGATTCGCACTTTGGTAGCGATGCCTCCATCTTGTATGCGTTTGAGGGCTGCTTTTTGTTCAGCTCGTTGTTTTTCATCAGACATTCTAAATTGATCCTGATGCGTTTGGGTTGTGGTCACAGTTTGTCTCCTTGAAGCCTTGTCTTATTGGGCGAAAATCTTGTTGTGTATCAGGCGAATTTTACGAATAAGATGGGAAGTGGGCAAACCGTTGTTGTCTGGTTATGTTTTTCGTTTGTATATGGGAGAACGGCCGTTTGGCGGGTGAGCAGTGGGAAGAAACGGCCGTTGTGAGAGGAAACGGCCATTGGGACTGAACAAAGGGTGTGAGAGGGGACGGCCGTTGTGGGGTTGGGGCTTGAGTATCTTGTATTTCTATGAATTTTCCTCCTGTGCCAGAGTGAGGAGGAACCATTTATCTTCTTGGCTGAGATCGGCCGTTTCTAACAATTCCGGTCTGCGCTGCCAGGTTCGGCGCAGGGCTTGCTGGCGACGCCAGCGGGCGATGTTGGCGGCATGGCCGGAGCGTAGCACATTAGGGACGGACCAATCGCGAAAGGTTTCGGGGCGGGTGTAGTGGGGGCCTTCGAGTAGGCCCGTGGCAAAGCTGTCGCTGGCGGCAGCGCCCTCTGCGCCTAACACGTTGGGCAGAAGACGAGTCACCGCGTCTATGATGACCATAGCTGCCAATTCACCGCCTGTCAGCACAAAGTCACCGATGGAGATTTCGTCAGTGACGAGATGTTGACGTACCCGCTCGTCTACCCCCTCGTAACGCCCACAAAGTAGGAGCAGCCGTTCCTGTTGGGCTAGTTCGTGGGCGATTTGTTGGCTAAGCGGCCGTCCTTGGGGTGACATGAGGATGATAGGTGTGGGGTGTAGAGCCTGAGGCGTGTTCTCCTCGCTCCCCTCTCTCTTGAGTTCCTCCACTTCTCCGCCTGTTTGTAAAATATCTTCTACCGCTCGGAAAATCGGCCCTGGTTTTAGCACCATGCCGCCACCGCCGCCATAGGGGGGTTCATCGGTGACGCGATGCTTGCCTGTCGTATAGTCACGAATATTGTGCAATTTGAGAGTGAGGCGGCCTGCCTGCTGTGCTCGTTTGAGGATACTTTCATTTATATAGCCCGTGAACATGCTTGGGAAAAGGGTGAGAATATCTATGTGCATGGGAGATAGTATTCAGGGTTAAGTTTCAGGTGTCAAGTTTGGAGACTGGGAGATTGCTACTCACTGATTACTGCTCACTGCTTACTGTTTACTGTATAATCCCGCTCGATGTTGGATAAGTTATTGCAATTGAAGTCAGAATACAGCGAAGAGGATGCTGCTTGGGATGCGTTTGTGGTACAGCATCGGCATGGTAGTTTGTTGCAAATGACGAATTGGGCCACATTGAAGGGGCGTTTCGGCTGGTCGTCGCGGCGCGTATGGCTGCGGCAAGAGGGTAGGCTGGTGGCAGGAGCACAGATTTTGTTTCGCACGGTAGCCATGGGCATCATTAAAGTGGCTTATATCCCCCATGGGCCATTGGTGGATTGGTCGGACAAGGAGCAAGTGGAGACGCTGTTTAACCAGATTGATTTTGCTATGTATGAACATCGGGCAGGTTTTTTGTCGTTTGAACCCTTAATATGGCAAGATGATCTGATCGATTGGATGGCGATGAGCGAACGCTTGGGCAATGTGTTGTCTGAATTGACAGTTCAGCCGCCGCAGACGATTTTGGTGGATTTACGGCCGTCTGAAGCCGAAATTTTGGCGGCGATGAAACAGAAAACGCGCTATAACATTCGTTTGGCAGCGCGTAAGGGGGTGACGGTGCGGCAAGGGGCGGAGGCGGATTTGCCTGTTTTTAATGCCCTGATGCGCTTAACCGGGCAGCGGGATGGCTTTGGCGTACATGCCCCGGAGTATTATCAGGCGGCCTATGAGCTATTTGCGGATAGGGTGGCTTTGTTTATTGCAGAATTTGAGGAACGGCCGTTAGCTGCTGTCATGGTCTTTCGGTGGGGGAAAACGGCCGCTTATCTTTACGGTGCATCCAGTAATGAGCAGCGCAAATTGATGCCCAATTATGCAGTGCAATGGGCGGCCATGCAGTGGGCCAAGGCGCAGGGTTGTACTGTGTATGATTTGTGGGGCATTCCTGATGCGCAGGAAGCGGAACTGGAAGCGAATTTTACAGAACGTAGTGAGGGTTTGTGGGGTGTGTATCGTTTTAAGCGCGGCTTTGGTGGCGAGGTGAAGCGGACGGTGGGGACTTGGGAAAGGCCGTATAATCAGCGAGTACAAAAGTTATATCATTGGTGGCGAAAGCGGAATAGATAAGCAGTGATCAGTAACAGTAGGCAGTGAACTGAATACTACTTACTGTTTACTGAATACTATGAAATAGTTTGAAAGAAATACATGCACTAACGCCTACGTATCGGGCATCTACATTTAAGAAGATGACTTCGCAGACGATGTGGGCCAAGGCGATGGGCAAACTGCCCAACAGCCATGCCCTGCAAAGCTGGGTTTGGGGTGAATTTAAGTCGCGTTGGGGCTGGTCGGCTTTGCCGATGTTGTTGACGATTGCTGAGAATAGTTGGGAGCCGCTGGCGGCAGCAATGGTGTTGAAGCGCAAGATTCCCTTTACGCCCTTTTCGATTTTGTATGTGCCCAAGGGGCCGATTTTGGATTATAGGGATCGGCCGTTGCGCCAGCAGGTGTTGACGCTGTTAGAGCAATTGGCTCGCAAAGAATGGGCCATTTTTATCAAAATTGACCCGGAAGTGGTCTGGAGCTGGGGGCTGGAGCAAGAACGAGTGTCGCCATTGGGCAAACGCTTTGTGGCTGAACTAGAGGCGCGAGGTTGGCATTTTTCGCCGGAGCAGATTCAGTTTGCCAATACGGTTGAGATGGATTTGACAGGGAGTGAAGAGGCAATGTTGGCCGGAATGAAGTCAAAGACACGCTACAATATCCGGTTGGCAGGGCGCAAGGGTATTCAAGTGCGGGCGGGGACGGTGGCCGATTTACCAACAATAGCGACAATGTATGCGGAAACGGCCGATCGTGATCAGTTCACAATTCGCCCTACAGCCTATTATCTAGACATTTGGCAATCTTTTTGTGAGGCAGATATGGGGCAGCTATTGATTGCTGAGTTTGAAGGGGAGCCAGTGGCGGCAGTGATGCTGGTGCGTTATGGGGAGCGGGTGATTTATATGTATGGGGCTTCGACGAATAAGGAGCGCAATCGGATGCCCAATTATCTGTTGCAGTGGGAGGCCATTCGCTGGGCGAAGGCGCAGGGCTGCGCAGTGTATGATTTTTGGGGTGCGCCTGATGAGTTTGTGGAGTCAGACAGGCTGTGGGGGGTGTGGCGTTTTAAGGATGGCTTTCAAGGTGAGGTGGTGCGGCATATTGGGGCTTGGGACTATCCGGTACGGCCGTTTTTGTACAAGTTGTTCATTCAAGTGATACCGAAATATTTAGATTTGTTGCGGGGGAGAAAATAAGCGTGTAATTATGTGATTGGATTTTAAGAAAATAGGCCAGCAACCCACTGTCATTCCGAGGTCTTCCGAGGAATCCCGACGGATCAGCAAGTCCGTCGGGATTCCTCACTCCGAAGACGCTGTTCGGAATGACAACTGGTTAGGAACCTTTTTCCAAAATTGCCACGCGTAATGACGTTTTCTGGAGAAATTAATGACCCACACAATTGTTGTTTTAGAAGGCGATCAGACAGGGCAAGAGCTTTTGGAAGAGGCTCTGCGGGTGTTAGCTCCCGGTGTTGTCCGCTTTGAATTAGATTTTTTGCACTTTGATTTGAGTTTGGAGAATCGGCGGGCTACTAAGAACGCGGTGGTGTATGAGGCTGGCAAGGCCATGCGCCAACATTATTTAGGTTTGAAGGCGGCTACCATTACGCCGGAGCAAAAAGGAGATGTGGGCAGCCCCAATCGCATCTTACGTGAGGAGATGAATGCTGAAGTGATATTGCGCACGGGTAGACGGATTCCCGGCGTACGGCCGATTGCGGGTGTTTATGCGCCTATTAGTGTGGTGCGCATGGCACGAGATGATGCTTATGGAGCCAAAGAGTGGCGTGAAGGCGAGGAAGGGTCAATGGATGAGATGGCCTATCGCACCGAGAAGGTGTCGCGCCGTGTCTGCCATGCTGTGGCTGAATATGCCTTTCAACATGCTCGCCGTACCGGATCCAAAGTGTTTGGTGGGCCGAAGTTTACAGTAAGCCCAGTCTATGAGGGGATGTTTAAGGAAGAGTTGGATGCAGCCGCGGCACGGTATCCTGATGTGCGCTATGAGCCGCAGTTGATTGATGCCACTTTTGCTTTGCTTCTTGCCACTACAGGCGACCCTATGGTGATTCCTTCGTTGAACCGGGATGGTGATTTGTTGTCGGACATGGTTTTGCAGATGTTTGGCTCTATTGCTGGTTCAGAGTCACTAGTGATTTCGATTGATGCGGCAGAACATGTGGATTGTGTGATGGCGGAGGCTCCGCATGGGACGGCCCCCTCTTTGGAAGGACGCAATGTGGCCAATCCGATGGCCATGATTTTGGCGGCAGCGGCTTTGTTGGGACACATTGAAACCAATCCAGCACGGCAGGCCAGCCGAGCCATTTATGAAGCGACGTTGGAAACGGTGTATGACGGCATCAGAACGGCCGATCTGGGAGGCAGCGCTAATACGGATGAGTTCACCAATGAAGTCATTCGCCGTGTTAAAACGAAATTGGAGGTGTGGTCTACTTTGTCCTAAGGGGAGGGTATTTGGATAATAAGTAGGCAAATGAACTTTTCTTTGGATCCCCTTTCACTATATAATTTGTTGTGGAGGTAGAATAAATAATGAACAAACTTTTTAGCTTTTTGGCGGGGGCAATGTGTGGGGCGTTAGTAGGGGCGGTGACGGCTTTGTTGTTGACGCCAGCTTCAGGTCAGCAGCTGCGCTCTGATGCGGGGGCGCGCTGGGGGTTGGCCATGGACGAAGCGCGGCGGGCGATGGAGGAGAAGCAACAGGAATTGGACACGCAGTTTGAGCAGATGAAAGAGGGGAAGTGACGAATGGTTGCATCGGCTACAATAATACTGTTTCCTCAGGCACTATTTGTTTTGTTTTGGCAATGCCATTGGATGGTCAAAAGAGCGTGCACGCGACGAAATATGCAAATCGGCAGGAGGATAGTACCTGGCAAACGTTTGGTACCAGAAATTTCGTGACAGATGATGGCTAGATTGCACATTTGACCTCTACTTTTACTTGCCAATGTTAAGCCAATAGTTGGCAGGCTGGTCTATGAAGGGGGTGAGAGGAGTGATGACGAGGACACCACCGTTACGGCCGATTTCGATTGGCCATTGCCCTTGATTAAGGGCATCGAGGGGGAGGGGGATGACTTGGGGATCGGTGCCCCCACCACCTTTTTGAATGAAATTGAGCCGCCACTGTTGGGGTAACTGCCAGCCAGTTTGGACGAATCCATTGGCTTCCCAGACAATTGGGGTGTCTTGTTCAGAGATATGCAGATTGCTGAGGGCGAAGCCGCGCCCGGTGACGGCTGAATCTGTGACCACCTCAAAGCGCAGCATGATCTCTTTTCCAATGTAGTCGTTTAGGGAAATGGCTTCCTTGAGCCAGCCATTTTCATGATCACTGTTGGCGTCGCTACGGCCGTTCCAAGCCGGGCCATATTCGCCAGTTTCGCGGTGATCAGGGTCGAGCAGTGTCCAGGTAAAACCGCCGTCGGTGGAGACGGAGAGGTAGGCGAAGTCCCAATCCTGTTCCAGATCGTACCAGGTGTTGAAGCGGAGGGTCGCCTGATTGAGGGTGGTGAGATTGAGAACGGCCGTTAGCATAGCATCTGTGTCGTTTTGGGGCGGTGCAAACCATATCTGCTCGGATTGTGGTGGTGGAGCGTCTGTGACGGGGGCGACTGTATCACCAGCGAATTGGATGGTGACAGCGCCACTGAAGTCAAGCGTGATGTAATGGATACCGAATTGATTGAGGCTGGTGGTTGTGTTGAGGGGTATGTCATTGAGGTAAATCTCGCTGGAGGGCTGAACGGTGCGGATATTTTTATAGCTGTAGCGTGGCCCAGCGGCAGGATCATGTAAATAGTTAGCGACAGCGAAATCGGCCGTGAAGTCGGCTAAATTGCGGTCAGGCGCATAACCTTGCAGCACCGAGTTGATGGCAGTAAGACCATTGGCAGGGTGGCGGGCTAGTTCTTGAACGGCCGTCTCTCCCAACTGTTCCCAAATGTAGACAGTATAAAGGTAAGCCGCAGCATAATGGGCATCTACCCTGTCCTCTTCATAAGACCAGTCATTAAGGCGAATGTCTGGTTGATAGAGATACTCTTCGGTAGTGGAGGTATCTAGCCCCACATAGATTTCGGCCAGTTGGGATAGACCTTCATTAAGCCAGGCTGTTTCATTGGCATCGAGGTTCCATTGTATGAGATGCTGTGTTTCGTGGATGAGGGTGCCGAAGTAGAGATCGCTACCAATCTCTAGCTGTCCCATGTTGAGATAGAGCATTTCTTGTTCGTTAGAATCACTATAGATGGTGGCGGGGTATTGGTTAACATCGGTGAAGTAGCCTAATTCAACCGCGTCTGGCGAGCCAATTATGTGCAGGATAGTGAAGCGCGGATCGTTGTCTACGCCTGGGTCCAGGCTGTACCAAAGAGGTCTGTTATGAGGGGATAATACGCCTCTTCATAGCGGTTGGCAGCAGCCGCAACGGCCGATTTGTCCAACTGTATCCCATTTTCCACCCAAAAATAGGCATGTTCAGTCACGGCGGCTAAGGTCGCGTCCAGTGGTTCCCCATCGGAAAAAAAGGATCGTGTGTCGCCCACTTGATAAGCCTGCCCACTAATAGTGCGTTCGCCCACATCATAATGGCCCAGCCGTTGGCCCAATTCATAATAATCACGGGGCGGGTAGGCGGCTGATAGAAAGCTGTCTAGATCAGCGTAAGCTTGTTCGGGGATGGGGGCCTGGTTGATTTCGGGTGGCACGTTGAGGTTAAAGAGGGTGATAGGGGTGGAGCTGGGGGGGACAGCCGTTGTCTTTTGGGGCGGGTTATCCGATTCGAGTACCTCTGTTGTCCCAGAAGTGGCGGTGGCGACATCTTTGAGGACCGTAGTGGGGCTAGAAGGGATGGCCGTAACTGGGGGAACGGCCGTTTCGACAAGTACAATGTCATCCCCTTGGACAGTTGTCTGCCAGGCAATGTAACCTAGTGCAGCCACAATGCCCCCACAACCAATGCAGGCCAAAAGTGTCAGGCAGCCAGCAACATAAATCAATACTTTGCGGGTGGGGTTATCAGGTTCAGGAGTGAAATTATACTCGGTTTGCATCATCTATTTGTATAAGAGTTTCCTTACATTGTGAATTCAGCTTCGATTATTGCCCCCAAACTCTCATATAAACATTATAGTTTGGGGCGAGTTACTACATACAACAAGAGAACGCCTAATGATGACTAAATATTGATATTATCGTCTGCCCTGGTTAATTTTCAAGTAACAATGCCAAATCTATTTGCTGAATTTGACCCCTAATTTGGTAAAAAAAGTACCGTTTATCTGGGGAAATAGTTGGCGTTAACTCCCAAGCACCACTATTAAGCTGTTTCAGTGGCACTGGCTCACTCCATCCCTCCACTGTAGCAAAACTGAGAAACAGATCAAGCGTCTTAGGCCCAGCAAAATACCGATTGAGAATCATAAATTCTCCATCTGGATCAATGGCAATATCATTTTCATGCTCTGGTGAACTTAAACCTGCAACATGTTCAACGTCTGTATAGGCTCCATCTTGCCACTTTGCCACATAAATGTCAGATTGCCCTAATCCCCCCTCTCTGTCAGATGTAAAATACAAAAAGCCATCCCGGGTCATGGCTGGATAACCATCATATCTCTCACTATTAAGTGCTTCTAAATAATATGGCTCACTCCACCCTGTCTCTGTCCTGGTAACCATCCAAAGATTTAACAATGCCTCATCAGTAGAACCAGGAATGGGACGAGTGGAATTAAAAATCAGGCGGTCTCCAGTTGGTGACAACACAGGCTGATAATCATTGTAGGCACTATTAAAAGAAACTGGTTCTGGCTTCGTCCAATCATTATCCATAAAGTGAGTCTCAAAGATACGTACTCGCCGCTCCCCCTGCTCATCCCGTTCATCAACCGATTCAGTTAAATAGAGGGTTGTTCCATCGGCGGTAAACGTTAACCCATTCACCGTTGCTAAATGGAAAAAGGGAAAAACGCGAGGGCGCGGCAACGGTTCATCACTGCCATAGGGAAAGGCCAAAGACGTTGGGGTTGGTTGCGTGGGGGGAGGAAGACTTGTAGGTTCAGGCGTAGGGTTTGCCAATATCGGTGAACCTTCCGGCCGGCAGGCATAAAGCAGCACAGCAATAGACAATATCCAAAAAAGTTGGCGCGACATAAATCGATCTCCTTGTGAAACTAAAAAGGTCATGTAAAAACTCCATCTGTTCAAATTGTCCTAATTTGAACATCTTATCTGACATATTACTATGGAAAGAGAATATTTTAATCAAATCAGGGACGATTTTTGCAGGAAAGAAATGAATATCCAACCAGGTAAAATGATGCGCTCTCCGGCAATTACGTATCAGAAAAAGGTGTTTGCCTTTCTTTCTCAAAAAAATAAAATGGTGTTTAAGCTGGGGAAAGCATTCGATCCTAGCCAAGTTGAATACGAAATTCGACCCTTCAATCCCTTCAAAAAACGCCCTCCACTCAAAGGCTGGTTTGAGGTAGGCTTTACAGAAAAAGAACATTGGCTACAGTTAACCCAGCAAGCTTTGGAGGTCATCGAACAAACAAAATGAAACAATATCTCATTCTACTAAAAGGGAAAAAAGAGCTGGATTACTCTCCCGAACAATTGCAAAAAAGATTGGCAGAATATCATCAATGGGTCGCTACCATCTCGGAGCATTATATTACCGATAATCGCTTAGAGGCGCGGGGGGCTTACATTTACAAACAAGATCATATTGTCACTGATGGTCCTTTTTTAGAAGCAAAAGAAATCATCGCTGGTTTCATCATTCTCCAAGCTGACAGCTTAGAGCAAGCTATCAACATCTCAAATCATTCACCCCTGCTTCAATACTTTGAACTGTATGTCCGACCCATCGTCCACACAGCATAAATTGCCAGGGAACCACCCCAATGAACTGATAAACCATTTTTTTCGGCACAGCTATGCCAAAATGGTGGCAGTGTTGGTGCGTTACTTCGGACTATCTCAGGTAGATATGCTGAAGATATTGTGCAAGACACCTTGGTAGAAGCTTTGGAAAAGTGGAGTATTTTAACTATTCCCCATAACCCTGAAGGTTGGTTGATGGATGTTGCCAAAAAGAAAACTATCAATTTATTGAGGCGTGACCAATTGCTACGCCGCAAAATTCTGCCCAACTTCCAAGCGACCGCGTCGTGGCACGAAACCTTTGATTTTAGTGATTCCATCATTCGAGACAGTACATTACGCATGATTTTTGCTGCTTGTCATCCATCGTTGCCTCCCAAATCGCAAATTGCATTGGCCTTAAAGACTTTATGCGGCCTGAGCATAACTGAAATAGCCAATGCCTTGTTGACCAATAAAGTCGCCGTTAACAAACAACTGTATCGAGCCAAGCAAAAATTCAGAGACAAGACCATACGCTTTGAAATTCCAAGTGAAGATGAGTTAAGTGATAGGCTGGACAATGTGTTTACAACGCTCTACTTGCTTTTTAATGAAGGGTATTATTCTCCACATCATGAGCAACTGATTCGGGCTGACCTTTGTTTAGAAGCTATTCGATTACAAAAGCTGGCAATGGCCGCCTTCCCTGATTCGCAGAAGGCAAAAGCATTGTTGGCTTTGATGGTGTTGTCCTTTGCCCGTTTTGAAAGTCGGATAGACGAGGCGGGCATGATTGTCGTTTTAGAAGAACAAGATCGCACATTGTGGGATACAACGTTAATTGCTGAAGGGATAACGTATTTGCATCAATCTATCCAAGGTAATGAAGTAAATCGCTACCAACTGCAAGCGGGGATTGCCGCAGAACATTGTGTGGCCCAAGATTTTGGGGCAACGGATTGGCAGAGCATCTATCAACAATACTGTGTTTTGGTGCAGTTGGAAAATAGTGCCATTGTCAACATGAACAAAGCGATTGCCAGGTTCTTTTGCGGGCAGCAGGTTGAGGCTCTGCATGATATGGAACAGTTGCAGGGTAAATTAGAATCATCACAATATGCAGTGTACCAAGCCACGTTGGGCATGTTTTTTGATAAATTGGGTCAAAAAAAAGAAGCTATTGTCCATTATGAAACGGCTCTAGCAACTGCTCGATCTGATAGGGAGCGGGCCGTTATCCAGCAGAAGTTGTCTGCCGCTGTTCAACGTAACGCTTTAAGCCAATAACATATTGCGGAGGTGCTTTTTTGAATTGGGGTCGGACGAACAACACATCCATGACTTTGCCGAGAAGGCCGTATTTGAGGCGATAGGAAAATGAGAATGTTACTAATGTCTTGGCTTCTTTTTTTTTCTAGCGCAAATCGTCCTTTCATAAAATGATGCGGGGGCAGCATTTTGCCGTCGGTCACTTCGATAGTGAAGGCGTTGCCTTCCTCCCATTCGGTGATCACTTCATTGAATTCTCCCATAGGCAGTAGGTCGCAATGGCGTTTGGCTCCCATACCATTTTGTGCCTCCGTTGTCATGTATGATTTTTTGATGAGTGGGTGGAATTCGGCTACTTTACCTGGGTGTTTTAGAATATCCCAAACGGCCGTCTGGGGGGCATCAATTATAGTAGTGGCGATTAGCTTCGTACCATTATGGTCTGACTTGACTTGTACTGATGGATTCATAAATTGACCTCTATTTGTGATGTGGGTGGCTGTTCGCAGCCCGCCTTGTTATTGTCTATATGTCAATTTAGGAACTTAAAATAGGACATTTTGTGCCGAAGAGCGTCCGTTTCGCCTCAGTTGATACCTTTATCCCTGACCCCACCAACCCACAGAATTATAAAGGGAATTATTGGTGGGTGTAGACGGCCGTTTGCTATATGAGGTTGTTGTGGGGAAATGGACGTTTGTAATGAGTGAGGGGACGGGTGATTGGGAGCTACAACGCGAGTATGGTTTCATAGAGTCTGTTTTACCGAAATTTGTATGAATTGTTGCTAGGGAGGAAAATAGGCCAGTTTTTAGGGCAATCGGATGAAAGTTAACATAACGAAGTAATACCATTGAGTATCTGAGCGCGATAGTGAGCATCCCAACCACATCGCAAGCGTTTGTTCTCTACACCGAGCTTACTACGTTTATCCTGTCGTAGCAGATTCAAGACCAAATGGCGAATCACTGCCAGGTTCTCAGCTGCATAGCCTTGACGAACTCGACTGAGGTCTTCAGCAAAGGCCACATCCAAGACCCAATGAAGCTTGTTCTCAATACCCCAGTGATGGCGATTGGCTTGTAAAATCTGTTTGGCTTGAGCGACAAGACTAGCAATGACAAAGCGCGTTTCAATCGTCGTCTTCTCGCCTACAATGCGTTGAGTGCGAATCATAGCTACCGATTGTAAGCCTTGCCAATTATCGAGTGTGCGAAAATATTCTGACCAGTGATGAGGATTAAAGGCCCAGCATTCCCGAATCTCAAGCCGTCCATGTCCTTTGTCCACCGTTTTGTGATAATCATGGTCAATGTCAGCAAAGTCTATCTTTTTGAAATAGGCAAACATCTCTGCCACATCCTCGTGTAACTGCCCTTGATTGCCTTTGAGAGATAAAACATAATCACCACCTTGGGCGTCGATTTGTGCTGCTATCTTTCTTTGACAACCCATCGCATCTATGGTCACGATACAACCGGTTAAATCTAAGGCAGCCAACAATAAAGGAATGGCTGTGATTTCATTGGACTTCTCATCTACTTTCTGTTGCCCCAAAACGAGACCGTTGGCCTCGCCCCAAGCACTTACCAGGTGGATGGCTTCTTTGCCTACATGTTTATCATGCGACCGTCTCCCTTGTTTACCATCAATAGCCACAATCCCTGCCACCAGGTCGCATACAGTTTGCATCCAACTCACAAAACCCTGACTGAATTGTTCTCTATCTAGCATGGCAAAGGTCGTTCCCAATGTATCGTGGGAGGGGATGCCCTTTTCTAGGTTCAAATACTGGCTCAGCCACTCTTTCTGGGCATTGCCAAAGGCTTCAATGCTCACCCAGCCATCGGCTCCACAAAGGACACCACAGATTGTTATAAAGATAAGATTAATCAGCGGATGCTCTACTTTTCCTGGTTGTCGGGGGTCTCTTACCTCACCAAAATGCTCTTGAATAGTTGCTACGACTTCGATACTCATGGGGATTTTCCTTTTTTCTCCCCATTATCTCAGCTTTTTCTTGTTATACACCCCCCTTGTTTACATAAGATACCCGATTGCCCTAGCCAGTTTTTGAATTCGATTTGTGAATTATTTTGTTTGTGATATGATTTCTCCCTTGTTGCACAGCATTTAGCTGTTTTCCGCTCCTGAGCATAAGAATCAGGGGCAACACTCGCCCGAGTAATTCCAAGGAAAGGAGGTTTAATAGCAACATGCGCGAGTATGAAGTCACGGTAATTGTACAACCTGAATTAGAAGAGTCGACACGTAACGAATTGTTGGAACGTGTCGCTGGTTGGCTCACTTTCGGTGAAGAAGAAGGTGATAAACCTGTTGCCAATCATTGGGGTCGCCGTCGCATGGCCTATGATATTAATAAGTTCTCTGATGGTTATTATGTCATGTATGATGCCAAGCTGGATCCACTGCAAGTGAGTGAAATTGAGCGCAATTTTCAACTCGTTGAAGATATATTGCGTTATTTGGTTGTTCGTAAACACAGCTAGTTGGAAGATAGGCTGGCACAATGCAAAAGGGTCTCAATAAGGTCATGTTGATTGGCTGGTTGGATGGCAGCCCGGAAGTGCGCCATACTCCCAGTGGTCGCCCTGTGGCATCATTTAGTATTGCTACGCCGCGCTCCTGGATGTCGGGGGAAGGTGAACAGCATGATGAAACGGAATGGTTTAATATTGTGGCCTGGGGCCCCTTGGCAGAGCTTTGCCAACAGCAGTTTGTGAAGGGTGATCAGATTTATATCGAAGGGCGTTTACAAACGCGCGGTTGGGAGGACAAAAACGGCCGTAAACATTTCCGTACGGAAGTGGTGGCCCATGAAGTTATTGCTCTTTCGACCGAGTCGTGAATGTTCCTCAAATTTTGGATAAGGTGTTGAGATGGGATACCAAAGAAATAGAAGTGGCGGGCCAGGCAATATGCGTCGCCGCAAAAAAATCTGTGCTTTTTGTGCAGATAAAGTGAAAGAAATTGACTATAAAGAGAATGAGAATTTGCGTCGGTATGTGAATGAATACGGCCGTATTCGCCCCCGTCGCCAAACTGGGACTTGCGCCAAGCATCAGCGCAGTTTGGCACGGGCTGTCAAGCGAGCCAGGCATATCGCCTTGCTGCCCTTTGTATCTGACTAAGATCATATGGCTAAGAAACAACGAGAAACGGGAAATATAGAATCACAACGCCAATCGCGTAAAGAGTATTTGCGAGCGCAACGCGAGGCTGCCCAAAAGCGACAAGTATATCGCGCCCTAGCGGCTGTGGCCGGGCTGCTTCTCTTGATCGTTGTATTTGCTTTGGTGAATGAGTTTGTCCTGGCTCCCAATCGGGCAGTAGCCACAATCAGGGGCGAAGAAATTACGCTGCGTGATTGGGAAAAGCGCGTTAGGTATGAACGGGCTCAACGTGTTATCGTCTTGGAAAATCAGTATACAGCTTTTGGTGGTGATGTGGGGTTGATCCAACAATTTGCTGGTCAGCAGATTAATGAACTTTATTTGCCCGAGGAGATGGGGCAGATTGTGATTGACACGATGGTGAATGAAGCTGTGATTCGTCAGGCGGCTAATGTTAGAGGTATCAATGTGACTGAGGCTGAGGTTGAGGCGTTTATTAGCGAATCTTTCAACTATTTTGACGGTGATTCGCCAACTCCTTTGCCGACACCTACGGAAACGGTGATGCCCACACCATCGTTAACACCTGTGCCAACGGCCGTTATCACGCCTGGTGTGCCCACAGAGGTACCACCACCATCGCCTACAGTGGGGCCAACAAATACGCCCCCACCAACGGCGACGCCTGTATCACGTGAATACTTTGAAGAACAGCTGAATGATTTGCTAACACAATTTGAAGAGATGGGTGTGGATGTGCAAACCTATCGTTCGGTTGCGCAGGCTCAACTTTATATTGAAAAATTGACAGATGTATTGGCTGAGGAGAATGGGGTGGCTACTGAGGCAGAACAAGCGAGCTTCTATGTCATATCATTTACCACAGAAGAGGAAGCGAATGAGGCTGCGGCTCAGATAGAAGCGACTGATTTTCTGACAGTGTGGAATACGATTCGCAGTGCTCCACCTGATGCTGAATCCCCGACT
Organism: Promineifilaceae bacterium (SeqCode); assembly: GCA_965223555.1. Classification (GTDB taxonomy): domain Bacteria; phylum Chloroflexota; class Anaerolineae; order Promineifilales; family Promineifilaceae; genus CBDCWU01. The sequence goes on from CBDCWU010000005.1 coordinate 436,466, forward strand.
ACGGTCAATGCGTTTGAATTACTATGGCGGCGGCAAGAGGAATTGGCAAATTTTGGTACAGCGGCACAAACGGCCGTGTTTGATCTGCCTGTGGGCACGCCCAGTGATGTGTTGCTGCAAACAGATGAAACAACTGGAACCGAGACCTATTTTATTGTCCAAGTGAGTGGTCGGGAAGTGCGACCGTTGTCTGAAAGCGCCTATGATACTGAAAAGCGGCAAAACTTGACGAACTTTTTGGATTCACAAATTGCAGGTAATTTAGAAATCACTGAGTTTTGGCGCAGCCGAGTGCCGACTCAGCCGGTGTTAGATCCCAAATTCTTGGTTCCTCCCACACCCGCTCCAGACCAAGCTACACCAGGAGCACTTACACCTTAAATGCTGAGATTTTCGGTTAGCCAATTATAAAACGAAAAGGCTAGATTGCTCACTTTCAATCTGGCCTTTTTTTATTGATATCCGAATGATGTTATATTTTGGGTTAGCATGAGCAAAACGGCCTATTTGGAAGGAATAATTTCTGTGGAGGCAGCGATTAGGGCTGGCAGTCGGCCTGTATTTCGGTTGTGTTTGCTGCCCAGAAAGCGAGATCGTCATGTGCAGCGTTTACGGCAAACGGCCGTTGCTCATCAGATCCCTGTGCAGGAGGTAGATGACGCATTTATAGCGGCACATGCCACAGGAAAGAGCCATGGCGGTGTGTTAGCTGAGGTTGGCTCGCGTCGCTTTGTGGCTCTATCCGCGTTGGCGGTAGGGGAACGGCCGATTGTAATGATGTTAGATGGTATTGAAGACCCTTTTAATTTTGGACAGGCTATTCGTGCCTTATATGCGGCAGGTGTAACTGGTTTGGTGGTGCGTCCCCGCAATTGGCTGTCGGCAGTTGGTGTGGTGACCCGTGCCTCAGCGGGAGCCTCCGAATGGATGCCGATGGCTGTGGCTGAGTCTGCTGAAGCGGCAGCAGCTTATTTCAAGCAAAAAGGTTTACAGGTGGCTTGTACCACCAAGAAGAAAGCCATTTCTCTTTATGTGGCTGATTTGCGGCAGCCTATCTTTTTGCTCATTGGCGGGGAACGGCGAGGGATAACCCGCTCCTTTTTGCAAATGGCCGATATACGCTTGGAGGTTCCCTATGGACGGCCGTTTGCCCACTCTCTGGGGACAGCCACGGCGGCGTCTGTCGTTGCTTTCGAGGCGATGCGGCAGAGGTTGAAGCATGAGTAGTAGATGGCGCCGGTTGGCTAATATTGTGCTGCCGTTGCTGTTGACGGTGTTAACGGCCGTTGTCGGCTTAGAGGTTGGCTTGCGCACCTTTTATCGCCTTATTCCTTTGCCAGTGTGTGCAGATGATTTCATCATTGGCAACTATATTTGTCAACCCTACTTCATTTATGATAAGCCTATCCGTATCGGCTATCGTTATGAGCCAGGTCTAAAGTTTGAGGGCATGTGGGACCCAGCGAATCCACTTTTTGCAGGTGCGGGCGATGAAACACGACCAACGGAACGGGATGATGCCTTTTGGTTTGTGTTTGAAACGGATGAGATGGGCTTCCCTAACAGCGACCCTGAGTGGCGTGATCAGTATGACATCATTGTTACGGGAGATTCGTTTGTGACCCGCAGCTCGCCTAAAACCTGGATCGAGCTGTTACAAGAGCAGTCGGGTAAGAGTATTCTCACTCTAGGAGCGTCCAGTTGGAGTACGTTGAATGAGGTTGAAGCTGTTAAGATGTATGGTTTGGATAAGCAGCCAAAATGGATTATCTTGCTGTTTTTTGAGGGCAATGACATGATTAATACTGCCCAATATCTGGAGCGCTGGGATAGTGGCTTGAATTGGAAGGAGTTTGATTTGCAGGGGGTGCAGCAGACGGATTTATTGCTTACACCGCATCTATTGCGCTTGGCTTGGGACGTGTTGCTGCCAGATGAGCCAGAAGAGCCGCATTATCGGTATCCTGTGGTTGCCAGCACTGAGGTGGGTGAGTTTGAAACTGTGTTGAAGGATATTCATTTGTACCCGCTGAGTGCCAGCTATGATACTTTGGCGCAATCGGATGAATTTAAGGCTGTTAGCCAAGCCCTGCTGGAGCTAAAAGCATTGGTGGAGAAGCAGGGAGCGCGGTTCCTATTGGTTTATGTACCTAGCAAAGAGCATATTTTGTGGTCACGTATTTGGCGGCCTGAGGATGTTGATAATGTCTTGGAACGGACAGTGACGGTGACTTTGAGTGAAGGTGATCATGGCACACTTGAATGGCAGCCGCAATTTTTGGGTTATGATGAGTTTACCCAAAATCATATGGCTCAAGAGCAGCTTATGAGTGACTTTACGCAGGAACATGATATTGAATTTCTCAATCTCACCCCCATCTTTTGGCAAGCGGGTATTGCTCAAGGCGAACTGTACCATTTTGCTGATCCACATTGGAATCAGGCAGGCAACCAACTAGCAGCAGATTCGATTTTTGCGACTATACAGGAGGCGCCGTGAATTGGTTAGGTGTTTTTGTGAAGCGGGGTGGCTATGTGCCTCTGTTTATGTTTTTGCTTTTGTGGCTGGCGGCCTGTGATCTGCTAGGCCCGAATGGGACGAGCAACAACACGCCTGTTCCTATTGCACCAACGGCCGTTGGTGATGTGACTCCCTTGCCCGCGGGGACACCAGATGTGTCGGCACCGATTACAACAACAGAAAATAATCTGGTGGTGACTGTATGGATGCCTCCAGAAATCATGAATCGGACGGAAGCGGGAACGGCCGTATTAGAACAGCAGTGGTTGGCTTATCGTTTTGCCCGACCTGATGTTGTTTTGACCGTAGAACAAAAAGCCTGGCAGGGTCAAGGCGGTATTCTAAATTATTTACGTGCCGGGAAGAATGTGGCTCCGGCTGTATTGCCTGATTTAATAGCCTTGCCCACCAATCAATTGGCGGCCGCAGCTAATGAGGAACTCATTTACTCTGTAGGAGAGTGGCTTGATTCTGCCTTGATAGATGATTTGTACCCAGTTGCTAGGCGGTTGGGGCGGATTGAAGAAGAGCTTATTGGTTATCCTTTTGCTTTGACGAATTTGTCCCATTTGGTATATCACAGCGAGCTGATAACAGACACGCTGTCTGCGACTTGGACTGAGATGGTGAGGAGCGGGCAAGGTCAATTTGCCTTTCCGGGTTCTGGATCGACGGGGGCCGTTTTACTCCTGCAATTTTATCTGGCAAGCGGGGGCACTTTGGTAAATGATGCGGGACAGCCTGCTATACAAGTGGAACCGCTCACTAATGCTTTGTCCCAATTTAGTGTGGCACAAGACCAGGATTTCTTGCCATTGGCAAATAATAGTCTCTCGACTTTGGCTGATGTCTGGCAGCTTTTCCAAGGCGATTCATCGCTCTTCGCACTAACCACAGCCGATCAATTTCTAACATTGCGTTCAGCAGAATTTGAGCCAATTTATGCACCAATACCAGGTTTACAGGGGCCTTTGACCCCAGGAGTGGATGGCTGGGCTTGGGCAATTAGCACGACTGATCCGGGGCGGCGGACATTGGCTTTGGAGTTAGTCACTTTGCTAGCGGCCAATGATAATCTAGGTGAATGGAGCTACGCCAGCAATGTGTTGCCCTCTCATCGAGGCGCGTTTGAGTTCTGGCCGGCTGAAGATGCTTATGGTCAATTTGTGCAGGCGGAGTTAGAACGAGCCGAGGCGCTGCCTTTGGGGCTGAATAGTAATATGTTGCTGGTTTTCCAAAATGCCTTGCTGAATGTGATTTCTTTAGGGATGACACCACAAATGGCTGCGGAGCAGGCGGTGGTAGCTTCACAGCCTTGATAAGTAGAAAGTAGAGAAGTAGAGGAGAGGTGCAGTCTATGAAACTGCTTTTTTCAGATTACGGTTCTCAAGCGAATGAGTTGATTCAGGCTGCTTTGTCGGCGGCTGAGCCGGGCACGGCCGTTCGTCGCACCTTACATCGGGATAACCGCCAATTAAGGGTGGGCGATTTGTCATATGATTTGGATGAGGGGCGTGTTTATTTGGTCAGTGTAGGCAAGGCGGCTATCCCTATGGCAGTGGCTGCTGTCTCAGTGCTGGGTGACGATTTGGCGGGTGGGGTGGTGCTGACAAAAAAGGGGGCAGTGACAGACCATTTTGCTGATCAGCCATCATCGCTGATGCTTTTGCAAGGCGGGCATCCTGTTTCTGATGAGGCTAGTGTGGCAGCCACAACGGCCGTCACTGAATTTATTGCCCAAGCGACTGTGGGTGACCTCATCATTTTTTTGGTTTCGGGTGGGGCATCAGCTCTGTTGACACAGCCTTTGCTGCCATTGGCAGATTGGCAGCAGTTGACCCAAGCCTTGTTGGCTAGTGGTTGTACTATTAATGAATTGAACTGTGTGCGCCGACAGTTGGATCGGGTGAAGGGTGGTGGGCTGGCGCGTATGGCGGCTCCGGCTCGGAGTATCAGCTTGATTTTGAGTGATGTAATTGGCAATCCATTAGCGGATATTGGCAGTGGGCCAACTGTGTTGGTGGATGAATCCTCCCTGGATGCCTTGTCTGTGTTGCGCCATTATGCACTAGACGAACGGTTGGAGACGGCCGTTTGGCAGCGTGTAGAGACTTTATTACAACAGCCTGACTTATTCCCGACGAAAGCGGTGCAGAGTGAGCATATGATTGTGGCGGATGTAGAGACGGCGGCGACGGCCGTTCTGACTAAAGCCATGCAAATGGGTTTTTTGGCCCAAGTTTTAACCACGCATTTGGAGGGGGAAGCGCGGGAAGCGGGTAAATTCGCGGCGGCTCTGGCGCGTGATGCTGCACCTGGCCACTGTTTGATTTTGGGTGGGGAAACGACGGTGACGGTGCAGGGCCAAGGGCGCGGGGGCCGTAATTTGGAGGTGGCCCTGGCAGCGGCCATTGCTTTACAGGGCTATCCCAATCGAGTAATTATTACGTTGGCAACGGATGGGGAGGATAGCACAACGGGGATGGCTGGGGCGATGGTATCGGGGGAGACGGCCGTCTGGGCACAGGAGTATGGCTTTAATGCCCGTGAATTTTTGAAGAATAACGACAGCTACTCTTTTTTTGAGCAGTTGGATGAACGTTTACAGGAGAGGCATAGTCCTAGTCGCATGGAAGCATTGGCTGGTGAAGAAAGTGATGACACAGTATTGCCATTGCGACCACCACATCTTATTCGAACAGGCCCAACTGGGACGAATGTAAATGATTTAATAGTTATTTTGGCTTACTAGGGCCAGCTCCTGAAATATATGATCCGAAAATAGTGGAATTTGCGGTAGTTCCCATCATTTTCTAAGAGTTTAGCTACTAACACTCTGGCTGGTCTCCAGACCGAGCCAGCAGGGGCGGTACGGTGAGGACACTGGCCCGTGGCCAAGAGGCTGAGTAGTTACGAATTTAAAGGCATTTTATGACAGTACGTTTTGGTACAGATGGTTGGCGGGCAGTGATTAGTGAGACATTTACGTTTGCCAATTTGCGCTTGGTGGCCCAAGCAATTGCAGACTTTATTTTGGAGCAGGAGATGGCGGAGAAAACGGCCGTTGTTGGTTTCGACACTCGTTTTTTGTCCGATAGATATGCAGCAGAGGTAGCCCGGATTATGGCTGCCAATGGTATTGAAACTTGGTTGGCGCGGGCTGATACACCGACACCCGCCATTAGCTATGCCATTAAGCATAAGCGGGCGACGGCAGGTGTGATGATTACGGCCAGCCATAATCCACCCCGCTACAATGGTGTGAAACTCAAAGCCAGTTATGGTGGCAGTGCCAGTCCCCAGCAAAATAAGCGAGTAGAATCGCTGTTAGAACGTAACTTGGCCCAGGCTCGCGGGCCAAATCTGATGGATTTAGACGTGGCTATTCGCCAAAAGAAGGTGCATAAATTTGATCCGGCTTGGGCCTATTATGAGCATTTGGGGCAGATGGTGGATTTGGATATTATTTCGGGAGGCGAATTGTGGGTGGTCGCCGATGCCATGTATGGTTCTGGGCGCGGTTGTATTGGTGAGGTGTTGACTCGTAGTCGTTCTCAGGTACATAACATTCGCCATCAAATGAATCCTGGTTTTGGTGGCATCCATCCAGAGCCAATTGGCAAATATCTGGGGTTGCTCATCTCCACCATTCAGGCAGGGCATTGGGATATCGGTTTAGCCACCGATGGGGATGCGGATCGCATTGGGGCGGTGGATGCTCATGGTGATTTTGTGGATCCACATCGCATTTTTGCATTGGTACTACGCTATTTAATCGAAAAGCGGGGTTGGCGTGGTAAGGTGGTTCGCACAGTGTCTACGACGCGCATGATTGATCGGATTGCGGCTCAATATGATCTGCCTTTGGTGGAGACACCAGTAGGTTTTAGTCATATAGCTGATTTGATGTTGACGGATGATGTGTTGATGGGGGGTGAGGAATCGGGTGGGATGAGTGTGCAAGGGCACATTCCTGAGGGAGATGGCGTGCTAATGGGCCTATTATTGCTGGAGGTGATGGCTGAGGCGCATGTCCCTTTGCATGAATTAGTGGCGGACTTGTTGCAAAAGTATGGCCCAGCCCAGTATGCGCGGACGGATATGAAGCTGACCCGGCCAGTTGCCAAAGCGGAAATGGTTAAGATGTTGGTTGATTTGGCTCCGGCGGTAATTGAGGGGGTAGCGGTGGAGGATGTACAGACGACAGATGGTGTGAAGTATTATTTGGAAGATGGTAGTTGGTTGTTGATACGGCCGTCTGGCACGGAACCCGTGTTGCGGGTGTATACGGAGGCGGCGGATAACGGCCGTGTACAAGCTTTGCAGGCGTTTGGCGAGAAAATGGCGGCAATGGCCTAGTTTCAGGGAGAAGTTGTGATGCTGTTTGTAGATAACCAAAATCTAACAGACCCGCGCCTGAATCTGGCTCTTGAAGAGCATTTATTGCGCAATGTGCAGGTTGATGAGCCAATTTTGCTGTTTTACGTGAATGAGCCAGCGGTCATTATAGGCCGCAATCAAAATACGATTGAGGAAATCGATCCCGATTATGTGGAAGCCAATCAGGTTCATGTGGTCCGTCGCCTGTCGGGCGGAGGAGCCGTGTATCATGATTTGGGGAATTTGAATTTTAGTTTTGTCACAAACGGCCGTCACGATTTACACAACTTCGCTAAATTTACGAAACCGGTAATACAAGTGTTACATGATTTGGGTGTTGAGGCGGAGCTACGGGGGAAGAGTGATATTTTTGTGGGCAATAAAAAAATATCGGGCAATGCCCAATATTCGACCAAACAACGAATGTTTAGCCATGGCACCTTGCTATTTGATACCAATTTGACGCATATGCTTAAGGCCTTGAACCCGCGTCAGCTACGCATTGAGTCAAAGGCTATACAGTCTATTCGCAATTTTGTCGTTAATATCCGGGAATTATTGACTGAGGACATGGCAATTGAGACCATGAAGCAGAAATTGCTTCATGGTATTTTCGGTGGGGATACAATACCAGAATATCAGTTGGCTGAGGATGAGTGGCGAGAAGTTGAACGAATTGCAGAGGAGCGATACCGGCGATGGGAGTGGAATATTGGTCGCTCGCCTCAGTTCAATGTACAACAAAGCGCACAGTTGACAGCTGGGAAAGTTGATGTTCGTATTGATGTGAAGGAAGGTGTGGTGCGAGGCATCAGAATCTATGGTAATTTTACCGGCAGCCAAGATGTGGCAGCTTTGGAACAACTTTTGGTAGGCGTGCGTTATGAGAAAACGGCCGTTGCTGAGGCTCTGCAAGACTTAGACATCACTCAATATTTGGGTGATATTACCCAGACAGAATTCCTCAAATTATTGGCCTGAGGGTGACTCACTCATTGTCTTGCTCATCTTTTTTGACAAAGTTGAGTGAGGCCGAATTGAGGCAGTAGCGCAAACCAGTTGGTTGTGGCCCGTCGTCAAAGACATGGCCTAAATGAGCGTCACACTGATCGCAAACGACCTCAATCCGGCGCATGAACCAGCTATTGTCCTCTTCTTCTCGTATAAGATCAGCAGCGATGGGCTGCCAAAAGCTAGGCCAGCCAGAACCTGAATCATATTTGGTATCTGAGCTAAATAGCTCACTCCCGCAGCATATGCACTGATAAACGCCTTGCTCTTTATTATTGTACAAGGCGCCAGTGAAGGCTTGTTCGGTCCCCTTTTGGCGGGTAATGCGATATTGCTCTGGGGTCAGTTGTTCACGCCATTCGTCATCACTTTTTTGCATTCTTTGACTCATAAACTTTTTCTCTATAACAAAAGACATCCGTTTTTTCTAAAAAACGGATGTCTTGATAATGACTTCTATTTGGTCTTAGTTGCTGCTGATAAAGGGCAAAAAAGCCTTCGGATTTGCCCAATCTTCCTCCTCGACCCACTGTTGGATAGAGGCGGGAGAAGTTACGGGAGGCGGTTCGCCCGCAGCAAAGCTTTCTAGCCATTCTTGTGAATAGCGACCAGCCCAAGGTAAGGGGTTATGATCTTGGATGGAGAGGGCAGGAGAACGGCCGTTGGCTTCCCACTGTTCTCCAAAGTTGCCCTGAGACCAGTTTGTAAACCCTTCAGCCCAACTAGTGAAGCCACCGGACCAAGTAGTCATGCTACTGGACCATGTTGTGAAGCCACCGGACCAAGTAGTCATGCTACTGGACCATGTTGTGAAGCCACCGGACCAAGTAGTCATGCTACTGGACCATGTTGTGAAGCCACCGGGCCAAGCTGTTGGATCATCATCGTATAGGACGAAAGCATCTTGATCTGCATCGTAATAAGAAAAACCTTGATAACCTGTTATAGGATTTGTGATGTCAAACTGCAAGTCCATACCATAATTGGCGACTTCCTGTGTAGTTGTCATTGCAGCATTCAAAGCATTTACCCGCCCTGTACCTTGTTGCCATATGCTGTAAGGAGCATCACCTGTTTCGGGATCAATCCAAACATATGCCGTACGCATCAAACGATATTTTATTTGATCTGGGGTAAGCGTAGGATTTTGCTCAAGCAGAAGAGCGACGATACCAGATACAACCGCTGTTGCCTGAGAAGTGCCGGCCATAGAGAAATGAGTACCACCTACTTTATAGGCAGCATGGGTTACCGCCAACCAAGTATCCGACTGCATGGTGGAAACCATGTGAGCACCCGGAGCAATAATGTCTGGTTTGACAAAGCCATCTAGGGTTGGGCCAGCGGCAGAGAAGGGAGGGATATAGTCATCATCCCACTCATCCCATGTGTAGTTGTCTGTGAAAGCTCCAACCGAAATAACATAAGGATTGTTGCCTGGTACAGTAATGCTCATGGCCTCAGGACCACTATTGCCAGCAGCAGCAATGACAACGATGCCCGCATCCCAGGCTTCCATAACTGCCTGATTAAGCGGATCGGCCCAATATGGTGACTGGGGTATAGCCACAAGAGAGAGGTTCATGATACGAATGTCATAGACATCTTTGTTGGCAATGGCCCATTGGATACCTTGAATGACACTTTCATAAGTGCCTGAACCATCTTCACCTAATACTCTTATATTGACTAAATTGACATCGGGAGCGATACCATTCCAATTTTGGTCTTCTCCCTTGCGGCTGTTGGCAATAATGCCAGCGACGTGAGAGCCATGCCCATTCAGGTCAATGCCATTAGTAGGGACGGGGGAGAAGTCTACTTTGTAGATATTTCTGGCATTGTTGTTGGTATCTTTGTTAATGCCAGGTAGATTGGCATCGAGTCCACTGTCCAAAATCGCTATAGTAACATTAGCACCTGTATAGCCCAAGTCCCAAACTTCATTGGCTTCGACAACTTCTGAATAGTCTGCGGTGGGCATGTTAGGATTTTGACCAGTTGCAACTTGTTGATTGGCGGTGTACACGGGTATGTTAGGGACAATCTGAATGATTGCATGATGGTTGCGAAGACGAGCAACGGCCGTTTCTGGCAATAATGCCCCTACTCCCTGGATTGCATCCAGTTTGGAGGTAATTATGCCATGGTGTGCCTCAACTAAATCAATGACTTGAGCAGTATTATGCCCTTGAACAATATATGATTGCCGAGAGCGAGTAGAATTCGATAAAAACCCAAGAACAAAAACAAGAGCTAGCAGACCTGTTGACAGTACTGCTATATGCAGTAATTTTTTCTTCATAACATTCCTCTTACATTGCCATTACACCAACTATCTGCCGAAACATACATCATCCTTACAAATAATTTGCTAATCATATTTTCTTACTTAATAGTATACAATGATTAGTCAACTCGTATCGCATAAGGTCACAAATTGAGAAAGAATACCTATCAAACGAGGTGCAGAGTCGAATTTTTAGCCTGTTCAATCCAATCCGATAAAGTATACTGTTGATTTTGGGCCAGGGCTGCTTCATATTGTCCTTCTTTCAACTGTGCTCGTAATTCACCTAATCGTTTGACGGCCTGTTCTTTCACTAAAGGCTCGCTGGCTACATGTTGCTCAATAAAATTGAGCAAAGTGGTTGCCGATGACAATCGCCCTTGATGTATCAGAATTGAGGCAAATCCATTTAATATGTTCAAGGATAGAGCAGGGCCTGGCTCCTGCTCTATTGCTTTTTGGAAGAATTGTTTGGCAGAATCATAGTTGGTCTCTTGTACAGCAATCTGCCCTAATATATTGAAATATGGGCTTGTAGATAAGCCCATATCTTGATATAAGCTGATACACTCTTGACATATTTTATGGGATTGTTGGTAATCACCTTGATAATAAGCAATTTCACTTAGGTTGCCCAAAGCTTCCCCTATGCCCCGTTTGTCACCGACTTCTCGTAAATAAGCCAGAGCTTGTTGTCCCCAAATCTGGGCAGTGCGATAATTTTTTGCGTTGATAGCAATATAACAAAGATTATTGCATGCAGCTGCCAGGCCGCGTAAATCATTGATCTGTTTATGGATTTGCAGAGCTTCCTTTAGGACTTTTTGTGCCTTTTCATCTTCATTCCTATGGGCATAGATGATACCCAAATTGGCTAGACATGAGGCTAAGCCATGAGCATTATCCATTTCACGACGGGTCTTTAAGCTTTTTTCTAAAAGCTGCACGGCTGTTTCTAATTTGCCCTCTTGGTAGTGAGCAAATGCAATCCAATTTAGTGAATCAGCTATTAGTGGCTTGTCTGTGATTTCCTCCGCTAATGTAAGACTTTCTTCCCAGTATGAAAGTGCTTTAGGATCTGCTCTGTTGACTATACCAAACTGGCACAGGGCAAAGGCAATTTCTCTTTTATGGTCTAGTGAACGCGCCACTCGTAGACTTTCTTGGAATTGCTGCTGAGCTTCATTTAACTCGCCGATAACTCTATTAAAAGCGCCACGCCGCGTTAGAATTTTGGCAAAAGTAATATCAACCTTATCTTTCAGAGCTTCAAAAGCCTGAGTAAACATGTCCACGCCTTCTTTTTGACGACTGCGTAGTTGGTAGAAGTGATACAGGGCTTCTAGCCCTATATCAATGCCCTGGCGATCTTTCTGGCTTACTGCCCATTGCCAACTGGCTCGGATATTGGCAATTTCCAGGTCTATTTCACGCAGGGCTGCCTGTTGGCGTTCTCCCAATAGATGGGTTTCGCGGGTTTGCAAAAATTGAAGGTAGTGGGTGGCATGTTGTTGGCGGGCGGTGATTTCCTCAGACGGCCGTTCTGCCAGCTTGTCCCCGGCAAAACGACGCAACATGCCTTGTATCTCATACCGTCCCGTTTCAGGGGAGCGTTTGAGCAGCGATTTATCTGTCAGGCTATTTAATGTTTGCAAAGAGATATTACATTGGCGGGCGGCATCTCGCTCAAACCCACCACGGAAGACCGAAAGGTATTGCAGATTCCGCTTTTCCGCCTCATCCAGCAGCATCCATGAATATTGCATAACGGAATGTAAACTGCGGTGACGGGCAGGCAGATCTGGGGAACCCACCGCCAAAACATCTGCCCCGACCCGGATTTGTCGCACAATCTCAGAGGGGGTTAAGATATTCATAGAGGTTGCGGCCAAGTTGATGCCCAAGGGCAAGCCATCTACGAGTTGGCAAATTTGATGAATTGTGTGTATTTCTGTCTCGGTGGGCACGAAACTGGGTTGCATATAACGTACACTTTGTAGAAAAAGTTGTACAGCAGGCGCCTTAAGCAAGCCGTCATAAGTTGCCGCTTCGGGAACTGACAAGCCAAACACGGGCATACGCCACTCTTCCAGCAAGTTGAGCCTGTCTTGGGATGTGACCAATAGACGGATGTCGAAGGTTTGAAACAGAATCTCTGTCAGTAAATTGGCTGCCTCAGTTACTTGTTCAAAGTTGTCCAGAATCAACAGCATTTCTTTGTTTTGCAGATAGTTGATGAGCTGCATTTGCAGGTCTAAGGAACCAAAGAAATTGAACTGAATGGCATCGGCGATGGCGGTGATTATCTGTTCGGGATTGTCAATGCTAGAGAGATCAACAAAGTAAATAGTGCTTTGATAGGCTTCAAAAAAGTTATGGGCAGCTTGTAGCGCCAGACTTGTTTTACCGATGCCGCCGGGGCCGTGAAGGGTTATCAGACGAAAGGCAGGATCGAGAAGCAGCCGTTCTAATTCAGCTAGTTCCTCTTCCCGGCCAATTAAAGGTGTCGTCAGCAGGGGTAAATTGTGAGGCAGTTCGTCGCCCAGTGTGACTTCTCGGCTCAGGTAACCAGTGTCTATTTTGTCATCACCGAAGAAGATGGCTTCGAGTTCGGTGATGATAAAGTTCATTTTTGGTATGCGCCAGTTGCGGTCTTTGGTGAGCATCCGATAGATGAGGTCGGCTAGACGATCCGAGACTTCTGGTCGCAACGCCTGCAAATCAGGGGGCGACTCGGTAATGATAGCCAGGGTGAGATGGGAGAGGTTGGGGTGGTCAAACGGCCGTTGACCTGCCAACATCTCATACAACAAGATCCCAAACGACCAAATATCGGTGCGGGTGTCTAATGGTTCATCCTGACAGGCCTCAGGACTCATGTAGGCATAAGTCCCTAGAGCTGCCGTGGATTGGGAGGGTTGGGCGGCCTGAGGGACATGGGCTGCCCCAAAATCCATTAGGCGAGGTGTGCCATCAGCGGCCAAAAGCACATTATGGGGCTTAATATCGCTATGAATGATATTGATTTGGTGGGCACTTTGCAGGGCATCGGCCAGCCCTAGGGCAATTTCAACGGTTTGTTCAATAGGGAGCGGGCCTGATTCTAAGAAGCTGGCAAGGGAACCACCTGGCACATACTCCATGATCAGATAGGTTTCGCCCTCTGTTGTTTCAATGGCTTCGAGTAGTTGAGCGATGTGGGGGTGGTTAAGTTGCTGAAGAGCCTCTCTTTCACGGTCGAATTGCTCAGCAAAAATTGGATCAGCCGCAATGGCGGCCTTGATCTGCTTGATGGCGACTGGTATGTCCGTTTGTTGATCATGACCACGATAGACAGTACCCATTCCACCCTGACCAATTTGTTCGGCTATTGTGTAACGGCCGTTCAGCATTTGGCTCATCCCTCTATTGTATCGTGGATGGCGTAACTTGGTAAGCTAAAATCTTTTTAGGAAGGGCAATTGCATATTAAGCACAAAGCACCTTAAGCTATTATATTGCTTGATGGTTAGACCTGTACTAATAGACGTTTTGCTTCTTCGATCCATTCAATCAATGATAATTTTCTGGAGGGGGGTAGTTGTGCCTGGGCAAATGAAGAACTCTGCTGCCACTTGGTTAAAAGGCTAGCAGCTCGGTTTTTTACAAATGATTCAGTAACCTCATGTTGTAAAATAAATTGGAGCAGGTCGATGCCTGTTTCCAATAAATCATCATGTGCCATGATAGAAGCAATTCCCGTCAAAATATTTAGAGATAGATGGGTATTTGGGGCTTTGTCTAATGCTTTTTGAAAGATATTCCTAGCAAATTCATAATCAGCTTCTTTGATAGCGATTTGACCGAGTATATTGAGATAGGGGCTGGTAGATATGTCTAGTTCCTCAAAGAGTTCGATACATTCCTGACACATTTTGCGAGATTGCTTATAATGCCCTTGGTAGAAGGCGATTTCACTGAGATTTCCTAGAGCCAAACCAATGTAGTATTTATCACCTGATTCCCTTGAATGAATCAGAGCTTGTTTTGCCCAGATATGGGCAGCAGCATAATCATCCATATTGATAGCAATATAACAAAGGTTATTACAACCAGCTGCTATACCGCGCAAGTCGTGGATTTGTTTACGAATCTGTAAAGCGTCTTGAAGGATTTGCAACGCTTTACTATCTTCGCCCCAGTGTGCATAAATTAGACCAAGATTGTTAAGAGCGTGGGCTAATCTATGGGCGTTATTTGTTTCACGGCTAAGAGCTAGACATCTTTCCAGAAGATTAACAGCCGTTTCCAAATCACCCTTTTGGTAATTGACAAATGCCATCCAATTAAGAGTGTCAGCGATTTGAGGTTTATCTGAGATTTCTTCCGCTAGTGCTAAGCTTTCTTCCCAATAAGTGCGTGCAGTAAGATTAGATTTATTGATTATGCCTACTTGACACAAAGCAAACGCTGTTTCTTTTTTGTCTGCCAAAAGACGAGAGATATGCAACCCTTTTTGTAAGTATTGTTGAGCGATTTCAAATTCTCCAATAGCACCTTTAAAAGCTCCTAGTCGCATTAGACCCTTAGCCAGAGCGATATCAGCATGGCCTTTTAGAGCATCATGGGCTTGGGCAAATATAGTTGCTCCTTCCTGGGGACGACCACGTAGATTATAGAATTGATATAGTCCTTCTATGGCTAGTGCTAAATTGTTCCGGTTTTTGTTGTTGATGGTCCATTGCCAGGCGCTTCGGATGTTTTTTATATCCGCTTCTACTTCATCTAGGACTGTAAGCTGACGTGCGTCTTGGAAGTGCTGTTCTCTGTCAGCTAGTGTTTGACAGTAATAGGTGCTATGTTTTTGATACACTTCTACCTCTTGGCTTGGTGACAAAGCCAGTCTTTCTGCGCCAAACCAGCGTAGCACCTCATGAATTTCATAACGTTCTGAAGTCACAAGGCGTAAAAATGATTTGTCTACCAACCCCAACAAAACAGCAGTGTTGGCTCCAGCTACAGCTGTCGCTGCTTCTCTGGTAAAACCGCCACGAAAGACAGAC
Organism: Promineifilaceae bacterium (SeqCode); assembly: GCA_965223555.1. Taxonomy (GTDB): domain Bacteria; phylum Chloroflexota; class Anaerolineae; order Promineifilales; family Promineifilaceae; genus CBDCWU01. The sequence goes on from CBDCWU010000005.1 coordinate 451,710, forward strand.
AATTTTACAAAAATAGCCTTTTCAGCTGCCGTCAGTTGTTGCCAAGATGCCTGAAAAACAGCTCGTAGGCTTCGATGCCGTTTTGGTAGGTCGGTAGCAGAAGCTGTGAGGAAGTCCAAATTTTGGGTAATCTCCGTAGCAATTGCTTTACAAGAAAAGGCACGGGTGAGAGCTGCTGCCAACTCAAGACCCAAGGGGAATCCTTCGACTAGCTGGCAAATTTGCTTGATTGCTTTTAGCTCAGCATCCTCAAGCTTAAGACGGACATTTACATGAGAAGCCCGTTGCATAAACAGCTCTCCTGCCTCATAGGCAGTGATGACTTTTCCGTCATTGTCAATTTGCGGGTGAGGCAAGCCTTCAATCTCATAAAGCCACTCTATTTGCAGGTTAAGACTAATCCGAGAGGTGATAATAATTTTGACTCTCGGTGCATTTTGGCAAATAGTGGCTAAAAGCCCAGTCTCAGTCGTCAAATGCTCAAAGTTGTCTAACAGCAAGATTAGTTCTTTTTCGCGCAGATAGTTAAGAAGTTGTGTTTGATTATCATCTGCGCCATAGAAACGTATTTTGAGGGCACTGGCGAGCGCACTCATTAATTGCTGAGATGATTCAAGAGTGGTTAGAGATACGAAACAGACCCCATGCTGATAAAAAGGCTGCAATTGTGTGGCTGCTGTCAGACCTAACCGTGATTTCCCAATACCACCTGGTCCGGTAATAGTGAGTAAGCGGCAGTTAGGATTTTGCAAGCGCCTCTTTATTTCAACTAGCTCGGTTTCCCGACCAATAAAAGGTGTTAAAGGCTGGGGCAAGTTATTCGTGAGGGATTCGCTGGGAAAAGATGGACTTTCCAATGCCATTTGGCGGATCTGATGGTAAAGTTGAGTTGTTTCTGCTTGGGGAACAACACCTAGTTCTTGTTCAAGTGCTGCCTTCAGTTGTTGATACTGTTGTAAGGCAACGGCCGTTTGACCAGATTTATGCAGCAAAGTCATCAACTGACGGCGAGCCGGCTCGTTTAGACGGTCTAATGTTACTAAGCGTCGAGCGTATAAAATAGCAGATTTTAGGAAATCATGCTGATCATAGTAGCCAACCAATTGTGCTAAGGTTTGTATGAATTCTTGACGTAATACCTCTGTTTGATAACTTTGCCACTCATCCCATTGGGAACTATCGGGAAGAGTGAAGCCTAGCAGAAAATCATTCTGATAAAGAGCAATTGCTTCGGTCATCAAGGGCAGGCAAGCTTGACAAGGAGCACCAATAGCATGACCATGCTTAGTACACATTCTTAATAATTTTCTAAAGAGGCCTATATCTACCCAGACACTGTTGCTTGATCGCAATCCTATTGTCTGACGCTGACTATCAAACCATGATTTGCCCAATTTCCTGGTTAGATGTGCCAATGCTGTGCGTAAGGCTGCTCGCGCTTGGCTTGCGCCAGCTTCCGGCCATAAAAGAGCTGCTAATGTTTCCCGGCGGACAGATCGGTTTGTAAGGGCAAGATAAGATAACAAGGCCATAGCCTTTTTGCGTCTAACCTTGATTTCTTGCCCGTCCAGTTCAATTTGTGGTGATCCGAGCAAAGTGATAGTGAGTTGAGACATTCTACAGTTATTTTGATTATCACCCTTTAGGTTGAAAGTGAGCAACGCATATTGCGTATTTTGGACATTTTACATCATTTTTGCTGTTTTTAGCTACGCTGCTAGCCTGTAACAGTTTTGTCACGGGAGTCGTTTATACTTTGGCTGGACTAATCGTCCTGGCAGATTGGGGCTAGGATTGGCAGTTCCTTGGGGGCTGCCAATCCTTATCAGCAGTCCTCCTTCATTACTAACATCTAACTAAAGGTGGCAACAGCCCACCACTCAAAAAAAGCGCAACTGTGATATGCTTGGCGCGTACAGATTGTTATGATTTACGTGATTTTTGTCCTCAATTTTCTGCTAATGATTGCCCTGCCGATTGTCTTAGGGCGTTTGATTGCGCGGTGGCGAGGGGCTGGCTGGGCCTTGTTTGGTATAGGAGCAGCGACCTTTGTGGCTGCCCAAGGGCTGCATATCCCTTTTAATTGGCTTATTTTGCAGAAATGGGAGTTATTACCAACAGACACGGCCGTTTTCTCCAATCTCGTCATCCTATCTCTTTTTGCTGGTTTGTCAGCAGGGGTGTTTGAAGAGGGGGCACGGTATCTGACCTACCGTTTTTGGGCTAAGGATGCCCGCAGTTGGGGAAAGGGGTTGATGTTGGGCGCAGGCCATGGCGGCATTGAGGCGATTCTGTTAGGTTTGTTGGGTGCGGTCAATGTGGGGGCGTTGGCCCTAATGCGGCAAGGCATGTTTGTGGATGCCGTGCCACCGGAACAGATGCCTTTATTGCAAGAGCAGATCACGGCCGTTTTTAGTACACCTCTGCCGATGATTTTATTGGGTGCAGCGGAGCGGCTTTTCGCTTTATGCGCTCACCTGGCCATGTCTTTGTTAGTCATGCAGGTGTTTGTGCGAGGTCAGATACGCTGGCTGTGGTTGGCGATTGTGTGGCATATGTTGTTGGATGCAACGGCCGTTTTTGCTATCACAACTTGGAATGCCACTGTGACTGAGGCTCTTATTGGCGTTTTTGCTCTCCTGAGTGTGGGCATTATCTTCTGGTTGCGCACGCCTGAACCAGTTGAGCCAGAGGTAGAGCCTTTACCGGAAATAAAACCGCTAGAGGCGGTTGGCCTAACTGAAAAAGCTGACATGTTGGAGCGCAGTAGATTTACCTAATTACATCTTATTATGATACGGACAGAGAATTTGACAAAAAAGTTTGATGAACACACGGTCGTTGATCGGCTCACTCTTGACATTGCTCAGGGCGAAGTCTTTGGTTTCTTGGGGCCAAATGGAGCGGGTAAAACCACGACCGTGCGGATGTTGACCTGTTTGATTACACCTACGGCAGGCAAGGCTACCGTGCTTAATTATGAAATCGGCCGTGATGATCAAGAGATTCGGCGTCATGTAGGCATCTTGACCGAGACACCTGGTATGTATGATCGCCTGACAGCCCAGCGCAATTTGATGATTTATGCCAAATTGTATGAAGTGGACGAATCCCAAAAACAGGTGGATAAATATCTACAAATGTTGGGTCTATGGGAACGTCGCCATGATGCGGCTGGCACCTTTAGTAAGGGCATGAAACAGAAGCTGGCGATTGCTCGAACCTTGCTGCATGAGCCGCGTGTCCTCTTTTTGGATGAACCAACGGCGGGTTTGGACCCTGAGGCTTCCAAGCTTGTGCGCGACTTTATTGCCGAACTCAAAGGGGAGGGGCGCACGATCTTTATTTGCACCCATAACCTAGCTGAGGCGGATCGGCTCTGCGATCGTGTCGCTGTATTTAGAACACAGCTGCGGGTGGTGGATTCACCCATGGCTTTGCGCCAACAGCTTTACGGCCGTCAAGTGGTGGTGCATTTGGCTGAAACAGCTGAATCTCACTTAACGGCCGTGCAAGACTTGCCTTATATCAAACAAGCCAAAGCTGTTGATAATAAATTGTTGCTGGCTATGGATGATCCAGAAATCCACAATCCTGAACTTATTCGCCTCTTGGTTCAAGCAGGTGCGAATATTCAATTTGTGGGTGAATTACGCCACACTTTAGAGGATGTTTACTTGCAACTGGTGAAGGATGAAGACGATGGACAAAGTTAAGACAATTATCGGCAAGGAATGGGCTGAAGTATTCAAAAATCGGCTGGTGCTGTTTACAGTAGCTTTTTTGCCCATCATCTTGGTGGCTTTGCCCTTGCTGACTGTTTTTTTCACAGGGGATATAGACGCGGCTGTTATGGACGAAACGCCAGATGCTTTTTTGGGCGAAATGTGTACAGGCCTAAGTGAGGCTGATTGCGCATCCGTATTCATGCTCAATTTATACACTTTGATGTTGATGATCTTGCCTGTAGCGATACCCGTTTCCATTGCTGCTTACAGTGTGGTGGGTGAGAAAACAACCCGCAGTTTAGAGCCGCTTTTAGCCACACCCATTACGACTTTGGAGCTTTTGATAGGCAAGGCCTTAGCGGCCATTATTCCTGCTATTGTAGCTACTTGGTTGGCCTTTATCATCTATTTGATCGGTGTGCGCTTAATCGTTAATGATGTGGTCTTTAGCACAATGACACAGCCTGTGTGGCTGCTGGCTATTTTGCTTGTTGGCCCATTATTGGCTCTGTTGGCTGTCAGTTTTGGCCTGATGGTCTCATCGCGAGTGACTGATCCCCGTGTGGCTGAACAGGTATCGGCCGTTGTCATTGTGCCCCTTATTCTCTTTATCGTTGGCCAATCGGTGGGTCTTATCTTGATTGATCAGCGCACCATTATCATTATGGCCGTGGTTGTAGCTATTATAGATGTGGTGTTATTTTACTTTACTGTCAAATTATTCCGGAGGGAAACGATTTTGACGCGCTGGAAATAGAGCCAATTATTACCGGTAATCCGACAATGATCTTTTGTCGTATACCAGACATCGGATTTTTGGAGAACTCCGATGTCTCTATCACATAATATTTGTTTGTTGAACTACTAGGTCCTTTTTGCGCCGATTTGATTACGAATTGTGCCAATACCTTCGACTTCACATTCGACAATATCGCCCGGTTTTAGGAATTCAGGGGGAGTGCGAGCAAAGCCAACACCTTCGGGGGTGCCGGTAGCAATGATGTCTCCTGCCAGTAACGTCAGGCCGCGTGATAGATGGTAGATGGTAGCGGGGATGTTGAAGATCATCTGCTCAGTGTTGCTGGTTTGTTTGGTGATGCCATTTACCCTTGAAGTGATATGTAAATTGTGAGGATTAGGTAGAGAATCAGCGGTAACGAGACAAGGCCCTAAAGGTGCGGAACCATCGAGACTTTTGCCTTTGAAGAACTGTTTGTGATCACGCTGTAGGTCGCGGGCACTGATGTCGTTCATAACCGTGTAGCCATAGACATAATTCATGGCTTCCTTGGTGCTGATATTTTTGCCGGAACGGCCGATTACCAAGGCCAATTCGACTTCCCAGTCAATACTTGTAGAAACTTCAGCGTCATAGGGGATGTCATCGTAAGGGCCATTTATGCAGGTGGTCGTTTTGGTGAAGATGACAGGGAATTTAGGCAATTCTAGCTCAAAACCTTTGACGCGATTGGATTCATCAGCGTGGGCGGCATAATTAAGGCCCAGACAAAAGATATTTCGACGAGGGTTGGGAATAGGGGCCAGCAACTTGACATCTTCTAAAGAGAGGGTTGCTGTTGCTTTATCACGGTGGTTTTGGGCTAGGGCTAATCCCTCTGCCCCCATTTCGATGAGTGTGAGCATATCGGGAGCAACGGCCGTTAAATCTACAATGCCATCCTTGCGCCATGCGCCAATACGAACTTGATCGTTATGCTGATAAGTAACAAGTTTCACAGAATTCTCCTCATAACAAATGTGGTTGCTGAATTTTATTGTGTTACCAGGAGTTGGTCAAAACCAAGCGGCACAATTTGGAAAAAGCTGTTGCCGGGGGCTAGCGGCAAGATATTGCCATCTAAATCGGTGAAGGCGAGCATACTGTTGGGGTCATGGCGCTGCCAACGGCCGTCAAAGCGTTGTCCATCACGAAAAATGGTGACTGGCCCTTCACCCCAAACTTGAATTTGAATGGAATAATGTCCGCCGCCCACATTGTCCTCTAAAATATCGGTGTCTTCATGGTGAGCCGCCAAGACGATTACATTTTTGAAGTTGATTTGTTGGCCGCTGTTGGCATCTAAATGTGGATTGCCGTCTGTCCAGCGATAGTAACGGCCGTCTGCTCCATTAAACGACCAAAACACATTTGTGCCTTGATAAATGATTTCCAAGCTGCTAACTGGTGTGTTTGAGGCTGGTGACTCTACGCGGAAGGCCATGCCATTGGTGAACTGTGGTCGCGTGTTTTGCCCACGCTGTTCCAAAATCCAGCGCAGATTGTTTGTACTAGTAAAAAGAGTATGTTCAAAGGCCTTATTGGGGTCTTCGACGCGGAAGAAGCCGCCATGCCCATAATCAGGTGAGATAACGCGATCAAAGAATATGGAATCACGGTAGAGGAGTTTAAGCGGACCAGAGGCACCAGAGAAAGCAAAGCCAGCATCATACATTTTGGGTATTTCTAGATCGAGCAGGCGACCGCTCCGCACAGAACCAATGGGGTCAGCATCTTGACTGTAGAAAACGGCCGTAAATCGTGTCAATCCACCTTCTGCATAGTGTTCAAACATCAAGTCAGCATTGTTGATGCCTGATTGAGGACGCACAATGGGCGGTGCATTAGAGATTTTTACAGCTAAGGGGCGGCGGGCCAACATGGCAGGATCATTCACAGTTTCACCAGTTAATGGGTTAACATTATCGGGGAAATTATCTGGTCCTATGAGTCCAGGCACAGTTTGGACTGTTGTTGTTGCAGGCAGCGGTGGTACTGATGTATCGGCAGCGGCGGCGGTAGGGAGGCTGGTAGCAATGGCTGGCGGTGAGATGGTAGGTGCAGCGGGCAAGGTAGGGCTGTCAGTGGGAGTGGGATTACCAATGGTGATGGTGGCGGTAGCAGATGGGCGACTAGTGGGGAGAACGGCCGTTGGTTGAGTTTGGCACCCTAGCAATAGCCATATAGCCGACCAAAACCACCCACGATAAATAATTGCTTTATGGATTTTCACGGCTTATTGGTAACACGGTTAACGGGTACGTCGTGTCCAGAACTCTTTCTCCGACAAATCTTTCAGTGCATCTCCCTTGGCCAAAATAAAATCAATTAGTAGGCGATTAAACTTGGCCTTCTCCTGTAGCATAGGGAAATGATTGCATTCACTCAAACCTACATAGTAACGATTATTGCCCGGTTTTTGTAAGTGATAATAATCTCCAGAAGGTGGCTGCACGATTGGGTCTTGTTCACCAAAGACCATTAAGACCGGACGGGGGCATTCCATAAGTCTAGAGGCAAAATTGGTGGCTGATAACTCGCCAGCTAAACGGTTCATCGCAGTTTGATCGGTTTTCCGAACCTCAGTTTCCACTTCAGAAAAACTATTGGCTTTGCCCAAAACCCTCGATAATATGAGATCAGGATCGGAATTAGTTAAGCGGCTGTTGATATTGCTTCCCTGAACAGGCAGGGCCACGGTGACTAATCTGTCAACGTCATCTGAGAACTCTGTCGTATATTTGAGGGCAACGGCCGCTCCCAATGAATGCCCGACCAAAATGACAGGTGTCGAAATGCTAAGTCGAGAAATAAACTCTTTGAGCATGGCCACATAGGCCGGCAGTGAATATTGTGCCTCGTACTTGCTAGAGTCACCAAAACCCCACAGATCGAAAGCATAGGTTCGACAATGGGGAGAGATGGCTTGCATGGCTGGCCACCAATAGCGCCAAGAACCAAGCCATCCATGTATAAAGATGAGAGGCTTGCCTCGACCTAAAACCTCGTAATGAACGAGTTGACTGCCGACAGTTGTGATGCTCATGTGGTGCTTAAGATACTCCTACCACCGATCTGACTAAGTGCCTAAGACTTTGCGGATAGTACCGATCAATTTGTCGGGAGCAAATGGCTTTAATATATAATCGGCTGCACCTGCATCTAATCCTGTTGTGATTTCAGTTTCTTGACCTTTGGCAGACAAGAATATCACGGGGATATCACGAGTTGCTTCATCGGATTTAAGCTGTTTGCATGCTTCATAACCTGTCATGCGGGGCATTCTTACATCCATGAGAATAAGATCAAAACTGTCCGTAGGGGCAATTTCGACGGCTTCTGCGCCATCTTGTGCAGGCGTAACATCAAATCCGTGAAACTGTAAGGTTAGTACGATGAGTTCACGAATATCATGATCGTCTTCTGCAATGAGAATTTTTGTCATATTTCTCTCGCGTTCTAATGTTCTACTATTTCTGGTGGTTGAGCTGGCTCATCACCATCTTCAACCACAATCGGTAAATTGAAAGTGAAAATACTGCCCACATTGGGTGCGCTTTCCACGTTTAACTCTCCCCCATGCATTTCAATAAGGGTTCGTACGATAGCCAATCCTAGACCTGTCCCGCGTACTTGCTGGACAATTTGGTCGTCAGCCCGGAAAAATCGATCAAATATTTTGGCTTGGTTTTCTGGGGAAATGCCAATGCCGGAATCATGTATACTGATATATACGTAATTGTCCCTCGTTTGTGCCTGAATTTGAATTTGCCCATTTTCGGGTGTGTAATTGAAGGCGTTATCAAGCAGGTTGGTTAAAATTTGGATAACGGCCGCTTGGTCTCCATTCACAAGAGGTAAAGAGGATGACATATTCACAGAAATCTCTAAATGTTTATCCTCAGCTTGGATAAGGCCACGCACATGCTCATTGATAACTTGATTAACGATTTGTGGAATGTCTAACGGCCGTAAATCTAATTTTGTCTTGCCCGTTTCAATTTTTGAAATATCCAATAAATCATTGACCAAATCATGCAAGCGATCAGCATTACCCTTGATGACTTGCAAATAGCGTGTTTGAGGATTTGTCAGTTGGCCTGCCGCCCCCATTAGCATCAAATCAGCATAACCCTTAATTGAGGTCATTGGTGTCCGCAACTCATGAGAGACGGTAGACACAAACTCGCTCTTCAAGTTCTCCACCTCAACTTCTTTCGTAATATCCCGGAAAATTGAGACCGTGCCAAAAAAGGAGTTGCCAACGAACACTGGTGATAAATGGACACTCACAACCTTCTTTTCAAAGGTTAAACGATCTTCCAAAACTGACCATTGATTAATTAAATCTGAATTCCTGGCCCAATCTTCAAGCGTAGCAATCCAAATCTCAGCCGAATGATCATAAAGACCCAATAACTCTTTAACAGATTTACCAATGAGTTCTTCACGCGGTATATTCAAAATTGCTGTGATAGCTCGATTGACTAGAGTAATGTCACTATAAGCATCAGCGACCAAAACACCATCAGCAATACTTTCTAAAATGGCTTGGCTCTTAGCCGCTTCCACTTGCGCCTCGCGCAACAAAGTCCCCATTCGTTCAGCTTGGTCACGAATTAATAGATATAGATTGGCATTATTGATGGCGTTGGCAACCTGAATAGCTGCTGCCTCCACTAAATCCAACTGCTGATATGTGAAAGCTGATAGACGAGAATGGAACAGCATGAGGACACCAATAACTTCCTCGCTGCTGATGAGCGGTACTGCTAGAACAGAACGGATATTACGACTTGTCTCGCGTTCTACCCAGCGTGGGTCCTCTGATGTATCGTGTACGATCACTGAAGAACGATTCTCGATCATCCAGCCTGCTAACCCTTCACCACGCATCATTCCAGAGGGCAAGCCTTGGGTGGGTAGGGGCCTGTCATCCCCAAATGAGGCACGGAAGATGAGTTCGTCGTTCTCTTGATCGATGAGCAAAATGACACCCTGTGTTGCATTGACCACTTCATTGACTAAATCTAAAGCCCGATTGAGTACACGGCTTTGATCTAGACTGGCAGAAAGCTCTGACGTAATGCGTAATAAAATCTTTACACGTGTACTTTCTTCATGTAAGGCATGAGTGCGCTCAGCAACGTGTGAATCTAGCTCCTCATTAAACTGACGCAGTCCTTCAAACAACTTCGCGTTTTGTAAAGCAATGGCGGCTTGCACCCCGAAGAGAGAGGCTTTTGTTAAATCTTTGTCACTAAAGCGATTGGGATTGTTTTTATCTACCAGAATCAGAATACCAATATTTTGTCCCTCTTGCTCCAGAGGAACCCCCAAAGCGGCTTGGATGTATTCCTTTTGTGGTAATTCTAAATAAATGTCGTCAATCTGACTGATATTATTGATGAACGTTGGCTGACTCCGACGTATAACGACATTGACGAACGCTTGGCTGTCTACTGAGGGGATGTTGTGCCCTAAAAATTCTTTTTGTCCTGCCCCTTGGGCGGCACTGCCTGTAAGCGATCCATCTGCTTGCTGCTGCCATATGTATGCGCCATCTACATTGAAAATCTGAAGGCTTTCGCGGCAGATGAGATTCAAGATGGTTTGCAAATTAAGGGTATTGTTGAGTGCCAAATTTACACTGCCTAAGGCATTGTAGAACTGTTCCCGCTCATATGTATCCTCGAAAATGAGAACTGTTTCTAAGGCAGCACTGGCTTGATTAGATAGAGCAATGAGAAGTTGTAGTTGATTCTGTTCAATCGCTTGTTTCTCATCGCGGATGAACAACTGGAAGAAACCATAGATTTCTTCAGCAACAATAATTGGCAGCAAAATAGTGGTGTATGGCTCTTTGAGCCAAGTTGGCTGATAAATTATAGGCTTTTCCCCATCATTTATTTGGCGTATGAGTGGTTGGACATGGTCTGTGAGTTGTTGCAGCTCTATCTCTTTGATATGTGTATCAGCACGCAACTTCCGGGCGTGAGGCCTTCGTGTGTAGTCTTCGATGACTGTTAAACAGTGCTCTGCGGCTTGCCATTGGTAGATAGTATATCCTTGTGCCTGAGCAACTTGAAGCAGGTATTGGCCGGTTGTAGCCAAAAGCATGTTACGGTCTAATGTACTAGAGAGTACATTGCTAGCTTCAATTAATAGCTCTAGTCCTTGTGTGCGTCCTAAGGCGTCTCTGATGATTTGTGAGTTCTCAATGGCCGAGGCAGCGAATTGTGCATATAGTTCGATGATTTGCAGGTCTTGATGGTTAGGCCGACGGCCGTTCTTCGGCCGATCAAACCCGATTAAACCAATCTTTTCTTTCTGGTAATTGTAAAGAGGCACACAAAGTACATCCAAAGAATGCCAACTTTGTACATTCGTATTGGTGGCTTGTTGATCTGGCAAAGCTTGTGCCAGATAATTTTGCAGCCAATTGCTTTCTTCTGGTACAAAATAGCAGGAACCACGACGAAAATGATGGTACTTCTCATCATCAAAAAGCTCAAGCCAAGCATCAGTAGGAAGCATATTTTCCGATAGATGCTTCATTTCCGCCTCTGTGATACCGCTGCCAATGAGTTTAGTAGACCTGAATTCACTATCGCGTAAACTGAGAATTACACGATCCCAGCCTACGGATTGGAGACCATTAACGATAAGTTGTAACTTTTTGTCTAAATCTGGTTCGTTATTAATGAAGACTAGCGTGGCCAACTGTTCGACTGAGGCAGTTGTTTCAGACGGATGCACTGGATTAACTAATATTTGTAATAGGTCCGTCGTAGAGTCTTGCCACCGATTAGATTCAATGCGGACTGGTTTATCGGCTATTTGCCAAACAGTTTGATATCCGGTCTCCTTTTTGAGTAATTGCCAATCATCTTCGGTATGCACGAGTTGGCATAGTTGATCTAGCGAGGACACCTCCTGACTTATACTCAGCAAGCTCTTTGCGGAAGGATTCACATATTCAATCAAACCGCTAGTTGTGGCAACAATAACGCCTTCATTTAGGTTATTAAAAAACTGCCAGGGCATATCCGGTGTGAGTTGTGTATCCATTGTTGTGTGCCAACCAAGACAGTTACTTCTTACAAAAGCTCCATTTATTTGCCTTGATCTTGGCGTCTTAATTCTGCTGCAGCTTCCGTGATTTCGCGGATATCTGAAAAACCTTGTTTATCTGTTACGATGCCGATAGATAATTGCATCAAAGGTGCTATTGAACCGTCCTCTAGGGTGATACCCCCTTGCTCACGGTGTATAAAGTTGTAATGGGATTGGACTTCTTCATTAAATCGCTGGCGCAATGTTTCAGCTAAATCATTCACATTTGTTGTTTTGGTTACTAAAATGAAGGTGTCCCGGCTAGCATGGCCGATAAAATCATCAACAGTGCCCTTTTGGGCTACGATTTCATTAAGCAATAGACCGATGAACCGTAGCACCTCATCACTTGCCACAAAACCATATTCGTTGCTGAAGGGGGCAATATGGTCTATACCTAGTAACAAGAGCGACCAATTTGATGATTGCATGAGTGTACGAAGCTGATTTTCGATAAGTTTCCCACTCGGCATACCGGTGATGGGATCGGTCATGTTTTGGCGTTGATGAATTCGGATTGCGGTGCGCACGCGCAGTTTTAGCTCTTCAATGTCAAAGGGTTTGGTAATGTAGTCGTCTGCCCCGAGCTCTAGCCCCTGGATACGATCACTACGCTCATCTTTCTGAGTTAAAAAGATAATTGGAATATGACTGGTTCGGGTGGTGGTGCGTAAAACACGACAAATCTCATAACCATCCATATCTGGCAGCATGATGTCTAACACGATGAGGTCTGGTAATTTTCTCTGACAAATCTCCAAGGCGTCATTACCTCTTGCCGCGACCTCTACATGATAACCTTGCCCGGTGAAGAAGATCTTTAACATGTTGGAGATATCGAAATCGTCTTCAACTACTAAAATTCGGCCGTTACTCATGAGTTTCTTCCTTTTTATAAGGGAATGGAGTCAACGAGATGTTGACCACTAACCTTTGTTTGATGATCTATTTTTTTGCTTGAGTGACTATATGCTTTGATCTTTGCAATCTCAGCATCCGTAATAGCGCGTTCAAAACTTCTGAAGCCACCAAGCTTAAAACCATGTTTCTGTGCGATTTTATCAATTGTCAACACTTGTGACAATTCTATATCTTTGCCTAAGGTATAGGATTCATAACGTTGCTCTAATGCAAGTGCCATTGTTTCTGCCATGCAAGCGTAAGCCATTTTAGGCGGAAAACCGAAATTGAAGCCAAAATTCACTGCTCCTGGCACAGCTACCATACCGCCTTCGATAACTAGGACGTCTGGTCGTTGCTGGGTAACTTGAATGGAAACATCACGGGGCCGTGCGACATCACAGACGATCGCTCCACGCCTCAAGTGATCGGCTTCGACGACTGCATCGATAGCACTTGTGACGGTAATGACCAGTTGGGCTTGGTTAAGTTGGTTCATGTCACTGGTGATGGTGATGTTCGTATCATGTAGGGTCTTGGTTTTGGCAGCAACTTCTTGTAGTTTGGGTTGACGACGGCCGATCAAAATCATTTTGTTGACGCGACCAGCTAATAATTGGGCACAGACTGAACCGATAGTGCCGCTAGCACCAACAATAGCGACGGTTGTGGTTGCCAAAGGGATTTCTAACAGCCGTGCTGCTTCTTCGATGGCTTCGACCGCAACCGCGATAGTGTAACTGTCACCAGTGGTCACGGGCAAGTCTAGGTGTTGGGCAATTGTGATACCACCATCACCAACAACAGAGGTGAAGGCTCCCAGCCCTAGCATTTTGGCATTAAGTCGTTGTGCCAAACGGCCGGTCTGAATAATTTTTCTGTAGACAATGTTTGCAGGTAGGGTCATCATGCGTTTGGGCGTAAGGGGGCAGGCGATGAACCAGCCCTGAAGAAGACGGCCGTTGGCCTCTGATTGGATACCTGTAATCTCTGAAATGAAGACTGGGGGAAAGAACAGGCTGAGAAAATCAATCAACCAAACCGGCAATTTGCCCAAAGTGGGAAATTTTCGGCTCACATCACGCTGGGGATCAATAGGATGAATAATGAAAGCAAATGAATCTTCAATCATTACTGATCCTGTCGGGGATACCAACGCGGGTAATCATATTTGTCCGAAAAAGTGTGGTGATCACTGTCTTCAAAGCGGATATTTGATTTGATGAAGCGTCGCTTGTCTGAAGCCAATAAAACGACATCTGACTCCACAGTACGGGCTGGATACATAACCAAACCGGCACTTAGACGGCAATGATGACCCACACAGCCACCCAGCACTAGCAGGCCAGTGTCTTCAAGCTCAGAATCATAACGGCCGATTGTACGCAAGGGGCCACCTAGCACATTAAAATCTGTGAAAGTTGTGCCAGCCCCAATAAAAGAGTCACGACCTACAACACATAGCTGCAAACAAGTATTTTGGGCCACCATCGAATTTTCCATTAATGTAGTCATAAATAGGGCGGCTCGAAAGGGCAAGAAGCAGTAGTCACCGACTACACTCAGCATCAGTTGGCATCCTTGAGAAATAGTTACATTACTGCCAATGATGCAATTATCAATAACGGCTCCTGCCCCTATTGTCACATTGTCGCCGATGATGGTGGGGCCTAATATCGTAGCGGTGGGATCGATATTTACATTATGCCCTACTTGCACCATTTCTGAACAAGAGCGCACCTGTTTATATTCCCACAGGGCCTGACCTAAGACTTTAAGCTTAAACCGCCAGTCTTCGTTAATTTTGTCTTCTACATTGGCCCCACGCCCAAAAACACCAAACAAAATGTCAGCTACAAAGAGATGTGTCCAATTCTCGACCAAAACAAAAGCACGTCGGGGTAATTGATAGAGCAAATCGCCATAATCGGTGGCCATGTAGGGTGGTACGTGGTAGTAGCCGCGCTCTCTAGCCTGAGTGTCAACGACCAGTGGCTTGGCCTCGACGCTTTGGGCAACACCCTGTGGCAAATACCACATATCGGCCAAAAGTAAATCGCCTTGTTGAAACAGGGAATGGGTTAACGGCCGTACATGTTGAGCGATGGCTGGGTCTTCCTGATGAAAAGCGAGGCGAACTGGTTTACGGCCGTTGCGGGCGTCAGTGATAAAAGCATCAATTAATTCCCGATTGAAAAATAAATTATCACGATGCACCAAACATTCGACAGGCTCATTTTCAATCTTCTGAGCAAATTGCCAATTGGGATATTCCCGCTCCTCAGTCGTATAATCGGCCAGTAGATCACGCTGCCAAAGCCATAAAGGCTTATTTTGCACCCGCAAATCCCGAGCTGGCTCATTAAATGGAGCTATTTGTTTTGTCTCCGTCAAAATAACCCGTCGCATAACTTTCAAGCAATCGGTTTCTTAGAAATCACAATCGTACAAGCATCATCACCAGTAGCAATGCATTCCACCTCTTCCACCAAAAAACGTCGCCCGCGGCTCACCCAATCTAGGCTTTGCTCCAGCAGACCAATTGCTAAATGGCAGCAAGGTGCCTCAGAGGTCCGTTCCCAGCAAATAGGGCACTGCTCAATGATCCATAAATAGCCCCGCTCATCTTCTCCCAAGCGCACTTGCTGGTCACTAAATCTATTAAATGTTTGAGCAAAAACATCTAGCCCAATCTTGATCTTAATACTCAAGGGCAAGGTGCGAAAGGCCAAATCTGTGATACCCAGCACAGGCATAAACTCTTTGAGGGCATACTTCCATGTTTCACGACCAGCTCGCAAAGCCAACCCACGCCCGCCACGCACACCGTACATATCTTCAATTGTTTGCTGAACCTTGCTGAAATCTTCAAATGTAAAACCGAGATCAAGATTATTAGGGGGATAATTGTCAACGAGATGAAATAGACAGGCTAGATTGAGAATCGCATTGACACCATGTCTGCCCATGATGTTTTCCATTGCAATTAGAACAATACGTCCCATTTTATTGGGATAATACAACTTCTTTTGGTTTTCCTTTACTACCAGTATTTCTTCATTCACTCTGCTTATTTGTGGACGACCCCCTAATTTGAGCTGTTATTTAAGAAGAGATTCAATGTATTCATAAAATGATCTGGTTCATCCGTCATGGGAAAATGACGCGAGCGAGCCATCATGGTTACTTGGGCTGAAGCAACACTTTCCTTCAGCAATTTAGCGTTATTGGGATGCACAATATTGTCATTAGCACCATAGATGCCTAATGTGGGAACCTTTAATGAGGGCAATGTTTCACGCAGGTCCGTGTCTCGCAAATCGCCAATACTACGAAAGAAAGATTCAATAGTGGTTCGTTGCACATCACGGAATATCATCGTACGCACTTTTTTGCTATCTTTTGCCAGCAAAAAGCGCATGAGCGAGTGCAACATAATTGGATAACGCCAAACCAATCTGGCGATCCAGCCATACCCGGCTAATTGCAAAAATTGATTGAGGGAAGTGCCCACAATCGGGGATCCCACAACAGCGACTTTTTTGACACGCTCAGGATAGGTCAGAGCCATTTGCAGGGCAACGGTGCCCCCCATTGAGTGCCCAAAGACCGGGGCCTGCTGAATACCCAAACTGTCCATGAACTGGTACACCATTTCTACATAACTAGAAATTTCGAATGATGCAATTTGTGTGCGTGTGCCTTTGGCTGAATCCCCAAATCCCCAAAAATCGAGGGCATAAACACGATAACGGCCGATCTGTGGCAGAGCGATCATATAATCTCGCCACACTGCCCATGAATTTATCCAACCATGAAGTAGTATGATGGGTTGGCCGCGTCCAATGGATTCATAATGTAAGATGCCTTGTTCTGTAACAATGGAACTCACGTCACCCTCACTGCTTTTGGGAATATTCTACCTTATTAATCAACTCCACTACGTTGGGGCTAATCAAATAATTAACACACAAGTATACCCGTAGGTGGGCATGCTCATATTCACAATGATAGTAGCATTAGCCCTATTTGAAAGCTGTGAAAAGCGGGTAAAGGTGATGTAAACGTGGCGTTAAGCTCTTAGGCAACGGCTGTTTTTAGCTTTTCACATGTTTAGCGGGAAAACGGCCATTGCTAGAGGAATCGTCCCCTTGATTTAAAATCTTATTTGTGGTCGCTTCCTTAGTCACCCTCTTCATCTATTTGTTCTAGAATTGAGTAAAGCAACTCAAGCAATACATTCTTAACGCTTTCTTTGTCCGTGGCGACGCAGGGCAAAATCTTTACGTCTGGCTTCAGGCGCAAAATAATGCGCAAGTCCTCTGGTTCCCAAGCATCTTCCATGTCTTGCTTATTGGCGCCGACGACAAATGGCGTTGCTGCATACCCCTCAAACGTTTCTAGAATTCGTTTCGCTTCACGAAAAGTTTCAGGTTTTGTACTGTCCACCATGACCACGAAGCCGAGCATGCCCTGAGACAAAATGTCCCACATGAAGTCAAAACGTTTTTGCCCAGGTGTGCCAAATAGGTAAAGCACAAGATCGTCACCAACCGTAATGCGGCCAAAGTCCATAGCTACAGTTGTCGTATCCTTAATGCGCTCAGCACTACTTGTAATTTTGCGTTCTGTGGAAACGACATCAATTTCGCTGATGGCTCCAATAAACTCTGTTTTACCCGATGAAAATGGGCCGGTGATTACCATCTTGACAGCTTGCATAAACTACTACCCTTAAATACTGCGAATTCGGTCAATGATTCGCACAACCACCGAACGTTTAACGGCTGGTGATTGCTCTGTTGATTGGCGCCGCCGACGTGGTGAGTCGTCTGTCTTTTTCTTGACGGGCCTTGGTTTGGAGACAAACTCAACTAAGCCAGCTTGTAACATGCCATAAACGATACGGCGGATTTCAAAATCACTTAAATTATTGGCACGGGCAATTTGCTCGATTGTATTGCGAGGATTAATAAAGGAAACGACCCGCCATTCCTCAACAGTCAAATTAACATTATGAAGCTTGGCATCTGGCCGATCTGAGAAACGAAGGGTTATATCTAAATCGGGCAATTCGTCTTGGAGGACTTCCCACTCTTTCAAGCGGCGGCTGCCTTCCATGATGACACTTTCTAGGTCAATAGGAATAGTGATCCGATCCGACGAAGGCAAGATATTGGCATCAAAACGGAATTGGCCATCGGCCCAGGTGAAGAGTTTGTATACGATATCTAATACATATTGCCGTACGCTTTGAATGATGTCACCCTGAGTAACATAGCCAGCTTGAATGAGCATATGGCCTAGCTGCTTGTCACTTGTGCCGCGAGCGCGGGTTTGGATGATTTGTGATTGTTCTTCGGACAGCTTCCCAGCACTATGTAGGACGATGGCGAGATTGCTTTCTCCTTGTCCCATGTAAGCATAGATTAATTTACCTTCGCGGAAGGCCATATTGGCCGTGTCTTGGCCTTGAATCACCAATGTACCTGTCTTGCGAGCCAGATTGATGAGATTTAATAGCTGGGTTGTTGTGAAATCACTTAGATTCCCTTTAAGGGCCATAGTTGATACTCTTATCGGGTGGATTTAATTACCTTCGGCTCCAGGTAGAAAAGCCTTCCCATAACATTACTAAAGGTAACTCACTTCCACATCTTTGTTGGATGCGACTGAATGAGTGGGCATATCTTCCTTGTTGTTTTAAGGTTAGCCGATAATCGTAGAGCATTATACCTGCTGTAAAAAGAGCAGTCAAACCATACCAAAGTCACATTATGTAAGGCCGGATGATAGAAGATGACGACTTTGCACCTGTACGACAGTTGGGTACAATTGTGGGTGTGGGGTGGTGGCGAAATGGTAGACGCAGCGGACTTAAAATCCGCCGGACGCAAGTCCGTGTGGGTTCGAATCCCACCCGCCCTATTGGAGAAGACCCACTTGTGGGTCTTTTTTTTTGAAGGTTTTAGTAGGAGTTGATGTGTGATGAGTAAGTTGATGAAGCAAATACGGCCGTTTCTGTCACGCCTCACCCAAGAACGGCCGTCTCTCTTACCACCCCAAGCCAAGCTGATCATAGGTGTATCTGGTGGTGCTGATTCGTTAGCCCTTTCGCATCTCCTAAAGTCACTTTATCCACCTCATTTCCTGGTTGTGGTGCATGTGAACCATCTTTTACGGCCGTCGGCTGCGGCCGAGGCCCAATTTGTGCGGGAAACGGCCGTTGCTTGGCATCTTGCCTGTCATATTGTGGAAGTAGATGTAGCTCAGTTGGCCACTCAGAAGCATATCTCTGTGGAGGAAGCTGGGCGTGTGGCTCGTTATCGTACCTTGGCTCAGGTGGCTGCTGAAGAGAGAGCTCAAGCTGTGCTGGTAGCCCATCATGCAGACGATCAGGCGGAGACGGTGTTGCTGCACCTTTTGCGTGGTACTGGTTTGTCTGGGTTGCGGGGGATGCAGCCCGTGTCGCCCTTGCCTGGAGCTGATACCTATTGGTTATTACGGCCGTTTCTGCACACGACTCGTGCTGATATTGAGGTATATTGTCGAGAGCATCAGTTGCAGCCTGTACAAGATGAATCGAACCGTGACTCACGTTTCTTGCGCAACCGTGTGCGCCATGAACTGCTACCCCTGCTCACAAGCTATAATCCCCAAATTGATAGACATTTGCAGCAGTTGGCGGCGACGGTGACGGCTGATTATGCGGTGTTAGAAACGGCCGTAGCAGAAAGCTGGACGGCCGCTTGTTATCAGCAAACTGCGAATACGATCCAACTGGATCGGACAGCCTGGTTGGCTTTGCCACTTGGCTTGCGCTGGCGCACGTTGCGGCAGGCGGTGCAGGCCTTACGGCCGTTTATGTCTGAGATTGGTTTTCGCACGATTGCGCAGGCGCAGGAGATTGCGGAACGAGGCCACACAGGGGCACAGGCTTGGCTGCCAGGCGAGTTGGCTTTGCTGGTCGGATATCAGCATCTCACCATCTCAGGTGATCCCTTGGCTCTGCCTGTAGACTTGCCCCAGTTGGCAGATGGCCAGCCTCAAGAGCTGCCTATTCCAGGTGAGGTGTTGTTAAAGGGTGGTTGGCGGTTAACAGCCGTAGTGTTGGATGAGATTGATCACCAACAGATCGAACAAAATGCTGATGCTTGGACGATATTTGCTGATGTGGGTGGGTCGGCTAAACTGGTGGTGCGGGGGCGTTTGCCGGGGGAACGGCTACGGCCGTTTGGCATGGAGGGGCAAACGGTGAAGCTCAAAGAGCTGATGAGCAACCGCAAGATACCAGCGCGGGCACGGGTGCATTGGCCTTTGCTCGTCCATAATGGGCAGGTTGTTTGGGTGGTAGGGCAGCATTGGGATGAGCGGGTGCAAGTGAGGCCAGAGACAAGCCGAGTGGTGAGATTGCAGTGCCAGCCAGCATGACACCCCTTTATACTCTGGAAAACGTGACGCAGGTTTATAATGGCCGTCTCGTGCTGGATATTCGCCACTTGGCTATTAGGCAGGGCGAAATTCTGGCAGTTGTGGGACCGAGTGGTGCTGGCAAAAGCACCCTCTTACGTCTGTTGGCCTTTTTGGAACGGCCCCATCAGGGTCGTTTGCTGTTTCGCCAGCAGGAATGTACGGTGAACTGGCCGGATTTGAGCCAGCGGCGGCGCATCAGCATGGTGTTCCAGCGGCCCCAGTTATTGCGCCGTTCAGTTCTGGAAAATGTGGCTTATGGTTTGCGCTTGCGGGGCGAAAGAAATGGAATGGAACAGATTACGGCCGTTTTGCGCCAATTGGGCCTATCTGATTTGCATCAAGCAGCGGCACATACGCTGTCTGGAGGGGAGATGCAGCGGGTGGCCTTGGCGCGTGCCTTGGTTTTGCGGCCGCAGGTGCTGCTGTTAGATGAACCGACAGCTAACTTAGATCCTTATAATATCGGCCTTATCGAGCAAATTGTGGGGCAGGTCACACGAGAAATAGGTAGTACGGTGATCATCGTGACCCATAATATCTTCCAGGCACGGCGGTTAGCGGGGCGAGTGGCCCTTTTGCTGGACGGCCATTTGGTGGAAGTGGCGGATACCGAGGCCTTTTTTGAGGCACCGCAACGACCTGAAACGGCCGCTTTCGTGCGCGGCGATATTATTTATTGATAGGCTCGCCAGTTTAGCACGACACGCCCTTGCCCCATGAGGACGCTGCCAGGGAAGACGCGCAACCGCCAAGGTTCCAGGTGCAGCGCGGCAAAAGTGGAGGCAGTGGGGCTGGTCCAGGCAGGGATGAGGGCTGGATCATAGCCTACTGGTTTGGAGCCATTGAGGAATAAGTTCCAGACCATTGTGCGTGTCTCATCTTCGATGAAGGCAGGAGCAACTTTAGTGAGGTTGTCCATTAGAAATTCTCCTTTTTGCTAGGTGATTGTTATCTCAGTAGTGGTGTTCTTTGATCCTGGTTGAGTGGCTATTTGGAAGGCGTGATACGCCACTTGAGGGTCAATTTGCCGCCATTGGGCCAATGCTATCCAGGCTCCCTGCTGGCTGATGGCTAGGTAGGGGTTGTCTGGTTCTTGGGCCATTTGGTGAGCGGCGATAGCCACGCTGGTGCACCAACGCATGGCGATGAGGGTGTAAAGGTTTTGGATTTCAACGGCCGTCAGTGGGCTCACTTGATGGTAGGTGCGGAAGATGGAAACGGCTGTATTGAGTAAGTTTTTACTCTCATCCCAACCCTCTCCCTCCAGGGAGAGGGAGTCTGATTTCTTTCCCCTAACAGGGGGAGGGCTAGGGTGGGGGTCAGTTTTATTCGCCCGAGAACTGTTTAGAAGCGTATAAGCTGTGCCAATTGCCAAATCAAACACGGTGCGAGAGTAAACCATGTCCCCAAAATCGAGGAGAGCCAGACGGCCGTTGTGCACGAGCAAATTGTAATCATTGGCATCGTTATACAGGATAGAAGCTCTGAATTGGGGCAAGATAGGCAGCACATTGGCCTCGAATGAGGTCAGAAAATGTTCAACGAGGGTGCGGTGGGCAGCACCTTGAATGAGAGGTAGGTATTGGCGAATGACTTTATGAGCTTGTTGCATGTCCCAATGGAAGTCACGGTGAGCGGCGGGATGATCGAAGGTGTGTAAGGCGTTGCTGAGGTGGCCCAGGAAACGGCCGATTTCGGCCAGTAGTTCGGGTGTTTGTTTTACTTTTGCTAATACTTGGCCGGGCAAAAAGGTAATGAGACGCATGAAGTGGGTCTGATTGTGGTGGTGGATGGTAGTTAGGGTTGTGCCCGAGGCAGTTGGTACGAGTTGGGGGCAGGTAATGCCATGTTGCGCCAGATGGCTCATGGCATCATTTTCCATCTCGACCATCTCCCGTTTTTCGGTAGCATTGCTGATTTTGAGGACGAACTTAGCCCCTGTTTCTGTCTGTAATAGGATGTTTTGGTCACGTTCGCTAGGGAGGGAAACGGCCGTTGCTCTGAGTTGGTAGTGAGTCAGAGTCAACTGTGTTACCTCATCGAGGCTGAGTTGGGGACGATACTGCAAAAGGGACATAAATCTGCTCCGAAAATAGCAACATCCGACTACATGAGCCGGATGTTGTTTGAATTTAGGTGGATTTTACAGGGTTGCTGGTGCAGGGACAAAATCGTTGGGGAGGGGGGTGTTAGAAGTGATAGCCGAGTAGGTTCCAATTGTTGAGGAAGATGAGGAGGGGGATGGTGGCGATGATGAGAGTGATGGGGGCAGCGAGATTGTTACTACTGTTGTGCCAGAGGAGGAGGGTAGCCACGGCGATTATGCTCACTAAGCCCATCACGACGAGTGGTATGGTCAACAAAATAAGCAAAGTAGTTGATGCACCATAGAGCAGTTCCCAGGGCGGTTCATTGCCGCCCGTGACGTTGAGGAAATAGAGGGTCAAGCCGATGAGGAAGAGGATGTTGCCTAGGGCTGATGTGGCTGTCACCTTTTGCAACCATCCTGGTAATGTTTGCCCTACTGTGTAGGTTAAGATGAGCGATACCAAGCTGCCAATTAACCCCAAGCCGAGGAGGGCGGCTTGCACAGGCAGGATTTCATACCAGGGGATGCGCTCGTAGGGGGTACGGAAGTAGTAGAAGGCGTTGATACGGCCATTGTCGGTGCGGTCAAAGACGGCATAACTGCCGCTTTCACGTTGAAAAACTTCATCGTCTACGGGGTGGAAGGTGGAACCGAACAGTTGCAGTGTGTTGCTGTTGGCGGTGACTTTTACTTGATGGGCGAGGGTGTTTACTTTGGCTAGCGATTGTGAGGAGTAATCAATGATCTCGCGGTAATAGCCACTGTACTCTTGTAAATCCTGACTAGGTATATGTCTGTCTAGTGTAGGTGAGGTGTTGGTGGGGAAGTAAGTGTCCATGAGCAGTTGAGTTAGGTCGAGGTGTAAGCCGCTGAGGAAGCGGTTGTAGCTGACGAACCAGCCGATGCCCTCGTTGGGTAGTAGCACTATGCGGCTTTGCATGCCGGGTGCGCCACCTGTTTTGCTGAGGAGACGGCGGCCGTTTATTTCCATTTCATCGAAGGCGTAGGCCATGCCGGGCAGGTGTGGGTCGTGGGTGAATTGGGTACGGTGCATTTCCTGGATGGTGGTGGGTTGTAGGAGTTGGGCGTTGGCATAACGGCCGTTTTGCAAATGGGCGATCATGAAATGGGCAATGTTATTGGCAGTCGTGTTGTAGGCAGCACCAGGAGCTGTGTGCAGAAAGTAGTTGCCCCGTAGTCGCGGATAGAGCTTGTCGCCATCGTAGCCATAGCCAACAGCCAAACGATCTAGTTGATTATCGGGAACGAGCATGGCAGTACTGTCCATTTGTAGTGGGGTGAAGATATGGGTCTGTACGTAGTTTCTGTAGGACATGCCAGATACCTCTTCGACGACGAGAGCGGCTAAAGCGATGTTGTAATCGTTATAGTTACGGAACTGATTAGGCGGCAGCACACGTGGCGGTAGCTTTTTGGCTAAAAAGTCGCCGAGGGGAATGATGTCGGTGGCGGCGTCCACGCGCACGCCCAAAAAGCCAGAATCGAGCCCCGCCGTGTGGTGCAGCAGATGGTGTAGGGTGATGGGTTCGTCGAAGGTGGCAGGTATTTGGAAATTGGTTAGGTATTGGTTGATGTCGGTGTGGACATCAAGTTTGCCCTGTTCGGCCAATTGCATGACGGCCATGGCAGTAATGGGTTTGATGGTAGAGCCAGCGCGCACGATGGTTTGGACGGGGTCGTAGGCGATGTTGTTTTCGATGTCGGCTAAGCCGTAGCCCTGGGCGTAGATGATTTCGCCATCTTTGACCAAAGCGAAGGTGGCACCAGGGATGTTTTGGGTGGCTAACTGCTCGGCGAAGAAGGGGTCGAGTAGGTTGGCGAGAGATGTGGTATTCAGCATGGGGGTTTCCTGTTGGGCGTGGGTGGGGAAGACGGCCGTTGCCAAGCCCACGATTGTCAATAAAATTAGTATAAGTTTTTTCATGTTTGCACCTCGTTGACGTATTGTGTAGGAAGAAATCTACGCAATATCAGATTTGTCTTTAGCTTACAGATCAACAAGGAGGAGTGTCACCCTCCGAAAGGAGGGTTTGAGGGGAGGGGCTAGAGTAAGTTGAGTTGGCGAGCGCGGGCAACGGCCGTTCCCCGATTACGCACGTTTAGCTTGCTGTAGATGTTGCGAGCGTGCCATTTGATGGTAGTGAGGGAGAGGATGAGATGGTCGGCAATTTGTTGATTGGTGAGGCCATCGGCCATAAGGTGCAGGATTTCAAGTTCCCGCTCGCTGAGAGGATCAAGCAAGGATTGTTGCCTGATGAGTGTATTTTGGTCGGGGGCAGGGGATGCGCCCGTGCCACCCATGATTTCTAGCAGTTGGGTGACATAAGCGGGGGCATCTGTTTGGGCTTGGCGTAGTAAGGGGATGAGGGCTTGGCCTTCGTCTGCGATGATGCGTAGGGCAGTGGTGGGGGCGGCGAGGGTGAGGGCTTGTTTTAGGGTGGCAACGGCCGTTTGCTGTTCGCCCAGTCCCCATTTTGCTTGGGCTTGTAGGAGCAGGACTGTTATTTGATGCCAGATTATCCAGCTTTGGGCGCGTTCGTTGTTGAGATGGTGGAGAACGGCCGTATAGTCTTGCTGTGCCAATAAAACACGCGCTTGTATTAAAAATAGCTGGTGGTTTTGTGCCAATTGGGTGGCGGTAGCTACATCGCCTTGGCCTAGATGGATGAGGGCTTGGATGGTGGCGACGCTTTTTTGGTAGCGGTTTTGGGGGCGGGTGTGTAGGAGAGAAACGGCCGTTTGGACGGCCGTTTGTGCGGCATTGAGGTCGCCTTGCGCCAGATGAATGGTGGCCAGTTCGCGGTGGGCGGCGGCTTCCATTTCGGCATGTTGTAGGCGTTGGCAAAGGGAGACGGCCGTTTGCGCCATGTTGGTGGCATCATTAAGTTGATTGCGCTCATAAAATAGCTGGGTGAGACCGATTGTGGCATCGAGAGCTAGAGGGAAAGGGTTGTCAGGGAAGCCTGCTTCGGTGAGGCATTGTTGATATTGTTGTTGGGCTAGCGTGAGTTGTCCCTGATCGAAATAGAGGTTGCCTAATCCCCCTAGGGTGAGTAGGCGCATGACGAGGTGCTGCCCTCGTTGGGCAGTGCTGGCGGCTTGCTGATAGGCTTTTTCAGCACGGCTGATTTGGCCTTGGCGACGATAGGCAAAAGCTAGGTTCCAGTCGAGAATGCTGCGTTGTAGTGTGTCGCTGGCAGGTAACAGAGGGCGGGCTTCTTCGGCGAGGGCGATGGTTTGGGGAATGTGGCGTTGGGTGGCGGCGATGGTGGCTTGGGCAGCCAGGATGCGTCCACGTAGGGTATCTGACAGGCTGCTAAGGTTGATCGGGCGGAGTAGGTTGGTAGCAGTGTCGTATTGGCCTGTGCTGATGGCACACCAGGCTTGGGCGAGTTGGAGGTCGGGTGAGTGAGTAACGGTTGTTTGTGGCAATTGGCTCAATAATCGTTGCAGAGTGATGACTTGGCCATGTTCCAGTAGGCCGTACCAAATTTGATTGATGAGGATGGCTGCGGCTTGGCCGTCGTTGGCGGCGAGATAGTGGGAGACGGCCGTTTGTGGCCTATTATTGGCGGCGAACCAGGCTGCAGCACGACGGTGTAGCGTGTTTTCGTTGAAGGTGCTGGTTTGGAGCCGCGACCGTAAAAAATCGCGCAGTAGGTGGTGGTAGCGGAACCATCGGCGTTCGGGGTCGAGGGGGATGAGGAAGAGGTTGGTAGCTTGGAGGTGGCGGAGGAGTTCGGGGGTTTGTGGGTTAGAAACGGGGTGGTCAAGTAGGGCATCGCAAAGGTCGGCGTGGATTAGGTCGGGAACGGCCGTTTGCAGCATGAAGTCACGAAGGTGCTCGGGTAGTTGGTGCAAGAGTTCGTCACTTAGATAATCAAAAATGTGATGGTGATGGCCGCTGAAATTTTGTAGGAACTGGGTGACTTGTGCTGGGTCTGGTAAGGAGAGGGCGGCCATTTGTATACCGGCAATCCAGCCTTCTGTTTGGGTTTGTAGATGGGTGGCCTGCTCGTGGGTGAGGTTGATTTGGCGCTGTTGTTGCAAGAGTTGTTGGGTTTGAACGGCCGTAAAGCGCAAGTCGTCAGATCGAATTTCCGCCACTTCGCCGCGTACGCGCCAGCGCGGTAATGGTAGCGGCGGCTCACTGCGCGTAGTCAGTATAATATGTGCGGTAGGCGGCAGATAATCAAGCAGGAAAGTTATTGCTTTGTGTAAGTGCGAGTTGGTGATGGTGTGGAAATCGTCAAGGGTGAGGAAGATACGCTCCGCTGCGCTGGCAAGATCGTTGATGAGTAGGGTGAGGATGGTTTCTGGGGGTATAGGCCGGCCTGATTGGAGCAGGCTGATGGCTTTGCCTCCCAAGATTGGCTGGGTGGTTTGTAGAGCGGCAATGAGGTATGTGA
>CBDCWU010000006.1:0-50507 GCA_965223555.1 Promineifilaceae bacterium (SeqCode)
AGGCTCTTTCTCCCGCTCATTTAGGTAGCGTCTCATCACGACTTGTCGCCATTTTAGATTTTGCAACCAATTGGCTGTTGTTAGGTATTGCCCTCTATCTGGTTCCATGATTGGGTGTGACTGACTCGTAATGGACGGCAATTTTTCTGACCTCGGATCATACTTGCTTATTTGTTGGGCAAATTTGTAGGCATCATTGAAGTTGTCAAGGGCAAACGTCACCTGATTACCTAAGTTCCATATCTGCTCTTGCAATAGATCGTTAAGTTGCCAATAAGCCTGAATAACAATCATGGGCATGAGCTTTCGGGAGCGATAGTAGGTAGCGACCTCTCCAAGTGCTTTTGCCATGCCCTTGATTTCAAACAATCTATATACCTCGTCTATGGTCATCAAAACGGGCTTACTGTTTGGATCATGAGGGGTGCGTTGATTTACAACTGCTCTTAGGGATGAAAAAGCATCCCAGAAAACCCATGCTTGGGCATCTGCCTGATTTGTCAGCATTTCCCCACTCAGCAAATAAATAAGCCCATTATCAATAACCTCTTTTTCTGTAACGGCTGGCCGCCCATAACCATATCTTGCTCTTAGTGATCGCGGTTCAATAATTCCCAATTCGCCAATGAGTGCCGTAGTCCGTGCCTCTCGTCCGGTTGCGGTAATGTCTTCTCTCAACAACTCTTTTTCCAGATACCACTTGGCATCGGGTACGCTGCCCCCAAAGCGTTTACAGGCAGCACTCAGTTCTCCGTTCGGATAGCAGTCAATGAGTAACCTCTTGGCCTCGGTAATTTGCCATGATTCTGCTTGTTCATTTTTGATAGCAATAAGCAATCTAAAGAGGTTGGGCGCGGTAATCTTAATTGATCTACTCATCATGGGATTGCGCTCCATGAGGTCAGGGTTTAGCTCCTCAAGAATATTTTTAGCTTTTTGCACCTGTTCTTCAGCAGTCAGGCCGTAGGCTGGGGAGAATAAAGGCTTTGGGATGACCCATGTTTCGTGGCCTGGGATGTCTAGCACAATGCGCCTTAGAATTAGCGCCCGCTGTTCCCTAGGCAGTGAGTGGACAATCTGTATCAATTCATTAATACAAGAGCCTGAATAATCAAACAAAAATAACGGCCGATCAGGGTAGGTAAGCGCATAGGCTACAAGTGTCATAGCAACCCATGTCGTCTTCCCCGTTCCTGGGTTTCCAGAAACAAGAGCACCGCGTGTTAAGCTCTCAAAGAATAGCGCATCGTCTCTGCCTTCCCTGAGATTTGGTATATAAGGGTGTCTAGATTTTCCCAAAAGCAGCTTTTTTAAATTCATCATGACCGTAATGGATAGCTCGTGCCATCCCCTCCCCATATGTATATTGGTGCATCTAGTTCTTCGCCTCTTGCTGTGTTAATAAACAATGCAAAATCGGTAAAGTAGAAAATGTCTCCGCTCTCGGTCTCGTTAACAAAACGCTTGACCTCATGACGGGGTACATCAAGAATGAACAAAACCGCTGCGGGTGCTTCAAAAAAGCTCTCAAAAGATGGCAATCTTTTTTTGTACTGCTTAACCTTGTTTTTCATCAGCCGTTTACGACTACAGTTGTCAGCCGTTGAATATTCACACAGCAAAATCGAATTTTTGAATAACACTGCCCAATCAGGTACAAGACCAAAGCGGCCTTTTGATTCTTGAAAGAATCTCTCTGCTACTACTTCGCCTTCACCCTGCAACAAAAACTTGAGAATGAGTTTGGTACAAATCAAGTCATGTTTGAGATTGGTCTTTGATTTGCCTTCTTGCCCACTATACTTGTAGGCTAACCGCTTGCCGTCTCTGACAGCCGTTAGTTTTTTCTTCTTAACCAAACGGGGTAGATGGTACTCAACCGCCTTAACCCGTTTCCGCTCTCCTGTTATCGCTTCGGCCAAGTCTTGCTGGTAAAACCACGATAGGTGATTTTCGGCATAGACCAGTATTTTTTGTGCGTTACTTGGGTAGTAAGTGTTGTTGTTCATTCCAGGTAAAAATGTGGTGGAGGATGTGAATTGCTCCACCTTTCCTCCACCATCTATATGTAAGTTCAAAAGAGAAGCGTAATGATGAAGACCGTGCTGAAGGCAAAACCAATCCAGCCAATCGCTATGGCAACCGTAGCCAAAATTTGGACGGCCAAATAGCAGTAGTGAGCATAGATTGTAGGTAACCCACCTTTTATAGCGCGTTCGGTCTCATCATCAGCAATTCGGTGAATGGCTATCGGTATCCCAATGATGAGGGACACAATAGCCGCCAATATCAGCCTCAAAACGAAACCAATGACCCTTGCCAATATAGGGATGAGCACACTCCCTACTCTGAAAAACAGCCGACTTAATCGAATTAGTAATTGACCCATCGTTGCACCTGAACAACCCACATGACGAGATAGACTGTCACGAAGGATAAGCTAATCCATACGGCTATAATGACAACGACCGCTAGTACCCGGCATAGCCAGTAAAGTTTATGGGCGTAGACAGAATCCACACCTGCTTCTATTGCGGTTTCTTCCCAGCGTCTGGCCAAGACATCAGTCGTATTGGGAACGCCTTCCCAAAGGCTACTGACTGTCATAATGTATGACCAAAAAGCTAGGTAAAAAAACCGAAGTAGCCAGGGTACGACCTGCCAGATGCCCCTAAAGAAAATCTGTATGGGAACTAAGAACGCCATTCGCACACCACCAACCATGTTCCGTCCTCCAAGACCACACATAAGGCAGGGTCATAAGCAATTGTCAATGCCAGCATGTAAGCAAAACCCGTGATAAGCGCAGCACAAACTCCCAAGACCAACCCGGCAGCTTTAAGAGCAAAACTCCCCGCTTCCTTCAGCTGTTCAGGGTTTACTAGCGGCTTCTTTTGCGGCTTTTCGATTTCCGGCTCGTGAAGAACGATCTGTTGCTGAATCACGAATCCGTTGTCCTTAAGCAACTTGATATGGCGGTCTGCCTCCCGTGGGATGAAGGATTTATCCATCTCGCGTGGGACACACAACCACCCATTAAATTTAGTGGGCTGATTTAGTACCCCAATGGGTGGAAGTACCATATAATGACCGTGATATTGTCGGCCTAAGATCATCGCACGAGTGGCTAAGGATTGACTTACTTGTACTTCCTGAATAACTTTTTGAGAACCAACATCAATTATCATTTTGCACCATCCTTTTTTGTGTTCTAAAATCAAATTTTCTGTATCTTGCATCGAAACCTGTTTAAGTTTCAATATAAACTTTGTTTAATTTGGAGGGTGTTGTGGACAAAGAATTAGTTAAACGCGCTTTAAACATCCTTAAAACGGAAGAAAATGAGCCACAAATTCTTTACTGGTTGGGAAAGGGGCAAAATAATGCACAGATAGCACAAAAACTAAGTTCTAATTCAACGAATATTCATTTTCAGCGCAAATCAATCGAACGTCTTCTACGACAAGGTGGCATCCCTGAAATAACCTTTGAAGTATATCAAGTTGTCTTTGAAACCGTCGGCGACCCGCCTGATTGGTCAAAATGGCCCCCCACAATCTTAGAAGAAAAATTACCTACGCCTGAACCTTCTCAGCCTGAACACGATCTATCTGAGCATCAAACATCTGAACCGGAAACAGAAGGTATTCCTCAGGCTCCACAGCCAAACATTGAAAATGACCTTCCAGCAAGCTCCAATTTAGTTCCTGCTCAAGTGCCAAGTTCATCACAAGAGCCCATGCCAAGTAGGGACCATCCTATGTTTCCAGCGGGAATCGAAAGAAACAGATTAGCTATCATTTTGGGAATTGCTTCTATTGTGGGGTTTATATTTTTGGGCCTTACTATTTTTAGGGGATTAAATATTTTTACGGTCGCGCCTACTGCGACAGAGGCTGCATCAGTAGTTCAAAGTGAACCCGTTGCATCCTCAACTATTGCTAGAACACCCTTTCCTAAGCCCACAGAAGAAATAGTAGAAGCCTTAGTTCCAACTGACACACGGCGACCTACAAATACCCCGGCTCCGACAGGAATCCCAACTGTCACGCCAACATCTACTAACACCCCCACTGAAACAGCTACGCCAACTATAACCCTCACGCCTACCCCAAGTATTATCCTTCCATGGGGGGACAATTTTGATAATGGCGAGTTAGCTCCAGAATGGAAAAGGTTAGCATCACAATATACTATTAAATTTGAAAATAATAATGGATGGCTAGCTCCCCTTTCCCCTGATGCAGATTGCTTGCTTTTGTCAATAGGCGATGAATCGTTGAAAAATTTCAGTTTTGAAATGGGTTATGGATCAACTCTTCCGGTATGGGCAAATTCAAATAGATTCGTAATTGTGATAGGTGAAAAAATTAGAGTTGTATATCATAGTTTTGGTGATGAGAGTTGGGAAACATTTAGTGAGGGCGAGTGGGTGAATTTTCACACTGGTTCAGACCGTCATCCTTATAGTAGGCATCTAAAAATTTTAGCTTCAGGAAACCGCTATACTTCACTGCTGGATGGAAGTGTTCAAAGCGATATTGTCAATCCTGATATTGAAGCATCTGGTCCTGTCAGTCTACAGATTTGCCGTTATATGCAAATAGACTACGTTCGCATAGAAGCCTTGCCTTAGCTGTGTTCATTTTTCAACTCTTCGTTTAGAAGGCAATGAACGTGTCTATTTAGGCTAAACAACCAAAGGCATGAAAGGTTCGCCCAACAAAGCAGATTGCAAGGCATCAATGACATTACCTCCCTGCTTGCGAACCGTTGAAATGTAACTACGAATTGCACAGAATGTCTTGGCACCAAGCAAGGTGCGAAAACTACCAGAGACTTTCTGTTTGACCTTTACCATTCTGACATCCCGCTCAGCCAAATTGTTGTCAAAAGGCACACGGAAGTCATACATAAAGGCCAGTGTTTCTGCTCTGTGTGTGGCCAAACGGTCAAGGAGGTTCTTGGGTGGCGATTGTTTGCGTCGTCCGCGTTTTTTAGGCAGCGGGATTGTCGGCGGCGGGTTGGCCTGGAATCCAGTTTGCAAAATGGCCTCATACTGTTGCTCAAAATGAGCCATGCGCTCCGAAGGCAGATGGTTTGCGACAGGCGCAGTTGCTGCAACTTCAGCTTTAATCTCCAGCAAGAGTGAAGCCATCTCTGCAGCCCACTCTTGTTGATACTGCTCAGTGACAAACTGAAGTTCGCGCAGATGATGGGCATTACAATACCCATGTTCACAATTAGTGAATTGCTTGTAGGAAGCCCAGTGGTCGTGCATCGCACGTCCAGTAAATTGGGGCAATATCCCTATTGCACGCATCGCCTCCTGTCCCCGTTTGGCATGAACATCATAGTAGGTCAAACCCTGGGTGCTATGCACATGTACCCATTGGGTCTTGCCCATGACACGCATACCTGTTTCATCGAAGTGAACCACGTCAGAGGCAACCAGTTGGCGATAAATCTCCTCGATGGCTGGGTCCCCCCCTTGTTCAACAGCCGCATTTGCTTCACCGACAAAGGCCCAGGATGGTTCATGTCCGTAGAAATCGCCAATCAATTGGCAGGTGCGGGCGATAGGAATGAAGTGGTAGGTGTTCAAATAACTGGCTTGGGCTTTCAAGCGAGGCCCATATTGTACGGGTTGTGTGACACTGACCGGAAATGATGCTTGTACCCTTTGCCTACATGTTGGACATACTTTGATTTCTGCTTGATGCTCCGTCACTTCAATCGTCACGGGTGGAATATCAAACACTTGTCGTTTTTTCACTTCGGCAACAGCGACAGTGGACAAGTCCCCTTGGCAATGGTCACAGGTCCTGACTGGGTGTACCTGAGTATGCTGTGGCTCGGTTACCATTTTCAAGGTGTGTCCTTTGTGCCCTTTTTGACCACCGGGTTTCCTCTTCCCTTTGGGGCGCAAACTTTTTGTACGTGGTTTTTTCAGTCCATCACTACTGGGTGCTTTACCACTATTGCGACTGTTTTTGGCAATTTGGTCTTCCAATTCTTGTACACGTTGTGCTAGAACTATTACCTGTTCTTGTAGAGACAGAACGACCTCAAGGAGATGTTCTTTACTCAGTTGGTCTAACTGCTCACGGGTTAAGGGTTGCCAAGATGTCATAACTGGATAATGTACATCGGTTTTGTTAGTTTTTCATTTGCGTTTCGTATACATTAGCTATGCATCAGAACCGACTGAATAGATACAATGAACTACAATAACATTTCGGATAACTCAGTAACGGCCGTTTTGAAATCGCACTTCTGCCACTTCATCCAAAAATCAATGATGCTCCCCCCTTCATCACAGGCAAAACAGTGCCAATAATTCCCCTTATCACTCACGCTAAATGATGGCTTATGGTCATCATGAAAGGGGCAAAGCCCCATGCCAGAGGGCGACAATTCAACATGCCGCAAGATAAATTGACGTACGGGGATAGTTGCTTTTATCCGCGCTGAAAGCGGAGCATCCCCATCCAATGATAAAACAGTGTCTCTCGCTTTCTCAAATGATCGTGAAGGGGCTGTTTGTACATGTTGGGGTACATGGGCCATAAAGCGATCTAAAACCTTCTCTGCAACTGTCTCAGGGCCTCTCAAAACATTAATTTGCTCACGTAAAGATGGGGCAACGGGTTCCCCGTTCGGAAAATAGAAGCCATAACGTTTGCCTGAGCTACGATGGATACCAAAAGGAAGTCGAATAAGAGACCCTACACCATCAGCAATGTCATCTTGCTTGGGATACATTTCAATGCCCTCAATATTAAAATACGTTAGTAGCCCCTTGCCAAAGGAGCGAATATCAGAGCCTGGAAGTGGTTTTTGGAAAAAGAACCACAGGTGTCCCCCGCGTCTACTGCCTTCAAGATAACTTGTACTCCCCTCCTCCGTTAACACACGGGCCAATGCCTCAAGTCGCCGCCAGCCCGGAGCATCATCTGCATCAAAAACCAAAAATTTTCCCTGACTATCCTTGTTCAGCAAATAGGTTCCAAGGGTTACCTTACCACGAAGATGATCAAACAGTAAGCTGACATGAAGCGGTTCCTGGATCGTAACATAGGTGCCATCATCTAGTTGCTTAGGGTATCTATCCCACCGTTGAATAAAACGTCTTGCCAAAACCTCTACCATTGGCGAAAGCTCCCTATCTGATTCTCGTCGTTCTACAGAAGGCATGGCAGCTACTCATCCTCCCACCAATTTTCAACGTTGTAACCCAGCTTGGTAAACGCATCAGCGGCAACATCTATCAAAGCATGATTGTTTATCTCCGAGAGGTCAAAAAGGAAGTAGCGTAAGGCTTGTTCAGAGAGTTCGGGTACAATCGTTTCCGCTTGTACCTCGTCCCACTCTAAATCAGTTATCCATGATGCATCCCATTCTTCCCTGTCCCCACGATAGGCTTGTTCATACAGGGCTTGGTAATCAAGCCCCAACTCCTCACATAAACGAAGGCCAATAAGATGCACATTCAGGTCAACTGTGCCATCGCAGCCTTGCCTCTGCTCATAGGGTCGAAGTGACCATTGAATGTACCCCCATGAGAAGTCAGGATAACCACCAGCTTCATCCCATACAATTTGTTTTATTTGCCTTCCTTTTTCTTGGGCTAAGAGCCTCAACCGTTCCGGCGCGGCTTGGGCTTCACGACTATCTGGATTAAGTATTCGTTCTGCTATATGTCCCCCTTTACAGATAAAAAATGGATGACCAACAGTGTTGTCTTTTAGTAAAAAATGCACGCATAAACAAGACAGTGTTAGGGTGAAGACTACTTCTTCACCTTTTTAGATTCACGTTCACCAAAGTAAAGCACCATTACAACAATAACAATCGCAAACAGGGATACGGCAATCATCGGACTCATTCGTGCCCACCCCCTCGCATATATCTACCAGCCCAAAAATAAAGTGCGGTGGCACTTAGTCCAGCAACGATAAGGGCTATAACATCAAGATTATCTGTAAACGCTTGTTCAATAACGAACTCCAAAAGAATCATATTTGCTGTTGTAAACTTTCCTTCCTGTTGAGATCACGAATAGCACCCGCCAACTCACTTATTGCTTGAGCCAAATTATCCAAACGCTTAGTAGATTCCTCCCCCATATTTCATCTTAGCATAGAGGGCCAATCGAGCTTTCATCCTTATCAATGCCGATCAAAAAAAGGAAAACAACATTACCTGTTCCGGTTATGAAAAAATATTCGCCGAAATCCTTACGGCCTATACCAGCAAGCGCGGCCAACTGTAGCCTAGGCGCAGTGACTTCGCCTTCGGCTCGCAGCCAAAGCCCGGTCATGAACTTGGCAAGGGCGATCAGCCCGCAGCCGAGTTGGGACGGGGCGACGCGATCAACGAGCCGATTCTTGGCGATGTCACGAAGCAAAAGGCGCAAGTATTGGCCGCGCCCCAATGTGTCAAGAACGAAAGAAAGTTGCATGGGGAGATAGACTAACCCTGTGTTACCTTGAATAAAAGTGGAACCTTGTCTAGCAAGAAAATCAAAAAGGTAGTGCCGAAGGCACGTTCCATATCCCGACACAGGGCAAAAAGGTCAGGAAAAATGCCCTGTGTCGCTGGGTGTCGGGCGGTAGCCCGACTGCCGCTGCGTTCGCAAGGTCAGCCCGATGACTATCGGGGTGGGCGCAGCGACCCGCCGCAGATGCCTCTCTACGGTGGCTACCGGAGTGTGGTATCTGCGGGCACCGATTGGGTTTACAAGCTAAAAGTGTGAAACACTTAAGCGGAAAAACCAATCGGCGGGAGCAGGGGCAGTCGGGTTCAGTAGAACGCAGCATGGCGCGTGAAACTGAGACCGACACCCACTGGCTTACTGAGTGGGGGTCTACTGAAGGTTCTGTTTGACCTAACAAGGGGCAAACGGAAGCGATAGTATGGCCTCCCCGAAGGAAGGCAGACTTTTCCTGCTCAAAGCTCCCACCCTCAATGGGTGGGGCTTTGTGAAAACGGGTTCATCCTTAACGAACAAAGAAGTGAATGCGTGCCTGAACAGGTTTGAAGTGTGTGAAATAAATCACTGAGCACAAAAGGTGAACGGGTAATATTTAACCAGTCTTTCTTTTCTCAACTTGGTATGTTTATCCCAGCCTCGTTGTCATTTGGCTTATGGCCTGGCTAAAAGCACGAGCATGTTCAGCAAAAATGTAGATTGCTCCCTTTGCCTTTCCCATCTCTTGCTCTCCCCTATTTTCGCTGATAGCAAGATATGAAGCACCATTTCGTGCTTGTTTAATATCAAACACGTATGTTTTGGAACCCGCTTTGAGAACTGAACTGCCCCCATTCATTGCCAGTTCTGCTTGGTTCTCTTGCTTCCTAACTCCCCTTCTAATGTCCAAAGGATGTCTTTGCTGACCCAATTTTCGCAAGATCGTAGCCAACCTTTCAGCCTCTTGAATGACATCATCAATTGTGACAAAGGGTGGACGCGATGATTCAATTGTTGGTTGTGATTCCTTCTTTCTTGGCATAGGCTTTAACGGCAGTGTCAAGGACTTTCCAGAGCGGTAATGATCGCCCTTCCCTTGCTTTATGGCGTAATTGTAACTGGTTAATGGCATTGTAGGCTTGTAACGTGATAAAAGCTGTTACTTTGACCCTCTGCACATTTTCCTGAGTGTCTGTAGGCTTGTCTGGCATATAAATAATCTGGCATTCTGCGTCGTTGAGCAATCACGTAAATACGTAATTGCGGTAATTCACAATAGCAAATCAGATTTTGTCATGTCAAGGTGCGAACGGGGCAATAACTCAGGGCGGCACGATTTGATATAGTGTGTAATGATTTGAGCATGTTCTTATGTAAAAGCTACTCTTGACGACAAACCTTCCAAAAGTCCAAAATAAATTACAAAGGCTTCGCCTTTTCTATATGTAGACCATTCCGAAGCTAAGTCTTCGGATAAACGCCCTGGAAAATCTCCGGGGCGTGGTCGTTTTAATAAGTTTCCTGAGCTTGTCGAAAAATAATCCATAATGATCCATCACCTTATAAAGGCTTCGCCTTTTCTATATGTAACTTCTCCCCTCCCTCCCTTTCGCTCCTTCCCCGCCAGTTCTATCCTAGGCGGTGCTACGCACCGAAATTAAAAACTTGATTCGATGCGAAACACAACTTTCCGCCTGAGGTGTCTTCGGAAGGCTTTCGGCCTTCTTAGCCAAGCTGTTAGGCTCGGCAACTGTTCGCCTGTGTGGGTTGAGTCGCTTCGGTCGGTCGGCCGTAGCCCATCTCTCGCTACGATGAGAACCCAGCCAGTAACAAATGATTTCTTTGTCACTGGATACATCCTTTTTGACACGGAGAAAAGGGCGAAGTCAAGGGGTAAAATGCACCGTGGTTGCTTGGTTGACACCATGAAACCGTGGTGTCGTGGTTGCATGGTATCACGGTGTCATTCGTTTAGTGCTTGTAACACTTTATCTAATAGGCTGTTCTTGCCGTTTTTGTGATAGTCATCAACAATGAAATTAATGGCAATTCGTGTTATTTGATTTTCGCTGGTTAAGAGATCGTTGTTCTCATAATCGAAGACGATTTTTTTAATGGCTCTTTTTTCTTCAATGGTGAAACGGTGGGTAGCGGCCTCTTTGCCAACTTCTTTCACAGTCTTTCTAATTAGTTCGATACTACCATTATAAATCGGTGGTGTCTTGATGTCGCGGTTGCTTGGTTGCTTGGTTGCTTGGTGTCGTGGTTGCATGGTTGACACCGTGGTATCACGGTGTCGTGGTTGCACGACAAGTTTGGACTTTCTAGCCTTTGCCTTCTTTTTCATCTTTGGAGGAGACGCTTTCAGTGGGGGACTGACAACTTGATTTGAGGGGCTATTTTTAGAAAAAAAGGGGCTGTCAGCTAAACCAGATTTGCTCATCTTGACAACACCTCCTTTACCAACGCTTTGTAGGCAATAGCCCCCGCACTATTAGGTGCAAAGGAAAAGACATGGGTATGGTTTGAGTGGGCTTCTTCTAAGCTCACATTTTTAGGGATAACCGTTCTGAAAACCAGCTCGCCAAAGTACTCTCTTAGTTGATTTTCGACATCATTTGATACATTTGTCCTGTCGGAAAATGTGCATAAAACACCCAGAATATCCAATTCTGGGTTTAG
Source organism: Promineifilaceae bacterium (SeqCode) (assembly GCA_965223555.1). GTDB lineage: Bacteria > Chloroflexota > Anaerolineae > Promineifilales > Promineifilaceae > CBDCWU01. The sequence goes on from CBDCWU010000006.1 coordinate 11,156, forward strand.
CTGTGTTTGCCTGACCATATTGATTGACTCTTGAAGCTGCACCAAACCAGTTAGTGCAAAAAAACCGGTACCGACTGGAATAATTATCTTCTCACTGGCTACAAAAGAATTGATTGTCAGAAGGCCGAGCGATGGGGGATTGTCAATAATGATGTAATCGTATTTCTCTTTGACTTTGGCAATAGAGCGTTTTAACCGTTCACTCCGATTATCAAGCGCTTGAGCCAATTCTAAATCGGCACTAGACAGCCTGATATGGGAAGGAACGAAGTCCAGGTTATCAAGTTTGGTGCTTTGAATCAAAGGCGAAAGAGGGGAGAGATTGATGATTGCATTGTGAAGCGATTTGTCTAGGGTGGTTTCTTCGTTTTGGGGAATGAAAACGCTGGTCGTATTACCTTGAGGATCTGCATCAAGCAGTAGCACTCTGTAACCTTCTAATGCTAGGCCAGAGGCTAGGTTTATGGCTGTTGTGCTTTTAGCCACCCCTCCTTTTTGATTGGCAATTGAGATAATCATGTTGATTTGCTGCGTCTGACATATTCAGTAGAAATCAAGCGGAGAAGGGCAGACAAGCCAATATTGCGCTCGTTTGCCAATTTCTGCAAGGTGTTTTTCAGGTTGGTAGGTACACCGAACTTGATAAAGACCTTGCTGTTATGTTGATTGTTTTTTGGGGACATAGTTGGGTCAAAGATGGGCAATATGTATAGTTTACCCCTTTGCTTGCAGGGGTTGTCAAGTGTCAGATTATGGTACGACACTTGATAGAAAAAACACAAAAAGGGGGGTAGCCCAACAAAACAGGGTCTGGGGCGCTTAGGGGCCATGTCAGTTGGGGAGAGGGAATATCTACAATAACCTACGTTGTACAAAATCAGGGTGGTTAGATTCGTTTTGAGAGGCTTGGGCTTTTTTTCTCTGGGCAACTTGTTCTTCGATAACCTCAGCTTGACCTTGATAGGCAATGGTCTCATCTGACAAGAGCGTAAGGCGCGATTGATTTTTATAGCGGAGGGTGGGGTTGCTAGTCATGCCGAAAAACATACCTAAAGACAGGAGTTCAACACCCTCACGCTGCTCCATTATCTCAGCATGGGTGAGGGAGTAGGCGGGTAAATCTTTGAGCCGCCTCATCATGGCATCTATTTTGGCCTCACCATTCTGGAAGTTGGCTTCATAAACGGTGTGCATGATTTCAGCCATACCAGTGGCTAATTCAAATTGCATCCGCTCCCACATACAATTTGAGTGTAGCACGATCTGGGTATGCTCTGGGCGGCTCATTTCTTGAGCTTGACCCCGCCTTCTTATTTCTGTTAATTTGGCTTATCATGTCAGCCGAACGTCCAGCAGAATTCTCTCATCAAGCATCGGCTTCCGAATTGATGAGAGAGCTAAAAGATAAACTCCTGTCTGAGTGCCAGGAACTACCCCTTAAAGAGCAAGGGAAATTGGCTCTCGAGTTACTTGATAATGTGATGAACTGTCAGGATAAATATCATTGGCTTAAACTTAGAGAGGCGATAGACAAGCGTTGGCCCGTAAAGCCGCAATCAATTCCCTCAACCTTTGCGCTTGTCACCCTTAACCATGATGATTTGCAGCGAGCGCATCTGGACGATGAAGAGCTTGCCCAATTTGATGATGATGACCTGATTGAAATTGCGAGAGTGGTTAGAAATTCTTTTGTTCATGATATTTTTTGGGATGAGGTGGAATTTGTGGCCAGAGCATTCTTGGAGCAAAAACAAGAGGATGAAGAAGAGTAGAGTAGAGATATTTGTTGGTAGTATGATTCCTGTTAAGAAGGTGGAATACTAATCGGTTTTTGCGTGGAGATTTCGCCACCAGCCAAGTGTCACTGGATCGGCCGTATAACCCAAGCTACTTAGGAAGTCAGTGTAGCCATCCTCAAAGGCGGGGTCGTAAGGGGGTGTGAATAGGTGGGATACACCCGTATCATTTTCTACGCTGTGCCAAAACTGACGCAGTTCTTCATACCTCGTTGCGCCTTCCTGACTGGCTCCCAAAATATAGCATTCCCACAAAACGGCAACAGATTCACCTTGCCATACTTGTGCTTGACCAGCCGTTTGCAGTTGGACATTCATAGAATCTACCGATTCAATGTTACCAACCCCTGTGGTGACATTCCAGTCACCAGTTAAGATAGGGGACAGCCAGGGTCTAAAACTTGTACTGTTGGTAGCTGGTCAAAGACTCATTGATAGCCTCTGGCAAGCCATGGAAGCGATTGCTGCGAGGCAATGCTTGAGTGGGAGGCATCGCCGCCACAAAAGCAACTGCGTCCTCCACCTGAAATCTCTTTACATACTACCACTCCTCTGGGAAACGGACTAAAACTTTATCTGCATCAGGATAGTCCTGAGCCGCTGCTTCTACAAGGCAGTGCTTATAAGGGTCGGGTTCACGCTCCATATTTTATCTTACAGATTATAAACTCGGATTAATAGCGAGGGTTAACTTTGACAAGAAAATTAGCCATTCAATCCGAATGCAATTAGCTTATTCGTCTTTCTTCGATCCACCAAATTTTTGGAAAAATAATTTCCAATGGCTGCTCATACTCCAGATATATCAAAAAATTATCTGGAGGTGCAGCATGGCACGTTTACCTAAAGGCGAAAAGCAAAGACGATTGGGCAGAGTATCGAGGTTACTTAACCGTTGTAGGCTAGGATTGACCGAGCAAGAAGTATCAGAAGAAATGGGTTGGGATCGGCGCACAACGAACAATTATCTGCGGGAATTGGATCAAAATGAAAAAGCATATCGAGATGGACGCAAGTGGTATCCTGATTAAACAATTGGCGACAAAACGCTTGGTAATTTTCCAACTAGCCATCATAATGTAAGGAAGTTTAATAGTTAAAGGGGTAGCCAATGGCTCGCATTAGTGAAGAATCCAAACAACGCAATAAAGAACAATTGCTCATGCTCCTCAAGCGGCATCATGGCTTAAGAGAAGTAGAAATTGAAGATATCCTTCATATCCATCGCCGTACTCTAAACAACTATCTCAATGAATTGGAGCGAGAAGGTAAGGTCTACAAAGATGGCTTCAATTGGTTTGCCGATCCAGAAGCGGGAAGATGGTTACGACGCTTCGAACTAACGGCCGCTGAAACGTTTGCTCTCTACCTACCTGCCCGCATGTTTGTGAAGCAGTCAGATAAACAAAATGACATTGTGCTGTCGGCACTATCCCGGCTGGCAGAGGTGCTAAAAACAGACCTACCCGTTGATGAGCAAATTTTTGAGGCAGTGCAGGAGTTGCGAACCCGCGAAAAACGACCGTCTTACGAATCCCACTTCACTGATCTCATTCATGCTTACCTACGCCGTAACCCCGTCACAATTAGCTACAGCACATCTCAAGGATTTGAGTTCGAGACGACTTTTCACACTTATCTCGTCGAACCATCTGCTATTGGGTACACACTTTATTTCATTGGTCACAGCCAGCACGTCAACGACATCCGTGCTTATAAGATTGAGCGGATAATGGCCGTTGATGTAGATCACGACAACCACTACCAAATCCCCGAAAAATACCGTACCCCAGATTTCCTCAAAAACGCTTGGTCCATCATTAGCGGTGACAATTCCGAGCGAGTTTTGCTTCGATTCTCTAAAAAGGTAAAAGCGCGTGTCCTGGAGACCATCTGGCACCCTGCCCAAGATTATGAAGACGAGCAAGAAGATGGCTCCCTATTATGGTGGGTGGATATCGCCAGCACTATAGATATGGAACCATGGATTCGCAGTTGGGGTAGTGATGTCGAAGTACTTGAACCAGAGCATTTGCGCGAAACCATCAAAGCCCATCTGCGTCGTTCCGCTAAAACGTATGGTATTGCTGCCCAAACAGGCACTTCCCCTACAACACGTCTTCTTCGTCTCTGGGGTAAAACCAGCAAGCACACCGAACTCTTTCACCCTGCCCTTTACCACATGTTCGATGTCGCCCATATTGCCCAACAGTTACTCAGTCCACGGACCACATCCCGCTGGAGCAACGTCTTGGCACATACCCTCAATGCTGATGCCGCCACCCTACATGAATGGCTGCCTTATCTCATTGCCCTGCACGACATTGGCAAACTGTCACCGCCCTTTCAAACATTGAACACGAAACAGTGGGAACGGTTGGATGGGGAGGGATTCAAAATGGGACGGCCTGGCCAACAGCAGCACCATACCCGTGTTGGCCGCCTGCTACTGAATGATTACACCGCCGTTTGGCCCACCAATCTCCGACATGCCTTTCTCGATATGGTCAGTGGTCACCACGGCATTTACCAGCCAGAAGAACGGCACGATCAAGAAAAATTCGACTTCATCCAAGAACCACCCGAATGGACAGATTTGCGCCAACAAGCCATGCTGCGATTAGAGAGCTATCTGTGTCAACATTGGCCGCAGCCATTACCCAATCCGAGTAACGTTTCTGCTGCCATTGCCGCCCTCAACGGCTTTTGCATTTTGTGTGATTGGCTTGGTTCCGATGGCGCATACTTTACCCCCAAGCCAACAACACCTCTGCCTGAATACGTCTTGCACAGTCGTCAAAAAGCCTTGGAGCGGGTGCGGGATGCAGGCCTGTTCCAAACGGCCGTTTCCAAAGCCGCCACCACCTTCACCCAACTCTTCCACGACTTCACCACTCTCCCGCGTCCCCTACAACAGACCATCGAGCAAATCCCCATTGGGCTATTAGTACAACCCAGCCTCACCATCATCGAAGCCCCCACTGGTGAAGGCAAAACCGAAGCCGCACTCTTGCTGGCACGGCGCATTGCCGCCCAGCGCGGTACAGACGAGATGTACATCGCCCTGCCTACCACTGCCACCAGCAACGCTATGCACGACCGCATCACCGACCATTTAGAAAAACGGCTTGGCCTCAAAACGGCCGTTCAACTCATCCACGGACAGAGTTTCCTTAAAGAAGACGATATTGAAGTGAATTCTCTCGTAAACGGCGAAAATCCAGACGAAGATGAAGCCGCCGAAAACTGGTTTGCCCCCAAGAAAAAAGCCCTACTCGCTCCCGTTGGTGTTGGCACGATTGATCAGGCAGAATTATCCGCGCTCAACGTCCATCATAACGCTCTGCGCCTCATTGGGCTGGCAGGAAAAACCATCATTCTCGACGAAGTTCACGCCTACGACACCTACATGACGACCATCATCAAGCGGATGTTAAATTGGTTATCTGCTCTAGGCAGTTCAGTCGTTCTTCTCTCCGCCACCCTGCCCCAGGCCAAACGGCGCGAACTGATGGTGGCTTATGCACCCGATGTGGACACAACGGCTGTTTCCCTCGCCACTTATCCCAACATCATCACCATTACCGCCACCGATCATTACACTCCCACCGACCCCATTGCTGTCTTCCAACCCGACAAAACCATCCAACTCGATACCCTCACTTTAAGCGACGAGCAAGCTCAAGAAAAAGCCGATTGGCTCTTGGCACAAGTAAAAGAGGGCGGCTGTGTCTGTTGGATTACCAACACCGTCAACCGCGCTCAAGCGATATTTGAGCGGTTGCCCCAAAATGCTAGTATTGATCTCACACTCTTGCACAGCCGTTTTCCCCTTGCCCAACGCCAAGCCATCGAAACCGACATCCTAGCCAAATACGGCAAACCCAGTGACAGTGACCAACGCCCACAACGTGGTATTGTCATCGGCACCCAAGTGCTAGAGCAAAGCCTCGATCTCGACTTTGATCTCATGGTCACCGATATAGCCCCCATTGACCTCATTCTGCAACGCACCGGAAGGCTGCATCGTCACCAGCGTGATCTAGCCGACCGTTACTACCACACTAGCCCGCATTTATTCATTAATAGGGTACGTGAACCAGCCGATCAACATATCTACAGCGACTATATCCTACGCATGACCGAACGCGCCCTCCACAACAAAAACAGCTTCATCCTGCCCACCGACTATCGAGAACTGGTTGAAGCGGTGTACACCGAAACAAAGCCAGATAAAAAGGATGACGAACTTTATCAAGCATGGCGAAAAAGTTATATTCAATCGAAAAATTTGCGGGACGAAGCGAGCCTAAGACTTTCGGGATGGCCTGACGAAATTGAGCCATTTTATGAAGATAGAGGGGTTAAAGGGTTGCATGAAGATGAAGACAGTGCGGCATGGCTCGTAGCCCAAACACGCTGGTCAGAACGGGAGACACTCACCCTCATTCCTTTGGTATCCGATCAGGAAACGGCCGTTATTCCCCACGACCCATCAAAAAATATCCCTCTCACCACTAAAGCCGCCCGCGAGGATCAACTCCGCCTTCTCCGTCACAACTTGCGCGTCTCTCAGCCTCAACTCGTCGCTGCCATCAAAGCCGAACAAAACAACCAATCCTTACCGCTCTTTCAATCTGCTCTGCTCAAAAATACCCATCCGCTTTGGCTAACACCCGTTGCTGGAGAAACGGTCGTTTATATCAACCATCATCTCGATCAGCCCGTCTACTTGCACCCCAAACTCGGGCTGGTTTTTAGTGAGTATCAAGGGGAATAAATACCCTCATTATCAAACTGTGTATGGTGAATCACCACCGTGCTATTGTCCCAATTCTGGGAAAGGAGTAATTATGTCAGATCCCCCCACCTTTAACCTGTGGCGAGAACCGTGGATAACCGTCGAACGGCCGTCCGCCGAACTCGACATCCTCAGCTTGCACGATGTCCTCTTACAAGCCAATGAGATTCATACCCTATATGAACCCTCCCCCCTCATCGTCGCTGCCATTCATCGGCTGCTCGTTGCCATCCTGCAAGATATTTACCAGCCGCAGCGAAGCCCCGATTTGGTTGCCATTTGGCGCAATGAAGCGTTCCATTTCCACAAAATCACCGACTTCGGCGACCGTTATGCTGACCGCTTCGACCTCTTCTCAGAAGATGCGCCTTTTCTGCAAACGGCCGATCTCGGCCTCAAGCCCGCCAAATCAGACAAAGCCAAACCTGGAGGCTACCTGATACAAGAGCAAACAGTAGGAACGGCCGTGACCCATTACAACCACATCTACGACGGCGAACAAACCTTTTGCAGCCACTGTGCCGCCAAAGGCTTGCTCCTCATTCCTTCCTTCGCCTCCTCTGGCGGGGCAGGTATCAAACCCTCCATCAACGGTGTCCCTCCCATTTACGTTTTTCCCGGTGGTAAGACACTATTCGATAGTTTGACGGCCTCACTGACATCGCCCAAATTCCAGCCCATTGACGAAGATGCTAAAGAAGAAGATGTGGCCTGGTGGCAACGACCGCTACCAACCTTCGTCGGCAAAAAAGACGAATTATTTGAAATCGGCTATCTATACAGCCTGCTATTCCCCGCCCGTCGTGTTCGGCTTCACCCACAGCACCTGACACAATCCTGTTCCCGCTGCGGTACACAAACAGTTTGGGGAGTAGCCACCATGGTGTACGAAATGGGCGAAAGCCGTCACCCTGACTTAACATCTTGGTGGCGTGATCCCTTCGCTGCCTTTCGCAAGCCAAAAAAAGAAACCGTTCACCCCCTTCCCATTCGCCCCATCATCAACCGCGCTTTGTGGCGTGAATATGCAGGACTGTTTTTGCCAGACAAAGAAGATGAAAAACGACTCAAAGCATTTCGACCCCTCATCATTGATCAATTACAGGCCGTCAATCGCCGCAACCCAAATGCTTTGCCACCCGAAGTTTTTTCCTTTCGCACCATCGGGCTACGCACTGATATGAAAATGAAAATCTTTGAATGGGAAGAAGCGGGTTTCACCGTGCCGCCCCGCTTACTCAGCGATGCCGACGCTGCCCAATACATCCAAATCAACATTGATTTTGCTGTCCGCAGCGAAGGCATCCTCAAAAGCACCTTCAACCAATACTTTGGCGGTGGCAGCAAATCAGAGCGGTACGCCACCCTCAAGCAGCAGATGAGCCACACTTACTGGCAGCAGTTAGGCGCAGAATTCCAAGCACACATCCTAAAATACACAGCCGAAGCCAACCCCGAAACTCTCAAACATGAATGGCTTGACACCGTACTGAAAATCGGGCGCAGCGTCTTCCAGCAAACCGTTCTCTCCCTACCTACCACCGGCGATCTGCCCGTTCCCCCCAAAGTCAAGCGGTACAAAAACCTCAAACGCCCTGACATCAAAATGATCCGCTTGCGTGAGGATGCTATGGATGATTGCGCCAAATTCTTATACGGCTACAGAAAAAAACACTACTCCCGACCCAAAAAGGAGGTCACATGAATGACTTAACTACCTACCAAAAATTCATCAACGCCCTCAGCCGACTAGAGGACGGCGAACGTGCCAAACTCAAGCGCAACGCCGGGCAAACCCTCAACGACAGCCGCGATGTGCTGGGGTTGTTCTACAATAAACTGCTCCGTGAATTGTCAGTCAGCGAGTGGCAAGAGGAAAAAATTTTTCTGGTCGCTACACTCTACCCTTTCGACAAGCAGCGTAAACAAAAGGATGAAACACCAATCGAGAGCGATCAGCCAGAGGAAGAAAGCAATACCAAAAAACGTACTCCTTCATTCGGCCAATCGTTGCGTGGTGTCCGTAACGAAACCAATAGTAACGGCTTGGATCGTCGCGTTGAGCGGCTGCTTGATGCCGATGAGAGCCAACTGCCCTTCTATCTGCGTCGTGAAGTCCAATACGTCACCAACCAAGGCGGTTACATAGACTGGGCATACCTGCTCAAAGACCTACTGCAATGGGGTCATCCTGACCGCTACGTGCAGCGCAACTGGGCACGGGATTATTTCACTTATCAACCGACCACCGAATCATAAAAGCTGCGGTCGATGTCCCACCGTGCTGCCCCTGCTGGCTCGGTCTGAGACCGGTCAGAGCGACTATAAATTACAAAAAAGGAAAAATCATGTTAATTCAAATTCATATGCTCCAAAATTACGTTCCCTCCTTGCTCAACCGTGACGACTCCGGTGCAGCTAAAAGCACACCCTTCGGCGGTCGCCAACGTAGCCGCATCTCTAGCCAATGCCTCAAGCGTAGCATCCGTCTCTCCAATAGCTTCCAAAATGCCTTCAAGAAAAACGGCTTGCTGGCTGACCGCACCAAACGCCTACCCATACTGGTTGCCCAGACCTTGCGAGAGATGGACATAGACGAAGAGATTTGCACCGCCATCGCCAAACGCACGGCCGAAATTGGGCAAGAATCCAAAAAGCGTGAGAGCAAAACAGTTGACTTAGACAATCTCGAAACGCGTCAACTCATCTTCATTGGTGCCAACGAGGTCAAAAACATCTCTGTCAAACTGATCGATCTTTACAACGAAGATCCCAAGAAATGGGCAAAGCGCAAAATTGACGACATTACGAATGCTCTTGGTTCTAGCATTCCCCGATCTGTAGACATTGCCATGTTTGGCCGCATGACGACATCGGCCGCTTTTGAAGATGTACAAGCCAGTGTGCAGGTTGCCCACGCATTGGCAACCAATGAACTGGTGCGTGTCTACGACTTTTTTACGGCCGTTGATGATCTCAAAAAACAAGACGACTCCGCCGATGCCGGTGCAGGTATGATCGGGGATGTCGAACTCAATAGCTCCACCTACTACAAATATTTCAATATCCATTGGCAAGGACTGGTCGAAAATTTAGGCGGTGATGCCGAAGTTGCTGCCCAAGCCGTCAACGCCTTCATCGAAGCCGCCGCCCTGGCTCACCCCAGCGGCAAACAAAACAGCACCGCCGCCCTCAACTTGCCCGACTTTGTACTGGTCGAAGTCAGCGACAAAAACTTACCCGTCAACTATGCTAACGCTTTTCTAAAGCCAGCTACTCCCTGGACAAACGAAACCATGATGCGAAATGCAATCAGCAAGCTAGACAAATATGGTCAAACCCTACGCACCGCTTATGGTCTAAATGGTCAACGTGCCTACTTCTCCACCGAAGAAGTAGACATCACCGATGCCCAAAATGTTCAATCCTTGCCTAACCTGCAAGAGTGGGTCACCGACCAAATCGCGGAGGTCGCCCATGCCAGCTAACACCCTCTTTCTGCGGCTCGAAGCCCCGCTCCAATCATGGGGTGAACGCAGCCGTTGGAGCATTCGGGACACGGCCACAGAACCAACCAAATCAGGCATCATTGGCCTGATTGCCTGTGCTTTAGGCTATCGTGATGATGAACAGATACGGCCGTTATCTCAAAAAACCAGTCTCGGTGTTCGCGTGGACGCTCCCGGTACCCAAATCGTTGACTACCACACCATTGGTGGTGGCTATGATTCCCCTATGTTGCTCACGGCACAGGGTAAACCCAAAAAGAGCGGCGGCGCACCCCACACCGAAATCTCCGAACGTGCTTACCTCTGTGATGCTTCCTTTTTGGCAGCTCTTCAAATTAGAAACGATGCTGATACTTACCTTATCATCCAAATGGCAGAAGCCTTACAAAATCCCATATGGCCAATCTTTTTAGGACGTAAGGCCTGTACCCCCAGCCGCCCTGTTTTTGCCGGGGTTGGTGAGTATAAACGGTTGCTTGAAGCCCTCATTGATTACAAAGGGTTTACGCATTATCGTCCAGTACGATTCAATCAACAGCCATTTCCTCTCCAATTCATTCTTGAACACGACGAACCAACCGGGCAACGCCACCGCGACAATATCTACTCCCGCCAATACCGCGTCTATCATCCCCGCTACACCACTACACCCAAGCCAGACGAATTACCCAAATTTACAATCAAGGAGGAAGAAGATCATGTATCTCTCCAGATTGCAGCTTAACCCCACTAGCCGCACCCTTTGGCGCAATGTTGTAGACCAACCCTATCGGCTTCACCAACTAGTCATGCAAGGATTTCCCGATGGTGTCGATCGGGAGAGTGCTAATGTCTTGCACCGCTTAGACCAAAGCCATACCGGCCTCATGTTGCTTGTCCAATCCAACATCCAACCAGACTGGGACTCGCTTAATCCCGATCTACTTCTACCTACTGACCCCTTCGATCCATTGCCCAATCCAACTATACAAACATTGACCGATTTAGGGTTGCAAAACGGCCGTATTCTCACCTTCCGCCTCCGCGCCAACCCCACTATCAAGAAAGTGCGACGTGACGACAAAGGCAATCGGCGCAACAGCAATCGGGTACCATTGGTACGGGAAGACAAACAATTAGCTTGGCTTAAACAAAAGGCCAAACAGTCCGGCTTCTGCCTCCTCGATGCCAACATCAACCCCGAAGGAAAGCAGGCCGACTATCGCAAAAAGCTGATGATTTATACAATTTTAGTAAACGGCCGTCTCCAAATCACCAACGCCACCCTATTCAATCAGGCACTCAAACAAGGCATCGGTCCCGCCAAAGCCTTTGGCTGTGGCCTTCTCTCCCTGGCTCCGGGCTAATGAGATCGTCTACTGGAAGCATTGGTAAACAACCGCACTTTAACAACTAAATATCTACTTTATACTCAAAACGGAGAAAAACATGCAAGACCTACACCAACTACCCAAATTACGAGATAGTCTCAGCTACCTCTACGTCGAACACGCCATCCTCGATAAAAAACAGCAGGCCATCGAATTTGTTAAAAAGGATGGTCGTACCCTTATCCCCGCCGCCAATCTTTCCGTACTCATGCTCGGCCCTGGCACCTCTATCACCCATGCGGCTATCAACATCCTGGCCCGCAGTGGCACATCTGTCCTCTGGTTGGGTCAGGACGCTACCCGCTTCTATGCACAGGGACTTGGTGAAACACGTAAAGGGCAACGCCTTTTACACCAGGCCGCCCTCGTCAGCAACCCAGCCAAGCGGCAGCAAGTCGTCCTCAACATGTATCACCATCGCTTCAACCATCGTCTACCGTCCGATCTTACCTTACCTCAAATACGCGGTAAAGAAGGCGTTCGCGTCCGCGAAGCCTACGCTCGGGCCAGCAGAAAATATGGTGTACCCTGGCATGGCCGTCGTTACGACCGCAACAACTGGCGCAGTGGCGATCCCGTCAACCGCTCCCTCTCCGCTGCCAACGCATTGCTTAATGGCCTTTGCCATGCTGCTATTGTCTCCGGTGGTTATAGTCCTGGTCTTGGCTTCATCCATACTGGCAAACAACTCTCCTTCGTCTACGACATCGCCGACCTCTACAAAGCTGACATCACCATTCCCATTGCATTTGTCACCGTTGCCCAATCCACCGAAAAGGTCGAAAGTCGCGTCCGCGCTGCCTGTCGTCAAAAATTCAAGGAAGAAAAACTGTTAAAGCGTATACTGCCTGACATACATACCCTCCTCGATCTGTCTGCTGTAGAAGCGCAGCCGATTGAACCTGATGGTGATATAGACAATGACCCAGCGTTGCCTACTCGTCTCTGGAGTCGTATTGAAAGTGATGAAGAAGAGTAAATGAGTTAGGGAATTGAGATAAAAGTCTCTCAGTTACCCATTGGAGCTAACTATGATCGTTATGATCCTTGAAAATGTTCCTCTTTCTCTACGTGGTGAACTTAGCCGCTGGCTTGTCGAACCTCGAGCCGGTGTCTTTGTTGGTCACGTCTCTGGTCGCGTCCGTGATAAATTGTGGGACAAATGTTGCAAGAACGCCAAAGCTGGTGGTCTGCTGCAAATCTGGTCAACCAACACCGAGCAGCGTTTTCAAATGCGTCATCATGGTGATACAAGTCGTAAAATCATTGAACTAGAAGGTCTCCAACTTATCCAAATCCCACATGATTTGGATAAGAAAGCTAAAGGAAGTGTCACAAAGCTACGGCTAAAGCAGCTAGGGAAAACCCCTTCATCTGAGGGGTGAACTGGTTAAAACATCCATATCTGGTACATTATGTTCGCGAAGGGTATTCCCCACAGGCGTGGGGGTGAACCGCGGCCGGAAGCATCAGCCCCATTAAGACCAAAGTATTCCCCACAGGCGTGGGGGTGAACCGAACCGTTGTTGGACGTTCAATTAGCACACGAGTGTATTCCCCACAGGCGTGGGGGTGAACCGTTGCCTGTTCTCTGATAGGGCACTCTCGGATAGTATTCCCCACAGGCGTGGGGGTGAACCGTGTTTTTGCCATTGTCAGCTTTCCCTAAATACGTATTCCCCACAGGCGTGGGGGTGAACCGGTTGTAAAAATGTCTTTGCTGTTGGGGAACGGCGTATTCCCCACAGGCGTGGGGGTGAACCGGGGGCTTTCCGGGTGCGGAGGAAATCGACGTAAGTATTCCCCACAGGCGTGGGGGTGAACCGGCATTTTCGGCCGAATCTTGCAGCTCGTTATCGTATTCCCCACAGGCGTGGGGGTGAACCGCTACCGAAAGCTAGGCTACCGGGCAGTAAAGGGTATTCCCCACAGGCGTGGGGGTGAACCGAGTTTTCTACTTTAGTACAAGGTCACGTTCTACGTATTCCCCACAGGCGTGGGGGTGAACCGATGTTGATCCTATGAAAACGTTATTTTTCTATCGTATTCCCCACAGGCGTGGGGGTGAACCGGGAATAGTGAGGCAGTCGAGGAAGCTTGGCAAGTATTCCCCACAGGCGTGGGGGTGAACCGTTCAGATCGAAAATTGAAGAAGCGGCTATTAAGTATTCCCCACAGGCGTGGGGGTGAACCGTTTAGAAGATTTTTTTATTCCACTATGGCAAAGTATTCCCCACAGGCGTGGGGGTGAACCGCTGGAAGCAGAAATATCAAGAACGCACGATACCGTATTCCCCACAGGCGTGGGGGTGAACCGGCGATTCACATTATCATAGATTTGATGGCGAGGTATTCCCCACAGGCGTGGGGGTGAACCGTATCTCATATGCGGTTATCCCTTCCTCGACTATTCGTATTCCCCACAGGCGTGGGGGTGAACCGTGTAAACCATACTTACCCCATTGTCAAGTAGAGTATTCCCCACAGGCGTGGGGGTGAACCGCAGACGGTGACAAATAGCACCGTCGCCAAAACGTATTCCCCACAGGCGTGGGGGTGAACCGTGTGTGTCCTGGTGTCATGCAAGGCGGCTGCCGTATTCCCCACAGGCGTAGGGGTGAACCGCTGGTTAATATGGAGACGTTGCTGAGTATTAAGTATTCCCCACAGGCGTGGGGGTGAACCGAGCAACCAGCGTTAAGGTTTCCCCTCGTGAAGTATTCCCCACAGGCGTGGGGGTGAATTGAATGTAACTTTCTTTTCCGCGACCCATATTGATTTTATTCTTGCTCCTCGTGTTTACCGCCAAATAGATTTTTCTGAATTTTCCTGTATGATACCCATGAATTAGAATTTTCAAGAATCACTTTTATGATTGATCTCTGTGGGCAATGATGTAAGCCTTCATAAGTCGCTTACTGCTGATCCCCGCCTCAAAGGTTACAGACCTAATGCAATCGTTATTGATGAACAAGATAATATCTACATATCAGTACAAGATGCCGCATCTGTTGCCAAGCTCTCCCCTGAGCGAATTAGAGGATTGGTCAGCGAAAGTAGACTTACCTCAATTAAGCCCGGTGGCCACGACCTGTTCATATTATTGGACTCAGTAGATTATTTTCTTACTGAAGGTAGAAAATCACCCGGTAGGCCACGAAAAGATAGCAAATAAAAATCCAAATTATATAGTTTGACAAAAAATCAGGGTCGCGATATAGTTGGCAACCATCAAGCCCGCAACGTTTGTTTACGTATGTGGGCTTTCATATTATGTGCATTTGGTATGGCGGCCGACTTTCCTAATGCAAAAAGGAGAATATAACATGAAAGGCCTTGGATCAGGCACATAGAACCACGAAGATGGTAAGCACCGCGGGCTTACCATCTTGCTTTTTAGTTACCAATCCCAGGAAAGAATATATCTCTCGTAGAGCCTTGGCTTGTCTGTTTCCCATCTAATACGCCATTTACCATCAGGCAACTTCCTTATCTCCCCATCTTTTAATGGTCTACGTTCTCGTCGTGTATTCTCAAAGATGGATGCTTTTAGGGGCGGTCTATCTTTAGGGAATATCACCTGCATAGAAAATTGTTTGGTGCGATGATATATTTCTGCTTCACAATATTCGCTTGAATTAAGGAATGAATTGTATGAGTCCCATCTCACATTAATTTCTTCCTCCTGCCCTCGTTGCCTCATTCCTCGAAGTGAAATAACGCTTATTGTTTTATGGCCTAGTTTATATTCATCCACTTTGACACCTGGTGAGCATTGGTAGTTCTGTAGGAACTTCCCCTCTCCCCAGGCTGGATCAAGGTAACAAAAAATGTTGTCTTGAAGATAGCGAACCTCTTCTTGTTTATGAAAGTGGGCTTCCTTCCCTTTATTGTCCTTAATTTCGTAGGTTATGTTGTATTTGAGAGCCTCATACATGCCCTCCGCGGACAATCCCCTCCAAACCTTTCTGCCCAATTTCCACAGTTCAGCAGAAACCTCAATCCAAGGGCTGCCAAGCAAAGCAACAAATACCTTCCCTACCAGGGCATTGTTTTCTTTGTGGTTTTCGTTTGTCATGCAATTAGTGGGTTAAAAAACTATATTGCGGGTCAGGTTCATTTCATCTCTTTTTGACTAGTCTTTCTTCCGTATTCACCAACACATAAGCCACTAACCCTCAAATCCCATAAACAAGGCTGCTTGAGTATGTGTCAATGCTAAAAGTTTGACTTTTTGTCCATGCCTTTAGCCATCATGGCAATAAACAAGCCTACTACGCCCAAACCTATTAAAAAAATTCAAGAGACACTTTAATTGCTACCCCTTCCACTTCCTCTACCCTTTGCTTTATGATTAGCGAAAAGGGTGAAAGTAGCAAAAAAGACCAAAGCAGCAACAAGCATAAAGATTACTGTTGTCATTGCTTATCACCCCCCTTCATAAGCCCATATCCCATAAGGTACATCCCAAATGCAAATGCAATTCCTGCATAGGCCAAGGTAGGACGAATAGGTTCTATGCCAGGTACTAGTTGGGCAACCACTGTACCAATAAAAACCATGTTTCCCAGACTGAACATACTTGAACCAATACGATAATGAACTTCGAGATATTTGTTTCGCTTATCCTGAGTGGATTTGGCTTTCTCTCGCTCCTGAATTGCTTTAGCTACCCCAGTTACTGCCTTGGTTAACTTGTTTAATTGTTTCGGCTTGCTCCCCACCATAGTTCATCATATCATATCAATTCGGTATCATTATGTGAAGTGATGGCTTGCCATCCGACTAATCCCCTCCTTGCAGATAAACTATTCAAAAAACCTAAACCCAGCCTCTTGCAAGGCTTCATTTGCCATTTCTGCGGCAGAGGCACCGTCCTTGAACATCGAATGAAAATCATGATCAGGCAAGTCATGCAGACTACAGCCAGAAATCATCCAGACGAAGCGGTCAGCCTCATCCAGCCACCGAGCAAAATCAACTTCTTCATCTTGCGAATCCTGGTCAGGTTGTACCGCATAGGTTGCAGAAGCATTCTCGGGAATTGAACGGTGGCTTTCCAAAAGCAAACGGCCTGTAGCTTCAACTGTATTCCAAAAGCCAGGATTTAGATTCAGGCTAGTACCAATACTCTGAGCAATTAACTCAACGTCATCATCGCTAAATTGGGCTACTTCTTCCTGGCTAAAAATCTGATCCAACCCAGCGCGGCTTATGCTAATAACTGGATAAGCTTGTTTAGCTAGTTCCTGCTTTCTATCTTTTTGTAACTCGCCTACTGCTTCTGTGAGCCATTCGCCCCATTCGCTTTGCTGCACTTCGTTAAACAAAAGCAGCGCAAAGGTAGCCTGATGCTCAGTTGGAAGTTGTTGCCAAAGGGATAGTAGTTCGTCTTTTAAGTGGAGGATGTTCTCAGGAGGTAACTGGCTTTGATCAATTTCAAACTGGGCGTGTTCGGCCGTCATACAAAAAGCTTATCATATCTATAATGGGGGTGAGCAAGCGGGATAAGTGGCAACCAATTCAGACATCATTGCAGCATCGTGACGCCAAATTGTTTGGCGTAGAATTTGTCAAAACCAAAGATGCTGGGAATCTCAAAAAGTTTGACAACAGCAACATTGGCGCAGCCTGTCATGCTTGTACCTGTCTTTATCTGGTTTTAGAAAATCTGGCACGCTTTTTTTCCTCTTTGGCAAGTTCTTTATCTAATAGTTCTCTTATCAAGGCAGATCGAGACATGCCCTCCTGTTTGGCAACAATGGTAAGTCTTTCGCGGAGTGTCCTTGGCAATGATAAAGAGATTTTGATCATATAGAACGGTATAGTTAGACTACAATTTTATGCTAACTGTTTATTCGTCATGTAATAAATAAAATTCTGCTATTTCCCTCCCCTGTCTTTTATCTTGGGCATATTGAAATAATACACAGACAGGGCAACCTATACAATCCCAAAAAGCAACGTTATCATGATTAATCTCCACCCCCTTCATTATATTACGAGCAATAATATAAATTACAGCTACTACAATCCCGATAGAAATGATAATGAAGGGACTAACATTGCCCATCAATAGATTTTCAGCCACCACGCTAATAAACAACAGGGTTCCAAGTTGCAACAAATTGTTGGCTTGAATTCTACGATCTTCGGCCTCCTTCTGATCCAAAAAGCGTGTCTGCTCTTGCCTTTAGAATTTTTGCAGGGACTTGATTGCAGCAGCAAGTTCTTTCAATACTTCTGATTGGTCTAATTTACTCTTACTCTCCACCATGGGTTCATCTTACCATACGCAATCTACCAGTTTCATGTCTGCTTTGTCACTTGCCAATATATCTTTTTGTCATTCTGATAACATGAGATATGGGAAGCCCTGAAAACTCCCCACCAGACAATTTAAGCTTTCAAGAATTGGGGGAAGACCTAAATCCACGTCATTTTTATGCCGCCTACATCTATGA
Organism: Promineifilaceae bacterium (SeqCode); assembly: GCA_965223555.1. Classification (GTDB taxonomy): domain Bacteria; phylum Chloroflexota; class Anaerolineae; order Promineifilales; family Promineifilaceae; genus CBDCWU01. Next base: position 29,096 of record CBDCWU010000006.1, read on the forward strand.
TGAAGCTGAAACCCATAAAGAAGATGTGGCTACTCTCATAGAACAGGCCCAGGAGCTAGAATATCCTGTGCGCTTTTGGTGGCTATCTGATGCTGTCGATTTGCAAGGTTTTCCCGATAGACTGATCGTCTGTGTGCATCATCCATCCATGACCGAAGATGCGGGTATGGATTTGTATGAAGCCCTGAAAGAAAAAGAAGTCAGTTGGCACGAATTAGAAGCCGCCGGAGTTAATGAATATACTCTCCTGGGTCAGCCGATAGAGGAACTGGATTCAATAATCAGGCCAGATGGCAGCCCACTCTATCCGTCAGAGTCTGATGATTCAGATGTAGCCCATCTTGAGCCAAAAGATTTGGGAGAATCTCTTGTATTTCTGCCACTTGAGTTAGAAGATGTACGAATAACGGCCGTTGAACAACTCGGTCGGGAGCTAAATGAAGCAGAAATGGCAATTGTCACCGCGCATCTCCAAAAAATGATGGATACTCAGCTAGGGTGGGCGGATATGGTACGGCAAAGTATTGCTAATTGTGTGGAGTCAGGTCTCATCCAGGCAGACAAATAGGTGGTGAGCCAACTCGTTAGACTGCCTCATCAGGCAGCTCTAAAACGGTAGATTCCCTATCCCCTGTAGTTGTGACATAAACCTCAACACCAGTCGGCAACCGATATATAGAACGGATTAGTTCATCATGTTCAACAGCCAAGTCGTTGAGCATCTTTTCTTCCTCGGTGACAGCCCCCCAATCCCCTGTTAGATGCCGTTCTAGCAAGGCTCTGAAATCCTCTCCAGCCATGCCCAAAGCAATGAGTGCGTTTTGGGAAATAGAGACCCAGCCACCTTCGAAGAGTGGTTGAGGTATGTCATTAGGTTCCCCCTTCTTCCCCTGAAATTCTGGCAGTCGTTCTGGCATGTTGTTGGTAAAAAGGTCACGCTAACAATTTAAGCATCGTTTATTCCACCTTCATCATTAACTTCGTTGGTTGCCTGGACTTCAAAGTCTGTGTCAGATGAGAGGTTAGATGCTTGAGCAGTTTCCCCTTCCCAAATAGGTAGTGGGTATATGTGTTGTTCCATTTGCTGTTTTAGGTCGTGTTCCCTTTCTGCATCCGTGCGCAGGTCTATCATTATCAGTTTGAGTGTGGTCGTTGGTGAAAGCGGAAGTGTAGGATGAGCATTGACACCAAACTGAGCCATTTCCCGTTGGGAGAACATTTCTGCTTGTTGGGGTTGGTTTCTGATACGGGCTTGCTTTTTCTGTCTGGCACTGCGGCTGTCTACAAGATCACCAGTGAACATATCTAGTTGTAGGGCAAATTCTGCACTCATACGACGCGAGAGAACAGGCCTATAAAATACCTTTCCTCATAACGAGGATAGCATCCTTTGTATGACAATTTCTAGAGCTATCGTTCTTGGCTAAACTTTTTTCGCAAACGGCCGATGATTTCATCAGTTCTACCTGGATATGATTCAGGGGGTATGTCAGACTTATCTCACAAAAGACGGAAGCTAATTCGGCCGATGTTGCTGGTTTGATATCATCATCCTGGATAATTCGCTTAACAAGCTCTTGGGCATGATGTCTGTATAGTTGTAGATTCTGGTGTCTTGAAAACTGTAAGAGCGGGCTGGGTTTGAGGGATTTGAAGCTATCATAGATTTCTGTTGCCTTCTCTAGATATTCTGCCTGAGCCTCAGCAATAACTTCTTCTGCAATTTCCATGCAGGTAAAAAGGTTGTTAATTCTATGAGCATTATCTCCAAAAACTTCGCTTAGAAGTCGTTGATTAAATTGATCCTCAGATGCCTGGGGTTGTTTAACTGGATCTGATGATACTCGCTCCCCCATAAACAATTCATCATAACATAAGATCAAAACATTGAGCGATCCGTCAACTAGAATAAAGAACCCCCAACAACATTATCGGTAGAATGACAGTGCACATTGAAGTTAATTGGCCTGTGAACAGGTCACTTTCTTTTTGAAATCTTCAAATTCTTTAAGTGTTACGAAATCAAGTTTTGTTAATTGCATAGTAGCGGTTAGTGCCTTGTGCCTCAGATGATGACTTTTATCCATGCCTTCTAAATCACCCTTGAGGCTAGTGCGAAGATCTGATAATTGCCTCCAAGACTTCCTTCCTTAACTGAGTAAGATCCTTTCTAAGTTCTTCTCTGGTGACTGATTTATCTGCCGACATAGATTGAATCATCATATCATGCTCTTGCTACTAAAATCTAAGAACAAAACAGAGGATGCCAAACTATTCTTGGAGTCTTTTCTCAATCTCCTATGCGCAAGAATAGAGGAAATTGCCACCCTTAATCTGATCCCAGTTTGAAGAAAATACAAGTGGTAAATCGATAATTACATACTTGAAATTTCATCTCGAATGGTGTAATTTCTACATTATCTATGGGGAAGATAACTAAATACGCATCCACTGCAGAATGGGTTCTTGATAGGGCAACAGATTTTGAATCCATTGCTGATGCATATTTCAAGAAACGTGGTCGTGGCGCAGTGTTCGCTGATGTGGACGCTGCTAGCGAATGCAACAAAGATGCTGTCATAAAATACTTCTCTGAGAAGTCGTTTGAGCAGATAGTAAAGACCGAGATGGTGGGTGCTCAAAGGGTTTCACAAGTTTTATCAATCATAAAAGCCTATAACCCTGCCACAGAGTATGTAGTCCTCTTGAAGGTGAATAGTAGTATGTCAACTCATCGTATACCAAAGCCTAGCTTGGTAAAAACGAGCAAGATGCAGACAGTTGCTGTGATTGTGGGTGTCGAATGAAGAATGGGAGCAAAATAAAAGCGGTGCAAGCAAGTATGCCAAGTTCAATTTCAAGCAGACCGGGAAATTTTCTTAAATTCGATTCTAAAACGCCACAGAACAGGTATTATATGCCACATTGAAGTTAATTAGCCTGGATTCGCTGAACTTGTTTTTTGAGTTTCTCGAATTCTCTTCTGGTTACAAATTCAAGTTTGTTCAACGTAGTCGCAGCCAATAATGCCTCAAATCGTGCCTTGCCCTTATTGTCAAGACGCTTTTCCATTGCAATAAGTTGTCCCTGAATCTGATCATTCAAACGCTTCTCTACACCAACAAGACGTTTTTGAGCTTTGTTGTCCAGACGTTTTTCCATTTAGGATAAATCTTGCTTGATGCCTTGCTTAAGATTTTTCTCTAGGCTATCTATAGCTGAAAGGACTTCTTTTTTTATCTGTTGTACTTCGCTTACTGACATGAGTATAGTCACATTATCATCTTCGAGGTCAATTTCTAGACTCAGATGCCTCCTTAACAGCCGTTTCCCCTCCTGAACTCATAAACCTCAAGTCCAGGATCGGCCGTGCGGTTGGGGTATTTCAACAGGTTCCCCTTTTCTCCCCTGAAATTCTGGCAGTCGCTCTGACATGTTACTGGTTAAGATGCCTTGCTAATAGGTCATACATCGCTTACATCCTTATCGTTCTTGGCTAAATTTGTCTCGCAAACGGCCGATTATTTCATCTGTTCTGCCTGGATAGGATTCAGGGGGTGGCTCTGGCCATATTTCTTGGGCTTCCGTGGGGAAAACAGCTGCAAACACTTTGGCATAAGCAGCAATGTAATCGTGATGCAAAGGTTGTGTCTGGCTCACCTCACAAAAGACGGAAGCTAACTCGGCAGTTGTAGCTGGCTTGATGTCATCATCCTGGACAATTCGCTCAACAAGCTCCTGGGCGTGGTGTCTGTATAGCTCTAAATTATGATGTTTTGAAAGCTGTAAAAGTGAACTGGGTTGAAGGAATCGGAAGCTAGTATAGATTTTCTCTTTTTGCTCTGGATATGTAAGCTCGGCATCTTCAATAACTTCTTCTGCAATTTCCATACAAATGAAAAGATTATTGATTCTATCGGCATTGTCGCCGAAGACCTCACCCATAAGCTGTTGTGTGATTTGATTGGGCACATTAGCATATGGCGATTCTCTCTCCCCCATGCTAAGTCAGCATAACATGGGTTTGGAAACATTGGCAATTATTACCCATGGTGCTTTAATAGATGCAAACAATGAGTAGTGAACAGGAAAGCTGAAAACTTTAGACGAAGCCAACTAGTGTTCAATAGTCGAGGGTATTATAAGGATGGAAAGATTACGTTACAGAAATCTGAAAATGAAGCAATATCATTTGCAACTTCGAAGCACATTGCTACTTCTTTTTTTTATCGTTGTAGTTCCGATTTATCCTTCTGTTAAGACTCACGAACGTACGACAGAATCAATCAGGGCTGTACAAGAACTAGTTTATATACCTATCGAGGCTGATACCCATATATATGAGCATCCATTTGCAAGTAGTACAAACTACGGAAATTCAGAGGTGTTTATTTTGGGTGCAGACTCAGATGGTAACAAGTACGATCCTTTGTTGGATTCGGTATGTACAGTTAAAAATGCGACACTCTGAAGTAAAATATGAGAGTGTTGAAACAGACAAAAATAGCTGTAGTTTGGGAGATGTATTGTTCTGGTATTTCTGTGACTAATATTGCTTCTAATATGGGAATACACAGAGCAACAGCATACAGATGGATTACAGGTATATCTGAGAGTGGTTTAGAGGAGTTCATTGATATCCATCTTTCTTCAAAGGGTGGACCTAGAGCTATTAGAAAGGTAGATCCTTTACTCAAGAGAAAGATCTGGAAAATCAGAAAGGAAAACAAAGACTGCTGTGGACAAAAGATACAATACTTTCTGAAAAATGCCGACAATATTGATGTTAGCGTAACCACCATATACAAAGTACTAAGTGAGAAATATCAACTAAGAAGCAAGTGGAAAAAGAATGTCAAAAGAGGACCTGTTCCTAAAGCTAACAAACCTAGAGAAGTAATTCAAATGGACACTGTAGACTTTGGAGAAGTGTTTGCCTTTACTTCTGTAGATATCTTTTCAAAGGAGGTAGATGTAATGATTAGACCAACACTTGAAGCTAAAGATGGACAGGTATTTTTGCATACTTGTATGAACAGAACATACAACAAACACTCAGATGTAATCCAAACAGATGGAGGATCTGAATTCAAAAGAGAGTTTAAACAAGATGTAACAGAGTACTGTAACAGACATAGATATGCTAGACCATACAAGAAGAATGAACAAAGCTACATTGAGAGCTTTAATAGATCCCTTAGAAAAGAATGTCTTGGATGGACTAAATACAAGAAGAATCAAATCAAGCAACTAACAATTCAAGTAAACAATTACCTGATATACTACCATTACACAAGACCACACATTGGTCTTGGTATGAGACCTCCTTTAACAAAAGATTTGTCGCATATTTAACTGTAATACAACGGGATTTTGACATCGCCAGTAATATTCCAAATGGTGCGACAATTTTATCTGCAGAACTTAGCATTATAAGCACAAGAGAGGGAGGTGCTCTTTGGGGTTTTCCATTTTCTATTTTCCCTATTAGCGAACCATGGAACGAATTTGCTGTCACCGCAAATAATCGTCCAGCCTATCATCAAAATATTGTTTCTGATCATGTCTTAGATGAAGAAAATCAAGTGATGGTTTTTGACATTAGCGAGATTGTCCAAAAGTGGGTAAATGATGAAATCGAAGAATATGGCCTTTACTTAACCGCTAATGTCATCATGAACACTGAATCATTTCACGCCTACAATCCACCACAAGCTTTTAGCCCATTATTGGTTGTAACTTATATTCCACCTCCTAAGAGTTGGACACTTATGTATTTTTTAGCTGAGGATAATAACCTATCCAGTAATGGGTTGTTTCAGGAAAGCCAGCTCCGAGCGGGGGTTGTCAATAATGATGTTAACATAACAGTATTTTATGATGGAATCGAGACTGAAGCTAAATATGTTGGATTAGCACCAGAGAAGAGTGACGATGTCGTCGAAAATAAGGGAGAATTAAGCACAGGCGATCCTGATGTACTGACTGACTTTATCCAATGGAGCCAATCCACGTATCAAGCTGAAAACTACGCGCTAATTTTGTATGATCATTCATCCGGTGTTTCTGGTTTTGGCTTTGACGAACACCCTGGAGATGACAATTCTGATTGTGTAACCGGAAAGTCGTGCTTAACATTTCGCGAGTTACAACAAGCTCTTACTAATATTCCCCTGTTAGATGTTATTTATATAGATGCCTGTTCATCTGCAACAATTGAAGTCGCTTATGAATTACGTGATCAAGCTAATTATCTAGTTGCCAGCCAACAAATAGCATGGGGGCCATCCAGCCATAAATCAGTGTTACTTGGCATTGATCAAACGACAAGCCCAATCGATTTAGCAACCTTAATGGCTCAAAATTACTACGATATCTTCAAAGGGATAACTGACACCAGTGAAGAAGATCGCCCTGGAACTATATCCGTTGTTAACTTGTTTGAAGTTAATAATGTCGTTAATGTCATTGATGATTTAGCAACCCTGTTAGAAGCAAATATGCAAGCCTATGAGGAGACTATAACCTCAATACTATCTGATGTACAGCATTTCGATTCAGACGGAGATTATGACATTGACACTGATGATGAGTTTGTAGATTTATATCACTTTTCTTTACTAATCAATGAAAGAATCAATAATGTTGCCATCCAAAATAGTGCTCAAGCACTTATAGCAACATTAAATGAGTACATAATTTGGGATAGGGCTTGGAATGGTACTTTTACTAAACCTATAGATCCCTGTGTTCTTCCCGGAAAATGTGAATGGGAATTAGGAAACAGCTATGGTGTCTCTGTCTTTTTCCCCAACTTTTCCAGGAGCTTTTATCAAGATGGTTGGTTAGATTTTGCAGGTGGAACCATTTGGGATATTTTCCCAATAGGCAATAAGCCAAATGCAATTTTTGGAAATACAATAAGGTGGGGGCCGATGCTTGTAGAATACGTTCGCACAACAAATCCAGAGCAACCAGATGATCCGAATGCTCCACCGTTGCAGCCTCCGTTAGAATATCTATCATATACATATTTACCTACTATTCATAGATAAAGTTAAAGTTCTCCATTTTCGCATTCTTTGCAGAAGAAAGTGTAAGTACAAGCATATTGGACGAAGTTGGCAGTTGAACTCTATAATCATTTACTTCGATTCATTACAGGAAACACGCTGGCTCAAAAGGGCGGGATGCCAGTTGACAGGCGCAGAACATTTTTGTTTGATTTTCAGAAAACGCCCATTTTCTTGACTGATTTTTTCGCGGTATTTTCTTGTTCTTACGCTCCTGTATCAGTAAGAAGCCTAGTGAAAGAACCAAAGCCAGTATGCCTATTGAGTTGTTGAGTTTCCTTGCGACACGAATAAAAGGAGATTTTGTCTCCTGCTTGTCACTTGACATAATGGTATCCGGTTGGTACCTTATGGTTAACGGTGGTGCTCATAATTAAAAAGCTAATATTGGACGAAAAGAACGTCAGACACATGGCTAGGCATTATGTAAGTGTTGATGAGTTGGAGGAGATTATCGGCCAATATTTCTACGTTGAAAATACAAAGCGAAAAAGAAAACTAATAATTGGGGAGACTAAAGATGGGAGGATAATTGAAATACCACTTGCCGGAAAAGGAGGCGGAAGATATTACCCTGTAACTGCTTATGATGCCAGACCGAAAAAGGCACAATTATATCTAAGCGCAAAAGCTAAAAAGGGAGGAGGTGAGTTCATCTGAACACAAAAACAAGATTGCCGGATTTTGACAAAATGACTCATGAGGAGGAGGCCAATTGGTGGGAGACACACAATACGGCCGATTACTTTGATGAATTTGACCAGATAGAGATGCAAGTTGCTCCTGGTGCGTTTAAGGTTCCTAAAAAATTACGGGAGCTATCAAGAAAACTTGTCGCTTCTAATTTAGATAGTGCAGTAAGAGTAAGGCTAACAAATCAAGATCACCAAGGCTTAAAAATTCTTTCCACCCAAAAAGGTGTTGGAATGGGAACATTGGTGAGAATGTGGATTCGAGAGAAATTGAGAACCGAAGGGCATCAAATCAAGGCAACCTAGCTTTTTTTATATTATGGTTTTTCAACCATCGACTCAAATTTGCCTCGGTCGTAAGATAGCGATTTGCAATAAATTTTTGAGTGGAGCCATTGACTAGCAGTGCCTCAATTTCTGGACGGTGTTTATCGAGTTTGCTTTTGCCAATTCCGCGTGGCCTACCAAGTTTTATCCCTGCTGCTTTCCGTGCCGCCAAAGCCTCTTTGGTACGTTGGCTGATGAGGTCTCTTTCAATCTCAGCTGCCATTGCAAATGCTAGTGCCAGGATTTTTGATTGGATTGAGTCGCCCAGTTGCCAATTTCCCTTAATAGCATAGACGTTGATTTTTCGTTGGGAGGCAATGGAGAGTATTTCCATACATTCCAACATGGAACGGCCGAGACGCGATAGCTCACTAACTATCAAGTTGTCCCCTTCTCCTAACTTTTCTAAGACTTGTGCGATTTGTCTTTTCTTCCAGGATACGCGACCAGAGATTTTTTCTTCAACCCACTTGACAGTACCAAGTTTTTTGTCATTGGCTAGATGTAAAATATCTGCTTTGTTTTTTTCAAGGTCTTGGTCTGTTGTTGAAACTCTCAGATAGGCAATGGTTAACGGCCGTTTTTCCATAATTAACTGAAAATGTGATCATGTATAACGATCCTTATTCTTTATACAGTGTTTTTCAGTGAATTAAAAGTGTCGAAAAAACGTTCCTTTTTTGTATAAAGATCTTTCATATTATATTATTGAGTTAAACATTCAATTTAGGGAGAGGCAGAGCGGATCAGGACAAAAAATCTTCAATGATAAGACCAAATTTGACATGTTCTGTAAGGGGGAGCAGTAAAAACTCGTTCATATACCAAGCGTAGGGAGAAATAGTCTCTAAGAACGCCTTTCGATTGGCTATTTAACCAGACAGAAAAGGAATAAAGCCTTTGCATATTGAAAAACATTCTTTATAATGTTCCATAAGCCTTTAGCCAAAGGGTTTTAACTGTATTTCAGAAGTGATAGGTTTGCCGAGTGGCGGCACCTTTACTTTATGCGCCATGTTACGCAACCTAAATAAAACCAATGGGCAGGAATCAGGATATTTTCATGCCAAATTCAGTACCTAGTGATAGTCAAAAGCTTATCTTAATAGCTGACTGCATTCACTACCCAATTTCGACCTCTGAACTAGAAAAGAGAATTATTTCTACTCAAATATTTAACCGACTTCACAATATCCTTCAAAACTCGACAGTATATTTTACTTACCCTGCTGATAGAATTTCTCGCTTTAGCCACTCTCTTGGTGTAATGGACCTAGTAGGAAGAATGTACGAATATGGAACCTCAAATGCGGTTCAAGTTGAGCGCGATTTGTTCCTAGAACAGATGGTATCAGAAATCCAGAATATCCGTAGAGAAATGGAATTTCAGAATGATATATGGAATCATTTAAGCGAAGGAAATCATGCCCTAAAGGATTTAGACTGGACTAAGCTGGACGATCCTTTATATCTTCGAGCTCTACCAGGAGCAGTATTAAAGAAAGAGCATCGATATGCTTGGATCATTAGTTATCAGGCTGTTCGTCTAGTTGCATTACTACATGATCTTGGACACCCTCCTTTTTCGCACATCACTGAATCTGCACTTGGTGAAGTTTTTGAAAAGCTAGATGATAAAGAAAGTACAAAGATAGAATTAACGAGCAGACAAGAGAGGTTTTTAACAATACTTGGCTATTACCACAAGGAAAATAAACAATTCCATGAAGTCCTTGGACAACGCCTTGCTCGTTATATAATCAATGAGGCGGCCCTCTCTTTTAGACAAGACCCCAAACGATGCTTTGATACACTAATTATAAAGCACTTGGCGATGAAGATCCTAATAGAGCCACAGAACCCTCTATTTTTAGCTCTTCACAAACTTGTTGATGGAGACCTTGATGCCGATAGACTTGATTATGTGTCTCGTAGTCTCCTAATGTCGGGAGTTAGCAATTCTCCAATACAATATAAACGCCTACTTCAATCATACCAACTTACATGCTCGTTTCAAAACGGCACCGATAACCAACCGGAGGGTACACTTATTGTAGATTTCACTCCATCTGTGCGTTCCCTAAGTACACTAGAGGAATTCTTTACAAGTCGTTCAAACTTATACAAGTACGTTATCTATCATCATCGCGTAGTAAAAACAGATGGACTACTCAAGGAAGCAATTGTACAGCTTTCTCTCGAATATCTAAATGAGCAAACTGCAAACAACGAACAAGAAGCGCGTGACACATATCTTCTTCCCACTAATATTTCTGGACTTTGGCACCTTCTTGATCCAGGTGAAAGTTTAACTCCAAAAGAAATTGTTGATTTCTATACCCAATGGGATGATGCCTGGCTCTTATCAATCTTACGTAAGCACTATTTTGAAATTAGAGCGACTGAAGATGATTATAGTATAAATCATGAATCCAGGTTAAGGGTACAATTAGAAGAGATCCTCTCAAATAAAAAATCTTACTATTCACTTATTAAACGAGTTGATTCCTTTATGATTATAGATGATGCGTTTCTTGATACTATACCCTATGATTTTGACTGGGAAAGCATTAATCTAATATTGAATCCTAATGCCATTGAAGGTACAGGTGAGCTTGATAAAGAATTGTTGTCCAATGTAGAAAGTTACTTCAGAGATTATAAGCGAGCTTCCGAAAGTGGTGAGTATAATTCACTTTTAGCTTTGAGGGAGTCAAGAGGGTTCTTCATTAATACGTTACAACGTTTATTGCTAAGGAGTGGTAAATTAAAATTTTACCGCCTTAAATTTATCAAAGATGCATTAGAACTGCTTCTTAAAAAATATAGGCTTAAGGATGTTATACTATTTCCGAAAGTATTAAGGCCAGGCATAGCCAATGAATTTTTGTTATCAACTGAGAGCCGTATGATTAACTTAGGCCAAGTTTCTAGAATTGCGGATGAATTGATTCTTAAATCTAAACTTTTTCCATCCTTTTTTATCTATGTATATAGGCCTATTGGGATTAATAGAAAAGAACTTCTGGAAATGCGTGAATTCCTAGGGGAAGCCCTTGGACTGTCATTTATAGAATGGGTTGGACAGAAAGGAGGTGCATAAAATGAGTAGGATTGAGCGAAATAGCCAAAGATTAGCAAATTTAATATTCTCCAAAGATGAATTTACTAAAGAAGAAATAGTTGAAGAATTCAGACAGGACAGGAATGGAGATATCGTAATCGATGGTCAACAAAATGTGTCTGGGTATTTAGATGACCTGCGACAATTAGGGTTACTTCGATTTAGAAACGGCCGATTCTTTACGAAATAAAAGTTAGAAAAGGTCAACTGCATAAATTTAACACCTATATTTAAACAGGATAAGTGTTTTGCGCTTTTTTAATTCTTTTTGTGTGTAGAGCCTCCGGAAATATTGCCATCCACGTATGTATCTAATGCTGTTGTAAAAATTGGTAACTATCCCCCACTTAAAAGCGAAATGACTGTGTTTACCCGATTAAGCACCAATTCCCTGCAAAAACTGCTTAGCCTGAAGGGGCATTAATTGAGGCTAGATTTCACACCTATTCTTGCAGTTTTGAATTTGACCACTTTTGGCGATTTTACGAGCCAAAAGTGGCTTGAGCTGTGACCGTTTGCCCGCAAATTTACGAGAATCTTACCTTGCGATGACTTCAATCGGTTAGTAAACAATCTCCACAGCTACTACTACGACTTTGCTCGAGCCAGTCTGATTAGTTAGTTTAGGTCGGGGCATTCGATTTGACATTGATACTAATTTTGGGATCTTTATATTAAGGTGTGGAACGTGAGTAGAAATACATGTCTGGTTTGGGTTTATATGTATTAGTTACGACTAAACTATTGGCTTACGTTCAAACACAAATTTTATCCCCCCCTCAAATCCACCCTCAGCACTAGCAGCAACCCACGATAACTTGCCACTAGCAGTAATTGTTGCAGTGATTTCCACTTGATTTAATTGATAGTGATTAAGAGCGATATCTATTTCGTCAAAAATTTCTTTGGTGCTTTCAATAAACTCGTGGGCACTTTCTTTAAGCTCGCTTACGGCAATTTCTTTTACCCGCCCAAATTTATTTCCTGACCTCCATTCGTTTTCATTAGGATCATTTTGAGGGTTTGTAATGATGATAGATTTTTCGCTTTTATCCATTCGTTTCATCTCCATTTTCATTAATATTTGTCAAGCAACATAGGAAAGGATTCCCATATAAGGAATAAAATAGAGACACAATATTCTTGGCCTCTTTGCTAGCCAGAACAAATTTTCTTGCAATATGAAGGGCTTCTCCAAGAGGTTTTCTGTGAATGAGGAATTGTTCATAAAAATGTGTGGCTAATTCTTCTGCAACCTGTGACTCAACCATGTTTTCTGTGACAATCAGGTTGTTGACACCATTTTCTTGGAAAACACTAACAAAATCTACCGTTCCTAAAGGGGTATTACGACCTGTTGAACAAGCATTGAGAAAAACAAAATGGGCTTCTTCCAAAAGATCCGTTGTTAGTTTTAAGTGTTGTACGAGCAATCTAAGGTTTTCCGATAACCGTAGATAGGATTTTTGAGGATAATCAGGGTTGGCTTCTGAATGACAGGCAATATGTAGTAATTTTATATCTTTACGTCTCAAAAATTCAATAAATTCTGCGATTAAATTTGATTCCGTTTCAAAAAAGGGTACATTGATCTGGTTTTTTTCGTCTTTTTTAATCGTTTCAAAGAAAATTCTTTCTAAATAAGAGAAATTCAATGATTTGTCGATTGCTACACCAATAACAATTGGTTTAATTATGTTTTGCTCTGTTAGGCAATCTACTAGCTTATTGTGGCTATACATTGAAGAATATTCACATCTTGCAAGAATAAAAAGTCTTCCCCAAAATTTATTTACAACCTCTTCTACGCTAAGGTTACCATCTTGAAGCTCAAGCGGGTTCTGTATGAATAGACATTCCCATGGAATGTGAACCACATCCGTATTAATGATTATGATCGGAGGAGCATCGGTATCAATGCTCTCCAATCTATGATTTAGATATTTGATACCAGTAGGGCCAAAAATACTTTTAAGTGCAGCATGCCCTGATAGGGCAAGGCTCTCGTACTGATCAAGTAAAACATTAGTTAGCTCGTCGTACTCTAACCCATTATCCAATTGCTTGATCAGTTGGGAAAAAGTCAGATTAAAATCATCTTTGACGTGCTGCACATCATCTTTACGAAATCTCAATTCTATTGGACCCGTATCGGTGAGGTAAACTAACCTGTCGCTATTTCGATCGCTTTGTTTAATTGTAATGGTCAGAGATGATTTGATTAGGAAGTTATATTGAGAATCTGTAAAGAAAAACATTGATCATGCATGTACTCCATAAGTAACAGATGTAGGTATATTGTCGAGATTATTGCTACTAGCCTGCTCAATACCAATCCTCATTTCCAACAAATGCAATAAATTGTTTCCCAAAAACACTGCCACGAACAGGTCTCTGACCGATGGTGCATCTAAGAGATTAAAAGAAATTTCGAAACGGACACAATTAAAGGCATAAGGTTCCTTAGGGATTATAAGTTCGGCTACTTTGGGTGAGACGTTTGCTTCTAAACTGTAAACATAAACTTGGAGAAATTTTTTAGTCAAAAACGACAAATTTTTCAAGGATGTGATTTCTACGTCGATAAAATAAGGCCTTTTTTCCTGTACTAGATAAATACCATTCAAAGTATTAACATTTGCGATGAAGGCATCAAGACCAAAAAGGCTTCCCTTTGGAGCTTTATCCAAAGGTCTTGTAATTAATTCCAATAAACGTAGTGCCGCAGCTTCAAGCATCACTAAAAAACGGTCTTCGTCAAAAGTGCTTTTATCGTGAAGGTGATCATTAGACAAATCGTTATAATTTAACAAGGAGCGATTACTATGATACAAAGGTCCACTTAAGTATGCACTAAGAACAAACACTTCTACATGCTTGCTTCTTAAGGCCATAATTTTTTGGAGAAGCCAGCCTAGACCTTGCACATCTTCCACATCAGGTGTTAACCTCAAATCCACAATTATAATCGCTAAACTCGGGTGATTATTGAATTTTTCCTCGAGCTCTTCAATTGATTTACATTGATGATGTTCATATTTGAAACGAAGCCCGAATTTTTCTAATACATTATCCTGTATTATTTCTAACCAATCATCATCATCTTCAAGATGGAAGATATTGAAAGATCTAGCTTTTGCTATTTTGCGAATATTTGATGTGGTCACAAACCCTCCAAAAAAAAATCTCTTCAGAAGCGAATCAAGGTAAATTCTTATATGAAAATTCACGCGGAACCAATACATATATTATTGTACCTACATTGCGCTTAGTTTCAAACCCATACATCACCTTCAAAGGTACGTAGAAATAACTTAGCCCAAGCGAGGCCAAATGAGAAAGATTTTGTTTTATCAACATCATCAAAAGGATTCCCAATGGTGAAGACATAGGGTTGTGCTTTTTTGGGAATACCAACCCCGGTATCAGTAATAGATACCAAAATATAGTCAGTGTCATCACGTCGTTCGTTCTTTAGACAATAGCTGATAGAGCCTTCACCTTCTGGCATAGCATTCTGTGCGTTATAGATAATGACTCGGAATACCTGCTTAAGTTGACGACCTAGTCCATAAACTATACCAGCAATTGGTTCACAAGGCCATTTATGCTCTATAGCACGACTCATTGGAACAGAATTGATTGCTTCTTGCAATATATCGTATAAATTAATTCGCTGAGTCTTGGGAGGTTGGATTGTTTTCCGTATATTTTCTACAAGATCAAGGATATCAGTAACATTTTTAATAATACGATGCGCTTTGTCAACTACTTTGTCATGCTGTTCAGGATGTCCTTGAATATACTTCGCATGTGCCTTGGCCGACCCTAATTTATTGGATGTATAATGAATATCTTCACCATAGAATAATCCGATCATGCCTAAATTTTGAGTCAGTTCCAATTTGTTTTGCGTTTCTGTAAGTTGTTGGTTTCTTTTCTCAATGGCCTTAAATAAATGTGCATTGTTAATCGCAATGGCGGCTTGCCCTGCAAACAACTCAAGAAGTTCTTCGTCAACGTCACTATAGAAACCAGGTTGGCTATGATCGGCAGTGATTAATGCTATAGGTTTATTCCCTGCCCATAATGGAATCCCAATCCATGAGAGAACATGTGCTGTTGCTTTGTTTTTATCCCAATAGGGGTGGTCTGCAGTGTTGGGTATCACTCGGATTTTTGTTCCACTGAGGACCTTCTTAATCAGATAATCTTCTGACATAGGTCTCGTGAGCTTTGGTGATAAATTATTCCAATCGATACCATATCCGGCAAATAATCTCCTTTCATTTTTATCTATATCGATTAGTTGTAGGGTTGCACTATTGTAAACAATCAAGGTACGCAAACCATCCAGAATTGTGTAAGCGGCCTGCTCAGGATCTAGGACTCTACCAAGTTCCCTAGCAATTTCACGAAGCTTATTGCTCTGTTCAACCAGCTGGGAGTCACGAATAGCTAAGGCTGCCTGCTTAGCCAACCGTTTCATAATCATCAAATCGTCTTGTTCATCAAAGATGCGCTCTTTATTATTGGCAAATGCACCAAGTACACCAATTGGTACGTTATCAATCAAAAGTGGAACTTCAATTACTGAATGCAAATATGGTGTTAAGGCATCAATCTTATATGGTGATGACGCATAGTCGTCTGATATGTAGAATGGTAAATTATTGCGAATAACGTAACCCGCTACCCCATCCTCTACCGAGAATCCTTTTATGAATTCGCCAATCTCACTCCCCACAACTGACTTCAATTCTAGAAACATTTTATCTGAAGATAGAAGATAGAGTTTAGCACCTTGAGCGCTGAGTAATTCACAGCAGGCGGCAACTATGACATCTAATCGTTTTTTAAAATCAACTTCCTGAAGAATATTAACTGCGGTTTCGTTGGCAGCATTTAGTTCATAATTTTGCCGCTTTTCAGTAGCAATAAGTAAAATGCTGCGTAAAGCGGCAACAACCTGATCGATTACAAACCTATTGTTCTCTAACTCGTGTTGTCCAAAATGACGTTTATACCGATAATTCAGGAAAATAAAACCATAATCTTCCTGACTAATACGAAGAGGGTATGAAATAAATGATCTAAGGCCTTCACTTTTAGGTAAATCTTTATCACTGAATATCGGGTCGTTATCTAAGTCCTCAACAATGTACGGCTTATCTATCATTTGAAATAGGTCGATTATTTCAGGGGTGCTAATAATTTGTCGTTTTAGCTCGTCTTGTAAATTCCCAATCCTTAACACTTCCATCTGGCCGGTGTTTGGGTTCTTTATGTAAATTGAGACAAGATCGCATTTGACCATTTCCATTATAAGCTGACCAATCTTTTGTATGAACTCTTTAAGCCCAACCGGCCTAGAAACTAATTCGGCGATCTTTCGCGCTGTGTCACGAGTTTGGATAAGTTCAAGTGTTTGTTTTTGTACTTGGTCTAGTATTTCGGATTTTTCAATGACTAAACCGACCTGGATGGCTAACCATTCAATGTTGCGCTCGTCTTCTTCACTAAATGCTCTGTATTCTGGATGCTCAACTGTGATAATTCCTACAACTTGGTCATTTGATGAGATAGGAACAGAAAGTTGTGATTTGGTACTAAGTCGAACAGAAATGTAATCATCGTCTAGATCAACATTATCAACTCTAACAGATTTTTTAGTTTTCAGAACTCTGCCAATGATTCCTAATTTTGAATCTTTTTCCAAGTCTATGGTTCTAAGTCTTAAATCCGGCTGACTGGGGGCAAAACCAACAATTTTTGAGCCATGAATCATTGCTACATAACTTATACAGTCCTTGTTTTGGGACTTCTCGGCAAGAATAATTAATATTTGTTTGGGAATTTCATGAATGATAGTTTGGATACCATCGTCATTATCCCGAGTGGTGAATGCTGTATAAAGCATCTCCCAGATATCAGAACGCCATTTAGCTCTTTCATACATTTGTGCGTTATCAATCGCAATGGCGGCTTGCCCTGCAAAGAGATTTAAGATATCGATATCTTTAGCTTTAAAGTTGTAAGAGTTGCGGAAGTTGACAAACATTACACCAACTTTTTTAGATTTTAATTGAGATCTGGCGTTGATAATCAAGGGAATTACAGCACATGTTTTTATCTCTTCATCCTTAACAAAACGCCGATGATCTGGGTGAAATCTTTTATCTTTGGATGTGTCATAAATCAAATCTATTTTATTGAGCTTCAGCATTTCATAAACAAATGATTCATCGTCTAGGACTCTTTTTGCTGTAACTTTTGTGGGCTTATTTAATTTTCCAGCAATAGTTGGAAAATAGTTAAGTTTCCCTGTGTATGTATTGACATAATATATAGTCGTGATATCACAATTCAATAAATCCTGTACACCAGCAACAATTAACCTGAGGGTGGTATTTATATCGTTTAATGCTATTGCACGGGTGGCTGAATGGATTATTTGTTGCAATTGGCTAAGTTCTTTGATGCGTTGTGCTTTGTCATAGGCAATAGACACATAATTTGCATAATCTTGCATATCCCGAATGAAAGAATTGGGAAAATTACGGGCTTTTTCGTAGTGGAGCCATATAGCTCCAATACATTTGTTACGAACTACCATGGGCAAACCAAGAACTGATTGAAAACCTTGCACTAAAGTTACAGGGTTGATACCGCGATTCCTTAGTTATATCCTCAATAGCTATATGCCTAGCTTCACTAACTATTTTACTTGTGAACCCCTCTATGCGAATCATGGCTTTAGTAAATATTTCATCATGAGGGTCGTCTTCAAGTGCGAGAGCTTGACCATTATCATCAACCAAAATAACTGAACACCATTTTGCATTGGCTGCTTCTCTGGTACGTGTGACCGCTAAATCTAGTATCCTATCGGGATCATCTGTCTTGATAAAATTATCAACGGCGTTATAAAGAGATTGTATTTTTTGATTTTCCTCCCGAATTGTAGTCATGTCACGGCCGATCCCAACCAAACCCATAACACGGCCATTTTCAGCAAGCACAGGCACTTTCGTAGAAGATATCCACCCCCATTGATTAGTACGTAGATCGACAACCTGTTCTTCTTTAGCTATTAATTCATAACCGGATGTGACTATTTTTTGTTCATCTTCATAAAATTCTTGGGCAAGAGAATGAGGGTAGAAGTCGAAGTCTGTTTTTCCAATGAGATCACTAGGCTTCTCGACTCCCATACGTTTTGCTGTTTCCAAATTAGACAAAATGAATTTGCTGTGAATGTCCTTTATATAGATATAGTCAGGAATTTTATTAATAAGAGTTTGGGTTAACGTTTCTTGCCAGACTAATGGACGTAAATCTTCAAAGTACCCAATAGTGCCTAATCGTTGCCCAACATGTGAATATATATTTTTTAGCGTTAGTCGAATTGGGATGCGTTCATCAGAACTCCCGCGTGCATAAATCTCAATCCCTGTGATTTTTCCTTCTGGCGAATTTTGTAACATTTCACCCATTTCGAAGGCTTTTTCTTTATCATGATAGAGGATACTGACGGGGTTGTCTTTTAACTTCTCAATAGAGGAACCAAATATCTCTTTAGCCCGTTCGTTGATAAATTTGATATATCCTGAAGCGTCCGAAAACACAATACCGTTAGGTGCATGGGTTAATAACCTTTCAAACTCATCAAACTCAATGACCGAGGTAATGATAGGTATAATTATGTCTCCAAAGAGTCCAGCCATGGCTTCATCTTCCAGTGTGAAGCGAGAGTGAGGACTAGGATTTCCAGTTGCATCTAACTTATTGTCAAATCGAAGCCAACCAATAATATTGTTTTTTTCCAAAACTAGTATGCTTCTCTATTAGAGGTAGCATAATCATTGAATAACAGTGTCCGCTAGGTGTTCGACTCTCGGCACTCTTAGCTGCAGGATGGTTAACGAGCTCATCATCGCCGTGTCCATTGAATGGTTGTCCTAAAGAAGCAATATGCCCTGTCAACCCAGTTCCTTTACCAGTTCTGATTGGAAATTCATTATTATCAGAAACATTGTCTATATAGCCATGAGATGCAACAATCTGCAATGTGTTTGGGCTTTTCTTAAGTAATATGCTACAACATTCAGAGTTAAGGACATTGTTGGCATATTGAGCAATTAACCTTAATCGTCGCCGAAATGGAATTTCCCCGAAGAGAGTAACAACTTCACGAGTTACAGCTGCCAAATGTTTAAAACGGTGGATGATAATCTGTTCATTTTCAACGATTGCCTTTCCTGCCAGGACAATTGAGGCATACCCTGCAAAAAAATGCAATTTTGAAACATCGTTTATTTTAAATTTGCGGTCAATTTTGTCATTGACATATAGGATACCGAGAACCCTCTTTTCCAACTCTAGTTTTACCAATAGCAAGCTTCCTAATGATGCATTATTTGTTTGAATGTTTCCTATCACTTCGTTGTAGTCATCAATTATCCAATAATATTCGTTGCTCTGGATTAATCTGCTTATATATGCTTCGCTAAAATATGACCTGATATCCAGAATGTTCTGGTTTGAATGGCCATATTCCGAAACGATTGCCAACTCATCCTGTTTTGGTGTCATATTTATAAATACCACCGCTTTTTGCTCCAGTCAGCTTAACGGCGTATTCTATTATCATTCTTAGGATTTGTTCATGGTTTTTCGAATGAACAACGGCCTGTTTTTCAGGGAATCTATATATGGATTCTGATTTATATATTTCAGGATTTCTAATTATGGAGCTGATATGTTCACCAAAAATAGCATACGTTTCAATTGGGATTATGTGAGGAGCATGAACTATATTGTCAATAATGCCCAATAGGATTATCCCAATCAATCCTCCTGCAGATTTAACAGGAATAATGGAAAAGGTGTGAAATTTATCTTTCTCGAATAGCTGACTGATACCTTTCAAGGGTAATTTGCTTATGTCGGAGATTTGTATTACAGTTTCAATAGATTGTAGATTGACCAAACTAGGTGAATCTTGAAAAGGCAAGAACTGTCTATTTTTCGTGCCCACAACAGGACATTCTGCGGATAAGATCCAGCTTTTATTATCGGAATCACGTAACAGCAAACCACAATAATCTGCTTTAAATAATGAGGTGCCGATTTTGCAGGCTGATCTTAATGTTTGTGTGTAGCTTTCTTGTGAGGATTGCAATTGAAATTCGTTATATTCGCTATTGTTGCCCATAGATTGATATCATTTTCAAAATACAGATTTGCTCCTAAAGTCTTAAGCTACTACAAGCCTTTAAACTACAAGTGCATTAAATAGAAATTGTGGAAATTTTCGTTTTGACCCCTCTGATACTTTATAACTAATAACTCACTATAGAGATTGTGTTACGTTAGGTAGAGTGATATCTTAAATAGTTTCGTAACTTAGCAGGATAATCAATTGATGCTTATATCTTTAGGGCCTATTTTTCAAACAGGCTCTAGATTACTTAAGAAAACTGTAGAGACATTATTAGAATGGGAGTCTACATCATAATATGAAGGAGTGCGAGATAATGAGATAAATGGTAGGGCTTTTCAGTAGTCGGCGATTGTCGTAGCTATGCCGTAAAATCGTTTTTGCATACTCGTGTATGATTTAATGCAATCTTATTGCTTTGTTGACATAATCTGGATTACTGAAAAGCCCTTGATAAATGGATACAATTTTGAGAAATCAGGCCACCTTTCTGATAACTATCAAGCATATCATTTTGTAAGTGAAACGGACAAAAGGCTACGGTTTTAATAAATGCAATAATGTTTTGCTATGAGCAGCTTTCTGACCACACCCGTTCTCGAACTACGACTTGTTCGATTTTGATTTGAATTTCCGATTACTTAGAACATCTTGCCATAATAGATTGAGGACTTTCACTTAAGGGAAGATTCGTGAGGATTCGAGCAGGTGCAATTTACTATAAGTACCAATTATTATATATTTGACATAGTTCATTTGTAAAATCACGTTGCTAGTTTCACTCATTTCTTCTTGGAGCGAAAACCCGAAGGTTAAACGAGTTTATCAAATTATAATAACCTTAAGTTACGAAGTATCTAACGTGAGCTCAATACTCGGAAGCAACAAAACGCTATATACTAGCTTCACTTGCTACCTCCCATAGTACATGTCTGGCTTGATTGCTCAAAAATTGAGCCAATTACCTGAAAAT
>CBDCWU010000007.1:0-1257398 GCA_965223555.1 Promineifilaceae bacterium (SeqCode)
TCCCCGGATATTGCGCTTGCACACAGCTCCCCGGGGCTTTTCGCAGTGTACCACGTCCTTCTCGGCATTTGATGCCTAGGCATCCACGTGCGCTCTTTATAGCTTATTTTTCATGATACGGAGAATTCGGCATTCTCGCGTTGATGTGCGTCCCTTCTATGATTCAGTTGTTAATGTGCGCTCAGCTTGCTTGGGTAAGCGGCTGACGGTTGTCCTTTTTCTTCTAAAAGACCAACGGTCAATTGCTTACGCTTGACAAGAAAAAACCTGACATACTGCCAGGCTGTTGTTTGCATCCTTGGTCTGTATGCTTGTTTTATCTTTTCTTGTCTGTTTTC
Source organism: Promineifilaceae bacterium (SeqCode) (assembly GCA_965223555.1). Taxonomy (GTDB): domain Bacteria; phylum Chloroflexota; class Anaerolineae; order Promineifilales; family Promineifilaceae; genus CBDCWU01. The sequence goes on from CBDCWU010000007.1 coordinate 339, forward strand.
AATTTTCTCTATCCGTTGTTTTAGAATAGCTTTTGTGCTTTCTATTCTTGTTTATGGAGATAAGGAGACTCGAACTCCTAACCTCCGCCGTGCAAAGGCGGCGCTCTCCCAGTTGAGCTATATCCCCATTTTGAATGGTGAATTGTGAATTCAATATTCACAATTACCATTTCTCTGGTGGGCCTGGTTGGACTCGAACCAACGACCTCTCCCTTATCAGAGGAACGCTCTAACCGGCTGAGCTACAGGCCCTCCTTTGCTCGGTTTCATTGTTAATGCCCTTAACTTCTAAAAAGTGACAGAAACTCAATCGCTTTTTGCGTTTGTTTGGTAATACTTTACGTATTACTCTTTGGAGTGGATTGCTTTTTTGTTTTGGTTGTTTTGGTCTGTCGACTTCTTCCAACTTCTACTCTCTGCAATCTTTTCTTGCTCTCACTTTCTCAAGTAAGTGGTTTCTCGTAAAAGGAGGTGATCCAGCCGCAGCTTCCGCTACAGCTACCTTGTTACGACTTCGTCCCAGTTACCGACCCCGCCTTAGGCAGCTGCCTCCCTTAAGGTTAGCCCACTGACTTCAGGCGTTGCCAACTCCCATGACGTGACGGGCGGTGTGTACAAGGCCCGGGAACGTATTCACCGCACTGTTGCTGACGCGCGGTTACTAGCAACTCCGACTTCATGCAGGCGAGTTGCAGCCTGCAATCCGAACTGTGACCGGCTTTGCGGGATTGGCTCCGCCTCACGGCTTGGCTACCCATTGTACCGGCCATTGTAGCGTGTGTGTAGCCCAGGATATAAAGGCCATGCTGACTTGACGTCATCCCCACCTTCCTCCGGTTTATCACCGGCAGTCTCGTTAGACACTTGTAACTAACGACGAGGGTTGCGCTCGTTACAGGACTTAACCTAACACCTCACGGCACGAGCTGACGACAGCCATGCAGCACCTGTGCAGGCTCCCCGAAGGGTCATTCTGCTTTCGCTTCACTACCACCTGCATGTCAAACCCTGGTAAGGTTCTTCGCGTAGCCTCGAATTAAACCACACGCTCCGCTGCTTGTGGCGGGCCCCCGTCAATTCCTTTGAGTTTTAGCCTTGCGGCCGTACTCCCCAGGCGGTCAACTTATCGCGTTGGCTGCAGCACAGACGGATTCTTAACCGCCTACGCCTAGTTGACATCGTTTACGGCCAGGAATACCGGGGTTTCTAATCCCGTTCTCTCCCCTGGCTTTCGCATCTTAGCGTCAGGTGTGACCCAGCGAGCCGCCTTCGCCTCTGGTGTTCCTCCCGATATCTACGCATTTCACCACTACACCGGGAATTCCACTCGCCTCTATCACCCTCTAGTGACCTAGTTTCGAACGGCCTCTCCTAGTTGAGCCAGGAGCTTTCACGTCCGACTTTGGCTACCGCCTGCATGCGCTTTACGCCCAGTAATTCCGGATAACGCTTGCCTCCTACGTTTTACCGCGGCTGCTGGCACGTAGTTAGCCGAGACTTATTCCTGGGGTACTGTCAAGTTAACTCTCGTTAGCCTTCATCCCCCAGAAAAGGAGTTTACGACCCGAAGGCCTTCGTCCTCCACGCGGTGTTGCTGCCTCAGACTTCCGTCCATTGGGCAATATTCCTTGCTGCTGCTACCCGTAGGTATCTGGGTCCGTGTCTCAGTACCAGTGTGGGGGGTCACGCTCTCACGCCCCCTACCCGTCTCTGCCTTGGTAGGCCGTTACCCTACCAACTAGCTGATGGGCCGCAGGCCCCTCCTGGAGCACCTCGGTTTTAGTCATCTCTTTCTAAGAAAGACGACATCTGGGGTTTTAGCCAGCGTTTCCACTGGTTATTCCCCTCTCCAGGGCAGGTCACCTACGTGTTACTCACCCGTTCGCCACTCTCCGCCTCAAACGAATTCAAGGCTTCCCGTTCGACTTGCATGCATTAGGCACACCGCTAGCGTTCATCCTGAGCCAGGATCAAACTCTCCGTGTTTGTTCCTGTCCCTTCTTTATATTGAAGGGGTTTTTTTCTCTTTACGCTTACTGCTTTTTTGTTTCTGTCACTTTTTAGCTGTTAAGGTTCTCTTCTGCTGCCTGCCTAATCAAGACATTAAAAAAGACCAGACTCTTTCAGTCTCTGGTCTTTGGCTGCTCCTTTGTCATCGATGGCTTGCTCTTGCCTTTGCTCATCTCTCTTGTGTTCTTACCACAAGAACGCCATTATATCCTCTTCCTCTCCCCCTGTCAAATTGTCAAACCAGGGGGGTGTAGTAAAAACTCGTAAGGGAAAAAGATGGACAAAAAGAGCCAACTGTGATTTTGTTTAACTATTGACAAAGCAAAACAAAAAACGCAGGAGGCTCCAATGGATTTTAACACAGGGCAGAATAAAGATGTGGTCAACCAAATGGCAACGCTATTAAGCGATGCCATCGCTGAGGGTATTGCAACAGAAGGCAATGTGAGCCTAGGAGATATAGAACAAGGTATGCGTCAGATACTGCAAGATGTTGGACGACGTGCAATCGGTCAGGCATTAGAAAAAGTTGACGTTGTGGAGCCAACTGTGCGCTGTTCCTGTCAGCATCAAGCAACTTATTGTAGCCGACGGGAGGGGATGGTAATTACAGTCTTTGGACGAGCCTACTACAAGAGAAGTTATTACATCTGTCATCACTGTGGTCAGGGGAAAAAGCCATTGGACAGACGATTGCAGATAAAACCCGGCGAAATGAGTCAAGGACTCAAGGCGCTGTTAGCCTTGTTGGGTATCCAAACGTCATTTGATGAAGCAGCTGAGTTGGCCCAAGAGTTACTGCTGGTCCAAATCAGTGATAATAGTATCCGAAAAGCGGTTCAGTGGGTGGGAGAGAAGCAAGATGCGCTTGAAGAAAAGTGGAAGCGGTTGAGTGATTGGCATCATTATATGAATGACGCAACTCGACAGGAAACTGATGCCCCCCGACGATTGTATGGGTCGATGGATGGGGTCATGGTGCCGACTCACACTGAGTGGCGAGAGCTAAAAACGGTGTGCTGGTATGAAGTGAGTCCTGTGTCCGAGCGTCAGTGGCCCAGCAGATACAAGAAGCGTGTTGGGGAGTTAGAGGCGTTGAAAGCGACGAATATCCGCTATCATTGTGATATTCAAGAGGCAGAAGCATTTTCTTCTCTATTGTGGGCAACAGGGGCGCACTATTTAGCCGACCAAGCACAAGAATTGATATTTGTCTGCGATGGAGCGAAGTGGATTTGGCGTTTGGTTGAGGAGAACTTCCCAGAGGCTATCCAAATTTTGGATTGGTACCATGCTGTTGAGTACCTGACTCCCGTGGCTCAAGCTTTGTTCTCTGAAAAAGAGCAACAAATGGCATGGATGGCTACGATGAAAGAACATCTTTGGTTTAGCCGTACCCAAACTGTCATTGATGCCTGTTTGACCTTGGCCGACCATTCGGCTGTCTTAGAACCAGCTACAAAGGCAGCGACCTATTTTCAGAACAATCTGCCTCGCATGGATTATGCTAATTTTCGTGCTCAAGGCTATTTCGTTGGCAGTGGCACCGTTGAAAGTGGCTGCAAACAAATTGGGGCCATGCGCTTAAAACGTTCTGGAGCACAATGGCTTGAAGGCGGGGCGCGTTTGGTTGCCAAAGCACGAGCCCTTTGGCTCAGTGGTCAATGGGATGAGGTTGTAAACAACCCTACCTCTCTTCCTTTTGCTATCTAACGAGTTTTTACTGCTCCCAACCAGGGGGGTGTAGTAAAAACTCGTAAGGGAAAAAGATGGACAAAAAGAGCCAACTGTGATTTTGTTTAACTATTGACAAAGCAAAACAAAAAACGCAGGAGGCTCCAATGGATTTTAACACAGGGCAGAATAAAGATGTGGTCAACCAAATGGCAACGCTATTAAGCGATGCCATCGCTGAGGGTATTGCAACAGAAGGCAATGTGAGCCTAGGAGATATAGAACAAGGTATGCGTCAGATACTGCAAGATGTTGGACGACGTGCAATCGGTCAGGCATTAGAAAAAGTTGACGTTGTGGAGCCAACTGTGCGCTGTTCCTGTCAGCATCAAGCAACTTATTGTAGCCGACGGGAGGGGATGGTAATTACAGTCTTTGGACGAGCCTACTACAAGAGAAGTTATTACATCTGTCATCACTGTGGTCAGGGGAAAAAGCCATTGGACAGACGATTGCAGATAAAACCCGGCGAAATGAGTCAAGGACTCAAGGCGCTGTTAGCCTTGTTGGGTATCCAAACGTCATTTGATGAAGCAGCTGAGTTGGCCCAAGAGTTACTGCTGGTCCAAATCAGTGATAATAGTATCCGAAAAGCGGTTCAGTGGGTGGGAGAGAAGCAAGATGCGCTTGAGGAAAAGTGGAAGCGGTTGAGTGATTGGCATCATTATATGAATGACGCAACTCGACAGGAAACTGATGCCCCCCGACGATTGTATGGGTCGATGGATAGGGTCATGGTGCCGACTCACACTGAGTGGCGAGAGCTAAAAACGGTGTGCTGGTATGAAGTGAGTCCTGTGTCCGAGCGTCAGTGGCCCAGCAGATACAAGAAGCGTGTTGGGGAGTTAGAGGCGTTGAAAGCGACGAATATCCGCTATCATTGTGATATTCAAGAGGCAGAAGCATTTTCTTCTCTATTGTGGGCAACAGGGGCGCACTATTTAGCCGACCAAGCACAAGAATTGATATTTGTCTGCGATGGAGCGAAGTGGATTTGGCGTTTGGTTGAGGAGAACTTCCCAGAGGCTATCCAAATTTTGGATTGGTACCATGCTGTTGAGTACCTGACTCCCGTGGCTCAAGCTTTGTTCTCTGAAAAAGAGCAACAAATGGCATGGATGGCTACGATGAAAGAACATCTTTGGTTTAGCCGTACCCAAACTGTCATTGATGCCTGTTTGACCTTGGCCGACCATTCGGCTGTCTTAGAACCAGCTACAAAGGCAGCGACCTATTTTCAGAACAATCTGCCTCGCATGGATTATGCTAATTTTCGTGCTCAAGGCTATTTCGTTGGCAGTGGCACCGTTGAAAGTGGCTGCAAACAAATTGGGGCCATGCGCTTAAAACGTTCTGGAGCACAATGGCTTGAAGGCGGGGCGCGTTTGGTTGCCAAAGCACGAGCCCTTTGGCTCAGTGGTCAATGGGATGAGGTTGTAAACAACCCTACCTCTCTTCCTTTTGCTATCTAACGAGTTTTTACTGCTCCCCAAACCATTTCTTTCCTGGGGGTTCAAGGTTGAATGGGGCAGGAATTTGAGGAGGTCCTATGTTTCTAACGGCCGTTTCCGTTTATTTGTCTCTGGCACTAAGGTGGCAAATATGAGGGAGGATAGTACGCCACTGCTACCCATTACTAAAGCCGCTATGGGCAGAGCCAACCAACTGGCAATGGCCCCACCAATAAGTGGCCCCACTGTCCTTCCCGTGTCACCAATTAAGCGCCACATACCCAAAAACTCACCCCGCGAATCTGCCGGAGCCAAATCGGCCCCCAATGTCAGCATCGTCCCCGAACTCAATCCATTACCAAAACCAATCAGCCCTGCTATAAAAGCCAATCCGGCAAAGCTTTGCGTCAGTGGGATAGACATCATTCCTAATCCTTGTAGCAAGAAACTAGGGATGATTGCAAATTTGCGACCGAATCGATCCATAATCATCCCTGTAGGATAAAATAGAGTCATATCTACCGCTGCACCAATACTGATCACATTCCCAATGGATGCAACATCTAGCCCTAAGATATCAGCACCGTATAGAGGGAAAAGAATCCTTGGTCCTGTCCGCACCATTTGAGCCAGCATTTGACCCGCCCCAACGGGAGCAAGAACACGGCCGTTACTAGCTACCACCGTTCGTAATCGCTTTAAATAATCCTTGAAATTTTGCAAATCAACCGGGTCTGTACTGGGCGATGCTGGCAAAAATAGCATGACAACCAACAAGGCAATACCGCTTAAAAGAGCCATGGCCAGGAAGGGTGTGCGCAATGAAAACGATGTTGCTACAAAGCCACCGATGGCCGGCCCGACGAACCGGCCGATCCGAAAAATACCTCCCAGCAAAGCAACCGACCTCCCTCGCTGACCTAATAAAATTTGCTCAGCTACATAAGCATGACGAGCTACACCATAGAGTGAAAAGCCGACACCACCTAAAATACGAAACAACAATAGCTCAAAGATTGAACGTGCCCAGAACAGAGCCAACACTGCTAATACTGTCAACACTAGGCCCGACATCATGGTGCGTTTTTGGCCTAACCAGCGCATAACTATGCCGCTGGGCAAGTCGGCCATTAGCATACCAATGGCCTCGCCTGATAAGACCAGTCCCACTAAACTATAAGATGCGCCAAACTCGCGAACATAAAGGGGTAAAATAGGTTCACGGATACCCCAGGTAATAGCTATAAAAAACGCAGGAACATAAAGAGGCAGAATGAGCGGATTGTGACGGACGCGCTGCACCCAACTGACCAGTGACATAGGCACATTAGATTAGCAGGGAACGGCCGTCTTGTCATTTATCTACACCCAGACAATTGGAGATTGGCCGATAGAGAGTGAGCATCTCCAATCGCCAATCTCCCTAATTTAGGCGTTGCAGTGACCAATTGTCCATGAACCAACCATTATTTGCTAAGGCATAACGGCCCCGTACAGCCAAACCCAAACGCACTGTTTGGGCTTGTTGAATGGTAAATGTGTGTGTCAGGGTGTTTTTCTGACCAAAATTGGGATAGAGCCAGTCCGTACCACCATCACCAACAATAAACCGCACCTCACCTGCTGCAGGATCTGTGGCCCAAATCTTCTGCCCATTTTGGTAATCAGCTACTAAATCGGGGAAAATATTCGCCTCAAAAACATATGTTCCAGGCTGTAAAACCATATCGGTAAAGAGACGATAGCTAATGGCTCCTGAGCCTTTAAATATCTTGACGGTATGGTTGCCATCCGAAATAAATAGGGCATGCTCAGCTAGTGGCAGGAAGGCGGCGGGCAAGACTCGTGTTTCGGGACGGACAAAATCGCTCCATGGTTGTGGATCAAAAGGATTATCCCCCTCATCCCATTGCAATTGCCAACTGTTAGGTAATTGTAGTTCAGGTATACCGTTTTGATTGTACCAGCCACCTTCAAAGGAAGGATTGGGCAGCAGGTTTGTGCCGGTTGTGGGTGATGGCGATGGGGGAGTAGCAGGTGGCGGCGGCGGTTGACTATTGCCCGGAATTATCAATGTTTGGCCGACAAAAATGAGATTAGGATTGCTCAAACCATTGGCCTGCGCAATAGCTTGGACAGAAACGCCAAAACGCAGGGCAATACGGAACATGGTATCACCCAACTGGACAATATAAGTTGTGCCGCTGGATGGATCAGTAGGAGGTGGGGGTGGCGTAACACCATCAGGAATGATAAGACTGCTACCCACGTAGATGAGATTGGGGTTGACAATATGGTTGGCCTGAACAACGGCCGTCACTGTCACCCCAAATCGTTGTGCAATACTAAACAACGTATCGCCTGGCTGCACAATATAAGTAGTGTCAGCTACGACTGTGTTTATCCCTGCAATGAACAAAAAAAGTGCCAATAACCAGCTCACATGCCTCTTCATAACATGTCTCCAATATGTGAATTTGAATGCAGCTAAACAAAAGCTTCATATGATTGAATGTAGCACAAGCCAACTTACTGGACGGTTAAGAAGGCGTAAAATAGTTGGTCGCAGCCATAGCTGTAATTGCTTCCCTCCGCAATGCCGCCGCATTAGCTACGCTACTCTTTATAATTTGCCCCTGGCTCTTTGTCGCGTTATCGTTGATCCTAGACATTATAATGAGGTAACAGGTAATAAAATGAAAATATTAGTCACAGGCGGTGCAGGCTATATTGGCAGTGCCACCGTTGAACAGTTGATTGAAGCTGGCGAGGAAGTTGTAGTTTTTGATAATTTGTACCTAGGACATCGTGACGCCGTTCACCCCGAAGCGCAATTTGTTCAAGGAGATTTAGCAGATAAAACGGCCGTTGCCAACCTTCTCTACCAACATCGCCCCGATGGCATCATGCACTTTGCATCCCACACTCTTGTCGGCGAATCCGTTGAGAAGCCCTTCCTTTATCTGCGTGATAACTTTGTCAATGCTCTCAACCTGCTTGAAAGTGCTGTCGAGGTCGGTGTCGAACGCTTTATTTTGTCTTCTACCGCTAACCTATTTGATCAACCCGAGCGAATGCCCATAGATGAAAATGAGCAAATCATCCCTGGCAGCCCCTATGGCGAATCGAAATTTATGATTGAACGACTATTACATTGGATGGACGAGATATATGGTCTTAAATATGCCTGTTTGCGCTATTTCAACGCCTGTGGCGCGACTAGTACACGGGGAGAACATCATGATCCTGAGACCCACCTGATTCCACTTGTTTTACAAGTCGCCCTTGGTCAGCGCGAGAAAATTGTCATTTATGGAGATGATTATGACACGCCTGACGGCACTTGTGTTCGAGACTACATCCATGTGGTAGATTTAGCCCAAGCTCATATTCTAGCTTTACGCGATCTGCATAATGGCAGCCGCAAATACAATTTGGGCAATGGACGCGGCTTTAGCGTCAAGCAAGTCATCGAAACAGCCCGCAAAGTGACAGGTCATCCCATTCCTGCCGAAATTGGTCCTCGCCGTCCTGGTGATCCCGCAATCCTCATCGCCAGCAGCGAAACCATCAACCATGATCTAAACTGGCAACCACAATATCCTGACCTAGAAGCGATTATTGAGTCGGCCTGGCAATGGCATGTAGCCAATCCACAAGGGTATACAGAATAGGGCAAACTAAGCCGGTATTGTGCTAAGGTTTTTCAGGAAAAAAATATCCAACAGATTCTCAAAATGCCTCAAGCCAAATCCCCAAACCCTTTCAAATCCGGCTCATTCATTTTGGAAATCGGCCCAATGCTTCTGTAAAACGGCCGATTTCCTCTTCCGTATTATAAGCGTGAAAGGAAGCTCGGATATGGGGTACACCTTCTCTATTCAGGTGCTTCACTACCGTAATATTGTGCTGGCGCAAATGGCTCACCAACATATCCGTCTCTTCAATATCAAGGCCTGTACGGAAAGTCGCAATCGGACCAAAATCGGTGCGCGGCGTAATGACTTCATAACCTAGAGCAGTAAGGGTCTGACTGGCAACGGCCGTTAACCCCCGTGTATGTACCCCAATATAGGCCACGCCCAGCTCTCGAAGCAGCCGTACACTTTCCAATACCGCATACATACCTGTGATATTGGTCGTACCCGAACGAAAACGTTGTGCCCTTTTTGCCAGCGTCATATCATAATTGAGCCAATGCAAATAATTGTCGGTTGAGCTGCCACTGACAATGCGCGGGCTCAGCTTCTCAGCCACAGCATCATTCACATACATGAAACCACAACCAGGGGAGGCAAGCAGTGATTTTTGTCCACCGGTCACCAGCGCATCTATGTGCATGGCTTGCACATCAATGGGCATATGGCCGATAGCCTGAATAGCGTCTACTACAAAGAGAATGTTGTTCTCGTGACAAAATGTGCCAATAGCTGCCAGATCAGTACAATGACCGGTGAAAAATTGGATAGCGCTAGCAGTCACTAGACGGGTATGTTCATCCACCTGTGCTTGCAATGCCTCGAGGGTCAGGCCGCCATTAACGGCCGTTACCCACTTCACCTCTACACCGTCTCGGGCCAAGCTCAACCAAGGATAAACATTGGCCGGAAACTCTACATCACAAAGCAACACATTGTCACCATCATGCCAATCAATCGCCTGGGCAATAGCGTTTAAGCCCGTTGAGGTACTGGCTATGGACACAATTTCATCGCCGGAAACAGCGTTAATAAGAGCAGCAATTTCATTTTGGAAAGCCGCTGTCATATCAGCCCGCTCTTCATTAAAGAAATTGCCTGAACGACAAGCAATTTGTTCTGTAGCCCACTGCATCTTATTTTTGGTGCGCGTCGGCAATGGTGTCACACCTGCATTGTGAAAATAAATAAACTCTTGTGTGATTGGAAATTCAGCTTGGCGCAAAGCTTGAACATCATACATCGTAGCGCTCCTGTCAGAAAAGTATAGTCGGTAAGCATAGTGGAAAAATTGTGAATCGTAAACCACAAATATGATACAATCCGAACCATGCCCATTACGCCTCAACTGTTATTATCCGGTTACTGTCAGGGGATTTTTCCTATGGCCGATGGCGATGAAGTATTTTGGTATGATCCCGATCCACGCGCCATATTGCCATTGAATGCTTTTCATGTCTCTCGTTCATTACAGCGCGTGGTGAAAAGCGGCCGTTTTGAAATTCGTGTCAATACAGTTTTTAGCGAGGTCATGCGAGCCTGTGCTGCACCCGCGCCTGGGCGAGAAACGACCTGGATCAATGAAGAGTTTGTGAAAGCCTATACAAGATTGCACGAAGGACAGTTAGCCCATAGTGTGGAAACCTGGCTCGATGGCAAATTGGTTGGTGGGCTATATGGCGTATCGCTAGGTGGCTTTTTTGCCGGGGAAAGTATGTTTTATCGGGAACGGGATGCCAGCAAGATCGCCCTCGTCCATCTCGTCGAACGATTACAGCAGGGCGGCTATACCCTCTTAGATGTACAATTTTTGACCCCCCACCTGCGCCGCTTTGGAGCTGTCGAAGTGCCTCGCCACTATTACAAAAAGCTCCTGTCCCAGGCCTTACACACTAGTACACGCTGGCAGACTGAGGCCAGCTAGGCAAAGCGCACCGAGTAAATCGGTGGGAAATTCGAGCCTATACATTGCCAACTATCACCCCGATCTTCAGACAGGAAAAGATTGCCCGTCGTACTACCAAAAATCAAGGTCTCACCATCAATATCTAAGGCATGGCGGAAGACAATATCGTAACAATCTTCCTGGGGAAGACCATTGCGTAACTCCTGCCAACTTTCACCGCCGTCTTCGGTGCGTCCTACAAATAAGGCCCCATCAAACGCCATCCGTTTTTCATCACTAATGCCCGGCACCACCCAGGCTGTATTCATATCTTGAGCATCAACTACAATAGGAAAGCCAAACTTGATCTTCTTGAAGGAGATGTCGAGCCAATTGCGACCAGCATCGGTACTGCGAAAAACACCACAATGGTTTTGCTGCCATAAAACATCTGGATTGCTGGGACTGGCAATGAGGCAGTGGGGATCATGACCATATTCGGCGAAAGGTTCGGGCAAATAATCGGCTCGCAGCCCTTTATTACGCCCCACCCAACTCTGTCCGCCGTCAGTAGATTCGTAGACGCCACCTACACTGATACCCACAAAAAGGTGATCGCTATCACGGGGGTCTATTACAATAGAGCAAGTACCTGCTTGATCGCGCCCACCCCCAAACCAATTTTTAGGTCGTGAGGGATGATTCCACAGCCCTTCAACAAATTCAAAGGTCTGCCCATTGTCATTGCTGCAGAAGAGGCCACCCGGTTCTGTGCCAATGTAGAGACGTTCAGGATGATCATCTCCACCAGGAACAATTGTCCATAGGTAGGTTACTGCCGCTGGGCTTTCGCCGCCTGTCCATACATCAGAGGCCATTGTGTCCTCTGGGTAACGAGGGGCTGGCACTTCTTCTAGTGTGGCCCCTCCGTCATGAGACCGATATAGCTTTTGACCCCAATGCCCATGATCGGCGCAGGCCCATAAAATACCTGTACGGTGATCTTCCATCGCGTAAGAGAAAGGCACCCCGTGAAATACAGAGTGAGTGGTTTGCCAAGAACGGTCGTTGCGCCGCATCACCAACAATCCTTTACGTGTACCTAAAATCAATCTATCCTTACTCATCTTAAACCTCCAGATAACGCTTGGAATATATAAATCTGGTCACTTTCCGCTACAGCATCTTGCAACGTTTGACGATCTTCAATTAGATCTTTATCCAGAAAGATATTGACGTGACGACGCAAACTGCCTCGCTCATCCACAATATAATCGGCCAGACCTGGATATGCTTTATCTAAGTTGGCAATGACTTCAGCCACCGTTAGACCGGGCACTGATATCACCTCACCAAGAGTGGGGAAATAGCGCACCAAATGGCTCGTAAATCTAACCTGGGCCATTTTGTCCTCCCATATCTGTGTACAATCCAATTGTGTTTCTATTGGGATCGCACATAACCGTATGAACTATGTGTTCAACATGATAAATAGCTCCCTCTTGGCAACCGCCATATTTATCAGCTGGGGCAATGACACGTTCGATATTCGGTATAGCAAAGCCGAATTGATGGGAGGGAATACTGTTTGATGACATTTTCAACCATTATAGGATAATTATCACTTCCACTATGTTTGCACTTTTTATCGACATAATGTTCTTCTCTCTGGTAGCCTAAGGCCAATGGACCTTTTCTATGAGTAGTTGTAATCATTCTCTACCAGAGGTGATTTCGTTATGTAAACGAAAACTGCAAAGTTAGTGACTTCAACAAGGACGAAATTATAGCACACATGTTCTGTGTGAGCAAACAAAAGGGCTGCCTATAGCAACCCTTTCGTTAATCATCTGTTTTGTGTGTTTATGGGGAAGATGGCTGAACTTGAAAAGTCATCACCAAGTTACCATCAACATCTATCAATGAAAGCATATCACGCTGAATTTCATACTGGGCAACCATTGCTAGCGCAGCCAAAAACTCACTTTCGCGCTGATTGATTTCCTCATCAGCACAAGCCATAAGCGTGCCAATGGTTGGGCCGAGAGTGAGGGTAGCGCCATCTGTTTCGTAGCTAGCAGAGTAGTTGTTACAACCAGATGAACCACTCACCATACCATCTTTGAATTTGGCAGTTATTTCATTATCAACATGTGTATGCACCACTGCATCACCTTGAGCAATCCCACCTAAAGCCCACACTGTGTCGGTCAGTGTAGCCTCTGTTGGTGGTTGGAAAATAAGATCGCCTTCGGCTGTGTGCAAGGTTAAGCTATTTTCGTTAAGGGTGAGGGCAACGGCCGTTTGCAAAACCTGCAAAAATGCCTGTTCTTGATCCATCACACCCTCGCACCACATCTCCGTCATCCCGAGCTGGTTAATGGTCAAAGCTGTGCCATCCAAAGTAAAGCCACCAAAATAGTTGTTACACCCAGTTCCGCCATGCAAACCTGTTTCATCAAAGGCCAATGTGGGAATAGCGTTAGGCAAAATCGTCATGCCGTTCCATTCGACCAAATTCCAATCTGTGCCAATGAGCTGATCAAGCAAAGAAGTATCAGACTCAAGAGCAACGGCCGTTTCACTCACCACCTCGACCAATGTATAGTGCAATGTCAAAGCATCGGCGGGGGTATCTTCAACCTCACTCTTAGTAACCAATAACTCATACTCAACACCAACTACATGCTCAAAACCAGTAATAGTGTTATAAAAGAATTCCCACTTACCATCTTCCTCAAACTTTATAAGCAGACAAGTTTGGGGGGCAACGCCAGTGCAATCGGCCGTTTCCGCACTCACCCACATCGTCACTGTTTCCACCACATCTCCTGGCTCATTGGGCCGTGTCGCACTTGGAGCACACGCCACCACCAATAGTAAGGCAGCAATCACCCACAATCTTTTAACTATTATTTGAACCTTTGTCATCTCTAGAATCTCCTAAATGTTAATTTCAATGTGGCTTTGTGAAATTTTTCTCAGGCCACATTTTTATAACGATGGCAGTATGACAAAAGTTCCCTATTGGGATGCTAATTGGTTAATAGAACTCGTCCCAAATAATATTCGTCTACGAAGTCACACGGAAAAGCCGAGAGAAAATAAGTGAACAGCTTGTTTTGTTCCCTTGTGCCCCTTCGTGGTTAATCAGAAATACCTCCAGTTCTCGATCATTCATTCACCTTCAACCACTTCTCATAAACCCCCATTGCCCTCTCCAATTCCGTGATCTCTACCCATTCCACTTCGCCATGTGCTTGATCAATAGAGCCAGGACCATAGATGACGATCTCTTGAGCAATACCCTCGCCATAAGCCAGTGCATTCGTGCCATAGGGCACCACTGAAGGGGTCTGGGCCGACCACTGTGCTAGCTGCTGGATCCAAGGGGAATCGGCCGTTTGATAAAATGCCTTCACCCCAATCCGTGTGTTCATCTCCACGGGCAAGGGACAACTACGGGCGGCCAATGCTTCAAAATAGGCCAAATCTTCTTTAGGATCTTCACCTGGAACCATGCGCTTGCCCGCCCAAATCCGACACTCATCAGGCACAACATTTTGCCCTTTGCCTCCCTGAACAATGGAAACGGTCAGAGTAGCAGTGCCCACTTCTGTTGTGGGCAGCACAGCTTGCAATCGCTCATGCTCTTTTTCCAGAGCCACGATCAAATGGGCCGCTGCTGTAATGGCATTTTGTCCTAGGTAAGGCTTGGCTGAATGAGCCGTCCTACCCCGCACGACAAACTCCATCGCCAAAATACCTTTATGTCCATGCACTGGTGTGCAAAGTGTCGGTTCAGCCACCATAAGTTGATCTAACTGAACACCTTCACGCTGTAGCCAGCGGGCAAAGGCTTTGGCCCCTTCTCCACCACTTTCCTCACTCATCGTCGCCACCACAATCAGATTCGGCACAGGTTTTGCACCCGCCATTTTCAGGTCTTCCAATAAGGTAAGGATAAGGGCCAGACTAGCCTTTGTGTCTACCGCACCACGCCCCCAAACACGGCCGTTTTCCACACGCCCATCAAATGGATCATCTGTCATCTGCTCTACACTCACCGTATCCGTATGCACATCTAAAGCCACCCAGCGCTCTGTTTGTCCACGCCAAATGCCATATACATTCGGTCGTCCGGGCAGCACATCCTCCACCGCCACCTCACCGCCCAGCTCTCGAAAACGAGCCGCTAAAAACTCAGCCATCGCTTTCTCTCCCGCCACGCCTGCTCGCGGTCCTTGCTGCATTGGATTCACACTCGGAATCTGCACCATTTGACTCAACCAATCAACAATTCGCTCAGTTTGACTATTCATTTTCTCCTCAAAATTATGGGTAGGGTAATATTATCGGCTTGCTCGATTACACTTTTTAACTGTGCCAAATACACAAATCTGCTCGGCCTGCCGCTAAAAGTGTATTAATTTCTCCGCTCGTGGTCAGATAGCCGCCAACGATTACGGGCAAGCCGCCCTCATGGCACAGTTGATCGCTTAATTGGGTGAGGAAGCCTGCCCGGTATGAAGGCTTGTTATTGGCGACGGTTTGGCCAGCCAAGACCTCGATCATGTCACACCCATGCTGTTTTAGCATGGTCGTCACCTGTACCATATCTGCTACCTCTAGCCCCCCTTTAGCCCAATCATCGGCCGTTACCGCCACCGACAAGGGCTTGCTCCACACCGCCCGCACCGCATCCAGCACCATAAGCGGCCAGCGCAGCCGATTTTCCAGCGAACCACCAAACTCATCATCACGCTGATTCGTCAACGGCGAGATGAAACTGCCCAACAAATAGCCATGCCCCATATGCAAATGCAGCCAATCAAACCCTGCCTCATCTGCCATCTGCGCCGCCACCACAAACTGATTACACACCTGCTGGCAATCGGCCGTTTCCATCACACGCGGCGTTTGGCTAACAGGCAAATAAGGCAAGGGTGAAGGCGCCACCAGTTCCCAACCATCCTGCCGCAACGGCCGATCCATACCCTTTTGTCTAGGCTGTGTGGCTCCCCGCCGCCCTGCATGGTTGAGCACTACACCCACTTTGGTCCTGCTATTGGCATGAACATCTGTCACTATCTCCCGCCAAGCTACCAAATGAGCTGGATCGTACAACCCAACATCGCCGGAGGTAATACGGCCGTTAGCTGCCACCGCTACTGGTTCTGTCAGCAGCAACGCTGCTCCAGTTTGGGCAGCTTGACTCAACTGCTGCTGATGTGTGTCAAAGGGTTGGCCGGAAACGGCCGTATAGCTGGAACTTACCACCACCACTACCCGATTAGGCAGTACCGTCTCTCGTACCGTAAATGGCGAAAATAGGGGTGGGGGCTGCACCAAGACAGGCTGCATCTGCCCCGTGCCATACCAACGGTCCACGCCATCCACAAAATAAGGATCGCGGGTGCGCAAATTATCATAAGTAATGCGCCCGCTACGTGTCAGCAATTGAAAAGTAAATGGCAGTGGTTCTAAATGCGTGTACCGCTTCATATTTTCGAAGTAGATGCGGCTCACTTGTGCTGCCTCTTGCAACAACTGTTCGCGCGGGCGTCGCTCCATCTCATATTCATTCAAAGCCACATCCAAATCCTGCGACTTAGCAAACGCATGGGCTAAGGCGATACTATCCTCCATCGCCAATTTTGTCCCCGACCCAATCGAGAAGTGAGCCGTATGCACGGCATCACCTAACAAAACGATATTCTTATGCCGCCATTTCTTACACTTCACGCGCGTAAAATTGACCCACAAAGAACGATTGGAAAGAAGCTTCGCCCCACCTAAGAAATCACCAAATAGTTTTTCACAGTAAGCAATACTCGTAGCCTCGTCTGCTTCATCCAATCCCGCTCGCCGCCACACATCCTCGGCACATTCCACAATGAAAGTGCTGGTTGTGCCATCAAATGGGTAAGCATGAACTTGAAACAAGCCATGCTCATTCTCACGGAAGATGAAGGTAAAAGCATCCAGCACTTTGTCCGTACCAAACCAAATAAATTTGGCCTTGCCTATTACCAAAGCAGGCCGAAAATAGGCTACATACTCCTTGCGAATAAAACTGTTCACCCCATCAGCAGCGATGACGAGATCGTATTCCTGGAAGCAGGAGAAATCTGTTAGCTCCTGTTCAAAGGTCATTTTGATGTCTAAATCACGGCAGCGGCCTTGTAAAATTTGCAGGAGTTTGCGGCGTGACATGCCAGCAAAGCTGTGGCCATCACAGCGCACAATGCGGTCACGATAATGCGTGTCAATAGCCGACCATAGAACAAAACTGTCCGTAATGACTTGATGAGAAACGGGATCAGCCTCCTGAAAGCCACTCAAAGTACGGTCTGAGAAGACCACACCCCAACCATAGGTCGCCCCTTCAGGATTACGTTCAATGATCTCAATGTCAAAAGTGGGATTATCTTTTTTGAGCAATAGTCCAGCGTATAATCCACCTGGGCCACCACCAACGATGAGGATTTTCATGGTTTTATTCCAATCTTTGTAGGGGCGGGACGACGCGAGGGATCGCTTGTCGTTCACCAACATCTTTTCTCCGCGTCGTCTCGCCCTCTGCCACACGAGGCGAGACAGGCGGGAGGCAAGGTGTTGGTTATGGGCAAAGGTAAACCCCGCCTGTCCCGCCCCTACGTGATAACATCGGCTAATTGGTGCAGTTGATCCAAATCGGCCGTTACCGGAAATAGGATCAGATTGTCACAACCTGCGTCGGCGTAGCCACGCACGAATTGGGCGATGACTTGAGGGGTGGTGAGTAGCCCTTGCACAATTCGTTCGGCAAAGGGGCCAGTGAAAGCGTAATAATCACGTAAATAGTCAGCTCCGGCGGCAACGGCCGTTTCGCCAAAAGCGAAATAACCCATACCCCATAATGTCGGTTGGCCAGGGCGGCCCGCATCAGCCCAGGCAGCCCGGGCTTGGGTAGCACTGCGAGCAAAAGCACGGGGGGGGCCACCGGCGTGCATATAGCCATCAGCAAAACGGGCCACACGACCAAAAGTAACATCACTTAACCCACCAATCATCAAATTGGGACGATCACAGCTCTGGGGGCCGATGGCTGCATCGTCCCACTGTTCGTTCAGGTCAAGAAGCTGCTGATCTAGGATACGCCCCCGCCTCTGATAGGGAACGTTAGCCAATTCATAGTCATCGCGCCGAGCGCCAATGGAAATACCAAGTGTGAAACGGCCGTTGCTCAAAGCATTTACCGTCCGCGCCGACTTGGCCAACATCGTTGTGTTCCGCAACGGGCTAATGACAATCATTGTCGCTAGTTGCACTCGCGCGGTCACAGCAGCGGCGGCAGCTAACGTTGTCATGGGTTCATAGCTATCATACAGGAGGCGATCTAGCACCGCCAAGCTAGAAAAAGGCCCAGCATCAGCCTGCTGCGCCCATTGCAACATCAAGTCACCGCGCAAATTAGCAATTGTATCAGGGAGTCCTATACCGACTTGCATATCTCCTCCGAGGGTTAGAGTCCATATTCAATAAACAGTGGTCAGTAGTCAGTTGAATGGTAGCAACGGAAGCCATGATCCGCAATATTACGCAATACGCAATACGCAATACGCGGGGTACAATTGGCGTATGGAGGCCATTATGACACAATCAACCCCCATTGCTTTGTGTGTGACATGTGTAGTGGATCAGGTGATGCCCGAGGTGGGCGTGGCCACAGTAAAACTGCTGCGTCGAGCTGGCTTTGATGTAGATTTTCCTCAGGCACAGACCTGCTGTGGTCAACCCTTTTTCAACAGCGGTTTTAAGGCTGAAGCTGCCAAATTAGCCATGCGCGTGATTGAGATTTTTGAACCGTATGAGACGGTGGTGCTGCCCAGTGGCTCTTGCACAACCATGATTCGCGTGGAGTATCCTCATCTGCTGGAAGAACGACCCAAATGGTATTATCGTGCCCAACGGTTGGCAGCCAAGACGTTTGAGCTGAGTGAGTTTTTGGCCAAGCACACCGATTGGCAACCTGATGCCCAAAGCGAGGCGCCATCGGTGACGTACCATGATTCTTGCCATATGTGCCGTATGTTGGGCTTGCAAGATGAGCCGAGAGAGATGTTAACGGCCGTTGGCTGCACCATCACCGAAATGGAAGCCTCGAATCGCTGTTGCGGCTTCGGTGGCCTCTTCTCCATGCGCATGAGCGAGCTTGCCAATGCTATGACAGGCGAAAAACTAGATATGGCCTCTGCCACTAATGCTGATGTGTTGGTAACGGCCGATCCTGGCTGCCTTATGCAAATGCGTGGACTGGCTAGTGATGGGATGCGTGTGGAACATATCGCCACGCTTTTGGAAGAGATGACGAGGTAAATGGTGATCCGTAATCGGTATTCAGATTACCGTTCACCGCTTACGGTTTACTGAACGGAGTTCCCTTATGGTGGATGTTGCCCAATTTCGAGAGAACACAACCATCGCTCTGCAAGATGTGCAATTGCAGGGCGCGTTACGGGGTGTGGCTGGTGGCATGTTCGTCAATCGTGATCGTGCCCTGGCCGAAGTGCCTGACGTGGCGCAGTTGCGCGATCAGTTAAAGGCCATTCGTTCGGCTACTTTGGGGCGTTTGGCTGAACATTTAGAGATGTTTGAACGCCAAGCGCAAGCGGCGGGGACGCAGGTGCATTGGGCCAAAGATGGGGCTAAAGCCCGTGCTATTGTGTTAGACATTGCCCGCAGAAATGGGGTGGAGTTGGTGGCTAAAGGCAAGTCTATGGTGACGGAAGAAATTCATTTGAATGATGCCTTAGAAGCGGCTGGCATTGCGCCTATCGAAACGGATTTGGGCGAATATATTATTCAGTTAGCCAATGAGCCGCCCTCACACATTATTGCCCCTGCCATTCACAAAACGAAGGAACAGGTGGCAGCGTTGATGGGCGAGGAAACAGGACGGCCGTTAGACCCGAATAATATTGATGGCTTAACGGCCGTTGCTCGGCAGCTACTGCGCCAAAAGTTCCTTTCGGCGGGGATGGGCATTACGGGCGGTAATATTCTCGTGGCCGAGACGGGTAGTTTGGTACTGGTGGAGAATGAGGGAAACGGCCGTATGGTCACCACCGTGCCGCGTATTCATGTGGCTCTGGTGGGCATCGAAAAATTAACCGCCACTTGGGATGATGCCGCTGTCTGGCTGTCGCTGCTGGCACGCAGTGCCACGGGGCAGCCCCTTTCCATTTACACCAACATCATCACCGGCCCCGGCCGCGCTGACGATGCTGATGGCCCCGAAAAGGTACATATTATTTTGGTGGACAACAACCGCAGCCAGCAGGTGGGCACGAAGTATGAGGAAGTGCTGCAATGTTTGCGCTGCGGGGCTTGTTTGAATGCCTGTCCCGTCTATCGCAAAGCGGGTGGCCACGCCTATGGCAGCCCCTACAGTGGCCCCATTGGGGCGGTGGTGTCGCCTTTGCTGTTTGGCCTGGAGGAGTATGAGGCTTTGCCCCACGCCAGCACGCTGTGCGGCGCCTGTCTGGAGGTGTGTCCGGTGCGGATTGATTTGCCCCGTATGCTGCTAGAACTCCGCGCTGACGAGGTGGAGCGCAAGATGGTGCCAGCATGGGAACGGCTGGCCGAACGCACAGTGGCCTTCGGTTTGCGCCACGAGAAGCTAATGCGTTATGGTACTAATGTGGGTCGGTTTATTCCATTGGGAGATGTGCGGGTAAACGGCCGTAAACTCCCCCAACTCGCCCCCTACTCCTTCCGCCAAATATGGTCAGATTTGAAGGGGCAAGATGTTTTTTGACTTAATGCCTGTTACCTACTCTTATTTGTGGGGTGGGTTCTTAGGAGGGATAATTGGTGCTTTATTAGGGCGGTTAATTCATAATAATTTTCTGCGGTGGGTATTGATATTTGCCATGTTGGGCATGATTAGCTCAGTAATGCTTGATTATCTCGAACCATCTGGCATCATCAAGGTTTACCCAGAAATAAAGTTCTTCATTCCTGTTTTTACCATAATTGGTGGATTGATTGGTGAATTGATTCGGCGAAAAGATAGTTCCAACAATTGGCACTGGATACCTGCATTCTCCCTACTTAGTGCTTTTGGAGCTTCAATTTCCCAGATTCGCGGCCAGATACTGATCTTAATACCAATTGGTTTGACACTTGGAGCAGTTGCTTGGCAAGTTGCAAACCCCAAAACACGCTGGATACTAGTCTTTTCACTATTTGTTGCAATGTTATCTTCCTGGATCTTATTATCAAATTTAGCCCTAAGTTCGTATATCAATCATATCGTTGTATTCGTGCTCGGTGGCTTTATAGCAATAGTTGCCAGTTTGAAAATAGACAATAATGATATGCGCTGGATACTCAACTTGGCGATGGTTGGAGCAATGCTTGGTAGCTTATCCAAATGGTCAGGCGCTTGGTCATCTTTAACTTTATTCCTTGGATTAATAATTGGAGGTCTAACTGCCTGGCTCATCTTGTCTTTGAAAATTCACAAAGTTGTAGTATTTATGATTTTAGCTGTTTTAGCTTTGTGCTGGGTAGTTGCAGGTTGGAACATTGTTAGCTTTTGGGAAAATTTACCACCATGCTGTATTTAGATGAAAGGAGCAAGGATGAGCAGTCGAGATGAGATTTTGGGGCGATTACGGCCGTTAGCCCGCAACACCCCCCACCCCCAACCCTGGCAATCGCGGCGCGATTTTGCTGATTTGGCCGTGCGCTTTACAGAGTCATTAACGGCCGTTGGCGGCGAAGTCATCCGCACCCCAAACCTAGACGAAGCCTGGACGAGATTAGAAGATTTACTACACCAGATTGAAGCCGACAACATTGTTGCCAACGCTGAATCTCCAATCTCCAGAAGCGTAGCGACCCAGTCCCTAATCTCCCAATCCCCCATGACCTGGCACATCGTCGGCCAAACCCCAGGCGATCTCAAAACCTTTTGCGAAACGGCCGATGTCGGCCTAACCAGTGCCGATGCTGCACTGGCCGAAACAGGCAGCCTCGTCATCAGCAGTGGCGCAAATAAGAGCCGCATGGTGTCCCTGCTGCCCCCCGTGCATATTGCTCTGGTTGCAGAGTCCAAATTAACGGCCGATATTTTCACCTGGACGGCCGTTCGTAAAGGCGATCTGCCGTCCAACGTTGTATTAGTAAGCGGACCAAGCAAAACGGCCGATATCGAAATGACCCTCGTCAAAGGCGTACACGGCCCCAAACGCGTCATTGTCATCCTATATGGGGACTAGAGACTGGAGACTGGAGACTTGGTATTTCTTCAGTCTCCAGAAACAAAGCGACCTAGTCTCCAATCTCCAATTTATGAAAACAGAAACACAAACCCTACCCGCCCCCCAAGACGAAACCTTCCACACTGATCAGGTCATGACTGTTGCCGGTGGCCACTTTGTCCACGACACCTACAGTGCCTTTATTGCCCCCCTGTTACCCCTCATTCAAGAACGGCTGGGCACAAACTACACATTAACAGGCAGTTTAGCTATTTTTGCCCAGATACCCAGCCTTCTTAACCCTTTCATTGGCCTCCTCGCCGACCGCATCAGCCTACGCTACTTCATCATCTTAGCCCCCGCTCTTACGGCCACCCTCATGAGCCTTATGGGATTAGCCCCTAGCTATATGTGGCTGGCCATCATTTTGTTTGCGGCTGGTATTAGCATTGCTGCCTTCCATGCCCCAGCGCCAGCCATGATTGGCCGTGTATCCGGCAACCGTATCGGCACAGGCATGAGTATCTTCATGGCTTCGGGTGAATTAGGTCGTGCCTTAGGCCCACTTCTTGTTGCTGGCGGCATTAGTTGGTTTGGTTTAGAAGGCATATGGCGTTTGATGTTTGCTGGTTGGGCAGTCTCATTCATTCTATATTTGCGTTTGCGTCATATATCGGCCCGCCCTCAAGCTAGAAAAGGCTCTTTTGCCGGCATTCGGGATAAAGCTAGCCACATCTATCCCCCTCTGGGCGGCATCATGTTAGGTCGTGCTTGCATTGGTGTGGCTATCACCACTTTTTTGCCCATTTTTATGAGCGATGTCAAAGAAGCTGATGTTTGGCTGTACTCGGCGGCTCTAACTATTTTGGAAGGGGCAGGGGTGGTCGGCGCTTTGTCCGCAGGTACAATTAGCGATAGGTTTGGTCGGCTGCGCGTACTATATTTCTTGCTTGGTATCTCGCCCTTTTTTCTTATGGCTTTTATATTCGGCCCCAGTTGGCTCAGTATCCCCATGCTCATAGCCCTCGGCCTCACTGCCATCTCGCCTACGCCTGTTGTCATGGCTATTGTGCAGGACAATTTCTCTGACAATCGCGCCTTAGCCAATGGCATTTATATTGCCATGAATTTCCTCGTTCGTGCGCTGGGCATTTGGGCAGTCGGCTATATGGCTGACAAAGTGGGCTTGCAAACCGCATTTTTATGGAGTGCATTATTAGGCTTTTTAGCATTACCAGCTGTCTGGTGGTTAGATCAGGCACAAAAGAAGGGGTAACCAATGACTATCTCTACAACGAATTTACAACGTCTGCAAAGTGAACGAAACATCTGGTTGGCAACGGTGCGGCCAAACGGCCGTCCCCATCTTGTCCCCCTCTGGTTTGCTTGGCACGATGACCTCATCTACATTTGCATTCAGCCAAAAAGTGTCAAAGCCCGTAACTTGGCTCAAACCCCACTCGTGTCACTCTCTCTCGAAGATGGCAGTAATGTGGTGATATGTGAGGGGAAAACGGCCGTAATTCCCACCCCCTATCCAACGGCCGTCATCGCCATCTTCCAACAAAAATACGACTGGAATATCACTACTGACAACGACTACACCCAACTCATTGCCATCACCCCCCACAAATGGCTTAGTTGGAACCCAAGTGATTAAAAAACACTCAAGTCAGTCCGTCCTGTATTCTCATCAAAAGTCACCCCTTGTAGATGACATTCTGCACTCACTTGATCCCAAGGTCATGACTAAACTTGAGCCATTGCTTAGGGCAACACATGAGTAATTGACACTTACTATCATAAAAATCCAAAAATGTGTAGGATAATTGTCATAAGAATCGTGTGACAATCATCACTAGGGCAAGTAGGGTAGTTCCTCTACAGTTATGGCTATTCTTAAAGCATAGCTTGGCTAGATTTTGGAAGAGGAGAATGATTGCAACCAACAGCAGTGTACAGCAACCAGCAAACAGCCGTTTATGGCTCTTGTTAACTATTCCTTTCCTGCTTCTAGCAGGCGGCAGTGCTGCTTTTGCCATCTTCCAGCCGATTACAGTGCTGCCCCGTATTACCCTCGCCCCCGGTTTTAATTTGTTCAATCCAGCAGGGGCGCGAATAAGCAACGAAGCCTTGCGCGGACAAGTAACCTTGTATAGCTTCAGTTATACAGATTGTAGTGAAGACTGTTTACAAAGTGGGGCAGATATTGCCGCTGTACGGGAACAGTTAGCAAACAACGTAACAAACGGCCGCTTGCCCCAATTCGTCACCATCACCCTCAATCCAGAACAGGACACCCCTGCTCAGTTAGGCGAATTCACAAACCAATGGCTAAACGACGAGAATCCCATTCCCTGGCAGTGGTTAACAGGCGACAGCCAACAAATTCGCTACACAGTCGGTGGTGGTTTTGATTTGTATTATGCCTTGGAGGAAAACGGCCGTATCAAATTCCAACCTCGCTACATCCTCGTAGATCGTCTGGGCATGATTCGCGCTCGCTACTTTAAGGCCAGCCCAGACATAGATATTTTGCTACGGGATATCAACTTTCTAGCTGAAGAAGCTGCCAATAGCGAGGGGGCGCAAGCCTTGGCCTATGAAGCCGCCCATCTCTTCCTGTGTTATCCACGCTAAGGAAGATCAAACTTGTTTTGTCGCTGCATACACACTCTGTGAAGCGACATGTGGATAGGCATTCATGACAACAATTTCTGATTCGACTGAAACTAATCCCCCCCCAACCGGCTACCGCCAGACGGCTTTGTTGTGGGTTGGTGCAGCTTTGGCTCTGGCTGCCCTCTACTTCGGCTGGCGTTTGGCACAAGGTTTACCCCTGGTGGGCATCCCTGAAATGCATGGTTTTGTAATGAATGAGCCTGCCGTAGTGGGCAATTTTTCGCTCACTTCACACACAGGTGAGACAGTAGCCTTGAGCGATTACCGAGATCAGATCGTGCTGATCTATTTTGGCTATGCACACTGCCCTGATGTATGCCCGGCAACCTTGTTGCACCTGGCCAAAGCCCGCGCCAGCCTGAAAGCCAAATATCAGGATGATGTGCAGGTATTGATGGTAACGGTTGATCCAGAACGAGACACACCCGAACTGCTGTCGGAATATTTAGGGCACTTCGATCCCACCTTTGTCGGCTTAACTGGCACGCCAGAAGAAATCACCGTAGCAGCAGCCCCTTTGGGCATTTTTTATGAGAAACAAGTGCTGGATGATGTAGAAGGCTACTTTATGGATCACACGGCCTCAGTGACATTGATAGATAGAGACGGCCGTCTTCGACTCATTTGGCCTTTTGGTGTGAGTGCAGAGGACATAGCTTCTGATCTCAACTACTTTGTCCGCGAGTAGAAACATGTTATTGCACAAATTATTCCCCTCCTCTCCCTGCCAAGGAAAGAAGGGCTGTGCCCCCTCCCTGCGGTGGAGAGGGCCAAGGCAAGGGTCAGCATGGCTGATCATTGCTCTCGTTTTAGTATTAATCATCCTCCAATCAGCCTGTACCTCAGCTACTACCCCAGCTGATGGCTTAAAGATCATGGAGGTCTGGGGACGGGCCTTACCCGCGTCTGTCACGAATGGCGGCTTTTATATGCACATCATCAATGACAGCGACACTGATGAGGAGCTACTTTCTGCCGCAAGTGAGTTTTGTCCCAAAACCGAATTTCATCGCACAACCATTGATGATGCCGGGGTGATGCACATGGAAATGGTTACTGGTGGCACCTTGCCCATTCCAGCACATGAAGAAGTTATGATGGAACCTGGGGGACTGCATGTTATGTGTATGGGTAAGACAGAAGCTTTCGAGATAGGCGACGAAATCCCCTTTGTTCTGACCTTTGCCCAGGCTGGCGAGATGACAGTAACGGCCGTTATCCGCGATGAACCAATGGGCGAGATGGATCATGAGTAAGTTAAGTTGTTCACTTATGTTACACATTATGCTTTGGCCAGTGTCTCACCGAGCCAGCGTCGCTCGGTCTAGATACCAGCGATAGTTTGTGTAGCACCAATTATCTATTTTTTGAAGGAGGCTTGTATGAAGCAACAAAAAAATGACAAAGAACCACAAACACCGCAGGGCACAATTGTGCTAATGATTATCTTTTTCATTCTAATCATTGCCCTGTGGGGCAGCACCTATCTAACTTTGTTAGCTAGAGGAGGCACGTTCTAATGCATATCGATCGTTATGAACGCAACTTCGTCGGACTATCAGTCGTGCTGCTCATTGTTTTCTTCCTGGCTGTTACTGTAGGTGCCTCTGCCAACAGCATCCAAGTACCAGCCCCAGAACTGATCGTTGACCCACAAAAGGTAGCCACACCCGGTGCATACGAAGGTTTTGGCGATCCGGTGGAAGAGCGAGTGCGAGAATTAGCACCAGGCAAATATGAAGCCTACATTATTGCTCAAGCTTGGAAATTCTCGCCTGGCTCCACCAATTATGGCGAACCAGCGATTACGGTTCCGGCTGGCTCCTCGGTTACCTTTTATGTTACCAGCAGCGATATCCAGCACGGCTTCCGTATTGATAATACCAATATCGTTTTTATGGTCTTGCCCGGACAAGTGTCTAAGTTAACAACAACGTTTGATGAACCTGGTACATACAATATCGTTTGTCATGAGTATTGTGGGTCAGCCCATCATACGATGTTTGGGCAAGTTATTGTAGAGGATAATTAATCTCATGCAGTCAGCCGTGTTACTCGTCATACTGCTAACACGTATTTGGAGGTAAAAATTTATGTACGCACGCGAAAACAGAATTGCTGGTTGGAGCCTAGGCATCGCCATGGTCGCCCTTTTCATTGGCGGCTCCATGGGGCCGCTGCAGAAATTAGAACACGTCGGCATTAATTGGTATCGGCCGTTACGTGACATCGGCTTACAAAGCTATTATCAAGGGTTAACCATTCATGGCGTACTCAACGCTCTTGTCTGGACAACCTTCTTCATTGTCGGTTTCTTCACCTTTATCTTCGTCCGCAGCCTCGATCGAGAACTGACCCATCCTAAACTCAACATAGCCGCTAACATTGTTATGATTTTGGGTTTAGTCATGGCCGCCGTTCCTATTTTACTCGATTTAGCCACCGTTCTCTTCACATTCTATCCACCGCTAATGGCCAGTCCCTTCTTTTATATCGGCCTCACCTTAGTTGTTGTAGGGTCATGGGTGCATGGCTGGGGCTACTTGCTCACCTATCGTCAGTGGCGCAAAGACAATCCCGGTGTCACCACACCTTTTATTGCCTTTGGCGTCCTGGTCACAATGGTTATGTGGCAAATCGCCACCATTGGCATTGCTCTGGAAATGCTTTGGCTCATCATCCCCTGGTCACTTGGTTGGGTGGATGGCATTGATCCTCAGTTAGCCCGCACCTTCTTCTGGTTTACGGGCCATCCTATTGTCTACTTCTGGCTGTTGCCAGCTTATATTTCCTGGTATGCTATGGTTCCCAAGCAAGCTGGCGGCAAAATGTTCAGCGAGACGTTGGCGCGACTGGTGTTATGGCTCTTCCTGGTATTGTCCATTCCCGTCGGCATCCATCATCAATATGTTGACCCTGGCATCCCGAATGGCTGGAAGATTGTCCATGCCATTCTTACCTATTCGCTCTTCATTCCTAGCGTCATGACCGCTTTTACGGTGTGTGCCTCGCTAGAAATTGGAGGGCGAGCACGGGGCGGTACTGGGCGTTTAGGCTGGATTCGCACACTGCCTTGGGATAATCCCTCATTTGTGGCCCAAAATCTGGCAATGATCCTCTTTGTCTTTGGCGGCATTGGCGGTCTGACTAATGCTTCTTATAACCTGAACTTAGTCATTCACAACACGATGTGGATTCCTGGCCACTTTCATCTGACAGTGGGATCGGCCGTTACCCTCACCTTCTTTGGCATCCTCTACTGGCTCATACCCCAGATGACGAACAAACCGCTGTACAGTGCCAAGATGGCCTTATGGCAAGCTTGGACTTGGTTTGTAGGGATGTTTTTGATGTCCAATGGCCTACATATTCTAGGCTTAAACTTTGGTTCTCCTCGCCGCACCATGCTTGGTGCAGCCCCTTATGCCTCTGGGGATTGGCAACCTTTGTTGATTGAAGCTGCTATAGGTGGTACGATCCTGGGTATAAGTGGTCTGCTGTTCTACATCAATATGGTGGCAACAGTGAGATCGAAGAAGACTTTAGAACGGCCGTTAGAAATGCCTGTCGCCGAGCCAGTAGAAGTGCGACCCATTCCTGCATTCCTCGATACTTGGCGCCCCTGGGTTGTTGTCACCATCGTCCTCATCCTCGTCGTCTACGGTCCTGTTTTGGTCAACCTGATTTCCAACCTCAATTCAACCTCACCTGGTTTTAAGTTGTGGTAGATTACAAACTCAGGGGTGGCACTCCATGGAAAACTGCCGCTTCTAGATTTAGTAAAACAAAATTGTTAGGAGATAAAAAATTGTATTATGAAAAAATTTAGTCTTATCCTTGCCATTCTGGTAATGCTTGCCCTCACTGCTTGCGGTGGTGGCGATGATAACACGGATACTGCCAGTTCTGGTGGGAATCAATCATCCATCAGTGTCATCATGAATGACATCTATTTCGGCGATAGTAACAATAATGTGGACAATCCACCTTCATGGTCAGTCAACTCTGGTGACAGTGTCAACGTTCAGGCTGAGAATCAAGGTGTGCTTGAACATAACTGGGCTATCGTCAAAGCAGATTCCACACTACCTGATACCATAGCCGACCCGGCTGCAGTAACAGATATGATACTGTTCGACATGGGCGAGATAGCTGGTGGTGATTCTGGAAATAACACGTTCACCGCCCCTGCTGCTGGCGAGTATACTGTAATTTGTACAGTAGCTGGTCACTATCCAGTGATGCAAGGAAAATTAGTTGTAGAAGAATAACCATAGTCAGGAACCAAGTTCTTTGAAGGAACTTGGTTCCTAAAACCCAAAACATGACTTTACAAGATGCAAACAAAGCCATTAAAGATGCCTGGGTTGCAGGACTCATCACTGTCATTGCCACGATTGCTCTCACTTTCATTTATGCATCTGGGCCAGGGTTCGCTCATGTAGCCCTATGGAATTGGGTAGACATATTGGTGCTTGCTGGACTTTCCTACGGCATTTACCGCAAAAGCTCCCTTTGTGCTGCCATCATGCTAGTCTACTACTTGGGCAGTAAGGCTATCCTCTGGACGGATGAACGGGCCTTCATCGGCGTTCCGATTGCCCTGATCTTTGCCTATTTCTTCTGGCGTGGCATACAAGGTACGCGAGCCTATCATCAATTAGCAATTAGCAGTAATTAGCGACCAGTCAAGAGGTGGCACTGAATACTGAACACTGATTACTGACATGCCCCCCTACCCACCTCGCAGCAAGTGGACACGAGAGTTAGAGCGACTAGCACTCATCATAGAACAACTTGCCAACCGCCTAATTGGCAATAACCGTCTCAATCCCTTCTATCATACTGACACCATCGCTGTCTTTCTCCTGGCAGTCGTCGGCCTCACGGGCATCTACCTTTTCCTCTTCTTCCAATATGGCTTCGATGCTTCCTATCAAGCTGTCGTCACCCGCATCGAAACACCGTTCATCGCTCGTATCATGCGAGCCATTCACCGCTATGCTTCTGGCGCACTTGTTATCACTGTGTTGCTACATGCATTCCGCACCTTGTTCATGGAGCGCTTTCGTGGGCCGCGTTGGCTAGCCTGGATAAGCGGTATCGTCATGACCTTCATTCTGTGGCTGGCAGGCGTCACC
The DNA here is from genome assembly GCA_965223555.1 of Promineifilaceae bacterium (SeqCode). Lineage (GTDB taxonomy): Bacteria > Chloroflexota > Anaerolineae > Promineifilales > Promineifilaceae > CBDCWU01. Next base: position 30,192 of record CBDCWU010000007.1, read on the forward strand.
GGTTATTGGCTTCTTTGGGATCAACGTGCGCAACTCATTAACGACCATTTCATCCGGTTTCTTGACCAAACCACCTCTTGGTCAACAACTTACCGCCTTGCATTACTCCGTGCCGAAGTCACCGATAGAAGTTGGCCGATTTTATTCCTTATCTTAATCGTTCACATTGTCTTATTTCTCGTTGTGGCCAGCTTCTTTTGGTTGCACATTCGCCATCTGCAATATCCACGCTGGCTGCCAGAAGTGCCCTGGATGGCTGGGGCAACGGCCGTTCTCCTCATCATCGCCATCCTTTTCCCACTCGGCCTCCTACCGCCCTTCAACTTCAACCAGCAAGTAGGGCGCGTCCTCCTCGATCCTATTTACCTTTACTATTTGCCCCTTGTTGGCACAGGTTGGGATACAGCTTTATGGATTTTTATGTGGATGACGACGATTATTGTTGCCATTTTACCTTGGACTAAGCGCAAAAATCGCGCCAAACAACCCACTATCACTATCCACAACAACCAGTGTACTGGCTGCACCAAGTGCGCCCGCGACTGCCCCTACAAAGCCATCACCATGCAGTCCCGCCAGGATAACTCCGGACACCAACTGCTGGCAGTCGTAAACCCCGCCAACTGTGTGGGCTGCGGCATTTGCGTGGGCTCCTGCGATGATTTCTATGCCATTCAGTTGGGCGAACAAGAACCTGATGCCACAAAGAAGCGTATAGATACACATCTGCAACGAGCAAAAACGAATCATCTTGACAAAGACATTAAGGTGATTTTCACCTGCCAACGTCACGCCGCCCATGGTGCTAAACCCTATCTACCCAGCACAGTTCGTGATGATTTGGCAGTAGAGATCATAGATTTACCCTGCTCTGGTGCCATTCAGCCTAGCCTATTACCCTATGCTCTAGCTGAAGGTGCGGCTGAAGTTGAGGTAGCTGGCTGCCCACCATTTGACTGTATGCACCGCTTGGGCAATATGCTAGAGGAGCAGCGGGTGACCAATGAGCGTGTACCCCGCTTGCGGAAGCAGTATGACAATATGCCCATAACGGCCGTTTGGCTCCCTCCCGATGATTTTGAAATAGCCCTCAGCCGCACACCTATTCCCACAGCCGAAGCTGAAAATGGGAACAGTCAGCCAAATTACGTATCAGCCCGCTCTATGCGCCAATGGCTCTCCTGGCGCAACTTGCTGGTAGGCGGCATCTTGCTAACCTTGGTTCTTCTAGCCCAAATCTGGTTAACTGGTCTGCCCTTCACTCCATCCCAAAATCCATCAGCAACTGTACAACTAATGCTAGATGATCCCGCTACGTCCTTCTTTCGGCGCAAAGGCGGGGCAATTTATGAAATTAAGGATCAATTGGCAGGGAATGAAATTGAAGTGGTATTAGAGATTGACAAGGAAACAGTGTGGACGGCCGTTATCCCAGCCGCCGACTTCTACAACCACAATTTCCCCCAAACCTTCGAGCAGTTCAGCCTACCCCCGGGCAATCACCATTTGCGCCTTTATTGGACGGACACAACCACCGTCTTCACCGATATTATCAGCGACCAACAACTCACCCTGCAGTCTGGCCAAATCCTCCGTTTGCACGATCTTCTGCCAAATTAGCCATCACGCTATACAATTCCAAGATGGGAGAGAGATTGAGAGATTAGATAATGCCTAATCGCCCAATCTCCCGATCTCCTAATCTCTCCACATCGAGGTATTCATCATGTCCCAACTCTACGGTAGCCAAAGTATGGTTGCCCCTCTACAAACCGTTCTTGTTCGTCGGCCTGATAACGCCTTTGGCAACGCCGACCCCGCTATTTGGCACTATGCTAAACGGCCGAATCTCATCCAAGCCCAAACTGAACATGATCAATTCGTCAGCACCTTACACCAATTCGGCACCGAAGTCGTCTACCACGATGCGCCTTTACCCAATCACGCCGATGCCATCTTTGTACACGACCCCGTTCTCGTCTGCAAAGCAGGAGCCATCATCCTACAAATGGGCAAAGCCCTACGCAAAGGCGAAGCAGAAGCCATTGGCCAAACCCTGCAAAAAATGGGTGTTCCCGTCCATTACCGTTTGCATGGCACAGCCACCGCCGAAGGGGGCGACTGCCTCTGGCTTGATGAGGCTACCTTAGCTGTTGGGCAAGGCTTCCGCACCAACGAAGTAGGCATTCAGCAACTTCGTGAAGCACTCGATCCACTAGGTGTGACCATCATCCCCGTTCACCTCCCTTATTACACTGGCCCCGAAGCCTGTCTCCACCTCATGTCCTTCATCAGCCTCGTCGCCAATGATCTAGCTGTTGTTTATCCACCCCTCATGCCCGTGCCTTTTTGGCAGCTTTTACAGACACGAGGAGTGCAATTTGTGGAAGTGCCAGAGGCTGAGTATGACACAATGGGGCCAAACGTCTTGGCCCTGGCGCCACGTCACTGTCTCATGCTGCGTGATAATCCCATCACCAAACAGCGGCTTGAAGCGGCTGGCTGCCAGGTAGAGACCTACGCTGGTGATGAAATTTCGCTTATTGCTGAAGGGGGTGCAACTTGCCTCACTCGACCAGTTTTGCGTCGCTAAACAACCGTGACAATTCAACTCCTTGTCTTTGACATAGATGGTGTCCTCACAGATGGAGAAGCCCAACCGCTTGATTTGCCTCTATTGGCACAATTGGGGGCCATGAACCGTCTCGCTCGCCAAGATGCTGCCCAACCTGCCGTCACCCTATGCACGGGACGACCTGCTCCTTATCTTGAAGCGATGTTACAGGCTATAGATGCCTATTTGCCCGGCATTTTCGAGAACGGGGCTGGGCTGTATGTATCAGAATCGTATCGCTTTTTGCCTCATCCAAACATTGGCGATACGACAATCATACCTAAGGTGAAACAGCGTTTGGCCGATACATTGGTGAAATTGGAGCTAGCTTACTTCCAACCAGGCAAGATTTATACGCTGACACTTTTTGCTAACAATCCAGCTGACACGGAAAAACTGGCTGAGTTAACGGCCGTTGCCCTCGACCACCTCTTAGAACATATAGAATTAGTCTATGCTTCCTCCTGCCTTAATATCTTGCCCAAAAACATAGACAAGGGCCAAGGTATCGCCTTTTTAGCCAGTCGTTTGGGCATTTCCCCTGAAAACATTCTGGGTGTAGGTGATTCTGACGTGGACTTATCCTTTTTGCAAAGCGTCGGTTACAGAGCAGCTCCCAGTAATGCTAACAAAGCAGTGAAGCGACTGGCCCATTATATTTCTCCGCACCCAACTTCAGAGGGTGTGCTTGACATTTTGCGCCACTTTGACTTGGACAGTCAATGACCTCATAAAAGGTCATACAAAGGCACGAAAGCACAAAGTTTTTTATAGAGGGGTAGTTTTCTTTGCGTTATTGTAGTTTTTTGGTATTCGTCATCGTTTTGGTCCACGAAGGGGGATCGTCACTTCTAGGCGCGTTCCTTGGCCTGGACTGCTTTCGACATGCAAACGGCCGTGTAACAACTTCACCCGCTCGTTCATTCCCACCAAACCATATCGGTTCTGAGGGATCTGTTCAGGGTCAAAACCTCGCCCATTATCAGCCACCACTAACTTAACCTTTTCTGGTGACATAGTAACTTCCAACCAAGCCTTACTAGCCTCAGCGTGACGACCCACATTGGTCAAGGCTTCCTGAGCCATACGATACAAGCCAATCTCTACCCGAGGAGATAACGGCCGATTGGCTCCCGTCACCAACATTTGCACCGTTATCTCTACTTGATCAGCCAACAACTGCAACGCTTCGGTCAGGGTACGTCCCTCCAATGGGGCCGCCCGCAAATCCAATACCGAGCGGCGCGCTTCCTCTAAATTGGCACGAGTCAGAGCTATAGCTTGTTGTACAACCTTGCGAATGCGATGATTATCTACTTCATTTTCGAGCAAAGCATCAGCGGATTCTAATTGCAGGGAAACGGCCGTTAAACCCTGTGCCAATGTATCATGAATCTCTCGCGCCAGTCGATTTCGTTCCTCTACCGCCCCTAGACGCGCACTCCTATCAAATAGCCGCGCTCGTTCAATGGCAATGCTAATCATATCTCCTACTGTATAGAGCAACTGCAAATCTTCTGGGGATAGTTCTCGCCAATCGGTACTAGCCACATTCATCACACCCAATTTGCGTCCATAAGCATAAAGGGGAATGCAGGAATGATATTGCAGGCCATCCGTGCCAGCCACCAACCCTTCCAGGCGGCTGCAAGCCACCACATTCACATTGGCCGCCCCGTCCAAATCCCCTTTGCGATATGTTCTAAGGCAATAGCAACTACCCTCCATTTTGCGTGGTTTTTGCACTAAAACAGGGGGCAGGTTTTGAGCCGCTGCCAAATAAGATTGGTCCGTGTCTTCATCCAAAAGCCAGACCCAACCCGTCTGTAAATCCAACAGCTTAGCCACTTGTGCCAAGGCCGTATGTAAGGCTTGATCCAAATCAACGGACCCATTTAACGCCTGGGCAATTTCGTTTAACACCGATAGTTCATAATTGCGCCGCTGCAACTGTGCAGCATAAGATTCAGCCATGCCAGAATAGTAAGACGTAAAGCTTGATGTGGCAAAACCATGACCCAAATATGACTCCAACATGACCTTTGGCACAAGCAACATACCCAGCCATTCCGTATGCTATCTACATCATGTATTTGGAGATTTATGATGAAAAAACAGACAATTGCAACACCCATTTTGTGGCTCACTCTTTTTGCAGGGGTGAACCTATTTAGTTCAGGACGCTGGACAGTGGCAGCTGCTGCCTGGCTAGCACCATTCTTAGCTTTGCGTTTTTTGGCCATTTACCAGGGTCGGCGCAAATGGCTCACGTTTTATTTGATCACTTGGCTTACTGTTTCGATTGCTTGGTATGAGGCTACACCCATTTGGGGACCAGCCCACTTTATTTTCATGGCAGTCAACGCTTTGCTAGGTTCATTGCCCTTTTTCCTAACTGATTGGCTCAGGCCTCGACTCAATTTTTCGTTTGCCAGTACCTTTATTTTGCCTTTGGCAGTCACGACCGTTGAATATCTCACTGTCAATGGCAACCCACTTGGCAACTTTGGGGCCACAGGTTATTCACAATATGGCGTGACTGTTTTAATGCAGCTAACGGCTGCTACCGGGCTTTTGGGCCTCACCTTTCTCATCAATTGGACAGCCGCCACTCTGGATTGGGCCTGGCAGCATGGCTTCGCCTGGCAACAAGTACGAGCTGGCTTGACTACATTCAGCCTCATCTATCTCTTTGTCATCGGCTATGGCACAATTCGCCTCTTCACGGCTCTCGAGCCCACTGAAGCAGACAGTGTTAACATCGCTAGTTTCACGCTTACCGAGATAGATATGCCCGCCATGAACCAACTCCTGACAGCAGATCGGGCCGCTTTTCGGGCCCAAACCCAAGCCATCCACACCAACTATTTGGCAAGAACGGAAACGGCAGCTGCCGAGGGAGCCAAGATCATACTCTGGCCCGAAATGGCGGGCATTGGCCTAGCCGAAGATGTGCAGGCTCTACTGGATCAGGGGCAAACCTTGGCCCAACATCACCAAATTTACTTGGCCATGCCCACTATGACCCTGTTCCCCGACACACCGGAGCGCCCGGCTGAAAATGTCTTGTTTATGGCCGGCCCTGACGGCAATATCGTGCTAGAGCATGTCAAATTTGGTGGCAATCTCATCGAAGGTACCTTGACGGGAAACGGGCAGTTGCAGGTTGTAGAAACACCCTATGGCACGCTTTCTGGCATCATCTGCTGGGACACCGACTTTCCCACAATCATACGGCAGGCAGGGCAGCAGAATGTAGATATACTTCTCTCGCCGGCACTGGAATGGGAAGGGATCAATCCTATGCATGGCGAAATGTCCGCCTTTCGGGCTGTAGAAAATGGCCTGGTGGTGATTAGGCAAGCAGATCAGGGGCTCTCTATCGTAACAGATGCTTACGGCCGTTCTATAGCCACCGCCGACCCCCTTATAAGCTCCAGCAACAGCCTACACACAGCAGTGCCTACCCAAGGCACAGACACGCTATATGCCCAGATAGGTGATATTGTTGGTTTGTTATCAGTCGTGGGGTTTGTTTTGATGGTAGGTTGGAGTATTGTTAATGGCCATCGTCTTCAGGTGGGTGTTAACGGGAAACAGCCTTTATCGGCTAAAAGAACCAAAATATAGAAAATAAGAAGCGGGTTTTTGTTAAACCCACTTCTTTCACTCTTGAAATCAATTATCGACTTTGGCGCAGCAACCAGTAAGCCCCCAGCCCAATGAACAGGGCTGGCACCAAAAATGTGCCGCGTATACCTAGTTGCGTTAGCAAAAAGAAAGCACCCAACGATACTAAAATTACGCCTACAGTGCCAGGGCGACCTAAACTGTTCATGCGATCAGAAACGGTCATACCCAAATCTTCAAAGTTGTCATGCACGATAGCTGACCCTGATTTATCAAGGCTGCGTTCGAGGGGCATAATAACCCACATTATCAGATACATAGGCAAACCGATTCCGCTAGCGAACAGAAGTATGAGAAAAGCTGCCCGCACTAACACCGAATCTATCCCGATATAAGTGGCGATACCCCCGCAAACGCCAGCAAGGAGTCGGTCTGTTTCGCTTCGTGTTAATCTTGCGTTTGGCATAAAATTCACCTCCGGTCTATGTTATTAGAGATTGATAGTTTGTAATTTTTATCTCTATCACTGCCACACTATACGCCTGTGCTAGTTGAAAGTTGCTGCCCAAGATGAATGTAATCTAAACAGCAGGTGATGACAAAATGAGCGGGAAACGGCCGTCTGCTGACGCAACTTCTTCTTTCTGCTATACTGCCGCCACCTTTATCTATGGTATCATCATTTATTTGGAAGCAGAAACTCACTCGACTAATGCGACTGCCCCTCCTGCATCAATTGATGCTATGGGGTATGAAGCTCATGGTTCCCCGCCAACGAATTGGCGTTTCGATGATTGCTCTGGATGATCAAGAACGTGTCTTTCTACTGAAACATGTCTTCCATCCTACTGTACCCTGGGGGCCACCGGGTGGCTGGCTAGGGCAAGATGAAGCCCCAGCCACAGGCGTATTACGGGAATTGTACGAGGAAACTGGATTAACGGCCGAGCTCGGCCCTGTCGTTCATATGGCACTTGAGGAAAATCCATCACACATTGGCATTGCCTATTTAGCCCAAATTCAACCTGGGCCATTAAAATTGAGTTCTGAAATTCTGGAAGCAGCTTGGTTCCCCAGCGACGATCTCCCCTTGCCCCAATATTCTTTTACTCAACAGGCTATCAAAACGGCCGTACAGCTACACCGCACGCAATTCAATGATAAGGAAGACAATAGGAAGGCAACTCTTGTCATATAGTCTCTTAATTTACTGAGGAGAACAAGATATGAACCGAGGAGCAACGCCTGGGCTAGGGCAATGGCTGACCGTTTCTCTCATGGTCATTGGCGCATTATTCCTCCTATACAAAGTTTATCAATACTCTGGCTCGCGCTCATTTTATCCCACAGGCCTCACCATCGCTGGCATTGATGTCGGTGGACTGACGGGCGAACAGGCCAGCGAGATATTAAACAATCGTTATCTTGAAGCTCCCATCGTCCTTCATTATGGTGAAGATAGTTTTGAGATTCCACCAACCAGTGCCGAATTCACGTTAGGTTTACCCACGATGCTAAGCCAAGCCGATTATCAGCGTACCCAACAAGATTTTTGGGCGGGATTTTGGGGCTTTCTCTGGGGCCGTCGTATGGAGGTGGAGATTGTGAGCATCAGTGCTACCCATAATCGAGATGCGCTTATCACAGAACTTAACCGTATTTCCAGCCTCATTGATGAGCCAGCCCAACCCCCACAACCTGTACCAGGTACGCTTAGCTTCCAGCGAGGTGTTTCTGGCACCCAGATCGACATCGAAGAAAGCCTGGATGATGTAGAGTTAGCCCTTTATCGTCCCAGCAACAGAGAAGCCCATTTGGTCATCAGGCCCCTCCAGCCTGACCGCCCTAATATTAATCTTCTCGCTCGTTTACTTGTTAATCACCTGCAGGAATTTGAGCAACTTTCAGGCGGTGTTGCCTCTGTCTTCATTTTAGATTTAGAAACAGGCGAAGAAGTCAACATCAATGACGATGTAGTAATGTCAGGCATGGATTTGATGAAGGTGCCTATTGCGCTAGAAGTGTATCGAGCCTTAGATCGGCCAACGCAGGTGCAAAAGGGGCTTGTTTCGGAAACATTGACCATTCAACCTGACAATATTGGCGCCAACACCCTATTAAACCTAATCGCTGGGGAGGAAGACCCTTATCTGGGGGCTGAAATTGTGACAGATTCGATGCAGCGTCTTGGCTTACAAAATACATTTATGATTGCGCCCTATAACGAACGCCCGTTAGCCGGGAAACGGCCGTTACAAACCCCCGCCAATTCTGTAGAAACCCTACGCACAGAGCCTAACCCCTACATCCAAACCACCGCCGAAGACATTGGCATTCTCTTTTCCATGATCTACTACTGTGCCCAGGGGCAGGGTGGCACATTATTAGCCGTTTATGCTGAACAGGTTAGCCAAAGTGAGTGTCAAGAATTACTAAACTATTTATCCCAAAACAAAATTGGGAGCTTGATCGAAGAAGGTGTACCTCAGGAAACGGCCGTTGCTCATCGGCACGGTTGGATCAGCGACACACATGGCGATGCCGGCATCGTTTTCTCTCCTGGCGCCAGCTATGTCATCGTCCAAATTCTCTATCAACCCGATTGGCTCGAGTGGGCCGTGAGTTCTCCCCTCCTGGCAGAAATCTCCCGTGCCACCTATAACTTCTTTAACTTCGACAATCCCTATCTAGACGATTCAAGCGCCAATTAGAAACCGGGAAATTAAGGCGTAGAGAGTGCTTGACAAGCGGCTTACTCTCTACTCTCTAACTCCAAAATTCAACCTTCCATGCTCAAAGGCTTGCAAAAATTCCTCTCAACCCTCCTTCTTATCTCGGGTCTGCTATACTTGCTCTATCAGCTCTTTCTCTACCATCGTGCCCAGAGCCTATTTCCACCCCAAACAACTCTGGCAGGCATAGATGTCTCCCGTATGACGGGCAGCGATGCGGCCGATTTGCTGCGTGAACAATATTATAGTCCCATCACTATTTATCATCGTGAGGAACAAGTAGAAATCAATCCGCAAGATATCGGCTTCCAACTTGATATCGAAACGATGCTACAAGAAGTTGAAGCGGCCTCCATACAAGAAGATTATTGGATGGGGTATGTGGAATTTGTGATCGGCCGTTCCCTAGAACCGATCACGATTGACTTACAGGCCACTCATGATCAACAAACCCTGATAGATCGTGTCACTTTCATCGCCGAAGTATTGGATGTCCCACCAGTATCGCCACTTCTAGCAACTGATACTGGCGGTATTGAATCAGGTGCTGCTGGCTATATCACTGACATTGAAGCCAGCACACCTCTAGTGCAAGAGGCTCTTTACCACCTTGATGATCGGGAAGCCAACCTCGTTGTAGTAGAGCAGGAAGCCCCAGAACGAAATATGGAACTGCTCAAGGAACTGCTCAATCGCCGTTTAGAACGCTTTGATGGCATTGGAGCCGTCTTCATTATGGATTTATCAACCGGTGAAGAAATTAGCATCAATGGCGATATGGCCATCTCTGGTCTCAGCATCCTAAAAATACCCATTTTTCTGGAGACCTACCGCGTGCTGGATGCACCGCCTAACGATTTTGTGCAAGGCTTGTTGTATGATACGGCCGTTCAATCGAGCAACTACAGTGCCAACCTCCTCCTCCACGTCATTGCTGGACAAGACAATACCTATTTGGGAGCCGAAATGCTCACCCAATCCTTGTGGCATATGGGGCTTGTCAACACCTTTATGGCCATTCCTTATGATGCCCCCGAAGTTGCCACCCGCCCCAACACCTACGTCACGCCAGCCAACTCCAACGCCTCTGTACCTGCCAACTTCGACTACGCCCGCCAAACCACTGCTGAAGACATGGGCACGCTGCTTTCCATGCTCTACTACTGTGCCCAAGGTGGTGGGCCTCTCCTAGCTATATATCCCAATGACTATACATCACAGGAGTGTCAGGCTATCATAGACTTGATGGTGCTGAATACAGAAGGCAATTTAATCCGTTTTGGTGTACCCAGGGATGTGCCAGTTTCTCACAAGCATGGTTGGGATGGCATCACCTATGGCGATGCTGGGATCGTCATATCTCCTAATGGTGCTTATGTCATCGTAACCTACGTGTCTGATCCCTCAACAGGATGGTTGTTATCCGACATAAGCTTTCCTATCTTATGGGAACTGTCCCAACTCACCTATAACTATTTCAACTTTGATACCCCTTACCTAGAAGACCCACAAATTCGTGCGGCCGAGGCTGCGGCTGAATTGGCTGCTCAACAAGCAGCTACGGCCGAAGCTGAAGCTGGCGATAATACGGGGGAAACGGCCGATTTCCTCACCACACCCACCCCAGACAACAGTATCAACACCCCCTAACCCAGATTATTGGTTCCTGCCATTTAAGGGTATACTCCTCAAAATTAAAGGTGCAACCCTATGGCAGCAATCATGCGTGGCCTCGAAGGCGAGGCTTACGATCGAAAATACAGCGACCAGGAACTCATCAACCGCATCCTGCGCTACTTTAGCCCCCACAAACGCAAAGCCGTCATCGTCGTCATCTGCGTTCTGCTAATGTCTGTAGCCGCGGCGGCCGTACCCATCATCGTTTCTAACAGCGTCGGCGTGATGGCTGATGGGACCAGCAATGCCCTGCTCCCCATCCTCATCATCATTATATTTGCTGTCGGTGCTGGTATTTGGGGGCTGAATTGGGCACGTCGTCAGTTGACAACAGAGGTAATCGCTGACACCATACTCGCTATGCGAAGAGACGCATTTGCGGCAGCAGCCCGCCAGGATATGTCATTCTATGACGAATTCAGTTCTGGTCGCATTGTCAGCCGCATCACTAGCGACACCCAAGAATTTGGCGAAGTCATCATTCTCAGCACCGATGTTATCAACCAACTAGGGGTTGCCCTCGTCCTCCTCATCACCCTGTTCGCGATTGAGTGGAAACTGTCCTTGCTCGTCCTCGTCATGGCCCCATTTGTGGCCCTGGCTGCGCTCAGCTTCCGCCGCTTAGCACGGCGGGTCACTCGCCAAAGCACACGGGCAGTAGGCGAGGTTAACAAAGCCATTCAAGAGGCGGTCACAGGCATCAGTGTGGCTAAAAATTATCGGCAAGAACAAGCCATTTATAACGAATTTGAGACGGTGAACCAGCAATCCTACTTTATCAATGTGCGGCGCGGTTTTGTCATGTCTAATATTTTTCCTGTGCTCAATATTTTAGGGGGTATGGGCACGGCCTTACTTATTTATGTTGGTGGGCGGCAGGCTTTAGCGGGAGTCATCACCATTGCTTCTTGGTATCTGTTTGTGGCCACAGTAGACCGTTTTTGGTTTCCAGTGACCAATTTATCGGCCTTTTGGAGCCAGTTCCAGCAGGGATTAGCGGCTGCGGAGCGGGTTTTTGCTCTCATGGATGTGGATTCGGCCGTTATTCAGACTGACAATCAACTAGCCAACCGGCTCAATGGTGAAATCATCTTCGATCAGGTTTCCTTCCGCTACTCTGAGCAAGAACAGGTGTTAGACAATTTCTCACTCACCATTGCTCCCGGTGAAAGTATCGCCCTAGTTGGCCATACAGGAGCGGGCAAATCAAGTATTATCAAGCTCATTGCCCGTTTTTATGAATTTCAAGAGGGGGAAATTTTTGTGGACGGCCGTAATATTCGCACCTTCTCTCTTGAATCCTACCGCCATCAACTGGGTCTCGTTTCCCAAATACCTTTTCTCTTTGCCGGCACTGTAGCGGAGAACATTAGATATGGCCGCCCTGAAGTGAGTGATGCTGAGATTGAAGCGATGGCACGACGCATTGGCGAAGGGGAATGGCTGGAAACATTACCCGATGGTCTCAACAGCCAAGTTGGCGAAAGAGGACGGCGATTATCTATGGGGCAACGGCAACTTGTGGCTCTGACACGGGTACTAGTGCAAGACCCTCGCATCTTCATCCTGGACGAAGCCACCGCCAGTGTAGACCCTTTTACTGAAAGTCAGATTCAACAAGCACTCGACCTCATCATGAAAGAACGATCTTCCATTATCATCGCTCATCGCCTGTCTACAGTGAAATCGGCCGATCGCATTATCGTCCTGCAAAAAGGCCGTATCATTGAGCAAGGCAGCCACCGCCAGCTGCTCAGCCAGGGTGGTCACTATGCCGAACTATATGACACCTACTTCCGTCACCAATCCCTCAAATACATTAACCGTGAACAGACGCATTATTTGAAAACGGCCGATGAAGCTTGACCTTTCTTACTGCCAAAGCATAGAATATCCGATGCCTGAAAAAAACGGATTCGGGATATAAGAGATGGTCGTGTTGTAGGAATATTGAACTCCGTCAGCAGCAGCATTTCAGCCACAACTAATGACTACGTATCCAACTTCTCCCGCTCTTGATCCACCAAAACCCGCCGCAAAATCTTGCCCGACAGTGATTTGGGAATTTGTTCCACAAACTCCACCCGGCGAATCTTCTTCTGCGGGGACACACGCGTAGCCACCCATTCCATCACCTCATCGGCCGTTAGCTCCACATTGGGTACAATAAAGGCCTTGGGCACTTCCCCAGCCTCTTCATCTGGGCTGGGAATCACAGCTACATCAGCAATAGCCGGATGGGAGAGCAACAAACCCTCCAATTCCGCAGGGGCCACTTGGAAACCTTTATACTTAATCAATTCCTTCAAACGATCCACAATATAAAAATCGCCTTCATCATCCACATAACCTATGTCACCCGTATGCAGCCAACCATCATCATCCAATGTAGCGGTCGTCGCACCAGGTCGGTTCAAATAACCCTTCATCACCTGCGGGCCACGCATCCAAATTTCCCCATTTTGGTTGTGCCCCACTGCCTCGCCCGACATCACATCCACAATCATACATTCCGTGTTAGGGATCGCGGCTCCTACCGAAGCCCGCTTCACCTTTTCTGGCGGGTTAAAATTGACGTGGGTCACTGGACTGGTTTCCGTCAAGCCATAACCTTGCAACACATTACAGCCAACACGCTGCACCACCGCTTCAGCCAAATCGTCGCCCAAGGGTGCAGCCCCTGACGTCAATTCTCGCAACGAAGACAAATCATATTGATCCACAAGCGGATGTTTAGCCAACATCAAAAGGATCGGTGGCACTAAATTGATGCGTGTGACCTTATACTTTTGGATTAATGATAGGAATAGTTCTGGATCAAAGCGGGGAATCGTCACCACTGTAGCACCCATAGCCAAGCTCATGTTCATGATGACAACCATGCCATAAATATGGAAAAAGGGTAACAGACCCAGCAGCACATCATCGGGCCCTACTAAATTAAAGCCTGTAATACCCTCACACTGAGCCATATTAGAAACAATGTTGTGGTGAGTTAGCATCACGCCTTTGGGCAAGCCTGTTGTGCCGCTAGAATAGGGCAAAACCACCAAATCTTCGCGGGGATCAATCGCCACCGGGGTCATTACCCCATCATTTTGGGTCAAGGCCATGAATGGCGTCACGCCTTCGACCGGATCGAAGGTGAAAATCTCTTGAATATTCGATTTAGTAGCCGCTTCTTGAGCATTTTCCAGGAAGAGCGAGATAGTAACCAAGAACTTGGCCTGGGCATCGTTGAGTTGATGGGCAAGCTCATCGGCCGTATACAAGGGGCTAATGGTTGTGACAATACCGCCAGCCAGGGAAACCGCATGAAAAGCAATGGCATACTCTGGCAAATTGGGACTGTAGATGGCCAAGACATCTCCTTTCTGCAAGCCGTGCTGCTGCAAACCAGTTGCCACCCGTTGGATTCCACCGATGAGTTGATTGAAAGTGTAGGAACGGCCGCTTGGCCCATCAACCATCGCCGTTTTATCGCCAAACAGCCTCATCCGTTCAATCAGATATTCAGTTAGGGTAATCTCGGGGATCTCAACATCGGGGTAAGGACTCTTGAAAATCATGGGGTCTCCTAAATTGTGGAATAGCAAAACATCTACTGCTATTGTCTAACTACGGGCAAAAGGTGTCAAGCACAGCTATTTATCGCCTTTCACATCTTGCTTATAAACCAAATCGCAACCGTGTGAAAATTTTCATAGTACCCTATGAATGGATCATGTATGGTACAGATAGAGTAACCGAAAGGTTCAAAACCAGGACACATAAACGGAGATGCCATCATGACAATCGCAATGCTTCTTGCACATTTAGTCGGTGATTATATTTTACAGTGGGATGCTCTCGCCTTGGCTAAATCACGCTCATTCAAAGGTGTCTTTTGGCATTGCGTGATTGTAGCTTTAGTAACATGGGCTTTTGCTTGGCCTTTTAGTCAGCCAATCTGGTGGCAGGGCATTTTGTTGATCAGCGTTGCTCATTTTATCATTGATGTGAGTCAACTTTGGCTAAAACCAGCTATTGCGCCTTTAGCCCGTTACACTTTAGATCAAATTCTCCATTTTACCGTTATCTTCTTGGCCCTAATCTGGGGTGGCTTTTTCGATGCGGCAGGTTTGATAGATTGGGTAACGGCCGTTTCCCATAACAAAACATTGCTCCTCTATCTACTGGGCTATGCCTTCATCACCATGCCAGCTTGGGTACTTATCAAATTTCTGGCATATGGCCTCGTCAGTGGCGCAGCACCCAACTTCCCTGAAGGCACAAACAAATATGTAGGCATCATAGAACGCTTACTCATCACCACGTTTGCCGCCCTCGGTCAATTTTTGTTAATTCCCCTAGTCGCTCTGCCCCGCCTCGCTTTGGAGTGGCCCAAATTCGCCGGAGAAGAACGCACCACTGTTTACATCGTTGAGCTATTAGCCAGCACTGCTCTAGCTATAGCTATCGGCCTAGCCCTAAGCCAAATGTGATATAATTGCATTATGTTGTAGTCAATTTAAGGATGAAAGCCATGACATCACAAGCCCCTAGCCTAGTACAAAATGGGAAGGAAAACGGCCGTATCACTTTCCTCCAACAAACAACTCTCTTCGTCAATATGCCTACCGCCGATTTGCAAACGATTGCCACAGACATCATCCCGCGCACCTTCCAGCAAGGTGAGGTCATCTTCCACGAAGGTGATCCCGGCCAAATGCTCTACCTCATCCAAGCGGGGCAGGTGCGAATTTTTGTCAACGGCCTGGATGGTAGCGAGACATCTGTCATCCTATTTGGGCGGCCAGGTGAGATTTTTGGGGAATTGGCAGTGGTAGATGGGATGCCCCGTTCCGCAACAGCTATTGCCCTGGGTCAAACCACACTCTACACTATGAGCCGCGAAAACTTCAGTAAACACACCCGGCAATATCCCCAACTGGCCCTCAACTTCATGAAGGTTCTTAGCTCTCGCGTTCGTTCCAGCACCCAGCAAATGGACAGCCTAGCCTCCTTAGGTATTCCCCAGCGGCTGGCGCGCAAGCTGCTGCAACTAGCTCAGGATTATGGCAAAGTAGAAGAAAATGGTGTCAGCATCACCATGCCCCTCAACCAATCTGATCTTGCCAGCCTCATTGGAGCTACCCGGGAAAGCATCAACAAAGCCCTACGCGAATTCCGCCAAAAGGGTTGGCTGCATATCCAACAAGGCCAAATCACTATTTTGGACGCGGAAGCCCTCAAAAGCCAAGTTACCGCTTAAGTGTGTCACAGTTTAAAATTAGAAGAAGGAAAACTGTGACACCTCCGGTTTGGCGGTTTATTCCGCTGAATTCTCTATAATAAACCGCCAAACACTTAGGACAGTTCTTCGGATTTAGGCAGTCCTAACAGGTTCGGCAAACCTGCGAGGACTATACTTCTCGTTCTATTGCCACACGCTGATATCCCCTTCCCTCGAACAAACAGAAGCAGAGTGATAAAATGGGATTTATGGCTGTATCTCATCATTTCAATTTCGAGGAAGCTCATGATCCAAACTACCTATACCGAGCCTTATCGGCCTCAATACCACTTTTCACCGCCTAAAGGCTGGATGAATGATCCCAACGGGCTGCTCTATTATGACGGTGAATACCACCTCTATTATCAAGCCATACCCTACACCCACAAAAGCAGCGGCCCCAAATTCTGGGGCCATGCCATTAGCCACGATCTCGTGCATTGGCACAATATGCCCATCGCCCTTTCTCCTGATGAATGGGGCGAGATTTTTTCAGGCAGCGCAGTAGTGGATTGGCATAATAGTAGTGGTCTACAAAGTGGCCCAGAGAAGGTATTGATCGCTCTCTACACTAGCCACGCCGAAGGCAGCCAACAGCAAAGCCTGGCCTACAGCAATGATCGTGGCCGCTCCTGGCAAAAGTACGCGCGCAACCCCATTATCACCAACAGCGAAATACCAGATTTTCGTGACCCCAAGGTGTTCTGGCATGACCCAAGCCAGCATTGGGTCATGATTTTGGCCGTAGGTGATCGAGCTAGAATTTACACTTCGCCTAACTTGAGAGAATGGGAACTGGCCAGCGAATTTGGCCCCAATCAAGGATCACCCAGTGGCGTTTGGGAATGTCCCGATCTCTTTCCCCTAGCTGTGGATGATGATCCTACCCAGCCAAGGTGGGTGATGCTAGTCAGCTTAGGCAGTGGTGCACCCAATGGCGGTACTGCTACTGAATATTTTGTCGGGGATTTTGACGGCCGTTCCTTCCACAATGCTTCTCCACCCCAACAAGTCAACTGGATGGATCATGGCAGTGACAATTATGCCACTGTCACTTTCTCGGATATGCCGGACGGCCGTCGTCTAGGGATAGGCTGGATGAGCAACTGGGCGTATGCTTATGCCCAACCTACCTTTCCCTGGCGTGGCTGCATGACTATTCCACGCGAGTTTGGCTTGACAGCCGTCCCACATCAACCGCCCCAACTCACCTCCCAACCTATCAAAGAGCTAGAAAGTCTACGCCAACAAACCTTTGAGATTGAAAACCGAGCCATTGCAGACATGGTTGTCTTGAATGAGGCACAAGTAGACGGCCGTTTTGAACTCCTCTTTGATTGTGATCTAGGAAGTGCAGATGAATTCAGCCTCCACTTTAGTAATGCTCAAGGTGAAGAAACAATTATTGGTTGTGATGTAGAGGGCCGCCGTATCTACATAGACAGGCAGCGTTCTGGACGCATTGATTTTCAACGTCACTTTGCTGGCTATCGGCACAGCGCCAAATGGTTGGCGACTGACAATCAATTGCGCTTACACATCTTCGTAGATTGGTCATCAGTAGAACTGTTTGTAGATAACGGCCGTCTTAGCCTCACTGACCAAATCTTCCCCAACACCCCTTATCACCAAATCAGTTGCCATAGTAAAAACGGCCAGGCCATCATCACTCAAGGTCACATTTGGCAGCTTGCCTCAATATGGTAGAAGTAGGAATAGAGAATTGGGCAATTGATCGTTAAACAAATGAGTCCCTCCCTTTTGACCAGTTTCTCACAGGAATTTCCATGATTAAGATTGACACAAACTATTTACTACAGACTCTTAAAGAGATGATCCGTATCAACTCCATCGTACCCCGTGAGAAAGATTTGGCCTTGTACATTGCTGAAAAAATTCGGGAAATGGGGCTAGAACCAGAATGGCATGAGGTTTCTCCCGGCCGACCAAATGTCTATGCCAGCTTTTCGGGCAGCGGCAACAGCCAGTTCCTCACCCTCACAGGCCACATGGACACTGTAGACATCGCCCAAAATTGGCCTACTGATCCCTTCGATCCCTTCGAAAAAGAGGGCAAGCTATATGGTCTTGGCTCAATGGACATGAAAGCAGGCGTGGCCTGTGCTCTCACAGCCTTTAAGGCTTTGTGGGAGGCAAAGGAACAACACGGCCGTTTAGGTCAAGTTGGTTTTGCGGCTACAGTGGACGAAGAGGGCTACGGCACTGGCGCACGAGCTTTGTTGCACACCAAATATGGCCAAAGTGATGCCATGTTGTTGGGGGAACCTTTCTATGGTGTAGGCTCCAGCTGGAGTTTGCCCAATGGCATTACGGGCAAAGTGTTATACAAAATAACCGTCACGGGCCGCGCGGCTCATGCCTTCCATCCTGAACGCGGCCTGAACGCGATTGAGGATGCAGGCAAAATTGTGGCTGCTTTGGAGCATCTAAATTTGCTTGAGCATCCTCTCTTTGGGCAAGGCAATTACTCGACACTAAAAATCGAAGGTGGCTACAAAGAGTATGCTGTCGTTGTGCCGGAACAGTGTGAGGTCACTATTACGCGGCTAACAGTACCAGGCGAAAGTGTGGCAACGGCCGTTGCCGATATGCAAGCCCTCATCAATTCCCTCAACCTCGCCTGTCAAGTCACCATCGAAACTCCGCCTCCCTTCTATGAACCCTATCTCATCAAGGAAACATCAGCCATCTTCCGAGCCTTTCGCCCGGTCTATGAAGCCATTATTGGTGAACAGCCCAAATTCACAACCCAAAAAGGCATAACCGATAGCAATATCTATGTTGCTGAGGGCAATATCCCCACTCTCGTCTTTGGCCCGCGTGGCAGCGGCGCTCACGAAGCTGGCGAGTATGTGGACATAGAAACATTAGAGCCAACCACCCAAGTCTATGTGGAAACGGCCGTGCGCTTTTTCCAACAATAAGTCTTTTGCGGTTACAATTAGTCAAAATTTTGCGAGGAGATAACACCTAATGAGAGAAAATAGATTGAAACAAATTTGGCAAGCGGACGGAACCGCCCTGAATGGCTGGCTGCAAATAGCCAATGGCTATGCCACAGAAATGATGGCCTATACAGGCTGGGACAGTTTGACAATTGATATGCAGCATGGGCCAGTCGGGTATGAAGCGGCCGTTACCATGCTCCAAGCCATTTCCACCACTAACACAGTGCCTCTGGCCCGTGTGCCATGGAACGAACCAGGCATCATCATGCGGCTATTAGATGCAGGTTGCTACGGCATCATTTGCCCTATGGTCAACTCCCGTGCCGAATGCGAAGCCTTCGTTGGCGCTTGCCGCTACCCGCCACATGGCTATCGCAGTCATGGGCCGAACCGTGCCCGCCTCTATGCTGGCAACGACTATCCTAATCAGGCTGATGAAACAGTCGTGACTATGGCTATGATTGAAACAGCCGCTGCTATGCAAAATCTTGACGCAATTCTGAGCACGCCCGACCTCGATGCCATTTACGTGGGCCCCGCTGACCTAAGCCGAAGTTTGGGTGGCCCACCCGATGGCGATCTTAACAAACCCCTAGTGGCCACAGCTATTGACCAGATTTTGGCCAGATGCCGCCAACATGGCATTATTCCCGGCATCCACACTGGCTCCGCCCAATTAGCTACGCAGATGATTGACAAAGGCTTCAAGTTTGTGACTGTCTCCTCAGATGTACGCTTAATGGCCTTAAAGGCTGGCGAAATCATAACGGCCGTAAAAGGCCACCAACCAATCCAAGACCAAAGCGGACTATACTAGGATAAAGGACTGGAAATGGATAGCCTCTCATCTCCAGTTTCTCAAATTCATCATGCCTGCCCCACTGACCCCACATAAGCCACTGTCCCCTCTTCCTTCTATCTGGCCCGATTCATTATTGCCACAAATCCAAGCAGAACTGCAAGGCAACACCCGTAAACTAATCATTTTGGACGATGATCCGCTTGGCTGCCAAACCAGCTACGACCTGCCTATCATCACTGACTGGTCAATGGATACTCTGCGAGCCGAAATTGCTGATCCCGCCCCCGCCTGCTTCATCCTCACTAATTCACGCAGCATGTCCGAAGATATGGCTGAACGGGTGTATGAGGAAATCGGCTGCTCCCTCAACCAATTGGAAGCGGAAACCGGGCAAACTTTCAACCTTCTCACACGTTGCGACTCAACCTTGCGTGGTCACTTTCCGGCTGAAACAGAGGCTTTACAACGTGGATTGCAACGGCCGTTTGCAGCCTGCCTCTTCATTCCTTTTCTTGCCGAAGGGGGCCGCTTCACTATCAACGATACCCATTATGTCCAGCAAGATGAATACCTCATTCCTGTTGCCCAAACCCCCTATGCGCAAGACTTCCTCTTTGGCTTTCAATCCTCCAATTTGCGAGATTGGATCGTGGAAAAAACGAACGGCCGTCTTACCCCCAACCAAATCACAAGCATCAGCCTCGATCATATCCGGCAGGGTGGCCCGCAAATGGTATTCAGCCAATTGCAGCAGCTTGAAAACGGCCGTGTCTGCATCATCAATGCTGCGACATACCGCGATATGGAAGTATTCGTACAAGGTCTGCTCATGGCTGAGTCCCAAGGCAAACATTTCCTTTATCGCACAGCCGCATCCTTCATTCCCGTTCGGTTGGGACTGCCGCCACGCCCGCTGCTTACCACAGCCGACCTCCACTTACCCGCTTCTGGCGGTGGCCTGATTATTGTTGGCTCTCATGTACCCCAAACCAATGCTCAGTTAGATGCCTTGCTGGCAACTAACATTGACAATGTCGAAGTCAATGTGCCAGCCCTACTCAATGCAGAACAGCAAATACACGAAATAAACCAAGTGTCCAACAAGATAAAAATGAGTTTACGCTATCAGCGCGATGTCGTCATATACACCAGCCGCCAACCTGTTGAGGCAACCAGCTTCCGCCAAACCGTACAAATCTGTCAGCGTATTTCCAAGAGCCTGAGCACGATAGTGCACAACATCACAGTTCGGCCACGCTACATATTGATCAAAGGCGGTCTAACTGCCAGCGACATCGCTCTCCAAGCACTTGATATGCGCCGCGCCATCGTTTTGGGCCAAATTCTGCCTGGTGTTCCTGTTTGGCGGCTAGGTGCAGAGGGGTATTTTCCTCATTTGTGCACCATTGTCTTTCCGGGCAATGTAGGGGATACTCAAGCCTTGACTACGGCCGTTACCCAGCTAACAAACAAAAGCATTTCGTAAATATCTCTATAGGCAGTAAAATAGCAGTTGATGAATTTCGCGCAAGCATTGGTCATTTTCCTGTTCCTATCAGCAACCCTGACCAATATCGGGCTGGCATTCTTTTCTTGGCAGCGGCGACCTGCAGTTTGGGTACGGCCGTTTGCCTTATTGATGTTGGCTGTGGCCCAATGGAACCTAACCAAAGCTTTAGAAATCAGCACCCCGTTAGCAAACGGCAAGCTCTTCTGGGTAAATTTGCAATTTATCGGAAGCACCATCGTCCCAGTTCTTTACTTAGCCTTCGCCCTCGCCTATCACAGCCAACGTAAATGGCTAACCCGGCAATATCTTCCCCTCTTCCTCATACCCCTCCTCACCCTCTTTTTCGCTTGGACAAATAGTGGCGACCTGTTCAGAAAGCAGGTTACTTTAGACAGAAACAGCATGCTCCCCTCCCTTATCATTGAGCCTGGCCCCTGGTATTGGGTGCATATTGTTTATTTCATCAGTCTCCTATGCATAAGCACTTTGCTTTTAGGCCAAATTTGGCTGCGTACACCCCATCACCGCGAAAAATCTATCATCATTCTATTGGGCGCAGTGATTCCCTGGATTGGCCTTGGCTTGTTTTTAGTTGGCCTTATCTCTTTCGACTTAACCCCTATCGCCTTTTCAGTAATGGGGCTTCTACTAGGGTGGGGGCTGTTCCGCTTGCAGCTATTTGACTTGGCACCAATAGCCAGAAGAACCATAGTCGATCAGATGCGCGATGGCGTGATCGTATTAGATCGGAACGGGCATGTTGCTGATATCAATACAGCCACTCGGAAGATACTCGGCCGTTCCAATCCCGAAATTATTGGTCTTGACATAACCTCACTTCTTCCAGAACTAACATGGATTAATGATCATGTGGGCAAAGAAACAGTGCAAGGTGAATTGCAGCTCGGGATGGAAACTTATGATCTTCAAGTTTCCCCTATTCGGGTGGCAGGAAATCTCACTGGCCATTTACTCATCTTGCATCCTATTACCGAGCGCAAACAAATCGAGGCTGAACTGCTCTCCCAAAAACATCTCTTGCAAAACTTAGTCATCATTGCCAGAGTCACCACAACCACCCAAACGCTTAATGCCACCCTACAAAACATTTTAGATGTTGCCGTTGCCATCAATCGTGCTGAGTATGGCAGCTTATTTGTTGTAAATCAAAATGGAGAAGTTACCCACAGCATTTTAACACAAGACAAAACATTGCCTGCGCAACAGCAACGGACAATCAATCAACAGGTTTTGGAAAAAGGGCTTTTTGGTTGGGTCTTGCTTCATGGAGAGTTAGTCGTCATTGATGACACCGAAGAGGATGAACGGTGGCTATCTCTGCCAGAACGAACACAAAAGGTTCGTTCTGCTTTGAGTGTGCCTATTATTGATCATCGAGGGGTGGTGGGCGTGTTAACCCTCACCCATTCCCAGCCAAGCCATTTCAGCCAAGACCAAGCATCCTTGATGCAAGGGGCCGCTGATCAAATGGCTTTGGCCTTACGTAACGCCCAGCTATACGATGCCCAAAAACAGTTGGCTGAACGTGAGCATATTCTTTATGAAGTGATGCGAGCTATGGATGAACGGCTGGATGAAAAGTGGATTACCCAAACGGCCGTTGAGGCAATTTGCCACTTTACGGGGTGGTCTTCCACGTGTATCTTACTGACTGAAGATTCTCGTCTTGTTCCCGATGCTGTTGCGGGCCACCTAACACAACTGGATCCCGCTACTTTTGACTTGGCTGCCGGCATAAACGGCCGTGCCTTCACGACTGGCAAAACTGAGAGAATCCTTGACGGAGAAGATGAACAAGCTGATTTACCACCCGGCTTCACCAGTGGCGCTGCTATCCCTTTACGCCCAAGCGACCAAACCATTGGCATCTTCAGCATGTACAGTGACAAGTTCAATGGCTTCAATAACGATGACGTCCAACTAGGTGAAGCCTTGGCTGAAACCATTGCTCTGGCCATTGAAAACGCCCGCTTACATGCGAATATTCGAAATTATGCCACGGACCTCAGTGCTCTCATTGCCTCCAGCCGTGATGGCATCATCTACATTGGTCTTGACAAAAATGTGCGCGTCATCAACGAAATGGCCCTCAAATTACTTGGCGTTAAACCGAACACCACTGACTGGATCAATCAATCCATCAGCCACCTCTTCACTGTTGTTTATGCTCAAATTGCACCCATTGCGATAACCGATGAGCATAATTCAGAAAAAGAATTAGTGGCCCTAGAAGCTGAAATTGACTTTATTCAAACGGGCGAAGAGCCGCCCTCAGAAGGCGAGATTAACCTACCACCGTACACGATCCAATGGCTCAGTCTGCCTCTTATTTCCGATGGCGAAGCCTTGGGCAGGCTGCTAGTTTTGCGCGATGTCACTGAGGAACGGTTATTGGCCCGTATGCGTGATGATTTGATTCACATGACAGTCCATGACTTACGCAATCCCCTCTCCTCCCAGGGCATGGCGATTGAGTTATTATCCCACGGTGTCACAGACGAGACACGGCCGTTCCTGGACATCATGGAGATTAACAACAACAAGATGCTCACCCTCGTCAACAATTTATTAGACATCAGCCGTCTGGAAAACCGCCAGATGCCGCTCAGTTACGCCTATATCCCTGTTTCCGAGGTAATAGATACAGCCTTGTCACAACAACAAGCGCTAGCTCATGACAAATCAATCGTTTTAGAAAGCGAAATATTAGATGGTGTGACAACTGCCTGGATTGATAGAGACTTAGTGGATCGTGTCTTTCAGAATTTAATCGGCAATGCCGTCAAATTCACCCCACGCGAAGGCCTAATACGTGTCACAGCCGATATTGATCCCGATTCTTACGGCGAATGGCTCATTTTCTTCATCTACAACACAGGCGAAGGCATTCCCGCTGACCTACAAGAACGCCTCTTCGACAAATTTACTACAGGCACCCAAGAAGGACGGGGCAGTGGTCTTGGTCTCGCCTTTTGCAAGATGGTGGTTGAATCACATGGTGGTCGTATCTGGGCAGAAAGTACTCCAGGCGAGGATGCTACCTTCATCTTCACTCTCCCCGCCGCCTAGGGGGATGGGCTAATCTCCAATATTGCGTATCCAACACAAACCGCTGCACGTGCATTTTGTTCGACTACAGCACTTGGGAACAATACTGCACTTGACACTTGGCATGGGATGCAAGACACTAGAAATATGACGAATATTGCTGAAAATTTGACCCAAGTCCAACAGCGGATCGAGGCAGCGGCAGCGCGGGCGCAACGGCCGTCTTCAGACATCACCCTCATCGCCGTTACCAAAACCTGGCCAGTAGACGTGTTATTAGCTGCCTACCAAGTTGGAATGCGCCACTTTGGTGAAAATAGAACCCACGAATTAGCCCAGAAACAGCCGTATCTCGACGAACAATTAGGTCCCGACAACGGTATCATTTGGCATCAGATCGGCACACTCCAGAGCCGACAAACCAATGTGGCAGCAAACTATGCTGATGTATTTCACGCTCTAGATCGGCTCAAGGTTGCGCGACGTTTGTCCAAGCAGTTAGGAGAAAACGGCCGTATCCTCCCCATCTTCCTCGAAATCAACACCTCCGGCGAAACTAGCAAATCTGGGTTTGAAATGAGTCAATGGGAAAATAGCGCAACCCAACGCGCCAATCTGCGTAAAGCCGTCACAGAAATCGCCGGGTTGCCCAGCTTAACAATTTGTGGTCTGATGACAATGGCCCCTTGGGGCGTAGCAGACGACATGATACGTACCGTTTTTCAGCGCACCCGAAAACTGGCCCACTGGTTACAAGCTGAATTTCCTGACGAGAATTTCAGCCAACTTTCTATGGGCATGACCGACGACTTTGAAATTGCCATTGAAGAAGGAGCCACCCATATCCGCGTTGGCCGAGCCATCTTTGGCTCCCGCCACTAAACACATAGAAGGAATATTATGACAGGTATCCTCATCACCCTTATCAGCTATCTATCCACAGCCCTATTTTTTCTCTTCATCGCCCGCATGATTTTCGGCTTTGCCCGCATCAGCCCCTATGATCGAACTTGGGGACCAATCATGCGCTTCGTCATTCAGGTGACAGAACCCGTCCTAGAACCAGTCCGACGCCTCATCCCCCCTTCTGGTGGCCTAGATTTCAGTCCCATGATTGTCCTGCTGTTCCTAATGATCCTGCAACGACTTATTGCTGGCCTCAGCTAAAAAAGGCTGCCAAAAATTGGCAGCCTTTTTACAATAATTCAGGGGTATCGCCCTATCCAGCAAAACCAAACCTCAACGTAAGCCCGTCAACTGCCGGGAGATAACCATGCGTTGAATCTCGCTCGTCCCCTCGTAAATCTCCGTAATTTTGGCATCACGGAAGTAGCGTTCTAGTGGCATCTCTTTACTATAGCCCATACCGCCGTGAATCTGAATAGCCTGCGTTGTCACCCACATAGCCGTTTCACTGGCAAACAACTTAGCCATGCTGGATTCCAACGAGTAACGGCCGCCTGTTTTTTCCGCTTCCTTACGGGCTAAACAGGCCTGATAAATGAGCAAGCGGCTGGCTTCCACCCGGCACTTCATATCAGCTAGCTTTTGCTGAATCATTTGAAACTCCCCAATTTTTTGGCCGAATGCTTCCCGTTCCTGAGCATAGACGATGCTGGCTTCCATCGCCGCCTCAGCAATGCCCAAGGCTTGCGAGGCAATGCCAATACGCCCCGCATCCAGCACAGTCATGGCAATTTTGAACCCCTCGCCCTCAGCCCCCAACCGATTCTCAACCGGACACTCATAATTGTCGAAGATGATTTCGCTGGTGGCGCTGGCCCGGATACCTAATTTTGGCTCCGTTTTGCCTCGCTCGAAGCCTGGCCTATCTGTTTCGACCATGAATGCTGTCACACCACGATGCTGTTTTTCTGGTTGAGTCATAGTAAAGAGAACAATGAAATCAGCATAAGGGGCAGAAGTTACCCAGGATTTACGGCCGTTTATCACATAATGAGTCTCCGCTTCATTCAAAACGGCTCGGCTGCGCATCGTGCCTGCATCACTACCACTCATTGGCTCTGTGAGACTATAAGCCCCGATCTTTTGACCCGTTGTTACCGGAATCAAAAACTTCTGCTTTTGCTCCTCAGTGCCATACTTCATCAAGCCATGACTATAGAGCGAATTATTGACCGACATAATCGTGCCGTGACTGGCATCAGCCTTACAAATTTCAGTTAAAGCCAGGGCATAGGCCAAGCTATCCATCCCTGCGCCACCATACTTCTCTGGCACTTCGATACCCATAAAACCCAACTGCCCCATCTGGCGTACTGTGTCTATAGGAAATTCACCCGTCTCGTCATGCTCTTCTGCAATGGGCGCGATGGCATTTTGAGCAAAGTCGCGAGCTGCCTCTTGAATCATTTTATGTTCTTCAGTGATGAAATCAAACATGGGAATACTCCGTACAATTTGGTTGTGGCTGAGCCACATTATGCATTACGTTTTAGATAACTCATAAATGTGGCAAAATCTTTGGGAGTTAGCTCCACTCCCTCTTTCCAACGACGCCGTTCTGCCAACCAATAGCTGCCATCTTTGCCAGCCAAAACCTGCTTGGGAATATCAGGACGGGCTGGAGCCAGGAAGCGATCTCGAAGCGTATTTGAGTAGATGTCACTGGCTTTGATGACCCGAAAGGCCGTCTCACTTCTCTCATCTTCTAACCAATGTTGGGCTTTTTTGGGTGGCAGATAAGTGAACAACACCACACGCTGTTCTTCTTGACGTATTTGACTAGCAAGACAGAGCCACTTTGCTGGAACGCGCCGCTCTCGCCCCCCACGCATATAGCCAGATAAATGGAAATACCAATTTGTCACAACTAGATGATGTGCCCATTCAATCCGTTGGTTTTGACCATCCTTCGTTTGCAATTCCAGGCCAATGTCATCTAATCTGACTCTGTTGCCACTGGGCCAGATACGTTTGAGTCCATGCTCGATGGCCCAAGAGAGGGCTAGACCTATGGGCAAGCTACCGGCACAGGACAACACGTAGATATAATCACTGGCATTATCCGCCAAATTAAACAGGCCACGCATAATTTGATAGCCAATGTAAACGCTAATGATGATGACAAAGATAACGGCCGTTCGTAATCGATCATGCTCCTGATCAGCATATAAAATTGTGGGGGATGAGGATGTTAGTTCCATAAGCAGATGGTAATCTGCCCCTGTAAATCTGGCAAATATTACAATATGGCTCTAAGGGATGGCGACTGCCCAAGTAGAGAGTGATAGAGCTGCAAAAAGGTATTAGTGGTGATGGGGATGCTGTATTGGTCAACGGCCGTTTGTCCAGCCGCATCTCGTCTTTGTTGGTATATGACTGGATCAGTCAACACGGTAATTGCCTGCTCTGCTAACACAGTTTTGTCCCAACTAGGCGGCAGACAAGCCACCTGCGGCACCACGCCGACAGGTGTGCCAATTACTGGCACACCGCAAGCCAATGCCTCTAAGACGGCCATACCTTGTGCTTCATGGCGAGACGTTTGCAGATAAAGGTGGGCTTGTTGGTAAAGCGCGGGCATTTGTGGATAAGGAACAACCCCTTGCCAAATGATACGATCAATCACACCCAAACGCTCGGCTAAACGGCGCAACTCTGGAGCCAGAGGGCCATCGCCCACAAGAAGGAGACGGATATGCGGAACGGCCGTTTTCACTAAAGCCAATACCTCTAACAACAAAGCTTGATTCTTGACACCAATAAGCGAAGCGACCTGAATAATAGTGGGCTGTCGCCAATCGGCCAGAGCGGTGGGCGCAAAAACATTTGTATCCAAACCCCAAGGAGCCAGAACTTTACGTCTTGGGGTGGTAGTCATCTCTACTTGATAGCGCGACCCAGCAACGACAATATCAGCATAGCGTAAGGCCATTCGGACAATGGTGCGCCGCACAGCCGAACCGTAGGTTCCATACTGAATATCAGGCAGGTAAATCAATTCCCCACCGGTAATATTCGCTATCACTGGACAATGAATCAACCTGCCAGCCAGAACGGCCGTTAACCCTGGTTCATCAATCCAAAAAGCATGCAGAATGTCAAACGGCCGTTGCCGCTGAACCCGCCAAATAGCAGCAACTGTCTGCGCCATAATAACGATAGAGTAGAAACCTCCTCGCTGCCCACCTCCCATAGCATGATGAATCAACCCACCAAAGCGGTAAATACCGCGCTCTGGGTATCGCAGGCTAAAAACATCTACCTTATGTTCCTGCGCCAACGTCGTTGCTAGATTTTGCAGAAAAGGGATGGCCCAATGGTCAGCATCACGGCTGAAACCCGGGGTAAGTAGGCCAATGTGCATGGCAGGATGATACTATAAGAAAAACGATCATGGTACAATTCTGGGCTATGATGATTCTAATTGGTGTGCAAGAAGAATAGTCGATGCTTGACTGGAAATTCGCTTGTCCACGCTGCCATACCAGGCTAACGGCCGTTTCCCCCCATACACTCACCTGTCCTCAGGACAATTTCACCTATATCCGTCAAAAGGACATCTGGCGGCTGCTGCTGCCTGAACGTATGCTCCATTTTCAACAGTTTGTGGCCGATTACAAGGCAGTACGGCAAGTTGAAGGATGGGGGGGCCAAGATGCAAAGTATTATCGTTCCCTGCCCCAAGTGCCTCCTGACGATCCTAATGCTGCCATTTGGCATATTCGCACCCACACTTTTCAGGCATTTAGAAGCCAAGTTCTCCCCCGCGCTAAGGCACTCAAAATAGTTGATTTGGGAGCAGGCAATGGCTGGCTTGCCAATCGGCTGACCCAATTGGGGCATGATGTTGCTGCCGTAGATTTGTTAACGAATCCTGTAGATGGTTTGGGAGCTTGTCAGCATTATGATGAGACATTTACGGCCGTCCAAGCAGAATTTGATCACCTGCCTTTTTGTGATAATCAAGTAGATTTAGCCATTTTCAATGGTTCATTCCATTATGCCACTAATTATGACCAAACTTTGCAGGCCGCCCTGCGCGTTTTGCGACCCAACGGCCGTATCGTCATCATGGATTCGCCCATTTATCACGATAGCCGCAGTGGTCAGCAAATGGTACAAGAGCGATTGGCAAATTTCGCCCAACGTTATGGCCGCCAGGAAGATGCACTGGCCCATGAAAGCTTTTTGACATTCGGCCGTTTAGCCCAATTAGCCCAAACGCACGCAATCAATTGGCACTATATTCAGCCTGCCTATGGCTGGCGCTGGGCCATACGCCCCTGGTTGGCCCGCTTGCGCCGCCACCGTGAACCAGCCACCTTTTTGCTTCTCATAGGTGAAAGGCTATGAATGTTAAAGGCTCCCTAACCTGGCTGGCCTACTGGCTGCGCTTCCATCTCTGGCAACGTCGCCGCTTCAACAAACTCGTGTTAGAACATGTAGCCGGACGGCCGTTTCTCATTCTGCCACAAGTTTTCAATCCTACCCTCTTCCTCACCAGCAAGTTTATGGTCTCGGCCTTC
Source organism: Promineifilaceae bacterium (SeqCode) (assembly GCA_965223555.1). Classification (GTDB taxonomy): domain Bacteria; phylum Chloroflexota; class Anaerolineae; order Promineifilales; family Promineifilaceae; genus CBDCWU01. The sequence goes on from CBDCWU010000007.1 coordinate 59,962, forward strand.
AATGAGCAGCTCGTCCCACTTGGATCACGAATGCTAGACATGGGTACTGGCTCTGGTATTGGAGCTATTTTTGCGGCCCAGCGGGCTAGTCAAGTCGTGGCCGTAGATGTCAATCCAGCAGCCGTGCGCTGCGCTCACATCAACGTCCTATTAAACCAAGCAGAAGACCGCGTCCAGGTCATCGAAAGCGATCTCTTTGCCGCTCTCCCCCTGCAAACCTTCGATGTCATCCTCTTCAATCCCCCCTTTTTGATAGGTGAACCAACTACCCTGTTAGACAAAGCCTTTTGGGCCACCGATGTCATTGAGCGATTTGCTCTGACTGCGGCTGATTATCTAGCAATCAACGGCCGTATCCTGCTCCTTCTCTCTTCTTTGGCAAATGAACCAGAGATATTGGCCCACTTCCCCCACTTCCAAATAGCCATTGCTGCTCGTCAAAACCTCAACAGCGAAGTCGTAACCCTCTACCAGCTGAGCCGCAAACAGACAAAACGGCTGTCTTTAGGGAATTCAACTGACTTGACGTTATAATAAGAGGATGCATCCCCTAATCAATACCATTCAGCGTAAACGCACGCTAGCCACACACCGCATCCACACCTTACCCATTATCACCCTCATGCCCCACAGTCGCTGCAACTGCCGCTGTGTCATGTGCGATATTTGGCAAGCCAATAAAAACATGCGCGAAATCAGCCAAGCTGACTTAGAGCAGCATATGGACAGCTTGCGCAAGCTGCAAGTACGTTGGGTCGTCCTCTCTGGCGGCGAGGCCTTGATGCACAGCAATTTATGGGCCTTGTGCCGTCTGTTCAAAGCAGAAAACATCAAAATCACGCTGCTCTCCACCGGACTACTCCTGCAAAAACATGCGGCTGATGTCACTCAATGGTGCGATGAGGTCATCGTCTCTTTAGATGGCAGCCAAGAGGTTCACAATGCCATTCGACGCATCCCCCGGGCTTATGAACGTTTGGCAGAAGGCATCATCGCCTTGCGTACCATCCAGCCTGGGTACAGAGTCACGGCCCGCTGCGTGCTCCAGCAACAAAATTTCCATGATTTGCCCCAGATTATTGCCGCCGTTCATGAGTTGGAGCTAGACCAAATCTCTTTTTTAACAGCCGATGTTTCTACCCCCGCCTTTAATCGCCAACAATTGTGGGGCGATGAACGAACGGCCGAAATTGCCCTAAGCCCCAAGGAAGTCCAGCAATTTGACCACATCATAGAAAGTGTCATCAAACAATTTGCAGCAGATTTTGCCTCCGGGTTTATCGCCGAGAAACCTGAGAAACTGCGCCGTCTAGTGCGCTATTACGCAGCCCTAAATGGCGATGGTGATTTCCCTCCTATCCAGTGTAATGCGCCTTGGGTTTCTACGGTGATTGAAGCTGATGGCACTGTGCGTCCCTGTTTTTTCCACAAAGGTTGGGACAATATCCACCAACGGCCGTTAGCCGACATTCTCAACTCAGCCCAAGCTATCTACTTTCGACAAAATCTAGACATGGACACCGATCCCATCTGTCGCAAATGTGTCTGCACCTTATCCTTGGCTGCCAGAACGCCTGTAGGCCTATAATGGCCCATCCTACTCTATGTCGCCTCAACCACCACCACCTGAACCAAGTCAGCAAATTGTCGTTGGTCAATATACCTAGTGGTGATTGCTATGACAACACCCTTGTGGAAAGCTTTTTTGCTACTTTGAAACGGGAGGGCATCTAAGATCAGGTTTATCTCACTAGGCAATCGGCCAAGTTGGCCTTGTTTGGGTACATTGAGGTGTTCTATAATAGAAGCAGGTTACACTCATCTTTGGGCTATCATAGTCCTGCCCATTTTGAGCAACGTTTTTTCTCGCTTCTTCCTGTCTACTAATTCGGGTTCATTCCATGCTAAGGGTTGACAGATTCGCGAAGGGCGCGGATGTTACGGAGAGGGGTGTTGGTCATGATGACACAGCCTGTACCCAGCATGAGGCGACGGCCGTTTGTTTGGGCCAGCGCATGGTGAATTTCTGACATCATCTGGCCAGGTCGTTCATGGTACATGCTCCATCGGGAAACACCACCGCTGGCCGCGCCTAAGATGTGCTTTAGACCATCGGCCAAACTGACATCTGTTTCTCGGTCATGCCAGTTGACAAATTGCACAGGATAGTCGGCGACAGCGTCAAAAATGATATCGGTACTATGAATATGCAGCATATTGAGCCAAAGCTCGCTAACAGCCTCCAGAATTTGTTCATCATACGGCCGTCCAAATTGGTCGTACTCTTCTTGGCTCATCAGTGGATACCGTGCATGTTGTACAGCATAATAAATGCCGCTCATGCCTGTTGCTTTAGCTACTTCAATAAAACGCAGTGTGCTTTCCGTGATCGTCGCCAATCCTTTGTGCAAAGAGTCAGGATGGCGGCGTAAATGATGTAACACTGTTTCACCCCCGGCTAGATGCCTTGCTTGGGACAGTGGAGCAAAGATAGTGGCAATGAAGGGCGTTTCTGCATCTAGCCCAGCTCCAACTAGGCGCAGAGCTTTTATCTGCGAAGCCAGCATGCCTTGCGTGGGATCAAGTGGTTTGATAGCTTCCCAATCGTAAGGCTGTTTCACGGCACGATGAGTATATTCCCGTGTGCCTTCCAATGAGCCACGCCATTCATCTTTTACACCCCAGTCAGTCACACTATAACTACTGGCTGGTGAAACTTTAACCACATCCCAATCATAATCTTGCTGCCATTTGAGAAGGGAAGCCGCTAATGCTGCCCCATCCTGATCATCGCCCGGCCAGTGTCGCCACAAAGCAACAGGCAGACGATCTGTTTTATCACCTACAACTGTCGCTTCTAATCGTTTGCGTTTGCTCCAATCGGTCATTTTCAACCTCTTTATTGTTTATTTTTCCTTACTGTAACCGATTCACCAGTCTGAATCAACTGCTTTCTCAGCTTAATAATATGTATAGATTTGCCTTTGTGGGGAGGCTGGTTACAATGCCATTATGATGAAGACCCTTGATTTAGCTGAAAAAGATGCACGGGCCGGTTACATACAGCCACCATCAGGCAGCACTGCCTTGGAGATGATCAGCCGGGCTGCAATTGAAGCAAGAAAAGCCAATAATATAATTTAGAAACAGGAATAAATTTTAATGAATGAAAACGAAACAGTGATTCACGATGACATTGCTAAAGAAGACATCGTGGAACCCGAAAACAGATTGCCTCAGGTAACAATGGCAGATTTGACGCCCCGCTTGCTGGAAGCTACACAACGAGCAGGCTGGACACAGCTTACACCCGTTCAATCCAAAGCAATGCCCTACATCATGGCAGGGCGTGATCTGATGGTGCAATCCCGCACTGGTAGCGGTAAAACGGGAGCTTTTATCATGCCCATCATGGAAATCATCAATAATCGCCAGGACAACTGTCAAGCCCTTATCCTTGTCCCTACCCGCGAACTTGCCCTGCAAGTCGCCAAGGAGGCACAGACCTTGGCTGGTGAAGATGGTATGCGCGTTGTGGCCGTTTATGGGGGTGTTAAATATGGTCCCCAACTAAAGGCCTTTCGGCGGGGAGCGCACTTGGTTGTGGGCACACCAGGGCGTGTCTTAGATCATTTACTGCGTCGGTCTCTCTCTCTAGATCATCTTAAGGTTTTGGTCTTTGACGAAGCTGACAGGATGCTTTCTATGGGCTTTTTTCCTGACATGCGCCTTATTCAAGAACATCTGCCAAGTCAACGTTATAGTTGTATGTTCTCTGCTACCTTCCCTATCCAAGTTCGAAATCTGGCTCGCATCTTCCTCAAAGAGCCGGATTTCCTCAGCCTCAGCCGTGATCGGGTGCATGTGGCGGATACCGAACATCTTTATTACCGGGTGCCGCCTATGGACAAGGACCGCACTTTAGTCCGCATTATCGAGGTAGAGAATCCTGACTCAGCTATTATTTTCTGTAACACGAAGGCGCGGGTGAATTATGTGGCTGTGGTTTTGGGCCGCTTTGGTTATGATGCTGACGAATTGAGCGGCGATATGGATCAAAAGCAGCGAGAAAAGGTAATGGCACGGTTACGGGCAGGTAATTTGCGGTTTTTGGTGGCGACGGATGTGGCAGCCAGGGGTATTGACATTACTGAACTTTCACATGTGATTCAATATGATGTACCTGATGATCCTGAACTATATATTCACCGGGCTGGGCGTACAGGCAGAGCGGGCGCAACGGGCACTGCTTTTTCGCTGATAGGGGATTATAAGGAGCAGAAGCAGTTAGAGAAGATTGGGAAACAGTATCAAATTGATTTCCAGGAACGGCTGTTGCCCACTGATGAAGATGTAACGGCCGTTGTGGCTGAACGCACAACTGTTTTATTGGAAGCAAAATTGCGTGAACGTGACAAATTACAATCAGAACGGATGCGCCGCTTTATTCCATTGGTGAAGGGGTGGGCGCAGGATGAAGATACCGTAACCCTAATGGCCATGTTGCTAGATGATTATTATCAACAATCCCTCCATGCACCACACGTGCCTCCCCAAGTGCTGTCGAACAAGAACGGCCGTTCCTCGGGCAAGAAAGGACGTGGGCAGCGACGCAGAAGACGTGGGCGACGATAAATAAAGAGATAACAGAAATGATAGACACAACAGTTTTTGACTGGCTGGACAGTCACCAATCCCATTTCTCAGCGATGGCTGACGAGATTTGGGCCAATCCTGAAATTCGTTTTGAAGAGTACAAAGCCTCCAAACTACAGGCCGACTATCTAGAAGAAGCTGGTTTTGCCATTACCTGGGATGTTGGTGATATTAGCACAGCCTTCATGGCCGAGTGGGGCAGCGGCGAACCAATTATTGGTTTTGCTGGCGAGTACGATGCTTTACCTGGCCTGTCCCAGAAATTACAGAGCATCCCAGAAGCGATTGAGGAAGGGGGACATGGACATGGTTGTGGGCACAATTTGCTGGGAACAGGCTGTCTAGCAGCCGCAGTTGCTGTAAAACAGTGGCTGCAAACATCAGGTACATCGGGCACAGTACGTTATTATGGCTGTCCAGCTGAAGAAGGTGGAGCAGGTAAGGTTTATATGGGCCGGGCTGGTGCCTTTGACGATCTAGCCGCCGCCTTTAATTTTCACCCCGAGTATGCTAACTACGCCAATAAGGGTAGCAATTTAGGTGTACAGAGTATGCGTTTTCGCTTTTACGGCCGTACTGCCCATGCCGCTCTTATGCCCCATATGGGACGCTCCGCACTTGACGCAGTAGAGTTGATGAATGTCGGCATCAATTTCATGCGGGAACACGTGATGGATCATGTCCGAATCCATTACATCATAACTAATGGTGGTTTAGCTTCTAACATTGTGCCCAACCAAGCAGAGGTATTTTATACAGTTCGTGCCCATTTACCCGAAGAGGTGGAAGAGGTAGCTAATCGTGTCCGCAAGGTTGCTCAGGGTGCAGCCATAATGACAGAAACCGAAGTGGAAGAAATTTTTGAAGGGGGATCAGCCTGTATGCTCAATAATCATACTTTAGCTGATTTACAACATGAGGTCATGCAGGCTCTTGGTCCGATTCAATTTACAGAAGAAGAACAAGCCTATGCAGCAAAGATTAATGCCAACAATCCACCAGGAAACAGTACAGTCATTGCCCATCATCTAGACTTGACCCCTGAACAACAGCAGCAACCCCTAGTCGGCGATATTTTTCATAATATAGACATCGGACGCATCTTCAAAGCCTCAACTGATGTCGGCGATCTTAGTTGGCGTGTACCGGTGAGTATGTTAGCAACAACCTGTTGGCCACTAAATGCACCGGCACATTCTTGGGGTATAGTCGCTTCTGGCGGCACGAGCATTGGCCACAAAGGTATGCTGTACGCAGCGAAGGTGATGGCGGAAGCAGCCAGGCAATTGTATGCTAACCCAGATAAGCTACAAGCAGTGAGGCAAGAGTTTGTGAGGGAAACGGCCGCTACTCCCTACGTCTGTCCTATTCCCAATACCAAACAACCTCCTTACAACAAGCATCCATACCGTTAAGGAAAACTTATCTCCGAAAAATTGCATCACTTTCAGTTGGATCAAACTCTGTAGGCCACTGTGTTAGCCAATCATATTTGGCCCCACTCAAATTGATCCCATCCAAAATAGCATTATTCAAATTAGCCCTGCGCAAACTAGCACCGCTCAAATCTGCACCACTTAAATCAGCACCACTCAAATCGGCATTTCGTAAATTAGCTTCAGCTAAATTGGCTCCGCTTAGATTAGCATCTACTAGAGAAGCGTCATGTAAGTCCGTTCCACTGAAATCCACCCCGCTTAAATCTGCGGTACTTAAGTCAGCATCAGTTAAGTTGCGGTCTGCGGCCCCTTCAGCCAAGATTTGCCAGACGAGGCGCCAGTTGTCCGAAATTTTTGTCGTATGATCGAGCAATGCATCTTTAAGCATGACCCCATTTAAGTTAGTATTATCCAAATTCGCTCCCCGTAGATCCGCGCCAATCAAACTAGTATTGGCTAGATTCGTCCCCGCCAAATTAGTCCCTCTCAAATTAGCCCTGCTCAAATCGGCTCCACTTAAATCAGCATCTCGTAGATCAACGCCGCTTAAGTTAGCTTCCGACAGGTACGCGCTGCGTAAATCAACCCAACGTAAGTCAGCACCGCGTAGATCGGCACTTCTAAGATCAGCATGGCCCAAATAGGCTCCGGTCAGATCAGACTTGCGTAAATTGGCTTTACTCAGATTAGTTTCACGTAAAGTACCATTATTCAAAGTAACACCAAGGAGATTAGCCCCCTGCAAATTAGCACCACTCATAGAAGCATTATTCAAATAGCTACCAGTTAAATCTGCCCCACTTAAATCAGAATCATTAAGATAAACACCCGTTAAATTAGCCCCAGCTAAATTTGCCCCCACTAGACTGGCTTCTGTCAAGTCAACTTTGCTCCAATCTGGATTATCCACAATTTGATAAACAAGTTCCCAGAATAAAAACCAAGCATCAGCGTCACTAGCCCTATCAGAAAGATTGGCATGCACAAGATCAGCCCCGTCCAAGTTGGCCCGATGTAGATTCACTGCATTCAGATTTGCCTGACGCAAATTGGCCCCACTTAGATCAACATTGTCCAAATCCATATAAGAAAGATTTCTTCCAGGACAATCCGGCAAGCACCCAGTCGCCCACCAAGGCTTTAGAACTAGAATAGCTAACCACACAACCAATAACAGCAAAATTCCTCTGAAAAACCTGGGGTCAATGATATCAGGCACTGTGCGCCTAGCTCTTTTTAACGCTGTCATTTCTCCTCTCTAGTACAAGCGGTTAATAATATATCTTTATTATCGCATATAGTACATTACCCTCTGATTTATATCTGATACTACGCAGAACAAAGCACATGGTAATATTATAAAAATACCTGATGGCATAGAAAGAATTGTAACAGGAGAACCTGAAATGTTTCTAAAGAGTTCTAAATTATTTCTAAAAATCTAGAACTGAGGTGACTATACAGGGGTCAGGTCTGGCATGAGAATATCGCCAGAAAACAAAGAACCTAAAGCGAACCACACACGAACGCCCTGTTTACGCATGGTCGAAAGGTAGCTGCGAATGGTGCAAAAATCCTGGGCACCATGCATGCTACGAAAACAACCGGATATTTTCTGCTGAACCTTGAGCATGCGAATATCTCGTTCAGCCAGATTGTTATCAAATGGCACCTTAAAATCGTAGACAAAAGCCAACACTTCGTGGCGATGTTTGCCCAATCGCTCAGCAAAGTTACGTGGTTTCGTCTTTCTTGGCCGACCCCGTTTCCCTTTAGGCCATCCTTCAGGTGGCGGTGGATTGGCTTGCAAGGCGATAGCGACCTGACGGTCATAGAGGCGTTCAATCTGGGCAACTTTCAGCGGTGGCAATGCCGTTTCTCCCGCCAACCGAGCCTGGTCAACGACCTGTTTGATACTAAGCAACAACCACTTCATGCGATTGGCCCAGGGCTGTTTGTGATTGTCAGCAATGGCGGTCAAATCACGCAGATGATGCACATTGCATAGACCATGCTGACATTGTTTATGTTGATAGTAGGCTGACCAGAAATCATGAATGGCTCGCCCCTCGAAATTGGGGAGAATCGCCATTGCTTTGGTCGCTTTGCTACCCCGGTTGCGATGCGGATAGTAGCATGTCAACTGGTCAGTGGCGGCCACATGCAGCCAATGGCGTTGTCCATTGATGTAGAATCCACTCTCATCACAATGCAGGATGTGACCCGCCGTCAGTGCGACTTTGACTTGGTCGATGATGGGGTGCAACTGTCGTGCCGTGCGCTGGATGATATTCTGCAAGGTGCCCGGCGAGAGCTTGAGGCCAAACAGGTCGGCAAAAAAGCGTCGGCTCCGCTCGAAGGGAATGAATTGCTCCGCCTTGAGATACACAGCCAACTGCTGGATGCGTGGCCCGTATTGCACCGGGGCAATCACATCCTGGGGGAATGAGCTCTGACTTAGTTGCCGACAATGGGGACAGCAGAGCGTTTCCGCTTGATGTTCCGTCACAACGATGTCCAGGGGCGGCAAATCATAAACTTGTCGTTTGTCGATAGCCGCAGCCTGTTGCTCAGCGGTAAATGGTAGTTGGCAATGCTGGCAAGTGTCGGGACGATGTATCCTGACTGCATCCGGCATCGTGCTCATTTTGAGTGTATGACCGGGATGCCCTTTTTGTCCACCAGGCCTTTTGTCACTTTTGCGACGCAAGCTTTTGGTTCTTTTCTTTTTCTGCCGGCTCTTGTCTCGACTGGATGGCCAGTGGGAATTACGACTGTTTTGCTTGAGCAATGACGTAAGTTCCGCAATTTGCTGCTGAGCGGCTTGCAAGGCGGCTTCTAGTTCTTGTATTCTTTGCTTTAGTTGCTCATTTTCCCGCTGATAATCCATGACGTTTATTTATACCACAGGTCTAGGGCCTGTATAGTGACGAACTGAGTAACATTTTATCAGAACCAAAGAGCATATAGAAACGGCCGTTAGCTGCATCCTATTGGTTCAGCCACCCGCATGAGGGTTGGAGATAGTAAAAACTATCTGTCGCCTGAACGGCATCTGTATGCCGTCAAGTGTAGCATAGGTGTCAAAAAATGACCTAAGGGGTGAACCAAGCGGCCGTTTTTCGGCATATAGGTGTCAGCGAACGAGATGTGCATGTCGTAGCAACGACAGATAGAAAAGCCAGTAGGTCAAAACACAGGGTGGCCTCCTCTGATATAGTGTTTGTTACCACACAGACACGCTATCAACAAGGAGAACCACCATGCTTAAAGCAAATTTTATCATAAACCGTAGTTGGCCTCGCCGTATGCGGCAGGCTTGGCAAGCCTATCATCTGTCTCAATGGCAACAACCCACCCACCCTCGCTTTTTATTGTGTCCAGAAAGAGAGTTTCCGCGTTTTGTACGAGACTGTCCGGTCACGATGACGGCCGTTCGCTGGCTGCGTCTGTTCGACTGGCACTGCTTACGTCCTAAAGAGGATACACACCTGTTTGGGCGTAGCCCCATCCCTCACGCTGCCTACATTGGTGCCTTTCTACTCAAAATCGAACATCAACTGGCAAGCTTAGGCCAGTTGCGTCACCTTCTGGTCACCCACCCTGGTCTGATTTGGGCCTTGGGTTTCCCACTGCTGCCAGGGGAAGGAGCCCATGGTTTTACTGCCGAAAAGAGTGTGCCCACTCGTCGCCATTTGGGACATGTCTTACGGCACTTACCTAACGAAGCCTTGCAGAAGTTGCTGGACGCCCAAGTGGCTCAGTTGCAGCATCGGCTGCCAGCTTCTTTTGGACAGACGATTTCTCTGGATACCAAACATGTCATCGCTTGGGTGCGGCAGAATAATCCCAAGGTCTATATTAAGGAAGGTCGCTATGACCCCGACCGTCAACCTAAGGGCGACCTTGACTGCAAAGTAGGCTGTAAGCGGCGGCACAATCGCTTCCCTACTCCCGCACAAGAAGGGCAAGCTGTTTCTGATTTACCCTCTACCGTCGGTGAGTTTTATTGGGGTTATGCTTCTGGGGCTGTGGTGACAAAAGTGCCGGAGATGGGTGAATTTGTTTTGGCCGAGTTGACCCAAACTTTCGATAAAGGAGATACCCTCTTCTTCTTCCCTCTCATGGCTCAAGTTGAACGTCGGCTTGGTTTTCGACCTCTCTATGCGGCCCTTGATGCTGCCTTTGATGCCTGGTACGTTCATGAATTCTTCCATTCTTCCCACCATGATGGCTTTGCCGCCGTGCCTTTTAACCAACCAGATGGTCAAGTCCGTCTTTTTGATAAGAGGGGCTTGCCTCTCTGTGCGGCCGAGTTGCCTATGCCTGTCCGTCGCACTTACATGGATCGCACCAAGTCTATCATTCCCCATCAACGTGCCTTTCATACTTGCCCTTTGCTCTGGCCCACAGCTACAGCCGATGCTTGTCCGGTCAATCATCAACAATGGTCTAAAGGTGGCTGCACAGCTCAGTTCCCTACCAGTATCGGTGCCCGTCTACGCCATCAACTTGTCCGCGATTCGCACAAGTACAAGGTTGTTTATGCTCAACGCACAGCCGTTGAACGCATTTTCTCCCAAGCACTTCATCTTGGCATTGAGCGTCCCAAGCTGCGGAATCAGTTGGCGATCACCAACCACAATTCTTTGATTTACCTAATCATCAACAACCGCGCTTTGCGCCGCCTTTTGCCTGATTAGGCTTGGCTTTATCTCGTTGTTCCACCCGCAATTCTCTGACCTAATTCACTTTTGTATTTAGGCGTGTTTGGTGGTCTGTCATGGTCTTGGGCTTTGTGGGTGTTCGGGTGGGGGTTCCTTTTTTTCTCTGGTAGTCATCAATTGACATATAGCTTTTTAGAACATTTTGCTATATCCAACCCTCCTTTAAGAAGATTCGTTGCCCTACTGCCCACAGCCAAAACCTTTTTCTAAATCGCTTGACCTCAAGTGCACTTGAGGTTTTATAATACTCGTATGACTCATTACACAATCAAACAAGCAGCCCAAAAAACTGGCACTTCGATAGCCACCTTGCGCTACTATGAAGAAGTTGGCCTACTTCGTGATGTCCAACGATTGTCCAACGGGCATCGCCGCTACAATGCTCACAACCTGGCCTGGATTGACTTCATTATCTGCCTTCGGGATGGCGGCATGCCCATTCAACAATTAAGGCGGTATGTCGATCTCTGTTACCAAGATGGCACAGAGCAGGAACGATGTCTAATTCTTGAAGCTCATCGGGTGGCTCTCAAAGAAAAAATCTCTTCCCTCCAGCACTATTATGAACGCATTGACGACAAAATCGCTTGGTATCATGAGCAAATCTCTTCCCTAACCACAGCATAATTTCTTGATTGAAAATCTCAATAAACGTCAAGCTAAATGGCTTCACTAACTTTGCAGTTTTCGTTTACATAACGAAATCACCTCTGGTAGAGAATGATTACAACTACTCATAGAAAAGGTCCATTGGCCTTAGGCTACCAGAGAGAAGAACATTATGTCGATAAAAAGTGCAAACATAGTGGGCTTTTCTTATTCAGGTTGCCTACTGGTTTTTAGTCTGACAACTCAAGGAGCACAAATTATGAAACTCGGTTTACAGATTATTCGATACGATTGGGCTGGCAACCCACACAATATCGGGGCCACATTGGGGCAAATAGCCCAATTTGTGGATCAGGCCAGCTTTGACTCACTCTGGGTGATGGACCATTTTTTTCAAATGGGCGGCGCATCGGGCGAACCATCTGCACCAATGTTGGAAGGGTATACAACCCTGGCTTATCTAGCAGCTCTCACCCAGCAGATTAAGATTGGCACCTTGGTGACAGGATACATTTATCGTTATCCTGGTATTTTAGCCAAGACAATAACCACCCTAGATGTCTTATCCGGGGGCCGAGCCTATTTAGGCATTGGTGCTGCCTGGTATCAAGAAGAAGCAGAAGGGCTTGGCGCGCCTTTTCCCCCGCTTGCTACACGCTTTGAGCAGTTAGAAGAGACGCTAAAAATCGTCCACCACATGTGGCAAGATGATCTAGCTCCCTTTCAGGGCCAACATTACCAGCTAACCCAGCCTATGAACCATCCACAGCCCCTACAAACACCCCACCCACCCATCCTTATCGGCTCAGAAGGGGAAAGGAAGGGCCTAAGGCTGGTGGCTCAATATGCCGATGCCTGCAACTTCTATTTTGGCGTGACCCAGCCTGAATGGGGCGAGTGGCATCATCAACGCTATCAGAACAGCTTAGCCCACTTAGAGCAGAAATGGGCCGTTTTAGAAGCCCACTGCCAGCAAACAAAGCGCGAGCCCCATGAAATTGAATTCACTGTGTTGGGTACTATCAAGCCAATGCGAAATAATCAGGGCGATTCGCCGCAAAAATTGATAGAGTATTTTGGAAAATTGCGCCAAATCGGGGTGGATCATATTATCGTGAATATCCCTGAGGTAGAAAAAATGGATTCATTAGAAATCTTAGCCACAGATGTACTGCCTGCCCTTCATGCCATGTCCTAAACCAACAGGCATTGAACTAAATGTGCAACAAACTGCGCCCAAATGGGGCGGTTAAGCAGGGCGAATCACGTTGGAGGGGGGATGCTATTCTGAGCGGGGGACAAATGCGCTGGCTACCGGGACGACAAACGACTTTGTACCTAACTGCTTAATAAAGCGCGTTTCATTCTGCGCCAGACAATCCAAGATGTCATAGCCCAACCCAAGGCCGAAAAGAAGACAAATATGATTATTGGCTTTTGCAGACCGAATGGATCTGAGAGGGTGGCTGTCTCCAAGGTGACGGCCGTTACATTTAAAAATAGTGTGCCAACCGCCATCGCCAACACGCCCACAACCAAACCCACAATGCCACCAATGATAAGTGGCTCCCAAAACGGAGTGGGTGGGGCTAAATTGGGTTGCAAAATTCGTTGGAGCTCATGGGGCAGCATGGTCAAATCCACCTGTTGGCCAGCCTGATGGTGCTGGATCACCTGATAATAATATTGGCGCTGTTTATCATCCAGGATATGCTCTAGAGATAGATATGTCTGCTTATCATATTCCATTACGTAGGGGCTTCGCCTATGTGATTTGATTTGTTGGCTTACATCTGGCGATAAAATTCGCAGTAACTTATGCTCCGCGATCAATTTTTCTAGGCTATTCAAGGGCAATGACAGTGACGGCATAGCAAACTTCCTTAAAATTTCTCTAATTGATTATGTAAGAAACGGCCGTTTCTTGTCAACAGGAACATGCAATCTACCACGCAAAAGAGAGACGAATTGTAAGATGTAGCCCATACTATAAGTAATGTGGAAGAGGCCGTTTTCATTAGCAGAAATGTAAATGCCCGCAAAACCATAACAATACAGATTTAGTGCAGGGCACTACCTAGGCATTCTCCGGAGAAATCCCCAATTAATAGTGCCCGCACCTACATAGTCATCAACAAGATTTATTGAAAACAAAAAAGGAGTTCAAAATGCACAAAAATGTCTCCCGTTATACGATGGTGGCACTGTTTTTATTGCTCACGCTAAGCGTCAGCTTAACCTCAGCCGATCACACATCAGAACCAACAAGCGTCACCATCGCTGGTAACCTACAGTCAGAATTAGGCTGCTCCGGTGATTGGGATCCTACCTGCGCCAGCACCCATTTAGGTTTCGATACCGATGATCAAGTATGGCAAAACACATTGACTGTTCCGTCTGGCAGTTGGGAGTATAAAGCCGCTCTCAATGACAATTGGGCCGAAAACTACGGTCAGAATGCTACGCTTAACGGTCCCAATATAGGTCTGAGCTTGGCGGCCACTACTGATGTCAAATTTTACTACAGTCACCAAACCCATTGGGTTACTGACAATCAAAACAGCCAAATCGCCACGGCCGCAGGCAACTTTCAGGACGAAATCGGCTGTCCTGGCGATTGGCAGCCCGACTGCCTGCGCTCCTGGCTGCAAGACATAGACGACGATGGTATCTATAGCTTCACGACCACTGGGCTAAGTGCTGGCAGCTATGAATTCAAGGTCGCCCTAGACGAAGCCTGGGGCACTTCCTATCCAGCCAACAATGTGCCTTTTACAATCACGAACCCAGATGATATTGTTACCATCACCTGGAACAGCAGCACCACCGAGGTCACAGTTGATATGACCATCACCCAGCCGCAGTTGACCTGGGTCGTGGCAGGCAACTTCCAGGATGACTTGCCCGTTTCGGCCGCTTGTGGAGATTGGAACAATGCCTGTTCTGAGACGACGATGGAAGATGATAATGGTGATGGTGTCTTCCGCTTCTACGGCGATGATCTGCCAGCAGGCACCTACGAATACAAAATAGTAGAGACAGGCAATTGGAACAACGCCTATCCAGCCGCTAATGTTGCCTTTACGGCCGATGGCAACCAGATGCGCTGGTATTTTCAACCTGGCCCCAACCACATAGCCGACAATGCCAACCAATGTATCGCCACAGTAGCGGGCAGCTTCCAAAGCCAGCTCGGCGGTTCCGATTGGTCACCAGACAACCTGCGCTCCATGATGTGGCAGGAAGCCCCTGACAGCGACTGGTATGCCTTCACTGCCACCCTGCCCGCTGGTAATTGGGCATACAAAGTGGCTCGTGATGAAGCCTGGGATGTCAGCTACCCCAATGCTGATGTTGTCTTAGATTTAACAGCGGAAACGGCCGTTACCTTCCGCTACAATTGCGCCACCAACGCCGTCGAACACAGCATTGGGGGCATTGACCCTGGCGACGATGAGCTGGTAGCTGACCCGGTGCAGCATCCCATTCAAGATGACATCTTCTACTTCGTTCTCCCCGATCGCTACAGCGACGGCGATAGTAACAATAACACCGGCGGCATTCCTGGCGGTGCAGCCGAACACGGCTATCTACCTGACGACAAAGCTTTCTATCACGGTGGTGACTTAGCCGGTTTGACCGCCAAACTTGACTACTTGCAAAACCTCGGCATCACGGCCATCTGGATGACACCTATCTTTGAAAATAATCCCACGCAACCCGACGGCAGTACTAATCTTGGCGTCGGAGCTGCCTATCATGGCTATTGGATTGTAGATTTTCTCAATACCGATCCGCATCTTGGAACCAACGCCGAACTGCAAACCCTCATCAGCGAAGCCCACAGCCGTGACATGAAAATCTTCTTCGATATTGTGATCAACCACACAGGCGACATTATTGATTACGCCGAAGGCAACAATGACTACCGCAATAAGACTGACTATCCCTACATAGATGCCAATGGCAATGTTTTTGATGATGTCGATTATGCTGGCACAAGCACTTTTCCGCCTCTCGATCCGGCCACTAGCTTCCCTTACACACCACAAATTGCGGCCGGCGACGAGACAGTAAAGAATCCAGCCTGGTTAAACAATCCTATCTATTATCACAACCGGGGTAACTCTACCTTCTCTGGCGAGAATTCACTCTACGGTGATTTCTTCGGCCTGGATGATGTTTTTACAGAGCATCACGAAGTCGTCACCGGCATGACCGACATTTTCCAAACCTGGATTAGCGACTACGGCGTGGATGGCTTCCGCATTGATACGGTAAAACATGTCAATATGGAGTTTTGGCAGGCATTTGGTCCTGCCATCATGGATCATGCTGCTAACGAGGGCATTGCTGAATTCTTCATGTTTGGTGAAGTGTTTGACGGCAATCCAGCCTTCCTCAGCAACTTTACTGGCCCTGGCACGCTGCCCTCAGTGCTCGATTTTGGTCTGCAAGGAACGGCCGCTTCCTTTGCCGCTCGTAGTGAAGCCACCAACAATGTATCCAACTTCTTTGCCAACGACGATTACTACACCGATACTGACAACAACGCCTACCAGCTAGCCAACTTTATCAGCAACCACGATATTGGCCGGGTGGGTAAAGCTATTCAAGATAGCAACTCAGGTGCTAACGATGCCGAACTAGTAGCCCGCTCGGAGTTGGCCCATGCCTTGATGTTCTTCTCACGTGGCTTTCCAGTGATGTACTATGGTGACGAACAAGGTTTCACGGGCGATGGCGGCGACAAAGATGCCCGCGAGGATATGATGCCCAGTCTGGTTGATGTCTATAATGACAACAATTTGATTGGCACCACAGCCACCACTGCTGACGACAACTTTGATCAGGCTCATGTACTGTACCAAAGCTTAGCCACCTTTGCTAGCCTTCGCACTGCTCATCCTGCCCTCAGCTTTGGCGCACAGATTCATCGTTATAGTGAAGACGGCGCGGGTATTTATGCCTTCTCACGTATTGATCGGGTAGAGCAAGTTGAATATCTAGTGGCTTTGAACAATGCAGAAAGCAGTGACAGTGCTGTTTTTGATACCTTCTCACCTAACAGCACCTTTACCGAGATTTACCCTGGCGGTGGCAGCAGTCTAGCCAGCGGCCCTGACGGTGAAGTTACGGTCGGCCTGGGTTCGCTCAGCTTTGCCATTTACAAAGCTGATAGTCCGCTTCCGGCCAGCAGCGCTGCCCCTGGCATCAACTTTAATACCCCAACGGCCGATGCTACTGTCAACGGCCGTATCGAAGTTGGCGTTGATTTGAGCGAAAACAAACTAACCGAAGTGACCTTCCTCGTCTCTATTGACGGTAGCGACTATGAACACATTGGTGTAGACACCAACGCGCCCTATCGTGTTTTCTATGATACTGCCGGGCTTGACGAAGGCACGGCGCTGACCTTCAAGGCTATTGTCAACGATCTAAATGACAATCTGGCCTCGACCACCGTGAACGCCACCGTGGGTGCACCGCCCGTGAGTGGCGCTGCCGATTACGCCATCATTCACTACTTCCGCGAAGATGGCGACTATGGCGACCACACCACTGGCGACTTTAATGACTTCTGGGGCTTACATTTGTGGGGCGACGCCATTGACCCGAGTGAAGTGACTGACTGGCCCAATCCCAAGCCGTTCCTAGGTGAAGATGAATACGGCCGTTTTGCCTGGATCAAGTTGGCCGACCCCACCCAGCCGCTCAACTACATCATCCACCGTGGCGACATTAAAGACGGCACCGAAGCGGATCGCTTCTATCTCCCGGCTGATAACCCCGAACTGTGGGTCAAGCAAGATGATGGTAGCAACTACAATTCACAAGCCGAAGCTCAAGGTTACGTCACCATTCGCTATCACCGTCCCGACAGTGACTATGGTGACCCCACCAGCGACGACTATAATGACTTCTGGGGCTTACATCTGTGGGGTGATGCCATTGACCCCAGCGAGGCCACCGGCTGGACGAATCCCAAAAAGCCCACTGGCTTTGATGACTATGGTGCTTTTTGGGACATCTTTATTGTAGATGCCAATCAGCCCATCAACTTCATCATCCACCGCGGCGATCTTAAAGACCCCGGCCCCGACCAGAGCTTTTTGCCCGCCGACTCTGCCACCATCTGGCAGCAGTCGGGTGATGAGACCATCTACCCCAACCGGGGTGCATCAGAAAATTATGCCACCATTCATTACCATCGGGCTGATGGTGACTATGGCGATCCTACCAGCAATGACTTCAATGATTACTGGGGCTTGCACGTGTGGACGGGCGCAGCCAACCCCAATCCTTCCTGGCAAGAACCTGTCAAACCGGCTGGCGATGACATCTTCGGTATCTACTTTGAAATTCCCCTAGTGGATGGGGCCACAGAACTGGCCTACATTATCCATCGTGGCGACACCAAAGACCCTGGGCCTGATCAGTTTCTCAACTTGAATACCTACGGCTACGAAGTATGGCAACCTGAAAATGCCGACCCTGAAGACCCGTACATCTTGCCCACTCTGTTTGGTGGCCCTGGGGCCAATCCAGGCAACCTGAATGAACAGCGGGCTTACTGGGTGGATGAACAAACCATCGCCTGGCCGGCTGCGGACGATGGTGGCCTGACTTACTACCTGGCTTACGCACCCGATGGTGGCTTGAATGCCACCGATAGTGGCATTGACGGTGGCAGCCTGATTGAATTAGGGCCTGGCAGCCTCAGCGCCGAGGTACAAGCTAAATTCCCACATCTGGCCAGTTT
Organism: Promineifilaceae bacterium (SeqCode); assembly: GCA_965223555.1. Lineage (GTDB taxonomy): Bacteria > Chloroflexota > Anaerolineae > Promineifilales > Promineifilaceae > CBDCWU01. The sequence goes on from CBDCWU010000007.1 coordinate 78,156, forward strand.
ACCAGCCTTACAAATTCCGTCCGACAGTCTGGACATGGTTTCAGACATATTAAAAGGGCAAATTGCGGTATCGGCCGTTAACAGTGATGGTGAATCTGTCAATGCCACTGGCCTACAAATTCCCGGTGTCCTCGACGATCTGTACAGTTATGATGGCGATCTAGGCCTTAGTTGGGATAGCAACATCCCCACCATTCGTGTCTGGGCACCCACTGCCAAGTCGGTGGCTCTACACCTCTTTGCCAATAGCGATCCGGCTACGGTCAGCACCGTCATGCCCATGACACATGATAGTGACAACGGTGTTTGGGAGATCACAGGTGATGCCAGTTGGGGCAATCAGTTCTATCTATTCGAGGTAGAGGTCTATGTCCATAGCACAGGGCAGGTGGAGCATAATCTAGTCACCGACCCCTACTCATTCAGCCTGGCCACCAACAGTAAGCGTAGCCAAATTGTTGATTTGAGTGATCCGACATTGATGCCCACTGATTGGGACAATTTGGACAAACCAGCCTTTGGTTCCTTTGAAGACATCAGCGTCTACGAGCTTCATGTACGTGACTTCAGCATTCAGGACATGACAGTGCCCGAAGATTACCGCGGTACATACATGGCCTTTACTGTTGATGATAGCAACGGGATGCAACATCTACAGGCCCTGACGAAAGCTGGCTTGAGCCACTTGCACTTGCTGCCTGTTTTCGATATCGCCACCATTGAAGAAGACCAGGCCGCTCAGATCAACCCCGACTTTGCTGAATTAGCCACCTATGCTTCCGATTCGGATCAGCAGCAGGCAATCATCGCTGCCACCAACGATCTGGACGGTTTCAACTGGGGCTATGATCCCTTCCACTACACTACACCAGAGGGCAGTTACAGCACCAATCCTGATGGCACAACCCGTATCGTTGAGTTCCGCCGGATGGTGCAAGCTATCAACAATACCGGGCTGCGCGTGGTGATGGATGTAGTGTACAACCATACCTCCGCTTCTGGTCAAAGTGAAAAATCTGTTCTGGATCGGATTGTGCCTGGTTATTACCATCGCTTAAATGATACCGGGGTCATTGAACGCAGCACTTGTTGTGAAAATACAGCTAGCGAACATGCCATGATGGAAAAATTGATGATTGATTCGCTGGTGACTTGGGCCGCCATGTACAAAGTAGATGCCTTCCGCTTTGACTTGATGGGGCATCATATGGTGAGCAATATGCTCAATGTGCGAGCGGCCTTGGATGAGCTGACGCTGGCCGAAGATGGCGTTGATGGCTCTCAGATTTACCTGTATGGTGAGGGTTGGAACTTTGGTGAGGTAGCTGGCAATGCTCGTGGTGTAAATGCGACTCAACTCAATCTGGCCGGCACTGGTATTGGTACCTTTAGTGATCGGCTGCGTGACGCTGTGCGTGGTGGTGGCCCCTTTGACGGTGGTGATGCCCTGCAAACACAAGGCTTTGGCAATGGCTTGTACACGGACCCCAATGCCTTTAATCAGCCCGATGCTCTAGATCGGCTCTTGCTTTATGGTGACCAGATTCGGGTAGGCATGGCGGGCAACCTGGCCAGCTATGAGTTCATGGATCGCAACGGCAATCTTGTCAGCGGGGCCGACGTAGATTACAACGGGCAACCAGCTGGTTATACGCTCGATCCGCAAGAGAACATCAGCTACATCTCCAAGCACGACAATCAGACGCTGTATGACATTAATGTCTATGGTCTGGCAGCAGATACGCCCATGGCCGAGCGGGTCCGGGCCCAGATCGTGGGCTTGAGCACCGTTCTCTATGGTCAAGGTGTACCCTTCTTCCATGCAGGCGTAGATATGCTACGCTCTAAATCCTTAGACCGCGACAGTTTTAATTCTGGTGATTGGTTTAATCATCTGGACTTTACCTATCAACACAACAACTTCGGTGTTGGCTTACCGGTTGTTTCCAAGAATCAGGACAATTGGTATTTGATGCAGCCTTTGTTGGCTAATTCTGATCTCCAGGCAGGTTACAACGACATCACATTGACAAACGCGCTATTCCAAGAAGTGTTGGCTGTGCGTGACAGTTCGCCGTTGTTCCACCTGGAAACGGCCGATTCAGTCCAAGAGCGTATCACCTTCCACAACGTCGGCCCCAATCAAACACCGGGCGTAATCGTGATGACCATTTCCGATAAGACAGCCACGGACATTGATCCCCTGTTTGAAACCATGGTAGTAGTGATCAACGGCGACGATGAAGCCCAGACTTTCAGCGACAGTGATCTGGCAGGGTTAACCTTGTGGCTCCATCCTATCTTGATGCATTCGGCCGATCCGCTGGTGCAAACAAGCAGCTTTGAGTCGGCTACTGGCTCAGTAACGGTGCCGGGACGGACAACGGCCGTTTTCGTCGAGACCGAACCGATAGCCGTTCAAATTGACGAGTTGGCTGCGGTCGTCCAAGGCTTAGTTGATGCTGGTAAACTCAGCCAGAAAAATGCCAACAAGCTGCTACACCGTCTGGACAAAGCCAAAGCTTTTGTGGCATCAGGCGAGATTTTCGAAGCAATTAATGAGCTAGGGAAGTTCATTACAAGGCTGGAGAAGTATGTACAAGATGGTGTCATCAGCGCGGAAACAGCCGCCTCGTTGAGCTTTCAAGCAGACTTTATCATTTTTCAGCTCGAAAGTTGAAAACTTTCTCGACAGTGTGACCTGTGGCTTGAGTAGAAGATCAGGCCACGGGCGACTGTAATTAACACTTAAAAAAGCGCACCTATCCTCATTGGTGCGCTTTTTTTATACATACATGAGGCAGGCCTGAAAACGGCCGTTTCTCTTTCGCATACATAGAACAAATATGATAAAATTAGGGTGAGTTATGAAAACACAAATGCCGCCAAAACCGACGCCCTTGCCAGGTATTCTTGTCACCCTAAAGGCCGGATTTGATTTAGCAGCTAGACATTGGTGGCTGGCTCTTTTGCCTGCTGTTTTAGACCTGTTTTACTGGCTTGGGCCCCGGCTGAGTCCTCGTGAATTAGTGACACAGACCACTACCCTGTTAGCGGATCAGACTATGCTTGCTGAAATGAATCAGCAATTCTTAGAGGCAGCCCAACAAACCAATCTCTTTACTAGCCTCACCATACCCTTCATTGGTGTTCCCACTCTCATGCGGCTGATACCGGAAGAAACGCCTATCGTCACGCAGAGCATAGAAATCCAAAATTACGGAACATGGCTCGCCCTGTTCCTGGGACTGACTATCGTCGGTTTTCTGTTAACAGCTCTCTACTTTAGTCTGATAGCCCAAACCATTAGACAGAGTGATAACGGCCGTGTCCCCCTCACCAAATTCCTACAACATGTTACGCTAACCTGGGGCCACTTGCTGTTAGTAGGAGTTGGCTTCCTCATAGCCAGTATCATCATCTTCATCCCCTTGCTAGCAATTAGTGCCCTTTTGAGCTTGATAAACCCTCAGCTCATTATCGTGGTAGTTTTGAGTGGCATGATGTTCATCTTCTGGCTAGCCATCTTCTTGGGTTTTACCCCACACGGACTAACCCTCAATCAGCGCACACTCTCTCAGGCATTGGTGGAGAGCTTCCAACTGGTGCGGCTTAATTACGTCTCCACCATCACCCTGCTCCTGGTACTCACCGCCATTAGCACCCTAATGAATCAACTGATGCTGTATGCAGATGATGGCTCCTGGCTCACCTTATCCAGTATCCTAGGCCACGCCTTCATCAGCACCGCCTTGGTAGCAACCAGCTACGTATTTTATAAAGATAGAATTGCCATCCAATTGGTGGCCCAACGGCAACCTATGCCTACTGACCAGATAGAGGAAACAAGTAATGGCTAATAAAAAGACAAAAGTAAAGTATGACGAGACAAGTATTCAAGTGTTAAAAGGCTTAGAAGCCGTGCGCCGCCGCCCTGGCATGTATGTCGGTGGCACAGACATCAAAGCCCTACACCACTTGGTCTATGAAATTGTGGATAACTCCATTGATGAAGCCTTGGCTGGCCGCTGTGATCGCATCGAAGTGGTGATTCATGATGATTCCAGCGTCAGTGTCACCGACAATGGTGTGGGCATCCCCGTAGGCATTCACCCCACCGAAGGCGTGTCGGCCTTGCAATTGATCATGACCACGCTGCACTCTGGTGGCAAGTTTGATGAATCCGTATACAAAGTTTCGGGTGGTTTGCATGGCGTTGGTGCAGCAGCGGTGAACGCCTTATCAGAGTGGCTGGAAGTAACTGTGACCCGTGACAAAGGTGTCTGGCAGCAGCGGTATGAGCGAGGAATACCGGTCACGGCTGTGGAAAAAGTTGCCCGGATGAAGCGAGGGCAGGCAACGGGCACAACCTCTACCTTTAAGTTTGACACCACCATTTTTGAGGATGGCATTGATTTTCGTTTTGAGACGTTGATGAACCGCTTCCGCGAAATGGCTTTTGTCACGCGTGGTGTTTTCATCACCTTGCGCGATGAACGGCCGTCGCCAGCGCGGGAAATGAGTTTTTACTTTGAAGGTGGTCTAAGTTCCTTTGTGCGTTACCTCAACCGCAACCGCAAAGCCCTCCATACACCCATTCATGTGCAAAAAGAGGTAGACAATATCGAGGTCGAGGTCGCCATTCAATATACCGACAGCGTGGCCACTTCAGAATATGCCTTCGCCAATACCATTCACACCCCAGATGGCGGTACCCATCTCTCTGGCTTGCGCTCCTCTCTGACCCGGGCCATCAATTATTATGCTCGTAAGAACAATTTATTGAAGGAGAAGGACAACAACTTCTCTAGTGATGATACCAAGGAAGGGGTTACGGCCGTTGTCAGTGTCAAACATCCCGATCCCCAATTTGAGAGCCAGACCAAGGTGAAATTGATGAACGCTGAAGTCAGCGGCATTGTCTCCTCCATCGTCTATGATGCCCTTTCAGCCTTCTTAGAGGAAAACCCACGCGATGCCAAGCGCATCATTGACCGTTGTCTCACCTCCTCCCGCGCCCGTGATGCCGCTCGCAAGGCCCGTGAACTGGTCATGCGCAAAAGTGCTCTAGAAAGCCTCACCCTGCCCGGCAAATTGGCCGACTGTTCCGAGCGCGACTCCTCGCGCAGTGAGTTATTCATCGTTGAGGGTGATTCCGCTGGTGGCACAGCCAAACAAGGACGTGATCGCCACTTCCAGGCTATTTTGCCTTTGCGGGGCAAGATATTGAACACAGAGCGAGCACGTCTGGACAAAATTTTAGCCAACAACGAGGTCAAAGCCCTCATTTCGGCCCTGGGCACGGGCATTGGTGAGACGATGGATATGGAGAATTTGCGCTACGGCCGTATCATCATCATGACCGACGCCGACGTAGATGGCAGCCATATCCGCACCCTTCTCCTCACCTTCTTCTTCCGCTACATGCCCGAACTTATCGAAAACGGACATCTTTACGTGGCCCAACCGCCCTTGTATGCCGTCAAATCAGGCAAGAACATCCAATATGTCTACACAGAGGCCCAAAACGAAGCCCTGCTCAAGACCCTAAAAGGCAAGAAATACAGCCTACAACGCTATAAAGGGCTGGGCGAGATGAACGCCAATCAGCTCTGGGAAACAACCATGGACCCTGATGTCCGCACCCTCTTGCAGGTCACCATCGAAGATGCCGTTGTGGCCGACCGCACATTCGACATGCTCATGGGCAGCGAAGTCGCTCCCCGTCGCCGTTTTATCATGACCCACTCTAATGAGGTGCGCAACTTGGATATTTAGCTATCGTTGCACATAGCTTTAAAGTGTGACAAAATATGGCATGAGGATACGAGCCGTCCCCAAACATCACATCCAACCTTCTTCGTCCACACCATTGGCTGGCTCAATGTTTCCCTTTCAATATATACAACCTATTTAAGAAGACCCATGTGCCCGTCATGGGTCTTTTTTATTATATCTAAAGGAGTACCCTATGCGTCATATATCCCTCTTGCGTCTTTTGTGCATCTTGGCCCTTATTGCCCTGTTCATGCCTGCCACGCGCGTTATTGCTGCCAATCCCCCTGGGCCCGGTGACGTGCTCATCAATGAATATGTGGCGAATAGTGCGACCGAGTGGGTAGAATTGTATAACACAACAGGCAGCGACCTCGACCTTTCTAACCACTACATTGACGACGTTGCCAGTGGTGGTGGCTCACCCAAACTCATTCCCAACGGCACTATTATTGCCGCTGGTGGCTACTATGTTATGGAGTTCAGCAGCTTTCTCAATAATGGTGGCGACGATGTTCGCTTTCTGGATACGAGTCAAGCTGCCCTGGACAGCACCACCTATAGCTCGGCCACAGCCGAATATTCTTGGTATCGCTCCCCTGATGGTGGAGCTTGGAGTGGTGCAGAAAGTGCTACACCCACAAAAGGAGCCAGTAATCCTGGCGGTGGAGGGGCCAACCCACCTGGCCCTGGAGATGTTTTGATCAATGAATATGTGGCCAATAGCAGCATAACTGAGTGGGTGGAACTATATAACACCACAGGTAACGACCTAGACATTTCCAATCACTATATCGACGACATTGCTGGTGGTGGTGCGCCTAAACAGATTCCTGGGGGTACGATTATTACGGCTGGCGGCTTTTATGTGATGGAATTTAGCAATTTTCTCAATAATGGCGGTGATGATGTTCGCTTTCTCGATGCAGTTCAAGGCGTACTAGATAGTACTACCTATACTTTTGCAACTGGCGAACATGCCTGGTATCGCTCCCCAGATGGCGGGGCTTGGAATAGCGAAGAAACGGACAGCCCAACGAAGAATGCCAGCAATACACCAGCACCCGCAGCAGGCGAAGTTCTCATTAACGAGTTTGTGGCCAATAGTGCTACCGAATGGGTCGAACTATACAATACTACTAACAAAACGCTCGACCTTTCCAGCCATTACATCGATGACATAGCAGGAGGTGGTGGTACGCCGAAATTGATCCCCAGCGGCACAACCATTGGCCCCTTTGGTTACTATGTGATGGAGTTTAGCAGCTTGCTCAACAATGGCGGAGATGATGTGCGTTTCCTCGATCCGGCCCAAGCAACGTTAGACAGTCATACTTATGCTTCAGCAACGGCCGAATATTCCTGGTACCGTTACCCTGATGGTGGCACCTGGAGTGGGGTAGAGACATCTGCTCCTAGCAAAGGCAGTAGCAATCCGGGCACAGGTGACACCCCTTGGACACCGGGCACTTTTGAAATTCGCATCTTCGATGTGGAGCAAGGAGACAGCCAGCTTATTATCTTCCCATCCGGCTTCAGCATTCTTATTGATGTGCGCGAGACTTCGTGGAATACAGGGGCAGGTGCGGCCTTCATCGCCCAAAAGATACGCTCCATTACGGGTGGTTCCCATGTCGATGTTGGCGTTCTCAGCCATCATCATTTGGACCACATAGGCTATGCGGGTTACGGTGGCTTCTGGGGCCTGATTGAAAATGAAGGTATTACCTTTAGCAAGATAGTGGATCGAGATGCTGGCGTGTGGACGGATGGGCATGGTAGCGGTGCAGTAGATGGCTTATGCGACCCTGATTTTGAGATTGTCTGGCACAATGCAGGCACGCAATCGGGTACTAGTCGTAACTGGCTCTGCTACGCGACCAATCCAGCCAATAACAATATCTACCCTATCCGGGAGATCGCCCAAGTGGGTTCTACGACACAAATTGATCCACCAGATGCCAATGCTGTAGTAGAAATTGTGCAAGCTGATGCTGATAGCATTACAATGGTTGATGGTGTCACTCCGTTACAAGGCGACCACACCAACAACCCCGTACCGCCCAGCGAAAATGATTACTCAATTGGTATCAAAATTCGTTATGGTCTGATTGATTATGCGACAGCTGGTGATTCAGATGGCGAATATGACACAAGCCAGTGGGGCTATACCTATAATGATGTGGAAACGGATTTGGCCGACCGATTTGGACAGGTGGACGTATTACGGGCCAACCATCATGGTTCAGGTCATTCAACCAATCAATATTATGTGGATACCTTGAATCCAGATGCTTCTGCCATTTCTTGTGGCAGTAATACTTTTGGCCATCCTGCCCAAGCCGTCCTAGACCGTTTGAATGGGACAGGTGATGTGTATGTGACAAATATGTGTGATCAGACGCGCAATTATGGAGCGGCTGTGATTGTGGATGGCGATATTATTCTACAATCAACAGATGGCACAAATTATACGATCAATGGCACAGCCTATGTGGCTTCTGATCCCGGTGGTTCCTCAGGTACGATGTCGGATATTGTTATTAATGAAATTCTACCCAATCCGAAGGGCAGGAATTCAGAGTGGGTAGAGCTTTATAACCCAACGGCCGTTGCCATAGACATTTCTGGCATGTGGATCGATGACGTCACAGGTGGCGGTGGCTCACCCCAAGCCGTACCTGCTAGCACCACCATTGCCGCTGGCGGCTATTGGACAATGGACACAAGCGATTTATTCAACAATAATGGTGATGACGTGACTTTGCTGTTGCCAGATGGGACAACAGTCGTAGACAGTTACACTTATGGTAGCACGGGCAAGGATAAATCTTGGTACCGCACCCCAGATGGTGGGGCCTGGGCAACCTCAGCTACCAGCAATACGACCAAGGGTGCGGCCAACCCTTAAATTTATAGAGGGGGGGACTGTTGTTCCTCCCTCTATAGCTTCTTTGAGTAATGTGGAAACGATTGTGGTGGTTCATCATCGCTATTTTGTGGCTCATCGGCTGTCGGTTAACCGCACCCACACCTACTACACCTACTACACCAGATATCATTCCCATAACAAATGATGCTGAAGAAATCCTAGCCACTCAACCTGGCCCGCTTTGGGTCATGGTGAGTGGCGTCGATGAACACGGCCTCATTGCCGAACACGAGCTCATCCTGCTAAGTCGACCAGACAAAGCGGCCGTTTCCCCAAGAACGATCCACACAGGAACGGCCGTTGCCGTGTACGAAATCCGTCACACAGGCTCTCAAGCTCTACAGCGTTTCTACCGCATTCAGGCCACCTCTGGCGAAGCTGGCTGGATCTCCGATTTCTATATACGCCGCGTCGTCTACGTATTTAACCCCGAAGGCACCACCGTACCTCTTTTCTCTGGTCCAGGTGAAAACGAACTGGCACAACTAGCCAACATCACCCCCGTTGCCGTCAAATCCCCTGTGGCCGATTGGTGGATTGTGCAGACAATGGACAGTGACCTTACAGGCTGGGTACAAGCTGGCTACATCAAAGAATCCCCTGAGCCTGAATTTCTCCTCAACCAACAACATGCCCACCCCTAAACAACTAATGCGTATTCGTGAAACTCTCATTAACACCTATGCCCAAACAGGTATATGGGGTGAAATGCAGCCAGCCTGGTCATTGCCAGAAGGTGTAGCACGCGGCAGTGATGTACATCTAGCCTACTTAACCTTCGTATTCACCATTAGTGGTGGTCGAGAACCTATCTCCCTTTGGCAATCTGCGCAAACTACTTTTAGAGCCACGCCGACCTTGTTTGATCCCCGCATTGTGGCTCACCAACAACCAGCTGCACTCATCAAGCCTTTACGAGCCCACGGTCTCCTTCGCAAAGCGAAAAGTAACGCCACAGTTTGGCAAAGAATTGGGCAAGCATTGGTGATGCGAGCTAACGGATCCGTTCAAAAACTACTAGCTGATAACCATTATGATGCCCTGATGCTCCTTACTATGTTGAATCGCAACAAAACAACGTTCCCTATTCTGTCAGGTAAACAAACGGCACCACGCTGGCTGTATGGGCTGGCCCATGAAGGGCAGCAACCCCTCTCGCATGCAGCTTCGTTACCTGTGCCAGTCTCGCCCAAAGCGACCCTGGCTCTTGAGGGATTAGAGATTCAAACGAGTCAGGTGTCGGCTGCTGTCTTTACCCCTCTAGATGCACTTGGCCGCCAAGGCTGTCATCAACGGCAGCCATCACAAAAACAATGTCCCGTTGCTCAGCAATGTCCAGTAGCTCGGTATTGTCGTTTCGGCCATAATACGGATAAATAAGCAAAAATTTATGAGGGTGCACATGTGCAATAAGTTCGAACTGGATTTATTGTGATAGATCGGGGTAGTCTCATTATTTGTGAGATAAAATTAGGATAGTCTCAATAACTATGAGACAAACAGTCTCAAATACTGTGAGATAGGAAATGTTACTCGATGAAGGCGGTCTCAAAAACTGTGAGATACGACACATTTTAAATCGTGTGCTAAGAATTTCCGAGGTAGGTTAACCCTCACCTTAATAAACTATTTGCAAGAACTTTCAGAGCAAAACCGATCTCAAATCTATAGTTTTTATGCAAGTTACCCAGAGCTAGCACATAGTTTGGAGCTGCATCATTAGCACAGCAATGGAGCTACCAACGTAGATCGGTAGGGACACCGTCTACAGCTTAGGGGTTTTGGAAGACCGCGCCAGAGTAGGGGGAACGGATTGTCTGTTGGGGCGGCGGCCATAAAGGGACCGGCTTAACCATATTCGCGCTTCGATTATATGACCTTTCCTAGTACTATTTTGTACCATTTTTGTGCCATTTTTGTATCAATTTTCCTCAATAAAAGATACCAAATCCTGGTCCACTTCCGCTTTAATGGATTCATCTACGGACACATATGGTTAAGACCTAGGACAGGGAGAATTTGTTATGTTACAGAGTGCACGGGTTATTGTTATCCTATTCTTTGGGCTGTCATTGATTGCGCTGCTTTTTGCGTGTCAGGCCAACAACAATCTGGAGTCGTCGGAAATCACCGATGGAGCCAATAACATTGTAGAGTCGTCGGAAGTTATCAATGATGAACCAGCAGTGGTAGAAACTGTAATCGATTGCCCTTGGGACGAGTCTGCAATTATCGGGAAATGGGTAGAAGCCAGAGGTGCTGAACATCATTTCCATGAGTCTGGTGAATATTTGTTCGTCACCCATGTTAATCCTGACTGGCTAGGCACGTGGAGCTGTGCTGAAGGACCGGGTGACGCGGTCTCCATAACTGTGACGAAATTAAGAGAAGGCCACGATCCCGATGAAAGCACAGAACGCCACGAAATACGCTTTGATGGAGAAGACCAATTGGCTTTTCAATCATTTCCAATCACCAACCCAACATTTTTCCGCGAATATACTAGGGTGGTTGATTAGGTGAAAGCGACCAAGTCTTTGGAAGACACGGCTAGCAAAACGTCCTACCACAGTAAGCCAACTGGAGATGACGCTACTGTATTTGCAGGAGCAAAGCGAGTGTCTAGTTTATGATATCTTCAGCCGGGCTTGGTCCAACCAAACCTAGCCAGGTGTGCCATCACTTCTCTGGCGAGGCCCCACGGGTCGACTTGTTCATCTGGGTTCTGTGAGGTGTCCAAGATATCCGGCGTCTCTCTTTGGCAATGGGCCAAGATTGGCTTGCGAAATGATTGGATAAAGTAGTCGGAATGATTGTACACAGGCAAATGAGTAACTAGCATGGCGTCAATCCTTAGAGCCAGTTCACACTCGCCCTCAGTCGCTAACACCAGAGCAATATGAGGCATAACAGAGTCGACCAAAATGAAAGCGTTCCGACTGTCCAGGATCGCTTCTAAGGCAAAGGCTAAACTCAGTTTTGCGTCGTTTGCGGCTCCCAGGCCATATTGGGCTCGTCCGAGTGCAGCATGGATGAGTGCATTAACATGGGAACTTTGATCATTGGATTGTGACCAGTAATGTAGCCCTTCTTGCGCGTAGGTATACGCTTGCTCGTAGTTCTGCTCAAAACTTGCTATTTGAGCCAATCCGGTCGAATGCCAGGCTTTAGCTTTATAGCCACGGTCCGGCAGCTTATGTAGGTTAAACTCTAGTTGTTCTCTGGCCTGTTCGGCCAGTCCAGCCATGGCCGAGACATGGGCAAAATCACTGCGGATGAACATGCCCTGTAATCGGTTACCCAACTCAAGATATAAGGCTAATGCCTCTTCTAGCAGCTCGTAAGCTTCTTGAACACGACCAAGACGACATATCATCATACCGTAGCTTTGTAACCCAAAGGCTAAGTCAACACGGCTATTGAGTTGCTGACATATCTCCAAACATTCCTGTGCATATTGGGCCGCCAAGGTAAAGTTAGCCTGGTAGCTGGCTGACAGAGCCAACCAGCCAAGCGTATGGGCGGTACTACGTTGATTACCAAGCTCGCGGTAAAGAGCCAGACAATTTGACAAAATCTGGTCGACAGACTCTGGGTCTTCGAAAATGAATGCTCGAGTCCTGCCCAATTCTTCCAGAGCGCGAGCCTGACCCCATTTATCCCCCACTGCAGCAAATAATGTCTGACTCTGTTCCAACATTTCGAGAGATTCCTTAGCAATATTTGCATGGGTCTGTCCGATGCCCAATCTGAGCAAAATCACAGCCTTTTCGCCTCTAAGGCTATCATGTCGGGCTCGATCGTCGGTGAGTAAGATAAGGCATTGGTGCAATAAATCTTCAGCTTGCAGGAACTTTCCTTGCAATTGTAGAAAGACAGCTTGCCAGACAGTTGCTCTGATTCTTAGCTGTAATCCCGCCTTATGAGTCGCCGCCGAAAGTGGCGTAGCAGTCGCCGCAAAGAGAGCCAGACCCGCCTCATAATGTCCGCGCCATTCATGAAAGTAGCCGACCACATCAGCCGCCTGAATCATGAGTGGATACTGAGCTCGGCTTAAAGCCTCAGACCATGCCTGGGTGATGTTGCTCATATCTTGACCAAGCGTGGCCAGCGCTTGGTCTCGATGCGCACCGACCAAATCAGCCAATTGCGAGGCTGCTAAACGGCAATAGTAACGAGAATATTTAGCAATGACGCTGTTTTTCAGCGTTGGCATCATAGTCAATTGCTCAACCCCAAATTGGCGTAACAACTCATGGACTTGATAGCGGTTCTTAGCTTGGCTAAATTGTAGAAATGATTTAGCAACCAGGAGATGCAAAGCGCGCAATGAGGCTCCAGTAATCGCTTGCGCCGCTTGCAGTGTAAAGCCACCACGAAAGATGGCGAGCTGGGCAAACAAATATTGTTCTGCCTCTTCCAGATATCCCCACGAATAGTCAAAGACGATCTGCATACTACGGTGTCTGGCTGGCATATTACGCAGATTACTCTCTAATAAGGCATTGTTACGTTGGAGCTCAGTAGCTATGGTCTCTAAAGGCAAGGTGCCGACCCAACCGGCCGCTAACTCCAACCCTAGAGGCATGCCTTCGACAAGCTGACAGATACGAGTAATGTGGCCCAAATCCGCAATTTGCATGGAGAAATCAGGTTGAATCCGGTTAGCGGCTTGTAAGAATAGCTTAACTGCAGTGTATGTTCCTGCGTCATCCAGATTTAGGTTCAAAGTGGGAAAGGTTAACCCTTCAATAGGAAGTTGCTGCTCTTCACGCAAATTTAGGCGTTCCCTTGAAGTAACTAGAATCTGGACGCCGTCTACTGCTCCCAAAAGCTCGACAATAAGATCGACTCCTGCCAATAGATGTTCAAAGTTATCCAAGATGAGTAGCATTTGTTTCTTGTCTAAATATTCTAGGATCTGCTGCTTGACATTGTGCATCTGCTGATTGGTGTTGTAGAATGTAATATCGAGGGCTTCGGCGATGGCAAGAGGAATTTGCATCGGATCGTTGAGAGGGGCAAGGGGGACAAAAAAGATGCCATTGGGATAGTGGGTGGCATCATCCAATAATTGCTGGGCTGTGGCCAGGGCCAGACGTGTTTTCCCCATACCGCCAGCAGCAACAATAGTAATCAGGCGTTGGCCAGATTGAGCCAGTAACTTTTGTACTTGCACTAATTCTTTCTCGCGACCAATAAACGGTGTCACTTCAGAGGGAAGATTATGGGGCTTTGTCGCAGTATGTTCGGCGAGTGATTCAACAAAAGGGAAGGTGGCAACAAACTCACCTCTGGCGCGGCGTATGAAAGTGTCGTGGCTAATCTCTGGAATCTGTAAATGTTGGGCGAGGAGCCGGGCAATCTGCACCGAGGGGCGGCGCTCCTCCTGTTCAATCTTCTGGATGGTAACTGGCGAACAGCCGATAAGCGAGGCCAACACTTTCCGAGTCAGCCCCAGATGCTTTCTTCGTTTCTTCACCCAGCTACCAAAAGATGCTAGTTCCACCAAATGCATGCCTCCTTATTAAGTCTTTTTATCGGAATCGGTTTTCGACTAATTATACTGCCCGTACCGCATGACCGACAGCTTCAGTTTGTTGGGTTACTGGCAGATGATCTTGACGGTATGCATCATAAGCCTGGATACGTGGCAACCAAAATGAGTCATTAATTGCAACATTCGTAAATTCAACGGGGTGAATTTGATAATCAGATTTGCCTCGTCGCCTGCGGCGGCTCGGCATTTGGCGCGGCGTGGTTTATGATCCGATTAATTTGTGAAAGGCCAACAGGTCGCGCAATGCGTCACGCAACTTTGGTTACAACGCACTCAATATTCTACGCGGAAGGCATCACGCTTATAACTTTCATCCCACTGTCCACCGGCTAACAGCGCACCCAAACGGCCGATTTCATCCGATGACTTTGCCGCCGCACCATTGCCACCTGTGGTAACGAACAATCGCTCATCAACGATGGCATCAATATAGGGTCGATCGTGGGCTGTATCTACAACCACACAAGGCTTTGTGATAAGTTCAAGCGGCCGAAAATCTGGGATCGTATCGTACAGATATTGCGTCAATAACTCAGCCTCGCGTGGGTTGCCATCCTGATTAAACCACTCTGTCAGATCGGCCGGACTTTGGGCTGGCACTAAATCAGGCATATCACCACCAATTTTTAGATAGGTGTTGCCATCTGGATAAACTGTTGGCGGCACAGAATAAAAATAGGTCATGAAGGAAGTCGTTTTACTGTTCACATAAATGATCGTGGGCATGTCGGCTAGACGTTTGGATTCGGCCGAATCCAAACGTGCCATGACAATCGTACGTGGTTTGATGATTGTTTTTAGCTCACGCGATAGTAAAAACTGCGAATATACCCCAGCGGCAACAATAACTCTTTGCGCCTTCAACTCGTTGCCAGATTTTGTCCGCACCGCAACGCAATCAGCCTGAACATCAACCGACACAATCGTTTCATCAATTACCGTTGCCCCCTGCTGATGGCAAATAGCTATCTGAGCCGCTACCAGTTTGCGTGGGTCTATGAAGCCAGCCGGACCACGTTCATGAACAGCATCAAGTCCATCGGGGAATTGAATGCACATATTTTGAGGGAGCTGGTCAGCAGGCAATCGGTCAAAATCAGCTCCGAGTTGTTTCCCAACGATTGCATTCGCTTCGACATAATCCGGCTGACCAACAACAACGCCGCCCGTTGCATAATGAAATTGAATACCACTGCGCTGTTCAATTTCGCCATAAGCCGCAATGGATCGCTGTGCCATCATTCCCCACACATAGTCCTTGTCCAGCACACGCGTAATCCGCCCGCTGTCATAATGGCTGGAAAACACACCTTTGTGGGATTTCAAATCGCTTGGCTCACTTGGCCCGACCAGCGCCACATTATCTAACCAGCTACTCAAATAGCGAGCCGCCGCTGCGCCCAACATACCTTTTCCAATCACCAAATAGTCAAACATTATTTCACCTTCTTGCCAATAATACCCTTCAATCTGTTGCCAGTTGCGTTTGCAGAAATTGCCCATCTACTGTGTTATGTTCTTTCGCAAGCAACTCCGCTTTGTCGGAGTCCCCCTGTGAAATTGCCTCAACCAACACAACATGCTCATCAAGCAATTCTTCATGATTAAAGCGGTAGCCGACAAGCGTATTCATATAAAGGCGCGTCAAATTCTCAAGTTGTTTATATTGCACCATCAGTCGCTTGTGTTGCGAAAGCTCAACGATAATCTGGTGCAGGGCAAAATCAGCGTCAACAATAGCACTTTGTTGTTTGCTCTTGATGGCAGCTTGTAAATTGCTAAGTGCCACGGTAAGCTGCTCTTTCCCTGTACTAGTGATGAATTTCGCTGCAAAACGGCTGGCTAACGCTTCCAGGCTATTGCGAAGCGTGTAAATTTCCCAAGCGTCATGGGCATCGAGGGGACGAATAAAGTTTCCTTTGTAGGGTTCGTAGTGTACGATGCCTTCATGCACCAGTTGCTGGAGCGATGTCCGAATCGTTCCACGACTAACGCCCAGTTGAGCTGACAATGCTTCCTCTGTAATTTGCTCGCCGGGCTGAAACGCGCCAGACAATATGTCGTTGCGCAGCACGTCTGCCGCCTGAATTCCAAGTCCTCGTTTAAGCATAAAACCCTCTATTGAAGTTGATCTGAGCCAGTGGCTAAAGGCCTGCATCAACTTAGACGCCGACTTTGCATACTGATATAGTCAAAATTATACACTGGCAAGCTACCATTGTCCAATTGTTGACAATCAAACAATGAGTCGATACACTCTAGACAAATTTTGGCTGCAAAGCATAAAGTGAGGAGATAAAGATGAAGCTCGCAGACTTTAAGGCACTTACCTTTGATTGTTATGGCACGTTGATCGATTGGGAAAGCGGCATGGTTGCTGCTTTAGAACCATTGACGAGCCAACTACCAAAACCGCTATCACGTGACGAAATTCTCGAAGCGCACGCCCGCCATGAATCTGGACAGCAGGCGCAAACACCGTGGAAGCTGTACCCAGAAATTTTGTCAATCGTGTACAAGCGGCTGGCAGAGGAATGGGGTGTGCCGGTTGTGTGGGCAGAGTGTGGGCGCTATGGGCAATCGGTGAAGGATTGGCCCGCTTTTCCAGATTCGGCCGAATCCCTCAACTACCTAAAACAACACTACAAGCTCGTCATCCTCTCCAACGTCGACAATACAAGCTTTGCTGCCAGTAACGCCAAACTGGGCGTCGCCTTCGACGCCATCTACACGGCGCAAGACATCGGTACCTATAAGCCCAAAGATGAAAATTTTGAATACATGCTGCGCCATCTCAAAACGCTCGGCATCGAGCAGACCGACATCCTACATACGGCCGAAAGCCTATTTCACGATCACGTGCCTGGCAAGCGCCATAATTTAGCCAACTGCTGGATATATCGGCGGCACGCTCAGGAAGGCTTTGGCGCAACGATGAACCCCGGGGCACAACCAGAAATTGACTTTAAGTTCACCAGCATGGCCGCGCTCGTTGAAGCACATAAGGCAGAGCTTGCACAAGGATAAGAGATGACGACACAAGAAAATAACCGCGACCCACTGCTTCAACCCTACAAGCTCAAGAGCTTGACCTTTCGTAACCGTATCATGAGCACAAGCCACTCGGAAGGGTTTTCTGATGAGGGGATGCCCAAGGAGGCACTGCAGCGTTATCATGAGGAGAAAGCGCGGGGCGGCATTGCGCTAACGATGTTTGGCGGATCGAGCAACGTTTCGGCCGATTCTCCCAACGTCTTCGGCCAGCTCAATTTTGGCACCGATGAAGTGATTCCCTACCTTCAGCAATTTTCGCGCCGCGTCCACAACTACGGCGCAGCATTGATGGTACAGATCACCCACTTGGGTCGCCGAGGCTCTGCCACGATTGGCCCCTGGCTACCGACCATTGCCCCCTCACCCATCCGCGAAACGGTGCATCGCAGCGTGCCCAAAGAGATGGACATCTATGACATTCAGCGCGTTATTCGTGAATATGGTGATGCCGCGCTGCGCTGCAAAGAAGGTGGGTTGGACGGGCTGGAAACGATGACGGGGGGCCATCTCACAGGCCAATTTTTGTCACCGATGACCAATCGCCGCACGGACAAATATGGCGGCTCGCTCGAAAATCGGTTGCGCTTTGTGCGCGAAGTGCATGAGGAGGTTCGGCGGCGGGTGGGGGATGATTATATTGTGGGCATTCGCTACGTGATCGATGAAAAGTCACCAGGTTGGTTAACGTATGACGAGGGATTACGAGCGGCGCAGATATTGGAGCAGGATGGCACAATTGACTTTTTTAATGTGAATATCGGCCGTATCGACACTCAGCGTGGCTTGTCCGAAGATTGTATGCCGGGCATTGAACGGCCGTTAGCCCCATTTTTAGAAGACGTGAGCCAATTTCGAGCCGAGATTAAAACCCCCGTCTTCCACGCCGCCCGTATCATCCACGTTGAGACAGCGCGTCAAGCCGTTCAGGATGGCATTCTCGACATGGTAGGCATGACGCGGGCGCACATTGCCGACCCGCATCTGGTCAACAAAATTATGCGCGGTGAAGAGAAGCGCGTGCGCCCCTGCGTCGGCGCCCAATTTTGCCAGATGACAAAGCCCGCCACCTGCATCCACAACCCCGCCACAGCCCGCGAGGCGAAGCTGCCGCACATCATTGCACCAGCGGAGACGGCGCGTAAAGTGGTGGTTGTCGGCGGTGGTATTGCAGGCTTAGAAGCGGCTCGCGTGAGCGCAGAACGAGGTCATGAGGTCGTGCTATTTGAGGCCAGCGACAAATTAGGCGGGCAGATCAATTTGGCGGCTCAGTTTGTGCATCGGCGCGATCTGCAGCGTATCGCGACGTGGCGCGAGGGGGAGCTAACCCATTTGGGCGTTGATGTGCGGTTGGGTGAGAAGGTTGGTGTGGCAGAGGTCACGGCCGAGAAGCCCGACGTGATTATCATCGCCACGGGCGGTACTCCCTACTTTTCCGACTTTAAGGGGGCAGCCCTGTGCCATTCCGTGTGGGATGGCATGAGCAATCCCAGCCAATTTACAGACAGCGATGTGCTTATCTACGATGGCATCGGTCAGCACCATGCGCCAAGCTGTGCCATCCATTTAGCACTGGCTGGGGCGCAGGTCAACTTTGTCACCATCGACGCCCAATTGGCCGAAGAGATGGGTGGCTCCGAACGGGTTATGCATCGTAAAAGGTTCCAGCAACACGCCATTCCCGTGCATATCGACCTGCATATTACGCGTGTTGAACGTGTGGGGGATCAACTTAAGGCGACGTTTACACATGAGCTAACCGACAGCGAACACAGCTTTATGACTGACCACGTCATCATTCAGCAAGGGACGACACCCACGGCCGAGCTTTATGACGCATTGCGACAAGAGGCGTGCAACAAAGGAGTGACGGACATCCCCACTTTGCTGGCTAGCGAACCGCAGCCATCTCGAGGTACTTGGGAGACAGGATACGAGCTATATCGCATTGGCAGCGCGGTGAGCAGCCGCCCAATCCATGCGGCCGTGCTCGATGCGTTGCGACTTTGCCACATGATCTGATTTGCTGCCGATCCAGCAAAAGGCTGAAAGAGAGGACACACAATGAAGATGCTATTAAATGGAGAGTGGGTAGCAGGGACGCAGACCGATTATGTGCTTAATCCGCAAGATAATACAGTCGTAGACAGTGTGCCACATGCGACGGAAGCCGATATGTTGGCGGCG
This sequence comes from Promineifilaceae bacterium (SeqCode), assembly GCA_965223555.1. Lineage (GTDB taxonomy): Bacteria > Chloroflexota > Anaerolineae > Promineifilales > Promineifilaceae > CBDCWU01. The sequence continues at coordinate 97,661 of CBDCWU010000007.1, forward strand.
ATTGAGTCGGCCGTGGCTGGATTTGAGCACGCTCGCCATTTGCCAGTACACGAACGTATGCGCATTTTGCAACAGGCAGCTGACAACATTTCGGCAGAGCATGAAGATTTTTTACGCACCATCGCCTCCGAAGGCATCAAAAGCAACGATCTGACTGAATACTGCTTTTCAAGTGGCAGCGCGTCTCGATTGCGGTGCGGTAATGATTAATGACAGCACCGACTATCGCATTGATGCGATGCCTTTTGGCGGCAGTAAGGGGTCTGGTCTAGGGCGAGAGGAAATCAAATTTTCGCTCCAGGAGATGACGGAGCCAAAGTTGGTTTGTTTCAATTTGGCTTTGACGTAAATTGGAAACTGGCACCCAGTTGTTATTAAGGATAGGCATTCATGACCTTACAAATCGCTTCGATTCGAGCAAACCCAGGCAAGATGGCTTCTGGCTTTTGTGCTGTTAACGTCGGTGTGGCAACAGTTCAGGTTCCCATTGTATTGCTGAATGGCGCACAGCCGGGATCACGCTTAACTATTTTGGGCGGCGTACATGGCACAGAATATGTGGGTATGGAAGCTGTTCGCGAGCTAACCCAAAAAATCGATCCCCAACAGCTTCGCGGTCAGGTGATTGCCTGCCCTATTGCCAATCCCCCATCTTTTTATGAGCATCGCATTACTTACTCCCCTTTAGATGGGCTCAACCCTAACCGCGTATTTCCTGGCGATGTCAAGGGTAGGCCAACAGAACGCTTGGTGGCCTGGCTGTTTGAACATTTGATAAAAACGGCCGATTTCTTCATCGACCTTCATGGCGGAGAAATGAAAGAAGGGCTTCTACCTTTTGTTGGTTATCGTCTATCAGGAGACAAAGCGCAGGATCGCCGCACAGTGGCATGTGCCGAAGCGTATGGATTACCACACATCATTGGCAGTCCCTCAGCTGGTGGCGGCAACAGTCACGCCGCTGCCACGCGAGCCGGTGTTGTCTCGCTACTGATCGAAATTGGGGAGTTAGGCTCGCGCCAGCCAGACCTAATTTCCCAAGCCAGGGACGGATTGCTTCGCGTCATGTCCCATTTAGACATGATTGAGACAATGGCTCCAAATCCCAAATCTAAACCCAAACGCTGGCACTGGAGTGGCTTTGTCACGGCACCCATTGAAGGGCTATGGTATCCACAATTTGAGATTGGCGATCAGGTTCAAGTAGGGGCTTTATTAGGACGCATTCTCGATCCTTTAGGGCAGGAATTAACGGCCGTGTATTCACCAGAAACCGGCAAAGCATTCTATGGCTTAAGGAGCCTGGCTGTGGCCTCCGGCGATGATTTGGTTGCTATTGCGGTTCAAGCACCTGAATAAAAGTAAGGCGAGTTTGGTATTAGTACTAAATTCGCGGTAGCCTTGTGTGATTATCTCCAACCGCTGGGTGGGAAAACCGGAGTGAGAAGAATCTCACGAACTAATAAAATTGAATTGGCTAGTCCAATGCCCATTGCTGGTGTTCTTTGTGCAAACCTCTTTTACCCATTGGCTCAGGCAACGGCCGTTTCAAGCTACGATTGGCAAAGAATTGGGCAAGCATTGGTGATGCGTGCCAGTAGCTCTGTGCCTAAGCTTTTAGCTGATAACAACCAAGATGCCCAAAGGCTTTTGTCAATGTTAAAGAGTAATAAAGCAATATTTCCTATTCTGTCTGGTAAGCAAACTGCCCCTCGTTGGCTTTATGGCCTGGCTCGTGAGGGCCAACAACCACTCACACAACTAGATGCCCTGACTGTGCCTCTCTCGCCCACAGCAACAGTGGCCTTGATGGGACTAGATGTTCAGGCTAGTCGTGTTTCGGCGGCCGTTTTTGCCTCACTGGATGCCCTGGGACGTTTAGGGTGTCGGCAAAGACAGCCAACTCAAACGTATTGCCCAGCAGCTCAGCAATGCCCCATTGCTCAATTTTGCCGGTTCGGTCAAATAAGGAAATCGTTAGGTTACAGGCGACTGTTCCACATTATTGCTAGCAAAAATATGGAACAGATTCTATATTTGTGAGATACACCGTTCAACAGAACAGACATCCGATTTCCGGGAGAAATCGGATGTCTCATAATCAATATTTATTGATGTAGCCGATATATCCGGAAGAAGAAGTTGTCTATAGGCAACACTTCCACATCGCGGAAGCCAGCCTCTTGAGCATATTGGCGCAAGGTGGCAGTACGCATAACGGTTCCGGTGGCCGCTGAACAGTGACCCTGACAGCCATCATCCAAACCAACAGGCAGGCAGTGTAACACACTCCAACCATACATCATCCATTCTACATCGTTACCCGTTGGCGTAAAGCTGTCGCCCACCCGCTCATCAGCAATGATAACGGCGCCGTCTTTGCCCGCCAATTGGCGCATTTTGCTCAATACAGCCACAGGATCAGCCACATCATGTATACATTCCAGGGCCATGACTAAGTCATACTGTCCAGCTAAGGTGGGATCACCCGCATCTCGAACATGAAAGCTAACCTCGCCGTTTAGGCCCATCTCGCGAGCATTGTGACGGGCTAATTCCACTGAAGGAGCATCTAGGTCAAAGCCATCCACAATAACCTGAGGGTAATTTTGGGCAATACCAATACTGGACCAACCTGCGCCCATACCTATATCAGCCACACGAGCTGGAGGGGTGGTCTGCAAACGGGCATGGACATCAGGAATGGCGGGCAACCATTCGTGAGGCAGGTCTTGTAAAAAGGTGACACGATTGATGGCTCCCTGACCTTCTCGAAAATCAGTGCCATACTCGCTGTAAGGTACGCCATTGCCGTTTTGGAAGGCTTGCAGTAGTTGTTCAATCGGCCGTACAGCACCGGCGATCATGGGGGCCAACGGCAGGACGTAGTTAGGGCTGTTAGTGTCAGTCAAGACTTCGGCATGAGCAGGCGATAAACGGAAGCGGCGCCTAGTAGGGGTTGCTTCTGGGTTTTCTACTTCTAATATGCCTACAACAGTTTGTTGTTCTAGCCATTCACGTACGTACCGCTCTTGAGTTTGGGTGTGCGTGGCTAATTGAACGGGGGTCATGGATTCGGCCGTTTGCAAAGCCTGATAAAGGCCAAGCCGATAACCAATGTGCATGGTGAATATGTCAAAGGCACCACCTGCCGCTGTCAGAATTCGCTCGACAAAGGCATCTCGTTGCACTTCTTGTTCTTCGGTTAAAGTATTCATTGTTCGGGACATGATAATTTCTCCTGGTGTTGCGAAATGTCACTTCACAGCACTCTAAAAAGGCACTTGCTAACGCGGGCTGCGCCAGAACAATCTGTAACACTAGCGATGCAAGCGGTAAATTTGATAGAAACAGTTCTTGATAGGCAAAATCTCTACTTTGCGGAAACCTGCAACTAGAGCATAACGGCCCAAGGTATCATTCGTAGGCTGCGCCACCACAAGAATAGTGCCTTTATCACCAGCCAAGCGCCACATGGTGGCCAGCACCCCGATTGGGGTGCTGAGTGAGCGACTCCAGTCACAAGCAATTACTAAATCGTAACGGCCGTTGAGCACACCATCCCCTACATCTCTAGTATGAAAAGTGACCCGATCCGTCAGCTTTTCTCGGCGAGCATTGGCCCAGGCAATCTTAATCGAGGTTTCATCCAGATCGAAACCATCAACGCGTACCTGCAGATAAGCTTTAGCCATGCCAATACTCGACCAGCCTGTGCCACAGTTAATGTCGGCAATCCGTGCTGGCGGGCTGCTGCTTAAACGCACATCTAAATCGGCAATTTCCGGTAACCAAACCGACCCCAAATCATGCAGGAACTCATTGGGGCTCTTGTTACTTAGCTTTATTGTTGTCATCTTCTTATATTGCCTCTTTTGTATAGGTTCCATTTGGATTTTAGTAAGGGCGGTGCCTTGTGCTTGCTCTATCGGGGGGCACAAGTTGAGGACGACCCCTGTGGTCATCCTCAACGACAGTTTTTATTTATTGGGCACGATTTGAACGCGCAGATTGACACCTTCGGATGCATTGAGACCTAACAATGTTTGTTGACTCTCACCACGAGCGTCATTATATTTACCTGTGCCGCCAGTAATGGCCCGTGAGATGGCCTCGCCCACATCAGCCAATTCATAGCCTATGGTAGTGATGGTTTCAGCGCCTGGTTCGTCACCAAATTGGAAAAATTGAGTGGAGAAGACCCATACACCTTCAGTGGCATGTCCAGCATCATTGATCATATAGCCTTGACAAATCCATTCACCAATGACCAAATCTGGATATTCAGGGGATCCATCAGGGTTCACACCGTTGCTCTCATTCAGGGTACCTACTGGGTAAAGATAGCCTCGGGTGATGAAGCTGCTGCCATCGGCAGGCAATCCATCATCATAGGCTACATCTTGATCGAAGATGAAGCGATACATATCTTCAGCTACATCAAATTCAATCACTTCGGGCTGCTTGGCCTGAGCGGCTGAACTGAAGAGTAACGTGCTTACGACAGCAGCGATGACTATGAGAACAGAACCTACAATTATTGTCAGGGGGGTACGATTAATCTTACTATTCATTTATTACCTTCCTTATTTTTAATTTGGGTGCAGCTTTTTGGCTGCGCCCATACTCAATAAACAATATGAGAACAGAATAGAAGACGGCCGTTCCCGCCCCATTCCTTTTCCATTCCTCCAGAAGGAAATTTGAAGGATCGCGCTTTTTCAAGGTACAATGCCCCATGTTGCTCAAACTATATCTGTTTGGCTCTCCCCGCCTTATTTACCAGGATGAAAGCATCGCCTTCGGTCGGCGCAAGGGATTGGCTCTATTAGCTTATCTCGCCGTCACACAACGACCACAAAGCCGAGAAACGTTATTAGGCCTCTTATGGCCCGAATTTTCGACAGACAACGCACGTAACAATTTGCGACGAGAGCTTTCGCTGCTCAAAAAGCGTTTGCCCGAACCAATTCTCCTGGCAGATACTACCCACGTACACCTTGATCCAACCGCAGAACTTTGGGTGGATACCGTGACCTTTCAGGATACGGCTGATCAATCTATTACGAATGCAGAGCAAGCAGAACAAGTGGCAACGGCCGTTAACCTCTATCACGATGATTTTCTGGCTGGCTTTAGCCTATCTAACTGCATTGTCTTTGAAGATTGGCAGACATGGCAGGCCACACAATTACGCCAAAAGCTCAACAATGCTTTAGCTGCTCTAGTTAACTGGCACACCCAACAAGCCACTTACGAAGTTGCTATCCAACATGCACAACATTGGCTAACACTCGACCCTCTACACGAACCTGTCCATCGGCATCTCATGAAACTCTATGCCCTAGCTGAGCAACAAGCAGTCGCCCTACGCCAATATGAAATCTGTATTCGCGTTCTAGAGACAGAGCTAGGTGTCCTTCCTCAAGCAGAAACAACCAAGCTGTTTGAAGCAATTCGCACCCAGCAGTTTCCGGCATCGGGAAGGAGTGATTCAGAAAGTAACCCACCAACAAGTGTGCCTCAGCCCACCCTAACGCAAAAACAGGCCATCAGCCAACTTCCGTCTTCCCCCACACCATTCATTGGCAGAGCGCAAGAGGTAGAGGAAATTGTTCGTCGCCTCAAGCAGCCAACGTGTCGCTTATTATCGCTTATCGGGCCAGGCGGCATAGGAAAAACACGCTTGTCCCTGACCGTTGCCAAACAACTTGCTGCTGTCCCAACCTCAACCCAAACTGAGACTTCTACCTCAACTCGCCCTACTTTTGCTAACGGGGTCTTTTTCGTTCCGCTCCAACCTGTAACCAACACCAACCACATACCCTCAGCTATTGCTGAAGCAGTTAATTTTCGCTTCCATGGTCAGGAACCGGCTTGGCAACAGTTACGTAACTATCTGCAGCAGCAACAAATGTTGTTGGTACTGGACAATTTTGAGCATCTGCTTGATGGCACACTCTACGTCGACGAAATCATTACCACCTGCCCTAACATCAAATTATTAGTCACCTCACGCGAAGCACTCAATCTGCGTGAAGAGTGGTTTCATCCTATTACTGGCATGCGCTATTCAGCTGATATGAATGGCAATCGCTCTCCTCTGGTCGATGCAGCTCAACTTTTTGCCCACCATGCTAGCCGTGTGCAAACCAATTTTGATGTTAATGACCACCTATCAGATGTCATGCAAATTTGCCAAATTGTTGAAGGCATCCCCCTCGCACTTGAACTAGCGGCCGTTTGGTTGCGTGCACTCAAAATATCTGATGTGGTAGAGGAACTAGAGCGAGGTCTAGATATATTGACTGGCTATGAGCGTAATTTGCCAGAACGACACCGTTCCATGTACGTTGTGCTTGAGCAATCCTGGCAAATGCTCGATCAAACTGAGCAACACGCCCTGGAACATCTGTCTATTTTTCGAGGCGGCTTCACACGGGAGGCAGCCCAACACGTAGCTGCTGCCCCTTACCCAGTTTTGATCATGCTAGTGAATAAATCTTGGCTGCAACTCAAGGAGGAACGTTATCACGTTCATGAACTTCTACGCCAATTTCTGGCCCAGAAGCTGGCCTCTAGAGCATATGCAGCGCAAGTTGCCCAAGCACAGCATAGCACCTACTATCTGGAGTATCTAGCTAAGCGCACTATCATCCTAAACGGGCCTGAGCAGCATCGCGCTTTGCTAGATATTGAAGGGGAATTAGACAATATCAGAGCAGCTTGGGCATATGGGGCTCAAAATCAAATCCTTGATTCGCTGGCACAAGCTATAACGCCATTGCATGAGGTATATGCCCTTTCAGGTCGTTATGAGGAAGCCAGCCATGCCTTACAACAGGCAATTACCATCCTTGACCGCGTTGAAGGTATAGCCAAGCAGCCCATGCTGGCAGAGGTGTTGGCAATGCTCCTTGTCCGTCAAGCTGATATCTGTATTCATCTCGGTCAACATGAAACAGCAGCCAACTATTTGCATAGGGCAAACTCGTTACCGTTGGTTAGCAGTGATCAGGCTTGGGCTTACAGATTGTTGGGAGATGTGGCTAATGCCAATGGAGATCGGGCAGCAGCTGAGGAATATCTTCAAGTAGGACTGACAATGAGCCGGGAACTTGGCAATAAAATATCTCTCGTTCATTGCCTGGACCTGCGAAGCGTATTGGCTACCAGCTTCGGCGAATTTGAACTTGGACATAGGTTGGCTTTAGAATGTTTAGATATAGCCCGTGCTTTAGGTCGGCCCGATTATATTGCCAGCACTTTAGGCGTTTTAGCCTGGGCCACGAATTGTCTTGGGGATTATAAAGCATCTGAAGCTTATTGGCTTGAAAGTTTAGCTATCAGTCAGTCTATTGATGATAAACGGGGCATTGCCAGAGCATTGAACTTCTTGGGCTGGGAAACCTGGTCACAGGCAGGTGATCGACTACCTGCCTCACGGAGCTATCATGAAGAGGCTATCATGCTTTTGCGCAAGCTGAACAGCCGCCCCCATCTGGTGATGGCTCTAGCCGACTTTGGCCTGGTCGCAAATGAGATAGGTGATTTCGCAACAACAGTGCAATGCTGTTCTGAGGGGATGGCCATAGCTGAAGAAGTTGGTATGCCAACTTATATTGCTTACAATCAAACTAGCTTAGGTGTGGCCCAAGCTCATTTAGGGCAAATGGAACAGGGAGTTGACCAAGTGTGCCAAGCTGTCAAGGTTCATTTTGAGACGGAACAAACACCGCAATGTTTGTTATCGCTCTATTACTTGATACACCTTTTGATCCGCTATCCGGCTCAGGCAAGCCGCTTGAATCTAAACGAAAAACAGATCCTTGACATTGTACATTTCATGGCCCAACATCCATTTAATTACCATCCTATTCGTGATCGCGCCAATCTCTTGCGGGCAAGCCTGACTGACTCTATTTCTTTAGAGAGTGAATCGTCAAAGTCAGAACTCACTTTAGCATTGGTCGTATCAGATGCGCTACATGTTTTTGGTCACGGATAAGTTGGGATAATCGCCTTCACCTGGAAAGGTTTCCCAAAGTTGTTGACCATCCATATCCGCTTCCAGAAAAATGGTGCTTATTTTCCCAACGTACATCGACGGGCAAGAATGAGGTGCGCTCAGGAGAAGGTTGGGGCATGACTTTCCATCTGTTTGGACCAATAAAATCGATCTACAGGATACCACAAAAGGTGCAGCAGCATATGGGATAGCATAGCTGCTACCAGCCCATATTGCCAAAACAGCCAACCAAAAACCAATGATACCCATAAATTCAGGCTAATGGCAGTGATGACAAAAACGGCCGATTTTCGTGCTCCCATCGCCAACAAGCTGGGCATATGGGCTAGCCCAAACAGCACACCAGAGAGAATAATGGCCATCCAGATGATAACGGCTGTTACCTCTCCTACCAATAAACTTCCCAACCATACAAACAATGTCATCAAGCCCCAGCGCGCCAACACCTCTTCCACAATACCACCATACAGCAAGCGGCCGCCCAATCCCAAATCCAACCGCTGCGACTCAATAAGCTGCAACGTCGGCCTATCTAGACGAGGACGTGCCCAACCATAATAGGCAGCCAACATCATTGCTGTCGCCAAAGTCGTCAAGAGCAATGTTGGCAGCCAAAATGCCCGCAGCAGTGGCCCAACTGGCTCAGCCGTCAACAAAGCGGTCAAAACAGGTGCAGCAAAACCCGCTCGTGAGGCTAAAACTGTTCCTATCGCCGCCGGAATGGCAACAAAGAGAAGGGTTTGTGCAAGACCAACAGCTACCAATACGCCTTGCGGTGGCACTAATTGGTCTGGCTCAACTTTCGTCTGAATCAATTGCATTTGCCGTTTGATGAGCCGGGGAACTACAATTACGATTCCCGGTAAAGAGATTACAAGGAGCAAGCCAAATAAAGCAAAATTGAACATGATTACTCTCCTGGCAGAACAGGGTAGCTAATCGTCGCTAATTTATGCTGACGACGACCGTTTCCCGCTTCATTTTGTAACAAGGGCAGCACAGCTTGATTCATAGCTTGCATGGCAACTTGTAGCTCCTCTGGCGTGGCCCAAATAGTAATCTCTGTGTAGCCCACCTTGTCCGCTACAAAATCCAGCTTGCCCTGTGCCTCCGCCTGCTGCACATAACTGCTAAAGCCTTGCAACAAACTCATTGTATAAGTAGTAAAGTAGCGGATATGATCAGTGGCCGTTAATCCTACCAAATCCTCTGCCCCCAGGTGAGCCACCTGCGCCGAGCGATAAAACTTTTCCTCAAGCCCACGCACAGGGCGTGTCTCAGCCACAACCACAAGTTCATTATCTAATAGTAGCTTGAGATGACGGTAGATGGAGGAAGTTGGCACATCCTCCAACCGTTCCGAAATCTGTTGTGTGGTAAGAGACTCTGCCGTTAGCGTCTGTAAAATTCGTAAACGTACTGGGTGCAAGATCAGATCAATCCTGGCTAGTTCCATAAAAAAAGAAAGTCCTTCATTATCAATATTGATAATATTATTAATTATAATAATATAATTTGTTAGCTATGTCAAGGCACAAACAAAAACGGCCGATCCTCATTGAAGATCGGCCGTTTTGTCAAAACCCAGGGCTATTACCGCATCAGCGGACTTCCCATTTTATAGCATCATAACCTACTCGACGGCTCAAAAAAGGCTCAAACGTCACGTCCGCTAATGACACATAATCATTATTGTTGCCTTGGAACCAATAAGTGCCCAAAGACACCCACTCATTGCTATAGGCCAACTGGTTCACAACCCGCAAGGTATAACCATCACGATGAGAAATCCAATATCGAGCCTGCCGCGTGGTGGCATTATTGGCCGGAATAAAAACAAACACCTCATACTGGGCTACTACCAAATTAGGATACCAGCGTGCCCAATTATAATTAGAACGTAGACGATCATTGTTCTTCGTCCAAATCATATCATTGCCATAGCCAACATTAGCTGTGTGCCAAGCCGTGGCTGAACCACCGCGCACAAAACTAGCATCGGACTCATCCACAATCACTGGATCACCAGTTGGTGGTGGGGGTGGCGTCCCTCCCCCCCTCGTCCACCACAGTTGGGCCACAGCTCGCCCCGCATTCTCATAATATTCCATTACCACCTCGGTCGAACCACTGACGTAGATCGTACCCGAGTAGCTTGTTGCTGCTTGATCAAACCACTTATCAATCAACAGGTGACCATCAACCCACAAACGAACACCATCATCCCCAGTAACTGTGAACGTATAATTGTCTGCTTGCAAATTCAGAGTGCGTGACCAACGCACCGAGAAATGGTCATTGGCAAGACCGTTGCCCGGCCCACCATAACCCCAATCAAAATTGATATGGGCATCATTGCGTATAAATAAAGGTACGCCACTTAAGTTTTTATTATCAAAATATGCACCCCGCCATTCAGTGATAGGTGCAGATGTGGCCGCCCAACTTACTTTTGCTACAGCGTAGCCAGTATGCTCATAATATTCAACCGTCACTTGGTGATGCCCATGCGTCAGATGGATATCCGCTACATAAGTCTGTGCTGGATGATCGCTCCAAGCATTGATTATCAGGTTGTTATCAACATAAATACGAATGCCATCATCGGCTGTAGCCGTGAACCGATAAGAGCCAGCCTCGACATCTATAAATTTTGTCCAGCGGGCAGAGAAGTTATCATTACCCACATGGGCGGGGCCGCCCTGGCCCCAATTCCAATCTATATTGCTTTCGGTTGTGTGGACAACTGGCGAACCAGAAAGCGTTTTGTTATTCCAATAGGACACTTCCCATAAGGGATCTGTGTGCTGGGGCGTATTTGGTTCGGCCCAGACCGTGCCCGTGAGTAAAAGAACAAATACAAAAGAGAATACAACTGCGATTTTCCGATACATGATATGCCTCCAAAAATGTTAGTTACTACTGCAACGCATCAATCTTTTCGACACTGCTACTTAAATTGTCGTCTCGACCTTCTATTTCATAACAGGCAATTTGACAATTTCAGCCCATGGGGTTTCGCAGATTACTTCTTGATATGTACTCTACTCCTCATACGCCCATCTAACTCAACGATTGGATGACGACTATTCGCTATCTAAGGTACGATGACACCTCACTCAAAAAGGTGTCCATGTAGATAGCACACCGTTAATATAATTGCACCCACACGGGAAGCCCCCTACCCCTCTCCCTAACCGAAATCTGGAAAGTTACAATGATATGCCCAACAGACCTCGCGTGATTTGAAAGCCCACATTATGGTATTGATAGGCACGGGGTGTGTAACGGCCGTTTAAGGTGGTGACCAAAAGTGAAAGCAATTGGTTTGCGCTGTCCTGAGCCTCATCAGTGAAGATATAGTCCAGATCAGCCTGAATAGGGACCGGAACGGCCGAAGCCCCACCAACATGCAACACCGGCAACAAAGGATGCCCTTGGCCTGGTCGAGAAGTAACCCAAGACAAAATCCCTGCCACGCCAGTTGCCCCCAACCCGGTCACAATTTCTGTTGGATATGTGGAAGGCGTTGTCATGATGTGCAGGCCTGGCTGTTGAACCGATTGGGCGTAGGCCAATGTAGGCCGTGGCTTCTGCCGCAAAATGTCTCGGAAAACGGCCGTCTCCAACAAGGGATCACCGGCAGGTACAACCACAGTCCCCTCCGATCCCGCCAACAAGTGTGCAAGCTGCGTCAGAGCAGCAGCCGCTGCCTCACCATAGCCTCCTTCAGTCATCAAACCCAGCCGCACCGACGCCATACCAGTCTCTGTGGCCTGCGTGGCAGTTCCTTGAGCTAATTTCTCCTCAAACCAGCTCAATATCCTCCCTAATGAGCTCTCAATACCCCCGTCCCCTTGCACACTAGCCCAACCAAAACGTGCTGGATCAATGCCCATCCGCCTCATTGCCTGTCGCCAAAAATCATTATGCGTCTTTTCACAGCCATGCTCCAACAACAAACAGTGTGTCACCAGAGGGTGTGTAGCATACCCTAACATTGTCTGTACATATTCGCCTTCCGTTGAGGAACCACAGCCTTCAGTATGAACCAGCGTCACCACATCATCAAGCTGTGTCAGCAGCAACTGCTTGAGCCGCTGCACCGCCATCCTCGCGATTTGGCCAGAACAGAGGCTGGTAGGCAAGATAAGACCCATACGGCGTGGGCGAACGGCTATAGATGGTGGTGTTTGAGACAAAGGTTTAATGGCTAACGGCCGTCCCAAAACCGGCACCGCTCCTACCGCAGCCTTCCGACGTTCACTCAACGGCCAATTCCGCCACAACTGCACCTGAGCATGACCCGCTTTCTCCCCCGCGGTGCGCTGGCCTGAAGCGACTGCCACAGTCAAATCCAGCGTGGCTGCCCCCAATTTTGGTAGAGGCGTACCATCCAAATAGGCCCCGGCATTCACATCCATCTCTTGTGCCAGCCACTCATACCGCGCCGTCGTTGTAACAATCTTAATGGTAGGCACAAAGGGAAAATTAGTGATCGAACCATTGCCTGTCACAAAAAAGATGAGGTTGCAACTCGCCGCCACCTGTCCCGCAATGCTCTCCAGATCATTACCAGGACTGTCCATAAAATAAAAACCCGGCTCCCGCATCAGTTCACCGTACTCAATAACCGCATCCAAAGACACATCGGGGTGGCGTTTTGTGGCCGCCCCCAAAGATTTAAGATAAATGTTGTACAAACCCCGATATTTATTGCCACCGGAGGGATTGCCCTCAGCCGACTGGCCATGCCAAGCCGCCCACTCCTTAAAACGGCCGATCACCGCCAAAAATCGTTCCGCTACTGCCCCATCCCGCACCTTCTGCAGCATATAAGCCTCTGCCCCCACCAATTCATCCGTCTCCGCCAAATTGGCCGCACCGCCTTGAGCAATCACCTCCTTGGCCACCCAGGCTGCCAAAGGATTACCAGACACGCCAGAAAAGGCATCCGAACCACCACATTGTAGGGCGATCTTCAATTCACTTAATGGCTCGACGGTACGTACTAAGGTATTCACCTCGTCCAGCCACCCAGCAACGATAGTTTGGGCGCGGCTCAAGTCGGCCATAAAGGAGCTGCTCAGGCTGAAGAAATCATGCCTTATCGCAGCTAAGGGATAATCGCGCGTTACCATATAGTCATGCAGCATTTCGTTTGTCACCCCAGTCGGGGCTGAATCCACCACCAGCACCGCTGCTACATTAGGATGTACCATAAAGCCAGTCAATGTCCTTAGCAGCAATTCGTGATTGTTACTGTTGGCTGTGCTGCCTTCTGTGTGAGCTACAGCCACAATACCATCAATATGTGGATAAACGGCCGTCATTCCCACACATTCTGACTCCAAGCGACGCACAAAACCTGACACCAAGACATTTGTTGCCAACAACACGATCATATTGCGCGTGCCCACACCCCGCCCACCACGACGCCGATAGCCTAGAAACGTGTGCGTTTCTGTATAACGGGGTAGTGGTGCAAAATTTTGTGCCTCTATAAGCACATCCACAAAAGGTGGAATCTTATCAACAAAATTTGGCTGGCTGGGCAGGTCAAAATCAAGCTGCCGTGAGCGCAATTCCTGCAAAACACCTGCGTTACACAGCACCTCTCCTGGCGCAATGTCGCGCAGGGCTGTGCCAAAAGGCATCCCCCAAGAAAGCAAGTGCTCCTCAGCCACAATCGGTTTAACTGCAAAACGGTGGCCTTCCAACAGTCCGTGCGTTAGGGTAAAGGATTGGGCTTGGTAGGTAACGGCCGTTCCTGCCATTAACGGCTGGGTGGCAATGGCACAATTGTCACAAGGAGCCGGTAAACGGCCGATGTCGTCCAAAATATACATGACTTTCTCCAAGAACTAACCCAGTCAGCTTCGATGATGACCTTTCGCCCACTTTTACCATCATTCAGAGTAATCCCCAAATCTTAACTAGAACTTTTTCGCTAGTTAAGCGATAAGCTCAGAGCCTCATTCATACTCATACCGACCTGTGAAATGCTCTTTGACAGCCTCCTGACTTTGGCTATAATCCCGACTGTATACGGCCCTGTAGCTCAATTGGCAGAGCATCTGACTCTTAATCAGCAGGTTGAAGGTTCGAGTCCTTCCAGGGTCATCCCTACAGCCGCCGTCTTGGGCGGCTGGTTTGTTTTTGAGGCAATGAGTTATATGCTGTGTATTCAACATGCAACGCTAATCACCCCCCATGATGTATTAGTCAACAGGTCGGTTTTGATTGAAAACGGCCGTATCCAAACCATCGCCGCCACCTCCGACCTTGTCCCGCCCGCCGCAGCCCATCTCATCAACGCCGAGGGTGCCCCGCTCGTCCCTGGCTTCATCGATTTGCAATGTAATGGCGGTTTTGGCCTCGGCTTCACCCATAATCCTCGCACCATTTGGGACGTTGCCACTCAATTACCACAATATGGGGTTACCTCATTTTTGCCCACCATTATAACCTCACCCCTAGCCACGATGGCCCTAGCGCAGCAGGTTATGGGACAACGGCCGTCTACCTTCACTGGCTCCGAACCGCTGGGGCTCCATCTAGAAGGCCCATTCCTCAATCCCGCCAAAAAGGGGGCACACAACGCCAACCACTTGCAACCACCCCCACCGCCGGCACAGTTAAATTGGTCGCCAGAAACGGCCGTTTCCCTTGTCACGCTCGCCCCCGAACTTCCCAACGCATTAGAACTAGCATTCACTTTAAGCCAACGTGGTGTAATCGTCAGCGCCGGCCATTCAATGGCCAATCACGATGAAGGCATGCACGGTATCGAGGCTGGTATCCGCTACGCCACCCATCTCTTCAACGCCATGCCTAGCCTACACCATCGCCAACCAGGACTGCTGGCAGCTGTGTTAACCGACAAGCGCGTCACCATTGGCCTCATCACTGATGGCATACATATCCACCCGGCCCTTGTCAAACTCATCTGGCAAGCCGTTGGCCAGCGCCTCAACATCGTTACCGATGCCATGGCCGCCATGGGCATGCCTCCTGGTCAGTACCACATTGGCGACCAAATCGTCTATGTCAGCGAAGATGAAGCCAAGTTGGCTGATGGTACATTAGCAGGCTGCATCGTGCCTCTGGATGCGGCCCTACGCAATCTCATGGCCTTCACAGGCTGTTCCTTAGCCGAAGTACTTCCCACTGTCACCACCATCCCGGCTCGTTTGCTTGGCTTGTCTGAGCGCAAAGGCCAAATCGCCCCTGGCTTCGATGCTGATTTGGTACTGTTAACGGCCGATTACAAGGTCAAAACAACAATTATTAATGGCAAAATATGTTATTAGTGATTGGAAATGGCGTCAGCAAAGCAACCAATCTCTAATCTGCCTCATCCTATGATTCTAAAAAACACCCATCTTTACCGAGAAATCCACGAACAACCAACCATCCTCGAACGTGTGCTGCTGCACGAACGGCCGATCATCAGCCAACTAGCCCAGGCCATTAAAGATCGGGACATTAGTCATGTCGTTATTGCCGCCCGCGGAACCAGTGACAATGCTGGTCGCTATGCGCAATATGTTTTGGGTGCATTAAATGGCCTCACTGTGGCTTTGGCCACACCCAGCCTTTTCACCATCTATCAGAAACCGCCCCACTTTGGCAAAGCTTTGGTCTTAGGCATCAGTCAGAGCGGAAAAAGTCCAGATATTGTCTCCGTTGTGGCCGAGGCCAAACGACAAGGCGTGTTGACGGCCGTCTTCACCAACACGCTCAACTCCCCCCTGGCTCAGCAAGGCGATTTCGTCATCAACCTACAAGCAGGCCTAGAAAAGTCCGTGGCCGCCACCAAAACCTACAGCAGCGCCCTCATGGCTATTGCCCTTCTGGGCGCAGAGCTAGCTGGAGATAACGAGCAATTAGAGGCACTTCAGGGTGTGCCAACGGCCGTCTCCCTCACCCTCAGCATGAACGATACCATCGCCCACATAACCCCCCGCTATCGCTACATGGAACGTTCTATTGTTATCGGGCGTGGCTACAACTACGCCACTGCCTTCGAGATGGCCCTCAAAATGAAAGAACTCAGCTACACCATTGTCGAACCCTATAGTAGTGCCGACTTCTTGCATGGCCCCTTGGCTCTCATCGAGCCAGGTTTCCCCGTCTTCCTCATCACCCCCTCCGGTAAAATGCAAGCTGAAATGAGCGACTTCGCCCAAACCCTACGCCAGCGCCAAGCCGAAATCATCTGCATCAGCGACGTACCCGACCTGTTAAATCTGGCCCGCATTCCCCTGCCTTTGCCGCAAACCTTACCTGAATGGCTCTCCCCCATCGCCACCATCGTACCCGGACAGCTATTTGCCCTCCATCTGGCCCACACCCGCGACTTCAATGTAGATGCCCCCCGCGCCATTCAAAAAGTAACTGAAACTCACTAAGAAGATCAGGGACCAAGTTCCTTTGAGGAACTTAATTCCTCCTACAAAACATTTTTATACGTATTTAGGTTATTGCCCGGCTCGTAGTCCCGCAGGGTGGAACCACCAATGAATTCACGCAAGATGGAGTCACCCGCGATATAGTGGAGGGCCTCATTAGGTATCGGATCGAACCACTGTAAAAAAGCCATGAGCCGATTGGCCTCGATCCGCTGTGGTGTGCCTGGTTCTACTTGCAACAACAGGGGATAGGCCAATGTTTTAAGGACTGACAGCTCATAAACTAGCGCAGAGTTAAAGAAGACATTGGCATTATTTTGATGGGGGAAGATGTGTCGCTTTTCACCACGCCGCACGCTGGTCCAACGGCCGATCGTATCTGCCGCCGTATAACCTCGATGAGCTGCATCGCGCACAATTCGCCGCAATAGGCGCGTGTCTGTAGTTGGCACCCGATTGTGTTTGTCCAAATTTAATTGAGTAAAGGCCGAAATAAAGATGCGGTAAAGGGATTCAGGCGGCAAACCTTCCACCAAGGCCGGGTTGAGACCATGAATCCCTTCGATGATAATAACTTGATCCGGCCCGATGGTTAACTCTTCTCCCCAGCCACTTTCTCCAGTGAAGAAGTCATACACAGGCTGTACAATCGTTTCGCCTGCCAATAAAGCTCGAAGATGTGCATGAAAGAGCGGTACATTGACAGCTTCCAAAGCTTCAAAATCATAATCGCCTTTTTCATCACGGGGGGTTTGTTGACGGTTGACAAAGTAGTTGTCCATACCAATTGTAATCGGCGTAATACCGCGTGCCATCAACTGAATGGCCAGCCGCTTGCTAAAGGTGGTCTTTCCGGCCGAGGTGGGGCCAGAAATGAGAATCAGTTTGACGTGTGGCCGCTTGCGATGAATGTCAAAGCCGATGTCGGCCAACTGTTGTTGGTGCAAGGCTTCAGCAACGAGAATGACTTCTTGGAGACGGCCATTTTGCAAAACTTCATTCATGGAAGCCACTCTGGGCACACCCATCACCTTCAGCCAATCTTTATACTCCTGGAACACCTTCACCAAAATCGGCTCATCTTCAAAAGACTGCAAAATGCCCGGCTCATGGCGACGAGGGAATTGCAAGATGAAGCCATTGTGGTAAGCACGCAAATCGAACACTTCTAAGTAACCCGTGCTAGGAACCATAAAGCCATGAAAGTAGTCGCGGACATCGTTCAGTTCATACAAGGTCACATAATCTTTGCGCCGTTTGCTAAACAGGTCTGCCTTTTCTGGGTCATTGCTCTCGCGAAAAGTTGTCAAAGCCTCATTTAGCGGCACACGTACCTGTTTAATGGGCAAATCAGCGGCCACCAAGGCACTCATTCGCTGCCGTAATTGCTTCAACTCCACTACGGTCAAGGGAACGGCCGTATCACATTCACAGTAGTAGCCACCAAAGGGCATAGAGTGGTGAATAGTGAAGGTGCGGCCAGGCCATAGTTCAGCCGCCGCCGCAATCATGAGGAAGGAGAGTGAGCGGCGATAAATGCGCGTACCATCAGAAGCGGCCGTTGTCACTGGCACAATCTGGGCATCATGCCGTAAAGGGTGGGACAGTTCACGCAATTTTCCATCTTTGAGCGCAGCTACGATTCGGCCGTTCACCTGAGGGCTCGCTTCCTGAATAAATGCTTCTAAGGTCGTGCCAGTTGGCCCTTCATAAGCAGTCGTGCCAAAACGGGCCTGAACAGTTTGACGGATGGGAGAGGGCTGAATCGCAGTCATGCGTGAAAAAGGAGGTTGGAGATTGTGTCGCTGCGCTTACTAACTCCAATCTCGATAGATTTATTTAAGTGTTTGGCGGTTCATTATTATAGAAAACTCAGCGGAATAAACCGCCAAACCTGAGGTGCCACAGTTTTCCTTTCTCTAATTTTAAACTGCGACACACTTAAGCCAACTTGAAATAATCGAGAAGTAAATCGACACTGCGGGGAACGGCCGTTGCCAAAATCCTTTGAATCTCTGGCACCGGCAACTTGCCAAATACATTAGCCGCCATCCAAACAGGATCATCCAAATTAGCAGCAAATTCAGTTGGAGTCATCCGAAGCCGTTCAGCATAGATTTCGACCGTACTGAGGGGTGCATCCGGTTGCAGTTGAGGCAGCAGAGAGTCACGCCAAGACAATAAATCCGCATTTTCGGCAAAGGGCAGCCATTGGTCAAAGTGGGCGGCAGCCAGCGTGTGCACGGCCGTTTGTGGCAAAGTTGCCACCGCTAGCTTGTCCAAATGGGTCAGCAAAATAAAGTGGACTAAAATACGCTGCTTACGTTCACCTAAATTCTCAGCCCGAAAAAAGAAAGGAACAACCACTTCACGCAGCCAAATGACATCATACAGTAGGTGGGCGCTGTAACCAGCCACAAACATGGCCTGTTTCGCGGAGAGTACAGCAATATCCGTCAGTGATGGATATGCCTGCCACATCATATTATAGCCATGATTATCTGGCTCTATGGGCAAATCATAAAAGTGGGTTTGGACACGCGGAATCCCACACACACTTTGGTAATCTGGAGCCACACTGCCAAAGTAGAAGGCGGGCCACTGCTGTTGCAAAAGTGTATGAAGATGGCTGTTGCGCTGCTGCGCCACCACACAGATCTGTTCCGCAATCTGCAAATGCATAAAAGGCGTAGGCATAATAAATTTAACGATGCCAGGCGGGACAGTCAGACGGGGCAAACCAGCGTGTGCTGTTACGCCCACGCAAACGACTCAGACTAGGCAGACAAGCCAATAAAACGCGGGGGTTACTCTGCTCATTTTTGGCCTGTAGCCTATCCAGCCGTGCCTGCAAAACCTCTTCCACTGCATGAGCAGAACCGAAGGCCACATCATTTAAAGGCACAACCAAAGCCACTGGCACAGCATACCCCGTCACAAAATAGGGATGTCCATTCTCAGCTACATCCTGAAAGACCGTATGCTCCCCATACATTTTCAAACCAGATACGGGCTGATCACCTAGCACTAATAAATCCTCAGACGGCACATAACCGCCCCGAATTTGGATAGCAATTGTCCATCGGTCCGCAATATCTGGCGAGACCTGATTACGTACAGCCACAGCTCGGCCGTAGTTATTCAATACGCTAGCTGCGTACTCTTGCGCCACCCGACTGTCTACTTGTTCCCATCCTCCGGCATAGGCCGCCAAAGCTGCATGAATATCACCGCCCGATTGGCGAATAATTTCGGCGATAATAGCCACACCCCAGCGTAAATTCGTCATCGGATCAGTCAGATCAGAAGGTTCTGGTCGCCACTCCAGCCCTGGGCCTTTGGGCATCACGCCCATTAGCCCTACCGCTCCTACACGGCTAACTGCTCGGGGATCGCCATTGGACTCTTCATGAACAATGGCGGCTATCAAATCTGGGTCTATACCATTGATAGCGGCCAAGGTCTCGATATCTGTCGCCCACTGCCCAATTGTGGGCGGCCAAACGGGAGATAGCACTGCCTGTTGATTGTCTTCTGCTTCGCCACGCATGGGCGCAGAGGCCACTGCTGACCGCAAACTTTGCCCCAAAAACAGGAAGAAAAGCATCAAAATTACAAGGCGCACTACTTTGCTCATAGAAGGCGCGATTCTAGCATAATGCGCGAATACATGTCAATTGACGAGCCATATCCCCCATGCTATCATCTTGGGCATTGGCAATGGCAATAAGGAAGTTATGACTGTTATTTTGGTGGTGGATGATAATCCGCAAATGGCCGAACTGATCCAAGAGATGGTACAAATGGCAGGCTATGAAACTGAGGTAGCGTTCAGTGGCCTAGAAGGTCTGGATAAAGCTCGTGATGGTATGCCCGATCTGATTCTAGTGGATTTGATGATGCCCGATATTGATGGTTGGGAGGTGTACCACAAGCTGCGCGAATTTTCTACCATCCCTGTGATCTTTGTCACTGCCTATAACACCCCCCAAAACGAAGCTAAAGCAGCAGAAATGGGTGCCGATGGCTTCATTGGCAAGGATTTAACGCCGATGATGTTAGCGCAGCAAATTCAATTTGTGTTGGATGAAAAAGGGGGGAAACAACGGCGGGAGTATTTGCACTAAACGGCATTTATGTAAAGTTGTAGACGCTGGTTTCTGGGGGAACCTGCCACCAGCTTAATTTGGCATTGATAAACGGCCGTTTCCCTTTAAGCGGCCGTTTAATCTTCACCTGTTCACCAATTCCTTCTGTTGGCAGCAACACCGCCTCCACCCTCACCCCGTCATGAATGGACGATACTTTGTCCGCAAAAGCATAACAGTGAACGCGTTCGCCTGATTCCAAATCGCGCAAAAAACATTGCGTCTCACGGCCCTCACCATCAAAGCCAAAAATCTCGGCGCGGGGAAACTCGTCCGCAAACTCCTCAACCCACTCATACAGCTTCCATTTCCGCACAGGATTGCCCCAATCATCCAACAATTCAGCCGGGAAAATGGGCGTTTCTACCCCACGCAAGACAAAAGCAAAACGAAGGTAAAGGCTATCGGCCGTTTCCTCTACGGTCGGTTCTAGATTATGGACAAGGAGGGCAGTACGGCCGTTTGCCACTAACAACTTTCCTTGTACCCGCTGTGTTATCACATTCATAGGCCAAATATTCTAACTAGCCTCGCCAAAGTTGCCAATCCAAGCCCATACGTTATCATCCACAGGCAAATTGTTGGAGAAATATGATAAACAAAACGGCCGTTCACCTATATCAGCAACATTTTGTAAACAAGCAGTTCGAGCGACTTGACCTATTCCAAATGTTGGCTGAACAATATGGTATTGAGCGTGTGCTGTACCCAGGCAGTTTTGTCCATATAACACCCTCCTTTGTCTTTGCGGATGTTGTTTATGTTGATAGCGATAAACGGGCCAAACGCTTCTTCAATAGCCCGGAAGTTTTGGACTTCATAACCCAACAAAAGACCTATCCCCAAGAGTCCAAAGTGACCTTTTATGGGACTGATTACCGCAAAGGGTTTGCTGAACCCGGGCAAAGCTTCGATTTGTTGATCTCCCAATATGCAGGATTTGTGGGTCAGGCTTGTAAAAAATATCTGAGGCCAGGGGGCTGGTTGTTGGCCAATAATAGTCATGGCGATGCAGGTGTGGCGGCCCTTGACGAGGTCTATGTGCTGGAAGCGGCCGTCTCTCTGCGACAAGGCCGATACCGATTGAGTACTAAGAATCTGGAGGCATATTTTGTGCCCAAATCATCCAAAATCAACCACACACGAGACTATTTGCTGGCTTTAGGCAAAGGTATTGGCTATAACAAAACAGCTACTGCCTACTTGTTTCAAAGGGTTTGACATAGTATGAAAGCACTTGTATTCCACCAACACGGCACATTAGATAACGTGGTCTACACCGACGTCCCGGAGCCTGAAATTGGGCCAAAGGATGTTTTGATACAGGTTCAGGCGGCAGCCCTCAATCGCCTAGATTTGTGGGTTTTAGCGGGCTGGCCTGGTTTGAAGTTGAAATTACCGCATGTGATGGGCAGCGACGGGGCGGGCGTGATAACGGCCCTTGGCGATCAAGTCACTCGATACAGTATTGGCGACCGGGTAGCCATCAACCCTACCCTCAGTTGTGGCCGATGCCATTTTTGCCAGACGGGACGCGACAATTTGTGTGACAGCTTTGCCCTGCTGGGCGAGCATAAACCGGGACATTTTGCTGAATATTCGGCCGTTCCCATACGCAACCTCCTCAAAATGCCCGATGATGTGACTTTTGCCGCCGCTGCCGCCGCTTCCCTCGTCTATGTCACCGCCTGGCATTCGCTTATCAGGCGCGGTCGCTTGCGGGCGGGCGAATCGGTGCTGATTGTGGGTGCAGGTGGCGGCGTCAACAGTGCCTCCATCCAAATTGCCCAATTAGCAGGTGCCACCCCCATCTATGTGGTCGGCTCCGACGATGAAAAATTAGCCCGTGCCCAAGCGCTAGGCGCGGATGTCCTCATCAATCGCCAGCGCGAAGAGTGGGGTAAGGTCGTGTTCAAGGCCAGCGACCGACAGGGTGTGGATATGGTGGTGGACAATGTAGGCGCAGCCACCTATTTCACCTCGTTGCGTGCGCTCAAAAAAGGCGGCCGTTTGCTGACGGTGGGCAATACCAGTGGCCCCCAGTTCGAGTTCGACAATCGCTATATGTTCAGTAAGCAGATCAGCATCATCGGCAGTTCGATGGGAACCATTGCTGATTATGAACAGGTGATGGGGCTGGTTTTTAACGGCCGTCTACAACCCATCATTGACAGCATCATGCCTCTCAGCCAGGGCCTCAACGCCCTACACCGCCTACAAAACAATGAGGTCATGGGCAAGCTTGTCTTGCAACCTTAAAATGAAAGTGATTATGCAAATGGCGATTCCCAGCCTCACCTTCCCCCCTGGCAGGGTGAGGGTGGGGGTGGGGGTAAATCACACCCATACAACAGCTATGAACCAACAAAACTTTTTCGATTTCAGGGGACAAGTGGCCCTCATTACTGGGGCCTCCAAAGGACTGGGGTTAGAAATGGCAACGGCTTTGGCCGAGGCGGGGGCCGATCTCGTCATCGGCGCGCGTACCGCAGCCGATATTCAACAAGCTGCGGCTGATTTAGCCGCAGCCACAGGGCGGCAGGTGCTGGGTCGGGTGCTGGATGTGACCGATACAGCGTCAGTGGCTGCTTTTGTGGCCGGGGGGATGGCTGAATTCGGCCGTTTAGACATCCTCATCAACAATGCTGGTGTCAACATCCGTGAACCCATCGCCGACATTACCGACAAGCATTGGCGCACCGTGCAAGGCGTCAATGTGGATGGTGTCTTCCATATGTGTCGGGCTGTTGTGCCCCATATGAGGGCTGCAGGCTACGGCCGTATCATCAACATCGGTTCCGCCCTCAGCCTAGTGGGCCTGGCCGAGCGGGTCAGCTATACCACCGCCAAAGGGGCCGTTGTCCAACTGACCCGCACTCTGGCTTTAGAACTAGCCCAACAAGGCATTACCGTCAATTGCATTTGCCCCGGCCCCTTCAAAACACCCATGAACGCACCGCTGGTGGGCACAGAGGCTGGCAATGCCCTCATCAACAAAAATATTCCCATGCAACGCTGGGGCGAAATGCACGAAATACGACCCCCCGTCCTCTTCCTAGCCAGCCCCGCCAGCAGCTATGTCAGCGGCGCCATCCTGACCGTTGATGGCGGCTGGACAGCCTGGTAGCCAGGCGCGTGGTACTTTCTTATGTAAGCAAGCGCCAGCCTCTGGCCTAATAAACTCGCCAACCAGACTCTAATCAACCAAGCCGCCATCCACCTCCTCCCTTAACTACGCGAAGCATATGACTTGTTGTGACTGTTGAGGGAAAATGGCCGCTTCTCCACCCTAACTTATCATCTAAATACAACATGACAACTGTCATCACTATTTGTGATATTTGTTACTAATAGTCCTTTGGTACTAGGTGTTAGACTGCTCCTACTTTAGGCATTGTATAGCTGCTGTAGAGCCAACCTGCTTGATACCTGTTTGCTAATTCCATCTTTATTTACAACTGGATGCTATGGTCCCAATTGCAACACCTACCATCGCATCCTTAATAACAAAAGGAGTTTATCATGTCTAAACGTGCTACCATCTTTAGTCTATCGATCATAGCCATTGTGATAGCTGTCACGCTCGTGCCCCAATCTACTCACGCTCAATCCTGTACTATCAGCAACGAAATCCTCAACCCACAACCCTTTGTATGGACAGATGCAGGCGACCATTATGTCGGTGTGCTAGAGTATGGCGAGGCGACTTTTATCATCAATGGCGATAGCAGCTTGACAACGCGTGCCTATCGTCAAGAAGGAGGCTGCTATTCCGTTCCCGGTCCCACCTTAAACATGGCACCTGGCAACAAATATATCCTACGCTTTCGCAATTTGTTACCCTATGAAGCACCCGAACCCGTTCACAATGATTTTAAAGATCCCAACATCACCAATGTGCATACGCATGGTCTACATATCTCTGGGGAGCCGCCGGGGGATGATGTGACACGGATGTTTGAAGGTGGTTTTGGCGGCGACTATGTTTATGATATTCCAGCTGACCACATGGGCGGAACATTTTGGTACCATGCCCATCATCATGGCTCGACTTTTTTGCAGGTATCCACGGGTGGGTTTGGTTTCATCATCATTGATGATAGCAGTGATGGTCTTCCTCCCAATGTAGCCGATATGGAGGAACAACACATCCTCATTGGTTATCTTGATCCCAGCGCAGCCGGAACAGGAGGTGACACACTTGTATCGGGCACCTTGCCAGCAGGTTGGACCGTCAATGGCACTGTCAATGGCAATTTGACGATACCGCCAAACACATGGCAACATTGGCGTGTTCTACTGGCAGACCGTGATGCTAGAACCAAGGATGTGACGATCGGCAACAACTGTGAAGTGAAGCTTTTGGCACGTGACGGTGTCTGGCGCACCAGTGCTCCTAAAGATTTGCCCACCAGAACTCTCAATCTAACAGGAGCTTCAAGAGCGGACTTAGCCGTTCGCTGTAGTGCCAACTCTGACATCCATATAGACAATGCCCTTGTTGCCAATATTTCGGTTGCGGGAACGGCCGATCCTAACCCACATCCCTTCGCATCAGATGGTACATCTATGTGGTCAGCCATCCGCCCCAGCTATCTGCGCGACTTACAAAACGAAACCAATGTCAATAGTGAGCGAGTCAGCATGGGAGCGCGTACAGTCAACGGATCTAAATTCGATGTCGATACACCTACTTTTACCTTAAATGCCAATGCTGTACAGGAATGGAACATCAAAGGTGGGGTCAACCACCCCTTCCACCTACATGTCTATCACTTCCAGGCTTCTGCCAACTGTGGTGGAGACTTCGAGGCAGGTGAGTATTATGACACCTTGGCGGGCAATTGTGCCGTGCGTTTCGACTTGAACGCCACCACCAGCAGCCCCTATGAAGGACGTACCATCATGCACTGTCATATTCTGGCACATGAGGACGAAGGTGCCATGACTTGGATGGATGTTGTTGGCGGCTCACCCCCTCCAACCTTTCCCACTGGACATGGCTACAGCGAATATTACGCGCTCTCAGCCAATCCACCAGCGGCCCCCAGTAGTTTGAATGCTGTGGCAGCATCAAACTCGACGATTGACCTATCCTGGCTTGATAATGCCGATGACGAGACCGCTTTCAATATCGAACGTTCCCTAGACGGGTCCAACTTCACCCCTCTCGTTTCGGTGGGAACCAATGTCATCAACTACAGTGATGGCGGACTCATGCCTGATACAACTTATTGGTACCGCGTGAATGCAGAAAATGCTGGGGGGACTTCGCTATATTCAAATACTGCAGCTGCAACCACATTGTCAGGTGGCGGCGCGACGGATGTTGAGGTAGGGACTGTGACGGTAACGGCCGTTAATATCGGTCAGGGTCAAAAACAAGGCCAGGCCACTGTGGTCGTGGTTGATAATCTGAGCAACCCTGTAGCTGGGGCCACCATAACGGGCGACTTCAGCGGCACCTTCAACGAACCCAATCTCAGCAGCGACCCGACTGACACCAATGGCACAACCATTATCACGACCTCTGGTTCCAGCAAGGGCAATATCCAACTCACTTTTTGTGTCACAGGCATCACCCATCCCAACCTTAACAATTGGGTAGGGAATATGTGTCAATCAAACTAAATTCAAATAGCGTACAAGTAGACCAGACAGGTTTTGTAAATCTGTCTGGTCTATCAAGATGCTGTATTAGCTGGGGACTGAAATTCCACAGCGAGCAGGTGAAAACGAATATGTAAGTCCCCAGCTAAGACATCCCAACAGGCAAAAAAGAAGCTCCAAATAACTTTCCGGTTTTTTCATTCGTTCATCTAGCTTCCACTTACTCTTTACACCTATTTTTTTGATGTACTGATTAAGTTTTCGCTTTCTGAATTTTTCCTAGTGTCCCTTTGATTACTCACACTGATAAATTTTTTACCAGGTTTTCTGTCAAAGTTTTTCTAGGAAAACTGGTCATAACATTTATCAGTTCCTCTGCTATTTTCATAACAGGTTTTTGATATTTGTTATTTCCTTTTTCAAATGAAAAAGCTTTCCAATTATCCAGAGCTTCCTAAAAATTGTTTTAAGAAATTTGTTCCTGCCAATTTTTCAATTGATAGTCACAGGTTTCCATCAACATAGTATATTATATGGTTAATAGGCCAAAAGTCACATGTCCTTTGTCATGCTTGGAAGTGGACGAATGTCATATCACAAGAGCGTCGTGGGGCCACTATGGGGAGGTGAGGGTACTTCGAGGTGTAAGGCACTATCCACTGGTTTTTTTTTGGAGCATTTTCTGCCGGACAGGGCCACGCACCTGTCTGATTATAACTCTACCTTGAACTGGGTTTCACCGATGGCAATGACATCACCGACGCTGATCACGGCCGTTTCCCCCAATTTCACCCCATTCAACAATGTGCCATTACGACTGCCCACGTCCTCTAGCAGCCACTGGTCGCCGCGCCGGGTGATGAGGGCATGTTCAGTAGAAACATAGCCATTGTCCAGAACAATGGTGCTGCTGGGGGCGCGGCCAATAGTGGTAAGAGGCAGCAGAGGGTAGCGGGTGTCCACGCCTGCCAGCCCATCTTCACTAGCCAGCACACGCAAAAAGCCATACGGCCGTTCTTGTTGAGCTAATAATTTTTCGGCCGTTTGCATCTCTCGATACACTAGCCAGGCAATAAGCAGCAAAAAGCCCAAAAGCAGGGCGGCACTGAGGATACGGAGAAGCAAAAGCAGGATGGCCATGGGAACTAGAAATCAGTTAGTAGCAAGCAGTAGCTAGTATACTAGCTACTGCTTGCTACTAACTATGTTCTGCTTACTTTTCACTCCTCCTCCTCTGGATACAACAGCGTGGGCGCATCCGACTTTGGGGATAAGCGGGGACGTTCTGCCTCCTCACGGCCTTCACCGTAGATGAGAGGGGTGTGGCTGATGGTAATGACATCGCCCGGTTGTAGGGCATGTTCGGTGATAGGTTTATGATTAACGGCCGTGCGCCCACGCCGATTCAAGTCAAATAACACGAAGCGATTGTAGCGCCAGCGAATCTGGGCATGACGGCGGCTAACAGTTGGGTCATCCAGCACAATATCATTATCTATACGGCGACCGAGGTTAATTAACGGCCGATCCAAAGGAATATGTGTGCGTCCCTCCAAGATCAGAAAAGCATCCAGAGCCACAATAGCATCTTCTGCCACTGCGTCCGGCTTCCTGCGCTCATGCACCTGCGTGGGAATTTGCATAGTAATGGACTCGCGGCGCGTCTCCACCCGCACCCGACTAGGCCGCATCCGAACATCGGCCGTTAGTTCAATTTGAGGCCGGGCTGACCAAGCCAGACCGCCTTGCTGGGCCAATTGCATCATGTAGGTAGTCAGATCGCTAATCAAACGCGGGTTTTGGCGATAAACCGTGTCATAGTCATTGGGGTGCAAAAAAACCTGGAAGACATCGGCCGTTTGGTTTTCTTCTAAGGCTCGTGCCAGGTGAGCAGCAATTTCTAATGGTTCTAGCTGTCCACCAAACAGCCGCTTAAAAGAACCTTCTACTAGTCGCCGTGCCAGAGATTCAAATCGAGATATAGGCATAATAAATTACGATTTATAATTAAGATTCAAGCGCGGATCGTAAAGCGTAAAGTGCTAATCGTCAATTGCAATTGCCCGAACATAGGCATTCGGTATACTTTTCGTAATCTATAAAGCGGCGTAGCCGCAAAATTGTTCACAAAGGACACGAAAGATGCGGAATATTTTACCTACTTTGTGCCACTCGTGACCTTTGTGGTTGACAATTCACGCTCGCAGCTCACATTTTGCGTTGGTACAAAGTAATCCAATCACCGATTACCTATCATTTCATTAACGAGGAAACTATGAGTATTTCTAAAGAAATTCGCCTCACTGCCTATGCTTCCTGTGCAGGTTGAGCCTCTAAATTAGGGCCAGGGGACCTGGCTCATGTGTTAGAACCATTACGCAGCATCTTTGATCCGGCCGATTATCCTAATCTGCTGGTGGGTCTGACCAAGGCAGATGATGCTGCTGTCTATCAGATCAACGCCCAACAAGCCATTGTCACAACAACGGATTTCTTTCCACCTGTCGTCGATGATCCCTATGATTTTGGAGCCATTGCGGCCGCCAATGCCCTGTCTGACATCTACGCCATGGGGGGCGAAGTGCTGTTTGCTATTAATTTGGTGGCATTCCCAGAAACGCTAGACAAGGGTATTTTGCGCGAAATTTTGCGCGGTGGGGCCGAAAAAGTGGCGGACGCAGGCGGCGTGATTGCGGGTGGTCACAGTGTGGCGGATAAGGAGCCAAAATATGGATTAGCTGTAACCGGCCTGATTGATCCAGCTCAGGTGAAGACAAAAGGGGGCGCATTACCAGGGGATGTGTTACTGTTAACGAAGCCTTTAGGTGTCGGCGTGGTAACAACAGCTTTGAAACAAGGGATTACGAAGGCAACGGATGTGGCAACGGCCGTTGCCCACATGAAAACCCTCAATAAACAAGCCTCCCAAGCCGCTCAAGCTGCCCAAGCCCACAGTCTGACCGACATTACAGGCTTTGGCTTGCTCGGTCACGCGCATGAAATGGCCCATTTGAGCCAAGTAGATTTTCGTTTGAAACTGGATAAGCTGCCTTGGCTGCCCGGAGCCATTGCTTATGGTGAGGCGGGGGCGTTTCCCGGCGGTATGGCCCGAAATTTGGACTATTTCGGCCAATGGGTCACATTTGGAGCGAGGGTGAGCCAGTTGCGTCAAGATATGTTGTGGACACCAGAAACATCGGGTGGGCTGCTGGTAGCTGTGGCCCCAGACATGGTGTCGGTATTTAAAGAAATGTGTGAAACGGCCGTTATCATTGGTGACGTCACAACCGGCAACGGATACATTCAGGTGGTGTAATAATGGATAGAACTGTACCAACTTCGGGCAATGAAGAAATTAATCTATATCTGCGAACCTACTACTCACTATTGCGAAGCACGCGAGAGGTGCAGATTAAAACCTTGATTGAGGCCCACACGCGGATGCACTCAGCCCTACATGTGGCTGCAGATGAACCGCAGCCAGATATGGCAGCCCTCATCTATAGTTTACTGCGGATACCCGCTTGTTTGCCCCAAACCCGGTTGGTCATCATGGGACAGTCAGCTCAAGTTTTTGCTCAGAATGGCTTCCCCCAAGTGGAGCAGTGGCAACAGGTGAGTGCACCAGGGCGACGGCGGCGCAGTTTTTTTGATGGCCAGGACACATTGGCCCTTTTTATTGCCAGTCGCTCTGATATTGACGACATTGTACCTATTTTGACAGCCTATCAGATTGAACAACGTAAACTACACTATCTATTGAACAAAGCACCTGTGCTGCAATTATTAAAGAAAGTGAAAGAGACGAGCAACGGCCGTCCCCAAGATGATGATTTGGCCCAATTGGCCCACCTGACCCAAATTCCAACGGAGGATATTGACCGCTTATGCCGTATTTTGCTAGAAAGCACGGCTGACACCTTGCTCACTTTTGCTCACCACAAACAAGAGTTGGCCATACGTTCCCTGGCAGGTTCCCTGGCCGATTATAAACGGGCCACCCGCCGCTGGTGGCTAAATGTGGCTCGCAAGGTACCTGAAGTGACCTTCGAAGATCATCCTGTTTACTTTGTCAGCAGCAACACGCATAGCTTGGTCAATATGCTAAGTGGCTATGCTTTAGCACATCAAGAACAACTTATTAAATATATTGATGCTAATGGTTCGGAAGCGTTGCAAAAAGAGTTCCATGACATTCTGGCCCAAAATGTGCCTAGCAGCCAAGAAAATTTCCTCTACTACGTTCTAAAAAAATATGAGGCTGAGCATCTTCATACGCGGGATCATCGGATTGAGCATGAGCGCCAGGTTGGGATCAAGCGCGTTCCCAGCATACATGCTTTTGATATCGAGGTGCAGGTAGCTCAGCTAAAACTGTTAGATTTTGCCAACCTTGATCCACGTCTCAAACGTCCTAGCATTGAGGCCTTGCAACAAAGTGAAGCCTTGATTATCAATATTGATTTCCCCTTAGGCATGGCTGCCTATCAGGTACTATCGGAAATCGCTCGCAACACGAGCGAGATACGGGGTGTGTACATTATGGGGAAGGCGGCTACGCTAAACGGCCGTATTGGTGATGTCATGATCCCCAGCGTTATCCATGATGAACATTCGCGCAACACCTATCTCATCAACAACTGCTTCTCAGCCGATGACGTTGTGCCATATCTAGTCTATGGCAATGTGATGGATAACCAGAAAGCTATCACTGTACCCGGCACCTTTTTGCAAAACGAAGGGTACATGGCTCTCTTTTATGAGGAAGGGTATACCGATATGGAAATGGAAGCAGGCCCTTACCTGAGCAGCGTCTATGAGATGGCCCGCCCCAAACGCCATCCTTACAATGAAATTGTGAATTTGTACAATATCCCCTTCCCTATGGGTATATTACATTACGCTTCTGACACGCCCTTTAGCAAAGGTAAAAATCTGGGGGCACAAAATCTCTCTTATTTTGGTATGGATCCTACATACGCCACCACTATCGCTATTTTGCGGGCAATTTTGGATGCAGAAATGGCTCGGAATCTCCAATAAGAATCTTTTCAGAACGTGGCAAAGTCACGATCAAATTTTGACGCATGATTGAACCTGAAATTTATTATGAGGAACGCCTAACGGCCGTTCGGGCAAAACTGACTAACTGGCAGGTGGATGCGGTGCTGATTGGCAGCGCCGCCAATCGGCGCTGGTTAAGCGGCTTTACTGGTTCATCAGGGCAACTACTAGTGACCCAAACAAAGGCCCTCTTAGCCACCGATTCGCGCTATTGGCAGCAGGCAGTTCAAGAGGCTCCCACCTTTCGGCTGTCCAAACATGCGCGCACGGCTGAGGATGCCCTAAACTTTATCCAATCCGCCCAGGCGGTGAAGATTGGTGTCGAAGCTCAACATACCACGCTGGCAGAGTGGCATCAATTGCGGCAGATTAAGCACATCAATTGGCGTTTGCTAGCACAAACAGTAGAGAGGTTACGGGGCGTGAAAACGGCCGTTGAACTAAAAGCCATTCAGGCTGCTGCCGCCATCACAGATCAGGTCATGTCCCAAGTGCCGCAGCTTGTTAAACTAGGCATGACCGAAAAGCAGTTGGCCTGGGAGCTAGAAAAAGCACTGCGTGAAGCAGGCGCCGATAGCTTGGCCTTTCCCCTCCTTGTGGCCTCTGGCCCCAATAGTGCCTTGCCCCATCACCGTGCTGACACACGGCCGTTACAAGCTGGCGATACGCTCATCATAGATATGGGTGCCGAAATAAACGGCTACAAAAGCGACTTGACCCGCACCTTCTATCTGGGTCAGGAACCCAGTCCGCAGTTCTACCGCATTTACGAGTTGGTACAAACGGCCCAAACCAATGCCATTGCCCACTTGCGCCCTGGCATGACGAGTCAAGAAGGGGATGCATTAGCCCGCGAAGTGATTGAAGATGCTGGTCACGCCCAGCATTTTGGGCATGGGCTAGGCCATAGCCTGGGGCTGGAAATTCATGAATCACCAGGATTGACCCGGTGGTCAGAAGAAGCTTTGCCAGCCCAAGCTGTCATAACCATTGAACCAGGTATTTATCTATCTGGTTGGGGCGGGGTGCGGATCGAGGACTTGGTCTATCTCACAGATGAAGGCGCTCTGAAAATAAGCCAATGCCCTCAAAATCCCATCATCAATATCTGAGTCTCCCGAAAAAAGCTCACCCAAAGGCGCAATGCAGAAAATTAGAGCAGTTTTGAAAACTGCTCTACTCTGCTCTTACACAACTTTTAATCACACTTATGCAGCACATTTTAATTTACATAATTCGTGATGTTTGTTATAATACGTGACATAATATTAGGATTGGACGGTGAAAGGAGGCATATAATGTCCCGAATAATCAAAATTTGTGTGATGATAGGGCTATTTTTACTGCTAGTGGAAGTAGCCCAAGCCCAAGAAACACGTCCGACACCTACAAACGTTCCAGTTTCGTCAGGGTCAGGAAGTGATGGTGAAGTGCGAGGTACAATTCAGGGGGTTGTACATCAAGATGTGAATGGCGACGGCCGTTGTTTTGGCACAGGTATTGCAGGGGAAGGCCCGGTTGAAGGCATTAATATTGAGTTTGTGAGCAGTGATGAGAAAACCATCATCACCCTCTACTCAGGGCCAGAAGGCATTTACGGTTTATATGCTGCTGGCCAAAGTTATTGGGCTGTCACAGCCAAACCGGGCCCCGAATGGATTGTCACCTCTGAACCAACTCTTTATGCACCCATCTTTGAAGACAGTCGTGCCCAGACAGACATCAACTTTTGTGTCATGAAAACTTCTGGTAATGTACGGGTGAATGCTATGCTGCCAGAAGCAGGCGCAACCGCTTCGCCCACCCTCAATGTTGCTGCTCTCACGGGTCTCTCGCTTATTTTGTTAGGCCTGTTTTTCAACTGGCGCGAGAAACGGCAACGTAACTAAAACAAACAATGAAAATGGCCGATACCATACACTTTAGGTATCGGCCGTTTTTTTATTGCTAGTTCGCACTCCTAGCTTTCGCTAATCACCACCGTTTGCATCACATCCCCCTGCTGAATCTGATTGACAATTTCCATACCCTCAACTACTTTGCCAAAAACGGTATGCTTGCCATCCAAATGAGGCTGCGGTGAGTGCGTGATAAAGAATTGACTACCATTGGTATTCGCGCCAGCATTCGCCATAGACAATACCCCCGTCTCATGCCGGTTAGGATTATTCTGTACTTCATCCTCAAAACGATAGCCAGGGCCGCCCCGGCCTGTACCCGTCGGATCGCCGCCTTGGATCACAAAATTAGGGATCACCCGATGAAAAGCGACATCGTCATAAAACCCCTCTTGGGCTAAAAAAACAAAATTGTTCACCGTTATCGGTGCATGTACGGCATACAAATCCACAACAATTTCGCCACGATTTGTAGCAATTTTGGCCTGATAAGATTTTTTTGAATCAAGTTGCATTGCTGGTGGACTATTCCACTGTTTACTCATTGCTATTTTCTCCTTATGATGTAGGGCTTACGTATTTATAGCGATTTCCAGAGAGCTTGGAGAAGTTTTGGAAACTACTCCAAGCTGGGAAGTGCGTAAGTCCTGATATTTTTATTGAGTAGCCAATAATTGTACTTCAAAAATGAGGGTCGCGTCGGGTGGAATAATGCCACCACCAGCCCCCTCTGGCCCATACGCCAAATCAGGCGGGATGATCAAGAGGCGCTTGCCGCCAACTTGCATCGTAGACACACCCTCATCCCAGCCAGCAATGACACCACCTACTCCCAAAGCAAAGGGGAAGGGCTGACCTCGGTCAATAGAACTGTCAAATTTCGTGCCATCTTCCAGCCAACCTGTGTAGTGAACCTGCACTTGCTGACCGGGTTGAGGGGTGGCGCCATCACCTACCTCTATATCGTAATATTTGAGGCCACTTTCAGTCTCTTCATACTCTGACTCATCTATGTCTGGGAAAACAGATGGTTCGGGCGCAGTAAAAATATCGAGCATGGTCACTTCAATAATAAGGGATGAATTAGGCGGTATCGTGTCAGCCCCTTGCTCGCCAAACGCCAACTCCGGCGGGATAAGCAGTTGCCGCTTACCACCAGTCCGCATGGTAGCAATACCTTCATCCAAACCAGGAAAGGCTTGGCCCATACCCACTAGCAATGAAGCAGGGGAGCCGCCACCAGTTCCGCCCAAGGATGTGCCATCTTCCAACCAACCATTGAAATGGAATGTCACTGTATCACCATCTTCTGGCAGATCACCATCGCCTGACTCAATGTCAAAATAACGTAATCCACTCTCCGTCACTTCATAATCCTCTAAAGCAATATCAGCTGGCTCAGGGGCCGCAATCACTTCAACGAGTTCCACATCAAAGGTGAGTGTGGCATTGGGAGGGATGGAGCCACTGCCGGCCGGGCCATAGGCTAGCTCAGGGGGGATAATGAGGGTGGCTTTGCCGCCTTCCCGCATCAAGGCAATACCCTGATCCCAACCCTGGATAACCTGCCCCTGCCCTAGAATAAAAATAAAGGGCTGGCCTCGATCAACAGAACTATCGAACACTGTTCCATCATCGAGTGTGCCTGTGTAGTGTACGCTGACTGTATCGCCTGCTTTGGCTTGTGGGCCAGTGCCAGCTTCTGTCTCTATGTACTCTATCTCGACGGCAGCATGATTATTCACCTCGCCCACGGCCGTTTCTTCAGTCACGGTTTCTACTTCAACTTCTGGCTCAACCTCTAGTTCTTCTGGTTCTTCCGCCTCCGCCACAGTTTCTGCCTCTTCCGCAACTTCTTCACTTTCGGCCGTTGCCTCAGGCTCTGCCTCATCAGACGTTCTTGGCACGGCTGGCCCACAAGCGACTAGCAGCAGCAAAATGAGGGCCGCACCAAGCATAAACAAACGTTTTTTTTCTTTTGTCACAAATATCTCCTTTGCCTACATTTTGGTTATCTGGGGCGGGATTGTACCACAGGCAGGATTCATCAGGGCAACAGTCCCTTCATACTTACATGTCACTCACTTTACGATTTGCCTTTTCCGCTTTACAATTCAATCATGCCCAATGACGAAACGATACTTCTAAACGGCCGTTATAAACTCCTGGAACGAATTGGCAGTGGCGGCATGTCCCTTGTCTATAAGGCCCAAGATATGTCTTTGGGGCGGGTCGTTGCTGTCAAAATTCTACATGAGAGTTTAACAGGCGATGATGCCTTTTTGCGCCGCTTTCACCATGAAGCCCATGCGGCGGCCAACTTGACCCATCCCAACATCGTCACAGTCCATGACATTGGCCAGGATGGTAGCCGTCACTACATCGTTATGGAGCATGTAGATGGGGTGACTCTCAAGGATATTATTCGGGAGCAGTATCAAAACGGCCGTAACATGCCCATAGACCGCACCCTCGATCTCATCATCCAAATGTGCGCTGGTATTGGCTATGCCCATCGGGCCAATTTAGTTCATTGTGACATCAAACCTCACAATATTCTAGTGACGCCTGACGATCGTGTTAAAGTAGCCGATTTTGGTATTGCCCGCGCCATCAGCCAAGCTAGTCAACAACAAGACAGCAAGGTATGGGGAACCCCTCAATATTTTTCGCCGGAACAGGCTGCTGGCGAAAGTGCTACGCCAGCCTCAGATGTCTATTCCATTGGGGTAGTCATGTTCGAAATGTTGAGCGGCCGTTTGCCCTTTGAAGCCGACTCGCATACCGCTTTAGCCCTCAAACATCTGCGCGAAGAGGCCCCTCATATTATCGAGTTCAACCCCCTTGTCCCTCATCAATTAGATCGTGTCCTTGCCAAAATCTTAGCCAAAGAACCATCAGGACGCTACCGAACAGCTGGGCAGCTTGGGCGCATCCTTACTAGCTATCAACAAAGCACTATGGCCCAAACAGGGGTAACCGCCCCAGTTACACAACCTATATCGGAACGAGAGACGGAAATTTATCAGCGGCCAGCCCCCCCCACCTCTAACCCTCATACCACACCCCAGACCACTACTCAGCCCGATCATCCATCTCCCGCAGCCACCCAGACTGATTGGGTGGCTGTAGGCCTTGGCATCACAGCCCTCATTTTACTTTTAGGCCTGATCCCACTTTGGTACATGGTCTATCAAGCCTGGACTGGTTAGCCACTGAACGGAGGCATTTTGTGAACAATTCAAATATCGCCCGTTACGCCATCTACTTTTTTATTGCCGCCGCCGCTATCGCCCTCTTTTGGAGTTTCCGCTCTACTGATAATCTGACTGAGGAAATTTCTATCACCGAATTAGCCCAAGCCATTCAAGCGGGCAGAGTAGAAACGGTAGAAGTAGACAGCGACGGCCGTTTAGCCACCATAACCTTCCAAGACAACAGCCAACCCCAAGCCATCGCCAATATCAGCAGCGACAGCTCTTTAGAAGAAACATTGGCCGCCTACGGCGTATCGGGCAAGAGCTATGCCAACGGCCGTCCCAACATCATATACGCCCGTCCTAGCGCCTTCAATCGCTGGCTCGGTGTCATTGGCATCTTCTTGCCCATCATCCTCATCAGCATCTTCATCTTCTTCATCTTCCGCCAAGCTCAGGGCGGCAACAACCAGGCTCTCTCCTTCGGCAAAAGCCGCGCCCGCATGTTCACTGGCGACCATCCTACCGTCACCTTTGATGATGTGGCCGGCGCCAATGAAGCCAAAGAAGAACTAGAAGAAGTCGTTGAATTTCTCAAAGAGCCAGAAAAATTTGTCAGCTTTGGGGCACGAATTCCTAAAGGTGTTCTATTGGTAGGCAGCCCCGGTACAGGCAAAACCCTCTTGGCCAAAGCTGTATCCGGCGAGGCTGGGGTACCTTTCTTCTCTATTGCTGGCTCCGAATTTGTGGAAATGTTCGTGGGTGTCGGGGCCAGCCGTGTACGAGATCTCTTTGAACAGGCCAGACGACACAGTCCTTGTATTATCTTTGTAGATGAGATCGATGCTGTGGGTCGCCATCGTGGAGCCGGGCTAGGTGGCTCACATGACGAACGAGAGCAGACGCTCAATCAAATTCTAGTGGAGATGGATGGCTTTGGCACAGACACACATGTCATTATCCTAGCTGCCACTAACCGACCAGATATTCTCGACCCAGCCTTGATGCGCCCCGGCCGTTTCGACCGACGTGTCGTAATAGACCGCCCAGACGTGCGTGGACGCGAAGATATTTTC
Source organism: Promineifilaceae bacterium (SeqCode) (assembly GCA_965223555.1). Lineage (GTDB taxonomy): Bacteria > Chloroflexota > Anaerolineae > Promineifilales > Promineifilaceae > CBDCWU01. Next base: position 135,097 of record CBDCWU010000007.1, read on the forward strand.
AAAGTGCATCTGCGCGGTAAACCTATCTCATCCAACATCAATGTCTCTACCTTAGCCAAAGCCACACCTGGTTTTGTGGGGGCAGATATCGAGAACACCGTCAACGAAGCCGCCCTCTTGGCTGCACGACGGGACAAAAAAAGCATCAGCATGTCAGAATTCCATGAAGCCATTGAGCGGGTGCAGCTTGGCCCAGAACGCAAGAGCCGCATCATTAGTGCCGAAGAACGAGAAATCATTGCCTATCACGAAGCTGGTCACGCCCTGGTCAGCCACTTCTTACCCAATGATCTACCTCTCCGCAAAGTCACCATTGTACCACGGGGTATGGGGCTAGGGTTGACATGGTATATGGAAGATGACAAGTTAATGCCCACCAAATCTCAGCTAACAGCTCGCATTGCCAGCACCTTGGGTGGCCGAGCAGCCGAAGAGATGGTTTTTGGCGATATTACGGCCGGAGCCAGCAATGATTTGCAACGGGTGACCAGTATTGCCCGCACGATGATCACCCAATATGGAATGAGTGAAAATTTGGGATTGCGTGTATATGGACAAAAGCAGGAGATGGTCTTTTTGGGCAAAGAGATCAGCGAGCAGCGGGATTATTCAGATGCAGTCGCCGAAGAGATTGATGGCGAAGTTCGTGGCTTAATTGACAGACAATATGAGCGGGCACAGCAGATTTTAACCGACAATCGAGACAAGTTAGACCTCGTGGCTCAGAAGTTATTGGAAGTGGAAACGCTAGAAGCGGATGAGTTTGTGGCCTTGATTGAAGGCAGAGAACTACCTACGTCTTCTATATCCAGCTCTCAGTCATCATCCCCCGTCAATCCCGAAAAGCCGGCCTCTGCTTCTGATTGGCAATCTTCTTCCTTAGATTTACCACCCAAGCCATCACCAGCATAAGGCCAAATTGGGTAGCCACTCACGAAGGTACGCTTCTGCGAGAGATGCTCTCCGATCTCCAATTCTATTATGGTTCTTGCTGACGTTTTTGCACTGATTAATGATGTGCTGCAAGCCATTATTGTAATTTTTGGAACGGCCGTTGTCCTTTATAACAGCGGTCGCAGTCTACACGAACCCATTACGCGTGCCTTCTGTCTGCTCATCACTTTTGTCAGCCTCGTCTACCTGACAGAACTCATGGTGAGCCGCACCATTGTCTCCGACTCTAGAGAGATATGGCTGCGGGTGCAATGGGCAGGCATCACATTAGTTCCAGCAGCCCAATATCATTTATCCGATACCTTGCTTACCGTAACAGGCTCCAGGCCACGACGGCGCAAATATTTTGTGGCGCTCGCTTATTTTGCTAGTCTCATTTTCTTACTGCTGGTGGTATTAACTGACTGGATTGCGGCCACAGTTGTGCCTTTGGCTCGTGCCCCCCATCTACAAGGCGGGCCGGGGTTTATCTTCTTTACCTTATATTATTGGCTGGTAACGGCCGTAAGTCTCTATAATGTCTGGCGGGCACGGCAGCGAGGTATCACCAGCACCACACGCCAACGCCTCAACACCACCTTACTCACCTTTTGGGCAGCCCCCTTAGCTGTATTCCCTTATCTAGCCATCAATAGCAACCCAGCCCGGGCTGTGCCTATCTGGTTTTGGCTGGTTCTCATCGGCGGCAATCTGATCGTGGCCTTCATGTTTGCCATCTTGACCTCTCATATCGTCTATTTTGGGGCCAATTCACCCGACCGAGTGGTGCGGGCGCGACTCTATAAATTCATGGCTCGGGTACCTTTAGCGGGTGCCATTGTCCTCATCGTCTTTGTCTTGGTTAGCCGCAGCAGCCCAATTTTAGGCTTACAAATCGAGACAGCACTGGGCTTTACGCTGGTGGCCACAGTCATGTTGGTAGAGTGGGCCATTCATGTCTATAAACAGCCCTTAGAGCGATTTTTTCGCCTTAATGACAATCCCGACATCCGTCGCATTCAAAAACTAAGCGATCATCTGCTTTCCACAAGGGATTTGCAGCAATATTTGGAAAGTGTATTGGCAGCGGCTTGCGAAGCCTTCCGCATCCCCACAGCTTTTGTGGCGGCTATGACGAATGATGGCCCTCAGCTAGAAGCAGTCGTTGGCCCGCTAACAGAACCAGACAGCATCTGGACAGAAACAGATTGGCGGGAGGTAGCTCAGACGGGTTTAGAAAATGGCGCCAATGGCTTACAACAATCAGGTGATTTTATTGTGTGGCAGGATTATTGGATACGGCCGTTATACAATCGCCCCCAAACTGTCATGCTCGGTATTTTGGGATTACGTGCCCGCAATCCACAGCCCGATCTTTCTGAACAAGAACAATCTATTTTGGAACGGTTGATCGAGCAAGCCAACTTGGCTCTAGAGGATCGCCTCTTGCAACAAGAAGTTTTCGCCGCTGTTGAAAAGCTGCTGCCGGAAATCACAGCCCTCCAAGAGCAACGCAGCGCTGCCACATTTGGTGGTTTACCCGTTCTCACCTCGCCGACTCCCGCTGAAGAAACAATGGTGGTTGATTCTGAGTTCAACCAAATCGTGCGTGATGCCCTCACCCATTATTGGGGCGGGCCGAAACTGACCAACAGCCCCCTATTACGCCTTGAAGTGGTGCAAAAGGCCATGGCAGAGCATGATGGTAATGCCACTGCCACCTTACGAGCCATCTTGGCCCAAGCCATTGAAATGCAAAAGCCAGCCGGTGAACGCAGTTTGACTACAGCCGAATGGATTTTGTACAACATTTTGGAGATGAAGTTCGTGCAGGGCAAAAAGGTGCGCGATGTGGCACGTCGCCTAGCCATGAGTGAGTCAGATTTGTATCGCAAGCAGCGGGTAGCTATTGAAAATGTGGCTCGGGCCATCGCGGCTATGGAGGAGTCTGCCGCCAGTGAGCAGTGATATCGCTTACGAACGCCTCGTCTCCCGGCCACGCCAGCTCCACCATCCCGCCACAGCCAACATGACACCATACATCACACCCGCCACTAGATAAATCGGCCGTAAAGTCACCCATTCTAACAGCCAAAAAACCAATAATGGCCCCACCGCACTTGTCAAATCACCTACAGTAAAGAGCAAGCCCAAATAACGGCCACTGCGTCTGCCTGCTAAATCACCCACCAATACCGTTGCCATCCCTTGATTGCTGCCGCTCGTGGCTGAATTTAGGGGCAAAGCCAAAGGGATCATCCAAGGGACACCCCCAGCCAACAGCGAAAAGCCAATGATGCCGGGCAACAAGCCAACGGCCGTCGTTCGCCACCGCTCTCCCCATCTATCTGACACTGCTCCTGCCAAAGGCACAAAGACTGTACCCACAAACGTACTCACACTCAAGCCAATCCCCGTCAGCGTCGTAATACCCAACACACGCCCCGATACCACTACCGAATCCCCCAACACCTGCTGCAAAAACAAGCCAAACGTCGGGAAAAACAATCCCGCCATCACCAAGCGATTCACCCCCATCAGCCCTAAAACCGATCCCATCTCACCCCGCCTTACCACGCCTCTCTCCTGCTCTTGCTCCCCTGCTCCCCTGCTCCCCTGCTCCTCTGCTCCCCTCATTTCCCGCGTTTCCGGCAACAGCAGCCAAGCCACCAATGCACCTAGCAAAGTTATCCCTGCCATTATCCGAAAGGCCAAGGCATAGCCTAAACTATCTGTTAACCAGCCACCGGCAAACGAGCCTGTGCCTGCTCCCAGAAAAAAGGCCACGTTATACAATCCTACTAGACGTCCTCGATTCTGGGCTGTGGCCAAATCAAGCACAATGGCATTCCCCGCCACCCAAATACCTGACCAAGCAATGCCCCACAACAAACGGCCGATTAACAACAGCCAATACCCTTGCACGAACCCATAAACGGCCGTAGACCCTGCCCCTAAAAATAGGGCTGGCACAAACACCCATCGCCTTGGCCAACGATCACACAACCAACCCACCCAGCCATTCGACAACAGTCGTACCCAGCGATTGGCTGACAGCATCACACCCACTGCTGCCAACGTAATAGCCGCCTCGGCCGTATGCGTCGGTAACACGGTGTACATAGACGTGTCACCCAGCAACGATAACGCCGTTCCCAAACCAACAACAACCATTGCCACCCACCTCCTGTCCGCTCCAATCCGTAACATTACCCGCCCCCGCTTGGCTGCCACACGCCACCACGGGCCTGATGACCTTGTCCGATGACAATAAATGCCTTGGGGTCTATCTCACCCACTAATAGTTTCGCTGTCTCTACATCTGTGCGCCGCACCGTACAAAACAGGGTTGTATGCCCCTCCCCTGTAAACATCCCCTGCACTGACCAACTGGTTACGCCGATGTGCAAGCGGCCGATCAACATCTGGGATACTGCTTCTGGTTCATCTGTCACAATAAAAATCGTACGGATCACACTGGGCCCTTCTAGCACATAATCCGTTGCCAAACCATAAATGAACAACATTATCAGAGCATACAATGCCTTGTCCCAGCCAAAAGTGACCCCCAGTGCCAAGATAATGCCACCATCTACCAACATATACAATTGACTGGTAGGCATCCCAGTTTTAAGTTGAATCACTCGAGTAATGATTCCAGTGCCTGCATATGTGCCACGCCCTCGCAAAGCAATTCCATAACCAATGCCACCTATCACCCCCCCAAAGAGTGCATTTAACAACAGATCATCCGTGATGCCAGTTGAAGGTAACCAGCCGGCTAGCAGATCAATCAAAATGTTGGACACGGCCGTTAAATATAAGGTTCGAGTCAAAAAGCGAAAACGACCCAAATACCTAAACCCGAGAATCAAGACTGGAATAGCAATCCCAGTTAATATCAACCCATTCGACCAGCCTGTCAAACTGTTAATGATCAAGGCAATCCCTGTGGCTCCCCCTGGTGCCATCTCTGCTGGAGCCATAAAAAAATTGAAGTTGACAGCAATACTTATCGCGCCAATTGTCAAATAGGCATAATCTTTCATCATTGTCTGCCAGGGAAAGCCCCCGACCGAAACCATCGCCTTTCGTATCATTATACACCTCAAAATAAAGAAGACGCGCCTGGACAAAATTTGTCAGATCGCGTCTCTTCTCGCTTGAAATTGTTTTAAGTTTCGGGAATTATGTCAGATTGCTGCCAGAATGCCAGTCTAAAGCCTGACCGTTTTTAACTTCTCACATTTTTAGCGGAAAAACGGCCCATTCTTGAGGAATCATCCCCTTGATTTGAAATCTTATTTGTAGATGATTCCTAAGCCAATAATAGATTGTAAAAGCATAGGTTTACACGGCCGTTTCCGCTATAATAGCCACATGCCACTCGGCACGTGACTTGAACCAAACCAAAACAAAGGGACTATCATGACCGGCATACCTTCCGATACACTTCATGAACTGCGCCGCACACTATTAGAGTGCGAAGAATATTTTGGCTCCAACGCTAACCTACGCGGCCTGTTTAGTGACAAGGCCATCGCCCCCTTTCGCGCAGGTTTACCTGAACGCGACTCCCTCATGGCGCGTGTAGATGCCACTATTGCCCACCTCGTCAACAAAAAGCGGGCAGACGGACGTTCTGCCCTCACCCTCTTCCTGCACAGCCTCAGCCAAAAGTACGATTCTGCCGACCAGCGCCACACGGCCCTCCAAGCCCTAGTCAACAGCCTGTCCCCATCTGCCGCTTCCCAGCCGCCAATCTCCCAGTGGCACACCGAAGCCATCCGTGCCCTTCTCGTGGCAGCCCTGGACGACCAAACCCTCACGGCCCTCGCCTTCGATCACTTTCGGGCTGTCCATGACGACTTTAGTGATGGCCTCACCCGCAGCCACAAAATCCAAATCCTGCTCGAATATTGCTTGCGCCACAATCAGGTCGAACTGTTGCTGGCTCAGCTTCAACGCCTTAATCCCCACCAATATCGCCAGCATCAACCCTATCGGGTACCAGTAACGGCCGTTACTAACACCCCCTCTGATTCTCTAGCGACTACTAACCCAACTGACGCCACTTACCGCGCCACCGACCCCTTCACCAACTATGAAAACGGTCTACGTCAATTAGAAACGGCCGTTCAAAACGACCACAAAGCCCAAAACGAAATTAGCGTCTTCGCTCAGCGCCTGCGCGAAAACATCAACCACAGTCGTCGCTATGGTGACACCAGCGACCGCCGTGCTGATCGTGCCGAGATAATAGACAGTCTAAACAGGCTCGCACGCCATATCACCCCTAAATCCTTCGAGGATTGGTGCCAAAATCCATAGCCATAAAACCTGACATCTGCACCAGCACAAACACCCCCTAAACCCAATACCAAGCCCGGTTGGAGATTCTCCTCTTGAAAACTTGCCGAAATGATGTATCATTATGTAAAGGTGGTCTCATTAGGAGCACCACTTAAGGGATTAGGAACCGAGTTTCCTTGGGAAAATCGTCTAAGCTGACACCAAACTCGGCTTTCTCCTAATACCCACTTATTTAATTTATCATCGTAGTACCACATGAACCAATATCTTCTTCCTCAATTGCAACAGGCCCTTGTGGCAGCTTTCACATTGGAAGAATTGCCAGACTTGCTTGATGAACTAAGTCTACGTGAAGATGAACTGGCGGGACAGACCATCCAAGCCAAGATTCGTAATCTCGTGGGACAGATGGCACGTGAAGGGCGGCTGTCTGAACTATTGCAGGCGGCGGCCCGGCAACGGCCTGCTCTGAACTGGCAATCGCAACAAATTCAAGTACCTCGTCACCCAGAGGAAATGCCCCTCAACCATGTTCCACCTCCAGCCCAACTTCCGCCAGGATCGCGCATGATTCTACAGCCCAATCCTCTTTTTGTGGGCCGCGAGAGCGTACTGATCGAAATTGCCAAAGCATTACAACAAAAAAGCACCCATACTGCTAGCTATCCCCCAGTAGCCATGACAGGCATGGGGGGCGTAGGTAAAACACAATTGGCTGTAGAATTTGCTTGGCGGTACGGACAATTCTTCCCTGGTGGTGTCTTCTGGCTGAACATGGAGGTAGCTGATGGCGTGCCCGGAGAAATAGCAGCTTGTGGTGGGCCGGACGGGCTTGATCTGCCAGGCTTCCATGAACTGCCGCTAGAAGTCCAGGTCCAGCGCGTACAAGCTGCATGGCGAGAGCCTTTACCCCGTCTACTCATCTTTGATAACTGTGAGGATGAGGTACTTTTACAACAGTGGCAGCCCGTCGGCGGCGGGTGTCGCAGCCTGGTTACCAGCCGACGGGGCATATGGGATATGGTCTTAGGCGTACATAGCCTGCCCCTCCCATCATTGAGCCAAAACAATGCGCTAGAACTGCTAGATCGAACAATCCGGCAGCGGGCCAACACACCACCACTAACAACAGATGAAGTAGAAGCCTTAACCATCGTAGCCACAGAGGTAGGTTATTTGCCTTTGGCCTTGCACCTTATTGGCAGTTTTTTACATCGCTACTGGGGTGATGTCAGCCCCGCTGATTATTTAGAAGAACTGAAAGCAACGACCTTAAGCCACCGATCCTTATCTCGGCAATTAGATCAACGCAGTTACACAGGGCACGATCTGAATGTACGACGCACCTTTGCCCTAAGCCTAGGTCGGCTTGACGAAACAGATTTGATAGATTTGGCCGCGCGACATATGCTAGATCAAGCTGCTTATTTAGCCCCTACAGTGCCCATCCCACGCTACCTATTGTATGTAACGGCCGAAGGGCAATCTTGCCTAACAGATGCTGATAAAATTGACGTTTATCTAAGCCGTGATGGATTACGACGATTGCAAGAGTTGGGGCTGCTGGTAGCAGAGAGGGAAGATACCTATCAACTACACCAGCTACTGGCAGCCTTCGTGCGGGAGACGGCGGCTAATACCGTTGCCCAACAGGCTATTGAGCGAGCGGTGCTGCTTGAGTTGAGTAGACGGGTAGATCAGGCGGGATATGTGGGCCAAGTGCCTTTATTAGAGAATCATCTACGCCATGTGACGGTCCAAGCCCAAAAACGGGAGGATGCTCAAGCAGCTCTACTTTGCAATCAATTAGGCTATTATCTGGATGAACGGGGAGATCCTCGTAGTGCCATGCCTTTTTATAAACGCGCCCTGACTATTTGCGAAAATGTGTTGGGGCCGGAGCACCCCAACACAGCGACTAATCTCAATAATTTAGGCAGTCTGCTACAGGATGTAGGCGATTTAGCCAGCGCCCGCCCTTTGTATGAACGCGCCCTAGCTATCCGCGAAAAGGTGCTGGGACTAGAACATCCCGACACGGCCGCCAGCTTTAATAATCTGGGCTGGCTACTAAAGGACATGGGTGATTTGGCGACAGCACGGCCGTTTCTAGAGCGTGCCCTAACCATTCATGAAGCCGTATTAGGGCCAGACCATCCCCACACGGCCGCCAGCCTCAACAATCTAGGCGAGTTGCTGCGCAATATGGGCGATTTGACCGCCGCACGGCCGTTATACGAACGCTCTCTGGCTATCTGCGAAAAAGTATTGGGGCCTGAACATCCCGATACTGCCGTCAGCCTTAACAACCTAGGTGAGCTGTTGCGCAATATGGGGGATTGGACAGCAGCCCAGCCGGTGCTAGAACGTGCTTTAGCTATTTGCGAGAAAGTGCTGGGGCCTGACCACCCCCATACCGCTGCCAGTCTCAACAATCTTGGCTGGCTATTAAAAGATATAGGTGTTTGGGGTGCGGCTCGACCACTCTTGGAACGTGCTCTAGCCATTCGAGAAAAGGTGCTGGGGCCTGACCATCCCCACACGGCTGCCAGTCTCAATAATATAGGTCTATTGCTGCAAAATACGGGACAGTTGTCGACTGCACGGCCGTTTCTAGAGCGTGCCTTAGCTATTCGGGAAAAGGTGCTGGGGCCAGAACATCCTCATTCAGCTCAAAGTCTTAATAACCTCGGCGCATTACTCTACAACATGGGTGATCTAGCCGCTGCCAAACCCTATTATGAACGCGCCCTGGTTATTCGAGAACAGGTGCTAGGGCCGGAACACCCCGATACCACTCAAAGCCTCAATAACCTTGGCTTATTGCTAAAAAATATGGGCGATTTGGAGGCTGCCCGACCCTACTATGAACGCGCTCTAGTCATTAAGGAAAAGATATTGGGGCCAGAGCATCCTTCTACAGCCACTGGTCTCAATAATCTAGGGGGGCTGCTTCAGGAGATGGGCGATTTGGCAGGAGCTCGGCCATTTTTGGAACGCACCCTGGCCATCCATGAAAAGGTATTGGGGCCAGAGCATCCCCACACAGCCCAAAGCCTCAACAACTTAGGCTGGTTGCATAAAGGGTTGGGTGATTTGACTGCTGCTCGGCCCTATTTTGAACGTGCCTTGGCTATTTGGGAAAAGGTATTGGGGCCAGAGCATCCCCACACAGCCCAAAGTCTCAATAACTTGGGTTGGCTGCTCAAAGATTTGGGTGACTTAGCAACTGCTTGGCCCTTTTTGGAGCGAGCCGTGACTATCTGGGAAAAGGTGCTGGGGCCAGAACATCCTGACACAGCCGCCAGTCTATACAATCTTGGTTGGTTGCTGCAAGAGATGGGGGAATTAGCCGCAGCACGGCCGTTTTTTGAACGAGCACTAGCTGCTTGGGAGAAGGTGCTAGGGCCAGAACACACTCATACGGCCACAAGTCTCAACAACCTAGGCAGTCTGCTTCAGGATTTGGGGGATTTGGATGCAGCGCAACCCTTGTATGAGCGCGCCCTAGCCATTCGCGAAAAAATATTGGGGCCAGAGCATCCTTCCACGGCCACAAGTCTTAATAATTTAGGCGGATTACTCAAGGATATGGGGGAATTGGCAGCAGCACGGCCGTTTTTGGAGCGTGCTTTAGCTATAAAAGAAGAAGCTCTGGGGCCTAAACATCCCTCTACAGCCACCAGCCTCAACAATCTAGGTAGTTTACTCCAGGACGAAGGTGAGTTACTAGAGGCAGCCCGCCTCATGCGGCGGGCCTGGATTATTTGGGATCAACACTATGGCCCCGACCACCCTCACACCCAAGCCGCACGCGACTCCCTCAATGCCATTAAGAATAAATTAGTCCACACAGTCTCCCTCTCCCTTGATCTTCAGAACAATTAGAGAGTGATTTTTACCGCCCCTATCTAGAATGGCTGAGGGCAGGCTATTGTTTGCCCGTCCAGTGCCATTCTGGTATCGTGTTGGCCTTATGAACAGTAAGCCAATGACACCTATTTATGCTCAAAAGTTGAATCAGGCAGCCCGCACAGGACGGCTAACTGAAGATGAAGCAATCCTCACCCCCCCTACTCAGGCTACACCAGACTTTACCCGAACAGACCCTTGGCGGGTGATGCGGGTGATGAGTGAGTTTGTGCAGGGCTTTGATGCTCTGGCCGATGTGGGCAAGGCTATCACTGTTTTTGGTTCAGCACGAGTTAAACCGGGTGACAGGCAGTATGAAACGGCCGTTCTCGTGTCACAACGACTTGGTGAAGCAGGCTTCAACATCATCACGGGCGGCGGACCTGGCATAATGGAAGCAGCCAACAAAGGGGGGCGACAAGCTGGAGTACAGTCCATCGGCCTTAACATTGAATTACCTTTCGAGCAGCACATCAACCCCTACGTGGACCTCTCCATAGATTTTCACTACTTTTTTGTGCGTAAAACCATGCTCGTTAAGTACGCTAATGGCTTTGTCATTTTCCCCGGTGGTTTCGGTACAATGGACGAACTATTTGAAGCCATCACATTGGTACAAACAGGCAAGGTTCGTGATTTTCCCATCGTCCTGTTCGGCACAAGCTATTGGCGCGGATTATTGGACTGGGTGCGAGACACAATGCTGGCAGAGGGCAAAATCTCGCCTGCCGACATCGATCTTCTGCTGTTAACAGATTCGCCGGAAGAAACCGTGACCCACATCGTGCGCGGTCTGAAACAAGAACGATCTCAGGCAGAAGAAAGCGCACGAGCAGTAACTCGACAGGTTTACAGGCAAGGGTATGATCCGGAGTGAGCCATGATCCCCGACATAATCGGCCGTTATTCCGTTCAATCTGAAATCGGGCGTGGTGGCATGGCCACCGTCTATCAAGCCCACGATCCTCGCTTCGACCGCACGGTGGCCATCAAGGTGCTTCCCCGCGAGTTCTTGCACGATCCCGAATTTCGGGCCCGCTTTGAGCGCGAAGCCCGTACCATTGCCGCGCTCGAACACTCAGCCATCGTACCTGTGTACGATTATGGCGAACAAGATGGACAATTGTATTTGGTGATGCGCTACATGCCTGGTGGTTCTTTGGCAGATCGGCTACAGCAAGGTCCAATGTCAATTGAAGAAGCAGCAGAGGTCATCAAGCGGGTTGGTTCAGCTCTGGATAGTGCGCACAAGCAGGGCATCATCCATCGTGATCTCAAGCCTGGCAATATTCTGCTTGATCAACATGGCGATGCCTATTTAGCCGATTTTGGTATTGCTCATCTCTCTTCAGCAGCCACAGCCCTCACCGCCAGTGGCCGTTTAGTGGGAACACCAGCCTACATGAGTCCTGAGCAAGTGTATGGTGACAAGGCCCTCGACGGCCGTTCCGACATCTACGCCATTGGCATCATCCTTTACCAAATGCTCACAGGCGAAATGCCGTATCGTGCTGACACTCCCGCCAAAGTGATGATGCAGCATGTAATGGAGCCTGTGCCCAATATTTTGGCCGACAAACCCGATCTGCCTGTGGCCTGTGAGCGTGTCATCAAAAAGGCTTTAGCTAAAGAGCGGGATGAACGGTATCCCACAGTCACTGATATGGCTCAGGAACTGAATGCGGCCACACGGAGCCATAGTCGTCCCGATTGGCCACCACTCGAAAAGAATGATCTATCCCCTGTAGAAACTGTTTCCACTGTGACCAGTTCCCTTCCTACAGCAGCTACACCCACACCAATCCCACAGCCAGAGATGGAGACTTCAGTGCCTGTTCTCGCGCCTACTGAAATTCCACAGTGGCTTCTGTTTGTAGGCGGATTGGTGGTACTAGCCATTATTGGGGCGATTATCATTGCCGTTATTAACCGGGGCGATGGTTCTTTGGCAAATGCTGCAACCGATACGCCAGAAATACAAGCAACGGCCGATTTGACAGCAACCGACACCGCCTTGGCCCAAATTGAACTCAAAACAGCCACGGCTGTGGCAGAATCTCGCCAAACGGTTGCCGCCGAAGCCAATCAAACAGCCACAGCCAACAGCCTAGCTGCCGCTACTGCTACAGCCACACCTGTCCCCGGAATTGATGTCGCGGGCACAAAGACGGCCAATGATGCGGCCACCCGCCGGGCAGAATTAGCAGCTAGTGCTACGGCCGTTATTGATGAAGCAGCTACCCAAGAGGCCATAGTAGAAGCAACTGCCACAGCCAACGCCATTCCCAGCAGCTTTGCCCCCGATTATGGCCCCAACAACGGCAACATCCCCCATGAACTTGATGACCGCACGGAATCTGTCTTCTCAGAAGTAAACCTACGCGATATGGTTGTTGATGTCACCTTTGTTAATCCCTTTGCCGAAGGCGGTTGGGATATGGGCATCACCTTTCGCCAGATAGATGCTAATGATGAGTATCGCCTAGTCATACGGGCAGATGGGCAGTGGAATTTGAACAATCGGCAAGGCGATCAAGACAATTTTGTGCAAGATGGCAATGCACGGCAGTTCTTGAATTTGATAGAGGCTGGCACAAACCGCATTACCTTGCTGGCGGTGGGCGATATAGGCCTTTTCTTGTTAAACAATAATTTTGTGGCCCACCTCGACCTTGGCGATCGTGATGCCTTTGGCGATGTGGCCATCAGCACAGGCTATTACACTTCCAGTGAACGCGAAGGTGCTGTGACGGGCTATCAAAACTTTGCTGTCTGGCCACTGACTCCCACTTTTGGGCCTAGCAGCGGTCAATTAGACCATCTGCCCAACGACCTGGTAAAGGGAGTAAGCAGCGACCAGGATGTCCTCAACTTCATCGCGGACACAACCTTTGTTAATCCCTTCGCCCTGGAGGATGCCCTATGGGATTATGGGTATGCTTTCCGCCAAACTGAGATAAATGACCAATTTTGGCTGGTGCTTCGAGGGGATGGCTCCTGGCTGTTGCGTGATCGGGTGCAGGGCGATGAGACGGAACTAATGACAGGCGAGCTTAAGGGGTTGGATGCTGCAGCAAACGGCCGTAATCGGCTCACTCTTATTGCTTGGCAGGGGCAAGGATTCTTTTTCCTCAACAACAACTTCATCACCGAACTTGATCTCTCCTCACGGCTGACAACAGGCGACGTGCAAGCCATTACAGCCTTCTTCTTGGACAGCGAGATTGAGGGTGAGGCCACAGGCTATAAGGATTTCACGGTGTGGCAATTGCCGTAGGGGCACTGAACCAACAATCTCATCACCAATTCCTCAACACCTTTTGCCTAATGTCTTCGCCGCCCTCCAACCTGTTTGCACTTTCTGCTTTGCTATTATTGCTAATGGCCTGTGGGCAGCCAACGGCCGTTACACCCATATCAACAGCCGCTGTTGAACAACTTGAACCAATTCTTGTCCCTTCAGGAACGCCTGCACGAGTCGCGGTTGTTCCCATTTTCCCTACATCCACCCCCACACCTTTGCCCCCCTCGCCCACACCCACAATCACCGCAACCCCAACGCCCTTTTTCACAGGCACACCCTCCCCAACGTGTGGTCAATTATTACCTCTATTTAGCGACCAAACGGCCGTTCCCACCACTAACCTGAACCCGAATCCCGAGGCTTTAACCCAATTGGAGGAGCGTATCCCTGTTACCGCCTTGCCCGCCTGGCACTATCTACTGGATCACCCTGAGGATGTGGGATTGGCTGTTTTTCGCTTGGGGCAAGAGGCCCAGGGTGCGTACCTCAACGCCGATGTGCCTATGCCCTTGGCTTCGGTCGTCAAACTCATTCATCTAGTAGCCTATGCCGAAGCGGCCGCTGCCGGGCAGCTTGATCCGCTCAGCACTGTGCCACTCGCAGAGATTGAACAATATTATCTACCACGCTCTGATTTGGGAGCCCATCAGCAGGCAGTGGCTGAGTTGGGAGAGAACGGCCGTACCTTTGGCAATCCACCCCAAATTTTGCTAGATGAAGTCCCGTGGCTCATGATTCGCCACAGTTCTAATGCCGCCACCGATTATTTGCACGCCCTTTTAGGGCAGGGGACGATTGAGCAAACGGCCGTTTCCCTGGGCCTCAACAGCCAAACCGCCCCCTGCCCCTTCATCGGTCAATTCCTGGCCATGACCAACCATGTTCGCACTGCTGACAATGATCACGCTGCCATGGAAAACTATTTGGCTGATCCGTCCCTCTATGGTGCAGAAGTCACATTATTGATGGATGCCTATGTCCAGAATGAAATCTTCCGTGAGGAGGAGATTAATTGGCGTGCGGATCGTAGACGGCCGTCTTTACCCACCCAACGGTTCTTCACAGCTAATCTCAATGCGCAAGCTACTGCTAATGACTACGCGACATTAATGGCTCGATTGGCCCAAAACGGCCTGAGCAATGGCGAAAGCAGCTTCATTGCCCGTCGTTTTTTGGAGTGGCCCATGCAATTTGAAGGGAATCAGGAGCTATTTGATAATTTGGGCTATAAGAACGGCCGTTTCCCAGGCATTCTCACCACCGTCTACTACGCCTACCCCGATGGAGAAACCACCCCTATCGTCATTGCCCTCTTCTATCGCGATTTGCCTAATCGCACCTACCAGCAATGGCGCACAACCCTGCCTCATGACGAACTAGCCCGCTGGCTCCTTTACGATCCCGCTGCCCTACCCGCCCTCCGTGAAGTTTTGGGTACAAGGTAAATGTTATTTTGCAACCCAACCAACTACAATCCCCAACCAAAATGACGGTACTTGTGAATTAAGAATCCAATCTATAATTTGAAATCTATATGGCCCCAATAGCGCAAAAGGCACTCTGCTCGGGCCATACATCGCCAGAGAGAGCTTGATTATTAGCGCTAAGGCAGGAATTATGCTTAGAAAAACCAACATGGTTAACCTGCTCTGATTATTCTCGGAACCATGTCCACAAGCCAAAATAAAGAAAGCAAGTACAAAACCACTCATGGCACTTAGAATAATAGGGAGTATAACAGTCAGGAGTGTTTGGAAGCCAAATTCTAGTGCACCCATTCGACTCTTGAAGAACGATTCCAGATAAGTTGCACACAAAAGCAACACCATCATAAATAAAGTCAAGGGAATAGACAGTAGCAACTGGCGATGTTTAATAGTCATATGGAAATCCACTAATACTATAAATGCTAGCATCATTCTATCAAGATATGCATAACTTAAGAAGTGCTATTTGTAAAACAAAAACCATGAGTTTTGTCGTATTTCAGCCAGTGAAGTATCAAACTCATTGAATCCTCTACAGCTTATATGCATGATGAGATTTCACTAGATGGATATGTAGAGAGAGGGAAGAAGAATTCGCAACCACAATGCGCTCTGGTTATGTGCTAAAATGGCATTAATCATCCAAAAGGTGACTGTCACTTTTGAAAGTGACAGTCACCCTTGGAGAAGGTGACAACTCTATGCAGAATGGTATTGAACGCTTAATCAAACAGTGGGATGGGGAAGAGATTATCCTGCGGCATGATCGGCCGTCTGGGGCCTGGATCATCATCGCCATTCATTCATCACGGCGGGGCACGCCATCGGGTGGCACACGCATGAAGGCCTATGAGAGTTTGGAGACGGCCGTTGCCGATGCCATGAATCTCTCACAGGGAATGACCTTCAAGTTTGCCGTATCCGGCATGAATCGCGGGGGTGGCAAGGCCGTTATCCACCTGCCACCTGATTTTGATGTAGCCCAGCGGCCTGATCTGCTGCACCGTTATGGCGCGTTAATCAAACAGTTGGGTGGTTTTTATGAAACGGGGCCGGACGTAGGCACAACCTCAGAGGATATGGACATAATCGCCGAGACAGGGGCGCCATATGTATACGGCCGTACACTTGGCAATGGCGGCTCTGGCAACACAGGCTACCCAACAGCCATTGGCGTCTTCAGTGCCATCGAAGCCGCTTGCCAACACCTCTACCAATCGTCTGCGCTAGCTGGCAAAAAGGTATTGGTGCAAGGCACGGGCAGTGTAGGAGGAGCGTTGATTGACATGTTGCAGGAAGCAGGTGCAGAAATTATGTTTAATGATGTGAGCGAAACGGCCCTACACCATTTCCGCGATGAGTTGGAGTTGACATTTGTGCCGGACAAAGCTCTATATGACACGCCCTGCGACATCTTTTCGCCCTGTGCCTTAGGCGGCATCCTGAATGAAACAACAATTCCCCGTTTAAGCTGTGCGGCTGTGGTGGGCGGGGCCAACAATCAGTTGGCAACAGCAGCAGATGCAAAACGCTTGCACAAGCAGGGCATCCTCTACGCCCCAGATTACGCTGTCAACATCGGTGGGGCGATGGCTGTGTTGGCAATGGAGGCCGAAGGTGTGCCCAAAGCAGAAGCGTATGCGATGGTAAGGAGCGTGAAGCAGACGTTGTTGACAATTTTTGAAACGGCCGTTGCTGAAAATGTCTCCCCAGATGTTGCTGCACAACAGTTAGCCGAAGCACGACTGGCATGAAAAATAGCCAGATGGTAGGGGCGACCCTTGTGGTCGCCCAAGAGGGCAGGCACAAGGCACTGCCCCTACAAACATATGACCGTGATAATTTATTAACTTCCATAATGAAGAGGATTAGGGTGAGGGTGGGCTTTGGGCTTATTTTGGTAATGTTACTTGTTTTAGTGATGGATGGCAGAATGGCCGTTGCCACTACTGAACCCCAAAATAATCACACCGCCCACCTCCCCTTTATCGCCTACTACAACAACCTTGGCCCCAATTTGCTACCTAATAGCTCCTTTGAGAGTGGCTGGTATCATCCCGACGGCATTCCCGAGCTGCAAATCCCCAACGAGTGGGAGTTTGCCTGGGAGGAAGGCCCAACTGGTTTTGGCAACGAACCCTGGGATGTGTGGGTGCGCCCCGAAGTGCGCGTTTTGCCCTCAGAACAACTCCCTCCCCATGAGCAGGAAGTCTTCATTTGGGACGGCAATCAAACCGTGAAAATCTTCAAAGGCTGGGGAGCCATTAGCTTCCGACTAACGACAGAAGTGGAGCTACAGCCAGGAACCTACGTTTTGGCACTGCGCTTCTTCCCTGATTTGGTGGCTGATTACGAAAACGGACAAAAGATATTTGCCACTGATCCTACCTCTGGCGAAGTCGCTTTTATCATCAATGGTGAGCAATCTGCTTGGCACCTGCCGACCATTGGCCAACGCAACCAACTTGTGCAAACATTTACCATCACCCAAGCAGGAACACAGGAGATAGGTGCGGCTATACGCGGCCGTTACGCCCTGCAAAACAATGGCTGGTTTATGGATATGTGGACGTTACAACGGGTAGAAGAATAACGGCCGTTTCAACCGACGATTCGGCTGAAAGCGTTATTAGGTGGTGTTTTGCTGATAAAGTGTGTTGATTCTCGGTTGAAGGTGCCAAATTCCGATAGGCAAAAACATAAGAGCCAAGAATGGTCCGATAAGCTCTTCAATTTTGACCTTTTTATCTTTTTCTGCCAAAAGCAAGTTCTTTGAAATAAAATAGATACAATAAAACATTAAGCTGGCAGATATTAAATGTAGAGGGGCAATAAAAGTTACCAATTCATTTAATGAGTAACTACCAGAGTAAAAAATCAAGAAGGCTTGTAAAATAATTATGTAAATTGCGGTAAAGAATATTCCAAACGTGAAAAGTCTGGTCTTTGGACGAAGTTCTTTTGATACGAATAGATTCACTTGAACACCTAACACCTCAAACCAAAATAGCATCATTAGAGAAAAAACGAATTCAAACGTCCCTATTAAAAAAAAATTGGTCCTATTTCCTTGAGTTAGCGATGAGCCTAATAATAAATAGGCGATTAGTGGCACCCCAAGAAGTAAAATGAACGCTTGCCATGATTTAAGTTTTAGTAATACGCGCATCAATTAATCTTTCAACCGCCTAAGGTTTTTTTTATCCGTAAAAATCCAAATATTTTGATAAAAGTATATGTCCTTTTTGATCACCCGTCATGTCTATTTGTGTACTAAAATGTTTCTGTGCAAAAGGGGCATATGGATGTGTTAAGCTTTCTCAATACACTAATAGACGAATAAACTTTGCGAAGGCTAGGGTCTGGCGGGATAATTTCAGTTGCTTTGACGGGAATAGAAGAATTCCCCCATTCCCATTTTGATACGGAGGCGTTTTTGATGACAGTGGCGGCCAAACGGCCGTTTCCCCATCTGCCCCCTAAAAAATAAGCAAACTTTGAGACTTTAGTCATAATCTTGCCGTACTTACCATTATGACTATGATGGCAAGGTCCCATATATTTTTTGGAGGTAGGGTTGACCAAAATCATAATCCAGAGCTAGACCGCAATCACTCCCCTCCTCATTCCCATGTTCTACGTGGGAATGTTTCTGGTGACGTTCTGCGTCGCGCTGGACGTGGCACGTCCACTGCCTTCATGCCACGCAGAGCGTGGCACGAGGGGGGTGAATAGTTCAACCCAAGATAGGGGTAGCTACGCGCAGCCGTTATACCCTCATAAATAATGGCCAGTTCATGGATATGTGGACTTGGCAAAGGATGACAAATGATGACTAAAGCCAGTTGTAATTGTCAGCAACAGTTGGTAAATGGGCCGCCATTCAAAAAACCGCAAAGCACATCCCTACACAATCTCGGCAGCGACTCAGATGGATATTATGTGGGCAACATGTTTCTCTGTGACGTTTGTGGTCGCCGCTGGTTTCGTGGAGAGTCCCATACTGAGAGTGAATTTATCTACTTTTGGGAACCACTAGGTGACTAAAGGTGTATAACTTTTCAGGCACGAATACGCCGTACCAGCGCAAAATGTGCGCCATAAGCGTAAATTGTCCTCCACGAAGGTCACGAATAACACCAAGTATAGATAAATTTTGTGTCCTTTGTGCCCTTTGTGGAAAAATTTTGCGGCTTTGCCGCCTTATGGGTTACCACTGTTTTCCCTACGTTGTTCTATCGAAAATGAGCAAAGCTTGAGACTTTTGTCATAATATTGCCGTATTTTTCATTATTACTATGATGGCAATGTCTCATGAATTTTTGGAGGTAGGCTTGTGAGGAAATTGTGGGCGGTGGGAATCACTTTGCTTTTAGTCGGGTTGGGCCGAGAGTGGCTATTAGCTGCTCAAACAACAACAGGGGGCTGGCAAGCCACCTATTGGAACAATGTTGATTTATCGGGCCCACCTGTATTGTCCCTTTTTGAAGTTGACCAAAATCATAATCCAGAGCTAGACCGTAATTGGGGCACGTGGCGACCGTGGCCGGAGGTCGAGACGGATTTCTTCTCAGTGCGTTGGCAGCGCACTACTTTTTTGCAGCCAGGCCGCTACCGTTTTTCAGCTACAGCCGATGATGGCATTCGGGTTTGGGTGAATGATCAGCTCATCATTGATGAGTGGTTGAATCAAATTGTGACCACCCATCTGGGCTATTACGACGTGGGCCAAGCGGGCGAGGTGAATATCAAGGTTGAATATTATGAAAGCCAGCATGATGCGGTGGCCAAGCTGACTTGGGATCGCCTTTTTGGCTCGGACACGGCCGTTACCAACCAACTCTACAACCCCACCATCACCGCTTGGCGTGGCGAATACTTCAACAATCGCATCGTGGCGGGCACACCAGCCCTGGTGCGCGATGATGCGGCCATTGACTTTGACTGGGGCATAGAGTCGCCCGCTATCCAGGCCATTCATGCCGAAGCCTTTTCTGTGCGCTGGACACGTACCCTGAATCTAGCGGCTGGCCTCTACCGCTTCACAGCCACCACCGATGATGGCCTACGCCTTTACCTCAACGACCATATGGTCATTGACCAGTGGCGCAACCAGACCGTTTTCACCCCGCATACGGCCGAAATCAACCATCTTGGAGGGCCTTTGCGGGTCAAAATGGAATATTTTGATGATGTGGGCCAGGCCCAAGCCCATCTCACCTGGGAAAAGGTGGGGGAAGCAACTGCAACCAGCGGTGGTGGTGGCTCTCAGGCCTTCTGGCGTGGGGCTTATTACGACAACTCTGTGTTGGCCGCCCAACCCGCCTTGGTGCGTTATGATACCGAGATTGATTTTGATTGGGGCACGGAATCCCCCGTACCACAGTATTTGATTCGGGGTGCTTTTTCGGTACGCTGGACGGGAACTTTGGATTTACCCGCCGGCGAATATGAATTTACCACTTCCACCGATGATGGCGTGCGGCTTTGGGTGAATGAGCAACTGATCATTGACAAATGGCGCAAGCAAGATGAACTAGCTTTTTCGGCCACCATCAGCCTACCCGGTGGTCGGGTTCCGGTCAAAATGGAGTATTACAATGCGGAGGATGTGGCCACGGCTCGCCTCACTTGGAATAGGCTAGATGGGCCTTTGCCAGCCGATCGGGGTCTGGTTTCGCACACGGCCGTTTCTCCCTCATCCCCCTCTACTAATCCAACCAATCCACCCATTACTGTCCCCGCCCTGACTATTCCGCCCAACACGCCCACTACCACTATCAGCGTCAATACGCTCAATGTACGGACAGAACCCAGCATGTTGTCGGAAAAAATTGGAGAAATACATCAAGGCGATGTGGTCGCTATTTTAGGCCGTAATCAATTTAGCAACTGGCTGCAAGCGGCTCTGCCTGATAATCGGTTGGGTTGGGTACATGTGCTCTATGTACCCTTGCCCTTTGCCATCAACGAATTGGAGGTGGTGCAAAATCCGACAACGGCCGTTGACCTGACCCCATCTGGCGAACTGACGGTCACCGCCACCATCAACAGCAGCCTCAACGAAACCCGCGCTGGCCCCAATATGCTGGCTGAGAAGACAGGCAGTTTGGCTATAGGCACGACGGTAACGGCCGTGGCCCGTAACCAGTTCAACACCTGGATTCTCATAGATTTACCTAGCGGAAACAGAGGCTGGGTCAGCGTGCTTTTTGTAGACCTGAACCTACCAATAGAGTTATTGCCAGTTGGGGAGTAACCAGTAATCGGTAATCCGTAATCGGTAAACCGTTATCCGATTACGGTTCACGGTTTACTGGTCACCATCCCCCAATCCACCATGCGCTTACTCCTGAACACCTTCTCGCTTTTTGCCCTGGCCGCTAAGCGGTTGTGGAATCATCGGCTGTTGATGTTGAGTTTGTGGTTGGGCTTGGTAACGGCCGTTGCCATCATGTCCAGTGTACCCATGTACGCTGATGCTACCCAAAATCGGCTTTTGCAGGGGGAGCTAACAGAGGCGGGTACATTTCGTCCGCCATTTGCCTTCATGTGGCGCTATATCGGGGCCTGGAATGGCGATATTGATCTAGCTGAGTATGAACCAGTTGACAATTACCTCAAAGAACAGGCAGCCGATGTTATTGGGTTGCCCGCCCAACAAATTATCCGCCATGTGAGCAGCGTCAAACTGCGCTTATATCCCGGGGCAGAAAGCAGCTTTAATGAGAATGAGCCTTTGTTGTGGGCCAATGTGGGCTTTGTCACCGATATTGCCGAACATATCAACATCATCGAAGGCAGCTTGCCCCAGGCAGCGGGAGAGCAGATGCAGGTTTTGGTGACACAGGCCACGGCCGATCGGCTGGGTTTACAAGCTGGTGAAGCCTATACGCTCTTCACACCGGGCAGCGAGGGAGCACGTATTCCCTTGCTTGTAGCGGGCATCTGGACTCCTGTTGATCCGGCTGATCCCTTCTGGTTCTATGCACCAGATGCCTTTAATGAGATGGTTTTAACCACCGAGACTGCTTATCAGCAACAAGTGCTGCCTCTATTGCCTGAGGGCGTGTCAACGGCCGTATGGTATTTGATTCTAGACGGCCGTTCCGTGCGTCCCGGCACAGTCAGCCGCTTATTAGACAATATCCGCGTGGCCGAAGCCCGCACCAATGCCTTGCTCGATCAGACCAACTTAGAAGTGTCGCCAGTGGCTTCGCTGCAAAATTACGGCGATTCCGCCAATCTACTAACCCTAACTTTGACCATTTTCAGCCTGCCAGTGGTAGGACTGACGTTATATTTCATTAATTTGATTGCGGGCATGGTGGTACGGCGCGGTCAAAGCGAGATCGCCATTTTGCGCAGTCGGGGCACAACCCGACGGCAAATCATCATCATCTATTTGTTGGAAGGGCTGCTATTGGCCGCTTTGGGTATCGCTGTCGGCTTACTGGCTGGCAGTTGGGTGGCCCAGAGCATGGGACGCACGCAAACATTTTTGGATACGGCCGTTTTCGCCCCACGCAGCCTCGACGATTTAGTCACTACTATTTCTCCCAATGCTTTACTCTACGCTGGCCTAGCGGCTTTGCTCACCCTATTGGCCCTGCTCATCCCCGCTCGTTCAGCCTCGCGCCACACCATCGTCACCTTGCGCAGCCAACAGGCCCGTGATCTACAAAAGCCCGTTTGGCAGCGATACTTCTTAGACATTTTGTTATTAATTCCCCTGTTCTACGGCTGGTACCAACTGGATCAACAGGGCACACTGACTGTTTTAGGTAGTGGTAATGATCCTTTTGCCAATCCACTGCTCTTTTTACTACCTGTCTTATTCACCTTCTCTCTAGGCCTATTTGCCATTCGCTTTTTCCCTTGGCTCGTGGGCAGCGTGGCTTGGGCCACCCAAAGGCTGCCCAGCACCACCTTGCTCATCACCTTGCGCCAACTGGCGCGTTCTGCTGGGCAATATACAGGGCCATTACTTTTGCTGACACTAACATTGGGCTTAGCCACCTTCACGGCCAGTATGGCTGTCACCCTCGATAATCATCTGTCAGCCCAGATTTATTACAAAGTAGGGGCCGATTTGAACCTGGCCGAATTAGGTGAAAACACCGAACGGCCGCAGCAACCCCAACAACCAGGACAACCTCAGCCCCAACAGCCAGAACCAGACGAAGATGAGCCCAAGTGGCTGTTTTTGCCCGTCACTGAACATCTCGACGTGGCTGGAGTCAAACATGCCGCCCGTGTGGGCGAATATCGAGCTGTCTCTACCATTGGCGGTCGCCAACAAAGCGGGCGCATTCTGGGCATTGATCGACTAGATTTTGTTAAAGTGGCCTATTTTCGCCACGATTTTGCCAGCAATGAGTCCTTGGGCGGCGTACTCAATCGGCTGGCAGTCAGTCGTGATTACGTACTGGTAAGCCGTGATTTTATGGACAAAAATGGCTTAAAGGTTGGCGATCCGCTGCGTATTAATGTGGAAGCGGCGGATGAGTTCACGGATATTGAATTTATTATTGCTGCACCACTGGATTATTTCCCCACATTGTATCCGCAGGACGGCCCCTTTTTTGTGGCGCAACTCGATTATTTGTATGAAAGCATGGGAGGGCAGTTCCCGTACAATGTATGGTTGGCAGTGGACGATGAAGTATCGGAAACGGCCGTTACCCAGGGTGTGCGTGATTTGGGGCTGCTAGTCGTCTCAGCCGAATCAGCCATTGAGGGCATCAATGCTGAACAAGCTCGCCCAGAGCGACAGGGGCTATTTGGCTTACTGTCTGTTGGTTTTGGGGCTGCCGCCACCTTGACCGTATTAGGCTTTTTGCTATTTGCCATCGTCTCCTTCAAACGACGCTTCATCCAACTGGGCATGTTGCGTGCCATCGGCTTGTCCATCAGCCAAATGGCCCTCTACTTGGCAGCCGAACAAGCCGTTCTCATCGTTACGGGCATGGGCTTGGGAGCGGGATTGGGCATATGGGCCAGCACAGTTTTCATCCCCTTCTTCCAGATCGGTGACAGTAAAACGGCTCTTGTACCCCCTTTCGTCGTGCAAATAGCTTGGCAGCAAATTGGCGTAATTTTCATGATTTTTGGGGCCATGTTTGTGATTGTCGTCATGATTTTGTTTGTGTTGTTAATACGTATGAAGGTATTTGAAGCAGTGAAACTTGGCGAAACAGTTTAAGGCCAATTCCTAAAATAAATGATCCAGGTTTGAAGGAAATTTTTGGAATTGGCTTGAGGCTTTTTCAGAATCTATCGGATCATTATTGTTCCGAAAAAGCCTAAGACATTGAGCCACAATGGCTCAATATTATGAGTAAGACAAGATGAAACGATTAATTTTGTTAATAATGATGTGGAGCATTTCGGTGCTAGCAGTGGCTTGTGATAATAATGCGGGCAATACATTGGCGGGTGTGCCCACACCAACGCCCCTACCTACACCCATTGTGCCGGAAAAGCCACTCTACACCGTTGAGCAAGGCACGGTAATAAATGCCCTGGTGTTTAGCGGCCGTGTGTCCCCTGTCGTAGAAGAAGAGTTGGCTTTTGGTCGGGTTGGCACGGTCAAAACCGTGTATATTGCTCAAAACGATTTGGTGCAAGCGGGCGATCTCCTAGCAGAACTCGACATATCTGAACTGGAAAGCGCAGTAGTAGATGCTGAAATTGCTTTACAAACGGCCCAATTCAACCTCGAAAAAGCGGAACTAGAGCATACCGAGGAACTCATTAAGGCCGAAATCGAGATGCAGAGAGTGGCCTTAAACAATCAGCGTGCCGCTTTAGAGCGGGCTTCATCACCCTTAACAGCTAAGCAACTAGAGCTACAGAGTGCCCAAGAGGCTGTAGCCGCCGCCGCCCAAGCCTATCAAGAAGCTTTAACCGATGGCAATGTGGAGCAGAACTACGTGGACAATCTGGCTCGTGGGCTGGAGCAAGCCGAACAGCAGTTGCTCGTCACCCAAATCGCCTACAATGACTTGGTACGGGCGCAGGGCGTGGTGGGCGTAGATGCCCAAATCAAGGAGCTAGACCAAATCTTGGCTGAATTGGCCTACCAGAAGCTGCTACAAGGCATCGCTCCCTCTTATGCCACAGATGTGGCCAAGGCGCAGACAGCCTTAGAGGAAGCACAAGACAAATTGGAAAATGCGCAATTGGTGGCTCCGTTTGACGGCCGTATCCTGACCCTTAATATCAGACGAGGCTCGCAGGTCGAAGCCTTTAAGGCCGTCATTGTCATTGCTCAAATGGAAGCTCTGGAATTGACCGCTAATCTAGATGCCACCGATTTAGCTGAGATGAGTGTGGGGCAATCAGCCACAATCCAGCTGCGAAACAGGCCGGAGCAGGAGCTAACTGGAGCTGTGCGCACGCTGCCCTACCCTTATGGCGGTGGTTCAGGCAATGCGGCCGACAACGAAGAAAGGGTGGCTCGCATCAGTGTGGATCAAGATGTGTCTTTGACATTAGGTGAATTGGCCGAGGTGACTATCGTTCTAGAAGAAAAACAGAATGTGTTATGGCTGCCACCAGCCGCTATTCGCCGCTTCCAGGGCCGCAACTTTGTGGTGGTGCAAGATGGGGTGGCCCAACGCCGCGTGGATGTCCGTATAGGCATTGAAAGCGAGGAGCGTGTGGAAATTCTGGAAGGGCTAACTGAAGGTCAGGTTGTGATTGGTGAGTGAACGGTGGACGGTGAACGGATAACCGATAACGGATAAACGATTACCGATAACGAGAAACAGTTATTGTCAAATGTCAAAAATGGAACCTTTTATCGTTTGTGAAAATCTAGTCAAAATCTTCAAGGTAGATGAACTTGAAGTGATTGCCATTCAGGGGCTGGATTTAACCATGCAAAAGGGGGAAATGCTGGGCATTGTGGGCACGTCTGGCTCTGGCAAGAGTACTTTTTTGAATGTGTTGGGTGGCCTAGATCGGCCGTCGGCGGGAAAGGTTTCGGTGAACGGCCGTAATCTCCTCAAACTTAGCGACCGTGAATTAGATGCCTATCGTCGCAATGAGGTTGGGTTTGTCTGGCAGCAATCGGCCCGCAACTTGCTGCCCTATTTGACAGCCCAAGAAAATGTTCAGCTCCCTATGACTGTGGCTGGGGAAACCCCTCGTGCCAAACGGGCATGGGCGCAAGAACTGCTGCAGGCGGTGGATTTGTGGGAGCATCGCAAACATAAATTGGCCCAACTGTCTGGTGGCCAACAGCAGCGCGTAGCCATTGCTGTCGCTCTGGCCAACAAACCTTCGCTGTTGTTAGGCGATGAACCAACAGGCGAGTTGGACTCAACGACGTCAGATGAGACTTTAGCCCTCTTCCAGCAATTAAATAAACAGTATGGTTTGACAACAATCATTGTGACCCATGATCCACAGGTAGCGAAGGCTGTCGATCGCGTGGTAACGATTCGAGATGGCCGTACCAGCAGTGAAACGGTGCGCCGTAATGATGTTAGAGATGAACAAAAAGGACTAGGGACAACGTATGATGAGTATGTGGTTGTCGATGGCGTCGGCCGTCTCCAAATTCCACCCGACATACAAGAGCAAATTGGCTTGAATAATCGTGTGACGATTTCCTTAACAGATGAGGGCAATGTCTTGCTCAAACCAGTTCAAGCAGGTGGAGATGGGCTATCTGATTCACAAGCGATATTTGTAGATGAGCCAGCCCAGCCAAAAGCTAAAGGGCTACGGCGTTTTTTGAAGAAGTGGAAGCGATGATTGGTAATTTTGCCATGATTTAGAAAGGATGTGACTGTATAGGTGTTGTCACCCTAACAGACACAAAGGATTGATCTCATGAAAACCTTAAAAAGGATAATTTTGTTTGGTCTGTTCACTGTTTTGTTACTAACGGCCGTTGCCTGTAACAGTGAAACACCAGACCAAACTGATAATTCAACTGGTGCGGAGACTGAAACGGCCGTGGCCACAGCCGAAGCCCCAGATACCCGCAACGATGCCGTCGAGAATAATAACCAACAAACCGTTATCTCCTTCGCCGTAAACGGCTGGGAGCGAGGCTTGTACGAAGAGCATATCGAACGTTTTGCCGAAGAACATCCAGACATTTCGGTCGAGTTAATCTCAGTAGATGAAATATTGGACCAAGGCGGCAACTCTGTCTCGGTGACAGTCGGTGGCGAGGATGATAGTTTCTTGAAATTAGCCCAAGCGGCCGATGTCATCAGTTGGTATCTCTCACCCGGGCAAGTTACAGAAGGACTGCTACTGAATTTAGAACCGCTCATGACAGGCGACGACAATTTTGATAGTAGCGACTACTATCCAGGTGTCTTGGAACAAATGCGCTGGGATGGCGGAACTTGGGCCGTTCCCACCACAGCCAGCTATCTACTCCTCTTTTATGATAAAGATCTATTTGACGCAGTTGGCGTGGCATACCCAGAAGCTGGTTGGTCTTGGGATGATTTTCTGGCCGCCGCCCAAGCAGTCACCTTACGCAATGGTGACGAAGTGGAGCAATGGGGCTTTTCACCCCAATTTATGGGGCCACTAGAATTGGTACAGGCCAAGGCTGGCCCTATATTCAATTTCGAAAATGATCCACCCACAGCCCGTTTAGAAGAACCAGAGGTCGTTGCTGCCTTCCAATGGTTTATCGATCTATATACTGAGTATGAAGTGGTTCCCTATGCGCCACCGCCACAATCTGAAGAAGATTTCGAAACCTATGAAGATATTTATATGTTGATAGAGGAAGGCAAAGTCGCCATGTGGGTAGAGACAGCGGAAGCTTATACTTGGCGATCACAGCAGCGTAACATCGGTGTTGTTCCCCTGCCTGTGAGTAATAGCAATATGAATTCTTCCCCTATTGGCAATTTCGGCGGCGGGACCCTGGCCATTAGTGCTGGTACGGCTAATCCCCAAGCGGCTTGGACATGGATTAAATTCCTGACTGAACAACAAAGAAATGACGGTTTTGCCTTTGGCCCAGGTGGACCAACCAGCTTGCCCGCTCGGAAATCGGTGGCGGAAGTCAGCGGCGTTTGGGACGAGTTTGATGAGCCATTGGCAGAAGCCTTGCGTTTTGCTGTGGATCATGGTTTTGCCCTGGTTTACCCCACCGTAGGTGGCGAAGAGCTTTATCAAATTTTGGGTGCTGTGATCGATGAGGGTAAGAGCGTATCTGAGGCTCTGGCGGCAGCACAGCAAGCCTTTGAGACCGGCGTTGAAGAAGCGGCCCAGGCTGATGCAGAAGCCACCCCCATCCCTGAATTCGCTGTAGCCGAACCACCTAGCTCACAAATTGCAGAAGGGACTACTGTTGTCTCTTTTGTGGTTGCTGGCGGTGACCCCAGTGGCTATCGGCAATTGGCCCAACAGTTTAATGAATTACACCCCGACATTGTTGTACAGGTGAAGGAGCCTAGTTTCTTTGGTGGTGACGACTTTAGTGTACAAGCTTTGGTAGGTGATGCAGATAGTTTTCAATGGTGGAGTCCGGTTAGCGGTGAGGACGATCTACAAGCTGTTTTGCCGCTACAACCATTTCTAGATGCAGACCCTGACCTAGCAGAGGCCGATTTTTTCCCGACTGCTTTAGACCGCTATCGCCATCAAGGGCAAGTAGTGGGCTTACCGGGTGAAATTCAAGTGGCCTTTTTGAGCTATAATAAACGCCTTTTTGATGCAGCGGGCGTTCCGTATCCGCAAGCAGGTTGGACGATGGATGAGTTTTTGGAAACGGCCGTTGCCCTAACCCAAGGCGATGGTGAGGAAGACAAAGTGTATGGCTATGTACCTGATATGTTTGAGCTAGGAGATGTATTTATCTTTTTACAAAGACAAGGCGTGGCCTTGATAGATGACAGCATTGACCCACCAACCATCCGTTTCGACTCACCAGAATTCATCTCAGCCTTGCGCTGGTACACTAATTTGACGACCGAGTATGGCGTGAAACCCACTTTTGATGTCACCAATTTCACTGGTATCGGCAATGATCCCTTTGCCGAGCGCAAAGCTCTCATTGATAATGATCGCGCTGCCCTTTGGAAAGATGATCCATATGGGACTGTCATCATTGGGCCTGGTGGAGAAGAGGAAGTTGAGGCAAGTGATAATAGCCACATTGGCTATGTCCCCTATCCGGTAGGGGAAGATGGTGGTGCTGGCTATGAATCTATGAACGGTTATTATATTGCCGCAGACACAGAAGTGCGTCAGGCCGCTTGGGAATGGTTGAAGTTTCTGACAACCCAAGAATCTTTGGCTCAAGTGGGTTTGCCAGCCCGAGTCAGCACGGCCGAATCTCCTGAATACGCCCAACGTGTGGGAGCCGAAAAAGCGCAGGTATTGATTGAAAGTGTGCAAAACAGCACTCAAACCTCTACATCCGACCTATTTTCTGAAGGCAGCGACTGGCTAGGGCCAGCCATGGCTGGTTTGCAAAGTGCTTATGGCAGCATTGTCGCCGAGGAAGTCACAGTAGAGGAAGCTATGCAAGATTTGCAAATTAAGGTTGATAATTATCGTCAATGTATCATTGAGAATGATTTGATTGGCAGCAACAACTATCAAGAGTATGAGGCCTGTATGCAGGAAGCTGACCTTTCTTGGGAAGGGTAGCGCGAATGAATAGTAAACAGTAAGCAGTAAGCAGTGGTCAGTTTGCACAATATGACAAGGCGCAAATTGATCACTGGTTCACGAAGATAAACAGTTGGCTCGATGGCAACAACTTCTCGAATTTGCACGAAAGATTTGACCCGTACATTCCGTGTAGGGTCGCAGAAGCTTGCGGTGTTACAGGGAATTGATTTGGACATTGCCGCGGGGCAATTTGTTGCCTTACACGGCCGTTCTGGATCGGGCAAAACAACCTTGCTCAACTGTATCAGCGGTCTTGACACACCAACCTCCGGCCAAGTGTGGCTAGAAGGAAAGGATATTACACACTTGAACGAGCGGGGGCGCGTGCAACTGAGGCGGCATAAATTGGGCTTCATTTTCCAATCCCATGCCCTATTGCCCACTTATTCAGCTCGTGAAAATGTAGATTTGCTCCTCCGCTTAGCTAATTGGTCGTGGGCGGATCGGAAAAAACGCACGGAAGAAGTTTTGACGATGGTGGGCCTCAAAAGCTGGATGGAGCATCGGCCGTTTGAGATGTCTGGCGGACAGCAGCAGCGGGTAGCGATTGCCCGAGCAATTGCTCCCAAACCCATTATCATCCTGGCCGATGAACCGACGGGTGAGCTAGATATTGCTACAGGATTGCAAATATTGCAGCTTTTGCAACAGATTGCCCAGGAAGAGGACACTACCGTTCTCATCGCCACTCATGATGATGCCGTAGACGATTTCGCTGACGAGGTCTATTTTTTGCAAGACGGCCGTATTCACCAACCAGAATCCCCAATTGTGAATGAAAGCAGATAAATCTGCGGCTACGACGAAAAAGTTACCCTGCGGCGACTAAAGCAAGAAAGCTTCGCGGCTCTGGCCGGTTTCTGAGCAGCCCTTTGGGACTGAGAGGCGATCCAGTTGGGGGGCACGATCATGAGACCGCCCCAGCGATTTTATACTTTCCTCAACCACAAGAAAATCTCCACCTCTTTAGCCCGCATAAGCGAGCTTTGCAAAGTCGCCTGCGGCGTTGTAGCCACGATTTTAATCGCCATACGATTGCCCTGCACAGCCAGATCAGACAGGTTGCAGGGCTTATGGCTTGGCGGCATAATTCCAACTGCTGCAAAGCTGATAAAACGGAGTTGTATTCATGAAACCACAAGCGCCAGTGGCGGCCAAACGGCCGATTACCACCACCCTACACAATCACACCTGGACAGACAATTATTTTTGGCTGCGTGACCGCGAAAATCCAGAAGTCATCGCCTATTTAGAGGCAGAGAATGCCTATAGGCGAGCCATGATGGCCCATACCGAAGATTTGCAAGCGCGACTTTATCAGGAGATGCGTGGCCGCATCAAGGAAACAGATTTAACCGTGCCTTATCCCAAAGGGGCTTATCTGTACTATGATCGTACAGAGGAAGGCCAGCAGTACCCCATTTACTGCCGCAAGCAGCGGGATGATGAAGCAGGAGCAACAGAAGAAGTGCTGCTGGATCAAAATGTGTTGGCAGAGGGGTTAGATTTTTGTCGCCTGGGCGTTTTTCGAGTAAGTCCCAATCATCATCTGCTGGCCTACTCGCTGGACACAAATGGCTCGGAGCAGTATACGCTGTATGTGAAGGATTTGCGGACGGGCGCACAACTGGCAGAGGCCATCCCCAATACGTCTTACTCAGCAGAGTGGGCCAATGATAATGAGACACTTTTTTATACGACGTTGGATGAGGCCAGACGGCCGTTTCAACTCCACCGCCACACCCTAGGCACAGACCACAGCCAGGATACTGTACTCCATCAAGAGCTAGATGATCATTACTTTGTGTCTCTGCGGCGCACCCGTAGTGGAGCATATTTAGTGATGCATATCTCTAGTAATATCACGAACGAGGAGCATTATGTGGCTGCAGACCAGCCGCAAGTGGCTTGGCAAGTGCTGTTTCCGCGCCAAAATGGGGTGGAGTATGATCTAACCCATCATGGCGATACGTTTTATATTCGCACCAATGAGGAGGCGCAGAATTTCAAGCTCATGGCTGTGCCGGTGGCGCAGCCAGACAAGGCCAATTGGCAGGTGATGCTGCCCCATCGGGAGCAGGTGACAATTACGGCCGTTAACGCCTTCCAAAATTACCTCGTCATCGCCACCCGCGAAAGTGGCCTGCCACAATTGCTCATTCACAATCTAGCCAATGGCACAGCCCACCACATCGAATTCCCTGAACCCGCCTACGCCGTCTGGCTCAGCGACAATGAGGAATTCCAAACCAATCTACTGCGTTTCAACTACACCTCACTCATCACGCCAGACTCTGTGTTTGATTATGATATGAGTTCTCATAAACGGGAATTGAAGAAGCAAAAAGAGGTGATCGGCTATGATGCCTCTTTGTATGAGTCGGCACAGGTGTGGGCAACGGCCGTTGACGGCACAAAAATCCCCATCAGTCTCGCTTATCGCAAGGGCACGGAGCTAAATGGACACAACCCACTCTACATGACGGGCTATGGCTCTTATGGCTCTAACTACCCCGACTCCTTTGGCAGCATCCGCTTTAGTTTAATTGATCGCGGTTTTGTCTTTGCTATCGCCCATATTCGCGGCGGCGGTGAGATGGGTGAGGGCTGGCGCAACGATGGCAAGCTACTCAAGAAAAAGAACACTTTCACTGACTTCATTGATTGTGCCGAACATCTCATCACCGAAGACTATACAAACAGCGACAAACTGGCCGTTATGGGTGGCAGCGCAGGCGGCTTGCTGATGGGGGCCATTACCAACATGCGTCCTGATCTTTTCCAAGTTGTTGTGGCTCACGTACCGTTTGTAGATGTGATCAACACGATGCTGGATGCTTCGATTCCGCTGACAGTCATTGAGTATGATGAATGGGGCAACCCCAATGAGCCAGCATTTTTTGAGTATATGCACTCTTATTCGCCTTATGATCAGGTGGCAGCTAAGGCATACCCCCATTTATTGGTTACGGCCGGTTTGAATGATCCTCGTGTACAGTATTGGGAACCGGCCAAGTGGACGGCCAAGCTGCGTGAGTTGAAGACGGATGACAATTGGCTGTTGTTGAAGACGAATATGGGGGCCGGACATGCAGGAGCCAGCGGCCGTTTTGACCGCCTCAAAGAACATGCTCTGGAATACGCCTTCATTCTGGATCGGTTTGGCTTCGTGTAAGACGCGCCAGACGCCCAGCCACAAAACTGGCTAGGGACACAGCGATAAATCCAGTCATCAAGTACCACAAAGCCACCATCATGGCATCCACTTCCATGAGAGCCACCACACCCACATTGAGTCCTGCGGCCAACTGTGATGCCCGGCGGGCATCACCCTCTATCTCTGCTGGATCAGTCTTGAAATAGCGCAAAACAAACACAGCTAACAGGGCGATGGAGCTAAAAAAGAGAAGTGGCCACAGCCAATGCCGCCAATTGAGATAGAGGAAATTACCACGCAAAATACTTTGGGCAGTTAACATCAAAGGTACTGGATCACCTAGAAATCGCCCTGGTATCACACCCCGTCCTCCAAACGAGAAAACCACCCCTATCAAGCCTGTAATCATCCCGGTTAGATTCCCTATGCCTGTCTGATTTGCGATCCGAATAAGCCAACTCATGATGCCCAAAAGGATAACAAAGAATGTGCCAACTGTTGGTGGGCGTTCATACAGAGACGGGGTAAATAGATGGTCGTCGGTGAAAAGGGGGGAAAACGTGTTGGCTTCTTTGGCTGGTTTGTTTTTATAGTAGGCCATGATTGTTTATGACATACAAAACTTAACAAAAGTTTATCCAGGACAGAACGACGTAGCCAATGCAGATATCAATCTACAGATTCAGCAGGGGGAGATTTTTGGGATGCTAGGAGATAATGGCGCGGGCAAGAGTACCTTGGTGCGGCAGATGGTAAATTTGTTAACGCCGTCAGCAGGGGAGATTTTGCTATTTGGCAAGCCGCTTGCACAGATAGATGTCCCGCTTTATGTGGGTTATATGCCACAAGAGGGACAGGCTCTCAACAATATGACGGTGGCAGAGGCGTTGTATTTTACAGCCCACTTGCGAGGTATGAGCCGAGCAGAAGCGCGGAGCGAACGGGATAGATTGCTGGAATTATGGCAGATTGGGGGTTTACGCAATAAGTATAGTTCGCAGTTGTCGGGTGGACAGCGACGGTTGCTGCGGCTAGCAGTAGCCATGGCCGGATCGCCGCCCGTGTTAATGCTGGATGAACCAACAAATGATTTGGACCCCCAGCGACGCAAATTGGTGTGGGATGTACTGCGACAGGTAAACCGGGATCAGGGAACGACAATTGTCTTTATTACGCATGACGCGATTGAGGCGGAGAAGGTCATCCAGCGAGTAGGAATTATGCGTGGCGGGCAATTGGTAGCAATCGGCCGTCCCAGCCAGTTAAAACAGAAAATAGACCAAACATTGCGGCTGGAACTATATTTTGCGGCCAGCCAACCCCCAGATTTGCCAGCAGGCTTGCGTTATCGGGAGGTGCAGGCAGGGCACTGGCTGGTATCGTTGTCTTGGGATCAGGTAACGGCCGTTTTCAATCACCTTAACCTCAATCAAATAGATGACTTCCGCTTATATACAGCAACTTTGGAGGATTTGTACTTACATTATGCCAACCATTCGTAAACCACCCTCATTTTGGACACAGCTTATAGATTTGGTGCTGATTGAACTGACCAATTGGCGTTGGTCGTGGCGGGGGTTGATTGTGATCAGCACAATTGGCCCCTTGGCCACTATGGCCGCTTTGGGTGTTTTTGCCCGCGATTCGGGCAGCGAGGCGTTATCTTATGTGTTTACGGGCAATATTGTGCTATCGCTGTTGTTTGGCATTGAGGGCAATGTGCAGAGCCACTTCATGTTTATGCGTATGGAAGGCACGTTGGATTATTTTGCTACATTACCCGTGAAGAAAACAGCTTTGTTAACGGCCGTTATCACCGCCTTCTTTCTCCTAGCCCTGCCTTCCATCTTAGCCACTATCTTTCTCGGCTCACGTATCTTGGGCATCACCTTGGTCCCCCATCCCTGGCTCATCGTGGTCATCCCCCTATGTGCCCTACCCGTGTCCGGCATTGGGGCCATGATTGGCTTGCGGGCGCGAAATTATGCGGAGGCCAGTTCAATTAATTTGCTGCTGACATTTGTTCTATTGGCCCTGGGGCCAGTCATCATTCCCCCTGGCCGTTTGCCTGATTTCTTGCTGATTTTAGGACGATTTAGCCCAACAACGTATGCTAGTTCGGCCTTGCGCCAGGTGCTATTGGGGCCAATTACGGGGCAACTGTGGTGGGACTTGTTGGCTTTGGCACTCTTCACGGCCGTTAGTTTTGGTGTGATCGGCCGTTTGTTAAAATGGCGTAAAGATTGAAGGAATTGGGGCCAGGTAATTTTTGTCATGTAGGCTACCAGATTACTCTATGTTATAAAGGGGCTGTTACAATCCACAACAAATAAAAGGAGCCTAGAATGGACAACATTATCGCAACGTTACAAG
The DNA here is from genome assembly GCA_965223555.1 of Promineifilaceae bacterium (SeqCode). Classification (GTDB taxonomy): domain Bacteria; phylum Chloroflexota; class Anaerolineae; order Promineifilales; family Promineifilaceae; genus CBDCWU01. The sequence goes on from CBDCWU010000007.1 coordinate 170,240, forward strand.
AGTTTTTATTGACTTCCGGCTTGAAGCTAGTAGGGGCGATTGCCATATTTGTGATCGGCCGTTGGTTAGCTGGAGTCGTCTCCCGCGCTGTAGAAAAAGCCCTGACGCGTACAGACACAGAAAAATCACTTATCGGCTTTGCCAAGACATTAACCTATTATGCCGTTTTCGCTATTGCCATTGTGGCCGCTTTACAAACAGTCGGAGTCCAAACAACTTCATTGGTGGCGCTGGTGGGCGCAGCTGGGTTGGCTATTGGGCTAGCCTTGGAAGGTGCCTTAGCCAATTTTGCCGCCGGGGTCATGCTGTTGGTTTTTCGGCCGTTTAAGGTGGGTGACTTAGTAGAAATTGCCGACAAATTTGGCACGGTGGAAGATCTGCTCGTTTTCAGCACCATCGTTGTGACCCCAGATAACAAAACCGTTATTATCCCTAATGCTCAGGTGACAGGTGGCACTATTACAAACTACTCGCGCAAGGGCTTACTACGCCTAGATATGGTGTTTGGCATTGGTTATGAGGACGATTTATTGAAAGCCAAGGACATCTTACAAGAGTTGCTGGATAACCACGAACTTGTTGTGAAAAGCCCAGCTCCAGAGGTGATGGTGATGGAGTTAGCCGATAGCAGTGTGAATTTTACAGCACGGCCGTTTGTTACACCTGATGACTATTGGCGAGTTCATTTTGACATCACCGAACAAGTGAAATTACGTTTCGATGCCGAAGGTATCTCGATTCCGTTCCCACAACAAGATGTACATCTATTTCAAGCAAGTGCAAATTAGCGATAGAAGCAAAACGCAAGCAGAAATACTTGCGTTTTACAGGTCTCCTTTCAATTGGGAAGTGCCAGCCACCATGAAAAGATGGCTGGCTATACCTACTTCACTATGTCCAAACAGTAATTTTATCGAGGACGGCCTTTTGATCGGCCGTTAATGGCACGTCGGCCCCTTTCATCGTGTCTTCAAGCTGTTCAATACTGTTGGCACCGATAATGGCAGAGGAAACGGCCGTGTTCGCCAACATCCAAGCGATAGCGGTCTGAGCCACAGTAGCCCCATGAACCTTACCAACTTCATCCAGCTTATCAATCGCTGCATATCCCTGTTCATTCATATAACGATCACGGATGCGATTGGCGCGAGCTGAATCCGGCAATGGTGTATCGCGACGATATTTGCCCGTGAGGAAACCAGCCGCCAAGGGGCTGTAAGGAATGACACCCACACCTTGATCTAAACATAGAGGCATCAATTCCCGCTCAAATTCAGCCCGGTGCATCAAATTATAATGGGGTTGCACACTGTCAAACCGTGCCAATTGTCGCACATCACTGATCCACAACGACTTCGCCAGCAACCAAGCAGGATAATTGGAGCAGCCAATGTAACGCACCTTGCCCATTTGCACGAGATCGCTAAGGGCTGTCATAGTTTCCTCTAGCGGCGTTTCGGGATCGGGAGAATGAACCTGGTAAAGATCAATATAGTCTGTTTGCAAACGGCGTAAACTGGCATCAACGGCATTCATCAGATGATGGCGTGACAAACCTTGACTGGTTATCGCTTCTCCCATTTTGCCCCGTGCCTTAGTAGCAATAATGATGTTTTCGCGTGGCACTGTACCGCTCGCCAACCAATCACCTATGATCTGTTCACTTACACCACCGTCATTACCCTCAGCCCAACGAGAATAGACATCGGCCGTGTCGAAGAAATTACAGCCTAGTTCGACAGCACGGCTCATGATGGCGTGGGAAGTGTCAGGATCGGCCGTCCAGCCAAACTGCATCGTGCCCAAACAGATTGTGGATACCTTGAGCCCAGTATAGCCTAATCGTCTATATTCCATCATAATCTCCTATGGGGAAATTCAATTAAGTATGCAGAACCGAAAACTGGGGAGTGCGGGTCTCTAGTCTTGCAAAGTAACAAAGAGCCGACAATGGGATTTGAACCCATGACCTACGCTTTACGAGAGCGTCGCTCTACCAGCTGAGCTATGTCGGCGAAGTGTTCAGATTATAACAAGGGGTGTATGGGCTGACAAACGTAACAGAATACAATAGAGAACCGTAGATTTTGAGTTTATCTCACAATATGTCATAATCAAAATTACATCATGAACTGGCACTTCAATCTTGCTTCGTTTTCAGTGGTCATTTCTGCCATATTTGCTGTTGTCTTAGCCATTTTCTCCTGGCGACGGCGCGCAACGAACCCTTGGATCATATATTTTACCCTGTTGGCCGTAGCCATAGCCGAATGGTCACTCGGCTATGCACTTGAGCTAGCAGCCTTAAAGTTGCCAGCCAAAATCATTTGGGCAAAAATTCAATACTTGGGCATTGTCTCCACACCTCCTGCTTGGTTCCTTTTTGCCATACTCTATTCCGGCAAAGAAAAGTGGGTCAACCGCCGTAATGTGGTACTCCTAGCCACAATCCCTGTGATCACCCTATTCTTCGTTTTCACCAATGAGTTGCACAATCTTGTGTGGACAGGATTTGCCTTAGATGATTCTGGTTCTTTATTAATATTGGCCGTTGATTATGGCTGGTGGTTTTGGATTCATTCAGTCTTCTCATACATTTTGATTCTGCTAGGAGCCGTTATCCTCTTCCAAGCCATCAGGCGTTTTCCCGCTGTCTATACTTGGCAGATACGAATTATGTTGCTGGCCCCTCTTGTACCCCTGTTGGGTAATGGCATCTATTTATCGGGACTTAGCCCTATCCCTCAATTGGATTTGACCCCATCTGCTTTTACTATCAGCGCTTTGCTATTCGCTTGGGGCATCTTCCGCTCACAACTTTTCCATATTGGTCCTGTTGCTCGACGCACTGTCATTGACAATATGGGGGATGGCATGTTTGTATTGGACTTGGAGAACCATATTGTAGATGTGAATCCGGCGGCAGCCGCTATTTTGGGCCAAGAACCAGCCGACATGATAGGGCAATTCATGGAGCCGTTTTTGAGCAATAGGCCAGACCTTATATCCCAGTTTGGGCGAAAAAACGAGGGTGATGGTGAGATTGTCTTGAAGATAGATAATCAGCAACAGTGGTATGATTTACGAATTTCACCCTTGCACGATGCTCGTAAAAACCTACGAGGCCGGGTGCTCGTTTTGCGCAACATTACAGAACGCAAACGGGTAGAAACTCTGTTGGCCCAACGCAATCAGATTTTGCAGACATTGCATCAACTATCACAAGACATTGCCTCTACCTTAGACTTACAATCCTTACTGAATACGGCTGCTAAATCGGTCGCCCAGGCCCTTCAGGTAACGAGTGCCTATATCAACGACTGGAATGAGGAGCAGGGCACAACCACTGTCTTATCTGAATATTATGCTCCGACGGCCTCGGCTCTGGAACTGGTATCAGACTTAGGAACAACCTACTCCCTAGAAGAGGATTTTGGTTGGCCTATAGACTGGATTCACAGTCCGCACAATAATTATGTAACCCATATAGATGATGAAAACATTTCAGAAGAAGAACGGGCTCATATGGCAAAGTACGATGGCAAGACCGTGCTGGAGGTGCCGCTCCGAGCTAAAGGCAAAGCTTTGGGCACGCTGGAACTATGGGAAAGCCGATACACGCGGGATTTTACAAAAGAGGAAATTGGTCTAGTTCTAGAAATTGCCCAGCAGGTGGCCCTAGCCATGGAAAATGCCTATCTGTACGAACATGCTTTGGCTGCCAATCAGCTCAAGTCGAGGATATTGGCTCGGGTGAGCCATGAGTTACGTACACCTTTGAGTGTCATCAGGTTATATGCGGAAATGCTGAGCTATAGTCCTAAGTATACCGCTTCGCCTGAGAATCAACAGGAGGCTTTGAGCAAAATTATTACAAGTGCCGAAGATTTGGTGGTTATTATTGATGATTTATTGGACCAGTCCACTCTTGAAGCCGGTAAATTGACACTCAAAGTCACATCATTTGCACCAGTAAAAATACTTGATAAAGTATACACTCAAATGAACTCACTTACTAAGAGTAAGGGCTTGACATTAATGACTCAGATTGAGCCAGATATGCCACGATATGTTTCTGGTGATCCTGATCGGGTACAGCAAATTTTGGTAAATCTCATCGGCAATGCTATTAAGTTCACTAAGGCAGGCGAAGTAGTTGTGAAGTTTTGTTTGCATGGTACTGACCATTGGGCCATGATGGTCTCGGATACGGGGCCGGGCATTCCCCAAGAAACTCAAGCTTTTATCTTTGATCCTTTCCGCCAAGGGGATATTTCCAAGGATTGGACCCGGGCTGGGATTGGACTTGGACTTTCTATTGTCAAACATCTCACTGATTTGATGGGTGGACAAATTACCATAGAGAGTGAGATTGGGCAGGGCAGCACCTTCACTATTATTCTACCCTTGCGTGAGGCCAAAAGATGACCGCATTCCTCTCATCAGAGAAAGAGAAACGCCCTTTAGCTTTTATCATTGAAGATGATCAGGATATGGCTGCTGCTTGCGTGGTAGCTTTGGAGGAGGCTGGGTATGATTCCATTATTATTAATGATGGACAAACAGCTACGGCCTTACTGGCATCAAGAACCCCAGCCTTGGTGCTATTAGATTTGCATTTGCCTTATGTGTCAGGGGAAGAAATTTTGAAGCAGATTCGGACAGACGAGCGTTTGACTAAGACGAGGGTAGTCATTATCAGTGCTGATCCAACTTGGGTACGATTTCTCAAACATGACGCTGATTTCGCCCTGGTTAAACCTATTGGCTTTAGACAGTTACGGGACCTAGTACAGCGTTTGCATCCTTCTCAAAAAGAGTGAACCATAGCTATAATCTGAGGAATCATCCTCCCGATTTGAAAATTTTTGTGGATGATTTTAAGAGGTGGCAATAGGCCGTTTCCCGTCATGACTCCATTCACTCCAAGACCCCACATAAAGACGGCCGTTCCCCAAGCCAGCATGAGCCAAAGCTAATAAATTAGCACAAGCACTGACACCGGAACCACAATAGAAAACAGCCTCCGCCGCGGGGGTATCACCAAGCAGTTCTGCGAACTGTGTTTGGAGTTGAGAAGGTGAGAGATAACGGCCGTCTGCCGACCAATTATTTTGGTAAAAGTAATTTTGAGCGTCAGGGATGTGCCCTGCCTGGTTATCTATTGGCTCCATCTCACCACGATAGCGAGCCGGAGCACGAGAGTCTACAAGAAGAGGAACAGTCTCCACCTCATCAACCTGCACCAGCCAGCCTGAGCGAGGAGAACCAGTGAAAACGGCCGTTGAGTTCAGTTCCTCGCCGCCAATAGTAGGCAGGGCAGCCGTTAGCCAAGCTTGCCAGCCACCCGCTAACACCGCCACCGCCTCATGCCCCATATAGCGCAACATCCACCACAAGCGAGAAGCCACCATACCATTGGCATCATCATAAACCACCACTTGCTTACGGTGATCAATGCCTAAACGGCCAAAAAGTTGTGTCAAGGCAGCAGGTGTAGGCAAAGGATGACGGCCGTTATCCGTGACGGGCGCACTGCTCAAATCATGATCCAAATGAGCATACACTGCTCCTGGAATATGAGCTTGTTCATAAGCACGACGCCCGGCAGATGTATCTGCCAAACTAAAACGACAATCTACCAATATCCAATTCGCATCTTCAATATGCTGTGACAGAGCGGGAACATCAACCAAGGTAGTAAGCATCAAGAAAACTTTATGGCTCCTGCTGGATCGGAGTTGCCACTGGCAAGGCTGGCTGAGTCGGGATAGGCGGCAATTCAGTTGGTGTGGGCCAGGGTACAGGCGTGGGTGTGGGAATCGGTGTTGGGCTTGGGGTTTCTGTAATAATCGGCGTGGCGTCAAGAATTAGATTAGGATCAGCAGCAAATAGGATAGGCCGTCGTTCGCTAGCTGCTAACACTTCCCCAGAAAGCGATTCCAGTCGCACTTGCCACTCATATAAACCAGGAATGGTAACGAGAGGGTAAGCCGGCATAGCCGCAGCATATAAAGTCATATTTTGCGTTTGCGGCATGGTCAAAAGAGGTTCGCTATGTCCATCGCCATGCAAATAAAGCACAAATTGCTCTTTCCCTTCAGCCAAAGGCAAAGCCCACTTCCAACTATAAGTCATAACTTCGCTAATCAAGATTTCCACAGTTGGTTCCTCATCTTCAACTGGAGGCATATAGGGCAAAGGGGCCAGCAAACCTAAGTCAGGCGTTTCTGGTGGGGCAAAAACATTCCCGAATTCGGCCGTCCAATACCATACATTTGGAGCAGCATAATCAGCGGTAAAGGCCACCCCGACATCCGTAGCATATCGATTGAGAATAATACGCCGATGGCCGGGACTATTGATCCAAAATTCAACAGCTTCATACGCATGTTCATATCCCCAAGCGGTGGCCTCGCCTGCATAGCCATGAGCATAACCAAAGTAGAGGAAGCGTTCAGGTGGAATAGACCCATCTGAACCCACATGGGCTGTATAACGATGCAAAGCCATGTCATCTACATGTTGCTGGGCTATAGCACTCAAAGTTGGTTGTAAGGTAAGGAGTGGTAGGGCAAACTGTTCCCGGGTACGATTGATGTAGAAAAGCAGTTCATCCGCAGGTAATATATTGTCAGGCAGTTCGACAGGCTCAACTGTAAATTGCTCATTTAGCTCAACAGGTTCTAGAACAAGACCTGAACCATCATTGAGTTGTTCAAGAGCTACAGGCTGAGAAGTCGCCACATCATCACGGTGGATAAAAGGGAGATAGCTTCTTACTTGGCCAGGCCCGACATACAGCCAACGGCCGATTTCCGTATGACCATATTCATTACTCGCCCGCAGCACAACATAAAAGTCACCAGAACGATTGTAGATATGGCTGATCTGCTCTCCTTCATACACGCGACCATCGCCCATATCCCAACGATAAGCCGTAATCGTCTCATCACCAAAGGCCTGCCCTTGTACAGGCACACCCACCGCAGCACTCTCATCGAGCATTAGATCAGCAATAGGAGCATCACCGACCCGCACCGTCCAGAAAGCATCCGATTGCCCAAAACCATTCTGCACAGTGAGATGTACCTGATAAAGACCAGGTGCAGTGTATTGGTGACTAGGATTTGGAGAATCGGCCGTTGTGCCATCCCCAAAGTCCCAGGCATAAGTGAGGGGTGACTGTCCACCGCTTTGATTGATAAAGTCTATGGTTTGATCGATGCCGGGATTGTCATCATCCACCACAAACTGTGCAGCCGGATGGGGCACAACTGTGATAGTCGCTTGCCGCGACACAGAGGCCAAAGGGTTTGTAGCCTGCAAATCAATGTTATAGATACCCGCTGCTGGATAGACAATGAGAGGGTCATTCACAGCTACATGACGGCCGTCCCCCAAATCCCACTGTTGATTAATGGGCCCAGGGCCAACAACATCGGCCGTTAATTGCACAGGTTGACCTACCGCCACTTGGGAGCGGGCTAAAACAGCATTGATTTGTGGTGGGATACCAATCCAAACCAAAGCCTCAGCACTTTTTTCCTCGTCTTCACTCGTCAGAACGGCTTTAATCGCTTGGTTTGGTTGATTAATATCGGCCGTTTCCACTCGCAAAGCTAATGACAGGGATTGTGTACCACCATTCGCCGCCGCCACAGGCAACCAATCTAGCTCATTGGTCTGCATGTTCACCGTCACACCAGCCGGTAAAGCTTGCTCGGTAAATAACTTTAGACTAGGCGGTAAATGAAAAGCCACTGAAGGAGTGTGCGTTACTTTGGTGCGATTTGTAAGACTAACATTAAGAGTTACCATTTCGCCAGGGGTAGAAACAGCCGGTGTCACTGACCATTCCAACAACAAAGGGCCGCTAATGTTAGCATATCCAGTATAAGACAAATCACGCTCAGTCGCAGTAGTCCACGACCAGGCAAATACCCCCAAACTCACAATCACTATCCCGATAAATGTCAGGCGAACGCGCCAGTTGATCATGTTTGCAGTGTATCAAACTTACCATAAGGTAACAAGCTTTTTCAGGCTAAGTTTAGGGGTTTCAGCCCTTTTTGGACTGGCAAAAGCCAAAAAAGCCCCTTTTCACCTTATCCTTCCAAAGCGCGAGCCAATAAAATGCCAAAAACAGCCATCACAATGCCAAGATGCATCAAAACATTGCTGTCCACAAACCAACCACCACCAGGGCCGGGAAAAATTTGCAAGAGCAGATCAATAATCACCAATCCAATTCCCAATAATGGCAGGAGGCTGGGTCGGTCACCAAAAAAATCATTCATCCAATCAATCAGTTTGTTCATGCGTTTTTCCAATTTTAGCCAATCACAGTTGGTATGGTTCAAAATATGGGAGCAAACGGGGCGGCAAACGGCCGTTCAGGACCACCCCATCCCCTAAATGCTCCTCGCTATCCACCTGCCCCCGCTCATGAAACAGTGAGAGCAAATCGCCCCGCTTATAGGGTAGTTGTACCCGAATCACAGCAAACGCGGACAAGGCAGTCGCCTCAATCAATTGTAGCAAATCATCAATACCCTGCCCGGTCAGGGCAGACACACAAACTACTGGTTGTCCAATCGCCAAATCTTCAATCGGGTCAACGTGTTCATCCAACTGGTCAACTTTATTCAAGGCCACAATGAGGGGCAGACGCTCCAGTTCCAACAAAGCCAGAGTATCCTCCACAGCTTCCATTTGAGCCGCAGCATTGGGGTGTGTTGCATCCACTACATGGAGCAGCAAATCCGCATCAGCAATCTCTTCCAGCGTGGCCCGAAAGGCAGCTACAATCTGGGTTGGCAGCTTCTGGATGAAACCCACCGTGTCCGTCAACAGCACTTCACGCCCCCCCGGCAAATCTGTCTTACGCGTAGTCGGGTCGAGCGTAGCGAAAAGCATATCAGCCGATAAAACATCAGCTTTGGTCATACGATTGAGCAGAGTAGATTTGCCAGCATTGGTGTAACCCACAATGGCCACAACTTGTAATTCCGTCTGCTGTCGTTTGGCGCGATGCCGTTCTCGGTGTGCCCGCACGGCGTCCAATTGATCTTTCAGGCGGGCAATACGACGGCCAATTTCCCGCCGATCAACTTCTAACTGAGTTTCACCTGGGCCGCGCAAACCAACACCACCACTGCTGCCACCAGCCCGACCACCCGCTTGCCGCGCCAGATGCGTCCACATGCGCGTGAGGCGCGGCAGCCGATACTCTAACTGGGCCAACTCCACTTGCAACTGCCCTTCCCGCGTTTGGGCATGAAGAGCAAAAATGTCTAGAATGAGCGCGGTACGATCAAGCACTTTGGTCTCCTCGCCAAAGATTTTTTCCAATTCACGCTGATGGCGAGGAGACAGTTCATCATCAAAGATGACCACATTGGCATCTAAATCGGTGGCCAGAGCCTTCACTTCTTCCACCTTGCCGGGACCAATGTAGGTAGCTGGAAACGGCCGTACAAATTGTTGGTAGGTTTGTCCCACCACGTCCAAGCCCGCCGTATGCGCCAGCCGTGATAACTCTGCCAAACTGTCCGTAACAGACAACAACGGCCGTCCCCCCTTTAGTTCCGCCCCCACCAAATAAGCTCGTTCACGTAAGCCTCTTGTGGCTATCATCGTTTGAGAAATAGCGACCTCCTAGTACAGTCCTTTGTAAATTCGTGTCAGGTTTTTCGAGCAGCCTACCTCTGGTAGAATCCCACTGATTCCTGCTTACTGGTACTAGTGCTTTAACAAACTTCTTTTGTCGGACAGAAGCGGTAGCTTCTGCAAGGTGCGCCGCGCTGTTTTATCCGTCAATAGATGTTTGGCGCACCACTAGTCCATTAGCCCCGCAATCCGCAATGAGCGGGGATGTTCCACCACAAATTCATACTCTATCACTTGGCTACTTTCTGCTGCCAAAGACAGATGCCACTCAAGCAACTGCAAATCACTTTGCTCTGTTGGTTCTGGTTTGGCTCGATCCAATTTCACCTTGATCTGCTCATGACGAGCTACCGGGATGTGATCATGCACTTCTATTTTAGCTAATTTAGCTGCTAGGTTTTTGATCTCAATCTTATAACCATACCGCAACTGGCGATTATCTCGTAGTAACCGTTTATCCACATCCCGCTTTTCTAAGGTTCGTTCCACCGTTATACTCTCTTCTACACCCAACATCAGCTCAATCTCACCATTAACTGGTGTGTATTTCAGGCGATTCCTGCCAATAAACTCATCACCCGCAAACAGATTCATAGAACCAGCCAACATAGGACTGGGACTGTTGTTTACTACTGTGGCACGGCGGTAAACGGCATCCGTATGTTTGGGCACAGCTAGATAATCCAATTTTGGGTCGAGTTGGAACTGGTTGAGAGTCGTTTTATGGGGAGACCCGTCGCTGGGAATATCGCTTTTGCCAGAAACGGTGAAACTCACGGCCGTTCCTCCACTCTGTTCCTGTACAGCGGCCGTTTCTACTTCAGCCCTATGTTCCTGCATAAGATCCATTAACGCTTCACCCGACTCTGCGGCCTCAGCTGCCACCGAGAGGGCGGCTGCAGGTGCGGCAGCCTGGGCCTTGCCCGCCCGCCTCAATCTAGGCAATGGCTCTGGTGGTGGCTGATACACATCCACATACCAAGGCCGTAACTCTGGCAAACGCTGGTTCAGGGCTGGCCGCGCCGTAGACACTGTTAAACCCACTCCCTGCCAATCCTGTCCCGTATTCTGTTTCACTTCAGCAATATAGGTGATGTCTAAAGAACGGCCGTCCACCCTTTCCACCAAACGTACATCATACAAGGGTTGCCAACCAGCATTCCGCACCACATAGCTCACTTCAGGGCGGAACGTGCCCACCTGCAACACCTCAATTTCTACCTGTGCCTGTAAGCGTTTTGGCGGACGCGCCCCCTGCAACTGCTTTAGCTCTCGGCGCAATTTGTTCAACTGCTTGTCTAAGTCACGCTTCTGTTTATTCAGCCCGCGCCCAGCCGCCTTCACCTCATCGTCCTGCTCTTGCAAAAATTGCAATAATTGAGCCTGTTGCTCAATGGAGGTACGTCCTCGTGACAGGCCTTTGGCAAATTCGGCCGTTTGTCCTCTCAATCCATTCAGATAAGTTTGATGTGCTGCCAAACTAGCTTGTTTGTCCGTAATCGCACTAACCTCTTCCTGCAAGGTCTCAATCTGTCCCTGTAAATCCTTTACACGCTCATTAGGTGCCTGCAAAAAATGTTGCTGGGCTACATCCACGCTCAAAATCCGCACTCGGGCCGTGCCCTGCCCTGTCACCCGCACCGAATCTTGCTGCATCACCAGCGGCAGTTCGCCTATCACCAAACGATGCAAACCTGTTTCCACTTCACACTCACCGGCACAGACCACCCTAGCTTGATCAGGGTACACAGTCACTTGGGTTACGGCCGTTTCCACTAAAATCTCCATTATTCCTCCCAATCCATCGCTGCCCGCGCCTGCCGTTGGCCTTCTGGCACCTGCAACCATATCGGAATTTCCAAATAAAAAGTACTGCCAGGGTACGTCTCTTCATCATATCCACTACTCTTAGCCCACATGCGGCCACCATGCGCCTCAACCAATCCCTTGGCAATAGGCAACCCCAAGCCAGGGCCACCCCCCTTAAACTTTGTCTTGCCCGAAGAATGCAAAGTCACATCCGTCGCACTGGTAAACTTCTCAAAAATTAGTTCTAAATGTTGTTGATCAATACCAATCCCCGTGTCTGTCACCTGAATTTCCAAATAGCCCGCCAACATATCTGGTATAGCCTCCTCTTGTCGGGTCAGCCGACTGGAAACTGTTACCTTGCCTCCGTCAGGCGTATATTTCAAGGCATTAAACATCACTTTTGTCAAAGCCTTCGTTAGGCGTTCGGGATCACCATAAGTACGTACCTCTACCCCAAGGGGAATGGCAGACAGTTGTACTGAACGCTGTCCAAAATATTTCTCCATTCTATCTACCACAATCAAGATCACCTTTTCTGGGTGGAAAAGTTGATAATTCAATACAAAGGTCTGCGAATCAATGAGTGACACATCAATAATATCCGAAATAATCTCATTCATACGCATAGTGCCATTTTCTAGGCCATTAATATAGGCTTGCAAGGCTGAATCGGGATCAGCTTCATAACGAAGCATATTGGTATATCCCTCTAAGATTGTCAACGGCGTTTTTAATTCGTGCGCAGCTACAGCAATAAAATTGGTTTTTGTCTGCTCCAGCCGTTCCATCTGCTGCCGAATTTTAATTGTATGCTCCAATAAATCAGCCCGTTCTAAATCTACCGAAAGCTGTGTCGCCTCAATGAGGGCATAGGTGAGAATGTCATCCAACAGCCGCCAGAACCACAAAGCCTCTTCTGGCCTATATTGCTGTTCCAAACTATCAACAATTTCTTCCTTCAACACTCGCAATATTGTCAGCCAATCACGAGCAGCTGGAGCATCATGGCCGATGCTGGTCAAAGCCCAAAATTGCACGGCCGACAGTTGATTAACTGAAGCTTCATCAACATTGCTCGCCAGCATTACCAAAAAAGCTTCCAAATCTTTTTCATCGGGCAGCATATTAGGGGCACGCTGTAATGTTGCCTCGCACAGGGCTTGGGCTTCTTCTCGCAGCCACTCTTGCAACTTAATTGCTATCAAGAGATTCCTCTAACCAAACTTCCAGAGTATGGCCTACCCGCCGCAGGCTGTCTGGACTTACTTTATCGGCCGTATCTTCTGTTGTATGCCAATAAGGATAATCAAAATCTATAATGTCAACAGCCCATATATTTCGTTGAGCAAAGGGCAGGTGATCATCTATCATCGTATATTTCACTTCAGGGATGAAAACATCCCCATACCCTAAATCAGCTGCAATTTGCCACAGCTTGAGGCGCAAAACTGGGTGCGAATTACCCTCATAATAAAGTTGTTGATCAGCATCACCAATCATGTCCACTACAACAACGGCCATCGGTCGCACCGTCAAATTAGCCGCCATGTATGTAGACCCAGCAATATAATTCCAACCGGGCAAACCACCACGCCCATTATCCTCCACATCAAAAAAGACCAACCATATCTCATTCGGCACTTCGGCCAAATCCAGCGTCCGGGCCAATTCCAACAACACAGCCACACCACTGGCGCCATCTACTGCACCTGGTACGGGCAGTTCCGCTTCTGCAGCCCCTGGCGTTTCGTCCGCTAAACGGCGCGTGTCATAATGCGCCCCCAAAATAATAACCTCGCCCACGCCTTCATTGGCCTTAGCAATGATGTTCATAGCTTCAAACCCCTCATAGTCAAAAAGCTGTGGCTCAACAGCCCAGCTCATATCCGTGAGGGTGTCACTAATGTAATCACGCAGTTCAAGATGACCTGGACTGCCTGGCCAACGTGGCCCCAACGCCATTTGCGCGTCTAGATAGGCCATAGCATGATCCCCATCAAAGGCAAGTGGCACAGGCGTAGCTGTGGGCAACACGGCCGTTGCCGTAGCTGGTATCAGTGTGGCAGGAACGGCCGTTGCCCCTTCCCGTGCATCACCTTGACAAGCCGCTAAAACTGGCAAAAAGAGTATCAAAATGGGTACGGTGCGCTGATAAAAATTCACAACCTTTTACAGGACTGGCTCCCCTACCAATCGCTGCCCTCTCATAGGTTCCTCTTCCGCTCTCTGCCTATCGTAACGCAAGCCATTTGCTCGCGCAAAGCGGCGCAACGCCGTTAAAGCCCGCTTACCATACCACTGATACCGTTCTGACTTATTCAGCTTATGCTCCGGCAGGGGGAATAACCCAAAATTCGCCTTCATTGGCTGAAAATTCTTGGCCTCTGCGTGGGTCACATAATGACAGAGTGCCCCCAACATCGTGAGGGGAGGCAAAATAAGGGGGTGTTGCCCTTGCAGTAGCCGGGCGGCATTCATTCCAGCCACCAGACCCGTCCCAGCATTGCCGACATAACCTTCCACTCCCACAATTTGGCCCGCAAAAAAGAGATCGGCCCGATTGCGATATTGCAAGCTGGGGTGCAGCAATTGTGTCGAGTTAATGTACGTATTGCGGTGCATCATGCCATAACGCATAAATTCAGCCTTTTCTAAACCGGGAATCAGCCGTAGCACCTGCCGCTGTTCACCCCACTTCAGATTAGTCTGAAAGCCGACGATGTTGTAAAGGGAACCAGCCAAATTATCCTGGCGCAGTTGGACAACGGCATACGGCCGTTTCCCCAAACGCGGATCAATCAGACCAACAGGCCGCATTGGACCAAACGCCAAAGCTTTCCGTCCTCTTCTGGCCATCATCTCAATGGGCATACAACCCTCAAAAAAGTGAGGGTCTTCCCGCTCAAATTGACGCAGAGTAATCGTCTCTGCTGCCAGTAGTGCCTCATAGAAACGGTCGTATTCCGTCTCCGTCATAGGGCAGTTGATATAATCTCCCTCTTCTTGTTCCCCCTGATCATAACGAGACTGGCGGAAAGCCACCGCCATATTAATGGTCTCCTTATTCACAATAGGCGAGAGCGCATCATAAAAGTAAAGGTACTCCTGGCCAGAGAGTTGTCCGATTTCGGCCGTTAAAGCGGCCGAGGTGAGCGGACCAGTAGCGATAATGGATGGAGCTGATGGGATCTCCGTTACTTCCTCTCGAATCAGGTCAATATTAGGATGACTTTCAATCCTCTCTGTCACCAACCGGGCAAAAATCTCCCTGTCTACGGCCAATGAGGAGCCTGCCGGAACGGCCGCTTGCTCAGCACAATCCAAAATCATCGAACCCAAGCCGCGTAGCTCTGCCTTCAATAAACCTGGAGCCTTATGCAACAAAGTAGACCCCAGCGAATTGCTGCATACCAATTCTGCCAAATCGTGGGTCACATGAGCTGGTGTCTGCTGCTGGGGGCGCATCTCATACAAGTGCACGCGAATACCCAACTCAGCCGCCTGCCAAGCTGCCTCTGTACCTGCCAAACCACCACCTATCACAATCAAATGCTGCGCCATGCGCCCAATTTTAGCACATCCAGGAAAAATAAACGGCTGTTACAAGCATAAATTTTTCGTGGATTCATTAAATCACTCATGATCATGGACATGATTCCCTACGCCTCCCCTACAACTCTTATGTGATCCCGCTCCTGCCCTTGCCCTCATCGTTTTACGCATTATCCTGGCTAGGCTATAATTTCGCCTGTGTATTGGCTAGTTCAGCAAAACACCAATACATATCATACGAAACAAGGAAGGTATCAATGCCCAAAGCATTAATTTCAGGCATAACCGGTCAAGATGGCTCCTATCTTGCTGAGTTTTTACTTGAGCAAGGTTATGATGTCATTGGTATGGTGCGCCGTACTAGCACCATCAACTTTCACCGCATTGCCCATATCCAAAACAAGCTCATCATTGTTCCTGGTGACTTACTCGATGAAATCTCTCTCATTCATATCTTAGAAGAACATCGGCCTGACGAAATTTACAATTTGGCCGCTCAATCTTTCGTGCAAACTTCCTGGAACCAACCTGTTTTTACTGGGGAGGTCACGGCCTTAGGCGTGACACGCATATTAGATGCGATTCGCTTGATTGACCCCAAAATCCGTTTTTACCAAGCTAGTTCCAGCGAGATGTTTGGTAAAGTAGTCGAAGTGCCCCAGCGAGAAACAACTCCTTTTTACCCCCGCAGCCCTTACGGCGTGGCTAAAGTGTACGGCCACTGGATCACCATAAATTATCGAGAGAGTTATGATCTGCATGCCACTTCCGGCATCTTATTCAACCACGAATCACCCCGACGTGGCCTGGAATTTGTCACGCGCAAAATTACTCACCATGTTGCCAAAATCAAGCTAGGGATGACTAATGAGTTGCGCTTAGGCAATCTTGATTCGCGCCGCGACTGGGGCTTTGCTGGCGATTATGTAAGGGCAATGTGGTTGATGTTGCAGCAAGGTGCACCTGATGATTTTGTCATTGCCACCAATGAAACTCATTCAGTAGAGGAATTTCTCACTGAAGCTTTTGGGTACGTCAACTTAGACTGGCATGATTATGTGGTACAAGACCCACGCTTCATGCGCCCAGCCGAGGTAGACTTGCTGGTGGGTGATGCGAGCAAGGCGGGTCAGGTTCTTGGTTGGGAACCGTCTGTTACCTTCGCCGAATTAGTGCATATGATGGTAGATGCTGATATTAAGTTATTGCAAAATGGCAAAACACCCATGTAGGACTTAAAGATATGACCACAATTAAATTTGGTACGGATGGTTGGCGAGCACGAATTGCGGAAGCGTACACCTTTGATAACTTACGTCGCTGTGCCCAGGGGTTTGCCACCTATTTGCAACAGGCAGGATTAGCATATAAAGGTGTGGTCATTGGCCACGACAAACGCTTTCATGCCGATCATTTTGCGGCAGCAGCGGCAGAAGTTTTGGCGGGCAATGGCATTCATGTCTGGCTGACGGAGGGGGCCACGCCGACGCCAGCCGTTTCTTACTCGGTCGTAGATAAAAAGGCTGGGGGCGCGATTAATATCACGGCCAGCCACAACCCACCGGAGGATTGCGGTTTCAAGGTGCGTGATCCTTTTGGCGGCGCGATTCCGCCCCAGGATTTGCAGAAGATTGAGGCGGTGATTCCAGAGATTACGGCCGTTCAACGCCTAAACCTTGATGATGCTCTGAGTGATGGTATGGTAACACGCTTCGATCCTGCTCCAGCCTATAGTGAACAACTACACCGCCTTGTTGACGTGGAACCCATTAAGCAAGCGGGGTTCAAAGTACTCGTAGATTGTATGTGGGGCAATGGTGCAGGCTGGTTCCCCAGATTGTTAGCAGGTAGCAAAACGGCCATTCATGAAGTTCACAACGAACGCAATCCCATCTTCCCCCATATGAGCCGACCCGAGCCGATTCCACCTAATGTTGATCATGGCCTCAGCTTCGTTCAGCCCACTGCTGCCGACGTGGCCATTATCAATGACGGTGACGCGGACCGCGTCGGTTTTGGCGATGAAAAAGGCAATTTCATTGACCAGCTGCGCGTGTATGGGCTGTTGGGTTATTACTTTTTAGAAATTCGGGGGGCACGCGGCCCCATTGTCAAAACCATCTCCACGACCAAAATGCTCAACAAGTTGGGTCACCTCTATGGTGTGCCAGTTCATGAAACCGGGGTTGGTTTCAAATTTATCGCGCCCAAGATGATGGAAGTCGATGCCCTCATTGGCGGCGAGGAGAGCGGTGGGTATGCTTTTCAGGGGCATGTGCCAGAGCGGGATGGCATCTTAGCGGGACTATATCTTCTTGACATGATGGTACAAACAGGCAAAAAGCCATCAGAACTGCTAGATATGCTGTTTGAAAAGGTCGGCCCCCACTATTATGATCGCATTGACACACGCTTTGATCGCGCCCAAACGGCCGTCGTCCGAGCCAAAGTTGCGGCTGCCAAACCCAATACTATCGGCGGCCTCAAATGTACGGGCATTCGTACCATTGATGGTTTTCAATTTCTCATGGAAGATGGGGGATGGTTGCTCATTCGTTTTAGTGGTACCGAGCCAATCATTCGTGTCTATTGCGAAACCACTCACAAAGATCGCGTCAATGCCATTCTTCAGGACGGAATGCAAATAGCTGGTTTGCGTTAGTACCATTTTCTTATCTGCGGATTTAGCATCCTCTTTTGAGACACCCTCTCGACCGTGGCCGGGCTATCTTACCCTATCCACCCCCCATTATTCTCAAAATAGGCAATTTTTACCACCTCACATTGGTTGACGAATAATACCAAACGGAATAGTATAAATTAATAGTAGTAACCCTCTCTAAACCAAATCTCATACTTAGCAGCTTCGTTGTTTTAGCTGCAAATCGACCGAATTATCTGTAGTTCTTACTGAGAACATGACAACAACCAGGCAAACATTGTAGCATCAGCAATCAGCAACTAGCGGTCTTTTTGCGTCGCCTCTTGCCTATATCGGAGAATTTCATGGCAGCCCTCACCATCTTTTTATTTGGAAATGTTCAAGTTTATTATGATGAACAACCCATTTCTTTAAGGCCAACAGCGAAATCACTACTAGCCTTCCTCATTTTACAACAATATCAACAACCGTATAATCTGGGCCAAAGGCGAGAGGTACTAGCAAACCAATTATGGCAAGAACATGATCCTAATCAGGCACGCCGCTGCCTAAGTACAACACTTTGGCGGCTGCGACGCGAATTAGAGCCGGCCAAAATACCACCAGGTACTTTTTTGACCACCCCCACAAATAGCACAATAAGCTTCAATTTCGCTAGTGATCATTGGATTGATGTCACTGAGTTTGAAGCTAATGTGGAACAGGGGCTGAGATACTCTTTTGACGCCATGACAGGAACGGAGGCCAGCTATCTAGAGAAGGCCAGACAGCTATATACGGGCGATTTATTTGAAGATTGTTATGGGGACTGGGTTTATAGCGAGCGGGAACGCCTGAACCTCCTCTATCTAAACTGTTTGGCTCGCCTTATGCGTTTTTATGATCGGGAGAGAAATTATGAAAAGAGTTTGGCCTGTGGTCAAGAAATTCTAAACATGGATCCCTTGCGAGAACAAATACACCGCTACCTGATGCGCCTCTATCTTGCCAATGGGCAAAGAGCCAAGGCCATACAACAGTATGAAATCTGCGAACAGGTACTGGCTCAAGAATTAGGTATTGAGCCCATGGTGGAAACCAAGTCCCTTTACGCCCAAATTACCACGGCCCCCTCAAACCTGCTCCTGCCGTTAGTAGGTACTGAGGAACCGTTTGACCGCCAACAGGCAGTCAGCCAATTCAAAACGGTAATGAAGGATTTAACACAGATTCAATCACAATTGCAACAAGTGCAACAGCTTATTTCCCAGCTAGAGCTTCATCTTTGAGTCAGCAGAGTCACTCTAAATTGCCAGTTATCACAGGGTATATTTCGCTGATGTTCGCACCGAAAGAATTAGTGCTACGAATGTAAAGGCGCACAGCTTTGTCGGGGCCAATAAAGGGATGGAAATCTGCAACGGCCGTACTGCCCCAATTCACATTCTCTACATCCACAAATGCCTCACTTTGCCAATTCCATAACCGAATCGTGGGCACAGGGTCACTATTGCTTGAATCTGATGCCAGCAAGCGGACGGCCAGTCCTGTCACTTCGATCTGGGAAAATTCCTGCCAAGGTGTATATTCAAATTCAACCCAACCATCATTGTTCAAATAAAGATTCGTAATGGCAGGTTCATAAACACCACCACCTATAGACCGGGCTTCCCAATTTAACAAGGCTGCGGGAACTTGTACACCGCTGCCGGATGTCAGATTACGTTGTAGCGGAATCTCAATGAAATAAAGAGTGGTGCTTAATGCCTCAAATTCAGACCCATCTAGTGAGATATCTAACTGTGATTCGTCTGACCAAGCAATGATCGTGGCCACATTATCAGGCACACGATTCGTTGTAGGACTCGAACTATAATAACGGCCGTCCAAAGCCTCCAATAGCTGCCAACGTGGATAGGCTACAGGGTCATTATAATAGTCCGATGTTCCCAGGATTGTATTCGCGTGTTCTGTAAGCGGATATCCACTTCTACCACTTGGGCCAAAGGCAGAAACGGCCGAACCTCCTGCCAAAGAAGTGCGGCCCATTGTAAACCTATCTGTAGCTGATGCGCCAGACGGCAAATCACCTAACTTAAATACTAATGAGCCAACCAACACTGTCGCATTTTCCAAATCAGTTGGGCCATTATTTCGCACCGTAATATTTAGCTCCACCACATTGCCATTAAGATTTACATCTGCTTGTCCTGAGACAGATGGTGACGGCCGATAACTATCGGCTACAAAAGACTCAATATCACTCACATCTACTAACACATCATCCATCACCAAATCATTGCTACGTGTCACAGCCTCCAGATTCCCGCCACCGCCTATCGTACCAAAATCGCGCTGGAAAGGACGAGCGGCCGTATCACTTGGCAAAATGAGATCATAACGGCTGCGGCGAGGTGAGTAGAGACCAATAAGAGAATGAACACGCATCTGATCGCTATCAACCTGACCATAGGCAACATTAAGTTGATTAATAATGGTCTCATTACCTTTCAGTTGAAATCCCATCACATAAGCTGTGAGTGTAAAGAGGACTACCAAGCCCGGGATCGTCAACCAAGCCAGTTCCTTTCGTCCCGTGCGCTTCAAAAAGAAATAGTTAACAGGGCCAACCACAAGCACATAAACGATCAAGAAAATGATGAGTTGAGCCGCCGAAGGCAAGGCCAATGAAGGCAAACTAGCCACAGCCTCGCTCGCTTGATAGCTGCTCTGTACTCCTAAACTCCAAGATGGCAGTTGGGGGACCTCGCCGACTATCGTATCAAATAATACTTCCCGACCATCCCAATCTAGCAGGGGGGCCAGCTTGGGATCAAGAGCTAAGAAATAGATAGCTCCCCTTCCCCAATCTTGCCGTGCCAGCAAAGGCAAGCCATCTTGATGATAAAGCAGTTCACCATTGCTCAAGCTGCTGGCAGCCAAGAGATAGGGGCCTGGATCACGAAAGGGAAATCCCATGGCTGCGCTCAGGGCGGGCAAATCGTCTGCGGACTCGCTACCAGTGAGGGTAACAGGCAGCATATTTGTGAAAGCAGCAGCCGTTTTCTGCCAGCCAGGCCCGCCAGAGATAATCAATTGCCCGCCCGTGCTGACCCACCCTTGCAAAACTGAAAGCTGAGCAGGTGTCAACTCACCTGTATCTACGTCATTAAATAGCAAAACATCTAATGAATTCCAAGCTGGCGCAACTGTGGGCAAATCCCCAATGTCCAAAAAAGCTACCGCTGCGTCAATGCGGCTACCTGTTACATTCTCCAAGAAATCTAGCTCGCCAGGGTCAGAACTGATAACACCATACAAGAGGCCATCTGAATCTTGTAGACGTAAATTATTGGTATCTGTCTGGGCGATCACAGCACCATTGTTGTCCAGCAACTGAACAGTCAAAACCCGTGTACCAGCATTGGCTATCCCCACAAATAAGCTGAGCCGCTTATTTGATTGGGTTGGCAGGCTAATAGGCGCATTATAGACTAAACGATTGTTGCTTGTTGCACTCCCGGTTACAAGCCGAATTTCACCTTCGACAGCCGGCCCATTATTAGCCACACGCACCTGCACGGGCAGCCAAAACTGGTTCTTGAAATAACCATCAAATCCGGCCTCCGCGCTAAGGACAATACCAGGCGCATTTGGCTCTTCCTCCTGGGCATAGGCAGGAATAAGGCCCTGTGTCAGTAAGGTGAGCAGGCAAAGTAACAGAAGGAGTAGAAATTTATTAGGTTGGTTCATGTTTGGTATACGCAACAACTCCATGAAATGTTCCCAGAATTATACCTGACGGCCGTTGCTAAGCCGCATACGTTTACCCTTTGTTTAAGCAATGTTGCTCAGCAAAATTCGATTGAATAGGCTTCGATAGGCACATCAGGACGTTCCCGTTCGAGCCAAGCTACAGCTTTTTCTAGCAGACCATGCAAATAGCCTTGATCATTGCCGACCGTGACCAGAGCAATTTCGGCCGTTTGCCATACATCCTGATAATCCACTTCGGCTATTGCCACATTAAAATGCTGAGGTAAACGGGTCAAGAGAGATTTCAGAATACGGCGTTTCTCTTTGAGGGAAAAAACCCCTTCTAGGCGCAATTTAACGACACAGATAGCCACAAACATACACGTATTTTCCTCTAATCTCACTGTTTGGCAAAGAAGCGAGGGGTACGGCCGTTGTGCACCTTTTTTCCCCTTAACCCGTATAGATTCGCGTATGGGCACAAACCGTTGGTTTGCGTTACGATTATAGAAAGTAGTATCCTCTCAGGGTAAGGAGCAAAAAATTATGTTACGCAAAGTAATGTATGTTTTCTTAATTATCTTCTTCATCATGGCCTCATTTGCCGCCTACGTTTTTGTGCGCGGTGCCAGCAAGGTCAACGAAGGCGTGGTCGCCCCCGTATCCGACCTCGTGCGGCAACTTGTTATCCCCGCCACGCCCGTCATTCTCCCCAATCCCAGCACCATCGTACACCGTATCAACGATCTAGCTCGTCTAGAAACAGCCTCCTATGAACTAGAAAAAATCGTAACGGCCGAATCCAATCAAGACATGCTCTGGGGTGCCCTGGGCGAAACCCTGATCTTTGTGGCACATGGCAAAGTCGTGGCAGGTATAGATTTTGTCAATATGTCACCCGACGATCTACATGTGGTAGACCCCACCACCGTGATGGTTCATCTACCAGAAGCCCAGATCTTCAGTGATTTGCCCGTTCTAGATAATGAAAAATCCTACGTTGCTGACCGCGACACGGGCATTTTGGCCCGCTCCGACCCCGAACTAGAAACCCAAGTGCGTCGTGTAGCTGAGCAGGAAATCTTAGCCGCTGCCAATGAAAGCGATATCCTCTCCACTGCCAATATCAATGGACAAACCTTCATCCTCAACTTTTTACAAGGCCTGGGCTTTGAAAACGTGATCTTTTCCGATGGCACAATGCCCACGCCACCACCTTATGTGCAAGACGTGCCCAAAGGCATGGTTGTCACTCCCGCAGCTCCCTAGCATAGAGGCAGCCCCCTCCGGCCATGTAATTGATGCATCTACCACCCCGATTTCCTGGTCTCAGGCTGATCACCTTCTTGATGGGCATCTATGCTGTTATTTGGGTTAGTTTAGAAGGGCGGTTAGAAAGGGCCATCCTGATGGGCGTGGGGGTCACGGCTGTTTCTCTCCTCCACCTCCTGCAAAAACGATTTGGTGGACAAAGCCTATCTTTGAAGAAATGGTTGCAAATTACGGCCGTTTTCGGCCTCTTTTCTGGCCTAGCCAGCGGCCCCTCCACCCTCATTGCCATGATCCTGAAAACAGGCCTCCATACGCATGGCCCCGAATTTTCACAAGCAGAGTTACAATGGACTATCCAACAAATTCCACTATGGGCGATTGTTGGTTTGCTAATGGGTGTAGGGATAGGCATGCTCACTAGCAACCACAGATAAAGGAATTTATTTGCTGCTCGAACCTAAAACTGTCATCAACACAGGCAATGTTCGAAATGAGAAAACGGCCGATCCCCACTGGATTTAGACAAACCTGACAAAAGATGTCAGGAATCCCTGCTTAACTGAACAACTGAATAGTGCCTAGCGGCCGTTCACAACCCATGATACAATCACGCCCACAAATCAGAACATACGTTCATAAAAATCACATTTCAGGCTTTTGCAGAAAAATAGTATCCAACATATTCTGAAAAAGCCTCAAGCCAATTCCAAAAATTACTTCAAATCTGGATGATTTATTTTTGGAATTGGCCTTACACCCTATGGAACCACAAAACATCATTATTCGCGGTGCCCAACAGCACAACCTCAAACATATAGACGTGACCCTTCCCCGCAACAAACTTGTCGTCCTCACCGGCGTGAGCGGCAGCGGCAAATCCTCCCTGGCCTTCGACACTATCTACGCCGAAGGCCAGCGGCGCTACGTAGAAAGCCTCTCCTCCTACGCTCGCCAATTCCTAGGGCAGATGGAAAAGCCCAAAGTAGATGCCATCATCGGCCTTAGTCCTGCCATTGCCATTGAGCAAAAAGCTGTCAGCAAAAACCCCCGCTCCACTGTGGGCACGGTCACCGAAGTGATGGATTATTTGCGCGTCCTGTATGCCCGCATCGGCACGCCCCACTGCCCCCAATGCGGCCGCGAAGTAAAGCCGCAAAGCCCCCAACAAATCGCCGACCAATTAGCCGATCTGCCTGCGAATACTCGCTTACAACTGCTGGCTCCCATCGCCCGCAACCGCAAAGGCACGCACACCGATGCTCTCACCCAAGCACGGCAAGATGGCTTTGTTCGCGCTCGTGTCAATGGCCAAGTGCTCGACTTGGGCCAGGGGCTACCCAGCCTTAACAAAAAGAAAAAGCATACTATTGAACTCATCGTAGACCGCCTAGTTATACCCACAGCCTTGGACGAAGCCTTTAGAACACGGCTCATTGACTCGGTAGAAACCACGCTCAAAGCAGGGGACGGCTTGCTCATTGCTGATTTAGGCGATGAGGAACTATCGTTGAGTGAACACAATGCCTGCACCCACTGCGGCTTCAGCTTTCCTGAGCTATCGCCGCAACTGTTCAGCTTCAACTCGCCACTAGGCATGTGCCCCGACTGCCACGGCATCGGCAGCCAAATGCAAGTTGATCCCGAACTCGTCATCACCAATCCTACAGTATCGCTGTTAGATAACGCCTCGCGCTGGTACAAAGATTATCGCAAGAAGCCACTTACATCCTGGGGGCGGCGCACCTTGCAAGCCATAGCCGATCATTATGGCGTAGATTTGGAGTTAAGTTGGCAAGATTTGCCAGAGTCATTTCGCCAGGTGCTGCTGTACGGCTCTGGCGACGAAAAGATTCGCTTCACCTGGGAAGGTGATTCGGAAGAAAGCAGCTGGCAGGGCGAAAGCTGGCGGCCCGCCAAAGGCATTATTTACAATGTAAATCGGCTGTTCCACCAGACAAAATCGGAAGGAACACGACGCTATTATGCTAGTTTTATGAATCAACAACCTTGCCAAAGTTGCAAGGGGTCACGGATGCGGGCTGAGGCACGGGGGGTGACGGTGGGGGGACAAACGATTACGGCCGTTTCTGCTCTAGCAATTGATGAAGCACACGAATGGGTAATGGGACTGTACCGTAATCAATATTCGGTCAATGGCAATGGCCAACAAGACCTGTCAGGTTTGAATGAAGAGCAGTTTGAGATTGCTGAGGAAGTGCTGAAAGAAATCCGAGACCGGCTGCAATTTATGCTCAATGTGGGGCTGCACTATTTGACACTGGATCGGGCGGCACCATCGCTTTCCGGTGGTGAAGCCCAGCGCATCCGGCTGGCCAGCCAGATTGGCTGCGGGCTGGTAGGCGTTTTGTACATTTTGGATGAGCCTTCCATTGGCCTTCATGCGCGAGACAATCGGGCTTTGTTGGACACACTGCTGCAACTGCGCGATATGGGCAACACAGTGCTGGTGGTGGAGCATGATGAGGAGACGATGCGTGATGCCGATTGGCTAGTGGATTTAGGGCCAGGGGCGGGGGTGAAGGGAGGCGAGATTATTGCCGCAGGCTCCCCCGATGTTGTCGCCAGTGCCCCTGACTCGCTAACGGGCCGCTATTTGCGGGGTGAGTTGGTGATTCGGGGCACAGGCAACGGCCGTCGCCAACCCAACATCGGCACATTAGAACTCAGTGGCGCGCGGCTGCACAATTTGAAGAAGATCACGGCCAAATTCCCCCTGGGAACCATGATCTGCGTCACTGGCGTGAGCGGCAGTGGCAAGAGCAGCCTCATTGCCGAAACGCTGCATCCTGCCCTGGCACGGGAACTGCACAAAGCGCAACGTCAGCCCGGGCCATTTAGGCAGTTGAAAGGGTTAGAACATGTAGATAAGGTGATTAATATCACCCAGGACCCCATTGGCCGCACACCCCGCTCTAATCCGGCTACGTATGTCAAGCTTTTTGATGGCATCCGCCAGGTTTTTGCCAGCACGCCGGAGGCCAAGGCGCGGGGGTATAAACCAGGCCGTTTCAGCTTCAATGTGAAGGGGGGTCGCTGCGATGCTTGCTCTGGCTACGGCCAGCGTAAGGTGGAGATGCACTTTTTGGCCGATGTGTGGGTGAAGTGTCGTGAGTGTAACGGCCGTCGCTTTAACCGCGAAACCTTAGCCATCACCTACAAAGGCCAAACCATCGCCGACGTGCTGGATATGGATGTGCAAGAGGCCCTAGACTTCTTCGCCAACCACCCCAAGATTGCCCGCATATTGCAAACGCTGCACGATGTGGGGCTGGATTACATCAAGTTGGGGCAAAGTGCGCTGACCTTGAGCGGCGGTGAAGCCCAACGGATCAAACTGGCCAAGGAGTTAAGCCGTGTGGCCACGGGCCGCACCATCTATATTTTGGATGAACCCACCACGGGCCTGCACTTTGCTGATGTGCAAAAGCTGCTGGATGTGCTGCACACGCTGGTGGATGCGGGCAACACGGTGATCGTGATTGAGCATAATTTGGACGTGATTAAAACGGCCGATCACCTCATCGACCTCGGACCCGAAGGTGGCGATGGCGGCGGCCAAATCATCGCCCAGGGCACACCGGAGGCGGTGGTGCAGGTGGCAGAGAGTTACACGGGGCACTTTTTGCGAGAACTGTTGCCATTAAATGTTATAATCACGCCATGACCGTCCAGAATCCACACGACAGATTTTTCCGTGAGAGTTTCGGCCGCGTAGACATTGCCCGCAATTACTTGGAGGAGTATCTGCCAGCCTCAGTGCTATCCTTGCTCGATTTGGATAGCCTAGCACTACAAGATGGCTCCTTCATTGATGAAGAGATGCAAGCACATCAAACTGACTTGTTGTATCAAGTACAGTTGCGCGAGGGAAGCACAGCCACCATTTACATGCTCTTTGAACACAAGAGCCACCCTGACACACAGGTCGCATTGCAACTGCTGCGTTACATGGTCAACCAGTGGCAGCAGCAGGTGAAGGAGAAAGAGCCACTTACGCCCATCCTGCCTTTGCTCATCTATCATGGGGAACGGGCTTGGAAAATCTCAACTGAGTTTGCGGCTTTGTTGGATGTACCGGAGGCGTTACGGCCGTTTCAACCCAACTTCCACTATCATCTCAGTGATTTTTCCCATCTGTCTGATGAGACAATACGCGGCGAAATCTGGCTGCGCGTCAGCCTCTCCATCCTGCGAGCTATCTTTGACCCACAGTTGCGCTCCCAGTTACGAAACTTGGTGCAATTGATGTTCCAGTTAAGTAATCAGCAAACGGGGCTGGAATATATCCGCACAATTTTGTATTATTTAAGCGATGCAACCGAGAAAGTATCGCGTACTGAGTTGGAGCAAGTCTTGAGCCAACAGAGCCGCGAAGGAGAACGAGTGATGACGACAATTGCCCAAGAGTATATTCAAGAAGGCATTCAATTAGGGCTTGAACAAGGACGTGTTGAAAATTTACAGGACAATATCCTGGATTTGCTGGATATTCGTCTGGGTGAAGTGAGTGAAGAGATAGGTGATTTGGTAACGGCAAGCGGCAACGGCCATTTCCATGACTGCCTTTGTGGAGACGCTGACGGAGTTGACGAAAGATGATTGAGTAGCGATTTTGGGGTGATGATAGTTGTGAACGGCCGTTTCTGAGGGGGAACGGCCGTTTTTTGTTGGCGGGCAAACGGCCGATTACCTCATAGACCTCGGCCCCGAAGGTGGCGATGGCGGCGGCCAAATCATTGCCCAGGGTACACCGGAACAGGTGGCACAGATGGCGGAGAGTTACACGGGGCACTTTTTGCGGGAGGTTTTGCCGCTGGCGGTTCAGTAGTTAGTATTCAGTTTGCAGTAATCAGTAAATGTGTTTTGGCACAGTCTGCTTTGTGAGAGGTAGGTTGTGTTTTTTTATGGGGTTGGGTAGGGAAACGGCCGTTTTCCGAGCAAGTCATGATAGAATACAACTTCAGCAGGTAAAGCGGCCACCAACCGCTGCACGGCTAAGTTTGCCATAAAAAGAAAGCCTCGGGAGGTGTTCTTATGTTTTCTAATTCATCATCGTCAAATCCCATACGGTTTTTGCTATTGGTTTTAATAGGCGGAGTTTTGACTATTGTCATTGCGCTTAACACCATTAGTCCAAGATTTAGTCAGGGCTTTTCTACCGGACAGAAAGGAAGGAAAATCTAACGAAAGAATAAGAGACAAAAAATCAGGCATCAGGTAAATTCTAAAGTTCAACCAAAAACAAAAGGAAGAACCTGATGACTGACAAGATGAAAGTATATACCCAAGTGCTAAAAACGCTCAAAAAGATGATGCCAACAACCAAACAATGTTTTGTGGTGACACTGGCGATGATGATAAGCGGAATCGTAACGAGCAAAAAAGCACAATTGAGTGTGATGAGTGGTGAGATAGCGAGCCAGGCTAAGCCAAAAAGTATCGAGAAACGAATGCGGCGATTTGTAAAGAATGAAAATGTGGATGAAAAGGTGATGTATATGCCATTTGCGGAGATGATTCTGCAACAACTGGCACAGCAAACACTCTATATAGCTATAGACGGCAGCACAGTAGGTCGGGGTTGTATGACTATTATGGTCGGGGTTGTCTATCGTCAGCGTTTGTTGCCCTTGGCCTGGATAACATACCGAGGTAAGAAAGGACACACTACAGCGGCACGTCACATCGAATTACTCGAACTATTACAAGAACGAATCCCTACAGGAAGCGAGGTCGTTTTGCTAGGAGATGCTGAATATGACACTGTTGAGATGTTGACTTGGGTAAAACAAGAAACAACTTGGCACTTTGTGATACGCTCTGCACCACAAATATCGATTACTCAAGCAGGTACTACTCAGAAATTGCGTGATTTATCTCCAGAGCAGGGTTCAACTATTTCTTTAGCCAACAGCTACTTTACGGCTCAAGAGTTGGGACCTGTGACAGCCATTGCCTGGTGGGGTGAAGCTTATGAAAAACCGATTTATCTAATCACAAACCATGTTGACCCTCAGCGAGCCTGTCGCGACTATCGCAAGCGCTTCAAGATTGAGACGATGTTTTCTGACAAGAAAAGTCGTGGGTTTCATATTCACAAGAGCCATCTCTCTGAACCGAAACGAGTTGCTTCTCTTCTGATGGCTTCTTGTTTAGCTTATCTATGGATGATATATCTGGGAATCACAGTTATGGCTGATGAACATAAACGTGGTTTGATTGACCGGACTGACCGTGTTGATAAGAGTTTATTTCGCCTAGGGAAGGATTGGCTGACTTACTCCTTGGTTCGAGGGCTTCCTTTTGAGGTCTCTTTTTATTTACCTCCTTCCCTTCTCAATTCAACTGTCCGGTAGAAAAGTCAGGGCTATTTTTGGAGTCCTGCCCAGCAAGAACGTTTTGTCAAGCAACATGATGAACGGTTTGAACTACTCTGGGAGAGTTCGCCTATCTATTCGGGAACTGAAACAGATAATGGAAAAATCTATCTCACCAGTATAGATCAAAGCGCGTTTATCTTAGCCAGCTTTGACGCCGGGAGACGAACATCGTTATATAAATTAGACATAACGACGGGGGATATTATCTGGCAGATACTGGAAGAACGGGCAACCCTTGCTGCGACAGAACCTATCAACCTTGCCAGTAATTCACAGCAAATCTTTGTCGGTTTTGATGCTTCATCTAGAGTTGTTGATGAACAGTTGCGAGGGGCAAGTAGAATTGTTGCTTATGATCCTGCCAGTAGGCAAGAGATCTGGTCGCAACCCATTGGTGGAGCACGTTCTGTTGGCTCACTCATGGTCACTGAATCCATTGTCAGTGTGCAAGGTTTTTCTTTCTACTATGTGCTGGATGCTGACTCTGGAGTTGTGCTGGAGAAAATCAGCCGTGCCGAGGATGAGCCAAGAGGTTATGTTCTCTTTATGGATGAAAACATATCTTATGAATTGGAAGGTCGCTCTATTCAGGCGGTTGACAGAAGAACAGGCCATAAGATTTGGGGGCAACGACCTTATAGCGGTGGTTTGATCTATGAATCACCTATCGTCACTGACAGATTACTCATCGTCCATACCCATCCCATAGTTGGCCGAGTCCAGGCTTTTGATAGACTCACAGGCGAATTGGTGTGGCAATATGATGCCCACAGCGTAGTCAGCAACCTGGCAATAGGCGACAATGCAGTTGTATATTTTGTGACGGAGGAAGCACAGTTGTTGGCAGTTGACGGCCACACGGGTCAAGAGTTGGGTCGTGTAGAATTTGGGACAACAGCGACTACAGATCAATCCACAGCTTATGATGTTACAGCAAGTCAAGATTTTGTTTTGGTGTATATGGGCGATGGTCGGAAGTTGTTTGCCTTTCGTTTTTTGGGGAGCGAATGAATGGGCAATGGGAAAACCACCGAGCCAGCGACTGACCACTGATTACTGACCACTGCCTCCTGATCCCCACTGACGGCCTATATTCTGTTTCATCTTCTCCACGTAAGCTTGCTCTAGGTCTATGCCCGTGTAGTTGGCGATTTTGAGAATGTAGGCCAGCAGGTCAGCTAGTTCACCTTTGAGAGCGGCACGATGTTTGGCCAGGGCCTCTTGCTGGGCTTCGGCGGGTGAACGGCCGTCTCCCTCCAACCCCTTCACCTCCCGCCAAACCTTCACCATTTCTGTGGCCAGCTCACCCATCTCTTCAGCCAAGAGCAAGTAGCTAATGAAGGGATCCGTCTCAAAGTTTTTTATCTGATCCAGTTGGCGGTGGAACTGTTGGTAGGTGGGCAAACGGCCGTTGTCCAACGGCACCAATTGTTCCACCACGCTATCTGTTTTGGTTGGCTTCTGCTGAGCCAAGGCCGCTTGAATCAAACCCACCACATGCTGTAAATCTGACTCATTCGTCAAATAGTCGAGGTGATCCACATCCACATTCAGCACTGGTATATCCTGTAAATTAGAAAGCCAAGCATCATAAGCGGCCGTTAACTGACGAATATATTCCGGGTCCATATCCCGTTCATACGGCCGATCACGCAACATAATACGGCGCATCAACTCTTCATGCGTGGCTCGCAAACAGACGATCAAGTCCGGTTTGGGGATTTTCTCACCCAGCGCCGCATGAACCCGACCATACATCGCCAACTCATCATCCTTCAAATTGAGCCAGGCAAACAGTTCATCTTTGGCAAAGGTATAATCCGAAATCAAATCGCCCTGCTTCAGGGCAGCTGGCACCGCTTCGTGCTGCTGATGATAACGACTGAGCAGGAAAAATAGCTGGGTCTGAAAAGCATACCGCTCCCGCTCTTGATAAAAATGGGCCAGGAATGGGTTTTCCTCAAAAACCTCTAATAAAATAGTCGCCTGAAAATGGGACTGTAATAGACGGGCTAAGGTCGTTTTACCTACGCCGATAACACCTTCAATCGCAATATAATTATTCGTCATAGCTGTTCAGTAATTATTCAAACTCCTTGCGTAACAGTTCAATCTGATTGGGTTTATCCCCATCCATGCCAAGTTCAGCGTGAGGGCTAAGAAAAATCTTTATCGGCTGGCCCATAATACGCTGGGCCTCATCTTCAACATCAGCCATGCTTAATTGATGCAAAAGCAGCTTCACAATCAGGCGTATGCCCACCACCTTGGCAATTTTCCAAGCATGCTTGCGAGCATTGGTGAGCGCCTGCAATAACTCAACATTATCCAATATGGCGTCAAAGCGAGCCATATTGAGGTCGCCACCCGCGATTTCCTGGCCCTTGAGCTTGGTAAAAGTGCGGGCCGAGTGGGGAAATCTCGCCTCCATCACCTCACGGGTGATCATGTTGTAATAAATGGCATGGTCAAACGGCCGACAACTGGCCACAAACTCATCAACAATCTGCGGCGTAATCGTGGGAATATCACCCGTGCAGGAAATAAAAGCCACTTCGCTGGGATACTGCTGGTGCAACCATTGGCAGCCAGCCAGGACATTGCCCGCCAAACTCCCCTGATCGGGTAAATGAATAACAGGCCGAGCAAAAGTCATATTCATATCGCTGCCCAAGCCAACCACAACAATGTCAGCCACAGATTGGGACGCTTGTAAGGCATCCGCCACGCGCTCTAACATGGTACGGCCGTTCATATCCAAAAGCGCCTTGGGTTTTCCCTGTGTCAGGGCATACATCGGATCGTCGGGAGGTGCTAAACCACCGGCTGTAATCACACAGTGCATATCTACCTCAACATACTCCTTCTGACATCCTCGGAAAATTTATCATTCCGAAAACATCTCAGATCAACTGATTATCGCACATTTGAATTTTGTAAGAAAGTTGCCCTTTTTCGCATCTTAAGGTAAAATTTAGAACACTCGTTCTAAATTTGAGTGGCAATATATTTTAGCCGAGAAAATAGGACCGAGCCTCCTAAAACAGGCTCTTTCTGGTAAGTCAAGGACAAGTTCCTAAGACTTTTGGCAAAGTGAGTAGTAACCTGTAATGAAACGAGAAAATTACCCCAAAACTAGAGAACGGCAACGGCCGTCAACCTTTTCCACCCACCACCTCATTGGCCTCTTACTGTTGGTGGCCCTGTTTGCCTTTGAAATATTTAATTTTGACACAACCCAATATGCCTTAACAGACTTTTTCGGCAATACGAACTTTGCTGGTCTGCGCTGGGCAACAATTTTGGCTGTTGCCTTCTGTGCCATTGATTTTGCCGGCCTCATCCGCTTTTTCACGCCAGAGCGAGGGCAAGAAACATCAGTTGAGGTTTGGTATTTGATGGGGGCCTGGATGCTGGCAGCTACACTCAACGCTCTAATGACCTGGTGGGCCATCAACCTGACTTTGCTCAATCATGATTTGGGCAACGAGATTATGAGTCGTGAGGAGTTACTGCGGTTTGCCCCCCTGTTTGTGGCGGCGCTTGTTTGGCTCACACGCTTGCTGTTTATCGGCGCTTTTTCTGTGGCTGGCGGCTATATTTTCGATGGGCAACGGCCGTCTGCTCCTGCCACCCCCCAAATATCAAGGCATTCCGACACTGAATCATTTCGTTCTGAACGGCCGTCTCTCCCCCGCCAAATACGGCGCAAACCAACGGCAGTCTACGCTCGCAGCCGCAAAAAATGAGCAGCCTCATCTTCGCCAACGGCGATCTCACCCCCGGCCAATGGCTCCAGTCATATCTTGGGCAAGCCACCCGCCTCATTGCCGCCAATGGTGGTTCGCGCCACCTCTATCAGCTTAAGCAGCCTCCCGATGTCATCATAGGCGACCTCGATTCATTGCCTCCACCAATACGGGCCTGGCTAAAAACGGCCGAAACACAATTTATCTCCCACCCCACAGAAAAAGATGAAACAGATTTAGAACTAGCCCTATTATTTGCGGCCCAGTTTGAGCAAGAGATTCTTGTTTTTGGGGCTTTAGGCGGCCGTTTGGATCAAACATTGGCCAATATATTGCTATTGGCCCACCCAGGTCTGAGAGGACATCAAGTGCAATTGGTAGAACCATACCAACGTGCTTGGCTGGCAGAGGAAGAAGTGATCATCAACGGCCGTGTGGGTGACACCCTGTCCCTCATCCCCATGGGGGGAGACGTCACCATTAAACAATCAAAAGGCCTCAAATGGCCACTCCAAAATGAAATTTTGCACTTTGGGCCAGCACGAGGAGTCAGCAATCTATTGGTAGCAGATAAGGCAAGCGTGTGGGTGACTAACGGCCGTCTCTTGTGTATCCACACCCAACAAGAATGGCAACGCTAAACTAACAGCTGCTTACTTATTCTACACAGCCACCAGCAATATGATTATCCGGATCAATAAACAAATGGCGACTAAACTCTAACGCTGGTGTCACCCCATCATCAATGACACGCACATTGGAATTGAAATTAGCACAACGGCGTGCACGCGCAAAATAGCTGTGCGGGGCTGCGCCATCAAGCCGCGTAGCTTGCCCAGCTGGTTGATCAAACACAAACACCGTATAAGGACCGCCAGCCCCGCCAAAAGGCGTAATACGAACATGGCAAGACCAATCCGACCCTTCATACGTACAACTCAAAACTTCAGAAATATAATTTAATTCCGAAATTTCTACCTCAGACGTTGCTGTCGCCGCAGGCGTTGCTGTCGCCTCGGGCGTAGGTGTGAAGGGGACATAAGTGCGAATCGTAAACGTGATGGGCTGCCCATAGGCTACCTCATCTGCATCCATCAACTGCCAAACAGACTCATAGGTAGCTACCGACGAAGGCGCTAAGAAATTAGTTGTAATAACAATCTCCTCATCAGAGAGCAATTCAGTCTCCAGTTCTAATGAAACTGGTTCATCAGAACTGGCTAAATCCTCTCCCTCCACATAAGCCCATTGCAAATCAGACGGCCAGGGACAAGTGCCATTATTTTTCAATGTCCAATACATGGGGAATTGCAATCCAACAGGAGCTGTGTTAAAGCTATTCACCCGATAGGGGTGGGCTTCCACCAGTTCTACCCCCACCTCACATCCAGCCAGGAGGGTGGCTGTAGCGTCAGGTGTATGGGAAGGCGTAGGGGTCAAGGTACGTGAGGGGGTGGGCGTGTTCGTAGGCTCCGCTGCGGCAGTTTGTCTGATAGCCGCCACAGAACTGGCCACAATATCAGGTGTTCGACTGGGAGTTGGCGTAATAGTGGGAGTATTTGGGGACAGAGTCGGTGTAGACGTAGGCGTGCTCGTATTCACTATAGCCACAATTGGCACGACCGTCGTCGCTGTCATTTCCACCTCATCTCCCCCGCCGCCACGATTACCAAAAAGGAGCATGCCTGCCACAATTAATATCGCAATTATCGCCAATGAGATATATAGCCAAGGAGACCGCCTTGGGCTAGATACCGGTTCAGCCACCTCTGTCACTGTCGCTGTGGCTTCATCTGGGACTTCCACCACCGTTGTACTTGATTGGGGGAGAGGGGCAAGCGTGGTAGCTACTTCTTGCTGACCAGAAGCCGTATCATCATCGGCCGTTTCAGCAACTTGTATCCATGTTTCAGAAAACGGGGGCGTATCAAAGGTATTGGCCGTTGCTTCGCTCAAAGTTTGGGCACGCTGCAGAGCAGTTACCATCTCATCGGCCGTTTGGAATCGTCGCTCTGGGTCTTTCTCCAATGCCTTTAGAATCACCTCTTGCAAACGAAAAGGCACATCAGGATTAAACGTAACCGGCATAGGCACTGGCTCATTGACATGCTTCATCACCACAGCTAGTGGGGTATCTGCGTCAAAAGGCAATTTGCCTGTCACCATTTGGAACAGCATCACACCCAAAGAGTAAATATCGCCTCGCTCGTCCCCCGGCTTGCCCATAGCCTGTTCCGGTGACATATAGGCGGGGGTACCGATGAGTGCGCCTGTTGCCGTTTGAGCGATTGAGCTTTGCAGACCACCAACTAATTTGACAATACCAAAATCTGTAAGGACGGCTTTGCCTGTCTCTGTCAACATGATATTGGCAGGTTTAATATCTCGGTGAATCATGCCTTGCCGATGAGCGTAGGCGAGGGCATCTGTTATCTCAAGGGTTATGCGAACGGCTTCATCTAAAGGTAGATGTTCCCCTCGGCCAGCTAATTCTTGCAATCTATCTTTGAGGGTTCCCCCACCAATATACTCCATGACCAGATAGTAAGTATCATCACCATAGGTATCGAAGTCATATACACCTACAATATGAGAATGATTAAGTCGGGCAATGGCACGCGCCTCCCGCTGAAAACGAGCCAGAAAGCCCTCTTCAGACACGAGAAAAGCGTGCATCAGCTTGATGGCCACAAAACGATCTAGGCTGGCTTGATAACCCTTGTAAACCTCGGCCATGCCACCACGACCAAGTTTTTCCTTGATTTCGTATCTGCCAATCTTCTGCCCAATCTTAATTTCTGTCATTAGTCTGAGTATACCTAAAGTTATGGGGCGACGGGAATAGTTGTGGCGTGAATTTTTTCAGCTTGCAACTGGCCACAACCAGCTTGAATATCTATGCCACGTCGTTGGCGTACAGTGCTTGGTAAATCATATTGGTTGAGGATGGCCTGGAATTGTTGCACGGCCGTTTCCCGGCTCGGCGCACCTTCATATCCAGTCGTTGGATTCAAAGGTATCAAATTCACATGGGCCGACATGCCCCGTAGCAAACGGCCGACTGCATGAGCTTGTTCAGCTGTATCATTTTGCCCTGCAATCAATGTCCATTCAAAAAAGATACGCCGCTGACGCTTCTCAATATAGTAGTGGCAAGCCGCCATTAACTCAGCCAGGGGCCAGCGCCTGGCTGGGGGAATCAATGCTTGCCGTTCAGCATCAATAGCAGCATGTAAACTGACAGCCAACTTGATCGCCTGCTTCTCATCAGCAAGCCGCCGAATGCCGGGAACCACACCCACCGTACTCAAGGTGATATGCTTAGGGGCAATAGCTAGCCCTTTGTGATCAGTAAGAATAGCAACGGCCGTCATCGTGTTCTCATAATTGTGTAATGGTTCGCCCATACCCATCAGCACAATATTACGCAACTTTTCTCCCCGCTGCCGTAAAATACGTTGCACATAGAGAATTTGGGCCACAATTTCGCCTGGCGTCAAATGCCGCTCAAAACCCATCTGACCTGTAGCACAAAATACACAACCCATAGCACAACCCGCTTGGGTACTGACACAAACCGTCGCCCGTCCCTTAAACTTCATCAGCACCGTTTCAATCGTCTGTCCGTCAGCCAATTCCAACAAAAACTTGCGAGTTAAGCCATCACGACTGTCCCAGGCCAACTTTGTTGTCACCGTGCCCAGATGTGTACCGGCTAGCACCTGCTGTCGTAGGTCAGTCCGCAATTCCGTCATAGCCTCAATCTCAGAAACTTGCTCACGATATAGATAGCCCCAAAGCCGCTTAGCATGAAAGGCACTATATCCCCAATCAGCCAACAAATCAGCCAATTGAGACTGGCTTAAGTCATATAAATTCACAGTCATTGTTTGGATTTTAGAGCGGAAAGGGGAAAATGTAAAACAAGTCGGGGCGATTGTACATTTCCCGCAAATGGCGGCTAATACCACACCTACGACGACTGGCTTAGTAGCCGTTCGGGATTAACTTAGCATTTTCCAAACCGAACGGCTACCTGAAGCCCATTCGTCAAATCTACAACCTATTTACGAATGGACACTTATTACCATAGGTGTGAATTTATTGTGACTGTACAGGTCTAGCGTCATCTTCGGTGTGTGGCACTTTAAGGTGCAAGACACTATCCACAATGCGTTTGATAGTGCCATCCTCGGCGAGCAGTGCCACGCACACTAGTACAGATACAAATTATTATGATCAACGGCCCAATAAACGACGCAGCAAGTTCCACAGTTCGTCTAAGGCCGAACCGCTCTGATTTTGATCCAACATCTGGTTCAACAAGCTCATCATGCTTGGGTTTGCCTGTTGAGCTGCCTGTTGTTGACTTCCCAACAAAGCAGACAAGCCGCTGGGATCTAGCCCTTGCGATTGCTGTTGCTGGCCAAGAGCTCCCATAATAAGTGGTGCTGCTATCTGCAAAACTTGACCGATCTGATTGCCATTCAGACCACTATTTTGAGCCATACCTGACGTAACAACGGGCTGTTGATTGCCCAAGACGTGTCCCAAGATGCCAGCACCGTTGGCTGCTTGTGGATTGGCTAAAAAGCCAGGGATATCGTTCAGTATGGAACCATCATGGTCATTGGCTAGAGCTTGATGCAGGGCTTGGGCTCCATCTGGTTTTGCGCTGTTGTTGGCGAGGGCGGAGACGAGCAAGGGCATGGCCATCGAGAGAGCAGAACCAGTAGCATTCTCATCAGCTCCAATTTGTTGGCTGATCTGAGACAAACCACCGCCACTTAACTGTTGTAAAAGTTGATCCATCATTGTACTCATAACATTCTCCTCATGACTTTACTGAAAAAAGGGCACGGACAAACGCAGATGATGCGAATTTACTATTGCATCTTTGCGCCTTTGCATGAACTTTTTTCGGTAGACTCTCCTCATTAATAAGTACCCATTGGCCAATGGGCATCCAGTAGCCTTACACCATTAAAATCGTTAACTTATTTACAAACGGCTACTAACTAGATTAACCATAACAGTGTTTGATCAATTTGCAAAACTTGCTAATAGCCGCCACCCTCTCCGCCTACCTGCCTCTCCGGGCCGCCAATGTTGCCTGAATCTCAGCATGGCGCTGGCGGCTAATGGGGTAACGTGCCATCACTACATAACTCAGCAACAAGATCGCTGCTGGCACAAGCCCCACAAAGACTCGCAAAGCCAGCAAAACAGCATCAGGCTGTACAGGGGCCAAGGGCGCACCAGCATAAGCTGGTTTCACGTAGCCAGCCCCATCCAAAATCAGATTAGAGGTAGCAATCCCTAGCGAGATGCCCAATTTTTGCAGAAATACAAAAAAGCCGTAAAAAATACCTTCGCGCCGCTGTCCTGTCTCGACTTCATCTAAATCCACAACATCAGGTAGCAAGCTCCAGGGAATGAGATAACAAACACTGACGCCAATGCTGGCAATCGGGCCAAGCACAAAAAGCAAAGACACATTGCCCGCTGGCACAAAAAAGAGGAGTATGCCGGCCACAACCCAAAAGGCTGTGCCAATGTAATAAACTTTTTGCTTGCCTAGACGTTGGCTCACACGTGACCAGATGAGAAGGAAAAGGAAGGAACCAAATTGCAAGGCCAATAGTAACCATTGAAATTGCTCTTCAGCTCGTCCCCAATATTTGACGTAGAGGATGAGATTATTCTGTACAAATTGGATCGCCAGCCAAGCCAACAGATAAATAAGGGTAACGTTGATGAAAGCACGATTGCTAAAGGCAATTTTAAGTCCTTGGAAAAAGGGGATTTCTTCGATTGTCTCGGCTCGAAATTGGGATTCCCGCGTAAAAGCGAAGGTGATAATATTGGAGAGAACAATTACGCTAGCCCAAATGCCCGCACTAATGAGGTAGCCGCGCAAAACGGCCGTTCCCTCATAGCCTCCCACAATCACAGCATGAAAAAAGGCGGCAAAAGTGCCACCCAAAATAGAAAAGCTAAAACGGTAAGCGTTCAAGCTTGTGCGTTCATCATAATCCTGAGTCAGTTCTGGCGTCAGCGCAGCATAGGGAACATTAACGGCCGTAAACCCCGTATCCAACAACAAGGCCACCACTAAGTAATACCAAAACAGCCCCGCATCACTCCAATCTGGCACAATCCACTGCAAGAAAAAAGCCAGGCCAAACGGCACAGCCCCAAACAGCAACCAAGGCCGCCGCCGTCCCCAGCGTGTGTTCGTCCTGTCCGTCAACATGCCAATCAAGGGATCATTCACCGCATCCCAAGCCTTGACCAGCAAGAAAATGAGCGCGGCCGTAGCAGGCCGAATGCCTGCCACCTCAATTAAAAAAGCATTGAGGAAAAAGCCATTGATAGAGGCCACAATGGCTGGCCCCAAATCCCCCACACCATAGGCTAATTTGGTGACAACACCCAGTTTAGAAGGCAAATGTTGCGCCAACTTGTGTCAATCCTTGGTAATTGCTGATCGGCGGAGATGATCAATTATGGTGATGTTGTCGTTACGGTTTGCGTCGCAGTAATGATTACTGTAGGCGTAATCACGGCCGTTTCCGGCAGCGCAATCTCTGGTACACCCAACAGCTCAGACAGGATCGTGTCCAGCATCTCCCAAGCACTCTCTAAATCACGAACGGCCGTGTCAGGATCAGCCAACAAGCCCGCCGCCGCCAAATCTAACCGCTGTTGTACAGCCGCCAAAGTACCACTGGCAGCTTCATCCTCTACCAACATCGCCACCAAAGTCTGGGCCAAGGCCACATCCTGCTGCGCCAAACCTATATTTTGTTCCAGCAAGCGCAAACGGGCCCGATAGACCATCTCCCAAGCCCGAAACAGCGACAAAGCCTGACTCATTTCAGTCACGGCCGTCATGGCTTCACCGGATGTCCCCATCACTTCTGATTCCAAAGCACCAAACTCCTGCCCCATCTCCACTAGATGTGTACCCAACTCATCAACGTTACCACCCAATTCATCCACGGCTGCGACATTCTCATTCACATCGCCTTGCAGGGCGATAATGCCTGCACTTAACCCATTGACCTCCTCAGCTGTTGCTTCTGAATTGGTAATCAGATCACCCAGTTGGGATTCCAACACTGTCAACACACCTTGTTGGCGACCAAGATCGGCCGTTAACTGTTCCGTCATCGCCAATAATTCAGCATCTAACGATGAGATTTCTTCCTCTAAGGTCTCTAATTGCCTGTCTTGGGACCTTCGCTCACCCGTCAGATCAGTCACATTTGCCTTCAATTCCTCAATGCGTCGGGCATTGACATCATTTCTGGTGGCTAAACTATCAAATGAACGATCTAACTCCTGATAGCCAAACCAGGCCGCCGCCGCAATACCCGCTAAAACAGCCAATAGCAGCACAAATTTCAATAGAGACACAAAAGCTCGCCCTAAACGGCCGAAAAAACCAGGACGTGGTGTTGTTACATCAGACATACAGGCTCCTTTCAGTAATCAGTGGTCAGTAATCAGTAATTCAGTAGACCACTAATTGCTTACAGTTTACTGCTTACTATTCACTACTCCGTCGCCGTTGCCGTCACTAAGGGCGTGGCTGTGGGCCGACGCGTCCGGGTAGCAGGTGGGGATGTGGCTGTCTCGGTGGCAACGGCCGTGGCCGCCACTGACTCAGTCTCAGTGGGCACCGGCGAAGGGGATGGTGTCGCTGTAGCTGTGGGCGTAGCCGTCGCTGGCACACCTCGAAAATCAACTACAAGATCACGCAAACCATTTAGGAACGCATCAAAATTTTCAGCCGACTCAGCCACATTATCCAGCCGTTCCTCAGTGTCCGCTATTTCATCTTGCAGGGAAACGGCCGTTGCTTGTAAATCATCTACATCTGCCTCAATAGCTGTCATTTGAGCCTGACCCGCCGCCGCCACCGTCGCCAGTTCACCCCCCATAGCCTCCACATTACCAGACAAATCGATCTGCTCACCCCGCACAGATTCCACCGTAACATCCAGGGCCTGGCGCATTTCATCAGCCCGCTCCTGGCTGGCAAAATAAAGGGTACCACCATTGAGCGACGATAGAATCGCCAAGGTCAACACAGAGCCAAGAATCGCCCCAAATATTGCCCCGATCATGCCCCCTATCAACGAACGATTTCGTGAAGCGGGTGGCACTGGGTCGGGTCTAGCTTGTGTCATTGGGACCCCTTCCTTCATGGGTGCTGCTTCCACAATTTCAGAAAGGTCTATTGCCTCAGTTTCGGTCACAGTTGGTTCTGACGTTTCAATACTTTCGCTCTCTTTGTCAGCCTCGGTCATCTCAACCTCTGCCTCAGGAAATGTGTCCGATCTGGATACCTCAGGCAAATCAGGCCTTAGAAGTTCTTCAACCTCGCCTATCTCAGCCTCGGCAGCAGTCTCAGCCACAGCCCCCGCCACAGCCTCCTCATCCGGCAGAGCAACGGCCGTTTCCACCACCACCTCTCCCTCAATCTTACGCACCATCCGCTCCGAAATGCCAGAAACGGCCGTCAGCTCAATCACTTCCTCAAAAGGATGCACCTCCTCCCGGTAAATCACAATGCGCTGAGCCAGCTTCATACCAATACCTGGCAAGGCTGCCAGTTCATCCACACCAGCTTGATTTAGATCAATTTTACTGTCCATAACACAACAGTGAATTGTGAATAAAAGCATTCACAAATCCATAAACCCTCATTTCTACAGCTTCGACGACTGCCGAATGGGCGGCAGCACCGTTTCGCGCAAGACAGAAGCCAAAACCGAGCTGCGCTGCTTCACCACAATGACAGGGCACTGGGTCTCTTCTACAACTTTCTGAGCTACATTTCCCATCAATAAATTGCGGAACAGTGGCTCCTTCGTTGCCCCAATCACTACCATGTCACTCTTGGCCGCCTCTTGTAAAATGCCAGACAAGGGCGTTTCTGCTGTGACTGTCCTCTTTTCAACAAAAGGATATTCATCTCCATTCAAGGCATGACGGAACGCGCTTTCCGCACGCGCCTCCGCTGCACTTTGATCCACACCAGTCAGCATCACATGCAGCAACACAACTTTCGTCTCTTCACTTGTGTTACGGGCTATGGCAGCTGCCAGCGACAAAGCCAAACGGCCGTTTGGGCCACCAGCTACTGGAACTAAAATATGATTTAACTCCGCAAACGGCCGTACCCGTACAATCCCCATATCGGCTGGTGGATTAGAAATGACATAATCAATCACCGAGCCAAACAGCCGATCATTCGTGCCCGAAGTTCCCGGCCAACCAAACAAAATAAAGTCGCTCGAACTCTCAGCTACAGTCTTCATAATCGCTTCCGAAACGGAGCGTCCTAGCCGGATCATCGTATGTACTGGCACGTCC
Source organism: Promineifilaceae bacterium (SeqCode) (assembly GCA_965223555.1). Lineage (GTDB taxonomy): Bacteria > Chloroflexota > Anaerolineae > Promineifilales > Promineifilaceae > CBDCWU01. Next base: position 212,482 of record CBDCWU010000007.1, read on the forward strand.
AACTGCCGCGCCTGATCAATCACCTTTTCCAAAGGGGGCCGCCCTTCCTTCAGGAATAAACGGCCGTCTGACAATTGCAAACTTGGCGGCACCGTTACGACATTCAAAGCCAACACCTCGCCTCCATGCTCTTTAGCTATCAAACTACCCAACTGGCCCAACTGAGCCGCCTGCTGTACGTTCGCTGCTGGAACCAGCACCGAATAGTTCACCGAGGCTAATGCCTCCTCATGCAGCACCTCTTTCGGCCGTTCCATCTCCTCCTTCCCTCGGAAATAGCCCCAGTACAACAACATGCCCCCGGCGATCCAGGCCATGGTTATCAATCCCACCCGCCCAGTTTCAAAAGCCAGAAAAATAGCCAAAGCCATATTGGTCACAATACCAATAATCGCCGGCCAAGGAAAATAGGGAACCAAATAACCGCGATCCAAATCAGGTCGTCGCCGTCGCAAAGTCATCAGCGTAATGTTCACCTGAGCAAACATAAATAAAAACATCACATCAGCTGCCTTCGCCACCTCGTCAATTGGTAACGCTAAGGCCATAACAACAATCAAAACGGCCGAAATCGCCACTGCCCAATGAGGAGTTTTCATCTGTGGATGAATCTGACCAAAGAGGGCTGGTAAATTATTATCTCGCCCCATCGCAAAAGAAACACGGGATGATGAATAAATCGTGGCATTCAAAGCCGACATTGTAGAGGCCAAACCGCTGATCAAAATCAAGATACCGCCCCATCTGCCCATGATCTGCTCCGCTGCCCGTACAATCGCCACCTCCTGAGCCTCCTCCAAATACTCCCAGACCGTTATATCACCTGCCTCCGCGGGCACAACCACAGCCCCAATAGCGACGATAGCCACCAACACATAAATAATGACCACGATAATGAGCGAAATAAAAATTGCACGCGGCACATTCCGCTTGGGGTCTTTCACCTCCTCACCACTCTGAGCAATAATTTCATATCCCTCAAAGGCAATAAAGGTCAAACCCATCGCCACAAATACTCCACCAATGCCATGTGGCATAAAACTTTCTGTAAATACATTCAAGTCGGGTCGCTGGAACATCGCCGCAATACCAAAAGCAATAAAGACGCCTAAAATAATTACCTTGGCGATCGTGACCACATTCCCCACCAACCCTGTCTCACTAGCTCCACGAAAATTAATATAGGCAAACAAAGCCACAATAATGGTCATAAAAACCAGGGTCAGTGTAGCGGCATTTTCATGCACAGCTGGGGCAAATAGCCCGATGATTTCTACAGCAAAACGGCCGAATCCCAAGCCATACAGTGAACAAGCCACGGCATGGGCAAACCAGCTCATCCAACCAGCTAAAAAGCCCTGTGTGCCGCCCAAACCCTCCTTCACCCAAAGATAACCGCCACCCGCCTCAGGAAAACAAGAGCCTAGCTCTGCATATGATAAGGCTGTAAAGGTTGTCACAATCCCATTTAACAAAAAAGCCAACACCAAGGCTGGCCCCGCTTCCCCGGCTGCAATCCCCGTTAGCACAAAGATCCCAGCCCCAATCATGGCTCCCACACCAATCATGGTGATATCTACCAAGCCTAAAGTGCGGCTCAGAGTAATTTCTTCTGAATTATGATGAGTAGAAGCAGCCATTTGATAACCTCTTATCGATGTAAAAAGAGCAAACATCTTCTGACTCTTTCTACCTTAACTAATTTTAACGCCAACGAATCAGAACCCCCCTACTATGCCCAAGATATGGCCCACGAGCAAACAGAGCCAATGTCAGCGTAACGGCCGTTCCCCATACTCAAACAGCCGATAGGGAAAAACATTTAACACACATGTTTGCTCATAATCAGTGGCACAAACCATATCATTGCGCAAAACATGAATATGCCCATGTAACAAATACTTTGGCCGAAACATGGACAGAAAAGTACGAAAAACCTTAAACCCCGTATGGGGTAAATCAGGCATATCGTGAATACCAAACGGTGGTGAGTGTGTCACCAAAATATCCAAAGCCCGGCCAAATCTCGCCCGGTTCAGCACCAAACGAGGCGCCAAAAGTGCCACTTGCCGTCGCATCTCATTCTCCGTGTACATCACTTCACGATCCGGCTTATAACGCATTGAACCTTCCAAACCAGCAATAATCAGCCCCTTGCGCTGTACCACTCGCCCATGTACATTCACGCCCCCCACCGCTTCACTCAAAGTACTGCCATCTGAGGTATATTGCAAGCCCAAATCGTGGTTGCCCAACACATAGACCAATGGCACATCAAACGAAGATACTAAAAAATCAAGGTAGTAAAAAGGAAGATCGCCACAACCGACCAATAACTGGACATCAGGATAAAGCTGCTTCACATCGCTTCGGTACAATTTATCCACGACGCGATCGCTGACAGCCAAAATCTTCATGGGTCAGGCCATTCCCGTGTCTGATTCAGGTCCAACTTATCCAAGATTGCCTGTTCCAAATCAATACCCGTGATACTGGCTAATTGCATTAAATAGAGGGCAACATCCGCTAACTCTTCTGCCAAAGCCCCAGGATCGGCCGTTTCCTCACGCCATTGAAAATGCTCCAGTACTTCGGCGGCTTCAATAGCCAACGAGGCCGCTAAATTGCGGGGGGATTGGGGTTTGGGCGACTTCAGATCATACCAACCCTTGCTGGCAACAAAGGCATGCATTTTCTCCTCAAGTTCGCGGAGTTCCATCTTACGAAAAGCATATTCCGTACTGCGCAGCCTTACTTATAAGATAAAAATACGCAATACGGAACAGGCTATCTTATAAACGTTCTGCGACGTAGGCGGCTAAATCAGATAGACGGCTGGCATAACCCCATTCATTATCATACCAGCTTAGGACTTTGATCGTCCTGCTACCCATTTGCATCATAGCTAGACCATCAATGATCGAAGAGTAAGGACTGGCAATAATGTCTGTGGAAACAATGGGGTCTTCCGTATATTCCAACACCTTGCCCAACCAACCATCGCTATCAGAAGCAGCTCTATAGGCATCTTTCACCGCCTCTAAAGTTACATCCGTGTTGAGAATGGCCGTAATATCTGTCACCGAACCAGTCACCACGGGCACACGCAAAGCCATGCCATCAATCTTGCCATCCAATTCCGGAATCACAATCCCAGTGGCCCGGGCCGCACCCGTCGTTGTGGGAATAATATTGGCAAAAGCTGTCCGCGCCCGGCGCAAATCCTTGCCGGCCACATCCAAAATCGCTTGTCCATTCGTTACCGCATGAACTGTCGTCATCAACGCATGGTCAATGCCAAAAGTATCATTCAGTACCTTAGCTGCTGGCGCCAAGCAGTTCGTGGTACAGCTCGCATTAGACAAAATATGATGATTGGCTGCATCATATAGCTCTTCATTCACCCCCAAAACAAAGGTTGCATCCATGTTCTTGCCCGGGGCCGACACAATCACTTTCTTAGCCCCACCAGCTAGATGCTTGGCCGCATTCTCTCGATCACGGAAACGGCCAGTACATTCCAAGACTATGTCTACCCCAAGATCACCCCAGGGCAGATTGGCTGGTTCACGCTCAGCAAAGCTCTTTAACTTTTCACCCTTGATGTAAATATCGCCATCCCGCACATCTACTTCATAGGGAAAACGGCCGTATGTCGAATCATATTTCAATAAATGCGCATTTGTCTCGACGGGCATCAGGTCATTAATACCCTCAACATCCAAAACACCTGCATAATTATCCAAAATCGCCTTATACACTTGACGACCGATTCGTCCAAAACCGTTAATACCAACTTTAATAGCCATTATTTTCTCCTTACATTCAAGATAATTACGTCATGACGTAATTACACTAATAAATCAATCACTGTTTTAGCCAACTTCGAGCTATCATGCCGCCAGGGCTGAGATTCATCAACAAGATCGGCCGTTACCATCTTCACCTCAATCGGGGCAATCGGCTGTACAAATACTGTATGACCACCGCCCGCATCCGAAGGCACAGACAGGTTATTATTCGCTAAAACAATGTTCAGGAAATTCGTGGGAATATGCTGTAAAAGCGTGGCCACATGATCAGCCACACTGTAATTATCCGTCTCTCCCGGCTGTGTGGCAAGGTTACACACATAAATCTTCGCTGCCCGTGTCCTTTGCAAGGCTTCTGCCAAATCATTCACCAGCAAATTTGGCAAAATACTTGTGAATAAACTTCCCGGCCCGATCACTACTAAATCAGCTTGCAAAATCGCCTTCACCGCTGGCGGATAAGCTCGTACCCGCTGCGGTTGTAAATAAATATGCTCAATATACCCTCCAGCCTGAGGAATAGCCGATTCGCCCATCACTTGCTGTACCGTGCCATCGGCCATAGCCACATCTGCCACCAATGTAACTGTCTCCAAAGTTGAAGGCAGCACCCGACCCCGCAAGGCCAACACTCGCTCCGCCGCCAATAAGGCCGCATCAAAGCTACCCGTAATTCCAGTCAGCGCCGCTAACAAGAGATTACCAAACGCATGTCCTTGCAATTCACCCTTTTCCTGACCCGGCATACTACCGCCAAAACGGTATTGCAACACCTGAGTCATCAACGCCTCATCTCGCGCCAAGGCAGCCAGATTGTTACGAAAATCACCTGGAGGCAGCAAGCCTAATTCACGCCGCAAACGGCCGCTACTGCCCCCATCATCGGCTACTGTCACGATAGCTGTGATATTGCGCGTATACTCCGTCAGTCCACGCAACAAAGAAGGCATGCCTGTGCCCCCGCCAATCGCCACAATATGCGGTCCTCGCCCCTGCCGTCGATAGTTGTAGAGCGAAGACAGTACGCGTTCATCGGGATTGCGAAAAGGTGCCACCAGATTCCGGGCCAGACGGGTCACCGCCAGCAAAACAACCAGGCCGCCGAGTAATAGAGGCAATAAGGCCCGCCAGATATGGGGCAAAAATTGGAGAGTGAGCACATCATAAACAACCGTAGGCAGCAGCCCACCCTCCTGCAGCAACAAAATAATATAGACAAATCCCATACCTGCCATCAACGAGCCCACACCTAATAACAACAGCCAACGCTTAATGCCTAAGCCGAGCATCAGCCAACGGCCGTTGGCTCTCAATTTCTCCCAAAAAGATTGCATATTTCTACCTCAGCCGCCTGATTCTAAACAGTAAACCGCAATCGGTAAACCATAATCGGTAAGCAGCAGCAATTCTCAATCTAAAACAGGGGGTGACATGAGAGGCAAAAGGTGATAGGGTCAGCGTTTTGCAGCAAGGAGAGAAAGATGAATAATAGTATGACCCTGAACAAAATCACAGAACGATTGGGACAATCGTGGAGCGAGTTACCAGATTATCGTAAGCTCAATAACAATACCAAATATGAGATAGCTGATGCAGCCAAAGCTGCTTACTCAGTCTTCTTCATGCAATCACCCTCATTCCTGGCCCATCAACGGGATTTGCAGCGACGAAAAGGGAAGGATAATGTAGAAGCTCTCTTTGGTGTGAGCAAGATACCCAGTGATAATCAGGTCAGGAACCTGTTAGACCCCGTCTCACCCGACCATTTCCAGGCCGATTTCCGCTGGTTGTATCAGGAATTAGAAAATAGTGGTCAGCTTGCTTCCTTTCAGGACTATAAAAGCACTTATCTGGTGGCTTTTGATGGGGTTGTTTTCCACTCCTCGACCAAGATACATTGTGACCAGTGCAGCCAGCGCAAAGACCGCAATGGCACAATCCATTATTATCACAGTGCCATCTTGCCAGTGATGGTCAAACCAGGTTCAGCCCAAGTGGTATCACTGCCACCAGAGTTCATCGTGCCTCAGGATGGACACGAGAAACAAGATTGTGAACGAGCGGCTGTCAAACGCTGGTTGAGCCAACATCATGACTATTTTCAACCCGGCACTGTGACCTATTTGGGGGATGACCTCCATTCCAATCAGCCACTGTGTCAGTTGATTGAGCAAACCTATAAGCAATCCTTTATCTTCGTTTGCAAACCAGATTCTCATACCATCCTCTATGAATATGTCGCCTCTGTAGAAGGGGTTGGTCGCCTGCAAAGCAAACAAGAGCGTCACTGGAACGGCCGTCATGGTGAAATCTGGTCTTATCGTTTCCTCAATGAAGTGCCCATCAAGGCTGGTGAGGATGCTCTCCTGGTCAACTGGTTTCAGCTAACCATCACTCATGAGGATACAGGTGAGCAACTCTTTCACAATGCTTGGATTACCAATCATCTCCTTACACTCAAGAATGTGGTAGTCTTGGCTCGCTGCGGGCGCACCCGCTGGAAGGTTGAGAATGAAAATATCAATATTCTCAAGACCAAGGGCTACAATCTCGAACACAATTTTGGTCATGGCAGCTCTCATTTGGCCAACGTCTTTTTCTCCCTCAATATCCTGGCATTTTTGACCCATACTATTCAGCATTATGTCAATCGAGCCTATCGTCTTCTACGCGACGCTTTAGCGGTGCGGCGCACCTTTTTCAATGACCTCAAGGCTTTGACCCGTTACATGGTTTTCGACAGCTGGGATGCTTTGTTTGACTTTATGCTTGATGGTCTTGAATTGGAGTTACCTCCTTGACCCTTTTTAGCCAATTTCAGAATGAGAATTGCTGGGTAAGCAGCCATCAGATTACTGAGCACCGTTTACCGATTACCAAACAGGCTGGCAAGCACAAAATGCCTGTGCTATGATCGCGCGTCGGGCAATGAAAAACAAGTGTCAACCCTCACCTTCTTTACCTGACGCTTGATATGGAGACACAGTATGAGAACTGTATTTTGGGACTACGACAATCATAGCGTCAAAATGATTGACCAGCGGCAATTACCTTGGCAATTCATTATTGCTGATTTTACAGATTACCATGAGGTGGCCCGCGCCATCACCGAGATGTATGTGCGCGGTGCACCTGCCATCGGCGCGGCAGCAGGTTTTGGGATGGCTCTGGCTGCTCAGCAAAGCACCACCACTGATCGGCTAGCCCTGATTGCTGATTTAGAAAATGCGGCCAAAGTGCTGAACGCAGCCCGACCAACGGCCGTTAACCTATCTTGGGCCACACAACGATTATTACGGGTGGCAGGGGATGAGGGGCTGGAAACGGCCGATGACGTGCGTAATGCCCTCCTCCAAGAAGCCCAACGTTTGGCCGACCAAGATGTAGACATCAATCGACGCATGGCTTACAACGGGGCTGAGCTTGTGAGCAATGGTGATACCATCCTTCATCATTGCAACACAGGCGCCTTGGCCACAGTAGATTGGGGCACGGCTCTCGGCGTCATCTTCGCCGCCCACGAACAAGGCAAAAATATACACGTCCTCGTAGACGAAACCCGTCCCCGTCTGCAAGGGGCACGTCTCACCTGTTGGGAATTACAGCAGCGCGGCATCTCCTTCGACCTCATCGCCGACAACGCCGCCGGACATTTCATGCGTACTGGACAAGTGGATATTGTGTTAGTCGGCTCTGACCGAACGGCCGCTAACGGCGACGTAGCCAATAAAATCGGTACCTACAAACTGGGGGTCATAGCCAAAGAAAACGGTGTGCCCTTCTATCCTGTCGTCCCCATCAGCACCGTTGATTTAGAGCTAGAGCATGGCGATCTTATCCCCATCGAAGAGCGCAACCCAGAAGAAGTGTTGTCCGTCTTTGGCAAATCCATCGCCCCCACAGGCATCACGGCCCGCAATCCCGCCTTCGATGTCACCCCTCATCGCTATGTCACCGGCATCGTCACTGAAGAAGGCATTGTCTATCCACCTTTTGTCAAACATTTACGGGAGGCAGTAGGCAAAGCGCAAAGGAGACTGGAGATTAGAGATTAGAGACTATCCCCTTGTGCTTATAGTCTCCAGTCTCCAATCTCCAATCTCTCCATTCCCATGAACCAAATCCCCGTCGTCATTCTCTGCGGCGGCCAAGGCACACGGATGCGCGGCAGCACGGCCACCAAAAAAGAGCTGGTTGAGGTAGGTGGACGGCCGATCCTATGGCATGTCATGCGCATCTTCTCTGCCCATGGCTTCAACCGCTTTGTGCTAACATTAGGTTATCGTGCTGCAGACATCAAACGTTATTTTCTAGAATACGAGACCTTTTCCCGCGATTTTACGGTTGAGGTCGGCAACGGCCGTTCCCGGCCACAGTTGCATGGACAAACCAATCATCCTCACTGGCAAGTCACCTTAGTCGACACCGGGCTACGCACAGAAAAGGCCACTCGTATCGCCCAAGCACGCCCTCACCTCACCGGTGATCGGTTTTTTGTAGCCTATGGCGATGACGTCAGTGATGTGGATTTAACGGCCCTTATCCGCTTTCATCAAGCCCATGGCAAATTGGCAACAGTAACGGCCGTTCAAGTCAATCTCCCCTACGGCATTGTTGAAGCTGATGAGAACGGATTAGCCACTGGCTTTGTAGAGCGTCCCCGTCTGCCCTATTGGATCAATGGCGGCTTTATGCTGTTTGAAACGGCCGTTCTCGACATGATGGCCGCTGGCGATAACGTAAACCTGGAAACCGACATCTTACCCCATCTAGCCAGTCAGGAACAGCTCATGATCTACCGCCACCACGGCTTCTGGCAATCTATGAACACCCTCAAAGACACCATGCTCCTGGAAAGTATCTGGCAAGACAATCCACCTTGGAAAGTATGGTAGGAGCAGTAAACGGTAAGCAGCGACCACTGACGACTGACCACTGATTACTGGCCACTGACCACTGATTACTAACGACTGGCAATGAACCATTGGCGCGGCAAACGACTCTTTATCACTGGTTGTACAGGTCTGCTCGGCTCTTGGCTCACGGCTGCATTAGCTCAGCACGGAGCTTCTGTGCTCGGCCTTATCCACAGTGATCCCAGCCATTCCCTCCTGGCCTATATGGGCGTTCTCCAACAAGTAACCACCGTGCCCGGTGATATCCGCGATTTTGCCACCCTCTCCCAAATCTTAGCCGACAACCCCGTAGACATTATTTTCCATCTAGCAGCTCAAACTCAGGTTGGTATAGCCAACCGCGACCCCATGACCACTTTTGACACCAACATCAAAGGCACTTGGACACTATTGGAAGCCGCCCGCTGTCAACCCCAACCCCCTGGCCTCATCATCGCTAGCAGCGACAAAGCCTATGGTGAGCAAACCCAACTACCCTACGACGAAAACACCCCCCTACTCGGCCAACACCCCTATGATGTCTCCAAGGCCTGCGCCGACCTTATTGCCCACACCTATGCTCACACTTATAACCTACCTGTAGCCATTGCTCGTTGCGCCAATCTGTATGGTGGTGGCGATTTGAATTGGCGGCGCATTGTGCCAGGAACAACTCGCAGTGTCTTGCTAGGTGAACGGCCGATCGTCCGCTCTGATGGCACAGCCAAACGCAACTATATATATGTGCAAGACGCCGTCCGTGGCATCCTCAGTTTGGGGCAAAATCTACCTCGCCCCGACCTAAGGGGGCAAGCCTTCAACTTCGGCGCAGCCTCCGCCACCACAGCCCTAGATATGATCCAAACCATCATCAGCCTCTCCCCCCACCCCCACCTCCAGCCCATCATCCTCAACGAAGCCGAGAATGAAATTCAAGAGCAACATCTAAATTCTTGCAAAGCCAAAAAATTGCTCGACTGGCAGCCCCGCTACTCCCTGGCCGATGGCCTGCGCCAAACCCTCAGTTGGTATGAGCGTTACTTGGCGACCCATACTGCCTAAGCTAAAGTACACGCTCTATGAGACGAATAGGCACGCTGCTGTTTTTCAGCACCTCACGCATGAAATATCTATACAGAAAATGCAGAAATGATACGGAGATTCTCAGGCGCCGGAAAGAATTATCTTTCTCACCTCTGTGCATCTTCGGTCTTTTACATTCCTCTGTGTCTCATTTGCTGAGTCTAGCTCGCCAAGTTCGAGGGAACATATTATTAGTCTTTTTCATTTCGCTTCTTTGGCTGGCAGGCGAAACGGCCGTTTCCGCCCAAAATCCCGTCAACGAAATTCTCGCCCTCGTCAACAATCTACGCACCACCAATGGCCTGCCCGCTTTTCAATATGATAGCTCCCTGGCCACTGCCGCCCAAAACCACGCTAGTTGGATGGCCCAAACTGGCACATATAGCCATTATCAAACCAACGGCTCCTCTCCCCAAAGCCGCGCTGATGCCGTGGGCTACATCGGCTTTGTCAGCGAAAATATCGTGGGAGGCACCAATCTCACACCCCGTGAAGGGCTCATCTGGTGGCAAAACAGCCCTGTTCACAATCAAACACTTCTGACCTCGCGCTACGTTCATGCAGGCACAGGCTATGCCCTGTCAGCCGATGGACAAAGGATGTATGTGTTGGTCGTAGGACGGCCGTCTGACCAGCCTACCGTCAACCAAACACCTGACAATTCTGCCGCTCCCATCTATGTTGAACCCATCGAAATCGCCGCCCCCCGTGAGGATGGCTCCATCATCCATGTTGTCAAAACAGGGCAAACTGCCTGGGCCTTAGCCGCCCGCTACGACATTCCTTTATCCGAACTACTTTACCTCAACAACTTGGGTAACAATCCCACCTTGAGCATCGGCGGTGAGATACTCATTCGGCTGGCCGAAGGGCAAGCACCACCGCCTACTCCCACGCCCCCTCTTTCCCATTTTGTACAGGAAGGGCAAACATTGTGGACCATTGCGGCCATTTATGATGTGCCCTTATCTGATTTGCTGCTTTACAACAACTTAAGCCCTGAAGCGATTGTGCAGCCCGGTGATGAAGTGCGGGTGCATTGGCCGGCAGGCGAACCGTTACCCCCCACACCTACGCCACAATTGACCCACATAGTCGTCAGTGGCGATACAGGCTGGGACATTGCTCTGCGCTATGGATTAACCTGGGACCAATTGCTAGCCTACAATAATTTACCCGCCGATACTGTGCTGCATATTGGCGATGAGTTATGGATACGGGCTACACCCGCACCAGTTGCCAGCTCTCCAACGCCGGATGTAGCTACGGCAACGGCCGTTACCACACCCGAACGTCTAAGCGCTACCGCCACCCCGCCACCTACCTTCACAATTATACCTTTTCCCTCCTCCAGCCCCACTTCTGCAGTGGCCAAAGCCACGCCAACGGCCGTCCCTACAACAACCTCCGTTTGGGGCCAAATCCTCTATCGTGGCTCTCTAGTCGCAAGTGCCGGCCTACTGCTGGCAGCCGGCATCATCATTCTGGCTATGCGCAAGAATGGTGGCTTCATTGATGATTAGCCCCTATTATTAATATGACTGGCCCTAATCGTATAGATTGGCCTTAATTGCATTTTTTGTGACAATATTGGTGCGTGGCACTGCCTGTTGAGAATAACGCCTCCACATGCTTGGAGACAATGCTAAGCATTAAAAACATACAGGCAGACCAACACCTGAATATTCACTGTAAAATTACCACATTGCAATCTTGGCCGTTATTGGACTATGGAGAAAATTCTAGTAACGGCCGTTATCTGGGCCGCCCGCATTCAGGGAGGGAAAGAATCATATGAAACGTTCTGTGAAAAGTTTGATTTATGTGGGCGTCTTAGCCCTGGTTTCGCTGGTCGGTTGGAACTGGTTTCGTCAAAGATTGCCAGGCTTGATTGTGCAGCAAACGCCTTTGCGGACAGATACAGCTTGCAGCGGCCGTTTTGTGCCTCATGATCTACCCCATGTGATGGGAACGTCCGTTGAGCGTATTGGCTTCTTTAATAGTCATGGTTCTGGTCTAGCGGTAAACGATTTGGACAATGATGGCGACAGTGACATCGTGTTGGGCAATTTACAAGGCCCCAATCATATTTTTTGGAATGATGGCGATTGGCGTTTTCGAGAACAGGTTTTGTCCGAGGAGAGTGTGCAAGCGGTAACGGCCGTTGACGTAGATGGCGATAGCTGGATAGATATTGTGACCACAACTCCCAATGGCGATGTCCGCGCCTGGCACAACAAAGGGGGCGGGCAATTTGCACCCTCCCGTTTAGCGGGCGTAGACGCTTACGCTTATAGCTTGGATTGGGCAGATTTGGATCAAGATGATGATTTAGATCTGGTAACAGCCTCTTATGATGCCTCATTGGCAAAACAGAATGTAGCCGGTCTAGAAGGTGAACGCGCAGGGGTGACGGCCTATCAGCACGCAGAAGGACAATTTGTGGGCACACGGCTTATAGATGCGTCCCAAGCTCTGGCCGTGCAAATTGTCAATCTAAATGGAGACGGCCGTCCAGACATTCTGGTCGGCAATGATTTTGAGATGCCAGACAAGGTATGGACGGCCGTGGACGGTAGCTGGATACCCGCCCAACCCTTTGTGACAATGGCCCTGAACACAACTAGCTTTGCCCTGGGGGATGTCAATAACGATGGCCAAACGGAGCTATTTGTCGCCGACAGGCAACCCTATGCGAACGATGCTGGCATATTGTCCCAGTGGCAGCCAGCTTTAGCTGCCATGACGGCTAATTTACCAGAGGATGATGTGCAACAAATGAGCAATGCGTTGTATGAGTGGGATGACGGCCGTTTTCATAACGGCGCCACCACCCGCGGCATCGCGGCCACAGGCTGGAGTTGGTCAAGTCAATTCGGCGATCTGGATCAGGATGGTTACCTCGATCTCTATGTTGTCAACGGTATGCAGGCCTTAGACAATTTCAGTCATCTGACAAATGACGAATTGGTTGAAGAAAACCAGGCTTACCGTAATGATGGCCAAGGCAACTTCTTCCCCATGCCTACTTGGGGACTCAACAGTGCTTTTGGTGGCCGCAGCATGGTTATGGCTGATCTCGATTGGGATGGCGATTTAGATATTGTCATCAATAATTTGCAAGACCCAGCCCAAATTTTTGAAAATCAATTATGCCAGGGCCAGAATTTATTGGTAGATGTGCGCTTGCCAGACACCCAAAACGTCTTTGCTATCGGTACTACCCTCATTTTGCACACCAGCACGGGCAACTATCGGCGTATGGTACAAGCTAGTAGCGGCTACCTCAGCAGCAATCCTGCCCGCATTCATTTCGGCTTTCCCACCGATACTGTTCTAGAATCGCTAGAAATCATCTGGCCCAATGGCGATGAGACATTGATTGAAGATGTGACAAGAGCAAGTTGGATAAGGGTTGAGAAAAGATGAAATTATACAGGGAGCCCCCTTTCACCAAATCAGCTATTTGCCAAGTGCGTATAGCGTATGCCGTAGGCTGTAGGCTCATGATTCTTCTGTGTACTTTCTTAACTGGTTGTGCTATCCAATCAGTAACCGAACCACACACGTTTGATCCAGAGTTGGAACCGACACCTGTGCCTACGGCCGTTGCGATTGCCAAACCCACCTACATTGTGGAAAGAGGTACAGTGGCCCGCAATTTGATTTTGAGTGGACGTGTGGTGCCAGCTACGGAGACGGCCGTTTCCTTTCCTCTAGATGGTTTCGTGGCATTCATCCACGTGGAGAGCGGCACGGACGTAGAGGCTGGCGATTTGCTGGCAGAATTAGATACCTCAGCCTATCTGGCGGAACGGCAGTTGGCGCAAACGGCACTGGATGTAGCCCAGGCCCAAGTGACAGCCATAGAAACGCAACAGGAAAACAACCGCCGCCGCGCCGAAATTGCCCTGCAACAGGTGCAAATCCGACTCAACTTTGCTCATGCCCAAGCGGGTGAAAACCCCACGCCAGAACAACAGATGGCAATTGATTTGCTGGTACTGGATGTAGAATTAGCGCGACTGGCTCTGGCCGAGTTAGAGGCAGGAGTTGACCCAGCTTTGTTGGCCGAAGTGGATCAAGCTCAATTGCGTCTAGATGAGTTGGATGCGTTACTTGCCAGCACACAGCTATATGCGCCTGTGTCAGGAACAGTGGTACGAACGCTGGTGGATGCGGGCGATAATGTGGCTAGTGGGGCAACGGCCGTTACCATCACCGATCTCGCCAATCTGGAAGTAGAATCCTTGGTGCGTGATGCCGATTTGCGCGAGATGGTGGAAGGGATGCCAGCCGAAATGAACTTTTCTGCCCAACCGGGCCACAGCTACGATGTCAGCCTCACTGCACTGCCCCCACCCTATGGCACGGCCGAAAATCTTAATGAGTCCACTGCCCGCTTTACCCTTGCCAACCCAACCGACATCGCCGATTTTGAGACGGGTGCTCGAGTGTCCATGAATCTCATTCTGGCTCAGCATGATGACACATTGTGGTTGCCGCCAGCGGCCGTTCGTGATTTCTCCGGGCGCAACTTCGTCGTCATCCAAGATGGTGACACCCAACGCCGTGTGGACGTGCAACTGGGCATCGCCAGCAGCAGCCGCGTTGAGGTATTGGCAGGGGTTGCGGAAGGGGATTTGGTGGTTGGGCCGTAGAAGCAGTGGATAGTAATCAGTGAGCAGTAAGCAGTGAGCAGTGGTGGGCTAATGGAAACGGCCGTTGCTACCCACCCATTGCACAGTCTCTATCATTCATGGCTGAACAAGAATATATGCAACCAACTCTCTCATACATGATTTGTGCCACACCCCGTTCTGGCAGCACATTGTTATGTGAAGCCCTTCAGAATACAGGTCTCGCGGGCAAACCCGATGAATATTTCGGCCCTATGCACGTTCCGCGATGGTCTAAACAGTGGGACACAAGTAATTCGTCTGAATACTTGCATAAAGTAATTGAATCTGGTTCAACAAAGAATGGTGTATTCGGTGTCAAGATCATGAAATTGTATTGGCGGCATTTTCTAAACACTCTCAAACAATCAGATAGATGGAAAGATGTGGAAGAATCCCATCTCGTTTCATCAACGTTCCCTAATCTTCACTACATTTGGATTACGCGCCGCAACAAGATTCGTCAGGCTGTGTCATGGTCAAAAGCGGTGCAAGGGGTTCCCTGGTTTTGGCACGAACCTGAACCGTATGTAGCCAAAAGAAGACTGGAATTCCAGTTTGATGTCATTGATCAATTTATCGCAGAGACGATTATCCATGAAGCCGCCTGGCAAGAGTATTTCACAAAGAATGACATCGAGCCTTACGTGGTCGTATATGAAGACTTTGTTCGCTCATATCAAGAAACAACCCACTCGATTTTAAATTTCTTGAAAATTCAAACATTTCCAGATATGCAATTTGATGGGCCAAGACTCAAACAACAGGCTGATACATTATCCGATGATTGGATTCATCTATATCAAACGCAAAAAGAGGAAGAGTGGACGCAAAAAGGCTGGAATCGAATTGGATATTGATCAAGCAACTACCATTTCACGAACCAATAAATTTAAATGACCCTCCTCTACCAAATCCGCACCACCCTCCTTGTCACCCTGAAGCGGCTTTGGGCGCAGCGAGGCATGACGGCCGTTACCATCATTGGTCTCACCGTCGCTGTGGCCATCATCATGGTCGTGCCCCTCTATGCCGATGCCGTTAGCTTCCGCATCTTGGAGCAAAAGCTGCGCGAAGACAGTGGCGATGGCTCACGGCCGCCTTTCGCCTATATGTTCAACTACATCGGAGCTTGGCATGGCCCCCTGCAATGGGAAGATGTGCAAGCCGCCGACAGCTACCTCATGGGCGAGGCCAGCCGTGCATTGGGAATGCCTCAAACATTAGCCGTCCATCATTTTGAAACAGACCTTTATCAACTATTTGCCACCGATACCGCCAACTACAATAACGAACAACGAATCCTCACTCGGCTCAACTTCGCCACCACCAGCGACCTCGCCGACCACATCACCCTCAACGAAGGCCACTTTCCCGCCGCCCCCTCTGATCCAATCGCACCACTGGAAGTGATGATCACGCAACCCGTCGCCGATGAGATTGGCTGGCAAGTGGGCGAACAGTATATCGCCTTTACCAACCGGGATGAGCAGCAGCATACCTTTCCCATCCGTGTGGCTGGCATCTGGCAACCGACAGATGCCGATGACGAATATTGGCTTTATGCTCCACCCGTATTTGATGATTTGATGATTGTGCCAGAGGAAACCTTTGTCAATCGTCTCGCCACCACTCTTGATGATGAAATCCATCTAGCCACCTGGTATTGGGTGATGGACGGCAGTCAGGTCAGCACAGAGGATGTGGATCGCTTGTTGGGTGGGATCGGCCGTATTGAACGCCAATTCCAAAACCTATTACCCGACTCCTCTACCCTGCTGGCCCCTACTGATGCCCTCAACTCCTATCGTAACGATGTCAATTCGCTCAGCACCCTGCTGCTGGCCTTTAATGTGCCCACAATTGGGCTGGTATTGGCTTTTGTGGGCCTGGTGGGCAGTTTAGCAGCCAATCAGCGGCGCAATGAGCTGGCAGTGTTACGGAGTCGCGGCGGAACGGCCGTTCAAGTCATCACCATCGCCCTTCTTGAATTTGTATTACTAGGAGCCATCGCCTTCGTGTTGGGCACAGGACTGGGTCTCGCCCTCACCCAAGGCATCAGCCGCGCCCGCAGCTTCATGGATTTTTCAGCCACTGTCCCCCTACGTGTCGCCCTCAATAACAATGCCCTTCGCGCTGGCCTCTTAGCCATTGGCCTAGCCATTGTGGCCCAACTGCTACCCATCATCGCCACTTCCCGCCACACCATCATCAGCTACAAGCTCACCCAAGCCCGCTCTCTACGCCCACCCTGGTGGCAGCGGGCCTGGCTCGATCTGATCCTCATCGCCATCACCGCCTATGGCCTCTACACCCTCAACCAACAAGGCAGCCTCATCGTCCAAAATGACAGCGGCGATCCTTTTCAAAATCCGCTCCTGCTCTGGCTGCCTGCCATCACCATTTTCTCCGTCGCCCTTCTCTTTTTGCGGCTGCTGCCCTTAGCCATGCGCCTTTTGGCTTGGCTGGTGCAACAAACGGACAGCATAACTTTGTTACAAGCCACTCGTTATTTGGCCCGCACCCCGCACCATTACAACACCCCCCTCATCCTGCTCATCCTCACCGTCAGCTTCTCTGTCTTCACCGCCTCGCTGGCCCGTACCCTCGACTACTACCTCTACGACCAAGAATTTTATGCCGTTGGCGCCGATTTCAACCTATTTACGCCCACTAGCACCCTCAGCAGCTTTGGCTCGCTGACACAGACCAATGCCGAAAATGAAAACAACTTCGCTTTCCTGCCCATCTCCGAATACGAAGCCATACAAGGGGTGCAGGCAGCAGCCCGGGTCGGCAATTATACAGCCGATGCTCACGTCGGCAGCGAAACCATCGACACCCAATTCATCGGCATAGACCCCAATGATTTCGCTGAAGCCGCTTATTGGCGGTGGGATTTTTCCCCTGCCCGGCTGGGAACACTCATGAACGCGCTGGGCAGTACGCCAGAGGGGGTGCTGGTATCCCACAATTTCCTCACCAGCCATGGCCTGCGCGGCGGCGACATTTTGCGCCTGACCGCCAATTTGGAAGGGGGACGCATTGACCTTGAGACACAAATTGTGGGCGTGTTTAGCTATTTCCCCACCTGGGACCCATCCAGGGATTTGCCATTAGTCGTGAGCAATTTGAATTACATTTTTGAGCAAGCAGGGTCAGAATTCCCCTTTCGTGTCTGGTTAAAGACGGAGGCATCACTGAGCGAAAACTTTCTGCGTTCAGCTCTTAATCGGCAGCGATTGTTTGGCTCATTTTGGCGTGAACCGCAAACGCGGATCGCCGCCACTCTGCTGCGTCCAGAGCGGCAGGGGCTGTTTGGGTTGCTCTCGGTAGGGTTTATAGCGGCGGCCATTTTGACGGTGCTGGGGCTATTTCTGTATGCGGTTTTTTCTTATCGGCGGCGGCTGGTGGAACTAGGCATTCTGCGCGCCGTGGGATTATCGGCGCGAAGGATGACGGCCTTGGTGGGCTGGGAGTTGGTGCTGCTGATTTTGTCTGGTGTGGTGTTGGGCACGACGTTGGGAGTGAGTGTCAGCCGCTTATTCATCCCCTTCTTGCAGATTGGCACGAGCAGTATGGGGCTCATTCCCCCCTTTGTGGTAGAAATTGCCTGGGATGCCGTGTCACAAGTGTATCTCTTGTTTGTCTTTTTGTTTGTGGTGGCGCTGGTCAGTCTGGTGCTGCTGGGGATGCGGATGAAGATTTTTATGGCGATTAAGCTGGGGGAGACGGTATAAATTTTTGCGGAGAGTAAAGATATGAATTACGGACGAATTGATGGGATTGACAAACCAATTTCGCGGCTGGTGCAAGGCACAATTATGTGCCATACGGAAGAGCAAGAGTGGTGCAACACGCTTCTAGATGCTGCCTTTAAGTATGGCATTAATACATTTGATACAGCCCATGATTATGGGGACGGGGAATGTGAGCGCAGCGTGGGGCGTTGGATCAATGCACGGGGCTTGCGGGAGGAAGTGGTAATTATTGGCAAGGGATCGCACCCTAACCAAGACCGCCAGCGGGTAACACCTTTTGATATTTCGGCCGATATTCATGATTCATTGGCGCGCTTTGGCACGGAATATATGGACTTGTATTTGTTGCACCGGGATGATACGGCCGTTCCCGTTGGCCCCATCGTACAAAGGTTACATGAACACAAAGAAGCTGGTCATATTCTGGCTTACGGTGGCTCAAACTGGTCACATGAGCGGGTGGTGGAGGCCAATGCCTATGCGGCTGAGCATGGCTTGTCGCCATTTGTGGCTAGCAGCCCTAATTTTAGTCTGGCCTATCAGGCCAAAGAGCCGTGGGCCGGCTGTTTATCCATCAGTGGGCCGATGGGCAAAGCGGGACGGGATTGGTATAGGGCGCAAGGGATGCCCTTGTTTACCTGGTCGAGTTTGGCGGGCGGCTTTTTCGGCGGCCGTTTTCGCCGTGATAATCTCGATAGTTTTGAATCATATCTAGATAAACTGTGTGTGGAAGTCTACTGTTTCGAGGAAAATTGGAGACGATTGGAACGTACCCAACAGTTAGCTGAGGAAAAAGGGATATCAGTGGCCCAGATTGCTTTGGCCTATGTCTTAAGCCAGCCGCTAGATATTTATGCCTTAGTTGCTTGCTATAATGAAGCTGAGGTAGTGGATAATGTGCGGGCGGGCGAATTGCAATTAACGGCCGCTGAGTTAGCCTGGTTAGAGGGATAAACTGGTAGTGCGTAGGATAAATTGCGCACTATTCCGTACCAGCGCAAAATAAAATTGCGCCATTAGCGTTAATTTTCGACCATGGAGATCACCAAAAACACCAAATTTGCAGAAAATTTGTACCCTTGGTGCCCTTCATAGTAGATTTTGCGGCTTTGCCGCTTTATACATTACGAATGAGCGAAAACGAAATATTTGCCATTGATGTGCGGCAAGTAAAACGGGTATATGGAGAATCAGTAACAGCGCTGGCTGAAATTGATTTGCAGATTCCAGTTGGCCGTTTTGTAGCGTTGAAAGGGCGCTCAGGCAGCGGCAAGACGACGCTACTCAACTGCATTGGCGGGTTGGATCAGCCCACGGCGGGTGACGTTTTTGTCTATAATCAAGCTGTGCACGAATTGGATGACGAGGCGGCCACCACTTGGCGACAAAGGGAAGTCGGCTTTGTGTTTCAATCATTTGGCCTGTTGCCCACCCTATCAGCCTATGAAAATGTGGATTTGATGTTGCGGATCGCCTGCTTTCCCCGCCGGGAACGACGAGAACGAGCCATTGCCTGCCTGAAAATGGTGGGATTAGAGAAATGGATGCATCATCGGCCGTTTGAACTATCTGGTGGTCAACAACAGCGTATCGCCATTGCTCGGGCCATCGCCAACAAACCCAAAATCATTTTGGCCGACGAGGCCACAGGTGAATTGGACAGTGAAACAGCCCGAGAGATTTTGGCACTTCTGAAAAGCGTTGCCCACCAGGAACAGGTGACGATTTTGCTGGCCTCCCATGATAGCTTGGTGGATGAGTATGTGGATGAGGTGATTCATTTGGTAGACGGCCGTATTCAAGCTGAAAATGACCAAAACGCTAGAAAGGGTGAAAATAGATAAGCAGAAGTGATATGAATGAAGAAATTCCCATCCAGAAAAGGCCCGTCGTTTATACCGTTCCTGGCCTGGACAATGTGACCGTTAAACAAAACCTCGTTTACAAATCAGCTGCTGGCACAGATTCATTAATGGACATCTACAAACCTACTGCTATAGATCCAAATACGCGATTGCCGGGCGTTATCTTTATTCATGGCGGCCCAGTGTCCGCGGACCATCCTTTAAAAGATTCGGGTCAATACACAAGTTGGGGCCGCTTAGCAGCCGCTTCCGGCTTAATCGGTGTAACCTTTAATCACAACTATCATGCACCGGACCAATTGCCCCAATCGGCCGCGAATGTGCAAGAGGCCATTGCTTTTGTACGCGCTAATGCTGCCGAGTTCCAGCTAGATCCCAACCGGATCTGTTTATGGACATGCTCAGGCGGTGGCCCCCATATCTGTTTTGCCCTACGCGACAAACCAGCTTTTGTGCGTTGCTTGGTAATTTATTACGCCATCATGAACGTGCAGCCTGTGGATTTTTTGGTTGATGTTTTGAGCCAGGCAGAGATAGAAATGTATTCGGCCGTTTCCTATCTCCAAGCCAATCCTCCCCCCTTTCCCATATTCCTGGCACGAGCTGGCAAAGATCATCCAGGTTTGAATGAGACAATTGAAGATTTTTTAGCCCAGGCTCTCACCGCCAATCTAGATATTGAATTCATGAATCATGCCCAGGGTCAGCATGGGTTTGATATTTTGGATGATGATCCACGATCCAAACAAATTATTTCGCGCACCCTCGCCTTCATCCAAGATAACGTCTAAAGAGATTGGACTCCCGTGGCTATAAAATCGGGCTATAAATCACCCCGGAAAAGAAATATTTCGTGGCCGTCTGGTGATTTGAGTATCGCGTTGGAGATATTGCCCTCTTCATCAGGTATTTCTTTGGCAAAAACCACCCCTTTGGCCTCTAGCTGGGCAATACGTTCAGCCATATCATCCGCAAAATAGGTCATGATAGGGCCGCCAAATTCATCTGTTTGGTGAAAACCCAACAACATCATGTCATCGTTTAAGATGCCCCAGTTGTAAGGTTCACTACTTTAGTAAGTCACTTCAAATAATTTCATGAGTACCTATTCCCGCAGTCGTTTATAAGCATTGATCAAGCCATTTGTGGAACTGTCATGGCTGGTCACAGGCTCATCCCCCTCTAATTCCGGCAAGATATTATTAGCTAACTGTTTGCCTAATTCGACCCCCATTTGGTCAAAGGAATTGAGCTGCCAAATCACACCTTGGGTAAAGATTTTGTGTTCATACAGGACAATGAGTACGCCCAATGTCTCTGGGGTCAACTTTTTGAACAGAAAGGAGTTTGTTGGTTTGTTACCCTCAAAGGTCTTGGCCGCCGCTAATTGCTCTAGTTTCTCATCCACATAGCCCTGTTCCCTTAGTTCAGCACGGGCCTCATCCGGTGTGCGTCCTTTGAGCAAGGCTTCTGTCTGGGCGAAGTAATTGGAAAGGAGGATGGGGTGATGCTGACCAATCGGGTTTTGACTTTGTGCCGGAGCTAAGAAATCGCAGGGAATAAGCTTAGTGCCTTGATGAATGAGTTGGTAGAAGGCGTGTTGTCCATTGGTGCCTGGCTGTCCCCAAATGATGGGCCCGGTGGTAACATCGACGCTTTGGCCAGAACGAGTAACTCGTTTGCCATTACTTTCCATATCACCCTGCTGAAAGTAGGCGGCGAAATGTTCCAGATATTGATCGTAGGGCAAAATAGCATGGCTTTGGGCATCCCAGAAATTATTGTACCAGATGCCTAGTAGGCCCATGATGACAGGAATGTTTTGGGACAAAGGGGCTGAGCGGTAATGTTCATCGGCTTTGTAGGCACCCATGAGCAAGGCTTCAAAGTTATCCATGCCAATGGCCAAGGCAATGGAGAGGCCGATGGCTGACCAGAGAGAGTAACGGCCGCCTACCCAATCCCAAAACTCGAACATATTAGCCGTGTCTATACCAAACTGGGCAACACCTGTGCTGTTGGTGGAAAGGGCCACAAAATGCTTGGCAACGGCCGTTTCTTCTTGCGCCGCATCCAATAACCACTGCCGAGCCGTATGGGCATTGGTCATCGTCTCCTGGGTGGTGAAAGTCTTTGAGGCTACCAAAAAGAGAGTCGTGGCGGGCTGACACTGCTTCAATGTCTCTGCCACATCTGTGCCATCTACATTAGAAACAAAATGGCTGCGTAGGCGGGGATGGGCATAGGGCTTGAGGGCAGTCGTGACCATTTTGGGGCCAAGATCAGAGCCACCAATACCGATGTTGACAATATCAGTAATCGCCTCACCTGTATAACCACGCCAGTGACCAGAACGCACGGCTTGGCAAAAGGAGCGCATTTCGGTCAGCACTTGGCTAACAGCAGGCATCACATCGACGCCGTCCACGTAAATCGGTCGATTACTGCGATTACGTAAGGCAATGTGTAGCACTGCCCGATCTTCTGTCACATTAATTTTGTCCCCGTTGAACATCGACTCAATCATTTGGGGCAATCCCGCTTGCTCGGCTAAATCGAGAAGGAGGGTGAGGGTGTCGGCCGTTATACGATTTTTAGAGTAGTCAAATAGAATATCCTCCAATTGCAGGGAGAAGGTCACAAATCGCTGCTCATCTTGAGCAAACATCGTCTGCATGTGCTGTGAGGCCAACTCTTTTTGATGCGCGGCAAGGGCTTGCCAGGCAGGTAAGTTGGTCAAATTAGGCATCATTATATTTCTCCAAATTATTTGGCAACTATGCAGATAGGTCTACCTGGACAGCTGCATTCTTTGTTTTGATTTATTCCGACTCTGGGGGCAAGCTAATCACTTCTTCTCCCTGTAAGTAATTAATAGCTGCTTCCAACTGTTCATCCCCTTCCGCTTCAGCCGATGGGATAAAATAATCAGGAGCCAGTCCCTCTTCATGAATCCAATTATCATCAGGGGTCAGCCAGCGGGCGGTGGTGATACGAACGCCACCTCCGTTACTCAGTCCCTGCCAGGATTGTACCGTACCTTTGCCAAAAGTGGTTTGGCCTATCAAAACGCCTCGTTCTCGATCCTGGATAGCCCCAGCTAACACTTCAGAGGCACTGGCGCTGCCTTCGTCTAGCAATACGACCAAAGGCAAGTTGTCAGCTAACCCTTCGTCAGTGGATTCGAACTCTGTCTCTCGGCCCGTACCAAAGCGTTCATACAAAACAATACCTTCGGGTAGGAATTGGTCGGCAATATTAACGGCCGTATCCAAACTACCTCCTGGATTACGCCGCAAATCCAAAATAACACCAGCCGGATTCTGTTCCGTCAAGGTTGCCAGCAGTGCTTCTAACTCTTCATCGCTGTTTTGTCCAAATTGCGTCAGGCGAATGTAGGCCAAATCCCCGGCCACTATCTCACCGCGTACACTGGGGATTGTAATAGTATCCCGTTCAATTGACACCTCAAATTGCTCTCCCTCCCGCTCAATACCCAAGACGACCACAGTCCCCTTTGGTCCTCGCACCAACTGGGCTGCTTCGGTCACACTCATGCCAGTTAAGGTAACGGAATCGGCCGTTAGCAAAATATCACCTGGCTGTAATCCAGCCGCTTCTGCTGGCGACCCTTCAATCGGAGACACAATCACAATAAATCCCTCCGCCTCAGACACCTCCGCCCCAATACCTTGAAATTCACCCGACATACTTTCACGGGTCATGGCCTCAGCCTCCGGCGATAAATAGCGTGTGTGTGGATCATCTAACACCGCCAACATGCCATCTATAGCGCCTTCCATCAGGGCCACATCATCCACAGGCTGCTCCACAAAACGAGCATGAACCAGATCCCATACCTCCCAAAAGGGTGAAAACGTCTCTTCCAAGTTGGCGGGAGTACCGCCCCGGCTAGGAAATAGCTGCAAAGGCCCCAAACCCGATTGTCCCACCACATACCCGGCGACAAAGGTCGTAGCAGTGAGAATAAGTGTCATCATGATAGTAATAAGTCTTGACCTCATAAAAATGCTCCTATGCTATTGACAATTTGTACCTGCTTAGCCATATTGGGCCAATCTCCAGAGCAGCTTAGCAGTTACCATAATTTTGATTGCATATTGAGTATACCATTTCCCTTAATCCCGTGTGGGCGTAGGCTAAGAAGTGAATAAACGCCTTGTTGCCCAGACGGGCTGTGTTAGAATTAGGTTGCTTAGGACGTGAATACTACGATGACAACGCAAAGAATCCGCACAATTCATACAATTACTCTCTTCTTTTTAGATGCCGTTTTGACAACGGCCGCTTTCGTTTTGGCTTATAAACTTCGTGTGGCTGTTGATTGGCCAGCCCCGTTGGTACGCGTCGTGCCTTTGTCAGACTATATTGGGCTGCTCGTCATCCATATTCTCGCCGTCCTCGCCATGCTAGGCTTCTACCGCCAATATTACATCCCGCGAGCCGTTTCTCGCGTAGATATGCTGTACTATGTCTTTGCCGCTGTTTCCATTGGAACCATGATGGGGGTTGCTGTCTCATCTTTCCTATTCAAGACCGATGAATCTATTCTGAACTACCCCCGGGCCATGATCGCTTATGCCTGGCTATTTTCCATTATTCTCCTGATAGTAGGGCGACTATTGCACCAGCTGCTGCGTAGCTGGTTGCAAAAAAAGGGCTGGGGCAAAGATCGCCTCCTCATCGTCGGTTCTGGCGATACAGCCCGCAGCATTATCCAACGTATCCAATGGACACCTCGGCTCGGGTATGAAATGATAGGCATTGTTGCGGGCACACGTCAAAAGAAGAAAATCAAAGGCGTTCCCATTGTGGGTCAACCCCAAAATCTACCTGATCTCATTGAAAAATATGCCATTGATGAGGTTATTATTGCTATGCCGGAGAAGGGCCACCGGGAAATTGTGCGCGTGATTTCTTACTGTGAACGGGGGCGAGTATCCATCAAAATTTTCCCAGATGTCTTCCAATTTATCACCTCTGATGCTGGTATTGACGAATTGGGCGGTTTGCCGCTGTTGTCCGTGCGTGATTTTGCTTTTCGTGGCTATTTGCTCATCTTCAAACGCTTGATGGATGTGATTGGGGCTATGTTTGGTTTGGTTTTTTTGGGCCCACTAATGCTTTTAACGGCCGTTGCCATTAAATTGGAATCACCCGGCCCTGCCTTCTTTGTACAAGAGCGCATGGGACTAGATGGCAAACCCTTCATGATGATCAAGTTCCGCTCCATGCGTAAAGATGCCGAAAAATATGGGCCTGGCTGGACGGTGGACAACGATCCCCGCCAAACCAAGCTGGGCAAGCTGATCCGACGCATCGAGGTAGATGAATTGCCCAACCTCATCAATGTGTTTTTAGGCGAGATGAGCCTAGTAGGGCCCAGACCAGAACAAGCACATTATGTGGCGCAGTTTCGGGAGCGCGTACCTCGCTATATGGATCGCCACCGCGAAAAGGGTGGCATGACCGGCTGGGCACAGGTCAATGGCTTACGTGGCGACACTTCGATTGCTGAACGAACTAAGTATGATCTATGGTATTCTGAAAATTGGTCTATTTGGCTCGATATTAAGATTTTAATTCGGACAGTGTGGCAAATTATCTTTGAGCGGGGCAATTCAGACTCCATTCATCAAGCGAATGCTGTTACCCTTCCCGAAACGGGCAAACTAGACCTGACAAAAGTGGAAACGGCCGTTACTCTCTCGAATGGGCATGAGCTGTCACCCACAACCTCTAAACTTTCTCCAATCCCGCCCGGCTCATCTGAATCATAACCCCAAATCGGGGCTTCAATAAATCGTACCATCATAAAGCGAAAATCTTTATAGTCATTCCCTTGATAAGCATCAAATACCGACCCACGGCCACGACAAACTTCCTTAAACCTCAAAATCTTACACGATTCTTATTTGACGCTGATTTTCCAGCATGATAAGATATTTGAAGAGACCCCTTAGCACTCGCAACAATGGAGTGCTAATTTTTTGGGATTAGTCTGGAAACAGCCATACAACAGCATGTTTTATCCATTAACTGAACGCCAACAACAAATTCTAGCCATGATCGTCCGCAGCCACATTGAAACAGGGTTGCCGGTCGGTTCTAAAAAGTTAGTTGAGCATTATGAAATGGATGTGAGTTCGGCCACTGTGCGCAATGAATTCGGCCGTCTTAGCGAGCTTGGCTATGTTGTCCAGCTACACACTTCAGCCGGTCGTGTGCCTACAGAGCTAGGTTATCGATACTTTGTGCAAAAGCTCTTAGGCGAGTTTCGCCTGCCCTTTCATGAACGGCAAATGATTGAGCATCAATTTCACCAAGCACGTCTTGACTTAGCACAGTGGATGCGGTTGGCTGCCGCCATTTTGGCCCATGCCTCGCAGGGTGCTAGCTTTATCACAGCCCCTCACCATCGCTATAATCGTCTCAAGCATTTGCAACTGATCTCTACGCAAGGCCGTTTGGTGCTGATGGTTTTGGTTATGGTTGGTGGTGAAGTACAACAACAGATGTTGGCTCTGGCTGAACCAGTCTCACAAATACAATTAAGTACTGTGGCAGATCGTCTAAATGTTTTGCTGGCTAGCAAAACACACAAGGAAATTGGCACAATTACGAGCAATCTTGATCCTTTGGAGATGGATGTGACCCGTTTAGTGCTGGATATTCTTCGGCGAGCTGATGCTCGGGCATTTAGTGATATTTATCGGGATGGGCTTGTCAATTTATTGGAAGACGCGGGCACGCGACAGGCAGTTCGGGTGTTGGAGGAACGGCCGTTGTTGGCCAGTGTTCTCTCTGAAACACAATTAGCTACAGGCAATGATGGCATTCAGGTCGTTATCGGTGGCGAGGGACGGTGGGAGGAACTGAAGGATTGCACCATGATCCTGTCACGCTATGGCGTGGTCGAAGAATTCACGGGCACATTGGCCGTTATCGGGCCTATGCGTATGCCGTATGCCCGCAATGTAGCAGCGGTGCGTTTAGTGGCTGATTTGATGAGTGGGTTTATTGATGAGTATTACAGTGACTCACCGGCAACAGATTATCATGAAGGCGAGGATAGTTAAGTGACTGAGGAAAGTATTTTAGACGCAGAAGAAACAGAAGAAATACAAGAAGAGATAGAAGAGGTAGAGGAAACGGCCGTTTCTGAAACAGACGAACCGTTGTCATTAGAAGATCAATTGGCGGCAGCCCAGGAAGAGGCTGCGCGTAATCTAGATGGCTGGCAGCGCACCCAAGCTGAGTTTGCCAATGCCCGCAAGCGTTTTGACAAGCAGCGGATAGAAGCCAACACCAATGCTACCGCCAATGTCATCGCCAAAGTTTTGCCCGCCATTGATGATTTTGACCGGGCAGTAGAAAATGTACCCACAACCGTCGCCGAAGACAGTTGGTTTGAGGGCATCCAACTCGTGCATCGCAAATTAAACACGATTCTGGAACATTTTAATGTTGAGCCGATTGAGGCAGTGGGACAATCTTTTGACCCCAGCTTACATGAGGCCTTGATGCAAGAACCATCCGACGACCATGAAAGTGGCGTTGTCACCCGTGAATTGCAAAAAGGCTATCGGGTGGGCGAGCGTGTGATACGGCCGTCTTTGGTATATGTAGCAGAGTGAGACAAGTAAACAGTAATCAGTAACCCATAAGCAGTAATCGGTGTCGAGAGAAATCTTCCACTGACTACTGAAAGTGATCACTGAATACTAAATGTAGAAATTGAATGAGGATTTATTAAAATGGCAAAAATCATAGGTATAGATTTAGGAACAACCAATTCTGTGGCAGGTGTGATGGAAGGTGGGGAACCAACCGTAATTCCCAGCGCTGAAGGCAATCGCCTTTTCCCCTCCATCGTAGCTGTCAACCCTAAAACGGGTGAACGGCTCGTGGGGCAAGTGGCTAAGCGGCAGGCCGTCATCAATCCCCAAAACACCATCTACTCGGTTAAGCGTTTTATGGGGCGCAAATTTGATGATGCTGAGGTCAAACGGGCCTTGCAATTCATTCCCTACGAAGTGAAGAAAGCCCCCAACGGCGATGTGCGCGTGGTTATGAATGAGCGTGAATACTCACCGCCCGAAGTATCTGCCATGATCTTGCAAAAAATCAAGCAAGATGCTGAAGCCTATTTAGGCCAACCTGTGACGCAAGCTGTTATCACCGTGCCTGCCTATTTCAACGACAGCCAGCGCCAAGCGACTAAGGACGCTGGCAAAATTGCTGGGCTAGAAGTCATGCGCATTGTCAATGAGCCTACAGCTTCATCGCTGGCCTATGGTTTGGGCAACGAGCGTGACGAAATGATTGCCGTCTATGACTTGGGTGGCGGCACCTTTGACATTTCTATCTTGGAAGTAGGCGATGGCGTGTTTGAAGTAAAATCCACCAATGGCGACACTTTCTTGGGTGGTGATGACTTTGACCAAAAGATAATCACCTGGGCTGCTGAACAGTTCAAGATGGATCAGGGCATTGATTTACGTAATGATCGACAAGCCCTACAACGTTTACGTGAGGCAGCAGAGAAAGCCAAGATCGAACTCTCTACCACGATGCAATCTGAGTTGAATTTGCCCTACATCACGGCCGATGCCAGTGGTCCCAAACATCTCAACCTCACCCTAACCCGAGCCAAATTAGAGCAGTTAACGGATGATTTAGTGCGCCGTAGTATTGAACCCTGTCGCCAAGCCTTGAAAGATGCCAGTCTGTCGAAAAATGACATCACCCAGGTTGTCTTAGTCGGTGGTATGACCCGTATGCCTGCTGTACAAGAAGCCGTGCGCCAATTCTTTGGTCGTGAGCCGCATAAGGGGGTGAACCCAGATGAGGTTGTCGGTTTGGGTGCTGCTATTCAAGCTGGTGTATTAGGTGGCGATGTCAAAGATGTGCTGCTGTTGGATGTAACACCACTCACTTTGGGCATTGAGACTTTAGGTGGTGTAGCCACCCCGTTGATTGAACGCAACACCACGATTCCCACCAAGAAGAGCCAGGTATTCTCTACCGCTGCGGATGGACAAACACAGGTGG
This sequence comes from Promineifilaceae bacterium (SeqCode), assembly GCA_965223555.1. Classification (GTDB taxonomy): domain Bacteria; phylum Chloroflexota; class Anaerolineae; order Promineifilales; family Promineifilaceae; genus CBDCWU01. The sequence goes on from CBDCWU010000007.1 coordinate 241,652, forward strand.
AAGTGCATGTGGTGCAAGGTGAACGCAAGATGTCGGCCGATAACAAGAGTTTGGGCCGCTTCATTTTGGATGGGATTCCGCCAGCACCGCGGGGCGTACCCCAAATCGAGGTGACATTTGACATTAATGCCGATGGCATTTTGAATGTGAATGCCAAGGACAAAGCCACCAACCGGGAACAGGCGATGCAAATTATTCCGTCGAGCGGTCTCAGTGACAACGAGATTGATGAAATGGTACAAGATGCAGAGCGACATGCAGCTGAGGATGAACAGCGGCGGCAGGAAGTGGAAACACGGAATATGGCAGATTCGGCCGTTTATAGCGCGGAGAAGTTCTTGAGCGAAAATGGTGACAATATCCCACAAGGCCAAAAGGACGCCATGCAGAGCCAAATTGATGCGGTGAAATCCGCTTTGGAAGGTGGCGATGCAACAGCTATACAAACGGCCGTTACCCAACTACAAACCGTCATGCAAGAAGCTGGAGCAGCTATGTACCAACAGGGTCAGGCTCCTGAAAGTGGGCCATCAGACGACAGCGGCTCTGGTGGCGATGATGAAGATATTATCGAAGGCGAATTCAGCGACGCATAGCTCAGTATGTAGTAAACAGCAAACAGTAATCAGCGTCACTCAGGGCTGATTACTGACCACTGATTACTGACCACTGATACCTGTTAAAATGGCAACCAAACGAGATTACTACGAAGTACTGGGCGTTTCTAGCAATGCTTCCAAGGATGATTTGAAAAAATCATATCGTCGTCTAGCACGACAATATCATCCCGACGTCAATACGGATAATGACGCTGGCGAGAAATTCAAGGAGATCAGTGAGGCATATGAGGTCTTATCCGATGATGATAAACGAGCCAGATATGATCGTTTGGGCCATGCTGCTTTTGAGGGTGGCGGATTTGGCGGGTTTGAAGGTGGTTTCGGTGGCATTGATGACATCTTTGAGACTTTTTTTGGCGGCGGATTCGGCCGTCGCCGCCGCCAAGGGCCGCGACGCGGCGCAGATTTACGTTATGAGTTAAGCATCTCCTTTGAGGAGGCTATTTTTGGTGCTGAAAAGGAGATTGAAATTCGGCGCGCCGAAATCTGCCCTGAATGTCAAGGGACGGGAGCCGAACCAGGCACAAAACCCATCTCTTGTGACACCTGTCAGGGCAAAGGGGAAGTACGTCGAGTTCAACAATCCATTTTGGGCCAGTTTGTTAATGTCACCACTTGCCCAACTTGCCAAGGCACTGGTGAAACAATCCCTCATTTGTGCCATACCTGTCGGGGCAACAAGTTTGTGCCCCAAACCCGCACCATCAAGGTCAAAGTGCCGCCTGGGGTGGATGATGATATGCAAATTCGTCTAACTGGCGAGGGCGAGCCGGGCGGCCACGGTGGGCCACCGGGCAGCCTCTATGTTGTCTTGCGAGTCCAACCCCATGAATTCTTCCAGCGCCGAGGCCATGATATTTGGCTTGATTTGCAAATTAATGTGGCCCAAGCAGCCTTAGGTGATGAAGTCATGGTGCCCACAGTTGATGGTGAGGAACGAATTACAATCCCATCAGGGACACAATCTGGCGAAGTGTTTAGGCTGCGCGGCAAAGGCGTGCCTAAATTGGATCGCAGTGGACGCGGCACTCATGTGGGACGTGGTGATCAGCAAGTGCTGATTCAAGTTGTTGTGCCCAAACATTTGTCGCCCGAACAGAAGGAGCTCTTCAATCAGTTGGCCCATACATTGGGCAAAGAAGTCGTGCCCCAACAAGAAAAAAGCATCTGGCATCATCTGAAAGATGCCCTAGGCATTTAGCCCACAGGGCGACACATGATGCTTGCCACCTGAAAGATAGCACACCATGTATTGGCTGGAAGTGAGTGTGGTGACGGATGGAGAGGGTGCCGAGGCGGTGGCGGAGGCGTTACGGCCGTTTGCCTATCAAGATGGTGTGGTCTTAGAACAATTGGGGGATGCAAATAGTCTAGACCCTGCTGCTTTAGAACCAGAAGTAACTGTAAAAATCTATTTACCAGAAGGTGAAGATACTCCGGCGAGACGGCGGAAGATTGAGGAAGTTGTTTATTATCTCGGCCGTTTATATCCCATTCCCGAACCGATTTTCAGACAACTGCAAGAAGAGGATTGGGCCAATGCCTGGAAAAAAAATTATCATCCTTTCCGCGTGGGGCAGCGTGTGTGGATTCGGCCTAGTTGGCTGGATGAGGCTGACGACGCCGACGAGAATGATGTTATCTTAACCCTTGATCCCGGTATGGCCTTTGGCACAGGCTTGCATCCAACGACCCAAATGTGTCTGCAAGGGCTGGAACTGTTGGTGCAATCAGGATTGTCACTGCTAGATGTGGGCACGGGATCGGGTATTTTGGCGATTTTGGCGGCCAAATTAGGGGCCAGGCCAATTGTTGGGGTGGATACAGATGAGTTGGCTGTGAAAACGGCCGTTGCCAATGTCCAACAAAATCATGTTGATGATTACATCCATATTGAACAAGGCTCCCTCACCTCAATTGAACAAAAAAGTTGGGATATTGTAACAGTCAATATATTGGCTCCAGTCATCATGACGATGTTGGCGCAGGATGATTTATTGGGTTATGTGCGAGCAAACGGCCGTCTCATCCTCAGTGGCATTATTGATGAGCAAGCAGAAGCAGTGAAAACGGCCGTACATGAAGCTGGCGGCAAAGTTGAACAAGTCCTGTCCATACGCGATTGGATCGCTTTCATTGTGAGCCATTAATCTTAGGAATATTTTTGCGGGGCACGCAAACAGTCTTCGGCTCAAAAAAACTTATGAGTGAAGAACGAATCAATATAACCCATCCAAATGGACAATATGACGTCATTGTCGGGGAGGCTCTACTCGATCAATTACAACGTTTTGTGCCAGCAATATCCACAGTCGCCATTGTAACAGACAGCAATGTAGGGCCATTATATGCTCACACTTTATCGACGCCAATCATCACAATCCCTGCTGGTGAGCAGCATAAAAACCTGGCGACTGTCCGCACTATTTATGACAAAATGCTGACATTGGGATTGGACCGCAGAGCCACTATTATCGCTTTGGGAGGCGGTGTGGTCGGGGATATAACTGGCTTTGTGGCCGCCACCTACATGCGTGGCATTGATTTTGTACAATGCCCCACGACCCTACTGGCTATGGTGGATGCCAGTGTCGGTGGTAAAACAGGCGTTGATTTGCCACAAGGCAAGAATTTAATTGGTGCTTTCAAACAGCCTTTGGCCGTCATTGCTGATCTAGCTACTTTACAAAGCCTGCCAGAGGCTGAATTCGCCTCAGGCATGGCAGAAGTGGTGAAGCATGGGCTAATCGCTGGCGGAGACTTGTGGCAAAAACTATCAGAATGGGGAAATGAAGGATTGCATAAGCAAAGTCAATCTCTAGAAGCACAGCGACCCAATCTCCACTCTCTCATCGTAGAGGCTATCAAGGTCAAACAGGATGTGGTCATCTCTGATCCTTTTGAACAGGGGCGACGTGCCATATTGAACTTGGGCCATACTTTTGGCCATGCCATTGAGCAAGTAAGTGGTTATCGCCTGCGGCACGGAGAGGCAGTGGCTATTGGCTTGGTAGCGGCTGCCAATTTGGCAGCGCGGCTAGGCTTTTGCGCCCCAGAACTACAAACAGAGATTGAGGGGGTACTGCAATCTATACCATTGCCGACGCGCATTCCATTTGATTTAGACCTGGAGCAAGTATATGGGATGATGGGCAGTGACAAGAAAAAGGCGGCCGGAAAACTGCGTTTTGTCTTGCCCCGGACTATTGGAGATATATTTGTGACGAGCGAGGCGGACATGAGGGAGGTGATGGCAACTTTAAGCGCGGTGCGAGAAGTCGCGGCGTCATTGGGAAGTGATGAAGATAGATGAACGGCGGCTAAGTAAGGCAGTGGCGCGGGCACTACGGCACAAACCGTGGTTGTATGAGTTGGAATTGGACAGTGAGGGCTGGACTCCGATTGCCGCTTTGTTAGAAGGCCTACGCAATCATAGCCGTCAATGGCGACAGCTAGAAGAGAAGGATTTGGCACAGATGGTGACTGGGCAGATCGAAGCGAGCGATATGAGATGTCAAACGGCCGTATCCGTGCTTTATATGGCCATTCAATCGAAGCAAAAATTCGTAAGGAAACGGCCGTGCCGCCACTAACACTCTCTATCATGGTACAGCTCCCCAAACGGCCGAAATCATCTCTCCGCGACGGCCTAAAACCTATGAATCGCCAATATGTACACCTCTCAACAGATATGGATATGGCGGCACAGGTAGGAAGACGGAAAAATAGAACTCCCATGTCATTTTACACATCTTAGCCAAGCAGGCATATCAACAAGGTATTGCATTTTACAAAGGCAATGAGTGGGTATGGTTGGCTGATTTTGTGCCGCCCAATTTCATCACATGAGATTAGTGTGATAGACAAAAAAAGAGCTTAGGTCAGTGACCTAAGCTCTTTTTTGATCCAATTTCGTAGGAGGAAGGAGTGATTTTTGAGGCGGGCTTCGATGAGACTACATTATTTTTAATGATGTCCAAAGTGATGAGATTACGATGAAAGGTTGTGATGAGGTTCCGATGTTTATCTACAAGGAGATTCTGATGTCTGCTACTATAGAAAATGCTAAAATGCTGCTATGATGAATCTCAAATATCACTCATGAAAAAGGATGAAATTGGAAAAGTTGGGGTGACTTTGGCGGCGATGCGACTATAATGTTGGGTTCAGTGCTGCGGCAATGTGAGCATGATGTTCGCGACAATGTGGTTGTGTTGCTGTTAGTTTGTGTCACCCCGAAGGTTTGGTTAACCTTATACATATTTATAGTCCCACAATATTACGAATAATATTACAAAAGGGGTGAAATTAGGATCAAATCAGCCCAATGTGACTGAAGTACTATTACTTGTTGTAATGCAGGTATTAATCGTAGACCCAATCTGCGAACTGTTCTGTCAAACTACAGTTGCAATGTGCTTCGGCCATTTGCTTTAGACTTTCTGTGGTGGCAATCCCCCATTTGTGTGTCTGGGTATAATCTCGCAAGAAGCTGTCAAAGTTCTCTTGGCCCATCACCGCAGCCAATTCGGTGAAGAAGATAGGACCACGCCCATAAACAATGGCACCATACTCGGCACCGCTATAGGCGGCAACTGGTAAACCAATGGGGATCTCAGCTTTATCTACCCTGCCCCAACGGCCGTCTAACGATTGATAAAACCCCTGCGCCCCACCTTCGCCATATTGGTCCAAGTAATAAAGATAGGTGGCATATTGAGTCAGTGCTTCATCCAGCCACGGTTCGTCTAGTTGATCATTCCCCACCAAACTGTAAAACCATTGATGGCCTACCTCATGGGCTGTGGTGGACTCTAACAAAATCTGATTGGATGTACCTGATCCACTATTACCTGGGCCATAAATAGACACACGGTTCGCAATAATACCCGGATATTCAATACCTAAGGCCAATGTTGGCGTGGCCACAATATCTAGTTCAGTAAAGGGGTAGGCTGCAAAGCGAGCGCTATAGCTCTCAATAGCATTAATAGCATAATCAAGGGCTGTGGCTGAGCCTTGGGCAAATTCTGGAGGCGTATAACTATTGACCGTAACTTCGCCAATCGTCTGAGTGGCAACTTCATATCGCTCACTGGCTGCCAAATAGAAGTCTCGCATGGGGCCACCGGCAAAAGTAACTATTTGAGAATCGGCCGTTTCTTCCCGCGCCACTGCCAAACCGCCCGCAGCCATCGGTAAGTCCTTCGCCGCTGTCACGCGCACCAGATAAAAGGCCACATCAGCATAGGTCACATCACCTCCTTCGGCTGGTGTTTCTACATTCCACGCCTGGTCGTCATAAACTGCAACTTGCGGGAAGAAATGAGCCAGAGCTAAAATGTCTTCTACATAAGCAAAAATGCCATAGTTGCGACCGCTTTCCAGAGGTACAGTCGTCACAAAATCAAGCAGTATCACTATTTGCTCACCTGGTTGAATTGAACCAGTTAAGGACAACTTCATTTCGCTATTATTCAAGGATTGATAAGCTGGCACAATGTCTACACCATTCACAGTAGCCCGGCTTATTTCAATGGCCCCGCCTAACAAATTAGGGAACAAATGAAAGTAGATTTCGTGCAGAGGTACATTTTCCTGATTGGTGTAGAGGAGCTCTTGACGGCCGTTTACGACCTGATTCCCCTCTTCAATCTGCAAATCCATATGGTAAACTGGTGCGCCGGGCAATTGCTCTAAAATCGCCTGCTCACTGGCTACCAAGCCTGCACGGAACACCTCCCTATCCGCCCAGGTTGTGTCAAAAAGAGTTGGTGGGGCTACCCCGGATTCAATCACTACCGCCGCTGTTTCACTCGCACTCACATCAGATGCTGTTGGTGGCACGCTTAGGGCTGGTCTTCGGGTAGGCTCGTCGATCGCTGCCTCAGTCGGTGCTGGAGTATCGGCCGTTTCCGCTCCACCACAGGCCACTTGCCACACTGTCAGCAAAAAAAGCATCATCACACTCAAAGTTCGTTTCATTGCCTCATCCTCAATATCAAAATTACTCTTTTATACGCCCATGCAGCTATTTATACTCATCTCACTGTTTACATTCATCCTCTGTTCATAGATAACGGCGAACTGTCTTTATCTATTGACAAAATACGGCATATCTATATAATTTAGGTATATCTAAATTATATATTAGTCGCGCGATATGGCAAGACTTTCAAATCACGAAGGACACACAACAATATGCACAAATTACTCTCTTTATGGCTCATCCTACTCCCACTCCTCTTTGCTTGCAATAGCAATCCACAGACGGCTGCTAACGGCAAACTGAACGTGGTCGCCACCACCGGACAAATTGCCGATGCTGTAGCCAATGTCGCTGGCGCTCATGTCAATCTCACCGGACTGCTTGGCCCAGGTGTCGATCCTCATCTATATGTCCCCACTGAAGGAGATGTCTCGACCTTTAGTGAAGCCAATGTCATTTTTTACAACGGCTTGCATTTGGAGGCCCAAATGACACGAATGATGGAACAGATGGAACAGCGTGGTATCATCGTCGTCCCCGTCGGGGACAAGCTGCCAACAGAGCAATTATTGGGTTGGACAGGCAGCGGTGGGAATTATGATCCTCACATTTGGAATGATCCAGCCTTATGGGGTATGGTCGTTGAGACAATACGGGATACCTTGGTAACGGCCGATCCCGATAATGCTGGCGACTACCAAGCCAATGCTGACCGCTATCTCGCTGAGATCAATGATACCGACAGCTATGTACGTGAACAAATTGCCCTCATTCCTATTGAACAGCGCATAATGATCACAGCCCACGATGCCTTTGGCTACTTTGCCCGCAGTTATGGCCTGGAAGTGCGCGGATTGCAAGGCATCAGCACTGAATCCGAGGCCAGCACAGCTGACGTACAGGAATTAGCCGATTATATTGTAGAAAAGCAAGTACCTGCTATCTTTGTAGAAACCTCAGTTTCGCCCCGCACCATTGAATCTGTGCAAGCGGCCGTTGCGGCCCAAGGCTTCAAAGTAGAAATCGGTGGTTCTCTCTTCTCTGATGCCCTCGGCGAAGCTGGACATGAGGCTGAAACCTATACAGGCATGCTGCGTTATAATGCCCAGACATTGGCAGAAGCGCTAAGCAACTAAGGTGTATGAGCCTTTTTCAGAAAAATCATGAGGACTATGCAGGTAGCCCCTATCTGAATAGTCACAAATCAGGTATGAAAATAAAAGCACTTGAAGTAACTGATCTCACCGTTGCCTATCAAGAAAAGCCTGTTCTATGGGATGTGGACTTGGACGTGCCCAGCGGTATTTTGTTAGCAATTGTTGGCCCCAATGGCGCTGGTAAAACAACATTGATCAAAACAATTTTGAATTTGCTCCGTCCGGCAGCAGGACAGGTTTTGATTCATGGCAAGCCCTATGTGGAGCAACGGAGACTCGTGGGCTACGTGCCCCAGCGAGGCAGTGTCGATTGGGATTTTCCCACTAGTGTTCTTGATGTCGTTATGATGGGACGATATGGTGCTTTGGGGTGGTTCAAACGGCCGTCTACTCACGAGCGCACCCTGGCCCAAGAAGCTCTCGACAAAGTAGGCATGTCCGCCTTTGCTGATCGTCAAATCAGTCAACTATCTGGTGGACAACAACAGCGTGTCTTCTTGGCACGCGCCCTTGTGCAAGATGCCCAAATTTACTTCATGGATGAACCGTTCCAAGGTGTGGATGCTACTACAGAGCGTGCCATCGTCACCCTCCTACAAGATTTGCGGGCAGCGGGCAAAACCGTCATCGCCGTCCATCACGACTTGCAAACCGTACCCGAGTATTTCGATTGGGTCACTTTGCTGAATGTGCGCCGCATCGCTAGCGGGCCAGTGAGCCAGGTTTTTACTGAGGAGAATCTACGTCTCACCTATGGCGGTCGTGTCGCTTTTCTTAGCCGTGACAATAATGGCAACAGCTCGCATTGAACGATGGCACATGAAGTAGACAATTCCTCAAGCAATGGCCGTTTTCTCGCCAATATTTAAATCGTTAAACACGACCATTGCATAACTACCCTATGGACGATCTCCTTTACAACCTCTTCTTCAACTATACATTGCGAACGGTGGCCTTAGGAACGGCCGTGATCGGTATTGTCAGCGGTGCTTTAGGTAGTTTTGCCCTCCTACGCAAACAAAGCCTACTGGGTGATGCTATCTCCCATGCGGCACTGCCTGGTGTCGTCTTGGCCTTCATCCTCACCCGTAGCCGCGCCTCTCTTGTACTCATCATTGGTGCTATGATCACTGGCTGGCTGGCAACCCTACTCGTCATCAACATTGTACGCTATACGCGCATCAAGGAAGATAGCGCTCTCGGCCTCTCCCTCTCCGTATTCTTTGGTTTTGGCTTGCTCCTACTCACCTTTACACAACGTTTGGCCGATGCCCGGCAAGCTGGGTTAGATCGTTTTCTCTTTGGCCAAGCGGCTGCTCTTATCCAGCGCGATGTCATCACCATGGGCCTGATTGGTATGTTGGCTTTAGCCACTATGATTATTTTCTGGAAAGAGTTCAAACTCATTAGCTTCGATGCTGAATTCGCCGCCAGTCTTGGTTTTCCAGTACGGCTGCTTGACGTGCTCTTGACTACCTTGTTAGTTATCGCCGTCGTTATTGGTCTACAAGCAGTGGGGGTGATCTTAATGAGTGCAATGGTGGTAGCTCCGGCAGCAGCAGCCCGTCAATGGACTAATCGGCTGAGCCATATGGTGTTGTTTGCAGCTCTGTTTGGCGCCTTAAGCGGCATCATCGGCGCTGTCATCAGCAGCACAGGTACTGGCTTGTCAACGGGCCCTGTTATCGTCCTGGTCATGAGCCTCATTGCCCTCATTTCCCTGCTACTAGCTCCAAATCGGGGTTTGGTCTGGAGTTGGTCGCGCCAGCAGCAAAATCGTCGTCGTCTACGAGCAGAATCGGTGCTGAGCGATTTGTATTCGCTGGAACAACAACACCATGGTGAAGAGCACGGCCATTCCGTTGAGGTTTTACGCATGATGAATATGGGAAGAGGCGGTGTGGCCCACACCTTAGAAGTGTTGTTGAATCGGGGTTTAGTGAAACAAACAAGCTTTAATGACTGGGTATTAACAGATGAAGGGATTCGTGAAGCGCAAAAAATATTGACACAAATGACTGATTCTCAAACAGCTATTAATCAAACCACAATCAGGCCTCTGGAGCTTATGGCAAAGCCTAATGAGCAAAAGGGGCAAGATGATGAGGTGGCCACATGACAGCAGCCCAAATTGAAATTCAACTGATCGCGGCTGTGGTGGCGGCGGCCTGTGCTTTACCCGGTGTCTTTTTGGTATTGCGGCGTATGGCGATGATGAGCGATGCTATCAGCCACACTGTATTGCTAGGCATTGTACTGGCCTTTTTTGTGGTTGAGGAGTTCGGGCATCCTTTACTAATGATTGGGGCAACGGCCGTTGGCGTTCTCACTGTTAGCCTGACAGAACTACTGAATCGCACTAAGCTAGTAAAAGAGGATGCGGCCATTGGCCTCACTTTTCCAGCTCTCTTTAGCATTGCAGTGATCCTGGTATCCGTCTTTGCCCGCAATGTGCATTTGGATGAGCATGTGGTCTTTCAGGGCGACCTTGCTTTTGCCCCTTTCGATCGCATGGTCATTTTGGGGGCCGATATTGGCCCACGCACATTGGTCATCATGAGTGGAATTTTGCTGCTAAATTTGCTCTTTGTCACGCTGTTTTATAAGGAATTGAAGCTAGCAACATTTGATGTGCAGTTGGCGGCAGCTTTAGGATTCAGCCCGGCTTTGCTCCATTATGGGTTGATGACCTTAGTGTCCATCACGGCCGTGGGTGCTTTTGATGCCGTTGGTTCTATTCTGGTCATTGCTCTGATGATCGTCCCGCCTGTAACTGCATACCTCTTGACAGATCGTTTGCCTATTATGTTGTTTGGCAGTGTATTAATTGGCGTGGTCGGGGGCATCGCGGGCTACTGGTTGGCCCGCTGGTTAAATACAAATATTGGGGCGGCCATTGTAACGGTCTTAGGGCTGCTCTTTGCTCTAGTTTTTTTTCTATCGCCGCAGAGAGGGCTGCTGGCTTTGGCCCAGCGACGACGCCAGCAACGCTGGGAGTTCGCTCAAACGATGTTGGCCATCCATATCTTGAACCACGAAGGCACTCCAGAAGCTGAGGAAGAAAATCGGGTGGAGCACTTGCTAGAACATTTTCGATGGCAGCCCCATTTTGCGGAGCAGGTCGTCCGTTTTGGTGAGAGGAAAGGGCGATTGCGGCGGCGTAACGGCCGTCTTAGCCTTACTCAAGAAGGTCGTCAACTGGCACAAGAAGCCATGGTACGATAATCAATCCTGGTTTTCCTACGCGCTCCTCATCAGCCTGACTCTCAAAGTCCTTTAGCAGTCGCCCAATATCGTGCTCGGCATTGTCTTCTCTAGGTTATGCCATTTATAGTTGTTCTATTTCTCAACTTTGCTTTGACGCACATTCATTTGCCAGTATACTGCCAACTCACATTTTGAGACTGGAGGGTACACCACCCAAATAACACATAGCTGACTCACTTTCGGGGAAGAGACTTGGCAACCTACCCCTGACCACATAGAAGCCCAATTTGACAAAACAAGACAACCAAGATTCCCGACTCAAATCCAAAAGATGTTAAGCAACAGTTTTTATCTCCTGACCCTCATCGTCATGTTGCACTTTGCCACCATAGGCATTAGTGCGCCTCTGATTTCACTCTATTTACAAGAATTAGGTGCCAGTTATGAACGTATTGCCCTCGTGCTAGCCTCTTTCGCGGCCACTTCATTGCTGACCAATTACATCTGGGGCTGGTTGTCAGACAAGATGGGGCGGCGCAAATGGTTGGTTGTCGGTGGGCTGATAGGGTTGGTGGCAGCTTATGCCTGGTTAAGCCGGGCCCTGACAGTGGAGCAAGCCTGGGCGGCTTGGGTGCTAGAAGGAGCTAGCCGGGCCGCCTATCTCACCTCTAGCTTGGCTTTGATGGGCGATTTATTGGCCACTGATGAACAGCGGGGGCGCAAGATGGGACTATATCGAGGTTTAGGCTCATTGGCCTTTGCCGCAGCGGCCCTATTGGGCGGCCGTTTAGCTGATCTGTTTTCTCTGTCGGCGGCCTTTCAAGTTTGTGTGTGGTTCAATGGCTTGGCCGTGCTAGCCGCTCTTTTGTTGCAGGAAGTGTCCCTCGGGGAAGTCGCAGCAGATGAGCTGATAGAAGACCAAAAACGGCCGTTGCCCGTTGCCTTTCTCGCTGGTGTTTTCTTGTGGATCGCTAGTTGGTCTGCCTTCACCTCCATGTGGCCCAACTTCATGGACAGCCTGGGCTACAACAAAACAACCATCAGCGGCTTGTGGGGGCTGGCCGCTCTGGTCGAAGCCCCAGCTATGTGGCTGGTTGGTACCGTTTCTGATGTGATCGGCCGGGTACCGCTGCTCATCACTGGGGCTTTGGGCATCACCTTGATCATGACGGGCTACATCTTACTCTCGCACTGGCTGGCGGCATTGATGGCCGTGCAAACGGTGCGAGGCGTTATTTTTGCCAGCTACACCCCCACCGCCATGACCTTTGCCTCGGAGTGGGGCCAGCAGCAGCAGCGTGGCGGACACACGGGACTGTTTTACGCAGTAAACGGGGCGGGACAATTGTTAGGCCTTTTCGCCGGAGGGCGTGTGGTGCAAGCTTTCCATTTTGAGACGCTGTTCATCCTGTGTACGCTGGCTGGTTGTGGCAGCGGCTTCTGTTTTTGGTTATTACACCGTGGGGAACCAACTACCATGAAGGAAGTTGGCTCCTCATAAATCAGCTATGGAACAAACAATTTTGCAAGAGATTTACGGTGAAAAGGCGGTAGCCCAAAGAGAGCGGTATACGGCCGTTTACAACAAATTCCTCTCTCTCTATGGCCCTGGCCCGGTTCAATTCTTCCGCGCCCCAGGTCGGGTCAATCTCATCGGCGAACATACTGACTACAATCAAGGCTATGTGATGCCCGTGGCCATAGACCGCGATGTATTGCTGGCTATGCGGCCCCGCTCTGATAATCGCCTGCGATTTGCCAACATCGAACCACAATTTGAACCCTTTACGGTCGCCATTCAGCCCGACATTCCGCGTGGCGAAGCCGGGGCCTGGCGTAACTTTGTGCAAGGCGTGGCCCAAACGATGGCGCGGTCATTGGATCGGCCGTTACTGGGTTTTGATGCTCTGGTCTCTGCCGAAGCCCCCTTTGGTGTGCCCCGAGGTGCGGGGCTGAGTTCATCGTCGGCTTTAACCGTAGTGACGGCCGTTACCCTGGCTCATCTCAACCAATGGCAGCCGGAAACGGCCGAATTCGTCCAGTTTTGCAGCGACGCCGAATGGTATGTGGGCACACGTGGTGGCATGATGGATCAATTTATCTCTTTGCTAGGTCAAAAAGGACAGGCCCTTTTCCTCGATTGCCGTCCCGGTTTCCACAACGAATTGGTTCCTTTGCCCACTGACGTAGCGATCCTAGTTGTCAATAGCGGTGTGAAGCACCAAAACACACGGGGACATTTCAACCGGCGGGTGGCCGCTTGTCGGGCCGGGGTGGGTTTGCTGCAAAAGCCTTTCCCTCAGGTTCAGGCTCTGCGCGATTTGGAGGATATACCTTGGCCGCAGATTGAATCACACTTGCCCACAACGATGACAGTGGCTGAATTGAAGCAACAAGGGGTTGCTCTAGATGATTTACCGGGTATCCGGGCCGATATATCACTCAAGGTGCGGGCACGTTGTCGGCATGTTTGGTCGGAAAACGGCCGTGTGCTCCAAGCCAAAGCAGCCATGCAGGCCCAGGATGTGACCCAATTGGGGCAGCTGCTACAAGAAGCCCACGCCAGTGCCCGCGATGACTATGAAATTAGTTGTCCAGAGGTGGAGGCATTGGTTGCGATTTTACAGGCGCAGCCTAGTGTGGTTGGAGCACGGCTAACAGGCGCTGGTTGGGGCGGTTGTGTAGTGGCTTTGGTGGAGAAGGGGCGGGTAACGGCCGTTGCTCAACAAACCATTCAACAATACACAGCCACCATCCAAATTCAGGCCAACGCCTTCATCTGCCAACCAGGTGGCGGCGCAGGCTTGGTATCACATACGTAATCCAGCCCTCCCTCGTTCCCATGCTCCGCGTGGGAACGCTTGCTGGGTACGCTCTGCGTACCGTCACGCAGAGCGTAGAACGAGTGGGGAGTGGGTCAAACGGCCGTATACCCCCCACCTCCTTCCACCTTCTGCACATGCCCCAACATGACCAGCGTCTCTAGCAGCTCCCCAATTTGCTGAACGCGCTTGGCGGTGCGACGGCCGTATACCGTCGCCACCGTCTCCGCCGTGGCGGGCGCGTCGAAGCTGGCGAGGACGGTGCGTAGGGATTGCACTTGCTCGGTGAGGCTGGACGGCCATTTTTGTTTGCTGACGGCGGGCACGGCCGTTTTCGGTTCGTCAGTAGCAATTAAGGTAGCTTGAGTAGCCTGTTGTACTTCATCTGGCGCTTGGTATTCGGGGCGCAGCCAGCGGACACGGCCGTTTGCTTCTTCCGCCGCTCGTTCGGCATTGAGGTCTACCAGCCGTTGCAAGATTTCTTCGTCGCTGAGGTCGGACGGCCAGCCGTAGGCGGCGAAAACGGCTGCATCCAGTTCGTCGTGCAGTTGTTGCAGGATGGAGACGAGTCCCCATTCGTGGATTTGGCGTTCTTTGGCGGTTAAGGTGTTGTCCGAAGTGACAGTCACCTTTGAGGTGACTGTCACTTGAGCGCGGATTTTCTGCAACACATTATACATCCCCGTCATCGTCAATTTGGGATGTTGCGCCAATTGGCGTTGGCGATGACTGTCCAACTGCTCCGCCAGTTGTCGAATGGCCGTTTTTTGCACCTCGCTGGCATCGGGGAAGGGGAATGGTTCAAAGCATCGCCCTTTGAGATAACGTGGATCATTTCCAACGCCTAACCTTCCCCCAGCATTTAACGCCCAAATCACGTGAATTCTGCTAGACAATACTCCCAAATGCCAACCATCAGATAACGCAAACATTACTGTTGTACTATCGCAAATTGTATGAGAGTCAACAAAAATAAAAACTCTGTGTTTTGCTGTCAACGAGGTTGCAACTAAACGCGGTATATCTTGAAGGGCTGGCCTAAAAGTGCTTCTGGCTTCTCCAAATATCCACCAACGCTCTCTCAATGCACGACGATTATTATGATCTCTTTCAGGTTTAACGTGATCAAACACCCACTGATAAATTGCTGGATTGTTTTTTTGCAATTTATCGATGCTAAAACCAAACAAATCAATGGCGAATAAATCTCGTGATGTTTGAGTAATATCTCTTCCAGATAAAAGAGGCCGAATCAATTTTGTTTCGTCAAATTTAGATTTTTGATTCTTATCTAGTACAAAACCTTTTCCGGTTAATTGATACCCAACACAGCTTAGCCCACTGTTTGCATTAAGACCCTCTGCTTTCAAAGTATTTGCACCGATTGTTAGATTGGGAAGGATTAACCCAAAGCGAGTTTGAAAATCAACCTTTATTTCACCATCTTCGATAGGAACTTCATTGCTTACGACTTTCAATTGACCTTCAAAAGCTCCTGGTTTACAAACCGTTAATGCAACCCTTACGTCAGCACCATCAGAAGAATCCACCCAAGGATGATTAGGGATTGCATAAGAAAACGAGATCGGTTTCTTTGATGCCATGTAATGCTCAATTACTTTACGTGAAAATTCCTGAGAAATGCTCTTTGTTGTGATCAACCCCGCTCTTTCAGTTTTATTTACTTGTAAAGCTTGTGCAGATTTATCCCACCAGTACATAACGTAATCACAATTATCTGGAACTTGTGGGAAAACTGATCTCAATGCCGATAAGTATCCATCTCCAAGAGCAAGTCTAATTGTTCTAGCACCTAAATATGGTGGGTTGCCGACGATGAAATCAGCTTGTGGCCAATCGGCGGGGCGGGGGTTGTGGTAGCTGACGGCGGGTATCCGCGCTGTCTCGTCGGGAACCTGTTGCCCCGTCACCGGGTGGGTTTTGGTCGTGCGCCCATCCCAGCGTGTCACGGGGTCGCCATTTTCGTCCAGCAATGGCTCCACGCTGTCCTAAGCCAGCACCGCGTCGCGGCACTCGATGTTGTGGAAATCCTTAATAATCGGCTCGGCGTGGGGCGTGTCTCCCGTCGTGCGAATATGCCATTGCAGATAACCAATCCACAGCACCAGTTCGGCAATGGCGGCGGCGCGGGGGTTCAACTCGATCCCCAAAAACTGTTGCGGCGAGACGGTCACGCTCTCCAACTCCAGCATCATCTGCCCCTCGCCCAATTCGCGCAAGGTGTTCAGCACCTCCCCCTCCAGCCGCTTCAAATGCTCCAGCGTCACATACAAAAAGTTGCCCGAGCCACAGGCAGGGTCAAGAATGCGAATAGTGGCCAAACGGCGGTGGAAGGCTTGCACATCGGCGATGGCCCGCTCGATTTTGCCATTGTCGGCTTGGGCGGCAACAGCCACCTGCACCGCCTCCCATTCGGCGCGTAAGGGCTCAATCACCGTCGGCTTCACCAGCCGCTCCACATAGGCGCGGGGGGTGTAATGGGCGCCTAACTTGTGCCGCTCGATGGGGTCAAGAGCCCGTTCCAGCAGTGTGCCAAAGATAGCGGGTTCCACATCGCGCCAATCCGCCTGGGCTGCCTCGATGAGCAGTTGCAGTTGGTCGGCGTTGAGGGGGATGGCGGTCTGATCAGCAAATAGTCCGCCGTTAAATTGGGGAATCTGTTGTCGCAAAATGACGCTAAAGCCGCCCTCGTTCATGGTTCGCCACAGGTGCTCCACCATCGGCTGGAAGCTAGGCACATCCTGCTTGATGTCGGCCAGAAGCTGAGTAAAGCTGCGGGCGGGCAACAAGCCGACATCCTCGGCAAACATGGTGAAGAGGCAGCGCATCAAAAATTGAGCCACCGTTTGGGCCTCATGTTGCCCTTCCAACGACTTCGCCAGTTGCCCCAACTGCCGCGCAATCTCCCGCGTCACCCGCGCACTGCGCCGCGCTGGGTCGAGCACCATCGGCCCTGTCCACACCTGCCGCAGCCGCTCTCGCACCGCTTCGTCGTGCAAATCGGCCATCTCGATACGGTAGCTGTGGGGGTCGGGGAAGGGGATGTAATGGCCGCCGCTGCGGCTGAATTCGCTATAAAGGGCAATGGTATTGCCCACGTCTACAGTCATGAGAATAGGGGGACGACCACCCGTAATCTCACCTGCTGGCAGGTTGCGTGCATACCGTTGGGCTTGCTGTTTGGCCTTTTCCATGGCCGTGTCCCAGCCCGCTGTGCCGCGAACGGCCGTGCCTCGTTTGCGCTTTTGCTTGGCCGCCATCGCCGACAGCGACTTGTCTGTTTCGGCTTTGTCGCTCCCCTGCTTGGCTTCCAAAATGAAACAGCCCCGCTTGTAGAGGTCAATGCGCCCCGTCGTGCCATGTGGCAGGGGAACGGCCTTCTCAAAGACATAGGCGTTGTTGCTTTCAATATCTTGCGTCGGGTCAGGCCGGGCTACACCAATTAAATCGCACAGTTCGGCGGCAAAGGCGGGGAAGTTGGCCCGTTCCGCCGCGCCAGAGGCTTGCCAGCGGCTGATGAAGTCGTTTATGTTTTGCAGAGTAGATTGGGTCATAGTCACCGATTGTTCAATGCAGAAACGGCCGATCCCATGCTTGTTCATTGTCGAGTCCGATCACAAGTGGAGTAACGGCCGTATTTGATTGATTACATGATTGCGTGTGGCAATCTGGACTTCATACCGGACTCGGCAAAACAATAATACTGGAACACGAGAGGTTGTCAAAATCAGGATGAATAGGCCCAGCTAGGTATTTGAGGGAGCATCGTGCCAGCACCAAATACCCGTACATTCAGGCACAATGGGGCTGTTTTGGCGTTGGACAGCGGCAGCCATCTCTTCACCAAAGAAGAAGCGGACACTGGCCACGGCCTCAGCTAAGCTGGGATAACGGTAGTCGGTACGAATCCAGGTGAATTGGAAGCCCTGCGTTTGCACCAACCAATCAAAAAATTCAGCCAATTGGGGTGTGGGTGGGTGGGGCGTTTCGTGGTTGGTGCCCTGTGTCTCCAGCAGGATGATGGTTCCATTAGGGCGCAGCAGGCGGCGCATTTCGCTGAGAGCTTGGCCTATTTCCTGGCGCCAACTGTCAGGATACCAACCCACTGAGTGCCCCACGCTCCAACCAGCGATGACCAGATCGGCCGTTGCTGATTTCAAGGCCACCGCCCGATTATCACAAGCACCTATATGCCAATTGTGCCAGCCACTCTCATCTAATTTTTGTTGAGCCACGCCTAACATGTGGGGCGAGATATCGCAAACGGTGATGTGGGCCACATGGGGAGCCAACAGCCGCGCCAACCGCCCCGTGCCTGCGCCCAATTCGATGACGGAGGTGGTGGGGGTTAACGGCCGTATCTCCTGCAAGGCTCTCAGAATATTCCCCTGATAATCCTCATGAGCCACGAGGTATTCATACTGTTCAGCTTGTGTTTGATAAACTTTTTTGAAATCAGTCATTACTCTCCTCTTTTACGGCCGTTTCCAGAGCGTCTAAATGCTCATCCCGGCCAAGTACCACCAAAATATCCCCTTGCTGCAAAACAACTCTGGCCGCCGACCCTAGCCGAATATGGGGACGGCCGTCTTCCCCTTCTTGCTCCACCAAACCGATCACATTCAAATCAAATCGCTTACGAAAATCGAGATCGATCAATGTTTGCTCGGCCCACTTGGCGGGGATGGGCACACGGCGCACACTGGCTCCCGGCAAAATTTGGCGTTTGTTGGTAGCCTCGCGCTGGGTGCGATAAACGGTGTTATCATGGGCCAAAATGGAAGTGACAACCAGGGCCAGCAGGGCGGGAACCATGTACATGGAGCCAAATACCTCCACCGTGAACAAAATAGCAGCCAAGGGCACATTGACAATAGACACCAGCGTGGCTGTCATAGCCGGAATGATCAACAGTTGTGGCTCGTAGCCAAATAGGGTAGCGAATGCGGAGGCCACCATGGTGCCAAAGAAAAGGGAGGGAACCAGTAAACCAGCCGAACCACCAGAGCCAATCGTAGCCAGGGTGGCTATCATTTTGGCAAAGAGGGCGATGAGGGCGACAACAATGGTCAGCTCGCCCGCCAGAGCCATATGAATGGCTTCTTCGCCGGGGCCAAGTACCAATTCCAGGCTATGCTCGGTCAGGTCATAATATTCCACAGCATAGGCGACAATAATGGCGACAACGGCCGTAAAGGCAGCCCCAATCAGATGCCGTCGCCAAGGGTCGGGCTGACGATGATGAAAGCTTTCTTCAAAACTGGCCCGTAAACGGCCGAAATAAACACTCACCAAGGAAATGACAAAGGCTACCAAAACCAACACGCCATAGTAGCGCAGCGTCGAGGGAGGCACCAACCGTGCTTCAACCTCGAAAATGGCTGAATGACCTGCCGAAAAAATATCGGTCAAGAAAAAGGCCACTAGAGCTGAGATGAGAGAGTAAACCAATTTTTCGATAATGGGCCGGTTGCGGTACATCACTTCGGTGGCAAAGAAGGCGGCGGCAAAAGGGGCGCCCAGCAACACAGCTACGGCGGCGGCAATGCCGCTTAATTGGGCCGTTTGCAAGTCGTCAGGGTCTTCAGACTGCCACCAATGCCACAAACGGCCGATCAGCCCAATGCGTTTATCTGCTTTAGCCACAATCTGGCGCGGCTTGAACAGACCAGCGGCGATACTCTCCCCAATGAGCGTTACGCTGGCCTCTAAACCACCGCTACCACCACTACCTAATGTCACTAAAGTCGCCAAAAATTTGCGGATCGCTAATGAAAAGGTGGGCAATTGCCAGCGCACATCCACCCCCTCTTGTCCGGTTAGAGCTTGCTCAAAAGCAGGTTCGGAGGTGTAGTAGAGGGAGATGGCTCGTTCCAGGCCATCGCCTTCGGCATCGACCAGTTCGTGGATGTGACCCTCTTTGTCGCGATAATGGAGGATGGCGGGGCGAAATTGGATGATAACGGCCGTTAGCAAAGCCCCAATCAACAAGGGCACAAAGACAAATAACAAATTCACGCCTTCCAGCCAATGCAGGGTCGTTGCAAAGGCCCAATGCACTAAGGTCTTGAGCAGAAAAACAGCCGCCCACACCACCACACCGATGATGACAGATTGAAAAACCAGCCGCCGTTCTTCCTCATCAAAGTAATCAGGCAGGTTTTTGACAATATTCAGATGTTTGATGGTGTCAATAAGAGGGTCAAAAAGGAATCGCATGGTCTACTATTGGATAATCTCGTAATGTGCGTAAAAAATCAAAGTTATACCAATTGCCTAATGAGAGGCCACAAAAGAATTGGGGAGACCAGCGACAGCCAGACGAATCCAATCCCAGCCAGCTAAGGCTCTAATTTTCTCTGGGGAGGCAGCTAAGGTCTCCAGTTCCTTTTCAACGGCAGCCTTTTTGGCCGCAATGGAGCCATAGACATGGCCTTCAATCTTATCACGCAGGTATTGAAAGACCCGCTCGGCGGGATTGAGTTCAGGTGAATAGGGCGGTTGCTCAATTAGCTTGACAGCCACCTCAGCATAAGCAGGGCCGCGATGGCCACGAGCACCGTCCCAGACAATAACATCAATACCCTCGTAGTTCCACTGTTGCACAATGGGAGCAATGGATTCACCTTTCATATTCTGGGCCCATTGCCAACGCACTTGCCCTGTCAAACCGTTGACAACCAAATTTAGGTAGGACCAGGCGTACTTGTATTCCAATAGCTGTACCACTTTGACACCAGGCGGTGCCCAGACACGGCGTACCTGACCTATCAAGCCAACTCGCATTTCATCACCCCAGTACAAACCAGCCACATCGCCACAGGCAACTTCTTCCAATTGTGCACTTAGCCCCCTTTTTTCCAAGCCTCCTGCACAGCAGCAGAAGCCTTGGGATTACGTGGACGGGGCACTTTCCGCTTTAACCCTAGACGGACAAAGATGCTTCGCATCCCCCAATAGCTGTAGCTCACCCCCTGGTGTTCTTTCACCCATTTCATCCCATCTTGAATGCTGTGTATCTCGCCCTCACCGGCCGCTGCTTTCAATTGTTCTAGCTGTTCCTGGCTTAGCCAGGACACTTTACCTCCCTTCTCTCCCTGTCGCTGCTTGAGTACTTTGGCTAATCCTCCCTGCCGATACCAGGCTACCCACTCTTGTATGGTTCGTTGGTGTCTCCCCACTATCTCGGCCACTTCAGCCGTTGTCTTCCCTTGCCGTAATTGCCACATCGCTTGCAATCGTGTTCGTCTTTGCGATTCTTTCTCTGCTAGATATCGCTCTTTCAAAGTAGCTTCATCTTCTTCCCATTCTATCTGCATTCGTCGTCCCATCTTCTTCTCCCATTATTTTTGCCCCTATTATATGATCTTTCATCCCGCAATTGGTATAAGTCAGCGTTCACAGGTTGGCAGATAATTTTATGAGCCTGCTGCTTTTGCCTGACGCACCACTTCTTGAATCTGCTCAAAATGATCCCGTGCATGGGCCAAGCCCAAAACAAATCGCCCAATCGCATTAACTTCTGGAGCCGTTGACCACGGCTTGACCCGTATCTCTAAATTGGGTTTATCAGGCCACATATCTAAGCTGGCTAGCTGCATCCGCCGACTCTCTTGCAAACGTTAGTGGCATTGCTCAATGGAGGTCACACTTTCCCAAGCTACTTCACTGCGGGAACGGCCGTCTCGTTCAACCCCGCCGGCCATTTCGGCTGCTAGGGTTGCCGCCTCCTCCGCGGTGGCCGTAACATGCACCACCACATGGGCTAAAGTCCACGCCAAATTTCCATCCTCTTTATCTTCCGCGAAAGGATCATCTGCATCGGGATCAATGGGCTGGAAGACCACATCGGCATCCCTACAATCTGCCATGTATCCCCAGATTGTATCAACCAGTTCGTTTGTTAACTCACGCAGGTTCTCAACAGTAACACCATCAAGAATTTCATCTACCGTTTTTTCGCCCTTGAAAGCAGGGCCAAGATCGAACATCAAATTAGTTCCTCCACAAAATAAGTTAGGAATAGAAAACTATTAAGTTGAGCAAAGATTGGCCCAATCTTGAAGATTGGGCCAATTTAAATACACAAGTTGTTAAATCCCCATTCCTTAGGGCCTCTCACCGCGCCCCACAGTATAAAACCTCCATCCCCGGGCAGCAACCTGGCCCCTATCTGTCGTACATCAGTACATCGTGAAAATTTATAAGTGAAAAACCATCAAGAGATCGTGAAGTACCTTAACAACCGAACCATCAGTACATCGTGAAAAACGGGTAGATTTACTCATCCTACATGGAAGGTGAGTAAAATGACAAATGACCTGTTTACTGAGCGGAAAATAGCAATCATGCAGTTGAGAAAGGGACAAACAATGGTCGAAGTGGCCAAAACCCTGAACCGTTCCCTCGGCTGGGTCTCCAAATGGAAACAGCGTTATGAGAATGAGGGCTGGACAGGCTTGAAAGATAGGTCAAGGGCACCAACAAAACCTGGCAATGAGCTACCCAAAAGTGTCACAGAAGCAATTATCCAGACACGACTAGAGTTGGAAGCGAATGCAGAACTGGGAAAGGGTCTCAAATATATTGGAGGTCAAGCAATCAGAACGAGGTTGAAGCAACAGCAAGTCACACCTCTACCCAGTGTGCCGACGATTGAACGAGTCCTTCATGCTGCGGGCATGACCAAACCGCAAAGCAAAGCTGTCGGGCCAGCCATCAACTATCCACGACTACACCCTACTGAGCCACACCAACTGTGTCAAGTAGACATCGTGCCCCATTTCTTGCAAGGGGGACAACGGGTTGCCAGTTTCAATGCCATTGACGTAGTTTCACGGTATCCAACAGGCTGCTCTTATGAACAAAGACGGTCTCAAGATGCAGCAGCCTTTCTTGTTCACGTTTGGCAAGAAATAGGTATCCCACACTATACCCAAGTGGATAATGAAGGATGCTTCAGTGGTGGGACAACTCATCAATATGTTATTGGAAAAGTGGCACGGTTAGCATTGGCAGTCGGCACTGAATTGGTTTTCTCCCCTGTCTATCATCCCAAGAGCAACGGCTCGGTAGAACGGTTTCATCAAGATTATGACCAACATGTCTGGGAAAACACCTACTTGAGTGACTTGGCTGCTGTTAACCAGCAGGGTCAATCTTTTTTTGAGCTTTACCGACAGCGAGAAGACCACAGCCAATTGAATGAACAATCACCTACAGCTGTCCATCACCACCAACTACCGCACAAGTTAGAGACAGGGTTTGAAGTTTCTGACACAAAACGGCCGTTACGTGAAGGGTCTCTCCACTTTATGCGACGGGTCTCACCAGAGGGAACTGTACGTGTCTTGAATGTAGATTGGACCGTACCTCACTTTGACTTGACCAAAGGTGTTTGGGTAACGGTTGAGTTCAAGGTGGCGGGGGCAACTCTATCCATCTTTGACCAAGCTCCCGATAGCCAACACCGACAATGTTTGGCGATTTATCCTTTCCCACTTAATGAACCTGTACTACCCACAGGGACTGAGGATATTTCTTGTGATGAATCAAGAAAACCACTGCCCATTTACGAGCAGAACCTCACACTTCTAGTTGAGCCATCGTCACCTGAACCCTTGTCCCCGCTCCAACAGATGACTACCATTGGAGAATGGCTTGTATTATCTTCAATTTCTCGCACAGCGCGTTTAGCACGCCATGTGATTTTCACGATGTACTGATGGTTATTCGGTTGTTAATGTGCAAAATCGTTTTCACGATGTATTGATGTATTACACCTATCCCCTAACCTGGGCGAAAATGGGACACAGAGAGACACAAAGGAGCAGAGGTACACAGAGACTTAAAAAGATAAGCCTCCTCTATCTCTGCGAATCTCCGTGTCTTCTCCGTGATTCTCTGTGTCATTTTCTTGTTTTCTGTACAAGCATCTCACTCGTGAGGTACTAATTATCCAACCTCTCCACCGTGAAGCTTTCGCCAGCATCGGCCGTTAAATCCACCACCACCTCTTGCCCACCAAACCCATCTACCAGATCATGCGCCCGCACCGTCACTTGGGTGATGTCAGCCGAAATGACGATGCCGCTTTGGCTGCGGGTGAAGGGCTGCTCATTGTCGTGGGGGTGCAGCAGCAAGCGGGTGAAGGGAGAGCCAGGATCGGACTTGATCACAGTACCATCGGGCAGCAGCACGTCCCAACCATCAGCATAATCGTCCCAGCCATTATCAGGATGGGCTACGGTGACGTGGAAAGTCCAGGTGTCTTTGGCGGTTTGCACAGCTTTGACGTTAAGGACATCGGCATCAGCGGCCGTTTCGCCGCTAGATCCGGGGGTGTTGGTGGCTGGGGGAACGGCCGTTTCTGTAGCAACCGCTTCTTCCGTAGGGGGCAGATCGGTGGGAACAATGGCTTCTTCGGTGGGAGGTAAAGTCGTTGGGACAACGGCCGTCGCCTCTTCACCCTGCTCTGCCTGACACCCTATGAGCACTATCATTAAAAACAACCACACCATCCACCCCACTGAATACTGTCTACTGATTACTGAATACTGCTTAATACTTACTGAATACTGCTTACTGTTCACTGTTCACTATTCCCCTCTGGTTCATACCAGCCCACTGTGCGATTACGTTTGTGCAAATAAGTCTCACACACCCGCGCCAGATCGTCTAGTGTCACTTCCTGTAATTTGTCCAGCACGGTCTCATACCAACTATAATCGCCAGCGACAGCCTCGGCCATGCCCAAAAGCTGGGCTTGACCAGTAATACTCTCGCCAGCGGCCACGAACTCCACTTTGGCCCGTTTCATGGCTTTAGCCAGTTCTCGTTCGGTGATGGGTTCTTGTTGCAAGCGCCTGAGTTCGGCATCAAGGGCATCTTC
Organism: Promineifilaceae bacterium (SeqCode); assembly: GCA_965223555.1. Lineage (GTDB taxonomy): Bacteria > Chloroflexota > Anaerolineae > Promineifilales > Promineifilaceae > CBDCWU01. The sequence continues at coordinate 266,359 of CBDCWU010000007.1, forward strand.
CGCTTGGCTTAGGGAACGGCCGTTACGCACGGTCACACTAATCGTATACAAAAAGGGATCAAGCGTCGGCCCCAAACCACCATAAGCTGAGACAGCCAAATCTGTATCCAGCAAAGCTTTGGCCAAGCGTGAACTACGATTGCTGCCACCGCCACCAAACATGCCCAAGCTGCTGCCACCAGCAAAGGCCGCGTTGAGCAGGGTCAGGGCAAAATAGTCAGGGTGAGTAGCAGCCGGAGCGCGGAAGGCATAGACAAGCTGAGCGGCGTCGGCCGGACCATTGACGATAACCCGCCGTTCACCGCGCTGGATTGGCTCTTGTCGTGCGATCATGGGAACAGCCTCGCCAGAGGGAATGTCACCGAATTGGGTTTGAATACGCTGCAACATAGCGGCCGTTTCAAAATCACCCACAGCCACCACAATGGCATTGTTGGGAGCATAATAACGCTGATAAAAGCTGTACAAATCAGTCCGCGTCATCGTTTGCAGGTCGCTGGTGTCACCAATGATTTCGTGATGGTAGGGATGAACCCGAAAAACGGCCGCTGTTACCTCCTCATCCAACACAAAACGGGGCGAATTCTCATACATGGCCCGCTCAGATAAAATGACAGCTCGTTCAGCCTCCACATCCTCTTCCGCCATCAGAGCATTAACCATTCGATCCGCTTCCAAATCAATAGCCAGATCAATGCGGCCTGCCGGCATCGTTTCATAATAGGTGGTGAAATCAATCCAAGTAGACGCATTCCAATGACCGCCCTCCCGCGACACAAGCCGATCTAAGACCCCGCCAGGGTATTTGGGTGTGCCCCGAAAGAGCATATGCTCAATCCAGTGAGAAATGCCGGTGATACCTGGCACTTCGTGACGACTACCCACACGATACCAGACCATGAAACAGGTAACAGGCGCATGGTGCATCTCCTTAAGGACAGTAGTTAGGCCGTTAGGAAGGATAGTTTTAGTAATAGGCATAAAAGGGAAGGTAGCGAATTAACAATTTGTCATCCTTGTTAGAGAGGCAAATACCATACTTGATTGTGCAACTCTTCTGGCTCGATGCCTTCATTACAGATGTTAACATCTTCAATTGCATCGCCGATTGATTGTGATTGAGGCACGATGACAACTCCAAAAACGGAAAGGCCTATACTCAATCTTTCTCTGACATGTCGGGGCATTGTACGCCTGTCATGTGTGAGCAAAATTCGCTGGTTTTGCTCTGCCCATTCTAGAATTTGAGGATCCCCGGCCTCTGCCAAACCGACATCTTGCACACGTAAAATGTCTATCGCTGGAACTTGCAAACGTAATCCACGCAAAATACGATTGTCAAAATCCTCATCCGTGAGCCACTTAATCATGAATTAGGGCAGCGCTTTTTTTGTTCTTTTTTTGCGAGCTTGGAGGCGTTCACGTAACACTTGGTGTCCTGGCTGAGCTTCAAATTCATATTGCAATTGGGCCGCTTCAACTTCGCCTTGTTGAATGTAGGCGTCAACATTGGCTTTGTTAGCTAGATAGTAGGCAATGACAGTATACACATCCACTAGCGTGAGGACGGGGAAGTAGCTGGCAATTTCTTCGGCCGTGTGTCCCTGGTTAAAGGCATAAACGACCGTATCGAGCCGCACACGAGTACCACTAACACGAATTGTGCCATATTCGTCCACTTGTAGTGGGATTAGTTGGGGTTCAAAGGTCATCTGCATCATAGGGCAATTATATCATAAAGGTATTGCCTATCAGCTCTTTGCTCAATCGAAGATGATGACATTGCGGAGGGCGTGACCCTCTTCCATATTAGCGATGGCTTCGTTGATTTGCTCAAGGGGGTAGCGGCCGCTTATGAGTTCGTCGAGTTGGAGACGGCCGTTTTGATACAAAGCCACCAGCTTAGGCACATCTACTTGCAAGCGAGTAGACCCCATAAAACTGCCAGCCACCCGCTTTTCGCCCAGCACAGTTAAGCCAATAGGTAGGGGCATGGTTGCTTGCCAATCTGGAATACCCACAAAGACAATCGTCCCCTGATTGGCAGCGAGTTTATAGCCTTGTTGAGCAGCTGTGGGACTGCCAACCGTTATGAAAACAAAATCGACACCCCGTCCACCGGTGATAGCTTTAACAGATTTCGCCACATCTTCAGTTTTACCATTCAGGGTGTGAGTCGCGCCCAAGGAACGAGCCGCTGCCAGCTTATTGTCCAGCAAATCAATGCCAACGATAGGATTTGCGCCCGACAAGCTCGCCCCTTGCACACTGTTCAAGCCCACACCACCTGTACCAATAACAGCCACACTCTGACCGGGCAATACGCCCACTGTATTAACAACCGCGCCTAGACCCGTAATCACGCCGCAGGCCAGTAGTGAGGCAGAAGCAAAAGGGATCTCTTTGGGGATAACAACCAACTGTGTTTCATGAACAATGGTGTATTCAGCAAAAGCGGCTGTTCGGATACCATGCACAATGTTTTGGTCATCACTTGTTTTCATACGGCCGTCGCGGGCATGGGGAAATACCGTCTGGCATAAATGGGAGGCTCCCGTCATACAAAACTGACAATGGCCACATGACCAGAGCAGGGAAACAACAACATGGTCGCCCACCTGGACACGGGTGACATTTTCGCCGACTTCTTCAACAATACCAGCTGCCTCGTGTCCGGCCACTATCGGTAGTTCGCCCCCCCATTCGCCTCTTATTTGATGCACATCGCTGTGGCAAACGGCCGTTGCTTTCAACCTCACCTTTACCTCATGTACCTGTGGTGGGTCGAGCACCACTTCTTCAACAACCAATGGTTTTCCATATTCATAACAAACGGCCGCTTTCATCATTATCACCTCACCATCAATATTGTGATGATTTGTAGCCGCGAATTTCTATTCAGGCAAGGGGTAATTACCATGATAACAAGAATATGGCTTAAAGTGATTCACATACCTTATTTGATCTTTCACCCGTTTTGCCATACAGATCAATCTAAATTTTGCGTGAATAATTTTTCGTTACCTCGTAAAGCCTTCATTTTGCATCGCCTCAACCTTTATCTGTAACCAAAACAGTAAGAAATTATATCTATCGTTAAGATAGAAGTTGCCCAAATGACAAATCCCGTTCATTTCAAACGCACATTTTTAGATTCAATTTTTAATCTTTAGTTGTAACGGAGGAAAGTATCACATGAATAAAACAAGCTCTTTTCATAAAGGTATAATAGTTTTACTCGTTATCCAATTAATCTTTTCGATTTTTGCGCCTGGTCTTGCGTCTACCCAGGCAAGTCAGTTACAAAATGTACAAAATCGGGCAGAAAACTTGTCCCATTTGGTGTCTTCAAATCAAAACCTGGGCAAGCCACTGAAATCACCCCAGAACACAACCCTATCTGTAAATATTCTCAGTGCCCCCTGGTCAGTCCTAGACAGCAACGATCCTGCTGGGACAAGTGGAGAAACACCCAAAGTCTTTGTCGTACAAGCTGAAGTTACAAATACTGGTGCTGAAACAGCTACAGATGTCATTGTCACTTTAGATTACGATAATCCCGCTAATAATTGGATACTTTTAGCTGGTGAGGACCCAGTACGCACCATAGACCAATTGGCTCCCGACGAGAGCTACTATGCTTATTGGTTTGCTCGATATCCTACAATTATTGGGACGACTTTCCAATACTCTGTAACGGCCGATGCCGCCAATGCCGATCCAGTCACTACTTTTGATAACTTCTACGGCAATCCAGTGCCTGGGTCTACCGTACAGACCAAAAGTTACATCAGCACTGGCAACTCTGGCGTTGTACAAACCAGTGCCAATGTCGTTGTCGGTGTCGCCTTCACAGTCACCGTGACCTATGACCTTGGCAGCAATCCTCAAGGGCTGACTTTCAGCCCGGTCGGCAATTTAGACTTCGACCCTAGCTCTTATCGTTTGCTTTCCACTCAGGTTCGCTTCTATAACGATGCTCAAACGCAGGAAACAACTATCCCAGATCGGCTCTTCTATAACAGCGTGGCCCCCTTTGCCGATAATGCTGATGCCTCCTTTACCTTTATCGCTGTTGCCCCTGAGAATACGGTTCTTTGTCCTTACGCAGCTGTTGACTTCAATTCTACCGACAAGTACGACAACTTTTATTGTAGAGAAGACCGCAATACTTCAATTCCTATCACTGGCTCTCTCAGCCTTTCTATGACCAAACAGGTTAGCAGTTCTTTTATTGAGCAAGGTCAAACATTAGACTACACCATACATTACACCAACACAGGCACCCTCCCCTTGCAGTTTGTATGGATTTGGGACGAAATAGATATAACTATTGCCTCTATTGTGCCTGGTTCAGTTACGCCACCACCTGACCCTAATGTGACCACAAGCAGCCTCATTGGCTGGAATATTAACAATGTGTCTGTAGCTGGGCAACCCGGCAGTTCAGGTACATTATCCTTTTCCGTTTTAGTAGACGGCAACGGCAATGACCTCGCTGACAATACGCTACTCTCTAACAGTGCTTACTTCGGCATCAGCGATAGCAGCTTACCCTCAACAATAGCTCTAACTGAAACAGTCGAAACGACTATTCAGGCACCTACGATTTCTATCAGCAAAAGCGATGATCAGACATTAACAGTGGCTGGCAGCACCTTCACGTATACACTTAATATCACTAACACTGGTTCAGTGGCAGCATCTGGTCTCGTTGTTACTGATGTCTTGCCCGCAGAACTAACAATTTTGGGAGCACCCAACCCCCCAGCAGTTGTAAGCGGTCAAACGGTCGTGTGGGATTCGTTAGGGCCTATTGCAGCAAGTGGTGGCACCATAGCCCTCCAAATTCCTGTAAGCCTGGCGATCACCACAACCGACGGTACAGTCTTGACAAACACAATGACTGTTCAATATGAAAACCCAGTCGGTGGCCATCGCTTTGATGATGAAGTGGCCAATGATACCACTACAGTGGTGGCACCTGTGCTTTCGATTAGCAAGAGTGATTCACCCGATCCAGTTTTGGCTGGCAATGAGTTGGTCTACACCTTAAGTTATGACAACAGCGGCGCAACCGACGCCACTAATGTAACCATCACGGACACTGTGCCTACAAATACATCCTTCCAATCCTGTGATGGGGGCATCACCTGTAATGAGAGCAGTGGGTTAGTCACTTGGGACATTGGCACTATGGCTGGCAACAGCAGTGATGTAGTAACGCTAACGGTACTAGTTAGCGATACATTGGCAACTGGTACGATATTGATGAATGACATCTATGGCATCAATTCAGATCAATCCGGCTTCATCGCTGGTGCACCAGAGACCACAACTGTCAACCGGGATGCGGCTATTATTCAAGGGTACGCCTTCAACGATGCCAACGGCAATGGTGTAAAAGATATGGGTGAAACCACTGGTTATAACAACCTGACAGTTACTTTAGGGGGAACGGCCGTTCCCCTAACCACAACCACAACAGCTAGCGATGGTTTCTACAGCTTCCGTCTAGAAACGGGCGGCCCCATTTCTGTATCAGCCCCCCTTCCCGGCGGCACCTTCCGCACCACACCTGGCCAGGTTTTCCTCAACGCTGCTCTGGGTGTTACTGAAACCGTCAACTTTGGCTATGCCGACAATGGTGCTGGCTTCGGTGTTGTCTTTGGCACTGTTTTTGAAGATTCAGACTCTGATGGCAGCCAAACTTTAGGCGAACTGGGTCTGTCTGGCGTACAAATTACTGGGTCATCTGCCATGACCACACCTATATCCACAAATAACTTGGGACAATATACCCTGCGCTTTAATACAGCTACTGGCACAACCATTATTGAGACCGATCCAACTCATTACGTATCCACGACCCCCAATGAAGTTCCCTTGGCTGTTGTCACTGGGGCCAGCAATGGCTCACCCATCAACTTTGGCGACTTTTTAGGCATCAAAGTTGCTGGCCAGGTTTTTGAAGACCTGAACGTTAACGGTAGTAAAGATTTGGGTGAAGGTGGTGTAGCCGGAGCGGGCGTTGCGGCTGGTGGCCTTACTATCACCACCACGAGCAGTGGCGTCTATACCATATATGTCCCGCTTGACAATGGTAATCCCATTGAAATCGCTGAGACAGACCCACCTGGCTATGTATCTACCAATGCCATCCCCGGCACAGGTATGACCAAAATAAATGCCAACTTATTGACGATAGCTGCCCCAATTTCCGGAACTGTCTACAGTGATGGCGACTTTGGCGATGCTCTAACCAGCAATGTCATTACCATCACTGGGCAAGTTTGGGACGACAATGGTGTGGGTGGTGGCGGCCTGTCTAACGGTATCCTTGATGGTACAGAACCGGGTCTAGCCGGTGCACTTGTAGAACTGAGCAGCGGTCTCAACCAAACAACCGGTTCTGATGGATCCTTCTTGCTGTACGCACCACCAGGACAGCCAATTACTGTCACCGAGACCAACCCAGGGGGCTACGTCTCCTCTAACGCCGTGCCTGGCAATGATGCAGTCAAGATTGGCCAAGATAAAATATTAGTCAGTGCCCTCAGTGGTGGCTCCACTTCTGCCGGTAACTTGTTTGGTGATGTTTTGGCGAGCAGTGTGGCTTCTATTTCGGGAACCGTTTTTGATGACAGTAATGAAAATGGTCAACTTGACGGCGAATTGGGTATCCCAGGTGTTCAAGTCACTTTGCATTATACGAATGGTCATACCATCTCTGTGAATACTGATGCCAATGGGGATTATGAAATCTTTGCGGTAGCTCCAGGAGCATCGGTCAGCATCCAATCTCATGGGCCAGGTGGTTTGTATTATCCAACGACCCCTGAGACTGTTTACTTGGTACCTCAGGCTCCTGGCACCTATACTGGCAACAATTTTGGCTACAGTGATGATGGCGATACGGCCGTTATCATAGGCATCGTTTTTGATGACACAAACAGTGATGGTGTTCAAGGGTTTGGCGAACTCGGTTTAGCCGGGGCCATGCTCACACTGGATGGAATTAACCCCATCACCACCACAGGCAACGGGCTCATTACTGGCACCTTCACCTATGCCGTCTCTCAGGTAGCAAACTATGCCTTAGATGAGACGAATCCTCCTGGATATCGCTCTACCACCCCCGACAATCTCAATGTTGTTGTTGATGCCTTAGGCACCTCTTACTTCGTCGAATTTGGCGATACCAATAGCGGCGCTACAGGCACCGTGTTTGGCACTGTCTTCGACGACATGAATGGCAATGGCCTCCAGGACTTACACGAACCTGGTCTACCTGGTGTCGTCATCAGCATGACAACAGGTAGTGGTATCTTAACCGCCACTACAAAGCCTCAAGGCCAATTTACCTATGGCTTTGAACTTGACGAGGTTGGCTTCCATACCGTTCAGGAACAAGACCCAGCGCTACCTGGCTATCGCTCCACAACACCTGATAAAGTTAATGTTCTGGTTGAACTAAACGTGTCTAAGATTGTCAACTTCGGTGACACGACAAGTGGTAGTTTTAGCACGATTATGGGAACAGTCTTTAATGATGAGAGCAGCGATGGTGATCAGGACCCTGCTGAACTAGGCATCATGGGTGTGGTCGTCTCCTTATCCAATGGTATGACAGCCACCACAGACTTCAACGGCAACTATACCTTCCCCATTACCGAAACAGGTATTCTGGATGTGATCGAGGCTGATCCGCCTGGCTATCATTCAACCACCCCCAATGAAGTTACCGTCGATGTGGCTGCTTTAGGACAAGTCTATCTGGTGAACTTTGGTGATAATAACAATCCTTTACTCACTTCCATCTTTGGTACAGTGTTCGATGACCAAAATGTCAATGGTCAGAAAGATGCCACCGAACTAGGGCTGAGTAATGTTACAGTGGCCATCACAGGCACATTTGGGCAACAACAGTCATTAAATGAACTGGCTACCCAGCTTGCCACGAATGAATGGGGACAATATACCTTCCTCATTGAGGAAACAGGCGTATTTACCGTCACCGAAACTAACTTGCCTGGCTATGTATCCACAAATGCGATTCCTGGCGATGTAGTCGTCACCAAACTCGACAATGACAATCTGCGTGCCAACGTAACGGCACTTGGTACAGATTTAGGCAACAACCTCTTTGCTGATGTACTGGCATCTCAAGTCATCACCATCACTGGTGAAGTATGGAATGATAATGGCGATGGTGGTGGTGTAGCTGGCGATGGTGTCCGGGATGTGGGCGAACCAGGTTTAGCCGGAGCCTTTGTGAGCCTCAGCAGTGGCACCAACCAAACAACGGGATCAAGCGGTGCTTACTTGCTGTATGGACCACCCAATCAAGTCATTACAGTGACTGAGTCCAATCCAGTTGGATATTTGTCCACCAATGCCATCCCCGGCAATGATGCGGTAAAGGTTGATGATGATACCCTGGTTGTGAGTGCTTTAAGTGGCGGTTCTATTTCCGCCAACAATCTGTTTGGCGATATTTTGGATGCAAATATTGCCCTTATCTTCGGCACTGTCTTTGAAGATAGTAATGGCAATGGTGTACAAGACGCTGGTGAAATTGGCATCCCCAATGTGGAAATCACCCTTGATGGAATACTCTCAACAACGACTGACAACAATGGGGATTATTTCTTCGCCACTGATGTGGATGGTGTTCACACAGTTGTGGAAACCGACCTGGCGGGCTACTTCTCCACCACACCCAATGAGGTGCATGTGACGGTGGTGACAGGTCAAGGTGAAAGTTATGAAGTGAACTTTGGTGATGCGCCCAATGAGTCCGGCTTTGCCTCCATCTTAGGCACGGTTTTCGAAGACCTAGATGGTGACGGCCAGTGGGATGTAGATGAATTGGGTTTGGCTAATGTCACTATTACGCTGGATGATGTCATCAGTACCACCACGGATCAGTATGGGAGCTATAGCTTCTCTACGATGGTAACGGGCACACACAAAGTGGTTGAAAGTGATCCAGTTGGCTATTTCTCCACTACACCTAATGAAGTGCATGTTAATGTATCTTTGGGTGAAGATCATCTCGTTAACTTTGGTGATGCCCCCAATGGCTCTGGTTTTGCTGCTATCTCAGGTACGGTGTTTGAAGATTTGGATGGCGACGGGCAATGGGATGCCGATGAATTAGGTATTGCGGGTGTTACTGTTACTTTGGATGGTAGCACGGTGACAACGACTGATGCCAATGGCAGTTACAACTTCTCGACGACAGTTGCTGGCATCCATGAGGTAGTGGAGACCGACTTACCGGGCTACTTCTCTACCACGCCAAATAGTGTGAACGTCGCTGTTGCACTGGGTCAGGGCTATGCAGTGAACTTCGGTGATGCTCTCAACAGTTCTTCTTTCGCCACTATTTTTGGTACTGTGTTTGAAGACTTAAACGGAAATGGACAGCAAGATACATCAGAATTGGGTATTCCTGGCGTGACGGTGACATTGGATGAGGTGGTGACGGCCGTCACGGATCAGTTCGGCAACTACAGCTTTGCCACAACAGTGGCTGGTGTTCATAAAGTCGTCGAAAGTGATCCTGCCGGTTACTTCTCGACAACACCGAACGAGGTTCATGTGACTGTCGCACCAGGTAATAGCTATGAGGTCAACTTTGGCGATGCGCCTGACGATTCAGGTTTTGCCGCTGTGTATGGCACTGTGTTTGATGATGTGAATATGGATGGTGTGTGGGATGTGGATGAGGTTGGTATTTCTGGTGTCAATGTTGACATGGATGGAACAACAGCCACTACTAACCAATATGGTAGTTACACAATGGCAACGGCCGTTGCTGGGTCTCACACTGTCGTCGAAACAGACTTGCCCGGTTATGTGTCCACCACACCCAATATCGTCAATGTAACTGTTGTCTTGAACAATGGCTATCAAGTAGATTTCGGTGATGTCTTTGAAATCACCTGTACCAATGATGTGTATGAGGAAGATGATGCAGCAGCCCAAGCCGGAACAATCGGTGTGGGTGACCCAGCCCAGGTACGCAACTTCTGTGATGATGCCACCGATTGGGCTTCATTCACAGCCGAAGCAGGACAGACCTACACCGTCACAACCTCCGCCTGGGGCACACGAGCGGACACGGTTCTGGCTCTTTACGACACCGATGGTTCATCCTTATTGATGGCCAATGATGATTATGAAGGCACAACCGACTTCTCCTCGCAGCTCGTCTGGGCGGCACCTGCTGATGGCGTTTACTATATCCAAACGACGAATAAAGCTGGTTTGACACAAGGTTTGACAGAGTATGATCTGTGGATTGAGCAGATGGCCGTACCGGAAAATCTGACCATCTACTTGCCCTTTGTCACTAAAGCATCAACGGGTAATGCTGTTGCTCCCCGTTCTGCTAAGGTTTTATTCAGCCCTGAATCACCTTCAGGTGAGATCAATCATATGTGCAGCGATAGCTATGAGATAGACGACACTTGGGAAGAAGCCCAAGCCATTGCCTGGGGTGAAATCCAAACACACTCTTTTGATAGTAATCCGGCTCTCTATGCAGCCGATAAGGATCATGTTTGGGTTGATCTCAATGTTGGCGAAACTGTGTTCTTCACTGTTACGCAAACTTTGAACACACAAACTCGATTAGAGTTGGTTGATGAAACTGGTGAGATAATGGGTGTTACAGGCTCAACACACCTGCAATGGACGGCCGAAACGGCAGGACGGTACATTCTTGAGGTAAGTCCTACGAATACGCAAACGTTCGGCTGTGAGGATGTGGTCAGTTATGATCTAACAGCTGAGGTACATATTCCTGATCAGCCCCCAACTATTTATCTGCCCTTTGTAACCAGACCCTCTAATTAATTGTTTCCAGTCACCCCTAAAAGTCGCACATCGTTGATGTGCGGCTTTTTTCATTTTTGGTATGTGCCACCTGTCGCGGTATAGACTAGTGCCGCGAAGATAAAACGCCAAGTTACGAGATTGTAACCCACCTGAAACCTAGCTGAAATCTGACGCGGATACAGTAATCGATAAACAGTTATCGGATAACCGATTACGGACAACGGGTTACCGTTCACGGGATATACGCTATGAGACGATTTTTGATTTTTGTGATGGTTTTGTTGGTGCTAACGGCCGTTTCCCTTGCAGGTTATTTCGGCTATCAGAGTGTACAAGTGCCAGAGGCGGTTGTGGCGCAGGCTCCCATTACCATTGCGGTGACACAGGGTGAGGTGGCGCGGACGGTGACGGCCCCTGGCCAATTGGTGGGCACACAAGAGATGGTGCTGGGTGTGGATGTAAACGGCCGTCTGACACAACTCAATGTACGCCCTGGCAGCGTCGTGCAAGCGGGCGATGTTTTAGCCCAGATTGATCCCCAGCCTTATGCCGATGCGCTGACTGTGGCTCAGGTTCAATTAGCTCAGGCAGAAATGGCTTATGAGCGGCAATTAGCAGAAGCGCAATTGGGTATTGAGAACAGCGAATTGGGTGTGGGGCAAGCACGAGCGCAATTTCCAGCCCTTACAGCGGCTGAAGTGCAGTTGCAAGCAGCTGTTGATTTCGAGGCGCGGGCACAGAATGAGTATAACAAAGCCTTAGACCGACACTGGGAACCGCCTGAGGTGGTGGAAAGCTATCGCCTGGAACTGGAAGCAGCGGCGCGGCAGCGGCAGATTGCCCAGGCGAATTATGACAGTGTGCTGAGCCAGCAATGGGCGGTGGGGCAGGAGGTGGCGGCTCGGGAAACGGCCGTTGAACAAGCCACTCTAGCCGAGAGCTACTTACGCAAAGTGGGGGTTGATCCCCTGCTGCAATTGGCAGTGGAACAAGCAGAAGCTGATTTGGCAGCCACGGCATTGGTCGCGCCTTTTGATGGTGTGGTGCTGAATGTGACAGCAAGGGTGGGCGAGACGGTGGGGCCTGGTTTTGGCTTTGTGGTGCTGGCTGATCCGCAACAGGCCGAGGTGCAGACGACGGTGATTGAAGAGGATTTGTCGCAGGTGGCGGTGGGGCAGTTGGCTGAGGTTTATTTTGATGCGCGGCCTGAGGTGGCGGTGCTGGGTGAGGTGGCGCGGATTGTGCCGCAGCGGGTGGTAAATGAGGCACGGCCTCTCTATCATGTTTATTTGTCGTTACTCGATCCATTGCCAGAGAGTGTGCTGCCAGGCATGACGGCCGATGCCTCGATTACGATTGTGGCGCAAACGGATGTGCTGCGTTTGCCACGTGCTTTGGTGCAGGCCAAATCAGATGGCACAGCGACGTTAGAACTCTGGCAAGACGGTGAAACCATTACACGAGAAGTGGCGGTTGGTTTGCGCGGGGATGTGTACATTGAAGTTGTGGCTGGTCTGCAAACTGGTGATGAGGTTGTGGCGGAGTAGCTCATAAAACTGTCATTCCGAAGTCCTCTGAGGAATCCCGACGGAGTTGCTCATCATCGGGATTCCTCGGCAGACCTCGGAATGACAATTGGGTAATGATGAAACCAGTAATTGAAGTACAAGATTTAACGAAGACGTACCAGATGGGCGACAGTGAGGTGCGAGCCTTGCGTGGGGTGAGTTTTGTGGTGACGCGGGGTGAGTTTGTGGCGCTGATGGGGCCGTCGGGCAGTGGCAAGTCTACGCTGATGCATTTATTGGGCTGTCTGGACAGGCCAACGGCAGGAGCTTATTGGCTGAATGGCTTGGATGTGGCGGGGTTGTCGCGTGGTGAGCAAGCGGCCGTTCGCAATGAACAGATTGGCTTTGTGTTCCAGACGTTTAATCTGCTGCCGCGCCTGAGTGCGCTGGAGAATGTGGCCATGCCTTTGCTGTATCGGGGACGGGAGAAGGAAGTACGGCAACGGGCAACGGCCGCTTTGGAACGGGTCGGTTTGGCGGAACGAGTACACCATCGACCCACGGAATTATCGGGTGGACAGCGGCAGCGGGTGGCGGTGGCGCGGGCTTTGGTGACGAATCCCGCCTTGATTTTGGCGGATGAGCCGACGGGTAATTTGGACAGTAAAACGGGCGCGGACATTATGGCGCTTTTGACGGAATTGAATGGCGAGAATCGCACGATTATTTTGGTGACACATGATACGGCCGTTGCCCGATATGCGCGGCGGGCTTTGCGAATGATGGATGGAGAGATCAGTAATCAGTGACCAGTGATTGGTAATTAATGGCCTTGGTAAACGACTAAAACGATGACTGTTTTGAACACAATAAGAACGGCACTAAATGGCATTTTTGGCAATATGCTGCGGGCGGGGTTGACGACGCTGGGGATTGTGATTGGGGTGGCTTCGGTGATTTCGATGCTGGCTCTGGGCAATGGGGCGCAGGCGGCGGTGGATGCAAATTTCCGCTTTTTGGGCTCGGATGTGATTCAGATTGGGGTGAAGGAGAAGATTGATCAGGGTGAGTTTGTGGCGGTGGGTGAGATTTTGTCGTATGCGGATGGGCTGGCATTGGTAAAGCAGGTGGATTTAGTAAGCCAGGTGATTATGGCTATTTCGGGTGAGGGCAAGGTGCGGCGCAATCAAAATGTGGTGGATATGGTGGTGGTGGGAGGCACGGCTGATGCGCTGCTGACGCTGGCACAGCGGGAGGAGGTGCAGCCTGTGGATTGGCCGGATGGGGTGCGTTTGACGGCGGAGGGGTTTATGGGAAACGGCCGTTTCTTTACCCCCGCTGAGGTCATTGCGGGGGCTGATGTTTGTGTGCTGGGCTGGCAGACGGCGCAGGATTTGTTTGAAGGGGATAACCCGCTGGAGCAAATTGTGTGGGTGAATCGGCAGCGTTGTTTGGTGATTGGGGTGCTGGCTGAGTTGGAAGTGACAAATCCGATTTTGCGCAATCGGGTGCGGCCTAATGAGTCCTTTTATTTGCCCATTAGCACAGCCATTCGCAATTTGTATGACGAGGAGCCGTCGATCATCCTGACGGCGCGGGTGACAGATGAGAGCCGCATGGCCGAGGCGCGGCAGGATGTGGTGGCTTTTTTGCGGGCGCGGCATGGGGTGGAGAAGGGGTCGGATGGCGAGTTTGAGGATGATTTTGAGTTGACGACACGGCAGGACATTTTAGGAGCGCAGCAGGAGGCGGCACGAACCTTTGCCTTTTTGCTGGCGGCGATGGCGGTGGTGTCGTTAGTGGTGGGCGGTATTGGCATTATGAATGTGATGCTGGTGAGTGTGACGGAGCGCACGCGGGAAATTGGGGTACGTATGGCGGTGGGGGCGCAACCAGGTGATATTGTGCGCCAATTTTTGTTGGAAGCGGTGCTGATTAGTGCAGGGGGTGGCGCTTTGGGCATTGCTGTGGGGGTGCTAAGTATTCCTTTGGCGGCAAGTCTAAATCGGGGGGTCGCGTTATTAGACCCAAGCAGTATTCCCCTGGCGTTTGGGGTGGCGGTGCTGACGGGGGTGTTGTTTGGCTTGTACCCGGCGGTGTGGGCTTCACGGCTCGATCCGATTGAGGCACTTAGATATGAGTAGGATATTACGTATTGCGTATTGCGTAAACGATCTCTGAATACGCAATACGTAATACGAAAAGGATTTAATGATGAAAAACAAACAGATTATGATGATTGTAGGTGGCTTGGTTTTAGTAGCGGTTTTGGTGGCGGGGGCGTTTACGGCCGTTCGCCTTCTCGCTAAACCAGCAGAGGCGGAGCATGCCCCCAATGTAAAGGTGTTTGAGGATGTGATGAATGATGGCAACGGGCCGGTGACGGTGACGACGATTGTGGAGCCGTCGCCTGATTTGCCGCAACGGCCGTCGGAGACGAGCGGTGTATTTGTCCGGCGTGAGGACAACAGTTTGTATGTGGGTACAGGCTCAATTTCGGTGAATGTGCAGGTGGTGAATGGCGAAACGTCGGTGGCGGCTGATCATTCGGGGCCAGAGGTTGAGGTGGTGTTGACGCATGATACACAGTTTTTCCGCGATGAGACGAATGCCAGTGCGGAAGGCATTACAGAGTCTGGAGAACGACGGCTGACGCAGGAGATTGTGCCTGTGGATTCGATGGATGAGGCTGGCGAAGGCTATTCGCTAGAGGTGTGGGGTGAGAAGAGTGGGGATCGGGTGATTGCGGAGATTGTCGTGTTTGGGGAAGTACAATAAGAAGGTTACACAGAGATTCACGGAGTAGGCACGGAGATTCGCAGAGAAAGAAGGAAAGTATTCTTAGGTGCTTTGTGAGTCCCGATGCACTCCGAGTCCTGAATGATTGGAGATAATGATGAATAAACGAATTATGATGGTTTTGGGTGGGTTGGTTTTGTTGGTAGTGTTGGTGGCGGGGGTGTTTACGGCCGTTCGGCTATTGGTCGCACCAGAGGAGGCGGTGACGGCGAGCAGTGGTGGTGAGGGGCGAGTGATGGAGTCGGTGCAGACGGTGGATGGCGGTGCGCCCGTGTCGGTGCGAACCACGATTTTGCCTGCGCCAGAGTTGCCCGATGAGCCGACAGCGGCCAGTGGGGTGTTTGTGCAGCGCGAGGATAATAGTGTGATGGTAGGAACGGGGAATATTGATTTGGATGTGGATGTGGAAGTTGATCCTGAGACAGGCCAGCAGACAACATCGCTGACGCCGCGCACGGATGGGCCAGAAATTGAGGTGGTGCTGACGCATGATACGGTTGTGTATCGGGATGTGACGGATTTTACAGTGGATGCACCAACGCAAAGTGGTGAGCGGGAGATTGTACAGGCGGTGCAGCAGGTGGAAACGGCCGATGAGATTGGCGAGAATATGGAGTTGCAAGTGTGGGGTGAGCGCAGTGGGGATCGGGTGATTGCTACGATTGTGGTGTTTGGGCCGCTGGCTGGTGGGGCGTTTGAGTAAGTCGCTTCGCTTATGGAGACTGGAGATTAGAGATTGGAGATTGGTGAAGGCTTAAAAGTTGTGGGGGAACGGCCGTTTCCCCATGCAGTCTCTCAAAAGATGGATAAAATACTTGGTCGATTAAACTTTTCAACCAACTGTCATTTCGAGAGACCCATACAAGTGGTCGCTACTCAAAATGAAAGGAACTGACGCATGTCATTCCGAATGAAATGAGGAATCTTTGGTTTTACATAGTCGAAAGATTCCTCACCCCTTCAGGGATTCGGAATGACATGTACACAACAATGTTATGAATTTTAGTACAGTGCGGGAATTGAATGAGCAGGTGGAGCGGCAAAGTGCCTTTTTGCACGATTTGCGTGGCGAGATTGGCAAGGTGATGGTGGGGCAAGAGACGCTGGTGAATCGGGTGTTGATTGCGCTGCTGGCGGATGGGCATATTTTGCTGGAAGGTGTGCCGGGGCTGGCCAAGACGCTGTTGATTAAGACGGTGGCGCAGGCGATTCGGGCAGATTTTGCCCGACTACAGTTCACACCAGATTTGTTACCAGCCGATTTAATTGGCACGCAAATTTATAATCCGCGCTCGTTGGCGTTTGCGGTGCATAAGGGGCCGATATTTTCTAATTTGGTGCTGGCTGATGAGATTAACCGTGCGCCAGCTAAGGTACAAAGTGCGCTATTGGAGGCGATGCAGGAGCGGCAAATTACGATTGGGGATGAGACGTTCCCGTTGGATGCGCTGTTTTTGGTGCTGGCGACGCAGAACCCCATTGAGCAAGAGGGAACATACCCATTGCCAGAGGCGCAGGTGGACCGTTTTATGCTGAAGGTGTTGGTGGATTACCCTAGCCGCGCCGAGGAGCGACTGGTTATTGACCGCATGACGGGACTGGCTTTGCCAGAGGTACAACCTGTGATTGAGCCTGGTCATTTGCTGCAAGCACGGGAGGCGGTGAAGGCCATTTATGTGGATGAGAAGATTAAGGAGTATGTGCTGGATTTAGTGGCAGCCACGCGGCAACCTGAGGGAGAATTGGCGGATTTACGGCCGTTAATTGAGTTTGGCGCATCGCCACGGGCGGGCATCTTTATGATTCTCGCGGCACGCGCTCATGCTTTTTTGCACGGACGTGGCTTTGTCACGCCAGAAGACATCAAACAGATTGCGCCTGACGTTCTACGCCATCGGGTCATTCCCACCTATGAGGCGGAGGCTGAAGAGGTTTCAACGGGTGAAATTATACAACGTATTTTGGATCAAATTGAAGTACCGTAACCTGATCCATGAAGGGAAATGAACCGTGTTGCGCTGGTTGACCATTTTGGGTGTTGGTTTTTTGATGACAATGGGAGTGCTCCAGATGATGGCTTATGATAGCCAGGCGGAGCAGGGTGATGATGCTTCTCTTTTTCTGCCAATAATACGGCAAGATCATCCATTGCCTGTAATTGACTTTTTTGAGGCGAATGTGGAGGTAGCCGACCCTGGCGATACGATTGAACTGAGTTGGAGCACGACCAATGCGGTGAGTGTGACGATTTATCATCTGTTGCCAACTGGTCAACTAGGCACGTTTTGGCATGTGGCTATGAGTGGCACAATGACTTATACGATTGATGTCAACAGCCGCAATCACACCCAATTTTTGATGTTTGCCTCGAATGTTGTAGGTGAATGGGTGAGTGCTTCGGTGCAGGTTATTTTGAATTGCCCCGATACGTGGTTTTTTGTCCCCGCGCCCAATAGTTGTCCCGTGACGGCGGCGCTTGTTTCTAATGGCGCGGAACAACATTTTGAGCATGGGAGTATGCTTTGGGTGGAGGATGAGGGCAGAATTTATGTACTTTTTGATGACAACTTGTCCACAACAGCCTGGATGGCTTATGCAGATGAGTGGGAGGAAGGGATGCCGGAAGATGACCCCACGATCATACCGCCACCAGGTTTTTTCCAACCACAACGAGGGTTTGGCCTAGTATGGCGCGAGCAGATGAGTGGGGGACTATCAGTACGGGATCGCCTGGGTTGGGCAGTGGATGTAGAAGCAGGGTATGAAACGGCCGTGCAGCGCACTTCCAATAGTTATAGCGATACCTATGTCCGCGCTGTAGATGGCAATGTGTGGCGACTCTTTCCAGAGCATAGTGACTGGGAGAAGGTTTTTGTAGAGTGACAGCATGAAGAAGGAAATTCGCTTAACAACTGCTGGTAATACAATGGCTCCTTGTTGCATTGTACTTGAGGATTTAGGGTATACCGTCTCTAATAAAATGGTAGGGGATGAAGAAATGTGGGTTGCAGAAAAAGAGAGGCAGAGGTTATCAGGTCGTGATCCGTGTGAAGTTCTGGGACTAGCTAAGTTAATAGAGGTAAGGGGTACCAATTGGCAAGTTTCAGATAACCAAATCGCTGATTATCTAAAACGTTTTTACGGTATTTCTTGAAATCAAACGTAAATATTATGCTAACACCTGAACTAATTAAGAAGATTCGCCAGATTGAGATTTATACGCGTCGTTTGGTGAATGATAATTTTGCGGGGGAGTATCACGCCGTTTTTAAGGGGCGTGGCATGGAGTTTGAGGAGGTACGGCCGTATGCGCCTGGGGATGAGGTGCGCACAATTGATTGGAATGTGACGGCGCGGATGGGGGAGCCATTTGTGAAGCGGTATGTGGAGGAGCGGGAGTTGACGGTGATGCTGGTGGTGGATGGCAGTGGCTCAGGTGAGTTTGGCTCGGTGGGCTGGTTTAAGCGGGAGTTGGCGGCGGAGTTAACGGCCGTTCTCTCTTTTGCGGCTACCACCAATAATGATCGGGTGGGTTTATTGATTTTTACGGATCGAGTGGAGTTATTTATTCCACCACGCAAAGGGCGGCGGCATGTGCTGCGGCTGATTCGGGAGTTACTGGCTTTTGAGCCGCAGGGGCGCGGTACGGATATTAAGCTGGCTTTGGACACCATTAATCGCGTGTTGAAGCAGCGCAGTATTGTCTTTTTAGTGTCCGATTTTTTGGCGGATGCGGCCAGCTATGGGCGGGTGTTGGCGGTAACGAATAAGCGACATGATTTGGTGGCAGTGGATTTGGATGATCCCCTGGAACGGGAGATTGCCGACGTGGGGCTACTGGCTTTGGAGGATGCGGAGTCGGGCGAGTTGGTGTGGGTGGATACGGGCAGTGCGGCTTGGCGTAAAGCGTTTGGGGAGGAGGTGGCTGAGAGGACGGCCGTTAAGCGACGCATGTTTAATCGAGCCAAGGTGGACAGGATTGGCGTGACAACGGAAGCGGAATATGTGGGGGCGTTGGCAAAGTTTTTCCAGCGTCGGGTGGAGCGGCGATGAGACAGTTCTTATCGGATCATGACTTTGTATTGCGGAGAGCTGCTTCATGTCATTCCGAGCCGTCTTCGGCGAGGAATCCCGACGGATCAGCAAGTCCGTCGGGATTCCTCACTTCGTTCGGAATGACAAAAGGGGCTGATGCCGCTTCATGGAAGTTTCATTTTTTCTGCCAGCGTTTTGTCCCACGATTGATAACTGTTTTTGCTTTATTGTTATTTATTTTTGTATTGGGAGTAAGAACGGCCGTTGCCCAAAGTGAAGTGGTGGCGGAGATGACGGCCGTTCAGCCTGTGGCTCATATTGGGGAGGCGGTTGAAGTGGCGGTGACGGTGGTGCATCCTGCGGGGTGGCGGGTGGTTGCGCCACAATTGGAGCAGGAATGGGGAGATTTTGAGGTACGCGAACAGTCGCCTGTGGTCGTGACGGCGAGTGATGGCGCACCTAATGGCGGGGGAGAAAGTTCGCGGTTTACAGTGACGGTGATGGCTTGGACGTTGGGCGAGTTTAGCACGCCTGAGTTGGCCTTGACGGTGGCGAATGAAGCGGGGGAGTTGGTGAAAGTAACGGCCGTTCCTGTCACCATTCGCGTAGAGTCGGTGCTGACAGAGGCTGATTTGGGATTGCGAGATATTAAGCCGCAAGCCACATTGCCGTTGCCTGTGTGGTGGCCGTGGCTGGCGGGAGCTTTGGCCCTGGTGGCTGTATTGGCAGCTGTATGGTGGCGAGGGCGGGAGCGGGCAACGGCCGTTCCCTTTATTGACACTCGCTTGCCCCACCAGATTGCATTAGATGAGTTGGACAGTATTGCCGCCTCGGGTTTGGCCGAGCGGGGCGATTTTAAGCACTATTATGCGCAAACTACAGATGTGCTGCGTAGTTATTTGGATGGCACGTTGGGCTTGATGACTTTGGAACAGACAACGGGAGAGATTCGGGAAACGATACGGCCGTTAACTTGGCAGAATGAGGACAAAAAGTTGTTGCTCAATTTATTAAATGAGGCGGATTTGGTGAAATTTGCCAAGGTGCGCCCGACGACAGAAGATGCGCGAAGAGCTACGGATGAAGCGAAGCAGTTGGTGGTGGCAGTGAAGGATATTAACGATTGACGATTTTAATCCAATCGTCAATCGTCAATCAGATTATGTTTAGATTTGCAAACCCACTATTTCTACTTTTACTGCTGGTGATTCCAGTGTTGGTGGCGATGCCCAATTGGGCGAAGGCGCGAATGCGGCCAGCGGGGTTGCGCTATGCAGATGTGGGACTGGTAAAAACAACCGCCGCTACATCAACCTGGCGTACCAAAGCTCAATCACTGTTGCCCGTTTTGCGCTGGCTGGGGCTGATTTTGTTGATTGTGGCTTTGGCGCGACCGCAGCGGGTGAACACGACAGAGATTATTCAGGGTGAGGGTGTGGATATTGTGTTGGCGTTGGATATTTCTAGCAGCATGGGGTCGTTGGACTTTTTCCCGCAGAACAGGTTGGAGGCGGCCAAGCAAGTGATTGGCGAGTTTGTGTTGGAACGGCCGTATGACCGCCTCGGTCTGGTGGTGTTTGCCGCCGAAGCCTTTGTGCAAAGCCCACCAACGGTGGATCATGATGTATTGGGACGGCTGTTGCGTTTTGTTGATTTGGCCACAGCCCTGGGCATTGATGACGGCACAGCCATTGGCACAGGCTTGGCCTTGAGTTCCAATATGCTCAAGGATTCTGATGCGGAAAGCAAAGTCGTGATTTTGCTGACGGATGGGGTGAATAATGCGGGCAATGTGGCTCCCATTACGGCCGCTGAAGCCGCCAAAGCCTTGGGCATTAAGGTTTACACAATTGGGGCCGGCAAGCCTGATCCTCTGGTGGGCGATGAGGGGCTGCTGGATGAAGAGTCGCTGACCCGCATCGCTGAAACAACAGGTGGTCGCTATTTTCGGGCGCGAGATGCGGAAGGCTTGCAGCAGATTTACGCAGAGATCAACGAACTGGAAAAGTCGGAGATTGATATTCAGGTTTTCACTAATTTCGAGGAGTTGATGGGGCAATGGCTTACGATTGGATTAGGGCTACTAGTAATTGAGTTCTTTTTGCGGCAGACTGTTTTAAGAAGGATTCCATAGTCCTAGGATAGGTAACTGATACCAATCCGTTCAGTATAAAAGGGCAAGCATGACATTCGATGATTATAGCGCAAATGCACAAGCCATCTTCGATAGTTTTCCTAACGAAGATATATGGCAGCTAGACGGTATTATGCCAAATCGCCAAGTGGAAAAACCGGAAGCAGGCTACTGCATCGTGTTTCGATATGATGCAGAGACAACCCGTGTGATTTCAGATTTTATACGCAAGGTTCACACTATCTTACCGCCTGTGGTTGAATATGAGACGGGCAACCTTCACACAACAATTGGTGTTTACGGCAAAGGGGCTATGCAAGAATTTGCACCTGACTCAGCTACAATCAAATATCTTGCGAAATCAGTTGAACAAGGCCTACAAAATTATCCGCAAAATCCAGGTGTAGAATTGAGAAAATGGCTTTTTAATAACGAGGCAATCCTTGTTTCTGGCTATCCAAATCAAGATTTCTGGAACCTTTCACAAAATATCAGGCAAGCTTGTAATCTAAATGGGTATTCGTTAGAAATGGTACGGATAGCACATATAACCACGGTACGGTTCATTCATCGTGTCACCCGTCAAGTATTTGAGGAGTTTGCTTTATTGATGAAATCTGCGCCTACTATTGGCTCTGTCAAACCAAATGCCATAGACCTGGCTACATGGCAATGTGATGGTCTGACATTCGATCTGACCATGCATCAACGTTTTCACTTATGACGAATATTGGGTGGGAAACAGGACCATTAAGGGTTATTATGCTGCTGTTAATGGCAACCAAAACTCAAGCCGTTGTGATGGCGCAATAGATTGGACAATGATTGTGTCCAAATAATACCACCAATGGCTACGGGGACGTGGGGCTTGTTGACGAAATGTTTGATAGAAGGAAGATGCACTTTGTAGGAGTTGGTCTTTAATGGCTAAAAGGTTTTTATCAAGTGATTCGATGGTGGCGAGGTGCTCATGAGCCAGACGAGGCGCAGATGCTAGAGCTGATTCCAACCAATCACGGCTTTGCAAAACAAGAGCAAGCTCGTCTAAAAAAGCATCATCAGTGTATGTACCATTTAAGTATGAGGGCAAGATTGTTTGTAGACCTGTTTGATAATTATCAAGTTCGATTTGGAAATCTGTTTGTGAAATATTCATCTTTATTTTGGACTGCAGATTTCCCGAAATGGTGGAAAATCCTGCATATACGCGATGCCATCAGCTTTGCGAAAGACAGTCATAAAGCGGCTTGGACTTCGTTGATAACGCGGCTTCCAGGCAATGAAGAGGCGGGTTTGCGGCTGCCAAAGACCAACGCGATTGCCGTCGCCATATCAATAGCGGGCAATGTAAATGTTTGAATTGTTAATGGTGTCACGAATCATAGCTAAAGACAGTCTGCGCCGTTTGAGCTTGTCCAGGAAATCTATGCTGAAGTTTTGTTCTGCCAAATCTCGCCTGAGCTCTTGGCGTAACCAGTTTAGCCATCTTTCTGACCATTCGTTGTTTGTTTCCCAATCGAAGAAGTCCATTTATTTATCTTTGAGCCCTTTTTGTAATTGTACACGGCGATGTCAAATGGCTCAATTGGTGAGAATATGAGTTTTGGCGCGGTGGATTATTTGGTGTGGTTATGGGTTGTACCTGTGGGAGTGCTGCTGGTAATGGTGGCGCAGCGGGCGCGGCGGCAGGCGTTGGTGCGGCTGGGTGAAGCGGGGTTGCTGGCGCGGCTGACGGGGGCGGTGAATGTGAACGGCCGTCGCTGGCGCACTCGTCTCTGGTTTATAGCCATCACCTTGGGCATCTTCGCGCTGGCGCGGCCCCAGTGGGGCAGCGAGGTGCGCGAGGTGGAGCAGGAAGGTGTGCAGGTGATGGTGGCTTTAGACATTTCGCCCAGCATGTTGGCTGAGGATGTGCGCCCTAATCGGCTCTTTTTAGCCAAACAGACCATTTCCGAGTTGATGGATCATTTGGGCGGCGATGAAGTGGGACTGGTACTGTTTTCAGGCGCAAGTTTCATTCAGTTCCCGCTGACTTCGGATTACACGACGGCACGTTCCTTTTTGGAGAATGCCAACCCGAATTTGATTTCGCGCACTGGAACGGCCATTGGTGAGGCTATTGATACGGCCGTGCGCGGCTTCGACAGTCAACGAACCAGCCAAAAGGTGATTGTCATTCTCACCGATGGCGAAAATCAGGACAGTGAGCCGTTAGCAGCAGCCCAAGTAGCAGCAGAACAAGGGGTCATCATTTACACCATTGGTTTTGGTTCGCCTGATGGGCAACCCATTCCTGTGTATGATGCGCGGGGGCAGTTGCTGGGCTACAAGCAGGACGTACAGGGCAATGTGGTGATGTCTCGTTTGGATGAGACGGCGTTGCAGGAGATTGCGGCTTTGGGCAACGGCCGTTACTTCCCAGCCACCAGTCGCGGTGATGAGATTACTGAACTGGCCAATGAATTGGACACCTTACAACAAGCCAAGCTGGACACCGCTTTTGAAACGCGCCAAATTGAACGGTATCAATATTTCTTGGCTATCGCGGTGCTGGCCTTGATTGTGGCTGAATTTATTCCCGAACGGAGGAGAGGTTATGCTTTATAAACGGCGGTTGAAACCGCAGCGGCGACTACGAAGTCGGCCTTCGCCGACTGAAGAGCAGCCCGCGAAGGCGGGCTTTGTAACCGTGGCCGCGAATTTATTCGCTCTGTTGGTGATTGTTCCATTTGTTCTCACTGCCTGCAGCAGCGAAGCCCAATTGCTGCAAGAGGGTAACCAATCCTTTACCAATGGCGCGTATGATGAGGCGGCGCAAGCTTACACGGAAGCGCAGCAAGTCGCGCCGGAGTTGGCCGAGCCTGTCTATAATCAAGCCAATACACAGTATCGGCAGGAGGGGCTGGCGGGGGCGGAACAGTTGTTGCAAGAGGCTTTGCAAACGGCCGATTCCACCCTGGCCCAATCCGCCTATTACAACTTGGGCAATGTCCACTTCAACAACCAAAATTGGGAAGCAGCCATTGAGGCGTATCAGGAAGCCCTACGCCTTAATCCGGCCGATGAGGATGCGCGGCACAATTTGGAATTAGCCATGCAGCAGTTGCAGCAGCAACAGCAGCAGGAAGAGGAACAACAGCCAGAGGAAGAGCCGCCAGAAGAAGAGGAGGAGGAAAAGGCAGGGGAGCAGGGGAGTGAGGGAGCAGGGGAGCAAGAAGAGGATGAGGAGCAGGATAGTGGTGACGAGGAGCAGGATGAGAATGAAACGGCCGGGCAAAGCGTTGCGGAGCAACATCCTGAGGAACCTGAGGGTAGCGAGGAACAACAAAATGATCCCAATGCCGAGCAGCAAACGGCCGAAAATCAAGACCAACAATCCGACGTGCCCGTTCAGGCGCAACAGCTAACACCAGAACAGGCCAAACAGTTATTGGAAGCTGTGGCGCAAGATGCAGAAACCTTGCAAGAACATTTGCAGCAGATTTACCAAGCTCCAGGCAGACCTGGGGGGAATGATTGGTAGAAAGAGAGACTGGAGATTAGAGACTGGAGATTGCCGCTATGCTTACCCAATCTCTAATCTCCAGTCTCCAGTCTCCAAAATATGATTAAACGAATTCTTTTCATCATCGGGCTAATTTTCATACTAAGCTCCACCGTCCAGGCGCAAACGCCGCCGTGGGAAGTAACGGTGGATAAAACGGATGTGACCACGGATGATACCATCCGGCTGACCATTACCATCGAAAATGCTGATTCGTACTCCGAGCCAGTGCTGCCCAGTTTGGCTGATTTCCAGGTGTTAGGCAGCAGCCGCTCGTCGCAGATGACGATTATTAATGGCGATGTGACATCGGAGGTGGTTTATCTATTTACGCTACGGCCGATTACAACGGGCGATCTGGTTATCAATCCTATTGGCATCACCATTGACGGGCAAGATTACCTCTCTAATGCCATTCTGGTGCAGGTGGCACAGGGTACACAACCCATTATCCCCAATCTTGATCCTTCGCTGGCGGCTCTGAGTGATGCTGATTTTTTCATGGAAGCATCTGTGGATAATGACGCGCCCTATATGGGACAGCAGATCATCTATAAAGTTCGCGCTTTTTTGCGTGAGGGGTTGCGCCTGAACGCGCCCTATGATTTGCCCGAATTCAGTAATTTTTGGCGATATGGCACCGAGCAAGCTGATAATCGGCAAATTGTGGAGACGGCCAACGGCCGTTACCATGTTTTCGAGTTCGACACCTACTTGTTCCCCATGCTAGCTGGTGAACAGACGATTGACCCCACCGCTTTAGGTGTGGAAGGAGCCTTGCAGAAGGACAATTTGCATACAGAAGCGGTGGGTGTGCAGGTGCAACCGTTGCCGCAACCTGCGCCCGATGATTTTTCGGGGGCGGTGGGCGTGTTTGAGCTAAGTGCCGTGATTGACCAAAACGCTGTGGCCGTCGATGACCCCATCACCCTACTTGTCAGCCTCAGCGGCACAGGCAATTTGGAAACATTGCCCGAGCCACTGTGGCCGGAGATGGACAATTGGCGCAGTTTTGCGGGGGATGATGGGGTGCAAATGGCGGTGGATAACGGCCGCCTCAGCGGTCGGCGCGTCTACCAGCGCGTCCTCATTCCCAACTCTGGCGGCGATTTTGTTCTGCCACCTATCACCTACACTTACTTCAACCCCGACACAGGGCAGTATGAAACCAGTAGCAGCGATCCTATTCCGATTACAGTTTCAGGCGATGTGCTACCTGCGTCTACGGCCGTTTCAGCCAATGCTGACGAAAATACCGCGCCCGTTCCCGCCGAACCAGCCAGCAATGACATCCGCCACATCAAACCCGCTCCCACCAATCTCCAGAAGCGCAGCGATCCAATCTCCCAATCTCCTCTTTACTGGGTACTCTGGTTTATCCCCTTCCTCGCCCTAACGGCCGATTTCCTACGCACACGCCGCCAACAACAGTTCGATCCCGTGCTGGCGCGGCGTTCACAAGCGGCACAGCAGGCGGTGGCGCAGTTGCAAGCGGAGGGGGATGGTCACACGGCCGTTCATCAAGCCCTCAACCACTATCTGAGCCTCAAACTAGATCAACCTATCACGGGCTTGACACAAACACAGATGCGCCAATTGCTGCAGGAGCAAGGTGTAACGGGAGAAGTGATTGAGCAGGTGGCAGGGTTGTTACATTGGAGTGAAATCGGCCGTTTTTCCCCTGTCAATGGTAATATTCAAGCATCTGAAGCAGTGTCCCAAACGCGGCAGGTCATTTCAGAATTGGAAAAAATATTGTGACTATACTAAGAAAATCCACCAAAAAAGGTTCACGCAAAGGCGCAAAGGCGCAAAGATGGATTTTGCTTACGGCTTACTGTTCACTGTTTACTGCTTACTGCTTACTATCAGCAACGGCCGTTCAGGCCCAAACAGCCACCGACTTCACTACTCTGTCTGTGGCTAATCAGTTGTATGAAAACGGCCGTTACTCTGAAGCCGCCCAAACCTACGAGCAACTCGTCGCCCAAGGTTGGCATGATACCTCTGTTTATTACAATTTGGGCAACGCCTATTATCGGCAGGATGATATGGGGCGAGCTATTTTGAATTACGAACGGGCGGCTCGGCTTGCACCACGTGATGCTGATGTTCGGGCTAATTTGCAATTGGTGCGGGAACAGCTTGTGGATCAGATTGCGGCTGATGAATCGGCTCTCAATCAACTGACTATTTTTTCTCGTTCTTGGCTAACATTGAATGAGATGGCAGTGGCTGCGGTGGCTCTGTGGTTTGTGTTGGCCCTCTGTTGGCTGGTTTATCGGCGCCGGCGCACGGCCGTTTGGCGAGGGGTGGTGGTGATAACGGCCGTCCTGCTATTGGGCGGCATCTTCTCTTTAGGCACACGACTGTATCAGGAAACGACCCGCCCAGTAGCCATTGTGGTGGCGGCAGAAACGGCCGTTACCAGCAGCCCTGATCCTCAAGCTCCTGCCCAATTTAACTTACACAGTGGAACGGCCGTTCACATCCTGGAACAACGCCCCCAATGGACACAAATTAGTTTGCCTGGGGATAAGTTGCAAGGATGGGTGGAGGTTGGAGAGGTAACGGCCGTTGACAGATAGTAAGCAGCTCCCATTACGCGTCTAAAATACTCCAGACTCACTCATAAATTATCAAGAGACTTACCAGACTAAACCCATGGGCCAGTCAGAAAAGTGGGCATGGTACATTTCTGGAGAAAGTATCTTTACAAATATGGCTCACGGGCAACCCTTGTGGTCGCCCAAAAAATAAACCATGCCGAAAATAGGATCGTGCCACAATTTTGGGTGCGTTTGTAGATGGGGTATATTTGGACATCGGAGTAAATCATGAAAATAGGCATCCTCGACGCAGTATACAATAAAGATATTATTGATGGCGAACAAGAAGCAACTAAGTTTGTGAAACTGTTACAGTTTGTTGAGGCCCCCTTTACTTATGAGATTTATCATGTGGCCGAAGGGGATTTCCCGCCAGCGCCAGAAGCCTGTGATGCCTATTTGGTGACAGGCAGCCCTCAGGGCGTTTATGATGATGATGACTGGCTGCCATCACTAGCTGATTTTATTCGCCAAAGCTACGCTGCCAGACGCAAACTGGTCGGCATATGCTTCGGCCATCAAATGATTGCCAACTCATTAGGGGGTATAGCCCACAAGTCAGAAAAGGGCTGGGGGATAGGCTGTCGGCCGTTCCAAATCAACGCGCCCAAAGCCTGGATGACGCCCAACCTAGACAGTTGCACCCTTAACTTCCTCCACCGAGATCAAGTCATCACCCTGCCCGACGGAGCCGAACGGTTAGCTGGCAATGATCATTGTCACAATGCCATGTACAGCATTGGCAATCGCGTTTTGGGTATGCAAGGTCATCCCGAATATCTGCCCGATGCTATGGAAACCTTGCTCCATTACGTGCATGAACATGATGGCCTGGAGGTAGATGAGGCCTTGGTCTCTTTGACCCAAGCCAAACCCGACACAGAGATTGTGGCTCAATGGATTGTCAACTTTTTGCAGTATGATGAGGAAACGCCATGAAAGTAGTCATTGCTGGCGAAACACCGTTTGTGGAAGAAATCGGCCGTTTATGCCGTCAGGCGGAACATGATGTGGTGATGTATTTGGTGGAGGATTTCTTTTCGGCTGTGCAAAGTGGCTTTTTATTATCTGAAGCAACTGACGCGGATGTAGCTATTGAGCTTCATAATGAATCGGCCGCAGCTAAAGAAGAACTATTACGCGCTTTTAGCAGCTATTTATTACCCCAAACTGTACTGCTCACGTCAGCCCTGGCAACTAGCACCACACGAGCCGCATCTTGGGTCTCCCATCCCGAACGAGTGGTTGGTTTTGGCATGGTACCTCCCATTCCTTTAGAAGGCATGGTGGAGTTAGCCAAGGGGCTGCAAACGGCCAATTCCCACTTCCAACGTGCCGCCGAATTCTGGCAAAGCTTAGGTCAAGAACCTACCGTTGTTGCCGACGGCCCCGGCCTCATCCGCACTCGCACCATCTGCTGTCTCATTAATGAAGCCACCAGCGCCTTGCATGAGGGCATAGCCTCTGCCAAGGACATTGATCAGGCTATGAAGTTGGGTACAAATTATCCGCATGGCCCTCTGGCTTGGGCCGACCATATTGGCCTGGACGCTGTATTGGGCGTGATGACTGGTTTATTTGAGGAGTGGGGTGAAGATAGATATCGGCCGTCGCCCCTGCTCAAGCGTATGGTCTTGGCCGGGAAGTTGGGCAAAAAAGCGGGTGAAGGATTTTATCAATACAGTAACCAGTAAGTAGCCAGTAGTCAGTCAGGAACCAACTACTAACAAAACACTGCTCACTATTTATTGACTTAAATGACTATCCACACATGTGCAATTTGCGATAATAATCCCAGCGACAAACGGCGCTATGGTCAAGCTGGTCTGGCTCAGGGAGCGCACTGTCCTCTCTGTCATCGACCAACTTGCAGCTATCACTTAACGACAGTGCGCTGGCGTTGGCGAGAGAGTGGACAAGTGGACAGCGCCCAAATATGCCAAGAGTGCCGCCGCTCCTATGCTCATCGCCATTGGGATTCTTTTAATCGGGATTGGATTACGTGAAGGAGATTTACGATTTTAGATTGACGATTTACGATTGCAGTAGATCAATCGTAAATCGTTAATCGTTAATTGTCACGGGGATAAGGCTGTACTGCTGGCCCGACATGATTTTTGAATAGCTCTAAGACTTCGCCTGGTTCAGCATGTCGCTTTTGCATGGTTTGTTTGGAATAAAGCAGTTCTCCATCTACCTCAAATTCAAAGGCGCCTTTAGTTCCCATAACAAACTCAAAACGATCAATAACATGTTGATAATCTGTCACAATTTCTTCCGCCACCCTGACGGCTCGTGTGCTGTAGTCTCAGGGTACGCAGTAAGTGAGGGATACATTATATTTCTTCATTGTTGCCTCCAGTAAAAATTTTGGGGCTAGTATAACGGCCGTTTCCACCCTTGACAACCAGCCCAGACCAAGCTAATATTCTTCCTCTCTCGGAACGGGCCTGTAGCTCAGCTGGGAGAGCGCTACAATCGCACTGTAGAGGTCAGGAGTTCGAATCTCCTCAGGTCCACTACAAACAATTAACAAAAGAGATTGTCTTGAAAAGGCATTGAACAGGAGTAGTAGGGAAGACGGCAAACAGTAAGCAGTGTTCTTTGAAATAGTGAACAGTGGTTATTGTCAGAGAGTTGTGCCATAGGCTGAAAGCGCAACAAATTTGTCCCGAACTCGCCTGGGAACCGCGCTGGTGAACGGTAATCCGTGACCCATTATCGGTAATAAGATTACTGATAACCGGATACTGATTACTAGTTAGCCTGCGACGAATCGCACTCGTTACGTGTTTGAGTTGGATGGTTTTTTCAAGGGCCCATAGCTCAGCTGGGAGAGCGCCACAATGGCATTGTGGAGGTCAAGGGTTCGAATCCCTTTGGGTCCATCAAGCTCTTTTCTATGAAGAAATGAGCCGCCGTCAATCAGAGTGGTACCGCGAAGCCCCTTTCGTCTCTGAACGAGAGGGGCTTTTTTATTGCCGATTTTTGATTTACGATTGCTGCTACTCAATCGTAAATCGTAAATCGTAAATCGAGATGGAAGACTTATTTATCGAAACAATCTTTGGCACTGTGTTTGGCAAAGTGGCCGGACAGCAAGGTGATCCCCTGGTGCTGGGCATTCACGGTTACAGTCAGCGCAATGGTTGGCAAACCTGGGAACCGATGATGGCGCCATTGGCAGAGGCTGGCTACTGGGTCGTGAGTTTAGATATGCCGGGCTGGGGCCAGAGTGTGGCCCAACGGCCGTTTGACAATGATGATTATGTGGCCGTAATCGTGGCTGTGCTAGATGAGTTGGGTGTGGAAACGGCCGTTCTCCTGGGTAAAAGTTGGGGCGGAGGCATCGCTTTAGAGACTGCCTTGCAGCACCCGGCTCGCATCACACATCTCATCCTTACCGCTCCCGCTCGTCGTAATATTGATCCACTAGTTGCCTTACAGCAGCCTACATTAATAGCCTGGTCTGAAGATGACAATGTGATTCCCTACAAATATGCTGCCTATTATGTAGAGAAAATTCCCAACATCCAACTAGAAACCTACTCCACTGGCGGCCACAGTGCCGCCCAAGAAAACGTGCCTGACTTTGCACCCAAAGCAATAAAATTTTTAGGAGCTAACCTATGAGCGAAAGTTATAACCCACAAGCAGTTGAACAGAAATGGCAGTCAAGATGGGAAGAGACCGGCTTGTATCGGCAAACGATTGACAAGAGCAAGCCCAAGCATTACGCCTTGACAATGCTCCCCTATCCCTCTGGCGATTTGCATATTGGCCACTGGTATGCCATGACCCCTAGTGATGCCCGCGCTCGCTATATGCGCATGAAGGGCTACAATGTTCTGTTCCCTATGGGTTTTGATGCTTTTGGCTTGCCCGCCGAAAACGCGGCCATCGCCCGTAATATCCACCCCGCCAAATGGACATTTGCCAATATCGAGAAGATGCGGGGGCAGTTGCGCAGTATGGGGGCCATGTTTGATTGGGAGCGGGAGGCAGTTTCAGCCGACCCCAGCTATTACAAATGGACACAGTGGTTCTTTAAGCAACTCATTGCCCAAGATTTAGCTTATCGCAAAATGGCTGCGGTGGATTTTTGTCCAAACTGCAATACAACGCTGGCCCGGGAACAGGTGTGGGGCGATGATCGCCACTGTGAACGGTGTGGTACGCCGGTGATCAAGAAGGATTTGGAGCAGTGGTTCTTCAAGACGACGGATTATGCGGAGGAGTTGCTCGATTTTAGTCAGATTGATTGGCCAGAACGGGTGAAGGTGATGCAAACGAATTGGATCGGCCGTTCCACAGGAGCTGATGTCACTTTCTACACCGAAGAGGGTAATCCCATGGAGGTGTTCACCACCCGCCCCGATACGTTGTGGGGAGCCACATTTATGGTCATTGCTCCTGAACATCCGCTGGTGGATAAGCTGACAACTGCCGATCAACGTGCCGCTGTAGATGCTTATATTGCCCAAACCCAGAAGCTGACAGACATTGATCGAGAAACGGCCGATCGGGAAAAAACAGGGGTCTTTACCGGTGGCTACGCCATCAACCCCGTCAATGAGGCGCGTATTCCCATTTGGATTGCTGATTATGTGCTGATGAGTTATGGATCAGGGGCCATTATGGCTGTACCGGCTCATGACGAACGCGACTTCGAATTTGCCACCAAATTTGATCTGCCCATCGTTGAGGTCATTCGTATGCCAGGTCGCACAGACGAGGACGGCCCCTTGACTGAAGCTTACACGTCCAAAACAGATGGGTATATGGTCAACTCAGCCCATTTCAATGGCACACCTATGAGTGAGTCAATCGACAAAGTCATTGCCTGGTTGGAAGAGCGTGGAGTGGGGAAAACGGCCGTCAACTATCGCTTGCGTGATTGGCTCATTAGCCGCCAACGCTTTTGGGGATCGCCCATTCCCATAATCTATTGCCCCGAGCATGGGGCCGTACCTGTGCCGGACGAGGATTTGCCTGTCATACTGCCTTATGATGTAGAGTTTATGCCCACTGGCGAAAGCCCGCTGCGCTTCCACGAGGCCTTTTTGCACACGGAGTGCCCTATTTGCGGCCAGCCTGCTTTGCGTGAGACAGACACAATGGACACTTTTATGTGCTCGTCGTGGTATCAATATCGTTATTTAAGTCCCAATTATGAAGAAGGGCCATTTGACCCCGAGGAAGGGGCTTATTGGCTGCCCGTTGACCAGTACACGGGCGGTATTGAACATGCCACAATGCATTTGATTTATACTCGCTTTTTCACTATGGCGATGAAGAAGATGGGGCTGGTGGATCATGATGAGCCCATGTTGGCCCTGTTTAATCAGGGCATGGTGCTGGGCGAGGATGGCGAGAAAATGTCCAAGTCACGTGGCAATGTTGTCGCCCCAGATAATTTGGTACAGCAGTATGGGGCAGACACGGTGCGAACCTATTTGATGTTCTTCTCGCGTTGGGAACAGGGTGGGCCTTGGAACTATGACGGTATTAAGGGGCCACAACGCTTGCTATTTGATGTCTGGGATGTGGCTACGCATGAGTATGTTTCCAACAAAGTTAATGCGGAGGCCAATCGCAATCTACGACGCAAGACACATCAAGTCATCCGCAAAGTAACGGCCGATATGGAGGGTTTTTCTTTTAATACAGCGATTGCGGCTATTATGGAACTCCGTAATCAGATTGTGGCGGCCAAGAAAGGGAAAAATGTGGAAACGGCCGTTTGGCATGAGGCCATTACTAGTATGCTGCTCCTTTTAGCCCCTATCGCTCCTTATATTTCTGAGGAGTTATGGGCGCAGCGGGGCCAGCCGTACAGTATCCATCAGCAGCCGTGGCCCACTTGGGATGAGGAAACTGCGAAGGAAGATACAATTACCTTGGTGGTGCAGATAAACGGCCGTGTGCGTGACAAAATTGAAGCGGAAGCAGGTATGGGCGATGAGTCCCTCAAAGAAATGGCCCTGGCCTCAGAGAAAATTCAAGGCTGGCTTGAGGACAAAGAACCACGTAAGGTGATTGTGGTAAAGGGGCGATTGGTTAATATCGTTGTGTAGATTATTGAGTTTACCGAAAAAAGCTCACGCAAAAGCGCAAAGATTCCAAAGTAAATCCGCGTCATCTGCGTTTATCTGCGTCATCTTTCCAGTGAAATCATGATTAGGCATCGGATTTTCAGAAAAATCTAGGGTCTGCCCAAGTATGCAAGTAGAAGTTGCCTTTCAGGCGAAGGATATTTTAGGTGAAGGGCCAGTTTGGTCGGTAGCGGAACAGGCCTTGTATTGGGTAGATATACAACGGCCGTCTCTACAACGTTATCATCCAGGGACGGACCAACATAATAGCTGGACAATGCCCAATCGGATTGGCAGTTATGCTTTGCGCCAATCTGGCGGTTTTATCGTTGCTCTGCAAACAGGATTAGCCTTTTTCGACCCACACACCAACATCTTGGAGGCAATTGTTGACCCTGAGAGCCATCTACCGCAGACACGTTTTAATGATGGCAAGTGTGATAGAAACGGCCGTTTCTGGGCCGGCACAATGGACATGAAAGAGGGCAAACCTATCGGTGCCCTATATCGCCTAGACAGTGACTACAGCTTTCACACCATGCGGCGCAATGTCACCGTCTCCAATGGCTTAGGCTGGAGCCCAGATAATCGTATATGTATTATGCCGATTCTTCCACCTATAACATTTATGCTTTTGATTTTGAGCCGGAGACAGGTGCAATCAGCAATGAGCGGGTGTTTGTCCACCATAAGACAGGTTTTCCTGATGGGCTAACCGTAGATGCTGAAGGATGTATCTGGAGCGCGCGCTGGGATGGCTGGCAGGTGATTCGTTTTGCCCCTGATGGCACAATTGACCAGATCGTGGAAATGCCTGTACAACGGCCCACAAGTTGTATATTTGGCGGGCCAGAATTAAATCAGTTGTATGTTACCTCAGCTTCAGTGGGTTTGAGTGAAGCGGAGCTAGCTGAGCAATCCCTGGCTGGTACTGTATTTGTCATGGAGACGGCCGTATTTGGCTTGCCGGAACCTCTTTTTGCTGCCTAAACAACAACTTTACCCTATCTTCTCATAATAAAAGAGCCACTTCTTGTTGCCAAGAAGTGGCTCTTTTCGATTACTCAGTTGCCAGGAGGGTAGCAGTCTGAGCATCATTTTGCGGGATTTGCAAAGGCAAAAGGGAGAGGGTGCATACCCTAAGTTTGGTCAGTGTGTTCCAGTCGTGTTTCTCGTGCCAGTTGGGGGGGGGAGGAGTTTCCCTCGTGCCTTCACCAACCAAACCTAAGCGGAATGATAACCCATTTATTATTATAGTGCTATCTTCTTAAGACGGTTCTCATTTTAGGTAAGAGGAGAACTCTAGACACAATCCTCCTTTGTAATCTTAATTAGCATTCCAAAACCGCACGAATCTTGCGCAAAACCCGGTTAAACGCATAATTAGGGGTTGACACAGTCCTACTTACTGTATACAATATGCGTATTACCCGTTTGACCGGGTAAAAGGAAAACAATATTATGCCTGCACAAGATGCAACTTTTGTCTTAAATTCACCTCAGCCAATTGTTAGTGTGGCGACGGAACCAGCTCATAATGTCCTGAATAGCCTGAATTTACTGAACAAGGCAGATGAGACATCGGGGTATGGAGAATGGTTGACACAAACGGCCGCTTCTCTACCTGCCCCACTTGCTCATGACAATCTACTCATACTAGAAGGTCTCCATTATGCCGTCATCCCTGATCGTAGTTGGCCCAGCTTCCCAGCCTATATCAATCATTTGGCAAATCTAGAACCAGAGCTTCTGCGGGATGCTATACTGCACACCTACATCAACTTACCCTGTGAAGGTGAAGAAACGCCTCTAGCACAGCCCACAGATATATTGGCTACGATCGGCACATTCTTAGACTACTTGCAGGCTCGCTTTTCAGCCAAATACATCAATTTGCAGATCGAAAGCGAGGCTTATCAATTATTAATTGATCCACCAGCCATGCAGGCCAGAATCGTCTCTCATTTACAAACAATGTGGGACAACTATTTCGCCGCCGAATGGGCAAGGGTAGCACCCATGCTGCAAGCATCGGTGACCGCTTTTCAGCAGATTGATTTTGTAGGTATGACTCCCTGGGAAGCCACAAGGCAGATCATTGGCCAGGAAGTGCCAGAAGGCTGGCGCAAAATGCTAGAACGAGCTGAATTAGACCAACTTATCTTTGTTCCTTCAGCCCACATTGGCCCCTATTTGCGGGTCTTCAAAACGGAAAGGCTATTCTGGCTCTTCTTTGGAGCACGACTACCACAAGGTGTACAGATCAGTTCACCTGACTTGAGCCGTTCAGAACTTTTAGTAAGGCTCAATGCCCTGGCAGATGATACCCGCTTACGTATATTGCACCTGCTAAGCCAACAAGGTGAGCTTTGCTCCAAAGACATTATGAATGAATTGGCATTAAGTCAATCGGCCGTTTCCCGCCATTTACAACAGCTTAGCGCCACGGGCTACTTATCTGAGCGTCGTGTGGAAGGCGCCAAATGCTACAGCCAAAGTGGGGAACGTGTTCAAGATACATTCCAGGCACTAACTGTCTTTTTGGCTGGATAGACCATAGAGTTAAAAGTTTGCTGCCGCACGATGTTTGAGTCTCCCGAAAAAAGCTCATACAAAGATGTAAAGTCTCCAGAGAGAGATTTTGTGTTTTTGGTGTCATTCGTAGTTTTTTCAGTTCAGTCAGTTTGTGGCAGTAAATAACGAAGGAAAGCGCACAACATGCTATTTAATCATAACGATCCCAATTCGAACCTGCCTTATGGGCAACCACATCCAGAAGCACCAAAAGAACTCGATTTGTTTGCTTTTATGGTCGGCGAATTCGACTGTTCTGATCGGTTGTTGATGGCAAACGGTAGCTGGAAGGAGATGAAAGCCGTATGGCATACACATTACACGCTGAATGGCTATGCGATACAAGATAACTATCGTAATGAAATCTATGCAGGCATGAGTATACGCACTTATTCTTCCCCACAAAATGCATGGCAGGTTTCCTTCTTTGGCATGCCGGGTGGGCATACAGGTCTTTGGCAAGGGGGCCGCCAAGACAGCAAAATTGTGCTAACGAGCGAGCAAACAGCCTCAAATGGCACAACTGTCATTTCTCGCCTCACTTTTTCGGACATCGGCCCAAATGGGTTTGAATGGTTGGGAGAGAAGGTCTTGGCCAATGGCCAAGCGACCCCCAACTGGCAAATATCTGCCCAAAGGCGCACATAACCATTAGATAGGGCCTTCTAATTTTACAAATATCTCTTATACCTACGGAGGTAAATCATGAATACACAATATGAAAGTTATTTGATGGAACATCGGCGACGTGAACAATTAGCCGATATAGATAAGCGATGGCAATTAGTTGACTTGGCACGTTCGCAAGAGGGACGGTCGTTCTTCTACCAACTGCGAACTGCCTTACATCTCTTAGGCCAACTTCGCCGTATCCGCATCCAAGTTTCCTTTGAAGTAGCCACCCCTTGCCCTGAGACGGCAAAGTAAAATAATTGAGACTGGCAAAATCGGAGCAAATGTCAATAATCTACACAGCCACCGCGTATAAAACAGTACTAAACCCCTCCAAATGTCATTCTGACGTAGCGTGATGGGACAATATTTAATCACCCTGCCCCTCCTTGTCACGCTCGTCTGGATGACTACCCATATCAGCATCTAATTAAATCGTTGGTTATTCCCAATGTGGGAGAAATAAATCTATATTTTCAAAAGGAGATCATCATGTCCTCTCATCACCTGTTGCCCCTTATTCAAGAAACGGTTCAAGCCTTTGGCTTGCATTATCAAGAAGCGATGCAGCCAATATTAACCCAACATGGCTTTCGCGGCGGCGATTGGCTGCGCCTCTTTTTTGCAAATGGCGTTGACCCCGAACCATTAACAATGGATTTAGTACAAACCGTTTTACCCTTTAGCACCATTGACAAGAATCGGGAAGTTTTGGTTGCTACCTGCGGGCGGGATTTGCTCGTCAGGCTTGATGAAAACAGCTTTCGTCTTAGTGAGCTCGGCCATCAAGGCATGGCGGCTTTTTATCAAGCCACAGGACAGGCTATTGCTGATTTACAGCCCATGCCTGAGGCAAACATGAAGCATCTGGCTGAATTATTGAGACGGATCGTGCAAGCCATAGAAACGGCCGTAACTCCCAAAATACGCTTCCTCATGAGCCGTCAAAGCGATCCTGGCCCAGAAGCTGCCATTCCGGTTCGGATTGATCAATATTTGACCGACTTGAGCTATTTCCATAATGACACTAGTAGAGCTAGTTGGATGTCTCAAAATGTGAGCGGGTCTACCTGGGAAACATTGGGCTACATTGCGGACAACGGCCCGCAAACGGCCGTTACCATCAGCCAACAGTTTAGCGAACGGCGTGGCCATAGCCTTGAGGCATATACAGCCACTCTCCAAAGTCTGGTAGCCCAAAAGTGGCTGGCAGCAGATGGCGAATCCTACACTATCACCGACGCAGGCAAGGCGGTGCGTGATGAGGCTGCCCAAGCAGCCGAACTCGCCTTCTACTCAAGTTGGAATGCCTTAACCCGCGAGGAATTGGCTGACCTAGAGGTATTATTAAAACAGTTAAATGATGGTTTACGCCAAGAAGGTATCAAAAAGATCTGGCAGCTCGCTAACGGTGCCTTGGGGGCAGCCGCCCCACTTTACACCTACAAAACTGGTCCCATCATGGCCGAAGTTGGATTCAACAAACCTGGCTACTTCTTCGTGACTTGGCAAGGATTAGGCTTGGAACCACACCCCATTTCCACCACCAATTTTGCCAAACGCTTTCCCTACATCGCTGCTCAGGTCCATGAGGAACGTTTCCAAAATATGCTGGCCGATGGCTTTTTGGCAGCAGGTGAATCTGAGGGTGAATATCTTTTGACCCCAGCGGGACGGGAGGCGTATACGGCCGTGGACACTGTCTTTACGACCGAATTAAGCAGGATCGAGATCTTGTCCGAAAACGGTCTCGGGCAATTGGTAGAATTGATCGGCGACATTGCTGAACGCAGTGCGGGACAAGGGGACGATACAGACAGGTGGAACATCGAAGCCATGCGCCGTATGCATCGCGGTGGTGATGTTCCGCCACAAGTAAAACTGGATGAGTATCTCGATGATTTGAATGCCTTCCGCGACGATGCTCATTTAGCGGCTTGTAGGCTTCTTGCTCCTGGTTTGAGCGGGCAAGCCTGGGAAGCCTTCACATTTCTATGGCGCGATGGACTAAACACAGGACAGGCTCTACACGAGCAGCTTGGCTTCCGTGGCCATGATATCGCCACCTTCACAGAAGCCCTGCGCGAGTTAGCAGCACACAATTGGGCAACAGAACATGATGGCGAATTTGCTCTTACTGATGCGGGACGCACTGTGCGCGAGGCCATTGAGCAAAAAACGGACGATATTTTCTTTGCTGCTTGGGCAGAGTTAAGCAACGGTCAGCTGGCGCAGTTACTCCGTCGTTTGCTCCAGTTGCAGCGTAATCTGCAGACGCTAGTAGGAGACAAGGTGGTATCAGAGCGCAAAGAGTTATGGCCCCAGGTGTTGGCTATGGCAGGCAAGCTGTTCCAGGCAGTGAGGCAGCAAACAGAGGCTGTGCGTGAAGAGTTAGGGTTGGATCGGCCGTTTGCGACACTCTCCCTCCTAACTGCCTCTACCAACGAAAAGGGCCTCGTTACCATCGATCATCTGGCACAACGCTTCCCATATGTGCAGCCAAAAACTTTGCATGGTTTTCTACAATCACTGGTTGAAACTGACCAGCTTCAGCCCGGCCAAAATGGGAGTGGTCATGCTTATTATTTGACAGATAACGGCCGTCAGGCTATTCAAAAACATCTCGATAGCTTTTGGGGTGCAGTAGCCACTTTGCAGCCCATGCCTGAAGCTGAATTAAATCGTTTGGCCGATCTATTCGACCGTATTGTTAACAGCATCACCCAGACAACCGAACCAGATAAACCTGGGTTTGCAGCCCTGGTTGGTATGCCTGTGCCAGAAAATGCTGCACCTTTGGTGCGAATCGACTATGCTTTGGATTGCCTTGGAGCTTTTCGTGATGATGCTCATGTATCTACATTCCATGTAAGTGGTCATGCTTGGGAGGCATTGAGTGATATTTGGCAAGAGACCGCCAATACGGTCGAGGCCATTGCCGAAAGACGGCAGAATCGAGGATACAAAACGGCCGATTATGCCCAAGCCCTCACGAGTCTGGTTAAACGTGGATGGTTGAGCGAAAACGATGGTGTGTATACCTTAACAGAAACAGGTCAGACAGTACGGGAAGAAGCAGAACACCTGACAGATCGTTATTTCTATGCCCCTTGGGCAGCTCTCAATTTGGATGAAATTCAGGAAATGCAGAATTTACTATCCCAGTTAGAAACTGGCCTCAAGCAATCGGCCGAGCCTGTGACGGCGTAAAGCTACTAGATAAAGGAGCTTGGTTGCTACTAGGCAACTAAGCTCCTCGGTTGTTACTGAAACATGATGATGGCCGGCTGGGGTTCCAGCACAGTCATCACTTGTTGGGGCAGCATAAATGGCACATCGTATATGAGTTGATCATCTATCTGATCTGTGAATATCTTGAAACCACCATATTCAAAACCAGGTTCGTTGGCATACTGCAAATAGTTGCGAATTTTGGGGCCGGGGGGGCCATAGCCATCACCGTTAATGACCAATTCAACATGGGGATAATTGATGATATCCTGCTTATTAGTGAGCATACTGTCTTTGAATTGGTGAATGACGAGAACGCGATTAACCCCTAATTCCAGAGCAATTTGATTCATCTCGGCCTGAATCATATTGATATCAGCGGCATCCATCTGGCCGATTTGTTGGTTGGGTATTTGCTCATCGTTCATACGAAATTCGGGGTCAATGGCTAAATGAACATGGGGGAAGTAGAGAAATTCCCGCACACGATTGAATTCTTCGAGCAGTGAGCCACGTCCAGCCTGGATATCCAGGATGATAGCGGCATTGTTGTTTTCGGCGGTCACGATCCAGTCGTAGATCAGATCGGTGTTGACGTGGGTGGTGCAGTTGGGCAAATGGGGTTCAACACAGGCTTTGGCTACTGTTGTAATCATATGGAAAAGGGGCATGTGGTAACGGCTGTCCGTTGCATAGGACTGATACTCCTGGATAATGCCCCGAATCATGCGCACTGTCTCGTTGCGGAATTGATTGCCCAAGATACCCAAACCGCGCCCTTCGGGGCTGCCATAAAAGCCAATAAGCCGAAATTGAGAAAGATACGGAGTTGGGTTGCCCGGTGCGATGGCCAGAGGTGGGGGTGCTGGCAGCGGTGCAAATGGGGTTGCTGGCGCATTATCTAGCGGATGCCAGAGGTAAGGCAAAATATCCCAAGGCGGTGGCGCGGGCGTAGAGGTGGGTGTCACGGAAGGGGTTGGAGTATCCGATGGCAGCGGCGTTTCAGTTGGTGTGGCTGTGGTGGTGTTCGTGGGTAAGGGTGTCACAGTTGGGGTGCGAGTGGGGTGTGCCGTCGGCTGGCCAGGGGGAGCAACAGTGGGAACAGGTGAGGGGATGTCTGTCGGTGGCAGAGTGGGAACGGCCGTATCCGTTGGCGACGGTAAAGTAGCCTGACCTACAGCTTGCGGTGTCGGTTCTTCTAAGCTACCACAAGCAACAATAAACAACAGTGATCCCAAAACAATCAGAATTTGCCCGAACAAACGTTTGTCCATGTTACCTCATCAATGTTCATTATAATCAGCGAGGAATTATATGGCGTGACAAACAAAAGGAGAAGAAAAATAGGAAGATCGGGTACTTTTAGGCTAGTTCTTGTTGAAATGACTCGTTTAGGGCTCAAAGCTAACATGGACCGTTTGATCTGGCGGAAAAACTGGTGCAATGTAAGTGGCAAAACTTCCACCTGGTTCGTCAGCAGATCGGGGGAGGGGACAAGTGAATTCAGCCGTTTGCCCCGCCTGCTCCACAATCACATTTGCCAGTGCTTCCTCAAAGATACAGGCAGTGCCGACGCCAAGTAAAGCACTCACGTCACAAATTCGCAGCACTTGGGGGGCAGCGTTGGCCGGAATTTGGGCATCAAGTTTAACAGTTGCGCCTGGATCACAGGTCTGATCGGCCGTTTGCTCCACAAAGCCACAATTACGCAATGGGCCTAACTCTCCGTGCTGGCATGGTTCAGTCACGAAGCTGCCAATGGGTGGAATGGGAATTTGCTCGGTAGCCTCATTATTGGCATCCCAGCCTGCCGCGAAGGCACAGGCTGGGCGGGAGATAGGGAAGCCCGTATCGGTGCGAAGGCCACTAGCCTCCCACAAAATGTCCCCATTCTCTTTCAAACTCATTTCCCCCTCACAAAGGAATTGCTGCGGGTTTAAGTTGAAGGTGAGATCGGCCGTTACCATCTCATCCACTTGAATTTCCGTAATATCGACCCACTGTGTATCTAATCCAGCCGCATACTCATCTACCCAGCCGGCTTGTATACCCTGGAAGGTGCATTTGTAGGGATGTGTGAGAGGTGAGCTCTCGTTATTGCTAAAGCGGTTGGTGCTTTCCACGCAAAAAGCTTGTTTACTGGCATCAGCTACATCACCTGCCGCAAAAGCAAATGTACCGTAAAAGTCAAAATGGAAGTGATCATGGCAAGAGTTATAACGGAAGACATTGATACTGGGGTCTTCAATGACGGGGCCGATGTGTAGAGCTGCCCCACCAATATTGTAGGCTGTGGCCGAGAATTGCAACAGCCGTCGCCAACCGCTACCGCCCACTGCGTTTTCCTGGATGGCGCAATCATCGGCCTCAAAATAGCGATAGACTAAGCGGTAATCGGTTAAATCGGGGCTGTAAACGAGGAGGTCGGCCTTATCTGCTGCCCCGATTGGCCCTACTCGCACAGAATTCGCCAGAGCATCATCCCAGGCCAATCGTTCAAAGTGCATCTCTGTAGCCACTTTGCCTACGCGAAAGTCAAGCATTTCTTGGCAAGAAAAACCTGGCAGCAGGTTGCGATGGCAACCGACAGAGCCACCACTATCGGCCGTACAGGCATGATCATAAAAGAGAAAGGTGTTTTCTGAATCGTAGCTATGGGGGGGGAAGCCAGCTTCATTGAGACAAGCGTTGCCCGTGCGTTGCAGCAGCAGGTCAGGGTCAAGCGGTAAGATGAATTGCTCCCGCCACTGGCCGCCAATCACGCCCAATTCAGGTTCAGACTCTACGGGTGAGTAGACATCGGTGAGAAGAGTGCTGTTGAAGGTGTAGTTGAGCAACACCAGATCATGACCATCTATGTTTTGTCGTTGTGTGTCATTGGGATCGAGTGTAATTTGCCATAGCTGGGGTGGTGGCAGGGGCAGTTGTCCTTTGCCTTCTTGGATAAACGGCCGAAAATTCAAACGGTACGCGGTCAATCTGACTTGTCGTTGGGCGCGATCTATCCAGAATTCGGTCGTTTCGTTCAACAAATACTCTGCCACACGCTCACGCATCTCTTCAGGAATCTCATCCAGCAGGACAGCCACTTGACTTTGCATGGTAATAGCAATCAGTGCCCCTTGGGGTAATGCAATTGGAACGGCCGTTTCGGCCGACACATCATCCAGTAATGGCGTTACTTGTGTTGTGGGAACAATAGCAGGAGCGGTGGGTCGTGCTGGGGGGGGCAAGGTGGCATGCGGAATGGCCGTAGCTATGCTCGTGTTATCTTCAACTTGATCCGTTATCGCAACCGTCATTGTTGCTGTCACACTCTCTAATACATCTTCACTGCTCTGGCAGCCCAGCAGGAAGATGAGCAAAGTTAAGAAATAGATTTTTGAAGACATAGTAGAGATTATCATGCTATTGACGCTGGTTCACAACTCAAATAGCCAAGTTCACAGGAAACATTGAGGCAACTTAAAATGGCCATGTTGTCACATCTACCAGAGTTGGCAAACAAGAGATTATGTTATAATAAGCCCCTGCGGGAGCAAGCTATGCAGCCAAGGAAACAATTTACACGCATAAAGCCCAATCATTTAGCCAAAGGAGCACTATTTGCTAGGTTCTAATCTAAAACTGAACCGTGCCTTGCTAGCGTGGTTTATTTTGACAGGAGCAAGTGTTGGGCTATTTTCAGAAGCAAAACGGCCGTTCTTTGCCCTGGCACCTTCACAACAAATAATTGGTAGCGCCCCTGACATCTATCTACCGCTCTTGTTTAAGCCCGAGCAACTCTTGCCTTCGCCTGAGGTATTGGTCCAAATAACGCCCTCAGGGGCGATTAATGCCAGCACTTTTACTCCTGGTTCTTTTGTCATCACCAACTTACCCACACACGAGGAACGCATTTCCCAAATAATAATTGATTTAAGAACGGCCGTTTTACCCGACATGGTATTTGATCCCAACGGTGTCGCTGGCGATGTAGTAGCTAAAGACTTCGACTTAGAATCAGGCCGCGACAGCACCGGTTTTATAAACCGGACATATGCTCACGCTCATGACGGGGGATTTGATGTTCTTATTCTTAATTTCGATGATTTCGATCCCGGAGAAAAGCTCATCTTTTCTATTGACGTAGACCCCACTTCCATTCGGGGTGTAAGTGCCCCAGGTCCCCATGAATCAGGCAGTGTTTCCGGGCTTGAACTTGTCGGAACGACAATGACTGCCTCATTTGAAAATGGTCCTGTTCTAACAGGAACTATAACTCGTCAATCACAAAGCCAGGGAGGTGGCGAAGCCCTCATCCGTGATCATCTGCCATCGGCCCCTATCGCTTCGATTATCGGCCAAACCATTCCCACAACAGTCTCTGATCCTAACCAATTGTTGCTGGTAAGCAGTCGCACACACAAAACCGTTCGAGTCCTTATCATAGAAGGCGGTCTGTTTACAGATGGTGTACCTGGGGATGGTTTTGATTTAGACCCCTTTGAAGCTAACACGGCTCTACACATCCAAGAGCTTGTCACAACTTCCGCTACCACAAATGATTTACAAATTCCTATTAATCTAACAAACAGCCATGAAAACGGCGGCTTAAATTATATCTACGTAACCCAAGAAAACATCTTTGAACAAAAGGGCCAGGGCCAGCTGCTTATTCTCAAGCTGGAATAAAACAAAT
The DNA here is from genome assembly GCA_965223555.1 of Promineifilaceae bacterium (SeqCode). Lineage (GTDB taxonomy): Bacteria > Chloroflexota > Anaerolineae > Promineifilales > Promineifilaceae > CBDCWU01. Next base: position 311,089 of record CBDCWU010000007.1, read on the forward strand.
CCCAAAAATAAGCAAAAAGGAAACATGAAAGCGCACTATCATACCCTACTATTCTTCTGTCTTGCCTGTCTGCTAATACCTGTATGGGCCTACAGGCAAGATCAACCTACTGCCTCAGCCATTCGTGCCGAGTCAGAGGGCAATAATCATCACTATCTACCCATCATACGCACAAGGCCATTACCTTCGGGAATCACACTAACTCCCATCACCGATGACTTTAACAATAATACCATCAGCGATATTGCTCATGCCGGAGACGGCCGTTTGTTTATCTTGCAAAGAAATGGTGTTATCCGCATTTTGCTGTCTAACCAAACATTGCTGCCCACCCCGTTTCTAGATATTGAAGACCGTGTAACGGAACAATCAAATTGGGAATTAGGTGCTCTAGGCTTGGTTTTCCATCCCGACTTTCCTACCAAACCCTATGTATACGTCAGCTACACATCCAAGAAAAACTTTAGAATCCATATTGAGCGTTTCACAGTTCATCCCAGCAACCCCAATATTGCCGATCCAAATTCAGGTCTGCTCATACTTCAAGTTCCCAAAACAGGCGAATATGATTCAAACTTAGATCCAAGTCCTGTTCATAACGGGGGCGATATGGCCTTTGGTTCTGATGGCTATTTGTATATTGGCACAGGTGACGGCGGTCCTGATCCCCACTTTGGCAGCACTGAACCCCATGATCCAGCTGATCATGGGCAACGGCTAGATGTCTTATTGGGCAAAATATTGCGCATTGATGTTGATTCCAATCAAGGCTTGCCACCCACTTGTGATAGCGACCGTACAGAGGATGACGGTCATTACTCCATTCCCCCCAACAATCCTTATGCCAACAGCAGCCATTGTGGCGAAATCTGGGCCCGCGGCTTGCGTAATCCCTGGCGATTTAGCTTTGATTCTCATACAGGGGATTTGTACATTGCCGATGTCGGCGAATGGCTCCGAGAAGAAATTAATGTAGAAATGGCTGGCTCACCAGGCGGAGCCAATTATGGCTGGCGCTGTTTCGAGGGTACATATGACCAAACAGTTGATCATCCAAACTATGCGACACGCTGCCAAAATATACCCAATAATGTTTTTCCTGCCTATGAATATTCACATGCAGCCACCCAGGGCTGCTCCATAATTGGGGGATTCGTCTATCGAGGTTCCCAATATCCTATGTTGAACGGCTATTATGTTTATAGCGATTTTTGCAGTGGACAGATATGGGCTATGCACCAAGCCGGAGGGAGTTGGCAATCAGAGGTATTAGGGCATCAATTTTATATTAGCACCTATGGCGAAGATGTTAACGGAGAATTGTATGTGGGCACCTGGAACACAAATGGTTTTCCTTCGACACTTTATCGCCTGGAAGCACATTAATTTCGATTAGGCGGGTCTTCATTCCCGTTCTACTATTAGCCAACCAAGCAAGTAACTATTGCTTGGTTGGTGATGGCCATCAATATACAATGGCAATCGTGCCAGGGTAGTTGAGTTATACAGCCCTGTGTGGAGAGGATAACGGCCGTCTTCCATATCCATAGGCACAACTAAGGTAAACGTATCGGAAATCAGATCGCCAGCTTCCCACATTGAGGGCGGATAATCTTGGGCCAAGGGAGGCGCGTCCATCTGCACCAATGGCGCTTGGTTTGGGTCGCCTAAGTGCACAAACGCCGTCAAAGCCTGCTCCTGTTTAGCCTGAGCAAACCAAGCCAGGGCAATAGATACTGTCTCACCTGGCTGCACCTCAAGCATGTCTGCTTCAGCTTGAATCAAAGCAATTTCAGGACCAATCTGGGCCAAGAGCATGAGGGGTTCTTCATGCTCCAGCCTAACCTTGACTTGCCCTATTTCCGCACGTCCTTCACCATCTCGTAAATGTACCATGAGGCGCACTTGTGTCGGCGTCCTCATCAACGGCGAAAAGTCAAAGACCACATGCTCAGACACAATCTGCTGCTCATCTACCCATAAATTGGCTGGATATAAGCCACGCCCGTGATACATTTGCAGAAAACCGACCGATCGACTGTCTCGCCCCAATGCCTCTATCTGCACAAGGGGAGCTGTGGTCGGGATTATTTTTGCTTGCCAGTAGAGGGTCAAATGAACACCCTCAGAGGGTGCCACAATTTGCGGGGCGATCTCAGCGGCGATTAAGGTCATCCCCTTTCCCAAATCGGCATGGAGTTGGGTGGCCGAAGAGGGAATGTCCGCTACCTGCATTCTTGTGGGGGGAGCATAGGCCCGCCAAATAGTCCAGGCTCCCTGTACAGATGTAGCCAACGCCAAAACAATAACGGCCGTTTCCAACCAGCGCCTAGACCATTGCCCCACTCCATGAGCCAAAACCAAAATCATAGGTAGGATAGCGGGAAACCAAAGCCGCCCCTGATCAGCTGGCGTTTGCAGTATAAATTGCAACCAGGCTGCTACCACTACTAGCCACCAACCACCAAGCCACACGAGAGGGAACCAAGGTTGCTGCAATAGATTTTGGTTCCAGCGGAATTTATGACTTCTAGCGTAAAGGGCATAAAGCCATCCTCCCAGCGCCAGAGCTGCAAAGCCAATCCACATTGTGTAGACCCACATGGGTGCTTGCACCGTCATCCAGCCCCAGTAGGCGATAAGCGAACGCCAGACACGGGCCATATCATGCCAAACTTGGCGCAATGTGTAAGGGCGTAAGCCCCCTGCCAGCTCAATAAATTGATTAACGGCCGTTACATCTCCATACAGCAACCAATTTCGCCAAAACAACCAGCCAGATATAAGGAGGATGATAAGGCTGAGCCAGCCACAAATGAGCCAGAACTGCCGTAAACTGCCGTCCCGCCACAACAAACAAAATATGACTCCCAAAGCAAAGGGCAGCAGCAGCAAACCCGTCATCTTGGCCAACACCGCCAAGCCAATCGTGACACCTAACCCCCCAAGACGCCGCCAGGACAGTTCATTTTGCCACAGCCATAGAAGTTGCCACAAAACGGCCGTACTCAGCAAAATAATCAAACTATCATTACTCACAGCACTGTGAACAAACAAAAATTGGGGTAAAAACGCCACAAACGCCAATGACAACAGAGCCAATCGTGGTCGCTTCGGCCACAACAACACAGCACTTTGATATATGAACCATAGTGTACCCAAACCCAATAATGCCGAATAGACACGCAAAATATGCACAGCCAACACATCGCCTTGCCAAGGCCAGCTTTCAACGGCCGTATGCACAAAGGCATTAATATTTTGGCGCGTTTGTCTCGTCTCAAACTGGATATATGGATTGGCCCACAATGACATCGGGGATATTTCTAATTCTAAAGGAGCTATCAGCCCTGCCGCCAGCAAATAATAAAGCGGTGGCTGGGCCGCCTCTTGTCGGGCTAAACTAGCAGACGAGGCCACAGGCAGTTCACTATGCACTGCAATATGCCGAGCTGTGAAGTAATGGTGATGCTCATCTGGCGCTTCAAAAATAGGATTTACAATACCATATCCCACAGCCAGAAGAGCATACAACCCTATGAACAGCCATTTCCAATCTCTAATCACCATAAGAGAAGCGCTCCAAACTCCGTCAACTCAAGAGCCAAATTCTGCTCGAACCTCTAGCCATTATTGTACCTCTTTCATTCTGATAGTGAATTTGTACATCACCAATGATGCGCGGTTTTTAGCCTCTAAGGCAACAACATCGACAACGAATTGTCGATGTTCGTAATCGTTGTCGTGAGTCGCCATCGTAATCGGTATTTTCGATAGCGATTACGATGGCGATTACGATTACGTCTCTTTTTGCCAGCATCGATAACTTTTTGTCGATAGTTATGTAAACACAGATAGGGAGGAACACGGAAATTCACGGAGAAGACACGGAGATTAGCAGAGATAGAGGAGTCTTATCTTTTTAAGCCTCTGTGTATCTCTGCTCCTCTGCGTCTCTCTGTGTCCCATTTTTGGTTCTGGCTCGCCCAGGTTAGAGCAGTGTCATCCATTTAACGTTAATAAAGCGTCTATGTTGCTTGAATGGCTGGCCCAAAGTTTGTTACAATGAGCAGATGCTTTCCACATATCATCCCTACGGATCAACGAAAGCGGCATAAGCATATGAAGTGTAATACTTGTCATTCTGAAAGTCCTGGTAGTTTTTCTTACTGCGGCCACTGTGGCCGTCCTTTTAGCCAAACCTGTCCCCGTTGTCATGCCCAAATTCCTCTAGAATTTATCTTTTGTGGCATGTGTGGCTTGTCATTAGAGCAAGCTGCAGATCGCTTGACAACGGCCGATATTGACCACCTTCGCGCCTACCTACCCGCCAACCTGGTAGAAACTCTACAAATGGAAATGGCTGCACCACCCACCAGCCTGTGGCAACAGTGCAACAACCATCTAGCTCGGCTTCTCAAGGCAGCTGCCTCCCATCTCCCCCCCTACCTCGTGGAACAAGTAGCTCAAAATCCAATTCCAGGCCAAACCAACGGCCGCTTCATCCAGGGCACCCTCCTCTTCGCCGACATCAGCGGCTTCACCGCCATGTCCGAACGCCTCAGCCGCATTGGGCGTGAAGGCGCTGAAGAAGTCACCATCGTCGTCAACCGCTACTTTGAGGTCATGCTCACCATTTTGCGCCAACACAGCGGTCAGCTCATCAAATTTGGTGGCGACGCTCTGCTTGGTCTCTTCGCTGAGCCGCCTGAAGAAAGTGCTACCCGCGCCATTCAGGCCGCGCTGCAAATGCAAGCAGCCATGGCTGATTTTTCTGAAACTCAAACTTCACAAGGTACATTTCCCTTGCAAATGAAGGTCGCCATACATTACGGCCGTTTCTTTGCCGCCCAACTTGGCAACGCCCAAAACATGGAGTATGCCCTTTTTGGTTGTGATGTTAACCAAACAGCCAACCTAGAATCAGCCGCTGTCGCCGGACAGATTGTAACCGACACAGTTACATTAGACAGAGTAAATGGTGAAGTAACGGCCGTTGCCCTCAACGAGCAACACCACATCATCCAAGCCCTTGACGCTCCCCCTCCCCCCTCCCCCCCTGCTCCTCTGCCCCTCCTCCCCGACCTCAGCCCCAACCTAGCCACCCTACACCGCGCTGTCAAACTACTCGACACCCTCACCCCCTACCTGCCTAGCGGCCTCCTCAGCCGTCTCGCCAGCGATCCTACCGCCCCTAGTCTTGTTGGTGAACACCGTCTTGTGGCCATCCTCTTCACCAATCTGCACGGTCTTGGTGATATTGCCGATCAACTAGGGCCGGGCCGCGAAGACGAGATCATTACTGCTCTCAACCAAATTTTTGTCGCCTTCACCACTGCCCTAGAACAGTATGGTGGTGTGATTAACAAAATAGACCTATATGATCATGGTGACAAAATGCTGGCCTTCTTTGGTGCCCCCATCGCCCATGAAGACGACGCCGAACGAGCTGTGCGGGCTGCACTACAAATACAACAAGCCCTTAACAATCTCAACAACACCCTCCCTGCCTCTGTGGGCCTACCCAATCTGCATCTTTCCCAACACATCGGCATCAGCTATGGCTATGTCTTTGCTGGTTTTGTGGGAGCCGATTGGCGGCGCGAATACACAGTAATGGGTGACGAGGTCAATCTGGCAGCGCGGCTTATGACCACGGCCGAAGCAGGTAGCAGCATCGTCAGCCGCAATGTGCAGCGCAAAGTACAAGCCCTGTTCGAGCTACCTTCACGTGGCGAAGTACAACTCAAAGGCAAACAAAACCCAATTCCCATCTATAAAGTGGCTGGCCCTCGTGCCGTCCCTGAACCATTACGCGGCCTTAAAGGTATGCACTCGCCCTTGGTCGGGCGCGAGGCAGAGTGGCAACAGTTGCAGGCAGCTTTTGGTCAGCTATTTCAATCACGTGGCCAAATTGCCTCAATTATGGGCGAAGCTGGGTTAGGTAAATCACGGTTAGTGTCAGAACTACGCCGCCTCACAACCGAAAATCTCCAATTTGCCCATATTGGCTGGGTGGAGGGCCGCTGCCTCTCCTACACCGAAAATGTCAGCTATTGGCCCTTCCATGAAGCCTTACAACATCTCGTCAAACTCAGCCCCGATGATGATGCTAGCGTCGCCATCAACAAGCTGCATCAGGCTCTAGAACAGTGGCTTTCTCCTAGTGAAGCTTGGGACACACTGCCCTACATGGCAAATTTCCTCAACTTGGAATTACCCGAAGAGTTGGATATACGGGTGCGCTATTTGGATGCCGAAGCTTTGCAGCGGCGCACTTTCGTTGCTTTGCGAACCCTGTTGGAAGCACAGGCACGAGAATTGCCTCTGATTTTAGTACTGGATGATTTACATTGGCTAGACAAGGCCTCGGCTCGCCTTCTAGAATTTCTGTTGCCGTTGGTCAACAAAGTGCCAGTCATGTTTATTTTGATGTTCCGGCCAGAACGCACCAAAGTTTGCTGGCAATTACATGAGAAGGCCAGCCGTGAGTTTGATTACTGCTATACCCAAATTACTCTCAATCTGCTAGATACGGCCGATACAGAACAGCTCCTAAACAATTTGGTGGGGTTGTCAGAATGGCCCTCCGGTGTGCGCGAACTGATTTTTAGCCGCACAGAGGGAAATCCCCTCTATTTGGAGGAAGTGTTACGAACGCTGATCAACAGTGATGTACTGGCCCATGATAATGGCACATGGCGTTTGCAGGGAGATGCCACGGCCGTTTCCGTGCCCGATACCTTGCAAGGGGTGATGATGGCCCGACTGGATAGGTTGCAGGAGCCTAGCCGCCGCACTGCCCAGATGGCCTCTGTAGTCGGCCGTTCCTTTCCCTTCGATCTCATCACGTCAGTCACGCCCGAGGTCATTAACCAGACCATCACACCGCAATTGGTACAGTTGCAGCAATACGAAATCATCCAAGAGACACAGCGGCTGCCAGAAATCGTCTACGCCTTCAAACACACTCTGATGCAAGAGGTTTGCTATCGAAGTTTATCGACCCGCGCCCGTAATTTATACCACCAGCAAATCGCCCACTATCTAGCAGAAAATCAGATCCAAAACAGCGGTGAGGCACGAGCTGCCCTACCCCTCATTGCCCATCATGCCTATGCTGGCCAAGACTGGCCAATGGCAATACTTTACCAAATATTGGCGGGACGACAGGCGCAAAAGCTCTTTGCCAATGAAGAAGCCTTTGACCACTTCCGCAAAGCCCTCACATGCAGCGAATATCTACCGGAAGCAGAAAGCCAGGAGTCGCTGCATACAATTCATGCGGCACTAGGCGAATTATTGGTGGTAACAAGCCAATATGATGAGGCCCAAAGCCATTTAGAACAGGCCTACACGTTGGCGGGAGCGTTAGGAGCAGGCGAAGCGCAGGCATTTGCTTGTCGCTGGTTAGCCCGCTCTTATGAATTGCGGGGCGAGTATGCCTCAGCTTTTGAGTGGATTGACAAGGGTCTGGCCGCGCTGTCCGGACAGGAAACGGCCGAAGCTGCCCAAATTTTGCTTATCGCTGGCCTGATTCACACTCGACAAGGCAATCGGGACAAAGGATTTGAAATATGTCAACAGGCGTTGGAGATGGCAGAGCATTTGGGTGAGTTGACAGCATTGGCGCGGGCCAACACATTATTGGGCCATATGCTACGGGCGCAAGGCGAAGGGGGAACGGCTGTTGCTCACTTCCAACAAGCGATTGAACTATATGAGCAAGCCGGGGATATTAACGGGCAAGCTACAGCCCTCAACCAAATGGCCGTCACCTATCTTACTTCCGACTGGCATCAAGCAGAGCAACATTTCCGGCAAGCCCGGCTGATGTATAACCAGATTGGAGATATGTACCATCAGGTTTTTGTGGAAAACAATCTGGCAGAGATTTTATTGAAACGGGGCGAGTTGACTGAGGCCATTGAACTATACCAGGCGGCTCTGGAGGCAATGGAGGAAATTGGCGGCTCGGCCTATGTTTTGGGAGCCTTACACAACAATTTGGGGGCCGCTTATGTACGGCAAGGGGATGCAGAAACGGCCCGTCACTATTTGAATTTGAGTCGGAAATTATTTGATAAGGCCCAGGCGCGGGACTTTTTGCCGGAATTACACCGCCATTTGGCGGAAGCAACATTGCTGACGGGTGACTTGACGCTGGCAGAAACAGAAGCGGATGAGGCCTTAGCCTTAGCTCGTGAATTGGCAATGCCAGCTGAGGAAGCCAGTAGCCTACGTGTATTGGGGGATATTGCCTTACAGCGTGGGGAAACGGCCGTTGCCCTAGAAAAATTAGAGGCCAGTGTGGCGATTTTGACCGATGTGGCCGATGAGTATCAGCTGGCCCATTCCCATTTTTCACTGGCTCAGGCTTATAAAGCAGATGGTCAAAAGGGAAAAGCCCAAGAGGTAGCGACAGCCTGTTTAGTTGTGTTTGAACGGTTGTCGGCGACAATGGATGTAACGGCCGTTCGTGCCTTACAACAAACTTTAGTGAACAGTGAACAGTAAGCAGTATTATAGCTGTTCACTGTTTGCTCACCGAAGGATATTTAGCTATGAAAAATGTACGTTGGTTGTTTTTACTTGTCTCCATAATGGCCAGTGGGATTACCTTAGGGCTGGTTGTGTCTATGAGTCAGGCGGATGGGGCAACGGCCGTTGTCTCTTCTCTCCCTCTTGGTGTCACCACCCGTGTTTCAGTCAGTGGCGCTACCACCGATCCCAACTTCGGCGTAGCCGGCCGTGCAGTAACCAACCTCAGCGAAAATAGTTGGACCAATGACGTGATTGTCCAATCTGATGGCAAGATTCTGGTGGCTGGAGCCGCCGCAAATGGTAATTATGATGCCGATGCCTTTGCTCTGGCTCGCTACAATCCTGATGGCTCCCCCGATGCTACTTTTGGTGGTGGCACTGGTGTTGTAACCACTCGTGATACACCTTTCGGCCAACTAACAGAGATCCAAGCCATTGCGTTACAAGCAGACGGCCGTATCCTGGCCACCGGTCGAACAGAACCCAACACCGCCTTCGTCGTCGTCCGTTATAATCGCGACGGCTCCCTAGACACTAACTTCGGCTTTGGGGGCATCGCCGCTGTCAATATCACACCTGGCACTGCTCATGTCGCCAATGATATAGCCGTCTATCCAGGGTCAGGTGAAATTGTGGTAGCGGGGACCATCAGCACCAGCATTTCTAGTATGGCCGTGGTCCGCTATCTACCCGATGGCACACCAGATACCTCTTTTGATGATGATGGCATCGTGACCACAACCCTTGGCCTTAATACAGAAGGAACGGCCGTCGCCATTCAACCAGACAGCAAAATTGTCGTGGCTGGCGCAACCACATTCTCGGGAGTGGATATTGTCGTCACTCGATATGATATTACTGGCACACTCGATTCCACTTTTGGCAACACAGGCTGGCAAAGCATAGATTTCTTGGGTGGCGACGATCGAGCCTATGATATTGCCTTACAAGCTGACAATAAAATCATTGTCGGTGGCTCTGCGGTCAATGGCCTTGGGGCCAATGAAGATTTTGCCCTAGCCCGCCTGGATAGCTTTGGCTTTCTAGATATGAGCTTTGATGGTGATGGCCTTGTGACCACTGATTTGAACCAATTTGAAGAAAGTATCCAGGCCATTCACATACAATCAGGCAATAAAATTGTGGTAGCTGGTTATAGTGGCTGGTTCTCCGAAACTAATTTTGCCTTTGCCCGTTATCTTCTTGATGATGGCTCTCTCGATACATCCTTTGCCAGCGGAACCGGTTATGCCATCATGAACTTGATTGATAACAATGAAAAAGCTTCTGGACTCGACCTACAGGGGGATGACAAGTTGGTCTTTGCTGGCATTGGTGGACTACGCTTTGGGGCAGGTCGCTTGCATCCTGATGGTCTGGTAGATAATTCGTTTGATTTTGATGGCTGGGCACCATTTTTGGTAGGCAATGGCCTCGATTTTGCCCATGCTATGGTCATCCAATCAGATGACAAGATTGTTATTGGCGGTGGCTCGCCACTAGATAATGACGTGACTGATTTTGCTTTGGTACGCTATACGAGTGACGGTCAACTGGACGGGAGTTTTGGGCAAAACGGCCGTGTCCGTACCGACTTCTTCAATTCATATGATGAAATTAAAGATCTTGTCCTACAACCTGATGGCAATATTGTCGCCGTTGGTCGCGCCGTCAATATCAGCGGTACCAATGGTGTCGCCCTAGCTCGTTACGATGCCAATGGCAATCTCGATCCTACTTTCGGTTCGGGAGGGTTAGTGACAACCAGCAGTGTCGACTGGCTGGGGGCTAGGGGCAAGGATGCCACCCGCCAACCCGATGGCAAAATTATTGTAGTAGGCACATTAACAAATTTCTCCGAAAGCACGGATTTGCTCCTACTGCGTTACGAAAGTGACGGTACTCTCGACAGCAGCTTTGGTACAGGTGGTTTCATTTCACTAACGTTAGGCTTAGGCTCGAGCACGGGCGAGGCTGTTGCGCTGCAATCTGACGGCAAAATCGTGGTAGCTGGTTCCGCCCTAGATCAGCAATCGAGCCAAGATTGGCTCGTAGCGCGATTCCTACCTGATGGCACATTAGATACTACTTTTGGCACTAGTGGCATAAGGTTACTGGACTCGGGGGGCGATGATCTGTTCGGAGATATGGTCATTCAGGATGATGATGGCATCATCATCGGCGGTCAGATTGATCCTGGCGGCGCCGGGGTGAATTTTGACACCTTGCTGGCCCGTCTTCTGCCAGATGGCTCCTTTGATACAGATTATGGCACTGGTGGCTACGTATTGACAGACATTGCAGGCAGTGATTATGTAGATGCCTTGACCCTGCTACCCAATGGGCAACTCATCATGGTTGGCACCAGCCAAACTTTACCTTTTAGCGATATCTTTATCGCTTTGTTTAAGGAAGATGGCACACTAGACAATCATTATGGGAATCAAGGCGTTGACATATTGGATTTCGGTCAATTCTATGATTTGGCAGCGGATGTCGGCTTACAATCCGACAATGGCGTGGTTATCGCTGGGGCGGCCGATGATGTGGTTGACTTTGCCGCTATCCGCTATGGCATTGGCGGCGATGAAGCCGATGGCCCTTCTGACGAGGCGGCCCTGGCGGCCAACGGCCGTATTGTGGCCTTCTCCTCTTTTGCTTCTAATCTTGTCAACCATGACACCAACAATAGCCACGATATTTTTGTTCATGATGCGGACAGCCAGCAAACACACCGCGTTTCCATCGCTTTTGATGGGGCCGAGGCCAACGGCCGTTCCATCGAACCAGCCATTTCGGCCAACGGCCGTTTCGTCATCTTCCGCTCCAATGCTTCCAACCTCATCCCTGTCGACGATAACAATGTTGAGGATATTTTTGTTTTTGATCGTGAAACAGGCACCATTCAACGCCTATCTAAGGCCACCAATGGCCTGCCAGCCAATGGCAATTCTGGTCACCCCGATGTCTCAGCCACAGGCCGCTTTGTCGCTTTCTCGTCTCTCGCCAGCAATCTTGTTCCCACCGATACCAACAATGTAGCTGACATCTTTGTGCGTGATCGCTTTTTGCAGGAAACAAGTCGTGTCTCTCAGGCTTCTAATGGCAATGAAGCCAATAACAATAGTGCGGCTCCTGCTATTTCTGGCGAAGGCCGTTTCGTTGCTTTTACCTCGGCCGCGTCCAATCTAGTCCCAAATGATAGTAACAGTGCCACTGACATCTTTGTCCATGACCGGGACACAGGGCAGACAACCCGAGTGTCCATCGCTTCTGATGGCACACAAGGTAATGATTCCTCATATGAACCAGTTATTTCGGCGGACGGCCGTTTCGTCGCTTTCATCTCCGCCGCTGATAATCTGGCACCCAATGACACTAACCTCAAGGAGGACATCTTTGTCCATGATCGGCAAACCGGTGTAACGAGCCTCGTCTCTGTCGCTTCGGATGGCTCACTAGGCAATCTGAGTTCTCACGATCCTTCTATTTCAGCTAACGGCCGTTTTGTAGCCTTTGCCTCCGAAGCTGACAATCTCGTGTCAGACGACTTTAACGGCACAATAGATGTTTTCGTTCATGATCGCCTGACGGGTGAAACCACTCGTGCTTCTGTAGGGCTGGGTGGTAGTGAGGCAGACAATCTATCAGAAGGGTCTGATATTTCAGCGAACGGCCGTTTTGTCTCCTTCGTCTCTGCCGCCACCAACCTCGTCCCTGGCGACATCAATCTGGTCAAAGACATCTTCCTTCACGACCGTGAAATTGCTGTAGCCAACACCCAGGACACCGCCACAGAACTTGAAAGCGGCCTGACAGTCACAGGCACCATCCCCATCACTAATGGCGTGCAATGGTATCTGCTCAATGTACCCGAAGCCGGTTCCACTATCATTGCCAACCTTGAAGGTGGCACTACAGACCACGATCTTTACCTTTTCGCCCCATCTATTGATGCCGAAACAGGGCAGTTGCGCGACATCGGCGCCCTGGCCGACATCGGCGCTCTGGCTGACATCGGCGCTCTGGCCGATATTGGCGCCTTGGCTGATATTGGTGCCCTGGCCGATATTGGTACGCTGATAGACTTGGGCATCCTTGATGCCACGGGTGCCCTGGCTGATATTGGCGCCCTGGCTGATATTGGCGCCCTAGCTGATATTGGTGCCCTGGCTGATATTGGCTCTCTGGTCAATCTTTCTGCTCATCCAGCAACCTCATCCGAATCCATCGAGCATGAGGTCTATGAACTATATGGTGATTACTACCTGCTGGTTGCAGCCCATAACCCTGATGTAATCGGCCAAGTCTACACCCTCACCGCCGAAATCATTGATCCAGTTAACCCCTATGATCCCATTACGGCCACTGTACCTAACACTTACAGTGTGCCTATCACAGACACAACTGTCGAAACGATCATCTTCGTCAACAGTAGCCGTGTTACCGTTGGCAGCAGCACTATCTCTGATCTTTTAATTAAATTAGATGAATTAGCGATGGCTACCAATGGAATAGTCATTGACTTGGCCGATTATGGTGATATTCAAGCAGCTTATGCCTTGTGGGACAGCCAACCAGGCAACCCTCTAGCAGCTAACTTCGTCGCCAGTCACATCAAATCCCTCACCTACAGCCTAGCCCAAGGCTACCCTAACCTTCAATACATGGTGTTGGTGGGCGACGACAACGCCCTACCCCACCGTCGTATCATTGACGAGGCTCTGGTTGCTAATGAGCGCAAATATGCCGAAATCGCCTACACACCAGCCTTGTCTGGCTCACTCGATTTGCGCTACTTCCTATCGGATGATTATTATGCTGGCTTGCTGCCTCTGCCCTTTAAGGGGCGTGAGTTTTATTTGCCACACTTGGGAATCGGCCGTTTGGTAGAAAACAGCGACGAAATCATTATCGCCATAGATACTTATCTCAACGACCCCATACTGGTTCCGGCTGATGCTCTTGTCACAGGCTACGACTTCCTGATAGACCAAGCCACAGCCATCACCAATTCACTCGCAGCTCAAGGCGTTACCAATCAAGCTCAGTTGATTGATAATAGTTGGACAGCCCAAGACTTCAGCGACACGCTGTTCAATATGTCGGTGGCGCCCGATCTCATGTCACTCAACTCCCATTTCGAGCATTATCGCTTCTTCCCCAATGATGCTAACGACATCTATGCCACCCAGATCACCAGTATGCCCGACTATTTGGGCACACTCGTCTTTTCCGTTGGCTGTCATTCCGGCCTCAACGTACCCGATGGCGAAGCGGCCAGTGCGCTTACAGGAACAGATTGGGCCCAATCCTTCTTGCGCCAACAGGCTATGTTTATTGGCAATACAGGCTTTGGCTACGGCGATTCCGATCTGGTTGCCTACTCCGAGCAGTTGATGGTCAACTTTGTCGATGCCTTGGGCGATTGGAGCGAGGGGCCACAAACAGTGGGTGATGCCTTGATTCAGGCCAAGCAACTCTACTATAATTCGTTGGCAGCTGGCACATTCAGCAATTACGATGAGAAAGTGATGTCAGAGATGACCCTGTATGGCCTGCCAATGGCCCGTATCAATATGCCTATGACCACTACTGTACCCTTACGCGGTTTCAGCATCGCCAATGGCCACATGCAGAATAACGCCCAGCGCAGCCTGAATTCGCCATCATCTCTCCTGACTTCAACTTTAGATCTTTCCTTCAGCTTTGAAGAGCATGTGGTGAGTGGCGTTGGCAACTATTACACAGTCGCCGGTGAAACGGACACCTATGTAGCCGGCGGACGGCCGGTTCAACCCCGCATCGCTTACAATGTACACCTAGCAGACACCATGATTCATGGCGCCCTGCTTGTTGGCGGCACTTTCACCGAAGTCAACAACTTCGATCCTTTTGTCTCTCAGGTATTAACAGATGAGTTATACATCCAAGACGAACCCCTGTTTGACAGCGACTACTGGTATCCTGTAGGCCAAGGGACGATTAATCGCTTCCTGAGCATAGATGCTCAACTTGACGAGCAGTTAGTGGTTGTGCCGGGTCAATTTAAGGCCGCTGGCGATGGTGCTACGGTTGGCACAGAACGCCTGTATACCAACTTGCAATATGAAATCTTCCATGCGCCACTAGACAATAGTGACTTTGAAGCACCCCGTATCTGGCATGTACGTGCCCGCCGCAATGGCGATCAAGTTGAATTTAGCGTCGTTGTGGAGGATGATATTGGGGCCACGCCACGCGTAGTGGTTCTCTACTATGAGCTGCCGTCCATGACGTGGCAGAAGTTGGAGCTAACGTATCAGCCTGACACACAGATGGCTGTAGGCAGTGTGACGGCTACCAATGAGGTGATGGGTTACTTTGTGCAGGCGGTAGATAGCAATGGCAATGTGATGGTGGCTCTGGATCATGGCAATGAGTGGCTGTTAACAGGTGGGCCAACACCACCGCCGCCTGTATTCTATAATTATCTTCCGTTTATTCATAAAGAGTAATTGGATGATTGCGTAATTATTGCGTAACTGCATAGGTAATACTCACTCCCTCCCTAACCCTCCCCCTGGCAGAGGGAGGGAATCGGAACCCCCTCTCCCTTGAGGGAGAGGGCTGGGGTGAGGGTGGGGAATTGTCACTTATCTGGTTACATTCTTAATTACTTGATCGCTGCTCAATTACTTTGCTCCCAATGGGCAAACACAAAGTATTCGCTTATATTACGCATGGTAAGCGATTGCTGCTTTTTAGCCATCCGTTTTCGCCTGAAGCTGGCATTCAGGTTCCAGCAGGGACGGTGGAAAAAGGGGAAGCGTGGGAAACGGCCGTTCTGCGCGAAGCCTATGAAGAAACTGGGCTATCTGACCTGAAAATCGTACGCCATTTGGGCGATGTCCAGCACCAGCCATTGGGACAGAATAAAACGGCCGTGCGTCATTTTTATCATTTGCGCTGCTGCCAACCACCACCAGAACGTTGGTGGCGTAGAGAGCTTCACCCATCGGAAGGTGGACAAGAACCCATTCCTTTTGAGCTCTTTTGGGCACGATTACCCCATGAAATCCCCGTTCTGGCCCCAGGGCATGGTCATTTTTTGGCGGAGTTGATGATTGATTTAGAGGTTCATTTGCTACCTGTGGGCCAGCCTTTACCTAGTGGATCGGCCGTTTATCCGGAGCGTGTGGCAGTGAACGGCCGTTTTATTAGCCTACATCCCCTCAAGCCAGCACAAGATGCAAACCACCTCTATACCATCTCACATGGCAACGCGGAAAAAGAAGCTATTTGGACTTACATGGGTTATGGCCCATTTGCAAACCAGGTCGCCATGCGGCAGTGGTTGGCTGAGCGGGCGCTGACGACAGACCCCCTCTTTTTCACTGTACGCGACAAGCAATCAAGGCAACCATTGGGCATGGTCAGCTATCTCAACATTGTGCCCGAACATCGCCGCCTGGAACTAGGCCATATTTGGTATGGTCTGGAGGCACAACACACACAGGTGAATACAGAAACCATCTATTTGATGCTGAAGCAATCATTTGAGCAGTGGGGCTATCGCCGGATAGAGTGGAAGTGTGATGCCTTGAACGGCCGTTCTCGGCGGGCCGCTCTTCGCTTAGGGTTCCAATACGAAGGCTTATTTCGCCAACACGTCATCGTCAAAGGGCGCAATCGTGACACAACCTGGTTTGCCATGATGGATCACGAATGGCCACAAATCAAGGCCAATATGGAGCGGTGGCTATCTGGAGATATAAGTGTCCCGTTGAGTTGGCTGAATGGGCAGAGGTAATTTGTCATTGGGTAATTGGGCAATTGGGCGCAGACCAAATTCGGCAACAGGGTGGGATGTTTTTTTTATACCACTTTTGTTCTTATTACCCGTGATACTGTCTCTTTTGTGGGAGGGGCATTTTACCGATGACGCCTACATTCCCCTGCACTATGCCCAGACTTTGGCCAGGGGTAGGGGATTAACAGCTTTTGCAGGGGATGTGCCTCCACTACATTCGCCACTTTGGACGGCCGTTCTAACCCTAGCTGCCTTCCTCCATATGCCCCTCACCTACACAGCCTTGCTATTGAGTGCCATTGGCTGGGGAATAACGGCCGTTTTACTCTACCAAACCCTAAGGCAACAGCTCACTCACGCACTCCGCCCCTCTCCCTCGGGGGGAGAAGGAGCAAGTCCTCTCCCCTTGACAGGGGGAGGGTTAGGGTGGAGGGCGAACTATTATTCCTTTTTACACTTTCTGCCTGCCCTGTTGCTCGTCCTCAACCCTATTGTCATCCATACGGCCGGCACAGAAATTCCTTGGCTGCTGGTGGCAGCCTTGTTGGCCCTGCGTTCAACGGCCGTTCTGCCTCTCCTCCCCCTCATCCATTTCAATTGGCCTACTGGGGTTCTCATTGTCATTTTGTTTGGCCTCCATTACTGGCAGACACGAAGGAATTCACTCTCGCTTACTAGCAATAGTCATCCTTGGATTATGCTTATTTTGACAACGATTAGTTGGGCGGCCATTTCCTGGTGGCTGTTTGGCCGATTGCCTCTAGATTTTGCGATGGATGATAACACGACGATAGTGGCAACAACGGCCGTTGCTGCCACTGCTCTCTTCTTATTCATGGGCTGGGCCGTGGCTTGGTTATTCGTCCATTTGCGAAGTAAAGTGACATTATCCCCAGAGGAAACGGCCGTTGGTCTAGCTCTCCTCATTGGCATTCCCTGGCTGGCGGCGCAAGGCACACTGCTTTGGCAGCAGTCTCACTTGCGCCCTCTTGCCTACCAGCAATTGCAGATGGAAATATCCCAGTCGCTACGCGAAGATATTGGGACGGATGCCTTGCTTTTTGGCTCGGCTCAAATTGGCTTTCTAGCCCAACGCCCCATTTGGCGCTGGCAAGGGCAGCGGGGCGATGAAAATTACCTGCCTCGATTGCTCAATCGCTTCATCCAGCAGCCTCCCGACATCTTCATTGCTGCCGACACCTTGCCTTGGGATCAGCTCATTCATACGGGCTGGTTCCGAGAACGGTATCGGGCTCTAGACAGCTTCCAATCGGCTTACGAAACCCACTCCCCTTTCACCATTTGGGCCTACCAGCAGACCGCCTTTGACCAAACCGCCATCGAAACGCCTCAGGTGCAGACCGAAAACGGCCTTAATTTGGTCTCATATCAATATGGGCCACCCACAATTGCTGCCAACGAAGCCCTGTACGTCACACTTTATTGGCAAACAACCCAGCCCATAACCACCACTTTTAACACGGTGGTGCGCCTCATCTCACCCTGGGATCAGGTCGCTTGGGCCCAGCGCGATCTGCGTTCACCGCGCAGCTTACCACCCAGTTGGCTGGAACCAGGCGATTGGTTTGCCGAGCGATTTGTATTAACAACAACGGCCGATATTCCTATCGGCGGCTTTGAACTCAATCTTTCCCTGTATGAGACACGTTCTGGGGAGTTCATTAATCTATATCAAGATAATGACAATAATGCACTGGACAGAGTAATTCTTGGCCACGCCGCTGTGCCTTGGCCTGGCGATGTCGCTTCAGCAGCCATCCCAGCTCCTACTTTTGGCAATCAGATTCAGCTTGTTGGCTATGAACGGAGCGGTGATTTCCAACCCGGTGCTACTGCTACAGCTAAATTATATTGGCAAGCCCTCACGCCCCCACCAGCTCATTACGTCGTCTTTGTTCACCTGCTTGACGAAAATGGAACCCTCGTGACCAACCACGACAGCCCACCCGCCTTTGGTACTTTTCCCACCCACACCTGGTCACCCAGCTTCATCATCCCCGACGAACATCCCCTCACCCTACCAGCCGATTTGCCACACGGCCGTTACCAAATCAAAGTCGGCCTCTACTTGCCCGAAAGTGGCGAACGGCTAACAGTCATCGATGCCAACGGGACAGAAATAGGGGATCGGGCGTTTATGGTAGAGAGACTAGAGATTGGAGACTAGCTCAGCTTTGGCTTCGATGCCCCGTTACAGCAATTTAGTCTAATAACGGCCGTTCCCCATAAACAATTAATTGTCGTACATCAGTACCTCGTGAAAATAGTTGCGAAAGTAACACTTTTTATACTTCAATATCTCTTTTTTCGGTGATACTTTTTTGATGCACGGGTGCGACAGAATTTGGTGTAAGACCAGACTGGCTGACTATAACAGTCTGGAAAGGCCTCTCAGGTTATACACGGAATTTGCGCGCACCCGATGCACTCAGCAGTATACAAAACCCTTTTTTTCTTGTATACTCTACTTGCTTGTTTTTGTGTTTAATTTATTTATGATGCCAATGCTGCCTAAACCAAATCTTCGGGTCATTTCAAGTAGAAGCTGCATCGTTTTAACTAGTATTCTGACAAACTTCTATTGTCGGACAGAAGCGATAGCTTCTGCAAGGTGCGCCGCACTGTCTTATCCGTCAATAGGTGTTTGGCGCACCACTAGTCTCGATGGTTAATATCGCAAACATGCAGAACGAAAGAAAAAGGAAGTGGCACATTCAGCTGCACTCATCCAGCAAAATTTCTTAGGCTGCACGCAGCGCCAACTGCATTTACAAGTAGACAACAACCAAATAGCTAAGAGTTCTCAACTGATCGAAGTTCTTCTATGTCTTCATCTACGTTCCAAGTTTGGCGCAATTCCGCGTATCTACAACTAGGATGTAAATGAGCAAACGAGGTAGCTGAACTATGACATTTCGCCATCACAGTAACGGAGAAACAGCCTGGACTGGCTCGTTCGCATATCACGAGAATGGAAGCACTGCCTGGACGGGTTCATGTGCCTACTATGACAACGGACAAACTGCTTGGACGGGTTCATTTGCCTACTACCGCAACGGACAAACTGCTTGGACGGGTTCACATGCTTACGAGGAAAACGGAGAGCCACGAGACATCAACAAGGAAATAAAGCTCTCCCTAGGCTCAGGCATAACCCTCTACATTAATAAGTCTGGATTCAAAGAGATTAAGTAACTGTTTTGTGAGCAAGAAAGCCAAAACACATGATTTTTAGTCAAATTCAGTGCAGGTCTTGTGCTAATGAAATTACTCGTCCAACAAAATTACTGGCTCCTGATAATAGCGCAGACGGCTGCGGGCCAGTTTTTCTTCGAGAAACTGATTGAACCAGATGCGTTTGTGGGTCAGGGGCTCCGCTTTTTTCAACCGCTCTAAGTCGGCATTGAGACGCAGAATACGACCGGGAATAATGAAACGCGTGAGACCAGCGGGCAATAGTTCGCCACGGCTGGCAGCGGCGAAGACGGCTTCTGGCTCGAACTGCGGGAAAATGGCAACGGCCGTCATCTGTGGAAATTGGGCTAATAAACGAGGTAAATCTGTCAGCAAGGTGCGCTCCACCTGCCCCCAGGCAGTGTAGCTGGCAACCAACTCATTCATCACTTGCAACTTATTACCGCCCGGCACCACCTGAGCCAAGGTAGCCGTCTCGGTTCGATCCAAAAAATAGCACAACGTATTGGCATCATTAAAGACCGTTTGTAATTGGTCGCTGGGCAGTTGCGTCAGCATTAGCTGCGGAATTGTTTGCAAATAGGCCAGCAAATCAGCAAAAGTTTGATTGCTGGAAATGGCATGATACCAGGTGTGTAGTTCATAATCATCACGACGAGCATCTACCACCTGCACTATCACATGGGGATAGCCCAACTGCTTAAAGGCGGTGGAGCGAGTAGCTCCGTCAAGGACAATATACTTACCGTCCCAAAAAGTCGTGACGGGAGGATTCACCAAACGGCCGTCCTCTTCCAATCTACCCATTAGCCGAGCCACCCGCTTCTCATCAATCTGCTCATGGGGAACCACCAACTTAGTAGAGACCAGTTCCAGAGCCAGGGCTTCGTTGACCTGGCTACTTTGCAAAATGGTGGCAATCTGGCGGGCGACTGTCAGGGCCATATCCCGCTCTTGGCTTCCAATGATGGTGCTAATATGGGGCGCAACTTGCACCTGAGGGTGCTGACGTAGCTGTTGCGCCAGTGGGTCAGCAAGTAAATCCGGCAAATCAGGCAGCGAAGCGCCAGCCAGATGGCCTTGGGCCAACGCAGCCAGCAAAGCCCCATCGTCCACCAAATCGGTATGCCCAGTGTTGATGAGGCAAGCTGTGGGCTTCATCAAATCCAGTTCATGAGCCCCGATGATGGCAGGCGTCTCCTCGCGGAAGGGGACGTGCAAACTGACAAAATCTGCCTGAGGCAGCAAAGCCATCAAATCCATCACCTCCACCTCCTCAGACATAGCCAACTGGGGGGTGAGGCGCGGCTGATTGACCAAAATTCGCATATTGAAGGCGCGGGCACGGTGGACAACTTCCCGCGCCACCCGACCAAAACCAATCAAACCCAGCGTCTTGCCCGACAAACGGCCATCGCCAAAACGTACCGCCGCCATTAACAACTGAGCCAGGGTATGTTCAGCAATGGCAACGGCCGTCACACTAGGGGCATTGCAAACTTCAATGCCCATGTTGCGGGCCGTACTTACATCTACATTGTCCAAGCGGGAGGAAATATTACCGATGGCCTGCAAATTAAAGCCATACTCAATCACTTGTTCACCCACAAGCGTATTGCCATCTACGATCAAGGCTTGGTATGGCCCGATGTGATTGAGCAGTTGTTCTTGGTCTAAGTCAGGTTCAATATCCAAATCGGCCGTTTTCTCTAAAACAGCCACCACTTCTTCTTCAACGGGTACAGCAACCAATATGCGCGGACGCGAATCAGTAGCTACGGGAGTAGCAGCAGACGGCTGAGATGCTGGGATCACAGCCTGCTTACTATCAACGGCTAACTGTTTACTGGACCCGGCTAACTGCACCGTCGTATTGCCACCGCTAAAAATCACACCAACGCGCTGGCCAACATCCCGATACGCACCTGTGAACAAGGGTGTCAGGGCCACAGCTGCACTAGGCTCGATGAGAATTTTGAGCCGTGACCAGACAAAATCCAGCGTCTCCAAAATAGCATCTTCACTGACAGTGGTCATATCATGCACATATTGGCGCATGACGGCCAAGTTGTGTTGGCCGATGAAACGGGTGCGCAGGCCATCGGCAATGGTGTCAGGCACTTGGGGCAACGTGATGATACTTTGACTACGCCAAGATTGATTGGCATCAGCGGCCGTTTCTGGCTCCACACCCACCACGCGGCAATGAGGAGATTGTCCGGCCGCGGCCAAAGCGGTGCCACTAATCAAACCGCCACCACCCACGGGCACAAACAAGGTGTCCAATTCACCTACTTCGGCAAATAGTTCCCAAGCAGCCGTACCTTGTCCAGCGATAACATGGGGATTGTCATAGGGATGGATAAGCGTGTAGCCATGTTTTTCCATTAGTTCTGCAGAGCGTTTTTCGCGGTCAACAGCAGGGCAAACGACGATCTCGGCTCCATAATCGGCCGTTGCCACCCGCTTCACCGCAGGGGCATCCTCCGGCATCACGATCACCGCCTTAACGCCCAGCAAACGAGCAGCTAAGGCTACCCCTTGAGCATGATTGCCACTGGAATGAGTGATGACACCAGCCTTTTTCTGTTCATTATTCAATCGGCTAATGGCATGATAGGCACCACGAAATTTGAATGCTCCCACACGCTGGTAATTTTCACACTTAAGAAAAACCTGGCAACCCACACGTTCATTCAAGGTACGCGAGGTGAATACTGGCGTTTTATTGACAATGCCTTTTAATCTTTGGGCAGCTTCTGCAACATCAGAGGGGAAAAGCAGGGTCATAATATTCGTGGTCGGTAATCGGTAAACGGTGGTTGGCGGTCGGAAAACCGCTAACTGTTCCCAGATTACCGTTTACAGACTTCTAGCTACTGGCGGATTGCCTAATTCACAAACCATCTCAAGACGGCGAAATGAGTCGAAATAGCCTGCTTTTTCGTAACCCGGCCACTGCTCGTCGTCAGGCACATTTTCGGCAATGGCATCTTGGCGGTTATGGCGTTGATGCAAAACATGCAACACGACCGCTGTCATATCCGCGGGATCCCCAGCAGTGACTTCAACAACGATGCGGGTTAGCTGCAGTAAACCAGCATGGTATGTCACCCACCCACGCCCACCATCCTTGGTTTCTACAAGTAGGCCGGAAAGATTATGGACATTTTGCATCGTTTCGGTTTGGTTGAGCCAATTCGGCCGTTTTTTGCGATGGGATAGCAAAATTATCGCCTCTTCATGATCTAGGGTTGTCACTCGCTCGATTTCTAGGGGGAGGTCTAGACTTTCGCCAGTTGGCGGGCGACGCGCCACAATTAACTCACGGGTTTCTACAAAACCGAAACGATTAAACATTTTGTGCGCAGGCTCATTTCCTTTAATTACCTCTAACCATACCTCGTTTAAATCACTTTGCATGCCCTGATCAATTAAGGCTCCCATAATAGCGCTGCCCGTGCCCAGACGACGGCCAAATGGTAATACACCTAAGCGTGTGATCCAGCAACGATCGCCACGTACTCCTAACATCCCCAGTCCCAGCATCAACTCGTTGCCAGTAGCAACAACTGAGTGAGACAGACTAACATCATAAACACGAGCATACTCTCGCATCTTAGCCACATTCATGGGCATGGGTACAACATAATCTATGCGAGTTTGATTATAAGCTTCTGTCAGTTCCTCAAAAGTGAAGCGGTCAGCAGACAAGATATCCATACAAATTTAAATGATGTTAGATATATTGAGCAATCTGGCTAGGAAATGCGCGAATATCAATCGGTTTTGTGATACAACCATCACAGCCATAGCGGGCTGCAATTTCTTGAGCCTTGTCTTCCGGCCAAGCAGTAATGGCGACAATTGCTGTATGTTGTAGCTCTGGTATCTGACGTACAAGGGTAACAACTGTCTGTCCATCAATGTCTGGTAGACCCATATCTACCAAGATTAGGTCTGGTTTTTCCTCTAGGGCAAGCCCTACTCCGCTTTCGCCATCTTCAGCTTGAATGAGGTGGTATTGCGGCAATCTTTGGAACACACGTTCTACGAGCAAACGGTTTGCATGATTATCTTCGATTTGTAGGATTGTTTTCATATACTTATGCGGGAGGTGGTGGCACGGGTAGATCAACAACGGCCGTTTGTTGCCACTTTTCTCCCTCCTCAATTAACATGACGGGTATGCCATTCCGAATTGGATACTTGAGACCCGAGTCAGCACAAACGAGCCAACAATCGTGAACCAATTCTAATTGGCCGGGATCATTACCGAATTCATCTGAGCGAACAGCCACAGGACATCGTAATATTTCTAAAAGTTCAGGGCTAATCGGGGAAGCCATAAGGAACCTCTTTTCATATGTTCGTATTGCAGAAAGATCATACGCTCAACTCCAAATGAACGCAACTGCAATATGGCCGCTCTCCATCATGTGCTTACAACCACCGTCTATGATGCAGATACCATATCACTACCACAGTCAACACAATGCCCACAACATTAACTAGGTAAAAAAGAAGGGGGTGGCTATCATAAGGTAGCCTCACATTCATGCCAAAAATTGTGGATAATACGGACAGAGGAACCGTCAGCAATGTAATAATTGTAAGTACACGCACAACCTCATCAATGCGATGCGAAGCCAGGGTGTCAATCGTATCAGATAAACTACCCAACACTTCATTATGTTCTTCTAATCGCGCTTGTAACTGGGCCAGTGAATCATCAATATCGCCCCAATAAGGATCCAACTCTCCATGAATGAAAGGCCAATTCCCCTTTTCCAGTTGCCGTACGATATCTAGTTGTGGCTGCAGGATATGGCGCAGAGCAATCACATGGCGGCGCGCTTCAGCGATTTCACGTAAAATATGTGGTGTGTCATTACCAAAAAGATTCCGCTCAATATGACGAATATCGTGATTTACTTCATGCAGAATGGGGTAACAATCTTCAATTAAGCTTTTGAGAAGTTGATATAAAAGAGGGCTGGCGCCGCCACCCATCAGTTGTTCGCGTTCCCCCACACTGCTTTGAGCACGGGCAAATAAAGTGTCTAAGGCAGCCAAATCGCCATAATGAACTGTAACCAGTGTGCCACTCGCCACAAAAATATCCACTTCGGCTGCTTGGTATATTTGTTCCTCTAGATCAAGCCAGGGAATATGAATGACAATGAAGAGGTAGTCATCTTCATGGTCTATTTTAGGAAATTCTAGATTTGCGGTGCAGTCGTAGAGATGCAGACGGTGGAATTTGGGATATTTTTCTTGCAACAAATCCAGGTCTACTTGGCGAGGTTGCGTAATATTCGTCCAGGTGACACGGCCGTTTGTCAAAACCGATGTAGTCATAATTTATTTGTAGTGCCTTTTCAGTAAATTCCTAGAGACTATGACAGTGGCCCATTAAACAGGTGCTGTTTCTAGGAATTTCTTGTGTGATGAGCGACACAGTCTCATAGTAATCAAAGTTGAGCATCCTGTCTAGTAGTTGACAAGATATTCATCCTCATGTACTATATCAACAGACTGACTAGTCGGTTTGTTAGGTATATGAACAAGCGAGAAGCAAAAAAAGAAACACGTCAACAAGCGATTTTGGCAGCGGCAACGGCCGTTTTTGCTAAAAAGGGGTTTTCTGAAGCCAGCATGGACGATATTGTGCGGGCTTCTGGCCTCAGCAAAGGGGGCCTGTATTGGCATTTCAAGAGCAAGGACGACCTGATTGCGGCCATTTTGAGTCAATTTTTCAGCCAAGAGATAGCAGCGTTGACGATTCTAGCAACGGCCGTTGGCTCAGCCAGTGACAAGCTACAACAACTCGGGCAACTCATCATTAATGATGTGAATCAGGTAGCTGACCTCCTGGCAATCTCTCTCGAATTCTATGCCCTTGCCGCTCGCCAAGAAACTGTGCGCCAAGAGCTAAACGGCTATTTTCGGCAATACCAAGACACATTAACCCACCTTATTCAGACTGGAATAGATGCTGGAGAATTCGGCCCAACTATCGTTGCCCCCACAGTTGCCCTCAACCTCCTTGCCCAATTTGAAGGATTGATACTATTGTGGATTGTTCAAGATCGCGGTTTTGATTTGGAGCAACAAGTGATAACGGCCGTTTCCCTATTCCTGTCCGGCCTAAAACAACCCTAGCAAAACGATGACGACACCTCTGAAAAACAAGCTCGAAACCACTCGCATCGCCTTCCACGCCCTGCTCGACGAAATTCCAGATGAAGCCTGGGAACAGCCCAGCCGCAACCCCGCTTGGAACATCCGCGAAATGACCTACCATATCGCTATCGCGGTCAACATGTTGCCCAATGATATTCGGCTGTTGCGGCGTGGAGGCCTGTTGGTCCGATTAACCAGGATACCACCCAGCTTCTTCAATTGGCTCAATGAACGGCTAACACGACGGGCAGCTCGCCAGCAAACCAAGCAAAGCATTGCCCAACGTTATGATGAAGCCCATGTCAATGTGTTGCGATTGCTGGACACCATTGGGGAGGATGAATGGCAGCTTTCGGCTGAATATCCAGCTTTGAATGAGTATATGCCTGGGGGCCAGCATACTATTGCCATGATGTTTGACTATCTCAATTTACATTTTCAAGAACATGCTGCCGATATTCGGGCAGTTTTAGTTAAGGATACAAGATATGAATGAAACAAAACAGCATAGGGAACAGCCACGCGGTCTTACTCGTTGGTTTTTCCGCTTCCCTATTTTATTTTATCGTCTGGGAGTGGGGTGGTTGCTAGGCGGCCGTTTTCTATTACTGAATCATATCGGCCGCAAAAGCGGGCTGCCCCGCCAAACTGTCTTGGAAGTTGTTAATCATGACCAGGCCACTGATACCTATTATGTAGCTGTTGGCTTTGGCCCCAAAACTGATTGGTTTCGCAACTTATTGCAAACGCCCCAAGCCACAATTCAGGTCAACCAGCGCAAATTAGCAGTGACGGCCGATCCCCTCACCCCTACTGCCTCCGGTAAGGCAATGGCAGATTATGCCCGCCGTCATCCTAAGGCTGCCCGCACCCTCTCTCGTGTGCTTGGCTATGACGTCAAGGAAGGTACTGAAGAAGAGTATCACCGAGTTGGGCAGGAATTGGTGCAATTTGTGGCTTTACAGCCGTTAACAAAAAGCATGCCCGAAAGCAACTAAAACGCAAAAAAACGGCTCATTGTTGAGCCGTTTTTCTATCTGTACGCCCTGAGAGAGTCGAACTCCCGACCTTCCGGTTCGTAGCCGGACGCTCTAATCCACTGAGCTAAGGGCGCAAAAAGACGGGGAGGATGGGATTCGAACCCATGAACGGCTTTAAAACCGTTAACCGCTTAGCAGGCGGCCCCAATCGTCCACTCTGGCACCTCCCCGGTGTCTTTTCTAAATTGTTAACCAAACCTCTAACGGAGGGAGAGGGATTCGAACCCCCGGTGAGCATAAACCCACAATGGTTTTCAAGACCATCGCCATCGTCCACTCGGCCATCCCTCCTCTCTCCTGAAAAGGAACGGGGCAAAGTATAACATGCGGTTTTTGGGCTGTCAAAATTGGGATAGACTGGTTAGAGCTTAGTGAACTGTAAATTTTCGATTTCCAACCACTGGCTGCGAGTCACGGGCAGAGTTCCCCAACGAAAACGGCCGTCTGCTTGCACCACCATAAATTGATTATCCAACCAACACACAAAACCTAAAGGCCCCCGCGGGCTATGCTGTGTGTGCAAAATAAGCCGATCATCTATATAAAAGGCACAATACGCTGGCTGCCATACCAATCGGTAGTCATGCCAAACTGTCATCGTCTCAGCTATTGGAGCAAAGCCGATTCCCAATCGGTGCTGTATATAGGGCCAAAGTTGACGACGAACGGCCGTAATACGATTCAACAATATCACCAGAGGGGCCAAGGGTGCAATCATTAAGGCTCTACCCGTTGTCGCATCCAGCGTTGCGGCAAACCAGCCCTGCCCCGCCCCTTGCAGAGCCAGAGGCAAGTCATTGGGGGGTGACCCATAAAAAAACCACACCGCTTGAGGCAAAGCAGGCCAAGGCACAGTTGGGTCGCCAAAAGGGGCATTCCAAAAGCCAAAACCAGCCGTCCCCACCAATGCATGCCTGCCATGCGAAAAACGTGCCCGCAAAGAAAGGGCAACACCAGGCTGCCAAGGATAATGCCGTCGGGAACGGCCGCTATAATCATCAATTTGGGCATCTGCATACCCTTCAGTCACACGGGGCATAAACAGGCGTAAGGATGCACCTGATTCAACCAATCCCCCATTGATTTGCAAATGTCGCAGATTGGGCAAAGGAATCGAATTACTAGAGGATGACATACCTCGATTGTACAGATTCAGGCAGTTTTGGAAAAACAAATAAGTACTCTGGTAGTCAATCCAGCAATACAGTTTTAACCGTCACTAATTTGCGTTATAATAAACACAATATTCGAAGTGCTATAGTGAAGACGATCTAATTATGAAAGTCCATCTTGGGCACGAGTTCTAAAGAGAATATTAAATTCTACTACCGTGCCATTGCCTTGTAGCACGCTCTCTTGTTATACTGACCCCTATGCTTTAGCATCCTTATTAGGTTAATGTGTATTAGGTATCCTCTTTCGAAGTCACCCCAATTAGACGTTAACCATCTAGGTCATATCCAGATTCAGTTCTTGATGACCCTATTCTGAAGATGCTAGCATGTGCTAGTGTTGGCACGTGCAAAGGCCATCGCTTTTTTGGCAACTATAAACTCATTCTCATCGTGACCGGATATTTTGTCGAGTCTTGCAGAATTGTTCCTATCCCCTCTCGGCAGCGATAACCACGAACCTATCCGAGGCTTAATTTTGACCGCCTCTTTCAGTTGGGCAACGAACAATTACCTGTCTACACATTCCCAATAATAACAGGCGTTCCTAATAGATAAAAGACCTCACACTTGGAGTTCAACCGTGAGCAGTATATCAAACACAGGTTGGTTAGTACGCTCCTTATTACGACTATCGCCCCATGCGTTCTCTCATCATATTTGGCTAGATTTTGTACGCACCGGATCGTCTTTCTCATCCTATCTCATAGAAGAGTTACAGCAAGCCGCTAAACAGTTAATCAGAAGCAATGATCTAGAAAATGCCTGTCAAATATGGCTCATTTGCGCCGTGTTGGAAAATCAACGTGGTAATAACAAAGCAGCCCTGGCTCTTGCTGACAAAACGGCCAACCTGGCCCAGAACCATCAGCTTCCCCAAATTGATGAGTGGGCCAACTGGGGTGCTAGTTCCCTCTGCGCACAGCAAGGGGATTGGCAACAAGCAACCCACTATTTGCAACGTCTCCAACAGGTGCTAAATGATCAAGGGGATTGGATGTTAGCCAGCGTCATCTACATCCTCGAAACGAATTTAGCTCAACTAGCTGCAACAGAGCAAGCTCTCACAACATATCAAGCCACTGAGCCACAGCTTGCTATTGTGCTTGAACAATTTCTTCACTGGGAAACACCCATGCCGACGCTGGCCCATACCCAACCCCTGCCAAGAGGCAAACGAACATACTATTGGCAATCACTTTGGCAAGCTCTGACCAATCTTCTTAAGAGGAAACCTTCTGTCCACCTAACAGAAAGTAGAACTACCATAATCACCGACATGCTCTCAACGATGCCAGCCCAAGCAAGCGCGCCTTCTCCGGCCACCATGCCTGAATCAGATGCGCCAACAACACGTCCTGTCACAGAAGATCCAATTCAAAAAGGAGAAGGGGACCAAATAGGGGAACGGCCGTTCATACAAACCGCTATACTGCCCCCTAAACCTCCATCTCCTCTCCCAGAAATAAAGGCAAAGCCAAAACAAAATACCCCTTCACTTACTGTATACTGTCTTGGCTCCTTTCGTGTCTACCAAGACGACAAACCCATCGAACAGTGGCCTAGTGGCAAAGGCAAATTAATTTTCAAATACCTAGTCACCCGCCGCCACCAATCAACTGCCAAGGAAGTTCTCATGGAACAATTCTGGCCCGATACCAGTCCTGATGCAGCCCGAAACAACCTCAACGTTGCCATTTATGGCTTGCGCCAAGCCCTTCGCAATGGCTATGAAAATTTTTCACATGTTCTCTTTCAAGACGACCACTATCTATTAAACCAGAAACTGAAATTATGGGTTGACTTCGAAGCCTATTTAGAATTATGGCAAACAGCCCAAGCATACGAAAAACAGGGGGATTGGCCACAAGCACATCAAAAATACAATGCCGCTGTGTCAATATATCAAGGTGAATTCCTAGCTGAAGATCGTTACGAAGAATGGATTCTACCCGAACGCCAACAATTACAGGATATCTATCTTAATATACTAGATCGATTGAGCCAATATCATTTCCAAGATGAAAATTATGCTGCCTGCATAGAAGCATGTCGCCACATTTTGGTGGCTGAGCCTTGCCGTGAAAGCACACATCGGCAACTCATGCGCTGCTACCATCGTCAAGGACAGCCCTACTTAGGTTTACGGCAATATCATCACTGTGTAGAAGCACTTCAAAACGAATTAGAAGTCACACCATCTCCCAAAACAATTCTCTTATACCAACAAATCCGCAATCATGAGCCTGTGTAGATCATGATCAGCCATGGCCCTTCTACACAACTTGAAACATTGGCACCTCAAGGTGTCTTACCTTTGGCGGATGGCTTCGTAGTTTTACCTGAACGCCTAGGCGGTATAGTCCGGGTTTCAAAGTGGCCTTAGGCAGCCGAGCCGTATAGGTCAGCTTATCTGAAAAAAGAAAGTCAAGCATTGTTTCGCCCAAAGAAACTCTCATATTTGCGTTCATACTGCGAGCATAAAAATCAGCTTTATAGCCAATCTCTCTAGCTATCTCATCCGCAACATTTTTAGACATGGCAAAAGCCACTTCCAGAGCAAAAGGTGTATCGCCATTGACAAAGCCAATAAATGGTTGCCCTGCCTCACCAACACCAACGGGAGCATCAATACTAAGAGGCTGATAGGCACGAATTTGGGTAATCTCCATACTGGGCAAAGCCTCAATCGGATGCAAGGTGGTCTGAAGTATCCTGCTTGGAGATATTTGAGACGACATAGGTGTCACAGAGTCCGGTACTGGTTCTTGCCATATCTGTCCATCTAATTGCTCCGCCATCCAAGCATAAAGCGTTTCCCCTTTGCTGAAAATAATCGGCGTTTTCTTAGAACCGCCATTATCCAGCCAATCGCCCTTTTCGCTAATCTTTAAAGGGTATACTCTTATCTCTTGTTTTTGTACTTGCCTAGCTGATTTAAGTACGCAAAATTCAACAACAAATGCTTTTAACCACTCCCATTCATCCTCATTCAAGTGGGGCAATTTCATAGGTTGTTGCGAAGCCTGCGCAGCTAATTCCTTAGCCTGGGTAAGCCACTGCCCTACCATGTCTGGAGAGACACCACGAAGACGAGGGGCGATTTCGTCAGGGGAAAGTGTAGCCAAGTCTTGATAGGTTTTTACATTGAATGCGTCTCTAAAAAAAGTTTGCCGAGCTTCTCCCACACTCTTGATCACTGTTAAATCATCATAATCTTTATCTTCTGAACTCATCTGGCACCGTCCTAGCTAGCTTGGAGCTACAGTTCTTCTAACGTTTCTTTCAAGGCACAGCCTTGAAGTATACACACCTATTAACTCCTAACTTTGCTGTAATATCTTGGAATACTGTCTGCAACGAGAAAACTGTTAAACCACTCTTTGAGTTCCAAAGGGCAGGCTGGCAACAGGGTTGCTTGTTTCAACCTGCCCTTTCCTTCAACAGAAAGGATGGAACATCAAACCAGTTACTCACGTGAATCTCGTTGCAGGCAGCACACTAATTTTTAAGTGTGTGGGGGGCCAGGCACGAAGTGTAATTCTTCACCATGGCAATAGGCATACAGGTGGCCAGCTCCACCACACGGATCAGATGAACCCACTGTGACAGCAATAAGATACAGAGTACCATCGGGGTCCCGGGCATCTACTGCACCAGCCGCGACATTAATCCGGTAACTATACTTACCATCGCCGCAAGGAACCATATCAATCTGAGCTGGCGGATCTGGAAATTGATATTCGTCACCAGGACCAATGGATTCTAGAGCGACCGAGACATGCCATTTACCACAAAAGTGGCGCACGAGATGGCCTGTAAGCTCCCATTCAACATCAACATACCAAGCTTGATCGGTACGGATGATATTAGTGGGTGCTGAACCACCTACTTCATATACTGTTGCTTTTAGATTGATCGCGGTTGTCGCTACAAGGGGAGTAAATTCTCGTGAACAATCCAATAAAGGTAAACCGTTAGACATTTTAAGAACCTCCATATATAAGTTAAACGTTT
Organism: Promineifilaceae bacterium (SeqCode); assembly: GCA_965223555.1. Lineage (GTDB taxonomy): Bacteria > Chloroflexota > Anaerolineae > Promineifilales > Promineifilaceae > CBDCWU01. Next base: position 343,056 of record CBDCWU010000007.1, read on the forward strand.
GGGTTAATTTTCACGCATCTCTTAATATAAGATTTTGCGCTAAGCGAATTACGGGGCCCACGCAATTTAGCCTGAGAAAGGTTTACCATGCAGCACTTAATACAAAATGTTTAGCCGCTTAATTAGATACAAAATAAAATTAAGTGAAGATATTCTATTATGTGAAGTTAGTACGATAGGGGGGATGAAACTAGTGGTGCACCAAACACCTATTGACGGATAAGACAGCGCGGCGCACCTTGCAGAAGCGGCAGCTTCTGTCCGACAAAAGAAATTTGTCAGAGCACCTAGAAAGTGGGAAATTTTTATATGCCAGAACCGCCTGTCACTTTCAGTGTATGGCCTGTCACATAGGCCGCCCAGGGCGAGGCCAACATCAAAATGCCACCTGCGGCCTCCTCTGGGGTCGCTGGCCGTCCCAAGGGAATAAACATGCCTACATTGCGGCGCAGTTTTTCCGGAATACCCAACAAAATCTCTTCACCCGCCACCTCAATAGATTCTTCAGCTTCCTTCGACTGCGTTAAGCGCGTATCAATAAAGCCAAAAGCCACAGCATTGCAACGTATGCCAAAAGCACCCCACTCTTTAGCTACTGTTTTGGTCAGGCCGATTATACCCATTTTGCCCGTCGCATAATTGATTTGTCCGATATTGCCATGTAAACCAGATGTAGAAGAAACATTAATGATGCAGCGCGACTCTTTTAGCCCGCCTGATGCCAATTCTGCTTTGGCTGGTTCGCGCATGTAGGGGGCAACCGCCCGAATCATGCGGAAAGGAGCCGTGGCATGTACATCTAAAATAGCCTGCCACTGCTTATCACTCATTTTGTGTAACATACCATCCCAGGTGTAGCCGGCATTGTTGACCAGGATATTGATTTTGCCATAAGTGGATACGGCCGTTGCCATCAATTTCTCCGGAAACTCCTCCTCCGTCACATCTCCTGCCACCGCCACAGCCTCACCCCCTGCCGCCTCAATCGCCGCCACTATCTCATCTGCTGGCTCCTGATTCAAATCATTCACCGCCACCTTGGCTCCATGTTGGGCAAATAGCCGTGCTGCCGCTGCTCCGATACCGCGTCCTGCCCCTGTCACTACTGCCACCTGATTCTCAAACATCATCATCTTCATCCTCCTCCCAATCCTCAAAATCTTCATCATCAAACATCATTGGATCGCCAATCGGAACCGTGAAATGATAATTTCCTCGCCCCACCTTGCGATCTAAAATTCGCATAATACGCTCCGCATTATCATACGGTCCGGCAAAGAAAAAAGGTTGCCCGTCCTCACCACCTACAGGTACTTCAACATCACAGTTCTCAGGATGCGTTTCACCCATTATCAGAAAAGCATCACGAACGTCTTTATGCGGCTTAAAGCCTAAGCTTTTGGCATACTTGATGCCCTCATCCACCACCTTAGCCGCCAAATCCAAATCACATGGCCCAACTTCTTGTGATTCCACAAAGCTGCTACGATATTTCGTGCGATACTCACCAACCGTCGGAAAACTGACCGCCAGCGCATTCTTAACACCCAAACAGCCAAGATCAACCAAAAATGCGCCCACCGCTATTTCACCCTGCGCTGAGCGACGTACTACCGCAATTTGCACAAGCTCCGCTTCTTTACGCCAATCCTTCGTCATCAGACATTCATATAAAGGCCACTTACCTGCCATGCGCATGTAAGCCCGCATACTGGCCTGCTTGAAAACACCCCTTTTTTTTGCTTTACCCGACCGTCTTTTTGGTTTTCTTTTTGCCATGATTATCTTTCTAGGGCCGATGATAAAGCCCCACCACACACACGGACCCTGGCCCACCCAAATTATGCACCAGGCCGCGCCCATTCTCATCTATCGGTGTCTGTGTAGCTCCAGCCCGACCCAACAGCTGCTCATAAATCACATAGGTCATGCGCACGCCGCTGGCCCCGATTGGATGTCCGAAGCACTTCAAGCCACCACTGGGATTCACAGGTAAATCGCCTTCCAAGGAGGAACGGCCGTCTCGCACAAACGCCGGCCCCTCACCCTTACCTACAAACCCCAAATCCTCGTAATTCAAAATCTCCGTAATCGTAAAACAGTCATGGACTTCCGCCACATCAATCGCGTGTAGGGGTGTATCAATTCCTGCTGCCGCGTAAGCCTTTTGCCCCGCCAACTGTGTTGCCTCAAAACCGATAAGTGACTCCGCTTGACGGCCGTATCGTGCCCCCGTTACCGTCGCCATTTCAATCGCCTCAATCAACACATACTCATCCGTCAACTGCGATGCCAAATCAGCGCGGCACAAAATCGCCGCCGCCGAGCCATCACTCGTAGGGCAGCAATCATACAAACCCAGCGGCTCACTAATCATCGGTGCATTCAAGGCCGTTTCCAGCGTAATTTCCTTCTGGAACATCGCCTTCGGATGCCGTGCCCCATTATAATGGTTCTTTACTGCTACACTGGCTAAATCCTCTCGTGTTGTGCCAAATTCCGCCATGTGCCGCTGGGCCATAATACCAAACAAGCCTGGTGCACTCAGTCCCTTCTGCACAATAGGATGCCCCGTCGTCACCACCTGTCGAATTAGGCTATCCCGCGAACCCACATCACGCATCTTCTCATTGCCCAGCACCAGTACCACATCGTATACGCCAGCCGCCACTGCAATGGCCGCATTACGCATGGCATCCATACCCGTCGCACAATAATTAGTCACCCGTGTCACCGGCAGTCCGGGCATCCCCAAAATATCAGCCACAAAATCACCCGCAATGCCCGGAAAACTACCACCCAAATTGGCCTCAAATGTTCCCAACCAAGCTGCCTCAATACGCTCCTTTTCAATCCCAGCATCGGCCAAGGCCCCATTCACAGCTTCCAAACCCTGTTGAGCAAAGCTTTGATCCTGCAATGCCCCAAATTGGGTACAGCCCATACCAATAATTGCCACTTTGTCTCGTAAAGCATTTGGGTTCATCGCTTGCTCCTTTTCATAACTGGTTTATGTATCGACCTTGTGACTATACAGGGGTCAGGTCTGGCATGAGAATATCGCCAGAAAACAAAGAACCTAAAGCGAACCACACACGAACGCCCTGTTTACGCATGGTCGAAAGGTAGCTGCGAATGGTGCAAAAATCCTGGGCACCATGCATGCTACGAAAACAACCGGATATTTTCTGCTGAACCTTGAGCATGCGAATATCTCGTTCAGCCAGATTGTTATCAAATGGCACCTTAAAATCGTAGACAAAAGCCAACACTTCGTGGCGATGTTTGCCCAATCGCTCAGCAAAGTTACGTGGTTTCGTCTTTCTTGGCCGACCCCGTTTCCCTTTAGGCCATCCTTCAGGTGGCGGTGGATTGGCTTGCAAGGCGATAGCGACCTGACGGTCATAGAGGCGTTCAATCTGGGCAACTTTCAGCGGTGGCAATGCCGTTTCTCCCGCCAACCGAGCCTGGTCAACGACCTGTTTGATACTAAGCAACAACCACTTCATGCGATTGGCCCAGGGCTGTTTGTGATTGTCAGCAATGGCGGTCAAATCACGCAGATGATGCACATTGCATAGACCATGCTGACATTGTTTATGTTGATAGTAGGCTGACCAGAAATCATGAATGGCTCGCCCCTCGAAATTGGGGAGAATCGCCATTGCTTTGGTCGCTTTGCTACCCCGGTTGCGATGCGGATAGTAGCATGTCAACTGGTCAGTGGCGGCCACATGCAGCCAATGGCGTTGTCCATTGATGTAGAATCCACTCTCATCACAATGCAGGATGTGACCCGCCGTCAGTGCGACTTTGACTTGGTCGATGATGGGGTGCAACTGTCGTGCCGTGCGCTGGATGATATTCTGCAAGGTGCCCGGCGAGAGCTTGAGGCCAAACAGGTCGGCAAAAAAGCGTCGGCTCCGCTCGAAGGGAATGAATTGCTCCGCCTTGAGATACACAGCCAATTGCTGGATGCGTGGCCCGTATTGCACCGGGGCAATCACATCCTGGGGGAATGAGCTCTGACTTAGTTGCCGACAATGGGGACAGCAGAGCGTTTCCGCTTGATGTTCCGTCACAACGATGTCCAGGGGCGGCAAATCATAAACTTGTCGTTTGTCGATAGCCGCAGCCTGTTGCTCAGCGGTAAATGGTAGTTGGCAATGCTGGCAAGTGTCGGGACGATGTATCCTGACTGCATCCGGCATCGTGCTCATTTTGAGTGTATGACCGGGATGCCCTTTTTGTCCACCAGGCCTTTTGTCACTTTTGCGACGCAAGCTTTTGGTTCTTTTCTTTTTCTGCCGGCTCTTGTCTCGACTGGATGGCCAGTGGGAATTACGACTGTTTTGCTTGAGCAATGACGTAAGTTCCGCAATTTGCTGCTGAGCGGCTTGCAAGGCGGCTTCTAGTTCTTGTATTCTTTGCTTTAGTTGCTCATTTTCCCGCTGATAATCCATGACGTTTATTTATACCACAGGTCTATGGCCTGTATAGTGACTCGACCTTCACCTTAAAAATATTGTTCAAAAAAAGCCGTTATCACCTTCGGATTATCTACTACATAACGATAGGCCCCAAAACGGCCGTTACTCTTCACCACCAATGGCCCTGCTGGATTTGCCGCCGCTGCTGCAATCTGGGCCACATCAGCCATAGACCCCCAGCGGTCACCGTCCCCTTGCACAAATAATACGGGCGTGTCACCGGCTTGAGCCATTGCCGAAGACGGCCGTATCTCTGCTAACCCCATCCCTCCAATCACCTTATACACACCATCCACCAACGGCATCACCACTGCCCCCAGCACACCCATCAAATCACGTGCATATCTTCTGGCAAACAGGACTGGGCTGGTCGGCTGTACCACCACTGCCGCTTGAATGGCTTCCGTTTCCGCTAAGGCATACAACACTGTGTTCGCTCCCATCGAGAAGCCAACCGCGCCAATACGGCCGTTATCCACATCCGGCCGCATTCCCAGATAATCTAACGCACCTAATAAATCCCTCTTCTCATTTTTGCCGAACGACACGGGCGACACAGCACCACTCCCCCCATGATTCCGTAAATCAAACATCAAAACATGATAGCCCTCCTGATGCAACACATATGCCAGCTGCAGCAGATCCACTGGCTCGGCACCAATGACCTGAGCCATCATATCCTCTCCTGCCTCTCCCAACCGATTCCAGAGAAAACCATGTACCAACACAATCGTTGCCCCATCACGCAACTTTCTCGACATCCCTGGAATAAACCAACCAGCCAACCGTACCCCATCCTGCGCTGGAAACTGTATCCCTTCAAAATCCATACCTAAATCGTCCGGAGCAGCCCACAATGGCTGACGTGGCGGATTCATCATATGACGGGCAACCAAAGCGACCAAAGCAGCTACAATACCTGCCAACATCCCACCTGCGAAAAACAACCACTTCAATACCCGCCGAAACTGCCGCATACAAACTCCAATCCGTCTAAGATTGGTTCAATCTTAAAGATTGAACCAATCTCAAACTCCTCCAAACAAATCATATTCCCGAAAACCATCCGGCACAGGTGGATAAGCCCGCATATACATCTCTCGACCAAACAAGCTTTTCTGCAACCAAACAGGAAGCTGGCTAAAACGCGCGCCGCCACCACCTTGACTGGCATGATGCGCACTCGCCTCCCGCTTCACATCCCAATATTTACGATAATCTATTCGTGCATGTACTTTCTTAGGCGGCATTCCCAACTTCGTAAAATCAATATCTTTATTACGCCCAGCTTTAGTTGGGTCTTGCCCCCGTAAACGCATCATAAAAGTAAAATATTTAATCACACGGTTAGGAAAAGCTGTATAATAAAGCCGTTCTGGCTGGTAGGGCGACAAGCCAATTTCTGGATACTTTTCCACATCACCAGCCGCATAGAAAGCAGGTGTCGTAATCTTCCAGCACATAATATGGTCAGGATGATAATATCCCCCCGTTTCATCATGCGTAATCACGACCTGAGGCCGTATTTCCCGGATCAATCCAACCACCCGGCACACTGCCTCCTCTTCATTGGCATTAATAAAAGCATCGGGATGTTGATTAGCTCGATCATTAATGTAGCCAGAATCTCTATAGCCAAAATTATGCAGTGTCACCCCCAAAACTTGAACGGCCGCTTGCAACTCCTCCGCCCGCACTGCTGCCAACTGCTCACGCTTATCCTCAAACCCTTCTGCAACCGAGCCAGCCGCTCCATCCGTCGCTATAGCCACATGCACATCCACCCCTTCAGCTGCATAGCGGGCCAGCGTCCCTCCCGTCCCAAAAGATTCATCGTCAGGGTGGGCCACAATTGCCAATAGTCGTTTCTTTTTGCTCATCTAATCTATAAGAATTGTGAATTGTGAACGCTTAATTGCAAATCGCAAATCAAGGCCATTCACCACTCATACTTATCTTCTATGCTCTTGCCCATGGAAATATCGTAAAGCTGGCAAAAACGGAATAGGCCGAATCGAATTAAAGGGATGACGTACACCGGGCAAAACCAACAATTCACCATTGGGCAGAATGCGACTTAAACGAGCCGCTTCAGGTAAGGGGATAAGCTCATCCCGGTCCCCCACACTCACCAACACAGGTACCTGCAAATGAGCCACCATATTTTCAGTGAGGCCATTATCAACTAAAAAGCCAACCAAATCGGCCGCTTGCCGCACCAATTTACGCCACTGCCGTGCCCCATGTAACTGTACCAACTGATCAGCATAAGATGGCACCTTTTGTGCCATTTGATCAGGGTCTAGTTGAGCGCGCATCTTCGCCGCTGCCTCCTTACTCCAATAAAACTTAGTCGCATGAACAGATAACGTCTTAATTCGTCGCGGTTGGTTCAAAGCCGTCATCAAGCCCAAGTAACCGCCTATGCTATACCCCCCAATATGTACCTCTTGCACTTCCAAATAATCAAGCAAGCCAATAATATCCTGCACCATACGTTCTGGCTTTAGGTTTGGTGCTTTGTTCTCTGACCGGCCGTGTCCCCGCAAATCCATATGAATCACACGATAATCAGCCGCTAACGACCGTTCAAAATTATGCCATTCCGTTGTAATCGTCCCTAGCATACTCGGTAGTAACAACAGCGTCTCCAGCCGTTTATCTGTGCTACTCACCTCATAATTAATCATCGTATCATCATCTGCTTTCCAAAATGTCATGCTTACCTCTAACAATGATTACGTCATGACGTAATCACATCATTACTTTCCCATCGCTACTACAAATCCAATCGCATGAGTTTCTGTATGGGACAAACTAATCGCCCACTCCGTTAGGCCCAATTGGGCTGCTAAAGTCTGCGCCTGGGCGCGCAGGATCAGCTCAGGACGACCACGCTCATCCACCACTACCTCCACATCCTGCCAGCGAATATCACCGATCCCTATTCCCAAAGCTTTGCCCACTGCCTCCTTAATGGCGAAGCGACCTGCTAAACTTGTCGCCCGTCCCTCACAATAGGCCTGCTCCTGCGGCGTAAAAAAGCGATCCAAAAAGCGTTGTCCATGGCGGTCAATGCCTCGCGCCATACGCCCTACTTCAATCATGTCTACGCCTACTCTTAACACGGTAATCGGTATCCCATATCGGTGATCGGTTTACGAATCACCGATTACTGATCACCCTCAAATGGCAATCCCGCTACTGCCACAGCCAATTGATCTACGCTCAAATATTTCTGCGCTGCTGCTTGAATTCGCTCTACAGTCACCCCCTGAATCAGCGCAGGATAACGTTGCAAATAATCCAACCCCAAATCATAAAAGGCCATATCACCAATAATACCTGCCAGGTTGACATTCGTTTCTAGACTTACAGGCAACGAGCCCGTGCGATATGCCTGACTATCAGCCAATTCATCAATAGGTACAGGTTCATTTTGCATACGGCCGATCTCCCCGCGCACACTCTCAATGGCCTGCTCCACTTTACCGGGAGCGACACCCATACTCACCAGCCAAGGTGACGGCCCCAGGCCACCCTGCAAATGACTGTAAGCATAGTAAGCCAAACCCTGCTCCTCCCGCACTGTCTGCCCAATCCGTCCCATCATACCAAAAACGCCCAAAATTGTGTTCATCAAACTGGCATCCATATAATCTGCCGCCCGACGGCGCGGCCCTGGCAAACCCAAATAGATATCACATTGGCTCTTGTCTATCATAGGCACATCCTTGCGCCTAAGATTGGTTGGCCGAGCCACATCAGCTACTTCAGGCAACGGCCGTTGTCCATCATTACGCCAATCCCCCAAAACGGCCGTTATCTTAGCCAAAGCCTCCTCCGCCCGAATTGCCCCTACCATCGTCACAATCATCCCCTGAGGGCCATAATATCGCTGGTGAAACTTCTGAATCGCAGACCGCCTGATGTCCATAATGGTCTGGGGATAGCCGGATATAGAACGGCCGTATGGATGCTCACCATACAATAGCTTCCGAAACACTAAATTGGCCATTTGCTGCGTATGATTGGCCCGCATCTGCAAACCCGTCAAAATCTGACCCCGTACCTGTTCCACATATTGCGCCGGAAAAGTAGGGTAACGCAGCGATTGTGCCATCAAATCCAGCACCAAGTCCAAATCCTCCACCAAAGCACCCGCCGCAAACTGCATTGCATGGCGACCGCCACTGAAATCCAATGCCGCCCCCACCCCTTCCAACTCCTCATAAATTTGGGCAAACGGCCGTTTCTCCGTGCCATACATCAATAAAGCGGCCGTAAAATCAGCCAATCCCGCACAGGCTGGCGACTCTGCCACCGCCCCCGCCCGCACCACCCCATCCACCACCACCGACTCCGTGGCAAAATTCTCATAAACCAACAGTGTCAAGCCATTAGCCAACACATAACGATGAATTGTTTCCGGGCCAGGGTAGCGCGTATCAAGCATAGGGGAATGATACGATTACTCACCCTTCACGACAAATAAAGTGAATAACTATACCGGTGCGTGGCACTGCCCCTCAGGAAATGCTCCAGAAAATATCGCGTGGACAGTGCCTTTCACCTTCAAGTGCCACGCATTACGCCGACGCATCAAGCCCAAATCCACTGTACTTTTTGCGCCAGTTTTTGCTGAGAAAATAGCTTGAGGTCAACGGGGTGATTCACGATCTGCGCTAACTCTTCTTCTAGCTCAAAAAAAGTTTGTAAATCTGGCAGTTTGGTAAAGTCAGCCACAAAATTCAAAATATTGGCTGCCTGGTCTGGAGTATGCCCAACAATACCCAGCCGATTCAAGGAAAACTGCCGCTGCCACACTGGTTTGTATTGCTGCAAAAGCTGTGTGATTTGCGTCCAGTCAGGCATAACGGCCGTTTCCCCCCTTTCGCCTACCTCTTTCACTACGCGTAGCACATAATGTGTTCCCCGCCCCTTCCCCCGCTTCTCCAAAATCCCCCGCTCCACCAGTCCCGCTAATTTGCGCGTGGCCGTCGCCTTGCTAATTTCAGAAACGGTCATAAACCGTTTAGCCGTCACCCGCCCTTCCCGTTCCGCTAAAGTCATAGCTGCCTTTTCATCTGGATCGGGCTGATAAACCAGCTCAAGTCGTGTAATCGGTTGGGCCTCCATTTCAGTTATTGGCAACTTGAGAGTCAAATTTCGCAAGCTAAGTGTTTCTTCTCGCAACTTCAAAAAATGGGCGATCAGATCGTCAAATTGGGCTTCGTTGCTTAAATCATAACCACGCTGCCAATGTAAACGGCTTAGGGCGACCTTACCCGAAGCCGCCAATGCTTCAGCTAGATTATAGTGTGCTTTGGCCTCTGTGTGGGGCAAGCTGATTTGTTGGCATAACTGTAATCCTCGTTGGTAAAAGTCAACAGCCTGGGATAAACGGCCGTCTAAATGATAGGCCATTCCCATATTCATCAAAGCCGTACCAATCCGCTCCTGGTTGTTCTGCTTTTCATACGTTTGCAGTGCTTCTTTATAAGCCGCCAGGGCATGTTCATAATCGCCCATAGCCGCGTATAAGATGCCTAGATTTAGGAATGAGTCCGCTAGACGGGGTAAATTCCCTGCTTCTTCTCGCAAGGCTAAGGCTTGCTGGGCATAGACAACGGCCGAATCAAATCGCTGCTGCTTACGGTACAAACTCGCCAATGCCTCCAGAATATCAGCCCGTACCAGCGTCGCTGCCGTTGACGCATAGGCTAATGCTTCCTGCAAATCAGTTTCTGCTAACGCCCACTCCTCCCGCAAAATATAAAGCCAGCCCCGATCCTTCAACATATCCACTAATTCAGAATCACTAGGCGAAAAACGTTCGGCCGCTTGCTGATAATAGGCCAAAGCATGGCGTTGATTTTGCTTTTCATACAACTTACCCATACGCCGATACACACGTGCCTGATGGGCAGCCTCTTCCGTCACCTTCAAGGCACGACGACAAGCGGCCAAGGCCTCCTCATATTGACCATTGCCATAATACAGATCACTTAAAGTGATCTGCACTTCTCGCCACTGTGTTTGGTCAAGTTGGTTAGCCTTAAAGGTGAGCAACGCTTCACGTAACTCGGGAAGTTGCAATTCATTCACCAATTGCACGGCATCCGCCAACAATAATGTGGCCGCTTTGGGCCACTGTTCGGCCTTTTGCCAATGATAGGCGGCTTTCAAACTATCACGCTGGCTGGCATAATGCCGAGCGATCAGCTGATGCCGTCGGCGTAGTTTGGATCGTGTTTGCTGTTGATATACATAGGTTTGCAAAATAGGAGAGAGCCATAAAGTATTGCTTTCATCCTCCATCATGATGAAACGGTTACGCACGAGATAGGCCAAGGCTCGTTCCACACCATTTAGGCGTTCCTGCGCCACCATATCCAACAAGAGCGAGCGGGCAAATGCCTCATTAAAAGTGGCTGCTATAGCCAAAACCGCCCCCGCTGTGGGCTGGGCTTGCAAGGGTCGAAAGGCTTTTTGCAGGGCCAGCTGACGCAAAGTCTCATCGTGATGACCATGAAGCAATTGCTGCCTCAACGTGTAGGCCATCTCGCGCATGGCGCGGTTGCGTTCATCAAAAAAGGTGTCGCTGCTAGGAATACCGGTCAGAGCCAGCAAAGTTTCGGTAAAACGGCCAGCTTCTACGAAATTGTCAGGATGAATGGGTTCCAGGTAACGATGGCGCACAATATTGTAGCGCCACCATCGTGGGTCTTGCCAAGTGGGATCTTCATACGGCCGATACGTACCTAGGGGATAAACGGCCGTTTCTGGGGCCAATTGCTCCGCCGCCCACTGCAATACCAAGCGGAATGCCCATCCTCGCCTATCAGCGCTCGGCGAAACATTATCCAGCACCAGCACGGGCGTAATGAGCGATGAATGAGCCAACGGCGACTGCGCCAGACTAAACAGGCTGTGGTACTGCTTGAAAGCACTGTTGACGTGTCGAGTCAACTTTGCCTCAGAGAAGGAATGAAGAGATTGTTTCAACATGATGAACCGTTTTGAGCCAATTATAACTAGAAAGAGCCATTTATTCCTATGCATTTAAGGTATGATTAGGTTAGTTTGGCGGATTCTGCCGCCAAATATTTGATGGCAAATCGGCATTTTTGCAGAATTCATTTGTAGGGCAGTATCTTGTGCCTGCTTTGTTGGGCGGCCGCAAGAACTGCCCAACTCAAAAGATCGCACAGAAAGGAGTGCTGTATGAGTAAATACCGTTTTATCTTCGGCAGCGTCTGCATCGTTGCTTATCTACTGATTGCTCTCTTCACTGCCTTATCCTCGCCTGTTCAAGCCACCTCAACTGGCCCTTGTACAGCAACGGCCGTCCCCGTCGAGGAATGCTTTGCCCTCCTGACTCTCTACCATGCCACCACCGGGCCTGACTGGGCAAACAACACTGATTGGCTCACTTTCAACCAGCCCACCACCCCCTGCAACTGGTATGGTGTTGTTTGCCAAAACGGACACATCACTAGCCTACAGCTTTCCAGTAATCGACTAATGGGTTCTTTACCACCTTCTCTACAACATCTCGACTATCTCACCCAGTTACTACTTGACAACAACCATCTCTCCGGCATTGTCCCCCTCTCCTTTTGTCATTTGGCCGATACAGTGACCACAGCCGATCTAAGCTACAATGCCCTCTACTCCCGCAACACCAGCGTCAGACAATGTTTAACCGCCTTGGATAATGACTGGCTAGCCACCCAAACCATACCACCTCCAGATTTGCAAATCACTCAATTTATGACGGATGCCCTATCAATTTCTTGGACTCCCATTCCTTACCAAGCTGATGGAGGCTACTATCAAATTGGTGTCTCCAGTAACGTCACCGGCCCTTTTACTTTACACGGGCAAACGAGCAGCAAAGCCGATAACAGCTACTTGGTAGACAATTTGGAAACAGGCCAGACCACCTACATTCAAGTACGCAGCTTTACCCCAGCCCATGACAACCAGCCAGATGACCTAACCAGCCAACCAACCGGCATTGTTGGTGTCACAAAATCAGAAGCCAATAACATTCTGCTCATGGCCTACTTTCCAGCTGATAATGATTTGGCTGGTTACATTGATGATATTGTCAGACGGATGAAAGTAGGCTCCAGTCTAAATCCCAATGTACATATCGCCTTACTGGTAGACGGCCGTCTCGCCAACGATACCCGTCTATTATCCATAGCCAATGGCACAATTACGGTGACAACGGCCGTATTCGATCAATGGGGCACACACGAGCTCGATACGGCCGATCCTGACGTTCTAGCCTGGTTCCTCACCCATGCCCGTACCAACTACCCGGCTGATATTGAGATTGTCTCCCTATTGGGGCACGGCGTTGCTCTTGTCCCCGAAATCGAATGGTCATCTACGTCACAGACCCGCTCCTCTTCACCCCCATCGAACCCCATCCCCATATTGCCTCTAGAAGTAGATGCCACCCCTGGCGATGTCACCAGTCGCAGCTATCTCAGCACCATAGACATAGGCCAAGCTTTAGCCGTAGCCACCCAAAATGGGCTAAACCCCTTCGATATTGTCTTTTTTGACCAATGCTTCCAAGGCAATATAGACGCCCTCTACGAAAGCCGCACCGCCGCCACCTATTTTATCGCCTCGCCCAGTTACGCTTGGTTTGCCGCCCCTTACAACGCTTATCTCACCCAACTCGCTCCGGCTGCCACTCTACCTGAGATGGCTACCGCCATCATTGACCGCTATCAAGCAGCCCTCAATGACCAACATCCCAACGTTATCTTCTGGCTCAGCCAGTCAGATATTGCCAATATCGCTCAAAGAGTGAGTGATCTAGGTGATGCTTTGCTGCAAGCTGTGCAAGCTGGCGTAGAAGCACCCATCTTACAAGCCGCCCTCAACAGCCAATTTGTAGATACCAACCAGTGCCAGAACCAACAGTTTGTCATGCAAGCCCCTGATGAGCTGATTGGAGCCGAATCATTTGCCCAAAATCTGCAACAGCTATTCCCGGCCAATGATCCTTATGGTGTACAAAATGCCGCTGATGCTCTCCTAACTTCCTTGGCCCCAATTGACAAACGGGTGCGCGTTGGTCACCCCCATCTGGCCCCTCAACAAACCTGGAGTTACACCAATACCATCACTATCCTAGCCCCTCTGCAACGTGATATTTCCGCTACAGATGCCTGGCGGGCTAGCATTTATCGGGATGAGGCAGCGATGACGGCAGTTTGGACCCTCGATCCCACCATCACCACCACCCTCTCGCAGCCCTTCGCCTTCGTCCAAGATGGCTCCTGGGATGAATTTCTTGGCAGTTGGTACAATGGGCCACTATCCCCCACCATTGGCAACTGGTGTCACTACATTCCTCCCGTCGAATTATTGGCTAAGGATGCCACAACCATCTCCCTAACCCTACAAAACGTCAACAGTACCACTGTTTCCTTAAACTGGGAGGCTGTCACAGACGATAGTGCCACCAGCTATTGGCTCTTCATAGACGGCCCCGCCACCCCTAGCTGGACAATGTGGGCCAACTACCCCCTCACCCAAACCACAACCATGCTCAGCAGCCTGCTACCTGACCACCAATACCACTTCCGTCTAGGGGTCATCAATGATGAGGGCCAATTTGTGGCCGTTTCCAATGAAGTGAGTTGGCCTTACCGGGCCAAACTCTTCCTGCCCCTGCTAAAATCCTCTCCCTAAAACTTGCAGGTGACAGGCACTTAGGGAAGTGCCTGTCACCTGTGTAAACGGCCGTTTTGAGCCATTTTGAGCCGAATTCAGTCTCAATACGCCATTAATTTCCAAACCTCCCCCCTAAACTAAAAATCAATAACCTACGCAGGCAATGCCTGTAAATTTACTTGGAGGCTGATATGTTTTCACTTCGGAGATTCCTTATTTTTGTCGTTTTATTGGGGCTAACGGCCGTAATCGGCGTGCGCCCTGTCCAAGCCATGACCGATCGTTATGTGAATGTCGCTACTGGCAGCGATGCAGGCAACGACTGTACCGACTGGACCAACCCCTGTGCCACGCTGGCCCATGCCCTGGGCCAGGCCAGCAGTGGCGACACAATCCATCTAGCGGCTGGCAACTACACCGCCGACAATCTCGTCCTCGATATGGAAATACGCATCATTGGATCAGGTAAAAATGCAACCTTTATCGATCCAGGAGTAAACGGCCGTCACTTCACCGTCACCCCCAACGCCGTCCGTGTACGCCTGGAAAAACTGGCCGTGCAAAACGGCAGCAATGGAGCCATTCAGGTAGATGGAGCCACAGAATTAAGCCTCAGGCACGCCAAAATCGTCAGCAACAGTGGGCCTCTGGGGGCCATAACTTTGCTAGAGGGGGCCACTTTAACGGCCGTTCGCACTGGTCTAAACGACAATGAAAGCAGTAGTGACGGCGGGGCTATCCATTGCGACCAATGCAGCCACATCACCATTTTCGCCTCCAACGTCACCGAGAACCACGCCCTCGATAATGGTGGCGCCATCGCCCGTCTCAACCCCGGCCTTGAACCTCTGGCAACTGGCGGCGACACCAAGATCATCGCCTCCACCGTAATCGGCAACGGAGCTGACATGGGTGGTGCAATCTACATTGAGTCACTCGATAGCCTCACCATCAGCGAAAGCACCCTGGCCGATAATGGAGCCACTCTGCTGCATGGTGGGGGCGTCTTTGGCAACGGCGACATCACCGTGCGGCGCAGCACCTTTCTCGCCAACGTAACCAACCCCAACAATGGCTGGGGCGGGGCCATTGGCACCGCTGGCAACTCCATCGGCCAACTTACGGCCGTCAACAGCACCTTTTCCGGCAACTCTGCCGCGCATGGCGGGGCCATCCACATCGCTGCCAACGTAACGGCCGATCTCGCCAACAACACCTTCATCGGCAACACCAGTACCGTAGTTGCTGGAACCATTGGCGGCACAGGCACACTTGATTTGAACAATACCATTCTCACTGACAGTGCCGGGGGTGATTGTTCGGCCTTCCTGGCCCCCACAGGCCATCACAACCTCATTGATGATCCCACTTGTGGCGCTACAGGCGGACTTCCCTTCAATTTAGGAGCTGTCACCAATCTTGATCCCACCTTGCAAGACAATGGTGGCCCCACTGAGACACACCAATTGTTGGCGGGCAGCAATGCCCTCGATGCAGGCTTCAACAGCTGCCCTCACCCCAATACGGGCACACCCCTCCAGGTAGACCAACGGGGCGATGGCTACTGGCGGCCCTATGACGGCGACGGCGATGCCATTGCCACTTGTGACATTGGTGCTTATGAAAAATTTGGCATCCTGGCCAATCCCCAAGATGTAGAATTAGGCAAACATCTACTCATTCCAACCGTTAACGGCGTAGAAGCTGTGCTAGAGGGTGAAGCCATCGCTGGCGGGCGTATCCACTTGCAGTTAGCCGTCACCAACGCCAGTGATCAACCCATCAACTTCCTGGCTGGCGACCTCAACGAACCTATCATCACTGGCCTCCGCCAATCAGCCATGCCCCATGAACGATGTGAACTGCAAACCTCTGAGATGCAGGTAACAACAACCGGTGCACCGACACATCGCATCAATCCTACCGCTTTTGGTGATGAAAGCTCTCTCTCATTTGCGGCAATGGTGCTGGAACTGCCGCCTGATGAAACTTGGCAAGCTGATATAACTGTTCCAGTAGCCACCAATATGATGGGCTGTATGCTGACAGGTGCTATGGAGGTATATGCGGCAACAGCCGTTCCCATCCCCGGCTCCTGCAATCCTAACCACAGACCAGAATGTCATTATCTCGGCTGGACACCTCGCGCCAGAAACATTGAACAGATCATTACCGAACTCGAACCACTAGCAAGCGATCCCACCATCATGCATATGGTCTGGCCCGACTCGGCCGATGAGCCAGATCACCTCACCAACCACTTTGCCGCCCCCATGAGTGCCTATGGCGGCGTGCCCGCCCTCTTCCCCACCGTCTACGATCTCAGCACGGGTTTGCCCCCTGGTCCGCGCCATCGCTACGCTTGGCCTTTGCACCTTGGCCCAATGGTCAGCCCAGAGTGGCCCGATGCAGATTTTGGCTTTAACCGCAACATCATTCCGCTCCTCAACATTGCCAATTTGGATAACTTTGATGATGGCGTTGGCCCTATTACTTTTAACCAGTGTCAGCCCTCGGCTATTCCCGTGCAAGTGACAATTCGACCAGCAGCCGTTCACTACTTCGCCGAAAAGGATAGCACAGCCTATCTCAACGTCTGGGTAGACGGCAATTTCGATGGCAGTTACGACGATGTTGCCAACTGTGGCGGCAATACCGTCGTCGAGCATATCCTGCGCAATCAGCCAGTAGATGTGGTAGCCCTAGGTGCGGGCAGCTTCAATCTGAGCTTCATGAGCCAACCCGTCCCCTGGCCAGCCAACCAACCCCAACGCCCCCCCTGGTTGCGCGTCACTCTTAGTGACAGCCCAGCCCCAACCCCATTCACTGTTGGCGGCATTAGCTTTGGCGATGGTCGTGGCCCAGCCTTGGGCTACGTCTTGGGCGAAACAGAGTCGAGACGCTGGCCCCATTATAGTGGCGATGTCGATGGCCCCGATGCTGCCGTGCAAATAGACGGCCGTATCCGAACCGTCCAGCAACCTGAGGGGGCTCACATCTCCCATGTCTTAAAAGTGGATTACGGCAATGCTGGAGACGCTGTCGCCCGCAACACGTTACTGACCATCATCCCCGATCCGCTACTCAGCACAGATGGCCTAGAAGTAGATATCGCCACACGCCCCCATCTACCTCCGAGCCATATCCAAGAAATTTGCCCAACCAATGGCGGCTGTTACTTTGAGATAGATTTGGGGCATCTACCACCTGGCCGACACGGCACAGTGCTGCTGCGCCATCGAGGCGCGGTCTGCAATGACGGCACGCCCGCAACATTCTGCTCCGCTACCGCCTTAACCAGCCAAACCCATATCACCGCCGATGAGGACACAAATCCTGATAATGATTCAGACGAAATCACACTCAACTTCAATATCGGTATGCCCCCCACAATCATCTGGCCAGGAAACAGCACGGTAAATAGCGGGGATTTTATCTTACAAGGCATAGGGGAACCGCAAACAACAGTCAGCATCTTTACAGATGGCTTTGAATCAGGCAACACGGTTGTAGGCAATGACGGTACCTGGACCTTTGGGTACACGTCACTCGACGAAGGTTTGCATGAAATCGCCGTAGCAGAAGCAGACAACGGCCGTTCACCCGCTATGATGAACGCGGGTAGCCCAACGGCTCTGGTCATCAACTTGAGTTTGGGCTGGAACCCAGCCACCTTCCAAATGAAAAGGGGTGATGGTCCCTTCCACGGCATTTACAACCACGACGGCCGTCGTGACAGTCATGGCTGGCGCATCCCCTACCAGGATGGTGACGATATTATTCTACGACTTGAAGTAGCTTGCACCGAAGAAGCCGAAGTCTCATTAAGCAGCCGCGACACCCTCGTCAGCCAATTGAGTGACCCCGATGGTGATGATGTCTATGAAGGCACGTTCACTGGGGACTCCGGCTTGGCAGATCAAATCGCCTTTTTGGACATAACTTGCGCTGGCGAAACAAGCACCTATCTCGGCAGGTTTGTGGAAAACCCCGGCAATACCGTCATAGATGCCATCACAGGTGATCCAATTGAGGGCGCTACCATCACCATCCTCCAAAAGATTGATGTATGGGAACATGCTTGGTTGGTTTGGCCTGCATCAGCCTACGGACAAGATAACCCTGTTATCACAGATGAAAATGGGCAGTTTGACCTGCCGCTGCCACCAGGCATATACGGTCTTCGGGTAGAAGCAGATGGCTATCAACCCCGCCACAGTGAGCCTATGTCACTGCAAGGCATCTTCCCTAGCCGCACCATCGCCCTAGAACCATCGTCAACAACCACCCCTAATCACTCTGTCACCCTCCTGGCCGATGGCTTTAGCACACCCTCCCTCACCATTCGTCAAGGCGAAAGCGTCGCTTGGCACAATAGCGACTTAGGCGAGCATAGCGTGATGAGTGAGGAGGCAATCGGCCGTTCCACCTTCATGGCCACGGCCGTTGACAGCGGCACTCTCCTAGCTGGTGACACCTTCAGCACCCGCTTCGACACCCCCGGTACCTACACCATCACCGACAGCGAAAACCCACTAGCCAGCATGACTATCATCGTCGAGCAGGCACAAATATTCTTACCCCTGATCCAGAATTAAGGTGGTGCAGTAGGTGTAGGAGCTTGGTTGCTCTAAACAAACAAGCTCCTACACCTTTCCCAGACGATGCTGGCAAAAAGAGCCGTAATCGTAATCGCCATCGTAATCGCTATCGAAAATACCGATTACGATGGCGACTCACGACAACGATTACGAACATCGACAACTTTTTGTCGATGTTGGCACGTAAGCACCTAACTACTTATTTACCTGTTCCTGGTCAGCAAGCCCGTGCTATCGGCTAACGGCCGTTAACACCTCCCGCAATACCGCCACATCCTCAGCCCCAAAATACCGCTCTACCATCTCACTATTGGCATCCAGAACAACGGCCGTTGGGTGTCCCCGCATCCCATAACCCTGCTGAATCGCTTCATTATCCGCCTCTCCCACATTCAGCTTCACCACCGATACCCGCCCCGCAAATTCATCCGCTAACCCGTCCACGACGGGTTCAAAAGCTTGTCAGGGCGGTCAACCATCCGTGTAGAAATAAATGAAAGCCGGACCAGTAATCGACTGAACAGCCGCCTCATCACCAGCACCATCACTGCCACAGGCAGCCAATAGTACCAGTACAGCCATAGACCACCACAGTTTCCTCACCATCAACCCAATCACAGCTTCAATCCCCGCAGCCTTAAGGCATTACTCACCACGCTGATACTGGAAAAAGCCATAGCTCCCGCCGCCAAAATCGGGTGTAATTGGCGCAAAAAATCTGGTGCCCAGGCGAAGGGTGCCAAAATACCCGCCGCAATCGGGATCAACGCCAAATTATAACCAAAGGCCCAGCCCAAATTCTGTTTAATATTGCGCATCGTGGCTTTAGAGAGCTTGATGGCCTGGGGCACACTGCGTAAATCTCCGCGCATGAGAGTGACATCGGCCGTTTCCATAGCCACATCCGTCCCCGTGCCAATGGCCAAACCCACATCTGCTTGAGCCAAAGCAGGAGCATCATTAATGCCATCGCCCACCATCGCCACCTGGTAACCCTCTTCTTGCAACTGAGCCACATAACTGGCCTTATCGCCCGGTAGCACCTCAGCCAAGACGCGCTCAATGCCCACTTCTTGGGCGATGGCCTCGGCCGTGGCACTGTTATCCCCCGTCATCATCACCACCGTTAGCCCCAGATTTTTCATCGCTTGCACAGCTTCTTTAGAGCCATCTTTGATAGTGTCAGCCACAGCAATGAGAGCACTAGCTTGCCCATCCACCGCCAGCCACATAGCCGTTTTGGCTTCATTTTGTAGCTGTTCCGCTTTGGGTGTCAGGCCATTCAAATGAACATTTTCCCGCTCCATCAGGCGCAAATTGCCCAACAAAACATGATGTCCATCCACATCGGCCGCAATGCCATGTCCCGCAATAGCCTCAAAAGTCGAAGGTGTGGCCAATGCCAACCCCTTAGCCTGGGCTGACTGCACAATAGCCTCGCCCAAGGGATGCTCTGAACCCCGCTCGGCCGAAGCCGCTAAACGAAGCAGTTCTTCACTGTTTACGGCCGACTGATTACTGGTTACTAAGTCCGTCACCGTCGGCTCTCCCCGCGTAATTGTGCCTGTTTTATCTAGGACAACGGCTGTTAACCGTTCCGCCTGCTCCAAAGCTGCACTATTCTTGAACAACACACCATTCTCCGCCCCTTTACCTACACCCACCATAATCGAAGTGGGCGTCGCCAAGCCCATAGCACAAGGACAGGCAATGACCAAAACAGCCACCAAGCGGAGCAAGGCCGGTACAAAACCAGCTCCGCTCAATAACCAAATGACAAACACTAAGACCGCCAGTCCAATTACCGCCGGTACAAAATAGGCCGACACTTGGTCCACAATGCGCTGGATGGGAGCCCGGCTACCCTGCGCCTGCTCCACCAGCTTGATGATTTGCGCCAGAGCTGTCTCTTTGCCCACCTTCGTCGCTTCAAACTTGAGCAAGCCCTGTTTGTTGATAGTAGCTCCAATCACCTCGTCACCCGCTTGTTTACCGACGGGCAAACTCTCACCAGTGATCATGCTTTCGTCCACAGTGGAACGGCCGTCTAACACCACCCCATCCACCGGTATCTTCTCACCTGGCCGCACCACCACCACATCATTCACCACTACTTCAGCGAGAGGGATGTCTCGCTCAACACCGCCCCGTTCCACCCTTGCCGTCTTCGGCTGCAAGCCAATTAGTTTTTTAATGGCCTCGCTGGTACGTCCTTTGGCCCGCACTTCTAACAGTTTGCCCAGGACAATCAGCGTGATAATAACGGCCGATGTCTCAAAATAAACATGATCGCCCAAGCCATTGCTGCCCAATGTCTTGGCAATCAGCACGGCTACACTGTAGAAATAGGCCACCGATGACCCCATCGCCACCAGCACATCCATGTTGGCACTGCCATTACGCAAGCTCTTGTAGCCGCCCACGTAATAATCCCAGCCCACATAGAACTGCACGGGCGTGGCCAGAGCAAAAAAGAGCCAGTTGACCCAAGTCGCGTGTGCCCACGAGCCTAGCAGCCCAAAATCTCGCGCCATACTCAACAAAAACAGGGGCAGCGAAAAAATCAAACCCACTACAAAACGGCGGGTTTGATGGTGTACCTCAGCTTCACGGGCAGCGGCTTCAGCATCCTGGGCTGTGTCAGAATCGGCCGTTGCGCCAGCAACTGGCGCAACCACATCGTAGCCCGCCTTCCGCACCGCTGCTACCAAATCAGCTCGCGTCGTGGCTCCTGCCGCATACCGGATCGTGGCTCGTTCGTTGGCATAATTCACAGTGGCTTCCAACACACCCTCTGTTTTATTTAATCTACGCTCAATCGTATGGGCACAGTTGGCACAAGTCATACCCAAGAGCGGCAATTCCAGTGTGGCTGTTGGCACATCATAGCCCGCTCTTTGAATGCGCGCGATCACATCGGCTGTGAGCGTTTTGGCATCTTGCAGCGCTGGATCGTAGCTCACCGTCACCTTCTCGCTGGCAAAATTGACCACCGCATCGGTGACACCCTCCACTTTTTTCGAGTTACGCTCCACCGAGGCCACACAGTTGGCACAAGTCATCCCCAATACAGGCAAAGTTAGCTGTTTTTGTTCGGACATCACGTCCTCCGTAAAAAGAAAAAGGAGTTCATATCGTAGGCAAACACCTTATACTTCGTACAAGCACAAAATGTGCGGCATAAGTGTAAAAAGATTACTCACGCCAAGGCGCAAAGTCGCTAAGCAAGAAAAATCTTTGCGCCTTGGCATCTTTGTGTGAAATTTTTGGTTGTGGCTTAGCTACGTTATGTAATACTCGGCAACTATCAAGCCCCATAAAACCTCAAAGAGCCTTTATGCTGACAGTGATAAAGATTCCATGTAGTCCCAAGCAGACAGATCAGGATGCTCAATACCAAGCCGTGTCAGCAAAATCTTGATCTGTGTGCGGTGTTCAATACCATGGTATAGTGCTTGCAATAACACCGACCAATTAAAAAAGTGAAACTGTCCCCCTTGGAAATCAACAACATGCTCTTTTACGGGGTCAACATGGCTGGCAATAGCAAAAAGTTGACTACCAGACAACTGCGCCTTTTCCAATAAATCACTCATGGCCATATCATTCCAATCAAGATCATCTGCCCAGGGTCGAGAGCCCGTTAAACGGTTGAGGTAACCACCTTCTGCACGAATAATGTGGACGAGTGTAGGCTGTATGCGGCCAAAAGCCCCTTCAACTTCCACCTCCAACTGCTCATCGGTCAATTTGCCACACAACTCAATCAACTGTGTATTGGCCCATAAGTTATACTCAAACATTTTGTCAAGTGTATTAATTTGATTATTTGTCATTTGTATTATTGGCAACTATTCAGCCATAGTCACTCATGGTTAAATAGCCGCATTTTTAATTCAGTTGAATCAGGCCTTCAGCTGGATAATTAATCTCTTGCAGTAAAGCTTGAATCTTCTCCCAACTAGCGGGTTCGCCCCACTCCACCGTCACTTGTTTCGTGTCTTCCACAGCCTTAACGCTGCTCACACCAGCCAATTCACCCACTTCCATCTCAATGGTATGAGTGCAATGGCCGCAGCTAATATTGGGAACTGTAAATGTTTTGGTATTCATCTTGAATTCGCTCCTATTGTTTGTGGTTAGTTAAATACAACGCAATTACGTGATTAGTAATCACGAAATAATCAGAGTTTCGCCGACATATCGAACACGCTCGTGACCTCTTGCAACATGCGCTCGCGCTCATCAGGATCATCACCACGAACGGCCGTTGTCATACAAGTTCGCAAATGATTGTCCAACATCAAACTACTCACCTTGTTCAGCGCCGCCTGCACCGCCTGTACCTGCTTGATCACGTCAATGCAATAGGTATCCTCATGCACCATACGCTCAATACCTTTCAAATGTCCAGCCGCGCTAGCCAGACGTTGCGTCACAGCCTTTTTGGTCGTGTCATCCATATTGCTCGTCCTTACCCCCCCCCGCAGGGGGGTGGGGTATATGGGTATTATAGAACACCTCTACTCTTTGTCAAGAATGGGGCAAGTTGCTTATACAAATTTTATGAAGGGGGTCTAGGAATTGACAGCCTTGATTTTGGGCACGCTCCACACAGGCTTTTCGGGGTGAATTAGATCATCAAATTGTCGAAAAAGCCTCGAGCCAATCTAAAAGGTTGACCTTATTCCACAATCAGGGCTGGAAAAATATGATCGTGCAAAGCTGGAAATATTTGAGAGCTTTCATCAAAATTGCCAGCCGTGGTCACAATAACCATCTGCAGATGAGGAATCACAAAGATAAACTGTCCCCCATAGCCCCAGGCAAAATAAAGATCATTGATGGCCAATGACTCGACAATGGGATTGTCATCGTGAAAGCGCTACCACTAGTAGCCGTAATCAAACTCTTCATCTATATGTACCTGCACCTGGGTAGATTGCCCCAGCCATTCTTCTGGCACAATTTGTTTTCCTGCCAACGGCCGTCTTGTAAATAGAGTTGGCCAAAAGTGAGCATGTCTAACGGCCGGAAAAACAGCCCCCAGCCCGTATTCGTGATTCGTTTACGTCCTGTCTGCCAAGACCAATCCTCGATGCCCAATGGTTGGAAAAGATACTCATCTGTAAACTCCTGAACAGATCCTCCCGTCGCTTCCTCAAGGATGCCAGATAGCAACATAGTAGCACCACTATTGTAATTAAAGTTTGATCCTGGTTCAGCCACCAATTCCCGGTCCAGCATATGCTTCATCCAGTCATTACTATTGACAAGCAGGGCCGTATCGTTCTCTGGATCAGTATAAGCGGTAGACCATTCATCTCACCGTAAACCAGCCCGCATCGTTAGCAGGTCTGCCAACACCATAGCCCTTTTCTGCTCGCTATCATATTCAACAGACTCGGGGTTTTGGGAGCAAAAGGACGAAAACCTACGCTAAGGATGGTATAGGGAGCCACTTTTGGCACTGCGGATAATCCCCATTATCGGAAGTTCATAGGCTCTGTACTTCTGATAACACGAAAAAGAGACTATAATAGCCGGGCATTATAACTTCTGATAATAGGAAAGTCCGGTGTGAATTTACCTTCTTCCTCTACACTTTTCCCCATCCTTTCTGATTACGAAACCCGGTTGAGCCATCAGCCACTCTCGACTAATACACGTCGCACCTATCTCGCCCAAGTTCGGCAATATTGCCAATACCTGGATCAAACTGCCGATGAATATAGCAATCCGCTCCAAGATGAACATGCGCGTGATTATGCTGTTCGTGATTACAAGGCATATTTGAAAACAGTTCGTAAACGGAAACCTACGACGGTGAATATCGCCCTGGCCGCCATAGATCATTTCTATCGTTTTCTGCGCATGTCGCCGGCGCGTGTGAAGCGCGAAGGTTTGCCACAGCAGGCACCTCGCGCTCTGACTGAAGTGGAACAAAAACGCTTTTTGAGGGCCGTGGAGCGTTGCCCATCCCTACGGGATCGGGCTGTGGCTTTTCTGCTTTTCTACACCCGATTACGAATAGGGAAATGCGAAGCCCTCGATCAAAGCGATGTTCTCCTATCGGCGCGCAAGGGCATGGTTAACGTCCGCCAAGGTAAGAGAGATTCCTATCGAGAAGTGCCGCTCAACGCAGAAACCCGCAAGTCCCTCGATGATTGGCTGGTCGATCGTAAAGATCGCCTCCCCGACAGTACTAACCCATCCTTCTTTCTGAACCGTCAAGGGCAACGACTTTCCCAACGCTCTATTAACCTACTTTTACGGAAATTAGGGCAGGAGGCAAATGTCACTTTATCTGCACACACTTTGCGCCATACGTGTTTGACTAATTTGGTACGCAAAGATCAGTCTAACCGACGACGCCTTTTAGTACATCATACTAGGAGAAGAAGTTCACGGGTTACGGGAGTTCCTGTTTTTCGATAATAAGGGGAAGATTTGCAAACAACAACCGGATGATCTGGTAAACTTGGCCGGCTGTTTGAATCTGGTATCCAATGCAGTAATTGTCTGGAACACCGTTTACATGCAGGCAGCTATTGATGAGCTAAGAAGGCAAGGACACGTTGTGAACGTAGATGACTTTGTGCATTTATCACCGGTGCGATTCCAGCATATCAACCGGTATGGCAAGTTTCGTTTCGATGTGGGTGATGATGTGGCCCCTTCTGGCCTACGTCCATTGAGATCTTGACCTTAGCGTAGGTTTTCGTCCTTTGCTACAAAAACTACTTATACACACCAGACAGTGAGGGAAATTCCGATGGAAAAAGACGTTCCGGCTCAGCACCCAGATTGGATTCCGCTTACAAAGGTTATTCTGCCTCGAGTAAGTGACGATATCCTTCCACGTCCACAGCTGCTGAACCAACTCTCTACGGCTGTCACCCAGAAACGATTGACGCTCATCTCCGCGCCGGCCGGCTCAGGCAAGACGGTTGCAGCAGCCAGTTTAACTCAAGTCGCCACAGATTTACCTCTGGCCTGGTTGGCGCTGGACGAAGAGGATGATGATCCGGTCATCTTTATGTGGCTTATGACGGCGGCGTTGCAGAAATGCTTCCCGGCCTGCGGCGCTAACGCGCAAAGGTTGTTGAGCGAACTCCAGAATCCTGCAGCCGAATTGAAGCGCATCATAAGCGTGCTCATCAACGATGTGCTGATCAGCAATCTGCCAATCTTTGTTTTCGTTGTAGACGATTATCATTTAATCCAGAATCCGGCCATCCACGATGCGCTAGCCTATTTGCTGGAGCGGTTGCCCGCCTCCTGGCGGGTCGTGCTTGCCACCCGACGCGATCCGCCGTTGCCACTAGCACGTCTCCGGTCGCAGGGTCAGCTGGCAACATTTGGGCTGCCCGACCTGCGGTTCCAGCCGGATGATGTGCAGTCATTGTTCTCAGGGCGATTGTCGCTTTCTTTGCCGGCCGATGCCATCGAAACACTACAGAGGCGAACAGAAGGGTGGATCGCCGGTTTACGGCTCGTGGCGAGTACGCTGCAAACGATTGATAGCACCGAGCATCGCCAGGAGTTTATTGAGCACGTTGTGGTTTCCGATCGGCACGTCTTCGACTTGTTGGCGGATGAAGTACTTTATCGTCAACCGGCGGAACTGCAAGCGTTCCTGTTAGAAACGTCGATTTTGCGAGAGCTAACCCCCGCGTTGTGCCAAGCGGTTACTGGTCTCGAGAATGCACCCAGTTTGCTGCGAGAGGTCGTCCAGCGAAACCTTTTCCTCTCAGTAGTCGGAGAGTTTGAAACCGCGATCAGCCCCGTCTATCGCTATCATGATCTCTTTGCCGAATTCCTGCGCCAACGGCTGGCACTAGAACAGCCGGAGCGCATTAAGGAATTGCACCGCAGGGCGGCGAACGCTGAAACTACCCCCGCACGTGTGGTCCACCATTATCTAGCGGCCGAGGCCTGGGAACAGGTGGCATTGGCCATCGAAAAATATGGACCCGAGATGCTGACAGAGGGTCAAACCTTACGGCTAAGAAGATGGATTTTGGCCTTGCCGGAGGATGTCCGCGTGCAACGCCCCTGGCTTCACTATTTGCTGGGTATGTGTCTCGGGGAAGTCGGGGATTTCATCACGGCCCAGCCCCACTTACAAACTGCTTTAAAACAGTTCAGGGATGGGCAGAACCAGGCCGGCGAAACAGCAACTTTGGTTGCGCTTGCCTACCACACTATCGGCAGTCACGATTTTGAGCAAGCCACCTTTTTTCTTGGGCAAGTATTGCAGCGACCCTTGTCCCCCTATGAGAGCGTGCGCGCGCATATCAATCACGCTTGGCTCATGCTCTACCAAAACAATTGGGCTCAGGTTGACGCCGACACGGCAAGAGCAATGCGGGTCGCCCGCGCTTCAGAAGACCCTGGCGCCATTAACGTGCTCGCTCGCCAGCTGACAACGCCTTTGATACTGGGTGAACAGGGTATTGGTCCCATTGAGCGTTACCATCAGAGGGTTCTGGCCGGTCTCGGCGAGAGTGTTTCGGTGGTTAAAGCAGGGACATTAGCGGTGTTGAGTAACATCCAAATGCTGCGAGGTAATTTGGAACAGGCCGTGGCCAACGCTCGGCAAGCACGGGCGATCAGCCGGCAGCTTGGCGGACTCGTCTGGATGGACATGGCCTGGGACCTAGTCCTCCTGGCAGAGGCGCTAGTCCATGAGGATTACAATACTTATGAGCGGCGCTGGCTGGCGCGTCTGCCGGCGTACGAGGGGACAGCCGCTCGCCAGTGGCTGATCATATACCTCTACTTTCAGGGACGGGCATTGTGGATGCAGCAGCGCTGGGATGATCTAACTGAGCTAACCATGCGGGCGAACGCCACAGAGATTGACTTCGAGCCCCCGGAAAGCTTCATCGCCCGCCAGATGCTTGCTACATTGGCGTCGCTACGCGCAGGTCAGTATAAGCGGGCCGAATCCATCCTGTTGGAAGCCATTGCAGTACAGCAGCGCGCCCGGCACGTTCGAATCTTTTTTGATGTCCGTTTTCTATTGTCCCACCTTTATCTGGAGAGGAACCAGCCGGAAGACGCCCTGACCATCTTGCGACCCCTTCTAACCATGCTGGCCCAGCAGGGAGCGCCGGGCTTTGTCTTGCAAGAGGGGCAATACCTGGTTCCATTGTTGCACCTGGCTGTGGAGCACGACGTGCAGCCTGCTTTTGCAGAAGAAGTACTGCGACTGTTTGACCTGGATCAAGAAATCCGACCGTTCCCAATTCCGGGAACCGATGAGACGCTGACACCGCGTGAGGTTGAAGTGTTGCAACTCATTATCAGTGGGGCCAGTAATAAAGAGATAGCCGCGCAGTTGATCATCAGTGAATGGACGGTTAAGTCCCACGTTACCAAGATTCTGGCCAAGCTAAACGTCTCTTCTCGCACGCAGGCAGCTGCCCGCGCTCGTGCATTAGGGCTTCGTTCAGCCTGAAGCGGCTATCTCTCACTCCACATCACACCCCCTCACTCGCATATCACACCTTTTAGTGATGAAACCGCCTAGTGTGACTGCTATTCTGAAAGCCAGGAATAACATCACGCGAGGGAAACGATCATGGATGAAAATAGGGTGCAAAGATACAGAGAGGCAGAGAATCGTCTCTGGCAGCATTATGGTATCCAACCGCAGGAATACTTCCTCAGTCTGGCACAGCCGAAGGTGCGAGTCCGCATCCAGGAGGTAGGTGAAGGGGAGCCCCTGTTGTTCGTGCATGGCGGCCCAAACGGAGGGACAAGGATGACCCGTTTGGAGACGCCACGCTGGCCCGGCAAACGGCCGCGATGACGCCGAATGCCCAACTGCAAATCTTGCCCACGAGTGGCCACCTGCCCTGGCTCGATGCCCCCAGGGAGGTTGCTACCTTGGCGATAGAATTCCTTCGTGCCGAAC
The DNA here is from genome assembly GCA_965223555.1 of Promineifilaceae bacterium (SeqCode). Taxonomy (GTDB): domain Bacteria; phylum Chloroflexota; class Anaerolineae; order Promineifilales; family Promineifilaceae; genus CBDCWU01. The sequence continues at coordinate 371,777 of CBDCWU010000007.1, forward strand.
TTGAGGACAAGGCCGAACAACCGCGCCCGGTAAACAACACCGGTGCCTAGAACAAACTTACGACAATGAATGGAGGCAAGATCATGGCTAAAGCAGGACAGACGATTGAGAACCCGGTGATAGGAGACCGTATTGTCTTTCGCAAGACGGCGCAGGAAACCAATGGGGAACTGCTAGAGTTGGAGATATTTGCGCAGCCGGCCGCTGGTGGCCCGCCGGTTCACATCCATCCCAATTCAGAAGAGACGTTCACCGTTCTCAAAGGCAGCCTGGATGCCAGTGTCGGCGGCAAAGCAATGCGCGTGGGCGAAGGCGAGACGCTTATCGTCGCCGCGGGTGTGGCGCATACCTGGTGGAATAGCAGCGATAGCGAAGCGCACGTACTGGTTCAATTCACGCCAGCCTCGCGCATGGAGACCTTTTTGGAAACGTTCTATGGGTTGGCCAAAGATGGCAAGACCAATGCAGAAGGGGTTCCTGCTTTCCTGCAATTGGCGGTCATTGCCCCTACCTATTTTGACGTCAATCACCTAGCCAAACCACCTTTGCCCATGCAAAAGGCCCTGTTCGGAATCTTGAGGCCGATAGGTCGCCTACTGGGGTACGAGTCGGACTACCCGTACCCCTATGGAGCGTAGCGCCTTGAGTGCACGAAGTACAAGCACATAAGCTTCCCTGAAACGGTAAGTTTCGTTTCGATGTGGGTGATGATGTGGTCTACATCCATTGCGATCTTGACTTTAGCGTAGGTTTTCGTCCTTTTGCTACAAAAACCTCATAACTGTTTCATAACGGCTACCTCCACTCTGTTATACATATCAATTTAGGAATTAATGGGGGAATCTAATAATACCTGCTTACTACACGGCCGTTCCATCTACCTCCACATGCCGAAAAGTATGCGCCGCCGCCACAGCACAGGCACGAGCATATGCAGGCGGCAAAGGCTCTTGCAACAGCTCCCCACCCTGCAAATAATCATAAATTTCAGCGTAATGCTTCGTTTCCGTGGGCGAGACACGGCGCAATATATGCCAGGGGCGCAATTCGGCTGGGTCAGACATCCCTGCCGCTCCTAATAGCTCACTCACACTCTCCATCGTCTCTTCATGATAGTTCGCCACCCGCTTGCTCTTCGGCTCCGGCACCAGGCCTGCTACTAAACTGGGGTCTTGCGTCGCTACCCCCACCGGGCAATGATTGCTATTACACTTCAGAGCCTGAATACAGCCTAAGGCCAACATCATCGCTCGTGCCGAATTGACCATATCTGCCCCCAAGGCCAATCGCTTAACCACATCAAAACCTGACGTCACTTTCCCACTAGCAATAATGCGGATTTTATCCCGCAAAGAAAACCCGACCAGGGCATTATGAACAAAAATCAGGCCATCAAGCAGAGGTGTGCCCACATAATTGGAGAATTCCAGAGGGGCTGCCCCTGTCCCTCCTTCACCACCATCCACCGTAATAAAATCAGGTGTAATGCCCGTCTCTACCATCGCCTTACAAATCGCCAAAAATTCGCGCCGCTTGCCAATACACAGCTTAAAGCCCACGGGCTTACCAACCGCCAAACGGCGCATTTCAGCAACAAACTCCAACAAACCAATAGGCGTATCAAACATAGCATGAGCTGGCGGCGAGATGACATCTCGGCCCATGGGCACATGGCGAATGTGCGAAATTTCCTCTGTTACTTTAGCTGCGGGCAAGATGCCACCGTGTCCGGGCTTGGCCCCCTGCGACAATTTAAGTTCAATCATTTTGACTTGAGGATGGCTAGCATTTTCGGCGAAGGTGGTGGGGTTGAAACGGCCGTCTTCCGTGCGACAGCCAAAATAACCCGTGCCAATTTGCCAAATAATATCCGCGCCCCCTTGCAGATGATAGGGGCTTAAGCCGCCCTCACCAGTATTGTGGGCAAAGTTGCCCATTTTGGCCCCCATACTCAAAGCCAACACTGCATTTTTGCTCAATGAACCGTAGCTCATGGCCGAAATATTGAGCAAGCTGGCTGAATAAGGTTGTGTACAATCTGGCCCTCCCACAGTGATGCGTAAATCTTTGGCCTCCAAATGCAGCGGCACAACTGAATGATTCACCCACTCATAACCCACATCATACACGTCCCGCAGGGTGCCAAAGGGAACCGTATCCCGCACCCCTTTAGCCCGTTGATATACAAGGGAACGTTTATCTCGACTAAAAGGCACACCCTCTGTATCCGATTCTACAAAATATTGATATAGCTCCGGCCGAATCGCCTCCAACATATAACGAAAACGGCCGATAAAAGGAAAGTTGCGCCGAATAGATTGATTAGGTTGAAAATAGTCGATTAAGCCAAGTGCAAAAGCAGGGATAAAAATAAAGAATAACGCCAGAAAGGGTGGGTAAACCAGGGAGACTAAAATGATAAGTACCGTAATTAGAACAACGCTTATGAGAAATTGTTTACGCATGACACCTTATCCTTAATTGTATGCAAGCCATATAGAATTTTTTGTTTTATAGGCCCATGTGTTAGGTATTCCATCCCCCTACTCGCATGGGCAAATTGTAGTAAACGGCCGTACCCCTGTCAAACCCCCTGACCTCCTATGCGGAACCGGTAACGAATATTTGCCCCCCACAGGAGACAGTGTTATACTTTCCTTGGCTCCCCCCCCAGAGGTGACCTGGCTAACGCCCGTTAGCTGGGCACCTCATTTTTTTTGCCAACTGATCGTCAACTTTTTGCAGGTTTGGCAACAAAAGCAAATTCCTTATAGAATCCTGCGGGAAGCTAAGTAAGCGACCAACAATAACTGCCCAAAAATGGACGCTTACTCGAAGACTATCCGCCGATTCCGCTAACTTATTTGCGAATGGTCACTAACCATGAACCAAAAACCTCAACTCATTGATAAGGGCAAATTATTGGAAAAAGCGGGTCTGGTACATCGCGTCTCACAGCCAGCAGGGGATGGGCCTTGGCCCACGGCCGTTCTCCTACACGGCCACGCGGGCAACGAAGATGTGATGTGGGTCTTTGCTCGCACCTTGCCATCTGACTGGCTTCTCGTTGCCCCCCGCGCCATCTTAGGCAACCCTGACGAGGGTTATAGTTGGCATTCTCATCCACTCGATGGTTGGCCAACTTTGAGTGAATTTGATGAGGCGATAACGGCCGTTTCCCACCTCATCCATACCCTGCCCACCCTCTACCAAGCCGACCCCCAACGCATCTATCTCATGGGTTTCAGTCAGGGAGCAGCCCTGGCTTACGCCATCGTCATGCGCCAACCTGGACTAGTGCAAGGCATCGCTGGCCTCGTCGGCTTCGTCCCCGAACAAGCAAAAGCAGCCCTGGCAACAAACCCCTTCCAAGACTTACCCATCTTCATGGCCGTCGGCACACAAGACGAACGCATCCCTGCCAAATATGCCCGACAAGGGGCTAAGATAATAAAAAAGGCCAATGCCCAACTCGATTATCACGAGTACGACACCGGCCACAAACTCAACGCCCAAGGAATGCGCGATCTTACCCAATGGTGGGCTAATCGCTTGGTGCACAGCCCTACCTAACTAAACCTCACACTAATCAGCCAACACATTGTTGCGAATCCCAAAAATATTTTGCGGGTCATTCACCTGCTTCAATTCCTTAATCATCTCCACACTGGCCGGAGAAATTGTGTGTTCCATAAACTCATGGCGCAGTTTGCCAATGCCATGATGGTGGGAAAGCGACCCCCCTACATCCAAAATCACCTTACGCAAATCCTTCTCAATAGAACTAAAAATCTTGTCAGGGCGGGCCACACCCTTAGTATAAAAGCCATGTGTAAAATAGATACACACCCCTGTATGATACAGTTGGGTGATACGTGGCGAGACATACGGCCGTCCTGGCAACTTATACTCTTCATGCTTGGCAAACGCCATCTTCTCCACCGCCTCAATCACATACGGCACACGGCTCCAAGGCACAGTCGTCTCATACGTCTCACCTGTAATATGGTAATCTGCCAAAAAATCTCGGATATAGGCGATAGCATAGGTGAGCATGTAGCCTCGCTTGCCATTGCCCTCACCCCCTTTAATGCCTCCATATTTACTGGCAATTTTGTAGATGGTCTTTTCCTGATGAGCAACCTCGTCGGCCGTGCCTTCCATGACAATCGTCGCCGCACACAGCTCATTGGGATCAAACTTCTTCACCTTCAGCAAGAAAAACTTCTGAATCTTATTCATCAACTCTTCGCTGGCAGTAGGAATAGGTTTCAAGGCCGAGCCAAAACGAAACTGGATATTATCCAGCAAACGAATACTGGCGGGCAAAACACCCGATTGTGTCAATTCATACAGGAACTCTGTCCCCGTCTTGAAATCTCGAAAAACCAACGAACCATACCGCTTGACAGGCGGAATCTTATGAATTCTGATCACGGCTTTAGTAATAAGCCCCAAATTACCCTCACTGCCCAGCATCAACCCATTGGGCTGAATACCAATCGAAACACGCGGCTGCGGGTCTAACTGAGCCACCACACCCTGTGGTGTAATCATGGTTGCCCCTTCCACAATCTGCTCAATATTACCGTAGCGGTTCTTCTTCATGCCGCTGGCATTAGTTGCGATCCATCCTCCCAGCGTAGAAAGCTCCATGCTATCGGGCTCATGACCGCTGGTATAACCCAAATTGCCCAGCAACTCTTCTAGCTCCTTACCTGTAATCCCTGCTTCAATAGAAGCTCTGAAGTTCTCATGATCCACCCATTCAATCTTGTTCATACGGCGCATATCCACCGACACAATCATGCGTGTTTCTGATACAGGCAGTTGCAAGGCACAGCTTACACTTGTGCCGCCACCATATGGTACAAGACACACATTATGCTCGGCCGCCAGTTGCACCAGTAGCACACATTCATCGTGCGATTGGGGGTAAAACACCAAGTCGGCATAACGTTCTAAGTTACCGTAGAGAACTTTACTCAGTTCATCGGCCGTTGTCTGCCCATGACTATGAATCAACCGTTGCCGCTTATCCAACGTGAAACGATCCGCCGCGAAAGCTTGTTCAATAGCACGACAAAAGCTCTCGTTGACGACAGGATCGTGGACAGGCTTCATCTCTATCTCTGGCTTGAGATCATTCATATCGAATTTAATCTCTAACATTTCCTCGACAAACGGGATGAAGTCGGGCATGGTTGTGCCAGAGATGGCATAGCGATCGCCTGTTACAGTCACGGTACGGTCTGGGTTAGCCTTAAACTGCGTGTCGTTAAAACCCCATTTATGGTCATAACGCACGTCCTTACCCTTATTATTTTTATCCAGTGATTTATCAGCCATTATCTTGCTCCTGGGAGAATTTCCATTTTAGTGGGTGATTATAACGAGGCTTGACAGTGATGCCCAACTGGCTAAGAGAGCGTTTGGAATCAACTTCAGACATTCCTCAGCCAGCGCTCCCTAGAAGTAACTATTCACCCCCCTCATGCCATGCTCTGCGTGGCATGAAGGCAGTGGACGCTCCGCGTCCAGCGCGACGCAGAGCGTTGCCAGAAACATTCCCACGTAGAACGTGGGAACGAGGAGGGGAGTGAACGATTACCCCTAGAAGCTGACCCGACTTTACCATACTTGTTTTCGGGTCAGCCCTAAAGGTGACCCGGTATCTTTACCCGAATGCGATAAAGTGAGGTGCGGGCTGTAATGTAAAGGCTTTGTCGATCCGCGTCACCCCAGGCACAATTTGCCGGTCTTTCGGGGGTAACAATTACTCCCAAATGCGTCCCATCCGGCTCAAATACCCATATCCCCGTCGCACCAGTTACAAACAAATGACCCTCCTCATCTATTTTCATGCCGTCAGGCGATCCGGGTTGAGGGTGATCCATATCAGCAAAAATCCTACTATTGGTCAGTTGGCCGTCAGTCTCGACATCAAAAACACGTACATGTCGTCGCGGCGAATCGTCCACATATAACACAGACTCATCTGGTGAGAAGGCTAATCCATTAGGTCGATCAAAATCATCTACCAACAACTCCATTGTTCCATCAGTTAGAATACGATACAGACCATTACATGACTGTTCTCTTTCTTGAGGTTCAATACCATAGGGTGGGTCTGTGAAGTAAATAGTACCATCTGATTTAACGACAACGTCGTTGGGAGAATTTAGCCGTTTGCCTTGATAGTGATCGGCTAAGGTTACAATAGAACCATCAGCCTCTGTTCGTGACACCCGTCGTCCTGTATGTTCGCAAGCTATCAAGCGTCCCTCTTGGTCCAATGTTAACCCATTAGAATTTCCCGTTGGTTCGCGCCACACGTCAATACCATTATCGACCGTCCAACGGTAAATTCGATTTGCCGGAATATCGGAAAAGAGTAAGGAGTTATCTGGCAGCCAAATTGGGCCTTCCGTAAATTGGAAGTTCGTTGCTAATCGTTCCGGATCACCTGATTCGACAATCGTCTTCAATTTCATGTGTCTCTCCATCTAAATAGGAATCTTAACTATACTTTCTTCTCGTTTGAAATGTGGTAGCGTATTGCATAAAGGAGAATTCCAGCAGAAACGGCAACGTTGAGGGAGGAGGCCGTGCCTTGCATGGGAATAGCTACTTGCAAATCGGCTTGAGCCAAGATAGTTGGCGACAAGCCTTGGCGTTCGCTGCCAAGCAGGAGAATAGCCGGCAATTGATAAGGCGTTTTTTGAAAATCGGCCGTTCCCCGGGTTGAGGTGGCAATGGTTTGTATTTGATGATGGTTGGTCCACTGTAAAAGTGCTGTCTCATCGGGAGCACGGCAGATGGGAACTGTGAAGAGCGTGCCCATGCTGGCTTTCACGGCCGTTCCATGAAAAGGATCTACCCCCGGCCCCACCAAAATGAGTCCAGCCGCCCCCACCGCATCCATCGTCCGCAAGATCGTTCCCAAATTACCGGGATCAGAAGCGGCAAACAAAGCCACAAAAATAGTGTCAGGCTTTACAATCATCTGGGCCAAATCAGCCCAATTTTCGCCCACAATCGCTGCCAAACCAACTGGATTATCCCGTTCCGAGATAGATTCAAAAACAGGACGGGCCATAGCAACTTGGGGCAAGCTTGTTTGAGCGAGAAATTCTTGAGCCACAGGGCTGGCGAGCAGTTCCGGACAGATGATGAGAGTTTCAATGGGAGCCTGATGTTCAACGGCCGTTAACACCCCGCGCAAACCTTCCACAAAAAAGGCTCCCTCCTGCCGCCGATACTTCCGCAGCCGCAGCCGTTTCACCCGCTTCACCAACGGATTACTGAAACTGGTTATGATTGAGCTACTTGCCATTTTTCCAAAAATCGCTGGGGCGTCCGAATGGGACGGAACGTTTTCATGTCGCTAAAATAACCCGTTTGGACGGCCGAAACGGCCGTTCTTCCACTAGCCTCAATCTCCCCTTGCACCGTCCAGCGCACCCGCGACACCTTTGTCACCCACATACGGCCGATCACCGCATCGCCATAGCGCGTCGGCCACAAATGATCCAACTCCGTGCGCGTCAAAATAGGGCCGATGCCCTCGCGCAGCATCTCCGCCACGGGATACGTCTGCTCCAAAATCTCCAAACGCAAATCCTCCAGCCAGCGCATATAGACCATATTATGCACGATATTGGCAAAATCAATATCGTAGGTTTTGACTGTGATGGGGAGTGCGACGAGTAACGGCCGTTTCTCACTCATCACCAAACCGCTCCATCAGAAATTCAACCACCACCCTATCAATCATATCGCCCGTGCCATCCCAACGCTCCTCTAAATTCTCCGATCCTACTAAAGCGCGTAAAGCCTTGCGTGTGGCCTCATCAAACTTGTCATGCCGCGAACCATGATAATGTCCCGTACGGTAAACTAAGGCTTGCAAATCATCCGCAATCTCCGCAATGGGTATCACCTTATCAGGATCAACCTCACCAAAATAGAGGTGGTGCATCTTCACCAACTGCTGCAACTTTCGAATGGGAAAAGCATCATCATCCACACGTAAATCGAGATAGCGGTCTGTTTCGCCACCATAACCACCCTTTTCCCGCACCACAAGCACCGCTGCCGCTTGCCGTCCCCGACTATCGCCCCCCGCCGCCTGGCCTGCCGCCAAAGCGGCCACTAACCAATCAGCCAATTCGCCTTCACCCCGTCGCGCTTCTTCAAAAGTAGCGGCCATTGCTTCTACCGTGCCTGGCACCAGAATATTGCCCTGGCAAGTGAAACCATCGCCCACAATATGCCCCACCCAATCGTAACAGCCTTTGCCACTGTAGGCTGCGGCCCGTCCTTGTTTATCCACCACCCCCACCTGCCGTAAATCGCGCTGCTCATCCGGCCCTGTCAAACGCAAAATCGTCTCTTCGGCTACTAAGCCGCTCTGCATCAAGTTCAAACCATCAGGGCCATAGCTCAAATTGGCATAGGATTGTGTAGCTACAGCTCCGGCTCCTGCGCGTGCCCAAGGCACCACAGCACCCACCGCCATAAATTTAGATTGCACAGCCACACCCCACTCCTGCCGTCGGGGATCATAGGCCACAATTGAAAAAGTCATCAGTTCACCTCCATCGTGCCAACAATAGCTGAACCTACCTAAACATACAAACAAATCGTGACGCAGGTAACGGCCGTTCGTGACTCTAGGCACTATTATTTCTACTTCCAAACTGGCATACTGCACTTACATCACACAAAAACAAAAGGAGTTCGCAAATGCCTACAACCTACATGCTCATCTGGTCCATCATCTTTGTCCTTATTGTCGGTTCTTTTCGCATTCGACATCCGGGTCGCCTACTGGGAGCCTTAGTGGGGTCAGCCCTTATACTCGGTGCGGCTCATGTGCTTTTCACAGAGCTATCCGCCTCAGCTGGCATTGAGGCAACGGCCGTTCTCAGCCCCAACGACTACCTCGCCTACGGCCCCTTGGCTTGGCTAGCCCTCATGGTCATGCCCTTCGGCTGGCTCGGCCCCATCATCAGCCTCAACCTCATGAAAGACCGCGCCACAGACCTTGAACCACAATTCTAGCCTGGTGCGTGGCACGTTCTTCCGTGCCTTGCACCTTCCAAGAAGTAAACATGACATTCAACACACCCTTACAAAAAGTATTTATCGGCCACGAAACCACCATGCCCTTCGCCTTCAAAGAGCAATTTCTGGCAACACCAGAACGTGACTACGATGTCGTTTTAGAAGGCGTAATGCACAAAATATGGCATCATCCTCGTTGGCTCAAACCGCTATTTTTTCTATTAGGCAAATTGGGCACCCTCGTACCACAAACGGGCGAGAATATCCCCACTAAACTGGAAGTTGTACCCGGCTATTTCGCCAATGGACAACCCTACCATGAATGGAACCGCACCTTTGCTTTCCCCAAACCCAGCCACTTCAACACGGCCGTTGTCTATGATGAACAGTGGCAAAATATCGCCGATTTAGTGGGAAACGGCCGTTTCCTGCATATGGTCTGGGACGGCCAATTCATCCCGCCACGCAGTTTCACTCTGCGCACCATTACTAATGCCCTGCGCTTTCGTGGCAAACTTTATTACCTACCCACTTGGCTTTGGGCATTGCTATTTGGCCGCGTCAAATTCATCCAGCAAGCCTATGAACAGGAACCAGACAAAGTAGACATCGATCTGCGCGTTATCCACCCCATTTTCGGCGAAGTTTTCGGTTATCAAGGTACATTTCGTACCGTTCGGCACGACAAAACATAAAACAATTACCATGAACATAGCCAATCCAGTCCAATTCAATCACTATCGCCCCTGGTTCTACGCTGCCGCCCTGTACAACCTACTTTGGGGCAGTTTCACCGTCCTCTTCCCTCACCTCTACTTTGATTGGATCGGCATCCCTCGCCCCACCTATCTACCCTTGTGGCAAGTCGTAGGCATGTTTGTCCTCGTCTACGCACCAGCCTACTGGTGGGCGGCCCAAAACCCGCAGCGACATTATCAACTCATCATCATCGGCTTATTAGGCAAATTACTAGGCCCCATCGGCTTCGTCTGGTCATTAGCAACCGGGCAACTGCCCATAGTCTTCGGCTGGACAATCTTAATAAATGACATCCTCTGGTGGCCCGCCTTTATGGCATATTTATACGAAGTGCACCAGGGGAAATCAAAATCACAAATCATTATCTACAAAGGAACATCATCATGACAACGACAATCACCTATATCATATACGCCTCATTGAGCATTACCCTGACAGTTTGGGTAGGACGGACGCTATTCACAAACGGCCGTATCTTCATAATAGACTCTTTCCGGGGCAACGTCGAAATGGCCGATGCCGTCAATAAAATGCTCCTTGTCGGCTTCTATCTCGTCAACATCGGCTTCGTCTCCCTCTTTCTCCAATTTGGCGACAAACCAGAAAGCCTCATCGAAGCCATCGAATACATTAGCACCAAAATCGGGGTTGTTTTGCTCGTTTTAGGGGGAATGCACTACTTCAACATGCGTAACATCGCCAAAATGCGCAGCAAAGCACTTTTCAAACCAAAGCCGAAACCAGTAAATTCACCAATAGTTCCCAAGGACAAGTTAGCTGTAGGCGAAAGTTAAAGCTGTTGAATCTGTCGAGCCAGGGCACGGGCGCGATCAACGGCCGTGCCCACATGCGCCTCCGCCACCATCAAGGAACGCACTTCCTCAGACGACAGAAACTCAGTCACACGCACATCGGCTGCCAGGAGATCGGTTAAGGGATTAGGTTCATTTTGTTGAACGGCCGTCCAGGCCCGCAAACTCGCCTCCCGAATCCACTCATGCCCTTCCTGGCGGCTGCCCCCCGCCTTCACCAAAGCCATCAACACCCGCTCCGTAGCCGCAAACGGGCCATAAACAGCCATATTCCGCGCCATCGCCCCCTCATTCATCACCATCCCCTGCACCACTCGCGCCATGCGCCGCAACATCTCATCTGTCGCCAAAAAAGACTCCGCCTGAAACAGTCGCCGATTGGCCGAATCATCCAAGCTGCGCTCCAAAATAGCTTGACTAGCATTATCCCAAGCGATGGCCGGCAGCCCCGCCACATACCGTGCCAACGAACAAATATTCTCCGTATTAACTGGATTACGCTTAAAAGGCATTGCCGACGAACCAACCTGCTTCTTGCCAAATGGCTCTGCCCATTCGCCGCTGGCTGGCGACTGTAATACCCGGAAATCCAAAGCAAACTTATGCAGCGAAGCTGCTAACCCCGCCAACACCTGTTGCACCCGCAAATCCTGTTGCCGCGTATAAGTTTGCGTGGCAATAGGGAAAAATGGCAGCTCCAAAATCGTCATCGTCATCGCTTCCATCGCCTGTGGCGACATCTCCACATCGTTCAGCAATTCTGCATAGCTAGCCTGCGTACCCACCGCCCCTTTTAGCCCTTTACCTTTGAGACTGGAGATTAGAGATTGGAGATTGTGGAGGTCTTCTAGCAAATCTTGAGCATAGACGGCAAGACGATAACCCACCGTTGTGGGTTCGGCTGGTTGGATGTGCGTAAAGGCCATCGTGGGCATCTCGGCGGTAGCTTCAATCTTGTTGGCTAACTGACCCAATAGCTCTTTGAGAGCTTGCACAATGAGCACGGCCGCTTCCCGCAGCCGCAACACATCCACATTATCCGTAATATCTGCACTCGTCGCCCCCAAATGAATCACACCGCCACCCACGGGGCACTGCTCCGCATAGGCCCGAATCTCAGCCATCACATCATGGCGCGTCTCTTGCTCAATTTCGTGAGAACGGCCGATATCCACATGCGCCACCTGACTCTGCAAATCTGCTAACTGATCGTCCGTCACCAGACCAGCCACATGTTGAGCTGTGGCCAGCGCCAACCACACCTGCCGCATCAGCCGCCGCTTATGCGTCTCCGACCAGATATCACGCATCGCCTGGCTGCCATAACGCCAGGTAAAGGGGGAAAGATAAGTTGTATAATCAAAAGGGAGGGGCATCAAGGAGAGCAGACAGTAATCAGTAATCCGTAAGCAGTAACGGATTACCGATTACCATTTCACTTCACACTTCTTCGACCAGTTTTTTGCGACGTTTGCGGCCGGGTCGTCGTCTTTCAGCTTGTTGGAGAGCCCGTGTTTCTTCAACGAGCTGCTCGCGCTCTCTTTCCAAACGCGCCAGAATTTCAGCATTACGCCTTTTCTGATCATCAGTTAATGAAATTTTCCGTTTTGCCATTGTGCAAGTCTCCTCAACAAAAATTTACGCCCCTATTCTACACGATTTTAGTTAACCTTTCAGCCCCAATTTTTTGGGGCAGGAACTTAGTCCTAAAATGTTGATGCTGCTAGATCATACCCATTGAGGAACTGAGTGCCACATCAGCGCCTCACTTGATAATTGGGCGCTTCTTTGGTAACCAAAATACCATGTGGGTGGCTCTCCAGTAGCCCAGCATTAGTAATGCGTACAAATCGCGCTTTATTATGCAGTTCCGGCAAATTCGCAGCACCCACATACCCCATACCTGCCCGTAAGCCACCCATCATCTGATAAATGATATCGGCCAATTTGCCTTTATAAGGCACTTGGCCTTCTACACCTTCGGGCACCAATTTATCGCGCTCCCGTTTCTGACCACTACCATAACGATCCGCACCATGTCCCTGCATTGCCCCCAAACTACCCATCCCACGATAGACTTTGTACCGTCGTCCCTCGTACAAAATAATCTCGCCTGGGCTTTCTTCCAAACCAGCCAACATTGACCCAAGCATGACCATATTGGCCCCAGCCGCTAGGGCCTTTACAATATCACCACTGTATTTGATACCACCATCAGCGATGCAAGGTATATCGTGTCTTTGACATTCTAGAGCACAATCAAAAACGGCCGTTACCTGCGGCATCCCTGCTCCCGAAATCACCCGCGTGGTACAGATGGATCCGGCTCCAATACCAATCTTAATGGCATCTGCCCCCGCTCTAATCAAGTCGTGTGTCCCTTCCGCCGAAGCTACATTGCCCACAATAAGAGGCAGCTTGGGGTAACGAGTTTTGGCCTCCCGAACCGTCTCCAGCACGGTCGTCGTATGACCATGCGCCGTGTCAATCACGCCCACATCCACCCCCGCCTTCACCAGCTTATCCAGCCGCCTCAACCCCTTCTCGCCCACGCCAATGGCCGCCGCACACAGCAAGCGACCATCCGCACCCGCTGCCTCGTTGGGAAAGTCCAGCTTCTTGAGGATGTCCTTCACGGTGATCAGCCCTTTGAGACGGCCGTTCTCATCCACTAACGGCAGCTTCTCAATACGATGCTGATGCAAAATCTCTCGTGCCTCAGCCAATGTCGTGCCCACAGATGCCGTCACCAAGCCCTCGCTCGTCATAAAATCACGAATTAGCTGTCCGCCAGGCGTGACAAAGCGCGTGTCGCGGTTGGTCAAAATACCGACCAGCTTGCCTACATCATCCGTAATAGGAATACCAGAGATATGATAATGGGCCATGATAGACTCAGCCTTCGCCAGCGTATCATCTGGCTGTAAGGTCACAGGGTCCACAATCATCCCTGCCTGTGATCGCTTCACCTTGTCCACTTCCCCGGCCTGTACCTTTGGCGACAGGTTGCGATGAATAACGCCAATGCCGCCTAAACGGGCCAGGGTAATCGCCATCTGCGACTCTGTCACCGTATCCATGGCCGCCGACAACACCGGTACATTCAAATACAAATCACCCGCCAGCCGCGTTCGTAGCTCGACATCGGCTGGCAGTATCTCTGAGTAGCCAGGAGATAATAAAACATCATCAAATGTTAAAGCCATTTTGCCAAATTTTTCTTCATTCATAAGATTTGGTGAAGTTTCCAGATTAGTTCAATCTTTTCCTATTTATTATCCCGAATTGGTTTAGGTTTGAGGGTGCGACGGCGCTTGCGGCGGCTGGCGGCAGATTGAGCCGCATCGGGCAGCTTCTCCGAGCGACTAAGGAAAATCCAAACACCTACCAAAGCTAACAAGAAGGCAGCTATCATGGAGTAAGTTACAAAGCTAGCACCGATGGCGGGCTGATCAGGGCGAAAGAACTCTATAAATACACGTCCTGCACCCCACCATACTAAAAAGGCACCAAATAAAGTCCCCGGTTGCCACGACTCACGATAACGATTGTTCAGATAAACTAAAACAAAAAAGCCTAGCAACAAAAGCAGCGATTCATACAAAAAGGTAGGATGGAAGCGCGTTTCTAGAGGGTGTTCAGTGAGATTGCTGTATTCAGCCAGGCGATAGGGAGCATCAATGGTAATGCCCCAGGGCAAGGTCGTTGGTGGACCATAAAGCTCTTGGTTAATAAAGTTGCCCCAACGGCCGATTGCCTGAGCCAACAACAGAGCCGGGCCTGCTACATCCGCATAATGCCATATCTTCAACTTACGCCAACGGGCAAACAACACCCCCACAATAGCCGCACCTATAAAACCGCCCAAAATGTTCACGCCACCAGCCCGGACATTGATCACATCCAGCAGGTTTGCGTAACGTGCACCATTGCCATCAATCACATCCAAGGCCACATAAGTGAGACGGGCAAAGAAATAGCCAGAAAAAACAACAGTAATAAGGCCATTGTACAGTTCATCAATGCTTTGGCCGCGTCGCTCAATCTCACGGCCCGCCCACCAAGCAGCCAGCCCAATGCCGATAATGATGATGATGCCATACCAGTAAATGGGAAAGCCATCGCCAATAGGAATCGTAAAAGCGACGGGATCAGTTTTCAAAAAATCTAACATGTCATGTATCCTCTTCCTTAAACAGGGTCATGTTGCAAGTATTACGTATCAAGTGTATTTCAGTGGCTCTACCCATGATGCTTGATATGCTAACAGCTAATATTAATCAATATAACCTAAACCGCGTAGTTGCTGCATTAGGCTCTCATCCATCTCTATTGTATCACCAGTTGTTAGCTGTTCACGCTGGATTTGAGCTTTTTGCGTCATTTGGTCAATTTGCTGGTTAAGGGGGGGGATGAGAGACGGCCGTTCTGCCACCAAATCTACCTCCTCCACAGGATCGGCAACCAAATCAAATAACTCGTCTGGCTCCCCATCCACTTGAATCAACTTCACATTATCCTCGCCGCGCACAACGGCCCGCCGCAAAGAAAGGCAGCGAAATTGCTCTAGCAAATGGGGCTGACGATTTTCAATAGCCCGCACAAAATTGAGTGGCGGATACACCTCGCTAAAAGCCATCCCCTTTTCGGGATCAGGCCCAGCCAGCGTCTTCATAAGTGATAGACCATGCACATCTACCGGGTTTAATTGGGGCATGTGGGGCAAACGGCCGATTGCATCCAAAACCGTATGGTATACCCGCCGCGTGCTTACTGGCGTTGCCACTCGCCCTGGTTGAATCTGCTCCGGCCAATGCACAATCAAGGGCACATGCACCAACTCCTGATAAGCCACAAACGCATGACCAAAGTAACTGTGCTCACCCAACCCATCACCATGATCAGCCACAATAATGGTCAGCGTGTTACGGGAACGGCCGTCCAACCAATCCAGCAGTTTCCCCAAATAAGCATCCTGGTAAACCACCTCAGCATCATACATATCATTGAGAACACGACTCTCTAGCTCAGACAACGGCCGTTCCAAAGGTGCTGCCCAACGATATGCCTCCCGATTCCACCGCCCCATCACCGCCCGTGCTTCCTTACTCTCTCGAAAATAAGGCGCAACCTTATCCACAAACTCACCTGGCGGCCAGAAAGGTAAATGAGTTTCCATTAAATTCAAAAAGAGAAACAGTGGTTTCTCCCGTTCCTGCTGCTCCCGCTCCTGCAAAAAATGCACCACATCCCCTACCGACCGTTCATTCTGTCCCTTAAAATTCGCCATCCGCGACCATAACGGAGTCAACCAGGCATTCAGCGACAGCCGAAACGCCAAATCAGAACGGCCGAAGAAGTTCTGAATGGGGTAAGAAATTCGCCGCAAAAACTGCGTATACGCTGCCACAAGTGGGCCGAAGGGCCAAGGCAAATGGATCGAATCACCAGGCAAGCTAGGAAAAGCCCCTCCATAATTGTAAAAAGTCTGAAAGCCTCGTTTGAAGCCATTATCCAAAACACCCACCAGGGGATTATTACAAAACCCCACCGTCTCATACCCCGCCTCCGCCAACACCTCCGCCATATGAGGCCAATCAGGACTCAACGAGTGCGATGATTGCAGCACCTGATGGGTAGTAGGGTACAAACCAGTAAACAACGAACCGTGACTGGGAATTGTCCATTGCGCTGGCGAAATAGCTTGGGCAAACAAAGCCCCTGCCGCCGCGAATTTATCCAAATTAGGCGTAATGTCTCGTGTGTGGCCATAACAACCCAATCGATCTGCGCGCTGCGTATCTAATACAATCAACACGATGTCAGGTTGATTCATCTTTGATTTTTCTAGCTTAACCAATCTCTACTCTCCAATCCCTACTTACCTGAAGCGTGGTAATCCAATTCCATCAATCCTCAGCAAAACGGTAGCCCACCCCACGCACCGTATGGATCCAGCGCGGGCGGGCTGGATCAGCTTCTAATTTCTTGCGTAGATAATGAATATAAGTCTTGGCATTGTCTAGTGCGCCATGATCCTGCATACTCCAAGCTTGTCGTGTGAGATTGGCCGTTGTCACCACGCGTCCGGCATTGCTTGCCAAGACCCATAACAAATCAAACTCGCGCGGTGTCAACTCAACCTCACCCCCTGCCACCAAAACAGTCCGAGCAGCCGCATCTATGACTAGCGCCTGACCCCCAAACAGTAACTTCTGTGTTGTAGGATTAAACTTTTCCATGCGGCGCAAATGGGCCTTGATACGCGCCAGCAGTTCAAGCTGCTCAACAGGTTTCACCAGATAATCATCTGCACCTAATTCCAACCCCTGCACCACATCCTCAACCCTACCCATCGCTGTTAAAAAGATAATGGGAATATCCAAAGATTCCCGTAAGCGTCGGCACACTTCCCAACCACCCATTTGGGGAACCATCACATCCAACAGCACCAAATCAAATGACTCAGATAAAGCTAAACGGACACCATCTTCGGCCGTATACGCCAAGCTGGGCAAGTAATGTGCTTGCCGCAAAATGGTGTCAAAAGTTTTGGCCAAACCCATGTCATCCTCAATCAGCAGTATCTTATGGGTCATTTTTATATAGGGTTGACTATCTAGACACACTAAGGAATCATCCACAAATAAGATTTCGAATCAAGGGGGCGATTCCTCAAGCAATGGCCGTTTTTCCAACAAAAATGCGAGAAGTTAAAACGGCTATTACCTAAAACAGCAGGAAATCAAGAGAATCACCCCAACCTAATAGTAATTTATAAACCAAACCAAGCTATGAGATTGCTGAGTAGAGTCTCTTGCACGTCTTCTGGCACACTCGTAAAGGGAAATAGGAGAAAAGCAGCTCGTGTATCATTAAGCTCGTCTTCTGTGGTAGCCACGCCCACAATGCTACCACTTTCCCCACTCCCTGGCCCACGAACAAAGAGAACCGTATCATTTTCTTCAAGATCTCCAGCAAAATCATCAAATAACACAACATCGTAAGTAGCATCCAACTCAATCACATCGCCGGCCGAGAAGCCATCTAACAAAACAGGATCATCAGAAGCAACTTCAATATCTGCCAGGGGAACCAATTCGAGCGCACTAAATAAAGTAGGAGAAGACCCCATGATGATGATATTGCCACCTTCGTCTAGCTTCTCAAAAACAATGACCGTATCCTCATCAAGGAAACCATCTTCGTTACGATAATCGCCGGAGTCCCAAATAATGAGCGAATAGCCATCCAAAGTGTCCTCTTGCAAAGGGCCATCCTCGCTAGTGCGCCAAATAGTGATGTTATGATCAGCACCCAACAGGTCTGCTAGTGTATCTACACTTGTAAAGCCGCCACTCAAGGCCTCACCATCATCGTCACCAAAAATAAAGATGCCTGCCTCACCCGCTGTCTCTTCTTCCTCCTCTTCTTCTCCTTCCTCCTCAGAATCAGATTCAGCGACTAAGGTCACAGTTAAACTATAATCTCCGCCTTCATTAAAGAAATCGCGGACACGGATAGTGTAATCGCCACTATCTACCTCTACACCCAACAGTTCTTCAATACCACCGCTAAAGGTGCTGTCGGCTGAGTCGAGAAATTCATCATCTGGGCCATATAGTTCTAGCACTGCATCCATGCTCTCGCTGCCTTCGAGGACAATATCTACAATGGCCGGCCCATCGCTGAATGTCCAGAGATGAGCCTCGTCAGTGGCTAGTGTTGTTTCGACTGTCTCATCTAAACCAATTGCGCCTTGGCTGATTCCCTCAGGGGCCTCAGAATCAGAAGAAGTCTCGTCTTCTTCACTAAAATCATCATCATCCTCACTGGCTTCATCTTCTTCTACCTCTGGCTCATCATCAAGCGATTCAGGTGTGCCTCCCGTATCTAATTCAGCCTCGACTTCCTCAACCAGAATATCAGTAGGACAAAGAGCTAAGCTGGTTTGGAGCAAGCAGTCGTCTAAGGCATAGTCGGCATTCAGAGGTACCAAATCAAGGAGGCGATTGATCGTATTTTCAAGTCCCTCTTGGCTCGCGGCGAGGACAACGACATTGTGCTGATCGCCATTTTGTAGGAGTAGGATAACGGCCGTTCCCGACATTTGAACATTACCTAAATCGGACCGAATCAGACGTATAGCTTCTACATCGTCTTCTTTCTCTTCGGCTGTCTCTTCATCTTCTGCCTCCTCAGCCTCTTCATCGTCTTCTTCACCTTCCTCTTCATCTCCAGCAGCCTCTCCATCTTCAGCCTCAGCCTCTTCAAGGGCCTCCAACTCCTCATCGGTCAGAATGGGCGGTTGGATAGTTAGGCTGATGCCATTGGAGACCAGCAAGTCAATAACATCATCCGTTTGATTGTAAAGGCCTAGATAAAGTGTATCCGTACTCGAATCAGCTACCGCCTGAACAGACAAATTCAAATCGGCTGTGCGGAAAGCATCTTGTAAGGTGATAATCTCATCAAAGGCATCGGGACCTAAATCAGGCGAGCCGATATAGACAAGATTGACATCATCACTGTAAAAGTAGGGAAAATCGGCCAGAGTAAAGGTGCGATCCGCCTCGTCTGCCAAAAAGTTGGCTACACGCGTAATAAATTGAGCATTATCATGAACCGTGTAATAGGGTGCGGTGAGGAAATGGATATCACCCAAAGCCAGGACACGGCCGTTTTCGCTTGAGGCTGCCAACGTGAGACCACCAGGGCGGTCTGTGTCCGATGACCAAGTATTGTCATCACCCCGCAACAGTGAACGGCCGTCTGGCCCCACCTGCAACGAATGACTGCCATAAAAAACAAGTTGATCCAGGCCATCCGTAAATTCGCCCTCGCCTAAACCACTGTCGTGGAGAATGATATTGCGGAAATTACCTTCATTTTCGCTAGTGTTATAGAGATAATCCGCATTAAAAATGATGTCAAACTCATTGGCCAGACTGTTAAGAGGAATTTTGTCAGAAACAATATCCACCGTGAAGGTAAAGAGATCTTCCTCAACAAAAACAGTAAACCGGGTCGGATCACCGATAAGCAGCAACCGTCCACCACGGGCGACAAAGTCCCGCACGGCCATGATCTCATCTGGCATAAACGGCGTTTGCGGCGCAATAACCACAAACGCTTTCACCGAGCGCAAGGCTGAAGCCAGATCACCAAATTCATACGCACGTAATTCATGGCCCCGCGCTGCTAAACGGCCGTCCAAATAACCAATCTCATCTAACGTAAAAAAATTGTCGTGTGCTTGATCTAAGAGCACAAACCCATCCCCCACTTCTGGCTCATCAACAAAATTCGAGCTAGCTGGAATATCTACAGCTTCGATCCGTTCACCTGTATATTCTGGTGGCTCTTGCCGTTCCGTACTGCCTAATTTATAAAAATTGAGATAGCGAACGGCCGTAGGCCCCAGCAACAAAGCAAGAAAAACAACTATGTAGACAAGCACTTTTCTCATAATGGCCTCCTCCCTCTACTGATTCCCCGGCACTTCTACGTAGCGGTAATAAATTCCCGGCGGCAAATCTTTTGGAGTAGCCCATAGCGCTTCCACATCAATCTCCTGCGGCTGATACTCAAAAAACACACTGCTGCCACTATCAAAAACTAGTGGATATAATTCCGTCACTTCATAATTAGACAACCCTGCCAATTCCGCTGCCCGTTGAATCGCCTCATCTTGTGCTTTCAAACCATCAATCAAGCCATGCTCCCAAGCTTGTACCCCTGTAAAAACCTCCGCTCGTGAGAGCGTATCTAAATCTATGGTCAACTTCTCACCTCGTCCAATACGCACCGCCTCTAGAAAGGCAAATTTGGCCCGCTCCATCTGGCGCACAAAACCATCTCGTGTCCCCCCAAAAGCTTTATATGGCCCAGTAGTTAACAAATCTTCCTCAATAAAAACTTGCGTTGGCAACGAAGAAATCACACCCACGCTCCCAACCGAAGAGGTTGGCTTAGCATAAATCTCATCAGCCGCCGCTGCCATATAATAGGCCCCACTCGCCGCTAATAAATCGATACTAGCAATCACAGGCAAATCCTCCGCCCTCGTGTTTAGAACATCCAGGTACAGTTCCTCACTAAAAGCAGCCGATCCACCCGGGCTATTGATGACCAAAACCACTGCCTGAACTTCATCATGCTCACGGGCATAGGCCAACTGTTCCGTAATCTCAAAAGCAGAACCGCCAAATATATCTAGGCTGAGGCGAATAATGCCCACTTGTGGCTTAGGCACCAGGCGGGGAGCAATATAGAGTCCTACCAACAGAGGTAAGATAATCCCTATCAACAAGAGTGAAATTGTGCGAAGCGGGGAACGGTTCGCCCCATTGCCATCAGCCATAACTGTCTCCGAACCTCCGTGAACAGCATTGAATGCCTCTTTACTGGTCACGACTATCTACTATTCCACAATTTACGCGCATAGCATAGCATGGTGAAGGGTGCGTCGCAACTCTGGTAGATTGTTGTTAAAATACGATTTATGCAGATTACCCACCTCTCTTTGACGAATTTTCGCAATTACGGCCGTCTTGAACTTGACCTCCCCCCAAAGGCCACTTTACTACATGGTCACAATGCCCAAGGTAAAACAAATTTACTGGAAGCCATCTACTATTTAGCGACCACACGCTCTCCTCAGGCAGACCAGGATGCCCAGCTTCTCAATTGGGATGCAGCCCAACAAGAAGACCCCATTGTTGTTGGCCGTTTAACGGCCCAAATCACAACCAAACAAGGCAGCAAGCATATTGAAATAAGGCTCATCCAGGAACGCAAAAACAGTCGCCGCAATGGGAGTGCAAGTTTCCGGCGCGAAGTCCTCATCAACCGCCGCAAAGTTCGCCTCATGGACTTGCTAGGTCACTTACGGGTAGTATTATTTGTGCCCCAAGATGTGCAAATCATCACCGGCCCGCCAGCTAAGCGACGACGCTATTTAGACATTACTCTCTGTCAAATCGATCCACTTTACTGTCGTACATTATCAGAATACAATAAGGTATTGGAACAGCGGAATGCATTGTTAAAGCAATTGGCTGAAGGCGGCGGGAACCGTGAGCTATTATCCATTTTTGACGAAAAATTAGTTGATCTAGGCAGCAAGATATTTATAAAACGAGCCCAATTCCTGACTGTAATGGCACGTGAAACACAGCGCATCTATTATGAGGAACTAACAGACGGCAAGGAAACGATTCACTTAAGCTATCTGCCTCGTTTGCAGGCTAATGGCTCCAATTCCGCCAAAGGCGAACATGATTTAGCGGAACTAGGTAAATGGATTGAAACGAACCCAAATAACGTTCAGGAACGTTTTGCAACTGTAACGGCAACCGCTTATGCTGTTGATATGGGTAGAGGCAGTACTAATATTGGCCCTCATCGTGATGATTGGCGTATTTGGATTAACGGCCGTAATCTTAGCAGTTACGGCTCACGCGGACAGCAACGGACAGCAATATTGGCCCTAAAAATGGCTGAAATTATTTGGATGACAAAAGCAACTGGAGAATCCCCCGTACTGCTCCTAGATGAGGTCGTGGCTGAGCTGGATGAGCAGCGACGTGCTCTCCTTCTCCGCTACGTGCAACAATCAAGCCAAGCCATCCTCACTGCTACTGATCCAGGCATGTTTACGGCCGATTTCATGCAAAATTCAACCAGTATGCGCGTAGCAAACGGCCGTGTTGAAATAGACCCGTAATGGTAGAAAATAATGATTCAAGACCCAACTGTATCCTCTCCAACCAAAATTCTGGTCATTGATGACACCTTGGAAAATCGTGTCCTCCTCACCGCTCAACTCCGCTCCGAAGGCTACCAGCTAATCGAGGCCCAAGATGGGTTAGAGGGTATTAGATTAGCTCATCATCACAGACCCAAATTAATTTTGCTTGATGTAATGATGCCCGGTATTGATGGCTTTGAAACCTGCCGCCGCCTCAAAGAGGATGAAGCAACTCAATTCATACCCATCATCATGCTCACCGCTTTGCGAGATCGCCAGTATCGCATCAAAGGCATTGAGGTGGGTGCAGATGAATTTTTATCACGCCCCCCTGATCGGGAAGAGCTTCTCGTCCGAGTTCGCACCCTCATCCGTCTGCAGCGGGCGCGAGCCAGTTTAGAAGAAGAGCGAAACCGCCTGCGCCTACTCTACCAAATTAGCCGTGCCATCAATGCCCAACTGGACTTGAAATCTACTATGTCTGAGGTCATCACCCAAACCCAGCGCGCCTTGGGTGCTACCAAAGGCAACATTATTTTGCTGAATAAACTAGGGGATGTCACCCATAAGTTTATGAGTCGCGCTGGTTCCACGTTAGAAATATCCGATCAAATCACTCGTGATGTTATGAGAAACGGCTTAGGCGGTTGGCTAGTAAAGCACAACCAGGGTGATATTATCCAAGACATCAATCAAGACGAACGCTGGGTGACCCTGCCAGATCATCAGCAGGAAAGTGGCTCAGCTATTGGCGTGACCCTATCTAACGGCCGTCGTGTGGTCGGCATCCTCATTTTGAATCATCCAGAGACTAATTACTTCACAGATGATCACCTTGAATTGTTAAATTCGATTGCGGCGCAGGCCACAATATCTATTGAAAATGCCTCCCTCTTCACGATTGCCCGCGATGAAAGGTACCGATTAGAGACTATTTTGTCGCAATCTACCGACGCGATTATCACCACAGATGAATCCTGGTGCATATCGCGTCTGAATCAGGCAGCTGAGCAGTTTTTTGGCTTAGACGCAATGAATTTAGTTGGTATTTCAATTCGTTATATACCACAATTAAAAGCCATCGTGCCTCTGTTCGAGAATGCGACTAGGCGACCACAGGCTCAGGAAATTAGTCTGAACAGCAACGGCCGAATTCTGTACGCCAGTGTCTCACCCATTCAAAATGTGGGATTTGTGGCCGTCATGCAGGATGTAACGGAACTGAAGCGCGCCGAAGAGGTGAAGTTGGACGCTGAGCGACAAGAAAAGCAACGTGTCAAAAACATGTTCTCAAGCTATATGGGGCCACGCTTGGTAGAACATGTTTTGTCCCACGAACCAGGCCTGATGGCACGGCGAGAGCTGCGTAAAGGGGCTGTGGTGATGTTTGTAGACATCCGCAACTGGACAGGTGGTATGATGACCAAAGTTTCGCCCGATGTCGCCATTCAACAACTCAATGAGTTTTTTACCTTTATGATGGATATTGCCCTACAAAATGATGGCACTGTGTTTGAACTGTCTGGGGATGAAATGCTGGTGGGCTTCAATGCTCCCTTTGATCAACAAGACGCGCCCTTACGGGCCGTGCAAACGGCCGTTACCATGCAAAAAACCTTCAATGAATTGCGTCAAGAGTGGTACGAGCGGATGGGTACTGAACTAGGACTGGGCATTGGCATCAATTTAGGTGATGTCGTCATGGGCAATGTGGGCGCAGAAACGAGAATGAGTTTTCGCATGGTGGGTGAGGCCATGAATACGGCCGCTCGCCTAGTAGACTTGGCCGAAGATGGCCAAATAGTCATCTCTAAGGCAGTCTATGATGCTCTTCTAGCTTTTCCTGATGATGTTTTACAGGGAATTTCATTTCAAAGGACACAACCTGTACCCTTAAAAGGCATTAAAGAGCCACAACAACTATTTTTAGCTCAAATTGACCGAGACACGCTAACCTAGTGGATTTTTATCTTACAACGGCCGTTTAGTCGGCACACCTACTCGGCGGGGATAAACAGCAGGCGTTGCTATTACTTTCTCAATCTTGACTAAAAAATGGGTATGATTGGGTAATTGAACTGGAAAAACTTGGGCTGGGGCACCACCTAGCACCTTTACGGCCGTTGTCGCACCCTTCACTTCCTCTGCCACGCCCTCGCCCTTTTGGGCCAAAATATGCCCGCCCACACGAGCCAATGGCAACAGATACTCCACCAACACAGGCAGTCTCGCCACACCTCGTGCTGTCACCCAATCATATTGCTCCCGATGAACCGCCATCTGTCCTAAAATCTCTCCCCGCTCTGCCACTATCTGCACGCCGTCCAAATCTAAACGTGAAACAACAGCCTGCAAAAACTGTGTCTTTTTCAGCACACTGTCCACCAAAACCAAGTGCATTTGAGGAAAAAGAATCTTCAAAGGCAAGCCGGGAAAACCAGCCCCTGCACCTATGTCAATTAAGGTACAATCATTTAAATCGCCCGTTACTGTGGCACAAGTCAACCCGTCTAGGAAATGGCGTTCTTGAATATCTTTAGGTTGGCGAACGGCCGTTAAATTCATCCGCTCATTCCAGACCAATAACAGCTCCTGATACACCACAAAACGAGCCAACTGTTCATCATTAAGCCGTAAGCCCAAAACGGCCGCTTGTTCTGCCAGCCACCTCATTCTCGGCTGCGTTCCAAACGCTTCAACGTCTCATCAATCTGATACGTATCATATTGCTCACCGCCAAATATGGCAGGCACAAACTCCAGCCAAGACTGCACCAACAGCCAGGTTCCCGGCACATACAGTGGGGTAATTGGCTCCAGTCCATCCCGGCCAAACAATTTATTCTCGATCTCCCGATAAAGCTCATTGCGTGCTGCCCCATCAGGCATATTCGTCGCCTGCTGAATCAGATCATCTACTTCTGTACAAAGCCGATTTTGGCGATTTTCACTTTCCGTACAATGAATCAAATCGCCCAGCCAATTGTGCGCATCAGGATAATAAGCCGCCCACCCTAACTCCCATATGTCAGGCCGCTCCGCATTGGCTTGCTGTCGGGTATTCGCCAATAACGTGCCGAATTGCATCTGCTCAATCACAATCTGTTCTGGGGGACAACCTAATCGTTCCTGCCACATCTCTTTTAATGCTTCCGCTCGCTGCAAAGCAATGTCAGACGTGCTAATCAAAAAACGAATCGGCGGCAGCAAACGGCAAGCAACAAAGCCACTATCAGCTAACTGCTGTACTGCATAATCAGGGCTATACCCTTCCCCTACCTGATCAAAAGGCACGGCCCCTACGGCACCGGGCGGCGTTAAATGGCGCATCGGCAACCCTTGATCGCCAACTATCAATTCAACTAACTCTGATCGGTCGATAGCCCCAGCAAAAGCTCGTCTCATGGGAGCCTCACGGAACACTGCACTATCAAAGTTATACCCTAGATAAAAAACTGTCTGTTCTGTCACCAGGCGGGCCTTCAAGGGCGTATCACGCATAAACTCTTCCCGCATTGTGTCCGGCAGAGGACTTAGATCGAGCAGTTTGTCCTGCCATAGCTCATAAATATTCATTTCGCCATCAAAATAAATAATATTGACGATATCCACATTACCCCCCCGCCAAATCGGCCACTGGCTGTTGCGATGTAAGACAGCTTGTGTTTCCGAACTTTGACCAATCAGGGAAATAAAAGGCCCGCTGGTCAAAAGATTTGCAGGCAGCAACCAATCATCCTTCAAATCTTCAACCAATTCTCGTGGCACTGGATGGAATAGAGGTAAAGTTGTCATTGTTAGAAACTGGCTAGCTGGCTGGGTGAGGGCGATCTGCAGAGTATAATCGTCAATAGCCTGCACGCGGATCCGCTTCAAATCGGCCGCTTCTGGACTATCTGCCAAATAAATAGGCTCACACCCCTCAATGATAAATAGAGCAAAAGCATCTGGCGTGCCCGTTTTTTGATCACAGGCTCTCTGGATGGCATAGACAACATCATCAGCCACCACAGGCCGTACGGCTTCGGCTGGCTGATACGGCAAATCTTTCGAGGCTGATTCTGCAGGGCGAACCCAATAGATGTCATCACGGAGATGAAAAGTCCAAACACGGCCGTCCCGGCTTACCTCCCAGCTTTGGGCCAGTTCAGGTTCGACAACATTGTGAATGTGATTGTAATTGGTCAGCCCCACAAATAGATTTTCTAGCAAATCAAGTCCAGAAGCCGTGGTAGCTTTTTGCGGATCAATATTGGGTGGCGAGCCAAGGAAACTGATGTCTAATTCAGTTGGAGCCACAGGCACGGCTGTTCCATTTGCTGGCATAGGTGTGGCTGTCACCGCAACCGTCTCCACTACCACGCGTGTCACAATTTGTGCAGTCCCTTCTAAAACCATAACCTCTGTCACGATCGCTGTGGGGACTGTCACATCTGTGTCGGGACTCAGTTGACCACAGGCAAGCAACAATCCCAGGAGCAGAAGCCATAGCAGCAGGCTATACCAAGTTTGCCAACGAATCATATTGTCATGCTATCCGATGCCTTTGGTCTAGACAAGTTTTAGACCTGTGAAAAAGAGGCAAATAGTCCTGATAAGGTTGCCAGCTTATGGTACGAGTAGTAATATAGGGCAAAATTCTCAGCCCTAAAGAGGCCATACTATATGTATGAACGAGTCCTAGTTGTTGATGACTCAGAAGAAGTCCGCAACTTCTTGATTGATTATATTCTGAAACCAAAAGGCTTCGATGTATTGATAGCCACCAACGGGCAAATGGGCCTAGAAATGGCTATGGCCAAGGAACCAGATTTGATGATAGTGGATCAGCAGATGCCACGCCTAACTGGTTTAGAGGTTTTGCAAAAACTAAAAGAGCATGGGCATGACATTCCTGCTATCTTAGCTACAGCCCACGGTTCAGAAGATACGGCCGTTGCTGCTTTTCGCCTTGGCATTCGTGACTATATCGTTAAGCCCTTTGATGCTGACGAAATTAGTGATTCCGTTGATCGGGCTTTGCGAGAAAGTCGTTTGCAGCGTGAGCGGGATCAGCTTGTGCAGCAGTTGATGGAAAGCAATTCACAACTGCAAAGACGCGCCCAAGAACTTAATGTCCTCTATGGCGTAGGGAAATCTGTGTCTGCTTCCCTTAATTTGACGGAAGTATTACACCGAGTTGTAGAAGCGGCTGTGTACGTGGTAGGCGCTGAAGAAGGCTCCTTGATGCTTCTAGACGAAGAGCAAGACGAACTCTATATCCGAGCCTCCAAAAACCTAGACTCTAAAGCGCAATCAGTACGTCGTCGGGTCACAGACAGCCTAGCAGGCAAGGTCTTGCAAACCAAGCGAGCCATCGCCATTGGCAATGATTCACAACAGTGGAAGCGTACACATACCGCACTTATCGTCAAATCATTAATTTATGTGCCACTAATCTTACAAAACAAACCGATTGGTGTCTTAGGCGTTTCCAACCGAATCAAGGAAACCTCCTTTGACAGCAATGATACTCGCGCCTTATCCGCATTAGCTGGCTATGCCACTATTGCTATCAACAACGCCAATCAATTTAGCCAAATGGAGATAGATCGTAACATTTTACGTTCTCTGGTCGAGCAAAAGGATGATCCCATTCTAGTGCTCGATGAGGATGCACGTTTGGTTCTCCTAAATGGGCCGGCTCAAGCCGCTTTCAAATTAGCAAATGAAGATGTATTAGGCAAATCCATCCATTCTCTCATTAATGATCAAACTCTCATTGATTTTATGACACAACCAGTCAGTGCTGGCACAGCAACAGACCTGGAGATTACAGCCAAGGATGGGCAAACTTATCATGGTAAACTAACCTTAATTAAGGGCGGCGGTCGCTCACTACAGATGCACTCACCTTCCTAAAAGTGGGCTCATTTCCCATAAAATAAAAGAAACAAAAAAGCCGATTGCAGTGCAATCGGCTTTTTTGTTTCTCCAGATTATGATTTCATGCCCAACCAAAAATGGTTGTACTGCACATTCTTAATAGGCTTAACTTCGATATGGCCTATGCTCCGCTCCTCTGCCAGCATTTTTGTATTTACAAAGCATAACTCAGGTAAACGGCCGTATTTCTCTTGATAGTAGTCAGCCGCTCTCTTCACTTTTTCGTCGAACGGCCGAATCCGATCAGCATCTAACCACAACATACCAATATTCATTATCGTCTCACTCCTATTCATCATCAAATGGTAGCCAATCATCTTCAAAAACTTCATATTCTGTTTCTAGATCATCATCACTTTCAGCATCAACCTGTGCATGCTCCCCACGCTTGGCAACTTGGGCCCCATTTTCCAGATCGCTCTCTTCCAATTCCCTTTCTTTTTCTCCCACAGTCTCTGGGCCCGATACAGATAATGGAGTTAGCTCAACTGTCTTATTCTTCACAAGAGTTACTTGGGACTGAATTTGATAGTCGGGCGCAAATTTTGCCTTACTCAATGCTTGATAGATTCTATCTTGGGCTGGTTCGGGTGGTTGCCTCTCATCCACAATTGGCACAGATGATACGGCCGTTGGCCCATCACCACCTTCGACAATAAATACCTCTTCTTCATCCACCTCAGCATCATGAAAAAGACGAATCACAGGCTGCGGCACAACATATAATTCTGTCGCCTCAGCCTCAACCTCCACTTCATCCACACTTTCCTCAACCACAGTTACAGATTCATTGTCTCCATCCTCCGCCGGTATGGAGACCGCTTCTCCGTTAAAAACAAATAATTGAGGTTCCGCCAATCGGAACGCCGCCTCTTCTGACTTAAGTAGCGAAATCGGTTGAAATTCAGCCACAGTTTGGGCCAGCAAAGCCGGGGGGCGGTTACGATGCAGTTCTTGCAAAGTCAAATGTAAATCATAATCACCGATATAAGCCGCCTGGAAATGAGTAATATATTCACCGGCGACTGCCAGAAAATCGCCGCGCCCCAATAACTGTTCCGCTTGTGTACTTTGTGAACCAGTGGCACTTATTGCTTGTGCACTATCTGCCATACGCCCCACAATCTGGACAGAGATATTGGCCTTAAGGAGATTATCCAAAACGGCCGCTTGTGGCTTCTCTGTGCTCATCACTAAATGAACACCCACATCCGCCCCACGCTGGGCCAAAAAACGAATCGCATCCCGAATAGTGGCATCTCCCACCTCCAATAAAGCCACCACTTCATCAATCATGACCAAGATAGTTGGGGCAGCTACCTCATGCTCTAAACGATAGCTCACCTCGCTCATCAAAAAAGTTAATGTCTCCCGAATATCACCGCGATTTGCCATCACATTCGTCAACATATGGGGCAGATAATTCAACACCTGCAAAGCCCCACCCTTACTTTCTGCCTGTGATGCTCCATCCAAAATCACAAATTGAACCCTCGACTGTCTATTCATCAAAGCCAACGATATTGCTAGCGAGCGCAATAGGGCGGTTTTGCCAGCCTCCGATACACCGGAAACAAGAATATGGGTCATATCCTGCTCAGAGAAGTCTAACAGGACAGGACGGCCGTCTTCAGCTAATCCCATAACGGCCGTAATCGGTGGCACATCGGTCAACATTGATAACAAATCCAACAAAGATACTGGCGGTGCATCTGGATGAGACACGTGTACATGAAACCGACCACCCTCCCGACTAAGCGAGACAGGCACACCCAAAGTGTGCATCAGATCATCCGTAAGAATTTTTAATCGCTCCAAACCCATTGCCAGCTGCGTTTGCAAATCAAAACTAATTGAGCGAGGTTTGACCATACCTCCAGCCACCTGAGCCTCCACTTGATGCCGATTAAAAACATTTTCAATCTGCATAGATTGCATCTCAATTCGGTGTTGTAATCGTTTTTCCTGAATCTCTTCCTGCTGTTCGAACATATGGCCTCATTCGTTTACAGAACGTATGTTCTTCTTTAGCCTAAAAAAAGGACGGCAAAATGCCGCCCTATCAATTTCTATCCAAAGTCTTACGCAGTTTGACGCAAGACCATCATCACTTTACCCTGAATCCGCACATCATTTGCCGGGACGTAAATGGGCTCCATTGTTGGATTTGCTGGTTGCAGCCGCACTTGCTGCCCCTCATGATAGAAATGCTTCAATGTGGTCGTGCCGCTTGAGTCAATCCAAACAGCCACCATATCCCCATTTTGAGCCGTTTCTTGCTGTTGCATGATCACGATATCGCCATCATTCACCATCGCGTCAATCATAGATTCACCACTGACCCGCAAGGCAAACAGACTTTCTGGCTTTTTGGCAGACACCATAGAAGCACCGACCTCCACCATATCATCCTCATCAAAAACACTGAAGCTATCATTACCGACTTCAATAGGCTTACCAGCTACAATTTGGCCCAGCATAGGCACTTGTAACATTCTGGACATGGCATCGGCCGCCTTTTGTGCAACATCGCCAGCCTTTTTGGTCAATCTCAAACCACGTGAAACATCTGCATCCCGACCGATTAAGCCTTTCTCTTGCAGTTTTGTCAGATTATAGTTCACGACAGAGGTAGAACTAATATTAGTGGCTGCGCCAATCTCGCGGATGGTGGGGGGACGGCCGTTTTCCACTACGTATCGTTCAATATAGGCCAAAATATTTTTTTGCCGCTCGGATAATGGTTTTTCCTTGCTCATTTGACTATACTCCCTGACCGAATGTGGGTGCAATGCTCACAAAAGATCACAAATCGCTCATATGTTCTGCCGAGTATACACGAACAGGTGTTCGGTGTCAAGGCAGATAAAAAGGTAAATATATGGAGTTTGAAAAGTATTCTTTCCCTAGCCGCCGTTCAAACGTCATTGCCCGCAATGGCCTCGTGGCCACCAGCCAACCATTGGCTGCTCAAGCCGGCTTAGACATTCTAAAAGCAGGTGGCAATGCTGTGGATGCTGCCATTGCCACCGTTGCCACACTTTGCGTCGTTGAGCCGACCTCCACCGGCATCGGCGGTGATGCCTTTGCCCTCATTTGGATGGCAAATGAACAAAAATTAATGGGCATAAATGCCAGTGGTCCTGCACCCGCCGCCTTAACGGCCGATCTTCTGCGACAACAAGGTCATGAAACAATGCCCACGCTAGGCCCCCACACCGTCACCGTACCCGGCAGCTTGCGCGGTTGGCAGCTAGCCCTAGAGCGATATGGCTCCATGGGCCTGGACAAATTATTAGCCCGTCCCATCGCTTATGCCCGCGATGGCTATCCTGTCAGCCAATATATCGCCAATGCTTGGAGAAAACATTCCCCAAAAATGAGAGTCCATCCTGATTCTAAGCGAGTTTGGTTACCACGTAATCGTGCGCCCCAATCTACTGAACTATTCTGCAACCTAGAATTTGCCCAAACTTTACAGACTTTAGCCGATGAAGGTTATGATGCTTTTTATAAAGGGGACATAGGACGTCAAATCGTTGATTGTGTTCAGGCTGCGGGTGGCACGCTAACGCAAGAAGATTTAATCAAATATCAGGCGGAATGGATTGAACCGATCAGCATAGATTATAATGGGTACACCTTTCACGAGATTCCGCCCAACGGACAAGGCTTAACTGCCTTGCTGGCGTTAAACATTGTTAGCGGGTTCGATTTGGCAGCCATGGGCTTTGGCACTGCCAATTACTACCACACCCTCATCGAGGCCACCAAACTCGCCTTTGCTGACGCCCATACCTACATCGCTGATCCCCAAAAAGCACCCATTCCCTTAGTCGGATTGTTAAGCAAAAACTACACTCGACAACGGCAATCTCACCTTAATTCCCAGCAAGCCCAACCACCCCAACATGGCCATCCTCCTCAGCATGGGGACACTGTATACCTGACGGTGGCTGATGGGGCGGGCAACATGGTTAGTTGGATTCAAAGTCTCTACCAGAACTTTGGCAGTGGTCTCACGGCGGGCACAACTGGTATCCAGCTACAAAATCGGGGCGCGAATTTCACCTTAGAGGAAGGGCACCCTAACCAAGTCGCACCAGGCAAACGGCCGTATCACACCATCATCCCCGGCTTCATCACCAAAGGCGACCAACCTTTTAGCAGTTTTGGCGTGATGGGCGGCTTTATGCAACCCCAAGGCCACCTCCAAGTTGGCATCAACATGATAGATTTCGGCATGGATCCGCAAACAGCCCTAGATGCACCCCGCTTCAATTGGCAACAAGAAATTAACGTGATGCTAGAAACCTCTGTAGACCCAGAAGTACATAGTGCTCTCCTCCAGCGCGGGCACGACCTCGTCCCACGTGATCAGCCCATGTATTTCGGCGGCGGCCAAATCATCGTCCGCGATCCCGACACAGGTGTTCTAATTGGTGGCAGTGAACCGCGCAATGATGGCACAGCCGTAGGTTACTGATTATGATACTCTCTCTTCACCACGCCCAAATAACCATTCCACCTCGGGCAGAAGCCCAAGCTCGGGAATTTTACTGTGATTTCCTTGGTCTGCCCGAAATCGAGAAACCCGACTCCCTCAAACCACGTGGTGGTTTTTGGCTGCAAGTAGGGAGCCAATCCGTACATGTGGGCGTAGAAGCTGGGGTTGATCGCACCAAAACAAAGGCCCATCTTGCCTATGCAGTGTCCGATTTAGAGCTATGGCATACTCGATTGGTCCAAAGAAACATCAAAGCCGAGTCTGGTATTCCCATCCCCGGCTTTGACCGTTTTGAGTTTCGCGATCCCTTTGGTAATCGCGTTGAATTTATTCAAGCAGCAGAATAATTCCGCTACTACGGCTAATTTTTTGAAGGCTTGCTTTTGTCATCGCCAGTAGCAATAGCCAAATCTTGCACACCCTTCACCAAGGAGTCCACCAGGTACACCTGCGAGCCGTTCCTCTCAGCTACCCTCAACCGCTCCAACTCCGACAGCCGTTTCATGTCCCTCTCATCAAACTTACTCACTACTTCATGAAGATGCTCCAAAGCCTGAATCGAGGTTCTCGTCTGTAGCTTACGTTCGTAGTCACTCTTTAACGCCTTTTCCACTTGTGTCGGCATCCGAATCGGCCCCAATTTCATATCATTGGCCCCAAGTTCTTTCATACCTACTGCCACATTACGTCGGGAGACCTCTTCCCGTACCTCTTTTTCCAAAACCTTGACGGCATCTTTTTCATATAATTCATCAATGCTTTTTTGTTCAACCAAATGACGCAAAACATGTTTCACCTTGCCTGCCACCATGTTAGGGGCATATTTGGGCAAAGCCCGAGCCATCTTATAATGAATCGCTGGCAAGGAATCGAAGGGGTTCATACTAAAAGAAACGTTATAATCTATCGTCAAAGGGATCCCTTCTTTCGTACGTAAACTTTCGCACTGCCCGCTCGTGTTTTGATTTCCTAGCGGAATACGATCGCCCTCCCGAACCCTAAAAGGATTAATCCAGTAAACGCCAGGTTCTAAAAACTTCTTAAAATTTCCCGTCTTCTTATCAAAAATTGTGGCAACTTCCAGTTCCCCTACAATCACTTGAGCTGCCTTAAAAAATTTGACCATACCATACACAATCAAACCAATTAAAGTCACAAATAAAGGGATCGTTAACCAAATAGGAAACGTAGTTATTTCTTCCACTTGAGCAGCATGACGGAGCAATGTGGAAGGGAGTACATTAAGCCAAATTGAGAACATGGAGACCTCCTAAAAACCTTCTCGGGAAGAAGGGTTCTGATAATACATATTGAGGACTGTGTACTAAATGGTTGACATCATTACAAAGGTGTCATAGGTAAATGAAGCTACGGCCAACTACACGCTTCTCTAAACCGTTGAGGACATTATACAAAAAATCTACTTGCTAATCTAGAGGGTAATCAGACCTAATTTGCTGCCACTCTCAAGAAAAATTATGGAATTACACCATACTGATGAGGCCGCGCTGTACGGCGATTGCCACAGCCTCGGTGCGATTACCAGCATCTAATTTGCCCAAAATGGCACTGACGTGGAATTTGACAGTACGTTCACTAATGACAAGCTTCTGGGCAATCTCTTTGTTTTGCAAGCCTTGTGCCAGTAGTTCCAGCACTTCATCCTCACGGGGAGTTAAGGGTTCAGTGGGTGGAACCGATTCTTGGCTCACGCGCTGTAATAGCTTGGAGGCTACAATGGGTTGCAGCAATGAACCGCCTTGATGGACTACACGAATGGCGTTGAAGAGTTCTTGTCGCGGCACGCCTTTGAGTAGATAACCTTGAGCACCAGCCTGAACGGCCGTTAAAATCCGCTCATCCGTGTCAAAAGCCGTGAATACAATCGTACGTACGGCCATACCCTGCTGCCGCAACTGGCGCAGCACTGCCACTCCATCCATCTCTGGCATTTCCAAGTCTAGCAGCAGCACATCTGGCTGTAGAGCCACCACCTGAGCCACCGCCTCCGTACCATCATTAGCCTCACCCACCACTTCAAAATCTGGCTGTGTACTCAGAATCGCCACCAGCCCATCCCGTACTACTGGATGATCATCCACCAAAAGAATTGTGATTGTTTCTGCCATACAGGACATGATACAAAGTTCGCCATGGTTGGGCAAATCCCAGCCGCTCACGTAGACTTGCATCTGTGATAAATACGATTGAGACAGAAGGATTAACCAAGGTGTATGAACGGCCGTCTATCTGGCAGCGGTTCACAACCACAAAGCCAGTAACGGCCGTAACCGATATCACCTTTGCCATCCCCCAGAGCGAGCTATTTGGCCTGTTAGGGCCAAACGGAGCCGGCAAAACCACCCTCGTCAAAATGCTCTGCACCCTCATTTTGCCCAGCAGTGGTACAGCCACCGTGGCAGGTCATACCCTAGATGCCGCCAGCAAAATTCGGACTGCTGTTGGTCTCGTTGTTTCTGACGAGCGCAGCTTTTACTGGCGGCTGACAGCCCGACGCAATCTCGATTTCTTCGCCGCTATGTGCGGTTTATATGGCCCAACGGCCCGTGACCGCATTGAAACGACCTTGACCCAGGTCAATCTGCACCATGTGGCTGATCGGCCTTTTAGCAACTTTTCTAGCGGCATGAGGCAGCGTTTAGCTATTGCCCGCAGCTTACTGCACCAACCGCGCCTCCTCTTCTTGGACGAACCCACCCGCAGCCTCGATCCCATTGCCACCCAAAACCTCCATACCCTTCTCTTCCAACTCCGTGCCGAACAAAATTTGACAATTTTTCTAGTCACACATGATTTGGCGGAAGCAGAAAAGCTGTGTGACCGGGTGGGATTTATGCACAACGGCCGTCTTCAAACCATCGATTCTCCCGCCAATTTACGCCAACAACTGCACTCCCATCGTCATTACAGCTTGCAAATTGATACACCGAGCCTCAACATCTTGCCCACTCTCAAACAGCTAGAACCGGGGGCACAGATGACCAGTGACGGCCGTCTTACCTTCCGCGCCACTGACGATGATGGTGTTTTAACGGCCGTTCTCAACCAGCTTCACCAACATAACATCCCCATCCACACCATTGAAGCCACCACGCCCTCTCTAGAAGAGGTATTCACTTACTTCACCCAGGGGCCAACAGAATGAGCGGCGAGAAAGGACAGGAAAAGCAGGAAAGAGGCGTGGAGAGTGAACATTCACACCCCGCGCCCCACACCCCACACCCTACACCCCATGCCCCACACCCCACTCTCCTCCCTCTCCTCCGAGCCTTCCTCCTACGCGATTTCTATACTGAGATCAGCTATCGTATGGGTTGCCTCATGAGCATCGGCGGCATCTTTTTTCGCGCGACTCTCTTCTATTTTTTGGCTGTTTTCGTAGGTGATGCTGTCTCACCTTTATTGCGCGACTATAACGGCGACTATTTCGCCTTCATCCTAATTGGAGTTGCCTTTGGCAGCTACTTTGGCACCGGCCTAAGTGGCTTCGCTAGTGCCCTACGCCAAGCGCAGACAACCGGCACTTTGGAAGCAATGATGATGACACCGACGCCTGTCTCACTGGTTATTGTGGGATCAGCCGTGTGGAGCTATACCTTCACCACTTTCCGGGTCCTCATCTACCTGCTCATGGGCACATTGCTTTTTGGTGTCAATCTTAGTCAGGCCAACTATTTTGGTGCACTCGTCAGTCTGGGGCTAGCTATCATTGCCTTCGCCAGCATTGGCATCATCACAGCCAGTGTCATCATGGTCATCAAACGTGGCGATCCGATAACGGCCGTCTTTGGCAACTTAACCAACATTATCGGTGGCGTCTTCTACCCAGTAGAAATCCTACCCGATTGGCTGCAAACCATCGCCAACCTCCTACCCATCACCTATGCCCTGCGCGCCATGCGCTTGGCTCTTCTTACGGGTGCTGCTTGGACTAAACTCGCCCCCGATTTAATAGCTCTTGTCCTATTCTGCCTCATTCTCTTTCCCCTCTCCCTCCTCATCTTTCGTTTCGCCGTCAACCGCGCCCGCCTTAATGGCAGTTTGACCCATTATTAAGACGATGCCCGTTTTCAACTTTTCATATCTTGTTAGCCGAAAGCGGACATGGCTTGAGGGATCATCCCCGTGATTTGAAATCTAATTCGTGGACAATTTCTAGGAGCCCACACATCTCACACGCAACCTATCCACTAAAGCACCAATATTGTTTATGAATTTCGATCCCTTCAGCCTCTAGCACCGGGCCGATCACAGCCGTTGGTCGTTGGCCTCGCCCCAAAATCTCCTCACAAGCTATCACCAAAGAGCCACCCGCAATCTCTCCTAGAGCTGCTGCCGAGCAGCCGAACACGACTGTCGGGATACCAGCCCAAAAGATAGCTCCCGCACACATGGCACAGGGTTCAGTGCTGGTATACAGGGTGCAGTCCGCCAAGATTTCGGAGGCAAATTGCCGCGAAGCCTGGCTCACCAGATTTAATTCAGCATGACGGGTTACATCGTGGTCAGTGTGGATACTGTTTACGGCCGTTAAAACCACTGCCCCATCTC
Organism: Promineifilaceae bacterium (SeqCode); assembly: GCA_965223555.1. Lineage (GTDB taxonomy): Bacteria > Chloroflexota > Anaerolineae > Promineifilales > Promineifilaceae > CBDCWU01. The sequence goes on from CBDCWU010000007.1 coordinate 409,172, forward strand.
GCACCAACAACGCTCCAAAGGGATGGTTACCCTGCGCCACAGCCTCCCTAGCTAGTTGATACACTTGTTTGATAAATATTTTGTGTTCGTTCATAGTGTAATAAGGCATTGGTGCTCTGGCCTGTTCATGAACCAGGACACCAATGCACTTTGCACCTTATCCCCGGCCAAAGCACTATCGCCTGATAAAGGGCAGATAAACGGCTTCATCACCAGGGTAAATTTCCTCTGTAGCCTCAACTTGCAAGGGATTATCATACCATGCCTTCATCACACTCCCCTGACTGCCCAAACCTGGCGGCACAATATACACCGCCTGTTCCACCGTAATCACCCCGCCCGGATTTGCAATTGACACCCCCGCATCCGCAAAAGCCATCCCATCCCCCGTATCATTTACTGGCGGCGTGGCATCATCCAGATAATAATTACTCACCGTCCCCATCTCCACATCAACATCCAAAATCGTCACCATGCCTCCTACAGCACCAGATACCTCAGACCAAGCTATCAATGGTGAGCTTGGAATGGCATCAGGTGTCCCATCAATCGCCACACCAACTTGTGCATTGCTGTCATAATAGGTGGCTGGGTTCATATTAGTCGCAGTCGGATCATTCAAATCGAGCGATGTCCGTATGCCCACAATCTCCGTACCAGGGGGAGAGGGCAAGGTATCCAGATCAACATTCACACGAATGTCACTACGGCGGCCATAAAAGGCAAAACTACTCGTTTCACCACCACCAACAGCACGCACCTGTCCTACAATCGGTAATGTTACTGTTGCTGGAATATTAAATGGGAACTGAATGATTTCTTCTTCATCAAAGGTAGTAGGAAAACCAAAAATGGTCGCATCTATCCGAATCTTTTGCCGATCCAAAATATCTTGCAGGTTGCCATTAATCCATAAATTCGCCACCCCCACAAAATTATTCGGATCAAAAGCCAGGGTATAGGACATAGCCGAGAGCGTTTGCCCACTTTGCTCCCAAGCCACATAACTTGTACCACTGCCAGCTAAGGAACTAGCCCGATAGAGATAAGCATAGCCTAAATCACTCGGTTGCAGTGGGTCAGAGACGGCCAGAGCATACCGAGCATGGCCCTGTGCCTCAACGTTATTGACCCAATTTACAATAGAAGCCGCCGCGCCTGCATCATGTCCCATGAAGACCAATTCATCATTGGCGTCCAACAAACCATCCTCGAAAGTCGTATAAACGGCCGTATTCGACACCACCACTCGCTCATCAATCTGCATCGGAATTGGCTGCCAAGCTGCGCCATCAGAGGCATACAGACGCAACTCAGCAATAGGAACCTGGTCAAAAGCAGGCATATCCGCCCCCGACACAATTACCGGATCATGAGAACGACCAATGGCTGTAGGGGCAACGGCCGTTGCTGCTTCCACCCCCGCCAACATAAACACCCCCACCATCACCCCAAACAAAGCCAAACCCATCATGCACACACAAGCCAAAACCTTCACGCGATTCATATCTATCTCCTGTTCAAAGTAATCAGCAAACGGTGACTAGCAAGCCGATAATGGGCTACTAACTACTGATTCTAGAAAAAGCCACCTGCTCAATCTCTGCTAACGAAGCCCCACGCGCCCGTTCCAGCCGGTCAATCCGCTTCTCAAATTGATTCATAGCAAAATCTACAAAATCTGCCTCCACTAGTCCAAAAGGAGCAGGATCATATTGCTCAAACAAATCGCCAATAATGGCAATAGCTGGCATAAGCAATTCATTCATTGTCGCTTCTACCACCTGCCATAAGTCGGCATCGACTGCTATAAGGCGCGACAATAGATAAATGCCATAAGCAATATGGCGCGATTCATCTTGTTTCAGCAAGTGGATACCCTGCCGCGTTCCCGGCAAAATGTTGTTCCTCTCCAAGACTGTGAAATAAGCATGGTAGCCTGTTTCCGCCAGCATCCCCTCCACAATCATGTTATACGTCACCGAAGCCCTCACTTGAGCAGCAGGCGAGGGATCATGACGCAGCTGTTGCAAAGCCTGGGGCAAAGCTTCGTAAAATAGGGTGCGATAATTTTCCAAATGGTACCGGCTCAACTCGAACGAAGAAACCTGAGCCACTTCTGCTAAAAAGCGATGGAAAAAATCAGTATGTTTGGCCTCTTCAAATAAAAAAGTGGTGAGAAAAAGTTCTTCCTCCAAGCGGCCTTCGGCTGCAATCGTCATGATCAACGGTAACAAATCCAATGTCACCGCCTCCTCGCCCGCCTGAAAAAGAGCTGTCAGGTTAAGCAGGATGTCCTGTTCATCGGTCGTTAACCCCTGCCAATCCACTATATCTTGACTAAAATCAACATCCGAAGGGTTCCAAATGCCCAGCCGCTTTGCCTTCTCAAACAAGCGCATAGGCAATGTATCTCGTCGTAACCCGCGACTCGTTGTTACAAAAGTTTGATGTACCATAACCTGTTTTACCACATTTGCCTGTTCAATCCAGCAAGATACAATAAAACGAAAGCGTAAAACGTAATTGATGAACCCTTACGTTTTGCGTTTTACGTTTTTTAATTGTGAGTTCTAACAGAACCACTGGAGGTATTGACATGATTTCTGTTCATCGAGGCGCAATCTGCGTCTCAATTTGTTTATTAACCTTATTCTTATTTGCTTGTGCCAATGAGCCGGAAGACACAACAAATGAAGAAGCAATCGCCGTGGCCACTAATGCGGACGTACAACCAGAAGCAACGGCCGTCCCTCCCACCAATAGCCCTGAGCCCATTGCTACCGCAACGGCCGTTGCCACCATCCAACCTCCAGCCACCTTCACCCCCGTTCCCACTGCCACCGACCTACCACCTACAGTCACCCCTGTACCTCCCACCGACACCCCAATCCCAACCGCCACCCCAACCATCCCTACCAGTACCCCTCGGCCCACCGCCACCAACACCCCCCCGCCGCCCACCAGCCCCCCTCTAGCAGCTACCCAGCCCCCAGCCAACCCTACTATCCCCGCCAACCCCGTTCTAGGCGGTAACATTCTAGGCAATGGATCCTTTGAAAGCGGCTGGTATCACACGCATGGCATACCCGAACTACAAACGCCCAATGATTGGGTATTTGAATGGGATGAGGGGCCAACAGGTTACGGCGATCAATCGTGGGACGTGTGGGTACGGCCCGAAATGCGCGTTCTATCAAAACCCTTCTTGCCCCCCAGCGAACATGCTCTTTTCATCTTTAATGGAGAACAAACCGTTAAGGTCTTTAAAGGCAGTGGCGCCATCAGCTACCGCCTGTACACCGACATCGCTCTACAACCGGGTACTTACATTTTTGAAATCAACTTCTTCACAGATCTATATACCGATTTTCAAAATGGCCAAAAAACCTGGGCCACCGATCCCTTTGCTGGCGAAATTCGTTTTATTTCACCAAGCGGAGGCACCGGCTGGTTGGCCCCAACTTTCGGGCAGAAAAACAGTTTCACCCATACATTCACTATCACAGAGGCGCAAACCGTGCGCCTTGGCGCCGGCATTAGAGGCCGCTACGCCATTGCTAACAATGGTTGGTTTCTAGATGATTGGTCGCTGCAAAAGGTGGAAAATTAGGTGCAACTTTGCCTAACACAAGACGTACAGAGTACAGTTAGCCATACGCTAATTATTAATATACCTAACAAGGAGTGAACCCCTATCATGAGTGATGAACAAGTCCCTGATGTGCAAGAATTAAAAGAACGATTGAAAGTTGAAATCCCTGTAGAAGAAGAAGTTGCCAAATCTGATGTGCAAGAGGCCGATATAGTGGCTGAGTTCAAAGATTTAGGTCGCCAATTTGCTGATACGTTGCGAACTGCTTGGGAAAGCGAGGAGCGGCAGCGCCTTGAAACAGAAATTCGTGAAGGCGTAAAATCTTTTGCGGATGAGGTTGATAAAGTAATTCGTGAGGTGAAGACGAGCCAGCCAGCCACCCGTGTGCGTGAAGAAGCTGGACAAGTGGCGGATAAGGTGGAAACCAGTGAAGTGGGTCGTAAAGCTCGTACTGGCCTAGCACAAGGCTTGCAATGGTTAAGTGAAGAATTGGGCAAGCTAGCCGATCAATTCACACCGGTTGAGCCGGAAAAAACAACGGCCGAGAGTAGTGATGAATAATTTGTAGGCCTAGATTTTTTAGCCGCACACCTAATTATATTAGGGAACACGGCCGTTTGTGATGCATGCAAACGGCCGTGTTTTACTATAGTGCCATCTTTTCCACAGCTGCTGCCAACAAAGCGGTTTGGCCAGCATTTTTCAACAATGGCCGTAGCGTCTCTGCCCGCCAAAATTTGCTCTCCACCACATATTGATCAAACACCATCGCTTCGGGCACAAATTGATCAGCCTGGGCCACATAAACCAATTGCAAAAAATCAGGGTGTGGATGAGGGTAATCATCAGGTTTTGGTGACAAATGCTGAAAATGGATGATGCTCAACAAAGCAGGATTCTGAACTGTCCAGCCCGTTTCTTCCAGTACTTCTCTATTCAGGGTTTCTTCAACCGTTTCCCCTGTTTCACAACGTCCACCCGGAGCAAGGTAATATTCTCCACTAGGATCAAGCACTGTCAACACCTCCCCTGCCCGAAACACAACCGCCCGCACCGAAGTCACATAAGCCAATGGCGGCAAGTTGGAACTGAGATAGTAGGTGATTGTTAAGGGCAAACGGCCGTTTCCCCAAACGGCCGAATCCGTCACCAATGGCTTTAAGCCAGCCAAATATTCTGTTAAATCTTCGTTCATTGCACCTGTGGCAAAACAGAGTGTGCCATTGCCTCCAAGCCCGCTAAATCATCCAAATCAATCCATTGCAACATCACTCGGTAAATGCCAGCCTCGGCCCATTGACCTAACTGTTCCACAATTTGATTGCCTGTGCCCACTGCTATATGACCCTGTTGCCGCAATTCCTCATAAGTCACATTACGTGGGGCTAGTTTGGCTGCCACTGCTGCATCATCACGCCCAAAAATACACCCTGTCATTAATGAGCGGCGTACATCACGGGGTTGACGGCCGTTGGCCAATAACAGTGCATCCAATATGGCATTTCGCTCCTTCGCTGCCTCCGGGGCAATATAAACGGCATTCCACTCCTTTGCATACTTAGCCACCAACGGCAATGTGCGTTTTGGTCCATTGCCCCCAATCAAAATCGGCGGGCCAGCCGGCCGCTGCGGTCGCGGCAGTAAAATTCCCTCCTGCACACTGTAATATGTTCCTGCAAAATCCACTGGCTCATTACTCTGCAACAGTCGGGTGATGATCTCTAACCCTTCCTCAAAACGATCCATACGCGACTTCACGTCCAACAAATCCCAACCATAGTTGGTATGTTCCCGCTCCTGCCAACCTGCACCCAGTCCCAGATGAAGACGGCCGTTAGACAAATCATCCACCGCGCTGGCCATCCTTGCCGTCATCGTCGGCTGGCGAAACGAGACTGGCGACACCATCGGTCCAAACTCAATCCGCTCCGTATGGCTAGCTAACCAAGTCAACGACACCCATAACTCCAAAGAGTCCATATCCGGCGGATTCGCATTGGTATAATGGTCTGATCGGTATAGCCCTACAAATCCTAAATCCTCTACCGCCTGTGCTATTCGCTGAAAACGAGGCCAATTTAATCCATTTTGGCCTTCCAACATGATTGCAACCTCGATCATCTTGTCCTCCTCGCTAAACGCACTAGTACATCAGGGCGTAAATAACAGATACATTCAGGCGGCAAGTGCTTTCCCTTTGGTGGTCCATTTGAAGGGCTTGGCCATCGTGTCATTGTAGTAAATGATAAAGGTGAGCACTTTGTTTTTCAGATGTTCGATAGAGGTGAAATTGCCACGCTTGAGTAGTTTACGCACCAGAATAGAAAACCAAATCTCGACTTGGTTCATCCAAGATGCATGTTTGGGTGTGTAATGGAAAACAAGGCGATGGTCAGGATTGGTCAAAAATTCAGCGCGGGTTTCCATTGATTTCAAAACACCAGATTTTCCCTTGACGCCAAGGGCATCATCTGAAATGTCGGATTCAGCAGCGACGAAACGAACCAAGCTTTCAGATTTATGCGTGTTAAGATTATCAACAACAAAATGCCAGCGTTTGACATTCGGTTCAGCCTCAACTGTCGCTTGAATGTGATTGAGGTAATCTTGTTCAGTGCGGGTCTTGCCACAAGAAACATGGGCAACCCGCCCTGTTGCCACCTCGAAATTGACGATAAAGCTCTGCGTTCCGTGTCGAATATACTCATATTCGCGCCGCTCCACTTTGCCTGGACGCATTGGCAGACCCTCATGCTTGCGTTGGAGTGCCTGAACGCCCGTCATCTCATCATTACATAGCACTTTTTCATCCTTGTCAGCTAAATCGACCGCTTCTTTGTATAGCTGATTGATATCTTTGACCTTTTCATCAAACTGCTCATCCTCCCCTGGTGTTAGCCAATACCGAATGTGATGTGGTTTGATATCTGCTTCTTTTTAAAAGACGTCCCGCATGTCGTGGGGAAATGGTTTCTACGATGCCTTGTTTGATGATTTCATCTGCTATCTCTCGATTTGTCCAGTGGGTTATCGGGCGACCGCTCCCCTCTGGTTTTTCACATGCCAACTTTTCTATCTGACACCGCTGGTCTGCTGTGATTCGCGCTGGAGAGCCTGGTCGAGCGTCATCTGCCAATCTTTCTTGCACGCTCAATTCTGATAGCGGCACTGCTTTGAACATCATCCAGCGGCTACGCCATAGCCTCACCGTGTTGAGACTCACACCCACCTCTTTCATGATTTGCCCGTGGCTTTTCCCTTCGGTCGCTGCCAGCACAATTCGCGCACGCCTGACCATTTGTTGACTCGCTTTATGCTTGTTCGCGATTTTCTTCAGCTCTTTTTCTTCTTCCTTTGTCAGCTGTATTTCGATTGCTCTTATTCTTGCCATTTCCCACCTTTTCTCGTTACTACTTTTTCTACCCCACAATATATCAGCTATTTACGCCTTCGTGTACTAGCTTATCGGTCCCTTGCTGATCACATCACATCCAAATGCGGTTAGCATATACAAAACAAAAATGCCCATCCTGCATTAGTGCAAGATGGGCATTAATTTTATAGCAAAGCAGCGATGAAGCCGATTAGGCAGCTACGGGTTCCAAATGGGGTTCAACCTGAGCCACAATGCGTGGCTTAGGCAAAGCACCTGTCACGCGCTCAACAACTTGACCGCCCTTAAACAGCATCAATGTAGGAATACCAACAATGCCATAACGTCCAGGGACAGCAGGATTTTCATCCACATCCATCTTAGCCACACGCAAACGGCCGTCAAACTCAGATGCCATCTCCTTCACAGAAGGGGCAATCATGCGGCAAGGGCCACACCAATCGGCCCAAAAATCTACCAATACTGGTAGTTCAGATTCTAATACATCAGCTTGGAAGCTCTCGTCAGTTACATCAAATGGTTGTGCCATGTCTATCTCCTTAATATTATATCCTTCATCACACAGACAAAGGCCATTTTGTCATCCTGATTGTATAGATGAACATAGATATGATATTCTTACCCACCGATTTTTACAAATGTAAAACGTGAAACAGTTGTTATTTTCTCATGTTTTGTGTTTTACGCTTTTGGAGGTAATTATGTCCCAAACACTCATCACAAACGGCCGTCTTGTCACCTGGAACAATCCCAACGAGATCATCGAAAACGGCGGGCTACTTTTGGAAAACGGCCGTATCACCGATATTGGCAATAGTTCAACATTAGCCGCCCGTTATCCCCGCATCAACCAGCTCGATGCCCGCGGCCAACTCGTCATGCCCGGTAACATCTGTGCCCATACCCACTTTTACGGCACATTTGCCCGGGGCATGGCCATCCCCGGCTCTGCCCCCAAAGATTTTCCCGATATCTTAGAACGGCTCTGGTGGCGCTTAGATCGCGCCCTCGGTGAAGAGGACGTCAAATACAGTGCCCTTGTCTGCCTCATAGATGCCATTAAACATGGCACAACCACCCTCATAGACCATCATGCCAGCCCCGCTGCTCTACCCAATTCATTAGATCAAATCGCCGATGCCGCTGAAATGGCAGGTGTCCGTGTCGCCACCTGCTACGAAGTGACAGATCGCAATGGGCCAGACGAAGCCCAAGCAGGCATTGCCGAAAACGTGCGCTTCCTACAAGCGGCCTCCAAGCGCGAAAGTGGCCTATTAGCTGCCACCTTCGGTCTTCACGCCTCCCTCTCCCTCTCCGATGAGACCTTGGCCGACTGTGTGGCCGCCGCCAAAGCACTAGACACAGGTTTCCACATTCATGTGGCCGAACACGAAGCCGACGAATATGATTCCTTAGAAAAATATGGCAAGCGTGTGGTGGCTCGCCTCGCCGACGCCAACATCCTCGGCCCTAAGAGCATCCTAGCCCACTGCATCCACGTAGACCCCACCGAAATGGCCCTCATCCGGGCTACGGGCACCTGGGTCACGCACCAGCCACGCAGCAATATGAATAACGCCGTAGGCGCGGCTGATATTGAAGGCATGCTGCGCTTGGGCATCCCTGTTTGCCTAGGCAATGATGGTTTCAGCAACAACATGTGGGCTGAGTGGAAAATGGCCTATTTACTACACAAAGTAGTCCATCGCGACCCGCGTCGGGGCAACGGCATGGACATTGTGCAGATGGCAATCGAGAACAATTCTGCTTTGACAAGCATTTTTTGGCCAGAACTACCTATTGGCAAATTAGCGGTGGGCGCAGCAGCCGATGTTATCTTCGTAGACTATCATTCAACCACACCTCTGAACGCAGGCAATTTGCCCTGGCACATCATTTTTGGCTTTGAGAGCAGCCTGGTCACGACTACAATTGTGGCCGGCAAAGTGCTGATGCATGATCGACAGCTACTCACGTTGAACGAAGCCGAAATTACGGCTCGCAGCCGCGAGTTAGCGGCAGATGTATGGGCACGGTTTGAAGAATTGAGCTAACGAGGTGCAAAATATGATCGTCGTCGCAAGTACAAACGGCCGTGTTGGCATACAGGCCGCTGTTGATATTCTCAAATCTGGTGGCTCCGCCATTGATGCGGTTGAAGCTGGGACTCGGCTGGTAGAGGCCAACCCGGATGACCACTCTGTCGGTTACAACGGTTGGCCCAATATATTGGGTGAGTTGGAGCTGGATGCCAGCATTATGGACGGCCGTTCCCTCATGAGTGGCGCAGTGGGAGCCATGAAAGGGTATCCCTACGCTATCTCAGTCGCCCGCAAAATGATGGACACCCTCCCCCATGTGTTGCTCGTCGGTGAAGGAGCTGCCCGTTTTGCCGCCGAAATGGGTTGCGAATCATGGGAGGAGATGCTGACAGACACCGTACGCCAAGTGTGGCAGCGTGGCGTGCATAAAGCGATTGGCAATGATGATGTTTCCCAAATCGCCCAACGCACCGATTTGCATAAGCTGGTACAAATGGCAACCGATCCCGAATATACCTGGGGCACAGTCAACTTCATGGCCCAAGATGGCAATGGCGACATCTGTTGCGGCGTGAGCACCAGCGGCTGGTCTTGGAAATATCCTGGTCGCTTGGGTGACTCGCCCATCATCGGCGCTGGCAATTATGCTGACAACCGCTATGGCGCGGCCGCTTGTACGGGTATGGGCGAGATGGCCATCCGAGCCAGCACGGCCCACAGCCTGGTTTTCTATATGAAGACAGGACTCGACGTAGCAGAAGCGGGTAAACAGGCTATGGAAGATTTGAATGATTTAGACGGCCGCTTCCTCAGCACCATGAACCTGATTGCCATGGACACAGAGGGCAACCATGTTGGCTACACGAATGTCCCTGGACGAACCTATATCTACCAAACGGCCGATATGCCTGAATGTGTGGAACTAGACAGAACTATCGTTCCTGTCCAAACGCGATGGGAAAGAGATTAGAAGGTTTGTAATTGGAGATTAGACTGAGCTGGTAATTTCAATACTAACAATCTTGGCCATCAGGGAATTACCTCATAAATTATGATGCCATTCTGGTCATAAACGATTTTGCCGGGCAATTTAATATCTCCCTGCATTAACTGCCGCTCATATTGTCCCTGATAAATGTGGGTGATTTGCCACTCCTCTATAAAGTTTTGTCGCCATTCGTCACTGGTGTCAGCCGCCCAAAATTGCTCAACCATCTCCACTTTTTCCTCAAAGTTTAGGGTGAGAAAGAACTGTCCCATAAAAACTGGTGTATTGCTGAGGCTGGGCAAGTAGTTACCTACCGGGTAATAGGCCAACACTACATCGTTAGCGTTGGTATTGTCGGTCAGCCAAACGGCCGCTTCTCGTTCACTCGTTGGCATGTAATAAGGAAACTCTGCTTGCAAGGTCACTGTTTTCAGTGGAAACAGGGCCATCATTAAAGTGGAGGGGACAGTCAAAATGAGAATCATCCGGCGCAGGGAAGCAAAGGGAGTGGGTGTTAGTTGGGAAAAACGGCCGTAAAAAGGCGTCGTTTGCAGCCAAGGCAAAGCAACTTCTTCCAGTCCATAGGCGGCCAGGGTCGCAACGGGCACAATCAAACCTAACGCAAAACGGCCAGCGTATTGCACAATAGGGATATACATCACCAATAAATTGCCCACAATCCACAGCAAGGGGAGCCAATCTTCCCCTTGGCGCAGCCAGCGGCGCACCCCCACCACCGCCAGGATACTCATCAGGCCAAAGCCAATAATAGCCCCTATAAAAGGGGGCGGTGGCAGGTTGTTGATCTCACTGGCGGCATAGGTGGCAAAGGCTGTGTCTCTATTGACCCAATAGCCGTAGTAAAAGAGCAAGGGCAAAAGGGGCAATAAAACCACTGCTCCCCGCCACCAATCGGGCCAAGGGATATACCCTTTTTGCCAGGCAAGGGTGAGCAAATAAACACCTATAACCAGACCAACAACGGCCGTTTGATACACATAAATCAAGCCTAACGCAGTCGCCACCAGGGCCGCAATTCCCGCCCATCGCCAACTTTGCTGGCGGGACATCTTCAATATGCAGCCAAACAAAATCGTCTCCAACCCCATACCGATAATATAATGGGGTGGGTTCAGCGATACCAACATTGTTGTCCATTCAGGGCGACCCACATCTGGGAAAAACTCGGAGGAAACAGCCAATGTGGCTGTTAAGGGCCATAACAGCCAGCCCAAACCGCCACCAAAGGCAATTAGAAGCCAACCTGTTAGCTGTTGACGTGGCCTACCGGGCAGGAGCTGGCGCAACCAAAAGAGAAATCCCCATAGAGCCAAGACCAGCCCGCCTGCTCGCATGATGTTGAACCAAAGGACGTAATTTTGACTAAACGGCCGTATCAATTTGCCCACCACCATGTACAATGGCAGCATCAAACGTGGCTGCCAGCTTTCTGTGGAAAAAGTGATACGAAACAGCCAATTGCCCTCTGCTCCTTGACGCATGGCAGCAATGTAGGCCGAAAAATCATTATGATTGGCTAAAATGCCACTAAAAAATTTGTCTGATGGCGTCACCAGCCAAGCGTATAGATAGGGCAGCATACTCAAAAACACCATTAAAGCCACCCAAGGCCATATTGCTCGAAATGTTAAATCCGGCTCTGGCTCCCTGTTCACTGCTCACTGCCCACCGGCTGCCCATGCCCCCGCCAGCTATTCTGGTTGCGCCAAGACATATCAATAATCTCTAGACTAGCTTCGTCAAACCAGCTAGCAAACTCTTCACGGCGCAAATAGTAGGCCACAGGGGCAACCAGATGATCGAAGACGACGTGATGATTATGACGGAAGCTATATTGACCCAGCCAAGTCATATAATCGTTATAAAAGAGAAAGCGGCTGAGTCCCCTCAAAGAGTTGCTGGCGTTGATAGGACGGTAGATGAAGCGAACGATGGGATGGAGAACGGCCGTAATCAGCCAGGACAGCCCATACAACACCCCACGCGGCAGCCGGGAAGTCAGCAAGGTGCGCACTGGGTTTACAAAATTCACTAGCCAGCCGTTATTCTCTCGTCCATACACCCAAGCAAATATGGAGCCAGACGGCCGTAAATGACACGCCAAATCATTAAAACCAGCCTGTGGATCATCCAAATGGTGCAAAACACCAATACTAAAAATAAAATCCATCTGCCCGTCTGGGCTGCACCGCAAAGGCAAATCATGAATACTGCCCTGAATCACATGGACATTATTTAGATGACGGGCATTTTCCTGTGCCGCTTCGACGGCATCGCTGGCATCAATTGCTAACACCATCTTGGCCCCAAAATGGCTGCTTACCATAGAAAAACGCCCCATACCACAACCTGCATCTAGCACCACTTTGTCAGCCAAAAAAGCAGGCTGTATAGGATGAACCCAATCCAGAAATTGAGCTTTATAGGTGTCCATGTCGTGCAATTCGGTGAACTCCTGCCACTCCCAACCAAAAGCATCGGCCGTTTCCACATTTTGCCCAGCCAACGGATTCTCCCTAGTTACAAATCGTGGAATCCCTCGTACAATCGGATAATCGCGTTGACACTGTCGGCAGTGCAACGATCCACTCTCAATCTCATTCCTAGATTCGGCCGTTGTCTCACAAGTCAAAGCCTTCTTACAACCAGGGCAAACTAAATACTCTAATAAAATGCGTTTCATACTTCGGATACTCCAGGCAGCTTTTTTTGGAAGAGCACCACATAGCGCAGAGGCAAAAAGTTAAAGGGAACAGCCTGTATCTGGTGCATATGCAAATGTCCTTGCGTCACCTCTCGCAACATATCTAAATTAAATTGATGCAAATGCCATTCATTGACATCTTCAGGCGAATCGTACACATCATCAGCTCCCTCGGCAGCTTGCAGCAACCACCTTGCCAACCCTAGCCGGGTAATAATGGCTTTAACACGATCAATTAAGCCTTCGTTGGGAATGGTGATGACTACTGTACCCTTGGTCTGCACTACCCGTGCCAATTCAGCCGCTAGATTGCGAGGTTCCAATACATGCTCGATCACCTCAGTGCAAAGTAGTTTATTAAACTGGTTATCAGCAAACGGAAGAGTTTCAGCATTTGCTTGCAGGAGATCGGCCGTTTTCCCAGCCAGTCGTTGCTTCGTTTTGTGCAAAATATAGCCAGATAAATCCATGCCAATCAAACGCCCGGCTGGTATCTGCTGTAAAACGACGCCTGCCCCACAGCCTACCTCTACCACCACATCCTGCTCTTTGGCCTGCAGGAAATCTAGAACCACAGCTACACGGCGTCCCTCAATCCAACGAATTAAAAAATTAGAACGCAGATGGAAAGCCTCGGAATCATACTTCCGCGACATCATCTCATTCCATTCCACAAAGGCCTGGGTATTTTCAAAATGATTAGACATTAACAATATTTCTCATACCAAAGTTGGAACACTAGCATCGTCCATAGCAACTTGCGATTGTCATGTTTGCGGGCAAAATGATCATCTAATAGCTGCTGCACATAATCGGGATTGAAAAGGCCTTGCCGCTGTATACGCTCCTCAGAAAGCATATCCAAAGTCAAATCCTTCAAATGCCCCGTCAGCCAATAGGCCACAGGCATATTAAATCCCTTCTTTTTACGGTGAATAATATTGGCAGGCAAAGCATCTTGCATGCTTTTCTTGAGAAGAAATTTACCAGTCAGCCGGTGCAACTTAAGTTCCAAGGGCAGTTCAGTAGCGAAGTTGATAACGGCCCGGTTGAGGAAGGGCACACGCACCTCTAGGGAAGCAGCCATGCTAGCGCGGTCTACCTTGAACAAAATATCACCTTCAAGATAGAGTTTCATATCGTTGTACAGAATCTGATTAAGTGGCAGGCGGGCATCACACTCACGAGCATGTGCATAGGATGAAGCATAAGTATCACGCAGCACTGGCTTGAGCCAATCTTGCAGCAAATGCTGTTTTTCATCATCCACAAAGGAACCGAGCCAACGATGGTGACGAGCTTGCAGCGATACACCACGCCCAGCTAAGAAACGACGTAGCCGAAAGTCGAGGCTGATATTGTTGAAAGAGACGGGCATAGCCGACAAAACGCGGGGAGCCACATGCGCCCGCAGCCCCCAAGGAATAGCACGCTCATAATATTCGATGAGACGGTGAGCAGCGAGAGTGGGATAACCAGCAAAAAGTTCATCCCCACCATCACCGCCCAGCACCACTTTAACTTGCTCGCTGGCAAAGCGGGAAAGGAGATAGGTGGGAATAAGGGAGGAATCACCAAAGGGTTCATCCAGGAAGTCGGTGATAGCAGGTACCATTTCGGCCGCTTTTTGGCTGGTGAGGACGAGTTCGTGGTGTTCAGTGCCTAGATGGGTGGCAACTTGCTGAGCATAGGGAGATTCATCAAAGGAATCCTCTTCAAAGCCAACTGAAAAGCTTTTGACACGACCAGGATATAGGCCTACCATGAGAGCGGCGATAGTGCTAGAATCAAGACCACCACTGAGCAAAACACCGACAGGCACATCACTGACAAGTTCACGCTGAACGGCCGTATGTAGGACATCATACAGCTTTGCAGCATAATCCCGCCAATGTACGGGTGGCCGCAACTCACTCCGTGCCAAACTTACATTCCAATATTGGGCTTTATGCAAACCATGAGTATTGAAGCACAAAGTGTGGCCCGGCTCTAAACGATAAATATTGCGCAGAATGGTGCGAGGAGTGGGCACATATTCATAGGAAAGATACTCATTGAGTGAAATGAGATCGATGTCGCGGGGTACGTCGGGGTGGGCTAGTATTACTTTTAGCTCAGAACCGAAGATAAGCTGGTCATTAACCAATGTGTAATAGAGTGGCTTGATACCAGTGCGATCTCGGGCAATAAAAAGCTCGCGTTGTATTTCATCCCAAATGGCAAAAGCGAAAATGCCATCTAAATGCTGGACGCACTCCGTGCCATGCTCTTCGTAGAGGTGCAAGATAACTTCGGTGTCGGTACGAGTACGGAACTGATGTTCCCGTTTTGCTAGATAGCCACGTAGCTCTTGATAATTATAAATTTCGCCATTGAAGACGATCCATTTTGTTTCATCTTCATTGGCAATGGGCTGACGACCACCAGCTAAATCTATGATAGATAGACGGCATGAGCCCAAACCGGCCCCACCCTGACAAAATATGCCTTGCTCATCGGGACCGCGATGGTGCATGATTTGGGTCATGTTTTGTAGAGTTACCGACTGAATCTGCCGTTGGGGGTCAAGCGTTATAATGCCACAAATACCGCACATGCTTAAAAGGATAATCTTTTTTGAGTGTTAGGCCAAATAAGGATTTAGGCCTATTGAGCCATTAGGCTGCCTTGCGGCCATTTTGGAGGCACTACTTTGCTATTATGAGTAGTAGGATTATCTCAATTGCTCAATTTCACGCTGGATATTGAGGCGAGCAACCTTTTCTCGCTGCTCAAACATCGGTTGAGTGAGAAAAATGCGGTCGCGGTCTAGAAAGCTCTGCAAGATTTGGCAACGGCCGTCACGATACGCATCATCTGGCACAAAAGCATACTCCTGGCGGATGGCCTTAGCATATTGGTCATACTGTGGACTATCAGCCGCCAATATTGCCAGATCAGCATCTAGCAAGGCATGAAAATTAGAATCATCTGGCACAGGAATATTTATCTGCGTGGCGCGGATAAGCTCACAAACCAGGTTAATTGTGTCAGTGGGAATATTCATCTTCGGGAGCGTTTGGGCCGCAAATTCTGCACTCTGCACCTCATTGCTCAGGCTGTTAGCCGTAGGTTGCCTATGATAGATGGCATCATGAAACCAAGCCGCCAACTGAACGGCCGTATAATCTGTCACCAATTCACTTAAAGCTTCAACCGTCTGTAGGACATTGCCCAGATGCTGGAGGTTATGATAATAACGGCCGTCCTCCCCATATCGCATCACCAAATCAGCAAAAACGGCCACTGCTACCGTTTTTTCCACCTGAAACGGAGCCAGAACAGCTTCCCATTTCGCCTGCAAACGAGCTACTGATGTTTCCATGGCCATAGATAGAGCTTGGAAATTGAGCAAATCAATATCCAAGCTCCATATTTACATACCCTATGGCGTACAAGTAATGTTGCTCACATCAACCCAGGTGGTAGGGTCATTAGAGTTGCCAGCTTCCGGCCAAGTAGCCAATGTGCCCGTAAACAAGACTTGCGCCATCATGCCAAACGAAATAGGCGACAAGGCTCCCATTTCCACCGCGTCAATCTGCATTTCCACAACCCATTGGCTATTGGATTCTGTTAGAACGGCCGTCCAGTTGCTGCTACTATAGGCGCCATCCCAATTTTGGGCATCCGTATTACTACCAGTGCCAGCCCACACCTCTTGAGTGCCATCACGCCCCACTTGGAAAAAGCGATCGGCCGTGTCTGGATCACCACCATTATTTGTCGTATCAAAATAGAGTCGCAAAGAATCGCCCACATCCTCCGTATCATCATTTATCAAGAATGCCAGATAGAGATGATCCACATCGCGGGTGAAATAAACCTCAACACGGGCCGCTGGATCATCCAGAGAAGCAAATTGGACCAGAGGAAGAGGCCATTCGGTCAGCTGGAAGATACCATCAATCGTTGGCGGGGTAGAGATACAACTAATGGGTACGGGAGTGCTGGTGGCCGTTGGTTCTGGTGTGAAGGTTCCTGTGGGCAAGGGTGTGGCCGTCACAGTAGGTGTGTCGCTAGGAATAGGGGTAAAGGTCGCTGTAGACGACGGCAATGGCGTATTAGTGACAGAGGGTGTCAAGCTGGGCAAGGGTGTTTCCGTAAATGTAGCCGTTGGCCCCGGCGTATCTGTGGGGCTGGGTGTATCTGTTGGCCCAGTCGTAGCTGTGGGGCCAGGCGTCTCAGTGGGCAATGGTGTATCTGTAGGTGCAGCCGTTGGCACAGGGGACGCTTGCGGATCAGTGCCCGTTGTAATTTCTACGCCATCTGGAATGCCATCCCCATCCGTATCACTACTATTGGGGTTTGTGCCATAAAGATTCACTTCCTCACCATCGCTCAAAAAATCCCCATCCGAATCTCGATTGGCGGGGTTTGTGCCTAATTCCAAGGCTTCCTGACCATCCAATAGGCCATCACCATCGCTATCAGGATTATTGGGATCGGTACCTGTGACAGCCTCTTGCTCATTGCTCAAGCCATCATTATCTGTATCTGAGGCACTGACAGGGGTAAGAGGTAAGCCAGTCGCAGCCACGGTCTGAGCAATGGCCGTTTGCGTTCCAACCACAGCCACAAGATTAGGCGTCGCTGTACTTGCCGATGGGAAAATGCGATCACGATTCATAATCAAAGCAAACAAAGCCATCACACAAGCAAAAGTGACCAAACCAACACCGCCATACAACGCCCATAAAGGAATGGACGAACCCATCTGCGCCTCGCCCGTCAGCGTCTGCCGTCCTCCAGATGAGGAAAGCACCTCCACTTCAAAAGGATACACCTCTCCGCTGCCACCAAATAAACTAGGATTTCGGGCCTCCAAGCTCAATTCAATTTGAGTAATCTGACCTGGTTCTAGGCGAACACGTCCCCGTTCCCCCTGGAAGCGAATCGCATTGAGGCGTTCCCGCGCCACCAAGCTAAACTCAGCAGCAATATTGCCCGTATTTTGAATTGTCACTATCACAGTGGCGGGCATCACGATCTGATTACTATCCAGGCGTGCTTCAAAAGCGACAAAAGAGCCAATTTCCAACGTGGCCGTAGCCCCCGCCTTTACTTCAGACTGATGCTGGGCTACCAATTGCAGCCGAAAACGCTGGCGGCCTGTGGGCGTACTACGATGACGAGCTGGTCGAATAATGGCACTTAGCTGTACTGTGTCACCAGCTGGCAAATCTACAAAATCCGGGGCAGTAACCCATGTTGCTGGCAATCCTTGCAGGCGCACACTCACCCGATCATCCTGATCGCTGCGATTGACAATCTCCACCCGTACTTCGGCTCGCTGGCCCGGCTCTACTGGAATATGATCGTCAAGCAAGAACATGGCCAAAAGTTCATCTGGCGGCGGCGAATTTTCTTCTGACACTTCTTGTACAGCTGATGAGTCGGAAATAGGCTCAGGTGGTGGCGAAGTGGGGCCAACTGAAGCTGGGGTCAGCTCATCCAATTCGCTTGTAGCAATTTCTGGCCCCACTAATGTCAATTCATAGGGGCCGATACGAATACGTGAACCAGGCAAAACAGGTGTAGCACTCTCAATTCGTAAACGATGATCATTGAGCCAAGTGCCATTGACACCGCCTAGATCAATAATCTCCCAGCCCAACAAGGTCGCTTGGAGGCGAGCATGTAACCGGGAAACGCCTTCTGTGGGCAGCACAATGTCGTTTTCGGCATTACGGCCAATTGTGATGACCGGGCGCGAGAGGGGCACCACGCTCACAGGATGACCAGGTGTTTCTATATGCAGTTCAAAACCAGGAGGTGGTTCGCTCACTTGCTGCAAAATATCCATCTCTTGGCGAGTTAGAACCCGAGTAGGTGCACCTTCTAGAGATACAATGGCACTACGCAGAGCGGTAGCCAATTCGTTACCATCTACATGACGTTCATCGGGTGATTTTGCCAGGATTTTGGTGATGATATTATCAATGAGAGGGGGTACATCACCGCGTAGTTCCCGTGTTGATTGGGGCATTAAGCCTTTACTATGGACGGCAATAGCTTCGGAAAGAGAGTGGAATGTGAAGGGCAATTGGTTTGTTATAAGTTCATAAAGCACGACACCCAAGGCATAGAGATCAGAACGGCCGTCTATATCATATCCTTCACACTGTTCTGGAGACATATAGGTGGGTGTACCCAAGGTCGTGCCGCTGCGCGTCATCTGCGTCCCCTCTTGCAGCTTCACTAGGCCAAAATCAGTTAACAAAGCACGGAAGGGGGATTCATTGTTTTGGGTAGGGGAGGTCAGTCGCTTGAGGATAATGTTACCCGGCTTGATGTCTCGGTGGACGATGCCCCTTTGATGGGCATAGTAAAGGGCCTCGGCAATCTGGGCCGCAATCTGTAAACTTTGCCCTAAGGGCAAGAACTTCTGCATCTTTTGCAAACGACGTAGATGATCGCGCAAACTGCCACCATCCACATATTCCATGGCAATGAACAAACCCTGTTCAGAATTGCCAAAGTCGTAGATTTTGACGACAGAAGGGTGATCGAGTTGAGCGGCCGTTTTTGCTTCCTGAATCAAGCGCTGTTGAAATTCTGGCTGGCGGGCAAAGTGGGCGTGCATCAATTTGATGGCAACGGGTCGATCTAAATTGAGATCATGGGCACGATAGACTGTACCCATACCGCCATCGCCCAACATAGACTCAAGCCGATACCGATTATTGATGGTGTGACCGACAAGAGTACTCATAAGGTACCTCCACTACAAAACATAATGTTAAATTATACCCGCCAATCGGTAATCTCCAATCTCTGACGCTGTAGATAATTCTGTAGCATGATTACGCAGTCTATTTGACATCGTTTCCATTGGCCATACTTTGCCAATTAGGTAGGGGGACATAGTTCCAACTACTCGTCGGCTGCCTCAAAGTTGGTTGAGTTTCCGCAAAATACGTCCTGGCAGTTGTGGACCTTCATAAATGAGGCTGGTGTAGAGTTGGACAAGGGAAGCACCTGCATCCAGTTTAGCTTGGACATCCGCGGCCGTTTTCACGCCGCCTACGCCAATAATGGGCAAACGGCCGTTCATCTGTCGCTGAATATGTGTAATTATTTCGGTACTGCGCTGATTTAATGGCGGGCCACTTATTCCACCCTGTTCCTCCTGGTTCGTATCCATTAGACCCACTCGACTGGTCGTTGTGTTGGTGGCAATAATGCCACTAATCTGATTGTCTTGCACAGCCGTCAAGATTTCATCCAGCTCCGACCAGGTAAGATCGGGGGCGATTTTGACTAGCAACGGCCGTTCTACCATACCATGCACCTGCGCCAATCGCCCATTCTCGGCTTGTAAACCTGCCAACAAATGGCTCAAATAGTTGTCCCCTTGCAGCGCGCGCAAACCGGGGGTATTGGGTGAACTAATATTGACCGCTAGGTAATCGGCATAGGCATAAACGGCTTGCATGACGGCAATATAATCGGCCGTTGCTTTAGCCAACGGAGTTTCTTTTTGCTTGCCCAAACTGACCCCTAATACGAATGAGCGATTTTGGTGATTTTTGAGATTGCTAACGGCCGTCGCTACACCACCATTGGGAAAACCCATGCGATTAATTAAAGCTTCATCTGCCGTCAACCGGAAGATACGTGGTCGAGGATTACCTAGCTGGGGTCGGGGGGTTAATGTGCCCACCTCCACATGGCCGAAGCCCAGCAAAGCTAATCCTTCGGCCCCCCGCACCTCTTTGTCAAACCCAGCCGCCATGCCCAATACATTAGGAAAGTGCAGCCCAAATAGCTCCACTGGCTGCGTTGGTAATGGCCCAGCCAGCAGCCGCAACCCCACCCGCCCTATCGCCGATTGTTGCGCCCAAGCCAAAAACGATAAGGTACGTTCATGCACTGTCTCTGCATCCACCTGACTCAACAAAGGGAAAATGGCTTTTTGATACATTGTTTATGCCACTCCTAAATTAGGATATAAGATTCATTCCAAATCCCTGATTGTTTGCTCGTAGCTTTGCGCACCTTATGCAATACGCTCTACTTAGCGTATAATCCCGTATAACCACGTTACAGGCAATGAATAATTTATGAGTGATGAATCCACCCGACATATTTCGCCACAAAAGCAAACGGCCGATAAAGGCTTAGATGGTCTCATTCGCCCCCAACTGTTAGCGGAGTTCACTGGCCAGGAAAAGCTAAAAACAAATCTTACCATCCTCATTGAAGCGGCCAAAGCACGTCAGGAGCCACTAGACCATGTACTGTTTCATGGCCCACCAGGTTTGGGCAAAACCACATTAGCCCATGTCGTCGCCAACGAGATGAACGTCAATATTCGTATCACCGCTGGGCCAGCCATTGAGCGGGCAGGCGATTTAGCCGCTATTCTCACCAATTTGCGAGCGGGCGATATCCTGTTCATTGATGAAGTGCATCGTTTGGGGCGGGCCGTAGAAGAGATTTTGTATCCAGCTATGGAAGATTTTGTGCTGGATATTGTAGTTGGCAAAGGGCCAGGGGCCAAAAATGTCCGTCTCAAATTACCCAAATTTACAGTGGTGGGAGCTACTACTCGCCTCGCCTTGATCACAGCGCCCTTACGGGCACGCTTTGGTGCTTCCTATCGCATGGACTTTTATGAACAGGCAGCGGTTGAATCCATTGTCACTCGGGGGGCACGGATTTTGCAGGTTCCTATTGATGCTGAGGGAGCTACCGAAGTTGCTCTACGGGCCCGGGGTACGCCCCGTGTCGCCTTGCGCTTGCTGCGGCGGGTACGGGATTATGCTCAGGTGCGGGCTGAAGGGAAGATTACGCAAGAAACGGCCGTTGAAGCTCTCAACCTGTTAGAGATAGATGCTCTAGGGCTAGATGATCTTGATCGGCGCGTTCTGTTAGCCATTGTGGAGAAGTTCGGTGGTGGGCCGGTAGGGTTGGAAACCATTGCTGCCTCTATCAGCGAAGAAGCCGATACCATCATGGATGTGGTTGAGCCATATCTGTTACAATTAGGCTTCCTAGAACGCACACCCCGTGGTCGTGCCGCTACACCACACGCTTATAAACACCTTAATGTTACCCCTCCAGAGCCACCAGCCGCTCAACCCCGGTTGCTTTAGATCTGCTCAAAAATTGAAGGTTTGCTTAATATTCTCCCACAAAATCCCTACGAAAGAAGAAATGTAACTGATATTGAAAGGATTTTGCGCTATTTTTAGGGTATGTCCACAAAAACCCACAAATATTTAGTTAATGGTTCCTATCTAGTAAAACATGCAAATGGTAGAGAGAGTAAAAAAGAAAACGGCCGTCAACTGGTGCAGGCCGATTCCGAACTAAAAGCCATCATGGCCGCTGCCCGCAAATTCACGTCAGGGCAAAATTATCACAGGTTCACTTGGCTTAAAGTAAAAGCTGAACGAATAGACAAATAATTCCCTCCTAACTTGTCCCTCTGACAACCATCCTAGTATAATGCAGCCATCATCAGTTGCGTCTAGTGCGGAAATATCTGCATTGGAGCGCAGGTCCCTTAACAGGAGCGAGAAGAACGATGAAGAAGCGCCTTGTACTTTTATTGATAATGGCTGGCCTTTTGGTCGCCTGTAGTGGCAACGTCGACCCCACACCCGCCAGTTCCCCCGCCCCTACGAATGTTCCTGCCACCCCTACCCAAGCTCTCTCAACACCGACAGGGGAGACCGTACGCGGTCAGGCACGGGTTGATAGTATTCAAATCCTGACACAGGAATCCTTTCCTGTGCAGGTAGATGTGCGTGTGCGTGGAGAATTGCCCGACGGCTGCACGATGGTAGATGAGGTCATCACACAGCAGACAGGAACCACGTTTCAGTCGGTGGTAGGCACAATTCGGCCTGGCGATGCTGTTTGTACCGCAGCAGTGGTTCCTTTTGAAGAAGTTGTCCCTCTAGATGTTCTAGGTTTAGACGCTGGCACTTATACTGTCACTGTCAATGGCATTAGCGGGTCATTTACCTTGGATGTGGACAATCGGCTAGAAGAAGATGCCACACCGACACCGGAGCCAACCGAAACGCCTACCCCGCCACCCCCGGACACGGCCGTTATCACGGGTCGCGTTTGGCATGATCTTTGTGCCGTTATCGGAGGAGAAGGCGATACCGAAGCTGAAGCCTCGGCTGGTTGCATTGCTTTAGCTGATGGGGGCTTCCAGGCCAATGGCATTTTAGAAGACGATGAACCAGGAATCGAGGGGCTTGAAATCAGTTTAGGCACAGGTGAGTGTCCAGTTGATGGACTCGCCCTCACCACTAGTGACAGCGATGGCAATTACACCTTTGGTGATTTGTCGCCTGATACTTACTGTGTTTCCGTTGATCCGTTAAGTGAAGCCAATAGCGCAATTTTGCTACCTGGCGGCTTTACTTTTCCTGATACAGATCTAAATAGTGAAACAGTTACTTTAGAAGCAGGGGAAGTGGCAACGGCCGTTCATTTTGGCTGGGACTATGAATTCTTGCCCCTGCCCGAAGTTGACCCTGAAACTTGCCTCAACAGTGTCCAATTTGTAGATGACATTACTATCCCCGACGACACAGTAATTCCACCCGGTGAAGAATTCGTCAAGAGCTGGCGGCTGCGCAATAATGGCACATGTCCTTGGACAGAAGGCTATAAAATTGTAGCTGTAGACGATGAACCACTGGGCGGTGATAGCGAGATGGTAGTCGAAGTTCCTGTGGCCCCGGGCCAAACCACTGAGGTTTCTGTCACATTGATTGCCCCTGAAGAGCCAGGCACATACCGCAGCAATTGGCAAATGAATGATGCTGACGGCGAGTTATTTGGGGTAGACGGCTTTGTAGAAGATGCTTTCTGGTTGCAAATTGTGGTGTCAGAGGTTGAGTCAACGGCCGTTCCCAACTCTGCTTCTATCAGTGGCGTCATCTGGGATGACTTCTGCACTATCCAAAGCAATGGCAATCCTACTGCCAACTGTCTGGAAACAGAAGCTGGCAGTGGCTTCTTTCTCGGTGACGGCACCTTTAATCCTAATGAAATTGGTATGGCCGATATCAAAATTGGGCTAGGCGACGGTGCTTGCCCAGAAGATGGTGTCATCTCTGAAAGCGACCTTATTGCTACCACCACCACCGATGCCAATGGCCTCTACGCCTTCGAAGATTTAGACGGTGGCACTTATTGCGTCTTTGTAGATGCCTTCGATGCCGACAACCTCGACTTGCTTATTCCAGGCGATTGGACCTATCCGGCACGGGGCACAGGCCGTCTCGGCATCATCCTGGCTGCAGGCGAGGAACGCACCGAAGTAGATTTTGGCTGGGACCATGATGATTAATTTTGGCAAAGTTGATTTGTAGGGCTATAATGTTTAGTCGGCTGGGTGATGCGATGTTTTCGGCGCGACGGTCTCCTGGCTAGAATCATTTTTATCTTTGGAGGATAGAGACATGCCTTTATCATTGGCAGAAAAGACCGAAATCATTGAAGAGTTTGCTCAACATCCTGGTGATACTGGTTCACCAGAGGTGCAAATCGCCATTTTTGATAGGCGTATCAAACAGCTGCAAGAACATCTGAATGTTCATAAACATGATGAAGGGTCAAGACGTGGCCTGTTAAAGCTGGTTGGTAAGCGCCGTCGCTACTTGGCGTATCTGCGTAAGAAAGACCCAGAAAGGTATCTGGCTATTATCAAGCGATTAGGCTTACGCCGTTAAATCCTTGACATCAGGCGAGTAGGCAAATATGCCTACTCGCTTTTTAGTATTTATTAACCTGTTGGGATAGCACGTCGCGGTTTAGGAATTGGGCATTGTCACATACATGGTGTATGCGCCAATCCCCAGTCCCTAACCATCCTATCCCAACCAAATACGGCCAACAATTTAGTTTCGGTAGTCCGTAGTCCGTAATCGGTTTACGGAAGCCAGCTATTTTGTTGGTTAATTGTCTGTTGGAGGACAAAATATGTTAAATCAATCTACTTTCACGGCCGTTGTTGGCAATGCGACATTTACCGCGGCCACTGGTGCCCTCGCAATGCAAGCTGGCGGGGCAGTTACTTTACAGCTAGGGGATAGCATGGTACTGGCCACGGCCACCATGTCTAAGCATCCCCGTGAGGGATTAGACTTTTTTCCACTCAGTGTAGACTTTGAAGAGAAGATGTATGCAGCAGGGCGCATTCCTGGCAGCTTTTTCCGTCGCGAGGGTCGCCCTACGACGGAGGCTATATTGACAGCACGGTTGACAGATCGGCCGTTACGCCCCCTCTTCCCCGATGGTATGAGAAATGATGTCCAAATCATCATTACCACCCTATCATCCGACAATGAACAGTTTCTAGATATTTTGGCAGTCAATGCTGCCAGTTGTGCCCTAACCATTTCTAATATCCCTTGGCATGGTCCCATTGGGGCTGTACGCGTTGCCTATGTTGATGGGCAGTTCGTAGCCAATCCTACTATTGAGGAGATGGAGAATAGCACACTTGATTTACGTTTAGCCGCCACCAGAAATGCCATTATCATGGTAGAAGCTGGAGCAGAGGAAATCCCTGAAGCCACTTTGGTCGAAGCTCTAGCCTTTGGACATGAAGCCTTGCAGCCAATGATTGCGATGCAAGAGGAAATGAGAACGGCCGTTGGCAAAGAAAAATCTGACATCGAAACCATGCAAAAAGACTCAGCCCTCATTGAGGCTGTTCAAGCTAAATTGAACAATCGTTTGTCTGAGGTTGTCATAGATTATACCGATCGAGATGAACGAAACGACGCTGTGAGCGAACTGCGGGACGAGGTCTTGGATAGCCTCCTGCTTGAAGATGAAGAAGCTGATACCAAAGCCATTCGTGGTGTGATCGGTGATGAGTTGAAGAAGACCATCCGACATCGTATTTTGTATGATGGTGTACGCCCAGACGGCCGTAATTACACGACTGTCCGTTCCCTCTCTAGCGCCACAGGCATCAGCCCCCGTGCTCATGGTTCCGGCCTCTTCCAGCGCGGTGAAACTCAGGTATTGTCCCTCGTCACCTTAGGCACACCTCGCGAAGCCCAAAAGCTCGATGGCCTAGCCCCCGGTGAGAGCCGTCGCTATATGCACCACTACAACTTCCCCCCCTTCTCCACTGGCGAAACATGGCCCATGCGTGGCCCCCGTCGCCGCGAGATTGGGCACGGTGCTCTGGCCGAAACCGCCCTGCGTCCTATGATTCCGTCCGAAGAAGAGTTCCCCTACACTATTCGTGTCGTCTCTGAAGTACTTTCCTCCAATGGCAGCACCAGCCAGGCTAGTGTCTGCGCCTCCACCTTGTCCCTTATGGACTGTGGTGTGCCCCTCAAAAAACCAGTAGCTGGTATCGCCATGGGCCTCATCAGTGATGGCCAGAAACACGCCGTACTGACAGACATTCAGGGTCTAGAAGATCACCTTGGCGATATGGATTTCAAGGTAGCTGGTACCAAAGATGGCGTGACCGCCTTGCAAATGGACATCAAGATCGAAGGCTTGTCGCAGGAAATTATGGCTCAGGCTCTTGAACAAGCACGTATGGCTCGGCTAGAAATTCTAGACTCCATGTTGGCCACTATCCCTGAACCGCGTGCTCAACTTAACGCCAATGCACCACGTATGATGGCTGTTCACATCGATCCTGAAAAAATTGGAGCCATTATTGGCAAAGGTGGCGAAACCATTCGTAGCCTAGAAAAGGATTACGAGGTCTCCATTGATATTCAAGAAGATGGCACAGTCTTTGTGGCTGGTGTAAATGGGCCAAAAGCAGAAGCGGCCGTAGCGACCATTGAAACGTTGGCTACAGGACCAAAACTGGGCAAAATCTATACTGGCAAGGTCGTTCGTATCACTGATTTTGGGGCCTTCATTGAGATATTACCTGGCACAGATGGCATGGTTCATATTTCACAAATCTCATCAGAGCATATCAAACGCGTCGAGGATGCTTTGCAAATGGGTGATGAGGTAATGACCATGGTGACAGATGTATCGGGTGAGGGTAAGGTACGGCTATCGCGGCGAGCAGTCCTTGAGGGGTGGACCCTAGAAGAAGCCCTGGCTAATGACCGGCCTGCTGGCGGTGGTCGCGGTGGTAATCGTGGCGGTCGCGGTGGTAATCGTGGCGGCCGTGGTGGTAACCGCGGCGGTCGCGGTGGTCGCGGAGATCGTCGCTAATCTGAGATTCATAAACGTGTAGAATAGCATTTGGATAGACCGCAGAAGTATTAAAAGCATTTGCGGTCTATCTTATTTCCCTTAATCGGCACTGTTGAGCTTATTATTGAGCATGACCACACCTGAACCGGAACCTGAACGGGAAACGGCCGATCCCTCTCCATCCTCTCTCTCCATAGTCTCCCCCCCTTGGAGCCCAACCAGCAAACGCATCGTCTGGATGACCCTATTCATCCTAGCCTGTTTAGCCATCTATCGTATTCGTGGTATCTTGCTGCCTGTTGTCATGGCCATGGTTTTGGCCTATCTACTTGAGCCAATCATAGCCCTCCTCACCCAACGCACGGGTTTGCCCAGACTTCTATCTATTATCATTATCTACATCTTCCTCATTGCTATTCTAGTCTCCATCCCAGTAGGCACAATCACTCCCATCGTTGTTCAAGCCAACAACCTTATAAACAATACACCCACTTATTTACAACAACTGGGCGAATTCTTGCGGCAGCCCATCTTTATTGCTGGTTTCGAGATTCCTTTGGACGACTTGCCCATTGATCAGTTATATACCACCCTTACCACAAACTTTGTTTCCATTCTACAAACCATTGGCTCTCGCTCGCTCTCCCTGTTCGGCAGCGTCGCCAGTGCCACAATTTCCACGGTTGGCTGGACCATTTTAGTACTCTTCCTCTCCTTTTATTTAGTTAAAGACCATGAACAGTTTTTTCAATTTGGGTTAGCTAATCTACCTCCATCTTATCAGGCAGATATGCTGCGTCTCAGTGAGGAAATCAGCCGCATTTGGAATGCTTTTTTGCGCGGGCAACTTATTTTATGTGGGGTCGTAGGGCTAATCGTCTTTATAATGGCCTTGATAATTGGCTTGCCCAATGCTTTGATATTGGGTCTCATTGCTGGGCTAATGGAGCTTATACCCACCTTTGGTCCTATTTTGGCGGCTGTTCCAGCTGTACTCATTGGCTTCTTTCAAGGCCAGGCCAGTTGGCTAGGCAGCCTCATGTCACCATTCTGGTTCTTTGTGGTGATTGCGGCTCTGTACACCGTGATCTACCAGATGGAGAATTATTATTTGGTGCCGCGCATTATCGGCCATCATTTGAAACTGCACCCACTGGTTGTCATCATAGGGGTGTTGGCAGGGGCGAGTGTAGCTGGCGTCTTGGGCATCATCCTTGCTGCCCCAACCTTAGCTACAGCCCGGCTTATCTTTTTATACATATATCGCAAACTGACTGATCAGCCGCCGTTCTCAGATGTGGTACATGTGAATTAATGCCCATTCGCAAATAAAGTATGGAATTGGCGAATGGGCTGCAAGTAGCCATTCGGTTTGGAATGTGCTAAGTTAATTCCGAACGGCTACTTTAGACAGGGTAAATTGGGACAATTTTGCTGAAAACACAATTTTAAGGAGCATAGAATGAATAACGGTTATGAAGACGATGATACTTTGTATGAGACGGAAAATTATATTGTTTGGCGCAGTGAAGAAGAAGAGGGGGCACTTTTTCATGTGGAGTTAGGTGGTGTCACCTTGCACATGACTTCGGAAGAGTGGGAAGAGTTGATTCTTTTGGTGAGAGGATCTGATTCAGCGTAATGGTTTGTGTCATATATCATGTGCGGAGCCATCTCGCACGTGACATATGACATATGAGACAAAACACCTTTTAAGGGAGTCATGGTGAGCGAAAAACATCCTGTTACCTATGTGCCAATGATGCGGGATTTGGAGTTAAAGGATCGCCCGCGCGAACGGCTGATGCAGGTGGGAGAACGGGCAGTGTCAACGGCCGAATTATTAGCCATCATTTTGCGGACGGGGGCGGCGGGTGAAAATGTGTTGCGGTTGGCAGAACGGATTTTGACTCGTTTTGGCAATTTGGCGGGTGTATCCAGGGCTTCTATTGTAGAGTTGATGGAGGTAAAAGGGGTAGGTCCAGCCAAAGCGGTGGAGATTAAAGCGGCCTTGGAAATCGGCCGTCGGCTCATGGCCTCATCGCCGGAGGAAAAACCTCGTGTGACCTCACCTGGTGATGCTGCCAACCTGCTGATGTCAGAGATGATGTTTTTAGAACAGGAGCATTTGCGCCTGATTTTGCTAGACACTCGCAATCGAGTGATCAATACGCCCACAATTTATGTGGGCAGCCTCAATACCTCAGTAGTACGAATTGGCGAACTGTTTCGGGCAGCCATTCGGGATAACGCAGCCGCCTTGATTGTGGTGCATAATCACCCTTCTGGCGACCCCTCGCCTTCGCCGGAGGATGTTAATGTGACAAAACAAATCGTGCAGGCGGGCAAGCTGCTGGATATTGAGCTGCTGGATCACGTGATTATCGGCCGTCAAAGTTATGTTTCATTGAAGGAGCGGGGGCTAGGTTTTGATTTGTAATTGGAGATTCATAATTGGGTGATTGATTTAACAATCGTCTAATTTTTGTTATGGCACAATTTGTACTGCTTTTGAATGGGACATTAGATGGGGAGTTTCGGTCGTTTCGTGATGATAAAACATTGGCGACAGGCACAGGCTGGACACCCTGGTGGTTGGAAACAAGAAGTGAAGATGCCAATTGGAAAAATCGCCAGCCAATATTTAGTAGTTTTGCCTTAGATAATCGGCAAGTGCAGCAGGTGAGCACACCCTGGGGAACCCATGTGGCGGGGTTATGGCAGCAGGTTCCTGCCGCCGCCGAAAACCAGTATGAGCTAACAGTAGAGGGACAAGCCTGGTCGAGTGAAGATCCCGCCCCGGCCACACAGTTGGAGGCCAGTGATGTTAATTTGCAGATTGGCATTGATCCCACAGGGGGAACTGATCCAGAAAGCCCTCTAATTATTTGGAGTGAGAAGATACAGCCATTGTGTCGCTGGGAGTCCTTGCATCTAACGGTGACGGCCGAGGCTTCGATTTTGACGGTGTTTTTGCGTTCCTCACCGTCGTTGCCCAAACGACAACAATCTATCTTTTGGCGCAATGTATTTTTACGGCCGATCGGCCGTTACAAGCGAGCCATCAACATTGTAGGCGCTGGCGATACACACATCAATGTGACACCAGAACAGCCCGCGCCAGGGGAAGAGGTGCTGGTGGAGGTTTCCTCGACGAGGCGACACCAACAGGTAGGGTTGCTCGTGTTAAAACCAGATCATCAGGCAACGACCGTTCTCACACGCAGCCAAAAAGAGGAAGAGGAACGCCACATTTGGACCTATACTTTCCGCGCCGATATGGACGGGCTGTATGAAGTGCGTTTTGTGGGCGATGAAGGGGCACGGCTGTTGGCTTTGCGCTTACTACGGGTGGCGCGGGATGTGCAAATTGTGCCCAGCCAATCCCCATTACAATATTACAAACGTATTTACGTGCTGCTGCCGCCTACGGCCGACCGCAAATGGTTTGAAGCGGCTGCACGCGCCAGCTTTGACGGCCGTTATACCATTGGTTTCTCAGCTGATGACGCAGGTATGGGGGATTTTGAGAACCGACAGGTGCTGGCGGTGAACCCACACCATTGGCCGGAGGTGCTGACTTCGACCTGGTTTGAGCAGCACTATCCGGGAGTGGTGTTTACGGCCGTTGTGGCCAACGCCCCTCAAGACCTGGAAAGCTGGTTGAAGAATTGGATTAGTGGATAAGGGAGTAGCTGTTGCTGGGGCGGGAATCTTAGTTGGGAAACGGCCGTTATAAATAGGTCAAAGTGGTAGTGGGGCGAGACACCGACCACGATCAAACTATGAATTGCTCCTTTGGGAGACAATCTCCAATACGCCATCTTCTCGCCAACGAACGACCTGATAGTTGGGAAAATGGGCCAATAAACGGCCGTTCGCCTCATCTCCCAAATCGCGAGCAAAAACAAAACGGCCGTCTAGCCAAGGCGAATTCAGGCTAAAATAACGGCCGTACTCCCACCAACCCCCTTCATCAGGCACAAACACCACCGCGGGGCCAGTTACCGTCGTAGCCAAGGCTGATAAATCGGGCCGCGAGACAAAGTTATACCCCCGATGATTATCCCATTGCTCCGGTATATTCACGAACAAATTGCCAAATAACAAAGCTAGCAGCAAAGCCAACATCAGCCCACGAGCCACATGATCGTTGGCCTGATGCTGTACCACCACAATACCCCGTGCCGTCAACAAAATCAGAGCGGGCAAAGCTGCATAATAATAACGGGGGCCATACATAATGCCCGCGGCCCAATAAGCCACATGAACACCCACCACCCCCATCAACAACAGCAACAAAGCCATATCTTGCCATTGGGGTCGGCCATGTAACCACAAGAGCCACACAAACAACATCGTTAACAGTGGCGGCCAACCATACAAATGCATCAGAAGCGACTGCCAATTCCGCCCCGTATTAAACAGCCCACGCGAGGGCGTATGTCCCCGTGGCGGCTGATCAGCATCCCAATACCAACTCGTCGCCAATTTATTCTCAACAAGGTCAACGGTGAAAGCATTTTCTGGCTCACCTACATTATCACCAAAACCAAGCCGATCATACTCCCAAAACAACAAGCGGGGATCAGTAAATGGGGAACCGGTCACGGCCGTTTGATAGCCTAACAATAGCAGCACAAACAGCCCTACAACACCTCCCAACATCAAAAGCTGCCTAGCTAAAAATCGCCAATCGGCCGTTTGCCCCACTACTACAGCCATAAAGGTGACCGCCAGTAGAACGGCCGTCACCTGCCGCGTCAATAACAGCATACCCAAGGCCAACCCAACTAGCACCAACCAGCGCCAAGATAGCAACTGCACTGCTCGCAGCCAGGCCCACATCGCCAACACCACCCAAAACAGTTCGGCTGTATGGAGCATCAGGCTGCCCGACATAAACAGGAAAAAGGGGGATGTGGCTAGCAGCAAAATGGCCCACAAACCTGTGGGACGGCCGTATAAATCGCGGGCCAAGAGGTAAAATAACAGCACCGTTAACATGGCTAAAACGGGATTCACCAGCCAGGGCAGCCCCACTAACACACCCAACGCCAGCAGCAAAGGATAACCGGGTGGATATTTACCAAACCAACGGCCATCCTGCACCAGCAAAAACTCCTGCTCAAAAAATTCTGGCTCTGGTGGCGCTGGTGCCCACAATTGCCCGCGCGCCAAGGTCTCCACTTGAAACAGATACGTCACTGAATCCTGCACATGGGGTATCCGTTGCAACAGATCTGTGGCAATCATCCCCGTGCCCAGCAGCACGACTACCATCACCGCCACCACCACCAACCAACCATGATGGCGCTGGGGACGCACACCATCATTTTGAGCCTTGTCACTGTGGTTTCTCTTGCCCCACCCCAATATCAAGGCCACCATCAGAGCCACCTGATGCGACCGTAATAACAAACGCAATAATGCCTGTCCTTGACCTAATAATGGCTTTTCAAATGGAATGCCGCCCAACGGCTCCACAGGTTGTCCAGCCTGCCAGCGCCACCACACGCCCTGACGCGTCTGCCCTGATAAAACGAAGAGCCAGCCCTCAGCCCCATTGGGTTCCAATAGCAAAATGCCAGCCTTCCGATACGACCGTCTCAGTATGCCCTCTAAGACAAAACCCTCACCCTCTGGCAGCGGCCAACGGATTACACTTTGTGTCTCATCATGTCGCCACTCCCCAGCTACCCGTTGCCAACCAGTTGTTGGGGGAAAAAGTAGCCGTCTCCACTGGAAGTCAACAGCATCGTGCCAAAACACATCACGCCAAGCTGTACGCGGAGCCAGCCAATCGAGAAGCCCATATCGCTGCCAATCAGTACGGCCGTCGGTATACAGCCCCACAGAACCCAGCTCACCACACGGAATATCGCTGCTGCGCTCGCCGAGAACGGCCGTACATACCCCATCTGCCACCCGCATCGTCACCGCCGCCTCCTCCGTCAGCGTCCAGATAAATAGCAGCAGCAATAAGCCATTTAGCAGCCAAAACCAGTGCCGTCCTTTCATCTCACGTGGATATTTTACAGAGTTACATTAGAAAAACATCAGAGCAATCTAACATCTTGGTGAAAAGCTGCCCTACAATTTATGGTTGTCCTCTTGGTCCTGGCCGCCATACAAAAGCCCAAGATTTTGTGCTACACTTCGCTCCTAGCTGCTGTTTATATGAGACCTTATGACGAAACCAACCATTTTCATCGAAACAGACCGTTTGTGGCTACGGCCGTTTAGCCAGGCCGACCTCCATCCCTTCGTCACCATGCGAGCTAACCCCACTGTAGCTCGTTATCAAAGCTGGTCAGACTTCACCGAAGCGGATGGCTATCTATTTATTTTAGAAATGGCGCAAACACAGCCCGGTATCCCCGGTCAATGGTACCAATTTGCTGTGGCCCTCTGCCATTCCAACCAATTCATTGGTGATTGCGCTCTATACACTGCTGAAAACGGCCGTTTTGGTGAGATCGGTTACACGTTGGCTCCCGCTTATCAAGGCCAAGGCTATGCTGCCGAGGCCGTGACGGCCGTCCTACACTACGCCTTTCACAACCTTCACCTACAGCAAATGACAGCCATTGCCGATAGTCGCAACACCGCTTCCATCAAGCTGCTGCAACGACTCCACTTCCAATATCAGAAGCAAGAGACCACTCAATTCAAGGGCGAACAAGTCCAAGAAAACTACTACATCTTGTCACAAGCAATATGGGCACATCATCTATTACCAAGAGGAAATTTATGACACCCAGCAAGCAATTCCACTATCCACCCGCACCTCAAGGCGATGTGGTTGATGATTATCACGGCACGGCCGTTCCTGACCCCTACCGCTGGCTAGAAGACCCCGATTCGGCTGAAACCCAAGCCTGGGTAGCCGCGCAAAACGAACTCAGTCAGGTTTTTTTGGCCGAACTAACCATTCGTCAGCAACTGAAAGAACGTCTAACTACCTTATGGGATTACCCTAAATTCAGTACACCTGTCGAGCGCAACGGCCGTTACTTCTATCATCACAACAACGGCCTACAAAACCAAGCCGTTCTTGTCCAGCAAGACAACCTTAACAGCGAACCCATCACACTCATAGACCCCAACCAACTCAGCCCAGATGGCACAACTGCCCTCATCAATCATTCCTTTAGCCGCGACGGCTCATTGCTAGCTTATGGTCTCTCCCAAAGCGGCAGCGATTGGCAAACCATCCACATCCGTGATGTCATTACTGGTCAGGATTACGACGAGGTGATCGAGTGGAGTAAATTCAGCCCCATGACCTGGCTGCCAGACAACAGCGGCTTTTACTACGCCCGCTATCCTGCGCCTGACGAAATGCCAGAGGCTCCTCCCAGCACCCATCATCGTGTCTACTTCCATCGATTAGGCACACCCCAAAGCGAAGACCCTCTCATCTTTGCCTGCCCTGATGCTCCTCAACTCGGCTTTATGCCCCATATCACCGATGACGGCCGTTATCTTCTCCTTCACGTTTGGGAAGGCACAGACCGCCGCAATCTCTTCTACTACCGTGAATTAACCAATGGCGACACTGATTTTGTGCGCCTTATAGACACTCTCGAAGCCAAATACAATTTCATTGCCAACGATGGCCCCACCTTCTACTTTGAAACCGACTTAGATGCACCTAACGGCCGTGTCATTGCCATAGACGTAAACGACCCCACAAGCGGCAACTGGCACGAAGTCATCCCCCAAAGCAGCGACACCATCGCCTTCAGCACCTTCGTCAACCAGCAATTGATCATCGCCACTTTACACGATGCTCACCACCGTTTGTTCATCTATGATGTGAAGGGAACGGCCGTTCATGAAATCCCACTACCCACCATCGGCTCCATCATGGGTCTCACCAGCAAACCCCATGACAACGAAATGTTCATCAACTTTCAATCCTTTCTCTATCCACCCACCATCTTTCGTTATGACTTCACTAGTAACCAACTGGAAACCTTCCGCCAACCAGCCCTAAACTTCGACCCCACCCATTACGAAACCAACCTCGTCTTCGCCACCTCCCAAGATGGCACACAAATCCCCATCTTCCTCACCCACAAAAAAGGCTTAACCTTGGATGGCTCACATCCCACTCTCCTCTACGGCTACGGTGGCTTCACCGTCAATATGACCCCCAATTTCTCGCCTACCCGCCTTATTTGGCTGGAGATGGGCGGCGTGTATGCTCAAGCAGTCTTGCGAGGCGGTAATGAATACGGTGAAGCTTGGCATGAAGCCGGAATGCTCGCCAACAAACAAAACGTCTTTGACGACTTCATTAGTGCAGGTGAATGGCTGGTCGCTAATGACTACACGCAACCACAGCGGCTTGCTATCCAAGGTGGCAGCAACGGGGGTCTTCTCGTTGCTGCTTGCATGACCCAACGCCCCGATCTCTTCGGTGCTGTCCACTGCGCCGTTCCCGTCATAGACATGCTGCGCTACCACAAATTTACCGCGGGCCGCTACTGGACGGGCGAGTATGGCAATGCCGAAGAAAACCCTGACCATTTCCACTTCATGATGGCCTACTCCCCCCTACACAATATCCAACCGGGCACAACCCACCCGCCCACCCTCATCACCACCGCCGACACGGATGATCGTGTTGTGCCCCACCACGCCAAAAAGTTTGCCGCTGCCCTGCAAACGGCCGATTCCGGCCACAACCCCCTCCTCCTCCGCATCGAAACCAAAGCCGGGCATGGTCTGGGCAAACCTACTAGCAAACTCATCGAGGAAAACAGCGATGTATATGCCTTCCTCTGGACAATCTTGATGCAGGGTCAAGATTAGAGAGTGGACAACCCTGGATGCGTGACACTTTCTCAGTTGTCTTGCACCGCCTCCCTAGCCCATCATCCTGCCAACCCCCTCACACCCTCCATCGTTGCTGCATAGCGCACACTATTGCGCAGGGCCTCAGCCACAGCCTCCACCGCCATATTGCCCACCAAGTTTTCAGGGGCTTCTACCTCGCCCACAGACAGGGCGAAGGCCGTATCGCCATCATGACGAGTGTGAGACGGCCGTATAGCCACCGCTAGCCCATCATGGGCCCGCTGTGCCAACCGTGTTGCTTCTGGTCTCGTTAGCTTCGCATTCGTTCCCACCACTACCAATGTCGTATTCGTCCCTAGTCCGGGCGGCGTGGGCAATTGCGCCGGGTCTATAAAGCGATAAGGGTGCTCCACAGCCAACCAGCTTCCATCCTCATCATAAGCGCCAGCCAAAATTGTACTATTTGAGTTTAATACATCGCCTACTGCATTATTTACCACGGCCGCCATCACCGTTACACCATATTGACTATGCGATATTTCAGACAAGCCAAAGCCGCCCTTCATCATGTGTCGAAAACCAGCCCACTTACCCACTGTCACCCCTGCCCCAGCCCCCACATTGCCCTGTGCCACCCCCTCATTCGTTGCCTGCACACAAGCTTGGTAGCCCATAGCGGCCGTTGGCGCGTTGCCCTCACTCAAAAACAGGTCATAAACCACCGCTGCTGGCACAATAGGCACTGACCGAATCGGTGTCCAATGCCCGATATTGCGCTCTCCCAAATAGCGCATCACGCCATCGGCTGTGGCCAAGCCAAAGGCGCTTCCCCCCGTCAACACCACCGCATTAACAAACTTATCTGGTTTATCGGCCCCCAGCAGGGCTGACTCCCGCGAGCCTGGCGCTGGCCCTCGCACATCCACCCCCGCCACTGCCCCCTGCCCCGAACACAAAATCACAGTACAACCTGTGTGATATACTTCATGCGTCGCATGTCCAATCTTCAAGCCAATCAAATTCATACAAGCCTCCATGCTAATAGGCTAAGTAGCCGTTCGGAATTAACTTAGCGATTCGAATCCGAACGGCTACTTTAAGCCCATTCGCCAATCTCATATTTTATTGGCGAATGGGCACTAACTATACCAAGAACAGCACCGAAGCAGAACTCATTCGATTCATTCAGGCAGAGAAAATTATGTCACGGTATAGACACGCTCCTACGATGCGTTTGCTTATAAATCTGTTACAATCAACGTGAGGCGAACGTGATGACCAAATTACAGGAATCCCCAATCCCCAGTCTGTTATGACCTTTAACCTTTTTTCGGCATTAGCCGCCTATATTCCCCGTGACCGCGTTGCATCAATTCTAAGCCCCAATCAGCCATTGGCCGAAGATGGGGTGGCTATGATTGCCGACATTTCTGGTTTCACACCCTTGACAGAAGCTTTGACACAGGGCTTGAGTGAGGGTGAGGGTGCAGAGGAATTGACGCGAGCGTTGGATTCGGTGTTTACGCCGCTGATTGCTGAGATTCATGCTTTTCAGGGCAGTGTAATTAAGTTTGGCGGCGATGCCTTGATTGTTTGGTTTGCACGGCCGTTTCGGGGTCACAAATCGGCCGTTATTCGCCGCGCCCTCACCTGTGCCTGGCAAATGCAACAACGCATCAAAATTGATGGTCAAATCCCCACCCCCATTGGCACAGTCACCCTCAAAATGAAAATTGGCATGGCTTATGGCCGTGTCAAACGCTTCAATTTAGGTCTGGCCGAATATGGCTATGAAGACGTATTGGCAGGGGCCACGTTGGATTTGATGGCCGAAGCGGAACACCAGGCGGAGCCAGGTGAGATCATTTTGCCCAGAGAAACGGCCGATCTGCTACCCCATACCTTCACTGTTCAAGAGTGGCGAGACAACTTTGCTGTCATTGATCATATCCATCGTCCAGCCCGTCGTCTCCATTGGCCCCTCATCCATATTGGCCCCGATGAGCAAGAAGCTCTGAGCAAACAGTTAGCCCCCTACCTGCCCCGCCCCATTTACGAAGCCCTGCTCTCCGGACAAGCCCAGGTGGCCGAGTTGAAACCAGTGGTCAGCTTGTTTGTCCAATTTCATGGGCTAGATTATGACCAAGACCCCGACATAGCCGAGAAGCTACAAAACTATTTTGTGACCGCACAGCGGGTAGTGGCCCGCTATAACGGCCGTCTCAACCGTCTCATCACCGGGGACAAAGGCAGCCTGTTGCACATCATTTTTGGCGCACCCCGCTCCGTAGAAGAACAGGAATCTCGCGCCATTCGCTGCGCCCTGGATTTGCAAACAGAGTGTGGTGGCCTACCCTTCATCACCATGCAGCGCATTGGTGTAAGTTTGGGGCGCGTTTTTGCTGGCCCGGTCGGCTCACCCCTACGCCACGATTACACCACCATGGGTGACTCCATCAATCTCTCAGCGCGGCTCATGCAAAATGCAGCTGACGATCAAGTGCTGTTGGAAACGGCCGTTTACGAGCAACTAGACCCCGAGTTCCACCTTGCCGACTTAGGCACAATTATGGTCAAAGGCAAAGCCGAACCTATTCAGGTCTATGCGGCTGAGGGTGTGCAAAGCCAACGAGTGCGCCGTCCATTGAAGCAAATTCCACCCATCTTTGGCCGCGACGCCGAAATAGCTATCCTGCGCCAACGCATTACGGCTCTGGCCCAAGGGAAAGGCAGCCTCATGACCCTCATCGGCGACGTGGGCATGGGCAAAACCCTCATTTTCGATGTCCTCCGCGCTGAAACTGAAAAACAGTGGGCCGAAAACCCAGCTCAGGCAGGCCTATGGGCTGGCGGCATTAGCCTGGCCTATGGGCAAATCTTTAGCGGCTACCTGTTCATTGATCTGCTGCGCGATCTACTCGCCTTACCGCCCGATGCCACGCCCGACCAAACCAGCCAATATTTATTGCGCTACTGCCAAGACATTTATGGCGAAGCACGATTAGAATCCACTTATCCCTATTTGGCAAAATTTATGGGGTTACCGCTCTCGGGCGACTATGCGCGACGTATTGAGGGCTTAGCTGGTGAGAGTTTGCGTTGGCAGGTGTTTGAGCTTGTGCCGGAGATGCTGCAAGTGGAAAGCGGCCGTCGCCCCGTCATCCTCACTCTGGACGACTTACAATGGGCCGATCCCACTTCCCTGCAACTTATCGAATCCCTACTACCTCTCCTAGCTAATGCCCCCGTTTTCATCGTGCTAGCTATGCGGCCAGAGACAGATATTCAGGCATGGGCAGAAGTACAGCATCAGTTAGCAGCACACATTTTGGGGCAGCAAGAGACTAGTGATCAGGGACTAGAGACTACTCATCTCCAATCTCCAATCTCTACTCTCCCAGTCACATTGAGAGCATTAGACGAAACGGCCGCTGCTCAAATCATCGCCCATCATGCGCCTAATCTTCCCCAAAGAGTCGTTGATTATTTAGTAGAAAAAGGAGGCGGTAATCCCTTATTCCTAGTGGAAATTGTGCGCACCTTGGCGGCTAAAGGGCTACTTTCAGGCGAGGTAGATTTGCAAAACATGGCTTTGGATGCTTTGGACTTGCCTAATTCCGTACAGGGCTTACTGCTGGCGCAGTTGGATCGGCTGGCAGTGGAAGCACGACACACCCTGCAAATGGCGGCCGTCATCGGCAAGACGTTCCTGCATAAAGTCCTAGAAACAATCGCTGGTGCAGAGCAACAGGTGCACAACCAGTTAACAGAATTAGAACAACACGACTATATTCAGCCTGACCGAGATGATTTAGGCGCAGCTCACTCTTTTCGCCACATTCTAATCCAGGAGAGTGCTTACAATACACTGTTACATGAACGGCGGCGCGACTACCATCGGCAAACGGCCGTGGCCCTGGAACAACTCTTCCCTGCCGCCATCGCTGAACAATCTGCCTTCCTGGCCTATCACTATGAACAGGCGGGTATGTTGGACGAAGCCATCTACTTTCACCAGCAAACGGCCGATCAGGCTCGTTTGCTCTATGCCAATCAGGAAGCAGAAACATTGTACAAGCGCATCTTGGATTTGCTAGAACAACAGGGAGCCGGACATGAATACGGCCGTAGTCAAACTTTTTTCAAATTGGCTCAAGTCCACATCAATCGGTTTGAATTTGAGCAAGCTCAAGATTACTATGAGCAAGCGTTTGATCTATTGGAGCAAATTTCGGCTTCACAGATAATCAACCAACACTATTCCGGAAGTTTACGCTGGGGCATTTTACCTAACTATGCTCATAGTTTTGATCCGGCATTAGTACAATATTTGGAAACAGAACAGATTGTTTCCAACCTATTTGAAGGGCTGGTTGAGGTTGACAACGAATGGAACATCATTCCGGCTGTTGCTCGCCGATGGTCAGTTGAAGATGGCGGCAAACGCTATCGTTTTCACCTTCACCCTCATTGGTGCTGGAGCGATGGGGAACCTTTAACGGCGCATGATTTTGTGTTTGCTTGGCGGCGCAACTTACATCCATCTACCTCAGCCGGATTAGTATACCAACTTTACGTTGTAGATGGGGCCGAAGCTTACCATCAGGGTCACACTAGCGATCCTAAAACAATAGGCATTCACGCTATAGATGATCATACATTGGAGATTAGGCTTAAAAGCTCAACCAATTACTTTCTATACATATTAGCAGAATCCTGTGCATTTCCTCAGCCTCGCCACATTGTGACTGATCAAAGCAACTTATGGGCAAAGCCAGAAAACATGGTCTGTAATGGTCCTTTTAAGCTAATCACTAATAACGAAAAGGATGGAGAACATCTCAGCTTAGTGAGAAACACTGACTATAATGGTATCAGAGCAGGGAATTTGCAGAAAATCCATCTCCATTTTGTTGCCCCATCAATACATAATTATAGTCAGAGCAGCATTGATTGGTGTCGAGTAGACGATCAAGCGGAATTACCACAGCAATATCCAAATGAAACGTATTTAGTTCAAGAATTCCAAACTAGCTTGCTAGGCTTTGCTAATCATCATCCACCTTTTAACCAGAAATTGGCGCGCAAAGCTTTTGTTACAAGTATTGATCGGTCCAGATTAGTAAATGAAGTTGGGCAGGGGTTCAAAAACCAGCTATGGGTGGATGTATACCCCCCGGTATACCGGGTCACTCACCAGAGATTGGGTTACGGTTCAACGCAGAATTAGGCAGAGGACTATGGCAACAAACAAACATTAATTTTGAATCACAGATTATTCTGGCCACAATGCCTGGCTTTAAGAATACGCCCTATTTTCTAAAAGAATCCTGGTACAAATTATTGGGAATCCAAGTAACAGTTGTTGAGGATATGCAATTTGATGAAATTTTTGCCAATTTAGCAGCAGGTAAAATTCATATGGTATTGTTAAGTTGGTTAGTTGCTCATCCCGATCCAGATGATCCTTTACGCGGCCTTTTTCACAGCAATAGCCGCATGAATAGTTTTGGCTGGCAAAACAAAGAATTTGATCAGCTATTAGATACAGCCACACGGACAGATAATACAGAGCAGCGATTTTCTTTGTATCATCAGGCGGACAAACTGCTAGTACAAGAAGAAACGGCCGTTGCCCCCCTGTACTACTTACAAGCATACAGTTTGGTACGATCCCAATTTCAACCGGCAGGTTCACAAAAAATTCTTCGGCGTGGGCTGGTGAAATTCAAAAATGTTCTGGTCAAATAGATGACTGACCCTTGATCAAGGTCAGTCATCCAATTATCCCCTAAGGTAATTTGACGCAATTGCCAGTTCCAGGGCGAATACTGTGGTTCTGATTGGCAACCAAAATACACATCTTCTCGGCACCATCAGGGCCAATGGCTCGTTCAGCAAAGCCATATTGTGTAAAGGGGCTTGAGCCACCATACGCTATCCATCGGATTTCATCTGCTGGCATTCCGGCATCCTCTACAGGCACATTGTCGAAGAAGAAATGGACATGTGTACCCGGCATAACTGGTTCATAGTTATCAGTATCAAAAGCAACTACATAATCATTGTTTGCATTCAAGGTAATGCTCAAAATGCGTGCCGTTTGTACAGGTTGTGGATCATTGAGAATAGCTGGCAAGTAAATATTTTCAACTAAGACCATGGTATTGAAGACTCCACTGCCACTTTGCACAAATTGATAGGGATTTGGCGTGTTATTGACAAACTCTGTACCGACAATTTTTACAGTCGCCGGGCTATTACCCACACTTTCTACATATAAGCCGCCACCAGCATCAGTAGCTACATTATTGGCAAACGTCCCACCCTGAATCGTCATCGTCCCTCCATCCATCTCAGCGTATAGGCCTCCCCCCTGACTGTCTGGTTGATTATCAGCTAAATTACCATCAAAGACCGTATTTTGTATTTCTACTTCGCCATCCGTCATCACTATATATAAGCCACCACCATTTTGTCCGGTGTTTTGACTATGGAAACGACTATTTTCAATAATGACACGCCCCCCTTCCATGAAAATATAGCCACCAGCAGCCGAGTTTGTCACAAGACCAGTAAAATTATCATCGAACTCACTGTTACTGATAAACAGTTCGCTATCATCAAACAAATGAACCTCAAAGGCACCACCACGCACGGCCGTATTGTTGGTAAAAATAGTATTTTCAATCGTCATGCGAGAACCCTGGTGCAGTTCTACATACAAACCACCACCATTGAAATCATCCGCTTCATTCAAATCAAACAAGCTATCCTCGATGCGCAAGCTCGAATTTCCCCACACCTCTAAATTCAAACCACCACCATAATCGCGGGCATAATTATCATCGAAAAATATATTGTCGAGCAAGACCTCAGCACTGTCGCTGATAATGCCATTTATACCGCCACCTTCCGTAGGTGTACCCGTTGTATGCAGGGAC
Organism: Promineifilaceae bacterium (SeqCode); assembly: GCA_965223555.1. Lineage (GTDB taxonomy): Bacteria > Chloroflexota > Anaerolineae > Promineifilales > Promineifilaceae > CBDCWU01. The sequence continues at coordinate 451,870 of CBDCWU010000007.1, forward strand.
ATATGCTCAACGATCAATTTATTGAGAGCAGGAAACTGAGGGCTATTGGGGTCTTCTAGAGTCAAAACAGAACCATTATGGTCAAGCCCAGAGCGACTAATAGGGGCTTGGTAGATAAAACCATAATCAAGAAAATCGGCCGTTGTCGAAAATACCTGATTGGCTTCAGCGCAATTCACTGTGGGGAACCACCCACCCATAATCCGCATATCTTTGGTTATCACAGCCCCGCCGCTATCTCGAGTTGGGATCATCTGGAAAACAGCATCGCCAGGTTCCGTTGCCGCCACTGAGTCCACAAAATTGCCGCAGCCCCCAGCTCCGCCCGTAATATAGCCAGCAAAAGCATTTGACCACAAGATAAAGAGGGTCATACCTGCCATAACAAAACCTAACAACAATGACAAGCCTAACCGTTGCCATCTTTTCATTTTTGTACGCCACTGATTCATGATTTTCTCCTTACTACTTGAAACCATTCATTGATATAGGGGTAACAATAACAGGACCGCTATAATGATACGGTCGTCTCCCTCACCATCTCCCGCCATTTAAATTTGGGCATGGGCAGGCCTTCCACTGTATCTGCAATCATCTCACCCAAAATGGGCGCAAATTGGAAGCCATAGTCACTGCCGCCAGCCGCGACTGTGAGACCAGGTTTCGTGGGATGATTGCCGATCCACAGATAGTCATCCCAGGCGTCACAGGCAAGACAATAGCGCGTATTGGTGATCGTGGCCTCCTTGAGGCCGGGCAAGGCACCGTCAAGAAATGTGCGTAGATTGCGAATATCAACATCATTGACAGTGCGCGGCTCAGGTATAGATTGTAACCGCTGCTTGGGAATATGCTGACTGAGCTTGATAATGGCAGTACGGGGATGAACTGGGAAACCACGCCAGCGACTCCCGCCAACCTCCGCCGTGAAAACCGCAAAATGGGGTGGGCTAAAGAGAGTCGTATCGGCCGTTTTCACATGAAAAAGGGGCTGTCCCGAAACTGGCAGCCGGTCTGAGAGTTCAGGCACAAGCAACGGTGTCCAAGCTCCAGCCGCAATGACAACATGATCCGCGTTAAAGATTTGCTTTTCCTGAGTGCGAACACCACCGACACGGCCGTTTTCCATAATCAATGATTCGGCCGTTTGACCCACATACAAAGCCGCCCCCTCCACCTCCGCCAACTGGATGAGCCAAGCCATTACCCGCTCACTATCCGCATAGCCTCCAGCCGGATAAAAATAGCCGTCTACGAAAGTCCCCGCCTTCCAGGCAGGAAAGCGGCGGGCAATATCATCACTACTTAGAGAAATCGGTTGATGATCGTGCTGGAGAAGCATCTGATAACTTTCATAAGCCCAACTACCAACCTCCATTGGCCCCTGGGTCAATGTCATCGTGCCAATCGGATAGTACAACGTTTCGGCCGATTCCGAGTTCCAACGCTCCCAACCACTCAAGGCCCGCTCCATCATAATCATCATGGCTTCGTCCGCACCATGTTCTAAACGGATAGCCTTGCTAATACCACTCGAGGCCGCTAGAGGGTTAGGCAACGGACCAGGATCAAGGACCGCCACACTATAACCACGATTGTTCATTTCAATCGCAGCTGTGATGCCAAAAATACCAGCACCCACCACTACTACATCATATTTCGTAAGCATAGTTGTTTGGACGTGAACGGTAGAGATGCAAAAATTCACACCCCTGCTGAATGGCAATTGTAATAAGAATCAACAACACGTCAATTATTTGCAGCCCATATTGTCATAGAATCGTATGACAGCCATGCGGGTTACTCTCCCACCCACTGGCTACAATAAGCAAATGTGTGGATTGTCTAAGAGATTTCTGGCACGGGTTTGGTTCCTGGTTCCAATGAGGCTAGCAGCTTATTTGCGGCTGGTAAACATTGGCCTCAACCCTGGTTGGTACACGGATGAAGCTACGCTCCACCTCCCCGCCAACATTCCACCCAATCGCTATGCCTTCGATCCCCGTTATCAAAATGCCCGTTTCATCATCATAGGCAACTTCTGGCGCCACTGGGGTCTGCCCAACCCCCCTTCCTCTTTACACCATTCCCAAATCAGACTACGATAGGCGCATGAATCATTTACGCGCTGTCCACAAGCAACAGATAGGTGAAGAAAACCATTACCCCTTCACCATCCCTGCCATTCAAACCCTTACTGAATTGCCCTTGACTGCATCCGTCACCTTCTTCGTCGGAGCCAATGGTTCTGGAAAATCCACCCTGCTAGAAGCCATCGCCTGTGCTATTGATTCTATTCCCATCGGGAGTGAAAGCTTAGACAGCGATCCTACCCTCGCCGCAACCCGTCTCTTGGCCAACCACCTCAGCCTTATCTGGCATAGAAAAACCCGCACGGGCTTTTTCTTGCGTGCCGAAGATTTTTTTGGCTATATCAAACGGCTGGCCCAAATGCAATCTGAGCTTGAAGCAGATTTGCATCGTGTAGATAAGGAATATGCACAACGTTCTGAGGCAGCAAAAGGCTTGGCCCGGATGGCTTATGCCCGAGAATTAGCAGCGATGCAGGCACAATACGGCCGTCAACTCAACAATTTCTCTCATGGTGAGAGCTTTCTAGAACTATTCCAATCTCGCTTTCGCCCTAATGGCCTCTACCTGCTCGACGAGCCAGAAGCCCCCCTTTCACCCGCCCACCAGCTCACATTCCTTTCTCTACTCAAACATATGGTGGCCCAGCAGTGCCAATTCATCATCGCCACCCACTCCCCCATCCTCATGGCCTATCCTAACGCCACCATACTTAGCTTCGACGAATCTCCCATCCAGCCCGTTGCTTATGAAAACCTGGAACATGTCGCTATCACCCGCTCCTTTCTCAACAACCCCGAACAATATCTGCGCCATTTGTGAAGGAATGAGAGGTAGAAGTACAATTACCATCTATGGCTGATTTATCCGTCATCATTGTCAACTATAATACCTGCGACCTGCTTGATGCTTGTCTGGCTTCAGTGCTAGCAGCGGAACGGCCGTCTGGCGGTCTGCAAATCATAGTGGTAGACAATGCCTCAGCCGACGGCAGCGTGGCCATGGTACAGGAGAAGTATCCCGATGTGCATGTCGTCGCTTTAGAGGAGAACCTGGGTTTCGCCACCGCCAATAATCGGGGAACGGCCGTTGCCCAAGGCCACACTCTCCTCTTCCTCAACTCCGACACCGTTATCACCCCCCCCGCCCTCATCCAACCCTTCAACTACCTACAAAACCACCCCGAAGTTGGGGCTATCACCGTCAAACTCGTCTACCCCAACGGCCAACGCGACCCCGACAACCATCGCGGCTTCCCCACACCCTGGAATGCCCTCTGCCATTTCAGTGGCCTCAATCGCCTCTTCCCCCACCAGCCCAAATTTAACGGCTACTTCCAAAGCTACGCCAACTTCAACCAAACCCATGCCGTCGAGGTCATCGCCGGCTCCTTCATGATGATGCCGTCCGCCCTTTACCACCAACTCGGTGGCTGGGACGAAACCTACTTCTTTTATGGCGAGGACATAGATTTCTGCTACCGCATTTACCAAGTCAACCGCACCATTATCTACTATCCCCACGTCGAAGTGCTGCACTACAAGGGTGCCAGTTCTGGCCTGCGCCAAGAATCGGCCGCCATTGCCCGTCCTCCCAAAAGCACCCGCATCAAAGTCGCCAAAGAATCTGTCCGCGCCATGAAAATCTTCTACCGCAAATTCTACAGCCAACAGTACCCCCCCCTCATTACTGCCGCCGTCCTGGCAGGTATCCAAGCCCGCGGCTGGCTCAGGATTATGAAGCACCAATTAACTTAAAATGGATTGGCTATTTGAAACACCCGAAGAGCAGATCGGCCGTCTCCAAACCGATCTAGCCGCTGCCCAAGAACAACTGGCGGCTGCCGAAGAGGAACTGGCTGAAGAATTAGCCGAAGTAGCTGTTTTTGAACGCGAATTTGAAGCTCGTGTGGGCTACTTGGTGGACCACTTGGCCATCATCGAAGCCCAACTAGAGACATATTTAGAGCGCATTCAACTAAAACGCGAAGATAAGACCTTTGGCTCAGGCTACATCCCCGTTGAAGAACAGTACCGACAACGCTGGACACCACCGCCACCAGGGACAAAAACTCATAAAAAGAACCTTGCACAAAAAAAACCAGAACCTGTCAAGCTAGCACCAGCCGCGCTCAAAAAACTATATCGCACACTCACCAAACAGTACCATCCCGACTTGGCCGAAGATGATGAAGATCGTGATTTCCGCACGACTATGATGGTGGAAGTAAATGAGGCTTACAAGAGCCAAGATGGAGCCAAGTTACAGGCCTTGGTAGAAGATTTAGAAAGTCGTCAGTTCCAACCCATCAAGGCTGTGGCCGAACCTGTGCTCACCCCCGCCGAAACCATCCAAAAACTCAAAGATGAACTGTATCGTACTCAACACCGCTTCCGCAAAGTCCGGGCCGAACTACAAAATCTGCCCAATAAATCTAGTGTGCGCCTCAGCCTAGAGGTCAAATTGGCCCGCCGCCAGGGCCGCGACTTGATGGCCGAGATGATTGAGAATCTGAAAAAGAAGATCGAGCGCAAAACGGCCGAACGCGACATGATCAAAGCCCAATTCGATAGCTTGCGCTAGAGTGAATAGGAGATCGGCCGTTGCCCAGTCGTCAGCCAACCATTGTGTAAAAAAACGGCCGTTGCTACCCTAACCAAAGTCCAGTTTGATAACCCTCCTTAATGGTGTATCCTACGACAAACAATCACATTCTTTTTGAACAATCATAATTTCCGAGGGAGGAATCATGAAAAAATTAATAGGACTTATTGGCATATTGTATATCGGTTTGGGTCTGGTTGCTTGTCAATCAGGCGCAGAAGAAGCGGCAGCAACGGCCGTTCCCACCCAAGAGATCGCTGCTGTCACCGACACCCCAGAACCCACCGAGACGGCCGTGCCACCTACCCATACACCCGCCCCCACTGAAACAGCCGTTCCCACCCACACAACTGCTCCCACCGAAACGGCCGTGCCACCTACCCAAGAGCCAGCCGCTACCAACACATCCACTGCGGCAGCCGCCACCGACACACCTACCAAAGCCACCCTAACACCCACACCCGAACCGCCCATCCCCACTGCCCAGCCCCTAAGCGATGGTACCGAGCTAGATGCCATGCAGCTTATGCTAGACAGCGAAGCCCGTGCCCGCAGCTTAGAAACAAGTCAATTCAGGCAAAACGTTTCCGTCATAGCCCCTGGCTTTGAACAACGCATGATCCAGAACTGTGCCACCGAACTGCCTGACCGCGCCTACTGCCGCACCGACATTGTGTTCACCTTCGGCGACAATGATCCCGTGACAACCTACAATGAAACCGTACAAGACAACGAGCGGCTCTGGCTGCGGGAAGAAGATGGCCCTTGGCGCGACATCACTACCGAATTTGCCGACTCCGAAATGTTCTCTCAGGAAGGCTTACAGCAGCTAATTCTCAGCGAATTTATGGAAGAGGCAGAAGTCGTTGGCGGGACAGTCATTGATGACATTCCTGTTTATGAGGTAGCCTTCACCCTTGATGTCAACACCTACTTTGCCAGCATCTTGGGCGAAGAGATGGCCGACCTCTTTACCGCCGGCGCGGGTGAGAATAGTGGCCACGGCCGTTCCTGGATTGGGCAAAACGACATGCTGGTGCGTAAAGCATTTATAGAGATGATTATCGTCATCGAAGGCGAAGAAATGACTGTGACCACTCAGGTGGCTTCTTTTGGTTTTAATGAACCCGTAACGATTCCTGACCCGGAAGCTGAGTAACGGCCGTTTCTAAGCCATTCAACAAATCAACAAAAACAACGGCCGTTTCCACCCGCAGCATCTCCGGCAAGACAGCCCGCGCCTGCGGCACATCCGCCAAATATCGCTTCAAATGCTTGCGGAACTGGATCAGGCCATACCGTTCGCCATAATAGGCCATCATCTCCTGGCTGTGCAGCCGCACCGCCTGCAAAATATCGGTCAACGCCAAGTCAGATCGCTCAATTCGCCCAAAAATCCAGGGATTGCCAATAGCCGCCCGGCCAATCATCACCGCTTGGCAGCCCGTGTAGGCCAACATAGCGTCAATATCCGCTGCCGTTTGCACATCCCCATTGCCAATCACCGGCACAGACACCGTTTGGCATAGTTCGCCAATGGCATCCCAATTGGCTCGTCCCCCATACTTTTGTATCTTGGTGCGGGCGTGCATGGCAATGAGCGCCGCCCCATTCTCTTCCAGAATTTGGGCTATCTCTAAAAAATTCTGCTCATCCGCATCCCAGCCCAAGCGAATCTTGCCGGTGATCGGCACAGACAGATGTTGGCTGAGCAAGCGAAACGTCTCCGCCACCAATTCTGGCTGAGGCATCATGCCCACGCCCGCCCCCCGCCCGCTCACCTTGCGCGTGGCACAACCCATGTTGATGTCAATAATGTCCGGCTCTAAGGCCTCAATATTCTGGGCCGCCTGCAAGATTTTCTGGGCATTATTGCCGAAAATTTGACAGACAAACGGCCGTTCCCCCACCTGTTTGTCCAATCGCTGCCAAAAGCGATTTTGCCGCCGCTTCCCCAGCAAAGCCTCCACTGGCACAAACTCCGTATAGTGCATGGCTGAGCCATATGCTCGGCATAAGGCTCGATAAGGTACATCAGAATACCCAGCCATGGGAGCTAAAATAACGTCACCATATACAGGTACATCCCGTACCGAAAATGTCGGCTCCATTTTTGATTTCTCAGCAAACAGTAATCAGTGAGCAGTAATCAGCGAGCAGCATCGGTATACCAAACACTAACCACTGAATACTGACAACTGACAACTGATTACTGGCTAAGCCAACACTGGTTCCAAAAATCGAACCGCTGCCCGCCGTAGTGCGTCAGCTTTGTTTGTATTCTCCCAAGGTGCATCAATATCATCGCGGCCAAAATGGCCATAAGCGGCCGTTTTGCGGTAAATCGGCCGTCGTAAATCTAGATCACGGATAATAGCTCCAGGGCGCAAATCAAAATGCGCCTCAATTAACTCTACCAACTGTTCAGACGACAGTTCACTGGTGCCAAAGGTTTCCACATTAATGCTCAAGGGACGTGCCACCCCAATGGCATAAGCCACCTGCACCTCGCAACGCTCGGCTAATCCTGCCGCCACAATATTCTTAGCCACCCAACGGGCCGCATAAGCGGCACTGCGATCTACTTTAGTACAATCCTTGCCGCTAAAAGCGCCACCACCATGCCGGCCCATGCCGCCATAAGTGTCTACAATAATCTTACGCCCCGTCACCCCCGCATCACCCATTGGGCCACCCACCACAAAACGGCCAGTGGGATTAACAAAAATCCGTAGGTCATCATCCACCATATCCGCTGGCAGCACGGGCTTGATGACATGCTCAATAACGCCTTGACGAATAGTCTCATTACTCACTTCTGGCGCGTGCTGTGTGCTGATGAGCACAGTGTGTATACGGGCTGGCTTGCCATACTGATATTCCACAGTCACTTGTGACTTACCATCAGGGCGCACCCAAGGCAATGTGCCATTGCGCCGCACTTCTGATAAGCGGCGGGTGAGGCGGTGGGCCAAATGAATGGGCATGGGCATGAGAGCATCTGTTTCATTACAGGCAAAACCAAACATCATCCCCTGATCACCTGCCCCCACTTCTTCCAAAGCCGCGTCTTCGTCATCGTCGCGGTATTCCAAGGCCACATCTACACCTTGGGCAATGTCCTGACTCTGGCTGGCGATAGCGACTTGGACGGCACAGGTATTACCGTCGAAGCCCTTGCTGCTATCGTCGAAGCCAATGTCCTTAACGACTTGGCGCACCAGTTTATCGAATTCGACGAAGCCAGTGGTGCTAATTTCGCCCAGGAGCATCACGAAGCCCGTTTTAACGGCCGTCTCGCAAGCCACCCGTGCCTGAGGGTCCTGTTCTATCAGTGCATCTAGAATGGCATCACTAATCTGGTCACACATTTTGTCGGGATGGCCTTCTGTCACTGATTCTGATGTGAACAGAAGGCTGGGAGCAGTCATAAATGTTGTCATGTAATGGGTTACCTCCAAAATATTTTACTTTTTGACAAAAAAAGCCTCTTGAAATTTATCAAGAGGCTGGCAAAATTACATTTGCCCCTTATCTTCCAGCGTGTACTGTCGGAATTAGCACCTTCCCACAACGGGGGGGGTTGCTGCAGCTTCTTCGGGCCGGTCCCTCAGCTGCTCTTGATAAAAGGATGATTATTTTATTAACTTTTAAGCCGCGTGAGTATACATGGGAGAACGGCCGTTTGTCAAACCTAGGTTGAGCACTGTGCCCCTTTATGTCCCATCTTTCTGGCTTGTCCAGATAAGGCTAAGGAACCAAGTGCCTCAAAATAACACAACCTACGCATCCCATGTTTCTGGAGGCTCCGGCATACCCAAGATATTGTAGCCCGCATCCACATAAATCACCTCACCTGTCACACCGCTGCTTAAATCGCTGCACAACCATAACGCCGTTTGGCCTACTTCAGCCTGATCCACATTGCGGCGCAGCGGGGCACGCTCTTCCGTATAACTCAGCATCTTGCGGAAACCAGCAATACCGGCTGCTGACAAGGTTTTGATCGGCCCAGCCGAAATTGCATTGACACGAATATTTTGCGGTCCCAAATCGGCAGCCAGATAGCGACTACTCGCCTCTAACGCCGCCTTGGCCACACCCATCACATTGTAATGGGGCACAACTTTCTCCGCGCCATAATAGGTCATGCTGATAATGCTGCCACCATCGGGCATCAGAGGCACGGCCGCTCGCGACAAAGCTACCAAACTAAAGGCACTTACATCCATAGCAGTGGCAAAACCAGTCCGGCTAGTATCCACAAAACGGCCCGAAAGGTCTTCCCGGGTAGCATAAGCCACCGAATGCACCAAAATATCAATCGTGCCAAAGTGATCGGCCGCTTTATTCATCGTCACAGCAATCTCCTCATCCGAGGTCACATCACACTTCTCTACAAAGGTCACACCTAGATCGGCAGCTAAGGGTCTTACACGACGGTCTAATTTATCCAGACCATAGCTAAAGCCAAGTTCTGCCCCATGGGCACTCAAGGCTTGAGCAATACCCCAAGCAATAGAGTTCTTATTGGCAACACCAAAAATCAGACCCTTTTTTCCTTCTAACAATTTCATATTCTCTCCTACTTCAAGGTGACAGTCACTTTCGGCAGTGACTGTCACCTTTGAGTTAGCATTCTAGTTTGAGACAAAGGGATTGCCTTGCAACCAATAGCGCCAGGGCATTGACAACCAGGGTTCTGGCGTTTGGCCCAAACCGATGCGAGGGCCGCTACTGATAGCTGACGGTGCAACTTCGATGCCTGTCTCTATCCATATAACCCCATCGGGAGCACAAAGGTTTGTGCCATTCAGGGATTTGTCTATGGCTAGAGCTTGGGCCAGCTTGGCGGGGCCATTGGTGAGTTGGGCATGGGTACGGCCGTTTCGCAGCATCTGCATCACCTCATCCCCGCCGTCTGGCTGCAAGGCCCGAATGAGAATGGCATTGGCTTGACTGGGTTGCCCCGTCACCACATTGAACATCCAGTGCATCCCATAAGTAAAGTACACGTAAGCAAAACCAGCCGGGCCAAACATAACGGCCGTGCGCTTAGTCGGGCGCCCACCATTGGCCCGATCCCCATGACAGGCCAAATCCAGTTCATCGCTATCACAATAGGCCTCCGTCTCCACAATAAGACCGCTCAGGCGATGTCCCTGCCACTGCCGCACCAATCGTTTGCCCAATAAAGCCGTCGCTACTGTACAAGCTGGGCGTGCATAAAATGATTGCGTCAATCGTCGTGCGTTCATCAAACGCTAAATTGTAGGCCAGAACCAAGCAAGGGCAACTCTTAAGTGTTTGGCGGTTCATTATTATAGAAAATTCAGTGGAATAAACCGCCAAACCTGAGGTGTCACAGTTTTCCTTTCTCTAATTTTAAACTGTGACACACTTAAGTGAATAAATCACAGGAATTGGCTCCTGTTCCTTGGCCCAATATAGTAACAACATTGGAGTTATTGCTGGAAAAGGTCACTTAGCTATACAATGTAATCAGCGAATAGCGGCAAACCAAACCCCCCGCCTCATGGAGCTTTTGGTTGTGCCAGGGATGAAACATCATGGCTGAACGTATCCGAATTCTAAAAAGACCTACTGCCAATGAAGTTTACATGCTGGCCGGTTGGCATCAGTGGGCTGATGCCGGGTCTATCTCGTCTGGTTTGCCAGAATATCTTATTCATTTAACAGAGGCCGAAATAATCGCCGAGATGGGTGATGATGGCTTTTATCTCTTCCAAATTCCAGGTACACACCACCTGCTACGACCTAATATTAAGATGGAAGATGGTCATATTCATTCACTAGATGTACGACGCAATGAGTTTTTCTACTGGGAGCATAAGGACAAAGGGCTGGTCATCTTTTTGGGGGAAGAACCTCACCTGAATGTAGACCATTATGCCGAAGCTTTTTTGACTGTTGTGCGCGAACTGCGCGTACAGCGTATTATCTCTTTTGGCGGAGTGTATGGGCCTGTACCCTATGATTTGGAGCGGGAGATTGGCTGTCTGTACAGTTTGCCCTCCATGAAGGCCGAATTGCAAAAATATGCGGTGCGCTTTTCCAATTATGAGGGAGGCTCTAGCATTGGGTCTTATCTAGCCCATTATGCCGAGCAGGCAGAAATTGAGTTTTTAGCCTTTTATAGCTTTGTGCCTGCCTATGATTTCGGACAATCTAATCTCTTACCTCAAGGCATACGCATTGAAAATGATTATAAGGCTTGGCACGATGTCATGCGTCGCTGCAATCATATGTTAAATCTAGACTTGAATTTGGCGGATTTGGAACGCCGCAGTTATGAGCTAGTAGAAACAATGGATGATAAGATCACTGAGCTTGAGGGTAAATATCCTCAATTAAAAGCGCGTGATTATCTGGAGCAGGTGACAGAATCGTTCACGGAACGGCCGTTTCTCCCTCTCGACGATATTTGGGAACAAGAAATACGGGACCTGTTTGGTGATAGTGACGACACTTAAGCCACCCGGTACGTGCCCGGTAACTCTAAAATTGTATTGCCTTGTGTGGCTCTCCTTAAAAGCTCCAAGGCAGCCATCACTGCCTCCCGCTGCCGATCAACATCCCCAGGTGCCCCCAACACACGCCCCATTGGATGTGGGGTTAGCAACAAACGAGGCAGGGACATAGCCAATAGACGGGTACGAAAAGGTTGTGCCGCCACCACAACTGTAGCAATGCCCCCCTCTTCCAATAATCGCGCTAAGTGTCCCACGGACACATGGCAAACTGGTCAGACGGGTACAAGCAGCGCGGCTTCGATCCCCTTGGCCTGAAAGTGCTGCAACCATTCTGGGCCACTTTGATTGAGCAACCTGTTTTGGGCAGTAGCCCCTACAAATGAGTAAGCGGTAGGGTGCAAATTGCCAATCACTCCTTCCGCCGCCAACTCCTGTAGGTGATCTAGAGGCAATGAGGTATTATGATCGGCTTGTGCCCCACGAATATCGTAGCCGCCGTGCCGCACTTGAAGCTGGGCGGCTGGCGTGTCTATGGGAATTTCCGAAAGTTGTGGCTCTGCACGCAGAAAATCGCCAATGCGCTCAATGGCCTCCTGTTGCGTCATATCCGTTTCGCCAAAGGGCTGCGGATCATCGCCACTCACAAAATGCCCGGTAGAGGTGATGAGGGCCAAGTGGCTTTGAGCCAGTGGCTTAGACAAATGGGTAAAAGGGCTGTCCTCATACACCCAGTAAGGGGTCGAGGAGGAATAGGAGCGCGTTTGCCAATCCCGCACATGTTCAATAAGAGGCATTTGCTCACCATCATTGATGAAATCACCCATTTTCCAGAGTAGCTCTTGAAAGAATTGGGCAGTTTCGGCTTCTGGCAAGGCTTTGAGAAATTTGAAGTTGAGATCAGTACGGGAACCATAGGAGAAGGAATTCTTGAATTCGCTGAAGCTTTCTGAGTCGGGCATAATGTTATTCCTCTGATCGGAGTTTACCATTAAAGCGTTGTATGTGGGCACCGAGTGAGCGTAGTTTTTGTTCTATGTTTTCATAACCACGATCAATTTGTTGGATATTGTGGATGGTAGTTTTGCCTTCGGCACAGAGCGCGGCCAGAAGCATCGCCATGCCAGCCCGAATATCAGGGCTAGGCACACCATGGTTGTTGGCGTAGAGAGGGGATCGGCCGTTTATCAACACACGATGCGGATCACATAAAACAATGCTGGCTCCCATAAAGCTGAGATGGTCTACAAAGAAGAAGCGGCTTTCATACATCCAATCATGCAGCAAAATGGTGCCATTGGCTTGGGTGGCTATGACAACAGCGATACTCATCAAATCTGGGGGAAAGCCGGGCCAGGGCATAGGCTTAATGGCTGGCACGCGCCCGCCTAGGGCTTTTTGGATAGACATGGCTTGGTCAGCAGGTACAACAACATCTTGCCCCTCGACCAGCCAATGCACCCCCAGCTTCTCGTAAACAAGGCGAATCATGCCCAGATGCTGAGGATCGGCATTTTTGATACGGATTTCACCGCCGGTAACGGCCGCTGCCCCAATAAAACTACCTACCTCCATAAAATCCGTGCCGATACTGAATTCTGCACCGCCTAATCGTTCAACGCCCTGAATCAAGAGCCGATTGCTGCCAATACCTTCAATCTTGGCCCCCATTTGATTGAGGAAGCGGCAGAGATCACGGACATGGGGTTCGCTCGCAGCATTGTCTATAACAGTCTCGCCAGGGGCAAGAACGGCCGTCATGATCACGTTCTCCGTCGCCGTCACACTCGCTTCGGCTAGCAATACATAACCACCGGCGTGGATAGGATCGGCATTCATGCGAAAAAGGCCGCGCTTGCTGGTGTCTACATGAACGCCTAAAGCGGCCAGAGAGTGAATGTGTGTGTCTAACGGCCGTCCGCCAATGACATCCCCTCCTGGCACAGGCAACTCAACATGCCCCATTCGAGCTAACATTGGCCCCGAAAAGACAAAGGAGGCACGCGTCCGGGTTGCCAACTCTCGATTGAGTTCCGTTTTAGCCACATTTTGGGCCTGAACTCGCCAACTCCCTCCCCCTAATGAAGTGACTTCTACACCCAAATCATGTAAAAGGGCAATGGTGGTACGAACATCTTGAATGTCGGGAATATTGTGCAGGGTAACGGTTTCATCGGTGAGGAGGCAAGCTGGCAGTAGTTTTAGAGCCGCATTTTTGTTACCGCTGGCGGTGATAGTTCCTTTTAGCTGGTGGCCGCCTTCGATGATGAATCTACTCATGGGTTGCCATCCTTCTTAAACATGTTGCCTTATCAGATTTTGGATAGCCGACTCAAACGAGTGATCGGCTATAAAATCGAGGTTGAGACGCTGGATAACGGCCGATCGCACCGCCAAATATCCATCCAACAACTGGGCCATCTGCTGTGCTGTCGCTTTAGTATCCTGGCTGAAAAAAGCCTGCTGTACACGTTGCCGCGCTGGTTCCTCCGGGGGCAATACTGCCAACAAGGGTGGCAGTGAAAAGTGTAATAGCTGCACATAAATTTCAAAGGGCTTGTCATGATCGCCACGCAAAACTTGGCGGAACACATCCCAAAACATGACCCAAAAGCGGTTGTCTATAGCCGTCAACTCAGCGGTAGTGAGGCGGGGCATGGTGTGGAAAGTTTGGGCACAACTGTACTGGTACTGCTCACCCCATTTTTCAGAGGTATCCTTCAATATCCGCAAATCCCGATCCCAGGGATTAGGCTGCATCTGGGCCATAACCTCATAGCGGTAATCCACCTTGGCCCCGTTGCTATAGAGGGCGATGTGGAAAAACGGCCGTACATGTTCCCCCTCAAATGAGCGCGACGGCACATAGGGCATGGCTTGGTTCACTACTTCACGCCGCTTGGCCCACACCGCCTCACGCTGCCCTTCATGGGCGAAGACAAAAGCGACATCTAAATCAGAGTAAGGGTCTTCCTGGCGACGGCCGTATGATCCGGCCAAAAAACAGACAGCAATCGCTGATTCATGCAAAACGTATTGCTGTAGGCGTACAAGGAAACGATCTTGTTCAAACATGGGTCACATCAATCAAAAACAGCCTGTCAACGTCAAAACCCATACAACCGAAACCAATCCCAAACAGAGTCCAGCTCCCACTTGGGCCAGGGTATGGCGTTTGAGATAGAGGCGCACCCAGCAAACCGAGATGACGAAGGGCACCACAATAAGGCTGGCCGTCCAACCAAAGACAAGGCCGACGATGATAAAAGCTGCCATCACACCCGTAGCATGGATACTAATTAGCCAAACAACGTTGATAAGCCCCAAAGCGGCCAATTCGATTACATTGAATAAAGAAAGGCAGCGCAATAAGTCGGGGCCATCAAACCAAGTGATCAAACCATAGGCCAGGGCTGCACAGAGAACGGCCGCCAAATAGGGCCAATGCCGTTCGCTGGTATTGCTCATGTGCAACTCCTTAATGCGTCCCGTTTTCAGCAAATAGAGTACAAAAAGGATAGGAGCCAATGAGACAATCAGGCCATAAACGGCCGCCCACAAAAAGCCAGGCCAGAGGGCTAATTGATGCCAAGCTAGAGCCAGCCCTAACACCGCGAAAATTGTCGGCGGACTAACAATATTGGAGTAAAGTCGCGCAGTACGAACAAACCCGGTGCGATTCTGTTTGGCTTCGTCGAGGGGGGAATTCATAGGGTCGGGTATTTAAGTTCCAGGTGCCAAGCGCCATATTTAGATTACGCTTGACACCTGAAACCTGACACCTAATTAAGTGCCTTCTTCCCAACTATTGAGGTAATGATACTGTTCATCAGTCAGAGCATCAATCTGAATGCCCATCGAGGCCAGCTTAATGCGGGCGATCTCTTGATCGACTTCCTCAGGGACCGTATGAACTTGATTAGATAACTGACCCTTGTGATCTAGCAGGTATTTGGCAGCCATTGCTTGCCCGGCAAAGCTCATATCCATCACTGAAGCTGGATGACCCTCGGCAGCAGCCAAGTTAATGAGGCGACCCTCACCAAGCAAATTAAGTTTACGGCCGTCTTTCAACGTGTATTGATCCACAAACGGCCGTACCCGAGCCGGTTCATCCACCGACAAAGCACGTAAAGCCTCTTTATTCACTTCAATATCAAAGTGGCCTGAATTGGCTAGCAAAACCCCATCCTTCATCACTTCCATATGATGCTGATCCATCACATGCTTATTGCCAGTAGCACTGACAAAAATATCTCCTTCTTTGGCCGCTGCCATCATAGGCATGACCCGGAAACCATCCATAACGGCCTCCAATGCCTTCAAAGGGTCTATCTCAGTGACAATAACGTTGCCACCCAAGCCCTTGGCCCGCATAGCAATGCCTCGGCTGCACCAACCATAACCTACAACCACAACTGTTTTACCCGCCACCAGATAGTTGGTGGCACGTACAATACCGTCCATTGTAGATTGGCCCGTGCCATAACGATTGTCAAATAGATGTTTGGTCAAAGCATCATTCACAGCCATGACAGGGAACTCTAAAGCTCCATCTTTGGCCATCGCCCGCAATCGCACCAAACCCGTCGTTGTCTCTTCAGTGCTGCCAATAATATTAGGCAGCAGCTCTCGGCGTGATTTGTGCAGGGTACTCACCACATCAGCCCCATCATCCATGACGATGTGTGGCTTGTGATCCAAAATCGCGTTCACATGATTGTGGTAGGTCTCGTTGTCCTCACCCTTGATAGCAAAGACGGGTATCTCGTAATGGGAAACGAGAGCTGCAGCTACATCGTCCTGTGTGCTCAGAGGGTTGCTGGCACACAACACCACATCGGCACCACCCGCCTGCAAGGCCCGCATCAAGTTAGCTGTCTCTGTGGTGACATGCATGCAAGCCCCCATACGAATCCCGGCAAACGGCCGATCATCGCCAAACTGTTCACCGATCCCTTTCAAAACCGGCATCTCTTGCTCAGCCCAATCCATCCGATGCCGACCGCCGGGGGCCAACTCTACATTCTTAATATCAAATTCCATCTGAAATATATCTCCTAGTCGTTAGAATTTTTGCTGTATTATTGATTAGTCATGATGGGCTCGCTACAACAGCTTCAGTATCTGACAATTACATCAACAACCCATCTAGTGCTCCCTCATCATCAAAATGCTGACGATAACGAGCCACAAACTCTTCTCGTGTAAAATAGTGCTTTTGGGTTCCCATCTGCTCCAGCACATAGGCCGAACACAATGCCCCCATGCGCCCGATGATTGACCAGGGCAATTCCATTTGAATCCCGCGCAGCAAACCAGCCCGAAAAGCATCACCAGCCCCGGTTGGCTCTACCAATTTTCGGGGTGCTATTGAAGGGATATCAAGCTCAACATCATCAATCACCAACCAAGCCCCCTTCTCCCCTTTGGTAACCAACAAACCGCCAACTCGTGACCGAATTTCTGCCTGACTCAAGCCCGTTTTTTGCTGGATCAGCCCCAATTCATATTCATTTATCGTCAGCAAATAACAGCCTTCGAGACCATATTGCAACTCTTCACCTGTGAGCCAGATGATTTGCTGGCTAGGGTCATAGATGTAGGGGATTTCAGCTGCTTTACACTCAGCCACATATTTTTTCATAGCTTCGGGATCATTAGGCGAAATGATGGTCAGGTCTGTGGCAGGGGCATGTTCGGCATAGTTGAGATGGCTAGCATGCGCCATTGCGCCAGTATAAAAGCTGGCAATTTGGTTTTGCTCGCTGTCGGTATTGACAAAAAAGGAGGCACAATAGTCGTCTGCGATCTGGACAATGCCAGAGGTATCCACGCCTTGGGCATCCAACCATGCCCGGTACTCATCAAAATCTTCTCCAGCCGTCGCCATGACCCGGGGACGGCCGTTCAGCAAGGCCAATGTATAGGCAATGTTGGGGGCAGTCCCCCCCCGTTGCCGCTTCAGCGATTCCACCAAGAAACTAAGACTGATATTTTCAATCTGACCTGCCACAATATTGTCGGCAAAACGGCCAGGAAAGGACATAAGATAATCGTAGGCAATGGAGCCAGTGATAGTGATATTCATATTAGATAATTGGGTAATTGTGCTAATTGTCATTCCGAAGTCCGAAGACTTCGTTCGGAATGCTACGTTGCTAGGTAAGGTTGTTTGAATGACAAGTTCACTAATTACATTTGCATTCCTTCTATTGATTTTACTGTTGATTTTAATACAGGTGTTAGCCCCAAGCGGTCGCGCAGCATGGTCATGATGATTTTGAAGCCATCGGCGATGGTGATTTTTTTGCCCTCGGCATAGGTGCGTGGGTCGTAATTGATGGGCACCTCGACGATGTTGTGACCGCTGAGCAGCACTTTATTGGTTAGCTCGAACTCTAAATTGAAGCCGGTCAGGGTGAGGTGGAGCGATTTGGCGACTTTGGCTTTGACCATTTTGGTGCCAGTGCCGACGTCGGTGAGTTGGCTGCCGAAGAGGAGGTTTGTGACAAATGTCCAAACGCGCACACCCAGGTAGGCGTGAGCATATTCGTACTTCACATCGCCGCCCAAAATACGAGAACCGTAAACGGCCGTTGCTGCCGTTTCCTCTACCTTGCGACAAAATTTAGGATGTTCAGCCGGATCATACTCTTTGTCAGCATCCTGAATAATGAGGTAATCGCCGCTGGTGTTGTTGATGCCAGTACGGATAGACATCCCTTTGCCCATATTTTGCTCATGGAAAATAACCCTTATTTCTGGGTCATCAATCGTCTGTAATAACTCCCGTGTGCCATCAGTCGAGCAATTATCCACAATGATAATCTCACGTTCCCAACCTGGCCCCAAATTGACCTCTTGGGTCTTTTCAATCACCTCCATGATGGTGGGGCGTTCATTGTAACAGCAAATGATGACAGATAATTTTTTAGACATTTTTGAAAAACTTCTCAAATATTTCTAGCATATAGTCTAAGCGAGCTGTATCTAGGCCGGGATAGACACCCACGAAAAAGGCACTGCGCATAATTTCGTCAGCAATGGGCAGATTACCAATGGCTCGGTGGTTCATCTGTTGATATCCAGGCTGTTTAAGGATATTGCCTGCAAAGAGCAGCCGGGTTTGCACCTTGTTGGCCTCCAAGAAGCGGGTGAGTTCATGGCGCATTAAGGGAGCATCTGAACGCACTAACAAGGGGAAGGCGAACCAAGACGGGTCAGCCTTTTTGTGCCAGGTTGGCAGCGTAAGAAACTCTTGAAACTGCTGTAAGCCCTCATATAAATAGGCAAAATGACGCTTCCGGGCCGCAATAAAGTCGGGCAACTTGTCCATTTGCGCCAGCCCCATAGCAGCTTGAGGATCGGTCATTTTCAGGTTGTAGCCAATTTCGGTGTAATAGTAACGGTGGTCGTAGAAACCGGGAATCCCTGGCACTTCTCGCTCGAAGCGGATGCCACATTTGCCATTGATAGGGTTGTCGTAACCGCAGTAGCAATCTCGACCCCAATCGCGCACAGCCCGGGCGATCTTGGCTAAGCGGGGACGATTGGTATAGACTGCGCCACCCTCGCCCATGGTGATATGATGGGCCGGATAAAAGCTGAGGGTAGCTAGATGACCAAATGTGCCCAGCAAACGGCCGTCCCAACGAGACCCTAAGGCATCACATGTATCCTCAATTAAGAATAGATTGTGTTTTTGGACAAAGGCCATGATGGCATCCATGTCGCCGGGGTTGCCCAGGGTATGGGCAAAGATGAGGGCGCGGGTACGCGGGGATACGGCCGTTTCTAATTGTGCTACATCTAAATTAAAATCACCCAAACAGCTATCCACAAAAACAGGCGTAAGTTGATTTTGGATAATGGGATTAACTGTAGTGGGAAAGCTGGCCGCCGGGACGATAACCTCGTCGCCAGGGCACAAACGTTTATCACCTAATTGCCAGGAAGTGAGGGTGGACATGGCCACCAGATTGGCTGATGAACCGGAATTGACGGGGATAACCTCTCGCACGCCCAAAAAACGGCCGAGTTTCTGCTCAAATTTTTCAGCATAAGGACCAGCCGTCAGCCAGAAGTCCAACACAGCATCCACCATATTTTGCATCTCTTGGGCATCAAAAACACGACCTGCATAATTGACCATCGTTTCGCCAGGGATAAACGGCCGTTCCGCGTGTGTCTTCTCGTAATATTCAGCTACCTGCGCCAGAATGGAGTGGCGAAGCTGTTCCGTCTCATCGTTAGACTGTACCATCTTTTGCTAAACCAGCCAGCGATTATAACACAGGCCACTTTAAGTCCAAGTTGTCAGCAAAGCGGCTAAGGAGCCAGCGTATCGGTGGGCATTGGGGTAGCAGTCACCGTTACGGTGGCAGTCGGCGAGGCTGATGCGGTAGCAGTCGGTGTGATTGTACCAGTTGGCACAGCCGTGGCAGAGGGTGTTGGCGTCACAGTAGGGGATGATGTAGGGAACATGGTTACAGTAGGGGTCATAGTAGCCGTAGGCGTGGGCGGAACGGCCGTTATCGTAGCTGTGGCAGTCACTGTCAGCGTTGCACTAATGGTTGGCGTGGCAGTGGGCACAGCCGTGGTGGCTGTGGCAGTCGGAGGAATGGCCGTTGTCGTCTCGGTTGGCACTGGCGTGTTTGTAGGTGTAGCCGTGGGCGGATCGGCCGTTGTCGTGGCTGTAGGTGGAATAGGGGTAGTAGTGGCAGTCGGTGTAGGTATTTGTGTAGGCGTCGCTGTTGGCGTAGGCGGTTCTGGGGTAAAAGTCGCTGTTGGTGGCAACGCTGTCGGTGTCGGCAATGGCGGCAACATGGGCAAATAGATTTGCCGGCCAGCCACCAAATTGGAGCTAGATAAGCAGTTGGCATCCATAATGGCGGCCACCGTTGTCCCTGTCCTCACAGACAGTGAAAACATCGTATCCCCGCGCCGCACCACATATAAAACCCACCAGCGTGGCGGGCCGCATGGCGGTGGCGATGGCGGTGGGCTGGGTGGGAGATAGATGGTCATACCAGGTTCCAATTGGCTCGTTCGCAAACAGTTGGCTTGCATCAATTCAGCCACTTTGGCCTGGGATGTAGCTGCCAGCGACATCAGAGAATCTCCCAATACTACATCATAGGGCAGCCAATCGGCTGGAATAGCTTCACAAGTAGGTAACATGGGCACTGGGGTGGCTGTAGCACTCAAAACGACTTGAATAGTGGGGGTAGCAGTGGGCGGCCGGGGGGAAGGTTTGTCTTCTGGCGTAAACGGAGGTCGGGTTTGACTAGGTGTGACGGTGACACGAGCAACAACAACGGCCGTTTCTGTAACGGGCGGCAGACTTTGCAGTTCATCTAATTGCGCCAACAGCAAAGCAACCACAACCGTCACGATCACACTAATCATCAAAATGAAATTAGAACGCCAATCGTAATACGTCGCTTCCATGACCAGTCAATCAGCCCTTTTGATTGTGTGCATCAAACCCATTTGCCGAATTTAAGGGGAAAATAAGCGAAAACGTGCTGCCCTGCCCCACTTCGCTATCCAGCCAAATCCGACCCCCATAAGTCTGGGTCAAATTGCGGGCCACTGCCAAACCCGCCGCTGTATCACCTAAACCCTCGATCAGAGGGGCTTCCGTTTGCAGATGGGGGTTGAACACATGTGCTTGATCGGTCATATTAATACCCCGTCCACTATCAGTGACGGCAATATGGACAAAACGCACGGGTTCATCGTGGCTCCCATCCGTCAATGTTTCCATGTGGGCGGTGACAGCTACACGGCCGTTTCGTTGCGAGGATTGGCAAGCATTATCCAATAGATTTACCATAATCTGCTGCAACGCTTCCCTATTAATAGATAAAGGATCCAAATCGTCAGGGATATTCATATCTAAGCGCAAATTTTTGTCCTGCATACAAGCAATAACTGTGTGAACGGCCGACTCAATTACCTCACGCGTATCCACCAACTTCCTATCAGGTGCAGCAGAATCATCCCGCACTTTTGCCACATGAATCAATTGATCCAAAACTGTGCCAAACTGCTCCGTATTGGCCCGCACACGTTGCAGAAAGTCTTGTTGCTTAGGCGTTAGCTCATCACTCGATTCGCCGAGGAGGAGATCTGTATAGCCAGCAATGGAAGTGAGTGGGGTGCGTAACTCCTCTGCCAAAGAAGTGATCATCTCATAACGGGGACTATCCTCATGCCGATTGCGCAATTCTGCTTCCAAATACTCAATGCGACCATGTGCCTCTTCCAATTCGCCCGAATAGCGGGTAATGGCGTGCATAACCCACTCTGTGCTCAACCCGCTGTCTGAGGCTGAAGCCATAGCCACTGCCTCCTCCGCCTGAAAGAGGGATTCTCGTAAAGATTCGATTTCTGCCCGCAGGTTGTCAATCTCGCTGCTGCTATGGCTGGCACCAGATGCGTTAATTGTTGCTGCCAAATCACGTGCTTGCTGGCGTGCTGAAGCGGTACGCTGTTCTTCTTGGAAAAGTCGATCCCAAGCTAATTGCACTTCCTCTTGTAGCCGTTTGTTGTCTGCTTCAAGAGCAATCACACGGCCAGTGCCTACCGGTGGAGGATCAGTTATGTTGGCTTCAACAACATCCCTAAGCGCTTGGCGGTGCTGACGGCCGTTCGCCACTAATTGAGCCACATAAGCGGCCAAAGCCTGAATCAGCAGCAACTCATCTTCAGACCAGCCTGTGGAATGGGATACCAGTAGCAAACCAATACTTTCATCTGCGGCGACGAGGGGTTGTATCACCATCGGGGGCAAGGATGTGGTCGGCAAGCCTAATTCCTCATGGATTTGATGCAATTGTCGTGCGCCTAAGCCATTGGGCTGCAATTCGACACGCTGCTGGGTTTCTATGGCCGTTCGCAAAGCCGGCCAATGGGACAACACCAACAGCCAACTTTGGGGTCGGTTCTCATGTGGTTGGGGCCGATTACTCACCACCCGTACACTGTCATAATCTAACAAACCTAAAGCTATAAAGGAAAGATCAACTTCCTGCTGGACTACATGAAGCGCTTCTAAAACAATGGCTTCATCGTCAAAGGACTGCGCAGCCATACGCGTTGTTTGCTGCAACAGTTGATGTAATTGGACTGTGGCTGGTTGCCTGGTGGCCTCCGTAATAAGTAAAGGCAGCAACACATGGCGATAGGCCAAAGCCGCCCACAAAGGAAAGGCGATAAATTCAGCCAACCGTTGCCAAATGATTAATGTTTCATCAGGGGGCAAGGCCAATTGGGTCATTTTGGCGGCTAAGAACAGGGCAAAGATAAACGGCCGTAATGAGCGTTGCGCCTCGGTATCCAAAATTGATAACAACAAGCCAGTCGCATAAATGCCAATTTGAAATATGAGCCAAAACAGGGCCTGTTGCGACACTTCATATAGGATGCCTTGCGTTGCCAAGGTACGCCATGCCTGGGCAAAAAAAAGGGTCAGCACTAGAATGACTATGATACCGATACCTAACAATGTATCGCTAGGACGGGGCCAACGACTGCTTTGTACTGAGAGTGCCCAGAGTAGGAAAACGGCCGTTAACGATTGCAAAGCTTGCCTCAAAGGGGGCAACAAAGCCATAGTTGGATTGGCGGACACGATTAACCCCACCACCAACAAGGCCACTCGTAATAGCCAAATGATCCCGGCTGCCCAGGCCATCCGGCGGGCTAAGCCATCTTCACGATTGCGCCGCCACTTTCCCCAAGAAACGGCAAAGACCACCTGTAACGCAAATAGTGTTACCAGGTGGTAGATAATGGTACCAGGTGGCTGGCTAAGAAGCTGGGTGAGTTGTTGGAGCAATGACATACTACGCTATCCTGAGGCCACTCGATCATGACCTACCCTATTTATGTAGGGTTACCTACCATTATAGCATATCAAATTTGGAAACATTCACCGTAAAGAGACAGTTAAGGAAGGGTGATGATCCCGTAAGCGAGTATTTCTTATCCACTCTACTCTAGCTTTTCATAGCAGACAAAATCAGGGTATGATTGATGTTTAGGTGAGGTTACATGAACAAGACAATAGATTTAGAACAGATCAGGAATATTTTGCGGACGACACCAGAAACATTGCATCAGGTGGTGGCTGGCCTAGATACGGCCGTTCTCCGTTTCCACCCCGCGCCTGATGAATGGTGTATCAATGAGGTGATCGGCCACTTAATCGAGATGGACAAACTGGCTTTTGCGGATCGGGTGGAACTCATTTTGGCAGAGGAACGGCCGTCCTTCCAAGGCCTTGACGTCAATATGATTGCCGCTAAGCGGCACGATTGCACTCAAGACACAACCAAACTTCTTCACCAACTTACCCAACAGCGACAACATTATGCTCAGTGGGTCACGCAACTACCAGCCGATCAATTGAACCGCGTTCTGTTTCATTCGCGCCTGGGTGACATATCCGCTTGGGACTTCATCTGCGAATGGCCCTATCACGACTTTGATCACCTCAAACAGATTGCCAACAACGTCAAAGCCTTTATCTGGCCCAATATGACAGACACCATGCGCCGAGCCTTATCTGAATAGAGGCCCTCAAAAGAGTAAGAGTTCATGCCGCCAAACTTCTCAAATCCGGATCGCCCAACCCAGTCTTGTATTGTCTCACCTCCTATTTCTCTATAAAATAGCCTGACATCTTAGCTCACAACATATACTACCTGTCATCCCCGACAGGCTGCGCGCTTTGCGGGAGGCGCATATGGAGATAGTCAGCAGTTACATTCCTATAGATCGCCGTTTTGCTCTGACGCATGGTGTTGCACTACCCGAAAAAACCCAAGGAGCGGTTCTATTTGCAGATATTTCTGGCTTCACTTCTCTTACAGAAACATTAGCACAAGAGCTTGGTCCTCAACGAGGGGCTGAGGAGATTACTCACCAACTGAATAACGTCTTTGGAGCTCTAACGGCCGTTGTTCATCGTTTCGGCGGCAGCACCATCAGCTTTAGTGGTGATGCTATTACTTGCTGGTTTGATGAAGAGATGAAAGGGGAGAAAACGGCCGTTCCTCCCGCTCATCGGGCCACAGATTGCGCTGTCACTATGCAAGCTATCATGCCCAACTTTGCCAACATCATCACTCCCGCCCACAGTACCATCAACCTCCGCATCAAAATCGCTGTCATGGCCGGACAAGCTCGCCGACTATTCGTTGGCTCACCTCATCTACAAGCCATCGAAGTCGTGGCTGGTAGCTTGCTTGACCGCACAGCCATAGCCGAAAAGATACTCAATCCTGGTGAGATTATCGTCGGTCCAGAAATCGTGCAAAGCCTGACCAACAACCTCATTGTGCAAGAGTGGCGTTCAGACCATAATGGGCAAAGCTTTGCCATCATCACCAATCTGCGTCAGCCGACTGCCCCCACCATTTGGGGGGAAGCACCTTCAATTTTGCCTGATAAAGCACGTGATTGGCTGTTGCCACCTGTATTTGAACGGTTGCAAGAGGGTGAAGAACGCTTTTTAGCCGAACTGCGACCAGCGGTGGCCCTATTTGTGAAGTTTAGCGGCCTAGATTATGATCATGATCCGGAAGCTGGCCGCAAATTAGATGAGTTTGTGCGTTGGACACAAACCGTATTGGCCCGCTATGAGGGTCATTTGCTGCAATTAACGATGGGGGACAAAGGCAGCTATTTATATGCTGTTTTTGGGGCACCCATTGCCCATGAAGATGATCCGGCTAGAGCCGTAGCCACTGCTTTAACCCTCCAGCAACTGCCACCCGAACTCCAATTTATCCAGAATTTGCAAATGGGTATCAGTCGCGGACAGATGCACGCTGGTGCCTATGGTGGCCAACTGCGCCGCACTTATGGCGTATTAGGCAAAGAGGTCAATATCGCGGCCCGGCTCATGAATCAGGCACAACCCGGTCAGATATTGATGACGGAACAAGTAGCGAAACCATTGTCTTCTTTTACAATCGCCAAGGTGGGTGAGTTTGTGCTGAAGGGGGTAGAACAGCCGTTAACCTTGTATACTCCCACTGGCAAACAAGAAGAGCAAACGGCCGCTACCCTCAAGGGCCGCGATCTCATCCCGATGATTGGCCGGGATGAGCAGTTAGCAACCTTAGTCACTCAGATGAAAAATCTGCAATCAGATGCACCAGCCCACTGTGTCATTGTGGAAGGTGAGGCTGGCATTGGCAAATCGCGCCTTTTATTTGATCTTCTAGTCCGAGCCGACGCAGTGGGCCAGCCATATTGGCTAGGCACAGCCGATGCAGTCGATCGGGCCACGCCTTATCACGTGTGGCGAGCCATATTAGGCCAGGTGTTTGAATTGGAAAAGCTGAAGCTGACTGAAACAGCCCGTTTAAGTGATGAGTGGCGAGGGCATATTCAATATTGGCTAGAAACGGCCGATCCCGATCTCCTCCCCCTTGCACCTTTGCTCAATGCTATCTTGCCCTTGGACTGGCCGGAGAATGAGCTAACACAGCAAATGACAGGACAAGTGCGAGCCACAAATACGCAAGAGTTATGCGTCCAAGTTTTGCAGCATGTCACGCGCAGCACACCAATGATGCTGGCGTTGGAGGATAGCCATTGGCTGGATTCAGCTTCATGGGCCCTGGCACGAGTGGTCTATCGGGATGTGCCTGGATTGTTCATGCTGCTGATCACACGCCCTATGACGGATACTGTGCCTATGGAGTACACTTTTTTGCAAAACGACCGTTTCACCCGTCATATCGTTCTAGACACCTTACCCCAACCAGCCATCGAAGCTATTGTCCGCAATCGCTTAGGTGTAAACACCCTGCCCCTACAAGTCCTGTCTCTCATCCAGCAAAAAGCGGCTGGACATCCCTTTTTCAGCGAGGAATTAGCCATTTCCTTACAGGACAGTGGCGTGTTAGAAATTACCAATGGGCGGGCACAACTGGCCCCAGGCATGACGGAACTACGGGCAGTGGACTTCCCTGACACCATTCAAGGCGTCATTACCAGCCGCATGGATCGCCTTCTGCCACAGCACCAGTTGATGCTGAAGGTTGCCAGCGTGATCGGCCGTGTCTTTGCTTACCAGGTTCTCCATGATGTACATCCTATCGAGCAAGACAAGTCTTCTTTACCTCAATATTTGCAGGTAATGGAACAAACAGAATTAGCCAAAATTGACACACCTGAACCCGATCTAGCTTATATTTTCAAGCACGTCATTACGCAAGAAGTGGCCTACGCCTTGTTGCTCTATGCCCAAAGACGGCAGCTTCATCAGGCAGTCGCCAAGTGGTATGAAGACCGATATGGAGCTGATTTGTCCCCCTATTATTCGGTACTAGCCCATCATTGGAAACATGCAATTAACCAGCCTAGCGGGACAGACCTGGCAACACAACAAGCCATCATCTATATGGAACAAGCCGGGCGGCAAGCTTTACAAAACCATGCCAATAAGGAGGCAGCCCAACAATTCGTTGAACTTTTGGCCTTGCATGAACAAGCTGGTTCACCCGCTGGCCCAATACAGGCAGCCTTATGGCAACAGCAGCTGGGATTCGCATATTATGGGCTGGGACAAATTATGGATGCACGCCAGCAGTTGGTGGCCACATTAGCCACCTTAGGCCATCCACGACCAGAAGAGGGACGGCCGTTAACTCAAAAACTGCTCAAAGCGGGTGCCACTCAACTTTACCATCGGCTGCGACCACCATCGGCCGTAGCCAACCCTGAGAAACGTCAAGTTTTGCTGGAAGCAGCTCGTTGTTATATGCGCCTTTCTTACATCAGCTACTTTTTGAATGAATCAAACCACCTTCTCCACGATTCCTTGGCAGCCATCAATTTACTGGAACGGATTGAGCCGACATCTGATTTAATCCAAGCCTATAGCATGATGATCATCATCTCAGGGGCCATTCCCAATCATCGTTGGGCCGAGGGATACGGCCGTTTAGCCCGCAATTTATTAACACAAGTTGATGATCAACAGGCCGAAGCCTCCTCTCTCAGCCGCTTGTCTATTTATCGTACAGGCGTGGCCAAATGGGAAGGCTTAGAGGTATATTTTGACAAAGCTACTATTTTCCGACGTATCAAAGATATACGTGCGTTGGGTGATAGCCTGATCGGAAAAAGTCACCTCTACTTCTTCCAGAGCAAGTTCCAGGCCGCAGCAGAAGTATGTCAAGAATTACACCGTTATGCGGTGCAGTATGAAAATCGGCAGCATGAGGCTTGGGGGCTGATTTTTGAGGGGCGCAGTGTGATGATGCTGGGTGACGCGGAGACGGCCGTTACCATGATTGAACAAGGTGCGGCTTTGCAAGGTCAGCAAATTGGTGATGCTGAAGATGTGATCAACCAGGGCTTGTTGGGTCTGGCCTACCTGCGGCTGGGACAGTGGGAGAAGGCCTTGGAACATGCAGATAAAGGGCTGGTTATTTTGGAGCGGGTACGGCCAGCGATCAGTGCCACCCGCGAGGGCTTTATTGCGCCCGCCTATGTTTATCTATGGTTGTGGGAGATAGCGTTGGCGGGCAAGTATAACGGCCGTTCCTCAACCGATCTACAAGCTGCGGCCCAAACTGCTTGCAAACACAGTCAAAAATATGCTCGTGTGTTCAATATCGGCAAACCCCATGCCCAAATCTGCCAGGGATGGTTTGATTGGCTAGCAGGCAAGTCAAAGAGGGCAACGAAACAGTGGCTCACAGCCATCAAAACGGCCGAATCCCTACAAATGCCCTATGAAACGGGCTTGGCACATTGGGAGATCGGCCGTCATCTGTCCCCAGCTGATCCCGCTCGCCTCTCCCATCTGCAATATGCCTATGACATCTTCCAACAGGTAGGGGCAACTTTTGACTTGGGGCTAGTAACGCGAGAAATCGAGTGATTGCTCTTCTATTGCTTAATCACCCAATTGTTTAATCACATCCCATCGCCGCCAATGATCGTCAATGGTGGCAAATCTACCTTTTCAAATATGGCATTGGCGGCCAGCATTGAGGCCATTGTGGCTGCCTCTACACAACCTGAATTAAGCGGATTTTTCACCCAATCACCCGTCAAGAACAGATTGTCACAGCCCGATTTACCCGCCTCTAAACGAAAACGGCCGCTGCCCGCCACCGACAACACATATCTATCCGACGGGTTCACACTCACTGTCCAATATTGCGTGTCAAAGCGAGATTTTCCAGATTTATTGGCCATATCTACCAGCAAACTCCAATCTATGACTGTGCCACCTTTTTGGATAGCATCCGGCCAGAAATGGGCGGCATATTTCTCCAGATAGAGCAGAGCATTGGCTTTGGCTTGGGCGTATTTTTGGGCTGGATAATTGGCCTTCATCTTGCCTAATTCAGCTAGGGTAGGGCTGAGAATTGCCCCACAGAAGTAGGTAATATCATTAGGATAGTGATTGTCTGGCCATGATTCACGGATGATGAGGTTGCTCATATCGGCCGTTCCCCCACTCACCCCCCCCACATGGGGATCATCACTGGGATCGTAGCCAATAATCAACGGAATTTGCAGCATCCACAAAGGCCAACCCAAACCAGCCAAATCTGGCTTTAACCATACCTGGAAGGCTTGCGTCTCGGTCGTTTTGACCTTATCCACCATTTGCCCCCAGGTGTCTGGTTTAGCCTTAACAAGCTGCTCTGCAATGAAGGGCTGTGCCCCCAACGAAATGCCATTGACCACCCAATCAAAATCCTCCCCCTGCAGCAAATCCCAAGTTCGCGCCGAATGATCATCCCAAAAAGATTCTAAATCGACACCATCTTTTTCAAATTGATCACCGTTTTCAATTTGCTCAAATAGAGGTTTGCTGGGCCAGCAAGGCAAGCCTTTGACATCGAATAAGGGATTATAGCCCCCTTGAGCGATGGTTTCTGGGGTCATGGTGACTTGCTTGGTCATGGTGATGCGCTCGATGTTTTGACCATCACTGCTCAAGTGCAATTTTTCTACGCGGTGGAAAAATTCAAACTTAACACCACGCTCTTTGAGGGCGAGATAGAGTGGGCCAAAAATTGTGTCGCCCATGCCAGCCTGCATTCGCCACAAAAATGAGCCTTTGTAGGTGAAGTAGACTCGGAAGGCATTGTGAATGACAACGGCCGTACTGAAATTTGGCTTCCGAATATCCCCATCCTCATAGGCAAACGGCTGATCATACACTGTGCGAATGATAAAGGATTTGCTAAATTTGGGGTCGCCGCCGTGCGATTCCAGCCATGTCCAAAAATCGCTGTCATCCAAGTCATTGAGTGTTTTGCCAGGGATCAGGACATCCTCTAGCAAACCTACGACCGTAGAAGCAGCCACATTGAGTAAAATATAGGTGCGGCGCAAGGCGGTGTCATGGTCCAGTCGTTCATCAGCCTTGTCACGCAGCCAATCGCCAAACTTGTCCAACAAGTAGCGCACAATGCTATGATGATGTTCATCGGGGATGTACTGTTCAGGGAATTTGGCAATTTTGGCGGCAGCGATGAGCAGCAGTACACCTAAACCCACAGCTGCTTCCTCCACTTCCTCTTCGATTTCCTTTAACAGTTTGCGCCACCAAGGCAAGGCTTTCAAGGCTGTCATAGCCAACTTGTCGCTGGTACTTTCCTGGCCATCATGATGGAATCCGCGCACGGCCGTTACCATATCCTGTAAGGCCATTCCAATATAATCCCACAGCGAAGGGAACTCCCCACCCGTACCTGGTACAGCATCATTTTGGGCCATCTGGAAGGGCCAGTTGAGCCACTCGCCGTTCACATGTTCCTGGTAAGTGTGTGTGTACAGTGGCTTAAAAGCCTCATTCCAGGTGGCGAGGGGCGTGCCTAACGGCCGATCCAACTCCTCATAACAATCTTGCATCAGCTTAAACGCATTCTCATAAAAACCATACCAGACGTGCAACCCATGCTCCTCAATGCGGTTGGCAAACTGCCGATTACGGCCGCTGGCTCCCTTACCCCCCAGCCGCCAACCCACCTGATACACCGTAATATCAAACATCTCCTGCCAATTTGGCACATGTGACAGATGCCAAGCCACCCCCATCGAACCCACACCACCACCGAGGATGGCAATCTTTTTCTTTTTGTTATTTGTTTCCATAGCATTTTGGAGGCTAGAGCTTGGAGATCAGAGATTATGCTGTTGTGCTTAACCAGTCTCCAATCTCTAATCTCTAATTCCCATCCCCCGGCCAATAAATTTCCAACAAACTGCCCAGCAAAAAGCGACCTGCTTCAGCCCAAGCTTTTGCTTTCTCTGCCAGTGTTTTGGCATGGGTAATTTTGACTGTACTCATCTGGTGCTTGATGTCTTCCCCACTAATATGCAGGATACCCTTGCCCATCACCGGAGCTTGGTTACTGTCACCATCATACAACGTAATATAGAGTGTGGTGATTTCGGAAGTGATTTTGAAGCCGGGATCATGGACAATAGTCTTGAAACCATCCATAAAATAGGTGCGCTCGTCTTCCGTCAGCAGCTGCATAGCATAACCCAAATGCCACTGCCCCAAGCCATCCGGCCGCTCTGACCACAAACGAAATTCACCATCTTGGATGAGAATCGGTTCGGCTGAGAGCTTAGGGGCCACTACAGTGCCTACCAAGGCCGCTCGATGCTGGGGATCGGTCAATAGTTCATGTAAATTGTGCGAAATAATGGTGACGACAAAGCGAAATGAAGAACCATCTGCTTTTCCGTCATCAAAACCCTGCTGATAATCTTCCTTGCCAGTCACTTTGGTCGAGAAATACCCTTCCATTGATTCGCTAAACTGAGCCCCAACAATAGTGGGATCGGGATGAAGGGGACGGGCTTTGGAGGGCAAGGTGTAATCAATATGCCAGCCATGATCGTGGGCCAAAAGAGCCATAGCACGCTCAGTCACGGCCGAAATCGTAATGAGCGGATTTACGCCCAAAGAGCGAGGAATGACGGAACCATCAGAAATGTATAGCCCTTCATGCACCGCCTCACCAGCCGTGTCTGCAAATACCTGCCCTTTGTGATTCACCACTCCTTGGGCTGCATCTGCGGCCATGACACAACCACCCAGAGGATGCACGGTAGGAATGTCATAATCTAGCTCTTTGATACGAATGGGGTCGTCAATGAAGGTGCCACCAACGGCTTCGGTGGCTTTTTTCATCACATCATGGGCGCGTTTGTCAAACGGCCGATCGCCCACCCCTGGCCAAACAATGCGAATTCGATCATCTTGCAATTGCAAACGGCCGTTACTGCCATCATGCGACATGATTAAATAAACCAGCGAATTTTGCATAGCGCCATGATAAGCTCCCAATAAATCGCTGCTCAATTCACGAGCCTCCTCCTTGATTTTGTCAATCAGGCCGCTATCCGTGTCCTCCCCTTCTAATTTGGCCGTCACTGCCATTGCTAACGGCAATACAGAGGAAACAGCCCCAGGGAACGAACCTTCTTCTACAATTAGCCCATCGTCTAACTTGGCCGTATCGCGCATGTCAATGATGCCCGTAATCACGGGTCCAACTGGCTCCATCTTGTCCACATCTTTGTCGCCAAAGCCCACCGCCCGCATCTCCTGATCG
Organism: Promineifilaceae bacterium (SeqCode); assembly: GCA_965223555.1. Taxonomy (GTDB): domain Bacteria; phylum Chloroflexota; class Anaerolineae; order Promineifilales; family Promineifilaceae; genus CBDCWU01. The sequence goes on from CBDCWU010000007.1 coordinate 483,680, forward strand.
GTGTTGTAGGCAAAACCACCCGCATCCCCATTACCCGAATAGTGATAGCCCACTCGATCCGAAAGCGACAGTCCTTTTTCTTTGGAGCGCAGCATAATCTCAGTGCTGCCCAAAGTTCCAGCCGAGACAATGACAATATCGGCCGTGACAAAGAGGGTGGCATCGCTGAACTTTTCCTGTCCAGCATCGGCCACTTGGTAATGAATAAGCCAACGGCCATCTTTTTTCTCCAAAAACTTCACCGACACTTCCGTGAAAAATTCTGCGCCATGATTATAGGCGTCAGGCAGGTAGTTCATAGCCGTCGTGTTCTTGGCTGTGTGGTTACATCCCGTCATGCAGTCGCCACACAGCTTGCAGGCTTGCTGCGGCATGCCTACATGGTTCACTTTGTCCTCAAAGTTGACATTGATATGGGCTGGCATGAATTTCTGACCCATGTAACCCGCCATCTCCCCTAAACCGCGCAGTTTAGGCAATGGGGGGAAATCGGTTGGATAGGGAGTAGGTTTGAGCATGTCGGTGGCACGTTCATACCCTTTAGCCACCAGCGTGTCTAAATCATTGAGGAAGGCTTGGGGCCAACGGCCGTCATCGAACACACGTGGATCAGGCTGAATTGACACATTGCCATTGATCAGCGATGTGCCTCCCAGTCCACAGCCCAGCAGCACCATTTCGTTGGGATTGAAGCGGAAATCAAAGAGAGCCGTTTGTTTGCCATGATGCTTTTCGGGCGAATCTGTTTGCGTTTCCTCCACTGCATCGATCAGTGTATCAGGAAACTCTCCCGCTATAAACTCTCGCCCTCGCTCTAGAACACATACCGTTTGTCCTGCTCGTGCCAAGCGGGAAGCAGCAATGCCGCCCCCATAGCCTGTGCCAATCACCACAATCTGGTAATGGGGTTTCATCTTTTCTACAGATAAGGCTAACCGACCCATATATTGACCTCCTTTTTGGGAATTTGTAGTAACTTTTGGGGAACTTTGGGGAAATATAGAGAAACGCCCCCGCAAGCTACGAGCGAAATGAAGAGTAGATAAACTATCCTAAAAAGGGAGCTAAGGCAAGGACTTTTTTATATAATTGGCCTATGATACTTGAAGTTGCCCTACTTGATGTAAAACCAGAACAAACAGAAGCTTTTGAAGCGGCTTTTGCCCAGGCTCAAACCATTATTTCAGCGATGCCTGGCTATATCAATCATCAATTGCAGCAGTGTCTGGAAAAGCCAAATCGTTATATTTTGCTGGTCAACTGGCAAACCTTAGCGGATCACACAGAAGGCTTTCGCGGCTCACCACAATATCAGGAATGGAAAGCTCTGCTGCATCATTTTTACGACCCTTTTCCTGTGGTGGAGCATTATGAAACAATTTTTGAGAAGAATTGAGCCATTGGCTAATCCCAAAAGCCGCTTGTCAGTCTGAGAGCAAAGAGGAAGGTGCTGCCGAGCGTAATCAGCCCCAAGCTAACGGCCGTTAGCCATTTGTACTTTGCCAACGGCCGTTGCCAGGAAAACAGTCCAGCCAGCACCAAAAGCGTAACAAGGACAGGCAAGAGCAACATACTTACCAAAAAAGGTTCCTCAGGCAAATTCTCGAAAAAATATTGCTGACGCAGAGCATCCATCTGCGCCGTATCTAAACCTAGGGGATCGCGTATCCAAACAAACCAATGAACATGGACATGGCGTGAGCTAATTTTGCAAGGCCATATCTGCCCAGCATAGGTTGCCTCACAACCGCCACCAAGCTGCATGGGGTGGGTTGGTGGGTTGCGAAAGGCTTGGATGGTAAGTGGCTGTCCCGCAATAGGCATGGTACAAGTAGCAGTGTAAGGTGGCTCGGCTTCGGATGTACAATCTAAGCGACGGCCAGATAGAAAAGTTATGCCCCTCTCGCTGGCAGAATCGCCCAGAGTCAAGCCACGAATGACCTGGGATTCGGGCGCAGGCGAACCAACCAAGTAAGGGTAGCTAAAGCAGTCAAAGCCAAAAGGGAAACAATCAGTACAATTTTGCGAACCACCAATAATACCTCCAATGTGGGTTGAGATTTGATGGTATCAGGAACGGCCGTTTTCTACACAACGCTTGGCTGACAACTGGACAACGATCTTCAAGTGCTGGAACTGATGACCCTTTAAATCATCTATAAGTTCTTGTAACCTTACTCCATCCTTTTCTAATGGTGGAGCATTATAAAACAATTTTAGAGAGGAATTGACAAGATTGGCTCAATCTTTGAGATTGAGCCAATCTCCACACTACTCAATTTTCTTCAGGTTATCACCCATGCGAATCGTGCCCGGTTGGACAACTTTGGCATTGAGGCCGCGTAAGCGTAGCTGCTTGCCAACTGGGGTACTGACAAAGGCGAGGGCGTCCCGACCAAAGCGCACCATGAATTTTTTGCAGCCCGTGTGGGGTTGAGCGGTGACCTCGATAACGGCCGTTCCCACCTCTAATCTCGTGCCTGCTGGCAAATTCTCCTCGCTCAAATCCAGGTCTGCATAAAGCTGGTCGCCAGCCAGCGGCCAATTCTCTTTATCTTGAGCAATCAAGGACACCATACGTGTGTTCATCAAAGTAAGCTGCATGTCGGGATGGGAAGAACCATCTTTGGTGCGCGAGCTACCACGGGTTCCCCAATTGTCCCCTACCAGTCCGACTTGCACATCCAATTCACCTTTTTCAAGAGTCTCACGTTCGCCTATAGACGGCCGTCTCACGATTAGCACCAACTCCCCTGCATCTGTGGGCGATTGGCGAATATGGGATAAACCTGTTTCTAATTCGGCCGTTGTCAAATGTTTCACTTCACTCATTATAAATGCTCCTTTAAATAGAGATGTTCCTAATTAACCACGAAGGGACACAAAGGACACAAAATAAGCTGCTTTACTTATTATCCTTCGTGTTTTTTCGTGCGCCTTTGTGGATAAAGTTTATTTAGGAACAACTTTAATGATCTTGCCACCAATCTTTACGGGTGCGTGGGTCTAAAAATGCGCCAGTATCTCGTATAGAAACACCAATTTCTTGGCTATAAGCACGACCAATAGCCTGCCCGCTCATCAAAGCGGGCAGCTCACTACGCCCTGTTTCATTCCACGTTTGGTAGAGGGCAAGCAGGTCTGGCTCGACGCAAATGTTTTCAAGATGAATAGTATAGCCAAAGACTACGTTATCTTCCCCTGTATATTTTAGCGTAATGCGTTCTTCGCTAGCATACAGGACTAATACTTCATAGCCACCACCTATTGTGTAGCCAGAGTCTGGCACATGGATAATTTCGCCTGGCGTGACAGCCATGCCTAGGTGGGTTACTTCAGGGTCTGTGATGACATCAGCTTGACAGTTGCAGTTCCAATCCCAATGGTGTACTTGGTAGGCGTTGCTGAAATCGGGGACACGATGATCGGCAAAGAGACCGTCCAGTTGGGGTGCGCTGGGGTCGGTATCGCCATCGACATCTTGGAGGTTGAGATCGGCCGTTGTCACTTCATAATTCCGCAAAGCTAAATTCAAATCACCATGTTCCGCGGCTGGTCTGTCTGTGGGTGGGAGTATAATCGGGAAGCTAGCATAGACCGCACCTGGCACGTTACAGTCCAAATCCGGTCGCATGATCAAGGGCAAAAATATATCATTGCCGCCCTCACCAGCCCGTACTGCCTGAATGACCAATATTAGCAGACAAACTCTTAACCGCTTTTTGTCAGCGGACTCCATTGTACCCAATCCAACCAATCCGCAAAGTTTTAATAGATACAGCTATGTGCTAAATAACCCTCTACGATATACAGATCCAACGGGTCATTATTCGTATGAAGAAACCCCTGATGATAACTTCCAGTGGGGTTTTGATGAAGCTGGCTCTCTCTATATGTGTGCCAGGAATTGTGTCTACAATCCAGATCGTGTCATAACAATGTGGGACTTTGCTAAGCCTGTTGTGGCACTTGCCGCACCAGCAGTTATCTATGCAGCTACTCCACTTGTTATAGAGTCTTCGATGCCCTACATTTATATGAATGCTGCTAGAGCGCAAACAGCGATTGCTGCTGCTGCGGCGGCTCATCCGACAGCTAACGCGATGGCAGAGGGGCTTGCCGAAACGGCCGTTGAATGTTCCCTGACTGGTGGAAACTGTACGCTCCTTGATTATGCTGTGGGCGCGATTACCGCTGGTGCAGCCCATCGCTTATCAACCCCGTGTAGCTTTAGTGCCAATACGCCAGTCATGACGGAAGATGGCCTGGTAGCCATTGCCGAGATTGAAGAAGGCACTTGGGCCTTGGCATACAATGAGGCAACTGGAGAAATAGATTATTATCCAGTTGTGGCGACGTGGGCACACGAAGACCCAATCATTGTTTATCTCACAATTAACGGCGAAGTCATTGAAACAACGCCAGAGCATCCCTTCTTTGTTAAAGACTTGAGTTGGATTGAAGCTGGCGAGTTATGGGTGGGGGCTGAACTTCGTGATGCCAATGAGGTGTATGGTGTTGTCGAAAATATCGAATTCATCCACCAGACACAGACTATGTATGACCTGACGGTTGACAGTGTTCATACGTTCTTTGTAGGCAAACAGCAGTGGCTAGTTCACAATTGCGGTGGAAATACAGTTTACCAGTCTACAAATCCTGATGGTAGTCCTGAATATGTAGGAATTACCAATAATCTCGGGCGTAGAGCAAATGAACATAGGGGCACCCGAGATATTGAACCCATTCTAGGACTAGATAATCTATCTCGCCAAGATGCTCGTGATGTTGAGGAAGCACTCATTGTACATTATGACTTAGATAATTTGTCCAATGGAAGGCACGAAATAAGTCCTCGCAGACCTGAATATCAAGACAGATTGACAAATGGCCGTAATATAATTAATGCTAATACAAATATGAATATCGAATAGGAATCATAAATGACTGGGATCAAACGAAAGCGAGCTAAACTTGGTGATGTTATTGAAATACCTGTATCGCAGGGATATGCCTATGCCCAATATACTCATCATGATCGCAATTTGCAATTAGGGGCACTTCTTGCTTTATTGCCAGGCGTTTACGTGGAAAGACCAACAGATTGGGCAACCGTTGTTAACCAGCAAGAATTGTATTGGTTTTTTCTGCCACTGAATCCAGAATTGCGGCGGGGGCACGTAACTATTGTTGCCAATGAGCTAATCCCCGAATCAAGACAGAAGTTTCCCTTACTTCGCCGTAGAGGCTCGATAGATCGAGATGGTACAGTTCTGAAATGGGGGCTTTGGGATGGAGAGAAGTCATGGAAAATAGATAAGTTAAGTCCCGAACAGCACCATTTATCTCAGGCTGCTGTTTGGGGATTTGAACTGCTCGTTTTGCGTATTGAAGAAGGTTGGATGCCATCGGATATAAAGAGTGCATAATTTTCTCTCTTGCTGATATCATCTCTCTCCTCATGTACGAACTCCCCTTGGTCATAGGTGACTTTGCTTGAATCATAGTTTGTTGAGGCGGTCTGTTCTTTCTTTTTGGACTCGCCCAAAAAGAAAGAACCAAAGAAAAAGGCGAGGCTCCCGCGCCCCGGTTGCTAAGGTAAGGCAAATTGTCTCGGTGATGGTCGTACCATCGGCTCGTTAACAACTGCATGAAGTGACTCTGTGCTTGTTGTTGTGCTGACCAGGCTGGAGAGGCCATGCTGCAAGGCCAGCACTAGAGTTTGCTGGCTCTCTGGCAGTTTGTCTGTTTCTAAGGCAGTGGCTAGGGTAAGCAGTTGGGTGATAGTGGTGTTTGGATTGAGAGTAGTACCGTTGCCGTTGGTCTCTGTTGCTGTGGACGGTGGCTTTAGCTGTTCAGCCAACCCCTTTTCCACTTTGTCCATCGCAGCGTAGTAGTCGTCGGCGACGGTGCGGTTGTGGATTTGGGTGTAGACGAGGGTGGTGCTGAGCCGTTTGTGGCCCATGAGAGCCTGGATGGTGGTGATGGGGCAGCCTGCGTTGACGAGCTGGGTGGCGTAGGTGTGCCTGAGTTGGTGGGGTGTTACTTTGACCCCAGCCCGTTTGCCAGCCGCTTTGATGCGGTTGCGAGTCAGGTCTTTGCTGAGGGGCTGGTGGCGGTAGAGAAAGACGTGGTTGTAGTCATTGCTGCTGCCTCGTTGGGCGAGGTAAGTGGTGAGGGCGGTACAAGCACTTTCAGTGAGGTAGATGGTGCGGTCTTTTTGCCCTTTGCCGCCGCGAATGATGATCTGCTGTTGGGTTAGGCTGAGGTCGGTCAATTGTAAATCTTCGATTTCTGAGGCGCGTAAACCGCCTTGCCAGAGCAGATAGAAGATGGCGCGGTCGAGTAGGGCATTGCGCTGTCGGGCGGGGGTAGTGGCTTCGGGGACACATCGCTCTATTTCTGCTTGGAGTTTGCTGACTTGTTCATCGGTCAGGAAACGGGGCAGAGCATCTGGTTCGCGCAAGCTGAAACTGCGCAGCAGAGCTTGGGGTGTCTCGTAGTCTCGCTCTTGCAGGAAGCGGAGGGTGGCTTGGAAGGCACGTACTTCCAGGTTGATGCTTTTGACGTTGTAGCCCTTGGCCAGTCGCTCATCTATGAAGGCGAAGATATGCTGCCGCTTAATGTCACTTATCTCGGTAATCTCCCCTTGGGCAAAGAGCCAACGCCATAGCTGGCTGTGGCTGCGCCAGAAGTTGATGATGGTGCGGTGGAGGCGGGACGGCCGCCAGTTGGCTTGCCGAATCTGTTGGTATTGGCTGAGTTGGTTGATTAACCACTCTGGCAAGCCTATTTGGTAAGCTCCCAGGTTGGGTTGTTGTTTGAGGGCTGGGGGCAGTTGAGCATAGCCTCGCTCCTGGTGCATGAAGCGGCGGAAGCGGTGGAGGGCGTGTTGGCCCATGATGAGCCAGCGTTCGCTCAGTTGCTTGGCTTTGAAGTAGTCCATCACCCGTGCCAAGCCAGCTTCCAAATCTAACTTTGAATGATGCTCCAAATGGTAGCCCAGGACGTGGCCGGCAGTGGGCAGGTAGTAGTGGTGGATGCTGCTAGGGCCAGCGTTGTCGGCGTGCAGCCAGAGGAGATACCGTTCGAGCAGAGATACGTTCTCTTTTGGCCACTGTGAGGGTGGTTTTGGTTGAGGGTAGTCGGGAGGAAGTTTGGACTTACGACTATTCTTTAGAATGGCCGTGTACCACTCGGCCACTGATTTGTACTTGTCTAACTGGTTCATGACACCACCTCGGCCATGGGCTCTGTTTGCCAACTGTCTAACTGTCCGACAGCAGTGTAGAAATCTGCCTGTACCTTGCGGTCGTTGGCGGTGAGATAGAGTTGGGTGGTGGCTAACCAGGCATGACCCATCAATTTCTGGACAGAGGTGATGGGTATATCAGCCTCGACTAAATCGTTGGCGAAGCTGTGGCGCAGCTGGTGGGCGGTGAGGTGAACACCGGCCTCATCGCGGTATTTGATGAGCCGTTTGTGGATGGCGGTGGTGGAGAGGCCGTTGTGTTGGTAGCTCAAGAAGACAAAGTTGGAAGTAGCAGACGGCCGTTCACTCAGATATGCTTGCAAAACATCATACACCTGAGGTGACAGGTAAACAGTGCGCTCCTTACTGTTTTTGCCGAACACTCGTAGACGCGGCCGTTCCTCCTCCAAGAACAAATCTCTCAATTGCAGATTGGCAACCTCAGCCAGCCTGAGACCACACCTGAGCATAAGCAAAAACATGGCCTTATCGCGCACATCTGCGATGACGGCAAAGAAACGGCGCAAGGTTGCAAGCGGCACAGAACGCGGCAGCCGTTGTGGTTTACGCACAAAATGGCGTTTGACCAGCACGGGGCAAACCAGATTCAGGTCTTCACCAGCCAGATAGGTGTAGAAAGAGATGAGGACAGCCAGGTGGCGGTTGATGGTGGTGGCTTGCAGACCACGTTCGACCAGAGCCACCACGAAGTTGTCTACATCTTTGACCGTAACTTCGTGAGGGGACTTGTTGTCCACAACAGCCCTAAAGCAGTTGAGGACATGCCGATAATCTTTCCAAGTGCGAGCCTGGGGGTTGCGGCGGCGCAACCAGTTGACAAATGAATGGATTTCGTTGACCATTTTCGAGCCTCCTATTGGGTAGAAAAAGTTTCGTGACAAAAACCATTCTACCTTGTAGGAGGCCCCTGGCCTCTACTTGGATGGTGAGAGATGGGTGGTTAAGAGTACAGTACTGTATATCGTAAACAGTAGAGTAGGAATCGGCCGTTTCACAAAAACCACCTCGCGTATCATCACTTTCAATAATCAATGCTTGTTATCATGGCTCAATCTCTTTAATTTTCCAAATCTCTCGATCACTCTCAAACTGAATTAGATTTGCATCACCTCTGGATAAGTTCTGAACATTTCCAGTCTACACTCCGATTAGTAATAAAAAATCAGTCGTCAATCTGGTGAAACCCAACGGCTGAACAGTGAAAACAACTGGAGGTACAGCATGTTACGCAACAAAAGAACTTGGATCATTTTAATTATTTTGATAGCTGCTATAAGCGGCGGATATTTCTATTATAGCACTACCGCCGTTGTCGAAGCCGATGACGATGCCCAAGAAATACAAACCACCCTGGTTCGCCAAGGTGATATTACTATCTCAGCCACCGGGGCTGGCACTGTTATTCCGGCTACAGAGATCGCCTTGAGTTTCCAAACTGGCGGCGTGTTAGAAGAGCTTTTAGTCAACGTTGGTGACGAGGTGCAGAGTGGCGATATTCTGGCTCGGGTGAATGATGCTGAGGCACAACAGGCAATCGTCAACGCCGAATTGCAGTTGGCGCAGGCCATCATGCAAACGGATGGCAGCAGTACGGGTACAGGCGTGAGCTACAACGATATTGCCGTTGAGCAGGCGCAAATCAACCTGGCGCAAGCCCAATCCAATCTGGGCGAGCTGCTTGATTGGCAGCCGGATGACAATGAAGTTGCGCAAGCAGAGGCTAATTTAGCGGCAGCCCAAGCTGCCTATAATGCAGCACGCGGGCAGGAATCGGCTTCAGCCAGCAATATCACAGTCAGCAATATTAACTTGGAATCAGCACAGCGCGATTTGGCAGAGGTTCAGGCTGCTTATAACGTCGCCTTCGATCCAGGTCGTGAATGGGAGCTAAACGATCCGCGAACGGCTCCCGCTTTAGAAGCTGAACGGGACAAAGCCATCAGCAATTTGCAAAAGGCTCAAGATAACTTGGCGATTGCCCAGGCCAATTACAATGGCTCTGTTTCCAGCACCAATAACAGTAGCTCGACCAATGCTGAGAGCAATGTGCTGGCAGCAGAACTGGCTTTACAAGCAGCGCAGGCAGGCCCTTCGGCTGATGAGATTACAGCGGCGGAAACGGCCGTTCACCAAGCCGAATTAGCCTATCAACAAGCCCTACTCAATCAGGAAACCGATGTTATCAATTGGCAACAAGCACAGTTGAATCTGGAAGCAGCGCAACAAGACCTAGCCGACATGACTTTAATCGCACCGATGGATGGCACAATCATGTCTATCAACAATCATGTAGGCGAGCAGATTAGTTCCAGTGTCTTGATGACCTTGGCTGACTTGGAACAACCTTTGTTAGAGGTGTATTTGGATGAAACCGATCTCAACAAAGTTGGGGTGGGCTATGGAGTAGAAGTCGTTTTTGACGCTTTGCCCGATGATTTATTTTATGGCCATGTGGTACAGGTTGACCCACAGTTGAGCAATGTGAGTGGGGTAACGGCCGTTCGCACCATCATCCAATTAGACCCCGATTCCTTCGCCAAATCACAAACATTGCCAGTCGGTCTCAATGCGACGGTAGATGTCATCGGTGGACAGACGGCAGGGGCGATCCTTGTCCCCGTAGAAAGTTTGCGCGAACTATCGCCAGGACAGTATGCGGTCTTTGTGATGGAAAACGGTGAGCCACAAATGCGTCTGGTTGAGGTTGGTTTGATGGACTTCACTTACGCAGAAATTCTCTCTGGGGTTGAACTCGGTGAGACAGTGACAACAGGAATTATTGAAACAGAGTAGAGGCGACCCTTGCAGTCACCCTCGACGGGGTAGGTACAAAACCCGCTCTATAAACAATCGGAGTAGAACGATGCAAGCAATTATTCAAACAGAAAATTTACGTAAGCGTTATGGTATAGGCGATGTTCAAGTAGATGCTTTAGCTGGCGTGGACATTCGTATTAACAAGGGAGAGTTTGTGGCCATCATGGGTCCTTCCGGCTCTGGCAAAAGCACATTGATGAATATTCTAGGCTGTTTGGATAGACCTTCAGACGGCCGTTACTTTCTAGCAGGTCAAGATGTTAGCCAGCTAGACAAGCCCCAATTATCAGCCATCCGCAATCGGCACATTGGGTTCATCTTCCAATCATTCAACTTGCTACCACGCACAAGTGCTTTGGCCAATGTCACGGTTCCTTTGGTGTACAAGCGCAACGGCAAATTATCGAAGGCAGAGCGCAAAGAAAAAGCAATGGCTGTCTTGGAATCAGTTGGTTTAGCCGACCGCGCCCACCATGATCCCAATGAGTTGTCAGGTGGACAGCGGCAGCGGGTGGCGGTGGCTCGTGCTTTGGTTAATGACCCCATTTTCATCATGGCTGACGAGCCGACAGGCAATCTGGACACAAAGACATCCCATGAAATTATCAATTTATTACATGACCTGCATAAGCAGGGCAGCACGATTGTGATGGTGACCCACGAACCAGATATTGCGGAAGAAACGCAACGCACGATTGTTTTGCGCGACGGCCTGATCGAATCAGATGGTCTGATCGAATCAGATGGGAAAAAATAAAATGAAAATAGCAACCGAAAATACAGTTGTCATGCCAGAGAGCCAACAAACGGCCGTTCAGGACAGCCAAGAACATCATACGAGTGAAAGTGTCGGGATTATCAGCCCACTTGAGCTTATCGGCATCACTTGGGAAGGTGTTATACGCAACAAAATCCGCTCTTTGCTAACGATGTTGGGCATCATCATCGGTGTGGCCGCCGTCATCATCATGATTGCTATCAGTGCCGGTACGGAAGCCCAAATTGCGGAACAGATTCAAGGGTTGGGGGCTAATCTAATCTTTATCCAGTCATCAGCGGGGCGAGCCTCGCCGGGTAGCAGTAGTGCGCCACCGTTGGTTTATGAGGATACGGTCGTTATCGAGAGTGCCAGCGGAGTAGTGGGCACGGCTGTAGAGCAATCGACTTCCCAAACGGTGAAGGTTAATGGCACGACCCTGAGTGACGTGCCAATTATCGGCACAACCGCAGATTTCCCCTCGGTACGGGATGTGGTTATCGCAGACGGCCGTTTCTTCACCGAAGAAGAGCTAGAGCGTAGTTCCAAGGTGGTTGTTTTGGGGGCCGGGCTGGCAGAAGAGTTGTTTGGTGAGGCCGATCCAATTGGCCAATCCATTACAGTGGGCAGCACCAAGCTAACGGTTATTGGTGTAACTGAGGCAAAAGGTGTGGTGGGCAACACAGATTTTGACGCACAACTATACATGCCTATTACGCTCGTTTTTGACAAATTCACCTCATCCCAGTTTGCTCGCTTCACAGGCAATGCGGTATGGCTTATCTATGTTCAGGTCGAGGAAGAAGCCAACATGGAAGAGGTCATGCTGCAGATTGAGTTAAAGCTGGCCAATAGCAAAGACCTGCCCATTGAGGAGCTGCCCTACAGTCTACAGACCCAGCAAGATATTGTGAACACCCAAAGTGCCACCACAGAAGCATTTCGCAATCTACTGGCTTGGGTGGCAGGCGTATCGCTTCTGGTGGGTGGCATCGGCATTATGAACATCATGCTGGTCAGCGTGACAGAACGCACCCGCGAAATTGGCATTCGCCAATCGCTGGGTGCCACACCCAATGACATCCGGCTGCAATTCCTGATCGAATCGCTTATGTTGAGTCTGGTGGGTGGGTTGATTGGTGTCGGGCTTGGTGTGGGTGGCGGGATTCTGTTTGGACAAACGGGCGATATGCCGTCCGTGATTGTGCCTAGTTCGATCCTGCTAGCGTTTAGCTCGGCAGCCGCTATTGGCATTTTCTTTGGCTATTTTCCTGCCAATAAGGCAGCACAACTCGACCCAATTGATGCCTTGCGGCATGAATAATAAAAATAGGAGCATATAGAAATGAAAAAAGTAATGATTTTGGTTGGAGTTTTGATGGTAATGGTGTTGGCAGCATGCAGTGGGACGAGTAGTGGGGACACGGCCATGGCCGCTCCGCAGAGTAATGGAAGTGCAGCAAGCACAGGTCAGCTTAGTGACAATTTTGAGGATGCTTTGTCGGTACAAATGCAATTAGCAGTGGGCGTGATGGAGCTTGAAGGAAGCAATATGGCCGTAGATGCAGAGCAAGCGGCTGATTTACTGCCCCTGTGGCGAGCAGTGCAGAGTATGTCGGCTAGTGGCACAGCGGCAGCAGCGGAGATAACGGCCGTTGTCAATCAAATTCAAGCCACTATGACTCCAGACCAAATTGCCGCCATCGCCGATATGCAGTTGGCACAGGCTGCGCTACGCCAGTTGAGCCAGGATGGTGTGATTACGATTGAGGTCAGAGGGGATCGAGATAGTGGTGATGGCGCCCCCGCTGGCGGCCAGCGTGGTGGCACCCTAGGTGGCGGTGCGCCCGGTGGTATACAAGCAGACCCCAGCCAACAAGCTACCCGCGAAGCGGCACGAGGCGGCGATGGCAACAGCGTGTTTGATCAAGCTGTTACCAATGCTGTTGTGCAACTGTTAGAGACAAAGGCTAATTGATTGCTTGTTGCTTCGTTGCTTCGATAAAACAATAGAGCAAATCAGTAAACTTTGTGGTGTCACGGTTTTCCATCTAAAATGGATGCCGTGACATATTTAACAGGAGCAATTAATCAGGAGTAAAAGAAAATGATCGGTAACGGCCGTTTCCAACCCGATTATCTTATGTCCAAGTAACTATTCACCCCTCTCGTGCCATGCTCTGCGTAGCATGAAGGCAGTGGGCGCTCCGCGTCCAACGCGACGCAGAGCGTCACCAGAAATATTCCCACGTAGAACGTGTGAATGAGGGGGGAAGTGAACAATTACATGTCCAAACAACGTATACTCGTCGTTGATGATGATAAAGCGGTGGTGCGTCTGATGCGTGGTTATCTGGAACAGGCGGGTTTTGAAGCACTGGTTGCCTATAACGGCGAAACAGCCATGCACATCATTCGCCGTGAACAGCCCGATCTGGTTTTGCTCGACCTGATGCTGCCCGATCAGGATGGCTGGGACATCACTCGCACCATTCGCAGCGATCCTAAACTGGCCGCTTTGCCACTCATCATGCTCACTGCTCGTGTCACCGATGCTGACAAAATCATTGGCCTGGAGTTGGGCGCAGATGATTATGTGACCAAGCCATATAATCCGCGTGAGGTTGTAGCTCGGGTTCGGGCGCGGTTGCGCATCCAGCAGGGGGCGCAGCAACCGGAGCATAAGCCGTTGCAGGTGGGAGGTCTGCGGCTGGATGTGGGCAAACGGCGGGCAGAGGTAGACGGCCGTTCCCTAGACCTGACCGCTACTGAATTCGACATCTTGCGCACGCTGCTGGAACACCCCGGCTATGTGTGGACACGGAGCCAGCTCATACGGACCGCGCTGGGCAGCGACTTTGAAGGTATTGATCGTACTGTAGACAGCCACATGCACAATTTGCGGCGCAAAGTGGAAGCTGATCCCAAAAACCCTATCTATATTCAAACTGTGTATGGTGTGGGTTACGCTTTGCAAGCACTAGAGGATAATGAATGAACCGCTTATGGGTACAGATTAGTCTGACCATTGTTTTGGTGGCTGTGATTATTACGCTGTTTCCCCTGGCGGCTCGTCGCTTGGGGTTGCGCCCTGAGCAACTGAACCGAACGGCCGTTACAACTGCTCCTGAATCCAATCAAACTCTTTCATCGGAAGACGTGTCTAAAATTCAAGTTGACATCGGTACTCGTGTCTGGTGGTTAACCTGGAGTACCGTCGCTTTTGGTGCAGTTGTGGGTCTTGGTGTGGGCATCGTTTTAAGCCGCAGCCTCATCAAACCACTTGTGGCCTTAGAGCAAGGGGCTAAAGCAGTTGCCGCCCATAATCTAGATTATCGGGTACAGGAAGTGGGCAGCCGCGAGATGCAGACAGTGGCTCACGCTTTTAATGAAATGGCGGCAGAATTGAAACGAGCCCAAACGGCACAGCGTAACATGCTGGCCGATATTACCCACGAACTGCGCCATCCAGTTCATCTGTTTCAGGGCAATCTGCAAGGGATCATTGATGGCGTTTTTCCGTTGGAGATGGAGGAGATTTTGGTTTTATCGGAAGAGACCCGCCGTCTTTCTCAATTAGTAAACGACTTACATGAATTGGCTATGGCAGAGGCACATGAACTACCCCTAGACAAGCAGGAAATAGACATGGGTAGCTTGATACAGGAGGCGATGGACGCGGTACGGCCGTTGGCACTTGAAAAAGAGATCACATTGAACACAAATTTACCAGCCTCGCCCGTTTTATTGGTGGCGGATGGAAGGCGTCTCCAGCAAGCAATGCTCAATTTAGTGAGTAATGCCATCCGTTACACGCCGGATGGAGGCGAGGTGTTGGTAGCGTTGACAGAAACGGCCGTTGGCATTGAGATCGCTGTCACTGATACGGGTCTGGGTATTGCCGCGGCTGATCTGCCTCATGTATTTGATCGTTTTTATCGTACTGATGCCAGCCGCAATAGAGAGCAAGGGGGAGCGGGGTTGGGTTTAGCCATTACGAGAGCAATCGTGGAAAGTCATCATGGTCAGGTTCTGGCCACCAGTCCAGGCCTGAATCAGGGCAGTACATTTACGATCAAATTGCCCGGGGACAGCCATATGCAACGGGATTGATCATTGGGATTGCACTCACCACACTTTTTGACATCACTTCGTCTTGTGCTACACTTTCGCCCATGAACGCATACAGCTTGCCTTCAACCCACTATCACCATCATCATTTTTGGCTAACTAGGCTCCTGGGTTGAGGCTGCGCTTGCGCATATTATTTTGTTGTCACACAACACCCTCCTCGATACCCGGGGAGGGTGTTTTTATTTACGATTTGGGATTTACGATTTACGATTAGAGTCGTAGATCATCAATCGTAAATCGTCAATCGTCAATCGTAAATCATGAATCGTACTGATATTCGCTTGGCTCTGCCGAGCAAGGGGAAATTGCAAAGTGGTGCAGAGGCGCTGTTGGTGGCCTGTGGCCTGGATGTATTTCGGCCTAATCCGCGCCAATATGCGGCCACGATTCCGGCGCTACCAGGGGTGACGGTGATGTTCCAACGGCCGTCTGACATCATTGCGGGCATCAACACAGGCACATTGGATATGGGCATCACAGGGCTAGATATTGCCGCCGAGTATGGCAACCCAGAACGGGTGCTGACGCTGCATGAAGCTTTGGGCTTTGGGCCATGTACCTTAAACTTGGCCGTACCCGAAGCAGTCGGGGTGCAGACAATGGCTGATTTGGCGCATTGGGCCAGGGAGTTGGCAGCGAACGGCCGTTCGCTGCGCATCGCCACCAAATTCACCAACCTCACCAGACAGTTCCTCGACCAACACAACATTCACAACTACAAGTTGATCACAGTAGAAGGCACTTTGGAGATTGCCCCTGAAATTGGTTATGCGGATATGATTGCCGATTTGGTATCGTCGGGCGTGACGCTGCGCGATAATCATTTACGGCCGATCAAAGATGGCCTCATCCTCAAATCACAAGCTGTCCTGGTGGGCAACTGGCAAGCACTGCAAACACGACCAGAGGTACTGCACGTGGCCCAACAGTTGATTGAATACATCGAAGCCCATTTGCGAGCCCAGGGCTCCTACCTCATCATCGCCAATGTGCGGGGCGACAGCCCGGAAGCTATCGCCCAACAGATAGCCCAGCACCCCCATATTCGCGGCTTGCAGGGGCCCACCATTGCCCCCGTTGTGCCCCACAATGGGCTGGCGGCGAACGGCGAAAAGTGGTTCGCTATCAACATTGTCGTCCGCAAAGCTGACTTGATCCCGGCTATTGCCGAACTGCGTACCATCGGCGGCAGCGGCGTGATTGTGGCGCCATTGACCTATATTTTTGAGGAGGAACCGGAGCGGAGCAAGGCGTTGCTGGCAGCTTTGCGATAAGTGAAGGAAAGGCTTTATGGATCAAAAAAAGAACATTTTGTCATGTGGGCTAAGATTGTTTTTTTTAATAGTCATTTTCCTAAGTATGGGGGCGGCTCAATGGTTTGCCTTTTCGGTTGTTAATCATTGGACAATAGCATGGCAATTCGTTTTGGCTTGTTTGCTGATGCTAGTGAACGTATTAGTCATTATATTATTGCCTAGACAGTATTATCTTAAAGCGCAAACAAGCCAAACTGACAAGAGTGTTTGGATAATTGTATTAGTTTTTACAATTGGCTTACTTGTGATGAATATCAATATTTCATTTTCAGGTTTGTGGATAGATTTTTATGGGGAACCGATTCAGGCTTCTGTTGCAGAAAAATATACTGAGATCGGGCACAGGAATCAACTAGATTATTTCATTGCTTATGAATATCAAGTTTCGCACCTCACAGATGGAACTAACCAATATCGAGGTGAGGAAGAGATTTTAGAAACAGAATATGATTCATTTCAACTACAAGATGACATTATTATTAAATACTTGTCATTTGATCCATCTATTTCTGCACTTGAGATGACAGATTCTGATTGGGACTTAGAGCTTGAAGCAATGCTGTTTACGAATTTACTAGCTAACGTCCTTTGGTTTTTAGTAGTACCTTTAAGCACCAGGTTTGACCAAGCATTCAAGAAAAATTCTTAGTAGGATAGATAATGTTAAAAATTTATATAGTTGAGGAAGCGAACCAGACAATTCTGCGGCGTGAACAAGCATTGGAGCCGGATGTGCCGCTGGGATTGCGGGATGGGATTTGGCGGGTGTTTGGCGAGGATTTGTCGCCCGAAGAGGCGGTACGGCGCTTGTTAACGGCCGTTCGCACTGGTGGCGACACAGCTTTGCGAGAGTGGACGGAGCGTATTGATAGGGTGGTGTTGGATAGTTTGGCAGTGAGTGAGGTGGAGATGGCAACGGCCGTTGCCCGCACGCCATTAGACCTATACCAAGCCCTGGAACTAGCCGCCAGCCGTGTTCGTGCTTTCCACGAGTGCCAGCCTTTGCCCAATTGGACGACGGATACGTTAGGCGGCCGTTTGGGGCAGCGGGTAACGCCCATTCAACGGGTAGGCGTGTATGTGCCAGGTGGCACGGCTCCTTTGCCCTCTTCGTTGCTCATGTCGGTGATTCCAGCACAGGTGGCGGGTGTGTCCGAAATTGTTGTAGCCACCCCACCGGGGCAGGATGGCACAATTGCCGATGTGATTTTGGCGGCAGCCCAGATTGCGAGCGTAGAAACCATCTACAAGCTAGGCGGAGCGCAGGCGATTGGGGCCCTGGCTTTTGGCACAGAAAGTATACGGCGTGTGGATAAGATTGTGGGGGCGGGCAACATTTTTGTGACCTTGGCTAAACGGCAGGTGTACGGGTTAGTGGGCATTGATGGTCTGTATGGCCCGACAGAGACGGTGATGGTGGCTGATGAAACGGCCGATCCGGCCTGGGTCGCTGCTGATTTATTAGCCCAAGCGGAGCACGATTGGCTGGCCACGGCCATTCTCTTAACACCCTCTCGCTCATTGGCAGAAGGCGTGCAACGAGAAGTGGCCCAGCAAATGGAGGCGTTGAACCGGACGGAAATTTTGGCGGTGTCACTGGCCAATCAGGGCGGAATTGTGATAACGGCCGATTTGGATGAAGCTTGTCAGCTTGCCAGTGATTTTGCGGCTGAACACACCTGCATTGCCGCTCAAAATCCAGCCGCTTACGTTGACAAAATTCCCAATGCGGGTGGTCTGTTTATTGGCGAGCGCAGTTTTGAGGTGCTGGGCGATTATGTAGCGGGGCCAAGCCATGTGATGCCCACCAGTGGCACAGCCCGTTTTGCTTCGCCGCTCAATGTACTCGATTTTGTCAAAATCAGCAGCATCATCGAATTGGATGATGCCACTTCAACCCAACTTAGCCCTGTGGCCGCTAAAATCGCTGCGGCCGAAGGCTTGTCAGCTCATACAGCTGCGGCAATAAAGAGATTGGGAGATTGAGAGATTGGACATTGGTATGAATTGGGAAATTCGTTTGGGCACGATGGCTGATTTTGCTGATATCTGGGGCTTATTCCAATTAGTAGATGGGTTGCATCATGATGCGCTCCCTTCATTGTTTCGATCTCCGGCTGAAATCAATCGTGATGAGAGCTTTTTAGCGGATTGGCTGGCGGATGAGGATGGAAGATTGTGGGTGGTGGAGGAAAACAGCCGCGTCATTGGCCTCATCTTCGCCAAATATTATGAGAAAACGCACCCTTTTGTGTACCCTCACAGTGAAATTTACATTCATGAAATGGTGGTAGCGGAAGGGCATCAGGGTAGTGGCATGGCGCAGATGCTGATGGCTAAAGTTGTGGAATGGGCGAATGTCAAAAAAGTGAATCGTGTGCGTTTGCAAGTCTTTGAATTTAATCAACGGGCGCAAGCCTTTTATGCCAAGCAGGGGTTTGAGACAAGCAGTCGCTACATGTGGCTGAAGATTGGAGATTAGGAGATTATGGGCGGTTTGATATGGCAAGATTTAGTAAGGTCAGAGATTGTGGCGATGAAGGCGTATACGCCGATTGTGCCGTTTGAGGTGTTATCGGCGCGGTTGGGGTGTAGGCCAGAGGAGATTGTGAAGCTGGATGCGAATGAGAATCCGTATGGGGCTTCACCACAAGTAAAGGAGGCACTGGCACAAGCCAACTATTTGCACATTTATCCTGACCCAGAGGCGAACGAGTTGCGGGAGGCGATTGCGGCTTATGTGGGTGTTCCAAAAGAGTTTTTGCTGGCGGGAATGGGAGCGGATGAGTTGATTGATCTATTACTGCGCGTGGTGCTGTCGCCGGGGGATGGGGTGATTGACTGCCCGCCGTCGTTTGGCATGTATCCATTTAGCACGGCCGTTAATGGGGGACAATATATCCCTGTGCCGCGTCATGATGATTTCAGCCTCGACGTAACGGCCGTTGAACGGGCCGTCGCCAATCAACCACACGCCAAAGTGCTGTTTTTGTGTTCGCCCAATAATCCTGACGGTGGGGTGATTGGGGATGATGAGTTGCGACAGCTTTTGACCTTGCCAATTTTGGTTGTGCTGGATGAAGCTTACGTGGAGTTTGCTCCTCTTGCCAGTCGCATCAATTGGGTGCTGGAATATGATAATTTGATAGTGCTGCGCACGTTTAGCAAACTGGCAGGGCTGGCAGGGCTGCGGGTGGGTTACGGGGCCTTTCCTGAGTGGCTGCTGCCCCATTTGTGGAAAATTAAGCAACCTTACAATATAAATGTGGCGGCGGGTTTGGCGGCAGTGGCGGCCTTGGCTGATCAGAATTGGCTACAAGAGAAGGTCGCACTGATAGTGCAAGAACGGGAACGGTTGACAGCAACCTTGGCGCAATTTGATTTTTTGCAGCCCTATGATAGTCACTCTAATTTTGTGTTGTGCCGGGTGAACGGCCGTTCGGCCCAAGCGCTCAAACTGGCACTCGAACAAGAAGGGGTCTTCGTGCGCTATTTTGACAAACCAGGCGTGGCTAATTGTATTCGAGTGAGTGTAGGACGGCCGTCTGATACGACGGCGTTGGTGGAGGCGTTATCGGTGGTCGGTAATCGGTTTACCGCTCACGGATAACAGTTCACGATTATGATGGGAGAAAGTCACTTTATTCTAGGCGGTGTAGCCACTTATGCTGTGCTGCGGTACACGGGGCATACACCGGGAACAGAAGGTTTTGTGGATTTTGCTCTGGCAGTAGGTCTGGGCGCGTTAGTAGGGCTGCTGCCTGACATTGATTCGCCCAACACCATGATTCGGCAGATTTTTGGAGTGGGCCGCCGCCAAGCTCGCAGCAATTTGCGGCGCAGCAACAACCCGATTTCATTGTTGTTTAACCTTGTACGGCTCGTTTTGGCCTGGATTTTGGATATTTTGGCCTGGTTTCTGCCCCATCGTGGGCCAACACATTGGCTTATTGTGGCCATTGCTTTAGCGGCGGGCGTGTATTGGCTCTCGTGGTGGTATTATTGGCCCAATACGGTCTGGCTGGCCTTTGTCACGGGCTATGTGTCCCACCTCTTTGCTGACAGCATTACACGACGGGGTATCAAGCTGTTTGCACCTTTTTATAATAAGTCAGTAAGGCTTCCATTTCGCTTTTTGCGGGTGAAGACGGGTAGTTGGCAAGAGGGGCTGGCCTTGACGATTTTGGTGGTGCCGCTGATTGTGTGGCTTTGGTTTTGGTGAGGACTGGAGACTGGAGACTGGAGATTGGAGATTTATATGCGTGTGGCAACTGTAGAGCGGAAGACTTCGGAGACAGAAATTCGAGTGACGTTGGGGCTGGACGGGACAGGACAGCATGAGATTAGCACGGGGGTGGGTTTTTTTGACCATATGTTAACGGCCGTTGCCGTCCACGGCCTGTTTGATCTCACTGTGCAAGCGGAGGGGGATTTGCACATTGACAGCCATCACACGATTGAGGATGTGGGACTGGTGCTGGGACAAGCACTGGATCAGGCTTTAGGCAACCGCAAGGGGATTCAGCGTATGGGCCATGCCTTTGTAACCATGGATGAAGCCTTGAGTTTTGTGGCGGTGGATTTGAGCGGGCGTGCTTACAGTGTGTTCAAGGGCCAGTGGCACACGCCAGCCATTGGGCAGATGCCCACGGATTTGGTACAGCACTTTTTCGAGTCGGTGGCGGTGCAGGGACGGCTGAATTTGCATGCGCGGGTGGAATACGGCCGTAATGATCACCATCAATCCGAAGCACTGTTTAAGGCGTTTGGGCGGGCTTTACGGGTGGCGGTGGCAATAGATCCGCGCCGAGAGGATGTGGCTTCAACGAAGGGGACGCTGGTTTAGCAGATGCTCAATTAACGATTTGCGATTTGCGATTGACGATTGATCCATCAGTCGCTAATCGTAGATCGTTAATCCAAAATCGTAAATCGAAATGAAAGTTGCAATTTTCTCTGATATTCATGGCAATTTGGTGGCGTTGGCAGCGGTGTTGGCCGATATTGAGCGGGAGGGTATCGAGCAGATGGTATGCTTGGGGGATGTGGCGGCGACGGGGCCACATCCGAGTGAGGTATTGACGCGGTTGGAAGGGCTGGGGATTCCGGTTGTGCAAGGGAATACGGATGAGTGGTTGTTGCAGCCGCAGCCGTTTGCGGATGAATCGGCGTTTTATCAGAAGATTTATGAGATGGATATGTGGGCGGTGGGGCAGTTAACGGCCGTTAACCGAGCCTTTTTGCAAACCTTCCAAGCAACCATTCAAATTCCACTGGATGAGGCTAATAGCTTGCTTTGTTTTCACGGCACGCCACGCAGCAACACGGAGATTTTACGGGTTACGACAGCGGACGAGGAAGTTGCGCTGATGGTAGCGGAGCAATCGGCCACGATTTTGTCAGGTGGACATACGCATCAGCCAATGGTGCGGCGTTATGAGGATAAGTTAATCCTGAACCCAGGTAGTGTGGGGCTGCCGTATGTGCAGGTGGCAGGTGAAGCGGCACAGAATCCACCCTGGGCGGAGTATGCGATTTTGCATAGTGAGGGTGGGCATTTTGGCGTGGAATTGCGGCGGGTGATGGTGGAGGTAACGGCCGTTCAGGAAGCTATTTTGGCGAGTGATCTGCCACATAAAGAGTGGTTGGCGGGGCAGTGGGAGATTGGAGACTAGAGATTGGAGATTGGAGATTAGAAATTTGATGAACCACAAAATCACGATGATTGACTATGGCGGCAGCAATTTGCGCTCGGCGCAGAAGGCGTTTGAGGTGGTAGGGGCGGAGTTGGTGACAACGGCCGATCCTGAGGTGATTCGCCATGCCGACAAGCTGGTGCTGCCTGGGGTGGGCGCTTTTGGAGCAGGTATGAACGCGGTGCGGGATTTGGGACTGGTGGAACCGATTTATGAAGCGGTACAGGGTGGCATCCCTCTGCTGGGTATCTGTATCGGTATGCAATTTCTCTTTGACGAAAGCGAGGAGATGGGACAGCACGAGGGATTGGGATTGATTCCGGGACAGGTCGTTCGTTTTGATACCAATGGTCAGTGTTCAGTAAGCAGTGAACAATCTCCAGAAGCGAAGCGACCTAGTCTCCAGTCTCCTCTGAAAGTGCCGCACATGGGTTGGAATCAGTTGGAACATGATAGTTCGCATTTCTTGCTGCGGGGGGTGGAACAAGGTGCGTATACCTATTTTGTGCATTCCTATTATTGTGTGCCGGATGATGAGAGTTGGATTGTGGCCAGGACGGATTATGGACGGCCGTTTTGCGCTATCGTTGCTCGTGAAAATGTGTATGGCATTCAGTTTCATCCCGAGAAAAGCCACAAGATTGGACTGCGAATCATCCAAAATTTTGTAGAGGCATGATGAACGTCAACAATCGTTCACTCTATCGGTCAGAGGCAGGGTATCAGGCAGTGATGGCGGCTTATGAGGCAGCCTTGACCCAAGGGCCTGGGCCTTATACGACACAGTGGGTGGAGACGCAGTTGGGTCAAACTCATGTCATTGTCGGTGGGCCGGAAAAAGGGAAGCCACTGCTGCTCTTTCATGGCTGGAATGGCAGCGCGGCTGGAATCGGCGAAGAATTTTCCTTTTTGTTTGAACGCTATCGGGTGTACATGCCGGATATTGTGGGTCATGCGGGTAAGAGCGCGGGGCAACGGCCGTCTCCAGCTGGCTCCACTTTTCCCGATTGGGTAGTTGAGGTGATGGACGCTTTACAAGTAGGTCGGGCACATATGATGGGTATTTCAGGCGGAGGTTGGTTAGTTTTGAAAACGGCCGCTTACCAGCCAGATCGCATTCATAAAGCTGTGGTTCTCAACCCTGATGGCTTAACAGGATTTCGGATGCGAAAATTGCTACCAGCCTTGGGTGCTGCCATTTTTCGAGACGAGGCCAGTGTTCGACGCATGGTTCGTTTGTGGTCAGCCTCTGATGATGCCTTTAGCCCACGGGCGGAGGCTTTTGCTCAGGCCATGGTCTTGACTATGAAGCATTTCAAGACACAGTACAACCCCGGACGAATACCTAAAACTGAATTGCAACGTGTGACTTGTCCTACTTGCTTGTTCATCGGTGAGCATGATGTCTTCAAGCCAGCCCAGGGCATCGCCCAAGCTCAGCGCTGGATTCCGGGCTTGGCAATCGCTGAGATTGTGCCGGGAGCGGGCCATGTTTTAATAGAACAACCTTTACAGAAAGTAGGGGAAAGAGTGATGAGGTTTTTGAATGAATAAAGAGTTTACAATTTACCCAGCGATTGATTTACGAAACGGCCGTGTAGTGCGGCTAAAATTTGGCGATCCTAATCAGCAAACAACGTTCAGCGATGATCCGGTAGCCATTGCCCAACAGTGGATAGCTGCAGGTGCCACTTGGCTGCATGTGGTCAATTTGGATGGGGCCTTTTCTGAGGCAGGGACGGCTAATTGGCAGATTTTGCCGCAGTTGACGCAGCAGAACGCCAAAGTCCAATTTGGTGGTGGGGTGCGTTCGTTGGACGATGTGGCTCGGGTGCTGACGGCGGGGGCGGCGCGTGTGATTTTGGGTACAGTGGCCATCGAGCAGCCAGACATGGTGACAGCGGCGATTGCACAGTTTGGCGCGGAGAAGATTGCGGTGGGGATTGATGCCCGGGACGGGCGGGTGAAGACGCGGGGGTGGATGGGGGACACGGCCGTTTCTCCCATTGAACTAGGCACACAGATGAAGGCCAGCGGTGTGCAAACGGTTATTTACACAGACATCAGCCGCGATGGGATGCTGACGGGGGTGAATGTGGCCAAAACGGCCGAATTGGCCCAAGCGACAGGTCTACAAGTTATTGCCTCTGGTGGTGTGGCCTCGCTGCAAGACATTGAGCAGACCTTGGCAGTGGCGGAGCAGGGTGTGGTGGGGGTGATTACGGGGCGGGCGTTGTATGACGGCCGTTTGGATTTGCGAGAGGCGCTTGAGGTGGTTAATGAGGATTGAGCATGTAGCGGTGTGGGTGCAGGATTTGGAGGGGATGCAGGATTTTTATGTGCGTTATTTTAACGGCCGTGCCAATAACAAATACACCAATCCAGGCACAGGTTTCACTTCCTACTTCATCACATTTGCCTCTGGTGCACGATTAGAATTGATGCATCGTGCTGATATTCCCGCCAATTTGAACAGTGGCGAAGCGCAGGGCTTGGTTCACTTGGCAATAGCTGTCGGTAGCCGTGAGGGAGTGAACCAGTTGACGGAGCAGTTGAGGCAAGATGGATTTGCCGTTATCGGCGAACCACGCACAACAGGAGATGGTTACTATGAGAGTGTGGTTCATGATCCCGAGGGGAATCGGATTGAAATTACAGTTTAGTGCCTTGCTCCTTCTTAGGTGCGTGGCACTTGTTTTAGGAGGAAAAGTGCAAGGCACTGCCCAGTTGTTTGTTGATCGAGTAAGTCTCAGCAGGCAGTGCCACGCACTGGGGGTGATATGTTAGCCAAGCGAATTATTCCCTGTTTGGATGTGAAAAACGGCCGTGTCGTCAAAGGCATCAATTTTGTGGAACTGCGCGACGCAGGCGACCCCGTAGAGCAAGCCAAGGTGTATGATGAGGCGGGCGCGGATGAACTGGTTTTTTTGGACATTACTGCCACACATGAGGCGCGGGCAATGGTGATGGAGATGGCGCGAGCCGTGGCTGATCAGGTGTTTATTCCTTTCACGGTTGGAGGTGGTATTCGCACGGTGGCGGATATGCGGGCTATTTTGCGGGCGGGCGCGGATAAAGTAAGTGTCAATTCAGCGGCGGTGCACAACCCGCAACTCATTACGGATGGGGCGCGAGAATTTGGCAGTCAGGCTATCGTTGTGGCAATTGACGCGAGAAGAGTGCAGGGGAGCAGAGGGGCAGGGGGGCAGAGGGGAAAGTGGGAGGTGTTTGTGAGCGGCGGACGCACAGCAACGGGGTTGGATGCGGTGGAGTGGGCGCGGGAGGCGGAACGGCGCGGCGCGGGGGAGATTTTGCTGACCAGCATGGATGGAGACGGCACGCAGGAGGGGTATGATGTGACTCTGACACGGGCAGTAGCCGAGGCAGTCAACATTCCCGTAATTGCTTCAGGCGGAGCGGGACAGTTGCACCATTTTGCCCAGGCGTTGACGGAAGGAGGGGCAGATGCGGCCTTGGCAGCGTCACTGTTTCATTATAAGCAGATGACGATTGCAGAAGTGAAGGGGTATTTGCATGAGCAGGGGATTGCGGTGAGGGTATGATGGAGGCTACAGGTAGCTTGAAGTTTGATGAGCGGGGGTTGATAACGGCCGTTGTCCAACACGCCCACACCCTCCAAGTCCTGATGGTGGCCTGGATGAACGCTGAATCCTTGCGCTTGACGCAGGAGACGGGCGAAACCCATTTTTGGAGCCGCAGCCGCCAAGAACTGTGGCACAAAGGAGCCACATCGGGCAATGTGCAGTGGGTGCGGGAAATTCGGTACGATTGTGATGGCGATACGCTGCTGCTGCTGGTGGAACCAGCGGGGCCAGCTTGTCATACGGGGGAAGTGAGTTGTTTTTATCGAGAATTGGAGACTAGAGACTGGAGATCGTATGATTGATTTTATTAGTGAGTTGTGGGGGATTTTGCAGGAGCGGCGGAGCAATCCGAGGTCAGGTTCGTATACGGCCGAATTGCTAGCTCTTGGTGAAGATGAGATCGTCAAAAAGATCGGTGAGGAAGCGGTGGAGGTGATTTTGGCGGTAAAGGGGCAGGGTGATGAGCGGGTGGTGGAGGAAACGGCCGATCTCGTCTATCACATCCTCGTGATGTTGCTCTCACGCGGGTTAAGTTGGGAAGATGTGCAAGATGAATTGAGAAAAAGACATCAGAAATAGCGAAAATGTTCAGTTGACCATCATTTCGGCTTTTCAGGAATTCGCGAGGCGATGGCAATTGTAGGGGCGGGTCTTGTACCCGTCCTGTCGAGGGCGACCACAAGGGTCGCCCCTACTTATATGATTTTCTTCACAGTTGCAGTGGATATTTGACACTCCTTTTTTAACAGCCAAATCAGTATGATAACAGCATGGGTGGGTTTATGTTCATGGATGGACGGCCGTTTCCGGCCAAATCCATTCACGACAAGGAAAGAGCTAAGTGTCATACTCCAAACACCGCATTCTCATCGCCGGGGCCGCAGGTCGCGACTTTCATGACTTCAACACCATTTTCCGCAACAATGATGCCCATGAAGTCGTCGCCTTCACCGCAACTCAAATACCCAACATCGAAAGCCGCAAATATCCGCCCAACCTGTCTGGCCCCCTCTATCCAGAAGGCATTCCTATCTATCCTGAAAACCGAATCGAACAGCTCATTCGCACCTTAGAGGTTGATCAGGTCACATTTTCCTACTCCGATGTATCCCATGAATACGTCATGCACCTGGCCTCGCGGGTACTGGCCGCCGGAGCCGATTTTCGCCTGATAAGCCCTCATCAGACCATGCTCAAATCAAGCAAACCTATCGTTTCCGTCTGTGCGGTGCGCACGGGCTGCGGCAAAAGCCAGACGGCGCGACGCATAGTACATGTGTTGCAAGAAATGGGTTATGAGAAGGTTATTGCTGTGCGCCATCCTATGCCTTATGGTCATTTAGCAGTGCAAACAGTGCAACGCTTTGCCACGTATGAGGATATGGACAAGCATGACTGCACTATCGAGGAGCGTGAGGAGTATGAACCCTATGTGGATATGGGGGCTGTGATTTATGCTGGGGTGGATTATGCTGCCATTTTGGAAGCAGCGGAGCAGGAGGCGGATGTGATTATTTGGGATGGCGGCAACAATGATGTGCCCTTTTTTGCCCCCGATTTTCATTTAGTGGTGGTTGATCCCCATCGGCCTGGTCATGAGCTGCTCTATCATCCGGGCGAGACGAATTTGCGTATGGCAACGGCCGTTCTCATCAATAAAGTAGACACAGCCGATTACGCTGGCATTCTACAAGTGCAGCAAAATATTCAGCAGGCCAGCCCCAACGCCATCGTCTTACAGGGTGCTTCGCCGGTGACAGTAGATGAGCCAACGGCCGTTCGGGGCCAGCGCGTTCTTGTGGTTGAAGATGGCCCCACTCTGACACATGGCGAAATGACCTACGGTGCAGGCATCATTGCCGCTCGTGCTTTGGGCGCGGCCGAGATTGTTGATCCTCGCCCCTATGCTGTGCGTTCCATCGCCGCCACCTTCGCCAAATACCCCCACACCGGCCCCCTGCTGCCTGCGATGGGTTACGGTGGCGATCAGATCGCCGACTTGGAAGAGACTGTCCATAACACCCCCGCCGATCTCGTTCTCATCGCTACGCCCATTGATTTAGGACGGCTCATCAATATTCGTAAGCCCTGGCAACGTGTACGCTACAGCTTGCAGGAAATCGGACAGCCCACGTTGAAAGAGGTGTTGCAAGAAAGATTGATTCAAACTTGAAGGTTGAACCATCTGCAAAAAGATGTCCACCCAATTGGAAACCCTTACCCCCCTCGCCGCCATTCGCCATAAAGAAAGCGAAATGGCACAACGGCTGTTGACGGCTCAGAATGAGGCGGCGCAAGCCATCACCCAAGCGCGGCAAACAGCGCAAAGGATAATCGCTCAGGCAGCCCATGATGGCCAACAGGCTGGCGAGGTTGAACGGCAGGCCAAGTTGAAGGCTATTGAGCAAGAGGCGCAGGCTATTTTGGCGCAAGCACAAACAGAAGCAGACAGGTGGCAGGTGGAGGAGGAGATAAAGGTGGCAACGGCCGTTACCCAGCTTATCGCTCACATTTGCCTTGTTCCTACCATGCCATCACAGGAACACAAGAAACCGCAGTTATAGAGGAACTTCTTATGAAGCTGCCCATGACTCGTTTGCAAATCATCGGCCTCAAGCGTGATCTAATGCCCACTTTGCGGGCATTACACCATCTCGGCTGTGTGCAAATTGATGATGTGTCAGCACAAGAAAATCTGGCTGTGCGCCCCTGGCAGTCTGATGAAACAACTATTCGCCAACGTGAAGAACTAACCCATCTCGTAGCAGAGTTAGAAGGGCTATTGGCAACCTTTGCCCAGGCTGACACGGACAGTTACCCTGTCTGGCAGGATAGTTGTTTGGATGAGGCACGGGCGGATATAACGGCCGTTACTCCCCAAGTTCAACAAATCGTCAGTCACCATGAGGCTTTGCAAGCCGAGCAAACTTCTCTGCCCCGTTACGAAGGCACATTGCGCAAGCTCTTGCCTATTGTTCCCGCCACGGCCAACGAGCCGGGGCATAGTTTTGTATGCATTCTGATCGGCCGTTCCCATCGCTGGCTGCTGGCTACTGTTGCTGATGCGGTGCGCAAGTTGACCACGGGCCAGGCCGACATGGCTACAGGCACATTAGACGAAAACAGCGAGGCTATGATCATCGTCGTGCCCGATAAATTCGCGGTTGAATTGGAGCAACTGCTGGGGCGTGAAGATATTACCCGTCTGCGCTTACCCGATGAACTGGCTAACCAGTCACCAGAAAAAGCCCTAATATCCCTGCGCCAACGTCTGGCTGAGATTCCCCAAGAGTTAACCCAATTGGACAATGAGTTGGCCAGGCTGGGCGCAAAGTGGCAACCCCGTTTGCAAGCTTATCGCGCTTGTTTGCAAGATCGTTTGGCCGAACTAGCGGTGCTAGACCAGTTAGGCGAAACGGCACAAACTTTTGTTCTGACGGGCTGGACACCAGAACGGGAAGTAACCCGAATCCAAAACAGATTAAGTGAGCAGATAGGTGAGCAGATTTTGGTACAAGCCATTCCACTGACAACGGCCGATTACGCTGACGCGCCAGTGGTATTGGAGAATGTGACAGTTGTACGGCCGTTTCAAAGTCTCGTCCGTCTGCTCAATTTACCCCAATACAACAGCCTCGACCCTACACCGCTCATGTCCCTCTTCCTGCCCATCTTTTTCGGCATCATTCTGGGCGACATCGGCTATGGCATTTTGCTGCTGCTTTTGTGCCTCTATGGTTTACGCCGCTTTGCCCAGCCGGGTACAGTGCGCGACATCATTCACATCCTCACCATCGGCTCCGTTTGGAGCATTGTTTTTGGTTTTTTGTATGGCGAAGCGTTTGGCACACTGGGTGAACATTTAGGGCTGCACGCCCTCTGGTTTGAGCGAGCTGATGCCCAGGAATTAACCTCACTGCTCCTTTTTACCTTGGCAGTGGGAATAGGGCATACTGTTCTGGGGTTGCTCATCGGGGTATGGGAAGCCGTACGGCAGCGGCAGCGACACCATTTACTGGAACGGGGTGGTATGCTGGTGGGGTTAATCGGCTTGTTCTTGTGGGCAGCGGTGTTAGTAGAATGGTTACCTGCTGGCTTACAGACCCCTTCTATCGCCATTCTCATCGTGGGCATCGTCCTTCTCAGCAGTTCACTAGGCTGGATTGGCATTTTGTTAGGCCCAATTGAGTTTGTGGGGCTGCTAGGCAATATTTTGTCCTATTTGCGGCTGGCAGCGGTGGGCTTAGCTTCTGTTTATGTGGCCCAACTAGCCAATGATCTGGCGGGCAATCTAGGCAGTATTGTTGTCGGGGTGCTGATTGCTGTGTTATTCCATGCTCTTAATCTAGCTTTGGGCGCATTTAGCCCCACAATTCATAGTATGCGTCTGCACTATGTGGAGTTTTTCCGCAAGTTTTATGAAGGCGGCGGACGGCCGTTTGAACCGTTTAAGTCAGTCAGCAGTGAGCAGTAAACAGTAATCAGTCCTCTATTCACTGCATACTGGTTACTAAAGGGAGTCTGATATGGATGCTCAACTATTAATCCCCATCGGCGCAGCTTTGGCCGTTGGTTTAACGGCGATTGCCACAGCCATTGCCCAGGCGCGAATTGGCGCGGCGGGTGCAGGTGTCATTGCGGAACGACCAGAGATGGTTGGTTCGGTTATCTTGCTCATCGCCATTCCCGAGACAATGGTAATTTTGGGCTTTGCCGTAGCGGCTATGATTCTGATTTTGTTGTAGGGGCGTATCCTTGTGGTCGCCCCAGGAGAGCGGGTACAAGACCCATCCCTACTGAGTAGATTCATGAGTCTAGAAGCGATTTTGGCGGAAATAGAAACGGCAACGGCCGTTCAAATAACCAGCCTAAAACAGGAAGCCGAGACCGAGATTCAAACCATCTTGGATGAAGCTAAGGCTGAGGCAGCAAACCGTTATGAGGCAGCGCGGCTGGCAGTAGTACGTCCACTGGCAGTGGAGAAGGCTCACCGTTTGTATGAGGCACGATTGGCGGTAGAACGGGAAACGGCCGTTAGCCGCACTCATCTCCTGCAAAAAATACAAACAGAAGCCCATCACCACCTCGCCAAATTGCGCACCAACCCAGCCTACAGTGCCATCCTGCGCGGTTTGATTGAGGAAGCGTGGCAAGCGTTGGGGACAGAGGAAACGGCCCAGCTTATCATTGATTCTCGTGATGAGGCCGTAGTGACCAATATCTTGGCTGAGATGGGACGGGATATGCTCGTAAAGCCAACTTTGGATAGTTGGGGTGGCGTGATAGTGCAGAGTCATGACGGCCGTATCACCATCAACAACACCCTCGAATCGCGGTTGGAGCAGGCGATGGCCGATGTCAAGTTTTGATTATGGCAACGCTCGCTTACGCGCCATGAAGTCTCGCCTGCTAACGCGAGAAGCTTTGCACAACCTGGCAGCGGCGGACACTGTCCCCGCCTTGCTCAATGCCCTAACAGAGACGAGTTACCGAACGCCCGTTGAACGCGCCCTCGTCCAATTTACAGATATGGCTGCCCTACAAGCAGTTTGGCGACAAGAACTGGTAGATACAGCCAATCAAGTGCAACGCTTCTTCACGGGACAAGCGGCCGTCTATGCCTGTTGGCTTATGCGCCGCTATGATGTGGACAATGTAAAAGCCATCTTGCGTGGGGTCAACCATCAATTACCCGCCGCCGAAATTCTGAATGCCACCCTGCCTATCGGTGAATTGGCAACGGCCGATTTAACGGCTCTGGCGCACGTGAATCACATTGGCGGCGTGCTGGATTTGCTGGCAACATGGCGTGTGCCACTGGTACAACCTCTGTTAGAGGCAGGCAGCGGTTCTCTACATGCCCTGGAAGTGGCTTTAGAGCAGTGGTATTTTCAGGCTGTGCAAACATTTAGAAAGAGGGATGGACAAGCTCTGCAACAAATGGCTTGGTGGCAGGCGGATGTGATGAATATCTTGACAGTGCTGCGACTGGTGCAGTGGCAACAAGGCGGTGACGTGAGGGAAGAGCGGATCGCACCCGCCTTTATTGGCCCAGGCCACCTCTCAGAAGCCATCTTGCTCGCGGCCATCCAGCAGCCAACGATTGCCCAAGCGGTAGCGATTTTAAGTCACAGACCTTATGGGGACAGTTTGAGCGAGGGGTTGACGCAGTACAGTGTGAGCCAGCAATTGAGTGCTTTTGAACGGCCGTTTCGCCAAGCACAACACCAACAAGCTCACAGCTTCTTCATCAACGATCCCCATGGTATTGGCATTTTGCTCGGTTATCTACTGCTGAAAACGGCCGAAATCAGCAACCTCCGCCACATTGCCCACAGCCTGCAACTGGGCGAATCAGCAGAGATGATTCGATTGGAACTTGTCTAGAACAAACTATGAGCCGCTTACTCGTTGTGACCCAACCCGGCCTAGTAACGGGCTTTCATCTAGCAGGTGTAGATGCCTTCGCCGCTGCCTCCGTCAGCGAGGCGCAAACGCTCATTACTGGCTGGCTGGAGGCGGGCGAAGCTGGGTTGCTGGCGATTGATGAGGCTTTATTGGCAGGTTTTGATGATGCCTTTCGTCAACGCTTAACGGCTTCAGAACAGTTACATCATCTGGCTCTCCCTGATGGTCAACTAGCTGACACGGCAGCCTCTGGTCGCCACCACATTGCCGCGCTGCTGCGGCAAGCGTTGGGTTTTCATATTACTTTTCGAGGGGAAGGGTAAACCAAATAATGACCGCAAATCACAACATCGGCACTGTCATGCGCATCGCGGGGCCAGTGGTGGCAGCGGTTGGGCTACATCAGGTGCGTCTGTTTGATGTGTTACATGTGGGCGAGATGGGGTTGATTGGCGAGGCGATCCGGCTGGCAGGGGATGTGACAACAATTCAGGCATATGAGGATACAAGTGGGCTGCGCGTAGGGGAACCTGTCACTAATACGGGTGCGCCGCTGGTGGCTGCACTGGGGCCAGGATTGTTGGGGCAGGTATATGATGGGCTGCAACGGCCGTTAACCAATACCCATACTTATCTGCAACGAGGTCAATCTGCCAATCCGCTCTCGATTAGTAAAAAATGGCCATTCACCCCTCAGGTTACTATCGGTCAACAGGTAAGGGCCGGTGATGTGCTGGGCACTGTGCCGGAAAGCCAGACGATTGAGCATCGAGTGATGGTGCCGCCAGAGATAAACGGCCGTATCAGCCAAATTCATGTAGGCTCATTCACTGTCACGCAAGTTGTTGCTGTGGTTGAAACAGAGGAGGGGGAACAGCCGATCACGTTGCAGCAAACGTGGCCGGTGCGGCGCGAACGGCCGTATCGTCAGAAACTTACACCAAATGAACCACTCATCACAGGCACCCGGATTATTGATACATTTTTTCCAGTGGCTAAGGGGGGAACGGCCGTTATTCCGGGCGGCTTTGGCACGGGCAAAACCGTCGTCGAGCAAACCCTAGCCCGTTGGGCCGATGCCGATGTCGTCGTCTACATTGGCTGTGGCGAAAGAGGTAATGAAATGGCCGAAGTGCTAGCCGAATTCCCCCAGCTAGAAGACCCACGCACGGGCACACCCCTTATGGAACGCACCATTCTCATCGCCAACACCTCCAACATGCCTGTGGCTGCCCGCGAAGCCAGCATCTATACAGGGGTCACCATCGCCGAATATTACCGTGACATGGGCTACGACGTGCTGCTCCTGGCCGACAGCACTTCTCGTTGGGGTGAGGCATTGCGCGAAATTTCTGGTCGCCTAGAGGAGATGCCCGGTGAAGAAGGGTATCCGGCCTATTTGGCAGCACATTTGGCAGCTTTCTATGAACGAGCGGGGCGGGTAATGTGCAGGGGAGCAGAGGGGCAGAGGGACAGGGGAGCAGAGGAGGTGGGATCGGTTACGATTGTGGGGGCGGTGTCGCCGCCAGGCGGCGACTTTTCGGAGCCAATGACACAGAATTCATTGCGGGTGGTGGGAACGTTTTGGGGCTTGGATTATGATCTGTCCCGCCGCCGCCATTTTCCAGCTATTAATTGGATCAACAGCTTCACACTTTACGATTTACAGCAGTGGTATAAGGACAATGTGCAGTCTGATTGGTATGAGTTGACGGGGCGGGCGTTGGCTTTGCTGCAAGAGGAAGCCGAGTTGCAGGAGATTGTACAGTTGGTGGGGCCAGATTCGTTGGCCGAAGAGCAGCAGGCTGTACTGTTAATCGTCCGCCTACTGCGTGAGGATTTTTTGCAGCAGTCGGCCTTTCACGAGGTAGATCGCTTTTGTCCACTGCCCAAGGCGTACGGAATGTTACGGTTAATTTTAGCGTTTGCCGATTGGGTAACGGCCGTTCTCCCCACTGGCATCACCCTCGCCCAAATCAGCCAATCCCCTCTCATTAGCAAAATCGCCCGTATGAAAGAGATACCACCCGCTGAAACAGAGACGAAGTTACAAGCCTTGTTAGCAGAAGTAGAGAGTGCCTTTCCATGAAACCCCTAATCACCAAAAGCTATCGCACCCTTTCCCGTATTGCTGGGCCGCTGCTCTTCATTGACCGAACTCGTGACATCGCCTACAACGAAATTGTGGAGATCACCGGACCGGATGGCGAGGTGCGTTTGGCCCAAGTACTAGAGGTGGACAAGCAGCTAGGCGTGATTCAGGTATTTGCCGGCACCAGCGGCCTCGATTTACAGCGCACGCAGGTGCGTTTTACAGGGGATGTGGCTCGCTTGGGCGTGTCACTGGCGATGTTGGGACGGGTATTGGATGGCTTTGGACGGCCGTTAGATGATGGCCCACCACTCATCGCCGAAACCCACTTAGACATGAGCGGCTTACCCATTAATCCAGCCCAACGCGCCCAACCCAGTGAATTCATTCAAACAGGCATTTCGGCCATTGACGGCCTCAACACCCTCACACGTGGCCAAAAACTACCCATCTTTTCCGGCGCAGGCTTGCCTGTGAACACCCTGGCGGCTCAGATTGCGGCGCAGGCACAAGTGGTCAATGATGCCGACAGCGAAAACGAACCCTTTGCTGTTGTCTTTGCCGCTATGGGCATCACCCACCGTGAGGCCTCCTTTTTTATGGACCAGTTTCGCGTTAGCGGCGCCATAGGACGCACTGTGTTGTTTATCAACCGTGCCGATGACTCCGCCATTGAACGACTATTGACGCCACGTGCGGCGCTGACAACGGCCGAATATCTGGCCTTCACTCACAATCTGCATGTCCTCGTCATCCTCACCGATATGACCAATTATTGCGAGGCTCTGCGCGAAGTAGCCGCGGCACGGGAGGAAGTACCGGGAAGGCGTGGCTATCCTGGCTACATGTACTCCGATTTAGCCAGTTTGTATGAGCGAGCGGGGCGTCTGCAAGGGCATGCTGGCTCGGTAACACAGCTGCCGATCTTGACAATGCCCGATGATGACATCACCCATCCCATCCCTGACCTGACAGGCTATATCACTGAAGGGCAGATTGTGTTGAGCCGTGACATGTACCGCAAGCGCATTTATCCGCCAATTGACGTATTACCCTCGCTATCGCGGTTGATGAATGCGGCCATCAAAAACAGCCGCGCTGACCATCGGGCATTAGCCAATCAGCTTTATGCCCTCTACGCTGAAGCGCGAGATTTGCGGCGGCTGATGGCGATTATTGGCCAGGCAGCCTTGTCGGCGGCTGACCAACGCACCCTCCACTTTGCCGATCGTTTTGAACAGGAATTTGTTGGTCAGGGAACGGCCGATCGCTCTCTCAATGATACCTTATCTTTAGCTTGGAACTTACTGGCCGACTTCCCCACCGAACGTTTGAAACGAATTCCTCAGGCCATTTTGGAACAACACGATGTCTAAAGTCCCCATCACCCGCATGGAGTTGCTGGCCAAGCGGGAGCAGATCGCGCTGGCGCAACAAGGGTTGGAACTGCTGCAACAAAAACGGTCAGCTTTGCTGCGGGAATTGATGCGGGTGGCGGATCATGCTTTGCTGCGGTATGAGGAGCTACAGGCAACGGCCGTTGCCGCGCGACGTACGTTAGCCAGGGCCGAGGTGATGATGGGGGAAACGGCCGTTCGTTCTGCCGCCCTGGCCACTCGAGGTCAGTTGGCTTTGGAGATGCAAACCATCAACATCATGGGTGTCAGTGTGCCTGTTATTGAGCAAAAACGAGCCTCCCGCTCACAATTAGAGCGGGTCATGGCTCTGCCAGGTACATCAGTGACGATAGATGAAGCAGTTGTCGCTTTTGAGTCGGAAGTTGATCAGATCATCGAGCTGGCTGAAAGCGAACTACGCTTACGACGCTTGGCGGATGGAATTCAACGCACCTCACGCCGGGCAAATGCCTTGGAACAAGTGATGATTCCCCGGTTAGTGGCCCAGCGCGACATGATCCAAAGGGCTCTGGATGAACGGGAAAGGGCAGAGCATTTCCGACTGAAACGCATGAAGCGGCTACGTCAGGCAAAATTGACAGGTCTGCATAGGCATGAATGATCATACTGCCAAACATGATTACTAGAATCTCAAAGTGACAGGTATTTGATATAATTGGGTTCGTGATCTTCTTGGTTACCTACTGGGTAGTTGGATAGATGGCCTAATCACCAAATGCTTCAACTGCCCACCCGATATTTTATTTATGAAGCGTGTCGTAGATTTGGAAGCTGGTATGGCTATGGTTGTCACTGATCTACATGGGGATTGGGATGCCTATCGGCAGTATCGGGACAAGTTTTTAACATTGCAGGCAAACGGCCGTGCCGACTATTTCATCCTCACAGGCGATCTCATCCATCATGAGGGAATGGAAGACGAGGACAACTCGTTGGCCATAGTACTAGATGTGCTGGCTCTGCGGCGGGAGATGGGCGAACGGCTTATTTACCTTTTGGGCAACCATGAAATGCCCCACATCTACAGCATTACCCTAGCCAAGGGCACACACCTTTACACACCGCGCTTTGAGTGGGCCATGGCTGAACATCGCGCCGAGATTATAGCTTTGTTTGACAGTCTACCCTTTTACGTACGAACAAAGGCAGGGGTAACGATTTGTCATGCTGGAGCAGCAGCAGAGTTGGGGACGGCTCAGGCAGTGGAACTGTTGTTTGATTTTTCGCACCAAGCTGTGTTGCGAGTGGCGGAAGAAATGATTGGGGAGGGAAAACGGCCGTCGCTACGCCGTGCTATCGCCAAAATGAGCCAGCAAGCCTATGGTGACATCGTGCGTCAAAATTTTGGCATCACAGACCCCGATGATCCCCGCTACGACGACTTTCTCATCGGCGCTATTGCCTCTAGCTCCCACCCTCACTTCGACCTATTATGGCAAGCTCTCTTCACCCGCAATGAGGAGCAAGATGGTCAGTCAGACTACAAAAATATTGTCACAGGGATGTTAACTGCTTTTTCTACCAAAGCGCTTCCCCAAACTGTATTGGTTTCAGGACATATGCAATGTCCAGGAGGCTTTACACAGGTCAATCATCACCAACTTCGTATCGCCAGCGCCACCCATGCCAAACCGCGGAGTGCAGGACAATATCTATTATTTGATGTCAGTAAACGAGTGAAAACGGCCGCTGATCTTCTACCCCAACTCGCCAGCATCTTTGTTTAGACTAGGTGCCATACTGGTGGCGATCTAACTCGGCCCGGATACGCTGCATCTCTTCGACTCGCCTTTGTAGCTGGGCTTTGGCAAAGAGCTTTTCGGCCTGTTCAATAAACGGCCGTGCCTTTGACCATTTCTCCTGAGCAAACAAAACTTTCCCCAATCGATAGCTGGTCCACATCAAACTTGGATCATCTTCCGAACGGCGGGCTAATTTATAGGCACGCTCCACGGCCCTATTGGCCTGCCATTTTCGCCCCATGACGTGATAGGCCATACCCAAATTGCTCAAGGCCATCGCCTGTGCTGGTAGATTGCCACTAGTCTCAGCCACTTCAACTGCTTCTTTATAATACTCAGATGCTTGCTTAATATCGCCCAACTTCTGCTCCAAACCGCCTAGATAGTTCCAAACCTTGCCGCTAGCCTCAATATCTTTATGTTGCTGGGCAACCTCTAAGGCCTGTTGTCCCACTTTGCGTGCCAAACCTGCCTGTCGCCATTTATGATGCAAGTTGGCCTTGGCCAATAGAATATTCACTTCTTGATGATGATCACCCCGTTCCCGGGATAATTCCAGATGTTCGGCATAATAACCAGCGGCTCGCCCCCAATCTCCCCACCCTTCATAAGCCTTGGCCAAATGAAACAACGACTTTTCTTCAAAAGCCTGATCCTGCAAATCTCGCGCCAAGGCCATCGCCCGCCGGTGGAGACTAGCAGCTTCCATATAATCCCTAAGGAGAGCACGAATAATGCCCAACTTATGATAGAGCTTCATCTCATTTAGCTGATCGCTGACCTCTTGAACGGCCGTTAAGGCTCCTTCATAATACTCCCCAGCTTTTTTATGGTCTTGCATCTCAAAAGAAAGATCACCTAAATTTATCAAAATATGTGCCTTCTGCCGCAAATCATTACTTTCGTGGGCAATCTTCAAGGCATATTGATAAAATTCAACAGCACGATCATCATAACCAAGCGTCTTATACAAATGGCCCAAATCACTAATCGACTTCGCCTCACCCACTCTATCGGCAATACTACGAGACATCCCTAGCGATTGATGAAACAAAGCTGCTGCCTCTTTAGCTTCATCAGACTCCAAATAAATGTGCCCCATGCTGCTCAAGACACTTTTTAATCTAGCCCGATCGCCCGTCGCCCGCGCAATTCCCAGCGACAACTGATAATATTTCACAGCCTCATCTTTATCTTTCAGGCGACGATACGTCTCACCCAAGTTGTACAAAGCCGTCGCCTCTCTAAAGCGATCATTTAAGCCTTGGGCAATAGACAATTGGCGGTTGTGGTAGGC
The DNA here is from genome assembly GCA_965223555.1 of Promineifilaceae bacterium (SeqCode). Lineage (GTDB taxonomy): Bacteria > Chloroflexota > Anaerolineae > Promineifilales > Promineifilaceae > CBDCWU01. The sequence continues at coordinate 522,235 of CBDCWU010000007.1, forward strand.
AATGGCCCGATTAAAATTACCAAGCTGGCGATAAGCTTGTCCTAAATTGTCCAATGCCCGCCCCTCTTCGGATAAATCGTGCAACTCACGCGCAATTGCCAAATGCTCTTCCTGAAACTCAATCGAGCGATTAAGATAGCCCAAAGCTTTATAAGCCAAGCCCAAATTCCCTAAAGCACGCCCCTCCAATGCCAGAGAGTGTTCAGCCCGACTGATCCATACGGCTTGTTCAAAATACATCACCGCTACCGACAATTTGCCAATGTCCAAATAGGATAACCCCATGGCATTATAAGAATCACCGGCCGCCAAGCGCTCTTGACGTGTATCCTCATCCCGCATCACTTCGGGTGGGGGCTCCTCATTCAAAACTGCCCAGTAAGTCCGCAACAAAGCTTCTTCTACATGATACCAACTGCGAAAACGTTGTTCCCGATTCTGCATCATACATTGACGTAAGAAAACAATGGCAGCAGCATGAGTAGAAGCTGGTGGTGGTTTAATTCGACCGCTTAAATGGACCTCCCGCAACTTTTCACGGGTATTCCCCTCAGCCGCCAGCCGTCCCGTAAGCATTTCATAAAAAATACAGCCCAGGGCATATATATCGGCTCGGGCATCAACGGGCTGTTGTGTCCACTGCTCCGGTGCCATATAAAGCGGCGTTCCAGCCACACCTTGATTCAATTGCGTGCGACCCAAGCTATCACGAACATTGGGCAACGAGGCTAAACGGTGGCCTGTTTGCATTTCAGACAAGGTACTAGCTAAACCAAAATCCGTTACACGAGCATTGCCATCATGTCCTACCAAAACATTTTCGGGCTTTAGATCCCGATGTACCAAACCTGATAATTGACTGGTAGCATATTTCATACCTCGGGTGATATGCAGGGCAAATGTCAAAGCTTGCTTGATGGGCAAAGGCTGCCCAATTTTCAGCCAAGAGCGCAGAGAAGGGCTGTTTTTGCCAGGGGGCTGCACGATCCAACTGAGAACCAAATAAACTTCAAGACCATCCACTGTACGCTCCACACGATGTGCCCGCACAATGTTGGGATGACGGCCGATTTGCACCCACATTGTCCCTTCTCGTAAAAAGAGATCACGAGCACCCACATGAGACAAAAATTCTGGCTTAAAGGTCTTAAGAGCAACTGGCCGCCCCTCTGTATGATCTCGACAGAGATGCACCAACCCCATGCCCCCGGACAATGTTTGTACCACCTCATATCGACCAACGATCAAATCCTTTGGTGACTCAACTACAGGTGCCTGCGCATGTCTATCTAGCTCTAAGCTGGAGGTTGGTACTTTTTCCATTTTGCTTCAATCATATAGTTACGTCATCATCATGACAATGGATGAAAAGACCCATTGGACTTACTGACGATCTGGCTCCTACGTACTAGAGACAAAGTTACAAAAAATCTTTATGATGGTGACAATATAGTGATAGTGTAAACTATTTTACAGTTACTTAGACTCACAAAGGAGTAGGTAACATGGTTACAGTAATAATTATGTTCTTCATTGGTTCTTTTATCGCTTCCACATTAGTTATCGCAGCAAGTATGCTATCTTCGCGGCTAAATCAATCACAACCTATGGTTGAAGAGTACGAGGCGATGTTGACGAGTCAACCACAACAAAAGATTATTCCGCGAACCTATCCTGTTGAAATTTAGGTCATCATAAACCATTAACCCTTATTATATCGAATCTTTAAGGTCGGCACTAAGTGTCGGCCTTTTTTGTTGCCTGACGGTATAATCTGAACATGTTTGTTAGGGTCTTTGGTCTGTTGCCCGTCCTTTTTTTCCTAATCCTTTATCTTACCACCTTAGCTCCTGATGTCTTAACGGCCGATAATGCCGAGTTCCAACTCATCGCCACCAACTTAAGTGTAGCCCATCCGCCAGGGTTTCCTCTCTACACACTACTGGCTCATGCCGCAACCTGGCTTCCTTTTGGCAATTCACCTGCTATTCGTATCAATTTTCTCTCAGCGATCAGTAGTACAGTAGCACTACTGTTTGTTTATCAAGCAGTGCGACAACTGACAAAAGGGTGGTGGGGAGCAGTAACGGCCGTAATCACACTTGGTACCGCCACCACCTTTTGGGCACAGGCCACGACCGCCAACATTCGCAGTCTCACCACTCTCTTTGCCGCCATGACCATCTATTGGCTCATCTCCTTTCAACAAACAGTAAACGAACTAGAAACACCAGCATCTTCGCCCTTCGCCTTACGCCCTTCGCTCTCCGCCTCCCTATCTCTGGCAGCCCTCAGCCTCAGCTTCGGCATCACCCACCATGCTTCTCTCATCTTCATGGGGCTTATCTTTGGGATTTTTGTACTGGTGGTTGACCCGCTGTTTTTGCGAACACCCAGGCGGTGGCTACGGCCGTTTCTCCTCTCCCTCCTCTCTCTCCTCCCCCTCCTCTACCTACCCTGGCGTGCTACAGTGGGCACAAACCGCGCTCCCGCTCGTCTGGCAACCTGGGACGGCTTTTGGAACCATGTTTTGGCACGCGGCTTTAGCGGCGATTTCTTCTACTTCATAGAACCAGTAGACATTTGGGAACGCCTCAAAATCATGGGCAACGTCATGACCTTCCAATTCTCACCCCTCCTCCTGCTAGGCATGATTATTGGCCTCTGCCTCATGCTGCGGCACAATTGGAAACTGGCTCTCCTCTGCGGTGGCTCCTTCACCATCCATACCCTTATCACAGCCACCTACCGCGCTCCGCAAACAGTAGAGTACATGCTGCCAGCTTATATTCCCGCCGTTATTTGTTTAGGATTCGGGATAGGAAAGCTAGAGACTGTTGATTGGAGAATAGAGGCTTGTCCTGAGCCAAGCCGAAGGATTAGGGGTTGGAAACTGAACACTGCTTACCGATTACTGACTATTGGCTACTATCTACTCCTCATCTTCACTGCCCTTCGTCAAGGTTGGCAAAACTATCCCAGCTTTGCTGCTTTGCACCAAGATACATCCTCTCGTGACTACGCGCAGTCCTTGTTGAAAAATGCTCCTGAAAATAGCACCATTTTGGCTCACTGGCATTGGGTCACAACCCTATGGTATTTGCAAGAAGTAGAAGGGCAGCGGCCTGATGTGCTTACCCAATTCGTCTTCCCCACCTCAGAACAGTATCCCGAAACATGGGCGCGGCGTGTGAGTGAAGAATTAGCTGCTGGCAGAGATGTGCTAACAACTCATTATGATGCCAACTTTTATGCAAGTTTACCTACGCCAGAGCCGATTGGTGATGGCTATTTATTTCGCCAACAACCCAATTTCTCCCTACCAGACAGCTTCACCCCACTCGAACTTCACCTGGACGACACCCTTTCAGTTCTCGGTTATGTGGTCACACCAGGACAGGTAACGATAGGACAAGAAGCCACCTTGACAGTGACTTGGCAACCGGAAGATGGTTTCTGCGATGCATCGAATTGCCAGCAGTGGCCCCTCATCCTTTTTGCTCATTTAGTAAGCCCAGATGGTTTGCTCATGGCTCAGGAGGATTTGCCGATCACCATTGGCAACACAGGCATCCTCCTTACACAGTTTCGGCTGACACCACGCCTTGGCGCCTTGCCTGGAGAATACAGTTTGATGCTAGGAGCCTACGCGAATACGCCTGATGGCATTGTGCCGATTGGACCGACCCGCACGGCCGTTTCTACTCTCACTGTCATGGCCATGAACAAACGGCCGTTTACCCACAATCCCGTCCGCTATCCCGACCCTCATCTCCCTCGTACTCTTGTTGGCTACGATTGGGACAATACCTTAACGGGGAAACCGCCACGCCTCTATCTACATTGGCAAACAGAACAAGGCTATGTGACCGAAGTACGCGATGTGCCTGAGAGAACGGCTACCCTTTCACGATCCATTTTGGGTGGTGAACGGCCGTTTACCCTCCAAAATCAACCTACCTATTATGTCCCCTTCGGCCAAGACATTGTCTGGACGGGGCCGCTTCTCGATCCTGAGCAGATATTACAGCCAGGAGACAGTATCATCCTGCGGCAAACCTTCTACAGCAACCAGCCAATTCTGCGCGACATCAGCACTTCAGTGCGCTTAGTCGGTTATGAAACTGATAACTTCACCTGGGCCTGGGCAGATTTGGACGGGGACTTTGGTGTACCAGCCATGGGCGCGATACCTACACTAAAATGGATTGGTGGATCGGCCGTTCACGACCCTCACCAATTTACCCTTCCTCCTACCGCTACACCTGGCCAACGCATCGGCGTACTACTTAATTTATACGACACCTTTACCAATCGCTCCATTCCCATTTTAGACGAACGATTCTCCCCAGCCCATCCCTGGCGCGAATCAATAGTAGGAAACTGACTAATAATTGAAACCTATCTGGCATTTTCACGTATCTAGCGGTTGACAAGGATGCACGTAACCCTCATACTACTCATGTTGTACAAATTATTTTACCTTACAGGAGAATGTCATGTCAGAAATTGTATTGAAAGAAATTATTGACCGAGCTGTATCCGATGACTCTTTTCGCCAGAAATTATTAAGCGATCCTGCTGCTGCCTTAACTGGCTATGATCTGACTGATGCTGAACGGGAACTGTTGAGCAATTTAGATGAAGGCAGTTTTGATGAATTTGCGGGTGGCCTAGGTGATCGTACAACCAAAGGTTGGATTACTCCGACCGGATAGCCTGAGTCAATAGCAAATTGTTATTGGCAAACAGCAGGAAGCTCATGCAGCAGTGCATGGGCTTTTTATTTTAGATTCGGGCCAATTTCAGAGCGGCCTGGCCGATCTCTCGCATCGCCTCGTTTTCGCTAGCTAACAGCAATTGACCAGCCGTTTGTAGACAATGGAGCCGATCTCGATGACGACTGCGCTTTTGAGCGGCCTCAATGGATTGGACTAAATAGGTTTCCCGGTTATGGTCTGTGACTAACGTAGCCAACTCCAAAAAAATTAATGGCAAATAATCAGGTGAGCCACCTTGAGTAACGGCCGTTTCTCCCAATCTAAAACAGGCTTCTGCTGCTTCCACCTCACTCTGATGACAATGGTACTTTCCTCGAAAATAGGCCGCAACAGACTGCCACCAAACTAAATTTTTATCGGCAATAAGCACATCGGCTGCGTCCAGCCACTCTACAACCCTCTCAATGTCTCCCTGCCGCAAGGCCATTTGGCATTGGCCCAACCAGACACGTACTTGTTGTTCTGGATAAGCATCAGGACGTTCATCAAGGGCACGCTGCGCCTGAGCGAATTGAGCAGCAGCTGCCTCCCATTCTTGTACAACATTGCTATATTCAAACCCCCACAGTGAGTAGGATTCAGCCACGCCATAAGCGTCATCCATCGCCACAAAATGATTTGTCGCTTCCTGGAAATCCTTTTGGGCAGCCACAATATAACCGAGGTAGGCTTGAACGGCCGCTCGATTGGTGAGCATATGGGCCAAAAAGTTACGGCTGGCATCTTGTACTAGGGTGATAGCTTCATTATAGGTTTGCAAGGCTTCTTGCGGCTGACCTAACATAGATTGCATGAGGGCAATATTATTGAGAGCTGAGGCCACATTAACTGGAATGCTGAAATTCCGAGACAAGCCAACGCTGCGCTGCATCACTTCCAGAGCGGCTGGAAAATCTCCTTGATTGAAGTGAACATGAGCAATACCTTCTAAGATATTTGCCAGCCGCTTTTGATTATGCGTCACTTGGCAAATGCGTTCGCCCTGGTGCAGACAGAAGAGGGCCAATTCATAATTGTGTTTACCATTAGCGGCACGACCCAGCCATTGGTACGCACGGGCCACTTCATCAGGGGGTATTGCTTGATCAGCTGTCATGATGCCCTCTTGGGCCAATAACAACGTCTCGTCATAGCGGGCTTGCCGAAAAGTGATTTCGGCCAGAACATTGTGCGCATGAATGCGGTGTGAATGGTCAGCATAGTCGAGAGCAATCTGGCGAGCTTGTTCGGCATCCTGGGTAGCTTTGTTGAAGTCACCTAGCAGCAGCAGAGTTTCACTGCGAGCTAGATAGAGGTCAACGGCCGTTTGCCAAGCCCCCCCGGCACCCAGTGCCTGCCAATGGCGTTCAGCCAGATTATACAAATCCACCGCTTCCTTATTGGCGAAGATAGCACGAGCGTCATGGCCTGCCTCCAGAGCATAATACAAGGCTTTGTCATGCAGTGCAGCATTGGTGTAATGATATGCTAACACTGGGTAGAGGGGGCGCAAATTGTCTTGATAACGCTGCTGCAACCAGTCAGCCACATCAGCGTGCAATACTTGGCGGCGGGCAAAAGGCATGCTTTCGTAAGCGACTTCATGGGTGAGGGCTTGTTGAAAGAGATAGGTTTCATCAGGATCAGCAGCGATGAACTGGGTCATGGCCTCCGCCGTGAGTTGGGTCATCATTTCGATGATGCGGTCTCTGGACGTGGAGGGGGTGATGATATTAAGTGGCTCGACGGAGAACTCACGGCCTATGACAGAAGCAATTTGCAGTAAATCACGACTGGTAGGGGAAAGGCGGTCTAGTCGGGCTAAGAGCAAACCATGAATTGTGTCTGGCACTTGCATTCGGGACAGGCGCCGCTCATTAACACGCACTCGATCTTGGCCGGTACGCTCAAATACACCATCACTAAGCATGACATTCACTGCTTCTTCAAGGAAAAGAGGGCTGACATAGCTTTCACGCCCGCTCCGATCCCGAATGCCTAGGTGCTGCTCAACGGCAGCAGGCAGTTCGGTCATGCCCACCAATTTTTGTACCATGCGCCGCGCATGGGCTGGCGCTAAATCACCTAGATAGACGGCCGTCACCGCTGGCTGTTGTAAGACCTGGAGAGGAACATCAACATTTTCGCGGTAGGTGAGGGCCATATAGGTGTGGCAATCACTAAAATGTTGTGCCAATTCGTCAATGAGGTCAAGGCTCGATTGATCAGACCAATGAACATCTTCAAGAATAAAAAAAAGGGGACGATCAGCAGCGGCCGTTTGCAGGCAGCGGCGCATGAGCCTGTAGAGGCGGGCTTGGCGGGCTTCGGCCGTAAGCTGTTGCAAAGGCTCTGATTGGGGTAGGGGCAGCCCTGTGACATCGGCCCATAGACCCACATCAACTGCACTGTCAGGGACAAGTCTTTGGGTGATCTGGCTGATGATGGCTGTTTGCTCATCCATTTCCTGGCCTGGTTGCAGACCGAAGAAATCTTGCCAAATAGTGCGCCAAGGGCCAAAGGGAACATCAACCAGTTGTGGCTGACAAGCACCCGCCAGGACGCTGCCACCAGCATCGAGCCACTGCTTGACACCCAGGGCGAGTAGATGGGATTTACCCACACCGCGCGGGCCATAGATGGCAAAGAGGCCGCCTTGGCCCTCCAAGGCCAGGTTTAGGCCTCTTTGCAGCTTTTCTTGCTCTGCATCGCGCCCAACCAACGGCCGTTCCCAACGGCCAAAGTAGGCTTGCAAATGACTGGCCGTTTGATCACGCAAAACACGGTAAGGGGTGATGGCCTCTTGCTTGCCTTTGAGCTTGACAGGAGCTAGGGGCTCAAATTCAAGATTTTTGCGAATGCGATTGGCAGTGTTCGGGTCGGTGAAGATGGCCTCATTTTCGCAAATTTGCATCAAGCGGGCAGATAAGTTGACTACATCACCGACAACCGTGTACTCACGGCGGCTCGTCGCGCCAACAGGCCCAGCGAACACCTTGCCGGCTGCCAAACCAATGCGCTGATTGACAATAAAAGACGGCCGTTCCCGTTGCATAGCTACGGCACAGCGTATGGCTTGATCGGGAGCATCAGGGGCAATAGGTGCACCAAAGATGATATGTAGTTGATTGCCTTTATCACCAGTGAGGACACGATTGACACGAGCATTCTGGCTGCCAAAACGGGCCACTATCTCGTTGGCCCAATTGTAATAATCTTGAAGTTGTCGCCCCATTTCGGCCGTTTCGATGGCGGAGGATTCGTCTTCGTCACCTGCGTACTCAAACTGGACGAACAGGCTGGTAACAGGACGGTGCTCAGCAGAGTCGGTAGCATCAGCCAGTGTGAGACGCTCATGAATGGTGGCTGGAATAAAGGGAGGAATGGTGTGAATGAGGTGTTGTAAAGCGGTGTCGCCGTAATCAGCCCATTGGAGAATAGGTGAGGCAGGAGGAACGGGAACAACCGTTTGGCCTAGATCATTGTAGTCATGGCTGATGAAGTGGCTGAGTCCAGCACGCTGTAGGACAGTACGGCTGGCGACGACTTGCCCGGCAGTGGCCTGATGTTCTGCCTCAGCAGCTTCATCTATAGCTGGGCCAGTGAGGACAAATTCAAGGCTAGTTTGGGCATTGCCAACAATTAACTCCTGACAACGGCCGTAACCCACACCGACTTTCATGGTCAAAGGGAAAAAGGGGTTTTTGCCGGGCGGGCGGTAGGTGACAACACGCTTAAAACTGGTACGCATGAGTGTTTGCATCTGCTGGCCACAGGCCAAGGCTCTATGGGCAGCCCGACCATCGTTGTCAGTAAAATAGACAGACATGGCATCACCATAAAAATGGCTGATAGCACCGCCAAAATTGTGGATAATGTCTATCATGCCTGTGAAGGTGAGGAGTAAGACGCGGTTGACTTCTTCAGCACCACGTGGGCCATCTGAAGCCAATTCTTCAGACATAGCCGTGAAGCCGGACATATCTGTGAAGATGGTAGCAGCCTGCAAAGCATGGGGCTGTCCAGGCACAGGCAAACCCTCACGCATTATTTGGCGCACAAGGGTGGCAGGGATGTAAGCAGCAAGACGCTGAGCCAGGGAGAGAGGAGGAAGAGATGTCATGTCATTGGTAATTGGAGATGAGAGATCAGGAGATTAAGTGAGCAAAGCGGCTCAATATCTCTACTCTCCCTTCACTAATCATCCTCCTCTGGAAAGAAACGATAGTTAACGTATTGGCTAACTTGTTGAGCATCATCAGGACTGAGCGCATGACCAAAGAAAGCATAACGTTGGCCATATTGGAAGGCAAGACAGCGGCGATCAGGATCATAATGGAAGGGGGCTACATGCTGAAAATCGTAGGCAGTAGTTAGACCAAAGATGGATAACGGCCGTCTCACAATTACTTGATCATCTTTATAAATAAAGATAATTTCACGGTCAACCGTAACATATTGCCAACGCCGCCATAACATGCGCCCCAAATAGTAGTAGATGATGCCCCAGACAACAAGCATAATGGTCATTAGGAAAGCAAAACGCCCACCAGTAGGGAAAACATCTCGGACAAGGAATTGGAGAACAGCGATAAGGGTGATAAGCCAGGCAATCAGACAAGCAGTGAAGAGGCCAAACAGCAGCCAATTGCGCTGCACAGGTAGGACAATTTTCAGCCGTTCTGGGTTTTCTTCAAAGATGACGCTTTCGATTTGTGGAAATCTCATAAAATGTTTGGTGCATTGGTTTATTGAGGTATTTTAGCGTAGGCGGCGAATCGAGAAAAATAATGATTAGAAAAGGAAGGGATTTATCTCGATTGAGACCAATCTTATAGATTGGCTTGATGCTTTTTCGGGTTGGGTCATTTAATTTCCGAAAAAGCCAGCCTGGGACTTGGATACGTTTGAAACAGCGGCAGAACAAGTCTCTAGAATAGAGATTTTTGAGTAACGGGAGATAGCATTATGATAGATTGGTTGCTGTGGGAACAGCAGTTTGGGCTATTTTTGGATGAACAGATGGTGGGAACGGATAGAGCCCACGATCGGGCACATATTTTGCGGGTAGTGGCCTCAGCCAAGCGATTGGCTTTGGCAGCAGGAGCCGAACCAGCAGTGGTGATCCCTGCAGCTTGGCTGCATGATTGTGTAGTGGTAGCAAAGGATTCACCAGATCGGTCAAGGGCCTCGGTGTGGGCGGGGAAAACGGCCGTAACCTTTCTTTCTGAAGCTGATTATCCGGCCGAATTCTTGCCCGCGATTGAACACGCCGTTGCAGCCCACAGCTTTTCAGCAGGCATTGTGCCCCAGAGTTTGGAGGCGAAGGTAGTGCAAGATGCAGACAGGCTTGATGCGCTGGGAGCAATTGGTATTGCTCGCTGCATTTTGACGGGGGCCCAGATGGAGATTCCACTTTATCATCTGGATGAACCGTTTCCAGAAAAGCGAACGGCCGATGATCGGCTGTATAGTGTAGACCATTTTTACGTAAAATTGTTGCAGCTAGCAGCAGGCATGCAAACGGCCGTTGGGCAAGAAGAGGCAGAGCGGCGGACAAAATTTATGAGAGAATATTTAGCACAATTGCGCTCTGAGATTAGCCAATAGGGTGCGCGACAACAAGCCATAAAATCGTTATTAAACGGCCGTTCTGTCACTTTGACAACTACTCTCCTTTAGTCTAAAATCGGAGGCTCCCACAGTAAAGTGGTAGCCATCTAGATAGAAAGATGGTTTACAAAAAAATCGCCCTCCAATTGTGGGGGCTTTTTTGCGAATGCAAAATGTCAGGGGCAGCACGACTGCACTTACTAAGGAATCATCCATAAATAACTTTTCAAATCTGGAAGACGATTCCACAAGCCTTGGCCGTTTTCCCGTTAAAAATATGAAAAGTTGAAAACGACCAAAGCCTAAATCAATCCCAAGAGGTTCTACTGTATGAAAGAGTATAAGACTGAACAAATCCGCAATGTGGCTCTCATTTCTCATAACGGAGCCGGTAAGACGACCCTTGTTGAGCGTTTATTGTTTGACACTGGTGTGACGACACGCATGGGGAGTGTACAAAGCGGTACAGCAGCAATGGATTTTGAGGAAGAGGAAATTGCCCGTAACAGCTCAGTAGCCACAGCCATTGCCCCCATCGAATGGGAGGGCTATAAATTTAACATTCTAGACACACCCGGTTATGCCGATTTTATCGGTGAGGTCAATAGTGCGCTGCGGGTGGTGGAAGCGGCCGTTGTTCTGGTCGAAGCCGTTTCTGGTGTAGAAGTAGGTACCGAGATCGTATGGCAAGCAGCTGGTGAATTAAATTTGCCCCGTATTCTACTCGTCAGCAAAATGGATCGGGAGAATGTGCGCGTCACCCGGGTGCAAAACAGCATCAATGAAAACTTAAACAGCAATTTCGTTAACTTACAATTACCCATTGGTGAAGGCCCCGACTTCAAAGGGGTCATTGACTTGCTAACAATGGAAGCCGTTATGGGCGAAAAGGGTGAACGCGGGCCAATTCCCGATGATATGGCCGATGCTGTTGAGGAAGCACGCCTGGAATTGATTGAAGCTGCCGCCGAAAGTGATGATGAGCTGTTAGAGAAATATTTTGAGGAAGATACCCTTACCGATGAGGAACTGATACTGGGTCTACAAGCCGGTATGAATTCTGGCAGCTTAACGCCCATTTTATACAGTGCCCTAGAACCCGGCATTGCTGTCACCCCCATTCTACAAACCATCTTACAGCTTATTCCGGCTCCTAACCGACGCGGCTCCTTTGCCGCCACAACAGAAAGTGGTGAGGATGTAAGTTATGATGTTAATGATGCTTCACCCTTGGCTGCCTTTATCTTCAAAACCCGTGAAGACCCCTATGGCAAAATGAGTTATTTGCGCATCTTCGGCGGTGTTTTGGAGTCAGATTCGCGGGTATGGGCCACAGGTAATACAGATGCAGAGGTGCGTGTTGGTTCATTACAAGTCCTACGTGGCAAAGAACAGATCAATACCACAAAATTGCACAGTGGTGATATTGGCATTGTGGTGAAGATGGGTGATGCAGTCACCAATGACATTATTTGTCAGCCGAACCACAAATTACACATGGAGCCGATTGCCCAGCCTAATCCTATCTACTCTATAGCTGTGCATCCTATCACCCAATCAGATACGGCGAAGTTAAGTCAATCGTTGACTCGTTTAGCCATTGAGGATCCTACTTTGCATTGGTATACAGAAAGAGCAACACGGGAAACGATTTTATCGGGCATGGGAACAACCCATTTAGATATTGCCGTCAAAAAAGCAAAGTCTAAATTCGGCCTTGGCTTAAGCACATCTATACCTAAAATCCCTTATCGTGAAACCATTACAAAAACCAATTCAGCTGAATATACACATAAGAAGCAGACGGGCGGGGCTGGACAATATGCACGTGTGTTCTTGCGGGTAGAATCGGTGGAGGATGATGAGGATTTCGCCTTTGCCTCAGAAATATTTGGCGGTGCCATTTCGGCCCCCTTTGTGGCTGCTACAGAGAAAGGATGCCGCCAAGCCCTAGAGGGCGGTGTGTTGGCTGGTTATCCTGTAACTGGTGTGAAAGCCATTGTTTATGATGGCAAGGAACACCCAGTAGACTCTAAGGAAATTGCTTTTCAAACGGCCGGACGTGAGGGATTTAAGAAGGCTGTGATGGGAGCCGCCCCCGTGATGTTAGAGCCCATTTATGAAGTAACTGTGACGGTTCCAGCCGACAATATGGGTGATATTCTGGGTGACATGAATACGCGGCGTGCACGTGTTTTGGGTATGGACCAGGAGGGGACGAAGAGCGTAGTTAAGGCGGAAGTGCCTTTGGCTGAAATGCAATCGTATCTGGCTGATTTGCGTTCAATGACACAGGGACGTGGTGTGTTTAGTATGGAGTTTTTGCATTACGGCCGTGTTCCGGCTCATTTGCAAGATGATTTGGTGACAAAATTGCGTAAGGAAAGCCAAGAGGAAAAGTAGATCAACAAAATTGTAGCCTTTTTGCCTGATTAGAGCGTGCCCGATTTGGTACGCTCTTTTTTATTGGAGAAATGGACATTAAGCTCTCCCTGCAAATTAGGGGGTGGCTGCCCAGTTCACAGCCGCATCAAATAGTGCCCAGCCATCGGCCGTGAGTGCTGCCCCTGTTGAAGTCGCCAACGGGAAAGCAACACGACGTGCTGGGAATCCAGCACAGGCAATACCGTCCATATAAGCAAAGATAGTTGCTCTACTTGGGTCGCCTGCAATCGAAGCCACACTCTGAGCACCAGTCAGTGGAATGCCCCACCCCATATTATTGTTACCAGTAAGAATAGAGACAGTCCCGCTCAAACCAGCAGCAATAGGATGACCTGGATCGACGATATCTATATCTGTCTGGTTTGGTTCCAGACCATTGTCTGGAGGGGGATTGGTCATATCTAACTCATCATACATACTGGGCTTCACAGCCATTATCGGAGCACGAATATCGCACAAGGTAGTGCCTACACCATCATTAACCGTATCAGAAATAAAGACTATTTCTTTGTTGAGGGTATCCGGTTGCGCCACCGAGCCATCAATCAGAATGACAAAAAAGCTCAAGTTGATAAAACGATCCCGAACGGCCGCTTCAGTACTGTTTAATCCTCCTGGATTGGCAACAACCATTAGGACTTCACGTGAGGGCGTTGGTGTTGGCGTTGGCGTATCGGTTGGCGTCGGCGTCGGCGTACTGGTTGGTGTGGGGGTATTGGTGTTGGTTGGGGTCGGGGTATTAGAGGGTGTAGGTGTGTTGGTGTGAGTGGGTGTGGGGGTATTGGTGTTGGTAGGCGTGGGTGTAGGTGTAAAGGTGGCGATGGGCGTATTGGTGTTAGAGGGCGTCGGCGTGGGAGTATTGGTGCTGGGCATAATGGGTGTGGGTGTGTTCGTCGGTGTGTGGGTAGGAACGGCCGTATTTGTGGCCGTGGCTGTGTTGGGGGGTGGGGGTGATGTGGGTGGAGGGGTATTGGGTGGTTTAGGTGTGTTGGTAGCTGGTATAGCTGTGGGAACGGCCGTAAAGGTCGCTGTGGCTGGTGGTACAAATACAGTTGAAGTGGGTGACGGTGCCAAGGTAGATGTTGCTGTACTCGTTACAGAGGGCGTCGAGGTCGGTGTGCTGGTAGGGACAGTCGTGGCGGTGGGTGTGTTGGTGGGAACGGCCGTTGCTGTAGCTGTGTCTGTAGGAGCTGGCGTCGAGGTGATAGTCGAGCCTACATCCGGCGGTGGCAACGATGGCGTTGCTGTCACCAATGCAATAGGTGTCCCACCCCCACCGCCGATAGGGCCTCCGGTGATAACATCTGGGGTTATGAGTAAACTAGCATCATTTGTTAGGAGAATACCGGGAACTAAACTGGCAATAGGGGGTGGCAACCTCGTTGTATAATCATTAGGACCATAGTCGGCTAAGCCTCGGGCCAAAATACCAGCATTCACAGTTCTAGGACGAGCCAAATACCAAAGAGCCAAATTAGTAGAAAGGAGTACGCAACTGCAACTTAGCAACAAAGCCAATAACAAGGCAAGGAGCCAGCCTCTACGATCATCCCTTCTCTCTGGTTGCTCTACCACTTCCATCAACATTAATCAGCCAAGATTAGCTCAATGCCAAATGTGCTGCCTTGGCCCAATTCACTTTCAACCCAAATGCGGCCATTATGGGCGTCAATAATGGATTTAGCAACATATAATTCAATTCCTAATCCAGGCACATTATGGGTTAGCTCGTTTTGGGCACGATAGAAACGAGTAAAAATATATGGCTGATCTACCTCGCTAATGCCAACTCCTGTATCACGAATTTCCAAACAAGCATACCCATCTTTCTGAGACAAACAAACCATGACCTTGTCCCCTGACAATGTATAGAAATTGGCATTGCGTAAAATATTATCTATGGCCCAGTTTAAGCGATCATGATCGGCCAAAATCCATAACGGCTCTCGGGCTAACTCGGCAGCAAAGTCTATGTCCTTTTTCTCCATTTCTTCGCGCCAATTCTCTACTTGGTTCTGCACAATTTCAGTCAGAGAATGGCGTTTCCTTCTCAGGCGCAACGAGCCGTCTTGGATAGAAGTAATGTCTATCAACTTATTGACATGACTCACTATCAACTCTGTGCTATTTTGGATAATTTCAACAAACTGCAGCTGTTGTGTTGTTAAATTATCAGCATTTTTTGAGTTGAGCAGATGAATATACCCCTTCATGGAAGTTAAGGGTGTGCGCAATTCATGGGATATACTCGTAATAAACCCATCTTTCAACTGTTCAGATTCCACTTGCCTTGTTTCATCACGCAAAACAATCACCTTGCCCAACTCGCTGCCATCAGGCGTTTTGAAAGGGGATGCTGAAATGCCAAAGACGCGGCTGCCGATACGAAAACGGGTGATGTCTGCTGGCTTGGTCTCTAAGGCCATTAAGGTATTGACATTTAAGTCAGATTGAATAATGGCTTTTGAGGATTGGAGGTAGGTTGCTGGCGTATCATCATGATAGGTGAGATGTTTGAGCAGTTTCTCGGCGGCCGGGTTGGAAGCCACGATCTCATTGTTATTATTGAAAACGATGACAGCATCAGCGATGCTATGCAAAATCGCCTCCAGTTCGATGGCTTGTTCGACTAATTGTCGGTTCCGCTCCGCCAAATTCTTGGTCATGATGTCAAAAGAATTTGCCAAGACACCAATTTCATCATTTCGTTCAATATCTGTGCGCTGTTCGAGATCACCTTGGGCAACGGCCGTTGACACGACTACCAAGCGTTTAAGTGGGCCAGTAATACGTCTAGCCAGGAAAAATCCAACTATAAATACAGCTAAGGTCGCTAGGAAAAAGATAGCAATCAGGAGATCACGACTGGTGGTGGCTGAAAGCGTTATAAAATCCGCTGAAAGAGCAATGCTAAAAAGGCCAAATGATTGACCCCGTAGCCGCCAGTCACCAAAGGCCAATAAATATGTCTGATTCAATACCTCTATGCGACGTAAAAGCGTATTTTCGCCGTCCTTTGCTATCACCACACCATCAAACTCTGGCGAGGTTTGCAAGCGTTCTAAGACAACATCATATTGCTCAGTTGAACTGGCCAAGGCACTCAATGTCTCGTCTGAATCGCCAACCAATGAGGTTGCAAGTGCCCCGCCTTCTTTATCATAAAAGGTGACATGGACTAAAGTTGTATCCGCTAAATCTACAGCTAACTGGTGCAGCTCCGTTCCCACCAAAGCAGCCCCTACAACCTCACCGTTTAATACCACAGGCCCAACTGTGAAAAGCATATAGTTAGGTGATTCACCTACGAGAAAGGCTCGTTTATCACCAAAAGCATCTGTAGACCCATCCAGCACCCACATAACATCTGGCTGATTGGAGAAGTCTGTGTTGGCTGTCGTGGCCCCTTCTGGCGAATCCGTACGATGCCAACCAATCACTTCCACACCCTGTCGGTTTAGAATAGAAACGGCCGTTGCCCCATCAAGTTTAGCAATAAGCGGGACCAACTCCTCTAACGTCTCATTATCACCATCAGCCAAGGCTTCGGGCAAGGTGCCTGATGTGACCAACGACAGCAGTATTCTGAGCCGCTCTTGCTCGTCTTCAACAAGCTGCTCTGCTACTGCACGACCAGCTACAATTAATTGATTTTCTATTCGTTCTTGGGTTGTACTGACAACCAGTTGGGTAACAATGTAAGCACCAACACCCGCCACAATCAGCGTCAGGATAACATATGGCAGAATGATTTTGGCTCCAATGCTAGCTATGATTTGGGTACGGTTTTTTATCATAACCTGTGATATATGTATCCTTGCAATTAAAGCATGTTAAGCTTAAGAAGTTTCTAACGGCTCATCAAACTCTGACGCAATAGTAATCTCCATATATTATGTGGTCAATAAATGCCAGTCTATTTCGCGCTCTTTTCACGTCATCTGCACATGGCACTGGTCACCATAAATGCAGCGACTTTGATTGCCTCAATCATGTTGGTAGCATCAGCAATGCCCTGCCCAGCGATATCAAAGGCTGTACCATGATCCACAGAGGTGCGGATGATGGGCAAACCAGTTGTCACGCTCACTGTGCGATTAAAATCATATGTTTTGGACGCTATATGGCCCTGATCGTGATAAAGGGAAATGACAGCATCGTAACGGCCGTTTAAGGCCTGGTGAAAAATCGAATCCGCCCCCACTGGTCCTTGCACATCCCAACCTCTTGCTTGGGCTTTAGCAATGGCAGGCTGCAACACCTCAATCTCCTCATGACCAAACAAACCACCGTCACCCGCATGAGGGTTCAAGCCCGCCACGCCAATCACGGGCTGCTCAATCCCCATCATAGCCAAGACACCCCGTGCATGTTCCAAGAGATGTAACAATCCGTCCTGACTAATCGCCTCTATAGCGTTGCGCAAGGAGAGATGACGCGTTAAGAAAAAGATCCGCATCTGATCCACTACAAACATCGTTTCAACTGGAGAATCAAACGCTGCTCCCAAAATTTCGGTATGGCCAGGATATTTTACCCCTGCTGCTCGCATCGCCTCTTTATTGATAGGGCCAGTAACGATGGCGTCTATCAAACCTTGACGGCCTAAAGAAGCGGCCGTTTCCACATAGGCCACACTATCTCTACCTGTAAGCGCTGCAATCTCGCCCCACTTAAAATCAGCCGTAGTCAACGACCCCACCTCATAAACTGGTACAGTATTGGGGGACGAAACCCAATCACTCATTTCATCAAAGAGGGGCAACGCCATCGTCAAACCTAGCCGATGGACCATATCAGCCACAATAGGCTGCGAGCCCACTATCAACAATCGCACCTGCTCATGTAATTGTGGCTGACTTAAAGCCTTTAAGGTGATTTCCGGGCCAATACCAGCCGGATCCCCCATTGTTATTGCCAAAGTTGGTTTCATCACAATCTCCTTTCGACTTTCAACGCAAGTTGCTCTAGTATATCATTGGCACGACGACAGACCGAACTGGAGGCAATTGATGAAAGTAACAGAAAAAATCGAGACAGATAACCCCATCTTTATCTGTGACTATTCGCCACCACGCTCAGTGAATCCAGCCAAATTATCATCTCTTGGAGAACTGGATGCTGACTATATTTGCGTTGCCTACAACCCTGGTCGTCGGGTGCGCGTAGATTCGGCTATATGTGCTGCCGCCATCAACCAACATAGTGGGCGCGATGTTATTTTTAATCTTGCCCCACGAGATATGAATAAAGTGGCTTTGCAAAGCCATCTACTTGGCGCGCAGATATTGGGGCTCGACAATGTACTGGTGATTCACGGTGACAACTTTACCGAAAAGGATTTAACGGCCGTTTCTTCTGTGCGCGACTATAAGGCCACCGAATTTATCCAAGACATTAAGAGATTAAATACAGGCGTAGATTACAAGGGCAGCAAATTATCAGCTCCTACCAATTTATGCGTGGGTGCTTCTATAGATTTAGGACGTGGTTCTGAACGTGAAGCAGCTCTCACCCACCGCAAAATCTTAGCTGGAGCCGATTTTTTCATTACCCAGCCCATTTTTTCGGTTGACGAAATTCAGGCCTTTACTGCCGCTTATATGCAAGCAGCAGGTACAGTCCTCACGCCCCCTATCTTTTGGGGCGTACAGGTGTTGCAAAAAGGCAGCATCATTTTTAGCAGTGTGCCCGAATCGGTACGAGCAGAGTTAGATAGCGGTCGTGATGGCGTAGACATGGCAATCGAACAAATACAACGATTGCGAGAGGTTGGCATTCGAACAATTTATCTCGTTGCGCCCATTCTTCGGGGCGGGGCACGAGATTATGCCGCTGCCCAACGGGTTATTACGGCTGTCCGTACACCATGAACCAAGCAGTTTCCACCCAAAAATGGGCTGAGATGATGGCACAGTTAGTGGAATTGGAGACGGCCGTTTGCCCTATCGACCCTCCACCTCCTAATCAACTAGCTTTCACCCATATTCCTGGTACAGTCCCCATCCTACTTTCGGCCCCCCATAGCGCCTCCCATTGGCGCAACGGCCGTTTCAAAAAGGAAGAAGGCTTCACCGCCGCCATCACCCATTACGTGGCTGCCCACACAGGCGCGCATGCCTTCTACAGCCACTATCAATCAACCCAAGACCCCAATTGGCACAAAGAGGCTCCCTACAAAAAGGCTTTAGCTCAGACCATTAAACAATACCAAATTAAATTTGTCCTAGACATTCACGGCATGTCTAATCGGCACAAAATTGGTTTGGCCCTAGGCACCATAAACGGCCGTAGCTGTTCACAACAACAAGAGCAACAGATCATCCATACCCTAGCCACCAATGGCTTTTGCCAAACTTCGTCAGCGGTTGCCAGAAAGCTGCCACAACTAGAGTGGCGACGATTCATTGTGAACCACCCCCGCTTTACTGGCGGCGTTACCAGCCACACCATCACCCGCTTTGTCTCGCAACGGGTCGGCATTCCCGCTGCCCAGCTAGAAATCTGTACGCTGCTGCGCGTTGTACCTCCCACTTATCAGCGTTATGAGAAATTGTTGCAGGGCGTCACAACGGCCGTTGCCACCCTCATCACCCTCGTCACTACCCTTACTGACCACTGATCACTGTCACTGCTAATCAGCCTCCGCCCACTCCGGCACGACAAAGCCATCCGTCCCCCATTGCAAGCGAGTCTCCGCCGCTATTTCGGCTAACAGGGGCCACAAATTCTCGCCAGGACACACAGTCGCCTCTGGCTGAAAGCCCCGATGCCCGGTCAGGTGGCTAATGCCTACCGTCTCCCGCAAATAAGCAGCCATCTCACGCAAACTGTCTAGTTGCGCTCTCACTGGCTGCACCACTTCAAAATTGCCCAGTAGACAGACCCCCACCGTGCCTGTATTGTAACCACCTGTATGAGCACCACGTTCATTTAACGGCCGTCCCTCATACACCTGGCCCAACCCATCTACCAAAAAATGGTAGCCCACATCAGCAAAACCATTTTGCAAAATATGAAGCCGCTGAATTTCACGCGGCCCATCTAAATATTCAAGGGCTGAATGATGCACCACTAGCGTATTGAGCCAATCAGACAGTGGCTCTGAGTAAAGCAACTGTCCGCCAGGATTTATCTCAGCATCAAATACGCCTGTCTCCCCACTTGTTTCCCAATTAGCTTCCCCTGCCCCCCAACCAGCCCGCGTGATAAGGTCAATTTGGCCCAACGGCCGTTTTTCCCCCGTCACTTCCCCTTGTTCCCACCCCTCTGGTATCTCTTCTGTTGCCGCAAAAGGGGGTAGTTTTTGTACGGCCGTTATTTGTTCTCCCACCGCCCAAATAGCTGCCAAATCACCTACCACTACCTGTCCCGCCACCGCCATGTCAAAACGACGCACTCCCACTGGGGCAGCCAATGTCAATGAATCTGCTTCCACCGCCGCCACCACCCCAGCCAGATGAGGGCGTTCCGGCAAAGGTGTAACCGTTGGCCGCAGGGTGGGTGTGGGCATGAGCGTGGGTGTAGGTGTGGTAGAGAGGGAAACGGCCGTTTCCCCACTACTACTCTCAATCACCCCACCTGCTCCACAAGCCACTAACAAAGCCGCTGCCCCTCCCGCCGCCAAAAAGCGTCGCCGCGACCACCGCCACTGCGACTCCCGTCGCACAGAATTACACAAATAACACATAAATACTCCAATCACATATGATGGAGCGCATAATACCATAAATCAGATGCAGCTAACCGTTGCATCATGTTTTCAGTTGAGGACGTGGACATATACGATCTTGATCCCTTCCGCATCGTCTATCGATAATCGGTAATCCGTTATCCCTTATCCGTTATCTGATTACCGTCCACCGATCACTGCCCACTGCTCACTGATTACTGTATACTCTCCCCATGAGAAGTGGTCACCGATTTCAGGGAACCCTCAACTACATCTACGCCCATTGGCCCCAATATGTGCTTGCTTATAGTAGCCTCATTTTGGCCTTAATCTTTATAGGCATCAGCGCCCAAGCAGGTTGGTTAGCCTATATCCCTCTCACCTTGGCTCTCATCCTCGTGATGCTCTATATCCTGCTGGCCTCCTTGTGGGCGGCACATTGGCAATTTGACCGCAGTGGCCTGCGTCCTCACATGGTTTTATATGATATGGCCCGTCTCAAACCCACCGACCAATTTGTCTACATTGATGTGGGGCTGCGCCGACGGCCGTTAGCCATGGCTCATCAACTCACAACAGGTCATATCACCATCATAGACATCTACAATCCACAATGGACACCCAGTCGTGCCCTGGCCCGCTGGCGCAGCCGCATGAAGCCCCCCGCCGCCGACCCTCGCCTCACCTGGCTCAGTGGCAACTTCAACCTGCTGCCTTTGCCTGATAGCAGCACCTCCGTCGTCATCCTTTGCCAAATCGCCTCTGAGCTAGGACAAGATGGTGATAGAGTCACCCTATTGCGCGAAATCAAACGCATCTTAACGCCAGACGGCCGTCTCTACGTTGCCGAAAAAGTACGTAGCCAAACAACTTGGCTCAGTTCTGGACCGGCCACCCTCACCATTCCCACGTCTGCCTATTGGCGACAATTGCTACGCGAAGGCGGATTCCTTGTGCGCCAAGAAAAGGGCCTTGGTGGTGGCCTATTACGCTGCTTCACCAACAGCAAACAAACTGCCAGCCAAATACAACAACTCTCCTTCAATTTGGATTTGGGGGAGTGAGAAATGGATTTCGGCCGTTTCCTCACCACCTCCTGGCAAATCACTTGGCGTCACAAATTTCTCTGGTTATTTGGCCTCCTGCTCTCGCTCGAAGCCATCAGCAACAGCCTCATCCGCCTTACCGTCGGCCCCGATATTCTGACACGTCTCAACCACAGCCTAGAACAGTGGCTGACCCAGCCTGAACAACTTGTCGGGCAGGTTGATCAATGGTTGCAACATATTAGCGAAGGTTTATTGAGCAATGCCTTTACCATCTTGCTGGCTCTACTTCTCATCTGGTTCATCGTTACCCTGGCCTTGGCTATCATCATCAGCACCACCCTTAGTACCCAGGTTGAGTTCCCTGCCCGCTGGGGAACAGTCATCAAACAGGGTAAGGGACTGCTCCTCCGCTTCATTGCCTTGGACACCCTCATCTACTTACCCCTCTTCCTTGCCCTCCTGCTCATAATGATCATCTTCGCTAGCACAATCATTGGCACAGCGATGACAGCCTGGCAACCCGAAGCCACCACCGCCACCATGCTCACACCCCTGCTAATTGGTGGTTTATGTCTATTGCCTCTTGCCTGTCTACTTATCCCGCTCTCCTTACTCACGGCGCTTTTTAGAACATTGGCCTTGCGAGCAACGGCCGTCTACCCTACCACCATTCGCCAAACCATCAGCCACACCTGGGCTACATTAAAAAGCCATACCGCAGACATTCTCATCTTAGGTCTTCTCCTCTGGGGGTTGCATATGCTTATCAACCTAATCCTACGTCTGCCCATTGGCTTTTTCTACCCCCAAGTCACGGCGACTGCACCGCCCCGGCAAATTGCCATGTTCCTGTTTGAGGGGGTTATTTTGCTCATCCAAGCCATCACAAAAACCTTCACGGCCGTTACCTGGACAGTTGCCTACCAAACATTAGCCAAACAACAACCTGCTTGAACCAACTCTCTCCACGCCAACAAGCGCATTACCACCTCCCCCACAAAAGAGTGATAGGCAACCAATTTTTGCAAATCTAAATTCACGCCTATACAGTTACTCTCTACTATGACTCAACAATTGACACTTGGCGTGGACACTGGCGGCACATTTACCGATTTTGTCTGGATAGATAGAAACGGCTGTCTTCAAATCCACAAACAACTGAGTACACCACACGACCCTTCCCAAGCCATTTTACAAGGCGTAGATTATTTAGCAATTCCCGAAACGGCCGTCGTCGTTCACGGCAGCACCGTCGCCACCAATGCCCTACTGGAACGCAAAGGCGCCCGCACCGCCCTCATCACCACCAAAGGCTTCGCCGATGTCCTCGCTATCGGCCGTCAACACCGCCCCGACATCTACGCCCTCGTCCCCCAAAAACCGGACCCGCTCGTGCCACATAAGTGGCGCTTCCAGGTCAACGAGCGTGTCACCGCCCAAGGTGACATTCTCACCCGCCTAGACCCTACCACTTTGCAATCTATTCTGGAACAGATCGCCGCCGACAACATTGAATCCATCGCCGTTTGTCTTCTCTTCTCCTTCTTGCGGCCAGAGCATGAGCAACTTATAGCAAACAAGATTAGAGATTGGAGACTA
Source organism: Promineifilaceae bacterium (SeqCode) (assembly GCA_965223555.1). Lineage (GTDB taxonomy): Bacteria > Chloroflexota > Anaerolineae > Promineifilales > Promineifilaceae > CBDCWU01. The sequence continues at coordinate 545,373 of CBDCWU010000007.1, forward strand.
GAGACTAAGCGTATCAGTCCCCAGTCTCCAGTCCCGAGTCTCCATATCTCTTTATCCTCCGACATCTTGCCCGAATACCGCGAATTTGAACGCACGGCTACCACCGTCATCAATGCCTACGTAGCCCCACTCATGAGCCGCTACTTAGCCCGATTGGCCGCTGGCTTGCAGCCACGCCCCCTGACAGTGATGCAGAGCAATGGCGGTGTGATCAACAGCGAAACGGCCGCTACCCAAGCCGCCCGCACTGCCCTCTCCGGTCCCGCAGGCGGTGTCGTTGGTGCCCAATATGTCGCCCAAAAAGCAGGATACGATCACATTATCACCTTCGACATGGGCGGCACGAGTACCGATGTGGCTCTATGTCCAGGCAAATTGCCCACAACGGCCGTTGGCGAAATCGCCGATCTTCCCTTACGCTTGCCCATCATAGATATCCACACCGTTGGTGCCGGCGGCGGCAGCCTGGCCCATGTAGACGCTGGCAATGCCCTGCACGTTGGCCCCCAAAGCGCAGGTGCCGACCCCGGCCCTGCTTGTTATGGCAGAAGGGAGAAGGAGCGGGAGAGCAGGGACGCAGGGGAGCAAGAGAGAGAAGAAGTTATCCAATTATCCAATTATCCAATTACCGTTGCCACAACAACCGATGCCAACCTCGTTCTGGGCCGTTTAGACGCAGAACATTTCTTAGGCGGCACAATGAAGCTGGATGTGGCGGCAGCCCAAGCAGCCCTGAGTGAGTTGGCCGAGCAAATGGGAGCCAATTCAGCAGAAACGGCCGCTTGGGGGGTTGTCCAGGTGGCCAATGCCAATATGGAACGGGCCATCCGTCGCATCTCCGTCGAGCGTGGCTTCGATCCGCGCCGTTTCACCCTCGTTCCCTTCGGCGGGGCTGGTCCCCTTCATGCCTGCGAAATGGCCGCCAATTTGCAAATTCCCCGTGTGCTCATCCCCGCTATCCCTGGCGTGTTATCTGCCTTAGGCATGTTAGTCGCCGCCCCCACCAAGGATTATTCACGAACAGTGATGGCGAAAAGGGGAGATTGGAGATTAGAGACTGAAGATTGGCTAATTGAGCAATTTGCACCGCTGGAGGAGCGTGCCTCAGCAGAAATGGCGGCTGAGGGACATAAATCCCAAACAATTGAACGACACCGCAGCCTTGACATGCGCTATGTCGGCCAATCTCACGAACTAACAATTCCTATAAAAATCTCCCAGTCTCCTAGTCTCCCAATCACTAGTCTCTTTCATGCTACCCACGAAGCCCGTTATGGCTATCAACAGCCCCAGGCCGAGGTGGAAATTGTGAATGTACGACTAACGGCCGTTGCCCCCACCTTGCCCCCACAACTTCCCCAACAACCACCCACCACCACCAAAGCCAACGTGGCCCTGATCGGCGAAAAAACTGTTTGGTTCAATCAACAAGCCATGCCCACACGCCTTTATGATCGGGCCAAATTACAGCCTGGACATCATTTCACAGGGCCAGCCATCGTGTTTCAATACGACACGACGACCGTGATACCACCCGAATGGCAAACGGCCGTTGATCCTTTTGGCAATCTCATTCTGACCCACATCTAAAGTATCACTCGCTACTTCAATACGGCCAATCGCTCACTTACTTCTTGTTGACTGGCCTGCAATTGGGCCAACTTATCGCGCTCTTTTTGCACAATGGGCGGCGGCGCTTTCTCAGCAAAAGGACCAGCTAAAAGTTTGCTCACCCGTGTGATCTGCTGCTCCACATCAGCCAACTCTTTGGTCAATCGCTCTCGCTCTTGGGCCAAATCCACCATACCCGTCAGGGGTAAATAGCATGTGATATCACCCAAAGCCAGGGTCACGGCCGTTTCCGGGACAGCTACACGCTTGCTAATGAGCAGTTGCTCTTCATCCAACCGCGCCAGAAAGGCCAAGATCGGCCGTTGTTCGGTCAATAGTTCTGTTTTATCACCAGCCGCAATCACCGCCCTGATCCGCTTGCCCGCCTCTACGCCATTGTCAGCGCGGGCGGCGCGAATAGCCCGCACCAGCTCCCGCAATCGCTCAAAATCAGCCACAGCTTCTGGGCGCTGCGTGCCCACCTGGGGCCAATCAGCAATAATCAAGGCTTCCGGCCAGCCACCCTCAGGAGCCAAACCAATATCGGCCGCTTCAAAAGCCGTCTTCAACTGCTGCCATGTTTCTTCCGTCACAAAAGGAATATAAGGGTGCAGCAGACGCAAACAATCGTCCAAAACTCGCCCCAACACAGCCAGAGTTGTCCAAGCCCGTGTCCCACCCTCATTCAACTGCACTTTGGCCAATTCCACATACCAATCGGCAAAATCCCCCCACAAAAAATCATAGACCTGCCGCCCCGCCTCGCCAAATTGGTAATTGTCCATCAGTCGATCAGCATCTTCAATGATCTGGCTGAGTAACGAGAGGATCCATTGATCGGCCGTTGTATAAGTCATCTCGTCGCCAGCAGCATCCGCCTTTGTCGCCTTGCTCAAGTTGCGCGTGACAAAGCGGGCCGCATTCCAAATCTTGTTGGCAAAGTTACGATTGGCCGCCACACGGGACACTGCCAAATTAAGATCATTGCCTGGTGTGCCGCCTGTCAACAGCGTGAAGCGCAACGCATCCGTGCCAAACTCATCCATAATTCTGATAGGGTCTTCCACATTGCCCGTCGTTTTGCTCATCTTTCGGCCCAGTTCATCCCGCACCAATCCATGCAAGTAAACCGTGTGGAAAGGGATGTCATTGGTATACAAAAGCCCCTGCATCACCATCCGTGCCACCCAGAAAAAGAGAATATCATAGCCTGTTTCCATCACATCGGTGGGGTAGAAGCGTTGTAGATCGGCCGTTTGTTCCGGCCAACCCAGCGTAGAAAAAGGCCACAAGCCGCTGCTGAACCAAGTATCCAACACATCTGGGTCTTGCTCAATATTGGCACTGCCACAGGTGGCACAAACTGTCGGGTCAATCGTATCCACCGTCAATTGCCCACAATCGCTACAAGTCCAAACGGGAATACGATGCCCCCACCATAGTTGGCGGCTGATGCACCAAGGACGAATATTTTCCAGCCAGTTATCCCATACCTTTACAAAGCGTTCCGGCACGATTTTTATACGACCCCGATGCACAGCATCTAGAGCCATATCGGCCATCGGCTTCACATCGACATACCACTGCTGGCTGATCATCGGCTCCACCACCTCGCCCCCCCGCTGACTACGAGGCACGTTCAATGTATGGGGTTGGCTGCGAATGGTCATGCCAGCCTCCTGCATATCGGCCCACAATTTTTCACGGCACTCAAAGCGATCTAAACCTACATATGGGCCAGCCGCCTGGCTCATAGTGGCATCTTTGTTCATAACGTTGATGATGGCTAAACTATGCCGCTGCCCAATCTCAAAATCGTTGGGATCATGGCCGGGGGTCACTTTGAGGGCACCGGTACCAAACTCCATATCCACATAGGCATCGGCAATGATGGGAATGGCGCGGTTGAGCATGGGCACGAGGGCCATTTGGCCCACATACTCTTGATACCGCTCGTCATCGGGATGCACGGCAACGGCCGTATCCCCCAAAATTGTCTCAGGCCGGGTGGTGGCTACCGGCAAATGACCGCCCCCTTGCACCGGATATTTGAAGTAGTACATGAACCCCTGTTCTTCGTGATAATCCACTTCCAGGTCGGATACGGCCGTTTGCAGCCCTGGTGACCAATTCACCAAGTATTCTGCCTGGTAGATCAACCCCATGCGATACAGGCGTACAAAAGCCTCCCGCACGGCTCGTGACAAACCCTCATCCAGCGTAAACCGCTCCCGCTCCCAATCACAAGAAGCCCCCAAACGGCGCAACTGCAAGGTGATATAACTGCCATACTTCTCCTTCCACTCCCAAGTACGCTTTAGAAACTCCTCGCGGCCAATCTCTTCACGAGTCACTTCTTCTGTTCGCAGCAGCATCTTCTCCACCTGCAACTGCGTGGCAATGCCTGCATGATCTGTGCCGGGAACCCACAGAGCCGCCCGCCCCTGCATCCGCGCCCGCCGGATCATCAAATCCTCAACAGACACAAACATGGCATGCCCCATGTGCAGTTCTCCCGTCACATTAGGTGGTGGGATCGAAATGGTAAAAGGTTGAGCGTCGGACGGCCGTGCTTCCGGCTTAAACCACCCGTTTTCCTCCCACCACTGATAAAGTCGCTGCTCCGTACTGACAAAGTCATAGGCTTTGGGCATTTCTTTCATAACATCCTCGATTTACGATTATCGATTTTGGATTTACGATTCAATCGTCAATCGTAAATCTAAAATCGCAAATAAAAACTCTCTCATCCTCACAAGGACGAGAGAGTTATCTCACGCGGTACCACCTTGGTTCCAGTTATCAGTATTCAGTGAGCAGTACTCAGTGAGCAGTTAAAGCTGATTACTGAATACTATTTACTGTTTACTATTCACTGACGCTCAACCGCTATAACGGGCGTTCCCGTTCTGACTTACTCTTGCGTTCAGTCAAAAAACTCCCGGACTACTTCGATAGCTGCGGGGTATGTCTCAACTTTCAGCCTGGGGTCATGACTCTCTATGGCCCGCCAAACCATCTACTACTCCCATTCTCAGTCTTTACTTGTTCAATTCGGCGGAAGTATAACATAGGGGTCTATAAACGCAACCGCCCTTGTGCAGCATCCAGCCCTCTAGTAAACTCATACACAAATGAATGTCCCCGCATCTTTAGCATCGGTTTTATTGTTGTGATTCAGTTTCCTTCTTTCGCTTTATTGGGTGGTAGCCAAACGAGTGGCACTTATCTGCTACGAATTCGAGTAATGGAAGCCTTGGCGGTGCAATTCGGCCGTTTTCAGCGATGTACTCCTATTCTGGTACCGGAAGGAGATTATATCTATCTTGGCTCGGCTTTGGGACAGCGGGGCAGTGTAAGCTTACCTAATCGCCTGCTGCGCCATGCCAGCCGCAGCCAGGGCCAACCCGCTCATGCTTTGCGCCCACAGTTATGGCAAGATTTACAAACCATTTTCCCAGAACGGCCGCTTATCTTGCCCACCCATAAAAAATTACGCTGGCATGTGGATTATTTGTTAGATGAGGTGACTGTTGAACTGGTACAAGTCCTAGTCATTACCAATGACTTGCGGCTGGAGCATGAACTGGGGCAAATGCTGTTAGCTTTTGCTGGCACGGCCGTTCTGGCTCCAGGCCTGGGGGCAACTGATATGCCTGGCAACACCCACCTCCTAGCCATCCCAGCTGCTGATCCTTGGTGGCACACCCTCGTTAATCATCTTGAAGCGAAGTTTATCACCTAGCTAGGACTATAGGCCGTTGTAAGCAATGTCGGGTAACGGCCGTTGCCATTGCCAAGCCTTAGCCCCACCAATTTTGCCGCGCAATATAGACTTAACAACATCTTGGCTTTGCCAAAATTCAGCCAGAAAGTAGGCAATAAAGGCATCCCCACTGCCAACTGTCGTGCCTGGCACAGGCACAGCCTGGATCGGAAAGAGCTGTACCGGAGTAATCGCTGTAGGACGGCCGTCAAACAGCAGCACACCTTGTGAACCTAGGGTAATGATCAGTAACTTTTGCTGCGCTTCGGCAATTTGCCGCATACCGACCAGCCGATCATCATCCAAACTGCCGGGCCAATCAATAAATCCCACATCAACCCAAAGCATCGTTTTTGCCATACGCGTAAGCGAATAATGACGAAAATCTAGAAAGTCGGCCGTTATCAGGGGCCTGGCCAATAAACCTGCAGATCCCAATCGTTCTAACTCATCAATCATACCCTCCACCAGAACAGTATGTATCTGATCCGCCTCAGTTATAAGTTTCTCTTCAACGGCCATTGCTCGAAAATCGGTCCACACACCTGCCCCAACATTATCCATGTACGGCTGGCCATCCGGCAAAATAGCAATATCAATCGCTGCCGAAACCCCTTCTCCCACAATACTGTCAGGCAAATAGGCAATTTGATGTCGCTCGAGGAATTCAAGGAAAATGGACGGTTGATCTTGCCCAATCCGGGTGAGCAATCTAAAGGGAGATTGTAAACAGCGTAAATGGTAGGCCACGTGGAGGCAGCTACCACCAGGCAAAATCAAGCCGCTATCCGTATAAATATCTAAACTAATTGCTCCTAGTAAGATCGCATCCATCGGCTACCCAACAGGCTCAATAGATCAGGCAAATCTATTAATAACAGGGCTCACACATTTCCCAGACTGGAGCAGGCTTTGAGCCTGCTCCAATCTCACTGAACATCATTTCAAATGCGTAAGTCCTAAATAAATTGTTTAACTCAACTCAATCTTAATACCAAACTCCATCCCCTGAGAAACACGCGAAACTGGTTTTGAACCACACTCTCTGTTTTACTGATCGCAACTTACAAATTAGCTAACGGCCGTTGCCATCCCTCTCTCAACACTAACATAAGCACTCAGAACGCACCTCAGTCCCTCTACTCATCTGCCACAAAACCCCACATGCTAAAAAGCCAGCAAATCTTCCATACGCTGACGGATTTCGGCAACCGTGGGAACAACGCCCTCCATGAGGTGGGTACTGAAAGGAATAGGTGTGGCTGGCGCCGCGACTCGCTGCACAGGCGCATCTAAGTCCATGAGAGCTTCTTGGGCGATGATGGCTGAGATTTCTGCGCCAAAGCCGCCCAAGCCGATATCTTCGTGAACAATAAGAGCTTTGCTGGTTTTGCGAACTGATGTTAGTACCGTCTCAACATCCCAGGGGACGAGCGTGCGCAGGTCTATGACTTCGATGCTCTCGCCGATTGCCTTCACGGCCGTTTCACATCTTTCCACCATCGCGCCCCAAGTGATCACTGTCAGGTCATCACCCGAAATCGTGATTTTGGCTTTGCCAAAGGGCAGCATGTAGTTGTGACCAGGATACGGCCGTCTGGCCCAAGCCGCGTCCAACATGGCCCGATGCTCAAAGAAGATTACCGGATCATTGCCGCGCAAGGCCGTTCGCAGCAGACCAACCGTATCCTCTGCATTGGAGGGGGCAGCAAAAAGCCAACCAGGTTGATGGGCAAAAGTCACTTCACTAGTGACACTATGCCAGGGATCGCCAATTTTGCGGTAGCCGCCAGGGATACGTACGACGATGGGGGCAGCAAAACGGCCGTTCGTCCGCCAACGAATTGTGCCACAATTATTAATCTGTTCAGTCGCCGGATCAGCATATTTGCGGAACTGGATTTCGGGCACAGGCTTTAATCCCGCCAAAGACATACCTACAGAACGGCCGATAATCCCCTCCTCGCTCAAACTGGTGTCAAACACACGGCCCTCACCATACTTCGTCTGCAAACCCAATGTAGCCGCATGAACACCACCCTTGTACCCCACATCCTCGCCAAACACCAACAGGCGCGGATTGGTCGCCAACTCCACATCCAAGGTGCGGCGAATAGCCTCAATCATATTGATACGACGCGGGTCATTTGTCTCAATCACCTCACTTCCTGGCGGCATAGTGACACCTTCAGGCAGCAAACCACCCACAATTTGGGGCTTGGCAAGTGAAGAAAACACAAATCGAGTCACTGTCTGAGCCTCAGGCACAGCTTCAGCCTTGGCCGCTTCAGCTGCTTGCTGCACTTCATTGGTCACCACATCCATCAACTCTTCCCAATCTGCGCCGCTCATCATAGCTGGCACCAGATAGTCGCGGATAGCCGGAATGGGGTCACGTGCCCATTCCGCTTTGGTCTCTGCCTCGCTCTTGTAGGCCTGATTGTCCACGCTGGAATGACCAGAAAGGCGGGGCACGGTGAGCCGCAGCAGCCCTGGCCCTTCATGCCGCCGCACATAGTTAACGGCCGTTGCCACGAGATCGGCCGTTTCCTCTGGTTTCGTGCCATCTCCATCCCAAATCTGCAAATTGTGCCAGGCAGCCAAATTGGCCGCGATATTGCGTCCCGGCGTTTGCAACGGGCTTTTCACCGAAATAGCATAGCCATTATCCTCAATTACAAACAGCAGCGGCAGTTGCAGAGTCGTGCTGATCGTTAAGGCTGACCAAAAACCATTGGTAGCTACCGAACCATCTCCACCAAAAACAACAGCAATACTGTCCTTCAGCTTCTTCTCACCTAACTGCTCAAGGCGATAATGAATTGCTTGTGCCCAGCCTACGGCTGGTGTGTACTGTGAACCCACATCACCGCACATGGGCAACACCAAAGCCCGCTGCCGCCGCTCCATACTGAACACCACTCCCACATCACGCCCTCCACTCAGGCTGCTGGCCTTGGCCATATCCCCCCGCATCGCTTCAGCGATGGTTAAACCTGTGCCCAACATAAACGGCCGTGAGCGATAATAGACACTAGCCGCATCAAACGGCCGATCCAACAACTGGCTCAACAGCAATTGACCCAACTCATGGCCCCGTGCCGAAAATTGATAATTTACATGCCCTTTGGGAGTCAATTCATTCTCTTCCAACTCATCCATAATGCGCGAAGCCAAAGCCAAATGCACTACTTCTTGCCAATCAAAAGCAGGGTGTACTTTTCTAGTCAATGATGTGCCTCCAATAACTGCGGAAATTTAGGGAAAAGACTGCCATCCATGCTATTTTTCACCGAGTCAACGCTCAAAAAACGCCCAATCAACGTTAGATTAGCGAACCATCTGTATAATGTTTGTTACCATCACCCTCAGCAGTGCAGCCACAACATCAGATACCATCTTCGCCTCACCAAACATCTCCGCTAACAGATGGGCCAAATTTTCAACAGGTCGCCCAATGTTACAACAAAAGCTGCGTATCGGAAAAAGCCATATTGCCGTTAAGGGACTACCAGTGCCACGGTCCTTTCAAATTCTGGGTTACTATTTACATACAGGAATTCCCCCTCCTAGCAACAACTTTCACCGGGTATTCTATAAGCCGACTGTCACAAATTGATACGGCCGTTGTTAATATAAGTAGAACAGCTATTCCGCAAAACTGCCATTCCGGCACATTGCTCTGTCATGACCGTAACAACAAAAAACAGACGAAGGAGGTTGTTATGTTTTTCGTCAGCCTATCTACAATCATCATTATCATTCTCGTTTCTATTCTAGTAGGTTTGATCATGGGAGTGCGTTTGAGCCGACCAAGAGCTGAGTAATTTGCAAACCGTTACGCCAGATGTTTGTAAACTAATTTATCTATCTAATTGATTATTCTTTTTATTTTATTCACACAAACAACTGGCAATCTCCGACAGGGCAATGGGAAAACAGCGTAGGTTTCACCACCTGCGCTGTTTTTTTGAACTACAGCTTATTACATTGTTTCCATTCACCAAAGTCCCATAGATTTTTAGAATCTTCCACTGTAATCTTAAGATGTAATCTTAAGAAAATGGCCTTAGAATAAACTTGACAATCATTACTAGAATACAGAATGTGCCTAGGAAACTGGCAAATTATCATGATTAAAAATAAGGAAAGCTATTTCATTACACATCACAACCAGCAAACGATTAACGAAAAGAAATTCAAAAAAACGGCCGTAAACCCTCCCACACATAGCCATAAAAATCCAGTGTCATCCCTACCCTTAGTCTCCATTTATCAGCATATCATCAACATGACCCCAAAAATAGCCTTCATTCAAAAAGGAAAAATTCCTTTATCCAGTCATTATGTAGCCCAAACTTTACAAAAAAATTTTCCTGAATATGAAGTAGAAATTATAGATATAACCCAATTGCTAAAATCTACCTTTAGAGGCATCCTGGTCAAAAACATTTTCTACACTCTCAAAGAGTATGGCTTCGAGATCATCCAGCATAAAAAATATGCCAAAGATTGCTTCTTTCGTACAACTTACCTATTCCGGCAGGTTAAAAAGATGATGACCCAGCAGCTTGCCGATCCAGCTTATATCTTTTCCTTTCAGGTACAATCTTTGTATGATGCCAGCTACCCCGGTTTACCCCACTTCGTTTATACCGATCATACCAATCTTGCTAATCTTCTCTATCCTATTCAAGACCACAACAAAGTGTACTCCAAAGCCTGGCTGCGCTTAGAACGAGAAATTTACGAGAAGGCCCATCACGTCTTCACCCGCAGCACGAACATCTCCAATTCTATCGTGGAACAATACGGCCGTGATGCCCAAGCCATAACTTGCGTTTATGCAGGCAACAACTTGCCATCTGAAAGTGCCGTTTCTTTAGAAAATGGCGGCTATACCAATAAGAATATTCTATTCGTCGGCATAGATTGGGAGCGAAAGGGAGGGCCAGAGTTAGTAGATGCCTTTCGCCAAGTATTAACTGTTCATCCAGATGCACAATTGACCATCGTCGGTTGTAATCCCAAAGTAGATGTGCCCAACTGTCAGGTGATCGGCCGAATCTCGCTATCAGACGTAAAAAAGCATTATCTCCGAGCCTCTATATTTTGTTTACCAACTAAACTGGAGCCATTTGGCATTGCTTTTATTGAGGCTTTTTCACATAAATTGCCAATTGTTGCCACACCAATAGGCGCCATTCCCGACTTCATTATCTCTGGTGAAAATGGTTTTCTGGTTGAACCTGGAGCCAGTGGCGAGTTGGCAACAGCACTCATCCAATTGTTGGATGACCCGATAAAGTGCCGTCAGTTTGGTGAACAGGGATATAAGCTGGTGCAGGAAAATTATACTTGGGAAAAGGTTGGTGCGCGGCTACGGGAAACGATTATAGCGACTTTGAAGCCTATCACCGCTTAAGTGTGTCACAGTTTAAAAATAGAGAAAGGAAAACTGTGACACCTCATCAAGGTAAGGCAGCAAACCAACGGCGAACTAATTCCACTTGAAAACGATAACCCGCATCGGCCGTTTCAATAAATTCCCGTTGTTGTAAACGTTGCAAGGCCTTTTCCAAAGCCATCAGGCTGGGAATGTGGTCTACCAACATTTGGCGCGAAATAGCGATGCCCTCACCTTGCCGCGCTAAAAGCCGCAATATTTCCCGCTCCACATCATTCACCTGATTACGATCAATATCGGCAAAAAAGAAACTACCATGATCCAAAGCGGGTACAACGGCCGTTTCCACATCTACTGTCCTCGCCAACCGCCGCCCCTCCGGTGACTGTTCATTCTTCAATGCCACCACCTCCGCGCACAAAAGCTGCACCAAAAAGGGATGTCCCCGCGTCAGTTCGAGGACACGCTGACTCGCAGCCATTTCATAGCGCAAGGCAAAGCCCTGTACGGGCTTCTCCACCAACTGGCGAGCCTCATCTTCTCCCAGATAACCAATACGAATCACCTGCACATTGATTAGATAGCTGGCCCAACGTTGAAATTCATCCAATGTATGGGAACCAGACATCAACACCTTGAAGCGGGGCCGATGCTGAATCAGATGACGCAATGTACCCAAAATGGCCTCCTCATCCAAACGCCCTTTGGTAAAAGCACTGTCCAACACCTCAAACTCATCCAACATCAACAAAGCTAAGTGATCGCCAAGCACCATCTCCGCCTCATCCAGCCACTCCTCAAAACGGGTAAAAGGATCGGCCGTTAATGACTCTCGCACCAAAGCAGGCAATACGATTCCCCGCTGCCGTTCGGCCGACTGTTTCATACTACGGGCCACATTGTACAAAAAGCCAGACTCATTTCGGGCGCGAGAGGCTGGCCCCTGCAAATCTACAAAGAGGGGCACGATAGTACTGGGCAACAAACGGCCCAAATTATTGAGCAGCGAAGTCTTGCCCACTCGCCGCTGCCCGTAGAGAAACAGTGGCGGCTGACGGCGATCCAGCAATAGTTGCTCAATCCGGGCGCTGATTTCATGACGGCCCACAAATATTTCCTGCTGCTCTGTCAGAGGCACACCAATAATGTAGGGACTGTCAATTTCCTGACGCAATTCCGCTTCCTCGGCCAACTTTTGACTTTGGGCTGAAATAATCTCCCGCCACTGGGCCGCAATTGGTCGGAAACGGACAGCGTACTGTTCATTGCTGCGCGTCAATTCCCGCACCAACCCATCCAGCCGATCCTCTACCGCACTTAGGGCCAAACGTTGATTGTAGGCACTTTCTTGACGCACGGCTGCCCCCACATCCTGGCTAATGCGGCTAAAGCTGCGCAACAAGGCGCTGGCAGGGCCGGTCAATTCACCGGCTCCTAGCTGTTGATGAGATTGGCTAACGGCCGTTACCTCAACACATTCCTGCAAACGCCGGGCATCCCACTCAATCTGGGCTGCCTGCGCCGCCCACCGTTGCCGGCTGGTACTCAAATAATCCAAGGCCAATGCCCCTTCTTGCGGCTTATGAGTCATTACTAACAGTAAATGAGTATCGAGGTTGATAAGGGACAATCGTTGCACCTCATCCCAGAAAGCTGAATGATACCGCAACAGCGACGGCCGTTTCTGGGGCAAGCGTCGTTCATCCAACCGCAACAACAGTAAATTCCAGGCTGCCAACAACGGATACAGCACCACTGGCCGCCACCAAGCCAGCGTTAACCCCAATAAAATGCCGACCAAACTAAATAGCAACAACTGATTAAAGGGCTGATCGGGCGACACAAACAAGAAAATACCACTGCCACTGCCTAAGGCTCCGGCCAAAGCCCCTGCCGCCGGCCCTGATATTTTTTCGGCCATGACATAGGGCAGGGCAAAAAGCGAGCCAAACAAAATGATTAGCCCAATCGTCCTTATAATCTCCCCATAAGTCGTTAATTCTGCCAACAGGGCTGCTATAGCCCCAAACAAAGCCACACCCATCCCCGCCATTAGACCGCGCCGCCAATTGCCCGTACGCCAGCCAATTGCCAGACTAAAGGGGAAGCTAATGACCAATACAGCCAACCATTGGGCCGTAATCGTGTTTGCCAAACGGCCGCTTGTGGCCCCAACAACAATACCAATCACAGCCCCAGTGATGCGGCGCATAATAGAAATATTAGTTGTCGCTTCAGATGAGTCGGTGAGGCCAGCCGCAATGCCAAAACCCAGCCCAGCCGCCAGCCCTCCCGCCAACCCAATAACCGTGCTGAAAGCCAAATTGGCATTGTTTGTAGATTCAACAGAAATCGGCGATGTCACCGTAAACAGTATACCGCTGCCTAAACCTGTTACTAAACCCACTGCCATGCCCATGGCGATGCCAATAGGGACCCCACCAGCCAAACTCACCGCCAAGCTCGTGATAATTCCGAAGGCCAACCCAATGATGATGCCCAAAATGATGCTGGTTATAGGCAAGCCTAGTACCCATAAGCCTATCCCTATAGCCAAACCAACTAGCAACGGCCAAGTGATGGCGCTCTTTAGCAACAGCCGCAATAAAGAAACATCCCGCCACTGTATGGGCTCCAATTCGGCAAAACAAAAATATGGAGAGAGTTGGTGATCAATACGACGAATATGATTGCGCCAGGCTGAGGGATGGAAAAAAAGCCAAAACAGAAGCTGCAAACTACCTAGTAGCAGGTTGCGATGCAAAGCAGGCGCATCAGTATAGATATCTTCACGATTCATGCAGCAACCTGCTAAAGGGTGACAACTGTCGCAAAGCATCCTGCCGCCACTCAAGGCCTGTTTCTCCCTCTTCTTTTGCCAGTAGACATTCTCGGCACAAAATTTGCAGGAGGATGGGCCAACGGCCGCTTTCGGCTAATATCCAGGCTACATCAGCAGGCGCAAAGGGAATAGGAGAGCTAGCGATGAGTTCACGGGCTTCAGCTTCCGTCAATGGCCCTAATGTGGCCATATAGCCGAAGATATTGAAAAAGGGTGAGCCATAGCCGCTGTGTTGGGCCAGGTCATACGGCCGTTCTGATGACGACAAGATAAAGGCCAGGTTGCCATCCACCTGATTCGTCGCCAGTGAACGCAAACTCTCCCAAAAGGCATCGTCTAAGTCGGGATATCGCTGCAAAGCCACTTCCATCTCATCAAACAATACCACAGTCGGTCGTCGCAACTGCTCGCTGACCACATCCAGAAAATCATCCAATAAGCACGGTTCCGGTGCCGGCAGGCCCATCTGTTCCAGCAAATAGGGTAGCAAATTGGCCAACTCCCCCCAACGGTGATCTTGAAAGTCCACAAAAACCCAACTGTAATCTTGGGGTTGGGCCAGCCAATCTTGCCGCTGTTCGGCACGAACTTGGGTCACAGGTGCGGTCGTGATGGCTTTGAGGTAGTGCAGCAAAGAAGTCTTACCGCTACGTCGTGGCCCTATAATGGCCCCATTCTGCAACGGCCGTCTGCGCAGCAAATTAAACAATCGTGACACCTCCCGCTGCCGTCCAAAAAAACGGGCCGGATACAGGATCGGTGGCCCCGCCATAAACGATGGTGGCTCCTCTACCCCTCTGCTCCTCCGCTCCCTTACGTCCTTGCTCCCTTGCTCCCCTACCCTCTTGCTCACCTCGCCCAACCGAATACGTTCAACCAGATCGGCCGTTTCCCAACTTGGCTCTACACCCAATTCTGTCATCAAGACATCACGGCAATGGTCAAATTGGGCTAAGGCCGCCGCCCGTTGTCCATTCAAGGCCAATAGATACATCAACTGCCAGTGCGCTTCCTCTCGCACCACATCAATCTGCAATAATTGACGCAAATACTCAATCCCCTCCCCATATTGACCTAGATCAGCACACCATTGCGCCAAACGACCGTAACCCACCAACACAGCTTCCCGCATATTTGTCCGCTGCCAAGCCAACCAATCTTCAAAAGCAGGGGCATGACCCACCTGAAAATCAGCCATAAATTCGCCACGATACAATCCAATCGCCTCACGCAACTGCTGCATCTCGCCCGTTTGGCTTCGTGCCACCGCTTCCTGCAAAGTCTCCACATCCAACCAATAGGGGCTGCCGCGATCAAAACCCAATGTTTGATTCGAAATCATGAGATAAGGCGACACAACTTGGCGCAACTTCATCACCACACCCCGTAAATTACGTCTTGCATCCCCTTCCGGCAATTCGCCCCACAAGAGACCAGCTAACGCCTGGCGGGAATGTGGCTGCCCTGTCACCGCCAAATAGCAGAGTAAGGCTTGGGCCTTGGCTGAACCCAGTTGGCGCATAGGCTGCTCGTCCCAATTCAGTTGCAAACGGCCCAACAAAGCCAATTTTAGTACTTTTGTCATCGCTCAATATCCCAAATAAACGCGCGATCAACGCCGGATCAACGCTTGATTGACATGCCCCTGATATGATAACAGCATTGGCTAAAAAGGCCGGAAAAACGGCCGTATCCTGTTAACACTAACATAACAACAGTTTTAGCATGAATGCACCAAATAGGAAATATTCGCTAAACACCCACAATTAGAGTTTTGTCATGTTATAATTTCCGACTGAACTAGGAACATTCAAGTAACAACTCTTTACTCTAATTGAGGACCAATGGACAGACCATGAGCAGACGAACAAAACAAACACAAGGCCAAGCACTCGTTGAATTTGCCCTAATCGCAACTGTATTACTCATGATCATCTTTATTATTATTGAGGCTAGCCATATTCTCTGGAACTGGATCACGATCCAATCAGCAGCTAGAGAAGGGGTTCGCTACGCCATCACGGGTCAAAATGACGAGACCTGTGCTGTGCAAAACTTACCCAAATTCAGTCATCTATGCACACCAGGTAACGATTTTCTACGGGTCGCTTCTGTCATCAGTCGCACTCATAATGGTCTGGCTGGCTTAAATCTGGACGAAACATCCGGCACCTTCGAGGATGATAATTACTATATCATAGAGGTTTGGGGAGTAGATAGTGATGGTGTTGGTCCATGGTCAGATTATGCTGGCGCGCCAGGGCAACCGGTTGTTGTGCGTATCATACGCCGCGTGCCCATCCTCACGCCTCTCCTCAAGCCCATACTGCCATCTATCCCCATATTTGGCCAGGTCACCATGAACAATGAGCAGTTTGGTCAATTGTCCAATAGTGGGCAACAAGGTCAGGGACTTCCACCAGCTTTACCCCCGTTACCCACGCCTGGCGTCACCCCTTCACCCACCAATACACCCACCAGCACACCCACCGATACACCTGGGCCAACATCTACAGCAACAAATACCCCTACTTGGACACCAACAGCCACACCAGATATCTGTCCTGTGCAATTTGAGGGTGATGCCATAGATGGGCAGGTTTCTGTCTTTGTCGCTGGCGATGCAGGCACAACAGTCCGCATTGTGGACTTAACCACAGGTGCTATCCTAGGCACAGACACATTTTTACAAGTGCCCAATCACGCTTGTGATGATCCTGGCACTGGGGAAATCGGGGGTTTCGCTGACTTTTCATCTCCTAACACCCTAAATCCTCCCTTGGTCGGCGGACATGTTATCATGGCCGAAAACCTGGATAATGGCTCCTTTGATGTGACGATTGTCCAACTAGGCACCTCCACACCTACGCCGACCAACACCCCGTCACCGGCGCCGACCAACACACCCACCAATACACCCACACCGACCTCATCACCCACACCAACCGGGCCATTCCTTCAGCTCTTGCCTAATTGCGGCAACCCACCCAGTGCCTCCTTTAATGTAATTGGTGGTAATTGGCCCAATGGCGAAACGGTTTTCCTCTATTGGCACGATCCTTCCGTGGGCGATACGTTCATGCAATCCGTGTCAACCTCAGGCGGTGCCTTTTCCGTAAACTGGACACAAACCGTCGTTACCAGCACCACATATCTGGTCAAAGCTGCCTCCAACAGCTATCCTTATCCCGGAAGTGTCATTAGTGAGCCATTTACTGCGCCTTGCCCCTTCCCACCCACACCCACGCCGGGACCAACAGATACACCCACGCCTGCCCCAGAAGATTTGATCATTGTGGGACCACCCCAACTGATTAGCACCCCGCCCATTGTGGCCTATCAACCCGTTCAATTTAGCATTACGGTTAGCAACACGGGCGACATTGACATTTCCCAACTCTTCTTCGTAGACTTGTATATCGACCCTGGCATTCCTGTGCCGCCCGGCACAATTAGCATTCCCTTAAGCTTAAGCGATGGCTTTACAGCCATCAGTGCCATGCCCGGTCAAACTACCCGAGTTGTGACGATTACGTCCCAATTAGGCTTTACCAATACCCCTGAAAACCATATGGTTTATGGGATGGTTGATTCTGTAGAGCAGCCAGGTGACGGTATTGTGGGGCAGATTGATGAAGTTATCGAAACCAATAACATTTCGACCCCGTTACCTGTGGTTGATGTGACGCCGGCTGACACCCCCACACCCTCACCCACACCAGATGGCAATGATAGTATCAGTGGTATCGTGCGTGTCAGTATTACTAACTGGGTGCCGGCCTACAGAGCCTTGGTGACACTGATTAACAGTTCT
The DNA here is from genome assembly GCA_965223555.1 of Promineifilaceae bacterium (SeqCode). Lineage (GTDB taxonomy): Bacteria > Chloroflexota > Anaerolineae > Promineifilales > Promineifilaceae > CBDCWU01. The sequence continues at coordinate 562,813 of CBDCWU010000007.1, forward strand.
GCGATTCCCGTCGCCTCCATGCACACAGATGATAACGGCTTTTATCAATTCACAGGTTTACCTGCGGATACATATACTGTCAAAGCTTGTTATGAATTGGATGGCGATACCTTCTTTGGCAACCGCACCGGCATCAGCATCCCACCAGCAGATCCATTAGCCAATATCTTTATGTTACCAGGACCTTGTTCATGATGAAATATAGACGATTTCTGCCACTTATTCTTCTTCTGGGCCTGACACTCTATCTATCGGGACGGGCAAATGCTGAAATCACAGCACGGGATATACCCCATGCCCCTGATTGGGACATTACGACCCCGCTGCTTATTTCTGATACAGAGGCACCCAACGTTGCCGATCGGCCTTATATCGCTGCAGCCCCCAATAGTAATAAGCTCATCATCGTTTATAACCGGAAAATGAGTTCAGATGTGGATGATACGGACCCTTACTTCAGCCGATCCACCAACAATGGACAAACCTGGTCTTCTCCTGCACCGATTCATACCAGTCTGAGTGATGAATTCAACTCCTTAGAGGTCAATCTGACGATAGATAATGGGGGCACAGGTCATGTGGTATGGCGTGAAGATGTTAGAACAAATCCATCATTGCCTGTATTTACAATTATGTATTCCCGTGAATCGAATTGGGGCAACCAATCGCCGACAATCATTGACGAAAACATGATTCAGGCATCAAGTCCCCAGATTATTGCCAGTGATAATAATGTGCTAGATATCATCTGGACGGCGCTTGATCTCAATACGGGCGTATCACGCGTTTGGCACAGGCGTTCCCTAAATGGCGGCACCTCTTGGTCAGCCAAAAATCCTGTCTCTCCGTCCACTGAAGAAGCTCTATTTGCCGATATTGACATAGACGATAATGGCAAACTACATGTTGCTTGGGAACAAACAGACACGGCCAATCCACAAATCGGTGCTTTTATTTATTACTCTCAAGGAACGGTGTCGGGCTCATCCATTAACTGGTCGAATGCCATCCGCATTGGTGATGTGAGCGACGACCCGGATGGCAATGGCCCCATAACAGTCGATAGCAGGTCAGCCCGGCGCATGAAAATCTTAGCGGCTAACAACCGCCTCCATGTGGCCTTCACCACCCATTGGCAAGATAGTTCACAATGGGTTCACTATGTCACTTGCAGTTCCTCCTGTCAAAACAGCCAAAGTTGGTCTGATGACATCAGTGTTTCTGGTGAAGTTGTAGGCGTGAATGCTAATTCACCCAAATATATTGTCTCCGACCTCTTTGATGCCAGAGGTTGTATTTACGTCTATTTTCATGGCATTGATGATACGCTGGAAAATAATGAACTGATATTAGGCACCAACAGTTGTGACGGTTGGTCTACGAATGGACGGGATCAAGTGACTCAACCGCAAACACAATCATTGCATACTAGTTCGACACAGACAGAAGGGTTTGTCCATATTGTTTATGAACAAACTGTTAATCAAGGCTCGACCCGGCAAATTTATTATCGGCGTGGTTTACCACCGCCATATTCGCTTTATTTGCCGTTTATGGCCAAACAGTAAACCATGAATAGATTAGAGTGGAGTTTAGGCATTATTTTGGTGATTCTGCTGATAGTTGTGGCCGTTTTTTCAGCCCTATTATGGCTGCGGCCAGACAACAATTCGCAAGCTGGCGACTCTAATTCGGCTGCAATCATTGCTGCCCGCGCTAATGAAATAGCACCTACCTCGGTCTTTGAGGGACAGACGGCCAAAGTGGCCTTTGCCGCGGCCCAAGCGGTAGCCGTGACCTGGCATAGCGATGCTATATTACTGAACACAAGCGCCACTTGGCCCCAAGGCTCAACTGCCCAAGATTTATTGACTGGTGAAACAACCTGGAGTTTTACTTTCTATTCACCACAAACAAGCAGCACCGCTTTGATTTCTGTTGTGGAAAATGTGGCGACGCTGCTAAGCACGAGCCAATATCAAGCCGCTGATTCTGTGTTGTCAGCCACTGGCTGGCAGCTAGACAGCCAGGATGCGATTGAACAATTCTTAGCTGCTGGTGGTGCAGATTTCATACGTGACAATGGGATTACAACTTTGACAATTATGCTTTCTACCAGCAATGAAAACAACCGTATCGAGTGGTTTATCTCCTTATTTGGCGATCAGACGCTTCGTTCATTGACCATGCGTATTGATGCGACTTCAGGAGAGGTTATAGAAGGCTAGGCGCTTACAGTGCCAACATCGACAAAAAATTGTCGATAATTGTGAATTGTGAATTGTGAATGATGAATGATGAATGAAGCCTCCCTCGTTCACAATTGACAATTCAGACTTCACAATTCACCATTTTTTCCAAGCGAAGTCTTGGAAAAGACTTAGGAACTTAATTCCTAAAGCAACAAGTTGTTTTTAACGATTACTCGGATAGCTCTTAGGAGAATGAACAATGTTACAACAAATTACAACATACTTCTTGAATAAACGGGAGAAAGGGCAAAGTCTAGTTGAAGTAGCCCTATTTTTCCCCATCTTTTTGATCATCCTGGCTGGTGTGGTGGAGGTTAGCCATATCGCTATTACTCAGAACCGTGTCAGCAATGCGGCTCGTGCCAGTACACGCTTTGCTTCACAAGGTGGTGACAATGAGGGCATCCATACTGTGGCTCTCAACTCTGTGACACAAACGCTTGAATTGGGGGCGGAGGTCTGGGATATTTGGGCCATTCGCGGCGAACTGGATGACAATGGCAACTGCTGTATTGCCGACACCTGGGAGTTTACTCATGTTTATGGGCTTCAGCAGACAAAGGCTTTCTCCGATGTAAATGAAGCCAATATCAAGCAAGAGGTAGAGAATGAATTACAGTTGGGCGACGCAGGCGGTGCAGCCGATCTAAGATTCGTGGGCACCTATGCCATCCATGATATAGACTCTATTCTGGGCATCCAGGCTTTGCCCAACCTGATTGGTTTTCAATCTGTGAAGGGTTTGAATGTGATGCGTGTGTTTGGCCCGGATTTTGATGAGACTGGTGCCTGTGATGGTTTTCCCATTGCTGTTGAAGAAGGGGTTCGTTCAGTAAACGCACCAGGCTCGGGAACGGGCAATGATTTTCCGTCTCCGAGTGATTTCCATCCCAGTAGTCCGCAGCCATCCTATGCTCAATTTTTCAACAATGTGCCCGACCAACCGCTAAGCGATGCTCAACAAGGGTATGTATACAAGGTACAAAATGGCAGTGGGTCCGGCTCTTTTGGTTGGTTGTTGTGGAACGATAAGCTTGATCCCAGCAGCACAACCCTAGCAGGTAGTCTTACATGGCCTGGAGATAGTCAGAACTATACAAACGATGGGAATTGCAGTGCTAATAATTGCCCCACGCCGCTATATCCACACAAGGTGAAAGGTTATGTTAATCCTCTAGATACGTCTGATATCAGTATGAATATCAATGATTGGGTTGTGGTCAATACTGGGGCTGTGAATTCCGATGGGGTGCGGACAATAGTCAATGATCATATCAGCCAAGACCGTTACCTCCGCTTAATTGTCTGGGGGTATGATCCCGGTGCTAACCCACCATCACCTCACGGCAATGGCAGCAATCAAAACTTCAAACTAAAAGGCTTCGCGGTCTTCCGGCTCTTGGGTCATAACCTAACCAATGGATCTGGCACCTCCTGGATATTGGCTGAATTTATCAAGTGGGATACTTCTTGTGGGCAATCTCATCAATAGGCTAACGGCCGTATCTCTCAATTTACGGCCGTTGCCACATGCAAAGGTGAACTATGCATAACAAATTCCTCTCGCACCAACAAATAGATGCCCAACGGGGACAGGCCCTGGTTCTCATTGCGGCGGCACTGATCGGCCTCCTAGCCTTCGTAGGTATTGCTGTAGACGTTGGCTTCGTTTTCGCCCGCAACTCACAGTTGCAAGCCGGTGTAGATGCCGCTGCCCTAGCTGGCGTTGTCGAGCTTGCCGGTGGCGACCTTAATGCTGCCGATGATAAAGCAGGCCGATTCCTCAAGTCAAACAATATACCTATTACCACGACAACGTCGCCTACTGGTACGGCTACACTGGAAAGCGTGACCTACCAAACCCAACTGCAAGAAACAGCCTATGCCCTTACTGTAACTTGGCCGGTCGAGCTATTCTTTTTGAGAGTAATTGGCTGGGACGACGTGACCATAAAGAAATCGGCCACGGCCGCTTTCCTTTCTCTCACAGACATCTACGCTGGCAGCCGCGTCGATCAGGGCAAATTAAGCACCTCCACCCAAGGCGTATTTGGGCCACAGGCTTGTACGGGTCGTGGCGATCCTTATTCGCCCTACAACAGCCCTTTTCGTCCTCCTGGCTATCCTGGCAACTCCACCTATACTTACCGTTATCGTATTCTCATACCGCCGAGCTACCCTGATAATGTTTTACGTGTCGAGTTATTTGATCCTGATACGCATAATGAAAACATTAATCAAGCAACCGTGGTTCATACTAGCTATGCGGTCAATAACAGTTTTCCTGCTTGGCAAGATTTGAGTTGTGATTCATCTAATCGACAGAATCCATGCCTGATAGAGACTGGGGAGGAAAGTCTAGTATCACCACCTAATGTGACGATTGATCAAATTAATCCCTTCTGGTTTGTGCGTGTCGATGAAAATCGTGAACCTAAGCCAGATTGTGACCCCCCTAATGGTGTTTACGTCCCAGATAACAACACACAAACCATATACCAACTCTCTTACTATTTGGAACACACCGATGGCACAATTCAAGAAATACCACTAGCAGCCTACACTGGCCTGAAAGACAACAATCACGATACTGATTTACATTGGGTTTCACCGGGGGCACCACCCAGCTTCGACTATCCTGGCCCTTCCACCGGGGTGCCTGCTGATTTAGGTTCCTTTCAGATAAATTTGGATACAGATGTTCCCAATATTTTGACAGAACAGAGTACGGGCAACCGTTATATTTACCTCAATGTGACTGCTAGTCATGGCTCCTCCGAAAATGGCTTTGAGATTTGGGCAGGGCCTGATGATTATATAAATTCTGTGCCTAGCGATGCCAATGAGCGCAATATTCATGTCTTAGACTCACCAGGGGCGCACAACTCAGCCGGTGCTGTGGTGTTTGCCCTGGGCACCTTGCCCCTTAACTCTAGCACCGATAATCGGGTAGATATTCCCTTAGTCTATATCAGTCCCAACTATGCGGGGGAAACCATTCATATCAGCTTATTCGACTCAGACACGGGTACTGTGCCACCTATTACTTTTTTCTTTGATTCCCTGGCTTATAATCCTGGCCCACCGCCAACAGGCGATTGGTTTATGGAGTTTGGTGACCCTAACAACACCACAGACCCAGATGGTGTCCCTGTTTCTACACGATGTAATTTGGCCAGCGGCGACTGCAACAACGAATGGATCGATCCTGCCTATAAGATTATCGTGCCTGGCGATCTAGAAAATTGTGACTACAACAACCCCACTACGGACTGCACGCCTTTCTACGGCGGCCGTTTAATGGCCAGTTATCAGGGAGGCCAACATGACACCTATGTTTGGGAGATCAGTATAGCTGGAGCACCATATCTCAAAAGATAATGCCAACCCAAGCCTACTGGCCTAGATGAGCCGGTAGGCTTGGCCTAATTCACAGCAAGAGGGAAAACATTATGTTTTATCATTCACGCAAACAACGCTCAAATCAAGCAAACAGGACACTCCGACAGAAGGGCCAAGGTCTTGTAGAATATGCGCTCATCTTGGCTCTGGTGGCTCTGGCTGTGGTTGTCATTATCCGGGTATTGGAGCCGGCTGTTGCTAATGTGTTTTCACGGTTTGTGTCGAATGCACCAGTGGCCCCGCCTTCGCTACTGTCCTACACACCACCACCTACCAGCACGCCAACGGCCACCATAGACCCTAATTTCACGCCCAGCAGCACACCAACCGCCACCAATACGCCGCTGGTTTCTTCTACGCCCACAGACACGCCAACGCCAACGAATACAGCCACCAACACACCACCACCAACCGCGACTCTGACACCATCGAATACACCTCCCCCTCCCCCCAATATCTTGTTTGTGGTGGGCGATGCCACAAACCTTGACACCTTAGATGTGGGGGTACGTACTCAATTAGCAGCACTTAATCCCGCTTACCCTGGCGATCAGACTAAAATATTGGTACTCAACGACAGCGCAGCCCAAACGGCCGATGCCAACGACAAGATTCTGGTCGTCATCTCCTCCTCAGCTGACAGTTCGAGTGTAGGTACCAAGTTCAGCAACGTATCAGTCCCTGTCGTGTTGTGGAAAGACAGTCTGTATGATGATATGGGCATGACCCTGAACGGCAACCAAGATCATGGTGTATCAACTGGCAACCAAAACGAAGTGCTTATGATCAATAGCTCCCATGTTTTGGCGGCTGGTTTATCAGGCACACAACAAGTTTATACTAACAATAGCACATTGTCTTGGGGCAAAGCAGGAGCAGGGGCCATCCTGATCGCACGTCAAACAGGCAATGGCAACACCAGCAAACATGTTATATTCGCCTATACTACGGGGGCCTCGATGCCCGGCACACCTTCAACTGCCCCAGCTCGCAGAGTCGGTCTATTTTTAGAAGACAAAAGTATGAGTACGGGTAACCTGACAACCACAGGCGGTGTTTTGTTCAGTGCAGCCGTTTGCTGGGCGATGACGGGTAATGCCTGTCCCTAGGCTTTCTCTGTTTTGAGCCATCGAGACTTTAAGAACCGGGTCTTAAAACCCGGTTTTGTTTTTTATCGGCGTTTCCAGATTGTGATGATCATCACCGCTGCTAGCAAAACGGCCGTTCCTACCAACCACCAGGCATTGAAACCAGCCTCATTCGGAAGGGGTTTATTGGCTGGCGTAGGCACGGCCGTTTCCTCTACTGTCACCTGAGCCACGACCGTCGCGGCTACAGAAGGTGTGTCCGTAAGCGTAGGCTGAGCCGTTGCCGTATTTGTGGCTGTAGGAAGTTGTGTGGCTGTGGCTGTTTCGGTCGCCGTAGGTTTTCTGGTAACTGTGGCTGTGGCTGTCAGGGTGGGTGCCATGGTCGCGGTGGGCGGAACGGCCGTCTCCGTCATCACAATTTCGGCCGTTGGTGTGGGCACAGAGGGCTGCGCCGCGGGCAGGCTTTGTGCTTCAACCCCCGCCTCGACCAAAAAGAGGGGCGGACCACCCATATAACACTCCGCGTGGCAGCGCATTCCGGCCAAATCAATCGTATAACTACCATCTTCCGGCCTAACCGTCGTCGTTTCCCCCACCGCCGTCACCAAGAGAGCCGAATCAGCCAGAGCAGGCACACGCAGGGTAACGGCCGTTGGTGTTCGCGTCCACAATACCCGCGTCACCCCCTCCGGTCGGGCAAAGGTGAAAATATAATAACCATCCCCCTGCTCCCGCCGCACCGGATAAGTAAAGCCACTCAAATAGTTGATCGTCGTCTGGTAGGCATAATAGGCGGGGCGCTTGCTGAAATCAAACGGCCGTAACAAACCCCAGGATTCATCCCCGGGCGACATATTAATATCCACCAGCTTATACACTCCCATCCGCGCCGCCCCCACCTGGAAACCCATAGCATGAGCTTGCACGATATACCAAGCCTGCTGCTCTAAATCCACGGGAAAGGCCTGCACCTCCACCGGCCACTCCGGGTCCATACTGGGCCGCGCATTGGTCTCATTCACCCAAATAGGCTTAAGCGGTAGCCCCAACTCCTGCTGCAAAGAAAAACCACCCCCCACAATCGTATAAATCGTCTCTGGGCGAAAGTAAATATGATAGGTAATAACGTCAAAGTAATAGTCATTATCGGCGGCAGTGGGATCGGCCGTGACCACCTGCAAAAAGCGGCGCAAATAAGTGGGATCATGCCAATAGGTCATCCCACCCAAATGAATCACCGCTTCCGGATCAGCCGCCTTCATTACCTGATAAGCCACCTTCACCAATTGGTAATAATCCCGGGTCGAACCACTAAACTCATGCCCATAGACATCTGGGGCGATATCTGGCTCATTCCAAATAATCCAATGATGGACACCACGGGGGCCATAATAGTCAGCCACCTGGCGCACATAAGTGGCCCACAAATTGCCTGGATCATTCACCGGCAAATAGAGACCACGTGGCACACCCGAAAAAGGCTGGTCATCCGTGGCCCAAGCCGGTGTATTCTTCAACAGTCCCACGATAGTACGCCCCTGCGCATTGGCCTCCGTTAACCACTCTTCCAAAACATGCAAGGTATTCCAATCTTCTGGCCCTGTCGGCTGAATTTCACTCCAATAAAAGAGGATTCGCTCCCAGCCTACGCCCAACTCTGCCGCCTCATCAGGTGCCCAAAAAGATTCAATGGCTCCAAAACGGGGATCAACCACCCCTTGCGCCTGGCTGGCCTGAGGGTGCGTCAGGCCATTGACCAAAAGCACAATTAGCAGTAAAAATACGAGTAACTTTAATCCCGATTGTTTCATAAATCTTTTACAAACCCCGTGAGGTTTCCCACATCATGCCAATTCCGCATTCTCCAGGAACTGCACAGAACTTTCTCCTTTACAAATGGAGTAACTACTAACACAGATTGGGCCAATTTCTCTGGAACAAACACCGTAATGGCTGTAAATTGGCCCAATCTCTAGCGAGCCTTAGTAGCTACCAAACGGGCGCGATTATAATAGCAACCTAGCTAAAAAAGGTAATCATACCCACACTTGGAACTTCCATGAGACGACTTCCTTCTCTTTTATTAATCATTGGCCTCGTGTTTATCATGATAGGCACCACCTTTGCCCTCTTGTTTATGCCCATCTCTCCGGTAACGGCCGCTTTCCCCCCCGACCACCCCACTTTTCCCTCACGAACGAACGGTGCTCGCCTGGCCACCACCCGCCAAGATTTCTTTCTGCCTGGCACTCAGCCCCACCAAATCCAATCCGAAATCATCGCACCGGAAAATTGCACTTTCTGTCATGGCGACGGTTATAGTCAAACAACCGGCCAACCTGCGGGCACAGAAACATGGTCAGCCTGGTTTGGCAGCATGATGGCCCAAGCTGGCCGCGATCCATTATTTTATGCGGCCTTAGACATTGCCAATGCCGATGCCGCCTTTAGTGGCGACTTCTGTCTGCGCTGCCATGTACCACGCGGCTGGCTAGACGGCCGTCACTCCCCCACCAACGACATCAGCAACTTCACCCCCGACGACCTCGAAGGTGTGCAATGCGAAATCTGCCACCGTCTCGTAGACCCCATCTATGACCCCACCAAAAACCCCGCTCGTGACCTCGAAGTCCTCGCCACCATCACTAATCCCGTCACCAATCCCCGCAACGCCTCCCTCATCCTCGATCCCCTCGACTATCGACGCGGCCCCCTTTCCCTCACCGACACCCTCGGCTTCGACCCCCACCTCTCCATCGGCGTATCCGAAACCCTGCAATCCCCCTACCACAGCGAAGCCCTCCTCTGTGCCAATTGCCACGACATAGACAACCCCGTCTTCTCTTGGGATGAGGCTAGCCAAAGCTACCAACTCAACCCACTCGACCAAGCCAGCGATTTAGTTGATCCCTTCCCCCTTGAACGCACCTTCAGCGAATGGGCCTTGAGCCAATACAACACGCCAGGTGGTGTCTATGCACCCCAATTTGGGGGCAATAACGCCACTGTATCCACCTGCCAAGATTGCCATATGCGGGCCATCACAGGCACAGGTGGCATATGGCCCAGCCAACCTAATCCGCCCCGCAACAATTATCCTCTGCACGATTTAACCGGAGCCAACACCTGGGTTCCTCAAATCCTACCCTTGCATCCCGTCTTCAGCAGCACCTTTACCGGCACAGTTCAAGCCGAACTGCGGGGTCAAGCTCTCCTGTCTGGCACATTGCGGGCACGATATATGCTGCAAAATGCCGCCACCCTATCCGCTACTCGCTTTGGCGACACCCTCGTTGTCACAGTGACAAATGAAAGCGGCCATAAACTACCCAGCGGCTATGTAGAAGGGCGGCGTATGTGGCTGCAAGTGGAAGGGTATGCCCTGAATGGGACATTAGTCTACACATCAGGGGTGTATAATGTGGCCACGGCCGATCTCATTGGCTATGACACCGACCCTACCCTAAAAGTTTACGAATCCTTACATGGCCTCTCACCAAATGTAGCCGCCCAATTGGGGCTGGACGCTGGCCCCTCTTTCCACTTTGTCCTGAACAATGTCGTCGTTTGTGATAACCGCATTCCACCACGTGGCTTTGATTTTGCCGCTTTTGCGGCAGCTAGGGCCGCTCCTTATGCCAACGGCCGTCCCGACCCCTCCCTCTACAGCAACGGCCAATATTGGGACACCACCCTCTACGATTTGCCCAGCCACGTCGTCACAGGCACTGTACGCCTCCTACACCAAGTCGCCAGCAAAGAGTACATCGAATTTTTGCGCGACAACAACCCCAATGAAGCCGGTAATAACGGCGACATCCTCTACGACCTCTGGCAACAAACCGAACGCAGCCGACCCGAAATCATGGCTTCTATCAGCTTCAGCACAAGCACAACCACCCGCCAGCCCCATTTCGCGGCTGGCAGCGACACTAGCCACATCTGTACCTATCCTATTTGGAAAAATGCTTATTTACCTTTTGTAGCGGATAATTAAAAGACAAGTAACTCAGGTGCGTGGCACTGCCCGTCAAGAGCAGCAGCATTCAATACCCTGTGGGCAGTACCTTGCACCTCCCCTATTTATGAGTGACATCAAACTACGCCCCGCACAGCAAGCGATATTAGAGTATACAAACGGCCGTATGGCCGTGAGTGCTGTCCCTGGCAGTGGCAAAACCTTTACCCTCTCCCTCTTGGCAGCCCAGTTGATCGCCGACGGCCGTATCACGCCAGCAACAGGCCAACAAGTCCTCATCGTCACCTATCTCAACGCCAGCGTAGACAACTTCAAAAACAACATTCGCAAACGGCTGGACGAAATAGGCGTCTTTCCCGTTGGCTTCGATGTGCGCACCCTACACAGTCTGGCTCTAGAAATCGTCAATGTGGCCCAACGGGGACTGGGCGACAGCGAAAATGCCTTCGTGGTTCTCGATGAAGGGCAAGGCCGCCACTTCCTGGCCAAGGCCGTAGATGCCTGGATTGAAAGCAACCCCGATCTGTGGCACGCCTTTTTGCCCGATGACAGCCCCCAAATGAAAGCCCGCTGGCGCAACATCACCGAAAGCACCGCCAAAACCTTCATCCGCGCCGCCAAAAACGAGCGGTATCAGCCAGAGCAGATTGCGGAGAGACTAAAAGAGTGGGAGCTAGAAACTGGGTTAGCAGAGCAGGACAGTCTCCAGTCTCCAATCTCCCAATCCCCTCTTCTGCAAATGATGGTAGGCATTTACGGCCGTTACCAATCCATCCTCCATCGCCAAGCCGCCTACGACTTCGACGACCTGATTTGGCAAGCGGTAGATTTATTGGAACAACGGCCGTCTCTAGCCGCCGAACTACGCCAACGCTGGCCCTATGTGCTGGAGGACGAAGCCCAAGACAGCGTACCTCTTCAAGAAATCCTGCTCACTGCCCTCACCGGCCCCCAAGGCAACCTCGTGCGCGTCGGCGATCCTAACCAGGCCATCACCAGCACCTTCACCGCCGCTCACCCCCGCTTTTTTAATGCCTTTATCGAACAGGAAGATGTGGTAGAACGACCCTTGCCCAACAGCGGTCGTTGCGCCCCTCTCATTCTCAACGCCGCTAACCACGTTTTGCACTGGGTCATAGACAACCATCCCGTCCTCGAAGTACGCGAAAACACCTTCCGTCGCCAAGACATCTTGCCCACGCCCCCTGGCGATGCCCAGCTCAATCCGCCCGACAGCGAAGCCGATATTCGCATCAAAGTCTACAAACACCGCGAAGACGAAGAACTACCCGGCATCGCCAAATTGGCTCTCCGTTATGCCCAGGGGCGGCCCGAACATACCCTAGCCATCCTCGTGCCCACCAATCAAATGGGTCACGCCATTGCCGAATATTTGGACGAGATGGGGGCCGATTACGACAATTTATTGCGTGGTGGCAGCCAGGAGCGGGAAATCGCCGCCGCTATGCACGCTATCCTCGCCCTTCTTGCCGACCCCCTCGATACCCGCGCCTTGGTCAACGCCCATGCCAGTCTACAGGCGCTGGGCCATCCGGCTGCCCCTGGCCCCACCGAAAATCCTGAACGTTTCTACGCTATTCTGCGTAGTGCCCACCGTCCCGAAGCCCTGCTTTTCCCCTGGGAGGAGGACGATGTAGCCCAGGCCCTGCCAGCAGGCATCGCCACTGAGGATGATTTGCGCCATGTGGAGCGACTGGTCACATTTCTGCGCAAGATGTTTGAATTACGGCCGTTGCCCATTGACGATCTGGCCCTAGCCCTCGGTGACGAACTGTTCGCTTGGGGTGAAGTCCACGAAGCGGATCTGGCACTGGCTTACCAAATCGCCACCACCCTACGCCGCTGGCGTGATACCCAACCCGAACTGCGCCTGCCTGAGCTGGTGGCTGAGCTAGAAGGCATCGCCACCGGCCGCCGCCGCTTGCCCGTCGCCTCTCCTACCGAATATGGCTATGACCCTAAACCAGGTCGTCTCACCCTCACCACCCAACACAGTGCCAAAGGACTGGAGTGGGATGCCGTCTTCCTGGTGGGCATAGATGGCTTTTGGCTGCCGGGTAATTTGGATGCGCCCTTCCTCGGTGTCCATCATTTCCTCGGCGGCGATCCTACCGCCGAAGTCACTGCCCAACTCAACTACTTAATGAAAGGGGAGGCAGGTATTTTTGCAGGGCGCACCGCTACGGAATCGGCCCACATTGAGATTATTAGCGAGCGGCTGCGTTTGCTCTACGTGGGCATCACCCGCGCCCGCCGCTATCTGCACCTCAGCCGCAGCCGCGCCACGCGCCAATACAGCCGCGAACGGGAAGCCGAGCCAGCTACAGTGATTGGAGTGTTATACCGCTATTTGAAATCCAACAATGCCTAGCGCTCATCCCAGACCTTGCTGGAAAATAAAGTCAAGAGGCCAAGAATACCTTGTATACACGGAAAGGATGGTACACTGTTTAAAAAATATCCGTGTTCTTTCGTATCTGTGTACATAAAAAAATATCGACAAAAAGTTGTCGATATACTTGCCTTAGACGCTAAGACAGGGAAAAGGTTCCGCGACTCCTTACTGATTGACCCATTGCCAAATTAAATCGTGACAGCGAGAAGCATCTACGCCAACAGCCACTTGGATATTGGTTTGGGACGTGGGTGGGCGGAACTGCATGGCGCCACGTTTGGGGATGTTGTTGAGTTCAACATGAACGGCCGTAACCCGCCAGCTAAATAACGAATCATCCATCACCGCCGCTACTGCCAGCGCATCATGCAAAGCACAGCCACCCGACTCCCACCCCTTCGCTTCCACCCGATCAATCCACTCCCCTGCAAATCGCTTCAGCATCACCACCGCCTGATTTGCCTCCGGTAAAGCCGCAAATTCCTCGCGCCGGAAAGGCACTTGTTGGGTGATATTCAAGCCAATCATGCGTACCGGCCAACTGGCTTGCAACACGATATGTGCCGCCTCAGGGTCGCAATGGGCATTAAACTCCGGCATTGGCTCAGCCTCGCCAAAGGAACCACCCATAATCACCACCTGCTTCACTTGGGCCGCAATATCGGGGGCCAAGCGTAGCGCCAAAGCCAAATTGGTCAACGGCCCCACAGCAATGAGCGTCACCTCACCCGGATCAGCCCGAATTGCATCAATAATCAGATTGGCCGCCAGGGGCAAGTGTGATTCGTGGGGCCAGGGTTGGGGCTGACCATAACCAGCTTGCCACGCTGCAAACCAAGCCTTATCCTCCAGCAAAGCTTCGGCCGCGCCGCGCCCCAGCGGCACATCCTCCCGCCCCAAATAGGCCAACATACGCTGGGTGTTCTGCACCACATCCTCTAAATTTGTATTGCCATGGGTGGTGGTAACGGCCGTTACCCCATCCCCCATCGCCCGCAACAACAAAATTAAAGCCGCCCCATCATCAATTTCCGCGCCTGGTGTACCCAGGCTCATGTCCGTGTCAAAAATCAGCTTCGTCTCCATTGTTTTACTTGCATGCTTCATATTGTTATTGCTTCAATTCAGATCATATGTTTACTCGAACCTGCTAACGGCCGTATCAGCTTGCCCAGCCAAGCGAAGGAAGGCAGGGCCAGTTACACTGTTAGGCAGCTTGGGCTAGTGGTTGAATTGCTCGGCTGGGTCGGTTGACAGCCAAATCATAATTTGTCTGCAAATTGAGCCAAAATTGTGGCGTAGTTCCAAAAGCACCAGCTAATAGCCAAGCAGTGTTAGGTGTGACACCCCGTTTACCACGAATCAACTCATTGATTCTTTGTGTAGGAATCCCCAAATGTTTGGCTAAAGCAACTTGTGTAAGACCCATAGGAGCTAAGAATTCTTCTTCTAACACTACTCCTGGATGTGTAGGAATACGATTTTCAGGGATCATTTTATTTTCACCTTAGTAGCCGTTCGGAATTAAATTAACACTTTCCGAACCGAACGACTACTTGAAGCCCATTCGCCAATTCCAAGGCGAAGCCCTTATTCTGCGAATGGGCACTAATGATAATCTACTATCTGAACTCCATAAGCGTTTCCGTTTTCCCATTGAAAAACTATCCGCCACTGTCTATTAATACGAATGCTGTGAAAGCCTAGCCAATCACCGCTAAGAGCTTCAAGACGATTGCCTGGTGGAGACCTCAAGTCCATCAGACTATGGGCCGTGTTGAGTACATCCAACCTGACTACGGCTCGACGTAAAATATCAGGGGGAAATCGGCGGACACGTTTGGTACGGCGACCATGATATAAATCTGCTGTTGCTTCGTCCGCAAAAGAAACAATCATGAAAAGATTATATATCATCACGGATACCGTGTAAACATGCTCCAGGCGTCACCCACACAATTACACATCACCACCACTCGAATCCCCCCTCGCCACTATAAAGGCTTTCCACCAGCTCCTCAATCACCCGTTGCAAAATAGCCACCTCTTCGTCATAAATTCCCAAGAAATGGTGTTAATCTTTATAGATTGGCAAGCACTTGAGTGCGTCAACGGCCGTCCCCAAACTCTTGATACACGCCCTTCTTATCCTTTACAATTGTTATACTGATCGTAAACCGAAGCTGGTAATCTAGAGTCCATATTCCGATTACCATTCACCCACCACCGACAGGAGGTGACCAATGCAATGTCCCCAGTGCCACACCCTAGCCCTCAACCTCAATCCTACCTGCGCCGACTGCGGTTATAGCGGCGATGCCCCCCTGTTAGAACAATTGTCCAATCTCAATTTCCTCCTCAATGAAATGGGCAGTTGGACATTGGCCCGTACCTTGCTCTCCCCCTTAGAAAAACGATATGAGAAGCAAAAACGCGAGGTTGAAGTCTCATTAGGGCTGCGCGAACCGCCACCAACGGCCGCCGAAGCCCAGGCTCTCCGTGCCGATTTAGTTAAATTCACCCACCTGCACAAAACCATCATTACCTGGATAAACGAAGGTTGGCTGTCAGGGGGCAACGGCCGTTCCCTACGCAACCAAACCCAAAGCCAAATCAGCAAAATCTATGCTCGTTTGCAAGAAGCACCAGCCGACGGCCCACACCTCACGCCCCAAAAACGGCTTATGCAAGAGTGGGACAAACTGGACTTCCTACGAAAAACTTTGCAACAATTATACAAAACTGGGCAGATAGCGACTGAACAGTATGAGTCGGCCCTGGCCCAATTAGAAGCGGATATTATCAAGATAGAATACAAAGCTGGGATGCGTGAGCAGCCAACTCCGCAGCCGTCTAGACCTATCACATCAGAGGCGACAGCTACCCCAACGGCCGTTGTCACCCTAACCCCAGACGACATTCCCCAACAACCCCCGCGCCCACCCCGTCCACCCTGGACTTGGGAACGCTTTTGGGACAGTTTGCTCTCCGAGCGCACCCTCAAAGCCATTTTGTTTTTGGGCGCCTTGCTCCTTTTTGCCTCCGCCATCTCCTGGGTAGCCAGCAATTGGAGCAAATTTACGCCCCTTGTTCAAGGAACATTTTTAGTGAGTGCCACGGCCGTTTTCTATAGTCTCGGCTGGTTCGTGCGCGTCAAACAGGGCTTGCGTGAATCTGGCATCGCCATCACAGGTGTCGCCAGCTTTCTCGTACCCCTCGACTTCCTCGTCTACTACCTCTCCGGCGGCTTCCCACCCCAAAGCTGGCCCACCGTCTGGCTGGCCGCCTCCCTCGTCTGCTTCGGCCTGTATCTGCTCATGACCATCAGCCTGCAAGCCGAATTTTTCGGCTATCTGGTGGCTCTGGCCGCCACCAGCTTGACTGTCTCCTTCATGAACTGGCTCCACATCCCCTTCGATTGGTGGCAGGCTGGCGCAGTGGGCACAGCCTTGGCTTTAGCCCTCGCCAGCGATTTATGCCACAGAGCCAAGACTGATTGGCATATTTTCGCAGCACCTCTGGACAGAATGGCCTTGGTAACGGCCGTTCCCGTCATGTTCATCGGCGCCGGTTGGGGCTACGCTATCCAACAACGTTCTCCTGCCTTCTACATGGCCCTCGCCCTCAGTTGGTGGTTGGGCGGTGGCACACTCCTCTTGATCACACGCCAAGTTTTGGTACGCTCAAACTTAACCCGCCCCTATGCGACCCACTCCCTCATCCTAGCCACCGCCCTCACCTTTCCTATCGCCGTCTACTTCACTCTCGATTGGCCCGGTCAAATCAATCGCGCTTACTTAGCGCTTGGTTGGGCCATGCTAACACCCATTTATCTAGCCGTCGGCCACTGGCTACGGCGACAGACTGAGGATGAGGAGAACCAAGCCTACAGCCGTACCATATTATGGCTGGCGGGAGCCATGGTGGCTCTATCGGCCCTATGGCCGCTCACCCAACCCGCCATCGCCCGCTTCGCCCACCTCTGGCTAGCAGCCACAATGGTGCTAGCGGCCGTTCTCTGGCAGCAAGCGCGCTATTTTTGGCTGATGAGCCTCTTTGCCATGATGGCGGCCACCATGTGGCAAGGCAGCCGGGGAGCGGCTCCGGCAGAGATTGCCTTGTCGTGGACATTGTTGGCGGTGCTGCATGTGGGGACGGCCGTTTGGCTAGACTCAGCAAGCAGTAAACGGTGGTCAGTAATCAGTAATCAATTGCCTGCCAACAGTAGCACAGCCTTGTTTGGTGCGGGCTGGCTGTTGGCGGGAGTAGCCATGTTGCCGCCGTTGCTTTTTGGCGAACAGCGACTGTTGGTGTATGCGCTGGGCAACTGGATTGGGGTCAATAGCTGGTTGGCCTATGTGCAAAACGGCCGTCAACACCTCGGCCTGCAAACCCTACTCAACCACCGCTGGCTGCAACACCTACCGACACAAACCCTGTTCCAATGGCTGGCCGCCCTCTCCACCGTGCTTTGGCTGGTGCTATTTTGGGACAACCACAATGGATTACCCGACTACTTGCCTCTAGCATATACGGCCCTGGCTTGGGGACTACTGTTACTGGGTTTACGACTGCGCCGTTTGCAATGGATCTATGGCACACCCTGGTTTGTAGCTGCACAGTTAGGCACGGTGGTAGCTTGGGGCTACAGCTTAATTTTTTACGAACAATGGATCTTTACGGCCGTTACCCTCACCGCCGCCATCTTCCACTTCATCACCGCCCACACCTGGCTCCGCTGGCGCAGACCAGGCATGTTCTTAGGCGGTATCCTGCTGGCAATAGGCTGGCTCAGTGGCTTGAATTGGCTGGGCTTGAGCGATCCTGCCTTGCTGCCAGCTCTTGCCCTGCTCATTTTAGCCTACATGGTCGCCGCCAAATGGTTAACTGATAGTGGCCGTCGTCAAGCAAGCCTGATGGAGCCACTCATCATAGCCGCCCTGTGGCTGGCAGTAACGGCCGTTCTGTGGAGCTTCCTCAACACCGCCCGCTATTGGAACAATGAACTGGCTCTGCTCTGGGTGGCTCTGACCGGAGCCTTGCTGGCAGCCAGTTTCCTGCTCCATGCTTGGCAAACCAACCTGACGGGTTGGGGCCATTTGGGCATCTGGGCCTTGGTCATGGGCGGCGGACTAGTGATTAAGTCATTCAGCCACGGCAGCGGCCGTTCGGCCTCATTAGCGGCTCTGTTAGCCATTGGCCTGGTACTAGCTGAACGTACTTTGCATCATCATGTCCTCAGCCCCAATGCGGTTTTGTGGCGGCGAGCTTGGCGTTTATACAAACGGCCGTTGCTCACCGCTGCTTGGACCGTTTCCGCAGGCACCATCGGCTTGGCTTTGGTGCGCAACCTTGTTTGGCTGGGTGGCGGCCTGGCCCGACAAAGCTGGTCTATCCTCGCTCTCAGCCTCATCACAGGCCTTTATGCCCTAGGCGCCTATCTTTACAAAAAAGAACGCTTTGTCTGGCTTGCCAGCATTTTAGCCATCGCTCCCTGGACGCTGTTGGCCAATTTGCGCTGGTATGGAGGCGGCCGTTTGGCCTGGGAATGGTATGGGGGGCAGTGGGTGTTGTTGGGGATTGTGCTTTTGGGGGCAGCCGTAGCAGTGGGGAAATTGGCCATTAACAATGGCCAATTGTCAATCATCAACCGTCAATTACCGATTACCAATTACCAATTGCCGCCCATGATCGTGGCCCATATTCTCGTCCCCTTGGCCTTGGTCTGGGGATTAGCCCATGCCGATGCGTCGAGTGTGGCTTTAGGACTAGGGGTGCTGTTTTATGGCACGGCCGTTTGGCTCGATTACCGCTTCAGGGCTAAAGGCGCATTGGCCGACAATCGTTTTCTCTTCCCAGCCACAATTTTGCTGGTGGGCTGGGCCGTCTACACACTCTTTTGGCTTGTGCCCCAACCAGCCATCACCACAGTAGCCCTGCTGGTGCTGGCTTTTAGCCTGCCTCTGTTATTAGTAGGCCGCCAGCTGCGCAGTTGGCAGCCCACCTACCAATGGCCCTTGTACATTGTGGCTTATGGCACAGCCGTTTGCGCCACGCTGTTATTATTGGGGGAACGGCCGTTTCTCATCGCTGTTCTCCTCTTCAACACAGCTTTAGCCATCCTTTCCACCTACCTCTTCCGCAAATCCATGTGGCTGGCGATAGCCACAGTTCTCTTCCCCTGGGCAGCCTGGCTCCTGCTGGAGCAAGCCGGGGTGGAGCGGGTACACATCTACGGCTGGTTGCTCACCGGCATTGGTGCCTTTTACCTGCTTTGGGCCTGGGTTCTACGTACAGTCAAGCTCAATGCCTACAGCCAGCCTGTGCTGGCAGCCATGTTTGGCTTAGTGGGGCTGGGCATTTTTCTTTCAGGCAGTGGCAATGATGTGGGGGCCATGGTTGGCTTTGGTCTAGCGGCAGTGGTGTGGGGACTAACGGCCGTTTGGCTGCGACAACCGATTTTGATGACAGCTGTGGCTCTACTGATGGCTGGAACCTATGGCCACAGCCTGGAAATTTTGTCCCTGAACCTGTCCTATTGGTGGAGTCTGGCGCCGGACATTGGCCTGTTTATGCTCATGGGCTACTTTTTGGATGGCCTTTGGGGCGTTGAGCCTAAAACGGGGCAGCCAAAACAGTTGCAACCTTTCCCCTGGTATCGTCCTTGGCGTTGGCCGGAAGCAGCTTGGGCTGCTTTCTCGCGCTGGTGGGCCTTATCTTTCCACTTTATTGCCCTGGCAGTCACCTGTGCTACTCCCTTCTTGATGCTGTTTAGCCATGCCTTCAGTAATTATTCGGCGGAAGCCTGGCATTTTGTGATTGCCTTGGGGCTGGGAACGACCGTTTTCACCTATTACCTCTTCCGCTTCCGCCTACGCGGCCTACTGCTAATAGCTTGGGCATGGCTACAATTCACCTATGCCGCCATCCTCTTTTGGCTCTGGCCCAGGCCAGATTCGGCCGCCATGATGGCCTTGGCTTTCATGCCTATGACCATGGCCACAGTGGCAATGGGGCTACTGGTGCAGCATTTACGCCGGGAGCCAGCCCCCTTTACCACTTTTAATGCCTGGTGGTTTGGCTGGTCACGGCCGTTTTTCGCCATCCTCACCGTCAATTTAGCCCTGAGTCAGCTTTTCACTGTGGAGAATGATGGTTATAGCATCATTGTCACCCTACTCAATGCGCTTATCATCAGCACCCTAGCAACCTTGTGGCGCACAAGCTGGCTGCTTTATGTGCCTCTGGCGTTGGGCTGGCTGGCTTCCTGGCAATATCTTGATTGGCTCAACCTACCCCGCCTATCCCAACCTACCGCCTACGCCGTGGTCACAGCCCTGTATGGCATTACGGGATACGCCGTACTTTATTGGCAGCACAGTGAAAACTTCCCACCCTCAGCCCAGCCCTCACCCTCAGAGGGAGAGTTAGGGCAGGGGTTGAACCGCCATCTACAAACTACCAATTCCTTTACCCTGTGGCAACGGCCGTTGCGCCGCAGCGCCTGGTTTATCTCCCTTATCACCCTCCTGCTGGCCCTCGCACAAGGCTGGAACGTCTTAGCCACCCTGCCGTTTGCTGTCTTCGATCTGCCCGTCGTCACCGCCCGCACCGTGGATCAAGCCCTGATGCTGGTAGCTGTTAGTTCCATTTTAGGGCTGTTTTATCTGGCAGCGGCCGTTGTCGAACGCCGCCGTTGGCTGGGCTATGGTTCTGTCTGGCTTATGCTCTCCGCTTGGAGCATCTGGCTGCTCTATGTGCAAGGTGCCACAGAGTTACAATATTATGCCTTACCGGCCTCGATCTATCTCTTTGGCGTGGCCTGGCTAGAGTGGGCACACGGCAGCCGCAGTCTGGCAGGCTGGATTGACCGGGCTGCCATTGTGCTGATGTTTGGCTCGGCTCTGTGGCAATCTTTTGGGCATTGGGGTCTCGTCTATGCCCTGCTGATGATGCTGGAAGGATTGGCTTTAGTGGGTTTGGGCAGTGTGCGCCGGCTGCGACGGCTGTTATATGCAGGGGTTTTGGGAGTGGTAACGGCCGTTCTGGGGCAACTCATCGAACCCCTAGTCAATCTGGAAACCTATGTCTTCTTTATCCTGGGTGCGGCTCTTATCGCTGCTGGTATCCTCATTGAGCAGCGGCGCGAGAAGGTGCTGCAATTTGCTAATGACATGAAGTTAAAGTTGGAGGATTGGGAGTAAAAGAAATTGGAGACTGGAGATTAGAGATTGGGTAATCTCTAATCTCCGATCTCCCTAGATAACATGAAACGATTCAAACACCTATTTGCTCACAAAAATTTACTCATCGCTCTGGCTCTGCTTATGGCCAATGGCTTTGCTTGGTTAACGGTAGCCAAGGAGGAATTAACGGCCGTTGAGCCCATCTTGCACCCGGATGTGGCCGCCGTGCGCGAGCATTGGCGGGCACGGGATGCTGTTGGCGAGCAATTTAGCGTGCGCGTGAATGAGCTAGAAACAAGGCAGACGATTACCTGGTTCATCGCCCCCCGTCCCAACATCCCTTTCAGCCATCCACAAATTGAGTTTTTGGGGAACAATGAAGTGAAAGGGGGCGGCTATGTGCGCGTGATGGGCTTGGAAACGGCCGTGTCAGGCCGCGCCACCATCTCCGTCGTCAACAACAAACCCATCGCCACCATCCACGAGCTGCGTGTGGGCAATGCCCAGGCCCCCGCCCCAATCGTGGCCCTTGTGGCCCAAGCCCAGGGCATCTACGATCAACTTTCCTTGCCCATCGAAATCACCCGCCTAGACATCTTGGAAGGAGAAGCCATCATTGAAGGCGTCTACCGTTAGCTCAAAATCGAAAATATAGTAGTTGGTATAGTAAGCGTTATGGCAACGATAGTAACAGAGGTAGGCCAGCTTCACGGCCGTTACGGCGCTGTCACATATTGGCTCGGCAACCAACCCCGTAGCACCCCATCATTCGTCTCCCATTCAATCTCCATCCATTCGCCAAACTCAGACAAGATCGTAATAGCAAAGCCATGAGGCAGAGCAATAAACGGTTCCGTGTCTATATCTGGTACAGTACGAATCCAAACGGGCACATTAGTGAAGGGGAAGCGTGTTGCTGTAGCCGTTGGCACCACTGGCATAGGGGTCGCAGTTTCCGTTACGGTCGCTGTCGCTGTTGCCGTAGATGTGTGGGTAGGTGTTGCCGTGGCTGTGGGGGTTGTGGTGGGTGATGGCGTGACGGTATTGGTAGCAGTCGCCGTATGAGTCGGCATAGGCGTTACAGTTGCCGTAACTGTTGCTGTATTCATATTCATAGGCGTTTCTGTAGCGGGGGCAAAGGCAACAGGCAGCAATTTTATCGTGAAAATCAGGTAGAAACAGGACAAGAATAAAAACAGCAATCCTAGAAAGCCAACCCCCATCAGGGCAGTTTTTTGTACCCGCCCCATAGGCTTAGGCAAGCTCTCTGTTCTATTCATAAGATTAGTCGCCAATTCTGACACGCTCGGTGTGATTTCCTGGATAGTTTCAAGATTACCATCGTAATCACGCAGTACCATACCATAATTAATGTGCAAATCACTCATAAACTGGCGCAAGTATGCTCTCATCCCTTCGGATTCTATGCCCGAAATAACGACAGCCAAGTATGCGTTTGGGCCGCTTTGAATAATAATTCGTTGCTCACCATATTGAATTTCATCAAGACTACCACTATCTTGGTTTTGACCGAAGGAATCATGGACAAAATCACGAATTGCAGTCAACATCCCGCTAATCAGATCAGAGTCATCCCCCCCTGAGTTGTCTGAGTCGACATGGGCCAAGAGCAGGCCAGATTCAGGTTGAATGAGAAATATGTCTTGTACAACGAAGGGAATAGCGTCCCGAAAGGCCAATTCCGCTGGCGAAACACCCCGTATCCTAGCCTCTATAGTGCGTCGAATACTTTGTGTATCTAAAGCCGCCCGCAAACGAGCATCAATATTGCGCTGCAACTCGCGTACAAATTCAGAGACTGATTTCTGAACGGTTTCACCGATTATGGGATAAAGTGAATCAATGGCATCAAGGCGTGACAGGCGAATTTGAACACGCATGGAATCTGCCATAATAGGACCGATAGCCTCTGCCATATCTTGATGTGATTCTTGGTTTTTATTAGCGATGATGGTATTTAGAGAGGTCGTTATACGTGGTACAAGCTGATCAAATTCGCTTTGTAATTGGTCATTTAGAGAATCTAGTCTTTCTTGGAGAAGGGCATCATTTTCTGCACTGGCTTGGCGCAGGGCGTCAAGCGATTCGCGCAAATGTCCGATTTCTATCTCTTGGTGATGTAGTTTTTTTTGCAGAACCTCCTTTTCCGCCTCCAATTCCGCAATGCGCTCACGTTCTGCAGCCACGAGAATCGTTCGCAGCCTCACCATATGCTGCTCATCACTGCTTGAAGATGTATCTGATTCAGTTTGCCGGTTAGACATAAATAGTAACCGCGAAAAGGTGCTTATTCCTTGTCGCTTTTACTAGGTAACTCGTTATTCTGGAGACGTTCTCCAATTTCAGCCAATAAAATGCCCAAATCTAGCCGGGTTGTTTTCTTATCATCTAACCAGGCGGTAAGTGTCAACAACTCTTGTCGTAGCTCATCGTTTTGCTGACGCGCTTCTACCTGAACAGCTCGTGCGCGTTCAACTTGTTCAGCATTTAACTGAGTCAGATGTTCTGTCAATTCCTTTTGTGCCACCCGTAATTGCGACTGAAAATCAGCTACTAAATCACTGATCTTATCTGTCAACTCTTTGTGATTTTGATCAATTCGATTCACCAACTCTTTACGTGTTACGGTCAGGTCTTGAGACGAACTAGAGGCCAACGAATTTATCTTTTCGTTGACAAGATTTGTCAATGCTAGGTTGGATTCTTCGCCTCGTGCTTCCAGATCATCCAGCCGCCGATTGACAGCCTTTGCCTGATTTCCAAACAAAATGCCACGTAAAGATTCTAAGTCACTACTGGCATTACCCGATACCTGATCATTTTCATCAGGGGCTGCAATTTTTGTCTTTTTCTTACTCATGGAATCCTCTATAATTTGCAGATTTTATTTATATGAGACTGGAACAGTCTGGAAACTGCTTCAGTCTGGTAGTTGTGTAAGTTCTAAGATTATAACCTGAATCATATATTTTAGCCCTTCATAAATGCCCAAACAAAGTGTCAAAACAAACTAGCATATCTTGACTTACAAGAGTGTTCTCGCCTTTAGTTCCAGGTAGCGATTGATGACGGCGATGGAGAGCTGGTTGGCGGGCACATCAAGGGTGAGGACGCCACGATGGCGCAGGGTGTCGAGGGCGATTTGGCGTTCATCAAGGAGCTGAGCAGCAGCCGATTTTTGGTAAACTGTGAGTGAATCAGACGGCCGTGCCCTTACCCACCGTCGAGGTCGTCCATTCACCCACGCCGTCAATCGTCAAAACGGCCGCTTCCTCAAAAGGTGAACAGAAAAAAGCACTAGCCGCATGGCTCAAATGATGCTCCACAAATAGAAGCTTTTCATCAGGAATGTCCAGCTTCGTCAAAATTTCACCCTTCACCCACAATTTCTCATTAAACCAGGCAATCATAGATTCCCGAAACACCTTGTAAGACTGGGGAAAGGTTTGCAGCGTAGACATCAAAATCCGCTCAAATTTGAGCAAGGGTTTCTCATAAAAAACCACATAATCTAGCTCTTGGGCCGTAATACCCGCCTCTTCTAAACAAAAATCAATCGCCTGCTGCGGAAACCCATAGTCATGCTTAACGCGCGAGAAACGCTCCTCCTCAGAAGCGGCAATCAACATACCATCCTGCAAAATCGCCGCCGCCGAATCATGATAATAACAAGAAATGCCCAAGATAAACATTAAGCCTGTCTCCTCGCATCCTCAAGCGTCAAATCTCTCGTCTCCCGTTTTAACCATTTAGAGGGTTTCTTAACCTCATTCATGGCCAGGGGATCGCCAAACAGTCGTGTACCCAAACCAAATGGCACAAAAATCGTGAAATAGAAAATAGTTAACACCACACGGGCGACCAAATCACCCATCCAGTGACCAAACCGCTTCCAACCTTCCCAAAACCGTCGCAAATATGCCATATGATCTCCCGCTCTTCAAGGTTTGACATGAAGCTTTCTGCCTTATGCTTCATTCTGATAGTACTCATTCAGAAGCAAGATAGAGTCTATCGTGTCGACTGGCTATTATCCTTATTCGTTTGCATTCTCACAACTATTGTCTACACCATTGCCTTGGTAGTATAATTTGGGTCAGCTTTGCCTAACAGTTCACTTATGTTGTTTAGGGTTTCTACTCTGGGAGGACTAACATGATGCAAGCAAATTTCTGGCGAATTATGTTTTGGATATTGTGTTTGTTAGTTGTCGGTAGTTTTCTAATAAGTCAAAAACCAGTTGAAGCTATAATACCTGATAACTTTGACTGCAATACTGTCACCGAGATTCCTGTACTGGAATGTGAAGCATTGGTCGCTCTACACAACAGTATTGAAGACAAGCCTAATTGGCTCAATTCCAATACGCCTTGCTCTTGGCAAGACATAATGTGCGAGGGTGGGCATATTACCTCCATAACTTTAGTCCCCCCACCTGCCCCCCTTTATCAAAGAAAAACATCCTCAACTAATTCCGCATCCTTATCCCAACGAGAATCAATCCATTCATACTCTGGAACAACTAATATCCCTCCGGAAATCGGCAACTTGATTTATTTGGAAGACCTCAAATTGGAGGCTCTTCAAGTGGCTACGATACCGTCTGAATTTGGCAACCTTTCTAGTTTATATGCACTCTCTTTAGACAACAATCAATTGACCACCCTTCCGCCTGAATTTGGCAATCTCTCTAGCTTATATGAACTTTCTTTAGACAATAATCAATTGACCACCCTTCCGCCTGAATTTGGCAATCTCTCTAGCTTAACCTCTCTCTCTTTATACCAGAACCAGTTAACTACATTACCACCTCAATTCGGCAATTTATCCAACTTAGCTGATCTCTTTTTATCTCGTAACCAAATGGCCGCATTACCATCTGAATTTGGCAATCTACCTAATTTAGAATTACTCTACCTAGGTCACAACCAATTGACCACCCTTCCGCCTGAATTTGGTAACCTCTCTAACTTAGCCGATCTCGGTTTAAACCACAATCAATTGACCACACTCCCACCTGAGTTTGATAATCTCCACAACTTAGGCATCCTCTACTTAGGCGCCAATCAGTTGATCACACTGCCGCCTGAATTTGGTAATCTCTCTAACTTATATGAACTCTCTTTAGGCGGAAATCAGTTAACTGCACTACCACCTGAATTCGGCAACCTGTCCAACTTAGCCTCGCTCTCTTTATCATATAACCAATTGACTACACTACCGCCTGAATTTGGCGATCTCTCTAGCTTAAAATCTCTCTATTTAAGCGGGACCCAATTGACCATGTTACCGCCCGAATTTGGCAATCTATCTAACCTAGAAAAACTCTATTTATCAGATACCCCATTAACCACATTGCCGCCTGAATTTGGAGATCTCTCTAACTTAAGCACACTCTACTTACAAGACAACCAATTGACTACATTGCCGCCTGGATTTGGCAACCTCTCTAGCTTATCTTATCTTGACTTAACTGATAACCAATTAACTATGTTGCCGCCTGAGTTTGGCAACCTATCTAACTTATTCTTTCTCTACTTAAACAACAATCAATTGACCGCGCTACCTCCTGAATTTGGCAATCTATCTAACTTAAGCTCACTTCGCGCAACTAACAACCAATTGACCACATTGCCGCCTGAATTTGGCAACCTGCTTAATTTATCCTTGCTTCATCTAAATGATAACCGACTGGCCACGTTACCTCCTGAATTTGGCGACCTGTCTAACTTATACTCACTCGATTTATTCAACAATCAACTGACCACCTTACCATCTGAATTTGGCAACCTCTCTAATTTAGGCATGCTTGAACTAAACAATAACCAATTGATCGCTTTGCCGCCCGAATTTGGTGACCTGTCTAACTTAGTCTGGCTCTACTTGTACAACAATCAATTAGCCTCTTTACCACCTGAATTCAGCAACCTATCCCTCTTAAGCGAACTATATTTAAGTAACAACAAGTTGACCACGTTACCGCCTGAATTTAGCAGCCTACCCCTCCTAAGTAAACTCCATTTAAACAATAACCAGTTAACCACGTTACCGTCTGAATTTGGCAGCCTGTCTAACTTAAGCACGCTCTACTTAGATAACAACCAATTCAGTGGAACGATGTCACCAGAACTGGGAAACTTAACATCTTTAACCCGTTTTGATATATCGAGCAATCAATTGAGTGGGACTATTCCACCAGGTTTCATGAATCTAAACTTGGATTCTTTCACCTTTTATGGCACTGATATTTGTGAACCTACGGAGGGTGCACTACATGATTGGCTGAGTAGTATTCAATACGTTGATGGCACGAACGTTCCTTGTGTTGCTACCACAGAAGATATAGATAACTGGATAACAAGCCCACTCCTAGCATATACCTCTTCAGGTGGTGGTACACCAATTCATTTCAAATATGGCAATTGGGGTGAAAGTATGGCACTTTCCGCCACGCTCACTATGACTTTAGACAGCCATCTTGAATTCCTAACTGCCACACCTACTCCAACCACAGTTATGAACCATACTCTCATCTGGGAGGCAGGGGATTTAGATTTTTGGGAGCAGTACAAAGTGAGTGTGTATACGGCCGTTCCTTCCGCAACCATTGGCACCCACTACCCAGTTAGCTTAACCATAACCTCAGAGGGCATAGAGGCCTTACCACTGAATAATAATACCGTAGTGGAAATAGTTGTTTCCCATCAACAGTTCGTTCCATTTATAGGCAGGTATGCACACAGAAATTAGGTAGCAGCCAATGGAAATTAGCACCACGTATGCGCAGCTAATTTTTATGAGCTTGATAATTCTTCTAGGCCTCTTATAGGAGCGTTCGTGCTTTCAGTTCCAGATAGCGATTGATGACGGCGATGGAGAGTTGGTTGGCAGGCACATCGAGGGTGAGGACACCGCGATGACGCAGGGTGTCGAGGGCGATTTGGCGTTCGTCAAGGAGTTGGGCAGCGGCCGTTTTTTGGTAAACAGTGAGTGAATCAGACGGCCGTTGACCAGCCGCCGCCACAATGTCAGGATCACTAATCGTGACGACCAGGGGCAAGCTGCGCCGTGCCAACACGGAAATGTTGCTGACCAGCGCATCCATACTCACGCCGCCACTCAAATCCGTAAAAATCACCACCAGGGCGCGTTTGCGCTGCTTCACGGACAAATAAGTGAGGGCACGTTGATAATCTGGCTCCACAGGTTGGGCTTCTACAGCGTAGAGCAGTTCCAACATGCGGTAAAATTGGCCTCGCCCTTGGCGCGGTCGCACATATTGCTGTACGGTGTCAGCAAAACTCATCATGCCAATTTTGTCACCCTTGCCCGTGGCCACATAAGCAAGCAACAGCACGGCATTGACCACATAATCCAACTTAGCAATATTGGCCACGGGGCTTTGCATGAGACGGCCGATATCCAATACCGCCATTACACTTTGACTGCGCTCCGTTTGATACTCCTGGGTGACTGGCCGATGGCGCCGAGCCGTCGCCTTCCAATTGATACGGCGATACTCATCGTCGGGTGTATATTCTCGCAGCCGTTCAAACTCGGTGCCTTCACCAAATTGACGCGTACTGCGTAGACCCAACTCCTGCAAACGATTGCGCCGCAGCAGTAGATCATAACGCCGCACATCAAGCAAATTGGGATACACTTTGACAGGAACGGCCGTCTCCACCTTCCCTTGTCGCACCACCAAACCAAGCGGCCCCAACCAGCGCAAATGGGTATTCCCAAAAGCATAATCTCCGCGCCGCAGGGGCTGTACATGATAGACACCCTCCCAAGTTTGTCGGGGTGCAATCGTGCCTTCCAACAAGCGCGTCTCGATTTGAAATTCATCAGGGGCCTCATCACGCAACCAAAAAGTAGCTGGGACTTGCAATCGGTTGCGAATGGTTATGCGAATGGCATTATCTACCCCCAGGCTCAGCCGATTGTCATGACTACGTGTCATCTGAAAGCGATCAACAGGCTGTGCCCGCCGCCAATCTTGCCAGAAAAGGAACAGTACCAACAAGACATACCCCAGCGAAATCCACTGCAAGGCTGCCGCCCAGGTGCCAGCCGCCAAAATAGGGGCTGTGAGAAGCAAAACCAGAATGCCGCGTATAGTGAGGTGCATATCAGTGAACAGTAAACAGTAAACAGTGAGCAGTAGTCAGTGGATAGCAAACTGCTTTCTGGCCACGGACTGCTGAATACTATCTAGGTACTTCCACCTGCCCCAACAAACGCTGGATGACGGCATCGGCATCTAAGCCTTCGATTTCGGCTTCGGGTTTGAGGAGGATACGATGGCGGTAGACAGGCGGGACAATAGTTTTCACATCATCAGGCGTCACATAATCGCGGCCTTGTAGAGCCGCGAAGGTTTTGGAGGCCAGCAAAACATGAGTGGCCGCCCGGGTGCTGGCGCCTAAAGTAAGGTCAGGGGATTGGCGGGAAACGGCCGTTAAGCGGGCAATGTACTCTAACACCCCATCTTCCACCACAATTTTGTTAATCGCTTGGCGAGCTTGGACCACAAAAGTGTCAGGCAACAGTGACTTCAAACCAGACGTTGCCAAATCATGGGGATTAAACCCACGATGATAGCGGCGCAGCACCTCAATTTCCGTCTCAATGGCCGAATAGGGCACAATCACCTTGAACAAAAAGCGATCTAACTGGGCTTCGGGCAAGGGGTAAGTACCCTCATATTCCAAGGGATTTTGCGTGGCAATGACCATAAAGGGTGCTTCAAGCGGGTAACGTATTCCTTCTAAATTGATCTGTCTTTCCTCCATCGCCTCCAACAAAGCTGATTGGGTTTTGGCTGGAGCGCGATTAATCTCATCAGCCAGCAGCATTTGGGTGAAGATAGGACCTTGTTTTAGGTGAAATTGACCGGAATTCAAATCAAACACACTCGTGCCCAGAATGTCAGAAGGCATGAGATCAGGCGTAAATTGAATACGCGTAAATTTGGCTTGCACCAGATGAGACAAGGTCTTGGCCATGAGGGTTTTGGCTGTGCCCGGTACGCCTTCCAGCAGCACATGCCCGCCTGTGAGCAAGGCAATAACGAGCAGTTCAAATGGCTCTTCTAGGCCAACCAACACTTTATCGGCCTCCTGACGCAGTCGTTGGAACACGGTTTGTAAATCAGTTGGATTCATGAATTGTTTTGGGCGAGCTGACAGGCCGGGAAGAGCTGCCAATTCGTAATGTTATAACCACTCTGATACCTCTGCTGCCAATTGCACCATCTCGGTTTCACCAACATTGGGCTTTACGAGGCGACGCAGCAGGTTACGAAGGGCGACTAAATCTAAATCTGTATTATATTCGGCTAATTGTGCTAAAAATTCCTCATCGGGCAAGGTAGGATTGAGACGGTAGCGGTGGCCAATATTCTTTTTGAGGCGATGGACATAATCTTCCATGACGGCCGTTCGGTGGCCCGCCCGTCTGCTCAAATTTGCTAAAGCCGTAATATACTCTAAAGGGGCACGCCGACTACTATCTTGGGGCAAGGGCACCGGACGACCAAAAGATCGGCCTTGTAACACCAAGGCAATAAATAAAACAACTGCTATAAAAACAAAGGCTCGTCCCAATGGGGTGCGTTGTAACCAAGCCCCAATGCCTACAATATCGCTGCTCTGGACACGCAGGCCATGATGCCACTCATCAAACCAAACCGATTGCGCCTCACCAGCCGCGCTGATGAGATTGAGAACGAACTCAGGATGCCCCTCTTCTTGCAATCCTTTATTAGTGAACGGTGTGGTAAGTGTTGTCAGGAGGATACGGCCGCTTCCTTGCCGCAGCGACACCACAATGGGCGCACCACCCACTGCAAAATGGGTCACATAATCGTCTCTCTCTGACTGCAAGGCCAAGGTGTTCGCCGCTAGGGGCAATGAGTGGCTAGCAGGGGAAGCCAGCAAAGGATTTTGCTGCACAATTTCAGCTACAGGGGGTGGGCGCAAGCTAATACCGAAATCAAAATGAGCCAAAACACGATCAGTAAACAAGCCATCCCCCGCAATGATGAGAGTGCCCCCTGTCTCCACCCACTCTTCAAGAATGGGCCATTCGCTGGGATCAACCAGTGTCGTTGGCTCTAGCATCAGCACAACGTCCGTGTTTTTGGGTATAGCAAAGGCAGTCTCCAGGTGATCACTCACCTCATAATTGAGAGCCTCTAACCATAACCAGAGCGCTTGTGCCCCGTCGGGTTGGGTAGAATGGCTCATAAGTGGGGGCGCGGCTTGATCTTTGGTTTGTTGGTAGATTGAGATACCAGAAATGAAAGCCAA
Source organism: Promineifilaceae bacterium (SeqCode) (assembly GCA_965223555.1). GTDB lineage: Bacteria > Chloroflexota > Anaerolineae > Promineifilales > Promineifilaceae > CBDCWU01. The sequence continues at coordinate 594,473 of CBDCWU010000007.1, forward strand.
TAGGACAAACAAACCAATTGCTAACCAAGAATCCTTAGAAAGCTGAGGGAAAATGTGGCGCGACTCCGGGGCAGGGAGATCAGCATCGGCTATGAAATCACTCACGATGCCTCCTTTGCCGTTTCAATACTTCCACACGATCGACATACCACTCATATTCCGTCTGCTCGAGGGGGTGAAAACCATACCAAACACGATCAAATACCTCAATCACATCACGCAAGATGGCAGCTAATTCAGGCTGGTGGGTCAGGTTGCGTAGATATTCACGATTGGTCAAGGAGCGATTGTAGCGAAGCAGGCCACGTTCTTCCAACAGCAGAAGGGCTGAGAGATAGAGATAGCGCACGGCCGTTCGATAATCACCCTCACCAGACAGTTGTTGGGCACGCCGCCAAGCCGTATCGGCCGTTAACATCTCATCATCTAAATGATCCTCTGGGGATAAAGCCGCCTCTGCTGTAAAATCGCCCACGATGCCCCGCAGAGCATAATAGAGAGCCACCATTAGGGCAATAATACCTAAACCCGTCAAAGCATAGTTGATCAAAGTAGCCATGCCATCCGTTGCCCTCGTTTCAGGGAAAAGGCTAAAGACCCAACGCCAAAACCGCTCACGCAGATTGTTGAACCACGTTTGTAGGCGGCTTGGTTCGGCCGTTTCATATTGAAATTCAGGGCGACTCAAAATAGCCTGGAGGGTTTCTTGATCTAGATCGTCAAATTGCACCTCGGGCCAGGTGACACGGGCTGTTTGCCAGGCGGCTAAGATGTTTTGCAAATGCTCTAAATCAGGTGGTTCACGGCCTAGTTCATTGAGCAGGAAGTTGTGGCTGATGGGGATTTCACGGCCGTTTGGCAAAGAAACGGCCGTGACCAAGACTAGTTGGGAAGCTGCCGCCGTCAATTGGGTTTGCTGCACGTCTCCTGGTTCATCCTCTAATCGGGTAAGCAACTCTTGTAGATCAGAAATTTGCTGCCAATAGGTATCGAGAGAAGCAGTTTGAGCAACGGCCGTTTGGGGCCACAACCAGCTTAAACCAATTAACGCAAACCATAATCCCCACCGCTTCACAGGCTACCCAACCTCTCTTAAAGTCCACCAAAAGCTGAGCCAATAGCCAAGCCCAACAGAGACATAATGCCTACCAATCCACCAAAAAAGACAACAAACCCTATTGTGATGAGAGCAAAATTGCCCAACTCAGCAGTAGTTGGACCCCAATTACTATCATTTCCAGATGACTCTTTTGTAAAAGCTGTCATATCAATAATTTCATCCTCTGCTTTGGCAACTGACAAACTGAGGTCGAACCCCTCTGTGCGTACACGAATGTCAAAATAAAGCAGCGTAATGCAGGTCAATTGTATAGGTAGAAAAATAATACTGAAGAGGAACGAGACAAGCTGTTGTAGAACATTAGCGAGCACCGGATCCCATGTACTACTTGTGGTCAGCAAACCTACAACTAGTGCCGTTGGCCCCGTGACAACAATTTGCACCAATATGGTTAACAGAACGACTAAACCAAGCACAGGCCAAAATCGTCGTCTAGCCAAACTCCAGGCCCGGCCAATTGCTGGGGTTGCCCTTTTGCCCTCCAAAACAACCACTGGGGCAATGAGGGGCACAACAGCCATAGACAAAAAAACGATAAGACCAATACCAGGAATGGCTGCCAACCAACCAATGCAGGGAATAATAAAAAAGATGAAAAGAGCAAATATCAGTAACCCGCACAGGATAGTTGCCCCAAGCAAAGACAGCCAAGATTTGCCAATTTTTTGATAAGCATCCCAAATGCCTAGCTCTTGACCCAAATAATTATCAGCAACAGCCCGTGTCAAAGCAGCTGTGCCGATTTGCGTCATCAGCACGCTGACAACCAAGGTAATGAATCCCACGCCTATAGCAGCTAAACTAGCAACAGGATCGAGCGAAGAAAAGTCATTAAGAGTAGCAGATGAACCGAAAAAAGTTACCAGAACCACAAAAATTGTAGAGGGTATCTGGGACAAAGCGATAATACCAATAAATAGCAGAAAATTCTGACGATAAAGTCGGATGGCTCTATCAAGCAACTGGCCAATGCTGAGTGGTTTGAGGTTGGAAACGGCCGTCATCTTGTGCTCCTTGTTCTTGGGCAACTAGCAATGACTCCTTCTGGTTGCCATACTGGGTTTGAAAGCAGATTAGCAAAATCAGGCATGTTCGTCAAGAACGGCCGTTAAACCTACTTGAAACGGCCGTTTGCCCCCATGCGAGGGATGGCGCACCTTCATGCAAGACAAACCCCAGCTTTGCAGAGCCTGTTCCGCCGTATTGCCCACAGCCACAATCAAAGAAATGGGCAACAAAGCCAGCCAGCTGCGCACAAACTGCTCACCTATGGCCCATTCAGCCTTCGTTGGCTTGCGATTGCTGGCCACTTGTCCTGGACGATGAGGGTGAAACGGAAACACATTCCACAGAGCCGGATAGACAGCACAGGCATCTAATGTCTGCCACATCATTGTGGCTGTAGCTTCCCGACAAACAGTGGGCCATTCGGCCGTTTTCACATACCCTCTCTCCCTGCCAAACAGAGGGTGTGTCAACATGATATGCTCACTCACAAAAGGGATTCCTGTTAAACGGCCGCCACGATAACCCATCGCTTCACCCAGCAATAATACCGTTGGTTGTTGGACTAACAACCACTCTCCATACAAGCGCAAGTTCTCCCGCCGCACTGCCCCCAAGGGATCAGCCTGCTCGTACTGATTCATACTATTGGACAATAGTCTTGTTTGTGCCAAATTGGCAATCAATGCATTCAGGTTCATCACAAAAGAAAGAGGCCAGTTGCCCAGCCTCTTCCATAACTCATCAATTGTTGGTTGCCACCCAATTATCAGTAGCGCAAAATCGCCCCAATGCGACCTACCCCTTCTAACTGAGGGTTATCATGAATCACTTCCACTTGGCCACCGTGAATCATCGTTTGGGCAACGGCCGTATCAATCACATCAGCAACGGCCGTTAACTCTTCCTCAGTCAGAGGGCTGCGAGCTAAATTGGCTACCACAAAGCCAGATAGTTCATGAACATAACCAGGCGTTCGATAGCCATCACTAATCACCAACGTTTGCACCCGCTTATCCGAAACAGCCTGTAAGGTCTCATCCAAGCCGACTGTAGCTGCTCCTCCCTTGGCCTGGGTCGTCACCATTTGCTGCACCAGGAGCACTTCCCGCTCCTCATTAGCCTCTCTCAACAAAGCCAACGAGCGTTTGCGCACTTCCGTTTCACCAGCATCCATGCCCATAGCAAACGTGCCAGCTACACAGCTCTGTAACTGCTTAGGTAATAGATCTCGAAAAGAAGCCACTGTTTCGGCCGTTCCCCCCAGAAACAAGCGGCGAATGGGCTTACGCAGGAAAAAAGCATTAGCTGCCGCAGCAGCTTCTCGCAAATTACGCTGCACTGCCTCCTCTTCATGGCGGCTACCCCCTTGGCCACCTCTCATGCCAACAGCCGATGTCCCCTTGCCCGTTTTCAGCTTATGAATATCCTCACCCATATAGCCTTCCGTCTCTTGCAATTCACCCAGATGATATTCCATAAAACGGGCCCCTACCCGATCTATCAGCACCACCCCATAATGGGCATAATAATCCAATAAATGGGCCAGAGGCTTCACATAGGGCTTATGCCCCACCCGCAAACGGTTGCGAAAAGCAATATTGACGGGAAAAGCTCGAAAAAACTGTCCGCCGCCGGCTGAAAAGAGAGCCAAACCTGGTTTTGACCAATCAAAACTATGATCCAAATATCGTTCCAGGGCACTCACATCATCGCTGTGATTTGTATTTGTCTCTTTAGCCATGCCCTTCACTTGTAGCTTAATAGCCTCAATTGGCTGCTGTGCGGTATCGGCATCTAAGTATAGGCTTAATACCTGCTTCCCATTCGCTTCATAAGACAATAACTCTTGGAACTGTTCTTGGGTCAACATCATTCCTCCTAATCGGGTGCAGCCAGTATGCCTACTAGCTGCTGCTTCCTGATAACTACGTTTATTGAATATGCCTGACTACGGCCGTTCACCTAATGTCAAAGGCACAGTAATCTCTCTTCCATCTCGCCAAATCATTAATTCAATCGTATCACCTACCTCTGCCTCAAAAGTTAAGATACTAATCAGTTCATCTGAACTTTTGATGGGCTTGCCATTTACGCCTAAAATAAAATCACCTCCAGGCAGTGGGACAAAATTGGGAGCCACACCGCTGCCAATGAGACCTGCCTCCTCTGCCGGGGTTCCCGCTACAACTTCTGTAACATATGTACCCGTCACTTGCGGCAAATCGAGAGCTTCCTGCAACTCCAACGATGTAATATTGCGCATACTAATCCCGATAAATGGGTAAATATACTTTCCATCCGCAATCAAGGCTGGCACAATACGGCGCACCGCATTGCTGGGAATCGAAAAGCCAACACCCGAATTCGTCCCTGTGCGGGTTAAGATGGCGCTATTTACACCCACAACCTCGCCATTCAAATTCAACAAAGGGCCGCCAGAATTACCAGGGTTAATAGCCGCATCCGTCTGAATAACCTCCGGCAAAGAATAAAACCCATTATTAGCAGTGACGCGCTGCGACCGCAAGGAACGCTCTAGCGCACTGACAATGCCCACAGACATCGAGCCAGCTTCGCCAAAAGGGTTGCCAATGGCAATCACAAATTGACCTGGCTGCAGTAGTGATGAATCTGCAACAGATAATGGCTGTGCTTCAGCAGGTAAGGTTTTTGCCCGTATGACTGCTAGATCGCTGTCCACATCAGTGCCTACAATTTCAGCCTCTTCTAGCAAGCCATTAAAAAAGTTTACCTGTAAGGCAGCAGCCCCCGCCACCACATGATTGTTTGTCACAATATGACCCGTATTGTTAAACACAAAACCACTGCCGCTGCCTAGGATTGTCCCTTGTTCATCAAATGCAAAAATATGGACAACGGCCGGATTAATCCGCTGATAGAGTGTCACCAAACGCTCTTCTAAATCAGTTGTCAACATGGCCACATTGCCCGAATCCGCATTAATGGGCGTAAGCGTAGGCATGGTCGCGACGGGTGTTTGGGCCTGTATTGTAGCCACTGCATCACGGATAATGGCTTCACGATCTATGGTAGGTGCAGGCACAGAATCGTTTGCTCCCAACTGGCAAGCAAGGGTTGTCAATAGTAATATGGAAATAAAAAATAGAAGGGGATTTTGACGAAATCTGGTCATGAGGAAGGGGGTGTGTTGGTGAATAGGCCTATTGTCTGAATAATCCACTCACGAAGACACAATTATTCATGCTACCGTAAGGCAGCAAGTTGTTCGTACAAGGTGCGTTCTTGTTCACTTAGGTTTTGAGGAATGCGAATGAGAATCTTGGCTAATAGATCGCCATACTGATTGGGACCGCGCAATCGAGGCATCCCTTTGCCCCGTAAACGAATCGTTTGCCCACCTTGGGTACCGGCCGGGATAGTGAGATTCACGTTTCCAGTGAGAGTAGGGACTTTAACTTTACCGCCTAAAACGGCCGTAGCCACATCTACAATCACATCCACTACTAACAAATGTCCATCCCGCTTAAACAGTTTATGAGACTGCACTTCAACCACAAGGTACAAATCCCCCTGTCCGCCTGAGGGCTTGGCATTTCCTTTGCCACTCAGGCGCACTTTGGTACCATTTTTGGCCCCAGCCGGAATTTTAGCCACAAAAGATTGACCATTTCGACTGATAGTGCGTGTCGTCCCCTCATAGGCTTCCTCTAGAGTGATAGTTACCACCTGCTCAATATCATAAGAACGACCCGTAGCCCGACCCTGTCTGGCTGCTTGATTGCCAAAAATAGCATTAAAGAAATCCGACATACCGCCGCTATTGCCACCAAAAAGATCGCCAAAATCCACATTAACCTGTTGCCCACTTTGCCCACCCATATTGAACCATTGGGAAAAATCAAAATCCTGCGGATTACCACCCATCTGCTGATAGCGATGGTAGTTACGGCCTAGCCGATCATATGTTGCCCGATTATTGGAATCGCCCAACACTTCATAGGCTTCATTAATATCTTTAAATTTTTCTTCGGCGGCTTGGTTCCCCTGATTTTTGTCAGGATGATATTGGCGAGCCAGACGGCGGTAAGCTCGCTTAATTTCATTCTCATCGGCATTCTTAGCCACGCCTAAAATCTTGTAGTAGTCTTTATATTCCATGCACCACTGCTTTTGTTAATCTTTACCGTTTATTGTATGGCCTCGGGATAGCCTGTCAAGCAAATCGAGGAGGTTCGTAGGCAATATTAACGTGCCCAAAATCTATTTTATTTCCCAACCTGGTAGCCCTGTAAACGGCCGTACATCCTCATCCCGCAAAATATCTCGTACACTCTCCTCAATTGTGATCTCACCTGCCAATACCTGCTCATAGTGCCGTTCCCCCCAACGATACATTAACCCGCGCGATTTGCGTAATTCCACTAACATCAACTGCGTCAAGGGGCCAGCTTCTGCTAAAAAACCTGAAACCACATAATCACGCTCTATAGCCGTCCGATCAAAAGGCAGACGCACAATATTGGCCTGCCAGCCCCGTTTTTCGGCCCAAGTAAAACGGCCGTATCCTGGACGATGATCCTCATCAAAAGGCGACCCTACGGCACCCGTATTCACCACCAGCGTCTCCCCCAGTTGACGCACAAAAGATCGATGCGTATGTGCCGTCACAAACACAGCAGGCGGTGGCCCAATCTTTGCCCACAAATCCGCTTCATTATCATCCACATACAACCCTTCGCGATTACTGCGCATAGAAGCATGTTTCACTCGAAACTCGCTGCCATCAGGGGCCAGCCAGCTAAAAGTATCGGGTAAGTGGCGCAACCACTCAATTTCACCGTCAAGTTGGGTATATGTCCAATGGGCAAATTGAGAGACATCATAAGCAGGGCCTTTCTGGGGTGCATCTGCTTCTCCGCAAGTCAACACAAAGCCCTCATGATTGCCCTGAATCACCTGCCAGTCCTGTTTTGTCTGTTTGTCCCGAACAAATCGAAGGCAGGCTAATGAACAGGGTCCACGATTTACAATATCACCATTGACCACGACTATCTCGGGCTGCCAAGCTTCGATATCGGCCGCAACAATTTGTAGCGCGGGCATATTTCCATGAATATCAGACAGAACAGCAATTTTTATCATTGATTACAAAGTCTATCCGTTTCATCACTTCTCTTCCACATTGGCGGCAGCTATCGACTAATAATGAGTAAGCTACAATTTATTAGGGGTTACGCACTTCCCAGACTGGAACAGTCTATTAGACTACTCCGGCTTCTCTGGTAGAAACTTCAACTGCGTAAGTCCCATTTATTTTCCACTTTCATTTCGACAAACTTATTCGTGATTTCGGCAGTTGCTGTATAATACACTTGTTACATATATGACTTGAGTACTATAATGCAGCCATTTATTCCCCATTTCATCCTAGAGCAGTATCAAAAACAACATTACCAGGGCAAGTTTGAGGCAGCAACACTTTTTTTTGACATTTCTGGTTTCACCAGCCTGACAGAAACACTTATTCGGCATGAGAAGGAAGGAGCCGAAACATTAACAGTTGCTCTGGCAAATATATTTAGCCCTATGGTGCATCAAGTTCATGCACGAGGGGGCATTATTCCTCTTTTTGCTGGCGACGCCTTTACGGCCGTTTTCCCACTCGATTCCCAGCAACCGCAACAAACCATTCTAAATGCTCTAGACACAGCTTGTCAGATTCAGACCGCTTTCGCCAATCATCACATTCATACTCAGTATGGTGATTTCCACATGGGCATCAAAATTGGCCTCTCATCGGGCTGGGTCAAGTGGGGCATTCCTCATCAAGACCAGGTAGCCACTTTCTACTTTCGGGGTGAAGCCATTAACAACTGCGCCCGTTGCCAACAAGTTGCCCAAACAGGCGACATCATTGTAGATAAGTCAGTCATAGACAGTGTGCGGCCATATAGTGAGCTAATACCCCTATCAGACCAGCCTGAGTTCTTCAAAATATCATCCTGTAGCGTCGAAACATCCCCTACTGCCACTTCATTGCCCCAACCGACCCAGGCAATGTTACGGCCGTTTATATCCGAGGCCATCCTCAAATTAACCGAAAAAGGCGAATTCCGAGAAATTTGCCCCGTCTTTATCGCTTTCCAAGAACCAAACCACTACCATCACTTACATGCCTTCATCAACACCGTTCTCATATTGGCTGAGCGCTATGGTGGCACCCTCAGCCAGCTTGATTTTGGCGACAAGGGTAGTCTGATAGTCCTCTGGTTTGGTGCGCCGATGACCTACGAGAACAACATTGAGCGGGCGGCCCAATGCCTCTTAGCTTTGCAAACCGCCAACGAGACGCTAGAAGAGCCAGTGCAATGGCAAGCAGGTATGACTTTTGGCAGTGTCTGGGCTGGCATTCGTGGCGGGGCTGAAAGATGCGAGTATGGAGCCGTGGGCGATGTGGTCAATTTAGCCGCACGCATTGCCACTCAACCTCACTGGGGCGAAATTTGGGTGAATCAATCTGTCTATGAACGGGTGAAAAACACCTATCTTTTCACTGCTCTAGGCACATTTCATTTCAAAGGTAAACGCCAGCAAACGGCCGTTTATCAACTCTTACAACCACGTCAAATAGATGAAATTTCCTTCTACACAGACCATATTATTGGACGACAGTCAGAGTTAGAAGCCCTACACCAGGCGATTTCACCCGTGTTTAACGGCCGTTTCGCAGGTATCGTCACCATCCACGGCGAAGCAGGCATTGGCAAAACCCGGCTTTTGTACGAACTCCGGCAACAACTCAGCCATGATCGCCGTCTAAGTTGGTTCTATTGCCCTGCCGAAGAAATCTTGCGCCAATCCCTTAATCCCTTCAAGTATTTCCTCACACGCTATTTTGAGCAATCTAACGACCATGACCATCTGCAAAACCAAGCCCAATTTGACAACATACTCAACACCTTGATACAACGCATCCGTAAAAAGCGTGGCCCTTTCAAAAGCAATGCCCGCCAGATTGCCCGGGAGTTGCAACGCACCCGTTCCATCCTTGCAGCCCTGATTGGCCTCTATTCGCCCAACTCGCTATATGAACAACTGGAACCTAAACTACGCTTTCAAAACAGCCTAGTTGCTCTGAAAAACCTCATCTTGGGCGAAAGCCTACTACAACCAGTTATCATCGAACTGGAAGACACCCATTGGCTTGATGAAGACTCCCATGAATTACTCCACTTCCTCACCAAAAACATTGAAGCATATCCCATTGCCATCTTGAGTGCGAGTCGCTATGGCGATGACGGCCGTAAACACCAAATCAACCTCGACCCACAAGTATCGTACCATGAAATTGACCTCACCTACCTAGCTCCCAACGATGTGCGCACCATTGCCGAAGATGTCATCCAGGGGCAGCTTGAGGCCAGTGCCATGCAATTCCTCATGCAGAAGTGCAATGGCAATCCCTTTTTTGTAGAACAGGTTTCTCTAGACCTCAAGGAGCGCGGCCTTTTAGCCCCTTCAGCTCACAACACTCATTATGAACTCTTGGTACAGCGCATAGAAGAAGTACCATCCAACATCAATGCTGTCCTCATTGCTCGTCTTGATCGCCTCACGGCTGAGGTTAAACATGTAGTGCAAACAGCCGCTGTCCTTGGCCGTGAATTTGAACTGCTCATACTGGGCCATATGCTGCAAGATGACGCCCAATTGACAAACAAAGTAAAAACGGCCGAACAAGCCCAAATCTGGGCTACCCTCAACAACATCCGCTACATTTTCAAGCACGCCCTATTGCGCGATTCTGCTTACGACATGCAGCTAAGGGCACGTCTGCGTAAGCTGCACGGCTTGGCAGGCAAGGCCATTGAAGATACACATAATGCTGATCTCATCCCCCACTACGCCGATCTTGCCTACCATTACGACCAGGCCGACATGTTCAACGAAGCAGCTCGCTGGTATCGTCTAGCAGGCTTACAAGCCATTTCCCGCTTTGCCAATGAAGAAGCCCTCACCTACCTCAACCGTGCTTTAAGGCTCATTGTGGTAGACGACCATATCACCCACTATACATTGCTGTTGGCTCGTGAACAGATATACAATGTGCAGGGCAACCGCGAAGCTCAATTTGAAGATTTGGTTCAGCTTGGCATCCATGCCAGTTCACTAAATGATGATCGACGACGTGTAGAGGTAGCCATTCGCCTCACTCAGTTCGCCTTTATCACGGGCGATTATCCAGCCGCCATTGCGGCTGCTAAACTGGGCGTTACATTGGCCCAGGAAACCAAACATCGCCAGGGAGAGGCCGAAGGTTACCTCTATTGGGGCCGCTCTCTCTGGCGGCGTGGCCTCTTCGAAGAGTCACTCCCCCGCTTAGAACGGGCGTTGGCCCTGGCCCGCTACGCCAATCTCAAGCTAATTGAGGCAAATGCTCTCCGCAATCTAGGCATTGTCTTTGCATCACAGGGCCATTTTCAGGAAGCCGAAAATCACGGCAAACGAGCCTTGCAAATCTACCGTCAAATCGGCAATACCAGTGGTGAAGATGCCACTCTGAACAACTTGGGCGAGATTTTGCGGGAACAGGGCGATTTTGCCCAAAGTGGGCAATATTATCAGGAAGCCCTACGCATTAGTTTGCAAACAGGCAGCCGGGAATCAGAAAGCACCTTACGACACAGCCTGGGGCGCAGTGCTTTGCAACAAGGTTTGTTTTTGCAGGCACAGGCGGAGTTGGAAAAAGGACTGCAAATCAACCGTGAAATTGGCGATTTGCAAGGCGAGGGTGAAGCATTATCTGAATTAGGCAATGTCTATCTCTTTTTGGGGCAATATGAAACAGCCAGACAGTATTATGAGGAAGCTCTACGGATTTGTGGCGAAATTGGTGACCAGCAGGTAGAAGGACATATTTTAGCACATTTGGGCTTGTTGTTTCATCGCCTAGGGGATACGGCCGTTGCTTGGGAATACAATTTGCAAGCTTTGCGCCTCATCCAAAATATAGGCGACAGCAGCACAGAAGCCACTGCTCTTACCTATTTGGGACACGTGCTTTTAGGCTTAGAACAGCTAGAACGAGCCACTGAATATTACCGCCAGGCTCGGATTATCCGCCATCAGTTAAAACAAACACATCGGGCCATTGAGCCAATAGCTGGCCTAGCCCAGGTTTATCTTGCTCAAAATAAAGTAGCAGAAGCGCTGATTGAGGCAAGAAAAGTCTGGGGATACGTCAGTCAACACGGCTTGGCTGGGATTCAGGAACCTTTCCAGGCATGCCTCATCTGTTATCACGTTTTCCAGGCGAATGAGGAGGAAGCAACGGCCGATGCTCTTCTTAAGTGGGCCTATAAAAAACTCCAAGCGCAAGCAGACCAATTTGACAACTCGCTGTTCCGTGACTCCTATTTACAACAAATCGCAGCGCACCAGGAAATCAGCAGGCTCCAGCAAAACAACTCTGCTAACAAAAAATAGGTAGTATGTTTGTTTTTCTCTCAAAATTATTGCCTATCTTCATTTATCCTCTTGGATTGGCTTGTATTTTAATGCTCATCACCATCCTGTGCCGCCAGCAACCTCGCAGGCAGCGGGGAATGAAAGGAATACCTCGGTCTGTTTATCTATCGGCTGCGCGGCTGGCTATGATGGTTCATTCTGCATAAAGTTTAAGGAGTTTTTGGCTGGTTTCGGCTATTTTTTGGCGCAAGGAAGCGGGACTGATCACGGTAACGGCCGTTCCCAGCCCCATCAACTGTTGACAAGCATCCACTTCAGAAGCAAAAGTGAGACTGAAAGTGAGACGGCCGTTTTCTGAATCCGCTTTCTCGAAGAGATGGTACAGACCATCGCCAAATAGTTGAACCATTTGGGGGATACCAGGTGGAGTCACCTGCAAGGTCACAGATAGCTTAGCCTGCCCCCGCTCGAAGCGTTGGCTCCACTTTGTCCAAAAATCAGCCAAATTGAAGGTAGGGCTCCGGTCAAAGACACTGTCCGTCATCTCTGCTGCCTGAATACGCGAGACACGATAAACCCAGTAACGGCCGTTTAGATCCACCACCACATACCAAATGCTCGCCTTCGCTACCAGCCCATATGGAGCAATCAACCGTTTAATCCACTGCCCATCGCCACGCCGATAGTCCAAGCGCACCCGCTTCTCTTGCCAAACCGCTTCCTGCAACAGGGGTAAAAAAGGTACTGGCTCTTCGGGATGGAACCAAGGGGCAGCATCTAAATGGATACGATTGCGGAGTTGTTCGACATCTTTCTGGAAAGGGGCTGGCAAAGCGGCCGTTAGCTTTAAAACAGCGGCCTGCGAAGCTCTATCCGCTCCCAAATCGGCCAATAATCCCGGCACCGTAAACATAAACAAAGCCCGTACCTCATCCTCTTTCAGGCCCGTAAGGTTCGTACGATAACTCTCCAGCAGCATACAGCCCCCCTGCGGCCCCCGCTCGGCATAAACAGGGACCCCTGCTACACTCAATGCATCAAGGTCACGATAAATAGTACGGGGCGACACTTCCAGCCGTTCTGCCAGGTCTTGGGCCGTCATTTGCCCTTTGGTCTGCAAAAGCATAAGCAGGGAAATAAGACGATCTGCACGCATAACGGCGCATCATACTGACTTTTGAATGATTAGGCAAAACCAGATTTATCAGGGGTATGGTAAAATTCGCAGGAAGCAGAACAACCCTAGACAGTCAAAGGAGCCTACACTCGCAAGATGCAGCTAAAAGCCATTTACCACTCTTTTCCCAAACCGTTTTGTTCCCAACCTGGCTTGATGTACAATCAAGACAATCGCCGATACAAGTTGAGTATCACAACTGTAAAGAATTGGGTTGTATGGATGAGTATCAACAACTATTTTGTACCGTTATTAGATCAAATTTATCAAATTGCTAGAGGGGGATATCATGTCAGCAGAAGTTGAATACAGACCTGTTCCAGATCAAGACCCAGATGATATGGTTGGGCTACGCCCCATCTGGCAAATACGCCTAGCCCTCGTTGGGAGTGAAAGCCAAGAAATAGCTCTAGAATTGAACGGTGAGGTTATTTTGGGCCGCAGTGTGGAAGAAGACAATGTTATTGATCTATCAGATTTCGGGGCAGGAGAAGAGGGGGTTTCGCGCCAACATTTGATCTTGCGCCCGGCGCCTACTAATCTTTTCGCCATTGACATGGGCAGCACCAATGGCTCATCGCGTAACGGCCGTTCCATTGGCGTCAACACTCCCTACCCTCTATCAGATGGTGATATGCTTTCTTTAGGGGCATTACAGTTAATCATTCACGTTGATAGCCGTCCCACCATGCAAACAGCTCCGCTCATCATGGAACAACGTCTAGACTTAGCTGATGCTCTCTCCCAGATTGCCAAATCAATCACCTCTCAGTTAGAACTAGATGATGTGCTCAATCAAGTCGTCGAAATGGCTGGTGTCCTAACCAACGCTGGCGAAACAGCCATTTGGCTAGTAGACGAGCAAACTGGCGAACTTTTTCTAGAGGCAGAGCGAGGCATAGCCGACGAGAAAATACGCCGAATGCGCTTACCCATCATGGGTGATAGTTTGGCTGGCCAAGTGATCAAGAACCAACAATCTATACGAGCCAGCCGTAGGCCAGGCGAAGAACAGATCAAGGTCAAAACTGGCTACCTAGTTGAGGCCCTAGCCTATGTGCCTATCACGCTTGGTGGGGTCACCTTTGGGGTCTTATCTGCCGGACACCGCGTCAAAGATAAAGAGTTCAACAAACGTGATGAACGTCTGTTGGAAGCAATTGCCGATTTCGCTGCTATCGCCATTCAAAATGCCCGCCTTTTCCAAGCAACAGACCAAGCTTTAGCTCGGCGGGTACAAGAACTTTCCGCCCTCAATGAGGTAACCCACGCTGTCTCTAGTTCGTTAGATTTAGATCGCGTTTATAATGTGCTTGTGGCCCAAATTAATCATCACTGGCCAGTGGCGGCAGTGCGTCTGCACTTGCTGAATAACCAAAAAGGCAACTTAGAAATCCTAAACAATACTACCAAGCGAGATTCTACCTCCCCTCTAATCAATCGCGGTATTATTTGGCATGTCTCCCAATCTGGAGAGGTTGTAGTGACTAATGATGCAGCGAATGATCCTAGTTATGCCCCCAAAATTGATGACTTAAACGGCCGTCCACCCCATTCTATCGCCAGTGTCCCCTTACGTGTACAAGACAAAATTGTGGGTGTGCTCACATTACTCAACAAAGCCAATGGCCCTTTCACTGATGAGGATGTAGCTCGCTTAAAAGCATTTGCCAATCCCATCACTACAGCGATTCAAAATGCCCGCCTGTTTGAGGAAGCGCAACAACAACGCACTGCCATTCAGGCAATGGCCCGCACCCTATCTCAACCCATCATCTTCTTAGATGAGACAGGCCAAGTTTTGGTCTCTAATGAGGCTGCCCACACTATCCTAGATAATCATATGACCGAGCTTTTTGCCGGTCTTAGCACCAGCAAAGGTGAAACTAAAGAGATCGAAGTTGGGGAAAAAACCTATTTGGCAACGGCTCAGCACTTGCGCCAAGTTGGCACCATCATTGTGATGCAAGACATCACTTATGTGAAACAGCTAGAGCAGGATCGGGCCGAATTCATGCGCGCTTTGTCCCACGATCTAAAAAGTCCCTTAACCTCCATTCGCGGTTTTGCTCAGCTCCTCAAACGGGTTATGGAGGTCAATGAACGGGCCGATCAATATATTGATAAAATTGTCTCCTCATCTGATCGGATGCTAGACATGGTAAACCAACTCTTGCAAATCGCCCGCAGCGAAGAAATCGAGGTAGAACGGGAACCATGCAACCTAGATGTGATCGTGAAAAAGGCCATAGGGGACGTCGAAGGAGCCGCCCTCCACAAATCTATTCATCTTGATTACGCTGTGGAAGGCGAACCATACCTAGTATTGGGCGATGAAATGCGTCTTTATCACATGGCACTCAATTTGGTGGACAATGCTATAAAGTATTCGCCTGAAAAGACAACTGTTTCTATTTCCTTAACCTACCATCGCCGCGAGGTTGTGTTACGAGTGAGCGATGAAGGACAGGGCATTGCTGAAGAGGATTTGGAGCGGGTTTTTGATAAATATTATCGTGGAGCTAAGGCAAAGGCACAGCCAGGAGCTGGAGTAGGCCTTTCTGTAGTGGCTGGCATTGCCGACGCCCATGGTGGCCGGGCCACTGTGCGCAATCGGCAGACGGGCGGAGCAGCGTTTTCAATTGCACTGCCGGGCAGCTTGCGGATTCAAGAAGATACTAAGGGTCTGTCCAAGAATAAACAAGATGATTTTCGTTGAGGGAAGATATGTGTTAGCTTCTGGCTGAGAAAGAGAGATACACATGAAGCGAACTAAAACGATGTTAGAACGGAAGGAAGCAGAAGCCGAGATCAGAGTCCGGTATGAGAGTCTTAAAGGAACGTTGACTGAAAGAAGTCGGCGGCTATTTGCTGGCAATGAAGCCCTGGCGTTTGGTTATGGCGGTATCGCTGCTGCGAGTCGGGCCACAGGCTTATCAGTCATGGTGGTGCGACGAGGTCTGGCTGAATGTCAAGCGATTGAGGCAGGGGTTGCCCCAATCTTAGAGCCACACCGGAGTCGACAGCCTGGTGGTGGTCGCAAAAAGCTGACTGAAAAGTACCCTGAACTGCTGCCAACACTCAAGAAGCTGGTCGAGTCGACGACACGGGGCGACCCAGACTCGCCCTTACTGTGGACAGCGCGGAGTCAGCGGAATCTAGTTGAGGCCTTAGCCAGCAAGGGGTATGGTATAAGCAAGCACAGCTTAGCCAGCCTCCTCAAAGAACTGGGCTACAGTCTGCAAGGGAATAAAAAGAAACTGGAGGGCGTCCAACACCCAGACCGTAATGCTCAGTTTGAGCATATTAATGAAAAGGTTCGCCAACAATTAGCCGCTGGCGAACCAGCTATTGCTGTTGACACTAAGAAAAGGGAGTTAGTTGGTTCATTCAAAAATGCTGGTCAGGAGCTACGTCCCCAAGGCGACCCTGAATGTGTCAATGCTTACGACTTCCCTTCCCAAGGAGAGGGCAAAGCCATTCCCTATGGCGTCTATGATTTAGCCGAGAATGAAGCTTGGGTCAGTGTTGGCATCAGCCATGATACTGCTGAATTTGCGGTGGCCACACTGCGCACTTGGTTTTATGAACTTGACCAGTCATTCTATCCACGGGCGACTTCCTTGCTCATCACCGCCGATGGGGGTGGTAGTAATGGCTATCGCCTTCGCCTTTGGAAAGTTGAACTACAAAAACTTGCTGATGAACTGCAAATTCCCATTATGGTTTGTCATCTTCCTCCAGGCACTAGCAAGTGGAATAGGATTGAGCACCGGCTCTTCTCTTTTATCTCCCAAAATTGGCGCGGCAAACCTCTAGTCACTCATCAGGTTATTGTGGACCTCATTTCTGCTACCACTACCCGCCAAGGGTTGAAGGTTCACAGTCGGCTTGATGAGCGGCTCTATCAAACGAACCGCCGAGTCTCAGACAAACAGCTCGAGATGGTTAATTTAGAACCTGATTCTTGGCATGGCGAATGGAACTACACCATTCGGCCTAACCCTTGTCCATAAATCCAATAATCGTCTATGTTATTTCTGGACATACCCTTAGTAGGGGATTTCAGTAGGCCACAGGAGTGGTCGTTCAGGCATTATTCTGTAGCCGTTTTGGCGATACCTAGAAAGGCATCTAGCATGGCATATGTTTCGCGGATAGCTTCGCGCCTGGCTTGATACCGTTTGCCATCATGACTAACGGTGAGGTACACAAGGCGAGCCAAACGCAATATGTGTAGATGGTGAACGACGGTGGGAGGACGGAGGCGCAAGCGTCGAGCCAGCTCGGCAGGGGTCATTGGCTCGGCCATCAAATAGCGCAAAATACAGAGACGTGTAGGCTCAGCCAGGGCCTTGAGTGCTTGAAAGAGGGCATCAGAGATGACATCGCCTAGCCCTATGGAGGCTGTGGCTGGCCGCTTGGGGCCAACGGGAACGTACCCCAGCCGCCTAAGAACCGCGCAAGCCAAATTCGTCAGGATAATACAGTGTGTAGAGACTTATGAAGAAATCGTAGGCCGTGCCGACGTCCCATCTTAGTTGTGGTGCAGTCATATTTGTATTTTATGGTAGGTGAGGTCTATGCGGCAATAGAGGCATCGGGCTAGATGATAACAAATCCAGGCATGCCACCGAGCGGCGTTGCCAGATTGTGCATAAAATTGTGGAGCAATAGTCGGACAATTGCGTGCCCACCAATGACCTAATTACTCTTGGGCCGATTTTGCTTGTTCGACAATATTGGCAATTTGCTCCAGATGATTGTCAGCATGGGACAGGCCGAAGATATAGCGCACGATAGCATTGTATTCTGCGCCGTTGCGTCCGGAGTAAGTATTGTCTAAGTGGGGTTCATCAGGCCACATATCCAGGCTGGCGAGGCAGATACGACGGCTTTCTTCGAGATAGCGACGACATTGGGCAATAGTGGTAACGGCTTGCCAAGGCACCTCGCTGCGGGAACGGCGACGCTCGTATGGAACACCACGAGCGAGTTCAGCCGCCAGTGCCGCTGATTCCTCAGTAGAGGCGTTGAGGTGGACGATGACATGCCCAAGTGTCCAGGCTAGATTAACATCGGCATCATCTGCGGCGTAGGTATCATTGGCTTCAGGGTCGTCAGGTACAAAGGTGACATGAGCATCGGTGCAATCCTGAATCAGGTTAAGGATAGTGT
The DNA here is from genome assembly GCA_965223555.1 of Promineifilaceae bacterium (SeqCode). Lineage (GTDB taxonomy): Bacteria > Chloroflexota > Anaerolineae > Promineifilales > Promineifilaceae > CBDCWU01. The sequence continues at coordinate 612,406 of CBDCWU010000007.1, forward strand.
CTATCATATCATTGGTATGTTGGCGTAGGTCGGCAAGGGTCAGATCGGTCGCAAATTCGGCAAAGTTCATCTTTTTATTACGCACTGGGGTAAAGTCTAACATGGGCTTGTGGTTCCTTGATGTATAAAAGATGAGTAATCGGTAATTGGTGCTTCGTTATTAAGTTACTGTCTGTGAATTACTGATTACAGCATATAGTTTGGTTAATAATTGATGTAGTTCAAACCGTTCTAGAACGGTCAGAGATTGCCAAGGATTATAAAATAACTGGTCGGTATGTGCCTCTATTTCTTGCCAGAGGGTCTGCCCAGCAGGAGTGGTTGTGTAACGGCCGTTTTCAGCCATTATCGGCCAACCCCAATCAACGCAATTCTGCAAGACGACCGTATAGGTGACGGCATCGTAGCCGCGAAAGGCAACTTTTCGGTAGCGTCTCTTACGTTGCCAATTGGTTCACCCCAAATATTGCGGCTATGTATATGGCTAAAAAGTTCCCACTGATGTCCAGGAACTTCAAGTATACTCTATGCAGCCACATGAGTATCGTCTCGGAAAGCTATCAGTTGGGCCATCGCACACAAGGGCTGAAATAGAGGTATATCCTGGTCAGCCGCTGCATGAAAATGTGCATGTTTCAGAGTTGACGGGATCACCATAGGTGAAACGGCCGTTAGCACCCCCTGCACCGCCGCTTGGGCCATCTGCTCCTGAATCAAGGCTTCGTTCATGTACGGTGCGCGCTCCAGGATAATAACGGCCGTTCTAGGCGGTGGTTCAGCCAAAAGAGCAGCTGGGCCAACCAAACATCTAATCCTTCCAACCCTTGGTCCCGAATGAAGGCTTACAGAGCGGGCAGATAAAGCTCGTTAAGGGTATGGCTTATCTCCTCATTGAGAGCTGGGAACCAATCACGTATGGACATAATGACAGAGGCTTAGAGCTTACGGCCTTTTTAAGCGGCAGATAATGCGGGCTATATTATAAGGATTTACCTTACCCTCTGTTACATGTTCCAGGTAGCATCACCATGGAAATCGCCATGATCTTTGTTGATAAACGCTTCGATTTGGGCACGGCGATCGCCGAGACGAAAGGAAGGCCCATGTCCAGGATGGCAAATAGCATCATCGGGCCAGGGCAAAACAACATCACGCAAGGTCTGCAACGTCGTTTGGAAATAGTCGTTAGACCAAGTACGACCCGGACCACCATCAAAAATCGTATCGCCGACAATAATGTTCCGATCACCATCAATGATGAAGCAGATTTGATTACTAATATGGCCAGGTGCATAACGGACACGCAAAGTATGTTCACCAACCTGAAAAGCATCCCCATCACGCAACCAATGATCAGCCTCTATTTTGTTGCCGCTAGGTTCAGGGGGGCCATCGTTAGCATAGACAGGCACTTGCAATCGTTGTCGCATTTCGTCCAAGGCGCCTACATGATCCATGTGGGTATGGGTAAGGAGAATGGCAATCGGGGTGCTGTTAGCCAGCATTTCTTCAAGGATATCTGGGTCGGCACCAGGATCAAATAAGACACTTTGTTTGGTTGTGGGACAAATGAGAGCATAGGTATTCATGCTCCAGGGGCCAACTTGACGGGTTCTTAACTCAATTTTGCTCATGGGCTGCTCCTAATAGAATTCTATACAGGTAGACCAACCCCCTCCCGACCTCTTCCCTTGAGAGGGAGTTGGGTGAGGGTTGGAGCCAGCACCTGAATAATTACACAGCCTTTATACAATGACTTAATGCTTCTGGCGAATCGTTTGCAAAACCCGTTTCATATCTCGATAGTGGCTGCTCGTGTGACTAGGCAACCCCATCAGAAAGGTGAGGCTGCTATTAAAGTATTTCACTTTACGGCTGACAAATTCATCAGGTAGATTGGCGATGAGAACGATTGTTTCAGCTTCGGTTTTTTCCAATGCTGCACTAATTCAGTCAGGGTAGGATACGTAGCTAACAAAGCATCTATTGGCGCAGTCAGTTTATTGGGAAAAGCTGTTAGGGCTTGTCCGTCGATCTGGACGGCCAGGCCAAATTGGGAGCCACACTCAGCAGTAATCAGGTGACAAAGAATCTCTTTGACACTCCATTCACTTTCAGCAGGGGACGTGGTCGCTTCGTCATCGCTCACATCGTCTAGCAATTCATCTAATTGGGCATTGAGCTGATAGTCTGTATCTGACTATTGCGGTAGATGTCCATTTGCAAGGTATTTCCAACCTTATTTTCAGCAGTAGCGGCTGCAAAATCTCGAAAGTGGATAATATCAGTATCACCAATGCGAATAATGATGTCTTCAGGTTCGAGGCCAGCTTGGGCGGCACCAGTATTAGGCACTGTGCCACCAATGCGGATACCGCCATGGCTATTCAGGCCCAGCTCAGCGGCCTGTTCAATACTGATTCGGGCGGTGGGGACGACACCAAGCATGGAACTATCGTAGATCCGCTTGTCCAGGCCGCGCTCGATAACGGATTTAAGATTAGCGAGACTGTTTTGCCAGCCTTTCTTAGCTCGACGATGGTATCTTGCCAGGCACCACCTGTACCTAAACCACTTTGGCTACGATGGACTGTTGAGCATGGCTTGTTTGGTAAAGGCATAATAAACATCCTTTGGCTAGCAGCAATGCTTTCAGAAAAGGTGGGCGAGCGGGCATTTGTGGACATAGTTTGACCTCCGAGAATTGTTTAGGAGTGTGAGGATAAGCTGTAATGACAGCAATGGGTATTAGATGAATATTTAATACCCATTACTTGTCAAATGACTTGGAGATAAAAAACTACACTCGCCGCCACCAAAACCAGCCCGATTGCCAAGGCAACTTATCCTCTACTTGGGTCCAACCATACTCCACCTGTTTTAGTGCAAATTCATCTAGAAAGAGCTGCTTTATTTCATTTTCAGTAATGCCTCGTGGCTTATCTTCCTCATCATCCATGTCTTCAGCCCGTAAATGAACAAAGAGCAGGTAAATTGCACCAGGGCGCAATAAGCGTACCAATTCATTTCGGTAGCCTAGCTGCTGCTCTTGAGTCAAGGAGTGCATACAACCCACATCAATTGCCAAATCATAAGAAGGGGACAAAAAGGACAATTCAGCCACTGAACCGATGTGAAACTGAACACGAGCTGATAAACTGGCCCCTTCAGCACGATTACGGGCTTCTACAATAGCTGCCTCTACAAAATCCACACCATCGGCTTGCCATCCTTGTTGGGCCAGATGAAGAGCTGAACGGCCGTAACCACATCCCAAATCTAACCCTCGGCCTGGCGGCAAGTCTGCTACCAAGTCGAGCACCTCTGGCGGCGGCAATTTATGACTCCAAGGAATTTGCCCCGACGCATATCGCTCTAAAAATGATTCATAGGCTGTTGACATAATATTTCCTTATCTGCATTAACCTAGTTTTGACCATCCGCAATGCTGGGCCATTACGATAGATGCTGTAATTTATCTGGATTGAGTATGTTACGGATAGCTTGGATACGGCCGTTGCCCATCTCTAGCGCCATCACCAAAATAGGACGGCCATTCACCCGCGCTACAATCCCCAACCGTCCATTAATCAGAGCAAACTGGGATTCTGCATTCTTAGGGGCAATCCGCATGATACCTAACAAGAAGCGGGCCACCTTATCACGACCATGGATCACTTTGCGGGCAGCCGCCACCTTGCCGCCTCCATCTGACCATACCTCAATATCCTCTGCCAATAAACCAATTAGTCCATCCAAGTCGCCAGCTGAGCAAGCTTGGCTGAATTGAGCCACCAGCGTTTCTTGTTGCGCCAGCGGCACATCGAAGCGGGGCTTGCCAGCCGTCAAGTGCAGACGGGCACGGCGCACCATCTGACGACAATTTACCTCGCTCTTACCCACTATAGCAGCAACATCATCATAATCGTAGTCGAATATTTCACGTAGTAAAAAGGCGGCACGTTGTGTAGGAGAGAGGCTTTCTAATAAGACAAGTAGAGCGAGGGACAAGGTTTCAGACAAGGCAATATTCTCCTCAGCCTGAGGCGATGTAACTTGCACCAATGGTTCAGGCAGCCAAGGGCCAATATACTCTTCTCGTTGTACTTTGGCAGAACGAAGATGATCTATACAAAGGCGGGTAGTCACGGCCGTTAAATAGGCCTTGGGCGAATCGACCACCTCACCCGCTCGCTGCCAGCGCAAATAGGCTTCTTGCACCATATCTTCCGCATCCATCACACTGCCCAACATATTGTAGGCCACAGTGAAGAGATAAGGACGTAAATCAGCAAAGGTTTCTTGAGTCATATTTTTTGTATCAACTGTCAAGTGTCAAAGTCAATCATTCGTTTCATGATACCACCTTTGCCCTTTGCAACCATTCTTGCCAGGTGATCTTGCCAGACGGCCGTTCCGGTACACAATTGTACCCGGCTCGGAAACCAGCCCCAACCTTGCCCCATATGGGCAACCGCACCACGCGCCGTTGCTCATCCCGCGCCGCCAACCAGCTTTGAGCCATCTCCCCCCAAGTCATCATTTCTGGACCGGCTAGGTCAGGCCAACGGCCGTTTCGCCCTTCTTGAATTCCCTGCACAATTACCTCTGCCACTTCACCTGTCTCCACTGTTTGAAAGCGAAAATCTGTGGGAATGACCATAATGGGCAACTGCGCCAAACCACTCGTCAGCATGTCTACAAAAGAGTGGAACTGAGCAGCACGTAAAATAGACCAATTAAGTGCTGCCTGTTGCACTAGCTTTTCAGCGGCCAATTTATGTTTGTAATAAAAAAAGGGAATGCGGTCAATTCCCACAATCGAAATATAAAGGAAATGCGCCACGCCCTCAGCTTCAGCCAGACGCAGTAGCTTCTCAGTGCTGGTCACCTCTAGCGCACGAGCAGCTGAATGGAATGGCTGGGGTCGGGTAGCGGCATGAACGATCTGATCCACACCGACAACAGCCTCGGCTAACCCTTCACCTGTAGCCAAATCACCTCGCATCCATTCCACTCCCGTCGCCAACCTTGCCGGGGCTGCTCGGCGACTAAGCACCCGCACCACATGGCCTGCCGCCACTAATCGCGGCACAAGCTCACTACCCAATCCACCAGAACCACCTGTTACTAATATGGTCGTCATGTCATATTCTCCTTGATGAAGATGGCAAAGAGCAACTGCTTGCCACCCGCTTTTATGACCAAAGACGAATGAGACGGCCGTTTTGTGACACAATCCGCCCAAATTCCGTGACAATCCCGGTTAAAGGGTGTTTAATAGTTTGAATTCACCAGATCAAGGAGCAAGAGGTATGGACAAGCTATACGGCCGTATTACAGGGTGGGGCAGCTACAGCCCAGAAAAGATTCTCACCAATCACGACTTGGAAAAATTAATAGATACTAGCCATGAGTGGATCGTCCAGCGCACTGGTATCCACGAAAGACGGATGGCTGCATCACATGAAACCACCGCCTCTATGGCTGTTGCCGCTAGTCGCATCGCCCTGCAACGTGCTAACCTTGACCCCACCGAACTTGATCTGATTATTCTAGCAACCAATACACCCGACCACATTGTCACCCCACCTACCTCTAGCCAAGTGCAACACCTGCTAGGCGCAACCAAAGCCTCAGCCCTCACCATGACCACAGGCTGTACAGCCTTTGTCTACGCCCTGGTCACAGCCCATCAATTCGTAGCGGCCGGAAGTTACAAAAATGTCCTCATCGTCGGTTCAGAACTATTGTCTCGTTTCATGGATTGGACAGACCGGGCCACGACTGTGCTTTTTGGTGATGGGGCAGGCGCTTTTGTGATGCAAGCGACGACTGAACCTTGTGGCATACTAAGTTTTGAACTTGGCTCTGATGGCAGTGGCGCAGAACATCTGTTGGCACCAGCAGGTGGGGCCAAGGAACCCATTAATGCCACCACCTTTGCTGAAGGGCGGCATTATGTACGCATGAACGGCCGTGAAGTCTTCAAATTTGCCACCCGTGTCATTGGCCAAAGCTGCAACCGCGTCTTGACCAAAGCAGGGTTGGACATCGCGGATATGGATTGGATTGTACCGCACCAAGCCAATTTGCGAATCATCCGGGCAGCGGCTCGCAGCATGGGAGTGCCGCTCAATCAATTTGTGATGAACATTGAGAAACATGCCAACACAGGTGCGGCTTCTGTGCCTGTTGCCATCTGTGAGGCTCTGAACAGCGGGCAAGTACATCCCGATGAAACACTACTGGTGTCTAGTTTTGGCGCAGGGCTGACCTGGGCCACGGCCGTTTTACAAATGGCTCCACTCTCTCACCGTGCCCATCAAAATGGGTATGTGCGGCAGTTAACGGCCGTACCTGCCTGAACGTTGACACCAGCCTGGCAAAGGTTATAATAACAATCGCCTTGCCCTGGTGGCGGAATTGGCATACGCGGTAGGTTGAGGGCCTATGCCCTTTGGGCGTGGAGGTTCGAGTCCTCTCCAGGGCACAGCAAAGCTCAGGTACAGCACCTGAGCTTTTTTATTTTCCTCCGCTTCCCTGTCCCCTGGCTCTGTTGATAAATCGCTCATCCTCCTGCAAAATCAGCTGCAGCCCGTCTGCCAAGTCCACAAACGGCCGAAAACCCAGCAGCATCTGGGCCCGACTAATGTCCGCCACCAAACGGGACACGCCACCCGAATGGCTGCGATTGACTAGGCGGCTGGCCGACTGGCCTGTAACCCGCTCAATTTGATTTACCAACTCCGTGATCGTCGTCTCCACCCCGCTGCCAATATTAATCACTTGACGATTCACATCTTTGGCCGTGGCGGCACTCACCAAAGCCGCCACCACATCCGACACATAAACAAAATCGCGGCTTTGCTGGCCATCGCCAAAGACGACGATGGAGCCACCAGTGAGAGCCTGCTGCAAAAAGCGGGGCACAACAGGCGCGTGAGATAGGGGCAGACTTTGATGTGGACCATAGGCGTTGAAGATACGCAGCGCCACCGTTTCCAGTCCCCACAACTCGCCGATGGTGTGAATGTATTGCTCGGCGGCCCATTTACTGACGGCATAGGGGGAGTCTGGTTGGGGTGGATCATTTTCATGGACAGGTTGCTGGGCTTGACGGCCGTATACTGCCCCCGACGAGGCAAACACAACCCGCCGCACCCCCGTATCCCGCATCGCCTCCATCAAACTCACTGTACCGCCAACATTAACCCGATTATATTCACGGGGATATAAAATGGATTGAGCCACCGAAACTCGTGCCGCCAAATGGTAAACACAATCAACATCTGGCAGCAATGTCCACAAGAGGGGAATACTATCCACATCCCCTTCGGCGAATTGGACAGCAGGATGAAGATAGCTTTGACGGCCGTTACTCAAATCATCTAACACATGAACTTCATGTCCATCTTTGACCAGTCGGTTGGCGAGGGCTGAGCCTATAAAACCGGCCCCGCCAGTCACTAAAAAACGCATAAGTATGTTGTATCACGGTTGGCATGAACGAACGAATCCTTGCTTCTCCTCCTTCGCTCCCTTATCATTCCGCTGATGGTTCGCCGCTTGGTTGTTCGCACCCTATACTTTATCTTGCTCATAATCCTTGGTATCATCACGATGGTGCCAGAATGGCCCGCCTTTGGCGATGAAGAGCATCAGCTTATGACCCTAGTGGGCCTACGCCAATTTGATTTTCTCATTTGGGAAACGGAAGCCTTTATCAGTAAAGCTGAAGCCATTCTAGGCAATGGACACACCTATGTGAGTGACACGCAACGGCGGCAAGTGGTACTGGGCTATTTGACTCTGGTAGAGGACATCGGCCGCTTGGAACAGGAAATCAATCAAATCTACGTCGACCCGGAAGAATCGGACCCCGACACGGCCTCACAGCCATTACAAGATGCACTAGCTAGACAGCGAGCCAACCTACTCGAACGACAGCCAATGGCCGAAGCCATTATTCAGGATCAAGTGGCTGATATTTTGGCAGAAGAAGGGTTTGCTACCTTGCGCCAAACCTGGCCACCCGTGCTCATGCACATGACTCCCTTGCCCTCCGTATTGATCGTCTCACCTCGCTCCCACATTGAACGCAAATATCAGGTGGCTCTCGTGAACGGCTTATCTACACCGATACGCGATGAGTTGGAAACGGCCGTCTACGATAATCTTGACCTCTCAGCTCTTGTCGTCCCCATTGGGGGTTTGGGCACATTCCCTTCCATGATTACGGAATCAAGCAACATCAATTGGCTCTTTGAGGTCGTATCCCACGAGTGGGCACATAATTGGCTGGGTTTTAGGCCACTGGGTTTCAATTATGGTGCCGATGCCCAGGTACGGATTATTAATGAAACGGCCGTGTCCATCATCGATCGTGAAATCAGCCAGCGTGTCATAGAACGCTACTATCCTCAATATCTGCCGCCCCCACCCGCGCCCAGCGCACCCCAACCCGAGCCAGAACCATCTCCAGTTGATCAGCCACTCCCTTTCGACTTCCGTGCCGAGATGGCCACGACTCGCATCCAAGCCGACCGCCTATTGGCCGAGGGGCACATCCAAGCGGCCGAAATCTATATGGAAGAGCGGCGTAAGCTATTTGTGGACAATGGCTACAACATTCGCAAGCTGAACCAAGCCTACTTCGCCTTCTATGGTGCCTATGCTGACCAACCTGGCGCCACAGGCAGCGATCCCATTGGCCCCTTGCTGCGCGATATTCGCCAACATAGCGATTCAGTACATCAATTTTTAGAACGAGTAGGAGCAATCAGCAGCTTTGCTGATTTAGAAGCCTTACATCAAGAAGTTGTCATCCCATAGGGGCACAAAGCCACAATTCTAATCTAGCATATAAGGGTAATGCCACTATGTATCATCATTCAACAAATCTTGCAGCAAAGGTATCATACGGGCTGCATCTTCCTGATCATGTTGATCTGTTTCGGACAATTGCAAGTAGGCTTCAAAATCAGTGAGAGAGTCTTGATAACGGCTGACCTTTTGCATCGCCATTGCCCGATTAAATAGGGCTGGGCCGCAGGTTGGATCATCCGCCAAAATTGCATCAAACTCGGCAATCGCCTCTTGCGGCCGATCCAATTCCCGATACAAAAGCACCGCCCGTGCCACGCGGGCCTGCCAAAAAGCAGGGTCCACTTCATAAGCACGGGCAAAGTAGCGAACAGCATGTTCATGCTCGCCACGCGCTTTGTTTTGATTGCCAAAATAGCGGTGTAAGCCACCCCAAGTGTATATGAGCCACGACCGGATAAAGCGGAACATGTTTCAGTAATCAGTGGTCTGTCAACAGTAATCAGTAGCCAAGCTACACAAGCCCACTGATTACTGTCTACTGTTTACTCTCTCTCACTTAGCCATTTTTCCACCTGCATGGCCGCGGCGGCGCCTTGACCAACCGAGGTGGAAACTTGACGATAGATGGGATCTTGAATTTCACCAGCAGCGAAGATGCCATCCACGCTAGTACGCATCAGTTCATCGGTGATGAGGTAACCATGCTCGTCCATCTCTAATTGTCCTTCTAAGAACTTGCTATTGGGGAAATGTCCAATAAAGATGAACACGCCATCAATCGGCCGTTCGCCTTCCTCACCACTTTTCACATTGCGTGTCTTCACTTTTTGCACTACGCCATTGCCAGCAATTTCTTCAACGGTTGTGTCCCAAGTAAAAGAAATCTTATCATTATCAAAAGCCCGTTTTTGCAGGGTCGCTCCGGCCCGTAATTCATCGCGCCGATGGATCACTTGCACCGAATTGGCAAAACGTGTCAAAAAGATACCTTCTTCCAAAGCACTATCACCACCACCCACGACAACCACGTCTTTGCCGCGGAAGAAAAAACCATCACAGGTACCACAGTAGCTGACACCGCGACCGATGAATTCCTCCTCACCCGGCACGCCTAATCGTCGAGGTGAAGCCCCAGCCGTCACAATGACAGCTTCAGCTTCATATTCTGTGCTATAGGTTTTGATGTAGAAGGGCGATCCTTTGCTAAAATCTACTTCTACTACCTCATCATAAACCGTGCGTGCCCCGAAATGTTCGGCTTGTTGTGCCATCACATCTACTAGTTCAGGGCCGGTGGGAATGTTTTCTGCGTTCCAAAAGCCGGGATAGTTTTCAATCTCGCTGGTGATAGCAATTTGACCACCCATTTGCGAACCAGCAATAACCAAGGGGTTTAGTTGGGCACGGGCGGTATACAAAGCGGCCGTTAAGCCAGCCGCACCTGATCCGATAATAATCACTCGTTCTTTTTCCATATCATTTTACCTTGCTTTTAATTTGCTACATCGCTCTAGACGAAAGTCAATATGTCTTTCTTACACAAACATTGTTAGCGATATATAAGATAAATGGGCGATGGCTTTGGAGACTGTTGGGACTTTTGCTTGCTTATTGTAAGGCCACTAGAGGTATGACGATAGTAAAGGTTGTGCCTTCATCTATGACACTTTGTACCTCAATACGGCCGTCATGCTCTTCCGCGATCTTTTTGGCAATGGATAAGCCTAAGCCACTGCCTTCAGATTGGTTTTCGCTGCCAGGAATACGATAGAACCGCTCAAAAAGATGCTCCTGATCTTCTGCTGTGATTCCCCTGCCCGTGTCGCTAACAGAAATGGCTAAACTAGGCCCTACCACCCTTTTAAGGCTGAGGATGATACGGCCGTTTTCCCGATTATATTTAATGGCATTGCTAACCAAATTTAACAGCACCTGTTTCAGGCGATCGTAATCACCTTCTAGACAAGGATCATCTATGGCCGTCGGGATATCAGCGCCAACATCTGTAATAATTTCAATACCACGTGTGCTAGCTTGCGGCTGCTGAATAGAAATGATCTCCTGAACAAGCTGTATGATGTCTACTGGTTCATGAGCAATGCGAATGCGACCTGACTCCAAACGGGCAAAATCCAAGAAATCCTTTGTCATGTTAGAGAGCCGCACAGATTCGCGCTGGATCATCTCGATAAGCGGGCGTTGCTTATCCGTAGGCAAATCAGGCCGAGTAAGCAGTTCACTAGCTGAGCGAATCGCCATCATGGGCGTTTTCAATTCATGCATGATTTCGGCCAGTAAGTCAGATTGATTAAACAGATGGGCATTCATAATGGCCACAGCCGATTGTGATGCCAACACCTCCATTAAAGCCACATCCTGGCTGGTATACGCCTCATTGTTCTTCTTATTTATGACCTCCAAAGCCCCAATTGCTTTGTCATTTGCCATAAGTGGCACAGCCAACATAGATTCCGTGACAAATTGCAAATCCTTATCTACTGTGGCATAAAAACGGCTGTCTGTGCGCACATTGCCCAAAATAACCGAACGGCCGTGTCGCACCACCCACCCCGCAATACTATTATCTAAAGGGACAATAATATCCTCCGGAATATCGCCCCCCGTCGAAGCTGCAAAATGCAAATGCCCTGTCGTCTCCTCCAAGAGCAGAATTGAAGCTGTTTGCGTATTCGTTAAATCCGTCGCTGTCGCCATCACAAGCGACAGCAGATCATTCAAATGAAGTGTCGAACTGAGCTTTGCACCAATCTCCAACAACTGCTGCAAATGTTCTGGACTGACTTCCAACTCAGTTGTTACAGGTTCAAAATCATTTGTCATTTGGGACATACTATATACTTCCTCAATTCATACCCATTTTTGATTTTCATGCGGGCTATTAACTGTTTAGTGGTTTGCTTCTTAAAATATATCCATTGGAACCAACCGCCAAACCCGAGGGGTCACGGTTTCCCGTCTATAAATTGTAAACCGTGACACACTTATACACAAAAAACACCTTAAACAAACGTTCCCGCCTCAAGGCAAGAACGGGGCCGCCAATCTAGGTAAAATTTCTGCAACATCCGCCTGAATCACCACATCAGCCCAAGCATCAGCATATGTATCTGTAAAATTGACAATGATCAAGCGCGCGCCCGTACCTCTGCTCAGTTGCGGCAAATCAGCAACAGGTGTGACTTCTAGAGATGAACCCACCACCAGCATAACATCACATGTCGCCACCTCTCCTTGAGCTGCACGCATTTCTTGAGCTGGCAACATTTCCCCGAACAAAACGACATCTGGCTTGAGCGCACCACTGCAATCAGGGCAAATGGGCAATTCACCGTCAGTAGCATATGCCCGCAAATAGGGCCGGGCATCATATTGATGATGGCACTGTAAGCAAGTGGCTTGTCGCAAATGACCATGAACCTCATAAACCGTCCGCGACCCCGCCTTGGTGTGCAGTCCGTCTATATTTTGCGTGATAATGCTTTTGAGTGGGCCATATGTTTCTAGCTGAGCCAAGGCATGGTGCGCGGGGTTCGGCTGAGCTGTGACCATCAGGTCTGTCAGGGGACGCAACCATTGATAAAAGGCTTCAGGTTGACGGCGAAAAGCGTAAATAGAAGCCACTTCCATCGGATTCACGTTTTCCCAGACTCCAGAACCAGGGCTGCGAAAATCAGGAATACCCGAAGGGGTACTTATACCAGCCCCGGTAAGAGCTACCGCATGACGTGATTGGCGCAATAAATCAATTGCTTTTTGGATGAGGAATTCCTGTTCGTTCACAGTATGATTTACTTTTGGGCTGCCACTAATTTGGAGCTGATTTTGTGCAGAGCGGCCAGGGTCGTCGATTCAGGGAAGACTTGGGCTAAGGCAACACCTTTATTACTAGCCTGGACGAGCTCCCGAGATTGAATGGGCAAGATGCCCAGCACAGGATGGCTCAAATACTTCTCAATTGCTTGTTGTGTTAGATTGATACCCTTTTTCATATCACAAATAAGGACATGAAGGGTTGTGTGAAAAAGGAGAGAGGTTTTGATATCAGCAATATAACGCTTGGCAGCAGCCAAGGCAATACGTTCAGGGGACAAGCAGAGAATGAGATGATCGGCGCGCTCTAGAACAGGTTGTGTTAGATTGGTCGCCCCTAGGCCCAAATCGGCTACGACATACTGGTCTGGTTGGAGAAGGGTGTCAAGTATGGTAACCATTTCATGGGCGGTTGGGGTAGGTTGACGGCCGTTCATATTGGGTTGGGTCAGCATGAGATGGAGGTTAGGATGATAAGCCACACGCTGCTGCATGAGCTGCTGGCGTAGTTGTTCCCGGTCTAAGTCGGCCACACTATTAAGGCCATGAGCTATCTTTTGGTTAAGATAGAGGCCAATGTGCCCTTGCCGCAAATCAAAATCCACCAGGGTGGTCTCATGCTTGGCTTGAGCCAACACATAGGCCAAATTAATGGCAACTGTCGTTGTCCCCACACCCCCTCGTACACCACACAAAGCAATCAGTTTACCCTGCTCTGCAACTGGCGGAGGTACAGGTAGCTCATCTTGCTCCCGAATCAGAAAAGGATCGGGGGTTTTTATAAGCTGTAAATTAAATTCAGGATCAGGCTCGGGTACATGACTGAGGAGAGATTCAACCCGTTCAATCAATTCCATGGGATCAGTAGGCTTGGTGATGTAATCATCCACGCCAGCTTGGAAACCGGCCGTTTTGGTCGCCGCGTCCGTTTCGGCTGTGAACATCATTATGGGAAGCGTGCCTACATGCTCCAAAGCCCGAACCCGCCGCACCAGTTCAATGCCATTCATCTCTGGCATGTTCATATCTACCAGAAGCAAATCGGGTTTTTCACTTTCAACCAACTGTAAGCCTTTGAAAGGGGATTGAGAAGAAACGACATGATAGCCATGTCCTTGAAGGGCTGTCACAAGAATACTCAATGTTTCAGGATGATCGTCAATTGCCAGGATTGTGTGTGCCATGAATATCTATTAGGTGTTTTATTAGACTGGCGGCCAAGGGTAATGACGGCCTGGGCCAGGTTTGGGAAAGCTGCCGCGACGGGTTAAGCGGTCGGCCCGCCGCCGCAAAGCTTTGATTTCGGATGTATCTAATTGCTCTTGCAACTGTTTGAAAATGGGATCGGCGGGAATATGAAGACGTTTTTGAAATTTTTGTAGATCGCTGAATAGGTCGACGGGAATGGGCTTATTTGCGAATTCCCAGATGACTGTTCGCAATTTTTCTTCTGTATGGAAACAGATACCGTGATCAATGCCCCATAGCTTGTTTGGTTGGTCAGGCTCTTCGCCTTCTTGGAGCAGAACATGCCCACTTTTGCGATCTGCGTTGTTGATAAGTGCATCGAAAAGCACCATGCGCTGTAATTGGATTTGGAAGATAGATGAATCCTCAAAGGTAAAGTAATGTTGTTCAGGGTCGTGCTCAATAAACAGTTGAATAGAGCCGGGACCGTGTGGGCCTTCTCTGATAACTGTGGGAGGAACCAGATGCCAGTCGAGGGCCTCGCTCACAAGAAAAGCAGCATATTCACGTTGGCACAGTGTGCCCTGGGGAAAATCCCATAACGGCCGTTCACCTCGCCTTGGTTTATAAACAGCCGTGACCTCTTCCCCTTCTCCACATACATGTATCAAAAAGGTGTAATTAGAACTCCAGGGCAACAGCCCCTCTAATTCAATAATACCATTTTGTAAAAGCTGAAGAATGTCGGCCATTATCATTACATTTTATGACCATTCCGGTTGGGACAGAAATGTCCATCTGCATCAATGGGTAGACCACAGTTGCCACATATCGGCCGTCCAGCCTTCACCACATCAAGCGTATGCTGAATGAGGGACTGAATCTGCGTGCGGCTGGCCCAAAAGCTAACGATACTAGGGTCTTCTTCCTCGTCTACCAACTCGTAAGCAACTAGCACAACTTGGTCAGTATCCTCATTATACCCTAGACCCATATTGCCCACTCGAAAAAGCGATTCCACCGGCTCGCGCAAACGCATATCTGTCCATACAGGCTCTTGAGCCTCCCGGGCAGGAATAGGATGACGTTTGTCTAATTCATCTAACAGCGACTCAAAGCTGTTAATCAGCATCATTGCTTGTTCTTTTTCAATGACCAGTGAAATAATATGTGTGCCCCGTCTACCTTGCAGATAGAAAGTACGTTGACCTGGTGGGCCAACTGTGCCAATAGTCAGATAGGATACGGGATTTAATTCAATGTGACGGGCCATGATTCCTCGATGAGGATAGCAATAAATTGTGGGCCGCAGACCCGATAGATTTGGCAAACTTCTCAGGCCACCCACAAAAGATGGTTATATTCTTCCTCGATGGGCTATTCATCTTCATTCGTTAACTGTGTTTTTTTCAGCGATGATTTCTTCATTTTCTTCTTTTTTTTCTTAGGCGTAGGCAATGGTGCTTCCAGAGGGCCTGTATCATTCATCCGCAAAACGCGCACCATGCCATTAGGCATCAGATCAAGGGCGCTGACTGATGCTGGAGCGATGGCGATACGTTGGAATAAGTCCATATGAACGCCCAAATAGTGGGTCAAGACTAACTTGATGAGATCGGCATGGGAGGTAACAATGATCATCTCTTTTGGGTGTTGCAAGCTAAGTTTTTCTAGCGCCTGCACTGCCCGAAACTGCACCTCACGCAACGCTTCACCTTCTGGGAAGCGCAGACGGCTGGGGAAAAATTGAACAATAGGCCACAAGGGTTTTTTAGCAAGTTTTTTTATTTTTTTGCCTTCCCATTTGCCATACCGTACCTCACCCACATCTGCTAGAGGTGTAATTTGCAGTTTATGCGCCTGGGCCAAATATTCGGCCGTTTCCATACAACGTGTCACAGGACTGCTATAAACGGCTTTGATAGGTAAATGGGCTAAGCGGTCAGCCGCAGCTTGGGCTTGTTGACGGCCGTTTTTGTTCAAATGCACACCGGGAATCCAACCAGCTAACCGATGTTTCTTTACCCAATCATTTTCGCCATGCCGTACTAATAGAATCGTTACCATGTGAGAATAATAGCACAATTGAGCAAGCCTTGAAAGCAGAGAAAGATAACGACCATCCTCTACTTCGAGTCACAAACACACCCTAAGAAAACGGCCGTCGGAATTCGGCTTCGGCCCTTGTGTTGTGGTCATAAAATCGCTACACTGGAATAAGTTAATCGCTGATTCAATCCAAGAAACAAACGGAGTAGACAAAATGAAAATCCAACAAAAGAAAGAGCGCGAATTAGCACAGCGCGAAGGTTCCGCCAAAACAACTCTCATTCAAGGCACTTGGCTGCTTATATCATTCATCATCGCCTATTTTCTATTTAGCTATTTAGATAGTTCTGGCACACTTACCGTGCGGGCTATCAGAAGTGCCCTGTTCATACCAGGCTCCATACCGGATTGGGGTATTTTAGCGGGAGCTATGCTCATATTTGTGATCATCAGTCAAATTGCCCTCGCTCTTGGCTTCTTTCTCGCCAGCCCCTCAGGGCGGCGCAAAGCTGGCCACGGGGATTTATACTCTAGGCATAATGATATGAATGATAATTTTTAGTAATAGTTTAGGCAGGTATTTTGATGCAAGACAATGCCTATCAAGAATGGCTCCAGAAAACGCCAAATGAGCAGCGCCTTGCCCCTTAAATGTTTGGCGGTTCATTATTATAGAAAATGCAGCGGAATAAACTGCCAAACCTGAGGTCACAGTTTTCCTTTCTCTAATTTTAAACTGTGACACACTTAAAGCTGGTCTCATTTGTGCTATCAAATGATAGAATTTGCCCAAGGCACACGAGGTATGGTGAGCACGGCCGTTCCTCAAGCCACCACTGTCGGTCTCAATATCCTGCAAGCCAATGGCAATGCCTTTGATGCTGCTGTAGCCATCGCTGCCACGCTCAACGTAGCCGAGCCAATGATGTCGGGAATCGGTGGTTATGGCACTATTCTGATCTACCATGCCGCCTCTAAACGGGTACGCTTTCTCAACGCCAGCGGGCGTCTGCCCCAAAATATCAACAGCGATGTCTTTCGTGCGCCCACACCCCATTACAAAGCCAATCGGCGCAGTGCCAAAGCTGTGTCTACACCGGGCAATCTCCTTGCCTGGGCCGCTTTGTCACAAACATACGGCCGTTTACCCTGGGCCACCCTCCTCCAACCGGCCATTCGCATCGCGCGCACAGGCTTTCCCATTCATCCCCAATTAGCCCATCATATCGAGCAAGCATTTCCCCAATTTTCAGAAGAAGCACAAGGGATTTATGGTCACAACGGCCGTCCCCTGCAAAATGGCGAAATCCTGCACCAACACAACCTAGCCCAAAGCCTCAGCCACATCGCCCAAGATGGCCCTGTCGCCTTTTACAGTGGTTCTATTGGACAAGCCATCCATGACACAATGCAGTGGCACGGGGGATTCCTCTCCCTCATTGATCTGGAAGCAGCAGAAGCTGAATGGTGGCAGCCTATCAGCATCTCCTATCAAGGGCACCAAATCTTTGTGCCCTCCCCACCAGCCACTTCCTTCCCGGCTCTCATTCGTTTGGGGCTGATGAGCCAACTCGATTTGCCAGCCTTAGGCCACAATACAGCTGATTATCTGCACGCCTATGCTGAAATCACCAAACATGCCTTTTGGTGTCGTCTGCGTCATGCTGGCGACCCAGAAATTGCGCCGCCACCTCTCGGCCAGCTATTATCACCAGATTATTGGCGAGAAGTGGTTGCCCAAATTGACCCGCAACAGGCACGGCCGTTTAGCCCACCCACACCATCCCTTATCACTAGGCCCAATCAGCACACCACCCACTTTGTCGTTGCCGACAGCGAGGGCAACATCGTCTCAGCCACCCAGACAATTGGCCAAGCCTTTGGCAGCCGCATCATGCCGCCAGGCACAGGCATTTGGCTCAATAATTCACTGCAATATTGCACCTTTGAGCCAAAGGGCAATCCTATGGATGCCCACGCAGGGCGGCGTAAATTGTCAGGGGATTGTCCCACGATTGTGTTGAAAGACGGCCGTCCTTGGTTAGCACTTGGCACCCCTGGCGGCCACACCATCGCCCAAACTGTGCCCCAGCTACTCATGAATAGTATTGACTTTAACCTGGATATACAACAAGCCCTAGACGCACCACGCCTTAGCTTTGCCGAACCTGATGAGTTGGTAGTGGAAGACACAATCCCGTCTGACGTGCAACAAGCTCTAACTAGGCGCGGCCATCGGCTTAATGTTTCCTCACGCGGCATCGGCAATGCCCATGGTCTGACAATTGAATACGATGGCAACGGCCGTCCCAGCCACTTCACCGGAGCCGCCGACCCTCGTGGCGACGGCATAGCTATGGGACTAAATTAACAGACCCGCATCAAATTTGAACATTTTTGGGCTCCTACCCGTATAATGGGGCAACAAACCAGCCAAGAACACTGGTTATCCAAACAAATGAATGACCAACTATGGCAGATGTCAACGCACTGATCCAACGATGGCAGCAAGGTGACGAGCGTGCTGCAGAACTACTGTACAACTATCATCGAGACGCAACCTACCGTCTGGCTTACGGCTTGCTTGGCAACCGCGAGGATGCTGAAGAAGTCGCGCAAGACGCACTCACCTATGCCCTGATCAACATCAATCGCTATGACGCTAATCTTTCTCGGTTTAGCACTTGGTTGCATACCATCACCGTCAGCCGCTGCCGAGATAAACGGCGGCGTAAGATTCTGCCACAATTTTCCCTCACAGTTTGGCTTCAGCGGGGACAAGACATACCCGATTATGGCCCCAGCCCAGAAGGGGCTGCCACCAGCAATGAAATACGCAGCGAGGTTTGGCAAGCGGTAAAACAACTAAAAGCCCCCTTGCGTGAGGCAGTGATTCTGCGCTATTGGGTTGGCTATACCTATCGTGAAATGGCTGAAATATTGGGCTGCCCCTTGCCCACTGCTCAATCTCGGGTGCGTTTAGCCTTCAACCACTTGCGAGGTTATCTTTCAAAGAACGAAATAGCTTATTTTGAACAGGAATTAGCACAATGAAACGGCATCTTAACGACAAGGAACTGAGTGGATATATCCATCAAACACTCACAGATGCCCAGCGAGAAAGCATGAACTTGCATCTGGATACTTGCTCTCGCTGTCGTGAGCGCGTGGATGGAGCCAAAACAATGCAACGGCGCATCCATTATGGTATCTCAGCTGAGTTGCGGCAGGTACATCCCACCAATATGCGCTTCAATCAGATCGCGCCGAAGCTACACAAAAGGCGGCGATGGGCGACCATTCGTTTCTACTCGATGCAAACCTTATCTACCGTCGCTGTCCTAGCCGTCATCGTCATGATTTCGACAGTGATTATTTCCTTTATGCAATCCTCTGCTGAATGGATGGTCACTGCCCCAGTTGCCGCTGCCTCAACAGTATTGGACGAGGAATGGGATGATGCCATTGTCTATCGTCAGGGGCTTATCCTCAGTGAACGAAGTGCTATGCAGCAGTTGGATGAAGCGCCTGTTTATCACATGGCCTTGACTTTACCAGATGGCTTGGATGCAGTATATGGTGAACAGGAAGTGCGCTATACCAACCGCACAGAGCAATCCCTAAAAGAGGTCTATTTCTTGCTGACACCCAATCTGACCAACAATCAGATTACCGTCTCTGAGGTAAAAGTGAATGGCATTGGGGTGGCTGCCCAGCCTGTGGAGGAAAACAAACCATCCTTGTTGCGTGTGCCCTTGCCAGAAGTGCTGCAACCTAATCAGCAAGTTGTCATTTATATGGCCTTTGTTTTAGAAATGGTTTTAACTCGCACAGATTTGAATGGCACTTTGGGCATCATTGATGATGTGCTTACATTGTCTAGCTTCCACCCTGCCCTGGCCATCTATGAGGATGGCAATTGGCAATTGGATCCACCTATACATGGCGTGGCACCTGTGCCTGAAAACAGCTTTTATTTAGTAGAAGTAACAACTTCCAATGGCTTGCCTGTCATCGCCTCCGGTTTGGAAGTTGGCCGGGAAATGGTTGGCGAACGGCAAGTAATTACTTATGCGGCGGGGCCAATTGGGCAATTTTATCTAACAGCGAGTGAGAAATATACAGTTGCTTTGAGCCAGATGGTGGGGGACACAAAAGTGACAAGCTATGCTTATGCTGAACATTTGACCGGGCAAGCTCGGACAGCATTGGATTATGCTGTTGCCGCTTTGGAGAACCTGAATATCCGTTATGGGAAATATCCTTTTACACGGCTGGATGTCATTGGCACACCTACCTTGGGCGTGGTGAGGCCCGGTATGGTATATCCTGGTGTCATTTTAACGGACCTCAATCAGTATGAAACGGTTTATACTTTTGGTGAGCGTTCTCTAGAATCGGCCGTTATTTTTGGTGTGGCTCAACAGTGGTTCGGGCGTACCCTTGGCTCCAATCGCCTCAAAACTCCTTGGCTATCCGAGTCTGTCAGCGAATTTGTCACACAAAGTATATTGATCGATCTATATGGGCGAGAATTAGCTACCAAGCAACGGGTTAATTATTTAGGTTTGCATGATCGAAGGTACACCGTTCCGATTGGCTTACCGACACGTTCCTATACATTGGGTGATTATTTGGCAACAATGTATGGGCGTGGCCCCGATTTTCTATACATTATGAGCCACTCCATTGACGAGGATATGTGGGAGTCTATCTTGCACGATTATTATCAAAGGTATAAGTGGCACGGCCGTTCCCCCCCCAACACCGAATCATTCCAACAGCTAGCTGAAGAGCGATGCGACTGTGATTTGGACATCCTCTTCACTAATTGGGTGAATCCCCAAAAGTAATTCATTTTCGGACAATGATATATCTAATGACTATGAAGCAAGGAATTTTTTTCATTCTCCTCAGCTTATTATTGATCGCTTGCGGTAGCCAACAGCCAGTGGCAACGGCCGTTGCCACCCAACCACCACCCTCCTCTCCCACAGTAATACCTCAACTCGAACCCACTGATTCCATGATCGAAACGGAAACGGCCGATCTTCCTCCCATCAGCCGTTCTGTTACCGCCCCTCCGCACGGCTCGGTATTGGTAGATAACAATGGCCCTGCTCTATCCGATTTAAGTGAAGGCTGGACAAAAGTGGAACCAGGTGGTGATACGCGTTGCGCCCTCGACACCGATTATGCTTACTGGGTCAAGCCCGGTACTGTCAACAAATTGCTCCTCTATTTTGAAGGCGGCGGGGGTTGTTGGGATGCCGCCACTTGTGCCGCTAACAGCAGCTTTTATGACCCAGATGTGGGTGAAGATGAAGACCCCAGCCGCCGCAGCGGTGTCTTCGATTTAGATAATCCGGCTAACCCCTTCCATGATTACCATGCCGTTTTCATTCCCTCGTGCACAGGTGATGTGCATTGGGCAACTCGCGCCAAGAATTCCCCAAAGATGATGGCAGCACACTCGTAGTGCATTATCGTGGCTTTGTCAATGCGGCGGCGGCCCTGGATTGGGCCTACAGCAATGTGACAAATCCCGATTCTGTGTTTGTAACGGGATGCAGCGCAGGTAGTGTGGGGTCACGAGTGCATGTCCCTTATGTAATTGAGCAATATCCAGAAGCAGAAGTGACGCAGTTAGGAGATTCACTAGCCTTTGTATTCGGTCGACCAGTCAACATTGGCTCAAACACAGGCTACGAAGCCTACAATACTTTCCCCGATTGGATACCAGCTCTGGAAACGCTGAAAGCTGACTCTTTGTTGATGGCCGACTATGATATCGCCATCGCCAACTATTACAGCAACTACACCTTGGCTCAATATAATACGGAAGCAGATAACGTGCAGGTACGCTTTTATGAGGCGGCAGGGGGGGGTGATGTCGCCAATTTCGCCAGTGATCTAGCAACACATTTGACGACAATTCATGAAGCCGCACCCAATTTCCGCAGCTATACGCCATCGGGCGATCTACATTGCATTATGCCCCGCTCCCAGTTTTACGCGACGGAAGTTGAGGGCGTAAGGTTGGTGGAGTGGGTAAAAGCGCTGGCGGATGGCGAAGCAGTTAGCAGTGTCAAATGTGAGACATGCCAGAATGAAACAGAAGTGATATTGGAAGCAGGAAATGGGATTGAGGCAGAAACGGCCGTTGCCCATGCCTGGACGGAAATTGGTACAATGACCACCCCACGCTCGGAGAATCGAGGCGTGGTCATTGGTGATAAATTCTACATTCCTGGTGGTTGGGGTGGTGAGGCTGTTTTTGAAAGTTATGATCCAGCCACAGGTGAGTGGACGACATTGGCTGATTTGCCAGACGGCCGTCATCACTTCATGGTTACGGCTTATGAGGAACAACTATACTTGTTTGGCGGCTCACCAGCCAATGCCTATCGTCCCACCGATACCACCTGGCGGTATGATCCGGTGACGGATAGCTGGGTAGAGTTGGCACAGTTACCTACACCACGTATGGGCGGCGCAGCGGTGACGCTGGCTGGGGCTATTTATATTGTGGGTGGCGAGACAAAGGGGGATGGGCAACCTACCTATCGTTATGATCCAGCAACAGACAGTTACACTGAGTTGGCAGCCATGAATCAACCGCGGGAACACACAACGGCCGTTGTCCTCAATCACAAAATCTACGTCAGCGGCGGCTGGTGGCGTGGCTCCGGTGAACTAACGTCGCTGGAAATTTATGATCCAGCCACAGACAGTTGGCTGAATGGCGCAGAGATGAGCGTAGCCCGGGGTGGATTGGCGGCGGCGGTGTTGGGCGGCAAAATCTTTGTAGCTGGCGGCGAAATTCTATCGGCGGCACGGCACACGGAAAACAGTGTGGAGGTGTATGATCCAGCTACGGATAGCTGGACGCTGGCCGAACCATTGCCTGTGCCTATACATGGCTTTCCCTCGTTGGCACATAATGGCTCTTTGTGGGTTATTGGTGGTTCAGATCAGGCGGGGGCAAGTGTGAATCGGGGGCGGATTTGGCATTATGATGAGGGGTAAAAAGGGAAACGGCCGTTTCCTCTCCACCACCCTTCTTGCGCCAGCGTTCGATCCACCATTGGTTAGCAATGACGGCAATAAGGTGAATACCAATCATCAATACATAGTTGCTCCAAGTAGATGGCGTTTGCTGGGCATTGAATTCATCCACAATGACACAAGCAGTGATGTTTTGGGTGATGCAGCTTGATTCAGCCGGTGGTAAGAGGGGGCGCAGCCACAATTCAGTGATGATGGCATCCCGATGAATATATTTGGGTGACGTGGGGCTAAGGGAGCCGCCATGAGGTTGTACGGTGGCAAAAACATAGATCGCTTGTGCGCCTAGATAGGCCATTCCGATTAGGGGAAGAGTGAAGGCCAGTAAGGATAATACCAACGAGATGGCGTTGGCAAGGAGGGGGCTGCGCCGCCAAAGTTTGCGCATAAAGGACAGGCGCATGGGCAAGGCCAGGGTCGAGCCGACGACGATTAAAAGGATGCTGTAGATGAGGAAGCTGGTTATGCTTTCCATAATTTGTCCTTGCAGGTATGGCAACCACTTACACAAGGGCAATACGGCTCAAAATGCCTGTTATCCTGTACTGATAATTGTAACAAACAATCATTGAGTTTGATGACTGGGCTGCGATGGTTGAATATGTGAGCTAGTAGGTTGCGAAAATGAAAAGACAGCCGTTTCATCCGTGAAACGGCTGTCTAAAGCGAGGACTAACCTTCTTTAACCACAAAGGGTAAGAAAATAGTGTACCCACTTGACTCGACAGTGACTGTAAGAGTAGCACTACCTATACCACCATCGTCATCAGTGACGGTGAGGGTGACTGTGTAGGTTCCAGGATCGGCATAGGCATGAGTGGGGGTGAGTGAGCCGGAGGCTGTGGCGCTGTCACCAAAGTCCCATTCAATCGTATGTGTGTCAGCTGTGCCTGGGTCGGTGAACACACCTGTGAAGGTCAGGATCATGCCAGTTGTGGTGGTGACATCACTGCCAATGGTGACACTCGGGGCAACATTGTTGACAGTGACCAGCAGCATATCACTGGCTGGAAGCCCTTCGCTATCGGTGATGGTGAGGGTGACAGTGTAAGCGCCGTTGTCGGCGTAAACATGGGTTGGGGTTAAGCTGCTTGTAGCTATCGCCCCATCACCAAAGTCCCAATGAATGGCTTCACCGCTAGCGTTGCTGAAAGTTGCACGGCCAGGATCGATGTAACTACCACTGAAGGCAACAGTGTCCCCTTCGTCAACAGTTTGGTCATTGCCTGCATTCACCTGGGGCGCATCGTTAACGGGTAGTACGGTAATGGTCACAAGGGCTGTGTCGGTTAGGATGCCATCACTGGCAACATAAACAAAGGTGTCCACTCCATTGAAATTGAGAGTGGGCGTGTAGATGAAGCTGCCATCACTGTTGAGGCTGAGTGTGCCAGATGTGACATCGGTGTCCAGAACGGCCGTTAATACATCCCCATCTACATCTATATCATTCGACAGAACACCCGAGGCAGCAATGTTTAGCGTTGTGTCCTCAGCAATATTGTAATTATCGCCAATCGCCAAAGGGGCATCAGGAACACAGGTGACGTTAATAACAACTGTAGCACTATTTGAATCAATAAGACCATCATTGGCATGATAGGTGAATGAATCCAGGCCACAGAAGTCAGGATCGGGTATGTAGTCGAAAGAACCGCTGGCCGTCAGAACAACAGTGCCGCTGAGAGGAGGCGTGTCGAGAACGGCCGTTAAGGCATCTCCATCCAAATCTGAATCATTAAGTAGAAGCCCAGGTGCTGACATATTTAAGAATGTATCTTCAGAAATGGTGTACACATCTGGTACATATATTAACCCGCGGTGATACATAGGGGTATTAAATCCGGTATTGGTAGCAACACCCGTAGCGGCAATCTCGACAACCTCTTGGTCAAGATTCATGGCGATAAAGATACCATCCCCTTGGTAGGTGAGGCCAAACACCTCATCGTAATTGAAGCCAGTTTGGATGATGTTGGTCACAGTCAAAGTTGCTAGGTCGATCGATTCCCAGACAGAATTAGTATCTCGACCAGAGGTATGATACATCAAACCATCATCAGGATTGTAAGCAATGGCTTCCCCGTCGCTGCCACCGCCTAAGGCCCGCAAGAAGGTGGGAGTGGCTGTGGCTGTGTTAATGGAATAGAAAGATTCAGATACATTAGCACCATCACCAGTTACACCATAAAGGGTGCCGTTATTATCAAAAGCAATACCAGCGAAATTATCACCCAGATTACCAATCGTGATGGCTTCACCAGTTGTCAAATCAATGGTACCAAGCATACGACCAGTCACACCCTGCAATTTTAGCAAGACATACACTTCATCAGTTAGAGGATGAACAGCCATACCATTGGCACCACTTACATTGAAGCCACTTACCATAATGGTATGGGTTACGGCTGCTGTGTAATCTGGGTTGTGTCGGTACAGTATAGGATCATATGGGCTGACGGAATACAGGACAGTCGGATCATCATTGGCTACGGGCGTATCGTTGACAGCCGCAATAGTGATGGTAACTGTTGCGGTATCTGTCAAAACCCCATCATTAGCAATATAAATAAAGGTGTCCAGGCCATTGAAGTTGAGCGTTGGTGTGTAACTAAAGCTACCATCGCTATTAAGGTTGAGTATGCCGCTGGTGACATCGGTGTCGAGAACGGCCGTTAAGCCATCACCATCTATGTCTGTATCATTGGTTAGCACACCAGAGGCAGCAATGTTCAGCACTGTATCCTCATCCACACTATAGCTATCATCATTGGCCACTGGCGCATCATTAACTGGAGTGACGGTAATGGTAACGGTGGCTGTGTCGGTTAGAGTGCCATCACTAGCAACATACATAAAGGTGTCTAGCCCATTGAAGTTGAGGGTTGGAGTATATGTGAAGGAGCCATCACTGTTGAGGCTGAGTGTACCGCTGGTGACATCGGTGTCGAGAACGGCCGTTAAGCTATCCCCGTCGACATCCGTATCATTGGTCAAAACGCCAGAAGCGGTTATGGTCAGCGTCATATCTTCGTCCGTACTGTAACTATCGGCATTGGCTACTGGTGCTGTATTAGATGAAATAATAATCTCCGTGATCTGAATGGCCCATATATCTGTGGCACTGACAAACTCCTGAAATGTCCAAAAATGCAGTTCGTTAGAGGGGTCAATAACCGTGGCACTATAATCCCCCCAACGATTACGACCACTAGTATCTAGGCGCTGGTAGTCAGCCACACCTGCTTTCGTCTGTTGAGGGGCACTCAAGGTTGTCACTCCGCCATTTGTCTGACCAACAGCCACATAAGTGCTCATATAGGTGCTCGGATCACCGCCACTAAATCCGATCACTACATCTCCAAAATCGTTGACAGCGATGGATGGATAATTAAAAGCTAAACTGGTATCTGAAATAGTGCCGCTCTGCAAAATGGCATTGGTAACGGCATCAATCTCATACCATTCAATGGCTGCTCTACCTCCAATATCCACACCTTGAACACCCCAAAGACTCGGGTTAGAGCGACCAGTGATGTGTTGCATAACGACATTGCCACTGAAGCGGTTATTGCTAGCATCAATATCCACTTTAGGACCTGGCTGGTCAATATCTAGAGGTGATGAGCGTGCTGTCACACCAATAAATCCACCGATTGTATCAAGTCCAGGACTGATCGCGGTACCCGTGATGCTGGATGTTTTCAGAAAGCCAGCTGGCTTATTAAATGATGACAGAAGAGGCAGTGGCAGATTCCCATTGTCTTGGTCATAGGCGGGCTGGAGAGTGAAACCAGTATTATTAGGGGCTGTTTCCTCAAATATTGTTGCATTGGCAACCGTTGGTGTGCCAGCTGTTAGATCGCTTTTAGGCAAGACCAAGGTTGTTACAGCCGAGCTGCCGCTCACGATAGCAAACATATTGGCGGTTACGACCACAACATCCTGGTTCAAGCCGAGAGTGGGAAAATCTGCCCAGTGTGTGTCGTCAGAGTCGCTATCAATGGCAAACCCTGTCCACCCAGCCGTGGGATCATTGCTACCCGACACGGCAACAAGGACATTGTTCGCGCCACCCCCATTATCTACGGCAACAGCGAACCAACGCCCACTGTACTTATCATAAACGACGCGCGGGTCAAAGGAGAAACTGCCAGCAGGTGTGACACCAGCACTCACCCAAAACTGATCGAGTGTAGAGCCTTGTATAAAGGAACCGCTTTTGTTATAGACTGCGTAACGGCCGTTTAATAGCTCAACAACATGGTTGGGTCCGACCGCTCCCATAGTATCCGGCGGAATGAAACCTGAATTATTATAATTGCTACCTGTAAAATTGACGCCTATGGTAAAGGAGGAGGCTGATGTCAACATCACTGGAGCTGCCTGGTCTACAATTCTATCCCTTTGTAACTGACTTTGGTGCTCAGTAAGCACCCGGTGTGGGACAGTCTTGGTCAAGTTAGAGTTGTCAGGTTGTACTGGAGATATATCTTGCATGGCTTCTATGGCACTGGTCGCACTTAATAAAACAAACAAAAGCAAACTGATACTTAACATACTAGCTACAAGAATGGACATGAGCTTTTTCATGCTAATCACTTCCTTATTGTGACGAGTAAAAATCATCACAACTATACATCCTAATAAACCATTTTAAGGTTGTTCTATTTTTTCGTCTCCTTTGCTACTTCTACTCATTTGTTTGTGAAAGCAACTAATTGATTATTGAGGCAGCTTCCTTAAATAAATAATCGAAAAATAAATAATCGAACCACAACTAAATTACAAAATTACATAGTAAAGGTTGAACCGAATATGCAAGACTGGTTGAAGGCTATGACGAACGTTATTATCCATTATATTGTGATGTATATCCTGAAATGTTTGTTGAGGCAACTGCGTAATATGAAGAATGTCGAACAACGATAGCAGGTTAAAGTTAAGATGGGAAGATACAGAAAAAAGCACTAACAACTATTTAGAGGCCGATGATGAAGATTGATACCCAAACGAAGCATGTCCAGTTAGACATCCGCGATCCCAAATTTTATAACAACCCCTACCTCTTTTATCATGAACTGCGCCAGCGGGTGCCGATTTTTTATTGGGAGCAGTATGATTTGTGGACGTTTACGCGTCATCAGGATGTAGCGAAGATATTGCGGGATCGCCGCTTTGGGCGGCAAATCACGCATGTGGTTTCGGCTGAGGAGTTGGGGCTGCCACCAGAACGAGAGGAATTGAAGCCCTTCTATAATGTAGATCGCTTTTCGATGTTGGATTTGGAACCACCAGCGCATACGAGGCTGCGGGGGTTGGTGCAAAAGGCCTTTATGGCACGACAGATTGAGCGGTTGCGGCCACGCATTACGCAGTTGTGCCGCGATCTAATTGACGAGATGACAGCACACAAACAGGCGGATTTGCTGACAGCCTATGCTACGCCCATTCCGGTGACAGTGATTGCGGAGATGTTAGGTGTGCCCACAGAAATGAGCCAGAGTCTGCTGGATTGGTCGCACGCCATGGTAAAGATGTATGAATTGGAACGAACGGCCGCTAGTGAACAAGCGGCCGTTTACGCCGCCCAAGAATTTGTAGCTTATTTGCGTGAATTAGTGGCCGAACGGCGCCAACGGCCGCAAGACGATCTGATCACCAAACTCATTGAGGTGGAGGAAGCAGGGGAGATGCTGACAGAAGATGAGCTGATTTCTACCTGCATCTTGCTGCTCAATGCGGGGCATGAGGCCACCGTACATGTGATTGGCAATGGGGTGTATGCGCTTTTGCAGCAGCCTGACCAGTTGGAGAGATGGTGTAAAGGGGAAGTGAGTGGGGAAACGGCCGTTAACGAACTCCTACGCTACGATACACCCCTACACCAATTTAACCGCTGGGTGTTGGAGGATTTAGAGTACGAGGGACACCATTTCCGGCAAGGCATCCGGGTATCGCTGCTCTTGGGCGCAGCCAACCGTGACCCTGCCCAATTCCCAAACCCAGACAACCTTGATTTAGGCCGCCAGAAAAATGCTCATGTTTCGTTCGGGGGTGGCATCCATTACTGTCTGGGCGCACCTCTAGCCAGGCTAGAGCTACAGATTGCTCTGCCCCTCTTACTGCAGCGCTTGCCTCATTTACAGCTTGTACAAACACCACAATACCGCAACACCTATCACTTTCATGGTCTGGACTCGTTGTGGGTGACGTGGTAGCAGGCAACCAGACTAAGCAACCACCCTGTCCTTCTTTGTTCTCAAACCCTATTCAGTAGACAAGCTAGGGGCCAAACATTAACAGGTCATATTCAAAAGATCATCGTAAGTTGTAACGCAGGGTAAGCAAGATATAATTGATCTGTTGTCAAGCACCCTAATACTTCAACAATATTATGTAAGGAGGTGGGCCCATACATTCCAATTCACATCTTTGCTAGTGTTCTAATTTTGCCATATGTTTTGCATATATGGATGACAAGCTATTACACAAATGGGATCAGCTTATCGGCTTGGAATATTTCCAGGGTCGATTTTTAATCCACAAATCAACAACAAGCTGTTATCTTTAATCTTAGTTATTACATTTCAAACAAACTGAGGAGGAAACATGTTTCCAAAAGTAAGAAAGAAAGGCATTTTGCTAGGCACATTAATCGTTGCATTTATGCTCACATCAGTGGTCTTTGGCGCTCCCGCCCAAGCACCCAATCATGCCCAGGGTGGAAATCCTGGCAAACCAGACGACCTACCTCACCCCCTTGGTGATCACCAGCGTGCTCTGCACCAACAAGCGATGGATGCTAAGTTAAATGGCAAGGCACACGGGAGAACTCATGAAGTAGCCCGGGGCCAGTTTGTCGAACTCGAGCGTCAGGGTGAGGACCTCATTTGGACAGTGCTGGGTGAGTTTAGTGATGTAGAGCATCCCGGTTATCCAGGCGGACTTCCAGGCCCACAACATAATCAAATCCCAGAACCCGATCGTAATTACGATAACTCCACAATCTGGGCGCCAGATTTCAACCAAGATCATTACATGGAGCTGTTGTTCGCTGACCAATCAGGTGCAAACTCCATGCGCAACTTCTATATCGAACTATCCTCGAACCGTTACACAGTCAATGGTGATGTAACAGATTGGGGACAGGCACAACATAATGCAGCTCGCTATGGCCGAAGCTTCTTCGATACCTGGCCTTTTATCGATGAGACGGTGGATGATTGGTATCAGAAACAGATTGCTATGGGTTTGAGCCAAGCAGACATCAACGATTATTTAAGTCAATTCGACGTTTGGGATCGCTACGACTGGGACGGTGATGGCAACTTTGATGAACCTGATGGCTACATCGACCATTTCCAGTCGGTTCACGCTGGGGAAGGTGAAGAAGCAGGTGGTGGCATTTATGGTGCAGATGCTATCTGGAGTCATCGCTGGTATGCTTATTTCAATCTTATCGGCGTTGCTGGACCATCCTCTGACTATTTGCTAGGCGGTATTCAGATAGGTGACAGTGATTATTGGATTGGTGATTACACGATTGAACCTGAGAATGGTGGCGTAGGTGTTTTTGCCCATGAGTTTGCTCACGACCTCGGCTTGCCTGACTTATATGCAACCCAAGGTGGTGAAAATGGAACTGGTTTCTGGACTTTAATGTCCTCTGGCTCATGGCTGAATGACGGTACAATCGATATTGGCTCTCGTCCGGGGCACATGGGAGCTTGGGAGAAATTCCAACTGGGCTGGTTAAATTATGAGGTTGCTTTTGCAGGTCAGACTTCATCCCATAAACTAGGCCCGGCAGAAACTAACACCAAACAAGCTCAAGGCTTGTTTGTGGTTCTGCCCCAGAAAGAAGTCATCACTAACATTGGCTCACCCTATGCTGGCGATCACTTTTATTACAGTGGGTCTGGTAACAATCTAGACAACTTCATGTACAAGTCATTCAACCTACCGGCAGGCTCGTCCCTGACCGCTCAGGTCAATTTCGATATAGAAGTTGACTGGGATTATGCCTATGTGGTCGTTTCCGATGATGGCGGGGCCTCTTGGAATGGTGTGTCCACGAACTTCTCTACAGCTGCTGATCCAAATGGACAGAATTTCGGCAATGGCATCACTGGTAGTTCCGGTGGTTGGGCAGCATTGACTGCCGATCTCTCAGGATATACAGGTGATGTATTGCTTGGTTTTCGTTACTGGACAGATGTTGCAGTTGTGAACCCTGGCTTGATGGTTGATGAGATTTCGGTCAACGGTTCTCCACCCGATGGGGCTGAAGCTAATGCCGGCTGGACCTTTGCTGGTTTCAATGTTTCCACGGGTACTGAAACAGCTCTGTTTAATAATTACTACCTGGCTGAATATCGTCAGTATCGTGGCTATGATGAAGGCCTAAGAGACGGCGCTTACAACTTCGGTTTTCTGGACAATCCAGCATTAGGCGACTGGGTAGAACGTTTCCCCTATCAAGATGGCTTGTTAATCAGCTATTGGGACACCTCCCAAACTGACAATAATACGCCGCAACATCCCGGTCAAGGCCTGATTCTGCCCATTGATGCTCATCCTGAAGCTATGTTACGTGCTGATGGCGGTGTCTGGCGACCCCGTGTTCAAACCTATGATGCCACCTTTGGCTTAGAACCGACAGATGCTATTACGTTGCATTGGCTCAGCCAGCCATCCGATCATCCGAGCTTACCGGCAGTTCCTGTATTTGATGATAATAATTCATATTTTGATCCCTCCATCCCGTGGAGCAGTGTGATAACTCCCAATACAGGTACCTCGATTCACGTTGTAAATGTATCGGCACAGGGGAATTTCATGCAGGTACAGGTACGGCCGTCTAATTAAGGTTTCTTGAATAGACGCTAGGTGAAACTGCCAGAGCAGTTGGGCGCATATAGTTCCGTAGAAAAACGGAAATAAATATGTGTCCAACTGCTTCTTGGTTTTATGGGCGCTGCGCAGTGGTTGCGTTCCAGGACGATTTTGTGGCAGCGGGTGTGGGCGAAATGCCCGTCAGTGAAGGTCAAGGCCTGCCCACAGCTTTTCTAAAAAACCGAAATGTTTTTGGATGTATTTCTGGTTGAGCCAACTACGGCCGTAATGGGCGGTCACATGATCAGTGTGGATGCCCATAACCCACAGTTGTCGCGCTAGGGTGAAGATAGGGATAAGGGATAGGGTGGTGGGGTGTAACGGCCGTTCCGCTTCATATCCTGCCAAAAAAGCCTGCCAACATGCTTGCTGTCGGCTCCCATCTGCTTCAAACAACAAGCGACTCCAATAAAAGGTCGCCAAATCGTAGGCGCGATGACCATAACCCAAGCAGTCAAAGTCAAAAAGGGTAGGCCTGTTACCTGCGAAATGAGCATTGCCCGTGTGCAGGTCGCCGTGGCAAAGGCCGATGTTGGAATTGGGTAGGGTGGAGAGGTGAGTGGAGAGAGTTTGGATGGCTTGGGATAGGATTGCCATTTGTTGGGGGAGGTGGCCGAAGATGCGCTGTATGTTGGTAAACGGCCGTTCCACGAAATAGGCCACATCCATTTCAGAACGTGTATAGTTGGCGGGCAAACCATCAAACACAGTATGCATTTGTGCAGTTACTTGGCCTAACGTGTAGCTCTGTTCCGACGTGGGGTTGATGTGCAGTTGGCCGGGAGCGGCGGTGAAGAGAACGGCGTAGCGTGTACCTTCGGCGGCGGGGATGGGTGTGAGGAAACGGCCGTCTCGCTGTGACACTGGCGCAGAAACGGGCAACCCGGCCTGGGCTAGCTCATACAATACCGCAATTTCGGCTTCGATTTGGGATGGAGTGCGCCAGTGGTGGCGGTAGACGCGAAGATAGTGGGTGGAAACGGCCGTTTTCACCTGATAAGTGTCATTCAGTCCCTGCCGGAAAAAGGCACAGTGTGCAGGTTGTGGCAAATCATAGCGGGACAAAACCTGCTGTTCTAGGGCGGCATTGTTAAAAATGGAGGTGTGGGTGGGAAACAAATTTTAACTCAAACAGGTTGTTTGATAATCGGCTCTAAGGCTCGCCATAGGGGACCTTCTTGGCGTAAGCCACGTCGGTCTAGGTCGCTGTTGGCCAAAATGATGCCGTTAGCACAGCGGGCGGTGAGGCCGCGTATGAGGCGGCTGAGGAGCTGGTTGCGGATGGCGAAGTCTTCTTCCATGGTCCAGGGCTCTTGCGGGTTGCGGCTTTGGGCTAAGATGAAGGCGTTGCTGAGCGGTTGATTGGGGATGTCCCACCAGCCAGTAGCGGCCGTTTCTAACCATACCTGCACCCGCACTGGATGCCCCGATAGCAAATAGCCATAAATGGTGGAAATCATCAGGCCATTGGGGTCGGGTGGGTCGCCTAAGTCGGGTGGATTGGCGGTGACAAGCCCTTGGTAGATGCCATCGATGAAGGCTGTGCCAATTTCGGCGGGAGTATGCCAGCCGATGGTGGGAGCCGCTTGGCGCAGCCGTGTGGCCGAACGCACCAGCCAATCACAAACGGCCGCTCCCGCTAAATCAGGCGTGGGTTGGAAGCGGTGTTGGGAGAGGGGTTGGGTGAATAGGTTGTGCAGAAATACATCTAGGGATGACTGACCGCCATGCCGTTCTAACCACAGGCGCAGTTCTTCGACTAAGCCCGCCATATCCCAGCCAACACGCTCACGGATGCGTTCTGGTAATTCTTCGGCTGGTAGCAGGGTGGGGATGTCGGGTTGGTAAAGACGTTCGGTGAGTAGTTCGGCCCGCGCGGGGTCGAGGCCATTGATGCTGAGCGTCATGGCTTCGGCCACATCGTAGGCTGAAGGTTTGCTGCCCCAATCAGGATGAGCCAAGGCTAGCCAGGTGAGCCAGGCGCGGATGCGTGGCTCTTCGCGGGGGCTGGAGCGGCGGCGCAATAAATAGTAGGGGATGCCAGCCTCGCGCAGGGTTTCGGTGAGGGTGTAGCGCAGGGCTTCATCTAGGTAGGGGGCGATGATGGCGATTTGGTTGGGCAGAACACCATCATTTAGGAGGTCGGTTAAAACGGGGGCAAGGTTGGTGAGCATTTCGCGGCGATAACGGCCGTCTACCACCTGCAATACCCTTGACTGTGCCTCAGACGTAGGCTTGTTGCTGTGCAGCAAATAGTTCTCAGCCAGGTTCGCCGCATGCCCCATCTCTGGTGGCGAGACAAAGCTCTTGTTGAAATCATAAGCCCGTTGACACAATGTGTGGAACTGATTAGCCCCCAAAGGATCGGCTGCCAGGAAGCGTTTGTAGCCACCACCGGCATCATAGGCAATCATGGTCGTTTGGGTCTTGTCCATCAGGTTGCGTATAAAGTTTTGTCCGGCGGGTGTTTGCTCCTCCACATTATCTACTAGCAGATGACGAAAACGTTCGCTAAAATAGCGATGAAATTCAGGATGCTGCACCAGTTGTGTGTCGAACACTTCGACGACCAATGATAAATCCAGCAGGCTGTTTTCTAGGCACGTCTTGCGGAAGACGTGGGCGGCTTTGGCTGCATCTTGCAAATGCAATACGCGCTCCGGCTCGCCTACCCAAGTGGCGATTTGTCGTTCGATGGCCGCTTCCAAACTTAAACCATTGAGAGCAGCCCGGTTTAGGGTGTCTAGCAATTGACTCACAATTTGTTGGGGGCGTAAACGTAGGTTGGTAAAGGCTCCTTCTTCTAACATGGGCGTGACGATGTGCCACATGAGTAACTGGGCCAAGTCGTAGCTCAGCACAGTGGGTGGCTGGTAGGGGCGAGAAAAACCAGCCGCCCGGGCTACAAGCGGCCAAAAGAGGGCGGTCATTTCTTGGGCTAGGCTGTTGTAGGTGGTGATTTTAAGCTCGGTGTAGGGGCCAAGACCAGATTGGTGAATGGCATCCAGGTGGCGTTGCTGGTGATCAGGTTCGGCGATGATAACGAGAAGGGTGTAGGCGGTTTCGCCGTTTTGTAATAGGTGGAGGAGGCGGTGTTGCAGAACGGCCGTTTTGCCCGTCCCGGCTGGCCCCAGGAGGAAGGTAGTGAAATCGGCCTCAACAGCCTCTTGTTGAACGCCTGTTAACTCAATCACAAACAGATAATAACTAATCCCGTAGTCATTGGCAAAACGTTTGACACGCCTATATAGATTAGGTACATTTATACAAACTTTCAGCAGCTTTGCCGGAAGTTCCATCCAAAATGACATTCAACCACAAGTTACATAAAAACAGACAAGGAGCAATCCATGAAGATTGAAGGAAGTCACACATTTAACGCATCACAGGATGTGGTATGGCCGATGTTGCTTGACCCAGAAGTGTTAGCGCGGGTGATGCCGGGTTGTGATAAACTGGAAAAGACTGCCGAAGGCGAGTATGAAGGTCAACTCAACATTAAAGTTGGCCCGGTTCAGGGCAAATTTAAGGGCAAGGTCATTTTATCCGACATTCAGGAGCCAGAAAGTTATCATTTGGAAGTAAACGGCCGTGGCCCGGCCGGTATCATTAAAGGCACAGGTAAACTGCACTTGACCGCAGAAGAGGATACCACTGTCATGGATTATGAGGGGGATGCCCAGGTGAGCGGCCGTATTGCCCAAGTTGGACAACGGCTCATTGACACCTCGGCCAAAGCCATTATTCGCCAAAGCCTAGAAGGGCTTGACCAGCAAGTACAAGCCCGTGTTCAGGCTAACCAAGCTCCAGTAAACGGCCGATCTTCTGAATTCACCCCAGCCCCACCACCGCCAGTAGCAGCTCCAACCCAAACGGAATTCGCCTTGGGTGTGGCCAAAAATTTCTTTGAAGAGCTGGTCCCGGCTGACGAACAAGGCGAAATGATGAACAAAATTGTGATGGCCATCGGTGGCCTTATTTTGTTCCGCATCATTAGCAATTGGTGGGCCAACAAAGTAGCCCGAAAGGTGGCCCGTATTTTGAAAGAAAGTAATTGAGCTAGATTGGTTCAATCCTTCGGCTATGCTCAGGACAAGCCTTGAAGATTGAACCAATC
The DNA here is from genome assembly GCA_965223555.1 of Promineifilaceae bacterium (SeqCode). GTDB lineage: Bacteria > Chloroflexota > Anaerolineae > Promineifilales > Promineifilaceae > CBDCWU01. The sequence goes on from CBDCWU010000007.1 coordinate 648,386, forward strand.
TAGGAACGAACGATTTTGCACAAGGAGGTGCAATGGTCTAATATCGAACAATTCCACCCAATCATTTTTTTATTTCCCCATCTCAAACTGTTACCACAACAAATAGAAGGAGGCGGTATCCTATGAAAGTGAACATGACTGTAAATGGAAAAGCATATGAACGAGATGTTGAACCGCGTACACTGTTAGTGCATTTTTTGCGCGACGATTTGGGCTTAACAGGCACAAACATCGGCTGCGACACGAGCCAATGTGGTGCTTGCACCGTTCATATGAATGGTATGGCTGTGAAGTCCTGCACCTGCCTGGCAGTCCAAGCTGATGGTGCTGAGGTCACCACCATCGAAGGGCTGGCCAGCAATGGCGAACTACATCCTATGCAGCAAGCCTTTTGGGACAATCACGGCCTACAATGCGGTTACTGTACCCCAGGCATGATTATGGCAGCTACCAAATTGGTCGAGAATAACCTCAACATCACGGAAGATGAAATTCGACATGGTCTGGAAGGCAATATCTGTCGTTGTACCGGTTACCAAAACATCGTTAAATCGGTCAAGGCGGCTGCGGCAGCGATGGGAGGTGACTGATGGGTAAGTATGTTGGTAAGAGTATGAAGCGGGTGGAAGACCCGCGTTTTATTCAGGGGAAGGGCAAGTATGTAGCTAATTTGCAAATGCCGGGTATGGTGCATGTTGCAGTTAAACGCAGCCCTCATGCCCACGCCAAGATCAATGGTATAGATTCTGAGGCAGCCAAAGCTTTGCCTGGCGTATTAGACGTTTATACAGGACAAGATTTGTTAGATGGCGGAGCTAGTGCGCTTCCTTGTGGTTGGACTTTTGATGGTATCAAATTGCCAACACACAATCCCTTAGCCATTGATAAAGCTCGCCATGTGGGTGATGGTGTTGCTGTGGTTGTAGCTGAGACTGCTTATATTGCCCATGATGCTTTAGATTTAATAGAAGTAGATTATGATGTGCTGCCAGCTGTAGTAAATGCTAAAGGTGCTATGGATGAAGGCGCACCTCAGGTTCACGACAATGTCCCCAATAATTGCAGCTTCCATTGGCCTTTGGGTGATGCTGATGCTACCAACGAGGCTCTGGCGAATGCGGATCATGTAGTGGAATTGGATTTGATTAACCAACGACTTATCCCGAATGCGATGGAGCCTCGCGCTTGTGCGGCGCAGTGGGATGGCTTTATGGAATCCATGACCGTGTGGACAACGAGCCAGAATCCACATACGATTCGCTTGTTGTTAGGTGCTTTTACATTAGGCATTCCCGAACATAAATTGCGTGTCATTTCGCCGGATGTGGGTGGCGGTTTTGGCAGCAAGATTTTCCATTACCCTGAAGAGGTTATTGTGCCTTGGGTGTCACGTGCTGTTGGTCGGCCAGCAAAGTGGGTAGCCACCCGTAGTGAGTCGTTTATGACGGATGCACACGGCCGTGATCATGTCAGCTATTGCAAATTGGGTGTCAATAATGATGGGACGTTTACGGGTTTGCATGTGACAACCTATGCCAATATGGGAGCCTACTTATCTACCTTTGCTCCCTTGATTCCGACAGCTCTTTACATTACGTTGTTCTCTGGCTTGTACAAATTGCCTGCCATTTATGGTGAGGCTTACGGGACGATGACGAATACCGTTCCTGTAGATGCCTATCGTGGAGCAGGGCGACCAGAAGCCAGCTATTTGCTAGAACGGGTGATTGATGTGGCCGCTAATAAGTTGGGTATGGATCCGATTGAAATTCGGCGTAAGAATCTAATTGGAGTGGATGAATTCCCCTATCAAACACCGGTAGCTTTCCTATATGACAGTGGCAATTATCAAGCTCTCTTCGACAAAGCAGAAGAAGTGGCTGATTACAATGGAATGCGGGCAGAACAAGCACAGGCGCGGCAAGACGGCCGTCTTGTTGGTGTGGGTGTCAGCGGTTGTATTGAAGCTAGTGGGCCGGCGCCTGCGGCCGTAGCCTTTGGCTTGGGTGCAGCCATTGGTCTTTACGAAAGTGGCGCAATCCGTGTTCATCCCACCGGCAAGGTGACTGCACTTACTGGCTCCCATTCACATGGGCAAGGTCATGAAACAACATTCGCGCAGATTGTGGCCGATGAATTTGGCATTCCTGTTGAAGATGTAGAAGTCGTACATGGTGATACCGAACGGGTGCAATATGGTGTCGGCACTTATGGCAGCCGTAGTGCTGCGGTAGGTGGTAGCGCGCTAGTCAGAAGTGCTGAAAAGATTCGGGACAAGATAACCAAGCTGGCGGCACACCAACTAGAGGCGGCCGTAGAGGATATGGTATATGACCGGGAAACGAGCCAGATACATGTTAAAGGGTCGCCCGATAAGGCCAAGTCGTTTGGCGAATTGGCTTTTGAGCTCACAACGGCCGAAAACTTGCCTGAAGGTATGGAACCGGGCTTGGAAGAGTCTGCCTACTACGATCCAGCTAACTTCACTTTCCCCAACAGCGCTCATATCGCCCAAGTGGAAGTTGACCGCAACACAGGTGAAGTAACCATATTAAAGTATGGAGCTGTGGACGATGTGGGCAATGTCATTAACCCACTCATTGTGGATGGCCAACTTGTAGGTGGTATCGCTCAGGGTGTGGGTCAGGCTTTATGGGAAAATGGTGCTTATGATGACAATGGACAACTATTGAGTGGCACAATGCTCGACTACGCTATGCCACGAGCAGATGGTTTTCCACAAATTGCGACTGGACGAATTGAGACACCTTCACCGCATAATCCATTGGGCGTGAAGGGTGCTGGTGAGATGGGTACGATTGCTGGCACAGTTACGGTAGCTAATGCGGTGATAGATGCCCTGACCCCACTAGGTATCACTCATTTGGAAATGCCGCTAACGGCCGAAAAAATTCATAATGCTATTCAGGCAGCTAATGGAGGAGGTAACTAATGTATCCACCAAAATTTGATTACTATCGGGCAACGGATCCAGCCAACGCCCTTGAATTAATTGCTCAAAATCCTGGCGCGCAGGTGATGGCTGGCGGACACAGCTTGATTCCCGTGATGAACCTACGCCTGGCTGACCCTGGCACGATCATTGATATTGGTCGCATTGATGATTTTAAATTTATCAGCGCCAATTCTGGCTATGTCGGCATTGGGTCGGGGACGACGCACGCGCTCGTTGCTGCTTCGTCAGATGTTCCCAGTGCGCTTTCCGAAGCGGCGGGCATGATTGGTGATCCACAGGTACGGAATCGCGGCACAGTGGGCGGTAATATTGCTCATGCTGATCCGGCGTCAGACTTACCAACGGTGTTAGTGGCCCTTGATGCCGATATTTCGACTATTAGCAGCAGCGTCACGCGCATCATCAAAGCAGGTGATTTCTTTGTTGGCCTGTTTGAAACGGCGCTGGAAGATGGTGAACTGGTGGCGGAAGTGTCGATGGCCCAAGATGGGGCCAACACGGGTTCGGCCTATGCCAAGCTGTTTAATCCGGCGTCGCGCTATGCGATGGTGGGGGCGGCAGCACGGGTGACGGTTGAGGCTGGCGTCTGTACCGCCGCTGGTGTGGCTGTGGGTGGCTTAACGCCAACGGCCACGGCTTGCCCCTCTGTGGCAGCGGCTTTGGTGGGCAAGGAACTTAGTGCGGAGAACATTGCGGCGGCGGCAACGGCCGTTGCTAACGATCTCGGCGATGATGTGATGGGTGATATCCACGCCAGTGCCGACTATCGTCGGGCTATGGCGCCCGTGTTTGTCAAACGCGCCTTGATGAAGGCAGCTGAACGCGCTTAATTAATTAGTAAGATTGAACCAATCTAGAAGCAGTAAACAGGAGCCGGTAGATAGCAGTATCTACTGGCTTTTTTGATCCAAATAGCATGCCCGGTTGGGAAAGGGGCAAGGCGACTCCTTTGCAGAGTCGCCTTTTTTGCTGCTGTATGAGTTCCCCAGTTCCTAAAGGGAACTCAAATCGTTAAGTGATTTTTGAACGATAACTTACAGTTGGAAAGCTGGAAAGGATTGAGGGGATAGTTCATCTATGTGTGTGGCAATTTCTGGATTGATGGCGGCCCAAACGCGCTCTCCTGCGGCTTGCAACTGTTGCTTCACCTTTCGTTCGTCAAGAGTTAGTAGATGCCTATCACGCATGACCCAGGCGCCATCAATCATGACATCCTTCAAATCTTCGGCCGTCGCATTGTAAACGATATTCTTGATCGGATCACGCAGCGGAATCATAAAAATTGAATTAGCATCCCAGAAAAGCAAATCGGCTTTGGCCCCGACAGCAATGCGTCCTAAATCATCTCGATGCAGCATCTTAGCCGCGTTGAGTGTGGCCGCATTGAATACATCAGCCGCCGTAGATTTTTCAGTCTGGCGGATCATGATTTTGCCGATGACAGCAGTCCAGCGCAGGGCCTCAATCATTGATTGCGGGCTTGTGTCTGTGCCCAGACAGACATTAACACCTGTCTCTAAGTAGGTGGGTAAGGATTCTAAAGCCAATCCTCGGCGATTGAAAACCCAGGTGGCATGAGCCACTGATGCCTTATATTTGGCTAAAATCGAGAGGTCGTCTCCGGCAAAGTTCACCCAACTATGACCAGCCGGAAACATAACATGACCCAGAATGCACCATTCGCTCAAGAAATCAATGGACTCTAGCCACTCTATCGGGGTGAGGGCATGGCGTCTGACCATTTCCTGAAATTCAAAAACAGCCTGACTGGTGTGCAGTGCCAGGGGGACTTGCATGTCATCGGAAGCCCGGCGACTCATTCGGAGCAATTCTTCCGTGCAAGTATCAACTTGGGCGGGGCTGAGGAAGCCTTTAATACGGCCGTTGGCCCGGCCATCAATACGTTCAATCAACTTGACCGCTTTTTCAAAGCCTGCAACCCCAGCAGCTTCATCCCAATCATAGCCTACTTGTTTCCCGTCGTGCGCCGTCCAGCAGGCAGAGGCATACATATCAGCAATGTAGGCTCGTAAGCCAACCTGCTCTACGGCGTCAGCCACATAATCGCCAATGCCACCCATCTCCATCACCGTTGTTGTCCCCGTGCGGATTAATTCAGCCATGGAGTAATCGACACAGGCTTCACGTTCTCTTTGACCCATCGCTCCCGCCCGAGCCTTCAACATGACGGGCAAGCCAGACAGGTAAAACTGTCGGCTGCCAATATCCTCGATGAAGGATTTGTCCAAAGGCGATCCAGCTAGATGTGTATGCGTATTAATAAAACCAGGTGTAATGACACAGTCACCAGCATCAATTATCTCATCAACTGAACCGTCAAACGATTTTCCCACATGGATAACTTCGTTACCAGCAACGACAAGACATCCATCTTGTAATAGACGATGCTCTCCATCTTGATAGGCAACGATCATCTTGGCTTTGAATTGTTGTCGTTTAGTCATAGTTGTCACTAGCTCCGTCTACAAATTGTCGCTTCTGAATGGAAGTGGGTGGCCAAGGCGATCTAGCTTTGCGGATAACCCAATTCTGATAAGGCCTCAGTCATCTCTGTCAAAATGATGGGGTCGTCAATGGTAGCCGGCATACGATATTCTTGGCCGTCAGCGATCTTTTTGATGGTGCCGCGTAGGATTTTGCCGGAGCGGGTTTTGGGCAGCCGTTCGACAACAGTCCCGATTTTGAAGGAAGCCACGGGGCCGATTTGATCACGCACCATTTGGATCAGTTCTTGGACAATAGTGGCATGATCCCGTTCTATGCCAGCGGTGAGAACGATGAAGCCCACAGGGACTTCGCCTTTTAGATCATCGTTTACACCGACGACGGCACATTCGGCCACATCGGGGTGGGCAGCCAGGACTTCTTCCATGCCACCGGTGGAAAGGCGATGGCCCGCGACGTTGATGATATCATCGGTACGGCTCATGATGAAGAGATAGCCGTCGTCGTCTTTATAGCCAGCATCGGCCGTTAAATAGTAGCCAGGATATTCACTCAAATAAGCATCTTGATAGCGTTGGTCATTGTTCCACAGGGTGGGTAGACAGCCAGGAGGCATAGGGAGCTTGACGACAATGCTGCCAATCTCGTTAGCGGCCACAGGATGCCCCGCAGTATCTAGCACTTGAATATCATAGCCGGGAACCGGTTTGGTGCAGGAACCAGCCTTGATAGGCAACATTTCCAGGCCAATACAGTTGGCCCCCATGGGCCAGCCTGTTTCTGTTTGCCACCAGTGGTCAATGACGGGGATGCCGAGTTGGTCTTGCGCCCAGAATAGGGTATCAGGGTCGCAGCGTTCGCCAGCCAGGAAGAGGGTGCGGAAGTGGCTGAGATCGTACTGTTGCCGGTAACGGCCGTCTGGGTCTTCCCGCTTAATGGCCCGAAAAGCAGTGGGGGCGGTGAACAGCACATTGACCTTGTGCTGGGAAATGACGCGCCAAAAGGCCCCGGGGTCGGGCGTGCCTACTGGTTTACCCTCGTACAAAATGGTAGTGCAGCCGTGGAAAAGGGGGGCGTAGACGATGTAGGAGTGGCCCACGACCCAACCGACATCGGAAGCAGCCCAGTAGACATCGCCAGGATCGACATTGTAGACATTTTTCATGCTCCATTTGAGGGCCACGAGATGACCGCCATTGTCACGTACCACGCCTTTGGGAACGCCGGTTGTGCCAGAGGTGTAGAGGATGTAGAGGGGGTCGGTGGCGGCAACGGGGACGCAATCTACAGGCTGGGCCTTAGCGATTAGGTCCATCCAATCATGATCGTAATCAGGCTTGAGTTCAGCAGTAGCTTGGGGGCGTTGCAGGATGATGCAGCCAGCGGGTTTATGCTGCGCCAATTCGATGGCCTTGTCGAGCAGGGGTTTGTAGGGAATGACGCGACTGACTTCGATGCCGCAAGAGGCAGAAACGATCAGTTTGGGCTGGGCATCATCTATGCGCGTGGCTAGTTCGTTGGCGGCGAAACCGCCAAAGACGACGGAGTGAATGGCCCCGATGCGGGCACAGGCCAGCATGGCGATGGCGGCTTCGGGAACCATGGGCATGTAGATGATGACGCGATCTCCTTTTTGTACGCCTTGCTCAGCTAGTGCACCAGCAAATATGGCAACTTCGTCACGTAGTTGGCGGTAGGTATAGCTTTTGATACTGTTGGTGACAGGGCTGTCGTAGATGAGGGCCAGTTGATCAGCACGGCCGTTCGCCACATGGATGTCCAGGGCGTTATAACAAGTGTTGACTTGACCACCACTAAACCAGCGGTAAAAAGGTGGATTGCTATCGTCTACTACTTCGTCCCATTTTTGGTACCAGTGGACATCAGCGGCGGCTTCGGCCCAAAAGTCAGCAGGATCGGTGAGGGATTTTCGATACGTTTGCTCGTACATGGGGAACTCCTAAGGTAGTGGGTTGTTAAGTTAAAAACTTGTATAGTTAGGGTTGTGAACTTAGCGCATTGTAACCCATCCCCCAGACATGACCAAAGGATATTTCGATGAAGTTTGGCCCGGTTCCGCTTGAGCAGGCAGAGGGTAAGATTTTGGGCCATAATATTGCTGGTTTGGACGGCCGTCGCATTTTTCGTAAGGGCAAACCAATAACAGCTGATGATGTAGCTACGCTGCGCAGAATCGGCCGTTCGACGGTGTATGTGGCGGAGTTGGAGGCGGGGGATGTGGATGAGAATATGGCCGCTTGGCGGGTGGCGCAAGCTGTGGTTGGTGATGGTTTGCGTTTGGCAGGGCCAGCTACGGGGCGGGTCAATTTTTTTGCTGAGGGGCTGGGGGTTTTCCGGGTGGATGCAGCTCGGCTGACCCAGATTAATGCCTGCAAAGGGGTGACACTGGCGACGCTGCGCACGAGTTTGCCAGTGGGTCGCCAGCAAGGGCGGCAAAATCATTTGGTAGCGACGGTGAAGATTTTGCCCTATGCCATTCCTGAGCAGGTTGTGGAAACGGCCGAATCTATCGCTGCTAAAAACGGCCCCATCATTCAAGTGGATGCGCTGCAACCGCGCAAGGCGGCTCTGATTCTATCAGGTTCGCCTACGGCCCAAAAGCGGATTGTTCAGGGGTTTGATCCACCCTTGCGCCAGCGGCTAACTGCGTTGGGGGCAACCATCACTTCGGTGGATTTTGTGCCTTTGGAGGATGAACAGGGGGAAGTGGAGTTGGCCGATGTTTTGTCACAGCGATTGGGGGCTGATTTGATTGTGTTGGCGGGGGAAACGGCCGTGATGGATGAAAATGATATCGCCCCCCGCGCTATCCGGCGAGCAGGTGGCGAAGTTATCGCCTTTGGTGCGCCTGTTGATCCCGGAAATTTACTGCTGCTAGCTGAACTCAACGGTGTGCCCATTCTAGGCGCCCCTGGCTGTGCCCGCAGCCCTAAAGTGAATATTGTAGATTGGGTGCTGCCGCATTTACTTGTAGGCGATAAACTCACGCACGAAGATATTTTTGCATTGGGTCATGGGGGGCTATTGGACGAGATTATGGAGCGGGGTTTGCCGAGGGGTAAGATTAGTAATCAGTAGTCAGTATTCAGTATTCAGTGGGTTCTGGACTGATTACTGAACGCTGAATACTAAATACTTGGAGAAAGAAAATGTTACTTGAAGATAAAGTGGTTCTGATAACAGGTGGTGGTTCGGGCATTGGACGGGCAACGGCCGTTTTGTGTGCTAAGGAGGGAGCCACGGTAGTGGTGGTGGATGTGGACGAGAGCAGTGGCCGAGAGACGGTGCAGATGTTGACCGAGCGCAGCAGTGAGGCTGCCTTTGTGCTGGCCGATGTGTCGCAGTCGGCTGAAGTGCAGGGGATGGTGCAGATGGTGGTGGGGGAATACGGCCGTCTTGATTGTGCCTTCAACAATGCGGGCATAGAGGGTGATGTAGTGCGTACGGCCGATGTGACTGAAGAGGATTTTGACCGCATCATGGCTGTTAACCTGAAAGGAGTGTGGCTCTGCCTGAAGTATGAGATTCAGCAGATGTTGGCCCAGGGCGGCGGCACGATTGTAAACACGGCTTCGGCGGCGGGGCTAGTGGGCACACACAGTATGCCCGTGTATGGGGCTAGTAAGCATGGGGTGGTGGGTTTGACGCGTTCGGCGGCGGTGGAATACGGCCGTAAAGGCATTCGCGTCAATGCCGTCTGCCCCTCCGTCATTCGCACACCCATGGTCGAGCGCGGCTTCACCGCTTTCCCCCTATTTGTGGAAACCTCCGAGCGCGTGAACCCTATGCGTCGCCTGGGCGAAGCAGAGGAAGTGGCGCAGGCCGTAGTTTGGCTACTATCGTCGCAATCCTCCTATACCAATGGTGCGACTTTGACAATTGACGGCGGCTTCACTGCCCAATAACCAACTCTAGAGATAGCCTGCTGTAGCTGGTGGTATTAACAGAGCCAGCGTAAAATTACTTGATTGCAACAGGTCAACTGAAAGTTGACTACATTATGGAGAGTTTATGAATATTGAATCGATTGATCAGTTACAAGCGATGCTGCGGGGACACGCTTATATTGCCGATCGAGGGTTGGCAACGGCCGTTTTCCTGGCCCTCAAACTACAACGCCCCCTGTTCTTGGAAGGGGAGCCGGGGGTGGGCAAAACGGAAATTGCTAAGGTGATTGCTGGGTTATTGGATACAGAACTGATTCGGCTGCAATGTTATGAAGGGCTGGATGTGAGCCAGGCAGTGTATGAATGGAACTACACGCGGCAGATGTTGCATATCCGGCTGCTGGAAGCGCGGGGAGAGAAGGCACAGGAGGCGGAACTGTTTGGTGAGGAGTTTTTGTTGCAACGGCCTCTCCTACAAGCCATCGAAGTTAGCCGCGAAAAAGCACCGGTTCTACTCATTGATGAAGTGGATCGCAGTGACGAAGAGTTTGAAGCCTTTTTGCTGGAGATTTTGTCTGACTTCCAAATCACTGTCCCCGAAATTGGTACGATTAAGGCCGCAAAGCCACCAGTGGTGGTGCTAACCTCCAACCGCACCCGCGAGGTGCATGATGCCCTTAAGCGACGCTGCATTTACTACTGGATTGATTATCCCAATTTTGAGAAAGAGCTGGATATTGTACAGGCCAAGGTGCCTGATGCGCCGGAACAGTTGGCCCGACAAGTAACCCGTTATATTCAAGAACTGCGGGAAGCCAACTTGTACAAGTTGCCCGGTGTGGCCGAAACGCTGGACTGGACATCGGCCTTAGTGGCCTTGGATCAACAAGCCCTGACGCTGGATGTGGTGCATGACACACTGGGTGTGATTCTAAAATATCAGGACGACATCGGCCGTATTAATGGCGAAACAGCGAAACAGATTTTGGATCGGGTAAAGGTCGCTGATTAGCGGTCGCTGATTAGCGGTCGCTGATTAGCGGTCGCTGATTGAGAGATTGGAGATTAGAGATTGGAGACTAAGATACGGCACGGTAACTTGCTGCATAATTTGATTTTGTTCGGCCGTTTGCTGCGTGCCCTGGGGCTGGACATCAATCCGGGCCGGATGATTGATTTGGTGCAGGCCTTGGACTTTGTGGAAATCGGCCGTAAGGCGGATTTCTTCTATACAGTGCGCGGTCTGCTGGTGCATGATCAGGATGATCTGCCTCTTTTTGACCAGGCTTTTGACCTGTTTTGGCGCAGACCGAAGGGTGAAGGGGTCAATTTTGGCGCACTGCTGGATATTCGTGCGGCGGGTCAAGAAGAAAGCGAAGAGCCAATCATCACACCGCCACTTTTGGATGAAGAGCCAGCCGCAGCTTCAGATGAGGATGGTGAGGAAGATCTGCGCGAAATTCTGGAGATCACACGCACCTACAGCAGTCGTGAACTATTACGGACGAAGGATTTTAGTGAATTGACACAGACGGAGATGCAGGCCATCAAGCAGGTGATGAGCCAGATGGTGTGGCAGTTGGGGCTGCGGAAAACGAGAAGGAGAAAGACTGGAGACGGCCGTTCTTATGACCTACGCCGCAGTCTTCGTAAAAACTTGCGCTACGGGGGTGAAGTGTTGGAATGGCCACGCCGTCAATACAAATACAAGCCCCGCCCCCTCATTGTTATCGCCGACATCAGCGGCTCAATGGAGCAGTATACACGTATGTTGCTGCATTTCGTTTATACCCTAGCTGAGGGGCTAGATCAATCTGTTGAATCTTTCGTCTTTAGCACCCGTCTCACACGTGTTACGCGCCAATTGCAGGGTAAGGACGTGGATCGCGCTTTGCAAGAGGTAGGGCAGCACGTCCATGATTGGGCCGGGGGCACACGTATTGGCGAGTCATTGAAAACGTTTAATTTTGAGTGGGGGCGGCGGGTGTTAGGACGTGGCGCGGTGGTGCTGCTCATCAGCGATGGCTGGGATCGCGGCGACCCTGATCTTTTGCGACAGGAGATGGCTCGGCTTAAACGCAGTTGTTATCGGCTTATCTGGCTCAATCCCTTGTTAGGATCAGAAAATTATGAGCCCCTGACACGGGGGATTCAGGCGGCTTTGCCCGCTATTGATGATTTTTTACCGGTACATAATTTAGCCAGCCTGGAAGATTTAGCGGCCCATTTGGCACAGTTGACGGAGGAGAAACGGCCGTCGCGCCGATCCCCAAAACTCTCTGGAGCCGCCTTCATCAAGCCGATATAGGTAAGGACACAGAATGACTATTCAAGTTACAGCAAACTCAAAGTTGACCCAAGCCTTCAAATTGCACCCCAATGTTCTTGATTACATCGTCAGCCTAAATCCGCATGATTTTCAGCGATTGTACAATCCGCTGATGCAAAAGCTGATGCCCCCACGTATTTCTCTGGCGCGGGTAGCTGCTATGACCAATACACCCATTATGGAAATATTGATACGTATCCATGAGATTGCTCAAAGTCCATTATCTGCAAAGGAAGTGGAAACGTTGCGGCAAGACATATTGGCAGAAACGGCCGATCCCCTACCCCTGAACTTGGCTGAGATACCCGATTGGGTGCATGATCCCATTGTAGCTGAAGTGGATTTGTTGGCCGCTGACGAACGGTTGGACACTGATCCGATTCCTGCTATTTTTCGTGTTCTGAATCCGACGAATGTGGGTGAGGTCGTATTGGTCAAGCACAAATGGGAACCGCAGCCCCTATATGATGTTTGGGCCTTGCGCGAGATTGAGCATTTTGCTGTCCAACAGGGGTTGGATGAATGGTGGATTTACTTGCGGAAGACGAAGTGAGTAGTGTGAAACAAGAATGAAGAGACGCACGTAATGTACAACAATCATGCGTGGACAGTTTGAACGATTAAATGCCCAACTCATTAAAGCTCGTAAGACGGTGCAGGAGCGAGACCGTATTTTATCGTTGATGGCGGCGATAGATTGTCAATTGTCTGAAAGGCAGCGAGAGTTGTCTCTGCTAGTAACTCAGTTGAAATATGAGAAGCAGGATGTTGCAGCTCTGGAAGGAATGAGCTTGCAAGCGGCTTATTTCTCATTGTTAGGACGCAAAGATGAGCGGTTGGCGAAGGAAGTGGCCGAATATCTTGAAATGAAAACGGCCGTTAGTAAGTGTCGCCTCACCATGGCCAGCCTCGAATCACAACTGCAAAATTTTGAAGCCGACTTGGTCGTTTTAGCTGATTGTGACGACGAATACGAAGCTGTTAAACAAGAGAAGCTGGCGTTTTTAACCTCATTGGGCAATGCAGACAGCCAGCACCTATCTGAGTTAAATGACAAGTTAGCCGCCAGTAGGACCGCCTATCAACAATTGAAAGATGCCCTAGATGCGGGTCGTGAAGCTGTGACAATCATTGCCGAAATAGGGTCAGCATCTGCCAACAAAGTAGCTGAATTGATTCCAATTTTGCAAGAGTCACTTGACGATTACCAAAACAAGCTTAAAGTGATTTCATATCAACACAGTTCTGCTTTGCAGGCGAAGAAATCACCAAATCGCCAATCGGATCATTCACATGGTTCATCATTAGGAACAGTCGGAACCGCTTTGGTGACGGCAGGATTGGTGCTTTTGGTAGCAACAAGCTCATTGGATTTGTCTGATCTTTTTCTCTTGCCATCCTTTCAATCTGCTGATTCAGACTGGTTATTGCATATCAAAAACTTGAGAAGCCAGATTCTCAAAAAAGAGGCAGTATTGGCGGAAATATTGGTTTGGTTGAACGAGGAAGTTGACAAATACCAGAGAAAGGTAGAAGGATTGATGATGGCGATGTGGCAGGTAGATAATTTTGTTGACAGCGAAGCACAGGATGCAGAATGATAACTATTGCGGTTGAAGCGATGAACCTGACACGGGCAATGGTAGAGAAGTTGTTGGTGGTGGGCGAACGGCCGTTTCTCTGGCTGCCCTCACTGTTTGCAGGAGTTAATTAAAATCATGGACAAAGAGTACCAAATAGTTTATGTTGAGAAGCCTGAAGAATCCGTCTGGAGCATAATTGGACGGGGCTTGCATGATTACAATATTCAGCAGGCAGGTGACAATAAATTTGAACGCATATGTTTCGCTTTGCACAAAGACAAACAAGAAATTGTTGGTGGTTTGCTAGGTGAAATATATTGGGGGTGGTTTTACATAGATTTATTGTGGGTCGAAGAGGAACTTCGCGGGTATGGACATGGCCATCGCCTTTTAATATGTGCTGAAGAAGAAGCTCGGCAACGCGGTGCTAAAAATGCTTATTTGGATACATTCACTTTCCAAGTACCCGACTTCTATCTACAACATGGCTATCAGATTTTTGGCGAACTACAAGATTTTCCTCCAGGGCATCAACGCTACTTTTTACAAAAACAGCTTTAAGAAAATATTGGATGTTGGGCGTTGTTTATGTCGTTTACGCTATATCATTTCAGCCTCCATTTCCTAACAGCAATATGATCAAACCAGAATTTGATATTGATGTGGCGATGAGCCGCATAGAAGATGTAGTGAAGCCATACCCCAAAGCAGCTATGTTCGAGTTGGCCGAGCGAGGCTACACATCGGCCTTTGAGCAGTTGATCGCCTGTATTCTATCCATTCGCACCTATGATGAGGTCTCTTTGCCACTGGCAGAAAAACTGTTTGCGGTAGCGCGAACGGCCGAATCTTTGGCTGCTCTCACTCCTAATCAAATCTATGTATATATCCAAGAATCTACCTTCGCCGAGCGCAAAGCACAGCAAATCCGGGCTATTGCCCAACAGGTGGCAGATGAACATGATGGCGAACTACCTTGTGACCGTGACCTGATGCTTTCCTTTGCTGGCGTTGGCCCCAAATGTGCCAATTTGGCTTTGGGCATCGCTTGTGGAGAACCTGTGATCAGTGTAGACATTCACGTCCATCGCGTCACTAATCGCTGGGGCTATGTGCAAACTAATAAACCGGAAAAGACAATGGTGGCTCTGGAAGAGAAATTGCCGCGTCGCCACTGGATTGATATCAATCGCTTGCTTGTCCCCTTTGGCAAACACATTTGCCAAGGACGTGTGCCCCGCTGTACAAAGTGTCCCATTTTTGAGATGTGTCAGCGCACGGGTGTGAAATCGCACCGTTAGCTGAGGGGTAGAATCATGAGTTTTATAGAGTTTGAGACTTGGCGTATTAAAAAAGGGAATGAGGTGGCACATGATGAAATGATTCGCCGCTGGTTTGAGTTTGTACAGACACATCAGGCAGAGTTGTTTGCTGAGTGGAAGTCGGCGCGGTATTTTCGACAGGTAACGCGGGAGGGGGAGCCGACGGGTACATATATCATGCTGTTTGAGTTTCACAGCCGAGAGGGGCATCATGCCTACAAGGAGCGGCGCAAGAATTGGGATGGGCCATATGAGGTGTATAAATCAGTTGATCCCTATGAACTTTTTGACCTAGATACGGTGACGACGGAGTATTGGCAGCCGAGGGAAGAAGGATTATGGCTTGAGTTTGGGGAAGGTTAACGTATTGCGTATTACGTATTCTTTTTACGCAACACGCAATATCTAATAATGATTGGGCTGATTGATATGCAAAGCGATGATCTGGCGCAACAGGTATTGGCCGTACAACGGCCGTCTTACCAAATCGAAAGCCGCCTCATCGAATACCCCAACCTGCCACCACTTTTTGAAACTGTGGCCGAGTTACAGAATTCTGAGGAAACCTTTGTTGGTTACTGGTTAGATGGGCAATTGGCAGGAGTGTTGTCGTATGAGGAAAGGGACCAGGGGGCGCACATCGGCCGTTTGGTGGTGCATCCCGATTATTTTCGGCGAGGGATTGGGAGGGCCTTATTGAGATGGTTGGAAACGGCCGTTGCTCCGCCAGCCCATATCACCGTCTCTACCGCCGCCAAAAACCTGCCTGCTGTCCAATTGTATCGATCCCAGGATTACACTATCATCCAACACACCACCCTGCCGGATGGTTTGGAGTTAGTTTTGCTGTGTAAGACCAATTCCGAAAATGCCTAAAGCGAGAAGAACATGAAAGACGTGTTGAACGACATCATTCAATGGCGACAAGACAGCGAGCAGCCGATTGCTTTGGCAACTGTCGTCCAAACTTGGGGATCGGCCCCGCGCAAAGTGGGAGCCAAAATGGCCATGATGCCCAGCGGCGAAATTAGCGGCTCGGTAAGCGGCGGCTGTGTGGAAGGGGCTGTTTTTGAAGCTGGCGTGGAAGTGCTAGAGACTGGTCAGCCACAATTGCTTCATTTTGGTGTGGCCGATGACACAGCTTGGGAAGTTGGCTTGGCCTGTGGCGGCATTATCGAGGTCTTTGTAGAGCCATTGCACTCACCTACATCCGACTTGCTACAAAGCATAATCGAAGCGGATAGAGCAGGAGACAGCATCACAATTATACGTGGACCAGAGGCTAAGCTTGGGCAAAAGCTTACCATTGGCCGTGATGGGAAAAACGTGGGCACATTGGGCCAAAAACTAGATGAATTGGCTGTAGCCGCGGCCCAAGCTAGCAGCCAACCACGCCGGGTGCAGTTAACGGACGAGGTAGAGGTCTTTGTGGATACAATACGGCCGTCTCGCACATTGGTCATGGTGGGTGGGGTTCATATCGCTGTGGCTCTCACCGGCATGGCCAAAATATTGGGCTACAACACCATTGTGGTAGACCCGCGCCGGGCTTTTGGCAGTGCGGCCCGCTTCCCCCATGTGGACAGGCTGATTCAGGCCTGGCCGACAAAGGCCTTTGCTGAGATTGAGATTACGCCAGAAACGGCCGTGGCCATGCTCACCCACGACCCTAAAATAGATGATCCAGCTCTCAAAGTTGTCCTCAACAGCCCTGCTTTTTACATCGGTGCTCTGGGCAGCAGAAAAACACAAGCCAAACGACAAGAACGGCTGCGGGCAATGGGCTTTAATGATAAGGTAATCGGCCGTATTCACGGCCCCATCGGCCTGGACATCAAGGCCAGCACCCCAGAGGAAATCGCCCTATCGGTCATGGCCGAGATTGTGAAGGCGCAGCGAGGCGGGTAGAGAGTATAATCAGGGGTATGAATCAGACACAAAACGGCCGTATTCTCCTCCTAACCACGCCCCGCAGTTACCGGGTTCAGCCCTTTTTGGAAGCTGCGGAACGGCTGGGCATCGAAGCGGTACAAGGGCTCGATTTGCCTACCCAACTGGCTGATCAGTGGCAAATGGAGTTGGGGTTGGACTTCCAAGATGTGCCAACGGCAACCCAAAAAATCGTAACCGCAGCTCAGGAACGGCCGTTCCAAGCCATCCTCTCTGTGGATGACAGCGGCAGCCTGCTAGCCGCTCAGGCCAGCGATGCCCTTGGTTTACCCCATAACGATCCTGAAGCCGCCATTGCCGCGCGCAATAAATTCGTCATGCGCCAAAAGCTGCAAGCTGGCGGTGTGAGTTGTCCCCAATTCCGGCGTTTTCCTCTCGATGCCGAGCCGGGCGCCGCAGCACAACAAGTGGTCTTTCCTTGTGTTGTCAAACCGCTTACGCTCTCTGGCAGTCGCGGCGTCATTCGGGCTGATAATGCCACTGAATTTGTGGAGGCCGTTGCCCGCCTGCGCCGCCTACTGCCTCCCAATGAACCACAATATTATCTCGTGGAGCAGTTTATTTCTGGTTTTGAAGTCGCTTTAGAAGGCATTTTAGATAACGGCCGTCTCACCGTCCTGGCTCTCTTTGACAAACCCGATCCCCTTGATGGTCCCTTCTTCGAGGAGACCATATACATCACCCCTTCTGGCTTGCCAGCCAGCGTACAACAAGCCATCGCGGACTGTACCGTCCAGGCCGCCCAAGCACTTGGCTTACGTACTGGGCCTGTTCATGCCGAGTTGCGAGTCAACGATGATGGCCCCTGGCTCATTGAAATAGCTGGGCGTTCAATTGGCGGCCTCTGCTCCAAAACCTTACGTTTTGGGGTAGATGGCTCTTTAGAGGAGATGATTTTACGGCAAGCATGTGGCTTAGACTTGGATTTACGGCCGTCTGGCCGTGCCAGTGGTGTCATGATGATTCCCATTCCTAAGGCAGGTCTGTTCAAGGGGGTAAGCGGCCTGGAAGCGGCCCAAGCCGTTCCCCTTATCGAAAGTATTGAAATAACGGCCAAGCCCAATTATGCACTTGTACCTCTACCAGAAGGGGATAGCTATTTGGGATTTATTTTTGCGCGGGGAGAGCAGGCAACGGCCGTTGAAGCTGCCCTGCGCCAAGCCCATACACAATTACACTTCGACATCGCCCCTCAAATTCAACTCACTTTGGTGCCCCAATAGTTTCCTCAAGGAAGGCATTGTGGAATTTGCCTAAGGGGTCATATTTCTGTCGCAAACGCTGGAATTCAGGCAACCGTGTGTAAAAAGATTGCACCCATGTTGGTGACATCGTGAACAGTTTGCCCCAATGGGGAATGGCCTGGTAGGGGGCTAACTTTTCTTCAAGGATAGGCAGGAATTGGCGAACGGCTGTCCAATCCTGCCGCCACGTAAAATGAATCGCCATGCAATCCTGTTGGTGACATGGGCTTAACCACAAATCATCCGCTGCCACCGTCCGCACCTCAGAAATATAGAGCAAGGGCGTCACTTGCGCATGCAACTGCATCACTGTTTGCAAAGCCGCCAGACCATATTGGCGCGGTACAAAATATTCTGACTGCAATTCATCGCCACTACTCGGCATAAAATCCATACGGAAATGGGGCAAGCGTTCGTGCCAAGGGCCAGGCCGTCCCATCTGCTCTGTGCAGTTTTCGGCTGAGAGAGTAACAATGGGGTGACGCTGTGTAGGGACAGCAGTAGCTCCAAATAAATTAGTAGTAGCGGGCCGATTGGAAGCGGCCGTTACCCGCCGCTTCAACCACACCTGGTTAAAATTCTCATTTTGCCAATTCGTAAATAAACTCACACTGTAGCCACTTGCAAAAACCTCCTCAGAATGAGCCACCAACTGGGCCATTGACAAATTTTCATACACATTTTGGCACACAGTAAAGGCTGGTTGTATGTCTAGCGTGATTTTGGCCACAGCGCCCAACGCACCCAAGTTGACTACTGCCCCGCTGAACTGTTCGCTATCTCTTTCACGGGAGAGGCTGATGAGATCACCAGTCGCCATGACGAGTTCGAGAGCGGCAACGGCCGTTGCCAAATTCCCGTTCCCATCCCCCGATCCATGCGTGGCTGTGGCGCAAGCCCCTACCACCGAAATATGGGGTAGCGAAGCCAGATTATGTAAAGCAAACCCTGCCTCATGCAATGCCTGACACAAACCCCCATAGCGCATCCCCCCATCCACCGTCACCCTCCGTCGCACCCTATCAATCTCCACCACCTGCCCTAAACGCGACAGTGACAATATATTCTTCGTCGAATCAGCAATGCCATTGAATGAGTGACGCGAGCCAATCACACGCACCTTCTGGCACTGTCGCACAACCTCTTGCAGTTGTTCAACCGTCTCTGGAAAATGCCAATGCTCTGCCTGGTAAGCATAGTTACCAGCCCAATTCCGCCTCATTTTATTCATCCTGTTAACCTCTAAATCAAAACTTACCCCTATCTTAATCTCTCACTCCACTTCTTTCTGTTCTAATGTATAGCTTGCTGTTATACTATCTCGCCGAAAAATAACCACACCAGTGACTTTGAAAACAACACACAAGTACATAGGAAAGCAAATGACAAATTCAACATCTAAGATTATTTACACATTTACTGACGAAGCACCTGCTCTAGCCACCTACTCCTTTCTACCCATTATCAAAGCCTTTACTGATGCCGCCAATGTAACTGTAGAAACCAGTGACATCTCTCTAGCTGGCCGCATCATCGCCAACTTTCCTGAACATCTAACAGAAGCTCAGCGTCAATCAGATGCGCTGACGGAATTGGGTGAATTAGCTAAAACGCCGGAAGCCAATATCATTAAGTTACCCAATATTAGTGCCTCCATTCCTCAACTAACGGCCGCTATCAAAGAACTCCAATCGCAAGGCTATAATATCCCTAACTATCCAGCTGATCCCCAAAATGAAGCCGAAGCAGCTATTAAGGCTCGTTATGCGAAGGTGCTAGGTAGTGCAGTCAATCCAGTTTTGCGTGAAGGCAATTCAGATCGGCGAGTTGCTGCGGCAGTTAAACAGTATGCTCAAAAACACCCCCACCCCATGGGCCAATGGCAACCCGATTCAAAATCACACGTAGCCCATATGAGTGAAGGTGACTTTTACAGTAGTGAGCAATCAGTCGTCATTAGCCAGGCGGGTCATGTGAAGATAGAACTAGTTGCAGAAGATGGTTCTGTGACTATGTTGAAAGAGAAAACGGCCGTTCTCGAGGACGAAGTCATTGATGCGGCTGTGATGAGTTGTGAAGCCTTACGAGCCTTCTACGAAACCGAGATCAACAAAGCCAAAGATGAAAACATTCTACTCTCTCTACATGTCAAAGCCACTATGATGAAAGTGTCCGATCCCATTCTCTTCGGACACGCCGTCGCCATCTATTACCAAGATGTTTTCGAGAAACATGCCGACACCTTTGCTCAACTCGGGGTCAACCCCAACAACGGCATCGGCGATGCTTACGCCAAAATCCAAAGCCTGCCCGACGCCCAACGAGCCGAAATCGAAGCTGATTTGCAGGCCTGCTACCAAACCCGCCCCGCCCTAGCCATGGTCAACTCCGACAAAGGTATCACCAACCTACATGTTCCCAGCGACATCATTATTGACGCTTCTATGGCTGCTGCCATTCGTGCAGCCGGGCAAATGTGGGGGCCAGATGGCCAACTGCATGACACCAAAGCCATGATCCCTGATCGCAGCTACGCCACCATGTATCAAGAGATCATCCGCTTCTGCCAGGAAAATGGCACCTTTGATGTGACCACTATGGGTAATGTCTCCAATGTCGGCCTCATGGCCCAAAAAGCAGAAGAGTATGGTTCCCATGACAAAACCTTTGAAATTCCAGCCAGAGGAACAGTACATGTGGTAGATGACTCTGGCCAAATACTCATGTCTCACGTAGTTGAACAAGGCGACATTTGGCGTATGTGCCAAACCAAAGATTTGCCCATCAAAGATTGGATCAAACTGGCCGTCAACCGTGCTAGGGCCACTAGATCACCCGCCATCTTCTGGCTCGATCCCAACCGCGCCCACGATGCTAACCTCATTGCCAAAATCAACCAATACTTGCCCGAACATGACACCGCTGGCCTGGAAATCAAAATCATGACCCCCGTCGAGGCAATGCGTTTTAGTTGTGAGCAAGTCCAGGCGGGTAAAGACGTTATTTCTGTCACTGGCAATGTCCTACGCGATTATTTAACCGACCTATTCCCTATTTTGGAACTGGGCACGAGTGCCAAAATGCTTTCCATCGTGCCCCTACTGGCAGGTGGTGGACTGTTTGAAACAGGGGCCGGTGGTTCCGCACCCAAGCATGTGCAGCAGTTTGTGGGCGAAGGGCACTTACGCTGGGATTCTTTAGGTGAATTTCTGGCCCTGGCCGTGGCCTTGGAAGATTTAGGCAACAAAACAGATAATGAAAATGCCCTGATTTTGGCGACAGCCCTCAACCAAGCCAACAGCCAATATTTGGACAATGCCAAATCACCCTCACGCAAAGTCAATGAGTTAGACAATCGGGGCAGCCACTACTATCTGGCCCTCTATTGGGCACAAGCCGTTGCCAAGCAAAACAAAAACACAGAGCTAAAGGCTAAATTCGAGGGCTTGGCCCAAACCCTCAGCGATAATGAAGCCACAATCTTGGCCGAACTCCTGGCCGCCCAAGGCAACCCAGTAGACATTGGCGGCTACTATCGCCCTGATGCAGCCAAAACCAGCCAAGCCATGCGCCCTAGCCCCACCCTGAATGCGATGTTAGCATCTGTTGCCTGATATTATCAATGACAAAACAGAAAGGGATAAGATGTTCTATGCACCTTACCCTTTTTTGTTTTCATAATGGAGCCTAATGGTCACCTCACCTGTCGTTTCTTCTACAAATTCTCTCACAGGCACAAACCCATATTGGTCATAAAAGGCACGTCCTAGGTGGTTAGCTGCAAACACATCCAACTCCAATGAATCATGCAGGCTATTAGCCTTGTCCATAAGAGCTTGGCCTATTCCCTGACGTTGATGTGACGGCCGTACAAACAACCCACCTACCTCATTGTTCACCAACGAGATAAAACCCACTACTTCTCCTTCGGCCTCATAAACCCAAGTTTGTGAATTAGGCAAGAAAACTTCTCGAAGCTTGATCTTCTCCTCTTCAAGAAAGGTGTCAGTCAAGAACGAATGGGCGGGCAATGATGCTTGATACCAAACATCAATAAGGTTTTCCGTATCTTTCTCCTGGTAAAGACGTATCATATCAAGTCTATACTCCACAGATTATTGCTTCATGCATCCGAATACTCACTGGCTACTAACGGCCGTTTCGCCCACTGGCAAATTGTCACATGGCTCAGCTGGGCTCGTTAAATCCCACAGGCGCATCGTGCCATCGCCACTGGCCGTAACCATAACGGTATTATCGGCACTAATGTGCACATCTGCCACCAAATCCTCATGACCATGCAACACAACAGGCGGCGCACTAGTCGCCGATGTCGGGATTCACCCAAGGGAGTGTACCAGCAGCCGTAATGCCGCTGCTTTGTATCATCCACTTGTCGGCGAACATAGCGGTAAAAGCTGTTGGGATCATTATAGGCAGATGCGATGGGACTTGAGGAGGGGAAATGGCAAAAGAGAAGCAGTTTGACTGCTCTCCATCATTCTAGAAAGATTTCGACACGTTCATTTTCGCTTTTGTTGGTATGATCAACAATCTTGCCTTGACGGCCAATCCGTATGGCCTCAGCAATATCATCATAATTAAATCCTTCGATCTCAGAAGTGAAACGTGCACCCATTTTCATGCCCACGTTGACGAGGCCGATAGGAATATTGATATTGACCTTGTGCCGGCCGTTCGTTACATCTGTCACCCGCACCCGAAACCAACGGGGCTGACTGGCCCCTTTTAAAGGGTCTTTTATCTGCTGGCTACTCTCATCAAGAGCACGGATCAACTCCGCCCCTTCACTAGCACTAATTTTTCCCTCTTCAATCATTTTCAAAATTTGCAGACGTTCTTCAGCTGTAGACATGGGTAGTTCCTGCAAGCTAACGATTCTATTCTGTGTTTTTAATCGTCAGCCCTAATCACATAACTTCCAATCGCATATGCGTCAACGTTCGTTTTGGATTAAAGTTGGCTGCTTGCAACAGCTCATTCATTTCTTCATGATCATCAATATGATCCAGCCGAACATTGCGTTGCCCTAGATATTTGAGGCGGCGAGTAACTTTAGCCAGTAACGGCCGTTCCAACTCACCCCACCAGTCTGGATCAATGCGCAAATGGACTGTATGCAAACGACCCCATTCGCTCAAGATTTGGGCCAGACTCGTCAATTGATTTTGGGCATTGCGCGTCACCCAAGTTTCCGCCTGACGGCCGTTCATCATATTACTAAAGCCTCGCCACCAACCCATCTTATAGGCATCCAACGGTAGTGGCTCCGGCCAATTCAGCTCTGGGCGCAAACAACGTTGGTCTAGTCGGTAGGCTGCCTGCCATTCAGCCCGCTTCAACTCTTGAATAGACGGCAACGGCTGTTCTTCAACGGCCGCCGGAATAGATCGCACCCGCGATACCGAGGAGTACCAACTCGTCACACTGCCCAAAACCTGAAAGCCTAGAGATTTATAAAGATCAATGGCCGGTAAATTGTCCTTAACCACTTGCAACAGGGCAAAACGGCCGCCTTCGCCCTGCACCTGCTCCAAAATGGCTTCCATCAAGCGGCGGGCAATGCCGCGTCGCCGAAAATCAGGGTGTACGGAGACATTGACCACCAAATACCGATCTCGCACTTTGGTACGAATAAGGGTGGCATTGCCTACAATACGGCCGTTCTCCTCCCAGACAAAGCCTGGTGACAGACGCGTCGCACCCATATTAAAGCGATATAAAAATGGTAAAGAGGTATCTAGTCCCACACCGCCAGCCACATGACCTTCATTGCGCAAATTCTCACCAAAAACAACCTCCAAAAGAGCCAAGACCTGTGGAATATCTTTGCTCAGGTTAATAGGCCTTGCACCACCCAGCGAGCGGCGTTGTGTAGGAAAAGTGATAATCATTTTCGATAATCAATAATTCGTAACCAGCAAACCGGCTCCGAATCACCGATTACGAGATCAATATTCTGCTAAACTCCCCCTAATACGAGCATAGTCTTCAGCCCGACGATATAACCAATAACCTAAAAGCGGCATAACAATGCCAAAAATTGTTACAATGATCAATTCTACCTCAATCGAAGCCAATTCTGGAAATCCATTCGGATATCCCATTAGCGTGGAGCGAAAGGCATCTACACAGTAAGATAAGGGAATCAGGCGCGATACAAAAAGTACGCTTTCTGGCAGGGCCGCAAACGGGAAAAAAGGCGCACATAAGATCATGAAGGCAAATTGCAATAAATTCACAACCACTTGTGCAGTTTCCTTAATACGTAAGGTCACTGCAGCAAAAGCAAAGCCCACACCAAACGTACCGGAAAGGGTCAAAACCAAAATATAGATGCCCAGCCAACCATTTTCTAGCGGCAGTTGACCCAACAAGGCTCCCATGACCGTCACCGATACCAAGCACAACAGACCAGTCCAAAAGAGCAAAATAGCAATGCGTGAGGCCAAAGCCGCAAATTTAGAAGCAGGGCTTAGATAAAGTTGTTCTAATGTTCCTTGTTTTTGCTCACGCCGAACGTTGAAACCAATAGACCACAGTGTGTCGGAAACATAGATGAAGATGACAAAACCATAGGCGACTACACCTGTGGTCACAGGATCACCACCTGATCGGACACCATTGGGCGAGAACATCAAACCGCCCAGGGTCAACACTAAGATAACCAGAAAAATTTGGGCAAAACTGGCCACAAACTCGACCGGATAGCGAGTCATAATGATGAATTCTTTTTTCACCATCGCCAAGAAGGTGCTGAATACGGCCGTTTGCTCCCGCAAAATTGAATTTGTTGTACTCGTCATCTCAAAACTTCCCAATCCCATCGTGCCGCCGTAAGTTTGATTCCACACGCCGGAATACCCACATGCTAAATAGAGGCACTACGATCAAAAACGCCCACAAAACTGCCAAATCCAAATACCACTCCTCTAAAAAGAAACCAACTCCTAGTAGAGCAGAGCGCACGCCATTTACCATCCAGGTTGGCGGGAAAAGCTGGGCCGCCCAGCGTAGAAAGAAAGGCAGAGCTGTCACAGGGAAAAATACACCCATCAGCAAACTCACACCCCACTGCATCATATTAATGAGCGAAGCCGATTCTTTCACCTTCAAGACAACTGCTCCAAACAGGAAAGTGAGACCATATAAGGGTACCAAGCCGACCAAGACAAACACATATGCCAACAGGATATCACCTTGAAAAGGATTGACGCCAAAAATAAAGCTACCAACGATATAGGCCACTGTTGTCGTTCCAATGCTGCGAATAGCGCTATATAGAGATACACCCACAATTAGATTTAAGCTGGAGGTTGGGGTAAGATAAACTGCTTCCAAAGTTCCTGTTTCCTGTTCAAAACGTACCCAGTAGGCAATATTCCAAAAAGCCCTCGCCACAATTGAAAAAACATTAGAACCAATAAACAAGTAAGCTACATAATTTGTTGTACCGGTATTAAGCGCAAAATTGGCTGCAGCATCCTCACCTGCTGCAGCTCGTCCCAACAAAATGGGCATGGCAGCAAAGACAATTGGAATAATCATTTCCATTACCATCTGCCCTGGATAGCGAGAAATGTTAATTAACCGCTTACGTGTTTCGGCCAAAGCTGCCGACAATTTTTGGGCAAAAGTGGGCGGTACATAAGGTAATATTGTCATATGTTTCGTAGATAGTATTCCGTGACCCGATTATGATTCACCGATTACTGGTTACAGTTCACTGAACGGCCGTATCCTCAGCCAGTGTCCGACCTGTATGGGCAATAAATACATCCTCTAGCGTGACTTCTTCTGGTGTGATCTTTTGCAGGACAGCGCCATGAGCCGTGAGCGTATTAATAAGCACAGGTAAGATATTGTTTTGATCGGGCGTGACAACAGTAAGCTGATTATGGCCATTAACGGCCGTTACCACGGCCTGCTTCACCACTGCTAAAGCCTGCACAGCTTGTGTGGCCTCCGCTGAAATCACCCCTTCCAAACGAATCACCGTTTCCCGACCTAGCGATTCCTTCAAATCAGCCACCTCACCCAGGGCAATCACCTGTCCCCGATCAATAATCGCCACTCGGTCACATAATGTCTCGGCCTCCGCCATAATGTGCGTTGTATAAATAATCGTCTTACCCTGCTCCTGGTTCAGCTGCCGCACAATCGCCCGTAGCTCCCGTGCTGAAGGCAAATCCAGCGTATTTGTCGGTTCATCCAAAACCAATAACGGGGCATCATTAATCAAGGCTTTGCCAAACGCCAGCTTCATTTTTTGTCCCGACGAATAGGTTTCAACTGGCCTGTCAGCAATCTCGCCTAACTGCAAGCGCTCAATAATCCGCTGCGCCTGCTGTCTCCGAGCAATGGATGTTAGGTGATAGAGTGCCCCAAAAAACTCCAAATTCTCACGCCCCGTTAGTTTCCAATATAAGCTGCGTTCACCCATCAGCATACAACCCACACTGGCCCGGATGGCATTATCGACCTTTGTCAATTCATAACCGTTAATCCAAGCCTGTCCACTACTGGGCAACAATAGCGTTGTCAAACATTTAATAAGCGTTGTTTTGCCTGCTCCATTTGGTCCTAACAAACCAAAAATTTCTCCGGCATTGATCTCCAGAGAAACATTCTTTAGTGCTTCTACTTTCTTAAAGATAGCTTTGAACAATCCTTGTCGCTGCTTAGCATGATAGGTTTTACTCAAATTGAGGGTTTTAACAGGTATTGGTCTCATAAATTTGGAGAAAAGTTCCCCTGTGTCTCCGGAGGAGACCGGACTCAGGGGAACTAAATCCAGATGGATTTCTTAATGAAGATTCAGATGCACATCCCAAACCTATCTCTTTTCGACCAAAGCCTCTTTAACAGCTTTGTTTGTGCAAAAAACATCCACAACTTCTTAACTGTCTAGAGCACTCAAGAGCATAGCGGCTTCATCAGGCGAAATAGTGCCGTTTTCAACCATTTTCAGGATTTTCAACTGTTCTTCAGCCGTACTCTTTTTCGGCTGGGACGGTGTCGGGGGTGCAGGCGGTGTCCACATCCGGCCAGAACGGCTTTGTCGTTTAGCAGCTCTTTCGATTTGAACTTCAAATTTTCGAATGGCTTTTTCAGCTGCTTTCTCTGCTTGGGCGGCCGCTCGGTCCGCTTTTTCAGCAATACGTTGGCTGAAGTCGGGACCAAAACGACTTTCCAATTCGGCCGTTACTCGTGTCACTTGCTCATTAACCTTACTGGCAATTTCCTCCCCTAGGCCAGCTAAATCTAGCGTGAAATCCATATCTATGCCATCTGTGGCAAAGGCCTCCCACTCCGCTTTAACCATACGAGCTTCTTTGAGGAGGATACGGCCGTTTGCCGTTAAGTTTACATTTGTCTTGCCATCTCCGATTGTGCCTAATAGTGTACCATCCTTATCAGCAACATTGTCCAGCGGCAATCGGTTCTTAATGTCGGGCGCATTGGCAGTTAAATTAAGTGGCGCATCCGCTGGCCAACGCATGAGAATATCACCATCAGCCGCAAAGCGATGATCACCTGAAATCAGACTGCCACCTAAACGAATATCCCCAGCTACATGAGCTACAGCATTCATACCACCTAAGTTTTGCAAATTGGCATCACGATGGCATTTACCTATATTTAGATCACCATTAACCGTATTCAGACTCACATCTCCAGCCGCTTCACCTAAGTCAACAGGGCCATTGATATAACGCCCAGCTACATCGCCATGTATAGTCGCCACATATAGACCACCGACATTACGAAAAGCAGCATCGCCGTTAATGGTTTCCACACTCACTGCCCCATCAATATTCTTAGCCGATAAATCGCTATGAATGGTGCCCAATTTAATATGGGGCAAGCCCAGCAAAACAGCATCTCCGTGCACCTCATGCAGGCTCACATCGCCATTGATATTCTTGACAACCACATCACCATGGGCATTCTCAACCGATAAATGTGTTCCCTCAGGAACCATTAACTGTAAATCGCCATGAGCGACTAAAGACAACCCACCTTCTGTCTCGTTAACCTCAAAAGTATCACCTTTAACCACCACATCTAACTCCAGCCAACTCCGCACCACCAAATCACCGGCACAATTGGCAACGCTGATATGGGGTGTTTTACCTAAATCAAATCGTTGATTACTCATTTCTTTCACCTTTTCAGTGCGACACAGACAGAATTCAGTCTGTTCACTGTTGACTGCTACTAACTATTCAATAAACACTTGCACGTGTTCATTGCTTTCCTCGTCCTCAACTTCAACCAACAAGCCACTCTGTAGGTCTTGCATCAGGCTGTTTAGCTCATTCCAATCTAAATCTTGGAGTTCGGGGGCAAAACGGCCGCCTATTTTCAGTCCCAATCGTAAAACGCGGAGAGGGATATTGACAGACACCTTGTTTTTACCTGTTTTCTTGTCAGCTACACGCACTCGGAACCAGGCAGGGTCATCATCCTCTCTAGTAGTTTCCGGTGTAGGGTCCTCTTGGGAGCTAGACCGTTCCACAATCTTTGTCACTTTCGATGGCACGGCCGTTTCCTCTGGTTGGTTCAATAATTTAGCGGCTTCTGTTGCCGAAATCTCGCCAGCAGCCAATTTGTCTAAAATCTCTTTTTTACTTGTCATGATTTTTCTTCCTTAACTGTTTAAATAACAATTGAATTATCACTTACTCTAAGACAGGTTCACGCATTTCAAATGTGACCTGGATACGAATTTTGCTAATCTGGGCCAGTGCGGTTAAGCCATTACGCATTTTGGTGAAGAACGGCCGCTTCTGTTTCGCCATCTCCAAAAAAGCAAAATCTGTCAGTGGCCATTTATGCTCTGGACCACCTATGTGGTCAGCCCATTGATACATCTTAACATCAAAATCTCTTTCTAGGTTCATGATCAACCTCCAAGTTTTACCCTTCGCCACGCAGCATTTGCGCAGCTTCTTCAGCCGTTAATTTTCCGGCATATACTTCTGCTAAAATCTCACGGCGAGTCTCTTCAGATACAGCCGTTTTCGCCGACTCACCCACCTCATACCCCATCGCCTGAATCACTTCCGTCAATCTGGCTCGAACCACCGGATACGATAAGCCCAATTCTTGCTCGACCCGCGTAATCTTGCCTTCACAGCGCACAAATAGCTCCACGAAAGCCAGGTGTTCCGGCGATAAATGATACAAACGGCCCAGGGAAAAATGCCCTTCCAAACTACTATCACAGTGGCGACAGTGCAGCCGGGTCACGTGCAATGTATGACGGCAAATTGGGCATTGTCCAATAACAGGGTTCATTCTTTACTCCTCATTGTTGATAATCGATTTCAGTAATCGTTTGCTTATTCCCGTTTAGGCAGCAGAGGCAACATGCAAATTGCCCGTCACCACCCGAGCCTTTAGTTGGCCCGTGCCTGCGCCCAAGGTACCTTTTAGCTTACCGCCAACGAGATGACGTGCTTGCTTTTGGTTCATCAGGTAAAAATCGCAATGAACACGGCCAGCGGTTGTACTAATATCTACTTTAGCGTTGGGTTCCTTCGTCAAGCGAAGCTGCAAATCACCTGTCACCGTCTCAAAGCGATGATTATCATCCACCAACAAGCCATCATATTTCATCTTACCGGTCACCGCTTTAGCATAAACGGGGCCACCTAAATTTGATAGTTGTGTCTTACCTGTGGTCACATGGGTAGTGACAGCCGCCATGATGTCCTGAACTGCCAGAGTACCTGTCACTGTTTTGGCCTTCACCTCACAGTCGCTGGGAACATGGATGCGTAATTTGGCTTTGGGGTGATCACCATGCAGCCAACGGCCGATAGACCCCATCCAACCATCCTCCACCTCGGCCCGCACATGCACCGTATTTTCTTCTTGATACACTGTAAGAGTGACCTGTTGCGTTTTGGCCGCCACTGTAACCAATGGTTTTTCATGCGGCAACACCACTACTTCCCCCACTTCGACCATGACATTCAATCTGCTTTTGCCGTTTTTGACAGCTTCTTCAAAATATTGCTCTTCCATTTTTCTCACATCATTCTCAAGAATATTCATTCAATTCATAAATTTCTTTGCGATAATGGGATATTACAATAAAAATTCTTTTGTGTCAATAGAAAATATTAAGTTTTCTCAAAAATAGTCAAAAATATCAATGGATTTATTGAATTTTATGGGTTTCTTTGTGATTTTAAGCAATTTTCCAAACAACTCTACATAAAGCGAGTAGATTTGACAGGCACTATACAAAACGGCGAATAAGAGAAAACGGCCGTAAATCATGCAAGCTCATCACAGCCACATACCCAAAACCGATAACACACGTAATGAGAAAGAACAACAGGCCAAAATTGCCCCTATGCCAGGCCAAGAGAAGCCCCACCCCAGCGTAAGCCATCCAACACAGCTCAATCAGCACAATCCCATCAAAAGGCAAACGATAATTATGTTCCCCCTTCGGAGTACGCCTAAAAACGTGGTCACGACCAAAAACAGCCTGCCACATCGCCCGGCTATTGCTGGGTGCAATCCCCACCGAGATAAACAGCAGAGCCGGAAAGTGGCGCAGCCGCCGCCACCAATCCCGATAAAGCAACTGCTGCCCTAGCACAAAAAGAACTGGCTGTCCGATGCCCGCAATGCTAAACAGAACCAGCCGCGAAGGGAAGGCAAAATCCAAAGCCAACAAAAGTACTTGCAACGTCAGCAACAGCAAGATAAGCGGCTGTGTCAAATAGGCCGACATAGCCAAAACCGCATAGATACGAGCCAACCAGCTCTGTTCATGTGCCGTCAGAATCTCACGGCCGAACTTCAGCAAACATTGTAGCGACCCCTTTGACCAGCGACCCTGCTGAATTTTATAGGCCGAAATCGTAGCCGGCAGCTCCGCCGGAGCCACCACTTGCGGCAAAAAGGCAAAGTGCCATCCCTGCAACACCGCCCGCGTACTCAAACATAAATCCTCACACACGGTATCAGTCTGCCAACCCCCTGCCTCCTCTAAACAGACCCGCCGCCACACGCCCCCTGACCCATTAAATTTTGGAAAGAGATTGGCTTCAAAGCGTACTGTCTGTTCCATGACAAAATGTTTATCGAGGGCCATAGCTTGAGCCGCCGTTAAGGCCGAATCATGCGCATTCAAATGCCCCCAGCGCGTCTGCACCAGCCCCAACTGCGGTTGAGCCAAAAAATGGGGGATCGTTTGGCGTAGAAAATCAGCATCAGGCTGGAAGTCAGCATCAAAAATGACGATGAACTCGCCTGTAGCCGTTTGCACGGCGTTTTCCAACGCGCCCGCTTTGTACCCTTGACGATGACCGCGATGAATATGCTGGATATTGATGCCCCGTTGTTGATAGGCAGTAACGAGATCGGCCGTTATGGCTACCGTCCCATCCGTAGAATCATCCACCACCTGAATTTGCAACTTATCAGTGGGATAATCAAGCGAAACGGCCGCTTCAATCAAACGCTGCACCACAAACTGTTCATTATAAATAGGAAGCTGCACCGTCACTGCTGGCAAAGCAACAGGCAGCATCGGTGTCACTGCCTCATCCCGCCGATGTCGCCAATAAAGCCCCAACGTCAACAGGCCCAGCAAGCCGTAGACGGATAACCCGGCCAATACCAGCATGTATAAAAGCCCCAAAATTGTCGCTATCATTTTTCTGGTTGTTCAGCGTGCCTAACAATCGCCTTGAAACGTTTGTTGAACTGGCCGCGCGGCAGCAAAATCTTGCGCTGGCAGCCCTGACACACCAGACCAATATCAGTACCCAGGCGGACAACTTCCCACTCATAACTCTTACAGGGATGCGGCTTTCGCAGCCGCACAATATCACCTAAATTCACTTCAATATACATAACGAGCCAAATTATAAACAGGCACAAGACTAACGCAACTTCGTTTCACCTACGATTCAGATGTGTTCATGGCAACCACTGATTACTGATTACCGTTCACTGATTACTATCAGCTACCTTATTCTGCCCATTTCCGCTATAATCCTCCCAACTGAATAAAACACACGGGTGCTTGGGCAAACCCAGGCTGAGATGACCTCAAAAGCGAGGCAAACCGTCAACCTGATCCAGATAATGCTGGCGTAGGGACGAATCAACCAACCAAAGCTCCCTCAATCAGGGAGCTTTTTTCGTTCAATATACCTGTAGGGTCGACCCTTGTGGTCGCCCTTTTGGGCAGGCACAAGGCACTGCCCCTACCATAAGTTACTGAAATAAGGAGTAAGCAAAATGAAAAAACAGCTATTCTTCCTCATCCTAATCATCCTTCTAACCGCCTGCAGCCGTGAACCAGCCACCTTGCGCTTCATGACCCACGACAGCTTTGAAATCAGTGAAGACATCCTCACTCAATTCGAGACCGATACTGGCATCAAAGTCGAAATCTTCAAAAGCGGCGACGCTGGCAAAATGGTCAATGAAGCCATCCTGGCCAAAGATGCGCCCCTGGCTGATGTCATGTTTGGTGTAGACAATACCTTCCTCAGCCGCGCTCTCGACAACAATATTTTCCTCGCTTATGAGTCCCCCGAACTGGCCAACATCCCCGATACATTAGAATTGGATAATCAACACCGCGCTCTGCCCGTAGATTTCGGCGATGTCTGTCTTAATTATGACAAAGCTTGGTTTACCGAAAACAGCATGGAGCCACCCCAATCGCTTGAACAGTTAGCTGAAGCCCAATATGCCAGCCTCACCGTTGTCGAGAATCCCGCCACATCCTCACCTGGTCTGGCCTTCCTCCTGGCCACTATCAGCCATTTTGGCGAAGATGGCTATGTGGCCTTTTGGCAAAAAATGGCCGACAATGGCGTAACCGTTGCCGCTGGCTGGGAAGATGCCTACTATGGCCAATTTAGTGCCGCCTCCGATGGCGACCGCCCCATAGTCGTCAGCTACGCTAGCAGCCCCCCCGCCGAAGTCTACTTCGCCGAGCAGCCCATGAGTGAAGCCCCCACCGCCGCTATCACATCAGATGGTTCCTGCTTCCGCCAAATCGAATTTATTGGTATTTTGGCTGGCACCGAGCATGAAGAAGAAGCGCAGCAATTGGTAGACTTTATGCTCAGTCGGCCGTTTCAAGAGGACATCCCCCTCAATATGTTTGTCTTTCCTGCTAACGAAACGGCCGTTCTCCCCGACGTCTTCAGTCAACACAGCACCATTCCCACCAACCCCGCCCAGCTCGACCCGGCCACCATTGCTGACAACCGCGCCACCTGGATCGAAACCTGGACACGCACGGTGTTGCGGTAATCGTTGACGCTAGTTTTTGCTCACGCTATAGTAAGGGTTGCTAGTTTAGCATACAGCAGGAGACAAATATGTGCCAAATTCGATTAACCCGCTTGTTATTAATTGCAGGAATATTTCTAGTGTCCCTTGTTTTCACTCCAAAAAGGACAATTTCCCAAAACCTGAATCTAGCAATTAAAGATGTAATAAAAGCTACGCCCAAAAAAGAACTCGATTTACAAAGACTGCTCGGATTAACAATCCCAGACAATGCCGACAGCTCGATACCGAAAACCCTCTTCTCCACATTAGATAAGCTTTTTGCTACTGATGGTGAAGCTCATGACGGGTTTGGTCAATCAGTAGACATAAGCGGAGATACTATTGTCATTGGTGCACCAGGGGCTGACATAGATGGAATTTCCAATCAAGGTGCGGCATATATATTTTCCAGATCTAATGGTAACTGGTCGCAGGAAGCAAAGTTAGTTGCGGATGATGGTGAATCTGTTATTCGGTTTGGTCAATCAGTAGCAATATGGGAAGACACGATAGTCATCGGCGCACCACGCACCGGTTTTGACACCGGCCAAAGTTCAGCTTTTATCTTTACCAAGAAAAATGATACTTGGACACAGCAAGCCAAGTTAATACCAAACGGTGGTTCCCCAGGTGCTTGGTTTGGTATTTCAGTAGCAATACACCAAGATACTGTTGTAATTGGCGACATTGAAGGCTTTGACCCAGGAGCAGCATACGTATTTACTAGATTAGATGATACTTGGTCACAGCAAGCTAAATTGATAGCCAACGATGGACACTTTCAAGCTTTTTTCGGCGTTTCGGTCGCTACTGAGGAAAATACCATCATTGTGGGATCCCCAGGCTCTGACATAAATGATAATAATGAACAAGGGGCAACTTACCTCTTTACAAGATCAGGCGACATATGGACACAACAGGTGAAATTAACAGCCGAAGACGGTACTGAAGGAGATTGGTTTGGACGATCCGTAAGCATGGATGGAAACATTATCGCTGTTGGGCAACCGAGGGGCTTTATTCATCCAAAGGGTTATGGGGCAGCATATACGTTTGTCAGATCAGGGAATAATTGGACCCAGCAAGCTAAATTAACTGCCGATGATAGGATACTTGAAGATTATTTCGGCTTTTCCATAAGCATTTCTGAAAATAGAATTATTGTTGGGACAACAGATGTATTTATAAACACTCCTGAGACAGCTTATATTTTCAACTATTCTGAAGATAGCTGGTCTCAATCTTTTAAGCTTACTAATGATGGACCAGATGGTGCTTTTGCCTATTCAGTGGGAATAGATGGAAATTTCGTAATAGTAGGAGCGCCAAGTACTAATATTGGAGCACATGAAAATCAAGGGGCCGCCTATATTTTTCGCCATCCACAACTTTATTTGCCGCTGATAATGCAATAACGGAGCCCTCGAAACACAAGGTACCATGACGATTTCATGAAAAAATCAGGAAGAGCACTCCTTTATTCGTTACCTGTCGCCTTTTTTATTCTCTTCTACTTTTATCCACTCTCTGCCATTTTCGGGCTGAGTTTTGCCCCCAACGGCCGTCTCAGCCTCACCTCCCTCACCAAACTGATCAACGACAGTTACTATGTCCGCGTTTTGTGGTTTACCACTTGGCAAGCGGCCCTTTCCACTTTGCTCACGATTGGCTTGGCCCTGCCCGGTGCCTACATCTTCGCCCGCTATCGTTTTCGTGGCAAAGCCAGCCTCAAGGCCATTAGCACACTACCCTTCGTCCTGCCCACCGTCGTCGTGGCCAACGCCTTCACCGCCCTACTTGGCCCCCGCGGACTGCTCAACCAATGGCTGATGAACGGCCTCAATCTAGACGCGCCCCCTATTCAATTACACCAAACCATCTGGATGATCCTCCTAGCCCACATCTTCTACAACTACAGCGTGGCCCTGCGTATCATCAGCAGCTTCTGGCAAAACCTGAACCCCAATCTTATCCAAGCAGCCCAAATGCTAGGCTTATCGCCCCGCCACGCTTTTTGGCAAGTGACCTGGCCCTTGCTACGTCCGGCTATTGGCGCAGCGGCCGTTCTCGTTTTCATCTTCTGTTTCACTAGTTTCGGCGTCATCCTCATTCTCGGCGGCCCCCGCTTCGCCACGCTGGAAGTGGAAATCTACCGTCAAGCTGTCGAGATTTTTGATTTGCCCGTTGCCGCCGCCTTAGCCCTGTTGCAAATCCTCTTCACCTTTGGCCTCATGTGGTTCTACACCCAGTCACAAGCACGATTAACACGGCCGTTATCCATCCAATCTGCCCACGCCAACGAACGGCCGATCCGCACCACCCGCGACAAACTCATCGTGGGCAGCAATCTCGGCCTCATGCTCATCCTCCTCGGCCTACCTCTATTGGCCCTCATCCTGCGCTCCTTTAGCGGCAGCGATGGCCTCACCTTCACCTTTTACCGTGAACTGTTCATCAATCGGCGCGGTTCCCTCTTTTTTGTACCCCCGATAACGGCCGTTTTCAACTCCACCGCCTTCGCCCTCGTCACTGTCCTTCTAGCTGGCATATTGGGTTTAATCAGTGCTGTTTTATTGAGTAGAGATTGGAGACTGGAGATTAGAGATTGGGAGATTGGGAGATTGGGAGATGGGCTACGCACTATGCAAAGCAACCTATGGTTGCCCGCAATACGCAACCTCCTCGACCCCCTCTTCATGCTCCCTCTCGCCACCTCGGCCGTCACCCTCGGTTTCGGCTACATCATTGCCCTCAACAAACCACCACTTAACTTGCGCAGTTCGTTGGCCCTGGTTCCCATTGCCCACACTCTGGTGGCCATCCCCTTCGTCATTCGCAGCGTGCTACCCGCCCTGCGCCGCATTCGGCCCAATTTACGTGAGGCAGCGGCCGTTTTAGGCGCAAATCCATCACAAGTCTGGTGGTCAGTGGATTGGCCCCTCATCCGTCGCGCCCTGCTGGTGGGCGCCGTCTTCGCCTTCACCATCAGCATGGGCGAATTTGGCGCCACAGTCTTCATCGCCCGCCCCCAAACCCCCACCCTCTCCACCGCCATCTTCCGCTTCCTCAGCCAGCCCGGTGCCCTCAACTACGGCCAAGCCCTGGCCATGAGCAGCCTGCTCATGCTCGTCTGCGCCTTCGGCTTCCTGGCCATCGAACGCTTCCGCATTGGCGACGAGGGGGAGTTTTAACATTGCCATAAAACCAAGACCAATCCACATGATTCCTGATATCCTCCTGCTATTGCTTTCACTAACTTTGCAGTTTTCGTTTACATAACGAAATCACCTCTGGTAGAGAATGATTACAACCACACATAGAAAAGGTCCATTGGCCTTAGGCTACCAGAGAGAAGAACATTATGTCGATAAAAAGTGCAAACATAGTGGCTTTCAAAGTTAGCTTTGTTATACTAAAAACCAGGGTGATACAGAGCCTATTGACAGTCTAATATATATAGTTATGCACCAGTAGCGAGATCATCTCAAACCAAATAGTCGAGAACGCACATGACAAACAAAAACTCACCATTCGTCACAGCGCAAATGCTGATTCGCAAGCCTATCGCCGAAGTATTTGATGCTTTCATCGATCCGAGCATCACGACGAAATTTTGGTTTACTCACAGTAGTGGGAAACTTGAAGAAAGCAAAGAAGTTGAGTGGAAATGGGAAATGTATGATGTTGGAACAAGCGTCAGAGTCAAAGCTATAGAAAAGAATCGGCGCATTCTAATTGAGTGGGATGATCCAGCCTGCCCCGTTGAGTGGCAATTTGAATCGTTTTCAACCGACACCACGCTCGTCAAAATATCGAATTGGGGCTTTAGCGGCTCCCAAGAAAGCATAGTCGCACAAGCAATCGATTCAAAAGGTGGCTTTTCAATGGTGCTTTCTGGTCTAAAAGCGTTGCTTGAGCACAACATTCAGTTAAACCTTGTAGCAGATCAGTTCCCTGAGGAGTGTCCCGAGGAATCTGTTGCATAATGTATATAGTTAGGGCGGCTCCCCCAGAAAGGCATCGCACATTTCACGAACAAGATAAAAATTAAGGGTCGGCCGCTGAGAAAAGAGCCGCCCTAACAAAGTCTTCAAGCTGACACGCCAACGGAATCGAGCGTGCAGCTTAAGTCTTAAGTACGAATCAGGTGAAAAATCTGTTTGATTTTGAGGTGATTATGAGATTTCGTAAACCACGCTGTGTTCTTGTGTATGCTGTAGCCCCAGATGGCACTAAGCCACCAGAAGCCAATCAAGCGATTAATGCGATGGCGGCCGACCCAAGCCTACCACTGGTTCTCTGGCACGACCACTTTCTTGGTGAATTAGGGGGAGTGCTGTTATTTTTTGTTGAAAATGAAGTTGAACGGGACAAGCTGGAAAACACAGGCCACCTCACAGGTTGGCATGTGAAATTTCGGCCACTTATTTTCTCATTTAATCCTGCGGCCTTTGATGAACAAATCGCCTATACAATGCAGGCTTATCGTGGGCAGGACTGGGAAACAATACAAAAGGAAAGGCGGCCGAGTTATGGCAACCCACGTCAGGAGGTATTATCAGCCCAAGAAGATCTACACCCTTAAGAATAACCATATCCTATCAAAAAGAGCTGGTTTGGGAGCGAAACAGAAGAAACTTTGATTTGGCGTCTCTCGCAAGGGCTGTTTTAGATTGAATTGGTCATGAATGTTTATTCAATCTTGGTCAGGCCCCAAGGAGTTTGATGTGCGTTTCTATCACTCTAGATTTGAGTTTGAGGTTGAACCCAAACCTTGACGCTCGTCGCAGGAGCCACCTAACAATTATTGTAGCGGACAGGCGAGCACGAAACCGAACCGCGATTTGAGTCCGCGATTTGAGTTGGTGGTGGTTGAGGGTGTCGTGCCATTTGAGAAATTGGATTTTGTTCACCCGCCGCTGAATATAACGTTAGGGCAAGGGCAAAAGATGAACGAAACACAAATTCCACCAGTACATCCCGGCGAAGTTCTACTTGAAGACTTTCTAAAGCCACTGGGTGTCAGTCAATATCAGATGGCCAAAGAGATGAAAGGGTGTTCACACAAAATCAATAAAATTGTGCATGGCAAACGAGCCGTTACGGCCGTTACAGCCTTGCATTTAAGCCGTTATCTAGACACAACGGCTGAATTGTGGATGAATCTCCAAGCTCTCTACCATTTAGAAAAAACATGTGATGCTATTGAAGAACAGGTAACAAGAGAAATGACACTGATGGTTCGCGATAGCCTCAATGTTGCTCTCACATAGATCCGTGGACCAACCCTTTTTAGAAATCCGCGACATCAGCAAACGGTTTGCTGGCACAACGGCCGTTTCCCAACTCTCTCTTTCCATTGATGAAGGCGAGATCGTCTGTCTACTAGGGCCATCCGGTTGTGGCAAGACCACCCTGCTGCGCCTGATTACAGGACTAGAACAGCCTGATAGCGGTCAAGTGTGGCTCAACGGCCGTCACCTCACCCCCATCCCCCCCCATCAGCGCGGCCTGGGCATGATGTTCCAAGACTTCGCCCTCTTTCCCCACAAAAACGTCTTCGGCAACGTGGCCTTTGGCCTCCAACAAAGTGGCCACACCCCTCAACAAATCCAGGCGCGGGTCGAAGAAATGTTGGCCTTAGTAGACTTGTCTGGCTTTGGCGAGCGCAGCATTGAGCAACTATCTGGCGGCGAACAGCAGCGCGTGGCTTTGGCCCGCGCCTTGGCCCCCCGCCCCCGCTTGCTCATGCTAGATGAGCCATTGGGCGCCCTGGATCGCGCTTTACGTGAACGGCTCATGCTAGAGTTACGCCGCATTTTGAAGCAGGTGGGAGTCACGGCCCTGACAGTCACCCACGACCAAACCGAAGCCTTCGCCATCGCCGACCGCATTGTGGTCATGAACGAGGGACAGATTGAACAAGTGGGCACGCCTCAAGCCATTTATGACCAGCCGCGCACACCCTTTGTGGCCCGCTTTCTTGGCTTCCATAATATCCTAGCCGCTACTGTGGTGTCTCCCAGTGAAGTCGAGACGGTGATCGGCCGTTTGCAGATCAACACCCCCTTACCCCCACTTGGCACGGCCGTTTCCCTCCTCATCAAACCAGATGCCATCACCCAAACCTCTGAAATTCTTTATAACAACATTGAAGGCACGATAACGGCCGTATCCTTTCGCGGCCGTTACTACCAAGTCTGGCTGCAAGTCGGCGAGAGTTCCCTCCTTTTTGAAACACCCCATCCCCCCTCCAATGAAATCAGTCAAATCCATCACTTTAATCTGAACCCCGAGCGAATCCTCATCATATAACATAACCTGGACAAGCCAGAACCAAAAATGGGACACAGAGAGACGCAGAGGAGCAGAGATAGAGGCTTTAAAAGATAAGCCGCCTTTATCTCTGCGAATCTCCGTGTCTTCTCCGCGAACCTCTGTGTCATTTTCTTGTTTTCTGTACAAGCATCTCACTCGTAAGGTACTAATCTCAAGCCCACCTCCTTCATAATCATTTGAGTTGGCAGCAGTTGGCACGCCTTTTCATGGATTTGGCAGCAAGGTCTGTTTTATCTTGGACACAAATAACCCAATACACTCGGAGGTACGACGATGAATTTCACACTAATTGATTTTTTGATTGGCTTTTTTCTAATGAACGCCATGCCCCACCTAATATTTGGCCTGACTAAGCAAAGATTCCTCAGCCTTTTTGGTTTCAGCTCATCAGGCAATCTTGCTTACGCTTTTCTCAATGTTGTCATTGCCCTGGTGCTTTTTCACAGCCAACATGGTCTTCAGGAACTCATGAATCATGGCATCGTCGTCGGGGCTATCATCATGTTTTTGCTCCATCTCGTATTAAACAAATTCTTCTACAATTTATTTCAACAAAACTAAATCAAATAACTATTCGTCCCTAAAGGCTGATGAACTTGCTAACAACTACGATCTGAAAATGTGTGCCATCAGCAGGCGAACAGAATTACCCTTAGCACGGATGTTCGGGTACAATCCCTATATGAAACCTATCACTATTTCACCGACACTTGCTCGACAACTGGCCATCACTGCCCAATGGCTAGACGGCCGTCCACGAACGGCCAATAAAGCCACTATTCTCAACACTATCCGCCAAATCGGCTGTATCCAAATTGATCCCATCAATGTCGTGGCCCGCAACCCTCTGCTCATTTTGTGGAGCCGCTTAGGCTCATTCGATATGGCTGACTTCGAGAGCCTGATGTGGCAAGACAAAGCCCTATTTGAGTATTGGGCACACGCTGCCTCCATCGTCCTCACCGAAGATTACCCCTTCCACGTGCCCCTGATGCAAGCCCGCGCCCAAGACGCGACATCCGCCTGGGGCAAACGCCTCCAGGCTTGGGTTGGGCAAAATGAAGCCTTCCGCGACTATATGCTAGGCATGCTCAAAGAGCGTGGCCCTCTCTATGCCAATGAGTTTGAAGACCGCTCAGCCGTTCCCTGGCAATCAAGCGGCTGGTCATCGGCACGCAACGTGACCATGATGCTAGATGTATTGTGGACACGCGGTTATATCACCGTCTCGCGGCGGCAAGGGCAGGGTTTTGGCCTCAAAAAGCAGTGGGCCTTAACGGCCGATCACCTACCGCAGTGGGCCAATTATGAGCCATTGCCCGAACGCGATCTGGTCACATCAGCCGCCGAAAAATCGCTCAAAGCCTTAGGCGTGGGCACAGAAAAGCACATTCGCAACCACTTCATACGTGGACGTTACCCTGGTTTGTCTGATATTCTGCCTGAATTGGTAGCCAACGGCCGTATCCACCCCCTCACCATCCTTGAAAATGGAGAAGCCTGGCCCCACACCTACTACATCCACAACGACGACCTGCCCACTCTGGAACGATTACAAGCTGACTCCCCTCAGCCCAACACCCGCCTCCTCTCCCCCTTCGACAACCTCATCTGCGACCGTGACCGCACCGAACAGCTCTTCAACTTCTACTACCGCACCGAAATCTACACCCCCAAAGCCAAGCGCGTCTACGGCTACTACGTCCTGCCCATCTTGCACGGCGACCAACTCATCGGCCGTATTGATCCCAAAATGGATCGCAAAAAGAAACAGTTACTCATCCACGCCATTCATGCCGAACCCGATGCCCCAGCCACAGCCGATACCACTCAAGCCATCGCCCAGACCATCACCAACCTCGCCACCTTCCTCGGTGCCCAAGAGATCATCTACAGCGACAAAATCCCGCCCCAATGGTCAGCCATTCCCACACAAACCGGGCAACCTTAAGAAAACCTCTCAAGTCTAAAAGTTCGTCGTTAAATCCGGCCACAATTGATACAATACTTTGCCATCACGATCTACCCTTGAGGCAAAGCCATGATAACCGAAAAATCGCGCAAGTTTCGTTTTACGCTGTTTGGCATGTTGTACTTTGTGCAAGGCATCATTGTTGCCTTCACAGGCAACTTCGCCAAACCCTACCTCAGCGACTTTGATGTGGATGCGGATCTGATAGGTCTCCTATTTACCCTATTGCTTATCCCCTTTGTCTTCAAGATTTTCTACGGTATGTTGAGCGACCGCGTGAATCTATGGGGGCGGGGACATCGTTTGCCCTACATCGTCCTGGCTCTAATTATCAGCATGGTGGGCATTTTTCTGGCAGGTTTCATCAATCCTGGTACGCATTATGCTTTATTCATGACCCTGATCGTCTTAACAGCCTTTGCCGTAGCTCTCTTTGACACAACGGCCGATGCTCTAGCTGTAGACATCACGCCTGAGTCTGAGCAAGGGCAAATACAAAGCGTCATGACCAGTGGACGGGCCATGGGCATCATTATCATGTCGCTGCTCATCGGTTGGATAGCCACCGCCTTAGGTTATGTGTGGGTATATATCATCATGGCTATCGCCATGGGCTTGCCCCTCTTTTGGGTGCTGCAAGTGAAGGAACCACCACGAGCTGCGCTGCAAGTTGGGTTTGAATGGCGTGCCTTTAGTACCTTAACCCAACCCGCCTATCTCATCTTTGCCGCTTATGGCATCCTTTCCTGGGTCGCCTATCAAGGCACAGAAGGGTTGGTCACTTTTTACATGAGCGAACAACTT
This sequence comes from Promineifilaceae bacterium (SeqCode), assembly GCA_965223555.1. Classification (GTDB taxonomy): domain Bacteria; phylum Chloroflexota; class Anaerolineae; order Promineifilales; family Promineifilaceae; genus CBDCWU01. The sequence goes on from CBDCWU010000007.1 coordinate 690,625, forward strand.
AATGCTCTGGAAACACAAATCGGCACGTATGGGGCTTTGAAAGGCATTGGCACAGTGTTAGGAGCCTTAGCCACCAGTTGGCTCATCAGCCGCTGGGGGCGGCGCAGTGCCGCATTTTTGGTAGCAGGCCTGGTATCATTAGGCGGGCTTGTTTTCAGTTTTGCCACTTCGATCACGGCCGTTTTGGCTCTAGCTCTCTTTTGGGGCATTGTTCTGGGACTGCACTGGACCGTTTACATGGTTCTCTCCATGTCGCGTACCGATGCCCGCATCGCGGGTTCCATGTTCGCCATCAGCATGGCCGTCTCCAACATCGGCGCCGCCATTGGCGAAGGTCTGGCTACCGGCCTCACCGACAATATCGGCTTCATCAACGTCTTCCGGCTGCTGGCCCTCATTAATTTGGCTGTTTTCCCCCTAATCATAGCCGTGTTCAAGTCAAACTTGTCAACCAAAACGGCCGTTTCCACTGGCTAATATTAAAAACTAGGCTCTTTGGGGTCATCGCAAATGTAGGGGCGTACCCTTGTGGTCGCCCCAGAGGGCGGGCATAAAGCCACGCCCCTACAAATGGTGTTGACCCTTGAAATTCTAAAGACCCCAAAAATATCGGAGATTATCCATGATCCACCACATCTGTGTCACCTGCGGCACCCAATTTGCAGCCACGGCCGTTCCCCCCACCAACTGCCCCATTTGCGACGACGAACGCCAATACATCGGCTGGGAAGGCCAAAAATGGACAACCCTGGCCCAGTTGCAACAGAGCCACCACAACATCTACAAAACAGAAGAAGCCAACTTATTGGGCATTGGCACCAGCCCCAGCTTCGCCATCGGGCAACGCGCCTTGCTTGTGCAAACGCCAGCAGGCAATCTGCTGTGGGACTGCATTACCCTGCTCGACGAACCCACCATCGCCGTCGTCAAGGCCCTCGGCGGCATCCAGGCCATCGCCATTTCTCACCCCCACTATTACAGTTGCATGGTCGAATGGGCACACACCTTCCAGGCCCCCATCTACCTCCACGCTGCCGAAGAACAGTGGGTCATGCGCCCCGATCCCAGCGTCCATTTCTGGCAAGGCGAAACCAAGGCTCTTTTTGGCGGCCTGACCCTCATTCGTTGTGGCGGCCATTATGAAGGTGGGCAAGTGCTGCATTGGCCAGATGGCGCAGAAGGTAAAGGCGCCCTGTTAACGGGTGATATTTTGACGGTTGTTTCTGACCGTCGCTATGTCAGCTTCATGTACAGCTACCCTAATCTCATCCCCCTACCCGCCAGCAAAGTGCAAAAAATCGTGGCTGCCGTCCAACCGTATCATTTTGATCGTATTTATGGCGCGTGGTGGCAAAGAGTGGTGATGGCAGATGCCAAAACGGCCGTTGCCCGCTCCGCCACCCGTTACATCAACGCCATTCGTGATTAACTTGTCATGCCGTTGCTCTCGTTTCCACGCAGAGCGTGGAAACGAGAAAGAGGAAATCATGTTTCATACCGACCTAATCAAACAAACCTACTCCGGCGCAGCCGCCAAAGAAGACGTGGCTGCCATCATTCGCCATCATCGCATTCAGGCTAGCCCCGGCTACCGCGCCGCCGCCCACTATGTACTAGACCAATTGCACCAAGCTGGCCTAGATGCCACCATCGAAAGTTATCCCGCCAATTACAACACTACCTTTTGGCAAAACAGCTCCTTCGAGGAATGGGATGCAAAGTCAGCCAGCCTGCATCTCATTGAACCAGAAGCTCGTCAGCTAGCCGATTACCGCGAGCTAAAACTCTCACTCATCCAGCGTAGCATCCCCTTCTCGGGCGAAGCCGAAGTGGTGCTGCTGGAAGATGGTACAAAAGTTAGCGATTATGAGGGACTAGATGTGGCTGGCAAAATTGTCCTCACCAAAGCGGGTGTGGAGCGCGTGCGCCAATTGGCCGTGGAACAGTTCGGTGCCATTGGCATCATTTTTGATGGCATGAGCCATGCTCCCCCTGTGCGCGAGCCAATGGACTTGCTGGATGCGCGGCAATACACCTCATTTTGGTGGACGGGCCAGGAGAAACAATGTTTTGGTTTTGTGCTCACACCGCGCCAGGGCTTGTGGTTGCGCAACTTACTGCGTGATGGGCAATCAGTGCGGGTGCGGGCTGAGGTGGATGCAAAATTGTATGAGGGTGAGATGGAGGTGGTAACGGCCGTTATCCCCGGCCACCACCCTGACGAATCAGTCATCATCACGAGCCACCTCTGCCATCCCCAACCCTCAGCCAACGATAATGCCACCGGGGTCGCTGCCAATTTGGAAGCCGCCCGCACCCTGCAAAAGCTGATTGACGCGGGTCAGCTACCTAAACCACGCCGCACCATTCGCTTTCTGTGGATGCCAGAAATGACAGGCTCCTATGCCTACCTCGCCCGTCACGAAGCCGAAATTTCGCAAATGATCGCTGGCCTCAATCTGGACATGGTGGGCGCGGATCAGTCACAAACAGGCTCGGTCATGCTGCTGGAACGGCCACCCGATGCCGCCTCATCTTTTGTACCCGATTTACTAGAAAAGCTGCGCGAAGAACTGTCACACGAGGCCAAAACGCACACGGGTATGAGCAGCTTCCCCCTCTACCGCTACGCCACCACCCCCTTCTCTGGCGGCTCAGATCATTACATTTTCTCCGACCCCACGGTCGGTGTGCCTATGGCCATGATTATCCAGTGGCCAGATAAGTTTTATCACACCTCGGCTGATACTCTGGAAAAAGTAGACCCTGTTTCATTGGCACGGTCTGGTTCGTTGGCGGCGGCCTATGCTTACTTTGTAGCCCAAGCGGGTGAAGTGCAGACGACCTGGCTGGCTCACGAGATGTCGGCACGCTGGCAGCAGCGCTTGGCCCAGTTGGCGCAAACGGCCGTCACCACCATGCACCAACACAACGAAGCAACGACCGTTCATCAAACTCATGCCCTTCTACAACGTCAAATCGCCTATCAACTCGACCGCCATCAAGAAGCCCTGGCCTCACTCGGTCGTTTGTGGGCTGGCATTACGGGCATTGCTGCCACGCTGCACAGCGCAGCGGCAGGCTATGCGGAGTGGCAGATGGAAGTGGTGGAGGAAGTGCAGAACGGCCGTTTAGCCCTGTTACCAGCGGCGGCAGCAAAGCCGGAAACAGCAGAAGCTGACAAATGGGCAGCCAAAGCCGCCAACCTCACTCCACAACGCACCTATCGTGGCCCAGGCATTTCCATTGGCAGCCTGGCCCAGCTCTCACAAGCTGAGCGTGACGAGTGGCAAGCTTTTACCAGTCAACGCGGCTCTACCGCCTGGACATTGCCCCCGCTAGCCGAATATTGGGCCAACGGCTGTCGCACCGCCCTCCAAATCGCCGACCTCATCGAAATGGAAACAAGCATACGAGATATCGAACTGGTCGTACGCTATTTTGAACTATTACAGAAATTGGGATTAGTTACCGGATGATATTACTAGTTAGCCAGATTGGGCCAATTTCTCTGGAAATAGTAGCAATTATGGTTACAAATTGGCCCAATCTCCAGAGGGGCTTAGTCGTTGCTGGATGACTTAGTAAGTGAGTAATGGGTGACTCCAAAACGACTATACGGGTAGGTCAACCCCCACCCTAGCCCTCCCCCTGGCAGGGGGAGGGAATCAAACCCTGACTAATTGCCCTTCAAATACTCACTGACCTCATTCAGCAAAGGGATCATCAATCCAAGGAAATTTGTGCGTGTTAACACGTTGGTAAGGAATCTCTGTAAAACGTGGTGGGATGGCTCCTGGAGCCGCCATGTAGATGATGTCGGCCGCAATCGGTTCAAAGCCAGCGTAAAAGTGCTGGGTTGATTTCACCACCAGCAACTTCCTCTGGCTGGCCTCAATGCCTAATTCGGTAAACACCATGGGGCTAAATACCTGTCCTCGCACAGTATTGATCACGATGTCAATACCCTGACAATGGAGAGCTGCGGCATCGCCAACAGGAATTTTTAGGGGTGGATTATCCCCTTGCGGCCACAACTGCACCATGTTTTCCTTGAGTTTGGTAACGGTCACCTTTAGGTCGAGCGGATCGCCTGACATCGGTCCCATTTTCCCACCCAGCCGCAACTCTAATTGCGCCCCTTCACCAGCCGCTTGTGCCACACGGACAGAAATGGGATCCCAAATCATGCCTAGCGCCGCATTGGCAATGCCTTGCTGGAGCAGTTCACGTAAAACGAAGGTGGAATCGCTGGGCGCACCGCCGCCAGCATTATCAGCTTGGTCGGCCAAGACAATAGGAAAGCCTGGATGTGCCATAGCTTTGTCAATAGCCTCATTCATAGGCAATGACGGCACGATGAGCTCGTGGCGCAAAGCAAAAAAGGTACGGCCGTATTCCTCAGCCACCTGTGCGGCCAGTGCTGGATCATTATCGGTGATGGCTAGCATTTTTACTCCCTGGGTGGGGACATCGCCCCAGGGAAAAGTGTGAAACAGGGAGAGGGAGAGGACATCATCTTGGCTTTCCCGCGCCATCATTTTATCGACAAAATCACGCATGGGTTGGTAGGGAGTCAAGTAGAAGCCAAGCATCTTGCAATCAAACGCCGCCATCGTGGGCCGAATCGTACCCGCTTTCGTTTGGGCAATCAGGTCAAACAGTTCGATAGCCCGATCGGCCACATCAGTGTGGGGATACTCTTTGTAAAGGATGATGGCATCGGCCTGGGCCATCATCTGGTCAGTCAGGTCGCAGTGGAGATCGAGTTCTACGCCAATGGGGATAGCGTCGCCCACAATGCCCCGCACCCGGTCAATCATGTCGGTTTCGCAATCATCATAGCCCTCAGCCACCATGGCCCCATGTAAGGAGAGCAAAACTATATCAACGGGCATAATCGCCTGTAAATCAGCCAGCATTTCATCGCGCAAGGCTTCATAAACAGGGCGTGGCGTGATGCCAGCGGGCTGGGCAAAGGCGAATAGGCCAGGGCAGAATTGCCAACCACGCTGCTGCGTTTGCTGATACCAAACGTCAATGGCGTTGCCGTAATCAGACCCGTTATTGTTTGGGTTGTAGTCGGCCGCGTGGACTTTTTGATAGTCGGCCATGCCTGTGGGAAAGGGGGCAAAGGTGTTGGTTTCGGTCATGATGCCGCCTGCAAATACTTTCATGGGAACCTCCAGGATTTATGGTTGAGCTAGGGGGATTATAGCGCAAGCTTCGCTGATGTATGGTAGGGGCAGTGCCTTATGCCTGCCCCAAGAGGCCCTTAAGAAGGCGACCACAAGGGTACGCCTCTATTACATTTCCCTAAAGCCTCTCAGCCAGCTGTTTCAACCGCTTGGGCTAGGCACATTTTGCCAGAAGGTGGCTTGCCAAGCGAGGTCGAGCCGCTGCCAGCGTTGTTGCAGGAAGTTGTAGCCAGCAGTGAGGAGACAGTCGGCCGTTTCGTCTGCGCCCAATAGTTCATAACAGTGAAGGTAAACGGCCGTTGCTTGCCAGGCACCCGTCATTGTTTGGCGGAGCTTTTGCAGGTGGGCAATGATAGGCGCGATCTGTTCTTGGGCTTGCATTTGGTTGCTCAGATGATGAGCGGCAATGGCTAAGCCAGATTTGCCGCCAGAGGGCGCGTGCTAGCAGCATATGGTCTTGACCATAGCTCTTAATATGTCATATAGTCTAGAGCAATCCTCCCAGAGTTGGCAGGCTCCAGGAGGGTTTTGTGTTATGATCGGGACATGGTAGAGACAAGATGGTCTAGCATTGATGAACTGCAAGCATGGTTAACGGCCGCTGCCATTCCCACCGACAGCTGGGGCCAAAATGGAGCCAAAACAGTCAAAGCCCTTTGGCAAGAGATAGAATCTGGAGAAACGGTGCTGAAGACAGAACCGCCGCAACGTCAGGTACACGTTGTGGAAATTGTGATTCGGCGAGGCAACCAGGTTTTAGTCGAAGCAGCTCAAGAGCTGGCTGATGGACAAATACGTCAGCGAGGCATTTTGCCAGCAGAGAAGATGAAGGCAGAAGAAGGGGTAGAAACGGCCGTCTTGCGAGGTCTACAGGAAGAATTAGGCATCCCTCCTGAACAGGTTACCATTCTGCAAGATAGCTACCAACATCACCAAACTCTGCAAAACTCCCCCTCCTATCCCGGTTTGCCCACTCTCTACACCGTCCACCGGCTGTCTGTGCAAATAAAGGGGTTGCCCAGTGGAGATTTTTGGCACGATAACCTAGCCTACGGCCAGGGTGATCCTATCAAGAGACACCATTGGGTCTGGCAAACAAGGTCATCCATAGCCTTGCATCCTCCTAGGTCTAATTCTATCCAGCTTATCATCACCGATTTGGATGGCACCTTGTTAAATAGTCAGGGGCAGCTCTCATTAGGCAATGAAAAGGCCATGCGGCAAGCTATGGCTCAAGGCATTCCCATCGCTATTGCCACCGGCAAAACCCGCTATGCAGCTCTCGAAATTATCAATAAATTGAAGCTGACCACACCGGGTGTGTTCGTCCAAGGCTTGGTCATTTGTGCGGCTGATGGCACCGTGCTCAAGCAGCAGCAGTTAAGTTGGGACATCATAAAGATGGTAGTCCCTTTTGTACAAGAGATTGGTGTTGATATTTTCGCCTATTGTCATGAACGGCTATTAACACCGCAGGACTCGACCCTAAGGCATAAGCTCCACCAACGTTACCATGAACCACTGGCCGACATTCTACCCAACCTGGCCGATTGGGCAGAAGCAGGGGTTTACAAATTGTTGATCCAGCAAGATAAACCCGCGTTTTCCAAACCTTTGCGACAGCAATTGCTTGAATTGATAGGCCAAAGGGCCACACTGACTCATGCGTTAAACAACTCTGTCGAGATATTACCGCGTGGCACATCGAAAGGGGCCGGTGTGGCTTGGTTACTACAGCATCTAGGCATTGAACCCCAACATGTGCTGGCTATTGGGGATGCGGAGAATGATGTGGAGATGTTGCAAGTGGTGGGAACCAGTGTGGCTATGGGCAATGCCGCACCGCACCTAAAAGTGATAGCCGATCATATCGTGGCTGATAATGATGCAGATGGCGTGGCAGAAGCGATTAGATACTTTGCCCTTTAATTTCAATCAGTGGAGTAAGCAGATGATTAAGATTGAAACAACAGTACATATTGAGCGCCCACCACAGGAGGTTTTTGCCTATCTAGCTAACTTTGAGAACAATCCTAAGTGGCAATCGGGGATGCGGGAAGCCAAATTTACGAGTGAGCCGCCACTGCGTCTAGGGTCAACCTATGATCAGGTGGCCTCTTTTATGGGTCGCCCGGTTATCTCTACCTTTGAAGTAATTGCTTATGAACCGGGGCAGATGGTAAAAGCTAGCAGTACATCTGGGTCGTTTCCCATCACGTTTACGAGGATGGTGCGGGCTGAAGGGGGAGGGACGCGGGTAACGGCCGTTATTGAAGGCGACGCCACTGGTTTTTTCAAATTAGCCGAACCTCTGCTGGCCCGATTCGTCAAACGTTCTGTAGATGGGGATTATGCCAATCTCAAGCGAATTTTAGAGGGAGACGGTGCTTAACTAATCCCTATTTCCCTCTATCTTTCACGCGATACACAAATTTCAAACCTGACCACACCTCATCTACCGCTGCCACCTTCACATCTACCAATCCGGTCGCTAGACCGAGTTCACGGACAATATTGCCATTGAGGTCTGTTGCTACTTTAGCTGCCTTTTTAGGCCAGGAAATCCACAATAAGCCATCTTTGGCTAAAGCTGCTATAAGCAGAGGCAGCTGTTCCTCCAACTCCTGCTGCGATTTTGTAAAGAAGTGAATGAAATCCACGTCAGAGATCAACTGCTCGTGCCAGGTGATGGGGTGCGGGACAGGGGCCAATAAATCATCGTAATGAGCAGGGGCATTGAGGCAAACGGCCGTCATACCCGCCTTCAAACCTAATTTCTTCACTAAGGGTGTACCTGAATATCCAGGCATTCTTCTACCCTCCTCAATTGCTACCCCTAAGGGCGCATGTTATAATGCAAATAGTGTATTATTGTAAACTCTTAAGGCGAATTGGAACCAATTGTACATGGTTTTTCACGTCACTGGCGCGGTATTTGTAGGAAAATAAGATGCCATTTACTGATTTGTGGGGCGTAAGTGGGACAGTTGGAGTCGTTTTCCCAGATCGGCCGCTTGCTTATTTATTACTGCTGATATACGGGGTAGTATTAGCCTACTTTGTTTATGAGTATCGTTCCTATTTCCGTAACACAACCCAACAACAGTGGCAATATACGGCCGTTCTAGCCTTGGCCGCACTCCTCCTCAGTCAGCTTTTACCCATTCGTCTCGCCTTCAATAATCAACTAGCTCCCCTCTTTGCTGTCCAAAATCCGATCACTGTTCTCATTCCCTTTGCAGCTGTCCCCATCCTGCTGGCAGCTGCCATTTTGAACCCCTTGTCTACCCTCATCGTGGGGGCAATGGGCGGTATCGGCCACGCTTTCGGCCAAACACATCAGCTATTTTCCATATTCCACTATGCCTTCGCAGGTATCGTGGCCGCTACTTGGCTACAACAAAATTATCGTGGACAGTTGGCCCAATGGTTGCGCCATCCCGTGAGCGGTGGGGCAGCTACATTAGCCGTTCTCACCCCATTGATCGCCCTCACCACGTTCGTCAACGCGGATGCCAGTGGGGGCAATCTTGTCGCCGTAGATTTAGCTCTTTCAACTGCTAGTGCCAACTTTTGGCCTTTGGTTATCGAGGGTACATTCGGTGGCTTCATTGTCTGGCTCATTTTGCGCGGGATGCCCTATCTGCGTCCGGCCCAATCACTCGTTCCCTCTCCCTCTCAATCCAGTTTACGCAAGCGGCTTTTGAGCAACTTTGCGCGTTTTGCTGTTTTATTGACCGTATTGTTGGTAACGGCCGTTTTTACTATCTCAGCCACTCTCTCTACCCAACTGGTCGTCAGCCAAATGGCCCACGATGCCCGCACCGTTCTAGCCGAAGTCCCCAGCTTCCAGACCAATTTGCAGGGACTTATTGAGCAATATGAGGCCAATGAAGCCCTAGCTAATGGCCTGCAAAATGATAAACGCACCCTCCTACGTCAAATGTACCGCAGCAATCCCCCCTTTTATCGGGGATTGATTTTAGTGACCGAGGATCAAACTATTACAGCCGCTGCACCCGATGATTTGCAAAATGTCACCTTATCTGAGCAAGAGCTAACGGCCGTTGCTGAAGCTATTCGTACCATTTCTCCCCAGGTCGTGGCCGCTGTCAATCCCTCCACCGAACATGTCCTTAGTCTAGTTGTACCCATCGTGGACAATGATAGCTCCGTGGATTCCGCTCTGGTAGGCCGTGTCCCTGAACTCGCTTTGGAAAGCCTTATCATCGGCTTGCAGGGGACAGTGGGCAAGGGCACAGGGTTCATTGTGGATGACCAAAACCGTATCATTGCCCATGCCGATACTGACCGCTTGCTCAGTGAATGGGAACGGCCGTCACTCGAAACACAACGCACTATCAACAGCGACAGCACGGGTGACGGCCAGGCCTACCAAAGCCGCCAAGAAAGCAGCAACGCCCGTGAACTCGTCTATGAAGTCACGGGCAGTAGCCCGGCTTGGACAGTGGTGATAACTGTCCCCTATGAGGTCGTGTTGCGCCTCGCTTGGAGCATCGGCTGGCCGCTTGGCCTCGTCCTAATCATCTTTGCCGGTCTCTTCTACATCAATTTAGACAAAATCGGTCGTGAAATCACCGAACCCATCACAGAATTGGTTCACGCCTCCAAAACCATCGCCGCCGGCGGTAGCCTTACCAACCCCATTCCTACTGGCCGTTATGATGAATTAGGACATTTGGGGCAAGCCTTTGCTCAAATGCAACGGTCCCTCAAGCAGCGTCTTGACGACCTCTCCTTGCTCCTCGGTGTCAGCCACGATGTCTCCTCCAGTATTGATCTCAATCAAAGTATGCCTGTCATCTTGCAAGGCACTTTGCGCGGCACTGGTGCTGCGGGGGCACGGGCCGTTTTAGTCAATCCCAGTGGCGGACACCCCCTCACCTTTGGTGAAGGCCCAGCCGCCCCCGCTATGGCTGAATTGGATCGGCCAATTATGTTCCAGCTACGCGATAAACCGGAGATGCTACTGGCCACCCCCAATCAAATCATCTCAGCCCTCTTTTTGGAACGCACTGAGCCACTGCCTGTCCGTGCCATATTTGCCATCCCTCTCCACGCTCATGATCGTTTTCAAGGCATTGTTTGGCTCGGTTATCGTCAACCGCGCAACTTCACAACAGAAGAGCGCAATCTACTGCACACTCTAGTCGGCCAAACCTCTGTCGTTGTGGAAAATGCCCGCCTCTTTGCCACAGCGGAAGGGGGGCGACGACGCTTAGCGGCCGTTCTGACAAGCACCTCCGATGCTGTCATTGTCACCGACCAGACAGAGCGGGTTTTGCTCATCAATCCTGCCTTTGAGAAGATTTTCAACCTCAATGCCAATGAAATTACGGGCCGGGCTGTCGTGGACGTCATTCAATCGCACGCATTGGTGCAGACCTTGACAGGTGGTGAGCCAACTGGCATGGAGGTAGAGGGGACAAACGGCCGTGTCTATTATACCAACGCCTCTACTATCGTCCGCAACGATGGTCAGGTCTTGGGCCGCGTCGCTGTTCTACACGACATCACTCACTTCAAGGAGCTAGACGAACTTAAATCAGAGTTCGTCTCCACCGTCTCCCACGACCTTCGCAGCCCCCTCACCTATATGCGTGGCTATGGCAACATGCTTTCTATGGTGGGTGAACTCAACGAAAAACAAAACGAGTACGTCGAGAAGATCATGAGTGGCATCACCCAAATGTCCAATCTGGTAGATGATTTATTGGAATTGGCCCGTATTGAAGCAGGTGTGGACATGAAACAAGATGACATCAAAATGGAACCGCTCTTGTCCGACATAGCCAACGAGTATTGGCAACATGCCCATTACAATGGCATTCACATTGAACTAGAAGTATCCCCCGATCTCCCCCCTATTCGGGGCAGCCAGATGTTCCTGCGGCGGGCTATCACCAACTTTGTCACCAATGCCATTAAATACGCCCCTAACAGTGGTCTGATGACTTTGAAAGCAGAGCAAATAAATGGGGAAGTCGTCGTGTCTGTGAGAGACAATGGCCCTGGCATCCCGCCCCAAGATGTGGTGCGTGTTTTCGAGCGTTTTGTACGTCTCAAGCAGCGCGGCTCAGAGCAGGTGAAGGGGTCGGGCTTGGGCCTAGCCATTGTTCGCTCGACGGTAGAAAAACATGGGGGCCGAGCTTGGTGTCAGAGCCAAGTAGGCAAGGGCACCACTTTTGGCATTTCATTGCCCGTCAAACAACAGTCGGAGGGGGTATAATCCGCATGGGCCATTTTCCGGCCTTACGCTGATGATAGTCGGTGCGATGTTGGGCAAATTTTGGGTCAAGCGTGGATAACGGCCGTAACTCTCCTGCCACCACCACATCCGGATCAATTGAGCGTATCTTAGTGCTGACCCAGAATGTCGGGTTTTCAGCATCCCGAATAAATTGGGTTTGTGGGGATACCAGTTGCAACAATCCTTGCAGTTCCACATCAGGATGGCTCTGCAATTGTGTCCAAACAGGCTCATCAGTACGCCAAAAATCGGCTTGGCTGATAGCGCCAACAGTTAAACCACGTTTGATAGCCTGGGCCGTCAGTTCATAGAGACCTACTTCACGGAAGTTGGCCCAACTAGAATCGTCAGCCTGAATGTAAGTGTAAGCCAGCCACTGAGCGGCTTGGAGAGTTTTGGTGGCGATACGGCCGTTTACCGCCAGCAAGTTATCGAGGACAAATTCGAGATCGGCGGGTGTGGCTAAACCCAGATCCAAACCATCACGCAAAAAATAGTCCAGCCGATCAGCACATAAACGGGGGGAAGGCTGCTCTAAAAGGGAGTAATTCTCCTCATGGACAAAATCTCGCCAATCATACCCGCCCTGAGACAAGATAAGAGGTAGATCAGTCTGAACCATATACTCCTCCTTTTTCTCATCGTGATAACTTTGGCTGTCATGACCATCAAACACATAATCAATGACGTGACTAAAAGCAGTATGGCTCACATCATGTAGCAAAGCCGCTACCTGCTCCGCCAGTGACGCCCCCAAACGCCGTACTAGCAGCATTGCTCCCACCGAATGTTCAAAGCGGCTCACCGGCTTGGTGATACCAATAAGCCCCGTGATGCCATGCTGCAATACCCCATGTAACCGCTGCACAGCTTGCGATTGCAATAAATCCAATAAAATCGGCTCGGTGATGGTCACTGAGCCATAGACAACATCTTCATATTTCATATTTTTTCAATTTTTAACAGTCGTTCAGTTGGTCAAACCAACAAGTTCCCGCTCATAGCTATTGCATGATTAAGGATAAGCATAGATACAGTCTAACAATCAACACAAATTAAGCAATGGATCTTTCATGACTGTCGGCAAAATTTCTATTCACAGTAAAGAAGATTTGATTATTCATCCAATTGGAACACCTGAGAGTCTAATTTGAGCATGAGGGACACGGCTATTTGTGGTATTCTGACCCTCTTGATGGGATAATATGGACTATGCGGCGGTTGTGGATAGTAATGTTATGTTTGTTCTGGGGTTTGGTGGCCTGTGATACGGCCGTTATTGGAACCCCTACACCCTTCCCTACTGAAGCGGCCGTTACCCCCTTACCTGTAGCCAATAGCCAGCCCATTCCCCTCCAAATTGCCGATTTAGTGGCAACCCCGGCGGCTAGCCAAAATGCTTTCATTCAACTTACGGGCCAATATTATCGGCGACCAAAATTAATCTGCGAGACGGATCCACATCCTTCGCCAGCAACTTGGGAATTAACTGCTGGCGAAGCAGTGGCCCTAGCTGGCGGCTTCGACGGTGAACTACGTCGTTTATTGCCCGATGGCCTGACCATGACGGTGGAAGGGCATTGGCTGTTATGGCGGGGGCCAGTCGGTTGTGGCAAACGAGCCAAGGTGATGGATGTTTGGTATTTGCAGGTGAGCCGTATCATTGATCCTAGCCCTATCACCCATGTAACGTTAACCCCCTTGATCTCCAATGTAGATGTAGTAGCATCTGCGGCTACGCCTGAGGGCGATCTTGTCAACACACCTGGCCTATCCCCTACAGAGGTGGTAACGCTGCCTCCGGCAGCAACAGAACCACCATCTGAGCCAGAAGAGCCAACAGCTACCCTCCTCGCAGAGGAATCACCCCAACCAACCTCAACCATTGAACAAGGGGGGCAACCAACACGGCTACCAGAGGGAACAGCAACAACAACGCCTACTGCCATTATTACGCCAGCAGATGAGGAATCAACCCCAAGCCCACCAGCAACAGCTACACCAGAAGAAGATGCACCCACAGGGACACCAACAGCAACCTTAGCCCCAGGTGTTCCCACCAATACGCCCTTACCATCGCCCACATTGGATCTCAATACGACAGCAACCCCGACAGCCACGCCAGAAACAGAAACTAAGCTCATTATTCAAGAGGAGCTTGAGCCAATTTCGCTATCTAAAAATATTTTGGGGGAGGATGAAATTCATGCTTGGCCTTTCTCGGTGGAGGTAACTGAGATGGTAACGGTCACGGCCGTTACTGCTGACAACGTAGACCTCATTATTTCCATTGTGGATGAGACCGGGACATCATTGACAACCGACGATGCACCTGGGGGTACAGTGGCCCTTATTGAACAGTTTGAATTAGTGCCACCAGGTCCCTATTCGGTACATGTACAAACGGAAGATGGCAGCCCGGCTGAGTATGCTTTGATTCTGCTCTTTGAGGATTCTCTCAACTTCATTTTCCAACCAATTATAGGCTATGGTGCTTCTGAATCAATGAAATTGCCCGCAGACAGTGAGCATTTTTGGCACTTTGTGGGCAGAACGGGGGATCAAATTGCGGTAACGGCCGTTCCTGATGCCGATACCGATGTCTTCCTTGAACTATATGGGCCAGATGCTGACCGTATCAGCAATCCTTTTATCAGTGTCGGTGGTAATGGCGTGACGGAACAAATAGAGTTCACCTTGCCCGAAGATGGACTCTACTCTATTCGTGTCGGCGAGTGGAATTTTGCTGCTGGCGCATATCAATTAACATTAGCTGAAAATTAGCTCAGAGGAAGTGTACTATGTGGCGTAAGATGTTTTTGAATCGGAAAACGGCCGTAAAAATAATGTTCCTAGCTGGCTTCGTGGCCTTCACTTTCATCATCATTCAACAAAACAGGCTACAGGCTGGGGATGATCCCATCCTCACCCCCAGCTTTTTACCCATCATCGTCAAACAACCTACACTAACCCCAACCCCAACCGCCACCGCCACCGCCACTAATACCCCAACTCCCACCAGTACTTCAACCCCAACTGCCACCCCCATCCCCGTTCTCAACCAAGGAGGGGTCCTAACTGAAACCTTAGTGGCCGGCAGCGTAGATGATAGCGCAATCCACAGTTGGACATTTCTTTTGCCCCAAAATGACTTCGTAACTATCCAAGTGGGAGCAGATTTCGGGGCTGACATGGTGATCTCTGTACGCGATGTCAACAACAATGTTGTTGCCGAGCAGAACAACCATGCTGCTGGTGATGTAGAAGAGATCGTGGGCCTGAACCTAGCCAGTGGCACGTACAACATCTACTTATTCACGGCCAATGTAGCTGATGCCGACTATGCGATGATGGTCAGAGATAGTACCTCGGCCAACATTGATTTTCAAGACATTATCGCCTACAGTGATGTTCGCTTGGGGGTACTGGACACAGACACCAGCCACTTCTGGCACTTTTCCGGCAGCAATGGTCAATTAGCCCGTATCTGTGTCTTGCCTGTATCCCCTGCCGCTGATTTGAGGCTGCGCTTGTATGATCCTGGTGCTAATGAGATAGCCAATTCTATCGGCACAACTCCCGGACAACTTCGTACCATCACCTTTCCTATATCCACTACCGGTCTCTACTCGCTTCATATTTGGGATGTGAACGGCAGCTCGGGTAATTACGAATTGCGTCTAACCGAAGGTAGTTCCTGTTTATAATATAGGATTAGAAAATGAAACAAAGATTTTCTACTTGACCTTTACCATTCTGACATCTCGTCTGGCTAGATTATTATCAAAAAGACTATCGAGGTCAGACGACCACCCTTTACTCAGAATAAAAGAAATCAATATTATCTGCGTTGACAAAAAAGTGATCCACATAAGTAGCCGGGGGGACAAATTGACCATTTAATATTTTCAGCGCGATATCTATCAACTTTTCACCATACTTTTCTGGCATATAGGTTGTAGACCCAATAAAGCGAGAGGTGGGTTGCCTAATTTCTGGCCGGGCAAGCCGATCTGCTCCCTGTCCCACAATCGCTATCTTTGATTCAACGCCCATTTTTCTGGCCGCTCGCAAGGCCCCAATAGCAACATCATCATTGAAAGACAAGAATGCAAGCCGCTCCTTATCCATAAGCCTCTTAAAATGTTGTAGCATCTGTTTTTCGGCCGTTTCTGTTGTCGCTCCACTTGGCACATGAATAATGTCAGACTCAGCTAACTCACCGATCATAGCCTGAATACCATCTAGCTGACCCCGTATCCGAGCAGCAGGCAAAGCACCTGCTCTGGCTTCCTCTAACACAATCAACTTGTCAATTTTGGCATCCCAATGCCGACAAATCCACTCCCCAAGAGCCACCCCTGCCGTTTTGCCAGTTTGATAGTTATCCGCACCAAAAAAGTTGGCTCCCACAATGGGAATATCCACGGCAATAACAGGAATGCCAGCCTGCTGAAACTTGTTCATGATCAAGTTACCAATCTTTTCATCAATTTGATACTCAATAAAAAGATCAACGTTTTTCGCTAGCATCCGATCTGCTACGTGAACGGCCGTATTACCATCTAACTCATTATCGGCCAAAATCAAATCAATATTTCCCGCTACCATCGTAGCCCGTTCTAAACTTCGCCTCACGTCCACCGCGAAAGGAATGTTTTCACTCAAATTGGCAAAGCCAATACGGTAAACCTGCTGGTCACGATCCTGTATCGTGTATGATGTGGCCGTCGTCTCCCCACAAAGCGTTAATTGCACATTGGTTTTACTCAACTGCTCCACAAAGGAAACATCTAGAGCATCATCAGAAAAAATCTGATCTATCTCACTAACCTTGGCAAAAGGCATCAGACCAAATTTACCAAATTTAGTCGAGTCAATTAAGCCGACAACTTGTTGACTGGCTACAATCATATCCTTTTTAATCGTCGCCTCCTGCAAACTATGCTCAGTTAAACCACCATTAATCGAAAAGCCTGAGCAAGAAATAAAAGCCTTCTTGATATTCAGATCTTCCAGGAAACCACTCCACAAATTACCCACGATAGAGGCTGTAACCGCTTGTAAAATACCCCCAATCAAGATCACTGTATTAGCCGAGTTAGTGGCTAAAACACGGGCAACCTCAATGCCATTCGTGACAATTGTTAGATTGTGCCTTTCCTGTAAATAGGGTGCTAAATGATAAACTGTTGTACTAGAGTCTAATAAAATAGAATCCCCATCTTCAATCATTGTGGCAGCACGTCGAGCAATGCGTTGCTTGGCTGTTGCATTTACACTAGCACGAGCCACCACAGTTCTATCTTGGATCAAGCTCTCTTCTATCCGTTTTATAGTTGCACCCCCACGGACACGAATTAACTGATTGTCTTCACTAAGTGCATTCAGATCATTACGGATTGTACCCTCAGAAACATCCAATTCATCCACTAAATCTTTAACAGAAACATTTTTCTTATCTTGTAATAACGCCAATATCCTCTGGCGACGTTCAAAGGTTGTCATCGTTTTCCAGCCTGATTGTAATTTGTCCTGTTTATCGAACTTTTTTTACTCTAATTCATTATGTTGTGCAATTTTGAAGCCGATCGCCATAATTTCGAGTGCATGCTCAATTCCACAGAAAATAGCAATAATAAACAAGCTTCCAGCCAAAATTGACAACATTTTGAACCTAGAGTACACTAATTCGACAATTTTCGACAAGTTTCAACAATTTGTATCAACAAACTCCGTTTTTGAGATCTTGTATCATCAAATCCATACTCCAACAAAAAAGCTCATTAACGTCCCAAAATTTGCTTACTTTGGCACAAATGAAACAAACGCATAGCGCACATCCTTTCAATCCCTCCAATAGGTGTCATGGTCTTTTTTTGTCACAGGTAAAGGCACACTCCTTACTACAAAAATCAATTTAATCTTGTTTCGAACACTCACGTAAGGATTTACGTTGGGTTTATATTTTTAAATCAAAATGAAGGAGAAGGAAAAAATGAATTTACTTAGGATAAGACAAAAACGCTGTTTTTATGGATTGTTGGTATTGCTTGGATTTCTATTGGTTGCTTGCGGAGGTGGTACTGAGGAAGAAGGCAGTGTAGAGCCAACCCAAGCACCTGAGCAAGAAGCTGACACAAGTGAGTCAACAGATTCTTCTGGTGATACATCAGGTGACACTGAAGCCGATTCGGAAGAAATGGCTGAATTAGATGAGCTGTGCCAAGGCATGGATGGTACTGGATTAAAAGTAGGTTTTGGCAATTTAGGGGAGCAGGTACCCTTTGCAGTACAAGTTCGGGAGGGCATAGAAAAAATAGCTGATTTGTGTCACCTAGAGGTTGTCAATGCGGATAATGCTCTTGATCCACAGATTGCAGTAGACAATGCCAATCTTTTCATGACACAACAGGTTGATGGCATTATCCAATTCAACGTCCATGGTAATATCGCTGAATCCATCTGTGAAATTATTGGCGAAACACCGATGATTGCGATTGACATCGCTCATGAAGGTTGTTCTGTATTTATGGGTGCTAACAATCGGCAGGCTGGCGAGATTGGTGGTATTGCAGCCGG
Source organism: Promineifilaceae bacterium (SeqCode) (assembly GCA_965223555.1). Classification (GTDB taxonomy): domain Bacteria; phylum Chloroflexota; class Anaerolineae; order Promineifilales; family Promineifilaceae; genus CBDCWU01. The sequence goes on from CBDCWU010000007.1 coordinate 708,676, forward strand.
TGAATTAGCTAAGGAGATGTGGGATTGTCAGGTTGACGCTATTGTGACCCATGAAGCACCCGGTGTGGGCCAAGTGAATATTGATCGCCTGAATGGGCAGGTGGCAGGGCTTGTTAGTGTTTGTCCCGATTTGGATGTGGGTGATTTTGAGAATTGGTCGATGGACCCTGTGGGTATTATCACCCGCTTGGATTCAGATCGGGTTGACCCTGGCTTTGAGAAAGGGCGTGATTATTTAACTGCCAATCAAGGCAATGAACATATCGTAGCGTTGTGTATTAACGATGACTCTTGTTTAGGTATGTTAGCAGCCGTTCAGGAAGCTGGACGTGAAGGGCAAGTCATCTTTAGCAGCCAGGGTGCCGATGCCACAAGCTGGACGGAAATTCGCAACAATCCCTATTGGGCTGGTTCGGTCGCTTATTTCCCAGAGCGGTATGGTGAACTATTGGTGCCCAATATCATTCGTTTGATCAAAGGCGAAGAGACAGAAGACCCCATTTTGATGACACATATTGCTATCAACAAAGACAATATTGATACTTGGTACCCTAATGATGGCACAGAGCCACCAAGACCGGCTGCGTTAGAGCAAGGAGCAGCCGATAGTGATGATGTTTGTCAAGGAGAAGATGGCGGTGGTATGCGCATTGGCTTTGGCAATTTGGGCGAGCAAGTACCCTTCGCTGTGCAGGTACGTGAAGGTATCGAAATGGTAGCCGCCGAATGTGGTGTTGAAGTTGTGAATGCGGACAATGCTCTGGATCCACAGATTGCAGTAGACAATGCCAATCTTTTCATGACACAACAGGTTGATGGCATCATCCAATTCAATGTGCATGGAGACATTGCAGAATCAATTTGCGGCATTATTGGAGACACGCCAATGATTGCGATTGATATTGCACATGAGGGCTGTTCTGTCTTTATGGGAGCCAATAACCGCCGCGCGGGCGAATTGGGCGGTATTGCAGCCGGTGAATTAGCTAAGGAGATGTGGGATTGTCAGGTTGACGCTATTGTGACCCATGAAGCACCCGGTGTGGGCCAAGTGAATATTGATCGTCTGAATGGGCAGGTGGCCGGACTTGTGAGCGTTTGCCCTGATATTGATGTTGGCGATTTTGAGAACTGGTCAATGGATCCAGTAGGCATTATTACGCGCTTGGATTCAGATCGGGTTGACCCTGGCTTTGAGAAAGGGCGTGATTATCTGACTGCCAATCAAGGTGCAGAGCATATCGTAGCCTTGTGCATTAATGATGATTCTTGTTTGGGCATGTTAGCGGCCGTTCAAGAAGCTGGACGTGAAGGGCAAGTCATCTTTAGCAGCCAGGGTGCTGATGCCACTTCTTGGGTAGAAATTCGGAACAATCCTTATTGGGCTGGCTCTGTTGCTTATTTCCCTGAACGGTATGGTGAATTCTTGATTCCCAATATCATTCGGATGGTCAACGGTGACCCTGTGGAAGACCCCATCTTGATGGAGCATATTTCTATCAATGCGGGCAATATTGATGAATGGTATCCTGAAGAATAGTTAAAAAATATTTAAAGCTGGAAGCTCCTTGCTTTCTTTTGACAAAGGCAAGGAGCTTCCAGTCTTACCATTTTCTGAGGAGGGTATGCATTGGCTAAAGTAGCAAATCAACCTAAATCTACTGCTTCTGGGAGAGCCAAGCCCCAATCTTTCTTGGCAAAAGTGTCAACTGAGATGATGTTGATCATCTTTTTGCTGGCCGTTATCGCTTTTTTCGCGCTTCGTTCTGAATTCTTTTTTGCCCTCAATAATTTTCGCAATATTCTGTTGGCTGTGTCGGTTTTGTCTGTCGTGGCCTTTCCTTCAACAATGCTGATTATTTCGGGGAATTTTGATCTATCAGTGGCTTCAACAGCCGCTTTTTGTGGCATGATTTTTGCGGTTACATCAGAAGGGGGAGAAGGCTCCCTCGTTAATGGTGTATTTCTTGCTTTGTTAGCAGGCGTAGTTGTTGGTTCCCTCAATGGCTTTTTGGTGACAGTCGTTCGGGTCAATTCACTGATTACGACATTGGGCACCTTAGCCATCTTTAGGGGGCTGGCCAAAATTTTATCCAATGGGCAAACGATTCGGGTGGCAGGTTTTCGCTTTATGGGGGAGGGTGCCTTTCTAGGAATCCCCTCAGCCGTATACATCATCATTATTGTCGCCTCGATTTTGGCATTCGTGTTAAGACGCACGGTTTATGGTCGTAATCTCTACGCAATTGGAGCCAATGTGGAGGCGGCGCGGTTGGTGGGCATTCGCAACAATTTGACCATCTTTTTGACCTTTGTACTGACGGGGTTTTTGGCTGGTATTTCGGGTTTGATGTTGACTTCTCAGCTAACGGCCGCTTCGCCAATTGCAGGTTTAGGACTAGAGCTTTCGGTAGTATCGGCCGTTATTTTGGGTGGCGCAAGTTTAAATGGTGGCCGAGGCACAATCATTGGCACCATTTTGGGCGTGGCTATTTTGGGTACGGTGAATAATGGCATGACGCTGATTGGCCTCTCCAGTTTCTGGCAGGAAGTTGCCCGTGGTGTCATCCTGATTGCAGCCGTTGCCTTTGATCAGATTCGTATACGAGCAGGGGGGAGCTGATGGAGACGACCGTTCAGTCTGAAAAACAACAGAGTTCCCTGAAAAGGCCCCCTTTCACGCTACAAGCAACAGGGTTACGGAAAAGCTTTGGCGGTGTGGAAGTCCTACATGGCGTAGATGTTACGATTAAAGGAGGCAAAGTGTTGGCCGTCCTTGGTGAAAATGGGGCAGGCAAATCAACCACAGTCAAAATCATTTCTGGTGCCTATCAAGAGGATGGTGGACAAATTACGATTAATGATGAGCCTGTTATCATCGATTCGCCCCGTGCCGGTCAAAATTTCGGCATTCGCGTCATTTATCAGGAGATGATGAATGCCCCCACGTTGACAGTAGCTGAAAATATCTTTCTCGGTCACCTTCCCCATCGCTCTGGTTTTGTAGATTGGCGGGCGACCCACAGACAAGCTGAAGCGGTTCTCACTAATTTAGGGGTAGAGATTGATGTTAGCAGCCGTGTCAATGACCTCAGTGTGGCTCAACACCAAGTCATTGAGATTGCTAGAGCGTTGGTCTCTGATGCCCGTCTCCTTATCTTTGATGAGCCAACATCGGCTCTTTCGCCCGAAGAGGTTGATTTCCTGTTCAGCTTTATTCGCCGTTTACGTGATCAGGGTGTGGCTGTTTTATATATCACCCACCGTCTAAATGAAGTGCCGGAAATTGCTGATGAGGTGGTGATTTTTCGGGATGGTGATTTAGTGGCACAGGGTCCGGTGGCGGAGTTCGATCGCCAACGCATTGTGGAGGCAATGACGGGGGAGTCGTTAAAGGGATATGAACATCATGACGACACGACCGGTGACGCTACCGACGCTCTCCCTGCCTTATCCCTCAACCAAGCAACACTGTCACCGCACTTTACCAACATTTCCTTTACTGTCTATAAAGGGGAAATTGTCGGCCTATTCGGCCGTATGGGCTGTGGCGCTATGGAAGTCGGCGAGGCTTTATTTGGTTTGCGCTCCTTAGATACCGGTCAGGTTAAGCTGTTAAGTTCAACTGGGCAACCAACCTCTCCCCTAAACGCCAAAAGACGCGGTCTCGGTTATGTACCCGTGGATCGCAAAACTCAGGGGTTATTACAAGGGCTATCATCCGGTGAAAATATCACTGTTGCCGCCTGGAGTGCTCTATCCAATTTGCTGGGCATTTTGAGTAGACGGTCTATCTCACGACGGTATGATGTGTGGCAGCAAAAGTTATCTATTCGTGGCGTAGGTGGTGGCAATCAAGAAATCGGCACACTATCTGGTGGCAACCAGCAAAAAGTAATTCTAGGCCGTTGGCTAGAAAATAACAGCGAGGTTCTGGTGCTTGCAGAACCAACACGCGGCGTAGATGTAGGCGCCCGTGCCGAAATTTATGAAGTATTAGAAGAGTTAGCCAACGAGGGTTTGGCCATTCTCATCATTTCCACAGATGCCGAAGAGGTGTTAAGAATCTCAGACCGCATTGTGGTAATGTCTAGGGGCAAGATCACTAGCGAGTTGAATCGAAACGATGCCTCGTTAGCAAAATTGGCAGAAGCAGCGGCGGCAGTTGACTAGGGATACGGCCGTTTACACAGAAAGAGATAAAACAAGGGCAATAGCGAAGACCTAACTCTTTATGGTGCAAGTTCAGCGAGTCAATCCTTCGGGCCTCTCAACGATGTTAGTAGTTACATACAAGGAAGATAAGCATGTCAATATTAAATATTAGTCGTGAATTTTTTCAACAAGAAGTCTTACCCGTCCTAAAAGCTAAATTTCCTCAAGAAACAGAAAGAATTACCTTTGGGCTTTTTGGTCATGGGTCTGAAGCCTTGAAAATGGATGATCAATATTCAGCCGATCACCATTTTGGGCTGCGGATTGATGCTCTTATGCCTGATGATATCTTCGCAAAGCGTGAACAGATTATGCAAGTAGTGGGGCAAAAAATGCCGCAAACCTTCAAGGGATATGAACTAGGCGAAAGCACACGTGCTGGGGCTGGCATTGCTCCCGATAATCTAAAAGCCTTCCTTATGCGCACCATTGGCATCGATCATCCACCGCAAACGGCCCAAGAGTGGCTCAATTTACCTGAGGAAGATGTCATCCATCTGGTTAACGGTGAAGTTTGGTCGGATCCCTCCGGCGAATTCTCCGCTATTCGCAATCAACTGCTTAACTATTATCCAGATGAAGTTTGGTATCGGCGCATGGCCCACTGGTGCCGCTACTTCTCAGGCATGGGCACCTACGCCCTCAAACGGGCTATCCTGAGAGACAACGAGGTTTTCGCTGCTATTACCTTCGGCAAAACAGTACGTTGGGGCATCCAACTCGCTTTTATGATTGATCGCACCTATTTTCCTTATGACAAATGGGTCTATCCCTTTTTCAAAACGTTACCACGCATGTATGACCGCATGGGGAGCCACATTGAAGAAGCAGTCAAATTATCTACATCATGGCAAAGAAAACTAGAGCTATTAGACGATGTAGCCGACATACTGGATCAGACTATGGTTGACGATGGTATCATTCCCCCTCACCCCAAATTTGAAGGCTCACCCACTTCAGGTTATCGGCTGATGGAACATGCCTACAAGGTACTGTTAGACAAAGTTTCCGATGAAGTTCGGGCTATCGTCCCCCTCTGGGATCAGGTTTATCTAGAGCAATTTGTTGTTGGCTATGTTCATAGCATTTCTCAAGAAGCTTGGGATGACGCTTTAAATCTTACCCCTATTGTTGATTAAGGATTTTGAGTCAATCTGACTGAGTTAAAATTGACAGGCCTACTCTTTCTTGGTAAGCTTTCAACAAAATTCAACAAATTCCGACAAAATTCAACAAAGGACAGGTGTAAAAATGATAGTAGCTGACCAGTTGTCTGAGGTGAAATCAGCAGAAAATCGAGCCGAGATTAGAGAAAAGTTCATGGAAAATGGCTATGTCGTCATTCGGAATGTGCTTGATGAAAAGGAAGACATCCAACCCGTCGTTGATGAATATGCAGAGGTTCTGGATAGTGTCCTTAAAAAATGGTATGACGATGGACAAATTTCGAGCAAGTATGAAGGGCAAGATTTTGAGACCCGCCTGATCAATGTCGTCGAAGAAACAGGCCCCGCCATTTACGATCATTTCAGAGTCTTCTTCAATCCTCCCAGCGCTACAAAGCCAGATACCCCTATTCATTATGGGCCGGCAATTTTCAAGTTCTTAACGAACCCCAAAGTGTTAGATGTTATGGAAGCCATTGTTGGTGAAGAGATTTACGTCAATCCCGTTAACGTTGTTCGCATAAAACCGCCAGAAAACAGGCTTCCTAAAGGCAAGCAGTATCATATTGGCATGACGAGTGCTTGGTGGCATCAAGATCAAGGAGTTTATGCCGATGATATTTCCGATGTCGATTTAATCACCGCTTGGATTCCATTGACAGATGCTTACAAAGATATGGGCTGTTTACAAGTAGTGCCAGGTAGTCACAAATCTGGTGAGCTAAACGTCCATTGTCAAAGTGGGGATCCCAACAAAGTGGGTATTCCAGAGTTGTACTTAGGCCCAGTGCGCCATTACGTTGAAATGAAAAAGGGGGATGTTCATCTACATCATAAATTGTTACAACATGGCTCCTTGCGCAATCTAAGTGACCGACTACGCTTTTCATTTGACCTTCGTTACCAACCATTGGGGCAAGCTGATGGCATTGGCTCTGGGGTGCCTGAAGCACTAGACGTGCCAGGATTTGTGGCACGCAGCCAAAAACGGCCAGATCTAGTAATGACCGATTGGAAGGAGTTTGCCAACTTTTTAGAGGCACAACGCAATCTATTTATGTCAATTGATTGGGAAAACAACCCACCTGTGAGCCAATTTACATCTGACCACCGCTACTGCATTTAGGCCAATTCCGAATAATAAGTGCATATATTGAGGGATATCTTCGGAATTGACTAGTACTCTAACAAACTTCTTTTGTCGGACAGAAGCTACCGCTTCTGCAAGGTGCGCCGCGCTGTTTTATCCGTCAATAGATGTTTGGCGCACCACTAGAAGTTTTGTCATCAAATTGGATCGTTATTTTTGTGCAAAAGCCTTACAAAGAGATTTATGAATAGTAAAGAACGAGTTCTAGCAACGTTTAGAAGAGAGCCAACAGATCGTACACCTTTAGATTGTATGCTTTATCAACGCAATTTTGTGGAAATGCTTGAAGCTGAGTATGGGTCACGCGACAAATTTTATGAGGAGTTCAACATTGATATTTTTGATGGTTTTGTACCCTGGCCCAATCAGTTGGGGCACAAAATCAAAGTTGAGGAGTTGGCTTCTGTCGATTTGGGTGACCCCATGGACAGCAAATGGATCAACCATCAAGTTTGGAGTGATGATTTTTCTGGGCGTAGTGTTACCCATGCCGTGGAGAATTATGGCGACTCGATGTGCGTAGGAGCACATATTTGGGGCATTTTGGAGGGTACAAGCTCCTTTCTAGGCATTGAGGATTGTTGGGCTAATTTGGCACTGGAGCCAAAACTAATGACTAATTGGTTTGATCGTTATGCTGATTGGCTATGCGGTGAGATTGAAAATTGTCAGAAGGCAGGGGTAGATTACGTCACTTTTTCGGATGATTGGGGGAGCAATGGCAATATGCTTTTCTCACCCCGTATGTGGCGCAAGCGAGTGAAGCCTTACACTATGCGTGTTGCCCAACATGCTAAATCGATGGGCATTCCCATAAATTTACACAGCGATGGCTATATTTTGGACGTGATGGATGATGTGGTGGAGATGGGTTTTGTGTCTTTGCACCCAGTGCAAGAGAGTGCAGGTATGGATCCCCACCTGATCAAAGAGGAGTATGGGAATAAGCTGACGATTTATGGGTCGTTGGATGTGGTAGATGGACTATATGGCAATGATGGTGAGGCGTTGGATGCCTATATCATGCGCCACTTTGACATTTATGCGCCGGGAGGCGGCTTCATCTTTTGTACAGGTCACTTTGTACAACCAGATATTCCCGTTAAGCGATTGTTACGAGCTTATGGACTAGCCAATAAATTAGCGATTAAGTATAGGGCTAATTAATGGGTGATTTTCCACAGGATGTGTATTGGATTGGCTCAAATCATGCCTTTGATTTGCATGAGGCGTACTTATGTTTTCGCTCACCACAGAGTTGGCATTTAAGGAAAGTTCCAGAAAAAGGAGTGCTGAATATTTCGGCGGATAGTCGGTATAAGTTGTGGGTTAACAGCCGTTTTCTACACCGTGGCCCCAATCGCTGCTTCCCTCAGGAACAGATCATCGATCAACTGGATATCACCTCTTATTTGCAAGTGGGCAGCAACACGATCGCTGTTCAAATCTATTCTCCGGGGTATTCTCACTTTGCCTATCTTCACCGTGGCGCAGCTGGCTTGCTGGCTTGGCTCGTTTGTGATGACAGAGTTAAGTTGGCAACGGATGATACATGGCGTGTCTGGCGCGATTGGTCCTTTGAGTCAGACGTGCCCCGTGTCTCCATTTATGGCACGGGGGTTGAGAAACGGGACATGCGGCAACTAGTGGATTGGCAAGAGGTAGCCTGTGATGACAGCCAGTGGGAAATACCACGCATTTTTGCCCCCATCAATGGTGATCCCTGGACGGGCAGCCGTTTCCGTGAATTGCCTCTTTTGGTAGAACGGGAGCAACCCTTAACGTTGGTCGAAGCGCGATTAGGGGCAACCGTTCAGCACAACGATCCCCATTTGGCACTGCGCGCAGGCTGGAAAACGGCCGTTCCCCAAGCTATCACTAAAATCTCCCTCAAAAGTGGTGAATCTGCCTACTTTCTCTATGATATGGGACGCGATTATACTTGCCAGGGGTGGGCCGATGTACAAAATGCAGCTGGTACAGAAACATTAGCCATCAGCTATGCCGAAAAAATCCGCGAGGACGATATCCTAATCTCTGACCCCCAAACATATTGCCGCGTGCGGCTGACCGATCGCTTCAAACTGCGCCCAGGCGATCAAATGGTGGAGGGGTTTACCTTTCGCGGTGGACGATATTTGATCTTCCAAATTGATGGCCCAACCAGCTCTGATTTTGTGCTAACTGCCCATGCACGTATCTCTGAATACCCTTTAGAAAAAACAAAACCGCTCAACACAAACGATCCCGATTTACAGGCTATTGCCACCCTTTGCGAGAATACCTTTTTGGCCTGCCTTCAAGATGGCTTTGTTGATAGCACCTGGCGTGAAAGCTCCCAATGGCTGGGTGATGCGCTGCCACAAAGCTTGATTATGGCCGCAATGTCTAAAGATAGACGGCCGTTAAAACAGACGCTAGAAATGGCTGTGGTGGGTGCTTACCCAGATGGGGTTTTCCCCAGCGTTTTGCCGGGAGAAGTTCATGCCTATGCTGTGGTTGATTACAACTTTATGTGGGTAGAGCTGCTCCATCTTTATTACACACTAGCCTATGATGAAACCTTCACCAGCCAGATGTGGGCACCATTGACCAAGATGATGAATCGCTTTCACCAAGATTTGGCAGAGGATGGTCTCATTCGCAGCCAACCAGGACGGCGCTTGTTTCTGGATTGGTCCCCGGTATCACGGCAAGAACCAAATGCAACCTACAATTTTCGTTATTTGCTAGCCTTACAAGTTGCCACAACTTTAGCCGGAATAGTGAATGATGCTGATTCGGCTGCGCTTTTTAAGGCGCGTGCTGCCCAACTTCAAGAGGCTTTATGCACCCATTTTTGGCAAAACGGCCGTTGGCTAGATGATCTAGCTGGGTCTACCTTTTCCCAGCAGTCAGCAGCTTTTGCGCTTTTGACGAATACGGCCGTTGCTGGTAGTGAAGAGACCTTACTCGATGCCATCATTGCCCGCTCTCTCGATCTGAATGATGGGCATGTAGATGGACAAATGGTGCTAGCCAGCCCCTTTACACACCATTATATATTTGAAGCGTTACGGCAATACGGCCGTTATCAAGCCACTATCGAAATCATCAAAAAACGATGGGGCAGATGGGTTGAGGCTGGTTATCCGACCACCTGGGAAAATTGGAATGTCGACTTCCCCGATGGCTCCCAATGTCATGCCTTTTCAGCCCATCCTCGCTACCACTTAGCCAAAGTACTCAAAGAAATGTCCTAGCACTACAGAATTTGGTTTAACTGACAGTTATCATGACCGAACAGGTTATTTACCAACAACTAAACAAAGATTATCTATTTTGGACCGAAAAGCGTTGCCTTGGTCAGATGAAGGGAGGCCAGGTCTCGGGCCTCGTCACCCATGAAGTAGATGGTGAGGTACACCAACGTGTCTTAATCGATTGTGGCTTAGGCACGCTAGAAAGTATCGCCGACCATTTGCCTGACAGCTTTTGGGATGATCCGCTTGCCATCATTGTCACCCACGGGCACATTGATCATCATGCAGAACTGATGGTGATTTCAGAAATGTATTGTCAAAGGCGCGGCACACATTGGCGCCAGGTGCGGCCACCGCTTTCAGTTTATGCCACGCAGGGCACTCTTGAACATCTTGACCGCACCCATTGGTGGGGGTTTCGCGGTGGCAATTCACTCACACATCAGCTAATTGCCTCGCATGAGACATTTACCATTGCCCCTTTTTCTATTACAACTATTCCAGTCGAGCATTTTGTAGATTCCGTCAATTTCCTCATACAGTTTGAACTTTCACAAAGCCATAAAATATATATTGGTTGGGATATGACCAAGCCGCCTTTACAGAGTGTGCCGTTGGTAAAACGGCCGTCATTGGCCTTTTTCGATGCCACTACCTGGGGTGAACGTGAAGTGGGTCATATCTGTATTGAAGATTTAGCTGGCTCAGGCTATCTACCCAGTCTGCAACTGGAATATGCGCCAGCCCAACAAAAATATGGTGGCTACCTCCTCCACTACAGCGGCTGGGAAGATGTGGGGGGCATGTTGACCGACCAGGCTTTGAAAGAAAAATTTGACGCAAAATTCCCAGATTTAGCTTCTGTAATTCGTGTCGCTGAACGTGGACAAACATGGATATTCAATTAGCAAAAGAAGGAGTATAATGAATTCGAGAGAACGTATATTAGCCGCTATCCGGCATGAAGAAACAGACCGTGTGCCCATTGATATTGGGGGGACCGGGGTTACTGGTATCAATTTAATCGCCTATGGCAACCTCAGACGCCATTTGGGGTTAACAGAAGGACGAGCCAAAGTTTTCCATACCTGGATTCAAGTTCCTGTTATCGAAGATGCCATTCGTGACCGCCTCCATTCCGATACAGTCACCCTCCCCCGCTACAAGATGTCGCTGGGTGTTCCCGCTGATAGCTTCAAACCTTGGACATTCATAGATGGCACCGAATATTTGGTACCTGAAGGTTTTTCGCCCATACATAACGAGTATGGCGACTTTGAATGGCATGAGAATGGTATCAAAATCGCGGAAGCCCCTGGTGAAGGCACGCATGGCTTTTCCCTACGTTATCACCCCCTGCGTGAAGCAACCACAACGAAAGAGATCGATGACTTCTTCGAGACCTACGAAGGCAATTTCACAGCTCGTATCAAGGTCACAGATGAGGAACTGGTGTGGGCCAAAGCCTACGCCAAGCATCTGCGGGAAACGACAGACAAAGCGATTGTGGCCGACTATTTCGGCACCATTCTAGAAAATGCACAGGGCATCATTGGCTGGGATACCATTTACATGCATATGCTGGCCGAACCTGATCTTGCCCAATATTTCTTTGATCGCTTGACCCATGAAATTGTGCAAGGCATCAAAAAGTATCTGAGCACAGTAGGGGAATATATTGATGTCTTCATGTTTGCTGATGACATTGGCCACCAACGTGGCCCCATGATGAAGATGGATGTTTACAAACGCTTTGTCTTACCCGGCCATAAAGCGTTATTTGCAGCAGTGCATGAGAATAGCAATGCCTACACCTTCTTCCATACAGATGGGGCGGTGATGACAATGCTGCCAGAACTCATTGATGCCGGTATGGACTGCTTTAATACGGTGCAAACGGATGCGGCTGATATGGACGCCTATGAGCTCAAAAAGAAATTTGGCAAGCACATTACCTTTTGGGGGGGTGGTGTGGACACACACCGTATCTTGCCTATGGGCACACCAGAGCAAGTACGGGAAGATGTGCGTCGCCGTATCGAGATGTTTGCTCCTGGGGGAGGATATATCTTCGCATCCATTCACAATATGCTGGGTGATGTGCCCCCAGAAAACATCTTAGCCGCCGTCGATTCTATTCTTGAACATGGGCAATATCCCCTACAATCTACCGCCGAAGAGCGAGAAGCGATGGCGGCCCAATGGCGCGAAGCCAACTACTGGCAAAAGCCGCTTGTCGCCTTAGACGCCGGCAATTGATAGCCACATCCTATCGAGTATTAATAGTTACTAAACGGAGCACGCATGAGTCGTAAACAGGAAATTTTGGATAATCTATATGAGCATGTTTTAGATGGTGAAAGAAACCCCACCGTTGCTTTGACCAATGAGGGACTGGAATTAGGGATGGATCCCTTAACACTCCTATTTGATGCGATGATACCAGCCTTAGAAGAAGTGGGAAGGCTGTTTGAAATTGGGGAATACTTTGTCCCTGAAATGCTGATTTCAGCGCGGGCCATGCAAGGGGCGATGGAAATCTTGCAACCACTCATTGCGGCCTCTGGAGCTGAGCCATTAGGCACATTTGTGATGGGGACCGTTAAGGGGGATATTCACGATATTGGCAAGAATCTGTGCAATACGATGCTAGAAGGGGCTGGGTTTACAGTCCATGATTTAGGCGTCAACGTGCCGCCAGAGGTATTTGTGGAAGCTATCCAAGAACATAAACCCCAAGTTGTCGGCATGAGTGCCTTTCTCACAACGACAATGCCTATGTTTAAGACGAATATCGAGGCGATCAAGACGGCTGGTTTGCGGGAGCAGGTAAAAATAATTGTAGGTGGTGCGCCGGTGACACAGGAGTATTGTGACCATGTGGGTGCTGACGGTTATGCACCAGAAGCAAGCTCAACAGTACGCCTAACCAAACGACTCCTGGGTATTCCTATTTAGTTTGCAACTACGTATCCTCTCGAGTAAGACCTGTCAGATTTTCTTTTGCTAAAAGGCCACTCCTGAGTATACCTGACAGGTCTGCCACAAGCATGACAACAACCGCTAGCAAAGTAACTATTGAATTTCAACCGCACGATAAGATTACCCGTGTACCGCCGGGGATGACGCTTTTTAACGCTGCTAATTGGATTGGGCTGGCCATCGATAGCACTTGTGGCGCACGAGGAACGTGTGGCAAATGCAAGGTGCGCATTTTGCAAGGCAGTAATGGCGTTTCTGATGCAGACAGGAAGGTCTTTAGCGAGGAGGAACTAGCATCCGGCTGGCGGCTCTCTTGCCGAGCAGTGGCCCATGATGATGTCGTCTGTGATGTCCCTCGGCTAATGGGCAACCCTAAAGCGGCGCTCATGGGATTTGAACAACATGTCATTCTTGATCCCAATGTACATAAGCTGTATCTGGAACTAGAAGCACCATCATTAGAAGATCAACGGCCGGATTTTAAGCGGCTCCAAGATGCGTTGGCTGAGAAAGGACACGAAGTATCTGCCAGTTTAGCGGTTTTGCGGCTTCTGCCGCAGAAGTTGAGGCAAGTGGGATGGAGGATAACGGCCGTTGTCGTCGGTCAACAACTTATCACTATCGAAGCAGGTGATACAACGGATCAACTCTACGGTCTTGCTTTCGACATAGGCACGACGACAGTCGTAGGCACGCTCATCAATCTGAAAGCAGGTGTACCTGTGGCTGTCCAATCAACATTAAATGGACAAGCCTCACACGGTGCCGATGTTATCTCCCGCATCAGTCATGGCATGATGGCTGAAAATGGCTTAGAGGTGTTGCAAGCGGCTATTTTAGGCTCCATCAATGGTCTAATCGAGCAACTTGTCCAAGAAGCCAACATCAGCCCCCACCAAATTTATGAAGCTACTGTGGCTGGCAACGCGACGATGGTTCACCTTCTGCTGGGTCTTGACCCTGAAGCCATTGGTGTAACGCCATTTATCCCCGTCATCGAGGAAGGACTCAATATTTCCGCCTCAGAAGCCCAAATCAAGATTCACCCCCAAGGAAATGTCTACACTCTCCCCCACTTGGGGGCTTACGTAGGCGCAGATTTGGTGGGCGGGCTGCTAGCTACAGGGCTAGTGCGTGGAGAAGGATATCGGCTGTTGGTGGATGTCGGCACCAATGGAGAAATCATCTGCGGCTCTAACCGCCGCACAGTAGCAACGGCCGCTCCGGCCGGGCCAGCCTTTGAAGGCGCTTCCATTCAAGATGGGATGCGGGCCAGCAACGGTGCTATTGAAGCTGTCAAGATTGAAGGGGATCAGATTGAATTACAGGTGATTGGAGATACCAAACCGATTGGCCTGTGTGGATCGGGGTTATTAGATGCAGTGGCGCAACTTTATCTTTGTGGATTGATGAGTAGTAGCGGCCGTTTTATCAAAGCCAACAAAGTAGCGGAGCAGTTTGGGCCAAATCTAGCCCAACGCATTGTCGTCGATGAGAGAGGAATGCGCTCCTTTGTTCTGGCTTGGCCGGAAGAGTCTGGCAATGACAAACAGATCGTACTCACCCAACGAGATATACGGGAATTACAATTTGCCAAAGGTTCAATAGCTGCTGGCATTGAAGTTGTTATGAACGAATTAGGCATCACCATCAATGATCTCGTTGATATTTATCTGGCCGGTTCTTTTGGCAATTACATCAACCCTCAGAGTGCCCGTTTAATTGGGTTAGTCCCACCCTTACCCGTTGAGCGTATTAAGGCCGTTGGCAACACAGCCGGAGAAGGTGCTAAAATGGCCTTGCTCTCTTTTCGGGAGAGGCAGGTAGCAGAATCCCTACCCCACATTGTGGAATATCATGAACTCTCTGGACGGGCTGACTTCAATGACTCCTTTATTGATGTATTGTCTTATCCCCCGCTAGAAAGTTTAGGGCTAGACAAAGAATAGTAAGAGGCAAGAACCTATCTACCTTGCTATTTGTAGAGAAAACAACATGCGCCGCGGCGCACCAACAAATGAATAAAAATGTTTGTAGTAGGCGGTTTATTACCCTCTTGGAAGAGGGCACTGATGAATCTTTAGGAAATAGGTAATACGCTCTGGCCGGTGTCCCACCGAGCCAGTCGGGGCGGCACGGTCAGAAACCAGCCGCAGCCAGTGCCCACATAGTTTTTCAACTTTCATAAGTGCCGATTACGAACAGGTTATTTATAAGGAGTTTACATGAGCTAGCGCACACCAAAAGCGATGAAAATGAGTAGACTAGAGGGTAGACACCGGAAGGTCGCATAATTGTATGGCATTACGAATCCGACAAGGAGTTGGACTTACGAACCTCAAGAGCAGCAATAGATGTCGCCTCCGAAGGGAGAGCACGCAGGAGAGATTCC
This sequence comes from Promineifilaceae bacterium (SeqCode), assembly GCA_965223555.1. GTDB lineage: Bacteria > Chloroflexota > Anaerolineae > Promineifilales > Promineifilaceae > CBDCWU01. Next base: position 723,823 of record CBDCWU010000007.1, read on the forward strand.
TAAAACGGCGAGGTTCACGGTGTCAAAAGAAAAAGGAAGGAGGCTCAAGATGGAAGTTGTTTATCAACGGTGTGCAGGTTTAGATGTTCACAAGAAAAGCGTTACAGCCTGTCGGATTACAGCGGCAGAAGAAGGTGATTGGCAAAAGGAAAAGCGACGTTTTGGCACCATGACGGATGAATTGTTGCAGCTAGCAGATTGGTTACGGGTTGGACAAGTACAGGCGATAGCCATGGAAAGCACGGGGGTGTATTGGAAACCAGTGTTCAACATACTGGAAAGTGAGTTTGAGGTGATCTTGGTCAATGCTCGGCACATCAAGTATGTGCCAGGACGAAAAAGTGACATCAGCGATGCACAGTGGCGCTGACTTGCTGCAGCATGGATTGCTTAAAGCAAGCTATATACCTGAGCAACCCCAAAGAGACTTGAGAGACCTGCTGCGATATCGGACATCCCTGATTCAAGAGCGAGTACGAGAGGACAATCGGGTGCAAAAAGTGTTGGAAGACGCTAACGTGAAATTGACCTCTGTTGCTAGTGATGTGATGGGCGTATCTGGACGAAAGATGTTAGCAGCTATCATTGCCGGGAAAGATGACCCGCAAGCCTTGGCTGAGTTGGCCAAAGGGCGACTACGAGCCAAGATTCCCGAGCTAGAACGTGCTTTGCAAGGTTGTGTCAGAGATAGTCATCGTATGTTGCTACAACTGCATTTGGAACACATTGACGACTTGAGCAGCAAGATAGAGCGACTCAATGAGCAGATAGAGCAGCAGATGTGCCCTTTTGATGAAGAAGACCAACTGCGACGCCTAGATGAGATTCCCGGTGTTGGTCGGGATGTGGCTCAAGTTATTCTAGCAGAACTGGGGATTGATATGAGGCGTTTTCCTTCATCGGCTCATGCTGCCTCTTGGGCTGGCTTAGCACCAGGGAAGAACGAGAGTGCGGGCAAGAACCGCTCCGGCAAGATTACGCCTGGTAACAAGCATCTCAAATCGGCACTGGTTCAGTCAGCACATGCGGTTAGTCGTACTAAGGGCAATTACCTAGCGGCTCAATTTCGCCGCTTAGCTGCCCGTCGGGGCAAAAAGCGTGCTGCTATTGCTGTGGCTCATTCCATTTTAGTGATTGCTTACCACATGTTACGTGATGGTACTGAATATCAGGACTTGGGTGGCGATTACTTTGATAAGCGAAACAAAGACCAATTGCAGCAGCGTTTGGTCAAACGATTAGAAGGACTTGGTCTTCAAGTATCGCTGCAATCTGCGGCGGCTGTCACTTAAACAGTCACCACCATTTTTATACACTTTCCCCCTTGGGGATTTTATTTTCAGGAGAGGCTAATATGAAACGTGTAGGTATGACTTGGAAAGTAAAACCAGAGCATATGGATGAGTATGTGGACATACATATGAATCCTTGGCCAGAATTAATTGAGGGATTGCAATCGGTAGGTGTGCACAATTACAATATTTTTCGCTTTGGCGATCAGATGTTTGCCTATCTTGAGGTGGACAGTGATGAATCCTTAGCTGAATTCCAAAAGTTAGCCGTGGCTGATCGTTGGAATGAGAAAGTATTGCCTTGGGTTGCGCCTGAGGCCACAGAAGGTGGCGACCAATTTATGATACTGGAACGCATTTTTATCTGCGAATAGGAGATGGTATGAGTAAATCACCTACAATAGCCCAGGTAGAAAGTGCTTATCAATTGGCCCAAGCACGTTATGATATGCTGGGTGTCGATGTGGGCAAAGCCTTGGCCCAATTGGCCACAATCGCTATCAGTCTGCACTGTTGGCAGGGGGATGATGTACGCGGCTTTGAAAATCCTGAGCGCGGCTTGAGTGGCGGTATTATGGCCACAGGCAACTACCCTGGTCGGGCACGAAACCCTGATGAATTGCGCCAAGACTTGGACAAAGCCTATAGTCTCATTCCGGGCACACATCGTCTCAATTTGCACGCTATTTATGGCGACAGTGACAAAGCCATTGACCGCAATGAGTGGCAACCTCACCATTTTGACCGCTGGATCGATTGGGCCAAAGAAAACAGTCACGGTATTGATTTTAATCCCACCTGCTTTTCCCACCCTCTAGCCGATGATGGTTTTACCTTAGCCAGCTATGATGAAGGCAAGCGGAACTTTTGGATCGAACATTGCCAGCTTTCGCGCCAGATTGGTGCCTATATTGGTGAGAAGTTAGGGAATCCCTGTGTCACCAATATCTGGATACCAGATGGGCTGAAAGACACGCCAGCAGATAGAGCCACACCGCGCCAGATTTTGGCAGACTCATTGGATAAAGTTTTGGCGGAGAAGCTCGCTCCAGCCCATAATTTAGATGCAGTCGAATGTAAGTTATTTGGCTTGGGATCAGAAAGTTATGTGGTAGGCTCACATGAGTTTTACATGGGGTATGCGGTAAGTCGGCAGACGTTGTTGTGCTTAGATGCCGGACATTTTCATCCCACAGAAACGATTGCTGATAAGATTTCATCCGTACTGTTGTTTTTACCAGAGATTTTACTGCATGTGAGCCGTGGGGTGCGTTGGGATAGCGATCATGTGGTGACGTTGAGCGATGATTTGCAAGCAATTACCCAGGAGATTGTGCGCGGCGACTATCTAGAACGCGTACATATCGGTTTAGATTTCTTTGATGCCAGTATTAATCGGGTAGCAGCTTGGGCTATTGGCACACGCAACACGTTGAAAGGTCTGCTGATGGCATTATTAGAACCGAAACAAGCATTACAAGAAATGGAAGTGATTGGCGACTACACGGGACGTTTGGCGCTATTAGAAGAGTTGAAAGTGATGCCGTATGGCGCTGTATGGGATATGTTTTGTTTGCAGCAAGATGTGCCTGTGGGCATGGGTTTTATGGATGAGATTGTGGCTTATGAAACGGCCGTGTTAAGTAAGCGTGTCTAGTTCTGGGAACAGGACGCTGACAAACGCGGAGAACGCAGATTTGTTCTGGAATCTTGGCGTCTTTGCCTGAGCTTTTGTCGGCAGCCTCTTAGTTATGAATAGGAAAACAGTTTTAACAGTTGATTTAGGAGCTGAATCGGGTCGAGTGATGGCGGTGCATTTTAACGGCCGTCATCTCCAACTAGAAGAACTCCATCGATTTTCCAATCCTGTAACAACGATTCAAGGTACACTCCATTGGGATTTTCTACATCTATGGCGCGAAATCCAAGCTGGGATTGCCTTAGGCAAGGCTCATAATCCCGCTAGCATCGGTGTAGATACCTGGGGCGTCGACTTTGGCCTGTTGGACCGGCAGGACAACTTGATCGGCAATCCCGTTCACTATCGTGACGGCCGTACGCGGGGCATGATGGAGCGAGCCTTGGCGATCGTTCCTCGTACCGAGATATTTGCCCAAACGGGGGCTCAATTTCTCTCCCTCAACACCTTATACCAAATGATTAGCTTGGCCAGCAGCCGTTCCCCCCAGTTGCAGGTTGCCAGCACCTTTTTAATGGCCCCCGATCTCATCAACTTTTGGTTGACAGGGGCCAAAGTGTGTGAGTTTAGCAATGCGACCACGACCCAGATGTTTAACCCAACAAACGGCCGTTGGACGACCGAACTCATGGCAGCCTTTGACATACCCAGCCTCATTTTTCCAGAAATCGTGCCACCAGGAACCAAGCTCGGCAGCTATGAAGGGGTACCTGTAATTGCCCCTGCCTGTCATGATACGGGTAGTGCCGTGGCCGCTGTGCCCACTGCCTCAGAGAACTTCGCTTACATAAGCAGTGGCACCTGGAGTTTGGTCGGGTTAGAGAATGACAGAACCATCATGACGGAAGCGGCTTTAGCAGCCAATGTCACCAATGAAGGCGGTGTCTATGGCACCTGGCGCTTTTTGAAGAATGTGATGGGCCTGTGGATTTTGCAGCAGTGCCGCACCACTTGGGCCGCGCAAGGCGAACCCTTCACCTATGCGGAGCTGGTGCAGATGGCTGAGACAGCATCTTCATCTGGAGCCCAGTTTGATGTGGATGACGGCCGTTTACTCCCTCCAGGCGATCATCCGACAATCATTCAAACCATCTACCAAGAGCAGGGTCATCCTGCCCCTCAAACGAAAGGCGAAATCGTACGCGCTGTTTTGGAGAGCTTGGCCCAAACCTATCATCAGGTCATCAGCCAACTGGCCGCTTTGTCAGAGAAGCAAATCGACGTGATCTACATCGTGGGTGGTGGCACACAAAATAGGTTGCTGAATCAATTAACGGCCGATTTTTCGGGCAAACCTGTCGTCACTGGCCCCACTGAAGCCACTGTTATGGGCAATGCCCTGGTACAATTCATCACCCTCGGTGAAATCAAAGACTTAGCCGAAGGGCGGGCTCTCATCGCTGAATCCTTCCCCCAACAGCACTACGAACCTACATCGTGAATTGGAAAATTTCACATGCTTAGAACGTAGTGTGTAGTGTGTAACTTTGAGCACGTACTACGCACTACGCATTATAAAAAAATGAGTAAAAAACAGTATCAACATGTCAATTATCTCTGGGATGATGCCATTGCCGAGCAACTCGATCCCGTGGAACGGCTGCGTTATCGCTCAAATTTGTTAGGCGATGATCAACGCATCACGAATACAGGTGGCGGCAACACCTCTTCTAAAATTACAGAAAGTGATCCCCTAACTGGTCAAGCAGTAGAGGTCATGTATGTCAAAGGCTCCGGCGGGGATTTACGCACCAGCAAACGAGAAAATTTCGCCTCACTCTACATGGACAAGTTTCTCACGTTGCAGGCCGTGTATGATGCTGCTGACGAAAAGGGGGTTAAAACAGCCATCGAAGACAAGATGGTAGCTATATACCGTCACTGCACCTTCAATCTTAACCCCCGTGCCACTTCGATTGACACACCGCTGCATGGCTTTATTCCCTACAAACATGTCGACCATACCCACCCCAACGCAGCTATCTCTATTGCCGCCTGTAAAGATCAAGCCGAACTGACCCAAACGATTTTTGGTGATGAAGTAGGTTGGGTGCCCTGGCAACGGCCGGGCTACGATTTAGGCTTAGTGATGGGCAAAATGGCTCAAGACAATCCCAATATGAAGGGTCTAATTATGGGACAACACGGACTCATCAATTGGGCCAATGATGATAAAGCATGTTATGAACTGTCTCTCGAACTGATTGAAAAAGCGGCCGTTTATATTGAAACCCATGATAAGGGCGTACAAACCTTTGGCGGTCAAAAATATCAATCGCTTATGCCGGAAGCTCGTGAAGCCTTGTTGCTCGAATTACTCCCTATTTTGCGGGGGATGGTGTCGCAGCAAAACAAGTTCATTGGCACGATTCAAACGGATGAAACAATTTTGCGTTTTGTCAACAGCAGTGATGCGCCACGCCTAGCAGAACTAGGCACCTCTTGCCCCGACCACTTTTTACGCACGAAAATCAAGCCCCTTTACGTAGATTGGAATCCGCAAACAGAGGATTTTGCGTCCCTAGTGACAAAGTTAGAAGCTGGCATTGCCCAATACCGCCTAGACTATGCCGACTATTACAATGCCTGTAAACATCCCGATTCACCCGCTATGCGTGATCCCAATCCAACTGTCATATTAATACCTGGCGTGGGTATGGTTGCTTGGGGCAAGAATAAAAGCGAGTCGCGCGTCACAGCCGAATTTTACAACTGTGCCGTCGAAGTGATGCGCGGAGCTGAGGCCATTAGCGAATATGTTTCTTTGCCCCGCCAGGAAGCCTTTGATATTGAGTATTGGCTGTTGGAAGAGGCCAAATTGAAGCGGATGCCACCGCCTAAAGAGCTGGCTCGGAATGTGGTGGTGGTGGTGGGTGCAGGCAGCGGCATCGGCAAGGAGACGGCCCATCGGGTGGCCAAAGAAGGCGCCCACGTAGTTTGTGCCGATTTGAATCTAGCAGCAGCCCAAGCAACGGCCGTTGAACTGACCGACATCTATGGCATGGGCATTGGTGTGGCTGGCAGTGGTATTTCCAGTTGTGGTCCAGCCATTGGCTTGGCCGTTGATGTGACAGATCGCCATAGTGTACGGGCCATGTTTGAGCAAGTTTTGCTGGCCTATGGCGGTATTGATAATGTGATCGTCACGGCCGGTGTTTTTATTGCTCCCAACAAACAGGGTGAGATTCCCGATGACAAATGGGAGCTCACCTTTGCGGTGAACGTCACAGGTGGCTTTATTGTGGCTGATGAAGCACGCAAGATTTGGGAAGCACAACAGCTGCCTGGTTCACTCGTGCTAACGACCAGTGTGAATGCGGCCGTGGCCAAAAAGGGCTCGTTTGCCTATGACACCAGCAAGGCGGCTGCCAATCATTTGGTACGAGAGTTAGCTATGGAGCTGGCCCCGCTGGTACGCGTCAATGGCTTGGCCCCAGCCACAGTGGTGGAGGGCAGCAGCATGTTCCCGCGAGAGCGGGTGATTTCCTCTTTGATAAAGTATGGCATTGCTTTTGATGAGACTGAAGAAACGGCCGTTCTCCGCGATAAATTAGCCGCCTTTTATGCCCAACGCACTCTCACCAAATCCCCCATCCGTTTGGCTGACCAAGCGGAGGTAGCCTACTTGTTAAGTAGTAGCAAATTTAGCAAAACCACAGGCCAAATCATCAGCGTGGATGGTGGCTTACACGAAGCATTTTTACGGTAAGTATGCAAACGTTAGAGGAACGGATACGGCCGTTTATCGGTGATGAGAAGCTGGTGGGTGCAGTTGTCCTGATTGCGCAACAAGGGCAAATCAAGCATCATCGAGCCTATGGCTTTTTGGAGCGTGAAACGCACACCTCGATGCCCCAGGATGGTATTTTTCGTATTTACTCTATGACCAAGCCGATAACCTCTGTGGCCATGATGATGTTGGTCGAGCAGGGCAAAGTCGCCCTCAATGATCCGATTGCACATTATCTACCAGCCTTTTCTAGGCTAGAGGTTTTGGGGGAAAACGGCCGTTATCCATCACCCACATTGCCCACTATTGCTGATATTTTGCGCCATACTGCTGGCTTTGATTACCGAATTTGGGAAACGGCCGTGGCTGCTCTATACCGTGAACATGGTGTATGGGATGTAGAAAAGACGCTGGCTGAAACTATTGACATCTTAGCCGCCCTTCCCCTCTCTTATGAGCCAGGAACCAGTTGGCAATACAGCGTCTCTCCTGATGTCACAGCTCGTATCGTTGAGATTGTATCTGGCGAGCCCTTTGATCAATATTTACAAGATGCGTTGTTCACTCCCTTGGGCATGATTGACACGGGCTTTTATGTGCCCAAGCCTAAAATAGGCCGCTTTACGACTCTATACGGCAGCGCGGACTGGGCCAGCAAAGAGATGACGGGCAGACAACTGGGCGAAGCAGCTCAACATGGAAAACATGATCTCATTGCTACAGCAGCACAAAGCTTGGAAGCAAAGCCACATCAAGTCATTCGGGGAGGCACTGGATTAGTAACAACAGCAATGGACTATTTTCGGTTTTGCCAAATGCTGCTCAATGGTGGTGAGTTGGACAGCAGACGCTTGCTAAAACCAGAAACGGTTACGGCTATGGTCCAAAACCAGCTACCGCCAGCCTCTCATCACCACTTCTCCGTCACACTTAATCAACCTGGTCAGGGGTTCGGGTTTGGGTTTAAGGTGCTGCTAGAAAAACCAGCTTGGGGTAACAAAGGTGAGTATAGTTGGTGGGGGGCGGCCAACAGCTCCTTTTGGGTCGATCCCGCCAAGAAAATTGTCGGTGTACAGATGTCCCAATATATGCCCCCAGGCATTTTCCCCTTAGGGGAGGCCGTCAAGACAGCCGTGTATGAGAAATAGTAGGATGACGCTATGAAATGTGCGATCTGCGTGGAAACGGGCCAACCGTTAGAATTTATCGAGGTCTCTCTACCAGTGCCCCAAGCTCATGAAGTTATTGTACACACGGCGGCAACGGCCGTTTGCCACAGTGATTTACACCTGCTTGATGGGACTTGGCCGCATCCACTACCTGTTATTGCCGGGCATGAAAGTGCTGGTATGGTAGCGGCCGTGGGACGTGAGGTGACGCAGTTCAAGGCGGGAGACAAGGTGGTCGTCTGTAGTGTCCGCGCTTGCGGACACTGTTACTATTGTTTGATTGGGGCTTCACAATGCTGTACGCATACCTTTCCTGAGAATACAAGCGTGTTTACGGCCGTTACCGGCCAAACTATCCACATCGGCTTACGCATGGGAGGCTTCGCCGAAGCGATGATCGTCGATCACCGCCAACTGGCACGCTTACCAGATACTATGCCCTTAGACAAAGCAGCTTTATTGGCCTGCGGTGTATTGACCGGCTACGGTGCCGTTGTCAATACAGCCAAAGTCAAACCTGGCAAAACAGTTGGTGTGATTGGGGTTGGCGGCGTTGGTGTCAATTCATTACAAGCGGCCCATTTAGTAGGGGCCTCCCACATTGTGGCCATTGATATTGATGAGGCAAAGTTAGAAAAAGCACCAAACTTCGGCGCCAGCCATGTGGTGAATAGTGCCCAAGAGGACGTTCAACAACAGGTTCTGGAAATAACTGACGGTCGGGGCTTGGATTACTGCTTCGTCACAGCACCCGTGATGGCAGCGGCCGAAATGGGCATTCAGCTTACAGGCCACTTGGGAGAAACAGTTATTGTCGGTTTCGGTGATTGGGATCAAAATATTCCCGTCCCTATAGGGCAACTCATGCGTGAGAAACGCATTACAGCCAGCCGCATGGGGTCTGGCAAAGTGGCCGTTGATATTCCTCTATTAGCACAATATTATTTAGACGGCCGTCTCAAGCTTGATGAGTTAATTACCAATCGCTATCTTTTTTCAGAGATTAATACAGCTATTAAGGCGAGTCAGACAGGGGCTGGATTGCGTAATATGATTCTATTCTCTTAGTTCCTCGCGTGTCAGCAAAACCAAACGGTGACTAATCGCCACTTTTCAGGCTATCAAAGGCCATGGACATGTCTTTGCCTTTCCATAAAACGGCCGCTAAAAGGAGGAGAGCCAAGGTCATGCCCACTGCACCATTGGCAATAATGCCCCATTGGGCGAAGATAAACCCTGTGCTGAAATTGCCCAGGCCAGAAGCCAAAGATACAAGCGTATCGCTGGCACCTTGCGCCTGACCTCTCTCATTAGCTTGCAAGGAGTCAGCCAGGAGAGACGAGCCACCCACAAAACAGAAATTCCAGCCTAGGCCTAACAAAAACAGAGCCACAGCCAGAGGGGCAACGGCCGTTACCGCTGGAGCCATCACACTAGCAGCAATCAATATCACGCCACCGCTAATAATCACTTTCTTGCGCCCATAGTGGTCTGTTAACCAACCTGTGATACTAGACAAGCCAAACATCCCTAGCGTGTGGGCCATAATCACACCCGATATGGCCCCCTTATCATGTCCATGATGACTCATATACAGGGATGTAATCGTCATAATCATGACCATGACCAATTGCCCAATGGTCATCGAGGCCACAGCAATTTGAATATTGCTATGGGCGAAAATCTCACGCAACGGCCGTTGGGGACGTGACTTAGCCACTTTCCCTTCCGCTTCTTGTTGGGCCATCAACAAACGGCCGATCCGCATAGGGTCTGGCCGTAAAAAGGTGAATAAAATCACAAAGCCGATAAAGAGTAAAATGGCGGCCATAAAATAGGGGCCAGCAAAATCTGTGTAACCCAGCTTTTCGGCCCAGCCGCTTGTGATGGGTACCAAGAGCGGTCCCCCTATCGCCCCCACAGTACCGCCAAACACCACCATGCCGATCACCTGAGCCCGTCTATCTTCCGTATATACTTCCGCCGCGGCAAAACGACCTAGCTCCACGGCTCCACGACCCATCCCCATCAACATCATGCCCAGAATCAGCCCGAAGAAAGAACCGGCTATCACCGAAAATCCAGCCAGCAAGGCTCCCATCATGCCAATACCACTGCCCAAAGACAATCCTTTGCGTCGCCCCAGCCTGTCCATGAGCCAGCCAATGAAATAGGCGGCTGTGGCCCTGCCAATCAAGGTCATGGTTGAAGGAATCCCAGCCCAACGGTCACTGCCGCTCAAGTTGGCGGCAATAATGGGCAGCAGGGTAAACATCATAATGGAGGCGGCTGAATATAAGCTTTGTGAGGCAAAAAGCGTCACAGTGATTCGTTGGCGGGCAGAATCGGAAATAATGGGTGTGGTCATTAGCGTTACCTTTTGTGACAGAATGGAAGGGAATAATAGCCAGGAAAACGTGAAAGGTAAAACGGAATTGAACCTACAACAATAAATCACGTTATCCCAATCTAACCTGATTCATAGACAAAGGCGATATACTCCGGCCATGTCTGCCCTAAACCTACTCCTCATTGCTGATGATCCTCTAGCTCGGGCTGGATTGGCAGCCCTGTTAGCCGATACTGTTGCCTGTGAGATCGTAGGCCAGATGAGCAGTATGACAGCCACGGCCGATTTCCTACCTGATCTGCCTGCCCCCGCTGACGTCATTATCTGGGATATGGGCTGGGATACAATAGAGATAGTGATTGATTGGGCGGACATAGACATACCTGTCGTGGCTCTTGTAGGTGATGAGGAACAGATAACGGCCGTTTGGCAAAGTGGAGTACGTGGAATTTTACGGCGCGATATGGACAGTGACAAACTGCTGGCTGCAGCGCAAGCTGTGGCTCATGGTCTGGTCGCCATCGAACCACAATGGGCAAATGCGCTTCTCCCCATTGCTGATACTCTCAGTCTTGACGAACCACTAACCCCCCGCGAAATACAGGTGCTGCAACGTTTAGCTGAAGGCTTGACAAATAAAGCCATTGCTCAGGAGCTAAGTATTAGCGAACACACCATCAAGTTCCACGTCAACGCCATCATGAGCAAGTTGCAAGCCCAAAGCCGCACCGAAGCCGTCGTCCGTGCCACCCGTCTGGGACTCATTTTGTTGTAACGCATTCCCCTCCCTCTCTTAGTGAGTGACCCAGTTTGGCAGCATCTATGCTTATTGTTAGAATGGACACTATGAAGTTAGGCATTTATATCCCTGAAACAGATTGTTTCATCACAGATATGGTGATTCTATTGAGCAATGCTGCTTTGCCTTCTTGGAGTGTGCCTGATGATTGATTTTTATGTAAAGTAATCTGATCGAGATTTGGAAAGCCGCAGGCACAAATGAAGTGTCTGCGGCTTTTTTTGTTGGCCCATAGGCAAAAAGTGTGTAGCAATGTGACAGTCACTTCCAAAGCGACTGTCACATCTACGAAACACAAGGTGAACCCAATGACAAACTTACTCTGGCGCTATCTGCGACCACAGTGGCGGCGGTTGGTGGTTTTGCTGCTGTTAGTGCTGGGTGGCGTGAGCCTAAAGCTACTAAATCCCTTTGTGGTGCGGCAATTTATTGATGCAGCCTTGGCGAGCACGGGAGAGGTGGAGACATTGTGGGGATTAGCGGCCGTTTCCATGGCCGCTGCCATAGGCAATCAACTGTTCACAGTGTTGGCAACTTATGTGGGCGAGACAGTGGGTTGGACGGCCACCAATCGGCTACGGACCGATTTGACGCGACATGTTTTGAGCCTCGATATGTCCTTCCACAAAGCCCAAACGCCCGGCGAGTTGGTGGAGCGCATTGATGGTGATGTAACCTTACTGGCAAATTTCTTTTCCCAGTTCACGGTGCAGCTATTGAGCAATTTGCTGATTTTGATAGGCGGTATGGCATTGCTGTTTGTGGTGGATTGGCGAGTGGGGGCAGCCGTAACGGCCGTTGTCATCATCAACCTCATCATCTCCGGCTATACCCAGGGCATTGCTGCCCCCTATTGGGTGGTCGCCCGGCAAAACAGTGCCCAACTATTTGGCTTCATTGAGGAACGGCTGGCAGGGACAGAAGATATTCAGGGCAATGGCGCTGGCAGCTACATCATGCGTCAATTGCATGAGCGGATGCAGCCCTACTTCCATAATTTCCGCCGTGCACGTACCATGCAAGAGGTGAGTTTTGGCGCAGCAATGGCTTTGTTTTTTGTGGGGGATGCGGTGGGGATGGCCACGGCCGTTTACCTATTCAGTATCGGTGTATTCACCATCGGCTCCGTCTACCTCGTCTTTAACTATGCTGGCATCCTCTTCACGCCTCTCGAAGATTTACAAATGCAAGTGCGCGAACTACAAAAAGCGATAGCCAGTGTGGAACGGATTCGGGGCTTGTTGGCGGTGGAAAGCAAGATAAAAGAGATTGAAGATTGGAGGTCAGAGACCTCAGACCATCTGGTCTCTAATCTCCAACAGCGAAGCGACTCAGTCTCCATCTTTTTCGATCACGTCACTTTTGGCTATGAGGAGGACAGGGTGCTCGAAGAGATTACCTTTCGCCTGGAAGCAGGACAGGTGTTGGGACTGTTGGGGCGTACGGGCAGTGGCAAAACAACTCTAACGCGGTTGCTGTTCCGACTGTATGATCCGACGGACGGTGTGATTAGCCTGAACGGCCGTTCCCTATCCAACATCCCTCTGGCACAACTGCGCCAACAAGTCAGCATCGTCACCCAGGATGTACAGCTTTTTGAGGCCAGCGTGCGTGATAATCTCACCTTTTTCGATACGGCCATCCCTGATGAGCAAATTTTTGACTGTACTGGCCGAACTAGGGCTGCAAAAACTGGTTGGTGGCCCTACCGGCTGGGCTAGACACAGTACTGCAAGGCAACAGCGGTTTATCAGCAGGGGAAGCCCAGTTGTTGGCCTTTGCCCGCACCTTCTTGCAGCAACCTGGACTGGTGATTTTAGATGAACCCTCGTCACGGCTGGATCCGGCAACAGAACAGTTGCTGGAACAAGCCGTAGACAAATTGTTGCACGGCCGTACCGGCATCATCATCGCCCATCGCCTGGCCACGGTGCAGCGTGCCGACATGATTTTGGTGCTGGACAACGGCCGTTTACTCGAATTCGGGGGGCGGGCACAGTTAGCAGCTGACCCCAACTCCTATTTTTATCAACTATTGCAAGTTGGTTTAACGGAGGTGCTGGCATGAAAACATGGCGCATGTTGTGGCGATTATTCCGATTCCGTCCCTGGTTAGGGCTGAGCATCTTACTCGTGGCCCTCCTTATGCAGGTGGTCTCGCTCGTTCCTGGCCTAGCTGCCCAGCGTATCTTCGATACCTTATCTGGTGAAGCAATTGCTGGCCCCAATATTTGGGTGATCTTAATCATTTACGCTGTTGCGCCCCTCACTCGCACCATTCTTTATGTATTCAAGGTCATTTTGGACTTGAACTTCATCTACACCCTGGGCACACTGCTGCGGCGTAATATGCTGGCCGCCATCCTGAAGCTGCCCGGAGCGCGTGTTCTTATCCAATCACCAGGGGAGGCCCTCAGCCGCTTTCGCGATGATGTGGAAGATGTGCAGGAGTATATGACGCTGCCCATTTCAGCCCTCAGCCGCCTCGTTTTTACGGTGGGGGCCATGCTCATTATGCTGCAAATCAACGTTGGTATCACCCTGGCTGTGGTCATTCCCATCCTGCTAGTGTCAGCAGCAGTGGAAGCGATGGGCAAGCGGATCAAAGTGTACCGAGAGGCCAGCCGGGAGGCGACAGCCCAAGTGACGGGCTTTTTGGCCGAGTTGATGGGCGCGGTACAGGCAGTAAAGGTAGCTGGCGCTGAAGCCCAGGTAGTGCGACGTTTTGAGCAATTGAGTAGCATGCGTGGGGAAACGGCCGTCAAAGATCGCACGCTTAATGCTATGCTAGACACAACCTTCCTCAATATCGTGCCCATTGCTTTGGGCGTGGTGCTGCTGCTGGCAGCCCAACTCATGCAGTCGGGTGAATTCACAGTCGGTGATTTTGCCTTGTTTGAATATTTCCTCTGGTTTATGCGCGTACTGCCCTACTTCTTCGGGCAGTTACTGGCCCATTACAAACAGGTGGACGTGTCATTACAACGCATGGGGGCTTTGATGCCAGAGTCAGCGGCAGGGGGTTTAGTGGCACACCATCCAGTACATTTGGATGGGACGCTGCCCGTGATAGAACGGCCGTCTGTTGCCAATCCCCTGCACAACTTAACCATTACCGACTTGACTTATCTCTATCGCGATAGTGGGCGTGGCATTGAGAATATCAGCCTAAGCCTGGAGCGCGGCTCGTTTACAGTTATTACAGGGAGGGTGGGGTCAGGTAAGACAACGCTGCTGCGGGCATTGCTGGGCTTGCTGCCCATACAGTCAGGCCAAATTTACTGGAACGGGCAAGCCATTGCCGATCCGCGCACTTTTTTTGGCCCGCCACACACGGCCTACACGCCGCAAGTGCCGCGACTGTTTAGCCAAAGTTTACGAGAAAATGTGCTGCTGGGTTGGGATGATATGGGGTTGGCAACAGCAGCGCGAGCGGCCGTTTTTGAGGAGGATTTGGCGGGATTGAGTGAGGGCTGGGCAACGGCCGTTGGCCCGCGTGGTGTCAAGCTATCTGGTGGTCAGGTGCAGCGGGCGGCGGCCGCCCGCATGTTCGTGCGCCAGCCAGAACTGCTCGTCTTTGACGACCTCTCTAGTGCCTTGGATGTGAAGATAGAGCGGGAGTTGTGGGATCGGCTGGAGATTGGAGATTGGGGACTGGAGACTGGAGAAGGCTCCTATCCCGCGACGCTCCTCGTTGTTTCCCATCGGCGCGAAGCCCTGCGGCGGGCAGATAGAATTGTGTTATTGGCAAACGGCCGTGTCGCCGCTACTGGCACCTTAGCCGAACTGCTGGCAACCAATGAGGAGATGCAGCGCTTGTGGCAAGGAGATGTGGGCTAGAGAAAAGGGCAGGAAGATGGCCGTTTTCCCACCCTTCCAATTTCTATTTATCCAATATTCGCAATTCTGCTATGAGGCTGTTGACAACAGGCTGCCAGGTGTCGGCTGTGGCTTCAGGATAGTAAAAGGTAGCCTATGTGGCAAAGTTTTGGCTGACATGATGTTACCTCTCACATTTAAGATTTGGGGGATAATGTTCATAGCTACACCTTAAAAGCCTACCGTGCCTAAAACGTGCCTCGCGCTATTCAGGCAGGTGTTTTTATCCGTACCCAATTTTAGGAACCATCATACCCTTTTGATACAATCACCCATAGGATGAAATTACGACAAATCATCAAAAAAGCGCTCGTACACTCCCCGCTAAAATACTCAGCCAGAGTAGATGGCCTGCTGCGCCTGCCTCTCCTAAAAACCTGGCTCAAGCAACACCAACCTCATCCTTACCTCGCCTCCCGCGAACATCTTTACGCCCACATCAATGAGACGGCCGTTGCCAATCGTCCCATCAGCTTTTTGGAATTTGGTGTCTTTCAAGGTGCTTCCTTGCGAAACTGGACACAACTTAATCATTGCCCAGAGAGCGAATTCATCGGCTTCGATTCCTTTATTGGGCTGCCCGAAACTTGGGTAAGCGCGGGCAAAACATTCGAGTCAGGCAGCTTTTCTACTCAGGGGAAAGTGCCGGCCATTAACGATGAACGGGTTCATTTTGTCAAAGGCTGGTTTCAGGAAACAGTGCCCCCGTTTGTGAAACAATTTGCCACCGACAAACAGCTTATTGTTCACTGTGATGCTGACATTTATACGGCCACCCTCTTTGTCTTATGTCAACTAAACGCCCTTATGCAGCCAGGAACTATTGTCTTTTTCGATGATTTTTCCTCCATGCTGCATGATTTCAGGGCTTGGGATGATTACACTCGCTCTTTCGGACGACAACATGAACTGCTGGCGGCGGCGGGTCGCACCTATTACGAACATGTTGCCCTGCGCTTAACAGCCTGAAATTGTGCCTTTTGTGGGGTTCTCAACTCGTTCACACACGGTATAATGGGGCGCAATGGGTAATTCATTGGCCCCAGACGGGCAATTTGGCCGTTTTCACATAGACGCAGAAATCGGGCGGGGCAGCATGGGCATTGTCTACCGCTGTTACGATCCTGATCAGCAGCAGGCAGTAGCCCTCAAGCTATTGGCCCCACACCTAATGAGCGACTCGAACGCTCTAGCCCGTTTCCGCCGCGAGGCCGATCTGATTGCCAAATTACACCATCCGGGCATCGCTGATTTTTATGAATTTGGTGAACATGGGCAACGGCCGTATATCGCTCTACAGTGGATTGAAGGGGAAACACTCAAACAGATTTTGGCCGATAAGGGTTTTTTGCCCCTAATCGAATGTCATCAAATATTAGTCCAGTTGGCCGCCGCACTAGATTATGCTCATGGGCATGGTGTTATTCATCGCGATCTCAAACCAGCCAATATTCTTATCCACCCAGATGGCCAAGCCACTATCGTGGATTTTGGCATGGCCCTGCTCGAATCTGCCCCTTCTATCACTAGCACCAATCTGGTCGTGGGCACGCCCCTCTACATGTCGCCAGAACAAATTCAGGGCAAAGTGTTAGACGGCCGTTCCGACCAATACGCCCTGGCCATGATTTTCTATGAACTATTGACTGGTCAGCCACCATTCGAACCTAAAAAAAAACGGCCGTTGCCGTCTATCATCAACAAATCAACATCTTGCCGCCCCCTATCACAGATATTAATGACACCTTGCCCCAACCGGTGGCAGAGGCCATCAGCCGCGCTCTGGCCAAAAACCCAGACCATCGTTTTGCCACCGTCACGGAATTTAGTACCGCCTGGCAAACGCCTGAATTGACACTGACCCAGACGATGGCTGTGCCGCCCCAGCGCAAACGACCTCGGGCAGGTTTGCGCGGACAAACGGAAGATGGCCCACTCAAGGTATGGGTTCTAGAGAATGATCATTTTGTGATCGGCCGTTATCCACCCGCCGATCTCCTCATAAACCGAGACCGCATTTCGCGCCAACACGCCCAAATTGAGTATCGTGACTTTGGCTATTTTTTACGTGATCTCGAAAGCCGGAATGGCACTTTTGTGAACGGCCGTCACCTAGATACAACTGCCCTGCGCCTCACCGATGGCGATGAAATTGTTTTTGGTGGCGTTGCCAGCTTCCGCTTCTTTGATCCGGAAGAAACCACACATGGCCCGCGCTTAGGCCGTCTAAAAGGAATTTGGATTGACGAGAAGTTAACCGCAGTTTGGGTGGATGCTCACCTCGTAGATCCCCCCCTTTCTCCCACACAATTCGCTTTATTATCGCTCCTTTACCAGCATATGGGGCAGATCGTGAGTAGAGCGGAAATTGTAACGGCTGTTTACCCTGATGCTGATCCTGACGGCATTAGCAATGAAGCCATAGACGGCCTCATAAAACGCCTACGCAAGCGTCTACGCCAAGCCAATGGCAACCAAGCATATATCGAAGTGGTACGCGGACACGGTGTCCGCCTGACACCAGCCACCTAAACGTCCCTTCTGCGCCTACCTCACGCCCCCTTATCACCGCCATTCCATGCAGCGCATATCATCAGCCTCCGCTAAACTAGCCAATATGACAAAAACGGCAATCGCAAAACAAGCTATGAAATCGAAGCTCCATCTCCAGGCGACCGCCCAAACAGATATTGGTCGACGGTCAGATCATAATGAAGATGCCATTTTTTTTGAGGTATCTGAACAAGCAACGGCCGCTTTGCTTATTGTGGCCGATGGCATGGGCGGACATGTGGCAGGTGAGCGGGCTAGCCAGTTGACCATAGACACAGTGGCTGAATCCATGCGTGGTTGGCTGAGCCGGGAAGAGACAGCCCCGTCAGAACAGGTAAGTGAAGTCATTGAGCAGACCTTACATACGGCCGTTCAAAAAGCTAACCAGACCGTTTACAGTTATGCTCAAGAGGAATTGGGGTATGGGGCCAATATGGGCAGCACCATCGTGTGTGCCCTTGTCCACCAGAGCATTGCCTATATTGCCAACGTAGGCGACAGTCGTGCCTATGTCTACCGACAAAAGCGCCTTTACCGCATCACCGAAGATCACTCACTGGTGGAACGCTTTGTACAAGAGGGTATCATCAGCGAGGAGGCTCGTTACACCCATGAGGTACGCCCTATTGTAACCCGCGCCATTGGCCCCAAACCAGCCGTTGGCGTTGATCTGTTTGCCCTTGACCTAAAAGCTGGTGACATCCTTCTCTTATGCAGCGATGGTCTCTGGGAAATGCTGCGGGGCGACGAACATATTGTGCGCCATCTGCAACAAAGCAGCGACCTAACCGCCCTGAGCCAAAACCTCATCAACGCCGCCAACGACGCTGGTGGTGAAGACAATATTAGTGTGGTTTTGGCCCAACTATTGGCAACGAAAGAACAAAGACCAAACTTAACGATTGGCCTGTGACTTTTTCGGGATGCATTGGATCATAAAATTTCCGAAAAAGCCTAACCCTGCATATCCCCCACCTTTCTTTCCAAGGCCGCTAAAGCAGTTTCTAATTCAGTCTGACGCAAACTGGTTGTCACATCCCCCCGGGTACGTTCTAACACTGCCCGCACGGTGTCCGTGCGGCGGCGTAAACCGCCTGTAATGCTGTCATTAAAGTCAAACGTCACCAAGGTACTGTAAATCTGATCCATCACATCCAAAAGCCGTTCAGCTTCATCGCTGTGACCGTGCCGAATGATGTCTAGAATGCGCCGCCGCATTTCAGTAGCGGCCTCGGCCAAGCCATTAAGCCAGGTATTATGCTCGGTGCTGAGTTCTTGGGGTGTTGGCAACGGCCGATTTCGTACCAAGGCATAGGTCAAATTCGCCTCCACAAACTCCTTTAAGGCATCCTGTGTGTAGCCCGCAAAGTAGATGGCTGGATATGGTTTTGTATCATTAATCAAAGTGTGGGCAGCCGTTTTGGCTTGGCTGATGAGAGATTCGGCCGTTTCCCACTCCTCCCGGTGTACGGCTCTAATCGCTTTGGCGCAAACACTCACCAGCCGCCGTGACCGTTCATAAGCCTGATCGCGCACCGCACTTACTTCTTCAAAAGTCCCTTGAATCGTTTCTGTTAATTCATCCAACTGTTCTAATTGTATGCCTTTCATAAGCCGTTACTTATCATCCCCATCCGGTGGATTATCATTCTCTTGTTCTGATGGTGGGAAGCGGAAAAAATCATCCGCAATGTTGGGTTGCTGCACAGGCAGGCGAATTTGCCCAAACTGTCGTTCATAGTTGCCAATGTTCTGGGTGAGGGCCATTTGTAACATTTTGGCGTGAGCTGGTGTCATAATGACTCTAGAAACTACTGTACCCCGGGGTGTGCGGGGTAAGACTTGGGCAAAATCCAACACGATTTCGACAGCCGTATGACTAATCACAGCAACATTTGCGTAAGCTGCTTTCAGATCCTTTGGCACATCAATTGTAATCTTGCGCTGTTTGGGTTTCTGCTCTGGTTGAGGCTTATCACTCATAAAATTCTCCTTACCGATACCTATTGTTTCATGTTATTAACCAATACCATAGTGTAAGCGAACTTGGTGTTTAGGCCAATTCCCTTAAAGAATTATTATTCTCTACCATAGACTTTTATAGATTGCTGAACTAGGGTAAGATACATTAAGTGTTTGGCGGTTCATTATTATAGAAAATTCAGCGGAATAAACCGCCAAACCTGAGGTGTCACAATTTTTCTTTTTCTAATTATAAATGTGACACACTTAAGCCAATGTCAAAAATAAACGCTCCAAATTTGAAGGGCTATTTGGAATTGGCCTAAATCTCCCACATGAAGGTGTTACAAATGGAAATCAACATTCTGCCTGTAGATGAAGCAAATTTGAAGCCCCCAATCAAGGAAAATTTCGGTTTTGGCAATCAATTTTCTAACCGGATGTTTCAGCAAACATACACAGCCGGTATCGGGTGGCACGATGCCAAAATTAGCCCTTATGGCCCAATCGCTCTAGACCCAGCTACGGCCGTTCTTCACTACGCGCAGGAGATTTTTGATGGAACCAAGGCCTATCGCCGTCCTGATGGCAATATTAATCTTTTTCGCCCCTGGGAAAATATGAAACGCTTTAATGATTCCGCCCGGCGTTTAGCTATGCCCATTGTGGATGAAGAAGAGCATCTAGAAGCCATTGTGCGCTTGATTGAGCTAGAACATGAGTGGGTTCCCCAAGCAGAAGGGGCAACGCTCTATATTCGACCAGTCATGATCGCCACTGATGCTGCCTTAGGTGTTCATGCCAGCCAAACTTATTTGCACTATGTCATTCTTGGCCCTGTTGGTCCCTACTTTGCCCAAGGTTTTAATCCAGTTCCAGTCTATATTTCTGATGAATATCGCCGCGCCGTGCGCGGCGGAGTAGGCGCTGCCAAAACAGGAGGCAATTATGCCGCTTCCCTGTTTGTTGGCGAGGAGGCCAAGGCCAGGGGATATTCCCAAGTGTTGTGGTTGGATGCCGTACAAGGCCGTTATATCGAGGAAGTGGGTGCCATGAATATCTGCTTTGTTTATGAAGACAAGTACATTATCACCCCCCCACTCACTGGCAGCATCTTACCGGGTGTCACTCGTAAATCCGTCATTGCCCTCGGCCGTGATCTCGGCTACGAAGTGAGCGAACGCATGATTGATGTGCAAGAAATGTTGGCAGATATCGAAGCAGGCCGCATCACGGAAGTATTTGGCTGTGGCACCGCAGCCGTCATTGCCCCTGTGGGCAAGTTTGGTTTTAGGGATAAATCGTATATTATAAATAATAATGAAGTTGGGCCTATATCGGCTCATCTCTATCAAGAGTTAACAGACATTCAATACGGCCGTATTCCTGATCGCTTCGATTGGACACTGACCATCACACCTTAAACATAATGATGACAAACCACCATCAAGGCATCTTGGTGGTTGGCTAACGAGCCGTTTAGGGTGGAGTGTGCAAACCTTATCGGCTCCAATATCTGCAAAAATACGAAGTAGGTAGTATAAGAAGTTGTTTACGCACACTCGCAAACCCATTCCCGATATCTCCATACAACTGCAAACCGTTTTGCAGCAAATTGCTGATGATGCCATCAACCGTCTAGGCTGTGTCGGCGCTCTTGTAGCCACCCTAGAACATGGCAACGCCCTTCCAGTACGGGCTTATGCCATCAAAACAGATCCAGAACGGCTGGCCCAATTTGAAGAGGGCGTGGGCATCAACCTACTTGGGCCAGATGCTGTCGTCTATCTAAATGATCGCAAACATCGTCATAACTTAAGTGTGCAAGCAGTGAACGGTGTAGGCGGTACACCCCAACAATATCTCATCTCCGAAAGCCTTCACGATCTGCTACAGCCTTTAGTAGACAAATCCGTGGCTCACCTTATCCAGCAAGAGTTAGGCATTCAACAAGTGGCTGCTATTCCCTTCACCCTAGCCGGGGAGGTGGTAGGCAATTTATTTGCTTCCTCGCAATCAAAATTCACAGCTCAAGAAATTGACTCACTGACCACTTTGGGACACCAAGCTGCTGCTGCTATCCAAAGTGAGCGTGACTTGAACGCCATGCGTGCTTTGGAGCGCATTATCTTCAAATTGCAATCAAAGATGACGGATGAAACCGAAGTATTGCAGGCAATTGTGGATGCAATGGTTCATGATTTGGAGTACGCAGGAGCCATTGTGGCTACACTGGAAAATGAGAATGCGCTGCCAGTTCGCACCTACGCCGTAGATGTAGCTGCTGATGTGTTGCATCAATTGGAAGACAAAGTGGGGGTCAGCCTCTCGGGTCCACAAGCGGTTGTCTACTTAGACAATAAAAAGCATAAGGATAATCTGAGCGTCCGCGCTGTCAAAGAGCTAACACAGCCCAAATCTTATCTGATGACAGATAGGCTCTATGATCTGCTGCGACCCATTGCCATGAAACCCTTGGCTGATTTAGCCCAACGGCTAGTTGGCTTCAAACAGATCATTGCCATACCCTTTTTCTTGGAAAATGAGGTAGTGGGCAATCTTTTTGTGGCCACTAGACGGCCGTCGTTCACTGAGCGCGAAATTCGCACGCTAACAGCCTTTGGCCAGCAAGCGGCAGCTGGTCTACGCAATGCCCGCCTTTACCGTATTGCAGAAGAACGGCGGGAAATTGCCCAGAAGTTTGGGCGTATGGCCTTTAGTGCCACTGCCTCCGTCCATGATCTACGCAATCATGTGGGGGTGGTGCGTAATTATTTGCATTTGCTGACGATGCTACATAAGCTGCCACGTGACCAACATGGGGACATCTTGGATGATGTACCGGGTATGATGGAACGGTTATCGGCCGTTACCGAAATCTTGGACAACCTTCACCAGCCCTGGCAGCAAGTCCCTGACCGTCCTGTTCATGTCAATCACTGCCTCCTCCGAGCTATTGGTGAAGTCTTCCCTGATACAGTTATAGAAGACCAATACAATGAAATCATGACCAGAGACAACATGACCCTGTCCCTCTATCTGGCTCATGATCTCCCTGTCATCAAAACAGCCCTAGATATGCTTACCGAAGCCTTCCGTATTGTCATCAAAAACGCGGCCGATGCCTTGAGAGAGAATGGTAAAGTCTGCAAAATTTGGATTGCCAGCCAACGCAAATCGGATGACACCTTAGAAGTCGTTATTCGAGATAGCGGGCCCGGCATCCAACCAGATCATTTGCGGCGCATTTTTGACATGGGCTGGTCCACCAAGCGGGGCCAGGGCATGGGTTTTGGACTGTTTTGGGCCAAGGATTATCTGACAGGTTTTGGCGGTGATATTCAGGCCGAGAGCAAATGGGGACAGGGAGCAACCTTCCACATTACCTTGCCCATTGATCGTGACGCCTAGCTTTCAGCAGAAATTACATTACCGTTTTCGTAAACAAGAGACGTTTGCGGCTGATTACTCCCCTCTCTATTCTCATCTTTTTGGCACAGTTGCAGACTGGCTAGGAGCCAATGCTGATGATCCGATTGTCAATTGGCTTGTAGTGGCTAGCAACGGCCGTTCTGCATTTGACATCCCTCTACTTTTAGTAGCTGGACTACACCGAGACATTTTGCTGCAATGTCAGGGGATTGAGACATTAGCCACTTATTACCCCAGCGTCGGTGGCACACGGCCGTTCACTGACTCTCACTTTCCCACCGCCCTGCGCCAAGCCATCCTGGCCCGTCAAGAGACCTTAGCTGCCTTTATTCAAAGTGCTACTGTGCAAACCAATGAGACAGGGCGCGGTCTCTGCTGGCTGCTGCCCTTGCACTATGCTCATTGGACGGCCATTCATTTGGTAGATTTAGGAGCTAGTGCTGGTCTCAATTTGGCCGCCGACCAACGCGCTTATCGCTTAGTGGATGGAGAAACCAGGCAGATATTGCTCGACCTTGGCTCCGCACCACCCACCCAATTCGTAACCCAATGTCGCACGCCCCTGCCCCATTTGCCTGTGGCTCCATTACCCCGCATCCTCTCCCGCATTGGCTGTGATATCCAACCGTTTACCTTAGAAACGGCCGTTCACGAGAACACTCTCGCCGCTTATATTTGGCCCGACCACATTCAACGCCAGCAACGGCTGCGCGAAGGCATTGCCGCCTTCCATACTGTCAACCAGAATCATACTCCCATCCAACTATATCCTGTTACCCTTCCCCATGATTTACCCCATTTCCTGGCCAATCATGTCCCGGCTGACCCAACGCCTATCGTTCTTTACAACACCTACATCACCCAATATTTGCCCCATAAAGGAGCCTTGTTACGTCAACTTTTAGCTGATTGGGCCACGCAACAACCTCGCCCCATCCTCTGGCTGCAATGGGAACCAGGGCGCAGTGGACAAGACAGCCCCGAATATAATTGGCTCCAATGGACGGCCGATCTCTGGCACAACTACAACCATCAGCAGTTCCACCTCGCTTGGATACATCCCCACGGCACACATTTGCAAATCGAAGCGGGTTACAAAGAATGGGTCAACTATTTCACTCCTCCGCCATCAAGGTGACAGTCACTTAAAACATCCCAATTTGAATTTACTCAGCAATGTGCCACAATTAGCACATCATCCAAGAGGAGCAACACATGGATTTAGCAACTGTTGACAAAATATTGACCACAACCCGTTCTGTACGGAAACGTTTGGATTTAGGCCGCCCCGTTGAGCCAGAAATCATCGAAGAATGCTTAGAACTAGCCATTCAAGCCCCCACAGGTGGCAATACACAAGGCTGGCACTTCCTTGTCATTACTGATGCTGCCAAAAAAGCTCAAATCGGCGAACTATATAAGCAATCATTCTACATTTACGCTCGTGAAGGGCAGGGCGGGCAACCAGAACGGGACGAAGCACATCAAGCACAGATGGGTCGGGTGGTGAAATCGGCCGTTCACCTAGCCAATCACATGCACGAAGTGCCTATCATGATCATCCCCTGCATCGAGCACCGGGTAGAAAACATGGGGACTATGGCCCAAGCTGGCTTGTATGGTTCTATTTTGCCCGCTGCCTGGTCATTTATGCTGGCGCTGCGTTCTAGAGGTTTAGGTTCAGCCTGGACAACTTTGCATCTACGTTATGAGAAGGAGATCGCTGAAATCTTGAGCATACCTCCAAATATCACTCAGGCCGCTTTGCTGCCAGTGGCCTATTATACAGGTGATGATTTTCGGCCAGCAAAACGTATACCAGCCGCTCAGGTCACCTCCTGGAACAGTTGGGATAACGGCCGTTAACCACCATGCAAAACTCCTTTCACCGGATTCCCCACATATTAATCCGCCGTCTGAAATCGCAACTCGGCTCCATTGCTTGCCAGCCGCTTGATCTTCAAGCCCAACTCCTTGTTGAAAGTAATATGTTCCTCAAATATCTGGTACATCAACGCACGCACTTCGGCAGGGATAGCTTCTGGCTCGCTCATGCTTGAACCTCCTGTTCTACATCCTTGTCGAAATCAGCCACGGCCGTTTCTTGTAACAACACACCATAATGTTCTTCAAAAGATTGTTTGATGGCGGTAATAGGCGTATCAGCATACTCACCCCGCATGTGCAAATATTCCATGTGCTGATTGCCATCCAAGTCAAAGGGATGGTAGATGGAGTCCTCACGGCCGTTAAATTCCAACGGCCGTAATCGAAATTTGTCGCACAACTCAACATTGAAGGCTGGTGTCGCCTTCACCCACTGCTCAGCCAGGTAAATATCGGTATAACCATGCCACAGAAAAACATCCGTCTTCATGTGCTGCCGCATCCGCTTCGTCGAAAGATGATTACGCACATCAGCAAAACCCAGCCGTGCTGGAATACCTTGGGCCCGGCAGCAAGCCGCCAGCAAAATCGCCTTGCTCACACACCAGCCCTGTTTTGTGGCCAACGTCGTAGATGCCTTTAGGCCCGCTACACTCATATCAATCTGATAAGGGTTGTAGCGAAAACCATCACGAACGGCGTAATAAAGCTGCACTGCGCAGGCAATGGGATCATCTAGTGACTCGGCTCCATGTTTGGCAATAAAGGCACGGACGGTCGTATGTTCTGACTCAATCGTGGGGGTTGGGGTGAGATAGAGTGTAAAGTCCATAATATTCTCCTTGTTAGACATCAAATTGCCGATAGTTGACATAACAATCATAGGTAAAGGGAATACGGCCGTTTGCCGCATAGATCGCAAAAGCCTCCCGTAGGGCAGCTAGCATTGGCTCATGATTGGGATGATCAGATAAAGGCGAGTAAGACGAGGATAGCAGCCGCCCCTTCACCCCATCAAAGTCAAACTGTTGCACATTGGCAAAGACACGTGTCCGATAATCACCTAAAAAGCGGCGAAGCGTTTGTCCTTTGTCTTCCTCTGTCACACGCTGCCGCTTCACCTTACCATAATCAACACCATAACGGTCAATAATGTCTTGATAGGCTTGCAGGAAAGGCGTGTCTTGTCGCCACATATTCCAGATAAGCAACACCGAGCCGCCCGGCTTGAGGATACGCTGGAACTCTATCTTGGCCCTATCATGATCAAACCAATGAAAGGCCTGCGCCGCCGTGATGAAGTCCGCACTCTGGCTGGGCAATGTGGTTGCTTCCGCCGCCGCCGCAATAGGATAAAAATGCGATCGATCACCCAGCAACGTTTGCGCTGCCTCTAACATCGCCTCATTTGGCTCAACAGCATACACTGGATTGCCATTGTCCAAAAAGAGTTCGGTTAATTTGCCCGTGCCAGCCCCAATATCTGCAATTGTGTCAGTTGGCCTAAGATTCAACTCTGCTGTCATAAAATCCACAATTGCTATGGGATAAGACGGCCGATATTTCACATAATTCTCCACTCGGCTAGAAAATCGCTCCACAGAATTCATCTTGCACCTCCACAAAGCTAAATGATCTGGCAAGCTTACCGATTTCCTGGCTTATCGTCCACTCAGACAGTTAACCGTCAACCATTGCCAGACTAGGCCATTGTGGTAGGCTCATCCCCACAACCTTCGTTACCTCTTAACAAAAGAGGGGTCTTTATGAAGGAGTAGAATATGTTGTGAAATTAGGGGTAAATAAGGGTGTGAGCGCAACGGCCGTTATTTACCAACAAGAGGTATTTGCATGAAAAATTGGCACAAAATCGCATTGATTCTCGTCGTCCTCATCATCGGAGCCTTTGTCCTCATTCGCGGTATGGGCGGTCAGCCCGATCTAGTTATTGAGCATTACACAGTCACATACGACGACTGTCCCTGGGATGGGCCAGGCGCGGTGAGTGTGCGCGTTAAAAATGTCGGTGAAAGTGATGCTGGACAATTTGCCACCGAGATTAATGGGGATGATTCAGCCATCATTTCCCAACTAGATGCTGGCGACGAAACAGATGCCACTATTATCTTTTCTGCTGGGCCAGTAGGCGGTGTCAACGCTGAAGCTGATGTGCAACAGCAGATATCAGAAAGCAATGAGGACAACAACAGCTACCAGATTGTTTTCACGCCACCACCTCCTTGCACCACACCCACCCCCTAAAATCATCTCATTTGGCACACGAAACGGCCGTTTCCCCTTGATAGTAGGCACCGAGACGGCCGTTTCCTTAACGCTCTCCCCGACTCCAACAAAGTTGCCGATGTCTTAACAGCACACTAAACTTTGACCCAATCAGCAAACAGGAGAAACATCATGCGAGTATTGATCATGTCCGACATGGAAGGTGTGAGCGGTATCGTCACCTGGAGCCAAGTGACGGGCGGCCACCAGATGTATGAGGAAGGGCGCGTTTTGTACACCGAAGAAATCAACGCCGCTGTGCATGGGGCAAAACGAGCCGGAGCCACCGAAATTGTAGCCGTAGATTGTCATGGCGCTGGCCAAGATTGGTCCTTCAACTCCTTCGTGCCTGAGCTGCTTGACCCCGACTGTGAATGGGTAGCACATCACGCTTGGTACTAGACACGGTACGGATTCTTTCCTCGCCTAGAATACATTCAACATCAATAAACCGCTCACCATCCTCATCGATCAAAATAGCTTTCAAATCCAACACTCTACTAATCGTCTTCTGGCCACAAAATCCTCATCCGTTTCCAGTAATCCCTCACCCACATCATCAGCAAAAGCCTGAATACTGGCAATCTGCTCCTCTGTAAGCAAATGGACTTTGAGCAATTTCTCAGTATCTTTCTTTTCTTTTTGCAACCCTTTGATTGCATGCTCTAATCGCTGCTTACGTTCCATTAGTATTCTACGATCAAAGGCTCCATCTAAATATAAATCCAGAATCTCTTCTAAATCCCTTCTGTGATTAGTCAGTAAATCATTAATGGATAGTCCCCCCGTTAAGTGTTGTTAACGATGGGGACAGGTATTTTTGAAAATATAGTTTTCCTAAGTGATTCGTGGATGAATAGCTTGATTTTCCTCTTAACGTGCTCCACAATTCAAGTAAGGGAACTATAGTTCTTTAACAGTCCAAATATGTCAGTCAAAGCAGAGGCCATTGCTGGCGTTCGCGATGACCAGCGGCGGTCTGGAGCAATGACCTCTTGACGTAGTGTTTTGTGTGACCGTACCAGATTGTAGTAGGCGTCTTCTAACGCTGCTGCTGCCTGAGGCATGGCGATGGTTTTGGAAAAGGCCAATGTTTTCCGGGTCAAACGGCTGTTGCAATGACGGCTGATCAGGTTGGAGCGCTCAATATAACTGGTACTCTTGCCCAACAAGGCTAGCATTTCTTCTGCCTCACCATAGATGACCCGCAATTCAGGGGCCACAACTCGGCCGTTTTCCCGCTGTTTGAGCGTGGAAAACACAATCTGTGATGCTTCCGTTTCGGTCTTTGCCATACGACTGGCAACGCGGAGCCGAGTGTGGCTGTCAATCATAGTCGCTCGCCAGAATTGCCCTTGTTCTTCTGTTTCGGGATACCCTTTTTTTCACCCTTATGTGCCACGTAACTCCACATCGCGTCTAGTTGACCCCGTTCCAGTTGGTAGTTGGCCAACAAAATGGCTTCGATTTCAGTGACGTGGGCTGCCGCATCTTTGAGCCACTCCAGAATGGTGTCTTCTTTATGGCCTTTCACGCGAGCCAGGCTGCTGATACGCACCCCTTCGCCTAGGAAGGCCGGGGTTTCTATTATCTCTGCCGAATCTGTCCGCCGCCGATAGAAAGGTGTTCCTTTCGTCGCTGTAAATGTTTGACTGCAACTCCGGCATTGGAAGCGTTGTACGCCTCCCGTTGTGAAACCATGCTTTTTAATGTTCTGTTATGACTCTTTTTTCTGAAGCTTGCCGTAATCAGGACAGGCTTCATTTGGACAAAAAATCGCCAACATTGGCTAATTGATTCATTGTTTCCTCTCTTGTTCGCTGGTAGTTTGGTTATTTTATCCGGCAACACCCTAGAGGGGGACTATCTATTTTCACTTCATGTTGATTCATGTTTTGATCCTCACAGGCTGTCATTTAGCGCAGGTTCCCATACCGCCTAAATATCATAACGGATAATTTAACAAGTGGCATGTCGTGGTATAAAGTGGGGGGTGAGAGGAGGTTGTGGGAAACGGCCGTAGACAAATAGACACCATAGACAATAGACATGAGGACGAGCCAATGAGCCTACTATACATTTATTTATTGTGGATCATCGCTTTTGGAATCATACCAGCCATCACTGCCCTCATCACCTTTTTAATACAGAGAGGGGCAAGAAAGACATCTAAACGACAGGCAATCATCACAGCTTGCATTTTGTCCATTCCTGCTTGTTTAGTATTGCCCTATTACAATCACAACGGGCATTTAAGATTACTTCTTACTGATTTGTTTGCCCCTCCCTCTGTCCTAACCTTTGTTGTCTTTTTTGTGCCATTGGCCTTGTTTGCATATGCATTGGGGGAGCATCGCCGCTCTGTGGTGGAGGGCGGCAACAAATGAGGAATGGCCGCTTGCAAACCATCCCCACCAACGGCCGTATCCACACTCTGCCCAAATAAATCATCCTTCACTTTGTCACTGTTTGCCCTGTCCTTCGCTCCTTGTCGTGCATTGATAAAACTAGGACACTATACAAAGCCGTCCCAAATAGCTTATAATAATTACAATTCTGCAAACGAGAGGATAGGGCAAATGCCCAAGAGGTGCTTTATGACCCGTTATGTTTTGAAGAGTCTCACATATGTATCCCTCTTGCTTATTCCGCTTGCCTTGCTTACAGGTGATGATCTATTTCTACCATTCATCCGCAAAGCAGGTGCCACAGCACCAACCGAAGTCTATATTGAAGCAGGCACGTTTCAAATGGGGTGTTTTGACAAACATAATGCCGGTGTGGCGTGTCCAGCTGATGAATTGCCATTGCACCCAGTCTATCTTGATGCCTATGCCATAGGCATGTATGAGGTAACAAACGCAGAATACAAGCAATGCGTAGCCAATGGGGTCTGTACAGTCCCCTCCGATACCGCAGCCTACAACGATCCTGACAAAAACGCTCATCCCGTCTCCTACGTCAATTAGGATCAAGCAAATGACTATTGTGCTTGGATCGGGGCGCGTTTACCAACGGAAGCCGAGTGGGAGAAGGCAGCACGAGGAAATGGCTATCCACGTGCATATCCCTGGGGCGAGGCAGCACCTTCATGCGACTGGGTAAACGGCGTAGTCAACAACAATGCTTGCATTGGCTTTCCCACAATCTCTGTGGCAGTCGGCAGTTATCCAGCGGGGGTCAGCCCTTACGGTGTTCACGACATGTCTGGCAATCTATGGGAATGGGTGTCTGACTGGTATCAGGCGGACTACTATAGCGATCCGTCGGCCTCCATGAACCCGACAGGGCCAGCTAATGGAACTGTGCATGTGTTGCGTGGTGGTGGTTGGGATGTTGACTACACTGGGTTACGCACATCAACACGCGGGTTTGCCCCATATCCAGACGGCTCAGACAGTTTGACTTTCCGCTGTGTGAGAACACCGTAGGGACACGGCCGTTTACGAGCCTAGCCCACAAACGGCCGTATCCACACCCTATCCAAACAAATCCTCTTCACTCTTTCCACACTTTGACCCGTCTTCCGCCCCTTGCCATGTGCTGGCGGAATCACCCGCAGCACAATCTCCCCCTCCCCTTTGGCGTTCAAGCCACCTGGTACACTTAACTCCACCGTACCCACTGTCGCAAAATCCGCAATCCGTTTGGAATGCACAAACCGCGCAATCACAGTGGCACGGGTCACATTAAGGACAAGGCGAACGGCCGTTTCTTGGTAGTCACTGGTAATCGTTTTATCATTGAGTGGCTTATTCATGTTGAAATATTTGCGTTTACTCTTCTCTATCCCCCATGAGGCTTGCCATTGGCTTATGGCTTACATACTGGGAGCAAATCCTGAATGGCATGCCAATCATGTAAACCATGATGATGTACCGCTGTGGAAATGGTTACTTATCGGCCTTGCCCCTGCCCTCCCTGCTTTAATACCGCTTTTTTGGGTATCAAGGACAGTTGTCCCTAAATCATTTTAGCGGACATGCCCAATGCTGTGTATATTCCTTTCTAACTTATGACAAACCTTGTCAGCCCTTCATTAGCGGACTAAACTCATCACCTAAATATTCCTAAGAGGAGAGAGCTATGCGTATACTCATCATGTCTGACATGGAAGGTGTGAGCGGTATCGTTACTTGGGGACAGGTAACAGGTGGTGAGCCAATGTATGAAGAGGGGCGGAAGCTCTACACCGAAGAAATTAATGCGGCCGTTCGTGGAGCTAAACGAGCAGGAGCCACTGAAATCGTTGCTGTTGATTGTCATGGGGCTGGCAAAGATTGGTCATTCAATTCATATGTGCATGAACTCTTAGACCCTGACTGTGAATATGTTACCCACCATCCCTGGAGCCGCTACGTCGAACTTTTAGAAAAAGGTTGTGATGCTGTTTTGCTGGTAGGGATGCACGCTCGTGCTGGCACAGCTGATGGTGTTTTGTGCCATACTATTTCCACCGTCAAATGGCACAATCTATGGTTCAATGACGATTTGGTCGGGGAGATAGGGGTCAATGCCGCTTTATGTGGTTACTATGGCTGCCCGGTTGCTCTCGTAACTGGTGACGAGGCCACTTGTAAAGAAGGGCGTGAATTATTAGAGGGTAGCATTACGACTGTTGCTGTTAAAAAAGGGTTGACCCGCTACTCTGCCCGCAACATTCCCCCAGTACGCGCCCGCCAAATGATAGAAGAAGGAGCCTATCAATCCTTGCAAGATTTAAGCAAGCTTAAACCCTACATCTTAAGCCAGCCCACAACCATCACCATTGAAATTGATACTCCCGACAAAGTAGCAGACTTCAAAGGTCGCTATGGTGTTGAACAAATTGAACCCCTCAAAGTTCAAAGTCGAGGCAAAGACTGGATGGAAGCCTGGAATCAGGTTTGGCACTGGTAGAAAATCAAACGGCCGTTATCATACAATAACGGCCGTTCCTACACTTTAATTGAACAAATGATCCTAACAAGCCACAAACCTCAAGCCGGAAAAAGCCACGATCTGCTCTGGACAGCTTTTGTCCAACTTCAACCGAGCCATCAATGATACCTTAGTGTGCCAGTACTGTTGGTGACAGGAGACACGGCCGTTTGCCGTGAATCTACGGAACTGTTAGGCAATGGCTTAACCACCGTCGCCGTCAAAAAAGGGCTCAGCCGCTACTCTGCCCGCCAAATTCCGCCAGTACGAGCGCGACAGATGATTGAAGATGGTGCCTATGAGGCTTTGCAAAATTTAACGGCCGTTGCTCCCTACGTACCCGCTGCTCCCGTTAATATCACCGTTGAAGTAGATACCCCAGACAAGGCTCTCGACTTCAAAGGCCGCTACGGCGTAGAGTTCATTCACCCCTCAAAGTGGTCAGTCGTGCCGACGATTGGCTGGGCTGCTTGGGATCAAATCTGGCATTGGTAGGGGGAATATTGGTATAGTAGTGTATTGGTATAGGGACTGACACACCCCAGTCACATTCATACCAATATATTAATACACTTTTTCGGAGTTGGCTACATGTCCAAAAAGAATTTAAGTAATGTGGATGCTGCCTGGTATGGCATGGAAGACCCCACCAACCTAATGATGGTGTCGGGCATCATGACCTTTGATCGGCCGATTGAGTTTGATCGCCTTCTAGAAGTCCTTGAACATCGTTGGCTCACCTTTGATCGCTTTCGGCAACGGGTAATACGCCCTCGTAATCCCCTTCAATCCCCCTATTGGGAAACCGACCCCAACTTTGAGATTAGTGCCCATGTGCGGCGCATTGGCTTGCCAGCCCCTGGTGACCAAGCTGCCCTGCAAGAAGTTGCCAGCGTTTTGATGAGCACCCCCCTCGATTACAGCAAGCCCCTGTGGCAATTTCACCTCGTCGAAAATTATGGCGAGGGCTGCGCCCTCATTGGGCGGCTGCATCACTGTCTAGCCGATGGCATGGCCCTGATGTTTGTCCTGCTCTCCATGACAGATATGAAGCGGGATGCGCCCATCCCCAAACCCAAGTTGCCTGATATCGAGGATGTGCGCGGAGGCTATCTGAGCGGGTCAATCGGCCGTTTAGCTAAACAAGCCAAATCGGCCGTGAAAACCAGCTATACCCTCACCAACAAGCTCCTGGACGAAAGCCGCACCATCCTCAACGACCCTTCCCATCTTAAAGACCTGGCCCAACAGGGGACAGAACTGGCTCTGACCACTGGGCGTGTCATCTTGCGCTCGCCTGATCCCCAAACAATTTTTCGCGGTAAACTAGGCATATCCAAAAAAGCAGCTTGGTCTCGGCCGCTACCCCTCAGCGAGATAAAAACGATCAAAAATACATTGGGCGGCACTGTCAACGATGTCCTCATCACAGCCATGACAGGTGGCTTGCGCCGCTACCTGCTCAACCACGACCAAGAAGTAGATGGTGTGGACTTTCGCGCCACTGTCCCTGTTAATATCCGTAAACCGGAAGAAATGGGCGAATTAGGAAATAAGTTTGGCCTTGTCTATCTCAAACTGCCTATCTACATCGAAGATGTGCAAGAGCGGCTGCAAGAGATCAACCAACGCATGACAGCCCTCAAAAGCTCGTCTGAAGCTGGCGTGGCTTTTGGCATTTTGAGTGGCATTGGCATGACCCCCATTGACGTCCAGCAACAGTTAGTGAACATGTTTGGAGCCAAGGCAACGGCCGTTATGACCAATGTTCCTGGCCCGCCTATACCCCTCTACCTGGCTGGTTCCAAGATCACGGGCATCATGTTCTGGGTTCCCCAGGCTGGGCGTGTTGGCCTGGGCATTAGCATCATCAGTTATGCAAACCAAGTGTGGATCGGTGTCGCCACCGACGCTGGTCTTGTTCCCGATCCAGATGAAATTGTCGCTGGCTTTTATGAGGAGTATGACCTCTTAAAAGCATTAACGGAAACGGCCGAACAAGAGGTCACCATCGAATAAGGTTACTCTTAAAGATTGGCTTGAGGCTTTTTCGGATTGAATTGGATCATTAAATTTCCGAAAAAGCCTAATTGTGGCCAACCCTCAAAAAACAAAACAAAACATCTTCCTACGGAGCACTTATGAATTTATTCAACCTATTTGCTGGTGTTCGGGATCGTTCTGATGAAAAATCTGTATACCCTCGCGTACTCGTCATCACACATAACGCCCAAATTCCCTCCGAAGGCAACCAACGACTAAACCAAGTCTTTGGCTGGAACGAGCCAGAATCCCTCATAAAAGGGTATATCGCCAATCTCAGAGCCGTCAGCGATGGCTACGTCAACTACCAGGTGGTAGACTCCATCCTGGTAGACGGCTTCCCCGTTAAAGAAGATGGGTACGTCTATAAAGCAGACGATTTTGTTAAATTTTGGCGGCAAAAAAGTGGTTTTCATCAGCCCGACTGGATGGATTACAGGCGTATTGTAGAAGAGTTCAACCTCACTGAGAGAGTCAACGAAGACGAAATAGATGAAGTGTGGATGTTTGGTTTTCCCTATGGCGGTTATTACGAATCCCGCATGGTGGGCAAAGACCCCTTCTGGTGCAATGCTCCTGGCCTGGAAGACCGCAAAGCCAGACGCCGTTACGTCATCATGGGCTATAACTATCAGCGCGGCATTGGCGAAATGCTAGAAAATATGGGCCATCGCGCCGAATCCATCATGAAATACGTCTACCGCAAAAAGAAAGGCAAAAAAAACCTATGGGAAAAATTTATTCGCCATGAAGAAACCGATCCTGGCAAGGCTGAAGTAGGCACACTGCACTTCGCGCCTAACAGCCAAAGGGATTATGACTGGGGCAACGAACGCCCTGTGATGAGTCGTTGTGATACTTGGCTCAACTTCCCCAATCTAAGAGGCAAGTCACGCAAAGTCACTTGTGAAGATTGGGGGGATGGCGATATTCGTGAGCACCATAAATGGTGGTTTGAACGTATCCCACATGTTTCAGGTACAACTAGTGGTGTTTCACACAATTGGTGGCAATATATCATCGATCCAGAGCGTGTGTGGTAATCTCTCTATGCATCCATCCGATTGATGCCATCTAAAGCCGCTACTTTGTAAGCTTCAGCCAAAGTTGGATAGTTAAAAACTGTATTAACAAAATAATCTACTGTCCCCGCAAAGGCCATTACAGCTTGGCCTATGTGAATTAACTCGCTTGATCCTTCGCCAATGATATGAGCACCCAACAATTTGCGATCTGCCAAACCAAATATAAGCTTCAGCATACCAATTTCATCACCAATAATTTGACCTCTGGAGATTTCGCGGTAATGGGCTTTACCTATTTCATAAGGTACGCCGTCCTTGGTTAACTCTTCTTCCGTTTTGCCTACCATAGAAATTTCCGGAATAGTATATATGCCATAAGGAAATAGTTCGGGAATACTGTTCGTTTTGATGCCAAAGGCATGGGCGGCTGCCAAGCGTCCTTGTTCCATTGAGGTGGAAGCCAAACTGGGGAAGCCAATCACATCACCAACGGCGTAAATGTGCGGCTGTTCGGTCTGATATTGTCCATTGACAGTCAGGCGACCACGTGAGTCTGCTTTCAGGCCAGCCACATCCAGATTTAACTGATCTGTTGCTCCCGTGCGTCCGATAGAGTACAGGGCTTTTTCAGTGATAATACGCTTGCCACTAGCGAGCTGCGTAATGACTTTGCCTGTTTCAAGATCAATTTGGAGACTTTCCACCCGTTCACCCAGACGTACCGTCACACGCTGCTGGCGCAAATGATAGGTCAACGCCCCTATTACTTCCTCATCCACGAAACCCAAAAGTGTGGAACGCATATCAATCACCGTCACTCTGACACCCAGAGCGGCGAAAATGCTGGCATATTCGATGCCAATAACCCCACCGCCCACCACACACAAACTACGGGGGATGCTGGTGATGTCTAACATGCCATCGCTGGTGACAATTTTGTCTGGGGTGAACGGAATGCCACTGACCATGGTGGGGATTGTGCCAACAGCAATGACAATGTGATCGGCCGTTACCATTCTATCCCCATCCATCGTCTCAACCTTTAGAGTGTGGGGGCCAGCAAAAGAGGCCGTGCCATTGATCAGCTCAATGTTATTGCGGTACATCTGGTGCTTGATCACATCCATCTCATGTCGAATGACATGATCACAGCGAAACTTCAAATCATCCATCGTGATGTTTTGCTTCACTCGATAAGATGCCCCATAGATATTGCGCTCACGAAAGCCAGAAAGATACAGAACTGCTTCACGCAAGGTTTTGCTGGGGATCGTGCCTGTATTAACACAAACACCACCCACGTAACCCCGTTTATCAATGATGGCAACTTTTTTGCCTGCTTTCGCTCCTTGAATAGCTGCTTTTTGACCAGAAGGCCCTGTGCCTATGACTAGCAAATTATAATCATGTTCACTCATTGATTGCCTCTTTCTATGTTGAATAATCCCTATTATAACGGCAGATGAAATGGTTAGGCCAAGTAATAATGAGACAGGTAATGTATACTTGTATCAGGCTCATTGTGATAATGTCTAAATATGTTATCTTAATGAAACAAACATCAGGGACTGAGTGAATTATGAGACAACTTTTATAGTTGCGCTGCTATCTTTATGAATTGGCAATTGCTGATTGGTATTGTAGTTGGACTAAGCCTCATGGGGGCAGGTTGTATTCTGTTATGGCATCGTTTGCGCTTGTCTACTCTGGCCATCTTAGCCTATGAAGACCAGTGGACCATAACCGAATCAGGCATGATGGTTATCAGCAATGATGGCCTCGTGCAAAAGGCCAATCCTGTGGCACAGGAAATATTAGGCTCGGATATTGAAGGCCAACCACTCACGGCCGTTTTCCCCACAACCAACTCCTATTTCAGCCATACCTTGCCCTTGCATAACTGGCGTGGACAAGTTCAAGGCCAATTGCTTATTTTCGAGCAACAACCGTTACCTACTCCACCTCCAACACCATTGGACACACCACTAGAAGCCTCAACCCCTGCTCTCTCGCCCACCATCCCTTACAGAGTCCTACGCGCTATCGGAGAACTGCTTGAACCGGAAGCCGTAGCCTATGTCGCTGTCCAAGCCATTGCGGATATGACTCATTGGCCCATCGTCGCCATTTACACCCCTGACGACAGCAATAAGCTCGTCATTCGAGCGGCCGTTGGCGTGCCCTTCAGTGACGAGGGAACCATTGGTCGAGCCTTCCGCACTGGCCATACCCAAGTCATACCTGACCCCAGCCACAACACAATGCCTTTCAGCCCCTTCGCTACACCCCAAAGTGCCCTAGCTATTCCTTTACGACGTGGGCGCAAACAGTTGGGCGTCTTACTTATTGAATGTGACCAAGCCGATGCTTTCCCTGATGATGCACGCCTCATTGCTGAGGCCTTAGGCGATGCCATCGTATTAGCCCTCGACAATGCCCGACTATTCACAGAAGCTCAAAATCGCCTCACTGAGCAAAGTGTTTTGCGCGAAGCCATGTCTATTATCTCCTCCACCCTAGATTTAGATACGATTCTATGTGATTTAGCTGAACAGGTGGGGCAGCTGATGAATGCTACGAGCGTTTACATTTGCAGTTATGATGCCCAACAAGCCACGACAACTGTCTTGGCTGAGTATTATGGTCCTCGGGCCTCTGCAGCTGAGCGTGTCTCAGATGTAGGCACTACTTACTATTTGCCAGATGATTTTCCTGGTGCAGCAGCCTACCTCGAAGTGGGCGACCCACTTTTAGCCCACGTAGACGATCCCAGTTTAACAGCCGTCAAACGCCATCACCTCCAAGCCTTTGATGGCTATACATCCCTTGTCATTCCTCTGCGCGTGGGTGGCAAGACCATCGCCTATGCTGAAATTTGGGAAAGCCAACAGCGGCGCACTTTTACGTCAGCCGAAATACAACTTTGCCAGGACATTGCCCACCATGCCGCTGTCGCCATTGAAAATGCTCGGCTGTTCCGAACCATTGAAGGCGAGCGCAGTCAATTGCACGCCCTCGTCAAATCAGATCGTGATGGCATCATATTGGTGGGAGCGAATGGGCACATCCTGGTCATGAATGAACCGGCCTGCCACTTTTTGCAATTGGATAAGCCATTAGAACAGTGGATCCAGGCTTCCGTTTCAGACACAATTGCTCATCTGATACAAACAACGCCCCAAATTGCCCAAATCGCCCAAAAAGAAAGGGAACGTATTCTTCAGGGTGACACCGAAGCCCATGAAGGCAACTTTGATTTGCCCTCCCACTCCATCCATTGGCGCAGTCTGCCTGTCGTATCAGAGGGAGCTAGTCCTAGCCGCCTGATTGTGCTGCGCGATATTACCCAGGAACGTCTGTTAGAGAAAATGCGCGAAGACCTCATCCATACGATGGTACATGATCTGCGCAGCCCTTTAGCTTCTATTTCCCTCACTCTCGAGCTAATCAATGTGTACATGGGAGAAAACATAGAGACCAGAGTAAATAATGCTTTGGAACGAGCTAAGACTAGTACAGAACATATGCTAGACATGGTAAATGCGATTTTAGACATTAGCCGCTTGGAAAGTGGTCGGTTAGATTTAGCCTATGATCGGGTATCATTCGAGAGCATCCTCCAGACTGTCCTTAATATGCAGTCATCATTGGCCGTAGAAAATGAATTACAAATCGACCACAATATTGCACCAGATTTACCGTGGGTGCAGGTGGATGCAGCTTTAATCGAGCGGGTTTTACAAAACCTCATTGGCAACGCGATCAAGTTCACACCAGCAGGGGGGATAGTGCAGATCGAGGCGAATGTAAATGAGGATCATCTGCTAGTCTCCATTAGTGATTCAGGGCCAGGTATTCCGCAGGAGATACACGGCCGTTTGTTTCAAAAATTCTCTACTGGCAGCCATCCCAAGCGGGGCAGCGGCCTAGGGCTAGCCTTCTGCAAAATGGCAATCGAAGCCCACCAGCAACGCCTTTGGCTGGCTGACACCTCCCCCGATGGCACAACCTTTCACTTCACTCTCCCCCTCGCCAATTCTAATCATATCTGATAATGTTATGACATACCCAAAGTAACTGATGATCAAACCCCGCTCTAAATTTGATTGGCTCATCTATGCCAATGCCACCTTTGCTGGCCTCTCTATTCTCATTCCCATTCCTCTACTAGATGTCGCTTTTGAGCATATTTTTCGGCGTCGGATGCCGGGGGCAATTGGCAAAAGAAACGGCCGTTCCCTGCCCAAAGATACCATTCATGAACTCAACCGCCTGCCCCCCGGCTGCTTACAAACCTGTCTTGGCTGGCCCATTCTCATCTTGTTCACCTTTCTCAAACGCCTCTATCGTACAATCTTTTACTTTCTCACCATCAAAGACGCCAGCGACAGTCTCAGCCGCTACTGGCATCAAGCCTTTTTGCTCGATCACATGATGCGGGCTGGCCACACGGACGATCCCGCCACCGTACCTCTGGCCGCCGAAGCGCTGCGCGTAATCTTGGCAGAAATCAGTACTAGTCCCCTCAGTCAATTAGCACAGGAGATTGTGTCCAGCGTGCGTCACATCTTTGCCAGCCTACGCCGTGTTATTCGGCGCGGTGAAGAGGACGAAATCGTCATACAAACCAAAGAGCGTATGGCCACCATTTGGAGCAGTTATGACAGCTATTTTGCCGAGGTGGCAGCACGGTATGAAGCCCGTTACGCTCAATTAATGGCTAGTGAGGGGGCCACCTGGCACTTGGAGACCGGGCAGAAAGATGTGGCCGAACCATCTGAAAACTCCATAAGCATAAACATAATTGAAGACTCAGACTAACCAAACCTGACTAAAAGAGTATAGTGCAGAAAAGTGGGAGAAGTGAACAAGGCCAAACAAGGAGACAAGAAGATGAGAGGGAGACTGAGTCGGGGGAAGAGAAATTATGTTTGAGTGAAACGGGCAAGATATTAGCAGAGCGGGAAAGCTGGTACGATGGCAACCCGGAGGCTAGCTCCGGTTATCCTATTGGCTCTGGACCCATTGAAAGTGGCATCAACATTGTTGTCCACCATCGTCTCCAATGGTAAGGTCGCGGCTGGCAGCGGGATAATGCGCAAGCCACGCTGGCCGCTTTAGCCCGTCTTCGTAGTCATCGTTTGGATTAGGCTTGGCATCACTCTTCCTACACCCCCACAATCTTGCTCTATGCTCTTCAAGCCCCTTGTTCTTGTCAAGTATCATTTATAAGTTTATAATATCTTTATTTCTTACATAATTGAGAAATAAAGATATGATTCAACGAAACAGCTCTCTAATCGGCTTCAGTGACTTTTTCATTATTTGGCTGGGGCAACTCATCTCCTTGCTGGGCACAAGCACCACACGCTTTGCCCTCACTATTTGGGCCTATCAGGAAACCCAATCAGCTACCGCTCTCACCTTAGTTGCTTTCTTTTCCTTTGCACCCCTCGTCATATTCAGCCCCATTGCCGGTGCGCTCGTTGACCGATGGAACCGCAAACTCGTACTTATGATCAGCGACTTGGCCGCAGGCCTTAGCACTAACTTTTTGTTGATCATGTTCGTCACCAACAATTTGCATTTATGGCATATATTCGTTGCTGGAGCCATTGCCAGTATTTTTGAATCATTTCAATTTCCTGCTTTTTCAGCAGCTACCACCATCATGCTTGACAAAGCCGAATATGGTCGTGCCAGTGGTATGCTCAGCATGGCTGAGTCGGCTGCACAAGTTATTGCCCCCTTGCTTGGCGGCTTCTTGCTGCCTCTGATTAATTTAAACGGCATTCTCATTATGGATATCATCACCTTCACCATTGCTGTCATAACCATTGCTGTCATTCATCTTCCCCAACCAATGGCCATAGACTCTGGTAAAGACCTTACCTTTTGGCAAAGCACCCTTTATGGTTTTCGCTATATTTTGGAACGCTCTAGCCTGTTTGGTATGCAACTTGTCTTCTTTATTTTCAACTTTCTAGGAGCATTCGGCATCATCTTACTACCAGCATACGTACTGGCCCGATCACACAGCAACGAGTTAGTACTGGGCACTGTGCAATCTGCTGGCGGCATCGGAGCCTTAGTGGGTGGCCTCATAATGAGTTTATGGGGCGGCCCCAAACGCCGGGTGCATGGCGTTCTCATCGGCATGGCTCTTTCTGCATTATTAGGAACAGTTGTACTAGGTATTGGCCGCACCCCTACCATTTGGGCAGTCGCTGCCTTTACCACCTTCCTGACTATCCCTATCATGAATGGTTCAAATCAAGCGATCTGGCAAAGCAAAGTACCACCTACCTTGCAAGGGCGTGTCTTTGCCACCCGCCGTTTGATCGCCCAAATCACTTTTCCTACTGCATTGTTAATTGCTGGGCCACTAGCTGATCGTCTATTTGAACCAGCAATGCAGCCTGATGGGACGCTCACCCCTCTTTTTAGCTGGCTGGTGGGCACGGGCACTGGAGCTGGCATGGGGCTTTTGATTGTCATAACTGGTATACTATCAGTTGTGGCAGCAATATCCTGTTACGCGTTTCCCGCAGTGCGTAACATCGAGGATATTTTGCCCGACTTTGATGCAAATGTAATTGATCATTCTCTAACTACCGATGCTCCCAACCCCTGAATTTGTTGACGCCGCCGTTGTTTATGAACCAGTTTGCTCACAGCTCATGAGCCTTATGGCCTTAGGCGATCAAGAAAAATTGAGTGGATTGAGTGAATGGACAATTCAGACCGCCAACAAAATGCCCCCTGAGTTGCGGGCGCAACATCAGTTGCTTTTCCGTTGGATCTGGCTCGACGCTCTCGTCAACGCCGTCCCCGGCGATGTGAAGCCAGTAGATTTTCTTGAGTATGCCAACATTCTTGCATCTCAACCAGCCTCAGATTTGCGTGATCGCTTGTTCGATCAGATGATAAATTCAACACATATTGCTGTGGGATCAGAGTATTGGCAAATTCCAGTGACCGACCCGGGCGAACTTTTGCAAAGCTATGAAGCTTTCGAGAATCATTTTCGGGAGATAGCCCGCACAAAATATGATTCGGCTGATGTCCGTCCCATTCATACCCTGCTTAATAATCCCGATCAATTACAAACATTGCTTGTCTCCCATTTACGCACGCTTTGGGAACGGTATCTGGCTCCCGAATGGGGGCGGGCTGCGCCACGCATCCAACAGTGTGTAAATACCTTTCAAACAGTACCACTCAACAATCTCACGATTTTAGAAGCAATCCAGGTTGTAACTGGGCGTGATCTC
This sequence comes from Promineifilaceae bacterium (SeqCode), assembly GCA_965223555.1. Classification (GTDB taxonomy): domain Bacteria; phylum Chloroflexota; class Anaerolineae; order Promineifilales; family Promineifilaceae; genus CBDCWU01. Next base: position 766,120 of record CBDCWU010000007.1, read on the forward strand.
CGCCCTGCTTTTCGCCTAGAAAAGTTACTTACCTTTCGTCAGGTATGCTTTGTGCCCCATATTCACAATGGCCCATATATTCTTTGGTTTGGCAAAGGTGCGGCACTCTATATTGGATTTCCAGCCCGCGAACCAACCACAACTGAGTCTGGTTTTGATCACTTTACTTTTGTCAATCGTTGTAAGGCATTGGCTGATAGCACGCGCTTGGCTATATTATTGGCCCTGGCCAAAACAGACACTTTAAGTACTTCAGATATCATTGAACGTTTTGCTCTCGACAAATCGGCCGCCTCACGCCATCTGCGTCAACTAGTGGCTAATAGTCTAATCAACGAGCAAAGAATTGACAAAGCTAAAAAGGTATATCAACTCAATCGGCCTGTATTTGTTACAATGATAGATAATTTACGACACCTTTCCTGAGCCGCATGCAAGAAAAGCAGCGCCATTAGGTCATTCACTTTACCGCAGCTTGCATCATTTGATGGACAACAAGATGGTGAAACGGCCGTATCACATTAAAATAAACAACACCTGTCCAATGTTGGTAATCCACCAGTGTTAGCACATAAAAACGGCGGGTTTGCTCTGTGAGTGGCTCCACAACGACACCCAGATGTGCCGTCAAATGCTTATCAGTGGCCGCAGCGAACCAGTAACGTTTCTCTTTGGCCGCTTTTACCTGGAAGAAGGCAGCCATCTCCCCGGCCACAAACGACACTTCTTCAGGAGAAATGGAGTGCTGACCTGGAATGCCTGTTTGTTTCATCCCTAGCAGGCGCACAAATCCCCAACGAATAGTGTACAAAGCCTGCAGCCAACGCGGCATATAGTTAAAACAACCTGCAATAAATTCGCGCAACGATACATCACCCTCAACTGTTTTCACATCAATATGATCTGCCTTCTCTATGAAGACATTAATGTGAGGTAAAGTGGCCAATTGGTTTTCAAGATATGATTGAAATGTTGCTGCCATTGCATTATTCCTTCTTGTTATTGTCCGCAGTAACCAAATGAATCAACTGCTGACTAAAAGCCATGAGTTGCTCTGGTTGACGGTAGCTATGATCACGATTGGCACGATCTATATAACCCAAAAAGGCAAAATACATGAGCTGCGTATGGACCACTGCTGTGGTTGTGGGCAAGCCGTGTGCTTGCAGCAAGCCTTGTACATAATTTATGCGTTTTTGCTCAACTTGGTTGACCCGTATGGCCACGCTTTCATCCTGTTGGGCCCAGCGGAAAATAGCGGTATCCATCGAATAACCTCCTGTTTTGGCCGCCAACTCGGCAGTGAGGCTAAAAATACGTGTAAGCCGCTCAATGGGCTTTTCAACAAGATTGGCTTGCTCAATTAACCAATCAGTTTCACTTTCCCACTGATAAAGAACTTCTGCAAGTAATTCTGACCGATTTTTGAAGTGCCAATAAAAACTGCCTTTACTGACGCCAAGATGGCGGGCCAATGCTTCAACCTTAACGGCCGTAACGCCCTGGGCTGCTAAACAGTCAACCGCAGCTCGAATCCAATCTGTTCGTGACAATCGTTTTGACTTATCCATACGGAACCGTATGGTAATACATTTCGCCTAAATTGTCAATACGCTGCCGTATGGTATTGGCAATCACAACTGGCTAATCGTCCGTTTCAGCCCCATCTAACACGGCCGTTGGCTCTGGTGTAGGTGTAACTGTTTTATAGGGTTCAGTAATGATTTCAACCGTACTAATCTGCCCGGCTGTGACAGTGACAGGAACACGGTACTCTACCCCTTGCAGCTTGGTGTAAATCTGATATTCGCCAGGACGCACATCCGAATAAATGAAATTCTCGGCCCAGCCCTCATCGGGATTCAGCAACTTTTGGGGGTCGCCCAAATAGCTCCAGGTATTGCGATTTTCTACTTCTTCAACGCCACCCAACAGCCCCAAAGCGACACCTTGCCAGGGACGTCCTTCTGGGTCTATCAAACGGCCAACAATCACTCCTCGCGTTTCTCCTGGCTCTATCCACAACATCGGATTACGCGTCGAACCAAACTCATTGGCGCCTACCCGCACTTCCAAATGCAAATGGGGCACCGTGGCCACACCGCCAAACCCAATCTCGGCCACTTGATCGCCACGCTTCACCACTTGCCCTACTTCCACTTCGATATTGAGTACATGCCCATATAGGACATATACAGGCTGTCCTTGCCACCGCTGATCTAATTCCAATACCACCAGTTGCCCATACCAATCGCAACGCCAGCCATACCACTCACTGTAATCGGACTGGGCCACAACAATTGTGCCGTCAGCCACCGCCAACAAGGGCAAGCCCAAAGATTGGGCTGCATCTACACCGTTGTGTAGGAGGTAACGGCCGCCCGCATCATAACCATAAGGATAAGCCTGATTCACCAAATAACGACCACCGCCTGCAATTGGTTTTGCCAGCCAAAAATGGGGTTCAGCTATAGCCAGATCAGGCTGCGGCCAGAGGTTGGGTGATAGATAGTAGCGATCATAGTCTGGCTTGGCAGGTGAGGAATCAGGGCAAGTGCGGTTGATAACGGCCGTTGCCATTGCCGTCGCTGTTACAGTAGGTGTGAGAGTGGGTGCCTCGGTGGCCGTGGCAGTTGCCGTGTGCGAAGGAGTAGGTGTGGGAGTATTAGTGCGCGTAGGCACGGCCGTTGCCGTAGCTGTCTCCGTTGCCGTAGGTTCCAATGTGCTCGTCGCTGTTAATGTCGGCTCAAAAGGAGTCGGCGTTACTTCTGGTCCCGCTACTTCCTGCACTTGCCAGACAAACAAGCCAATTGGAATTAACAATGTTAGAAAATAACCAATGCGTCGTCGGCGCATATAACCGCCTATCTCGCCTCTCTGCGTTCTAAAATCAAAAATCGGTAACGAAGAGCGTTCGCCTCGTCTGGCTCATAAACTTCAGTTAATGTTATCTGCCAGGCTGCTTCATCTATTTCAGGAAAAAAGACATCTCCTACAAAATTTTCTTCCAAAACCGTCAGGTAAATACGGCCGCTTTGCTCTAAAAAACAATCATACAGGTAGGCTCCACCAATGATGATAACCTCTGCAACATCGCCCGCTGCAATCAAAGCCGCTTCTGGTGAATGAACTACCGTACAACCCGCAGCCTGATAAGCTCGGTTACGCGTGACAACGATATTTTGCCTACCAGGTAACGGCCGTCCAATAGACTCATGCGTCTTACGCCCCATCACAATCGGCTTACCCATTGTGATCGCCTTAAACCGCTGCTGATCACGTGGTAGTCGCCAGGGAATCTGATTATCAGACCCAATGACCCGATTAGCTGCCATAGCCACCATCATTGAAATCAACATAGACCCTCTTATCAAACGGCAATCGGTGCCTTTATGGTTGGATGCGACCGATAATTCACAAGTTCAAAATCCTCATAACGAAAATCAAAGAGCGATGTCACTGCTGGATTCAGCCTCATTTGTGGCAAAGGATACGGCTGGCGTGCCAACTGACATTCAGTTTGTTGCAAATGATTTAAGTAGAGATGGGCATCACCTAAGGTATGCACAAATTCACCCAATTCATACCCTGTCACTTGCGCTACCATCATCGTCAACAGCGCATAAGAGGCGATGTTGAAGGGCACACCTAGAAAGATGTCGGCACTGCGCTGATACAGTTGGCAAGAGAGCTTGCCCTCAGCCACAAAGAATTGAAAGAGGCAGTGGCAAGGTGGCAAGGCCATACTATCCACATCAGCCACATTCCAGGCACTCACGATATGGCGGCGCGAGTTGGGGTTGTGTTGCAAGCCGTGTAGGAGTTGGCTGATTTGGTCGAGGGAACGGCCGTCGGCTGTCGGCCAAGAACGCCACTGATAGCCATAGACTGGCCCCAAATCCCCTTGTTCATCAGCCCACTCATCCCAAATCGTGACCTTATTATCATGCAAATACTTAATATTCGTATCCCCTTGCAAAAACCAAAGCAATTCATGAATAATCGAGCGAAAATGCAGCTTCTTTGTCGTCACGGCCGGAAATCCCGCCGCCAAATCAAAGCGCATCTGGTAGCCAAACACACCCACGGTGCCCACACCTGTCCTATCCTCTCGCTTCACACCATTTGCCAATACATGCCGCATCAAGTCCAAATATTGTTGCATTACAAGCTCCTCACAGAAAATAGTAGATAACAAGCAACAAGATTTATCAACTTCTCCCTGCTGTTTGCTACTTGCAGCCTCATCGGCCGTTGAGATTATAAACAGGTTGCCAACAAAACCAACAATTGTGGTAGCATTGAAATAAGGAGACAGCAAAACATGAGTAACCTACCAACAAGATTACAAGAAATTGTTGACGACTTTAGCTACTGTGAAGGACAAGAAAAATTAGAATACCTGCTTGAATTTGCAGAAAGTTTGCCTCCTTTGCCAGATTGGTTAGAGGGCAAACAAAGTGAGATGGATCAGGTACATGAGTGTATTACGCCCGTTTTTATCTACGCCGAGCAAAAGGATGATGGTACTTTGGCTTATCACTTCGACGTCCCCCCTGAATCCCCCACTGTGCGCGGCTATGCAGCCCTTATGCAACAAGGACTAGCTGGTTCAACTCCCGCCCAAATAGAGGCCATTCCCAATGAGTTTTATATGCAAATGGGATTGCAAAAGGTCATTAGTGGGCAACGACTTAATGGGTTATCAGCCATGTTGGCCCATATGAAAACCTTAGCCCAAATATAATAGTCATTTTGCTACAAATAAAAGAAGGAATAGGAATCATATGGATGAACAAATTGTGGCAGCACTAAGCAAGGATGATACGATTGACATCACCACCATAGGGTGCAAAAGTGGACAACCCCGAAGAATTGAGATTTGGTTTAGACAGGTAAACGGCCGTACCTACATTACGGGCACCCCCGGCCCACGTGATTGGTATGCCAACCTCCTCGCCCAACCCCAATTCACCTTCCACCTGAAACAATCTCTCCAGGCCGACCTGCCCGCCCGCGCCCGCCCCGTGCTGGGCGAATCTGAGCGACAGCAAATTTTGGCTGATCCAGTCATGGCCTGGTATCACGGGCAAGTAGGGTCAATAACTGAATTGGTCAAGAGCAGTCCGTTAGTTGAAGTGCTATTTGAATGATAGCAGTATGATCTTGCACTCACCCCGCCGGGCCACTACTCCTCTCAAAATCGGCCTGCGGAAGTGGTCAATGGAAGTTTCGGCTCAACTGATAGCTCCCAGAGCGCATACGTGGCTATTACAGGGGTGGGCAACGCCACCTGCCCTTCAATTATTTGACCGGGTTTGCAATCTAATCAATCAAACCGGGCAAGTGATATCTGTGGTAACGGCCGATCTTGGCCCCAACCCCCTAGCTATTGTCATTCCTAACCTGCACTTGTCCGATTGGGTAGCCCAGCCAAATCCACCTATTTCGTTGGACATGCCTGCGACCCCATCAGCCCTCCCCAGCCTAAAAATTGATCAATTAACCATTGATATGGCAACGGCCGTTGCCTGGAACCCCATTCCCGCTTGGCACAGGCCTCTCAACTTTGATCTCATCCACTCCCTCGTCGCTAATCATTCCCTGTTTCAACCCGCCGTCCCGCTGGCCCTTGTCAGCCAAATGCAACAAGCCCTCCATGCCAATGACCAGCCCCTCATTGCCCAAACAGCCCGTCAACTGGCGGGTCTCGGCCCTGGTCTCACACCGGCTGGGGATGACTTTTTGGTAGGCATCTTGTATGCCCTGTTCAGCAAGCAGTCTACATCTTCACACCACTCTGACTACTGCTCACCACTTACTAACTACTGCTCACTGATCACTGCCACTGCCGCGCCACACACCACCACTCTCTCCGCCAATCTATTGCAAGCAGCCGGACAAGGAGAAGCCAGTAGAGCTTGGCATGATTTAGTAATAGCCCAAAGAGAAACGGCCGTATACACAGCCATCACCAAAATCTTAAAAACTGGCCACTCTTCTGGCTCCGATGCCTTGTTAGGATTTCTGTTGGGACAACCAGACGACCATTGGCAAATTGATAATTAACGGTATAGTAGTTATATTGGCAACCACCCCTACTATTAAAGCGTAAATCCACGTTGCTTTCCCCTTGCCAAGCTTTACGTTTTACATCTTATCCACTATGTCCCATCAATTTGACATCCTCATTAGAAAAGCCCAACTGCGCCAGCGCCCCGATTTGGTTGAGATTGGCATTAGAAACGGCCGTATCACCACCATCGCCACCACCATAAACGGCCGTGCCCACACCGAACTTAACGCCCAGGGCAATCTCGTTACCGAAGCCTTCGCCAACCCCCACCTCCATTTATGTAAAGTTTACACACGTCAGCGCATGGATGATCTCGCCATGCAAGCCTACCATCAGGGCGGCATGGGCAAGGCCATGAACGCCATTGAACTGGCGGCACGGGTCAAAGCCGATTATGCTGAGTCGTGGATCATTGAGAATGTGCGCACGGCCGTCGCCCTGGCTGCCCTTTATGGCAACACCCACATCCGGGCCCTGGCCGATGTGGACAGCAAAGCCCAGCTAGAAGGGATCAAAGCCCTCCTCCGCGCTCGTGATGAATTCAAGGGCATTGTAGATATTCAAGTTGTGGCCTTCGCTCAAGATGGCCTCATCCGAGAACCGGGCGCAGCCGATCTGGTGCGCCAAGCCATGGCTTTAGGCGCAGATGTGGTGGGTGGTATCCCTTGGATTGAGTATACAGAAGCTGATTGTCAGCAGCATGTGCGCCAGATTTTTGACATCGCGGCCGAATATGACAAAGATGTTTCCATGTTGGTGGACGATGCGGGCGATGCCGGCTTACGCACGACGGAAATGATGGCAGTAGAAGCCATCAAGCGCGGTTGGCAAGGGCGTGTGTTGGCCCATCATGCCCGAGCTATGGCTCTATATGCCCAACCCACGCTACAAAAGCTGATCGCTCTGCTGAAAGAGGCCAAAATGGGCATGGTAACAGACCCCCATACGGGGCCGCTCCATGCTCGTGTGCGTGAATTATTGGCAGCAGGTGTCCTGGTCTGTTTGGGCATGGACGATATTTCGGACGCATATTATCCATACGGTCGTAACAATATGTTGGAAGTCGCTTTTCTGGCCTCCCATCTGCTGTGGATGACGGCCCAAGCGGAGATGGAAACATTGTATGACATGATTACGATACAAGCAGCCCAAGCCATGAGTCTAACTGATTTTGCCTTGCAAGAGGGATCGGCAGCGCATCTGGTTATTCTAAAGGTGCCATCGGTGTTAGAAGCTTTGCGCCATCATAGTTTGCCCAGCCATGTGATTAGTCACGGCCGTTTGGTGAACCAAGCAGAAATGCGGCAGTTAGCAGGCATTCAGGCCACTTTTTTAGATTGAGGGCGCGTAGCCAAACGGCCGTTTTCGTGTTATAGCTCAACAAGGCTTTTTCGGAGATCAAATTATCTAATTCGATCCCAAAAAGTCTCAAGCCAATCTATAAGATTGTCCCAAATAAGCAATCTGCCCCAGGCAGCAACCGTTTCAAGGGCAGCTTCATAGCATGAACAAGGAGGCCAATATCGGAACAGCATAAAGAACCAATCTAATCGTTCGGGAGCCATTGTTACCATTTTTAAGAGAGAAGAGAGTCAGGAGGAACAATGACAACAAATGCAAGTCAGGGCTACCTGCCCAATGATCAACCCCAGATTGGACAATTAATCTTATTAGGTTTACAACATGTGCTGACCATGTTCCCCGCCACCGCTTTTGTGGCCGTGTTAACAGGTTTCCATGTCAGCACCGTCTTACTCGCCTCGGGCATCTCCACTATCGTTGCCTTACTGCTATCAAAATGGCGCATTGGTAAATTTATTCCGCTATTTTATGGCTCCAGTTTTAGTTACATTGCCGCTTATTTAGCCATTAGCAACGCTGAATTTGGCGTGCCTGCCAGTGATGAGCTATTAAGCACGATGCAGGCCGGCATTGTGGTGACAGGTATTTTAAATATTATCGTTGGTATTATCATTCGGCGTGTGGGTAAAGCGGCCGTTGACAAGGTACTACCTCCCGTCGTGACCGGCTCAGTAGCTGCCATCATCGGTTTTGGCTTAGGCTTTGCCGCCCTCGATCTGGCCAATGCCAACTGGTTTATCGCCATCGTCACCCTTATTGTCACCATTCTATTTTCAGTCTATTTACGTGGGCGCGGCTTTATTGGTTTGCTACCCATCTTACTTGGCGCAATTGTTGGGTATGTCCTGGCTGCCATTATGGGAGAAGTAGACTTTTCTGGTATTTCTCAGGCCAGTTTCTTCCAGGCACCACACATTACCTTCCCTAGTTTTTCTGGTGACTTAGTGGCAACGGCTATCCTCAGCATTTCCATCATGGCTATTGCCACCATTCCCGAATCCACTGCTCATCTTTACCAGATCAGCCTTTATGTGGATCGGCTGGCAGAGCAGACTAATCGAGAAAAGTATGAGCTAGACGAGCATATTGGCTTCAACTTAATTCTGGATGGGATTGGCGACTTTTTGAATGGTTTGATCGGAGCTACAGCCGGAACTAATTATGGCGAAAACAACTCTTTAATGGCTATTACACGCAATTATTCAGGCCCAGCTTTGATTGCAGCGGGTGTTATCTCTATTTTGCTGGCCTTTATTGGTAAATTATCAGCTATTGTTGGCTCGGTTCCTCTGGCAGTAAGCGGTGGACTAGCCATTTACCTGTTCGGTGTTATTGGGATGCAAGGCATTGCTTTAATGATTGAACATGAGGTTGACTTATTTAGTCCCCGTGATTTGGCAGTAGGTGCTGTCATTATGGTGGTGGGTATTGGCGGCAACATTGGCTATCCTGGGGGCTTCTTGCCCATTCCGATTTTTCAAGGCATTTTCCCTAACGGCCTACCAGCCATTGCTACCGCAGCCGTTTTGGGTATATTGCTAAACGTGATCTTCTTGATCTTTGTCCCACCCGAAGTAACGGAGTAGCATCTAATTCTTGCTAATGATCAAAAGAGGGACGGCCGTTAAACGGCCGTCCCTTTTCGTTTTATTAATCACGCAAAAAGTTATTTGTTGTGGCTAAAATGCAGTATGGCTACCTAAACTGACGACTAGAGAAAGCACCATACTTATGGCGATAAGAATACCCACTACCATAAATATCTTTTCTGACGTTGTTTTCTTACGTCGAAAGAAATTCACTTTGCTCTTCTTTGGTGGTTTTGGTTTAGGCTGTCGTCGTTTTCTTCTCTTTGCTTGTGTTGCCATTTTTCTCTCCTTAAAAAGTACAAACGCTGTCCTCTGAGTATACCACAAAGGCACCAACTGTGTGAAATCTGCTTAGACATAATTTAGGCTTGCGGCCAGAGGATGATAAGAGAAGTGCATAGCCCATTTTCTTTGGTATAATCATCGCCAAAGTGCAAGGCAATGCAAACTGCCATGCACACTCACAAACAAATAATAGACCTTCGGGGCAGGGTGCAATTCCCGACCGGCGGTGAGGCAGTGCAAGCCAAGCCCGCGAACTGGATTGTAGTAAACAGATTATATTCAGCAAGCAGAAAGTTAGATCAAAACTGATTACTGATTACTAAATACTGATTACTGATTTTCCAGCCGATCTGGTGTAATTCCAGAGCCGACAGTGATAGTCTGGATGAGAGAAGGTACGCCAAATAGTTGCGCCATGATCGTTTATTGCCCCACACCTTTGTGGGGCTTTTTCATGGTCGTGTTTCGGCCGTTTTTGCTGCGTTCTGATTCCCCTTGCCCCCTTATTCAGTAAATAGTAGTCCTGCTCACTACTAATCGCTAACTATGATTCGTTGGCTCGACACCCAACCAACTTGGCGCATCATCCTGATTTCCTTTCTGCTACTTTTGCTTGGCTGGCAAGCAGTGGTTATGCTGGGAGAGTATCCGGTATTCATTTTGCCAGGACCAACGGCCGTTACCCAAGCCTTTATCACCCTCCTTGCGGATGGCACACTGCTCACTCACAGCCGCCAAACCCTCAGCGAAGTACTGATGGGGCTGTTCCTGGGCTGCCTCATTGCCCTACCCCTAGGCTATCTACTGGTCAAATCCCCGCTAGCTGAGCGATTGGTGTCCCCCTACCTCATCGCCTCCCAAGCCATCCCCGTCATCGCCATCGCCCCCTTGTTGTCCATTTGGATTCAATCCACCTACTGGCTACGGGTACTGGTGGCGGTGTTGGTCGTCTTCTTCCCCATCCTCATCAACATTATCGCTGGCCTACGCTCTGTGCCACCAGAACTATATGATCTGATGCAAGCATTGGGGGCTACCCGCGGCCAAATCTTCCGCAAGCTGGAAATTCCGGCCGCACTGCCTATCATTCTGGCTGGGCTTAAAGTAGGAGCCACTCTGTCAGTGATTGGAGCCTTAGTGGGGGAGTTTGTACAGAACAAAAGCCCGGGTTTAGGCTATTTGCTCATTTTTTCGCGGCAGTTTTATCGAACGGCCGATGTCTTTGTCGTTCTTATCACTCTGGGCGCAATGGCCTTGAGCCTATATGGGCTTGTCACTTTGTTAGAGAGGCGGCTGCTGCGTTGGCGGATACAGCACGAAACAGTGGTAGGTCGTTCGGAACGGTGAACCGACTAGCAAGTATGAATTACCTGAAATGATACATAAACTTCTATACACATTCGGAGATACAAAAGTATGAAACGCTTTACACTCTTTTTACTGGTTCTATTACTGGCTGCGACGGCTTGTACAGGTGATGGATCAAAAGAAATGCAGCAGATTCGGCTGCCGATGGGCTTTATCCCCGATCCTCAATATGCTCCCTATTATGTCGCCGTAGATAAAGGTTACTTTGCTGAAGAGGGCATCGAAATTGAGTTCGATTACAGCTTTGAGACAGATGGTGTAGCCTTAGTGGGCGCTAATGAACTGCCTTTGGCTGTAGTCAGTGGCGAACAGGTATTGCTGGGTCGTGCCCAGGGCTTACCCCTGGTATATGTGTTTGAGTGGTTCCAGCGCTTTCCCATCGCCGTCGTTAGCAAAGCCTCGGCTGGCATCGAAAGCCCTAAGGATTTAGTCGGCCGTCAGGTAGGCTTGCCCGGTTTTTTTGGAGCCACTTATGTCGGCTACGAAGGTCTCCTTTCCGCCAATGGCATCAACTCTAGCGATGTTAATGCGGAAGAAATCGGCTTCACCCAAGTGGAATCATTGACGACAGATCGCGTAGAAGCGGTGGTAGGCTATGCTAATAATGAGCCAGTGCAGTTGGCCTCATTAGGAGAAGCTGTCAATGTGCTGTATGTGGCCGACTATATTGATATGGTGGCCAATGGCATTATCACCAATGAGACCACTATCGCTGAAAATCCTGAACTCGTTGAGGGTTTTGTGCGAGCTTTGCGTCGGGGCTTAGCTGATACATTAGCTAATCCTACAGAAGCCTATAATATCAGCAAGGATTTTGTGGATGGCTTGGATGATAGTCGCAAGCCGGTGCTGACAGCTTCGCTGGATATGTGGCGAGCCGAACAATTGGGAATAAGTGATGCCGCTTCTTGGGAGACTATGCAGCAGGTGATGCTGGATATAGGCTTTTTGCAAGCACCATTAGCGGATTTATCGGCCGTTTTCACCAATGAGTTTGTGGAGAAGGCACAGTAATCACGTGAGTAGCCCACCCTTTTTAACAGCAACTAACATTAGTCATCACTTCCCCCAAAATGGAATGGTGTTAACAGATGTGTCATTAACGATTGCTGCTGGGGCGTTTGCGGTCTTAGTGGGTGCTTCGGGTGTGGGCAAATCTACGCTGTTACGCATTTTGGCTGGGCTACTGCCGCCGACATCGGGCACTTCCTCGTTGGCAGGTGGCCCAATTGGGATTGTGTTCCAACGGGATAACTTGATGCCTTGGCGCACAGTGACTGAGAATGTGATATTGCCCTTGGAACTGCGCGGGGAGAACGGCCGTTCCGCCCACACTCTCGTTCAAGACAGCATCAACTTAGTCGGGCTGACGGGCTATGAAAACAGCTATCCAGCCCAACTATCGGGCGGCATGGCCCAGCGGGTGGCTATTGCTCGGGCCTTAGTCCACCAACCGGCCCTTCTGCTACTGGATGAACCATTTGGGTCTTTAGACGCCCTAACGCGGGAACGTATGGGACAAGAGTTACTCCGTATTTGGCAAGCCCAGCCAGTGACGGTGATCATGGTGACGCACAGCATTAGCGAGGCGGTGATGCTGGCAGATGAAGTACTGGTGTTAAACGGCCGTCCTGCCACCATCACCGACCACATTCCAATTTCCCTGCCCCGACCACGCACTATCGAACTAGAACGAACCCCAATCTTTCAAGATTGTGTAACGGCCGTGCGCGGGGCCATCCAGATTATTTGAGAAATAGTATGAAAATTCAAAATTCACAAATAGCTTGGCAAGGATCATCATGGCGGCTGCGGGTCGATGAGGTTGCGCTGGCAGATGGCGAGGTAATGGAACGGGGAATTGTGGAGCATCCTGGTGCGGTCGTGTTGGTGCCCCTGGTGATGGCTGAGGCAGGCTACCAAGTATTGATGATTCGCCAATATCGAGCAGCCATTGATGAGATGCTGTTGGAACTACCAGCTGGGACAAAAGGCTGGGAAGAGGAGTGGCTAACTTGCGCCCAACGCGAATTGAGGGAAGAGACGGGGTATCGGGCAGGGTCGTTTACTGATTTGGGGCAAATCTGGCCGGCTCCTGGCTTTTCCAATGAGTTGATGACGCTTTATGTGGCCACAGAGCTAACACCTGATCCCTTGCCAATGGATGTGGATGAGGAGATTGAGGTGGTGCCGATGGTTTTAAGCGAATTGGTAGCAATGGCCTGGGACGGCCGTATACAAGACGGCAAAAGCATTATTGGCATCCTACGCACAGCCCATCATCTGCAATCGTAACTATTCGTCTTCCTCTTCTTCCTCTTCTTCATCCTGCTTGTTATCACCAAAAGCCTTCAAATCTTGGGCCAGGTTCAGTAGGCGTTTTTGCACAAGATGGTGTACAGTGCCTTCGGGGTAGGTTCCCTCATCATTGGCTGTTCCCGCCGCTACATCTGTCAGCAGTTCAATACCTTCATCAATACTGCGAATGGACCAGATGTGGAATTGATCATTGGCAACGGCCGTTACCACATCTTCCGGTAACATCAAATCGACTACATTGCTGACCGGAATCATTACCCCTTGTTCTCCCGTCAGCCCTCGTGCTTCACAGATGCGGAAAAAGCCCTCAACTTTCTCATTGACCCCGCCAATAGGCTGCACTTCGCCATATTGATTGACTGAGCCAGTGACAGCAATGCCCTGTTTAATGGGCAGCTGGCTCAATGTTGACAAAATCGCATACAGTTCCGTCGAGGAAGCACTATCGCCATCTACCATCGAGTAGCTCTGCTCAAAGGTGAGACTGACGGAAAGCGTGAGGGGCTGTTTTTGGGCATATTTGCCGCCTAAATAGCCGCGCAGAGTCATCACACCCTTCTCATGTATGGGGCCAGACATCTGTGTTTCCCGCTCGATATGAGTAATGCCATCATCGCCCATAAAGCTGCGAGCCGTGATACGCCCTGGCTGACCGAAGGAGTATTCGCCCATGTCTAGCACACTAAGACCGTTCACTTGGCCAATAACGGCACCATCAGTGGCAATGAAAACAGTGTTTTCCAAGATACGTTCGCGCAAGCGCATCTCCATGAGGTTGCCGCGTTGGGTACGCTCGGCCAGGGCTTGGCTCACATCGGCTGCATTCACAGTTTGACGGCCGTTTTGCTCACCCCAAAAACTAGCTTCACGAATTAGGTCGGCAATTTTGCCAAATTCAGCACTCAGCTTGGTCTGGTCTTCCACTAACCAAGAGCCATATTCGATGATTTTGGCAACGGCCGTTTTGTCAAAATGGTTTAGGGATTCCTCATGACAAATCGTAGCCACAAACATCACATACTCTTGCATATTATCGAGGGTACGAGGCATCATCGAATCAAAATCCGCCCGAACCTTAAATAAGGTCGCAAAATCCTCATCATTGTCATAGAGATAGTAATAAAGACCAGGGCTCCCCATAAGAATGATTTTGACATTAAGTGGAATGGGTTCAGGATCGAGTGATTTGGCTAGAACGTGGCTACCATCCATCGTGGCGAATTGGCGTAGGTCTACATTGTTACTCTTGAGGGCACGTTTGAGTGCTTCCCAAGTACGGCCGTCGCGCAAAACATCCGCCGCATTCATAATGAGGTAGCCACCATTGGCCTGATGTAGGCTGCCACATTTAATATTGGTGAAGTGGGTCGTCACAATGCCGCCCATCATCTCATACTCCAGTCGGCCGATTAAATTATGAAAGGTTGGGTTTTGTTCTACTACCACAGGCGTACCTGCAGTATCAGCACGATCGACAAAGAGATTCACTTCATAGCGGCGCAGATCAATGGCATGATCACTGTCTGCTGATGGGGCAAAGTCTTCGATTTGATTGATGACATCTTCATGCAATTCATTCAAATAAAGCAATACCTCATCTTGATCGGCATAAGTTTCTCGCAGAAATTGCATATTATGCTGCACGGCCGTTTCCGCCACAGCCCGGTCAATCTCCTTGATTTGCTCTCGTGTCTGTTCTTCCAGTTGATGAATCTGCTCCATGATTGTCTGCAATTCGCCCATGAGCGTGCGCTGGGCCGTTTCTAACGTTTGCCGTTGCTCAACTGGTAACTGCTGAAAGGCTTGGGGGGGCATCGGCTGACCATCTTGTATAGGGGTCAGCATCAAGCCTGAGGGCGTATTCATGAGACCAAAACCTTGTTGGCCTGCTTTCATCTGCAAGCTACTCAACCACTCGTTCTTTTTTTTGGCCAATGCTTCACTCAACTGTGTGACAGCTTCTTGATAAGTATCTGCCTCGTAAGCTTTAGGTAAATCTTCGCGGAGACAGGTCAATAGCTTGGCCATACGCTCTTGAAACAGTCGGCCTTCACCTGGTGGAAACTCAATAGCCCGGGGTTTATGGGGCGTGCTGAAATTATAAACATAGACCCAATCATCAGGTGTGTCCTGATCCTGTGCCAAATGCTGCAAGAAATGTTCAATGGCGGTGGCTCGCCCTGTGCCAGTACGACCCAAAGCATAAATATTGTAGCCTTCACTTTGAATATTGATGCCAAATTGAATGGCACGCGTACCACGTGGCTGACCAATGATATTCCGATGGGGATTAAATTCGGCCGTTGTTTCAAATTTTAGTTCATCTGGATCACAAACCAGTCGCAGTTTGTTTGGCGGCAGCGGTTTTACAGACATATTCTCTCCAAATGTGGAATGGTAGTGGAATGTTACTTCTAGGCTGGAAAGCTGACAACCATAAACGGTAATCGGTTATCAGTTTACCGATAACCGATTACGACTTCCGGCTAACAGATTACGCTAGCAATGTGGGGCTGGATACGTCATAAACGCGGCGGGCAAATTGACGTAGACGGTCTTCAGCGTTGTCGTCACCAACAAGTTCGGCATAGGGTAAAATTGTGCCCTGCCAGCCTTCAGTATGCCATTTAGCTCCCACAGGGAGGGCTTGAGATAGTAAGGTATCAGCTTCAAAAGGAAAGGGGTTGGAGTAAAAGTAGATGGGTGGGCCAGGGTAAAAGCCAAGATTGAGTTGGGAGGGGAATTCTTGCATCTGGCCGTGTTCTTCAGCAATAACGGTGCGTGTACCGAACCACTCCAGGGAGAGGTCAAAGTTATGCGGCCAAAGTTGGATAGGGCTGATATGGCCAGTAAGGGTTTGGCGATGATCGGTGAAGATGCGCTGGATCTGGGTCACGGCCGTTAAAAATCCTGCCGCCTCCCTTGTCTCATACACTCGAGCTTCACTGCTCTCAAACTTAGCCCGGGCCACCTCGCCCTCTAATCCATGTTGAGCTACGGCTGTTAAAACCCAATCTCCCATCTCGGTGCCAGTTAACCCATCTTGTAAACTGACAGCTTGGGTGCCGCCAACGGCCGTTTGCACCCGCAGCATATGATTTTGCAAATCCATCTCCAGCCACAATTGGCCCCCATCTGGCAAAGCCATCGTTGTCGTACGTAAGCCTTCTGGCCGCACGCGCAAGCTGATATGCCGCCACTGGGGATGTGGCCGGGCATAAGCACGGGGCACAACACCCATAGCCTGGGCATAGAGATGTAGACTCTGGCGAGTTGGTTCAAATTTTTCTAGAGAAGGGAATACGAGCATGGTAGTCTCCAGGTTGAGATTAGAGATGGGGGTTAATCAATTTTCTTGTAGCCAATTGACGGCCTCATGGAGACAAATCTTACATACCTTACAAGCAGGTAACAAAACCATCCAGTAGGATAGAATTGCAGCGATTGCTAGTCTTGACGAATTAATTATGATGGTTATTATTAGTTTTGCGTTGGGTTCCATATTAGAGTTATAAGAGCTAATATCATTGAAGTAATTTATTATTTGATAGCGCAATATGAGGAGGTTTTCCCCATTGTGCAGTGTCTCAAAAACCAAGAATTGGTATTGTGTTACATCTTATGATGTCTTAATGGAGGAAAAATGCCAGACACTAAAATTTTGCTGGTAGGTAAAGATAATAGTTCTAAAGCCAACATACAACTTGTCCATCACTTGAAAAAATCAAATATCCAAGTAGAGGAATTGGAGTACAGTTCTCAAGTTCTAAATCATTTAGAGATGAGTTGGCAGTCGTATACGGCCGTACTGATGGATTATATACTTGAGCCAGGGTCAACAAGTGAGCAACATTTAAAAATACTGCATAAAAACTACCCTCGATTACCCATCATTGTTTTTACCGACCTAAATCCAACGGCTGGTATCCAAGCCTTGGGACAGGGTGCATATGCTCGTTTGCGGCGGCCCTTAGACTTTATTGAAGTGGTCAATATTATTTTCGATTTGGTTGAACAAAACAGAATCTTTCCTACCATTGCCAAAGATGTCCGCGATCTCTTGGACTCTGATTTAAGTATTGTTTGGCGTATAGACAGACAAAAAAACCATTTTCATGTTGAAGCTTGGAATGGCAAGCTAGACCAGGCCTATATTGATAAAGTTACCTTTGATGCTAACGATAAAAAGTGGAATCAATTTTTTGCTAATGGACAACCTGCTTTTCTATTCGATATTATCCATCCTCAGAATGCGTCTCGTTATCGCCATCAAGATGAAGCTCGAAAACATGGATGGGCCTCTCTTATTTCTATTCCTTTACTACACAACAACCAGATTATTGGTTTGGTTGACAGTTATACATATACACCGCTCTCTTTCGAGAGCGAACAGCACAAGCAAATAACAAAACGTACGTTGAATGCCTTTGCTAATCAAGCAGCTGGTGCTATTCGTCATGCAGACTTGGCACGCCGGACACAAGTCTTACAGGAAATCAACCAAACGTTAGCTGATACCTTAGAAGAAGAGGCTGTACTACGACCTATTCTCTATAAAGCCTTAGAGCTTGCGGGTACAGATATTGGTTGGCTGTATTTAATTGATGCCAACACAGGGGTCCTACAATTAAAAGAGTCACTTGGCATTCCAAAGCATTTGCTTGATCAAGAACGGAAAGTGGGCGATGGTGTGACGGGATGGGTAGCTGCCAAAGGGAGAGTTCTTAAAGTCGATAATGTATTCATAGATACGCCCTGTCACATATCTATTCCGACAATAGATATTAAATCAGAAGTCGCTGTTCCCCTGCGACGTGGTGGACAAGTAATTGGTGTTTTGAATGCCAAAAGTCGTTTCTTTAAGGCCTTCACTAATGATGATGTTGATTTGTTGAGAGCTTTAGCTGATCAGGCTGCTATCGCAATTGAACGAGCTAAGTTGACCAAACATCTGCAAGAAGTAAGTCATTTAGCTCTAACAGAGGATTTTAATGGCTTATCGAAATATGTGGTAACAGCCGTTAGAGACCTAACCGGCACAGATGTTATTTTAAGAATAGTCACTGAAAACATAATTGATCATAGCCAAACACTGGGTATTGTTGCCAGCAAGAGTGCAACATTCGATGAAAACTTTGAGCACAATGCCCTATTACCTTTAGATCCAACAACATCAATCAATGCCCTATCTTTAGCCAAAGGCAAACCAATTGTTCGACGCGACATTCAAAACGATACTGAAAAACCAACCTTCCATTATTTAGGTGAAGCCAAACGACGAGGCTGGCACTCCTTTATGGCTGTTCCCTTACTAGGGCGCGATGGCGAACCATTAGGCACGCTAAGTTTATACAGCCAATCTATCGACCGATTCAGTACACCCGAAATAGAGATTGTACAAACATTCGCCAACCAAGCTGCTATTGCCTTTCGGCAACAGAAAAGAACCCTGGCTTTACAAAGGCAAGCCAGTGAGCTAGAAGCTGTTCATCAAACAGCCCTCAACATTATTGCCTATAAGGATAGAACCACGCTATTACAAGCGATTGTTGAGGAGGCCACCACCTTACTGAATGGGAAGGGGGGCAAAGTTTATTTGCGTGTTCCCGACAAGGATGAAGTACAATTAGTTGCTGCCAAAGAGGTTGATCCGTCAATATTACCACTTCGTTCTACGATTCCATTTGGACAGGGCATGGCTGGACGTGTCATTCAATCTAAAGAACCACTGATTATAGACAACTATAAAGAATGGGAAGGACGTGTTGAAGAATTAGCGGGTATATTTACGGCCGTAATCGAAGTACCCCTCTTGCGTGAAGCTGAAGCAATTGGTGTTTTATCTGTTTTCGATGACGTGAAAAAAAGGTCATTTACAGAAGACGATATTGCCCCCTTGTCACGTTTGGCACAACAAGTCGCCTTAGTTATTCACAATGCCGATCTTTTTGATAAATACCAAAATCGTTTAAATCTATTAGATGCCCTTCATAAAACATCCTTAGACATTATCCTAAAACTGGAACGAAAAGAACTCATCCAAGCAATTGTAGACCGTGCCAGAAATCTAATAGCAGGCGATGGCTACCGAGGCATTGGTGCCGCTTACTGGGAATGTGATTATCAGCATCAAAAAGCTATTGTTAAGTTAAGTCATAACCCGAATTTTAAGGGCATAGAAATTGGGTTTAATGAGAGCTTAATTGGTGACGTTATCCGTACTGGTCAAGCCAAATATAAAAATGGCTTCAATCAATGGGAAGATCATGCTCTTGCCTTTGACAGAGCACAGCTAATCCATTACGTCAAAAACGTCATTGAGGTACCAGTAAAAGAGAGAGACCAGGTTATTGCCGTTATTGCTATTACTGATGCTAGTGGGCAAAGACCTTTCAGCGAGGAGGATATAGATCTGCTAGAACGTTTTGCTGATTTAGCCACGATAGCTATTCAAAAAGCACGTCTTTTCGATCAAATCCAAGCACAACAAGAAGCTCAAATTAGAGCCATTGGGCAAATTGCCAGTTCTATAGCTGCTGCTACCAAAATAGATCAAGTCTTGAATGAGATTCTGAATTTGACAGCCGATTTGATGGGTAAATCTAATTTGAGTGAATTCAAACTATTAGATGAAGAAACTGACGAACTTGTTACCTATGCTTACATTGGTGAAATAAAAGATCCTAACCTGCGTATATCGGTAGGCGAAGGCATTACAGGTTGGGCGGTAGAACATAAAAAATCCCTGCTTGTGCCCAACGTTCTAAAAGATGATCGTTATATTGCCAGCCGAGAAAAAACACGGTCTGAATTGGCTGTCCCCATGTTCAGAGAAGAAGTTGTTATTGGTGTTCTTAATGTTGAAAATCCTAATGTCAACGGTCTTACAAAGAGAGATATTCAACTTGCTGAAGCAATCGCTGGACTAGCCGTTGTTGCTCTTGAAAACAATGCTCTTTTTGAACGACTAAAAGACCGTGATGTCCGTCTCGATCTTTTACGAGCAACTATCTCCGATGCAGCCACGGACTTAGAGAAGATCATAGACCTCATTGTCAATAAATTAAGCACAATATTTGCCAATGTCCCTTGTGTGATTCGATTGTATGATGACCAAACAGATAAATTCACACTACGTGTAGCTGCACCCGCTGGCATATTAGAACAAGAAGCTGATTATACACCAAGGCCCGATGGCACGAGCCGCTATACGTTGAAGACAGGGGAAGCCTATTACATTGATAATGCCTTAGTAGAGCAATCGGAGCAACCAACTATTCGACCAGAAATGATAGACCAGGGCGTGAAAGCAATGGCTGTCCTGCCACTTCTCAATCAATATCAAAGTTTAGGAGTTCTATCGCTTTATCTAACAACCCCTCATCAATTTACACGTAATGACAAACAAATATTAGAACTTTTTGCCAATCAAGCAACGGCCGCTGTTACCAATGCCCAACTTTACCGACATATTCAAGCACGGCGGGAAGCAGAGATTAAAGCTATTGGTGATATAGCGACTTCTATTGCTATTGATGCCCGTGTTGGTCTATTTGAAGTATTAGAAAAAATCATTACTTCCATTGCTTCATTAATGGGTGAGTCAAACCTTTTTGTTGTTTGGCTGTTGGATGAAACAGGAAAAGAATTAATTTTAAGTTCTATCTATGGGGGGCGGGTTGAAGGGAGAGAGCGGAAAATAAGGGTTGGTGAGGGTATTACAGGCTCAGTTGCCCACCATAAAAAAACAGAATACGTACCCGA
The DNA here is from genome assembly GCA_965223555.1 of Promineifilaceae bacterium (SeqCode). Classification (GTDB taxonomy): domain Bacteria; phylum Chloroflexota; class Anaerolineae; order Promineifilales; family Promineifilaceae; genus CBDCWU01. The sequence goes on from CBDCWU010000007.1 coordinate 786,883, forward strand.
TGTACGGCATGATAAACGCTATTTACCTGGTCTGGATCAGGCTCGTTCTGAGTTAGCCGTTCCTTTGTTGAAAGAAGAAAGATTGATCGGTGTATTAAATGTTGAACACCCCGAGGTTGATGCTTTTACAGAAACAGATATTCAATTAGCTGAAGCGATAGCAGCTTTGATTGTAGTAGCGGTTGAAAATGCAGAACTATTTGCTCAAATGGAAGAACGAGTTGAACAAAGAACCAAAGATTGGCAAGAAGAAAAAGAGCGTGCTGCCGCTGCCGAGCAATTAGCCAATATGGGTAAAGTGGCTGCCGAATTTGCCCATCGGATGAATAATGTCGCTGGTACAATTCCCGTTCGTATCAGGCTGACCAAAAAGCAGTTTAATTTACCTGAACCTGATTTCTCAAAAATTATCAATCACCTTGATTTAATTGAGACGCAGACAGAACAATTACTAGAAGCAGCTCAAAGTATTAAGCGTGGCACTGAAGTCAAAGCACCTGATTATATCAATGTCAATATTTTGATTAATCAAGCTATTGATCGAGTATGGTCTTCGCAACCATCGGCTGAAAACATTATGGTTGATAGACAGTTGGCTGAACAAATACCAACCATTTATGCTGAGGAAAGTGGGCTATTAGATACGCTCGTCAATATTATCCAAAATGGTATTGAGTCTATGCGGAATAATGGCGTGCTGGCTGTCTCAACTTACTTGGGTATGCTACGTGATAAGCCAGCCGTGGTCATTACTATCTCTGATGTGGGTGAAGGTATTTTAAAGAAGAATTTGCCCAAAATATTTGACCCATTCTTCACGACCAAGCAAAAAGGTTTAGGCTTTGGACTTTGGCGGGATAAAATGTTGATTAAAATGTTGGGCGGAGATATTGAAGTTAAAAGCGAAGAAGGAGAAGGTTCGATCTTTACAATCAAGATTCCTGCAAGTACGCAAATTATTGGGAATAATGTTTCTAAGTTAGAATAAATGAGGAAAAAGACGATGAAAAAAGCGGTTCTCATTGTAGATGATGACCCAGCATGGCGGCAGCTTTTAGGCGATTTAGTAGAGGAAGAATATAAAGTAACGTTAGCAGCAACTTATAACGAAGCTCTAAACGCTTTACAGAAACAAGAGCCACCTTTTCATGTTGTGGTTACAGATATTCAATTAGGACAGGGCGGCACAAACGAAGAAGGTTTAAGCTTAGTAGCTGAACTTAATAGAATGGATAAGTTTACCAAGGCGATTGTTATTACGGGACAACATACATCGAAGAGGGTTAAGAAATCTTATAGGGATTTAAAAGCACGAGATTATTTGAAAAAGGATGCCCCATTCGATGAGGAAGCATTTTGCAATACGGTGCATGAAGCAGTCGAAGAAGCTGAGAAAGAACGAGAATTTTTTGCCTTTGTCCTTATGCCATTTGCAGAACAGTATGAGCCTATGTATTTGGAAATTATCAAGAAAACAGTCGAAGAAGCAGGGCTTATTTCTAAACGAGCAGATGACTTTTTTCAATCTCGCCGCATCATGGTTGATATTCAGAAATCTATTCAAGAGGCTAAATTTGTTATAGGCGATTTTAGTGGCAAAAATGTTAATGTATTTTTTGAAGTTGGCTTAGCGCATGGCATGGGTAAACCAGTCATACTACTTACTCAAAGTTTGGAAGATGTGCCACCTAAGTTACAAGGCGTTCGTTGTATACAATATGAAGATAATATGGGCGGAGGACTACAACTCAAGGAGAGATTAACAAGAGCCATCAAAGCGTTGCAAGAAGTAGATTATCATTTTGAGCCTATTTTTAAGTCTGAGGCAATGGAGATTGATCCAAAGTTATGCTTTGTGCTAACACCTGATTCGACTGGCACTACTTACCGTAACATTATTGAGAAGACAGTGCTTGAAAAGGGTTTGCATTGTTTAAACCCGAATAATATCTTCAGTTTCGGCGATGTGATGGATAAGATTTGGGCGAATTTGCATAAGGCACATATTGTTATTGTAGATATGAGTGGAAAAGATGCCGATGTATTTTATCTTGCAGGTGCTAGTCAGGGCTTAAATAAGCAAGTTATTTTGATGACCCAAAATCTAGCGGATATACCTTCTGACTTACGGGGTGCGGCTCCGGTTGTTTACTCGACCCAAACGAGAGAGGATGAGTTAGAAGCCAGTAGGAAGCTGTCAAATATGTTGGAAATTAGTATGAGGAATAAGGAACGGGCGTCTCCACTATCAGGTATTTCTTCAGATATTTATAATCGTTTGCAAGAGCTATTACCGCGCCTTGACCCATTTAATAGCAACCAAAGTTTGGAGGATATTTTTGTAGCTGAAGCTATTCATATTTGGCAAAATAACCTGCCGCAAGCAGACAATCGAGGAGCTCGCGTAAATACTATGATTAACTACTTACACAACAAATATGATGCCTCAGGCAAAAGCGCACTCCAACTCTTCCTCCAAGAGCTTTATAGGCAGATACCATCTGGAGATTCGAGAAAACAAGAATTGGCTAATTTAATTGCTGAATTGGAAAAGGTTATTTAGAAAGTCGCTAAAGGATTGTAGGATGCTTTACAAACGTCAATAATCGTAATCGCTGAACTGATTATCAATCATAGGATATGAATGATTGTTTTACTGGCCAAATTCAGGCTGTTTGAGAGTCGTGTAAACATCAGCCTCGCGTTCCAAGAGGAGTTGGCCCGCCATAGTTGTGCCACCCCAAAAGATGAAGAGACCGTAGAGAATGCCGATAATGGAGCCGATAATGCCTAACAACGGCCGTTCCCACCAAGCGGCCAGGGCCAAAGGAACCGCTGCGGGCACAGCTACCAGGGCCATGATAATAGGCACCAGAAAAACCATCGCCAAACCAGTAAGGCAACCACCACCAGTAGAGAAAACACTGCGCTGGGCACGTTTGGCTTCCAGGTTGACCCGCATGGGGAACAGTACAGAAGAAATCGAAGCCACACCCAAAGTGGTTAGGCCAACACTTAGCCCTGTAATCAAGCCAGCAACGCTTTGCCAACTGCGTGAGATAGTGATCAGGGCCAAAGCAATGAGCACAAATGGTACACCAGCAACCAGCAAAAAGGCCAAGCCCTTGGCCACAAACAGTCGCTGGCGCGGCACAGGCGCCAGTAATAGAGTGGCTAGGCCGTGCCCTTCCCAGGCCAACATATTTTGGGTTGTGGCCCAAAACATAAACATGGCGTAGACAGGCAACCCTAAACCTACCCAACCGGGCAATTGTAGGTTACTCTCTGGCCGCACAAAGATGGCGCCCATCATGATGAAGGGTAACAAAATGCCCTGGATCAAGCCCACGCGTCGCTGCGGTAAACGCCAAATGGATTTCAATTCTTTGCGGGCCAATTCAGCCAGATCGCGGGGCAACAAGCCCCAACTGAGGCCAGCAGTACGGTCACGGGCCTGTTTCTGCTTGGATTGGCGCTCTATATTAAAGTTGAAAAAGCTTTCGCCTGTAGTCACTCTTTCTAACAGCAGCCACCAAACGGCCGTTACCACCACCAACAGTAAAAATGAGTACAAAAGCCATAAGGCTACATTTAGCGTATGGCCTAGCTGGGCCTGCTCCACTGCCCGCGCCAAAGCTCCAGTGGGAAACCATTGCAGCACATTTAACGGCCGTAGGCTCAACAACATCTCCTGAGCAAACATATCATCCGCATTACGGGCCAGCCGCTGAATGCCAATCTGCCATAAATAGCAGGAGGAAGCCAGCAGCGAACCCACGATAATGGCCACATCACGGAAGCGTCGGCTTTGCAAAATACCCCCTAACAGCGTTTGCGAGAGCTGCCCAATGACCACCATATGCCAGTAGCCTAGCAGCAAGGCCACCAGCACCGTCGGCCAGATAGCAGGAAAGCCAATCAGCACAGCCACAAAAAGAGGCAGCATCAAATAGGTAGGGTAATCAAATAATGTACCTAGAAAGATGCTGGCGATGAGATCGCGGCGAGTAATAGGGTAAACGAGCAGACGGGTGATATCGGCCCCTTCATTGACAGCCGATAAGAGGATAGGTGCCAGCAGCCAGATAAACCACATGACCACCAATATCATGCCCAAGATTTGGGGCGGCCAAGGGGCCTCTAGACGCCGATAAGCGATAGCTGTACCTGCGGTCAAACCTAATACCATTGGCCCAAAAAAGAGCAGCATGAGCAAGGCGCTCACAATGCGCCCTTTTTCACGCCAAAAGAGACGTAGCACCAACTTGCCGCGCAGCCGCCACAAGGCTGATGGTTGACGGCCGTTTAAGCCAACCATGACAATCGCCCTTCTGTACCTGCCTCAGCCCCAACTGCCTTGAGAAACAGGTCTTCCAATGTGGCCGTTTCCCCTGCTTCAGCTCGTTCACGCAATTCAGAAATAGAGCCTTCAGCCACGAGACGGCCGTCGGCGATTACCGCTACCCGTGTTGCCAGCCGCTCTACAACCTCTAAAATGTGTGAAGAAAAGAAAATAGTCGTCCCCCGCTCCCGTAACTGGCGCAGTACATCCCGAATGGCCCGACCAGAAATGGCATCAATACCCTCAAATGGCTCATCCAAGAAAAGCACACGCGGCGCATGGATAATGGCGGCTGCCAAGGCTGTCTTTTTTCGCATTCCGTGTGAATAATCCACGATGAGTTTGTCAGCATCCGCTTCTAAATCGAGCAGGGTTAACAATTCGGCCGTGCGCTTTTCTACCTCAGCCTGTGGTACCTCATACATTGTCCCCACAAAGTGAATAAACTCTCGTGCCGACAAGCGTTGGTACAAATTCAGCCCTTCAGGCACAACACCTAAATGGCATTTAGCGGCTAAAGGCTTTTGCCAGATATCAATGCCTGCAATTCGGGCCACGCCTTCTGTGGGTCGCAATAATCCCACCAGCATATGGATAGTGGTAGATTTCCCGGCCCCGTTTGGCCCCAAAAAGCCGAAGAATTCGCCTTCGGCCACGGTGAAGTTGATATGGTCAACGGCCGTATTCTGGTCAAATCGCCGCGTTAAGTTAATAGCTTCCACTGCAATATTCGCCATGGTTCGTCCTAATTTTTGAGTTGCCATTTTGAGATCAAGATATTCGACTGTTTCCTTATTCCAATTGTTTCTCCCTGCATCCCAATAATGTGTAATAGAGGGCTTCAAAGCTCATACCTTCCAGAACGGTCACAGCTCGCCTCTTATGTTTTAGCTCAGTCACCAGTAAGGATAATGCTCGCTGCTGTTCTGATAGTTGACGATCTATCGTCGCCATCAATGATAAAGTACGGTCACGTTCTCGGAGCATTTTGTGAGCTTCAATGAGTTGAGAATTTAACTGTTCAAATTGTTTCCCAGTCATTGTTCAATATTACGCACGACTAGTCAATCCTGTTGCGTAATAAGTTAACCAATTCACTAAGGGTAAGCTAGCATAAATCGGCTTGTGATCGAACGGTTTGTCTAACTCTAAAGCTTCTTCGACAGAGAGTCACTAATAATTTTACGCAAAGCTGAAAGCGTGTTATAGTATTTGCAGTTTATGTTAATCTAGGCCAATCAATCAAGATTGGCTTGGGCTTTTCAGAAAAGCCCTAATCAGCATTGACGGAGGTGTAAGATGGTGTCTATCTCCAAAAGATATTGGATGATTTGGTTAGTCGTATTGAGCTTTTTGCTAGTGGCCTGTGAACGGCCGTTTCAACCCAGCAATAATGTTCCTGCAGGCCCTGATACCGGAGCAGTAGCCGACTCTGACAGTGGCGAAACAGCCACTGATCCCAGCACATCAAGTGAGGGCGAAACAGCCACAAGTGGTGAAGGTCAAACAACTGAAGCTGAGACCACAAGTGGTGATAGTGGTGAAGCTACCAGTAGTGAAGATGGCGAGGCTGCCAGCAGCGAAGGCCAAGAAAGTGATGGCGAAGCTACCAGTAGTGAAGGTGGCGAAGCCACAAGCAGCGAAGGCCAAGAAGGTGACGGCGAAAGCGAGGAAGCTAGCGGCGAAGATGCTGCTGAGGAAGGCAGCGACAGCCAAGAAGATGCTGCTGAGGAAAGCAGCAGTGAAGGTGGCGAAACCACTGATGAGACTAGTCAAGAAGGTGACGGTGAAGAAGCCAGCGGTGACGACAGTACAGCTACAGAAGATGAAAGCCAAGAAGGTGAAGCTAGTCAAGAAGGTGAGGCCAACCAAGAAGCAGATACTGATCAAGAGGGTGATGGTGAAGAAGCCATTGGCGAAGGTGAGGAGGCCACAACTACTGAAACAACCGAAGAAAGCACTGCCGAAAGTGAGGATGAGACGGAGACCACTGCCGAAGAAACTAGCACCGAGAGTGAAAGCACCACGACAGAGTCGTCAGACGATGCCACAGTTCATGTAGTGGCTGCCGGTGATACACTCTACAAAATCGGTCTAAAGTATGGCGTTTCTTGGGTCACACTAGCTGACTTTAATGATTTAGATAATCCGAACAAAATTACAGTTGGACAAGAAATTAAATTGCCTGGGGCAGCCGATACTCCAGAACCAACTCCCTCGCCGCAAACAGAAGAAATTTACGTGGTGAAGGCTGGAGACAATCTTTATCGTATTGGCCTGGCTTATGGCATAGGCTGGATCCAAATTGCTGAGGCGAATGGCATTGTCAATCCTAACCACCTCCTTGTGGGGCAACAAATTAAAATTCCAATGGAAGCATCCGGTCCCACACCACAATTCACGCATACAGTGGAATCAGGCGATACAATCTTCCTTATCTCGTTAAAATACGGCGTGGCTTGGTCGGCCATTGCCGAAGCGAATGATATTGCCTCCCCCTATGTTATCTTTCCTGGTCAGGAGTTGGTTATTCCGGGGGGATAAACGAGTCAGCAGTAAACAGTAAACAGTGAGGCGCGGCGCGGGCCGCGCCTTTTTTATGCAATAATTTGGGTATTTTTTGAGGTGAAATGATGCGTTGGCAAGGTGTGATTGAGAAGTATCGTTCTTATCTACCGTTTGAGGATGATATAAAGATTGTTACTTTGAATGAGGGCGATACGCCACTCATTTTGGCGCCGAAGTTGGCTGAACAGTTGGCTCCAGGGGCAAATTTGAAGCTGTTTTTGAAGTATGAGGGGCTAAATCCGACGGGTTCGTTTAAGGATCGGGGGATGACGGCAGCCATAACACAAGCAGTTTGTGAAGGCTCGCAAACGGTGATTTGCGCCAGCACGGGCAATACGGCCGCCAGTGCCGCAGCTTATGCGGCACGGGCTGGGCTGCGCTGCTTAGTATTGGTTCCCGAAGGCAAGATTGCCTTGGGCAAGCTGGCAGCTTGCTTGGCCTATGGGGCTGAGGTCATTAGCATTGATGGCTCGTTTGATGATGGGCTGGATATGGTGCGGGAGATTGTGAAGCGACAGCCAGTGACACTGGTGAATTCGATTAACCCCTGGCGACTGGAAGGGCAAAAGACAGGAGCCTTTGAGATTGTGGATCAGTTGGACGGCCGTTCACCTGATTGGCACTGTCTTCCGGTAGGAAATGCGGGTAATATTTCGGCCTATTGGATGGGGTATAAGGAGTATGGCAAAGGGCTGCCACGCTTGCTGGGGGGACAAGCAGCGGGGTCAGCACCGCTGGTAACAGGACAGGTAGTGGCCAAGCCGGAGACGATTGCCACAGCCATTCGTATTGGCAATCCAGCGCGATGGCATCAGGCCATGAATGCCCTAGATGAGTCAGGGGGCATTATTACGGCCGTTTCTGATGAAAAAATCCTGGAAAGCTGGCACTTGTTGGCTAAAACAGAAGGTGTATTCGTGGAGCCAGCCTCAGCCACAGGGCTGGCCGCCCTCAAACAGCAAATTGAGCTAGGCGAGCTTGATCCGGTGGGCAAGACGGCCGTCTGTATACTCACAGGTCATGGTTTGAAGGACCCGGGAACGGCCGTTGACCAAGCCTCTGCTCCCCGTACATTAGCCGCTGAAGTAGATGCATTGGAAGCCTATCTGAGCTAAAAAGACTCAAAGCTAATTTTCAGTGATTGTCCCCCATAATACATTAATGCCATCAAAGCCACAGCCCGAATCATAGTAGAGATAATAAACCCCTTCATGTTTGATGCTTTCTAGCAACGGCCAACAGTTATCATAAATTTGCAGCACGGGGTTATCTTCGTGCCGCGTCCATAAAACACCATCCTCGCTGGTGGCATAACCGATGTGAATCGGCTTTTTCACGGTCACCGGGTTGGTCGTAAAGTCAAAGGGACTGGTGGTAGTGCCAATATAAAATAGCTCCCACTGTTCATCAGCAAACAGGACACTGATAGACCCAGAGGTAGCCGTATCCCATTGTCCGCTTTCACCCAGGGCCAGAATTGGATCGGAGCCATCAAAAGCCAATTCAGTGGTCGTAGGATCATCGTGACGGGTCCAAGCTAGGCCATCAGACGACGTGGCCAATCCCATTTGAATGCCAGCCCCGCCCAATGCCATGTAGTAAAGGCGCAGTTCATTGTCTAGCGAGATAAAGGCCGCTGGCTGACTTTGATAGTCCCATTGGCGGGTGCTTCTATCATCGAAGAATGTGCCATCGCTCATTGTCCAAGGGCCGCTTAGCTCGGGGGCAGTAGCACGCAAGATGGTGCGGCCAATGGCTCGGCGATTTTCGGCAGCGTTAACAAACATGACCCACTGAGTACCATCAAAGTAGACGGCTGGGCTGTACAAGTTGGGTAATTCTTGAGTTCCTTGCAAAATGGGATTATCAGGATGTTTGATCCAATTAAGACCATCGGATGAAGTAGCATAGCCAATGGCGCCACTTATAGACGCTTGACCACGAAAACCAGAATAAAACATGTGGAAACGGCCGTCGTGATGCACAACTTCTGGCTGGAAAATCTGTCCACCGTCCCAAGCACTTGAACCACCAGGATTCAGGACACGGTCAATATTAGCTTGCTCAAAATCAAACCCATCACTGGCGGCAAAACGAGGGACAGGGGTATTGGTGGGCGTAGGGGTGAGGCTGGCGGTGGCTGTGGGTTGAGGCGTTTCCGTGGCCGTAGGTATGGGCATAGGTGTATCGGTAGGCTTGACAGTGGCAGTAGCTGGCAGAGTGGCCGCAGGGGGATCAGTAGCGGCTGGCATCGGTGTAGTTGTGGGCAAATCAGCAACGGCCGTTGGCCCTTGTAATCTCACATTTTGGCAAGCAGCCAGGACAAGAAAAGCGCATACCAGAAAGATATGCTGCAAGTGGCGCATGATACAACCTCGTGGCAAAAGGATTTTTCCGTTAGGTATTTGCAACATGCACAACGATGGCAAACGCCATAAACCCCTCCAGGTCTCAATTGCAAATACCTAACCGGATGATGACACTATAACAAAGTTTTGCGTTATGCCTTGTCACCCAATCGGGTGAATTGATGTGAACTAGAGGAGGTTGAGCGTTTGGGCCGCCGCTACGGCTGCTGCCCGATTATTTGTTCGCAGCTTATTATTAATGCGTTTAAGATGCGTTTTGACCGTATTGGGTGTAATGACCAAAGCCTGGCCGATCTCTTGGTTGGAAAAACCAACGGCAACCAACTGCAAGATTTCTTGTTCGCGCGGGCTAAGTTTCTCCACGAGTGGCACTGGTTTAGATGTTTGCGGCAGGGCATCCAAAAGTGTCCGAACAAATAGTTGATGAACCCCATGATAGTTGCTAGAAGCCAAGAGTGAAGGCACGGGAGGGCCGATGAGGAGGAAGGGCAGGATGTACATTTCGTTTTGGGCAAAGGCCAACGCATTTTGTAGAGTCGCTGCGGCCCGAATTTCATCACCCTGCACGTAGCATAGACAAGCTCCAAAAATGTTGAGGTGCGCTTGCTGTCGGGCATTGGCTCGGATACGTGTTTGCTGCTGCAAAAAGGAAAGCACGTCTTGCATCTTACTTAAATCACTTTTGTGGCCATTGGCTAGATAAACGAGCAACAATGTAAAGTAATCACCATATTGCTTTGCTTGATAGGTACTACTTTGAGGGTACAGGTGGAGTGCGGCTTGTCGGAGCCAATGTTCAACACGAGGCCAATTTTGCAGCTTAAGGGCAACAAGCGTTTCATGGGCCAACCAATTATTCCTACTTTTGGGTCGAACTAGGGCCATGAGTTGCTCAGTGACCAAAAAGGCACCATCTAAATCACCCATGATCAACTTGAGCCAGGAGATATGCTCTAAAATACCGGGCTGCAAGCCGTAAATTTTCAATTCTTGGCATAGTTGCCAGGCTGTTTGTAGATGGTGGGCAGCAGCCGTTTGCCTGTTTTGGTAGAGATTGAGTTTACCGAGAAACTGTTCCGCCAAAGCTTGGCACAGGTTAGGCATAGGGGATTGGCGAGCAAAGGCTTGCAGCTGTTGGCAGATACGCTTGGCTTGGTGCAAACGGCCGTTTAGCACATGGTCATTAATCAAATTGTAGTAGGTTAGTGTCATTAAATAGTGACTCTGGGAGCGACGGCTACTGTCCAAAGCCTGGTAAAACGCGTCCTGAGCCACAATAGGCTCCCCTGCGATTTGAGCAGATCCACCTAATGCGATGCAGGCCAATGTTTGCCAATGGTGTGCTTGGGGTGGCAACTGTTGCAAGTTCTGAGAACTCTCAGCCATGGTAGGTAAGTTGTGTGGAGTGAGACGAAACTGGAGCATCGTGGTGAAGACAGCCAACATATGGTGCAAGTCTTCATCACGGCTCTGCTGAATCAGGGCAGTAGCCTGTTGCAAACGCTCTGAAGCCTGCTGATACTGCCCCGCGCTGCTCATTTCCCAGGCTTGATAGAGGCACAAACGGGGTTGAGTCGCCATGGTGCTTTCCGGCAGTTGGGCCAGCCACTCCCGCAATTGGCTACTGTGACCGGCCTGCCAGGCTTGCCAAGCCGCCTCTTCCAAGAGGGACACAATCAGTTCGTCATCTTGGGTCGCAAAAGCATGGGACAAAGCTGGCTGGATTTCTCCGTTTGTTTGGAACCATTGACAGGCCTGACGATGCATATCTTTTATCTGTTTGGCAGACCTGTGTTCTTGCAGCTGTTTGCGCAAAAAGGTGCGGAAAAGGGGATGGTATTGATAATGATGATCATCTACGGCCGTTAGAAAGTATTGGTCATTCGCCAGTTCGTCTAGAAAGCTAGGATGAGTAAATTGGGGGTAGAGTGCTGCACATAATGGGGTTGAAAGTTGATCAGGAGCGGCCGTTACCAACAACATGTCGCGCTCTCTCAATGGACAAGTCGACCATATCTCACTGATAAAGTAGCCAAACACAAGGCGGTAGAACGATTCTGTGAAACCCAGTTCATATTGGGAAACATTCGTCCCAAATACGGCCGTTATCATCTGCCAACCACCTAGCCAGCCCTGAACCTTCTCATCTAGCGCCTCAATTACCAAAAATGGAAGGGTAATGTGCGTCACTTCTGTTAAGTAATCGACGATGGCTTCATGGGTCAGACGCAAATCGGCCGTTTGCAAATGACAAAGTCGGTGCTGCATTCGCAACTGGACCAAATCTAACGGGGGTAGGCAGCGACTGAGCAACACCACCCGTAGGCAGGGAGGTTTATAGTCTAAAAGCTGCTGCAAGATAGCGTGAATTGCATCATTTTTAATAGCTTGATAATTATCCAACACCAAGGTAAATGGGGCAGCATAAGCACTAGCTTGGTTCAATAACCAAGCTATCAGGTGTTCATTATCCATCTCTGGCTGTGGGCTAAAGCCAATCACCTTGTTTAAAGCTGCAGTTAAATGGGCCAAAAAATAAGCATCATCATTATCAGCCTCATCAAGCGAAAACCAAGCTACTGGATCGGTTTGTTGGCAGTTCAACCAGGAAGCAATCAACGTTGTTTTGCCGTAAGCGGCTGGAGCTGTCACTAAAACAACTGTGTCATGAGAATTTTGTTGAAGTCGGGTCAGCAGATGGGGCCGTGTCAACAAACAGGATGGGGCAGAAGGCGGTTGCAGCTTGGCGCTTAGGATGACCGGGGCTTTATGGCTCATCAAATATCAAAAATTCTTCGGGAACCCAGCCTAAAATGCCATCTGTGGTGCGGACCTCCCGCCAAATGATGGAACCTTGATGGGCACGGCCGTTTTGCATTACCAAAACAGTTCCATTTTGTAGCTGCACCAAAACCTGTTGTCCACCTGGTGCCCGACGCAGTGAGATAGGATTCCCTTCAGTCGTGATGACGGCCGTTTCTCCTTGAATCGGTGTCGGTGTGACAGTCGGGGTTGGAGTCTCAGTCGGTATCGGGCTAGCGGTGCTGGTGGGGGTAGGCGTGGGTGTGGCGGTTGGCGTAAAAGTGGGCAAAGGTGTGTTTGTCGCTGTAGCTGTGGGTGTGGCTGATGGCGGTGCTGTAGGGCCAGGTGTATCTGCTTCGGGTGGCACGGCCGTTTCTGTGCTATTAGGAGGTGGGCCCCCAAATGACCCACTTTCAGCAGCGGCAGATGTCGGTTGGGAAGTCGTAGTGGAGTTAGGCAACAATGTTGGGGCGCTGCTGCTATCTGTCTCGTTGGCAGTTTCAAGGGTAGCTGTGGCATCCGTTTGAGCAATGCGCGTAGGATTTGGATTTGGTGTAACGGCCGTTTCCGGTGTAGTTCCAATGGGCACACCCGCAAAAAAGAACCCAAACGCTAGTAGCAACAGAGCCAAGGCATAACCTGTAAAGGCTCGCGCCCGTAAATCTAGCCTGGCCCCCAATAACCGCATCCGGGTCAACGTGGGCGGCGACTGTGCCAACAAAGCCAGTCCGATCATCAGTAAGGCTCCCAGAGCTGAGATGCCCATACCCCATAATGTCCACTGAGGAAAACCCATAATTTTAGTAAATAATGATCAGTACACAGTAATCAATGGTTGGCATTATAGCGGGTTTGAGGGCAACGTGTTAATTTGCTGAGCAAGGGATATAATCTAATGGAGTAATTACGCCATGGCGTAATTACTCCCAATATTAGATTTTGGAGTATATTTTATGTCAAATCAATACAATGTTGTTGTTTTAGGAGCAGGGCCAGGCGGCTATGTAGCAGCCATACGAGCGGCACAATTGGGTTTGAAAACGGCCGTAATTGAGCGTGAATATTGGGGCGGTGTTTGCCTCAACATCGGCTGCATTCCTTCCAAAGCCTTGCTCAAAAATGCCGAAATTGCCCACACATTGCGGCATCGTGGCCGTGAATTTGGCTTCAGCTTTGACAATCTCAACATTGATTATGGTGTGGCCTTCAAACGCAGCCGTCAAGTCAGCAACCGTTTGGTTAAGGGCATTGGCTTTTTGATGAAGAAAAACAAAATTGACACCATTGAAGGCACTGGTCAGTTGACCAATGCCAACACGATCCAGGTGCAATTAAACGATGGGGGTGAGCAGACTGTAACGGCCGATCACATCATCATCGCTACCGGAGCCAAGCCCCGCCTGCTCCCCGGCCTAGAAATGGATGGTCAAAAAATAATCACTTACGTTGAGGCCATCACCAGCGATACACTGCCTAAGAAAGCGGCCATCATCGGTGGGGGCGCTATTGGCGTGGAATTCGCCTACATTTGGGCCAACTACGGCGTAGACGTCACCATTATTGAAATGCTGCCCCGCATCTTGCCTAATGAAGAGCCAGAAGTGAGCAACGTCATCGAAAAAGCCTACAAGAAGTTAAAGGTAAATCTGAAAACAGACACCACCGTGCAAAATTTTGACACCAGCGATGAAGGTGTCAAGTTAACCTTAAGTGACGACTCAACACTCGAACTCGACCAAGTCATGGTCGCTATCAACTTTGCCCCCAACACCGCCAATATTGGCCTAGAAGCTGTGGGCGTCAACCTCACAGAACGCGGGGCCATTGATATTGACAACTCTATGCGAACCAATGTGCCTAATATCTATGCCATTGGTGATGTGGCGACCGAGTATCGGCTGGCCCATATCGCTTCCGCCATGGGCATGATTGCCGCTGAGACCATTGCCGGACACCCGACACGCACCTTGGATTATCGCATGATGCCCCGCGCCACCTATTGTGTACCCCAAGTAGCCAGTTTCGGTTATACGGAGGCGCAGGCCAAAGAGGTAGGCTACGAGATCAATGTAGGGCAATTTGCTTTTCAACCTAATGGTAAGGCCTTGGGCCTGGGTGAACGAGAAGGCTTTATCAAAATTATTGCCGATGCCAAATATGGTGAGATTTTGGGGGCGCATATGGTTGGCCCTGATGTGACGGAACTGTTGCCGGAGCTGACCCTAGCCCACAATGCCGAATTAACGGCCGAAGAAATCGCCCACAATGTCCACGCCCATCCCACCCTCAGCGAGGTGCTTATGGAAGCAGCCCATGGGGTGGAAGGGAGTCCTATTCACTCATAGGGTTCATCATTTTCTCGACGAAATTACTGCCTTTCTAGCAAAATCAATGAAGCTCCTTCAAATGACTGTTTTGAGCTAATTTGGTATTGAGACTGGAGTACATCTACTAACGTTCTCTCTTCATCTGGTTGAACATGGGAAAACACAAGCCATAATCGGTTTGGATAGTACCCTATCTTGTCCAATAACAAAGCATTCCTTTCGTCTGGTGTTTTGGTGCGAGTCCAAAGACCAAAATAGATGTTATTGCTGCCACAGTAATATAAATCCGGATTGCCCCCCCAGCAAGCACCATACCAGTTTCGTGGCAAATTTGATATGTGTCCATTGACTAAATCAAGTTGGTATTGAAAACCTGGAACTGCTCCATAAAAGATAAACGTAGAATCTTCAACTTGGCGGTGACTTAACAAATACTGAGTGACTGAGCGCAAATCTTCTTGAGGCTCACGTGGCACAAAAAGACTTATAAGGATTATTGGACAAAGAATGAACAAGGCAGCAAACTTGTTTTTGCGACCAAGTATGGTAATGCCACTTGCGACTGATAAGATAAGTAATGGTGTGATAAGCAATGAGTGGCGTGTACCACTGAAAAAGTAAGCACCTGTTCGACTAATCAGATAGTACCCTAACCAAGTTACAATAAGTAGAATTGGCGGTGCTTGAATAGACGGAGATTTTATAAGGGCAACACTGACGGCTATTACTACTGGTAACCACCCTATCCAACTTGGGATTTGTGGCCAAGGCCAACCAAATAGCAATTGATAGTTCCCTAACCACTGGAATGTAACAATTTGTGATGATGTTGATAGAAACTGGGATCCATTTACAGACAACTGCGCTGCCCCGAGACGATTGAGTTGTTGGGGAATAATGATGAAAATGAGTGGCAAAGTGAGGGAGACTGTTATTATACCGACGACGATTTGTTTTTTTACGGCCGTCCATTGCCTCCGCCAAAAATTGTAGAGTAAGAAGGTGCTGACAGTCGTTAAGATAACAATCGTTGTGCCATAATGGCTATAAATGCTAAGTAGACTGGTAATACCCCACAAAATCCAGTAACGCCAGCTTTCATCTTTTGTTGTCCTATATAAAAACAACAGGTTGAAGGTTAACAGAAACACCATCAGTGAATATTGACCAGTCTCTTGAGCATAACGGATATCGGCCGTATTCACTGACATTATGCTTGCAGCTGCCAACGCCGTGATTGGATCAAACTCTCTTTTAGCAAGCCAGATAAGACCAGAAAGACCCAGCATACTAAAATAGAGAGATGGCATCCTAAGCCAGAATTCCTCGAATCCTATTGACATCCACAGATGGAGGAAATAAGAATAAAGAGGC
The DNA here is from genome assembly GCA_965223555.1 of Promineifilaceae bacterium (SeqCode). Classification (GTDB taxonomy): domain Bacteria; phylum Chloroflexota; class Anaerolineae; order Promineifilales; family Promineifilaceae; genus CBDCWU01. The sequence continues at coordinate 802,665 of CBDCWU010000007.1, forward strand.
GGATCATGCGTGGCTTCGGCGACAGCTTGGTGGATTTCTGTCAGTGGCACGACGGCCATCCAATATTCAATAGCTTCATCAAACCAGAGGGAACGCTCATTTATGCCATGAAGGCGCAGGCTATAGGCCAGCAACAATATGATTGTTATAGAAAGCATCCATACAAAAGAGTAGTTGTGTTGTGCAAAATTTTCTGTTCGCTTCATTGTGTTGACCTACCCCTGCAACCGTCCCAACCAAAAGTCAAACGGCCGTCCCGGCACAAAAATATCCAATCCCAGCGCTGGTTCATCTAGGGGATTTGCCACCCAATGGAGTTCGTCGCTGGGAATAGTCAGTACATCACCTGGGTTTATCACTTGATCGTCATAATGGTCACTATGCACGATGATTTGACCGCTGAGCAGGGCAATGACTTGCATGTTGGTGTGGGCGTGGCGGGGCGACACATGGTTGGCTGGTTTGGTGAAATGCTCAATGGAAATACCAGATTCATCACACAAACTGAGCCGTGCCCACCCTGACTGTGGTTCATATCGTTGCGCCTCATCAAAGCGAATAAGTTTCATAGATGCCTCCTCACATGCCTTCAGCATGTTTCTTACTTCTGACAGTAGGCCACCTTTATAGCTGTTACCACGATTTTATACCCTCGATGCTATACCAACAATTTGCCCCTGAAACTGCTGAATCGCTTTTTGATGGCGACAATGCACCACTTTTTCAGAGAAATCTGACAAAATCTGTTCGGTCGCTGCTCGCGTGATGGCGAAATCATCATCGAGGGCTTGGGGCTGGATTGGCTGCTTCCGATAATAGGCCTGACCAACACCAATCATAAATCGCAAAAGATTCATGATGCCCACATGAGGATTGTTGCCCTGCCAACTTGCCCGAATATGTCGTTTCATGATGCGCCAACCTGTGAGGAGAAAGGGCAAATCTAGCCAAACAATGACATCAGCCTCAGCCAACAAACGATCTGTCCACCATAAAAAGGCTCCCTCTGTGATCCATTGGGGCTGGGCTACAATCTGTTCAATGGCACTTAATCGCTCGTCTAATGGCACTTTGCCAACGGCTGTCCAGCCCACCTGATCCAACTCATAACAAGGATAACCCAGCGTCTCACCCAGCCAACGGCACAACGTTGTTTTGCCGCTACCTGCCCCACCCATAATGTGTATTTTTGTGTACATGCAACAACTAGGAACTTGGTTCCTAACTTGACAACTTATACATGCTGCAACGCCTGATCCAAATCAGCCAACAAATCGTCTGTGTCCTCAATACCTACAGAGTAGCGGATTAAGCCTTCGGGGATACCCATGGCCGCCCGTTGTTCGGGACTGACTTCGACATGGCTGGTGGTGGCTGGTGGGCCAACAACTGTTTCCACCGCGCCCAAATTAGCGGCAGCATGTGCGTAACGCAGGTGAGGCAGCATGGCGCGTACAGCTTCAAAACCACCTTTAGGCGCAAAGCTGAGAACGCCACCAAATCCCTGCATTTGTTCGGCAGCGATGGCGTGATTTTCGTGTGATTCTAGGCCAGGATACATCACTTTTTCCACACGAGGGTGCTCATCCAAAAAGTGAGCGAGGCGCAAAGCGCTTTCGTTTTGTTGGCGGATGCGCAGGTGCAGCGTCTTCATGCCGCGCAGGAGCATGTAAGCGGCATTGGGATCGAGAACCGCTCCATTGATTTCACGGAAGTGGTAGATTTGCTGAATGAGATCGGCCGTTCCACAAACTACACCCCCCATAGCATCGGCATGACCGCCCAAGAATTTAGTGGCGCTGTGCAGCACCAAGTCGGCTCCGAGGGCTAGGGGGTTGCTGTTGATGGGCGTAGCAAAGGTATTGTCTACGATGACGGTCGCCCCAACTTTGTGACCAGCGGCGGCTAATCGTGCCAAATGCAGCACTTTGAGGGTGGGGTTGGTGGGCGATTCTAGGTAGAGGACTTTACAGCCTTGGGCAATGGCTTGTTCGATGGCGGCGTGATCGGCCGTTTCACACAATACCACTTCAATATTAAAACGAGGCAGGAATTCTGTAAAAATTTGGTTGGTACCGCCGTAAGTGTCTTTGACAGACACAATCCGATCCCCAGGCGAGAGGAGGGTGAACAGACTATTGCTGATGGCGGCCATACCGCTGGAAAAGGATACGGCCGTTTCCGCACCCTCCAACTGCCGCACCTTATCCTCAAAGGCTTGCACCGTGGGATTGGTGTTACGACTGTAAATGTGACCGGGCTGTTTGCCCAAAGCCACATCCACCCACTCATCTAAATCTTGGTAGCCAAAAGCGACGCTGTGCACCACAGGAACTTGGGTGGCGTGTTGCCAGCCATTTTTACTTTCGCCGCCCCAGACGGCCGTTGTACCTTTCTTCGGTTTTTGTTGGGTCATAAGAAATAGGGAGACTAGAGACGGGAGACTATGCTAATCTCCAGTCTCCCGTCTTAAAAATAAAGTCTCGATACTGTTTCAGCCACGCAGCCCGGTTTAGGCTCGCCGTCTATTTCCATCGTCACCTGATTGACGAGTTGCAGGCCGTTACCCTTCACCTCTTCCACACTGAGCAGCGTGGTACGCGCCCGCACACGTACCCCTACCCGCACTGGATTGGGGAAGCGCACTCTGTTCAGGCCGTAGTTTATGCCCATTTTGACATCGGGATAGCGAGGCTTGTCGGGGTCAACCGCGCCCGTCAGGAAGGGAATGAGAGAGAGGGTGAGAAAGCCGTGAGCAATGGGGCCACCAAAGGGTGATTGGGCTTGGGCGCGATCCACATCGACATGAATCCACTGGTGGTCGTCGGTGGCATCAGCAAATTGCTGGATGCGCTCTTGACTAATGGTGAGCCAATCGCTCACCTGGGTTTCTGTGCCAATTTGGCTTTGCAAGTCGGCTAGTGCAGTTTGCAGAGACATGGGGGACTCCTTTATAGGGTAATTGAGTAATTGAGTAATTGGATGCTGCTCAATTACCTAACGTGGGCGAGCCAGAACCAAAAATAGGACACAGAGAGACGCAGAGGAGCAGAGATACACAGAGGCTTAAAAAGATATGACTCCTCTATCTCTGCGAATCTCCGTGTCTTCTCCGTGAATCTCGGTGTCATTTTCTTGTTTTCTGTACAAGCATTTCACTCGTGAGGTACTAATGACCCAATTACATATTACTTAAGCTCATGCCGCGTGTACCCCAAAATGGCACGCGCTACAATGAGCAGATTAATCTGGCGCGTGCCTTCGTAGATGTCGTTGATTTTGGCATCGCGCATAAATTTCTCGACAAGATGTTCGCGGGAGTAGCCGAGGGGGCCGAGCAGTTCGACGGCTTTTTGGGCAATTTTGGTAACGGCCGTTCCCGCGTGTGCCTTACACATACTGGCCTCCAAACGATTACCACGCTCGTACATTAGGGCTTCGGCCGCTTTCAGCGTCAGCAGTTGCGCCGATTTATATTGGGCTTCCATTTCGATGAGGTCACGTTCAAAGGCCGTTTGCAAATGACGCGGCTTGGTATAATCCACCACAATGCCCTCAGCCGCCAACACCTCCTGCGTGTACTCTAGCGCGGCGCGGGCAATGCCCACCGCACTGGCCGCTACGGCTGGTCGGCTGGCATCAAAAGTACGCATTGCGCCGCGAAAGCCCTTGCTGCTTCTACCCGTTTGCACCTCGGCACTACCCAAAATATTGTCGTAGGGAATACGCGCCTCTGCAAAGGTGATAATCACCGTGTCGCTGGCGCGGATACCCAGTTTGTCCATGCCTGGGCTGACATGCACGCCTGGTGTACCCGCTTCCACCACGAAGGATTTGATACCCCGCCGTCCCGCCTTAGGGTCAACGGTGGCCCACACCACGCAAAAGCCGTTGGCCTCTTGCAGCGACAAACCGCCGCTGGTGATGAAGATTTTTTGGCCGTTGAGTATCCATTGGTTTGTGGCGGGGTCGTGAACGGCCGTTGTGCGCATGGAGCTATTGTCAGAACCCGCATCTGGCTCGGTGATGGCCATTGAGCCCCATTTGGGGTCGTCGCCTGCGGTGAAGCGCGACAAAAAACGTTCCTTTTGCTCGGGCGTGCCTACGGCTTCGATGGCCGTGCCACCCAAACGGCCGCCCGGTCGCGTCAGATATTGTCCCGCATCGGCCCAGGCCAGCATTTCGATGCCCAAAATCATACTGAGGGCGGCTGTGTTGGGAAACTTTTTCTCCACCAGACCGGCCAGCTTTTGCTTGTGCTTTTCCCGCTCAAGGGGCCAGATGGCGTTGATGAAGTCAGACGGCCGTTCGTGTTCATGCTCGTCATAATAGCGCGACTGCGGCCGCATAATATCACGCGCAATCTGCTCCATTACGGCTACTTCGGCTAGGACTTCGGAGGGGATTTCAAAATTTATCATGGGCCTCCTGCTTAACGGCCGTATTGTATCGTCAGTCAAGGGGAGCTACCACTTATCTTATCAGATACCTCATTTCAACCTGTAATGCCATTTTGGCAACTCACCCCCCACCAAGTCTCATAGCCACAACAAGTCCGGTATGAGGTTTGGTTTGCTACAGGTATCGATCAATTCTACACCGTGTTGGGCGGCACTTTGTCACTAGCGTGTAGCCCGAATCGAGAATACACGCGGTATCGCTATGTTGTGGCGTAGTTGAAACTCATCCTTCTCTACTTCTGCTTCTTCACACAAATAGCAGTTCTCAGCCATCTTGAGAAATTCGTGGAGGAATTCCAACCTCAGCCCAGCGGAACTTAACGCTGTGACGATCTCCCCAAGTCCATGTGTCCAATAATACGCCGTGTGTGTGGTGTTGGCTTCTGGTACTGCGTATGACCCTTGTTCTTCAACCCTCATTGGCTCTGTTCTGTGAACATAGCCGTGCTCAATTAGCTTGCCAGTAGCATCCAATCTAGGCGGCCCTAATAGGTGTCTGATTGGGTGACTGTCCCGGATGTAGAACGTTCCACCGGGTCTTAAATAATATACGATTATCTCAGCCCAACGATCAAGGTCAGGAAGCCAAGGCAAGACACCACCAGAAGTAAAAACAATGTCAAACTGTTGGTCAAGAACCATCGGTAGCTTGTAGATGTCCGAGCAGACAAAATCTGCGCTAATATTGAGCTCCTTGCTCAAGAACCGAGCATGCACAATAGATTTTTCAGAAAAATCTACACCAGTTACTATTGCGCCTTCTCTTGCCCAAGAGAGTGTGTCCAGTCCAAAATGACACTGCAAATGCAACAGAGATTTTCCAGTAACATTCCCCAGTTCCCCGAGTTCAATTTCATTTAGTGTGGTCTGCCCATTTCTGAGCCGAGCCAGAAGGTTATCATATTCTAAACTAGATTTTATGTGTAACTTAGTCCAGTTATTCCATAAGTTGCGGTTTGTTTGAATGTATGTATCGTTCATTTTTTGTGACTATCCAGATTGTCAAAAAGTATCAAAAGCCAATGGTTGCCGCTAACAGCTATTTAGGCCACAGCAAACGGCCGTAACTCCGGTGGCCTAAACCCCAAGACAACACCCTCATTGCTGAGAACTCTTGCCTCTACAAAATGGACAATGCCTAATCCCGATTTCGTTTCAGATCACGAGCAAAACTGTCCTAAATTCAATATTCAACCAGCACCTGCCAAAATTTCAAAAATCTCATCACGGCTAACAGGCTCAGAATCCGCACCTTCTTTTATTGCCTGCACGAGTGCCAAATCTTCCATGATTTCGGCAAAAAGATCATAAAAAACATCGCGTCGTTCCTCGACTAATTCTAGCATCGCTTGCTTGAAAAGCGTTTTGAGCCGTTCATCTGCCAAAGCGGTACCTACCATATCAATCACCACCCTTTGTCAATTATGGTTATCATACCCAATTTCGGGGTGTCAAAGCAAAACCCAAGTAGCCGTTCGGAATTAACTGAGCACTTTCCGAACCGAACGGCTACTTGAAGCCCATTCGCCAACTCCATAACTTATTTGCGAATGGGCACTAAATAACATAACGGCCGTCCCCCTTCCTTCCACCCCAAAAACTCCACATTTTTGACACAACCATCTGACCATGATAGCTTACCCTCACTATGGGTTGGTCAGGATTTCGGCGCACGGGGTTAACGTTTCATAACCCCAATCAGAGTGTCAAAGGCTATACGCTATTTGTGCCCGGTGGGGCTGATGACGTGTATATAATTGACATGAACGGCCGTATCGTCAAAACCTGGCACTTCACTGACATCGACCCTAGCTTAGCCAAACTGGGTGGGGTGCAGCACCTACCGCTAGGCAATGTGCTGATTAGTGAAAGGACGTCGCCTGTTTGAAGTCACACGCAAGGGGGAGATTGTGTGAGAGTGGATTACACCCTTTGTTTCTGGCACGCCAGACGGCCGTCAATTCACCTGAATTCACCGTGCCTATCGTTACCCAGTGGATTATCCAGGTTTACACGCATACCACGCCCTCAATACAGCTCATGGCCTAAGCTAGATTTCGGCCGTTTCCAATTCCTCTACTGGCTCAGGCGGCAAGAAGGTGATTTCCAGAATGTCATTGAGCAAACGGCCGCCGCCCGCACGCCTCTTGGCTAAGACAGTGGGTAGGATCATCTCCCGCTTGAAGTTGCCAATAGTAACAAAGAGTTCATCGCCCCGTTTGCGCAGTCGTACATCGCTGCTGGTGACAAAGGGCATAGGAATACGGAGAAGGTAGCCGCCCTCGGCTGTCTCCGTAATCTCCTGCACCTTACCTCGATAAAACACATCACCCGGATCGCCTTCACCAAAACAGTCATTGGCTAGCCGCGATAAACTGGTCAACCCCACCACCTCTTCGGCGTAATAAGGGGCATAAAAGAGAGGCAACGGCCGAAAATTATCCTCAATCATCCCTAAATATTTCTGCTGCAACTCATACCGCTTCTGGTAAAAATCACCTTCATCAGCGGCTTCCGACAGTACGCGATTGACCACCACACCATCAACTGGATAATTAAACAGCCCCAAGTAGCTGACAGCCCGCTCTGCTTCACGGATCACCATCTTCTCTGGCTGCAGCACCACCCGATAGCTACTGATGGTAGGATCGCTCAAGGTGTCTCGTAGTTCAGCCGTGGCTTCATCTAATTTGGAGAGGGCGTCCAAGATTTCGGCTGGCCCTTTGAGAAGTCGTCCGGCAAACGGCCGTAACATCTTCACCATACCTCCCTCAAAACGGGACAGATGGCCCGCATACCAGCGAAACGTATCCGGCATCGTCAACAGCCGTATCGTCTCCCCCGTAGGCGCAGCATCAATAATCACCCGCTCAAAATTGCGTTCCTTGGCCTGTTTATTGATGTGCAAAAGGCTCACAATCTCATCCATGCCAGGAAATGCCGACAACTCATCGGCCACCACGTTGGTCAAACCATTGCCGCTAATCATGCCCGAAACAAACGTTTGCAGTGTGTCCCAATAGTTGTGAATATCCGCCACCACGCTAATCTCTTGTGCCCACAAATTCTCTGTCACCTCGACAGGTGTTGGGCCCAGAGGCATATCCAGCGAGTCGGCCAAACTATGGGCAATATCGGTGCTAGCTACCAGGGTTTTGTAGCCTAATTGGGCACTGCGTAAAGCCGTCGCTGCCGCTACCGTTGTTTTGCCAACGCCACCTTTGCCCAGATATAAGATAATTCGCATTGTTTTCTCCATTTATGGGGGAGTAATTATTTCATAAAGCAATTTGGTAATTACTCTTCAATTTCCACTCAATTTTTTTAGTCACTGCCTGTACGCGCCAAACGGCCGTTATGTTGCAAAAAACCCAGTGTGCCTACTAATTCTAACTGCAAATTTTTTGACACCCCATTCGCTTTTGATATAATCTCCCTCGCGCTGTTCCTCAGTAGCTCAATGGCAGAGCATGCGGCTGTTAACCGCAGGGTTGTTGGTTCGAGTCCAACCTGAGGAGCCAGGACGGCAGACTTTCAGTCTGCTGTCTTTTTTTAGCCCTGCAGCACTGTATACAGTCCCAAATTGCCCTCTTTGCCATCACTGTAGAATTGACCCATGATTTCCAAATTACAAGCTTGAGCCAATTCGGCCGTTTCTGTCTTATCAATCATACAAGCATAACGATAACTAAAATCACCCCGCTGCCAGGTGAGCAAATAATCATTGTCCTCCACATCAGCAGCGTCCAGGCCAATCTCTGACCAATCACGCAGCTTGCGCCGCTGCCTTTCGCTGTTGAGGAATTGCCAAGTAGAGAGAATGAGACGGCCGTTTTCCACCAACACCTCTGCCATTTCTGCCACCAGCCGCACCCGGTTCTGTCGGCCAGGAATGTGATGCAACGCGGCCAAGCAGACCACCACCTCAAACTGCCCCAAACCATGCAGAAAATCAGGCTGAGTCATATCACGCTGATAAAATGCCGCCTGCCCTTCACCTGTTTGGGCTTGGGCCAAGGCCAACAGCTCCGCGCTAAAGTCCACCCCCACATACCGAACCATAGGCTGATAGGCTTGCAGAAAACGGCCGAATCGGCCCTCACCGCAACCCACATCCAACAAAGTTTGGCAAGACTCAGGTAGATGGGGCAAAAGAGCCGTAAAGCCTGGCTGCGGTTGCGCTCGGCTAGCGGCAAACGAAGATGCTTGCCCATCATAAAAGGCTCGATTGAGAGCCAGCAATCGCGCCACCACTTCTGGCCTCATTCCTCTTCATCCTCCTTTGCACTCTTCCGCCGTATCCGCCGTCCATTGGTCACAAACCAAACAAAACCAGCCTCTGTTTGCACCCAAACAGCCGGAAAATCATGCCGAACGATATGCCCGCACAGCCACTGTTTATCCAGCAAAATCTCCACCTCTGTATCTATCGGATATAAATCTATCAGCCGCTTAGGGCGACCAACTTCCCAAGCCATTTTGCCCCGTTTCTACTAATAAACTTAAGCCCGAACCATCAGCAGCTACAATGAATTGAGACATATTGCTATCGGTAGAATTAGTGAATATTAACTCTTGTGAGGAGGGCGACCAAGAAATGTTGGCATCCTCACCGGGCAAATTGCCTACAGAAATTGGTTCTCCTCCCCCAACCGAGACAACCCAAATGTCCATGTCGGCTAAACCAGGTGCATTATAAGCTAGCCAACGGCCGTCTGGTGACCAAACTGGTGCTTGAACCTCTGCTAATGAACCAGCCAGCTCTACCAACAATGTTTCTTCGCCTGTGACCGTGTCAATCAACCATAAACCTGAGGGACTGACGGGATCACCAGCACCCTCTGCCGCCTGGTAACGTATAAAGGCAATTTGGCTGCTATCTGGCGACCAAGCCGGTTCAACATCTTCCTGCATGGCTGCATCTGAGTTAGTAAGCTGTTGCAATTGGCCACCCTCAGCATCCATCAGCCAGATATTTTGCGAACCCTGATCAGCCTCGGCCCGATCAGAGACAAAAGCAATCTGCTGTCCATCTGGGGACCAATCTGGGGAAGCATCCCAAGCGGCTGAACCCTCAGTCAAATTGATGATTTCGCCCGTCGCCACAGATACACGATACACATCACTTTCTGCCTCATCAGGCTGTGGGGCATCATAAACAAGAAATTCACTGTCTGCTGACCAATCCAAGCGCGTTACATTGCCAGCCATTCCATCTGAGGTAATGGACGCAGGCTCAGGGCCAGTGGTGATGTCAAAATACCAAAAATCTGTCTGCCCACTCAGAGCATCCAAATAAAAATAGGCAATACGCTGGCCGTTCGGTGACCAGTTGGCTCCATAGGAAAGCCCCTGGCCATATGACATCTGCACCGGTGCTTGTCCAGGTACCAGGGCAAATAGATCCACAGTTTCACCCATGCTCGTGTAGGCTATAATGCCGCTATCAATGCCAGTAACGCTGACAGCTGCGGCGGTGGTTTCGGCCACGGCCGTTTCCGGTGTATTGGTGGCCGTCAATTCCTCATCTGTCGATTCTGGAGTTGCAGTAGCGGGAATAGGTGTATCGGTAGGGGGGACGGGGGTTGCAGTAGCAGCCACGGCCGTTTCGGTAGCTATCACCTCTGTCGCCACTACGTCTGGTAACGGTGTTGGCGCCTCAGCCGAGCCACAAGCTGCTAAAAATAGGGCCAGCCCCAGAATAATTATACGGAAAAACTTATGCGTCACATTGAACTCCTTTGCCTGCCAACAGTAAGTCGTGCCTTCACAATTTACTATTCACAGCTAACTGTTCATTGATTACTGCCCTTACCTTAACCCTTTTTCTCAGAATCCAAAGTGACGCAAAGTACGATCCACTGCTTGAATATAACTGCCACCAAAAAGACTAACATGCACCAACAAAGGGTATAAGTTGTAAAGATCGCGCCGTTCCTCAAAAAAACCGACTCGAATCGGCCGTATTTCTTGATAGCGGTCAAAAAACGGCCGTCCAAATGTACCAAACAGCGTGGTAAAGGCTAACTCAATTTCTGGGTCCGCATAATAGATGGCCGGATCAATGAAAGCTGTAACCCGATCTGCCTGCGCCAACACATTGGTCGTCCACACATCGCCGTGAATGAGAGACGACCGTTCCGGTTCTACCAACCATCTATCTAATTTCTCCCCTAGTTGCTCTAGCCGATTCAAAAAATGGGCTGGCATTCCACCCCGCTTTACTGCCTCCGCGCCCATGTGCAACAGTCGCCGCTCGCGGAAAAAATCCAGCCATGAAGCCATTGGCTCGTTGGGTTGTGGCAGACCCCCAATCAATGTATCTCGTTCCAAGCCATAATGAGGAGAAGTGACACGGTGCAAAGCTGCCAGCAGTTCCGCTGCGTGTCGCTGAGTCAGGGGCGTGAATCGGCTGTCACCGGGCAAATATGACATGAGAAGCAAATGTGGTACAGCAAAAATCACTTCGGGTACAGGTAAGGAACTATGCTCAGCCAGATAGGTGAGCATAAAAGCTTCGGTGTCAAGTTGGGACAACGGCCGTTCATCCACCTTAGCCACCAACAGCCGTCCATCCGCCAACCGCACCCGATATACTTGTCCCACGCAACCGCCAGAAAGCGGCGCAATGTCCCTTACTGCTTGGGTAACGGCCGTTTCAATTTCAGCTCGAATGTCTATGCCCATACCACTATCTCCACATCATCATCAAATTTTCAGACCGTCCATCACTGCCAACTTACCAGCGAAACACCTACCAGAATCACACCACTACCCACAACCTGCCAAACAGAAGGTATCTCACCAAACAAAAAAAGCGCCAATATGGCACTGCCTACCACCCCCAACTGCATAAACACACTTACCTTCGTCGCCGGAAAATAACGCAAACAGATATTCAAAGGCACATGCCCCAACAACTGTGAAACAATCGTCGAAATCACAATCCAAGCATAACCAATCAGCCCATAACCCGTAAAAGGAATATTCATAAACAGCACCGCCACTAACGCCAAAACGGCCGCTACCGTAAAAACCAGCCAGCTATACGCCGTCGTTGCCAGCCGCTTATGAAACGCCCGCCCCAGCAACAGATACAGACCAATACTCACCGACCCCACCAACGCCAACAATGCTCCTAAAACCGGACGACTCCCCGCCGCAATCGCACCACCAACACCCAAAGCCACCAGTACGCTCCCCACTAGCGTCAACAACAACCCCAGCCACACCTTGCGCGTAAAAACGCCACCCAAAAACAAAATCTCCAGCCAAATCACCCACAAGGGACTCGTGCGCCGCATCACACTCGTCACCAACACACTGGTATACTCCAATGCCAAAAATAGCAGCAGCAAATTTAGCGCAAACAAAAACCCTGCCGCAGCCAACAGCAACCACTCTTTCCGTTGCAGCTTTTGCCAGATTTTCGGCTCTTCCTGCCAGGCAAAGGGAGCCAATACGGCCGATGTCAGCACCAGCCTCATCACAATAATGATCAACGACGGCACACCCACCACCTGCGCCTGTCGAATCGTAATCGGCCCCGCCGAAGCCGCAAAAATCATTACCACCAGAACCATATAAGCATAAGGTGGCAGTGCAGCCTGAGTATGGGATATCGTTTTACTCAAGTAAGGTATTCCGGTGGCAAAAACCGCGTATTATTCAGATAAATCACATCCATTGTCTCCTCTATAAAAGCAAAACGGGAGATGGAGACATTATTAATGCCAAAACGAGAAGTCCGCTCCCCATCTAAATATGTTAGCATAGTGGGCATATTGAGGAGGGTGGTTGTAAATACTTGAAAAAAGCCACCATGGCTAATAATTCCCACCCTATCTTCCGTGCCACCATGCCGTTCTAGCAACTGATCAATCACCAAATGCGCACGCACCTCCGCTTCATCAAGCGCTTCCGCAGGCCGATTCCACCAACCCTGCTCATCCACTTCATCTGGCAGCACTAACTCTGGGTAGCGAATCGTCAAATAAGTACGATTATTACCTGGCAGCCCCTCCCGCTCCCCAGTCGTTCGGTTCAGCAAATATATCCCACCTCGTTCATGAATTTCCGGCCAAGCTACCAGTGGCAACCCACAATCTCTAGCCACAACCCGCCCTGTCTCCACAGCCCGAATCATCAAACTACAGTATAAATGCGTCAATCCGAAGCCATGCCGATTTTGATAGTCCAAAATATGCCCTTCATAAGGTGTCAATGGTTGAGCTATGTGCTGCGCCAACAACTCAGCTTGTCTCTGACCGAGTTCCGTTAGTTCTGGATCTGCCAGACGGCCGTTATCCCCGCCAGTCTTGTCAAACAACTCATTATTTTCCGACTGAGCATGACGAATAAAATACAGTTCCATATTCTTTGCCAGCAATCAGTCAGCTACTCACTGATTACTGTTTACTGATTACTGCTTCCTCCATTCAACGTTCGCGCTACATGGGCCACCAACCGCTCAGCCACTTCCGTTTTGCTCATCAACGGCATCTCCTCCACCACCCCTGCCGAACTCAGGAGTACAATACGGTTTGTACTTACCTCAAAACCAGCCCCTTCGGCCAGAACATCGTTCACAGCAATGAAATTTAGCCCTTTGCGCAGCAGTTTTTGACGGCCGTATTCAAAGGCATCATGCGTCTCCGCCGCAAAACCCAACGACACTTTAGGAAAACCCGTCTGATCCCGCTGCTCCTTCACCGCCGACAAAATATCCAGCGTCACCTCTAAACCAATCGCCATGCCCCACGACTCATCCTGCTCCGTCTTCTTAATCTTACGATCCGATTGCGTATTGGGACGAAAATCAGCCACCGCCGCCACCATAAAGAGTGCGTCAGCATTGGTCACCGCCGCCAGTACCGCTTCAGCCATCTCCTGTGTCGTTTGTACAGGCACATGATCCACACCGAGCGGCACCGGATCATTAACAGGCCCAGCTACCAGCGTCACTCGTGCCCCGGCATCTAGGGCTGCTTGGGCTACAGCCAAGCCTTGCCGTCCCGTCGAGCGATTGCTGATAAAGCGTACTGGGTCTAGCGGCTCTCGTGTCGGCCCTGCCGACACCACCACATGCTTCCCCACCATTGACCCATTTTGGGCCAGAATCAGCCGCACCTCTGCCAGCAATTCGGCCGTTTCTAACATCCGTCCTAACCCCACCAACCCCGAAGCCATGCGCCCACTCGTCGGCCCGGCAAATTGCACACCACGCGCCTGTAAAGTGGCAATATTAGCCTGCGTCGCCGCATGTTCATACATTCCCCCATCCATTGCTGGCGCCACCAACATAGGACAACGGGCCGCCAATGCTGTCACCGTCAGCAAATTATCGGCCAATCCATACGCTAATTTGGCAATCGTATTAGCAGTAGCCGGGGCAATGAGGAGAAGATCGGCCGTTTCCCCCAAACCCACATGTTGTACATGCTCATCCAGGCGCCACATATCCATGTAAACAGCTCGGCCTGTCACCGAACGGAAAGCCAATGGCGTGACAAATTTTTCGGCCGATGCTGTCATCACCACATCTACTTGTGCTCCTGCCTGCGTTAGCTTCGAGGCCAAGTCTACAATCTTGTAACAGGCGATAGAGCCAGTTACACCAAGAACAATTCGTTTGTTTTGTAAAAGGGTAATTTGGGTCATGGACTAAGTGTAGGACGTAAAACACAAATCGTAAAATAGAAAATAAATGGGAGGATTATCCAAGCTCATCTACAATCCAAGCCGATACCTTGTCCTGCAAGCTGAGCAAGGCATTTGGGACAAACATAACATAGCATAATTGACGCCACACACCTGTAGAGGCATTATGATGGCAATAGTCCGACAATTGCAAAGCAAACAAAGCCTGTGGCTCATAGGCCTTAGTGCTGCTCTATTGCTGGTCATGCTGCCCTTCGCCAGCTACATCGTTTCCGTACCACTCATTCAGCCAGAGTGGCAAATTTCCAACACAGAATCCGGCTTCATCTTTTCCATTTATCTTATTGGTTATGCGTTTTCCTCCCTCGCTTTTGTGCCCCTGACCGATAAATTTTCTACGCGACGCATGGTGCTAGTGGGGATGGTGATACTTACGGCCGCACATCTTCTTTTCGCCCTCACTGCCCGCAATCTCTGGTCAGCCTCTCTCCTCCGCTTCTTAGCAGGTGCCGGTCACGCCCTAGTCTACACACCTGGGATCCAATTAATCACCCAGCAATTTGGGGCCAAGAAACGAGGCACGGCGGTTGGCATTTTTGTCGGTTTCGGCTATGCAGGCACAACCTTATCCTACAGCTTCATGGGTCTTTTGTTGCGTCTCATTGAATCATGGCGTATAGCCTATTTGGGGACGGCCATTATCAGCCTCCTTGGCCTCCTCATTTTCTTCATATCGCCTGCCCGCCACAACACCAAACCTGCTAAATCCAATCGGGGACGTCTTGACATCACCATCCTGCGTGACAAACCCTTGGCTATCATGATCCTGGCCTATGCTTTGCATACTGCCGAGCTATATCTGGCACGTCTTTGGCTGCCCTTGCTCCTGGGCGCAACGTTAATCGCCAACGGCCGTCCCACCTTAGAAGCCACCGCCACCGCCGCCACTCTCTCCGGTTTCATGTTCATGATGGGCATCGTCGGTGCCTTTGCTGGTGGCGTGGCCTCTGATCGCTTTGGCCGCTACCAAGGTGCAGCCTTCATCTTTGCCAGCAGTGGTCTCTGTTCCTTCATCGCTGGCTGGCTCGTCGGCTTGCCCCCCCTCTTTCTCATCATTTTGGGCTTCATCTATGGCCTGATGACAGCCGCCGATTCAGCCATTTACGTCACAACCATTATCGAACTCGCCCCACCAGAGCGCGTTGGCTCTGCCCAAGCCATCCAAGCCTTTCTCGGCTTTTTGATAGGGGCCATTGTCCCTACCCTAGCTGGCTCTATCCTCGACGCCAACCAAACCGCCACAGCCTGGGTCTGGGCCTTCAGCTTTAATGGCCTCCTGGCCCTCCTCGCCGTCACCAGCCTACTCTGGCTTCACCACACTTCCCCCACACATTCATAACTTTTTCACAACTTCCCCCCATACTGCTCTCAAGTAACCACATTTAATCACGAGATGAGAGGTTAGCGATTTGAAATGAATCTCCCAATCTCTTAATCTCCCACTAAGGAGAACAAAATGTTTCGTAGACATGGATTTTTTAGATTTTTGTTGATTGGCTTTTTGCTGATTAGTGTTTTCAGTTTGATGCGTGGCACATCCTACCGCTCCGGCTGGGCACAGGGATTTGCAGCTGGACAAACGGCCGATGATGCACCTGAGTCCACAAGCAGCAGCGAGGATGTCCCCCCAACCAACCAAGCCCCTTATCATGGTAGACATTGGGGCGGCGGTCTCTTTTCACCCTTCTTCTGGATCATCGCTGCCTTCTTCAAGTTCTGGCTCTTCCTCTTCTTCTTCGGTATGATCTTCAAACTGTTCCGATTCGGCCGTGGGCGACGTTGGCACAAGCACAGCCACAAAGAGTGGCAGCACCATCAACACAACTACACCCCGCCCTGGTACGATGACTCTGGCGAAGAGCCTGTCATGAAAGCATAGTCTATTCAGGTGACAGTCACTTCAGAAAGTGACTGTCACCTTCCTTCTTATGAAACAAGCAATCATCTCCCAATTTGGCCAGCCTACCAGATTCTTAGGCCACTTTGTCGGTCACATCATGGCTTCTTCCAACCGGGAACGCATCGAATGGTCTGTCAGTCTGCTCAATTTGCAACCCACTGACCACGTATTAGAAGTCGGCTTTGGCCCTGGTGTCGGCGTGGAATTAGTAGCCCAAACGGCCGTTATCTCCGGTATCGATCCATCCTCAATCATGCTCAAACAGGCCAGTCGGCGCAATCGAGAAGGTGTACAAAACGGCCGTATCCATCTCCAACAAGGCACAGCCAGCCACCTGCCTTACGAAGCCAACAGCTTCCACAAAGCCTTCACCATCAACAGCCTACACCACTGGCCTGACCCCGCCGCTGGTCTTCGCCAAATGCACCGCGTCCTCCGGCCTGGTGGCCAGATCGCCATCATCGAGCAACCCCGCTGGGCCAAAAGCGAAACCGACATCCAACAAGCCACCCACTACCTTGAAGAGCTACTCAGCCAAACAGGCTTCCACAGTCTCGCCCACCACCACACACCCATGCAGCCCGTTACCTGCATCGCTGTTTTAGGGCTAAAATAGAGGAAAAGGGAGATTAGAGATTGGAGATTAGCCATGTAGTTTACGCAATCTCCAATCTCCAGTCTCCAATCTCTACCATGAACCAACTCATTCTCGTCGTGGACGACGAACCCAAAATCAGCAAATTAGCCCGGGACTATTTAGAGAAAAGTGGGTTTAGTGTGGTAACGGCCGTTGATGGCCCCACCGCTCTAGCCACCTTCCGCCACGAAAAACCCGACCTCGTCGTCCTCGATCTCAATCTGCCCGGCATGGACGGCCTCGATGTCTGTCGCGCCTTACGCCGTGAATCCGATGTGCCCATCATCATGCTCACCGCCCGCGTCGAAGAAATGGATCGGCTCATCGGCTTGGAATTGGGTGCTGACGATTACATCACCAAACCCTTCTCACCACGAGAATTAGTGGCGCGGGTGCGGGCTGTCTTGCGTCGAGTTGGCGGCGGTGTTCATCAACCTGGCCTCATCCGCGTGGGCGCCTTAGAAATTGACCTGCAAGGTCACAAAGTCAGCCGTGTCGAGGAAATTATCGAACTCTCCCGCACCGAATTCAACCTGCTCACCGTCCTGGCCCAAAATCCCGGCCAAACCTTCACCCGTGCCCAACTGCTTAGCCGCCTACATGGGGTGGCTTACGAAGGCTACGACCGCAGCATAGACGCCCACATCAAAAACCTGCGTCGCAAATTGGAAGTAGACCCCTCCGAACCTCAATACGTTCTCACCGTCTACGGCATCGGCTACAAATTCACAGATGAAGTATGAACGCTAACGGATCATGAAAAAGCATTGGCCACAGCAATTTGAGGGCAAACCACCAAAGTGGGGACGCAAGATGTACTATTTCTTCTTCGTCCGTTTCATCCTGTTCACAGCCCTTACCACTTGGGGCTTCATTGCCCTGCTGTCCTGGCTATCACGGCTGCTTGTAGAAGGAGGAGCGTCGGCCAAGGTGACGGCCGTTCTCCTCCTCATCTTCCTCCTCAGCGGCCTAGCCCGCATGGTTCACGGCGCAGTCGGCCCCATCTCCCACATCATGACCGCCATCGATCAGGTAGCCGAGGGCGATCTCAGCACCCGCATCAACCTTCATCGCGGACGGCAATGGCGGCGACTAGGCCACTCCTTCAACCGCATGGTTGAAGAACTAGAACAAGCCGACCGACAGCGCCGCCACCTCACCGCTGATGTGGCCCACGAACTGCGCACCCCCCTACACATCATCCAAGGCAACCTCGAAGGCATCCTCGACGGCGTATACGAACCCAGTGAAGAACACATCAACGCCACCCTAGAAGAAACCCGCTTATTGGCTCGCTTAGTCGAAGATTTACGCACTCTTTCCCTGGCCGAAGCCGGGCAATTACCATTACAACTGGAAAAGGTGAATATTGTCGAGTTGCTGACCGATGTGCAAACTAGTTTTAGCGGTCAAGCAGACGCGGCGGACATTACGCTAGATGTGAATACTGATGAAAATTTATGGTTAACGGCCGATCCCAACCGACTTGATCAAATCCTAGGCAACCTACTCGTCAACGCCCTGCGTCATACTCCGGCTGGCGGCACCGTCAGCCTCTGCGCCGAACCAGTCACTAAGGGTGTTCGCCTCGTCATCAGCGACACGGGCGAGGGCATCGCTGATGCAGATCTGCCCCACATTTTTGATCGTTTTTGGCGTGGCGACCGCGCCCGAACCCACAGTGACGGTACAGGCGGCGGACTAGGTTTAGCCATTGTCAAACAGTTGGTGGAATTGCATAACGGCCGTATCACTGCCACTAGCCAACTCAGCCAAGGCACAACCTTCACCATTGAACTACCCAGCAGCGCAATTAGCAGTTTGCCCTCTAATTCAGGTATGATTGCCTCATGAACCTACAAGATTATGCCATTGACCCCGAGTGCGGTTTTTTGCCCAATCCCGATCCTTTAACCAAATTACCGTCCACTTTTGCCGCTTGGGATGAATTATCGGCGCAGTTGCCAGCCTTGTTGATGACGGGACAGTTGCGCACAGTCGTCTCCCAACTGCCCATCCTCGACAGTGACCAACTGGCCACCAACCATCAGCTTGAACGTGCCATGATGATTTTATCGGCCGTTGGCGGTGCTTATGTGTGGGGAGGTGCTGAACCAGCTATGCGCCTCCCGCCCGGTTTAGCCGTCCCTTGGTGGCGCATAGCTGAACGGCTAGATCGGCCACCCATTACGGCCCATGCCTCGCTAGTGCTGCACAACTGGCGACGCTTGGATAAGGAACGGCCGCTCACACCCGACAATTTAGCTCTCTTACAGCCATTCTTAGGCGGTTTGGATGAAAGCTGGTTCTTTCTGCTGACAGTGGCTATCGAGGCAACTGGTGCACCCATAATTCCACTATTGTTAGCGGTACAAGAGGCGGTAACGGCCGAACACACCACTACTGTCACAACCCATTTGCAGCAGGTAGCTTCTATTTTGGATGATATCAACACTTTATTAGCCCGGATGCCAGAGCAGTGCGACCCTTACATCTTTTTTCATCGAGTACGGCCGTTTGTGGCCAGTTGGCCCGAACCAGGTGTCGTTTATGAGGGGGTAAGCCAGCAACCACAGCGTTTCGCTGGCGGTAGTGCAGCCCAAAGCTCCCTGCTACAAGCCATTGACGCGGGTTTGGGTGTGGCGCATGAGGATGAAAAGACACGGCCGTTTCTCTTGGAAATGCGTCGCTATATGCCACCCAAACACCGCCAATTTGTTAAGGATTTAGGCCATCGCTGCACCCTACGGCCTTTCATACAAGCCCAACAACAAAACCAGCCTGCTTTAGCCGACAGCTATAACCTCTGCCTGCAAAAGCTAGCCGACTTCCGCAAACTACATCTAGAAATCAGCGTCCGCTACATCCTACACCAAGCCCCCGATCAAGCAGCGGCTAAAGGCACAGGAGGCACCAGTTTTGTTCCATTTTTGAGCCAAGCAGGGAAGGAAACAAGAGAAGCGGTAATCAGCAAATAGTAGGCAGAAAATAGTAAGTAGTAAACTGCTTACTGACTACTGTCAATTGCCAACTGAATCAATGGTGTAGCAGGCCATCAAAAAAGGCCACGACATTCTGCCCTAATGACTCTAGCAAATAGCCACCCTCCTGCACTACTAGCGTAGACATTTTGTGGAAGCCAATGTGGGCACCCAGACGCTTGAAGGTATCTGGTTGCAAACGAAACGTACCCACAGGATCGTTTTCAGCCGTATCCACGCCCAAAGAAATGACCAATACGTCTGGCACAAAAAGCTGCACTTTCTTGATGGCTTCCTCAATAGCGTGGGTATAACCAACCTCCCGTGTACCATTAGGCAAGGGAAAGTTAAAATTGTAATTTTCGCCATGTCCCACACCAAATTCATCAGCAAACCCCCAAAAATAGGGATATTCGTTGAGAGGGTCGGCGTGGATGGAACAAACCAGAACGTCGGCCCGGTTGTAAAAGATTTCCTGTGTACCATTACCATGATGATAATCAATGTCCAAAATAGCAACGCGCAACCCTTGTTGCACCAACCAGTTGGCAGCAATGGCAGCATTGTTCAAATAGCAGTAACCGCCAAAGAGATCAGTAGCAACATGATGACCAGGCGGTCGGCACAGTGCATACACTGTCTTTTCGCCAGCCAATACTAACGCAGCCGCGCTCACGGCCGTTTGCACACTCCAATACGCCACATCCCAGGTATACTCAAAAATGGGAGCCGAGGTGTCAAAACTGTAATAGCCTAACTGGCCGTAAATGCTGCGGGGAATACGATTAGGATTGCCACGTACACTAAAGGTATTGGCAACTGGCTCCTGCCCACCACCATGCCGAATGTGCTGATAAGCATTTTGTAACAAGTTGACCATCGAATAGCTATGGACATCAGTAATAGGTTCTAGGCCGAAGTCGCCGGGCGGGGTGATGGGACCAAGATTGGCCGCCTTAAGCGCACCATAAATGATCGTACAACGCTCAGCTACCTCTGAATAGAAACGGTTTTTGCGAGGCGTGTCAGACCGGTGCAACTGGCCTGGATCATGCCGAATGTGATCCGGGTGATAGAAGGTGTGCATAGATCCTTTTGTAAATAATGGCTGTCAAATGCTTTCTGAAATTTTGATTATACGCTAGATGAACAGACCCATACACCCTATTAAACACCGAATATTGGGATTCGCCAAACCCGTAAATGGTAAGCTGCGAGCAGCAATCCGATTACTATTTGCTGGTTACGGTTTACCGAATCAACGGTTCTCAAGATATGGCAAAACCTGCTGCCGCATATCATCGCGCACCTGACGAAAAACGACCATCTTCGCCTCGTGACTGCCCGTCGCTTTCGCCGGATCAGGAAAACTGATATGTACAACTTGGCCCACACCCAGCCATACGGGACAATTCTCAGCTGCACTATCACAGACAGTCATGATCAGGTCAAACGGCCGTTCCCGAAAAAGCTCCACCGACTTCGATGTTTGGCCCCCTAAATCCACCCCTACCTCCTTCATCGCCGCCATAGCTAGTGGATGGACATAGCCCGTTGGCTCCGTTCCAGCCGAATAAGCTTGCCAATTCGCCCCTAAAAAATGATTCACCATACCCTCTGCCATATGACTGCGACAAGAGTTTCCTGTACACAAAAACAATACCTGTTTCTTCATCTAACAAACCCCTAAAAACAATTATTTGACGATCCCCAATTTCTAATCCCTATCACGCCATTGCGGCAAACGGCCGATTGCCGCAATTTCTATTTGCTCACCAGTTTCCACATCCACCAGCCAGACACCAGCCACCGCCTGGGCATCCATGATGGGGGCACGTTGGCAGAGGATATAACGGCCGTCTGCCGACCAACTAGGCAAGCCAAAATGAATCTCCGGCGCATCCGTCAAGGCCCGTGCCTCACTGCCATCAGAGCGCATCAGCCATAACTGTCGTCCCATCGTCGTGCGTGGCACTTTACGCCCCATCACCAACCACTCTCCATCCGGCGACCATGCTGGCGAGGCATCATCACTGGGCAAATCAGCCCCAATTTGGGTCTGGGTTGGCCCTGTCAATTCCGTCAAAAAAAGGTGCACTGTCTGCACCGTATCATGACTGTGTGCCTGATGATCATCTTCATCTCCGTCATGAAAAACGAGAACATCATAATCAGAAATGATCAAGCTGTCTGCCACCGGACTCCAAACGGCCGCTCGGCCAGTGGCACTTGAAAAATTAAGGCGACGGCCATCGTCAAAATGATACACCTCCACGCCCTCTATTTCACGTACTACATAGCTAATCCACTGACCCTCAGCCGAAAACCTGGCTCCAGAACTCACTGTTTCGCCCTCCGCCAACAGTGTCATCGTCTCCCCCGTCTGTATATCTAGCCACCACAAACGGGGTGAGCCAGGCGCAGCCGCTTCACGCCGCTCATAGACCAGACGACGGCCGTCTGGATGCCACACCAATTGATCACACGTGGCCTGAGGGCAAGCAAGCAACCGTCGAGGGCGACGACCCTCACTATCAGCTAGATAAATGGCCGTGCCTGTCCCATTTTCCTGCACTGTAAAGGCCAACATCCCTTCTGGAGACACAGCATAAAAAAAGATGTCAGTGGACGATTGTGTAACCATTTCGCTTCCAGCTTCTTTTAATTGAGCGTCAAATTGGGCTGAGAATATCTGACTAATACCTTGACTGTCAGGGGCCAGATAATAGAGATGGTAGGTGTGCTTGGCAGAACGGCCGTTATCCCACCACAACCCGACCAGCAAGCCCAATCCAGCTACTAATAAAATAAAAATCGGGAATCTCCTCATATTCCCGACAATCATACTCTGTCATACCCAGATTGGGACAATCTTTAAGTTTGAGCCAATCTAAGGGTTCACGTATCGTTGCTTACTGTTTATCCAAATCGACCCGTAATATATTGCTCTGTCAACTCATTCTGAGGGTTGGTAAAAAGGTCACTGGTCTCATTAAACTCAACCAAATAGCCAGCCCGATCCTCATCCATATTGAAAAAAGCTGTATAATCCGAAGCGCGGGCCGCCTGCTGCATATTATGCGTCACAATAATGATCGTATAGCTTTTTTTAAGTTCCTGAATCAAATCCTCAATTTTCAACGTGGCTATCGGGTCCAGAGCCGAGGTTGGCTCATCCATCAAGATAATCTCTGGCTTAACGGCAATGGTTCGGGCGATGCACAAACGCTGTTGCTGACCACCCGACAGGGAGTATCCACTCTGATCCAGTTTATCTTTCACTTCGTCCCAAAGAGCCGCCTGACGCAAAGACTCTTCGACTAAATCATCCATGCTACCCTCATAGCCATTAATCCGTGCCCCCCAAGCCACATTTTCGTAGATACTCTTGGGAAAAGGGTTGGGTTTCTGGAAAACCATGCCAATGCGACGGCGGATTTCCACGGGGTCTACCTTGTCATCATAAATGTTGTGGCCGTGATACAAGACGGCGCCCTCTACATGGGCTACTGGCACCAGATCGTTCATGCGATTAAAAGAACGCAAAACGGTGCTTTTACCACAACCAGAGGGGCCAATAAGGGCTGTGATTTGGTGCGGGCGAAATTTGAGCGAGATGTTTTTGACAGCCCGAAAGGCCGCGTAATAGACGTGCATGTCCTGAGCTTCAATGGCGTAATGTCCGTTATTGTTCATATCTTTTATGCTCTTCTAGAGTAGCGATTGCGCAGAAAAACGGCCGATGCGTTTAATGTCAACAATAAAACCAGCAGGACCACAATGGCCGCCGCCGCGATATTGCGGAACTCATCCTGCGGACGCGATGTCCACTGATAAATTTGAATGGGTAAGGTTGTAAATTTAGAGAAAGGGCCGTCGGGGTCAATCGTAATAAAGGTGGCGGCGCCAACCACAACCACAGGGGCCGTTTCGCCAATAGCCCGCGAGATTGCCAGAATTGTGCCTGTCAAAATGCCAGGCAGAGCAGCAGGTATGATATGATGCCAAATTGTCTGCCATTTAGTGGCTCCCAGGGCCATGCCCGCTTGCCGCAATGATTGGGGCACAGCCCGGATGGCCTCCTGAGCTTGAATGATAATCAGAGGCAGGATCAGTAAACCTAATGTGAGGCCAGCCGCCAAAATGGTACGGCCGTTTGCCGTTGTCGAATCTTCTACCGCCCCAAACACAGCCCCACTAGTGAGCGGTTCCAACATGCGCACAAACACTGTTAGGCCTAGCAAACCATAAATAATCGAGGGCACGCCTGCCAAATTCCGGATATTCGTCTCAATAAGCCGATTGAGGCGGGTGGTCACCTTGTTCAAGCTGGAAAACTCAACCGCATACTCTTCAAGGTAAATAGCCGCACCCACCCCGACTGGAAAAGAGAAGAAGATGGTGATGGCGATCACCCACAATGACCCTAAAATAGCGGTTCGTACCCCAGCTACCTCAGGTTCACTAGATTGGGGATTCACTAAAAAGCTGCTGGTGAGCCAAGAGCGAAAAACCAACTCGGCCTTGGGAAACTCAAGCCGTCGTTCTGCCTCAATTTCCGCCCGTTTAAAAATAGAATCCACCAGTGACCAGGATTTGAGAACATCTGGTTTAAGCACCTCTGTCACCACCAACTCATAGATATTTTCTTGGCTGCGTGGTGGCAGCGTACAAGCTGGCACGGGCTCCGCACTGGCACATAGTTCGTTATAAAGGTCTGGGCTTTCAAAAGCAAGGGCATTGTCAAAGAATCGTTGATCCCGTTCTAGCTTACGTCCTAAACCCAAAGAGATATTCATAGCCAAAATTTGAACTAATTCCTCACGACTCAGTTCTCCTAATTGGCCTTCGCTGCCTATTTCAGCGACCACGGCCGTTTCCGATACCTCATTCTGTACCGCCACTAGCCCAAAAGCCTGGTTCAACACATTGTAGAGCAGAGCCAGCAAAGCAATGATGCCCACAATAGTCGAAAACTGAAAAACCACGCGCCATATGGTGCCTCGTCGGTGACGGCCGTTAATCTGATCTTGCAGTGCATCCCCCTCAGGATAATGTTGGCTCATTCATACACCTCACGAAAACGATCGGTGAAGCGGCGACTGAGCATATTGAGCAGCAGCGTCATCAAAAACAGCATCAGCCCAATAGCAAAGATACTGTTGTAATCGATCGAGTCATAGCTCAAATCACCGCCGCTGATACGCACAATATGCCCCGTCATCGTCTCAGCGGCTACAAATGGATTCAAGATAAAACCAAAGAGCCGATCATCAGCAAAGGAGAAGTTTTTGGGGCCAGCCCCAGCCGCAATAGCCACTACCATTGTTTCGCCAATGGCTCGGGAGATGGCCACCACAAAGGCCGCTGTGATCCCCGATAGGGCGGTTGGCAAGACTATCTTGAGCGAGGTCTCTAACTTTGTGGCTCCTAGCCCAAAGGCCGCCTCTCGCAAAGAAGCAGGCACAGCATGAAGCGCATCCTCGCTCATAGATGTCACAATGGGGATGATCAAAATACCCACCACGATACCAGCCGAGGCTGTATTAAAGATTTGCACCATCCCATCGCCCAAAACATTACGTAACAATGGCGTCATAAAGGTTAAAGCGAAATAGCCATACACGACGGTGGGCACACCAGCTAAGATTTCCAAAATGGGCTTGAGAATGTTGCGCACACGGTCAGAGGCATATTCACTCAGGTAAACGGCCGTTGCTAAACCCACCGGTAAAGCCACCAACATGGCGATGATACTAGTCATCAAGGTAGCTAAAACCAATGGCCAAATACCAAATTGATGCAACTGCGGTTGCCAATTCGTCCCCGACACCACTTCCCACAAAGTGACTCTATCACCGCCCTCTAGCGAACGTGTGAAAAAATGCAGCGATTCATTGCCCAAAATATAGATAATTCCCACTGTCGTTAAGATAGAAATAGCGCCAGATAGAAATAGCAGCCCCTGAATAACTGCTTCTCGCCAACGCGGCCGTTTATTCAATTCATTTTCTGCCATTACATCCACAAAAGCTCTGGCAGTTGTCTGTACGGCCATAAAACTGCACCCCTTATCATTTGTTAGTTGATCTGTTGAGTCAAATTGCATGATGTTTGTACAAGTAATCAGTGAACAGTAAACACCGAACACTGATTACCGAAAGCTGATTACTGTAAAAGTTCCCTTAATTATTAGCCGTCAACCAGCCTGATACTGCCGTATCTAAGGCATCTTCACTGGCGGGGAAGTAGCCTACATCTACTACTTCTTCATTAACATAGGTCAGGAAGAAATTGATAAATGCTGCCACTTGCGGTTTCTCCTGCATGATTTCAGCTGTGCTGTAGATAAACAACGGCCGTGCCAACGGATACGACCCATCATCTACTGATGTCCCATTGGCTTCAACCCCTTCAATCGAAGCAATGTGCAACACATCGGCATTCTCTTGGTAATAGGCATAACCAAAGAAGCCAACTGCATAGGGGCTGCCTTCAATACCCTGCACCAACACATTGTCATCCTCACTCTGCTGTAAATTTGCCGCCGAGAGGATGGGGGCTGTGTCCTCGTCAAAGACCTCTTCCACAAAGTAATCAAACGTCCCGCTGTCTGTGCCAGGGATAAAACGTTGAATCGGTTCAGTCGGCCAATCAGCGTTCACATCAGCCCAGGTTTCGGCCGTGCTGAAGATCAAAGTTAGTTCCACCATTGTGACATTCTTCAAGAAATCATTCTCTGCACTAACCGTCACCGCCAGTGCATCAGTGCCCACCCGGAACTCAATTGGTTCCCGGCCAATGGCCTGACATGATTGGATCTCGCTATCTTTGATAGGGCGGCTAGCATTGGAAATATCGCTCTCGCCTGCCACACAGAACCGCTCAAACCCTGCCCCACTGCCAATGCTATCAATTGTGATATTGCCGCTATACCCTTCACTCTGGAAGCGTTCGGCCATCCGTTCAGCCAAGGGGAAGACAGTAGAGCTGCCTGCTGTAGCTACATCTCCGCTCACGCCCAAGGGATCAACAGGGGGTAAAGCCACCATTTCTTCTGTCTGTTGTTCGATAACTGTCTCTGTCTCCGCAGCAGTTTCAACCACTGTTTCCACAGT
Source organism: Promineifilaceae bacterium (SeqCode) (assembly GCA_965223555.1). GTDB lineage: Bacteria > Chloroflexota > Anaerolineae > Promineifilales > Promineifilaceae > CBDCWU01. The sequence goes on from CBDCWU010000007.1 coordinate 829,481, forward strand.
CTCTGTGATAACTTGGGGCTCGTTTGCACCACTGGAACAAGCAACCAATATAACAGTGAACAGGATGAACACAACAAAAAGTTTGTAACGCATATCTTTTCCTTTTTCAAAACGTAAAATGTTTAGCACTTGAAACGCCATTTCAAGTGCTATCAATTTGTAATTGGTCTGTGATTGTATCTCTGGCTATTTAATAAATGGGGAAAGGTTCGTTAACAGTTTGCAATCGTTTTGTAAAGGGTTTGTTAATGAGTTTTGCCATTATGTCAACTATTAACAAGACGTTAACAGAAAGTGCTACCTCTCCTTGTGAAATAAAGTACAATATGTATATTCATAGATAATCGTTCCTTAATTTGGAGAGACAATGCAAAAAGAAGTTAGAAGTGTTGCTATTTCAGCAATTCGTTCACACAGGTTATGGCAGGCTGGCATCTGTTTGTTTATCTGCTTGTTTGCCCTAACATCGGTAGCCTGCCGCACCTCAGAGGCAACGGCCGATTCCAGCACCACTATTACCGAACAGAAAGCCATCCAAAATAAAGGCTCCGATACCATTGTTAATATCGCCTTGGCTTGGGCTGAAGCCTATCGTCAAGTTTCGCCTGACATCTCCATCGCTGTCACGGGTGGGGGCTCTGGCACAGGCATCGCCTCCCTCATCAACGGCACCGTAGATATTGCCAATGCCTCCCGCGCCATGAAAGACAGCGAAATTGAAGAAGCCAAAGCCAATGGCTTTGACCCCATTGAACATGTCATTGCCATTGATGCCTTAGCCATCATTCTCCATCCCGATAATCCTGTCAGCCAACTCACCATTGACCAACTAGCCGACATCTACACCGGACGTATTGCCAACTGGAAGGAAGTTGGCGGCAATGATGCGCCCATCGTCCTCCTCTCCCGTGAGACAAATTCCGGTACTCATGTCTACTTTTTAGAAGAGGTTGTCCGCAAAGGAGATAAAGAGAACGCTGATATTTTTGCGCCCCAAACATTGCTGATGCCCTCCTCCGTGGGCATCACCAGCGAATTGCGACGCAATCCTAATGCCATTGGCTACGATGGGTTGGGCTATGTTGATCCTGAACATGAAAAAATCGTGGCGGTGGCCCGTGGCGCAGAAGAAGATTACATTGCCCCCACAGTAGAAACGGCCGCTGCTGGCATATACCCCCTAGCCCGCAATCTCTTCATGTATACCGCTGGTGAACCTCAAGGCGTCATTGCGGACTATTTAGACTGGATTTTGAGCCCCACCGGACAAACCATTGTAGCCGAATTAGGGTTCGTCCCCTTGAATAATTAAATCATTCAGTAATTGGGTAATTATCGTTGATGCCTCATTTAGTTGCACAACTGCCCGCTTACTCCCCCCAAAGGAACCATCTATGGCCCAAGCAACCATTCCAAAAGAGACACAAACCAACACCCGTGATTGGCGCGAGGTCATTATTGAGTCTCTTGTCCGTATTGCGGGCGTCTCCGCGATTGTAATCATTGCCCTGATCTTTTTCTTTTTGGTGCGAGAAGGCTTCCCTACCTTTTTTGAAGTCCCTCTCACCGATTTATTTAGCCGTCGTTGGTATCCCATTGAGGATTTATTTGGGCTGATGCCCCTGCTGCTTGGCTCATTTTTAGTCACAATTGGCGCAGTGGTCATTGCTGTGCCGCTGGGATTGGCAACGGCCGTTTATTTGGGCGAAATTGCACCCACTTGGCAGCGCGAAATCCTCAAGCCCATCATCGAAGTGCTGGCTGGCATTCCTTCCATCGTCTTGGGCTTTCTTGGATGGGTGGCGCTGGCTCCCCTCATCCAGAACATGGGCGCGCCCAGCGGCCTCACCGCCTTCACCGGCTCCCTCATCTTGGCCTACATGGCCTTGCCTACCATCATCAGTATCACCGAAGATGCCCTCTACGCCGTGCCCAAAGAGTACCGCGACGGGGCCTTGGCTATCGGCGCCACACAATGGCAGACGATTTGGCGGGTGGTGTTACCAGCAGCGCGTTCTGGCATCGTCATTGCCGTGATGCTTGGTATTGGGCGAGCCATTGGTGAGACAATGGCCGTCATGTTGGTCACCGGCAATGCTGCCAACCTTCCCGACTTAGGCATCTCGACCTTCTTCCAACCCGTCCGCACCATGACAGCCACCATCGCCGCCGAAATGGGCGAGGTTGCTAGCGGCAGTTTGCACTATAACGTGCTTTTCAGCATTGGTATCGTCTTATTTGTCATCACCTTTTTGATTAATTCGCTGGCAAGCTACTTTGTAGGGGGTAGTGGTCGCCGCCAACGAGGAGGGTCGTTATGAGTCGGCAGCAGTCGCAAAAGCTGGCAATTTGGCTAACAACGGCCGTTGCCATACTCGTTATTTTACCTATCGTCTTGGTCATCCTGTTTGTTATATTCAATGGTCTCAGTGCCATGAGTTGGGAGTTTATTTCCCAACCACCACGCAACGGGATGCGCGAAGGTGGCGTCTTTCCAGCCATTCTAGGTACAATATTTTTAACCTTAGGCACAGCCGTGGCCGCCATCCCCCTCGGCATTGGGGCTGCTATTTATTTAGCCGAATATGCAGGTGACAATCGCTTCACGCGTATGATTCGTCTTGCCATTGTTAATCTAGCTGGCATCCCCTCTATTGTTTACGGCCTATTTGGTCTGGGAGCCTTCGTCCTCTTCCTCAATTTTGGTACATCTATTTTAGCCGGCTCTCTCACGCTGGGTTTGATGACCCTCCCCGTGGTCATCAGCACTGCCGAAGAAGCCATCTTGGCTGTCCCCCAAGAGTTCCGCACGGTCAGCCTCAGTTTAGGTGCGACCCGTTGGCAAACAATTCGCAACCAAGTGTTACCCCATGCTCTTCCCGGCATCATCACAGGTGTTATCCTTGGCTTGGGGCGGGCTGCTGGCGAAACCGCTCCTATTCTCTTCACTGTGGCTGCCTTTTACTTGCCCGAGCTACCCCAATCCGTCTTTGATCAATCAATGGCTCTGCCCTACCATCTCTATGTCATCGCCACCCAAGTACCAGGTATGCCTCTCAGCATCCAATACGGCACGGCCCTTATCCTTTTGTTAATTGTTCTCTCTCTCACTCTCGTCGCCACCGGCATTCGCACCGCCATGCGACGACGGAGGGAGTGGTAAGGAGAGTAAGCAGTAAACAGTAGACAGTAAGTAGTAACGCCGCTACTGACCACTGACCATTGATCATGAGTAAACTATCTATTCAAGACATCAGCTTCACCTACCCCGATGGCACGCCTGCTTTACGGGGAATCACAATGGACATCCAGCCCAATGAATTATTTGTCCTCTTTGGACCATCCCGTAGCGGCAAAACGACGCTATTGCGGTTACTCAATCGGTTATCCGATTTGTTGGAAGGAACGCAACGAGAGGGGACGATTTTGTTTAACGGCCGTAACATTTTCACCCGGGGCACAGACATCTTTGGCCTACGCCGTCGCATCAGCATGGTTTTTGCTGTGCCCACCCCCCTGCCCGGCAGCATCTATGATAATCTCGTCTACGGCCTCAAAATGGCTGGAACGAACGAGAAACGCATACTTGACGAGCGGGTAGAAAAATCATTACACCAGGCCGCCCTTTGGGATGAAGTCAAAGATCGTCTACACACCTCCGCTTTTGCCCTTTCTGGTGGACAAAAACAACGTCTCTGCTTGGCTCGCAGTCTCGCCTTAGAGCCAGAAGTCATTCTGCTAGACAACCCCACCTCTGGCCTCGACCCTATTTCCACCTCTATTGTAGAAAAGTCACTCTACGACTTGAAACAACAATATACTATCATCATGGTCCCCCATAGTGTGCAACAAGCGGCACGTGTCGCTGACCGAGCCGCCTTTATGCTCGATGGCGAACTCGTGGAAGTGGGGGAACAGGAAACTCTATTTTTGAACCCACAAGACAAACGCACGGAAGATTATGTGACGGGACGGTTTGGCTAAAATGCAAAATAAAATTGACGTAAACCAATTCAACTTCTTCTATGGTGATTTCCAAGCTTTGATTGATTTGAATTTGCCCATTTATGAGAATCAGATCACAGCCCTCATTGGCCCCTCAGGTTGTGGCAAATCTACTTTTTTGCGCGCCTTGAACCGCATGAATGATACGATTTCGGGTACACGAGCGACAGGGGAAGTGCTGCTTGATGGCAAAAATGTATATGATGAGGATGTAGATGTAGTGGAATTGCGCCAACGTATTGGCATGGTTTTCCAACGGCCGAATCCCTTCCCACAAAGCATCTACAACAACGTGGCCTTTGGTCCCCGCGTCTTAGGCTTGTCCCAAAATGGCAATCTGGACGATATCATTGCCCAAAGCTTGCAGCAGGCAGCCCTTTGGGATGAAGTAAAGGACAAATTACAAGAACCTGCTTTGGCCCTTAATCCTGGCCAGCAGCAGCGTTTGTGCATTGCTCGCACCATTGCCGTGAAGCCAGAGGTCATTTTGATGGATGAGCCGTGTTCGGCTCTAGACCCAGTGGCAACATTGAAGGTGGAAGATCTGATGCGCCAGTTAGCCAAGGATTACACCATTGTGATCGTCACCCACAATATGCAGCAAGCAGCCCGCGCTTCAGACCAGACAGGCTTTTTCTGGTTGGGAGAATTAGTAGAGTTTGGACTAACTGGTGAGCTTTTTACCAATCCGCAAAAAGAGCTAACAGAATCCTATATTACAGGACGGCAGGGGTAAGACGGTAAGCCGTAAACCGTAAGCGGTAAGCAGAATACCAATTACCGTTCACCGTTCACCGTTCACCGATTACAGATTACCTTTCACCGCCTCAGCCACCAATAGAAATCACATAATCGAGCGAAATTTGGGCAGGGGAGAAGTTTTCGTTCACGCGCAAGGCCTCTTCATAAGCATTTCGTGCGCCAGCCAAATCTCCTTTGGCTAAAAGAGCATGGCCTTGATGCCAATATGTCTCCTCCACGTTGCGACCACCTTGCGTTGCCAGGGTGGCATCGGCAAGGGCAATCACATCATCAAAACGGCCGATCTTGTAATAAGAAAAATAGGGGCGAAACTGATACCATAACATGCGCGGCTCTAAACCAATTTCGCGTGCCCTGTCGAAGGCGGTTGCCCCACCCTGATAATACTCTGCCTCTCCCGTCAGTTCACCCATGCGGGTGAGAGCTGTGCCCAGATTGAACCAGGCATAGGGGTTTTCAGGATCATCCCGGGTTTCTTGTTCAGCCCGAACGGCCGTCATCTGCCACATCATAAAATCATCCAGCATCTCCGCGCCTAAAATCTCGTTAACCAAAGCCTCTTGAAACGGTTCATACACCACATAAAAAGTATAATTAAAATGCTGCCAAAACTCCTCCATTTCCGCATAAGTTATCAACCGTCCACTATCGTCCCAAGGGCCAAGATAACTGTCTTGGGTGAGGAACTCCCGCTTGGCATCGTCATAACCAAACACAGTTAGGTAATGTCCCCACCAGCCAGATTCTTCCAGAAAGTAGCCTTTTTCTACGACGACTGGCAGGCCAACAGCTACAAATTGCTTGATCATATCTAAATTGCCATTGCTGCGAGCAATAGCACTGTATGACGTTTGATCGTTAACAAAATCGGCGATTTGCCAGGGACTCACATTACGATCTTCGGCATTGGGCTTTAGCACTAGCCGCACTTCTTCCTGGCTGATGTCGTATTGATGGAAGTTCAACACTTGGGTCAAGTTGGCCGGGCCGCAGTTGTTAAAGGTTTGGCGAATAACACCCATGCCATCCAGATGCACTGTGGCGGGCAGTGGTTCAGGGGTGGGTTCCAATGTAGCGGTCGGTTCAGGGGTGGGTTCGGGGGTATTGGTGGGGATCACGGGCGCTGTGGCTGCGGCTTCGTTCTCGCTCGGTTCGCTGGTAGGAACGGCCGTTGGCATATCCGTAGCTGTAGGCACAACGGCAACTTCTGCTAGGGTGGGCTGAGCATCCAATAGCTGGGAAAAATCGAGCGGCTCACTGGCTGCCACCGACTGGGGCGCGGGCAAAGCTGTGGCCACTGGAGCTACCTGATCCATCACCTCTTCCAAGATACCGCTCAAAAAAGGACTACGTTCTGATAAAGCCACGCGATAACGACCGGGAATGGCTTGCATAATGGCTGGCAATGCTAACAATCCCACAATTAACACAATTTGGGTAATAACTATCCATAAAATGATGCTTCTGGTTCGTCTATTCATAGCTAATTTCCTATTTCAGTCAGGGCAGCAACCGCCGCTTTATAGTTGGGATTGAAGTTGACGGCTTGTTGCAAATTATGTCGGGCCTCATTCATGTTGCCAGAGGCGGCTAAGGCCAGCCCTTTGTAGTAAAAAGATTCCTCAAAATAGGGTCGGTCTTTCAAAGTAGTGTTTGTCAGTAAGATAACATCTTCAAAACGGCCGACTTCATAATAAGCTTCATAAGGTCCAAACTGATACCACAACATACGCCAAGGCAAGCCCAGGCTCAAAGCTTGGTCAAAGGCCGCTGCTGCCTTCTCATAATCGCCCAGAGCGTTATAAGATGTGCCCAAATTAAACCAGAAAAAGGCGTTTTCGGGGTCGGCTGCTGCCTCTGCTTGGGCCTGATTGAGGCTTTTTTGCCACATACGGCCGTCATCCATATCTTCCCCAATAATGTCAGCCACCTGTTGCGCCTGTTCTGGGCGATAGAGGACGATGTAGTTGCGGTTGAAGTGTGGCCAATATTCATCTACTTCGCTGTAAGGAAGGATACGGCCGTCGGCACTGGCATTGGTTAAAGGCTCCTCGCTCGTGCCAAACCAGGAATCATACACCCAATATTGTTGTTGGGCATCATCATAGGCCACAATCAGCAGGTAATGTCCATACCAGCCTAGCCAGCGAAACTCTCCCGGCGGATCAATGCCGATTTCCACAATGACGGGAATGCCACTCGACACTAGGCGGCGCAAAACATCGTGATCGCCGTTGGCCCGCACTAGAGCGGCAAAGGGGGTTTGTTCATTCACGTAGTCGGCCATTTCCTGAGGGCTCACATTGCGATCTTCAGGATTTGGTTTTAAGACAGCGGCCGTTTCGTTCTGGGTGGTTGACCAATCAAAATAGCTCAACGTCATAGCCAGAGTAGCCGGGCCACAGTTGTTCCATTCTTGAAATTGATGAGCGATGCGGGTTAAGCGAAAGGAAGGAGGAATGGGAATAGGGGTGGCTGTGGGGGGGGCAGGTGTGTCGGTAGGGATCGGCAGCGTCGGTACAATCGTTGCTTCATCCTCCACAGGCACGGACGTTAGTGTTGGCGGCTCCAAAACTGGGGTGAAGGTAGGTGGTACAGTAGCCTCTAGTAAGCTATTGACATTAGCAATAGGGGCTAATGTGGGCAAAACGGCTGATTCCGTCTCTGGCAAAGCCACCGCTTGCAGCGACTCTGGCAGCCAGCGTACCGCATACCGATCTGGGATAGCCCGCAAAATAGCAGGCGTGACTGCCACTAAAAAAACAACCACGGCTACTAAGGCGATGAGGATAAATCGCTTCTTTACCATAAAGATTGAGTAGCTTATCGTGTAAGAAAGAGGGTGGCAACGGAACTGCCGTTTTGCTCATGTGCTGATAAACTTCATAGGCAAGAGATTTTATGGATTTTGGGGGGAGAGAACTTCGCCTTAATCCCAAGAGCGCTCGTCACGAATTGGCGAGTTGCCAGCCGGAATCTCAGTCACTGACACGACTTTCAGCCGAAACCGGAGTGATTGATTGATGTAAGTGGCAATTTCCTGAGCCAATGCTGACTCATCCACACCCGGCTGGTACACCACATCCAAGCGCAAATCATCTCGGTGATTCTGGCGCGTTATCACCGCTTGATAGGTACGCACTTGTGGGAATCGCTTCATGGCATTGGTAAGCTGTGTGGGGTGAAGAAACATACCCCGCACCTTAGTGGCTGTACCCACCCGCCCTTGCCAGCCATTCAGGCGCAAGCTAGGGAGACCACACGCGCAGGGCGTATCATTAATAGACGACAAATCACCCACGCCAAAGCGAACAATGGCATAATGGCTATGCAGACTAGTCACGACCACCTCACCTTGTTCACCGTGCGGCAGCGGCTCACCCGTCACTGGATCACAAATTTGCACTATCACGCCCTCTGGGATGTGCCAACCCGATATAGCCTCACATTCATAACCGAGATTACCACATTCGGCCGTGCCATAGCCCTGATAGACAGCCACTCCTGCCTCGTTTAACTCTTGGCGCAGCGAGAGAGGTAAGGGTTCGGCCAGCACAAAAGCGCGGCGCAAAGGCAGCCTATGTCCGGCCTCTTGGGCTTTAGCCATGAGGACTTTCAGATAGCTGGGCAAGCCGACATAATTGGTGATGTTGTAGTTGAGAATGGCCTGAATCTGCTGCTCCTGATTGCCTATACCGCCAGGAAACACAACGCAACCAACTGCCATCAGGGCCTCCTCCAACGAGGAAGCGGCCGGGGTCAGATGATAACTAAAGGCATTAATAGCGATTTGACCAGGTGCGAAACCAGCCGCTTGCAAAGCGGGCGACCAACGTCCGGTGTCTGTCCCCTGGGGGCCAGGTTCATGGATGGGGCCAGGGGACAGGTAAACGCGACGCAACTCCCGCATAGGCACGGCCAGCAGCCCGCCGAAGGGTGGATTTTTCTGTTGTAGCTGGATGAGTTCGTCTTTGCGCAGAATGGGGAGTTTGGCTAGATCGGCCGTCGTCTGCAAATCAGTTGGGGCTAAGCCTGTATCATGCAACCGTTGTTGAAAGGCCGGTGCATTGGCGTATAGAGCTGCGATACCTTGCTGCAACTGCTTGTCAACGCTCACTGATAAAACGCTCCTCCTGACATCTGAATTAGATTCGTAAGCTCGTCAGGTTGCAAAATCGTGAAACGTCGACCGCTGCTCTTGATCCATTTGGCCCGACGAAAACGGCCGAGGGCCTTATTAATACTTACCCGGGTCGCACCCACCATTTCTGCCAGGTCTGTTTGTGTCAAATTGATCTCAATGACGATGCCTTCATCTGTTTGACGGCCGTGATCCTCAGCCAATTGCAACAGAGTTCGGGCCAAACGACCAGGTAAATCTAAGAAGAAAATATCACTCACCTGCTTATTTAGATGCCGAATTCGTTTCGCCATTGTCTGCAAAACGTGCATAGAAAAATCAGGATTATAACGTATGAAACGCATGAACTCTTCCCGGTGCAAAGTTAAAACATCGGTTGGTTCAATAGCTTCGGCCGTTGCCGAGCGAGGTGAATCATCTAACAAAGCCAATTCGCCAAAAAAATCACTTGCCCCCAAAATTGCCAGCAAAGCTTCTTGCCCATCAGGCGTGGAATGCGTGATTTTCACTTTTCCCTTCACAATAATGTATAACAAACCGCCAGGATCGCCATGATGAAAAATGATTTGATTAAAGCGGCGTGGAACAAGCCGTTTAGCTAAATTATCGGCTTCTTCTTGACTTAGATTGCTAAAAAATGGAACTTTTTGTAGGGCCTGCGCCGCTGCACCTTTTGTTGGTCTCATAATTCCCTTTCTCCCCTTGCTCATGTCAGCTATTACGGTTCTGCCTATTCTAGCCCATGATCAGCTTGAGCCAAAATGTGAGGACTATTATGTGTTTGTCCTGATAATGGAAATCAAGCAATTAAAGAGAATAGGTGTACTCTATTCGATTTGGCCCAGCAATAATCGTTCGGCACGACCAAGAGCCTGCGAAATCTGGTCTTCACTAGCTGCTGGCCCCCCACCCTGAGCAAAGGTTTCACTTCCCCCTCCCGCAGCCGTGCCTAACATTTGCAAAGCAGGTTTTAGGAGTTGATTCATCTGCCCCGGTGCATCCACAGCCCGACAAAATATGAGTTGGGATTTGTCACCTGCTAAACCTAGTAGGGCAACTACACCATCATGTTTGGCGAGGTAGGCTCCTAAGACACGCATAGAACTGGGATCGCCTTCGCCGAACACATGGGTAATAATGGTTGTTTGGCCTTTTTGTTTGCCGTTTTGCAACAAGCGCATGGCTTCATACTGGGTCAATTCGCCTTGTTGTTTTTTGATTTTCCGTTGAGCCTGCTTCAAATCATCTTGCAAGCGTGTCACGGAAGGTATTAACTCGGCATAGCCAGTGGTGAGGGTGGTTGATAATTGATTTGCTAGGCTGTTTTTCAGACGATAATCGTAAAGGGCGCGGCCGCCGCAGTTAAATTCCACCCGCAGACCTTCACCTCGACGCTCTAATTTGACGATTTTGATGATGCCAACGGCCCCAGTGCGGGCTACATGTGTACCACCACAGGCAGTTAAGTCGAATTGTTCGATGTCCAATAGGCGAATAAGACGTAGTTGACCAGTGCGATAGGTGGGAATCTTCCGCACGTCTAAGTTCTTGGCTTGTTCAGACGTAACCATGTGGATGTTGATGGGCCGATTTTGCCAGACGATTTGGTTTGCCAGCTCTTCGGCCTGTTCAATTTCGGCAGGAGTGACTTCGGCCGTATGTAGATCAATGGTTACGCTGTCTTGGCTGAGATGAAAACTTATCGTTTTGGCATCGGCCGTTTTGATAAATGCTTGTGTCAAGATGTGCTGCCCGGTGTGCTGCTGCATGTGATCAAAGCGACGCGGCCAATCTATCTTACCAGTTATCTCCTTATTACTGATTTCTTCAGTTAGCCAATGAATAATGGCACCATCAGCCTTGCGCACAGTCACATCTTCAACGGCCGTATCATTGATAGTTCCTCTATCATTTGGTTGTCCACCTGATGTGGGATAGAAGTAGGTCTTATCGAGAATTAGGGCGTAACGGCCGTTGTGGGTAAACTGTTCCTTAACTCTAGCTTCAAATTTCGTTTGATAAGAATCCTTGTAGTACAAACGATCAGTCATTATCTGCCACCACTGGTAACGTCAAATTAAATTGAGCCCCACCACCAGGAGCATCCTCCACCCAAATATGCCCACCATGTGCCTCGACAGCTAAACGGCAAAATGCTAAACCAATACCTAGTCCTTGAGATTTGGCACCCTTGTGATTTCGTTGGAACTTCTCAAAGATAACCTCACGCAGACGGAGGGGAATACCAGGGCCTTGATCAACAACAGAAAGCAGCACCTGATTTTCCTCTGTCAGGGTGCGGGCCATAATTTTGACCTCTGCTGTACCGGCACTATAGCGTAAAGCATTGTCCAATAGATTGATCAAAACTCGTTGGATCATATCCCGTTCAACAAATACATCGGGTAACTTTGGTTCAATTTCTTGAATCAACTGTGTACTACGTCGCTCATAGTCTGGTTTCTCCATATCGATAGCTACATCCAGCAATTGTGACACGGGAACGGCCGTTTGTTCCTTGATCGGATCACCCGCTTCCAAACGATCAATATCCAATAGCGAATTAATCAACCCTTGCAAATGACTACTACTACGATAGGCAATATCTAACATGGACCCTAATATAGAGTCATCTCCAGGAGGAACTTCATAGCGCATCAGTTCCAGACTAGACATCACATTACTCAAAGGGCTTTGTAAATCATGGAATAACATGGCCATCAAATCACGGCGCATCTCTTCCAACTCAACCTGATGTGTTAGATCATGGAATTGCCACTGAATCAATTCTGCCCCTACTCGAAAAGATGTCTGCTTCACATACACCTCAACGGGAATTGGCTGGCCCTCTATGGCAAAAACCTGACTCTTGAAGCTACGAATAAACCCGCCGGTAATGCGCGACACTTCCGGCAAAACGACGTCTTTGGGAAACAGATTGCTAATAGGTGCGCCTATCAGCTTATCTCGTTCATATCCGAAGAAGAGGGAGGCTCGACCATTTATCTCTGCAATCATGTGCTCCATATCCGTTAGGATCATGGGGCTGATACTATCTTGAAATAGATTGAGATAGCGCCATTCGGCCGCTTGCGCCCGTGCATATTGTTGAGCATTACCAATAGCACTGCTGGCAATATTCGTTAGATTGACCAAAAGTTCCAGATCACGCTGGGTAAAGGCTCCCTGAACAGGGTTAATAGCTTGAATTGTTCCCAAAACCTCCCCTTTATGCTGAATAGGAGCACAGACAATGGCTTGGTGATCTCCCAGCTTCATCAAGCGTTCATCAGTCATGCCATCAGCCACTAGAATAGGTTCAGCACGGGCCATGACCCAACCAGGTATACCTTGATCCGCTGGCAAACGTAAGCCAACAAGTTTTTCGCTACCAACACCAACCGCTGCTTGATAAATCAGCTCATCATCTGGTTGGTCTACAAAAGCAATGGAAGTTGTTTCAGCATTAAGCAACTCATTCACTTGTGCCAGAAGTGCTTGCATAATCTCATTGATATCCAATGAGGAGTTGATAATGCGGCTAGCCTCATTCAAAACGGCCGAAATGTGTAACTGGCGTTTTTGCTCTTCGTAGAGCAAGGCATTTTCAATGCTGCTAGCAGCTTGACTAGAAATAGCCGTTAACAAGTTGAGATCGCGCTGATCAAAGCGATCAGAACCCGGTTTTTCAATAGTAATAGCACCCACAACACGGCTGCGAATGATAAATGGGGCACAAATAACAGACCATGATTCAGCAGTGCTAGGATGGGCAATATTGAGGGGCCAGCGTTTGTCATTTAAGGTATCGTCAATCAGGTCTGGTTGCTTATTCTTAATAACCCGGCCAGCCAAGCCATGCCTCAGCAGTTCAGCCAAATAACGATTCTCATCATCATCTTTGGCATTGCCCTCCGCTAGCCAAGCATGTTCAATACTCATGTCAGCATTGACCAGAATGATGTTACCAGTACCCTCATGGGCATCTAATTGCTTAATCGCAACCTTTAAGATGCCAGAAAGTACTGCATTAATATCTAAATCATCAGCTTCCACCTGCTTGAGCATACTGCTGATGACATAAAGAGTTTTGAGAGTTTCGCTCTGTCGCCTTTCTTTATAAATGTTGGTTCCTGTTCGTGCCACGTCTTTTACATTAGTCATCGGAATCGTCCCACACAGCTTTTGGGATCATGATAGCGATTCCACAAGTAACACCCTTTTCTGTTAGATAGAGATTAGAGGCATTGCCTAAAGGGTTTAGGTGTTATTATACGTGGAATTGTGTAATTAGGTAAGGGGATTAGCTAAGTTGCAAGCCAGGCAAGACATCTAGAGCGAGGCTGTCACGACGGCCGTTTACAAAGTGCCAGTGGGCGGCGGCGGCGATCATGGCGGCATTATCCGTGCATAAACTCAGGGGAGGACAGCGGACAGGAAGCGCAACTTGTTCAGCCATCATCTGCCGTAATTGCCGGTTAGCTGAAACCCCGCCAGCCAGATGAACAGCCGTTACACCATATGCTTGAGCAGCTTCAGCCGTTTTCGTCACTAAGGCATCTACCACTGCTGCCTGAAAACTGGCAGCTAAATCAGGTACTGGCATCCGGTCCGCCTGATATTGCTTCGTTTGGCGCATAACGGCCGTTTTTAGTCCACTAAAGCTAAAATTATAGCCATACTCCTTCTCCATCACCGCTCTGGGAAAACGGAATGCTTCTGGATTACCCTGTTCAGCAGCCCGATCAATGGCTGGGCCACCCGGAAAAGGCAAACCTAACAAACGCCCCACCTTGTCAAATGCTTCGCCAGCGGCATCATCCAATGTGCCACCTAGATGTTGATAACGGCCGTGATCCGTCATCAAATAAAGCTCCGTGTGTCCGCCACTCACCACCAACGTCAGGAGGGGAAATTCAATCTCCGTCACCGCCTCTGTCAACCACAGCGAGTAAACATGCCCCTCAATATGATTGATGCCCAAAAAGGGTTTGTTGCGGGCCAAAGCCAAGCCCTTGGCTGCATTAACACCTACTAACAAAGAACCAACCAAACCCGGCCCTTGGGTTACAGCAATACAATCCACATCATCAAACCCCATGTGGGCTTTGTTCATGGCTTCCTCAATCACAGGATAAATCACTTCCACATGACGGCGCGACGCCACTTCTGGGAAGACACCCCCATATTGAGCATGTAAATCCACTTGACTGGCAACCACATTGCTCAATATCGTCGTGCCATTTTCGACCACAGCCGCGGCGGTCTCATCACAAGAAGTCTCAATTGCCAAAATGCGTGTGGTTGTTGCCATCTGTTTGTTTAGCCTCGCATAAAGCCAAGACGTTGCAGCAGTCGCCGATAAAAATAACCCGCGCTATCTACACGCACAAAAGCGGCCTCATCATGGTATTTGGTAATAATGATTCGATCTCCATCATTCAAGGCCACGCCTTGCTGTCCATCGGCCGTTAACATCGCTTCATGATCCATATGAACTTGAATGGCAATCTCAGCCTCCTCATGCAGCACCAAAGCCCGATCTAGGCTAAGGTGGGCAGCCACCGGCACCACCACAAAGTTTTGCAATTGGGGTGGCAGCAGTGGCCCCCCAGCAGCCATCGAGTAGGCTGTGGAGCCAGTAGGAGTGGCTACAATCAAAGCATCGGCCGTATAGGTGGTGATGAGATCACCATCTACCCGCAATCCCAAGCGCAATACCCGAGCCTGTGCCCCTCGCCCAACAACGACTTCATTGAGGGCGATGAATTGATCGAGGGAATGGCCGTCTCGCCATAAAGTCGCATGGGCCAATAAGCGCCGCTCCAGCCAAAAATCTCCTTGCAATACACGTGTAAGTCGCGCTTGCCAATCCTCTGGCTGCGCTTCCGTCAAAAAGCCCACCCGCCCCATATTAATGCCCAGTACAGGTACGTGGTGGGGCAAGGCCAATCGCGTCGCTTGCAATAAGGAGCCATCGCCACCTAAGACCAACAGCAAATCTGTTTCGGCCAATCGAGACTCCAAATCAGCGATTTCGCCATTGGCTCCTATCCAAGTTAGCACCCCTTGTGCTTGCAGCCACTTATCCACGGTCACTGCCAGGGGTTTGGCGGCTACGATTTTGGGATGGTGCAAAATACCAATATGGTTCATCAAAGCAATTACGCAATTACGTCATGACGTAATTGCTCATTAACCAATTAGTCACTTCGCTCATAGACATCAGCATTTGCTCGCCGCCATTCAACGGCCGTACCGCCACCTTCGCCTCCGCCAATTCCGATTCGCCCACGATCAACACCGTTTGGGCAGCAAAACGATTGGCTTCGCGCATCTGGCTTTTGAGACTGCGACGAGTGCGGGTAAAGGCCAGGCGGGTGCCCACGCCTGCCTCTCGCAGTTGGAAGGCCAATTGCACTGCCGCTTCTTTGGTGGCGCCACCAAAGTGGGCGATGAGCACTGATGGTTGGGGCGGGGCAGGTGCTTCGATGCCCGCCTCTTTTAGACCCAAAATCACGCGCTCAATGCCGCTGCCAAAACCAACACCCGGCGTTGAAGCTCCACCAATGGCCTCAGCCAGCCCATCATAACGACCACCCCCAAAAACGGCCGATTGCGCTCCAATCCCCTCAGCCCACACCTCAAACACCGTTTTTGTATAATAATCAATGCCGCGCACCAACCGAAAATTAATCGTATACGACTGATCCAAAGCATCTAATAGGCTGCGTAAATCAGCAAAATGAGTATTACAATCCTCGCACAAATAATCAATGATGTGAGGCGCTTGGGCCAAAAGTTCATCCATGCCCGACTCTTTGCTGTCCAACACCCGTAGCGGATTCCGCTTCATTCGCTCTTGGTCAATGGGAGCCAATTTAGCCAAATGATCCTGCAAATAGGCCGTCAGCGCAGCCACATACACGGGCTTGCACTCAGAGCAGCCGGTGCTGTTTAGTTGGATGGGCAAATTTTTGTAGCCCAAAGCGCGACACCAGTTCATGGCCAACATCATCACTTCTAAATCAGCCGCCGGGTCTATTTCGCCCAAAATTTCAGCATTGAACTGACTGTGTTGCTTATAACGTCCCGCTTGCTGGCGTTCACGGCGGAAGGCAGGGCCAATGGTGAATAGTTTGACAGGTTGCGACCAACTGGACATGCCGTTTTGGATATAGGCCCGCACCATGCCAGCCGTAAATTCGGGCCGCATGGTTAAACTGCTCCCATCCGACTCTTCGATGGTATACATCTCTTTTTGCACAAAGAAATCTGAGGCTGTACCCACTCCTCGTTCAAACAGATTAGTATCTTCTAAAATGGGCGTATCAATGCGCTGGAAACCATAACGGTAGGCTAGGTCGGTGGCAGTCGCAATAACCCAATCCCAATAATGCCGATCTGATGGCAGCACATCTTGCATTCCCTGTGCGCGTTGTATGGCAGGCAATATGAACCTCCGTAAAATGTGATCGGCCGTTATTATAGCAACCCACACCTGAAATCGGAAATCTGTTACCGTTATCTGTGAACAGGAATCCGATCTGCTTATCGTTTACCGCTCACCGATTACTATTTACCCTTTCCGCTAAGCCAGACGCTGGAAGCAATGTCCCCGCACCCCACATTTGGCACATTTACGCCAATCATTATGATCCCGTTCTAGCTCAACCCCCGCCAGACCTTCATACATTTCGTCCAGCACATCGAGCAATTCATCCTCAAGCATCTCCGTGTAATCTATGGCAAAACTTTTATCTTTGTATTGGATGATGCCAAAGTCGGGGCGCAAGCCATAATTTTCCTCAACCAGGAGGCAGTAGGCAGCTAGTTGCAAGATGTGCCCCTCGCGTGGCTCTTGCGGAGCACGACTGGATTTTAGCTCAACGGGGATGATCATCCCATCTGACTGTTCGACGAGATAATCAGGCTTGCCCACCAGCCGCAAATCTTGGGCAAAGAGAGGATCGCCATTACGATACCAGGTGCCGCTGTCGGTGTAGACCACATCACCATCGGGCAAACCCGTTTGCTGCTGCAAGCCACGTGCCCAGAGATAAACGGCCGTTACCAACAGCAGCAACACTACACCCAATTGAATCGTGCCCCAGCTCACAGCCATGACTCATATCCCCATCATGATGCGGTAGGCAATGACCACCATCACAAAAAACAGCAGCATATAAGCCAAATGGCGTGTCCAAACAGCACGGGTGAGCAAACGGCCGTGTTGCTGATGATGTCGGCTTCCTCTTTGCAATTCACGCACATTAGCGGGCGAGACATGGCGCATTCGTTGTAACCACCAGGCCCGTTGACAGTAAACAAAGTTGCTAATTTCGCTCGCCCGAATCCAATCATCGCTCATATGTTCTAATTTATAGCAGGAAAGGGGGTCTGTCAAGAATAAACGGCCGTTTCTATTGATGATTTTCGATTAACGATTAACGATTGATACGGCCGTTCCCCCAATACAGCATTACCCCGCATCCGATAACTTTTGGCTGCCTATGGTTTATTCGTGACCGAGAACAGAATGAGGCTTATAAAATTCTTCAAGCTGAAAAATATCTTCATCAGATAACCTTATCTGTGTCGCTGCAACCGCTTCATCTATATGCTGGACTTTTCGGGCACCGATAATCGGGGCTGTAACCCCTGGTTTATGTAGCAGCCAAGTCAAAGCGATCTGCGCTGGACTAATACCCAAACGTGCAGATACTTGTATGACTCGATCTACTATCTCAAAGTCTTCCGGTTGATAATACATTTCGTAGGCAAACAGATCACTATTTGACCGTCTAGTAGGACCCCCTCCATCACGGAAGCGATTACCTGTCAGGAAGCCGCGTGCCAATGGACTCCAAGGGATAACACCAACACCTTGGTCAAGGCAAAGAGGTATCATTTCTCGCTCCTCCTCCCTGTAAATAAGATTCATATGATTCTGCATGGAGATAAAGCGTGTCCAACCGTGCAAATCCGCTAAATAGAGGGCTTTTGCAAATTGCCAAGCAAACATACTAGAAGCACCAACATACCGAACCTTACCGGCTTTTACCAGGTCATGTAATGCACTTAATGTCTCTTCAATCGGTGTTTCATTATCCCAACGATGAATCTGATAGAGGTCAATATAATCCGTGTCTAATCTTTTTAAGGAACGGTCTATGGAATCCATGATATGTTTGCGCGACAGGCCACGATCATTGGGGTCTTTACTCATGGGCTGATATACCTTGGTGGCAATAATCACTTCATCCCGCCGGGCAAAATCGCGCAAAGCCCGCCCCGTGACCTCTTCACTGATACCAATGGAGTACATATCGGCCGTGTCAAAAAAATTAATGCCCTTCTCCAACGCATACTGAATTAACGGCCGACTTTCTACCTCATCCAACACCCAATCACGCCACTTAGATGTGCCATATGACATCATCCCCAAACAGATGCGAGACACCTTTAATCCAGAATGCCCTAAATTCACATATTCCATGCCACTTGCTCCAAACTATTTGTGTGCTTCCAAACAAACAACTCCTTGTGGCCCCGCTACGGCATTGTGCATTACACCCGCCGGTAAATCAAGCCGATCCCCAGCCTGAAGTATTGTCGGTTCCCCCTCAATGGGAAAACCAAAGGTGATTGAACCGGAAACAACCAAGATCACTTTATGATAATCATGGGCATGCGCCTCATAAAAATCACCAGGATTGTTTGCCCAGCGGATAGGGGAAAAACCTTCTTGCTGCAATAATTGCTGCAGACTATCCTCCGTGGGAGGTGTTGGTTCTTTCCATTTACGAATAGAAATGATGTTGTCCTGCATGTCATTGCACCGTCAAAACAGATGCCTCAAATAATACGTGGCTCAGACAGCAAGAGCAACTTTATTCACGGATTCGTTACATTCCGTTATAATCCCGCCGCGATGAAAGAATCCAAGCAGCGGCAACAGTTTTGGGTGGGGATGGGCATCAGCTTCCTTTGCTTAGCAGCCATCTTCCTATTTATTAGTCCCATTGAGATTTGGCAGGCTCTGCGCACGGCCCGGTATGGTTATTTGGGTCTAAGTGCACTGGGCATTTTGATGTTTATGATCATGCGGGCCATACGCTGGCGGTTTATGCTCAATAACGACATCCCTTGGCGGCAAGTGTTTGACATTCAAAACGTGGGCTACATGTTGACTAACACCTTGCCCTTCCGCATAGGGGATGTGGCTCGGGCTGTCCTAATTGGCAATGTGCCACCTGTGACCATTTCGCGGGGCGTCTCCACGATGGTAGTAGAGCGCATCCTTGACATGCTGTTTATTGTCACTTTGTTGCCCCTGACGTTAGCCAGTGTGGATCAGCTGCCAGATTGGATGCAGGCAGCCGCCCGCATTTCGGGAATTGCAGCCATTGGGGCAATTGTGATGTTGATTGTGGCGGCGAATCAACGGCCATTTGCCGGCCGCCTTGCCACAACCATTCTCAACCGCATCCAATTTCTCGACACGCCAGCCTGGGTTCAACGCTTGGACGACCTTCTAGCCGGCCTCAGCAGCCTGACTCGTTTCACAGATGGCTTTATACTTATTATCCTGACCATATTCACCTGGTTGCCCATCGTTTTTTCCTATTACAGCACCCTCTTCGGTGTTAACTTAGAGCCTAGCTTAGCCGAAGCCGGCTTTGTCGTCTGCGCAGCTGCTTTCAGCATTGCCTTGCCCTCGTCACCAGGGCAAATTGGCGTTTTTCATGCAGGCGTCATTGCCGCCCTGCGCATTTTAGGCCAGCCAGAAGCTGAATCAGCCAGCTTTGCCTTTCTGTATCATGCCCTGAATATGGTGGAATCAGTGATTTTAGGTATCATCGGCATCTACAGCACAGGCGCGACCTTTAGCAATGTTGTTGCCTCTACCCGTGCCTTTATGCGTCGAAAAGAGGAAACAACGAGCAATAAACAATAGGTACCGCGTCACTTGCGGGTTTCATGTTACGTAACAAGTAAAATTCTGGAACAGATAACTAGAAAATGACACAGAGATTCACAGCGTAGACTCAAAGATTCACAGAGACAGAGAAGAATTGTCCTTTCATTCTCCGCACGTCTCTGCTTCTCTGTGCCCCATTTTTCTGACTTGTCCAGGTTAGATATTAATGATTGACAAACTATGAAAATACTCGAAGTTCTAACCTATTACCGCCCTTGGATGAGTGGGCTGACCATTTACGTGGAGTGGCTGAGCAAAGCCCTGGTGCAACAGGGACATGATGTTACAGTACTCACTTCGCAATATGATCCTGCCCTGCCCCGTTATGATGTGCAAGATGGGGTAAAGATTGTGCGGGTTCCGGTGGCTTTACGCGTGAGCAAGGGGGTTCTCATGCCCAGCTTTGGACCAATGGCCTGGAAGTTGGCACGAAAGACAGATGTGATTCATCTCCATTTGCCCCAATTTGATGCGCCTGGGGTGGCTCTGCGCGGTCGCTTGATGCAGAAGCCAGTTGTGCTTACCTATCATTGTGACTTACAACTGCCGCCGGGCCTTTTCAATCGCATGGTAGACCGGGTGGTGCTGCTAATGAATCAACTGGCGGGCCATCTCAGTGACGCTGTAGTGACGTATACACGCGATTATGGCTCACACTCACCCTATCTTGCACCCTATGTGGATAGCAAGTTAAAAGTGATTCCGCCACCAGTGGAAATGGTGACATGTACCGAAGCGGAGGCAAAAGCCTTCCGTGAAAAGCACGCTTTAGAGGGGCATGAAGTGATTGGCCTAGCTGCCCGATTGGCGACAGAGAAGGGGGTGGAGGTATTGCTGAAAGCATTGCCCCTTGTGCAAAAACAGTTCCCCAAGGTAAAAGTGCTGCACGCAGGGCCGTATGAAAACATTCTCGGCGAGGAGGCCTATGCAGCCCGGCTAGCTCCCTTGTTCAAGCAGTATGAGGGAACGTATCATTTGCTGGGGCTGCTGGAAGGGGCGGATTTTGCTGCTTTTTACCGTAATTTGGATGTGTTGTGTATGTGCAGTCTGAACAGCACAGAGAGCTTTGGCATGGTGCAGATTGAGGCCATGCAGAGTGGGGTGCCAGTGGCCACTTGTGCTCTGCCCGGCGTACGCCAGCCAGTGACGATGACGGGCATGGGGGAGGTGACAGCAATTGGTGATCATGAGGCATTGGCGGCGGCGATTATTCGGATTTTGACGAACAAACAGGCCTATATGCGTGATCCACAGTTGATTGGAGACAGCTTTTTGCCAGCGGTGACGGCGACGGAGTATGTGCGGCTGTTTGAGGATTTACGCAACGGCCGTTTTCAAGCCCACACCAGCGAACCACTAGCTTATGAGCGGCTGCGAGCAATGCGGGATAGTTATCAGTGAGCAGTAGGCAGTGTTTAGTAAACAGTGCTTATACCATTTACTACTTACACTTTACTGCTTACTTCTGTAATAAGTGAGTTATCAGCAGCAAAATAACAACGACGACATTCTCTGGCGGCAACTAAAGACGATTCCGGCTTTTCGGGCTTTGCTGCGTTCAGTGGAAGCGCGCTTTTATCAGCATATTGCTTTGCCTGGGCCGACGCTGGATGTGGGTTGTGGCGATGGTCATTTTACGCAGATGACCTTTGCCGAACCATTGGCCCTGGGCACCGATCCTTGGTGGGGACCTTTGCAAAAGGCACAGGCTTCGGGCATGTATGAGATGGTGCTGCAAGGCATGGGTGATTATCAACCTTTTCCAGATTATCATTTTGGAAGTGCCATCAGCAATTCGGTGTTGGAACACATCCCGGATATACAGTCCGTTTTGCAGGAGACGAGCCGAGTTTTGCAGCCTGGCGCACCTTTTGTGATGACGATGCCCAGTCACTATTTCACAAAGTATTTGGGTGGTGCGGCCTTTTTGGAGCGATTGGGCTTACGGGGTTTAGCCAATCAATATCGCGCATTTTTCAATTTTATTTCGCGCCATGCACACACTGATCCGCCAGAAATGTGGGCGCAAAGATTGGCTCAGGCGGGCTTCACGGTGGAACGATGGCAATATTATTTTTCTGAGGAAGCACTGCGAGCTTTGGAGTGGGGGCATGTGCAGGGACTGCCAGCGGCCGTTTTGCATTTCTTAACGGGGCACTGGATTATCGCCCCCTGGCACAATAATTTGCAACGGACGGAACAATGGGTACGGCCGTTTTTCGAGGAGCCGTTTGGCGAGGAAGGGGCCTATATACTGATTATCGCCCGCAAGGTGGCTGATGGGCCGATTCGGGCCATCTTGCCCGCCGCCTATCCCTTCACCTTGGCCGAGTTGACAGAAACGGCAGGAGAGGAGCGAGCGGAGCCAGTAGCGTGGCAAACTACTGATGTTGAGTGGGAGGTAGCTGAACCAGTTGAGATGGCAGTGGCAGAGGTTGCAACGGACAGCGCAGGGGGCATGGTTGATGAGACAGCAAGGGAACGGCCGTCACTCTCTGCACCTAGCCTCGACCAAATCTCGCCACGCCGTTGGCTCTTTGTGGCTGGCTTAGTATTGGCTGTGGCCGCGCAAAGCTTGGGTAGTTCGGCCAATGGCGGCTTTGCTATTTTGTCCTGGATAGCAGCTACGGCCGTTGCCTTTTATGCCCTCTCTGACAAAAATAGCCCCATGACCCAATTGCCCACTAACACCATTGCCCAATCGCTCAGCCTCCGCAACCTACTTGTTCCCACTGTTCTTTTCGTCATCGCCTTACTCGTCCGAGCCGTTAATCTCACCCAACTGCCCTTTGTTCTCAATGGTACGGAGGCCAGCATTGGCCTGGATATGATGGGCGTGTTAAACGGCACACTCACCAATCCCTTTGCCACAGGTTGGCTGACAAATCCGACGCTGCCCTATACCCTGTTGGCGATACCTCTTAAGCTGCTGGGGCCGTCCACATTGGCAGTACGATTGCTGTCACCCTGGGTAGGGGCTGCCACGGTGCTGTTGGCGTATCTACTGGGCCAGCGGCTGTGGGGGCGTGAAGTAGGTTTAGTTGCTGCTATTTTGCTGCTTGGTTCCCATTTTCACATCCAATTCAGCCGGATGGGGATCACAAATATTTGGGACCCGTTTATGGTACTATTGGCCTTGGGGTTATTAGCCTTAGCTTGGGAACGGGCCGACTCACGGCGACTATGGCTGTTGGCAGGGCTGGCAATTGGCCTTAATGCCTACTTTTTCACCAGTTCTCACCTACTGCCGCTTATGCTATTGCTGTTGTTGGGATTGACGGCCGTTTTCCACATGCGACAACTCATCACCAATTGGCGGCATAGTGTGGCCGCGCTTGGACTAGCTCTGGTTGTCGCTTTGCCGCTGCTGCTTTATTACAACAGCCATCCTGGCCTTTTTATGGAACGGGCCAACTCGCTGGGCATTTTGGACAATCAAAGCGGCTGGCTCAGCCGGGAGGTAGCCTTCACTGGCCAAAGCCGCAGCCAAATTTGGGGGCATCAGATTAGACGCGGAGCCTTGTCCTTTAACACAGGGCTAGACAATAGTCCTGCCTACAGACCAGATGCACCATTGCTTAGTTTGGGACCATCACTGCTGTTTTTAATAGGTTTGGGCTTGGCTGTCTGGCGCATCGACCAACTGAGGTATAGTTTGTTGGCGGTGTGGGTGGTGGTGACACTGATTTTTGGGGCCATTTTGTTGGAAAATCCGCCTAACAGCCATCGTCTGATTGTGGCAGCGCCAGCCTTGAGTCTGTTGGCAGCGGTGGCTTTGGTGTGGATCGGCCGTTTGCTGATCGGAAAAAAGGAAGCAACAGAATCCTCTTCGCATGCCTCACTGCGCACTTTCTCAGTTGTATTGATGGCCGTAACCATTGTCTTGGCAGGGATGGATGTGTATTTTTATTACGGCCGTTACCAATCACAACACACCTATGGTGATCGCAACACGGAAATAGCTGATAATATGTCCCACTATCTCAACAGCTTAACCGGGGATTGGACCGTTTATTTTTACGGGCCGCCCAATATGTATGTGAGCTTTCCCACTATTCCCTTTTTAGTGCAAGATTTTCAGGAAAATGCCAATTTGTTTGATATTCCGGCTGAAGCTGCCACCTTGCCCCAATCATCAGCATCCAATCGTGTGTTTATTTTCCTGCCGGAGCGTTTTGGCGAGGCCACTGCTGTACAAAGCCAATTCCCCGGTGGAGAACTCAAGACTGTTTCGGGATTTCATGCCGATCCCCTGTTTCATGTGTATGAATTGGGCCAATGAGATCGCAAATCGATTCTGAATGATTTTGAACAGGTGGTGAAAGATGAAACGGACACTATACATAACAACCTTGATGATTAGCCTGCTTGGCCTGGTTTGGAGTTTTACACCACAAGCTATCCCTGCAGCCGACGGCCCTGAATTTGAGTATGATTTTGTGGTGGTCGATGCTTACTTCTCCGACCCACAAATGGTGGCCGATTTAGCAACCTGGAAGGAACCCTGGCATGTGGATTATGTCAAGAACTTTGTTACGGTGGAGGTAACGGCCGTTGAGTATCAACAGCTCCTCGATATGGGTTTCACCATTGTCATTGACGAAGCCTTAACGGCCGAACTCAATACCCCTCGTCTGCCCTCGCTCAATCAAGGTGGCGGCATCCCCGGTTATGCCTGCTATCGTACCGTTGAAGAAACCTTCCAAACGGCCGAACAGATAGCCCTACAACATCCTGACCTGGCCACCTGGACAGACATTGGCGACTCTTGGGAAAAAATGGCCGGACTGGGCGGCTATGACATCATGGTGTTACGCCTAACCAATAGCACTATCCCAGGCCCCAAACCCAAACTATTCATCATGAGCGCCATCCATGCCCGCGAATACACCACTGCGGAACTCAACACCCGCTTTGCCGAATACCTCATCAATAATTACGGTACAAACGCTGATGCCACCTGGCTGCTCGATTACAATGAAGTGCATATGCTGTTGCAGTCCAATCCAGACGGCCGTAAACAAGCAGAAACCGGCCTTTCCTGGCGCAAAAACACCAACCAAAACTACTGTAGCCCTGCCTCCACCAGCCGTGGCGCCGACCTCAACCGCAACTTCCAGTTTCAATGGGGCTGCTGCGGCGGCTCTAGTGGCAGCCAATGTTCCAGCACCTATCGTGGCCCCAGCCCAGCCTCCGAGCCAGAAGTCCAAGCCGTACAAAACTATGTCATGGGTCAATTCCCCGACTTGCGGGATGCACCCCTTGGCGCATCGGCCCCTCTAACCACAACGGGTATCTTCTTGGATGTGCACAGTTTTAGTGAATTGGTGCTGTGGCCTTGGGGATTTGGCAACACACCAACAGGCAATGATACAGAACTGGTCACATTGGGGCGCAAATTGGCTTACTTTAATGATTATTATCCTGAACAAGCCATTGGCCTCTATCCAACTGATGGCACAACGGATGATTTCGCTTATGGCGAACTGGGCTTGCCAGCTTACACCTTTGAGCTAGGCACGGCCTTCTTCCAAGGCTGTGGTGCATTTGAAAATACGATTTTGCCCGACAACTTACAGGCTCTCATCTACGCTGCCAAAGCGGTACGTGCCCCGTATCTGGACCCTGCTGGACCAGAAGCAATCAATCTTGCGCTAGATATCAACCCCATCAGCACCAACAGCGTCACCACAATTACGGTTACTTTAGACGACACCCGTTTCAACAACCAAAATGGCACCGAACCTACCCAAAATATCGCTGGAGCCGAATATTACATAGATGTACCCCCTTGGGTAACAAGTACTGTGCCTGTTTCGGTGACGATGACGGCCGTTGACGGTAATTTCAATAGTTCTGTGGAAGATGCGTATGGAGTCATTGACACCACAGGTCTCAGCCAAGGTTTGCACACGGTCTTTGTACGCGGGCAAGACGCCAACGGCAATTGGGGTGTTTTTAGTGCCATCTTCTTGTATGTGGTTGACCCGACCGTGGCCCCTACGATTGGCGGTACAGTACAGGCCGCAGATAGTGGCAATCCGCTTGAAGCCACTATCACTGCCAGTGATCTTTTCCAGACTACTACGGACGGCAATGGCCAGTATCAAATGCAAGTCATTAGTGATACCTACACGTTAACGGCCGTGCCCAACAGCCCCAATTATGCCACCGCCTCCATCACCAACGTGGTGGCCCATAACCTGCAAACCATTCAACAAGATTTCACCCTTTACCCCTACTGCAATGTCTTCAGCGATGATGTAGAAAGTGGCAACATGGGTTGGACAGCACAAACACCCTGGTCCATCACCACTGAGACAGCCCACAGTCCCAGCCACTCTTGGACAGACAGCCCTAGCGGCAACTATAGCAACAATCGTAATACCTCTCTCACTTCGCCAATACTCGATCTGTCTAGCTACAGCAATGTCCTCATCGAGTATTGGCAAATCTGTGACACCGAAGCTGGTTATGATTATTGTCGCGTTGAAGTTTCCACTGATGGCTCAAACTGGACAGAAATTGCTTCTTTTGACGGTCCACATACCCAATGGGAAGCTATCTCTTTGGCTGCTCCCTCTCTGGATAACCAAGCCACAGCCCAAATCCGTTTCCGCTTCACCTCTGATTTCTCCATTACTGATGATGGCTGGCACATAGATGATATCAGCATTCGCGGCGCTGGTACTGGCTGCGTAGCAGGCACTACACCAACGGCCGTATTCACCTCCACCAGTCCCGATGCTTGGGGCACGACTACTCAATTTAGTAACCAATCTTCAGGCGCCTCGCCCACTTATGAATGGAACTTCGGCGATGGTAGTCCGATCGACACCAGTATTAACCCCACCCACACCTACACGACCACGGGTAGCTATACGATCATTCTCAGCGCCACCAACCCTTATGGCCTAGATACGGTCACTGGTACCGTGGAGATATTATTGGCCCCAACGGCCGTTTTCACCACCCCTTCTCCCCTTGAACTAGGAACCCCCTCCCTTTTTACCAACACCTCCACTGGCGATGACCTCAACTATCATTGGGATTTTGGTGATGGGGCGACTAGTACAGTCTTAACCCCCACCCACACTTACACAGCCACAGGCGTGTATACTGTCACTTTGACTGTCACCAATGCGGTGGGCAGCGACATGGCCATGGCCGTTGTCCAAGTTACCAGCAGCGTAACTCTAGATCACCGCTTGTATCTACCCCTCATCGGCCACGATTAACCATAGCCAAGCCTAGGTGCTGGAGCCAGCAATTGGCTCTAGCAATCGGTTTCTCCAAAACGCTTGACAAAACCGTTCAAATGTTCTAATCTCCTTGTATCTATGCGAAAAGGAGCGTGTTATGAGCGACGGACAAGTTAATCTATTCCCCGAAGGCACCTTGCCACCTGAGGTAGATGAGCAAACACCCCCACTCGTCCCTACAGCCTCGATCCAAGCCACGCTAGGTGTCTTTGAAGAGCACATGCGCGACAAAGGTTTTGCTATCAACACCGTCAAAGCCTTTGCCAGTGATGTGCGCCTGCTAGGTAAATTCTTAGGCATGGGTCAACCCATCGGCAAAATTGGTACCAAAAACCTCAATGACTTTCTGAACTGGTTGGTGACCGAACGGGGTGTTCCCTGTGGCCCCAAATCCTACGCCCGGCGCGTCACCACCTTGAAGGTGTTATTTAGTTGGCTGCATGAAGCTGGCGTTTTGCCCTACGATCCCGCCGCAGAGGTCATCCAAAAAAGCGTCACCAGCCCCTTACCCACTGTCCCCACTGAGGCTGATCTCGAAAAATCGCTGGCTGTCACCCAAGCGATTCGCTATGATGATAAAAAGCCCGATGCCCGCCCCCATTTACTGCTCACACTTTTGCTCAAGACGGGCGTTAAGAAAAGCGAAGCCATGAACATGGTTCCCAACCATATTGACCGCAACGAACCCGACGAACCCGTTTTGTTCATCCGCTACGCCAACCCACGCTTACGCTACAAAGAACGCAAGGTGCCGCTAGATGCGAGTTGGCTCATGGTTTTAGATGAGTATTTGGCTCAGTATACACCTCCAGACACCGTATTCACCTGTACTGCCCGCAATTTAGAATATGTGTTGCACGATGTGGCTGAGGCAGCTGGCATTGACAAAGGGCTGCTCTCATTTGAGAATTTGCGTTGGGTCTCTGCCCTACGTGATTTGCGAAACGGTGTCGAGCCAGATGACATCCGGCAAAAGTTGGGACTTTCCAAAATTACTTGGCGTGAAACGAAGGCTAAGCTGGAGAAGTTGAAACAGCAGCAGGATGGCACAATGGTGGTTGAAGGCTAGCCATTGCTGACTGGTTTCTACAAGGGCTGTTCAGTTCTCGGCTTTGCTATCCACCAAGCCCACAAAGATTCACGAAGATACGGTATTTTTAGTGAATTTCGCGCCCTTCGTAGTCAATAATAGTCAATTTAGAGTGCTTGTGGGATAGAACTGAATCACCCTGAGTATCTATCCCTCTCAGCTAATATAGATATTCGGCGTTAACTGGGCAGCTAATTTGTACTGTGCAGCTACAACTTGAGCAAATGGAGCCGCCTTTTCTGCCTGGACGAGAGCTACAACACTACCCCCAAACCCTGCCCCCGTCATTCGTGCCCCGTAACAACCTGCTTGTGCCTGAGCAATTTCCACAATCACATTGAGTTCATGGCTGGAAACAGCATAATCATCGCGCAAACTAGCATGGCTGGCGTTCATCAGTTGACCGAGTTGGACTGGATCGTTATGGCGCATGGCAGCAACGGCCGTTAACACTCGTTCGTTCTCACTAATCACATGCCGCGCCCGTTGCCGAATAAGTGCATCCAAGCCACCCCCTTTAGCCTCAAATTCAGCCAGGGAAACATCGCGCAAAGCAAGCACACCAAAATAAGCGGCTGCTATTTCACACTGCTCACGCCGTTCATTATAAGCTGAATCAACCAGGCCACGCCGTGTATTGGTGTCTAAAATGACAACGGCCGTTTCCTCTGGCAATGGTACAAGTTCAGTCTCAAGTGAACGACAATCAATTAGCAGCGCATGATGGGGCTGGCCCGCCGCCGACACCATCTGATCCATAATGCCGCAGTTGACACCCACCCACTCGTTTTCTGCTTTTTGAGCCAGTTGTGCCATTTTAGCCGCATCCCATGTTAGATGGGAAACGGCCGTAAAAGCCTGCGCCGTCGCCAATTCCAAAGCGGCTGAGGAGGAGAGGCCTGCTCCTCGCGGCACATTGCCCGCCATCACTCCTTCCCAACCCTGCAACTGATAACCTGCCTCTTGCAAAGCATCCGCCACGCCTTTGACATATTCGAGCCAATGCGAGCTCTCGTACTGGAAGTTGTCCAGGTTGAACTCGGCCGTTTCCTTATAATCGAGTGAATAGATGGACACTTGACCGTCAGTTCGGGGTCGCAGAGCAATCCACACTGCCCGGTCAATAACCATCGGCAACACAAAGCCATCGTTGTAATCAGTATGCTCCCCAATGAGATTGACTCTGCCAGGGGCGTGGACAATGTGAGACGGCCGTTCGCCAAACCGTTCTTCAAATTTGCTATTTACCACTTGGTCAAGTGTACTCATAATGTGCTGTCTAATTTTCTAGATTATAAGTTATGGGGGTAATAGCCTCACAGGCATCAGAAGAATCTGCTTGGCAGATTTTTATCACTTTGCCAATAATATTTTCGCTTGGCAATGGCCCCCAATTGTGTGAATCGCTGGAATCGTTCCGATTATCACCTAAAACAAAATATTCGTTTTCACCAAGTTGCAAGCCACTAAAAAAGTAAGTTGCTTTTTCTTCAACGTAGCTTTCTACAATTTGAACGCTATCAATTGAAACAACCCCATCTATTACTTGGACTTGCTCATTTGGCAAACCAATGATCCGTTTAAATAGAATTCGTTCAGGATTGTTTGGATGTTGAAAAACGATAACATCTCCTCGTTGAACAAGATTCTGCTCATATGCTTTTTCGTCTACAACGACAATTGTCCCATCTGGGAATGATGGCAACATAGCCGCACCATCAATACGATAACGCTCTTGAAGATGGTAGTTAATCCCATCAATATCCGATGGTGTTAGAGACTGTGACCTTAAAACTGAACAAGATGTGCCAAACATAAGCAACAGACAAATCATAAGAGTTTTTAGGGAAGATTTCATATGATCTCTTTGTAATGCACATCCGATAATTGACGCAAACGAACGGCCGCTTGTTCGGCCGTTAAATCCCGCTGCGCCTCTCCCAACATCTCAAAACCCACCATAAACTTCTTCACCGTAGCCGAGCGCAGCAGTGGCGGATAAAAATGGGCATGGAGCTGCCAATAGTTCGTTTCATCCGCAAACGGTGCCCCATGCCAACCCATCGAATAAGGGAACGACATTTCAAACAAGTTGTCATACTTCGTCAGTAAGCGTTTTAGAATATCAGCCAATGTGTCTCGTTCATCATCATGCAAATTAGGGAGACGCAGGACATGACGGCGCGGCATGAGCAAGAGTTCAAAAGGCCACACAGCCCAATAGGGCACAACAGCCAGCCAATGTTCATTCTCCACAACAATGCGTTCTTGTTTATCGCCTTCAACCTGAGCAATATCAAGGAGCAACGGCCGTCCCACCTTCTCAAAATAGACCCGCTGCCGCTTATCTTCTTTTCGCGCCTCGTTGGGCAAGACATCCATCGCCCAAACCTGCCCGTGTGTATGGGGGTTAGAACAGCCCATAACCGCACCCTTGTTCTCAAAGATCTGTACCCATTGGTAGGTCTGACCCAGATCGGCCGTTTGCTCCGCCCATACATCCACCACAGCTCGAATCGCCTCAATCTCCATCTCCGGCAGCGTCAAATCATGGCGTGGCGAAAAGCAAATAACGCGGCACGTGCCCCGTATGTCTTGGGCCTGCAGCAAAGAATTGGCATTGTCGACAACTGGTGTTTCTGGCAAAAGCGCGGCGAAGTCATTATCGAAGACAAAGGTGCTATCATAATTGGGGTTTCGCTGGCCACCGACTCGGATATTGTTGGGGCAAAGATAACAGGCGGAGTCATAAGACGCTCGTTGTGCTTCCACCACCTTCTCCACTTGCCCCAGCCACGGCCGTTTCATCCGCTGTGGCGACACCAATACCCATTCACCCGTCAACGGATTCAAGCGACGATGGGGGTGTTCAGTTGGGTCAAACATATTAGTAATCAGTAGCCAGTCAGCAGTAATCCGTAATCAGTTTAGATCCTGTCAACCTACTGATTACTGATCACCGAACAGTGCTTACTGGTATTCAGGCAGCCAATCGCCATGCGCTTCAATCAAATCATCCACTAATGACCAAATTTGGTCAAGGCTCAGTTCGGCTGCTGTGTGCGGGTCCAGCATAGCCGCATGGTAAATGTGCTCACGCTTGCCTGTGAGAGCCGCTTCCACAGTAAGCGATTGCACATTGATATTGGTCTGCATTAAGGCCGACAGTTGTGGTGGTAGCTTGCCAATCCGCGTCGGCTGCACCCCATTTTTATCTACTACCTTATTTTTGCGCAAATAGAGCGCATTTCTATTCTGTTTGACATAATCCATGCAAATAGGGGCCGTTTCTATTCAGAATTAGAGCCAAAACGGCCCAAACAGTACTTTTCCAAACAAATAATCAGTTCATCAGCGTAGGGATGCGAAGCCAACAATTCGATTCGTTTGAGTTGTCCCGAACGGAAATGGAGCCGACCCGGAAGCGCCAGCAAATCGCGGACGATACGTTTGAGACCCCAAGCGGCAAAGCGAGAATCAACCAAAGCGCGTCGGTGGAAATCGGCTAATAAATTATGAGCGAGGTCGGTGAGCAGAATCAATGCTTTTTGGGCGGTAAAGCTCTGCTTACGGCGTGCCGACAAATGTAAACCACTTTTGTCATTGCGAAATTGTTCAATTTCAGCACCGCCTCTCTGGTTGTAGCGCTCCATGAAGGCCCTCTTAGAAGGAAAGGACAAGGTGGTGGCATAGTAGCTGTGCTTTAGTTTTCCTTTGTGTTGCCGTCGTTTGACTAAAACTTGGACAGGCCGACCTAGGTCAAAGGTCGGGTCAACCCACCCCAGCCAGCTTTGGTCAGCATCGGCATCCCAGCGGGAAACGTGGGCTGCCAGTGCTTTGGCCCGCTTGCCAGAGAAGCCTTTCCCCACAACCTGATAGCCTCTGTGCAACAGCCAACGCAGGTTTTCATCGGTGCCTGAACCACCATCAAGGCGATAAAGCGTCCGTTTTCGTAGCTCTAGAGCTAACTCAAATGAACTTTCGACAGCTAAGACCGCTTGTTGTAAACATTGCATCGTCAATTGGTTGCCCGGAAACAGGTCGGACCATAGGGTTTCACGATAAGAAACGGCATTTATGCGGGCTAATTGGCGTACAATCTGGTTTTTTTACCGCCAGCATACCCTTTTTGGCCGCCTTCGGCCTGCCTACCGCAAGGTAGAGCCGATAAATCGAAGTCCAATTCCAAAAAGGCACGCCAGTCATGCGCTCGGGTTTGGCTGCAACGGTCGCTGATTTGGCGGACGGCGGCCTCCAATTGGCTGAGATTCATTTGAGTTAGCTCATCTAGCCCTCTAGAGAGGGTTGATTGGTCAGCAAAGTGACCGATTCGTTTGACTTGTGCTAATTTTCGCTCTGGGCGAAGTTTCGTATTGACCACAGAAATATATTCGCAACCAGCCAAAATGCTCACGAGAAGCTGTTCAAGCTTCTCCGCCAGCGTAAAATCGCCACTTTTGGCTGCTGATGTGACTGATTGTAAAGGTTCAAGGGCTTTTTCGGCTTCGTAATAAGCCAGCAAAGCCGCCAAGGGCGCATACTGGGTGTTCGTCAATTCCTGGGTTAAACTAAATTCTAGCTTCATTATTTCGCTCTCCTCGTGACCTAAGTCAAATGAACTTTTTGAGGATAGTGACACAATTGCTGAAAATGGCCTAATCAACGCCCAAAATTGGAATAGAAATGCCCTCTGTTTGCATCAATTTGTTCAATTTGAATAGAAACCGCCTCTGTTTGCACGTTTTCGTGCAAAAATAAGGTACTAAGCACGGCACCTCCACACAACTTTCTACTGGCAAATTATCAATCAAACCATTGTTCATCACATTACCATATACTACTCGGGGCTTGCCTGTCTCCATGCTATGAATAATGCGTGAACCATACTCCCCGCTACGCTCATGCTCCACCGTCGTGTTCTCATCCTCTAAATAGTCACGGAGCGATTCCCAAGCAGCAATTTGTAATTCGCAGCGATTAATATATTCATCCAAGGGGATTTCAAACTCTTCAACCAACTCTGGTCGATCTTGCTTGATAAAATAGGGCGTGTATTCGCTGAAATGTTCACTTGATTCGGTGACAAAGTAGCCCAAGCGCTGGAACATCTCATAACGAACCGTATCAGAAATAGGCCCAGTGCCATGCGGCCGTTTGGGAAATTCACCATCTTGTCCCACCTGACGCAGCAAAGGATACAAATCTTGGCCATTGCGCTCAAAATGGAGGTAGAAAGCCATATGATTGATGCCAGCACAGAGATAATTGATCTCCTGAAGCGGCACCCCAATATCCCCTGCCAACTGTAAAGCCGTGCCCTGCACGCTATGGCACAAGCCAATAGTATTGATGTTGGTGGCCCGGTTAATGGCCCAACAGTTGATGGCCATCGGATTCACATACTGCAGAAAGGTCACCTCAGGACAAAGCTCTTCCATATCACGACACATGTCCAACAAAACAGGAATCGTACGCAAGCCACGCATGATGCCCCCAATACCCAGCGTATCAGCAATGGTTTGGCGCAGTCCATACTTTTTAGGGATGTCAAAGTCAGTGACAGTACCGGGTTTATATCCCGCCACTTGAATCATACAAATGGCATAATCAGCCCCCTCTAGTGCGGCACGACGATCTAAAGTGGCTTCAATCGTAGGCTTGGCCTCTATTGATTTGGCTAATTTGTGCGCGACCACTTCGGACGTACGCAGGCGTTCTCCATCAATATCAAACAAGGTGAACGTGGCATCTTTGAGTTCAGGGAAGCTGAGAATGTCTCCCATAAGATTTTTGGCAAAGACAGTGCTGCCAGCACCGATGAAGGTGATTTTTGGCATATTACTTTCCTCGTAA
Organism: Promineifilaceae bacterium (SeqCode); assembly: GCA_965223555.1. Lineage (GTDB taxonomy): Bacteria > Chloroflexota > Anaerolineae > Promineifilales > Promineifilaceae > CBDCWU01. Next base: position 863,578 of record CBDCWU010000007.1, read on the forward strand.
GAGTTAGGAATAGCAGATGACAAATAGCCGACGCTCTTTACCTAGAACAATACAAGAAAGCTTCGCGGCTCTGGCCGATTTCTGAGCAGCCCTTTGGGACTGAGAGGCGGCCCCAGCGATTTTTTGCTTTCCTCAACCATAAAAACTTGCTTTACACTGTACTACCACTTGTCATCTTTACCATCTAGGAGCGAGCCAGAGCCTCTTGCATCATCTGCACACTACCACTGGAACCAATCCGGTTGGCTCCGGCTCCTATCATGCTTTGGGCATCTGCCAATGTGCGTACTCCACCGGATGCCTTGACACCAACCAGTGGCCCAACAACTTGTCGCATGAGGGCCACATCTTGAACAGTGGCCCCACCCTTGTTAAAACCAGTAGAAGTTTTGACAAAATCAGCGCCAGCTTGCTTGGCTAATTGACATACCCGAACCTTTTCCGCATCCGTTAACAACCCTACTTCAATGATAACTTTGCATAGCACACCATGACTGTGGGCGCGTTTGACCACACCCGCAATGTCTCGTTCTAACAGATTATCATTGCTCTCTTTCAGAGCACCAATATTGATAACCATGTCCACTTCGGTGGCACCATCAGCGATGGCTTGCTCTGTCTCACGGATTTTATCGGCTGGCGTTAGGGCACCTAATGGAAAACCAATGACTGTACAAACCTTCACAGCTGAACCCTGTAACTGATCAACAGCATGTTTCACATGAATGGGATTAATACAAACTGAAGCAAAGTTGTACTGTACAGCTTCTTGACAAAGTTGCGTAATTTGAGTCCCGGTTGCATCCGGTTTCAAAAGCGTATGGTCAATGAAGCGAGCCAGTTGGGAAGGATCTTCCTCTAGCAATGCTTGTAGTTGGGCCGGTTCCATATCATCTATAACCGGCAAAGCGGCGATCACTTGATGCACTAAACGCACCAGCTTTTTGCTGGCAACATCAGCCATCGCCAATACTTCTTCATGGCTGTCTGGTTGTTGATCAGCATCACCAGTGGCTTTGTTGGTGATAGCGGAAAAACCTAAGACGCGAAGACCCGCATGGTTGGCCGCGATCACTTCGGGAACGGTGGACATACCAACTGCGTCGGCACCAATGATGCGGAAATGTCGCCGCTCGGCTGGTGTTTCAAAGGATGGCCCCGAAGTGGCGACGTAGACGCCTTGTTGCAAAGCGACCTCTTCCTTTTGGGCCACATTTTGGGCTAGAGCGCACAGATCCGGCGCATAGGCACGGGTCATATCAGGAAAGCGCGGACCAAGCTCGTCATCATTGGGGCCAATGAGGGGGTTGCTGCCCATCATATTGATGTGATCGGTGATGAGCATCACATCGCCTGGCTCAAAGTCTGGATTTAGACCGCCAGCAGCATTGGTGACGATGAGCAGTTTTGCTCCCAGAGCATGCAAGACTTGCACGGGAAAGACAACCCGTGAGAGGGGATATCCTTCATAGAAATGGAATCGCCCTTGCATCATAGCCACTTTTTTGCCAGCCAAGGTGCCAAAAACAAGCTGCCCAGCATGTCCGGCCACAGTGGAAACAGGGAAATTGGGAATCTGGCTATAAGGTAAACTGGTTTCGATTTGTACTTCATCAATTAATGAACCCAGCCCTGAGCCTAGGATGATGGCAAGCTGTGGTTTAATTGATGTTTGACGCTGGATATATTCTCGCGCCGCATTTATTTTCTCTCGTTGTTCATTCATAGTTTTCTCGTGATAAGTGATTTAAAGCTGCTGCCATGTGGTGGGGGAGGTACATTTAAGATGTCAGCGATGGTTGCACCTAAGTCAGCAAAGGTGGGACGCAAACCGATATTAATGCCTGGCTGAACGGCCGTTCCCGTGATCAGTATGGGCACATATTCGCGGGTATGATCGGTGCCTGGTGTGGTGGGATCGTTACCATGATCGGCCGTTATAATCAAAATGTCAGTTTCGGTCAAAGCTGCCACCAATTCGGGCAACCGTTGATCAAACTCAACCAAAGCCTGAGCATACCCTTGTGGGTTATTACGATGTCCAAATTTGGCATCAAAATCCACTAGATTGGTAAAAATCAGGCCAGTTTCTTGCCGCTCACGCAAGGCAATTAGGGTTTTATCAACCCCATCCATATTATTCTGTGTGTATACCGCCTCCGTGATACCCTGGCCTGTGAATATGTCCTTGATTTTGCCGATGGCGTAGACCATCTGCCCAGCCTCTTTGATATTGTCTAAAACTGTTGGCTGAGGTGGCAGCACAGAGTAATCATGCCGATTGGCGGTACGCTCAAAGTTTCCCGGTTGACCAATAAAGGGGCGGGCGATGACGCGGCTCACCTCATGTTGCCCGCGCAGCAATTTCCGCGCAATTTGGCATAAGCGGTAGAGTTCATCTACTGGGATGATTTCTTCATGAGCAGCAATTTGAAACACACTGTCACCGGAAGTATAGATAATGGGCTGCCCGGTACGCATATGCTCCTCGCCCAACTCTTCGATAATGACTGTGCCAGAGGCAGGATAGTTACCTAAGGTGCCACGCCCAATAGCCTGCTCAAAAGGCCGCATGACCTCTGGCGGGAAACCGTCAGGGTAAAGGGGGAAAGGCTGTTGTAGTTCAATGCCCATCAGTTCCCAATGGCCAGTAGTGGTGTCTTTACCGGCCGATACCTCAGCCATTTTGCCATAAACGGCCGTTGGCCTACGCTGTGGTCGTACTCCGTCAAGGATAGCAATATTGCCCAACCCCATCGCTTCCATATGGGGCAAGTGCAAGCCGCCCACAGCCTGGGCAATATTGCCCAGCGTATGGCTGCCCACATCGCCAAAAGCGGCTGCATCAGCCGCCTCGCCAATACCTACACTATCTAAAATAATGACAATGACACGCTTTATGTCCATGGCTTTTCATCGCGAGGAACCTGGTGGCTTTGAGCCACCAAATTCCTCACGAAAATAAATTACTTCTGATAGGGTACGCCCACGGCTGCTGGGGGATTAGAACGGCCGATAAAGCCAGCCAGGGCAATAAGAGTGAGGATATAGGGGAACATCAACAAAAATTCGCTAGGAATATTGACACCCGCATTCTGCAATGAAATTTGGATGGCATCAGCCAGCCCAAAGAGCAAACAAGCCCCAAAAGCACCCCAGGGATTCCACTTACCAAAAATAACGGCCGCTAAAGCAATAAAGCCGCGTCCGTTCGTCATGTTTTCGGCAAAGATGTTCAACTGTCCAATAGACAGATATGCGCCAGCTAGGCCTGCCAACACGCCACTTAGAGCCACGCCCAAATAACGCAATCGAAAGACATTGATACCCATCGTATCGGCCGCCTTAGGATGCTCACCCACGGAACGAAGCCGCAGCCCTAACGGTGTGCGAAACAGCACAAAAGCAGTGATAGGCACAGCAATGAGGGCTAAATAAACGACAGGCGGCTGATTGAAAAAGATGGGGCCTAAAATAGGGATTTGTGATAAACCGGGAATCGGCCAAGCACCCAAACTAGGCACAGAGGGCGAATTGCCGGAAATATTGAAGATTCGTTGCAGCAAAAAGCCCGTCAAGCCCAGAGCCAAGATGTTGATAGCTACGCCACTGACAATCTGATCAGCCTGATAACGAATAGAGACAATAGCATGAATCATAGAGATGAGATAACCAAAGAAAACGGCCGCTAACACCCCTAACCAGGCACTAGCCCAATCCGGCAAACCCCATTGATTGCCCATATAGCTAAATAGCATGGCAAAAAAGGCCCCTGTCAGCATAATGCCTTCCAAGGCAATATTGACAATGCCCGACCGTTCCGAAAAAATGCCTCCCAATGCCGCCAACAAAAGAGGCGTTGCCGAACGAATCGTAGAGGCAAATAGAGCTACCGTAAATACGGAAAGAAAAACGTCCATTAGGATTGTCCTCCTTCAGCTTGTAGGCCATCTCCAACCATCGAACCTGCCTTTCGTTTTGCCCACCATGCCGGCAAACCGCGCACAATTTGGGGCGCAGCCACAAAGAAGATAACCAGAGCCTGAATAATCAGGACCGTGTCCTGAGGCACGCCAGCCACATTTTGCATGCCCCGTGCCCCCGTATTCAGGATGGCAAAAAGCAGCGCGGCCAGAACCACACCTGGTGGATTATTGGCACCTACCAACGAAACAGCAATAGCGGCAAAACCATAACCAGGTGAAAAACCCTGAATATACCGCAAGAAAAGGCCAGAGATAATGATCGCACCACCCAATCCAGCCAAACCGCCACTAATAAGCATAGCCAGGAACATATTGTAATTGGGTCGAATACCACCATATTCTGATGCAGCCGGATTTAGACCCACCGCCCGAATCTCATAGCCAATGGTCGTTTTCCACAACAACCACCAAATGGCAAAAGCAGCCACAAGAGCTATTAGAATGCCAGCAGAAAGGCGGGATGGGGGCAAGATTTTAGGCAGTTGCGCCGTTGCCACAATCTTTTCTGTTTGAGGAATATCCAGATCAGACACCTCTTTCATCGGGCCTAAAACGATAAAGTCAACCAAAAACAAGGCTATGAAATTCAGCATAATCGTGCTGATGACCTCATGAACCCCGCGTGTCGCTTTCAGAATACCAGCAATGCCACCCCAAAGACCGCCAGCCAAAAATCCAGCTAACAAGACCAACGGGATGTGTATGATGGCGGGCAAAGAAAGATTGATGCCCACCCATGTACCGGCTAGCGAACCCACTAAAAATTGTCCTTCTGCTCCGATGTTGAACATTTTGGCACGAAAAGCAAAGGCCACAGCCAATCCGGTTAGAACCAAGGGCGTGGTGTTCTCCAAAGTCTCGCCAATAGAAAAGAGATCGCCGAAGGCCCCGTTAATAAGAGCAGAATAGGCTAGGAGGGGGTTTTTACCAATGATTAAGATGAATATAGCTCCTGCCAGTAAGGCCATCAAAATGGCGCCACCAGGCAGGGCTGCTCTTCTGAGCAAAGGTGTCAATTTACCTACCCAGCCAGATTGGTCGGGCTGGGTCTGATTTGCTGTCTTTTTCATGTGTCTCACGCTCCTTGAGGCAGCGGCGTATTCCGTTTTGCCCCAGCCATATACAGCCCTAATTCCTCTTCTGTGGCTTCATCAGCCGATAGCTCACCCACGATTTCGCCATGAAACATAACCAGGATGCGATCACTCAAGCCCATGACCTCATCTAGTTCGTTGGAGATAAGCAAAACGCCCCGACCAGCATCACGCTGAGCAATGATACGTTTGTGGATGAATTCGATAGCACCAACATCGACACCGCGTGTGGGTTGCGCTGCAATGAGCAAGGCTGGATCGCGTCCAATCTCCCGGGCGATGATGACCTTTTGTTGGTTGCCACCGGATAAATTGCGGGCCAATGCTTCCTGGCTGGGTGTGCGGACATCAAACTCTTCAATAAACTCGTCAGCACGCCTTCTGACGGCATCGAACATGCGTCGAATACCACGAGCGTAGGGGTTTTGGTCATGAATGCCCAAAATACCATTGTCGGCCACGCTGTAGTCTAAAATGAGACCATGATGATGGCGATCTTGGGGAATGGTAGAAATACCCTGGGCACTGACCTCTTTAGTTGAATTGCCAAGAATGCTCTCACCCTTGAGGCGTACCTCACCGGAATCTGCCTTCTGCAAACCAGTGATGACTTCAATGAGTTCGGATTGTCCATTGCCGGCGACGCCAGCAACGCCCACAATTTCCCCGGTCCGCACCTGGAAGGAGACACCGTTAAGGACGTGGGTTTTATTGTGGTCAACAGCATGAAGATTGCGAACGTCGAGTACGATATCTTCGGGTTGGCTGGGTTCTTTGTCTACTTCAAGGATAACATCACGGCCGACCATCATGCTGGCAAGTATTTCTGGCGTGGCATCTTCAATTTCGATGGTTCCAATCATTTTGCCACGACGGATAACGGTAACGCGGTCACAGATTTCCAAAAGCTCTTTAAGCTTGTGGGAGATGAAGATGACGGGTACACCGGCATCGGTGAGGGTGCGGATGATCTTGAAGAGACCCTTGATTGCTTGGGGGGTGAGAACGGCCGTTGGCTCATCTAATATCAACACTTTTGCCCCACGATACATGGTTTTGAGAATTTCAACCCGTTGGGCCATACCGACAGAGATGGATTCCACTTTGGCTCGTGGGTCAACTTCTAAACCATATTTTTGGGAAAGGGCTTCGATCTCTTGGACGGCCGTTTCCATATCCAACGTCCCCATCCCACCACGGGGTTCAGAGCCTAAAATAATGTTCTCTGCCACTGTAAAAGGTGGTACCAACATAAAATGTTGATGCACCATACCAATACCGAGATCAATGGCTACTTTGGGTTCTGTAATATCTACTGGTTTGCCCCGCACCAATATCTCCCCTTCTGTGGGCGGATAAAGCCCGTACAAAATACTCATCAAAACTGATTTCCCTGCCCCATTTTCTCCCAACAACCCCAACACTTCCCCTTCATGCACCGCCAAATTAATATGATCATTGGCAACCACACCAGGAAAAACCTTCGTAATATCCCGCATTTCAATGACAGGCACTTTTTCTTCCATGTCTCCTTCTCCAATAATAGATGTAAGCAGTAAACGGCTAGAACACCTTCTACTGCTTACAATCTATTGCCAACTATCAACTATTGTGGTGGAGTAAAGGCGGCAAGCTCTTCCTCAGTCGTGGGTACAACGAATTCACCATCAATGATTCGTTGCCCAAAAGCCTCAGCCTGGTCAATAACATCCTGCGGTGTATTATTGCTCGTGGTTGGAGCCAGACCAACGCCACCTTCGGCTAAACCAAACACAGTGATGCCTGCCTCAAAATCACCAGCCTCGGTTCTTTTAATTGTCTCGAAGACGGCCGTGTCAACCTGTTTCATCATCGAAGTTAATACATTATCGGGGGCCAGGTTATATTGATCAGAATCTACACCAATGGCCCAATGACCCTCGCCTAGCTCTTCAGCCGCCTGAAACAAGCCCAAGCCTGTGCCACCAGAAGCATGATAAATCACATCAGCTCCAGAAGCATATTGGCTCAGAGCAATCTCCTTACCACGACCAGGATCATTGAAGTCACCTGCATACGTCACCAACACTTCAGCATCTGGATTAACCGTCATCACACCGGCACGGAAACCAGCCTCAAACTTCTTGATGAGCGGTACTTCCAAACCACCAATAAAACCAATCGTATTCGATTCTGTCATCAAACCAGCCACAACACCCACCAAGAAAGAACCTTCTTCCTCCTTGAAAAGCAAAGACATCACATTATCTGATTCAACTACCGAATCTATGATAGCATATCTTTCCTCAGGGTTTTGGGCACTGGCATTGGTTAGCGCGTCTGTCATCAGGAAACCAATGGCAAATGTCAGGTCATTGCCTTGTGCCGGAGCTTGAGCTAGATTGGGTTCATAATCAGCTGCTTGAGCAGTTTCATATACCTGCGTCTCAATGCCTAGTTCATCGGCTGCCTGATCGAGCCCTCGTTTGGCTGAATCATTAAAAGATTGGTCGCCTAACCCAGCTGTATCAGTCACAATGGAAGCCTTAAATGAGCCATCATCAGCAGCATCACCACCACAAGCAGTGACGACTAGGCCGATAAGTAACATTGCCACCAATACATGCCAAAATTTCTTGTAATTTCTCATTTCATTCTTTCTCCTTCAAAATAATTTGTCTTTATTGAGTTGTTTGTCGGTAAACTGCTAAAATTTGCCATGCTTATTGGGTCATCACCTCCTTGAATTTATTTTCGAGTTATTGACGTGGGGCCTATTGTAACTCACGACTGGGACAGGACAAAAGCAGTCAGGCTTTGACTTGAGTTTCAAAGGTTGTTAGCGATCACGGCTCATGGATCACCACGCCACAATCCATTAGATAGGCTTTCAAGACAGATTAGGACTTGGAGGAACAGGGACCTGGTGTTGTTTGGCAGCAGTGATAAGTTGCTGCCAAGTGCTTTCATCGAGGGGAACGCCGTGGGTACGACGGTATTCGGCCGTGTTCCATTCTATTTCGCCAGGTAGCAACACCTCATCAATACCTTCAGCCGGTTTGATAGCTTTAGTTTTGGCGCACAGGATTTCAGTATCAGCCAGGAATTCATTGAGTGGACGGAAAGCTTCAATATTGAGTACCAAAAAAAGAACCCCATTTTTGAAAACATAACCAGGAAAAATCGGTGTGCCTTGTCCGGTCAGGATACCGCCCAGCAATTCAACCATAAGGGAGAGGCAGTAACCCTTATAAGCAGCGGCCGGCAGGAGCATCCCGCCGTCATAGAGATCGTGAGGATTGGTTGTAGAACGGCCGTTTTCATCCAATATCCACCCTTCTGGCAAGAACTTTCCTTCGTTTCGTGCCACCCTCACCTTACCTTCTGCTACCATGCTGGTGGCATAATCAAGCAACAACGGCGGCCGGTTGACCGCTGGTGCAGCAATAGCAATTGGGTTCGTACCCAACAGACGCTCCACACCCCCATGTGGGGAAACGAGGCCCCCGGGCGAACCACCATTACAAAAAGCTAGGCCAATTAAATTTTTCTCGGCTGCCATTAGCACCCACTCCCCTACTCGGCCAATATGATTGGCATTGAGGAGTGTGGTGGTCGCTAATCCATGTTGCTGGGCTTTTGTGATGCTGAGTTGCATGGCAAACTTAGCAGCAATTTGGCCAAAGCTGTGCTGAGCATCTACTTTAGTAATGGCTCCCAACTCTTGAACTATGATAGGCTGCGCGGCAGGTTGGATGTTACCCTGTGTAATGCCCGCCAGATATTGGAGCACACGAATCACGCCATGTGAATCATGTCCAGCCAAGTTGCTGGCGACGAGCGAAGCAGCAACCAAGTCTGCATCTGCTGCGCTAGCCCCTGCTGCACGAAAGATTTGGCTGACGAAATGGGTAAGGTCATCAGGCAGAAGGGTGATCATGGTGATCAAATAGTAGAAAAAAGGGGATTGGTGACTGGTTAACTTCCTAATCTCCAATCTCCATAATTACCAAGCGAATGGTAAGCGATTACTTAAACCAACTTCGGCCCAGCATTAATTATGGCCTCACTACTGCCCTCTTTATACGCCTCAAAATTCTTGACAAATAGCTCGGCTAATTTACGCGCTTGTTTATCATATGCTGCCCCATCGGCCCATGTATTCTTAGGCATAAGAATTTCATCAGGAACATTGGGACAACTTGTAGGTACTGCCAATCCGAAGAGCGGATCGGTTGTTGTTGGGACATTCTCCAGAGAACCATCATGGATGGCATCAATAATAGCCCGTGTATACTTCAGGCTAATGCGAGAACCCACACCATGGGGGCCACCAGTCCAACCTGTATTTACCAACCAAGCTTTGGCCCCATGTCGCTCCATCTTCTCGGCCAATAATTCAGCATATTTACTAGGATGCCAAACCATGAAAGCCGCCCCAAAACAAGCAGAGAAGGTGGCTTCAGGGTCGGTTACGCCAACCTCGGTGCCGGCAACTTTGGCTGTGTAACCACTGATAAAGTGATACATCGCCTGCTCCGGGGTCAATTTACTCACTGGCGGCAAAACACCAAAGGCATCGGCCGTTAACAAAATAATATTCTGGGGGTGACCGCCAACACAAGGGATTTTGGCATTGGGAATGTATTCAATGGGATATGAAGCGCGAGTATTTTGTGTGATAGAAATATCACTATAATCCACCGCATGTGTTCGTTCATCATATACAACGTTTTCTAAAACTGTACCAAATCTGATAGCACCATAAATTTCAGGCTCATTTTCTTCTGATAGATCAATTGCTTTAGCATAACAGCCGCCTTCAATGTTAAAAATACCGTCATCGGTCCAGCAATGTTCATCATCACCGATCAATTGACGCCGGGCATCAGCGGAAAGGGTAGTTTTGCCAGTACCAGATAAGCCAAAGAAAAGAGAGACATCGCCATCATCACCTTCGTTGGCCGAACAGTGCATAGACAGTACGCCTTTCTTAGGCATGATGTAGTTCATGACGGTGAAAATCCCTTTCTTCATTTCGCCTGCATATTCAGTCCCCAAAATTACAATTTCCTGATGCTCGAAGGATAGATCGATGCTTGTTTTGGAGGTCATACCCGTGGTGTAACGGTTGGCAGGAAACTGTCCGGCGTTAAAGACAACATAGTCAGGTTCGCCAAAGGTGGCTAGCTGTTCATCTGTGGGACGGATGAGCATATTCCACATGAAGAGGGCATGATAGGGGCGGGTACAGATAATGCGTACTTTGATGCGCTCATTTTCATCCCAACCACCAAAGCCATCGACAACATAGATTTGATCGCGCGTGTTCAGATAATCAATAGCCCGTTCTCGATTGATTTCAAAGGTATGCTCGTCTACAGCTACATTTACTGATCCCCACCAAATATTGTCTTGGGAATCGGGATGTTTGACAATACGTTTATCGTTGGGACTACGGCCTGTCTTCTCACCAGAACGCACCATGATTGCCCCAGAATCAGCAATGGCTGCTCCGATCTCATTCTCTATTGCTTCCTGGTACAAGCTTGGTGGCATGGAATTGCGGATGATGTTGGTAACTTCGATTTTATGCTGTTTCAATGAAAATTCGGTCATTTTTTATACCCCTTAAAATGAGTTAAATAATTGGAGACTGGCGTTTTTTATCCTACAAGGCAAGTCATTACCCATTACAAAAATTCTCTGGTAGATAAAAATTCGTCAAACTCCAGTTAAGTTATTAAATCTTTTGCACGTCCCTAATTCTAACCCACAACGGCCGTTCTCCCCAAATCATAAACGGCCGTTTTCCCACCATGCCCTTTGCCCATCAACCCACCAACCAGTATCATCACAGCCATGAGCCATAAAGCCCTTTTTCCCCTCGGAGCCAGCATCACCCTGGCTGATTTAGAAGGTGATGTTCACCCCATTCTGCACAAGCTGCGAGAACGTGAACCTGTTTCCTGGCTGCCTGTTCTCCAGGCCTGGCTTGTCACGCGGCGCGACTTAGCCATAGCGATGATGCGTGATGCTCAGACCTTCACGGTCGATCACCCCGGCTTTTCGACAGCGCAGGTGGTGGGGCCCAGCATGTTGTCGCTGGATGGTGACGATCATTTACGCCATCGTCGTCCTTTTGAAGCCCCTTTTCGGCGAACGGCCGTGCACAAGCGTTTTAACCAGCCAGTGGCAGTAACGGTGCAGCAATTGATTGACAGTTTTGGGGCCAACGGCCAAGCTGAATTACGCCGCGATTTTGCTGGCGTAGTGGCCGTGCAGACGATGATGGTGGCCTTGGGGCTGGAAGGGGTACAGATAACGGCCGTTTTACAATGGTACGACACCATCGTGGAGGCTGTGACGCGGGTGACGGCTGGTGAACCAGTGAGCCAGGAGGGGCGGGCTGCTTTTGCGGCCTTACGTGAGGCGTTGCTACCCACTTTGCGCCGTCAGCCAGAAACAAGCTTGCTGGCAATGGCTAGCAGTATGGCCAATGGCCTATCGGATGAGGAAATTATGTCTAATGCAGCCGTGCTGCTGTTTGGTGGCATCGAAACGACGGAGGGTATGATTGCCAATGCGCTCTACTTTTTGTTGATGAATCCTGAAGTATTAGGAATGGTGCGTGAGGATTTGGGGTTGGTAACGGCCGTTGTCGAGGAAACCTTGCGCCTGGAACCAGCGGCCACAGTGGTAGACCGCTACGCTACGGCCGATGTGCCATTGGGTGATGCTTTGATCCGCGAGGGGGACTTAGTGCAGGTCTCGCTGGCCGCCGCCAATCGTGACCCCGCCGTTTTTGCCGAGCCAGATCGTTTTGATCCGTCTCGTTCTAATCTGCGCTCACATGTCACCTTTGCCCAAGGCCCACATGTTTGCCTGGGCTTGCATTTAGCGCGGCTAGAGGCGCAGATGGCCTTGAAACAATTACTGCTCCGGTTGCCTAATTTGCAGCTTGTGGCCGCAACCAGCCAAGAAGCCGAACCACGTGGCTTGATTTTCCGCAAGCCAAAAGCCTTGCATGTGCAGTGGTAAGCATAGGCGTGCTTCCTTCTCGTTCCCACGTTCTACGTGGGAATGCCTTTGGCGACGCTCTGCGTCGCGCTGGACGTAGAGCGTGGCACGAGGGTTAGGGTGCTTCAGTGGCGATGGCGCGGAGGGTGGCGGTGTCGAGGATAGTGAAGTCGGTTTCGCCGCTTTGTTGGGCGAGTTGGGCGAGGGTTTCACTGCTGAAAGGCAGGCTGGGGCTGGCAAAGGCGATGCTTACTTGGCTGTTGGGAAGGGAAACGACAACGACGTCATCGAAGAGAGTGAGGAGGGCATTTGCCAAGGGTGGGGCAGCGGGATTATCGGCTGTTATCATTTCATTGATGCCTAAAATGACCACGCCTTGTCCGTCAAACTCATCGCTGACAAGCTGGTAGAATGAGGTATCGCTGGCGTTGATGGGAGCGGATTGCTGACTAAAAGCCCAGGCGACAGTAGCGATATTGAGGGCAAGAAGCAGGATGACGATGATGAGTAACGGCCGTTTGCTGTTGTTTGTTGGTGGCTGAGTGATGGGAGTGGGTGTGAAAACGGCCGTTATCCCCTCCATCACCATATACGACAATAACGCATAGATAAACAGCACCACCCCCCACATCTCCAACAGCTCTTCGACAGTAGCAATGGCTAGATAAGGGAACGTGACCCCGCCATCTGTCGACCAACGATTGGCACTGATGGCTTCAACGACCACTGCCCCGCCCACAAAAAATGCACCAGCCAAAATGAATAGATTGCGAATACGCGGGGGCAAATGAAACAGAAAACGAAGATAGAACAGAACAAATAGCAACAGTAGAGGCACAAAAAGGAGGATCCAGCCAAAGGCTAAATAGCCATCGGTATTAAAGGCAGTTTGCAAGGGATCAGAAAAAAGTTCATGGATGACAGCCCCCTCATCCAGAGAAAGATAAAGAAAAATGAGCGTGAGACCAGTCCAGTAACGTGTGTAGGGGTCATGATGTTGGTGCTTAACGGCCGTTATCACCCCCAAAATAACCGCACTAAAAAACAACAGCAGGGTGGCATACCAAGTCGGTATGGTCTCTTCGGCATTGACACTGAACAAATCTAGGAAAGAGATCACTAGATCGCTCTTTTGCCCAAGTAATACATTTTCTAAAAGATATTCAACAATAAGACTTTGCAGAGACAAATAGAGCGCCAGCAAACCCAGCCAGCGGGCACTTTTACGCGGATCGAGAGTACGTGCAAATTGCATAGTCTCAAAGCCGGATAGATCGCACAAGACCTATCCGGCTTGTATTCAATATAGACCTAACGACTGCTTTTCTTCTTAGAACCACGACTGGAGTGATTGGAGCATTTTACACTTCCCTTGCTCGTCACTCTACAGCCGGGTGGTATGTTATGACCATTGTTGATGATAATAACTACTGGTTGGTAGATGACGATGATATCACCCAAGACGATGACTGTGCCGTCCCAGCCAGTGCAGAGAGGCAGGGTGATGATGTTGTTGATGTTGGGATTGCCGTGGATTTTGATACGGCCGTCTTTCTTGATGTCAATGTGCCAATGTTTAACGCGGATGTGGTTGCTATTATTGATGACCACAGGAGAGCTAAAGAGCAAGCAACCTAGACCAAAATCGGGATAGAGGGGACGGATGCTGAAGACTGTCCACGTACCATCAGGCAGGAGTTGGGCAGTGACAACAACAGTCATACCTGGCGTAATGTTGCCCAGGATAGTGGTGTTGCCCGTGACAATGAGAGGCAGCCCATTGACAATCCAGGGATTGGTGCTGCTGACGAGGCCAATGAAGGTGACGACGTTGGGCAAAGTATCACTGAGGCGGGTGATGGAGTTGGCGATCCAAGTGCCATCACTGAGGATGGTACCTTGAACACGAACCTCGTCACCAATAACGAGACCAGGGGCAATAGTTGTCCAGCCACGGGTCTCGAAGCTGATGCCAGCCACGACCCAGGGATCCATATTGTTAATGAGGCCCGTAAAGTCAAAGGTGGGCAGATCGTCTTCGAGAAGGCTGATTGCGGTAGCAAGCCAGGTGTCATCTTCGAGTATCCAGCCTGTGACAGCCACGGTATCACCGAGAGAGATGTTGGCGGAAACGGCCGTTGCTTCATCTACCACAACTGTTTGCCCAGAAACAATCCAACTGCCACCGTTCATAGCCTGAACAACACCGCTAAATTGGAAGGGCAGCCCAGGGGCAGCTTCCAAGCGGATGATGGTTTGGGCTTGCAGTGTGCCATCGGGCATGATGATGCCTTCAACGCGCACAGTGTCGCCGACAAGAATACCTTCATCAATGCTGGTTTCAGGGGTGGTGACGATGGTTTGCCCCGCCACTGTCCACTCGGAGCCGATGGCTGAGACTTCGCCCGTGAGGCTGAATTGGTTGGCGACGGCGCGGCGCAGCAGGATGATGCGGTCTGCCACACGGCTGCCATCTTCGAGGAGATGCCCTTCAACGTAGACGAGATCGCCGACTTGGGGGTTGCCGATGATGAGGGTTAGGGCATGGGTGCTGAAGGATTGCCCCGCAATCGTCCATTCGCTGCCGATGGCACTGACTTGGCCTTCACCTGTGATGGTGAATGAGGGGGCTTCTGGTGGATTACCCGCAAGGAGGGTAGTCAGCTGTCCAGCGGTGACGACCACGGTTTGGTTGAAACTGCTGACATCGACTTTGCCTTCCGTAACGATGTAGCGAGCCAGTTGATTGGGGGCAACGATGACTTTGAATTTAGTACCACGAGCGATACCAGAGCCTTCGGGTGTTTTGACTTCGTAGAGGGAACCGCCATCGCCGCGATGTTCAACAAAATGGTCACTGTCACCCAGCCACTGGGTCATAACGACGGTGCGATAGCCTGCTTCGGGACGTTGGGCATTGAGCTGATCTATGGAAATTTCGGTATTGGCGCCAAGGTGGGCTTGACTGCCATCATGGAAGGTCAATTTGGCCTGTGAAAGAGTACCGGTACGGATGCGCTGCCCAGCAGCAAGATTGGTGCTGTGGTTGACGGTCTGCCAGGTGCTCTCGCCAGTTTGCACTTGGACGATACCTTCAATGTCCTCGACAACGGCCGTTTGCGCATTGCGCTCCACAGCGATAGCCAGGATGGGCAAGTAGGCAGCAATACTGTTGTCGTCAGGAATAGGGGCAACGGCCGTATTGTCAGTAACCCCTGACGCTGGATCAGGGGTAGTTTCAGCCACACTGTTATCACTGGCAACGCTGACCGATTCTTCGGATGTAAGCAAAGGTTTGCCAGCCAATTGATCAGGGGTGGCTTTTTCGCTGTTGGATAAACCGCCACTCCACAACCATGTAATGGCGATGATGACCAGGAGGGCGGCCAAGCCAAAGGCTAATTCACGATTATTATTGAGGCCATGCCACCATGAGTGTAGGTGGTTTAGGAGAACGGCCGTGAAGGGTGGCAACGTCACAGGTGGTTTTGTGCCATTGGCTGGAGCATATTGGGCTTGAACAGCCTCAAACAAACGTGCTTCCTGAGCCACCACGATGTCCTCATCCGTAGCCGAATGGGGCAGGTCACGTAGGGTAGCAATCAACTGGATCACTTCGGCTTCTTGAGCGGGTAAATCAGCAGCAACAGATGCTACTGTTTCGCCATCTTCCAGTTGTTCAATCAGGTCTTGTAATAAATCTTCTGCTTGGTTCATGAGTTTCCACCTTCTAGGCTACTTGCAAGACAATCCGGAGAGCCAGAATGCCCCGATGTTGCAATGTTTTAACTGCACCCACACTTTTGTCTAGTATATGGGCCGTTTCTATGAGTGAGAGTCCGCTGAGAAAACGTAGAATTATCACATCACGTTGGGTTTCGTCTAGCTGCTGTAGACCCTGCCAAACCCAATCCATTTGCATCTCGTTTTCCACCTGTTGGGCCGGATCATCTGCGGGATTACTGCTGTTGTCAGCGTCGGTGATAGGAACAAGGGACGCGCGGTCTTCTTTTTGATGGTGGCTAATGACGTAGTTGCGGGCAATGCGAAACAGCCAAGCTGTAAAAGGTGCACCTGTGATCCGGTATTGAGGTAGATGAGCCAGCATACGTAGGAAGATTTCACCTGTTATATCTTGCGCCAGTTGCCAATCAGACACTCGGGCTTGGGCGTAACGTAACACAGCAGGCCGATGCCGCCTGTATAGTACGGACATCGCTCCGGTGTCGCCTGTTTGTACTTGTTCTACCAATTCTTCGTCACTGCTTTCATGCAACTCAGCAATCATCATGCTACTTTGTTCCTTAATTTGCAAAAAGCGCTTTAACTATAAAAACTGAAACGGCCGTAAAAGGTTTCAAATTGGTGGAAATTGCTATTTTTTTGGCTAAAAGTGGGCGTTTACATCACGCCTGTGGGATTAAAAAGGCGTGGTAAGCGAAAGATGAGGGGTACGTTGCCCCAACCAAGAACTTGTCCAGTAAGAGCAGCTCGCAGAGGGCCGATTTGCAAGGTCAAGACACGACAGAGCGTGTCCAAGTTGCGAAACCAGATAGTGAGAGACGGCCGTTTTCCACGTCCATCGCCCAACTCACAACCTTGTGGAGAGAGGCAGAGGTGCCAACTTGCTTGACGGGGTACGATAAAGTTGATGATTGTTTCCAAATTACCCCGCTCCGGCCAATAGGACAGGGCAGCCAAATGCAACACGCGTGTCAGTTGCCGTTTGAGCAGGTCTGGATCGTACTGTCGCCACAGTGGCGGCACCCCAGCTCCTTTAGCCACTTGGGCTGCATGGACCAAACCAGGGTGCGCTGCTTGGCCCCCATATAGTTCAGCTAGGGTGATGGCACGGTTGTAGGCAGGGAAGGGATGCGTTTGTTCGAGTTCAGCCGGGTGGCGTTGGGCAGCAGAAGCAGCGGCCGTTTGCAAGGTGGCTAAAAATGAAGCACAGACGACAGAAAACGGTCGTTGCGCCCGTAAAGCAATTTGGGCTTCATTCCAAGCTGGCAAATCGCCACGTCGGCGCAGGCCCCTGCTGGCAAAGTCAAAGGGGATACGGTTGAGGATAGCCTCAATCGTTTGCTGATAACACTCGGCGGTGGCATCTAGATGGGCAATTGTTTCCGCAAGCGTCCAACCATTGGTCTCAGTCGGCCGTTGCCAATGGGTAGGAGAAAGCGTCTCGAAAAACTGGACAAATAGATCATGGACTGTATGAATATCAGCCGCTAGATGATGAGGGACGAAGGCTTCATGCCTCATGCCGATACCCCTTCACAATTTGGGCCAGAAAATAGGGGCGATCATAAGGGGCTATTGGCTGCTCTGGCACTTCCATTCGAGCCAGCAGCCGCTGTAAAATTTGCTGAGCTAATTGAGAGCTATTCTCAAGGTCACTACGCCGCATCAGATAATCCTCTGCCAATTGAATATCCCCATTGGTAAGCCGATCTAGAGGCCAGTTGCTCACTTGTTCCACAATTGGGGTAGGAATTTGTCTTAGTAGGTGGTGACGAGGGGCAACAGTCAAATTTTCCAAGGTTAAACCCTCTTGATCGCGAACAACCAATGTCCCAGCAGCTAAGTCACCTAGACGACGTGATTGGGTATTGACAAACATCACAACAACACCCAAGCCATAAAAAATAGGTAGAAAGTCAATGAGGCGCACCAAGTTCCGAATGATGGATTCAGTGAGGGTAATGGGTGTACCATCTGTTCTGAGAACACGTAGACCAACGAGCCGTTTGCCTGGCGATTGCCCATTCCACAACATCTCGAAGAAAATGTAGTACCCCCATAGCAAAGCAAAGGAAATGAGACCGAAAACGGCCGTGACCCATGTCGAGTAAATGTCTATATCCAACAAATTGCCCACGATGAGGGCCATTGTCACATTAACCACAACTTGGATAAGCAAAATCGCCAGCGTATCTACTAAGGCAGCCATAAAGCGGGAACCAATGCCCACGACCTCATAACCAAAAATTACATTTTCGGGCGTATCAATATTCAGAAATTCATCTTCAAAAGCCACAGTCTCTCTCCGGATTAGAGTGGATAATCATCAGTACATGATAATCAGTAAATAGTGATCAGTAAATAGTAATCAGTAACCAGTAAACAGGACAAATTCTACTGACCATTACATACTGAATACTGACCACTGAATACTGTCCACTATCTTTTACCCCCTTTCCCCCATCCCGCGTATAATCACCAATATGAATGTCGAGAAATTCTACCAATCTCGCCAAAATGAGTGGAAGCAGTTGACGGAGTTGCTAGATCGCAGTCAACAAGCTATCGAACGAATGTCGCCAGAGGAGGTAAAAACCTTAGGAAAATTGTATCGGGCAGTCACCTCTGATCTCGCAGTGGCGCAGCGAGAATTCCCCAATCACCGGGTGACAGCCTATCTCAATCAACTGGTAGCACAGGGCCATGCAGTGGTATATCGCAGCGAACCACTGGCCTTTAAGCGAATAATTCGTTTTGCCACGCACGGCTTCCCGCGTACCTTCCGCCAGACGGCCTGGTTCACCCTAACGGCCGCTTTGTTGCTCATTCTGCCGGCGCTAGCGGCTGGATTATTGACAAATTGGCAACCAGAAGCTGCAATTTGGTTACTGCCCCCCCGGGTACAAGCCCTCATACCCCAAATCGAGGACCAAGATTTGTGGACAGACATCCCCATTGAGGAACGGCCGTATGCCTCCTCCTTCATTATGACCAACAATATCCGTGTCTCCTTTATGGCCTTTGGTGGCGGGGTCACGGCTGGCCTGCTCACCCTCTACGCCATGATTTTTAATGGACTGCTAATTGGGGGATTGCTGGGCCTAACCTCTCATTATGATGTGGGATTTGAGCTAGGCACATTTATGGTGGGGCATGGCGTGATTGAATTAACGACAATTTTTATCGCTGGCGGCTCTGGCCTGATGTTGGGCTGGGCTATTATCCAGCCTGGCTTGCTGCGCCGCCGGGATGCTCTCATGTTGGCCGCACGACAAGCCCTGAAATTGATTTTGGGCTGTGTGCCTTTGTTGGTCATTGCCGGTCTCATCGAAGGCTTTATCTCGCCCAATGAGAACATCATTTGGCAGGTGAAGTGGGGCGTGGGAGCATTGACAGGTGTGATCTTGTACAGCTATTTATTCTTGGCCGGTCGGGACAAAAAGGAACTAGAAACCAGAGGTGTTTTGATTAGTCACAAAGGGGCACAGAGGGCACAAAATTAAATCGCTCACTCTCCATAAAAGGTAAATGAAGATGCACACTGAGCCAATCACGATAGATGTCTGGTCAGATTATGTTTGACCATTTTGTTTTTTAATAGCCTTCAGTCTGAAGGCTCTAAAAGAAAGTCATGCTGTGACGGTGCAGTGGCATTCTTTTGAATTACGCCCGAAGGGGACACCGCCTCTTTCAGAAGCATACAAAGCAACCATTGCGCAAAAAAGGCAGATTTTTCACCAGATGGCGCGGGAGCAGTATGGAGTGGCAATCAATGAGGGACCATTTGGGGTGAATAGCCGTCCGGCGTTGGCGGGAGCCAAGTATGCGGAGGCCCAGGGCGTGGGCGAGGCTTATCATGATGCCATATTCCGTGCCTACTGGCAGCAGGCCCAATCTATTGAGGAAACGGCCGTATTGATCACGGTCGCAGAACAAGTTGGTCTAGATGGGTCGGCATTTGAGGCTGCCTTGGCAGAGGAAAAGTGGGATGCGGCTGTTACTGTTGATGTCCATCAAGCTTACCGCTATGGTCTGAATGGCGTACCCGCCCTCATTTTTGCCCATAAATATTTGGTGAGTGGGGCACAGCCCTATGAAGTATTAGTGCAAGTTATAGAACAGATTCAATCCGAATTAACATAGCGACGTAATTACGCTTATGAACCGTAATTGCTTAATTAAACGATCAAACATGAACGAAGAGGAAAAGATTTTGTACTTAGACCCAGAAGATGTTCGTTTTTTTAGCGGCCGTTCCAATCCAGAACTAGCCCGAAAAATTACTGACTATTTAGATGTTCCCTTGGAAGAAACCAATGTTTCTCGCTTTAGTAATGACAACTTGTTTGTCCAGTTAGGAGCAAGCGTACGTGGACGCAGCGTGTATGTGATCCAATCATTAACACCCCCTGTCAGCGATCATTTGCTAGAACTACTAATGATGCTGGACATTGCCAAAAGTGCGTCAGCACGGGAAATCCACGCCATCATCCCTTACTTTTCCTATGCCCGTTCTGACAAAAAAGATGCTCCTCGTATTTCCATTACAGCACGTTTGGTCGCTGACTTGTTGGCGACAGCTGGGGCCACACATGTGATGACAATGCGCCTGCACTCACCTCAGGTACATGGCTTTTTCAGCATCCCAGCCGATCCGGTGACAGCACGCCATCTTTTTGCTGATTATGCCCAGCAACAGGGCTTAAATACGTCCGATACCGTTGTGATAGCACCTGATATTGGCAATGCCAAGTCCAGTTCCCGGCTGGCGGATATGTTGGGCTTGTCAATGGCAACGGCGATCAAGACACGTATAACGGATCAGACAGTTGAGATCGATGATATGTTACAGCGTCAGATTACTGGTTTTCGTCATGCTATTTTTTTTGATGATGAAATTGCGACAGGTGGCACGGTAGTGGAGTTATGCCGCAATTTGGTAGCTTGTGGCATTAAAGAGATTACGGTGATGTGTACACATGGTCTATTTTTGGGCAAGGCTATTGAACGGCTGGACTCGATTCCCCAAATCCGTGAGGTAGTAACGACGGATACAGTGGTGCGACCGCCCGAACGTCGACCGAAAAATTTGACCGTTATTTCCACAGCTTCTGTCTTTGGCGGGGCCATCCGACAAAATTATCTGCGAGAATCTATTGGGGATCTCTTCGCATTTTGGTCTGAAACACGTAGTGGGCTTAGTTTAGATGTAGAGTGAGACGACTTCTTTTTCTATAGCTAGCCCATTCCACTCATTGGCTGGGTTGGAACTATCGTAAATAAGGGTATAGGGGCCAGCAAAGTCGGCAGCCTGGGTGATGGCTAAGCAGTGTTCGTAATCGTCACGGTGAAGTCGGCCGTTTTCATCAAATTGTCCTTTGGCATGGCAGGATTCAGCATAGGGTGCAATCTTCTCGAAGCCAGCATATTTTTCTTGTCCCTGCCAATTGCCAAAGTCAAGACAGAGACCAAGACGGCCGTTCATCCCCTCTAGTAGTTGAATCACAGCCTCAGGTGTGGCTAGCAGGGAAAACCAGTTTTCGGTCATGAGACGAATGTTGTGGGCGACGGCCGTTTGCGCCAAGCTCTCTAAGCGCTGTTGGCTCAGTTGCAAATTCTGTGGCGTGGCTGGCTGTTTGCCCGCAATCACCCGCATACATTGGCTGCCCAAAGTGGCAGCCACCTCTACCCAACTGTTGATCCAAGCTAAATCTCTTGCCCCTTGTTCGGGGTGAGTCATATCACCATCATCTATCAGCAAGGAAAATAGTTCTACATTGGCCGCGGCAATGGCTTGTCTCAGTTCTGTCAAGTAACCAGCGTCCAGGCTGGGCAAATGAAAGTGGCATATTTCTAGGGTATAGATGCCAAAAGCAGCGATTTGGGCAGGTAACTCTAGCAGCGAAAACTCACCCTGGTTGTGGGATTCGACAGGAATGTCGTGGCCTGATTCGACACCGTAGATTTTCGGCCGTCCCAGATGACGATGCAAGCTCCAACTAGAGACGGAATATCTTAGTTTTTGTTTAGTTGAAGTAGTCATAATCGTTCCTCTACAAATCTGATTCTAGCGTACCCGTTAACATTGACAAGATGATAATGACCAAACCTACCTCATGGCCGAACCAATATACCTACCACGCCTGGGATATCCGTGTGCTGGAATGGATTAGGATGCACATTCTGCTCGATATTAAAACCAAGCCGCTGCATCAATTTTATTGAGCCGTGATTGTTGCTGACGACGGAATTGACGAAACGGCCGATCCCCATCTCTTCAAATCCATAAACCAACATAGCACGACAGGCTTCAATGGCATAACCTTGCCCCCAAAACGGCCGTCCCAAAGCATAAGTTAACTCCGCCTCAATAAAATCTGGGTCTTTCCCCACTGTGTTGGGCTGATCAGCAAACAGCATAAAGCTCATATCATCATCAGGCCAATGGCGTTGTAGAGCCACCAATTCCAACATTTGCTCATCTTCCTGGCGCACAACAGCTAACCAGCCAAATTCATCTGCCGCAACTTGTGTACGCTGCATGAACTTGCCGCGCATTTCAGCAATTGTCCATGTGCGCCCAGAGAAGGGAATGGCAACTTGGGGGTCAGCGTAGATAAGGCGATGGATGATGGCAAGGTCTGTGGGAAGAAACGGCCGTAAAATCAATCGCTCAGTTTCAAGCTGCTTCATACTGCTTTAGTTTTTTTGCAAAACGCTCTTGCCACCAAATCATCAGACCAGGCAGAGCGGCGAACTTTTTCGCCAAAGCTGGGTCAAAATCATGATACCAGCAGTGGTTGAACACAACGAGGTTGTTATCTGGGTTGGGACGATCTTCTAGCCTGAACTCATCGCCAGCTTGCACCATGCCCGGTTCTAACACACGTAGATAGAGACCAGGGCGCAGCTCTTTTAAGGTGAGCTTGATCCAATCAGAACGGCCGATTCGCCGCGCCTGATTATCGCAAGGAATACGGGGACAACTGACTTGTAGTATAGCTGTTCCCACTTGGTAAATGTCACCAATACAAATCTCATCCTCCGTCACATTTTCCAGGACAAAATTTTCGCCCACGTTGCCCGCTTGTAAACTCATGCCATATTGGGTATTCCAAAAACGGTAATGATCCAGCAGATGGGCGCAAACGGCCGCGTCAGGCGAACCATGATAACTCGCGGCCACCTGATCCCCGACCAGTCCGCGAATTTCTAGCTCA
The DNA here is from genome assembly GCA_965223555.1 of Promineifilaceae bacterium (SeqCode). GTDB lineage: Bacteria > Chloroflexota > Anaerolineae > Promineifilales > Promineifilaceae > CBDCWU01. The sequence continues at coordinate 886,621 of CBDCWU010000007.1, forward strand.
ACAGGCCCTGTCACCAAATCACGGTAAATCGAAGAACGCCACGTCCCCCGCTCATCCGTAATGGTTTGAGGCTGACCGATGTAAATAGAGTGAACAAAAGGGTTTGTCATAGCTTTTTCACCATACGATAGACACCCACTTGCGGCACATATCCCAGCTTGCGATTAATGGCCAACATTGGTGCGTTTTGTGAATCATTGTGGGTCAAAATATAGTCGGCCCCATACGCTTTGGCAAAGCGAACAGAAAGCAGCTTCAAGGCTTGGGCTAATTTTTGCCCTCGATAGGCGCGGTCTACGCCAGTAAACATATTGTACATGGAGTTGGTATGGTCAAAATAGCCAACGGCCGATAAACCCACCACGTGTTCTTCACTTTCGTCCGTCTGCACACTAGCCAAAATTTGCCCCTCAGGCCGGAACCAGGAAGCGGTATTGAACATATTGTTGAAGTTCTCAAAATCAATAAAAAAGCCGGAGGAACTGGGATCATCAAAGGAACAGGTTTTGTTGACCTCATACAACTTGCGCCGCATTTCAGGAGTATCTCCCGCCTCAGCCAACGAGAAAAACCGGAAGCCTTTTGCCTGCAAGGACTCGATTAACCCTTCATAAGCAGTGTCAGCAAAAGTTTGCAGGTCAATTCTGGACTCGAACAGGCGATGGTGCTTGGTAAAACCGCGCTTTTCGGCAAAGGCTAAACCAGCGTGACAATCCTCCCGCGCTTCCGTGTCTAACCAGGTTGCTCCCTGTGCTTGCAACCATTGCCAGGTGTTGTCATAGAGTTGGCTGCCAAACCCTTGTTGGCGATATTGGGCAGCGATGATGACGAGGATAATGAAACGGCCGTCTTGCATCCAGGGTTCATGGTCGGCATCACTATAGCCAACGATCTCGCCCGCATCCGTCACCATGACAGCACGGCGGCGAATCTGTCCTTCTGGCCGATCCGCATCCCACTCCTGCAACTGCGTCACCGAAATAGGTTCTCCCCAAGCTTCACTCAAGATAGGGATAAGCTGGACAAAATCAGTCTCTGGATTTATGTCTCGAATAATGCAATTCATATCTTCATTCAATACTCGTACCTGATCTAAGACATTTTAACATGGTTTTAACAGGACAGCGCAACCCTCGAATTGTGGGTTCTCCGTGACAAATTTCAGGGTTAATACAGCATTGTCGGTGGAGATAGACGGCCGTTCTCCTTCAGCCCCCTACCCCTCTGCTACTGCCAACACCTCAAACTCAAACGTTTCGCTATGCAGTCGTTGGCCATTGCCAGCAACCGCCTCCACCCATATCTGGTGTAGGCCCGGTTCCAGCGTCCACCAGGTTTGGAAGTGGGGGGCGGTGAGAGTGGCTACGGCCGTTCCATCCACCCACACCGTCATCTCCTGCACATTGGCCGCAGTGACAGCCTCGATGGGCAGCTTTTGAGCGGTGAGGGGGATAGCGGGCGAGAGGCGGTAGGTGGTATTGGGATCAGGCGAGATGAGGCGCAAGGGGAAAACGGCCGTTTGCCTATTTTGCTCACTGTCCAGCAACAGATCATCCAACAGCACTAGGTCATGGGCCCGCGCCCAGGGGTGTAAGACAGGCGGCAGCGTCACTGTGAGCTGGCTCACCACTTGCTCAGTGGGTGTGGTCTCTTGGGCCAGCAAACCTGTTTCCTTATCCAGGTGTACCCGCTGATACACATCATCATAGCGCCCGGGTTCCGTACCTTGAATGAACCACTCTTGGCGGCGGAAGGGGCAAACGGCCGTGGGCAGCAGCCCCGACAAATCACACACCTCCGCTTGTACCAATCCCTCTGGCTGGGGGAAAGGCCTATCGGGCACACCATTCAAAACCTTGCGCATAAAGTAGTGCCAAATTGGCCCGGCCCCACTCACACCTGTCACCCCAATCATCGGCTCATTATTGGCATTGCCCACCCACACCCCCACCACCAAATCGGGCGTATAACCCACCGTCCAATTATCGTGGAAATCATTGGTCGTGCCCGTCTTCACCGCCGCCGTGCGATCTAACTGCAAAATACTATTCTCGCCAAATGAAAGCAGCCGTGCCTCATTATCGCTCAGCATATCGCTGATGAGCCAGGCTACGCGCCTATCCAACACCTGCTGTGGGTTCCGGGGCACAGCCTCATAGAGGCTATTGCCTGCCACATCCATCACCTCCAGAATGGTGATTGGCTCGATGCGGGAACCGCCGTTGGCGAAGGCGGCGTAAGCGCGAGTGAGGTCAAAGAGGCGCACCGGGCCGCCGCCCAGAGCAAAGGAGAGGTCATATTCATCCGGCTCGCCCAAAGAACCGATACCCATCTTGGTGGCTAGGGACATGGCCGTCTCCACCTCAATCATGTCTAGAGCTTGCACAGCCGGAATATTGAGCGATGAACCCAGAGCCTGACGCAACAGCACGGGACCATTTTCATCGCGGGAAAAGTTGACAGGCACATAGGGGCCATTTTCATGGGTGATGAAGACGGAGCGCACATCATAAAAGAGAGTGGCCGGGGTAAACGGCCGTTCCCGTTCCACATCCATCCCCGCCGCATATACAATCGGTTTGAGTGCGGAACCAGGCTGGCGCGGCCGCAAAGCCATGTTGATGGCCCCCTCATGGGCCTCATCAAAGTAATCCACATTGCCCACCAAAGCTTTCACCTCGCCCGACTGGGGGTCCATCGCCACCAGCGAGGCATTGTGAGCATAATGGCCGATGCCGCCATTCAGCGGCTGGTTAAGACGCTCAATCTGCTCCTGCACAATGCTTTCGGCATGTGCCTGCCAATCCAAATCTAGCGTCGTTCGCACTGTCACCCCACCCCCTTCATAGAGGGCTTCTGTTGTCAGCAGACCATCCAACTCCGACTGCACCATCATCACAAAGTGGGGGGCGTGGACGGGATAGGGAGCGGCCGCATAAAAGAGTGGCTCACGGGCTGCCAATTCATGTGCCTCAGGAGTGATGTAACCTTCCTTGTGCAGCAGATCGAGTACGGCCGTTTGCCTCTTTTTGGCCGCCTCAGGATACACCAGCGGGTTGTACAGGGCGGGCGATTGGGGCAGTCCGGCAATAAGCGCACTTTCCGCCAGCGTCAACTGCCTGGCTGATTTACCAAAATAGGTTTGGGCCGCCGCTTCCACGCCATAGGCCATACCGCCATAATACATCTGGTTGAGATAGAGGGCCAGCACCGTCTCCTTATCGTAACGCTGGCTCACTTGCCAAGCCAACACGGCTTCGCGCAGCTTGCGCCGCAGCGTTATTTGGCCCCGTTCCTCGTCACTCAGCAGCAAATTCCGTACCACTTGCTGGGTGATGGTGCTGCCACCAGAAACAATTTCGCCACCACGCAGATTCAGCCACAAGGCGCGGGCAATGCCCCAAGCATCCAAACCGGGATTGTCGTAAAAACTCTTGTCTTCGGTGGCGATGGTGGCTTGTTGCAAGGGCAAGGGAATGGTGTCGAGAGGCAGGATGGTGTTACGGCCGTTTTCGCCATCAATCAAATCATATAACGGCCGTCCCTGCCGATCCACAATGCGTACACTGGGCCGAATATCGGCCGTTTGTGCCAATCCCACCACCACTGGCAAATCAGCCAACAGCCAATAGCCCACGACCAACAAACCAATCAAAATGATTGCCAAAAATTTCCACAAACGTTTCATCACACCATCAAACCTCGTAGGGGCGGGACAGGCGGAGAGATCATCCCTTATTCACTAACACCCCGCCCCCCGCCTGTCTCGCCCCCTATGCCACAACAACCAACACCTCTTCATCATCATTGCCTCACCCCATGAAGGAGGTGAGACAACGGCGAAGAGAATTGTTGGATAATTCACAAGGTATCACGCCGTTGTCCCACCCCTACGGTTGCAACACCGTAAAAATGGAACCAGCTCCGCGCCCATACACTTCAGGGAAATAGAATTCCTGACCTGTGGGGGGAATGACGCGATACTCACCAGGAACGGCCGCTCGCACTAGATAGACATACTCATAAGTTCCAGCAGGCAGCCAATCGGCCGACAGCACCACCTTCTCATCACGCAGTTCAATGTGGTTGAAATACCACCAACCCCAGCCATTATCGCCATAGACATCATCATCGTATCGCTCCGGCGCCCCAACTTGCTGGCTCGTTTGCAGAGATTGATCCACCGCTTCCAGGCCAGCCGGCAAGAAATCTTCGATGACAGGATAATACAAAGTGTTGGGCACCACGATGGTCAAGCGGGCCAGGAAGGTTTCACCTTGCTCAATTTCCGTGATGGGCGTGTCACGGTCATCGGGGTCAAAGTATTGACGCGAGAGGATGATGCCCCGATCCAAAGGCTGTATCTCTTCTACCGGCAAATAGGCTTCCAAATGGGTCGTGTAATACAAATTACCTGAGCCATCACTGCGCCCAATGCCCAAGCGATTCAGTTCATCCGTGAATAGCTCTGTGATCTCAATTTGCAATGTATGGGTTTCGCGCAACGTTTCCGCATTGGCTCGGCCCCGCGCTAACGATTCGTTATTGAGAGCAATTTCATAGACGTAGTCGGCCTCTAGCTCACCCGAAACCGCCATCCAATTGGTCAGAGCCATTAATGTCCAGGCTGTCTCTTGCGTGCCGTGCCAACGGCCGTCTACCCGATGAGCCATCAACCAACGCACAGCATTAGCAACTAAAGGATTGTCCGGGTCCAGCTTAAGCATGGTGTCCAGCACAATGGCTGTGGAGCGTGTGTCCGTGTTCCAATTCCAATAATCATGCTCCGTCTCCGCCCAATGTATGCCAGTGGCTGACACGAGGGCGTGGCTAATGAAATCGGCCGTAAAAGTGGCTAGGCGGGGGTCTTCAGCATCAGTAAAGTAGAAGGCTTGGGCCAAATAACCCTGAGCATAATAGTCCAAGGCAGCCCGTCGCTCATACAGTTCATTCATCTCCTGCGTAGCGGGCGCCTCAGCTCGGGCCAAGACATAGAGCATGAAGGCCTGTCGGTTTTCCTTAGCTCGGCCGTTCAGCCGATCCACATTGGGCAAATGGGTTTGCAAATAGGCTATCCCATCGGCAAGGACAGCTTCACTTAATTCATAACCACTGGCTTGCGCTTCCAGCAGTCCCAACACCACGTAGGCCGTCACCAAGGCATTGCTCTGCGTCCCCTCCCACCAGGGCCAGCCGCCATCAGACCGCTGCCGACTGTAGAGGCGTTGCAGGGCGATATTGACTTGGGTGTCCAGATTACTTTGCAGGGCTGGGTCGTGCAGAGCGGCCGTTTGCAAAGCCCGCACTGTCAGCAAATTGGGCAGAAACTTGGACACAATCTGTTCCGTACACTCGTACTCAAAATGCTTGAGGTAATCTAGCCCATCCGTCATAGCCGCCGCCAAGGAGGGAGCTACAGACACCGTAACCGAGCCTTGTGTCAATTCGTGGTCGGGGTAGATGGGCAAGCCAATGGACTCAATCACGGCTCCACCTTCTAATAATTGTCCCGATGTGCCCACCGTTTCTGGCACTTCATATTTATAGACAGGCAAGCCACCCCCTTCTAGCGTAGCCAGTGGGGGACGACTAGCATCACTATGGCCATCGGCTTCGGTGAAGAAAACGAGGTCAACCCGTTCCACATCGGCTACAGTGGCTTGCCAGGTGACAAAGGCTTGCTGCCGGGCCGGAATGGTGATGGTTTGCGGTTGGGGATCAGCCAAAGTAACGCCAGTGGCTTCCAGAGAGACAACGGCCGTTACCGCCTCATCCGTATTGTTATGCACGGCCGTACCCAACTGCGTCTCATCGCCCACGATGAAAAAGCGGGGCGTTTGCGGGCTGACCAGCACCGGCAGTGTGGAAATGATGTCCTGCGTCGCTTCGCCCACCTTCGTGTCCAGTGTCACCGCCCGCACATCCATGCGCCACGTCGTCAGATTATCGGGCAGGGTGATAGACACTGTGGCCCGACCGTCGGCATCCGTCACCAACTGTCCTTCCCAAAAGGTGGTGTCGGGGAACTCCTCGCGGATTTTTTGCACGCCATAGGTGCCAGCACCGCCACCACCACCCTTGATCTGATCCTCCAACTCTTGGTTATAGGCATCCATGTTCAAGGCCAGGAAGGTGGCCGTTTGCACACTCAGCCAACGCTCGGAGTAGAAGTAGTCCAGAATGGGCAAATTTTTACGGTTGGCAATAGTCAGCACTGCCAAATCGGTGAGGGAAAGAGAAAGTTCTGCCTCAACGGGCTGCCCAGCATGATCGCGTACCTCGACGGTGTATTCTACGGTGTCGCCGGGGCTAACGGCCGTCTGATCGGACATGATGGCCACGGCCAGCTCCTGCTCCTCACGGCTCACGGTGAACTGGGTCATGCCCAGCTTGAAGTTGGGGGCAGGATTGGTCTGATCCACGCCCTTCATCACCAGCACTGAGACGAAAACATTAGGGGCCATGTCGCCCGTGATGGACAAGCGGTAGATGGTGCTGTTGTTGACGAGACGAATCATTTCGTGGGTCTTGATGTGGCCACGTTCGACGGTGACTAAAGCGGCCGTTTCGCCTTGGAAGGGGGAAGCGATGAGGATTTCGGCCGTTTCGCCCGGTTGATAGCTACTTTTATCATTAATCAGTTCAAAACTGTGGTCGTTGACGCGCCGCCAAGGCACATAATCGCTGCCGGAGACCCACATGTAGGTGGAGGCGCGGCTGCTGTTGCCCTGGGCATCGGTAGCCGTGATGTAGGCCCGGTACACCCCACCTTGGGGTGGGATGAAGCTGAATTGGGAACGGCCGTCGCCATCTGTCACCACGGTCGCTTCCCCCATCACTTCCACCGGAATCTCCTCTACTGATGTTTGCCAAATAGTACGTCCCCGATCATCCTCCTCTTGTACGCTGTACCAACGTCGCTCTATCACTTCAATTGCCAGCGGTTGGCCGCTCACTGGATTGCCTTCCCAATCGACGGCTATCAGGTCAAAGGAAGCTGGCTCGCCAGCAATACCCACCGACTGATTAGCATCAATGCCGGGGTAAATTTGGCTGCGATGCACCACCACCTGCTCGCGGCTGCTGACTTGGTTGCCCGCCAAATCAGTCACGGTGGCCTCAATGGTGAAGACGCGACTGCCTTCGCTGTCATTCAGTTCCGCTGGGATTTCCAGCAGCAGTTGGCCCCGTCTATCTGTCTGCCCCCTGCCTTCAGCAATCAGTTCGGTGGGTGAGTAGTCGCGGTTGTAATAGTAGTAGCCCAAATCCCGTTCGCGGTTGCGGAAACTGAAACGGCCATTTTTCAGGCCACCATCAAACACAAACTCCTGTGAACGAACATGCCACACTACCTCACTATTGACCAGTGAACCGCCGGAAAAGAAGCGGGCTTCTACTGTGGCCGCAATGGTCTCACCCGCCGCCAGATCGGATTCGGCGGCGGTCACATCGACCTGAAATGTCGGTTTGCGAAACTCGGCCACTTCAAAAAAGCCATAGCCAATCGACTCATCGTCGCGCATCACCTGAATTTGGTAACTGCCTAGCGTGGCTTCATCATCCAGCATTATTTCACCAGCAAAGGAGCCATAGTCGGACAAAGGCATCTGCTCAGAATAAATCTCTTCATCAAAGGAGTGAATCGTCACGGTAACATCATCAAATTTGGGCAAGCTGTAGGCCAAATCATCGTTGTGGCGGATGATACCTTTGAAGTAGACGGGCTGACCGGGACGGTAGATGGGGCGTTCGGTATACACATAAGCTGTTGGCTGATCGGGCCGCAGATAGTAATCAGTGTTAATGCCAAAATCGTAGGGGCGGATACCCTGATCCCAGTTGGAAACGGCCAAGCCAAAGATAGGCTCGCCCGGTTGACCAGCCACGGCATAGTAACGGCCGTCATAGCCTGGCTCTAATGTCAAATTATCCTGATAAACCAAGCCAAACTCATCAGTTGTTGTTTCAAAGAGTGGCGAGAAATTTTTACCGTACAAGGTCACGGGCACATGGGGCAAGGGCTGGCCTGTGTTCAAATCTGTGACCCAGATCATAGCTTCCGTGGCCGTCGTTTTCAGTACCACATTGGCCGTACTCATCAACATGACTTGGGCTTGCAGATGGGGTTCTTTGTACGGCACTTGGGGTGAATCGAGGGTAAGGAAGTAGTAGCCAGTGGGCAATTGGGCCGTGTCGCTTTGGCTGACGGCAAAACGCTTATGGGCCAAGACATTGAGGGGTGTGTCAACAGCCGTTGTCCGCTGCCACACTCGTTGACTTTCTTGGGGCACATGGCGAATACGCGACACATCGCCGTTCAATAGTTGACCAAAATCACGCAGGGGTAGTTCATATAAATCGACTGTGATGTCTTCCACATTATTGTGCGTAACCCATAATGATTCTGAGCCACCACTGCGGTAGAGGGCCACGGAGTAGGGTAGATTGAAGCTGGCACTGGGCCTCAAATCGGCCGTGCGGAAGCTGATTGTCATCCCCTCTTCAATTTCATTGCCATAAATATCCTGCATCCCCGGCAAAATTTCGACAGTGTAATCGGTGGAGGGATCGAGACCATAATAGTATTGGTGCCAGTTCCAATAGTTATACAAACCATCGGCATCCCCCCGAATTTCGGGTGTGAAGCGCACCTTACCCTTAAGTGACTCTACGTCCATGGGTGAGGCAAATTCGAGCCGAAAGGCGCTGGTGTAATGGGGTTGGGTTGCACCATTGGCTGGTTCTGTTCTGATGATGGCTGGATGCTTATAGGTGGTCGCCCGCCAAGTGAAGAGCTGGCCAAGTTGCCCACCATGCGCAGAGCGAGCTTCGCTGCTAATTTTTAATTGGTAGCCAGTATCTAACTCCAAAAGCTGAGTAGGCGTGATGGTGGCCACGGTATTGGTCTCATCCCAACTGAATTGGAGGGGAACGGCCGTATCATCACCAATAGTTTGTAGGGAAACGGCCGCTTCCGTACTGACCACATCCATCGCCTGATGAAAATGTAAACGGTAAGATTGATCCAGTGGCAGATTTTGATAATCCTGACGCGGCTGCCAGGTGAGCGAGGGCAGTTCTAGTACGTCAAATGTGGGTGGTGTGACGGTAAAAGTGCTGACATAATCCTCAGCCAGTAGTGACCCAGTTGTACTGGTGGCGTTGACCACATCAGCCAGCACGCGTACCGTGTACTGTTCCCGTCCCAGCAAGGCCTCATCTGGCCGAAAGACAAAAACAGAAGTGTTGACCCATTCGCCCTGTCCCTCCGTTGCCGGAGTGATGGCCAAAGGATTTGGCAGATCAGCCTGGTCATCAGTCATCAACAGGGGCACAACGGGACGGTTAAAGATGGTGGTGATAGTGGAATCAATAGCCACATTGATGGCCTTGTCGGCCGGAATCAGTTGGCTGACCGCGAGATCGCCAATGGTGGTGTAGGTGAGGGTAAGGGGTTCGAGGAGGGGAATGCCGTCGGCGGAAACGGCCGCCTCTGCCACCGTAACCTGGTAACGGCTGTTAGCCGTCAACTGTTTGGCTGCCCTAAAACGCAAAATACGCGGCTGCGGCCAACTGACATCGCCCTCAATTGGGTTGTCCTCATCATCTACTAATTGCACCAAGTCTGTCTGTTCCGGCTGCATGGGCTGGTCGAAATAGATTTCAAAGATGCCATCTAGCGGCAGTTCTTCACCCAGAGCTGGCAGTTGCCCCACCATGCGTGGATGCAGTGGGCCAGCCTCAGCAAACAGGGAGGAAACGGCATTGGTCTCAGGTGGGGTTGATTCAGGCACAGGGGCGTTGGTAGTAGGGGCAACGGCCGTTGCTGCTGGCGTGGCTAGGTCAGCTTCATCACGTTCGTTACAAGAAACGGCCGTGAGCAATAGAAATACAGCAAAAAGAATACGTACTCGGACTTTCATAACAACCTCCTCAAACTTATACTATTACAGTATAATGGGAAAGAGTCACCAGTATCAGACTAGCAGGATATGGGTCTTAGACGATTCACCTATGCTGACAGTTCCTATCGATCCTCCAAATTGTAAATTGATTGAAAAAAACGGCCGTATCCGCTATGCTATCTATCAGATTTGTTCACGGTTTAGGCAGTTATGCAACAGTGTGGAGGAAAAGATGTTACCAACCCCTTTTTTCAAAAATTCGCATACCCCCATTCTCAGATTACTCATGCCCATTATCATTGCCACGATTTTGTTGGCCGCAATGCAAACGAGCTTCGCCTCCAATCAGGCATCCCTGGCTCATACTTTTGAGCCATCGATAACTGATTCGTTTCCCCCTTCAAATATGGCTCCAACGATGGCTCTCACTTTACCAATTACAATCACCGAAACCTTCAAGTTAACAGTTAGTGATGCCACTCCTGGTGATGAATTTGGCTTAAGTGTGGCAATAGATGGCGATACGATAGTAGTCGGTGCCCGGAAAGATGATGAAAATGCTATAGATGCGGGAGCGGCTTACATATATGAAAGGCAGGGAATAGTTTGGGTGCAAATAAAGAAGTTATTAGCTAGTGATGGTAGCTTCAATGATCGTTTTGGCCGAGATGTCGATATTGATGGGGATACTGTTGTCATTGGTGCACAATACGATAACGTAGGGGCCACCGATTCTGGTTCGGTCTATATATTTGATCGAAACCAAGGTGGAGCAAATAATTGGGGGGAGGTCAAAAAAATCACAGCGAGTGATCCTCAACATGAAGCACATTTTGGTGTGAGGTTAGCTTTGCAGGGAGATCAATTACTGGTTAGTGCACCAGCACATAGCAGCAGCCCCCATCATGGAGCAGGCTATCTATTTGAACGGAATCAGGGTGGCTCCAACAACTGGGGGCAAGTTAAGAAATTTGTTGGTTCAGATAGCAATGCTGCGGATGCTTTTGCAGTTGGGGTAGAAATCGATGGTGACACAATAATATTAGGAGCACGTTTGCATGACAGTGCAGGCAACAATGCTGGGGCCGCTTACATTTTTGAACGCAATCATGGCGGCCCCGACAATTGGGGTGAGGTCGTTAAGATCACAGCCAGCGATCCTGCTACGGATGCTGAATTTGGCAAAGAAGTTGCTATTGAGGGGGATGTGGTTGTTATAGGGGCCCCTCATAAAAATGAGCTTGGTGCCTCATCTGGAGCCGTCTATATATTTGAGAGGCATGCAGGTGGGCCAAATAATTGGGGTGAGGTTGATAAGCTAGTGCCTGGAAATGGTGCTGCTGGCGATTCCTTTGGCTGGAGTGTGTTGCTCCATAACAACAATTTGATCATCGGTGCCCCTGAAAGCTATAACGGGCAAACGGGAGGAGCCTATCTTTATCAATATCAAGCAGGACAATGGCTTGAGCTGATACGATTACAAGCCTCTGATGGAGCTAGTAATGACAGCTTCGGCCAGTGGGCAGGTATGCTCCAAAATATAGTTATTGTAGGGGCACGTCGAGATGATGACGCCTGTCCCACTAATCCCAATTGCGATTCTGGTTCGGCTTATGTTTTCCACCTACCCATTCTGACATTAGACAAGATAGTGACTCCACAATTGGTGGAACCCGGCGAATTTATTACCTATACCATTCGCTTTAACAACTATTACACCGTTCCAGTGTCCGGGGCCATTCTAACCGACATAGTACCTGCTGAAATCAGCAACGTGAGCTATGTCAATAGCGGGATAGCTATCACACCGACAGGGGGAGTGTCCTACACCTGGCAGGTAGGCGACATGCCCCCAGGTGATGGCGGCATCATCACCATCACCGGTCAGGTCGATAGCAGTTTGAGCAGCGAAGTGCTTATCACAAATACGGCAGTTCTCACCGCCACCAATCTAGATACGGGGCCATTGACCGCCGCAGCCGTTCTCGAAGTCAACATCGCACCGGAGCTAGACATCACCCGCTTCTACGAAATCAACGAAGGCCAATCCATCAGCCTTACTGGCATCATCACCGACCCTGGCGCATCCGACAGCTTCATCTTACAGGTCGATTGGGGCGACGGTCTCACCGAAACCATCCCCTACCCCCCCGGCACCACCAGCTTCACCCACCTCCACCCCTACGCCGACGACAATCCCAGTGGCACCCCCGTGGACGACTACCCCATTCATTTAACCTTATTCGACAGCGATGGCGCCTCCAGCCAAAAACTCGCCTTCGCCACCGTCCACAACATCAGCCCCACCGTCGCCATCACCGCCCCTCTTTCAGTCATTCCTGGCCAAACCATCACCTTTAGTGGTACCGTCACTGACCCCGGCCTTGAGGACACCTTCACCTATCTCTGGAATCTGGGTGACGGCAGCCTCATCAGCCATACCCTCAACCCCACTCATCAATACAGTCAGACAGGCGGCTACACTGTCACCCTCATTATCACCGACGATGATACTCATACGGGCCAAGACTTATTCCTCCTCACCGTGAGAGAACCCAAAAGCAACTTGGCCATCCACAAAAGCGTCACCCCCAGTCAACTCCTGCCTGGCGACTTCCTCACCTACACCCTCAGCTTCAGCAATCAGGGGCCAGACCCCGCCAGCAACGTCTATATCAGTGACACCATACCCCTCAGCCTTACCAACCTGAGCTACAGCAGCAGCGGCCCCGCCCTCATCGAAATCGGCAGCAGCCCCTACAGTTGGCTGATAGACGAACTAGTTGCAGGTCAGAGTGGCCTCATCACCATCACTGGCCAGCTAACGACCAACATTCCCCAAGAAACCAGCCTCTGGAACAGTGTGGTTATCACCAGCACCAGTCAAGACATCACCCCCAGCAACAACAGCAGCAGCGTGTTGGTAGACATCAACATCGCCCCCAGCCTCCAAGTCGATGGCCCTTATTCCCTGGTAGAGGGCGATACCCTCAGCTTGACAGGTCATTTGAGCGACTCTGCCGATGCCATGAATTTACAAATCAATTGGGGGGATGGATTGACTGAAACGGCCGTCTACCCCACAGGCAGCTTTCCCTTCAGCCTCACCCACACTTATGCCGATGACAATCCCACTGGCACACCAACCGACACTTACACCATTACCCTCCATCTCAGCGACAGCGACGGCGCCACCAATAGCCAAACAGCCCATGTCACTGTACACAATGTCGCTCCCACCATACAGATCAGTGCCATCCAAACCATCACCCACAGCAGCCTGCCTCTCACCTTCAGCAGCACCATCACCGACCCTGGCCTTGAAGACACTTTCACTTACTCTTGGGACTTCGGCGATGGCACCACCATAACAAGCACAGCCACAGTCAGCCACACCTATTCCACCCCTGGTAGCTACACCCTCACCCTCACGGTCAGCGATGATGATACGGGTATCGGCCAAGACAGCCTACGGCTGCAAGTGCTGCCCCAAACTATCTACTTACCCTATGTCGCCCATAATAGCTGCCAAACCCAGTTCGACCCAGTCGATGTGGTGCTGGCCCTGGATGCTTCTGACAGCATGGCTGCTCCCACAGAGCCCGGTGGCGCCACCAAGTTTGCCGCCGCTCAGGCTGCGGCTATCTCTTTCCTGCAATTATTGCCCTTCCCCGACAGCCAAGCGGCCGTGGTCAGCTTCAATGGCACAGCAATCCTGGACCAACCCCTGACCAGTGACCTGGCTAGTCTGACTGCCGCCATTCAGAATCTGTCTTTAGACACTCTCACCCGTTTGGATTTGGCGCTGGCTCTCGGTCACAGTGAGTTGCTCAGTCCCAGGCATATGCCTACTCATGAGCGGGTCATCATCTTGTTGACCGATGGTGTGCCGGCGGGAGTGACGGAGGCGGAGGTGTTGGCGGAGGCGGAGGCAACTAAGTCCGTTGGTATTGTCATTTACACAATTGGTCTGGGTCAGAATGTCAATGCCGACCTGCTTGGAACTGTGGCTTCTTCCCCTGACCATTTCTTGTCTGCCCCCTCTACCTCTGACTTGGATGACATCTACTCCCAGATTGCTAATGTCATCCTCTGTCAAGAATGATGGGAATTATTGGGTCTACCGAAGAAACTGAGTTCTTGGCTCAAGAAAAGCAACGTTCCCAGAGGTTGCTATTACTTTGGTGATTTTGTTTCCTCACCACGCCCTAATTCGATAGAGCGTTCATAGGCGGCCCAGATACCTCGTGAGATGACGGTGCGGAGGCCGCCCTTTTCCATGTGATAGAGAGCAGCAGCCGTTGTGCCACCAGGTGAGGTCACTTGATTGCGTAACTCTGCTACATGTTTGCCCGACTGTTCGGCGAAAGCCACCGAGCCGCGCATGGTTTGGAAGACCAACTGCTCGGCCACACGCCGCGAAAAGCCTAAATGGACTCCCGCATCAATCAAAGACTCCATCATCATAAAGACATAGCCCGGGCCAGAACCACTCAAGGCCGTGGCCATATCCAGGTAACGCTCGTCTTCCACATAAATTTCTTGACCAAGCGAACCTAGAATCGCTTTGGTCTGTTCTTTATGTAATTCGCTCACTTCGGGAGTGGCTGTCCATACAGTGATACCTTGCCCAATCTGAGCCGGTGTGTTGGGCATCGAGCGGACAACGGCCGCATGCGCCACGCCGTCAGCCAAGTTTTTAATAGGTGCGCCAGCAATAATGGAGATCAGTAAGTCCTGGCGACGTAAGTGGCCACGTAGCTCATGTGTAAGCTGGGTTAATGATTGCGGTTTGATGGCCAAGACAATAATCTGGCCAGCTTCGGCGGCTTCCGAATTGTTGGTGGTCACACGAATGCCATGTTTGGCTTGTAAGCTTGCTAGCTGATCTTTGAAGATATTAGTGGCAAGAATTTGTTCGGCTCCCACAACTTTTCGAGCCAGTAGGCCGCGTACCATTGCTTCTCCCATAGTTCCACAGCCAATAATTGTAATGGTTTTGTCAGTAAACATAGTTTCCTCAGGTGATTAAGATTTAGCGGGGATGTGGGTTGTGGTGATTTCGGCCAAGAGACGGCCGTCTGCCCCGGTTACGGCCGTTCGCACCACTGATACTCGACGACCCTTCTTCACAAACCGTGACTCAGCCCGCAGCACGCCCTCACGCTGGTTACCGATCAGGGTCGTATGTAAATCAATAGCTAACTGAAAGTTCTGGGCATCTTCGGGGGAGGTTTGTCCACCCATAGCTAACACCGTTGCCGTCACATCGGCAAACCAGATCATAGCCCCAGCATGAACAGTGCCATACGGGTTGCAAATCCCTGGTGTAATTGGCATCTGGCTGATAACCATTTCCTCACTTTGCTGCTCAATCGTAAATTCGATTTGGCCTTTGTATTCCATGAATTATCCAATTTCCAGTTACTCTTGTAACTTTACGGTGCAAGGCACTACCCACAGCACGTTTGATGGTGCTATCCTCGCGGGCAGTGCCACGCACCTGCAGAGCACTTTCTCTCTATCTATACGGCGCAATATACCACTCAAAAATCTGCACGCCCCAAATAAGCATGATGATGCCGCCAGTGGCCAGATATTGGCCATATGGCAGCGCATCGCGGCGGCTGACGAGGCGGGTGACGAGAAGCAGCAGGCTGATGATGCCGCCGATGATAATGCCCAAAATGAGGGCAAAGGGAATGCGGTGTAGTCCCATCATGGCTCCCATAGCCATAGCCAGTTTCACATCGCCCATACCAAATGCACCCGCCCCTGAAACCAAACTACCAAAGCCATAGAGAATGTAACCGATGACAAGGCCCAGAACAGCGCCAGACAGAGCCAGGAGAATGCTATTTTGGTCACGGGTCACGATCAAACTCGCTGCCAGGGCAACGGCCGTTGCTGGAAACGTGACAACATTCAAAATCAGCTTATGTTCCAAATCAATCACTATCACCAAAATCAGCACGGCGATAAAAAAGCTATTGACAATGAGGTTGCGCAGTTCGGGAATAAGCGAGGGCAGCAGAGCAAAAAGGGCCGTTGTGCCGATCTCCACCCAAATAACGCGCCGCCGCACAGGCTGACCACATTCAGGACATTGGCGGCGTATGAGGCCCAGCCAATGAAGAGGTTTGTGAATATGGGCACAGCGCGGACAGTGAGGGGGCAACGGCCGTATCCGCAAGGGCAAATCATCTGCTAGCACATTAATTACAATGGCGAGAAGCAGACCGATGAGAGCAAAAAGGAGATTAAGCATAGAGTGTTTTGCGTATTGCGTATCTTTTTACGGTATACGTAATACCTAATTGGGGTCAAGGTTTCATGACCATTGGCAAAAACACCTGCCACACCTCCGGCACGTGCAGCAATTTGATTGGGACAGTAGCTGGACTATTCATCGTCTCAGTCAAATAGGCGGTTATAGTGAGCGTAGCTGTGTAGGTTCCCGTTAGATAGTTGGCTGTGTCAATGGTAATAGTGATATTGTCCCCCGCGTTGCCGACCAAGGGGCTGACAGTGGGCGTAAGCGTGCCATTATCCAGAACGGCCGTCCACGACACTCCGCTTGTCACACTCACCTGCACTGTCTGCGTTAGCCGTGCTGTCGGCGAAAGTGCCTGCAGCCAAGTCACTTGATCCGGACTAACGATCATTTCGTCCATCTGTGTGCGTGTAAAAGCCGCCTGATCCCAGTAAGCTTCATTATGCTTTACTGGAAAATCAGCCCGTGAGTACAGAAATACCGTCATGGTGGGCGAAACCGCCTCAGCTTCAATCTTGAATAGACCAAAAAGATCATACTGCTTGCGCTCATCTGCCCAAATGACAGTAGACGCTGTGAATACTGTGCCTCCTGTGGGATCAATGCCCACGCGCTGATACAAAAGGCCATCATCTTGAGGTCTATCCGGCGGGGCGCTATACCAATCATCAGAGTTTCGATCTGACCAGGCATGACCCCAAACAGAAAAGCAGTAATTATCACCCGGTTCAACCCCTATTTGTTGGAAAACGGCCGATTCATGCTGTGACCAAAAGGAAAAATAGTGCAGCGATTTATCACCACTCAATACCCGATCTGGATTCACTTGATCGGGTGTGGAAGGCAAATATTCAGGGGCGATAAAGAAATCATTTGGCGGTGGTTCGCCATCCGCCCGCCAGCGTGGATGCCACCCATCGGGCATCTGTGCCCGATTACAAAAAGTACTCACCTGACCCGTCAGGCCACAATCAATATGGCCTGGTTCAGGGTAGATATAGGTTGAATATTGTCCCTCAAAGCCGGGATTCTCCAATAAATTCATTCCCATACATTCATCCTCAGTTTGACCCCCTAGCCCGGCAAACTGATTGTCGATGTGGGTGGGTTGAGCCACGGCCGTTTTCTCCATCATTAATACTGCACCCACCATACCCAAAGCCATCACCAATACCAAACCGACAACACCAAATCTGTTCATCAAAACATCCTTAAAATCATCCACAAATAAGATTTCAAATCAAAGGGGACCACTTCTCAAGCAGCAGCCGTTTTTCCGTAAACTGTGACTACACTGAAAAAAGGACGTGGACAAATGCGGAGGAGGCGGATTCACTCTGGAATCTTTGCGCCTTTGCGCCTTTGCGCGAGCTTTTTTTGGTAGGCTCAAATGTAAAAAGTTGAAAACGGCCGTTGCCTTAATAGTTGATTACATCCATTTTCGTGCCACCATCTACAAAAATCTGAGTAATCTCCGACGGCTGTTTTGATAGTGGCTACGCCATCTTTCATAAAACACCCCTTTCAATTATGCCACGAAAGTGCCAGACACTCGAAAAATAGTTATGATTGGCTACTTTTGCAAGAGGAGAGAAAAAAGTGGAAATCATGAGACGCATTCTTTTAGGCATAGCACTACTCCTGATACTTGTCTTAATTGGGGCAGGTGTGGCCGGGATAATAATGGTGAGACGGCCGTTTCCCACCACCGACGGAACCCTCACCCTACCCGGTCTACAAGCCGAAGTTACCATTTACCGTGACGAACTCGGCATTCCCCACATTTACGCCCAAAACGAACATGATCTCTTCATGGCCCAAGGCTATGTGCACGCCCAAGATCGCTTCTGGCAGATGGAGTTTTGGCGGCACATCAGTGCTGGTCGCCTCTCCGAAATTGCTAGTGCAGCCACTATAGACAGCGACAAATTCATCCGCACCATGGGCTGGAACCGCATTGCCGCCAACAACCTAGCTTATGCCCAAGCCAATGAACCCGAACTCCTTGCCACCCTCGAAGCCTACAGCAAGGGAGTTAACGCTTACATCACCCAACAAGGCGACAATATCTCCGTCAACTACACTATTCTAGGCCTTGTCAACGACAAATGGGAGATCGAACCCTGGCAGCCTCTGCATACCTTGGCTTGGGGCGTTGTCATGAGTGATGATTTGAGCGGCAATTGGAGCCGCGAAATCCGCCGTGCCAATGCCATCAAAGCCCTGGGCCTCTCCACCGTAGCCAACCTCACCCCTGCCTACAACTACAACCAACGCCCCATCATTGCGCCCACGAGTGAACTGGAGAGTAGGGATTGGAGGCTTTTTCCAGTCTCCAGTCTCCAGTCTCCAGAAGCCCAGCAGCCTACTCTCCAAAACGTCAGCACCCAACTCATCGGCACATATCCTGAATATGGCTACATCTTCGGCAAGGGTAGTGGCATTGGCAGCAACAATTGGGTCATCGGCGGCGAACACACAGACACAGGCTTGCCTCTCCTGGCCGACGATCCTCACCTCGGTATTCAAATGCCCTCCATCTGGTATGAAGTTGGTTTACACTTGCCAGAACGAGATGTGGTTGGCTTTAGCTTTGCTGGCGTGCCCGGTGTTATCATCGGTCACAACAACCACATCGCTTGGGGTGTCACCAATGTCGGCCCTGATGTACAAGACCTATACATCGAAAAAGTCAACCCCAACAACCCCAACCAGGTTGAATTCAGGGGTGAATGGCAAGATGTGGAAATTATCGAAGAAATTATCAAAGTGAACGGGGGTGAGGATGTTGTCTTGCCCGTTCAAATTACGCGGCATGGCCCCATTATCACCGAACTAGTAGACGATACCACCGAAGTTTTGGCGATGCGCTGGACGGCACATGAGCCATCTACCATCTTCAAATCGGTGTTACTGCTCAATCAGGCCACCAATTATGAGGAGTTCCGTGAGGCTTTACGCCATTGGGATATTCCTTCGCAGAACTTTGTTTATGCCGACACAGAAGGCAATATTGCCTACCAAATGCCAGGCCGCGTGCCAATTCGTAAGAGTGGCGATGGTCTTGTACCTGTACCCGGTTGGACGGGCGAATATGAGTGGGAAGGCTGGATTCCCTACGAAGAATTGCCCGCGCTGTTGAATCCTGAACAGGGCTTTATTGTGACGGCCAATCATGCCGTTGTAGATGAAGATTACCCTTATCTGCTGAATATTTATTGGTCAGATGGGGATCGGGGCCAACGTATTACGGACATGATTTTGGCCGAGATTGAGGGAGATGGACTAGTAACGGCCGTTGACTTGGCCCATATCCAGTTCGACAGCAAATCTCTCTTGGCCGAAAGCTACTTGCCCCTATTCCAAGGTCTTGCCAGCGATGATGACCAAGTACAAGTCGCTCTAGAGCGACTGCGCGGTTGGGGCGATCTGCAATTGCGTCGCGATAGTGTCCCCGCCGCCATTTTCGAGGTCTTTCGCATCTATCTGGCTGATGCTATTTTGGCAGATGATGTAGGTTCTGACAATGTGCGCACCTTCAGCAGCAATGTGCTGTTCCATCAGTTAGCCCAGCAGCCACAAGCTACCTGGTGGGATAAAGCTGACACGGAAGCTGTGGAAACACCAGACGAGATTATCCTAGAGGCCCTCGCCAACACAGTGGCTTGGTTTGAAGAAAATGTGGGCGAAGACATGAATGAATGGACTTGGGGCAACATCCACACAGCCACTTTTGTCAGCGCCCCCTTAGGCCAAAGCGGCATTGGGCCAGTGGAGGCTTTGGTGAATCGTGGTCCTTTTGCCACTGATGGCGGCAGCAGCATTGTCAACGCCCAAAGCTGGAGCTGGAGTGAGCCGGCTCAGGTGCGCGGGCATGTTTCTATGCGTATGATCGTGGATATGGCCGATTTTGAGGCCAGCCAAACCATTCTTCCCACTGGGCAAAGCGGGCATCCCAGCCACCCACACTATGATGATATGATGCCTCTTTGGTTGAATGGAGCCTATCATCCGATGTTATTTGGACGGGAAGCAGTGGCAGCAGCAGCCGTGGAGCAGCTTGTTTTGCAACCTGGCGAATGACCAGAAAAGTGGCGGGGACGATAGGGATGCGAGCTAGGATGACAACGGCCGTTTCACGAGCAAAACCCAAACCAAACTCTCATTTCTGTCTAAAAGTTGTTGTTGTTATACTTGTGTCATTTCCAAAGCAGGAGATGTTGTATGAAAGCGGCCGTTTGTTATGAATTTGGCAAACCTTTGGTAGTAGAAGAGGTGGTACTCGACCCACCACAAGCAGGTGAGGTGAAGGTGCGCGTGGCGGCTTGTGCCATTTGCCATAGCGATATTCATTACCTGGAAGGAGCTTGGGGAGGTACATTACCGGCCGTGTATGGGCACGAGGCAGCCGGGATCGTCATAGAAGTGGGCACAGGTGTAACCTCGACAAAGCCCGGCGATCATGTTGTGGTCACCTTGATCCGTTCTTGTGGCCGCTGCTTTTACTGTACGCAGGGGCAGCCACATTTGTGCGAGACCCAAATTGCTTTACATAAAGAGAGTAGATTGCACACGAAAGACGGCCGTTCCATTGTACAAGGTGTGGCTACGGGAGCCTTTGCCGAATATGTGGTTGTCCATGAATCACAGGTAGTGGCTATCCCCATAAATGTTCCCTTTGCCAGTGCCTCATTGCTGGCCTGCGGTGTGATTACCGGACTGGGAGCAGTGGTAAATACGGCGCATGTGCCCTCCGGCAGTAGCGTGGTCGTGATTGGGGCTGGCGGTGTGGGGCTGAACAGTGTTCAGGGGGCACGGCTTTCCGGCGCACAGCCTATCATTGCCGTAGATTTGCTGCCAAGCAAATTGGCCGCAGCCCAAACCTTTGGGGCTACCCATCTGTTGCAAGCGGCAGAAGATGATGTACAAACGGCCGTATTGGCACTCACCCGCGGGCGAGGAGCCGATTATGTGTTTGTAACAGTGGGAAGCGGCAAGGCTATTGAACAAGGCTTGACCTTGGTTCGGCGCGGCGGCACATTTGTGATGGTGGGCATGCCTGCGTCTGGCGTCAAGTTGCAAGTAGAAGCCGCAAATTTTGCTGGTGACAGCCAACATATCATAGGCAGCAAGATGGGGTCTACCCGTTTGCAAGTGGATGTGCCAAAGTTAGTCGAGCTTTACCAACAAGACCGCCTCAAATTAGACGAATTGGTAACAAAATGTTACCCATTAGAAGAAATAAATGAAGCGATTGCCGCCGTGAATCGAGGAGAGGCGTTGCGGAACGTAATTGTGTTTGAGCAGCAATTATACAGGGCCTAGTCTGCCTGTATAGTATCCATTTAGTATGAAAATCAAAAGTATCGAAACTTTCGCCAACGAGTTTGTGGGACTGGTGCGCCTGCGCACAGATAGCGGGGCTGAAGGCTGGGGCCAAGTTTCCAATTACCACTCAGATATTACTGCCCAAGTCCTGCATCGTCAGGTAGCCCCCTATGCTCTAGGGCAGGACATTGAGGAGCTTGATGCCTTGCTGGACAAGATCGTGGAAATCGAGTTCAAGTTCCCTGGCTCCTATTTGCGCCGGGCTTTGGCTGGACTGGACACAGCGTGGTGGGATTTGCAAGGCAAGTTAGCGGGCAAACCAGTATGTGAACTATTAGGTGGGGTAGCATGGCCGTTTCCTGTGTATGCTTCTAGTATGCGCCGCGACATCACACCAGAAGATGAAGTAGACCGCTTGCTGCGCTTGCGTGACGCACATGGTTACAATGCCTTCAAGTTCCGCATTGGCAAGGAGTGCGGGCATGATGAGGACGAGTGGCCGGGACGCTCGGAGGCCATTGTGCCAGCCATGCGCCAAGCCATGCCCGATGAGGTGACACTGCTGGTAGATGCCAATTGCTGTTATACGGTGGAGCAGGGGGTGGCGATCGGCCGTTTTCTCAACGACAACGGTATTGCCCATTTTGAAGAACCTTGCCCCTATTGGGAATTTGAATGGACGGCCGATGTTCGTGCCGCTTTAGATGATTTAGATATTCAAGTAGCTGGCGGCGAACAAGATTGCTCCACTACCCAATGGCGACGCATGATCAAAGCCCACGCCTTCGACATCGTGCAGCCCGACATCTGCTACATTGGCGGCTTGACCCGCGCTTTGCGGGTGGCCAAAATGGCGCAAGCGGCAGGGCTGCCTTGCACCCCGCACTGCGCCAACCTCTCGTTAGTCACTGTCTTCACCCTGCACATGATGGGCGCCATTCCTAATGCGGGGCCATACGTGGAATTTTCCATTGAAGGTTTGGATTATTACCCCTGGCAAGAGGGGCTTTTTACGCCTGCGCTGGTGGCTGAGGATGGCAAGGTGCAAATTCCGAACGCGCCTGGTTGGGGCGTGGAGATTAATCCAGATTGGCTGACACAGGCGCAGTACCAGATTAGCGAGTGGGCGTAGATGTAGAAAGCGTATCATCACCAAACAATCTTATGGATAACTTCCAAAGCCGACCCTGTAACTACACTCAAGACATTGAGCAAATTGTGACTGTACTGCTCAGCTATCGCGCCGCCACTACTGTGCATGTGTATCCCACGGCTTGGCGGTTGCGTCTGTTGTTGTCCTCTAGGGTATGGGAACCGGAACAAGATACACGGGTTTGGGAGGATGCTATGGGGCAAGTGGTGGCTTTTGCCATGTTGTGGCGACGGCGGTCTACGTCCCCTTATCTTGTATTTGAGCGTGTGGTTGATCCTGTTCGAGCAACGGCCGATTTAGTAACAGACATGTTGGCTTGGGGAACGGAGCGAACCGCGACACTTGCGGAGAAGTCGGGCCACCCCCTTACGCTGTACACCAGCCAATTGGCAGCTCCGTTGCAGATTGATAGGCAACTTGAAGCCTATGGATTTGTGTTGGATGCGCCTGATCCCGAGGCGTATAATGTTTATTTTGAACGGCCGTTAACCACCACGCTCCCCGAACCTTTGCTGCCCATTGGCTATGTGATACGGCCGTTGCAAAGTGCCAGCGAGTTGGAAGATTATGGCGACCTGTATGATTTTGCGGCCGTTAGCCCCCAACATCGGCAAGAGATGTTTAGCAGTGATGAATATGGTCATTTGGTTGTGGTTGATCCCGCTGGGCAATTTGTAGCTTATTGCGAATATTCAATTTGCCGAGCTGAATGGCAACAAAGTGGCCAGCGGCTGGGTTGGATTGATTATATTGGCACACATCCAGAAAGTAGGCAACGTGGTTTGGGGCGAGCGGTGTTGTGGGCAAGTTTGCACCATATGCAAGCGTTGGGGGCGGAAACGGCCGTGTTAATCACAGTCAGCACCAATCACCCCGCCATCAAATTGTATGAAGCTACAGGCTTTACACGCCTGAACATCGTGGAAGCGCCAAGTTATAAGCTGGAATTTTCATAAGGAACCTTATATGAGCAAAACAAAAATAGTCTTTCATCAAGTTCATCAAGATAGGTTGGAAGTTGAGTGGGGTGATGGACATCGCAGCACGTATCATTACATGTGGCTGCGGGATAATGCGCCCGGGAACCGCCATGCTAATGGACAAAAGTTAGTGGATACGCTGTCTATCCCGCTCGATTTAACGGCCGAAAAGGTCGCAGTCAATGACACAATACAAATTACTTGGGCTAATGATGGTCATGTAACTGAGTTTGAACCCACTTGGCTGCGGGCCAATGCTTATGAGCAAACGGAGATTGAGGCACGGCGACAACAGAAGCATTTGTGGGAGGCCGAAAGTTTTGCTGCCTTACCGCCCATGTTCAATTTACCCCGTCTAACGGCCGATAACCAGTATTTGCAGGATATGTTGGCCCATGTGCGTGATTATGGTTTTGTTCTGCTCAATGCAGTACCAGTACAATCGGAATCACTTTTCCAGGTGATCGATCTATTTGGTTATGTGCGAGACACGAATTACGGCCGTTACTTTGACGTCAAAGTCGCCAGCAATCCCTCCAATCTAGCCTTCACCAGTGCCACATTGGGCGGGCACACCGATAATCCTTACCGTCATCCTGTACCCACACTGCAACTACTGCATGTACTGAGCAACAACGTGGACGGCGGTGATAGCACATTGGTGGATGGCTTTCGTGTGGCTGAAGCCTTCCGCGAGCAATCTCCCAACCAATTTGAGGTGCTGTCTTCAACTCTGGTCACTTTCCGCTTTAGCAGTGATGATGCCGATTTGAGTCATGAATCAACCATCATTCAGACCAATCCGCGCGGAGATGTGGTTGGGATTCGTTTTAACAACCGCTCTATGCAAACCTTTTATGTGGAACCAGCGCAAATGCCTGCATTTTATGCCGCTTACCACACCTTTGCCCATATGCTGGAATCAGATCGTTTCAAGATCACTTTTAAGCTAGGCGCGGGTGATGCCATGCTATTTGATAACCAGCGCGTGCTACACGGCCGTATTGGCTATACGAGCAGCGGCGACCGTCATTTGCAGGGCTGTTACGCTGATATCGACGGCCTGCTGAGTAAGTTGGCGGTTTTGGAGAGAGTGAGCAACAATCAGCAGGTCAGTCACTGATTACCGACCACTGACTAATGCTTACTGATTCCAAAGGAATAACGATGTCTATCATTGATGAAATTTTTGAGAATATGCAGCGTAATATGCATTTGGAATATGGAGAACGGGTAACGATTGTGGCCCATAGTTTGCAAACGGCCGTTTTCGCTGAACGTGATGGGGCTGATGACTTGATGATTGCTTCGGCTTTTTTACATGATTACGGTCACTTTTGTCATGATCTGGGTGAGGATATTGCCGAGCAAGGCATTGACGCCATTCATGAAGAGTTAGGGGCTAAGGCTTTACAGGTATATTTTATGCCTGCGGTGATCGAGCCAATGCGGCTGCATGTGGCGGCTAAACGGTATTTAGTAGCGACGGATGAGGATTATGCAAAAACGGTATCACCCGCTTCCATGCTAAGTTTGAAAGTGCAGGGTGGCCCCTTTAATGAGGCAGAGATTCGTGAGTTTGAGGCTAACCCGCACCACAAACGGGCTATCCAACTGCGACTTTATGACGAGGCGGGCAAGATTCCAGATATGGAAGTGCCAGATTTCGAGTATTATCGGCCGTTTCTAGAAAAAGCATTGCGACAATAACCCAGGAAGAAAAAAGCCTATGGTTCCCAACTCTTTCCTGTCTATTATTTGCTGGCTCCGATGCATCATGGTAGAAAAAGGAAAAGAAACTTTGAAAGAGGTATTATATGACTACCGTCACAACCCAATTAGGTTTTACCACCCAAGTGGACATGGATTTTGAGGCTGCTCTGGCCCACGTTACCAGCGCACTCCAAGCTGAAGGCTTCGGTGTCCTAACAGAAATTGATGTCAAAGCCACCTTCAAAAAGAAATTAGATGTAGATTTTCGACCCTACAAAATCTTAGGCGCTTGTAACCCCTCTCTAGCCCATCGCGCCCTTAGCGGCGCGCCCGAAGTCGGGCTACTTCTGCCATGCAACGTCACTGTTTCTCAGGTAGAAGGTGATAAAGTAGAAATTGCCATCATTGATCCCATCATGATGCTCGATGTCGCTGCTAATCCTGCCCTACAACCGGTGGCAAAAGAAGCACGTGAACGGCTAGAGCGCGTAGCCGCAGCTTTGTAAGATAACAAAGCAGCAGCGAAAAGCATGCGAGGCTAGCAGCCTTTTGATTACCAGCCTAGTGGTGCGCCAAACATCTATTGACGGATAAAACAGCGCGGCGCACCTTGCAGAAGCTACCGCTTCTGTCCGACAAAAGAAGTTTGTTAGAGTACTAGTGCAGCCCAGACCCGGCTCGTTTCCTCGCTCTGCGTAGCTAAGTTTGTATATTCTCAGTTAGCTGCTCTTCCACACTCGCTAACTCTCCAAAGATGCCCCAAACCTTCGGCCATTTCTGAGTAGCAGCGTAATATTGAGCACGACCATATAGCTTTGCTTTGTCTTCATAGAGCTTGCCCAGTTCACCCTTTCCTATTTCCATCATAAACTGCATGGCATCTACACTACGACGCGCCCCTATCGGCAGCACAAAGTGTGTCAAAAATCCAGCAAAATCAGGCGTGGGGCCTGGTTGGAGCAATTCTGAGGCTTTCTGGAAAGCAGTTGCGCCTGTGTAAGCGATAGGTCCATCGTGCACGTCTATTTGCAACGTTTGGGCAACATCAAGCATGGTCATGAGCAGTTGTTCTCTAGAAACCGTATTACGTTCTCGAAAATCATAACGAAGGGTGTATGTTTTATCAATGTATCCGATCGTGCTGGCGTTCCAAGCTTGCATCATTTCACGAACAGGCAGCAGCGCATAAGGATAGAACTGTGGATCATGAAGTTCTACTAAGTTATCCTTGATATCTAAGACAACAAGAAAGTGGTCACCACCTGCTTTACTTTTATGATTTGGATCATAACTTAAAAAGCTCATATCAAGCGGGCCAAGTAGCACCGGGCCCTCTCTCAACGCATACTCTAATTTAATTCGAGCCTCTTCTTCATTCTCACCCTGCCACAAGTTACACGTCCAGCCGAGGGTTTCTAATGCTCGTGAGAGCCCAGTGTGTGGATCCGTTTCGGCTGGACTTGGGAAAAACATGGGTATATCAAAGTTTAAGAAACATGTGCCAAATGGCATTCCTGTTAAACATTCGATGAAGCTAACACCTGGCAGCCTCTTCATGCCTGCCTGTTGCAAACACATATGCAAACTATTGCTATAACAATACGAACTATTTCCTGTGTACACCAATGCTTTCTCCTTCATCTTCCGATGTATCAAGAGAGGCGATTACTCACTACTCTCAAATGGCTGGACGATAGAAACTTGGTTGTCTTCATGCCAAATCTCATAACAACAAACTGTCTTATCTGTCATATTCAATTTGTTTGTATGCACCCAAGAGATAACAGCATCCCATACTTCAAGAATAGCCGGGAAATTGCTATGCTCGGGTGAGGCGATGCCAATGGCTCCCTGGTGTGTGGGAATCTCATGAACCAGAATATGTCCGGAGGGAAGGGGATTTCCGTCTACGGGCAAGCAAATCTCAACCGGCCCATCATCTTGTTCATTAACTGGTCCATAATAGAAACAGATGGCATCACTAGTGATATTTACGCCCGCTTCTGCCGCATATGCTTGAAGATATGACAAAGCTTGCGGAATAAACTCGTGAAACGTAGGAACGGTGATACGCTTCTTGATACTAATGACCTGACGAGTAGGAAATCTTTCCACTGAAATATCAATAGACATCGAAATATTCTCCTTATGCAAATATGCCAGAACTTTTTGTGAGGCATGACGCATCTGGTCTGCCTTTTTCTCAAATGCCTTTTGACAATCCAACACCAACTGAATCGCCTCATCTACTGTTGTGGCAGCTAGCACACAGCGTATATCGGCCAAGGGCATTTCCATTTCACGCAACAAGCGGATAAATCGTGCCTTCTCAAATTGATTTTTGTTATAGTAACGATAACCCGAATTAGGGTCTACGTAGTCGGGCACAAGTATGCCAAGTTGATCATAGAGCCTAAGTGCTTTCCGGGAAAGCAGTGTAGCTTGGGCAAAACGACCCACAGAAAGAAAGCTATCTCTGTCACCCGAATGTTGATCGTTGTTCATGAAGATAGTGTACACCTTGCCCTTTGGGCCGAGTCAACTCCAAGGGTAGGATTTCATAGGATATTTTGTTCAATAACTGGATGGCTAATTCCCCACCAATGGCTTGTACATAAGTGACAACGGCCGTTCTGCCTCATTCTCCCATAAAATGTTTTGCCCGCACGGCCGCTTGCCCGATCCGTGAGGTAGCTCGGTCAATGCCCACCAACGTATGGGCCTTAATCTCGGCGGGAACATCGTTGGCACTTTCAATCGCCGTTTTCATCTGCGTCAATCTTGCGCGTGATAAGGCCAATCCTTCACCCTCATTTAGGATCCGAACACCCACCCCTAACTGTTCGATAGCATCAAAAAGGGTGATGAAACGAATGATGGCATTGTAATTACGTTGTAGGGTTTCTAGAGAAAACTGCTCAAAAAGCAAGGTAAGGGGCGGCTGGCTTTCTAGGCTGGTATGGCGGTAAGCCGTTTGACAAAAATGCAGCCATTCAGCTTCCAACAGGGGGGCGTTGACGGCGTCATGGAAGTTGAGCAAAGCATACAAAGCCTTGCCACTTGGCAGGAGTTGATAGGGAAGACGGCCGTAATGGTACAACGGCCGTTGCCGTGCACGCTCAAACAATTTCCAAGCGACATCTTCATCATCCACCAGCACATCGGC
This sequence comes from Promineifilaceae bacterium (SeqCode), assembly GCA_965223555.1. GTDB lineage: Bacteria > Chloroflexota > Anaerolineae > Promineifilales > Promineifilaceae > CBDCWU01. The sequence continues at coordinate 915,140 of CBDCWU010000007.1, forward strand.
TGGATTGCCCAGCCGCATGTCATCGCCCGTAAAGCGATAGATGCGCGGCGGCATCAATTCATCTGCCAATTGGCTAAAGGCATATTGGTTAGAGCTGCCCAAGACCAAAATTCCCTGGCGAGCAATGTTGGGCAGCGTGGGCGAATAACCCGTCATCTCCACCTCATCAGCAAAGATAACTCGCATGGGGCGCAGCCGCTCACGAATAAAGGCATCGCCCTTTTCCAGTTCCAAGCGATGGCTTTTGGTGTCCCAAGCATAGAAATAGAACAGTTGGGTCCACTTCCGTACCGAGAGCAAACTGATGGGACGGCCGTTAAACAGCCGCTTCTGCACCAAATGGCTTGGCCCATGACCCTTGCTCATCTGTGTGGTAATGGCATCTGGCAAGTCCAGCGTCTGACGCAGAGCGATGTCTAACAACGAAAGAAAGGTCGTTTTGCCCGTGCCCGGAACGCCACAAATAATAATGGGAGGCACAGCTTGGCTGATAGGGGGCGGCTTTACTTTTTTGCGACGTGACAAGCCTTTGAAAATAGCGACACCTGATGTTTTGGAATGAGGTAGCCGTTTGCCTGATCTATGATGATTGCTGGTTGACTGATAGGACTGATCTAAAAAGGTCACAACCTGTGCCACAATTTCCTGATGCGTCCCCGTGAATTTGGCCGGATCAAGGCCAGCAGCAACGGCCGTTTCCATCAGCACCCTCCACAATTTTTCCTCAAACAGACCCGATTCTGACGGAGTGCGTGGTTCAATGCGTGCAGTCATAAGACCGAATTGTAACGGCAAAACCATTTCATATCGAATTGGCTATTGCCTCAATTTAGGGCCACAATACGGCCGTTCTTACTATCACCACCACGCCAAATTTGCGTTACAGCCTCGTACAGATGGTCATTATCCCCTATGCGCCGTAATCGTCAGCATCCCCTGACTCACCGTCACCGCTTGCAAGGTCACGCCTGCGGGCAGATTGTTCATAGCGGCACCCAACGTATTGTTAAGGCTGGATTCGGCCGTTTTCAATACAGCAGCGGGCACTTCAATGGAACCTACTGAGGCATGAACAACCTCAAAGCGCAATGTACCAGCTTCTACAAGAGGTCTAAAGGTCACATTAAGCTGGGCTTGTATCGGTTCCGTAACATCACCATGAAACACAATGGTGTTATCAGTAAACTGCACGGCTGGATTTTGTAAAGTGACGGTCTGTCCCTCGGTTGTAGTCGTTGCCTGCTGGCCCTGAATAACATTGGTTATTTCGGTATCGGTGAGGGCAATATTGATATTGCCATTTTCATCTGGCAACACTGCTTCCACTTTAGCTCGTAAGGTGGTCATATCAGTGGCTAAATCTCTGGCTTGCACCGTCGCCAAGGCAGCCTGACCATGTGCGGCCACTGTTCCCGCAGCTACAGCTGCTGTTGCCGCCACTTGCTCTGCTTGCTGACCCACCACAGCCGCCGTAGCTGCTATTGCTTGTGTCTGATTATTGGTTCGCTCACTGCCCAAACTACAAGCCAGTGAGCTAAGGATCAACAAAGTGATAAAGATAAATATCGGTTTCGTTGGCATGTTTTGCTCCCATCTAAAGGTATCTGAATTTACGCATTTGCAATGATTTCCAGAGAGACTGAAGTAGTCTGCGAGACTGCTCCAGTCTGGCAAGTGCGTAAGTTCCGGTATAACGAGTGCCTTGTACTGTGACAATGCACAGCACAACACACTTAATCAAGCATAACAACATACGGCCGTTTCCCGCCATTATTTTTTCGTAAATTAATTTCAACCTAAGTCCAGCTTGACCGCGTTAGATGCCTCATGTAGCATACGCTCACAACTTTTTAGCCATATGGCTCCAGCTAGAGGCGCAATGATGAGAAACTGATGAAACGAACAACTTTAACTGCGATTACCCTTACATTACTTATGCTGCTCCTGGTGGCGCTGGCCGCCTTTGTTTTTCTATATCAAGGTCGTCTCGGCCTACAGGATGAGATGGCAACGCTGGCCGCCGAACAAACCGAGTTACAGCAAGAGCTTTTACAAACAGGCTCTAATCTGGCGGCTGTAGAAGCAACTCGCGACTCGACTCAGGCGACCCTAGCCACGGCCGAAGCTGATAAAGTGTTATTAGAAGGCGAAATTGTCACCAATCAGCAGGAAGTGGACGGCTTAAACCAACAGTTAGCTGAAACAACGGCCGAATTGAACAGCAGCAATAGTGCCCTAGAGCAGATGGAAACAGCCAATCTTGCCCTTCGCTCTCAACCCCCTACAGTCCAAATCACCTCGCCGGAAGATGGCGCTACTTTTGCCCCCGGTGAGATTGTGTCTATTGTGGTCGCGGCCGCTGATCCCTTGAATTTAACGGCCGTTAACCTCACCCTCAACGATGAAACTTTGCAAAGCTATGATATTGATAGCCAATCCTTATTTGGGGGCCAAACAGAGTGGATAGCTGCAGAACCGGGAGATTATGTGCTGGGCGCTATGGCCATCAATGAAAACGGCCGTGCCAGCGATCCTCTCACCATCACCATTCAAGTACAGTTAAGTTCTGAGGAAGCCGCCGCTGAGATACGGGCCGATGTTGAAGCCAATGTCATCGAGATACGGGGCCTCACTCCACTTGAGCCCATTGTGCCCACGCTCCTTAGCAGTGACGAACTGCGCCAGCGCGTCGAGGATGATTTTGAGGAAGAAACTACGCCCGAAGAAGGGCGTCAAGATGCTATTGTCTTTAGCGCCTTCGACTTCATGGACAGGGATTACGATCTCTACCAAGCCTTGATCGACCTACAAAGTGAGGCTGTAGCTGGCTTTTATGATCCAGAAACGGCCGAATTCGTGGTCGTCAGCGATGATGATGAACTAGACCCCAATGAGCAGTGGACACACGCTCATGAATTCATGCACGCCTTGCAAGATCAATATTACCCTTTAGAACTAATTAGCGATGACAACGTAGACTCAGAAGCCAAATTTGCCCTCCGCTCCGTAGCCGAAGGCGAAGCCACCCTCATCCAACTGCTCTACTTGCGTGGCAACTACTTTAGCCAAAATGAAGTGCAATCTATCTTTGCCGACATCAACGAACAAAACACAGGTATTTTAGATGAATTACCGCCCATTATCGTTAGCAGCTTCACCTTTCCCTACGATACCGGATTCAACTTCGTCATGGAACTTTATAATGGGGGCGATTTAACATTAACGGCCGCTGGCGACTTTGCCAACCTAGAAGCTCTCTGGCACAATCTGCCTCAAACCAGCGAACAGATCATCCACCCCGACCGCTATCTAGCCGGCGACGACCCTATTCCCGTCTCCCTTCCCCCTCTGACAGATACATTGGGCGTGGGTTGGCAGCAGTTAGACGAAGAGATCTTTGGCGAGTTCACCTTGCGCGAATATCTGAAGCAGCAGCTCACAGATGAAGAGGTGGCGCAGGCAGCCACCGGCTGGGGAGGCGACCGATACACGGTATTCTGGAATGAGACGGAACAGCAGGTGGTGATGGTTTTGCGACTGGTGTGGGATTCCAACATTGAGGGTGCCGAATTTGCTTCGCTCTATCGCAGCTATCCTGCCGCTCTATTCAATGTAGAATCTACGCCGCAAGATGATGGCGATTGTTGGCAAGGGGAAGATGTTATCTGTTTTTTCCACGATGGGGATGAGTCTTTGATTGTGCGGGCGCCAGATGTGATGACGGCCGTTCGCCTCCAAGCCCAAATCCAACAGTGACCAACCAGCAGCCAAGCTCCTCCAAAGAACATGGTTGCTCCCTTGCAATGAATAGTGATATAGAGTCCATTGTGACAGCCGTTAAACAGTCAAAAAAGTACCGCGACACCCATGAGGAAACCATCCGCGTCTTGGCTGTTGATGCCCTCAAACGGTATCGCAAACCCAAGTCGGCTCTCAAATCTGTGCGCGAGCAACTGCACAGCATCATGGCCCCCTATTTGGGCGATCCTGATTATGAAACGGCCGTCAACCAACTGCAAACCGCCTTCGCCAGCCACGATCCCGCCCAAGTAAAGGCCACATGCCGCAACCTCCTACACGATCATCTCTCCACCCGTGAACGCCTACCCATTCTCGACAACTTTTATCACAAAATCTTTCAGGTGACAGGCAAGCCCACTTCCATCCTCGACATTGCTTGTGGCCTCAACCCCCTCGCCTTCCCCTGGATGGGCCTAGAAGCCCCGGTTGACTTTTACGCCTACGACATCCACGAACCCCGCATTGCCTTCCTCAACCAATATTTTGCTCTACAAGGTTTGCCCCAATTGGCCCGTGTACAAGATGTAGCCCACCAATTCCCCCAAGAAAAGGCCGACATCGCCCTCTTTTTGAAGGAAATGCCCCGCTTTGAGCGTAATTACAAAGGGCGCGGACGGCCGTTATTGCAAAGCCTCCGCGTTCGTCACATCGTCATCTCCTTCCCCACCATTAGCACCCACGGCGGTCGCAACCTCACCAACCGCTACCGCGATTTCCTCCATCAGCTAATAGATGGCTTTAACTGGGTTGTGACGGAGCTTCTGTTTGAGGGAGAGTTAGTTTTTTGTCTAAGAACTGATTACTAAATACCGATTGCTAGTAACTAAAATGCACCGCTTTTTTATTCCCTCAACACAGATTGATGACCATCAAGCCATTATCCTTGATCCCATCGCCCACCAAATCCGTAATGTGCTGCGGATGGAGGTAGGACAACACATCGTGGTGCTGGATAACTCAGGCTGGGAATATGAGGTGGTGTTGGCCCACCTTGAGCGGGGACAAGTGCTGGGTCAGATTGAGGCGAAACGGCCGTCTTCCCACGAACCCCGCACCCATATCACCCTCTACCCAAGTCTAATGAAACGGGACAAATTCGAGTTTGTCCTACAAAAAGCCACCGAAGTCGGTGTCTCTCGTATTGTGCCCATCATCAGCCAGCGCAGTTTGGTGCAAACGGCCGAACTCAAGCCCAACAAACAGACCCGCTGGCAGCGCATCCTCACCGAAGCCGCCGAGCAATGCCAACGTGGCCGCATTCCCGAACTACACGCACCCCTTAAGTTCAACCAAGCAATCTCTCAATCTCCCACTCCCTCTATCTCCCTTATCGCTTATGAAGACGGCGGCGTTGATGTCAAAACGGCCGTGACCCAACTCCCTTCCCCTCCTACTACTATCGCCCTGTTCATCGGCCCTGAAGGTGGCTACGATCCCAGCGAAATTCAACTGGCTCAAGAGTATGGCATTATCCCTATCAGCCTCGGCCCCCGCATCCTCCGCACCGAAACGGCTGCCATCATCGCCCCCGCCATCATCCTGCACGAACTTGAGTCGCTTACCGATGATGGCTTCCCGAATACTGCTTACTAAAAATTATGCTCTACCTTGTCGCCACTCCCATTGGCAACCTCTCTGACATCACCTTACGTGCCCTAGAAACATTAAGGGCAGTAGATTTTGTTGCCAGCGAAGACACCCGTAAAACAGGACGACTGCTCAAGCATTTTGATATTAGTAAGCCCCAAATCGCCTTCCACGAACACAACGAAAATCGTGCGGGCGAAAAGATTGTGCGACTGCTACAAGAGGGCAAATCCATAGCCCTTGTCAGCGACGCAGGCACACCAGGTATTGCGGATCCCGGCTTCACGCTTGTACGTCGCTGTCATCAGGCCGATTTGCCCATCACCATGATACCTGGCCCGACAGCCTTCGTCATGGCCCTTGTCCTCTCTGGTCTTCCCAGCCATAGCTTCACTTTTCGTGGTTTCCCCCCCCGTAAACCGGGTAAACGCCGCCGCTTCCTACAAGTTGACCAAGATTCCACCCACACCCTCATCTACTATGAAAGTCCCCATCGCCTACCAGCCTTCTTACAAGATGCCCTCGACATCTTCGGTGATCGCCCCGCCGCCCTTGGCAATGAGTTAACCAAACTCTATGAAACAGTTCAACGTGGCTCTTTATCTGAACTTATTTCTCAATTAGAGACCAGTAAAAAATTGCGGGGTGAATTCACTATCGTTATCGCCGGCAAACAAGTCTAGGTATTCGTCTCTTCACAAATCTCATAATCCACTCAACAAATAAAACTGAACGGGTAAAGGAAGCCTAATCCTTGAGAAACAAGGTTGTTTCGCATGGGTAAAAGGGGGACATGAGCCGTCTACCCAGTAGGGAATCAACATCCCGTCCGCACATCTTTGGCGGTGAAAATATTGACAAAATACTATTATGCAAAGGTATTATTGGATATTTTGCTATTTTCTAAGAAAAAGCTGATTTTATCGCATATTTTGCACATATTTTATAAATATTATATTGACAAATTCACCTCTTTGCTGTACTATCTAACAATAACTCACACCCCAAAGGAGGTGCACATATAAACTTAAGGCTCGATCATTAATACTCATATTAAGCATTGTCAAACCAAAATTAGAATTCATCAAAGGAAAAAATCATGAAAACTGCTCGATTACTTGTTCTATCTTTAATTGTATCCATTTTAGCTTTCGCTTTAGCTCCAACTACTCAAGCTGCTCCTCCGGGACCAACTATTGTTGACATCGCCGTTAGTAATCCAGACATCAACAACGACGGGGAGAGAGATTTTGATATATTGGTAACGGCCGTCTTGGCTGCTGATCCCGCTGTTTTAGCCACCCTCTCTGGCAATGGACAGTTCACCGTTTTTGCTCCCACCGACGATGCCTTTGCCGCCGCCTTCGCAGAACTTGGGGTAGCTCCCCAAGATCTGTTGAATAACACGGAACTGCTGACAGATATTTTACTTTATCACGTTACTCGAGGCCGACGCGACGCCGCTGATGTGATTTCTTCAGACCGTATTCGCACGCTACAACGTGGTTTCTTATTTCAAGACAGTGGCGTATTAACCGATGCAGTGGGGCGTGATGCCAACATTATCGTCACCGATGTAGCCGCAGCCAATGGCATCATTCATGTAATTGATGCTGTGGTACTTCCCTACGTACCTTAGCCAAGAGTATTCGGGTCAAGAAAGCATAGAGATTGGGGGTTAAAGATTTGTGAGCCTCCAATCTCTGTCTCTCGCAAGACATATCCAACTCTTGGCAAAAACTATTTATGATACTTTTCGCCATTCAAAATAGTGCAAGCACGATATAGTTGTTCCAGTAAAATAATGCGAGCCATTTCGTGGGGAAAGGTTAGAGGGGACAGAGATAGCTGCCAGTGACATTTGGCGAGTACCTCCTCAGAAAAGCCATAAGGGCCACCAATGAGGAAAGCAAGACGGCCGTATGTCATTACCTCCTTCTGCATAACATTCGCCAATGCTAGACTGCTCATCTGCTTCCCTACCGATGTCAGCGCAATAAGCCTGTGCCCATCATCTACTGCTTGCAACAGATATTCTCCCTCGCGCTGTTTAGCAACAGCCTCCGGCACACGGCGCCCTACTGCATCCTTCACCTCTACCAGGCGAAAGTCCGTATAACGCCCTAATCGCTTGACATAATCTGTCTGCACCACCTGCCAATGCTTCTCTTTTATCTTTCCTACCGCTACTACCAACAAACGGCCGCCTAGTCGTGGCATTAACCAACCTCCGCTAAAATAGTGTGTGATGCACGGATCAATATATCGATACATCCACACACTACTATACCAACACAGTGACTAAGGAGTAAATGATGCAAGTTTTGGTAACAGGTGGCGCAGGTTTTATTGGATCACATTTGGCAGCAGCGTTAGTGGCCCAAGGACATGCAGTGCGCGTATTGGACAATTTTCGTACAGGCAAGCATGAGAATTTGGTCGGTCTAGCAGTAGAGGTCATAGAAGGAGACATTCGGGATGAGGCATTGATGCAAATAGCCGTCACCGATTGCGATACGATCTTCCATTTAGCCGCCATGGTCAGTGTGCCCGAATCTGTTCAAAATCCCAGCCTCAACCACCACATCAATGTCACCGGCACATTCAATGTCTTTGAAGCGGCCCGGCTGGCGAACATACAGCGGGTGGTCTATTCATCATCATCGGCCGTTTACGGCAATCTACCCCATCTACCTGCCCAAGAAAACAACCAGCCCACTCCTATCAGCCCCTATGGAGGAGCCAAGTGGATGAACGAAATCATGGCCGAAAGCTATCGTACCAGCTTTGGCCTCAAGGCCATTGGCCTGCGCTATATGAACGTCTTTGGTCCACGCCAAGACCCCTCTTCTCCCTACTCCGGCGTTCTCTCCATCTTTTGCCGTGCCGCCCTCAACAACAATGAAGTCACCATTTATGGGGACGGCACACAGACTCGGGATTTTGTCTTTGTGAGCGACGTGGTGCAGGCCAATCTACTAGCAGCCCAACTGCCATCTCATCAAATGCCCAGTCAACCGGTCTTCAATGTGGGTCGCGGTCAGCAAACGACACTTAATGAGATTGTAGATATACTGAGTGAACTAAGACAACGGCCGCTTACCATTAACTATGTTCCCGAACGTCCCGGTGACATTAAGCACTCGGTAGCGGACATTAGCCAAGCGCAAACTATTCTCGGCTTTCAGCCAAGGGTGAGCATATTAGATGGCCTCCAAGCCACATTAGAGTGGTTTCGCCTCAATCCACCATCGCCTTAAAGGAAAAGCGGGCTTGTGTCAGATAGGAAATAGCGACAGTCATGACCAAATTGACGGCCGCTAAAGCCGCCAATACAGGACTAGACTGAGCCAATACACCGTAAAATAGTTCAAAGCCTGTCAAAAACATCAATGCGCCAAGGCCTGCTTGCAAAGGGTCAGTGGTCAGACTCAAACCAAGCAATCCTAACGCTATAAGAGCATAAACAGCCAGGTTTAAATAAGCCAAACTGTCATCAACAGCGACGAGTTGATAGGACGGCCGTTCAGCCACAACCAACACCACTATCAGCATGGCTGCTGCTAAAAACAGACGTAAAGGCACATTGGCCGGAACACGAAAAGGACCAATCTGCACTCGCCGCACAGGTTCCAACTGGGTCATTTCAGCCAGCGTCACATCAGGCGGCAAACGCCCCCAGTTAACTTGCCCAGCCGTGATCGTTAGAATGAGGCAATTGAACAAGCCAACCACGACCTTTACCCAGGCTAAACGGGGATCCAAAATATCGACAAAAAGCAGGCCGGCCATCAAATATTGTACGGCTAAAGCTATCAGTGCCAGTCGCCAATCCCAAACAACAATAATGAAAACGGCCGTTAACAACACCAAATAAACGGCCGGTAGGCCGCGTAAGAAATCAAACCGGGTTAACCAATCAGAGATGGTGGGAATGTTCATGAGCCTAATTGGGTAATTATGAAATCCATCAGCTTCTTAATTACCTCCTACCAAAAGCAAGATTACGACAAAGGCCAGCAGCCAGAGAAGACCATATTCACCCTCTAGAATGCGGGCAGCCTCGCGCAAGGCCAAGCCAAAACCAGCCAATGGAGCTGTTAGATAACGACTTTGCCCAAAGGGGGGACGGGAAAACATGAAAGCACGACGCAAGATGGCTCGCACTTCATCCACCTGCGTAGCAAATCGGGTGGCAACAAAACCCAAAACAAAGGGAATGAGCAGCACAAGCCAGATAGGCAATATCGTGTTATCTAATCCGGCCAGACTAATCAAGCCGATGAGGGGCAATGTCCAGGCAATTAGCAGTCGTCCTGAAGCTGGAGCAGCGGCCGTTTGCGGCCAAATTAGCCAGAGGCCAGCCATAATCAAAGGGATATACATAAGGGCCAAGACAAGGACAAGTAGGATACGGCCGTTTTCCCACCAAGCGGCATACAGGGTAGCTCGTCCCACAAAACCAACTGTCAAGGGCAAGCCAGCTAGGGTCGCTAAGGCCACCATAGGGCTAAGGAGATGCCACTTGACCTGAATGTGTCCTGCCGCCAAATAGAGGATGGCAATAGCCAACAATAGCCGTGCTTCAGCTAAAACAGCTTCGCTGCCCCCCCAGACGGCCGTTAGTAAAGCCACATTCATTTGTACTTGCGCCAGGCCAGCCACAGCTCGCGTTGGTTGAGGCAAATGGCTCCATACCTGCCGCAGCCCCATTAATACACCTAACAGACCTAGCCCGGTGATGATCAGGCCATAGCTGACACCAATTTGGGCTACTTCTGGCCAGCGGGCCAGCAAAGCTAGCCCAGTTAAAGGCAAATAGGTGATGAGCAACAGAATGAGTGGATAGGGCAAGCCATTGGACAAGGCCCGCCAGCCAGAGAAAGGCCATACACCCATTTGCAAAACGGCCGTCATCAATAAGGCTCCTCCTGCCCAAGCCGGCCATTGACTCCAGCCCACGGCGGCCCACAACGTGAGCAAGGGCAGCAGAAGCCAGTATGTGGCGCGTAAAGAAGACAATAACCAAAATAGCAAGACGATAACGGCCGTCCAGCCCATCATTAAGGCTGCAATGGTGTCGGCGCTGATAGTTGCCAGCGTAGCTCCGGCGAACAACCAGATGGCAAGACGTTCTTTATTATTTTGCACTGCAGGAAGTAGGGAAACGGCCGTTGCCAACACCGCCACGATCCCGCCCAATTGCCAAGTAATAGCATCGAGCTGCCAAGCTAAAGGGATTTGCTCCATCTCCATAGAAGCGGCATTGTAGCCTGTTGCCTAGGCGGGGGCAATCTGGGATTAACCCTCGCTTAAAAGTGGGGCTATAATGGGGCTATGAAAAGAATCTGCTTTATTGTAATGATCTGGCTGTTGATAGTCACGGCTTGCAGTAGTCCCACCCCAGCCTTGCCCACTTTAGCGCCCGTCGCTGCGCTTCCCACAGAGATACCCCCCACAGCCACAAGTGTGCTGCCTCCTACTATAGACTTAGCCGCCATCATACCCACCAATGCTCCCACTGCTGTCCCTACCCAACGCCCTACACTAACACCGACACCCGTGGAGGCTCTATTAAACATCACTGAGCCAAAAAAGGGTGACAATTTGCTGATGGGTAGTTCATTAGAAGCCCGAGGATTGATTCAGATTGATGAGGGACAGACGATTGGCGTAGATTTGATCAGTGCCAACGGCCGTCTCCTCCGTTCAGTTCCCGGCACAGTGGGCGATGTCGGCTGGGAAGCCTCGTTTGAAGTGCCACAGTTTGTGAGTGGATCGGCCGTTTTGCAAGCCAGCATATATGATGAAGCCCATGAAATCGTGGCTCAAAACCGAGTGCCCGTCAATCTCCTGCCTGACATTGACAATGCGGAACGCTACTTGTTGCTGCTGCGCCCCCAAGTCGAGGAACAAGCCGTCGGTGGCTTTAATCTCTTCTTTGATGGCCGTGTGCTGCGCCCAACCAACAGCCTCATTACCATATCCATTTGGACAGAGGGTTGCCAAACCCAAGTAACTAGGCAAAGTTTCACATTAGGCCAAAGTGTACGCGCCTTCTACTGGCAAGGCTTTGCCATTCCACCCCATGATGCCGTGGGCGAAGCCTGTGCCGTGGCCCACATTGGCGAGCCAGGTGAGGAAGATTGGCGCGAAGCGGTTGTGCCCATTACCATTTATGCTGCTGATGAGGCCGAGGCCAAGGGGGTAACCATCGGCAATCCGCCAGCGGAGGCAATCTTGACAGCCGGGAACGAATTATCCCTCTATGGCACAGCCCTCAATGTGTCCGAAGGTTCGGTACATGTCAATATTGTCATGGAAAATGGCTTTATCCTCTTTGATGGCACTATCCCCACAGATTTTTGGGGCTACTGGCAGGAATCGATTTTAATTCCACCGGACGTATTTGGGGCTGCAGAAATCACCGTTTTCACTGAGTCAGACAGCCCTAATGCCTATGCTGAGACTAAAGCGACCATTGCCATAGAACCAGCACCAACACCATAGCGTGTCGTTATTTCACTCTTTTACTATCTCAGAGGCGGCCATCTGTTTTTCTGACACAGTTTTCATAGCAGCCAGACAGACCCTAACCTTCCTCAACCAAAATAAACAGACTTCTAACCCGAAAATACCTCGTCAAATTACAAATAGATACAGCTTCGTGACCATCACAAGCCGTCGATCAACTTAGCCAACTCTTCTGAGCCGACCCACATGTCCAAGCCGCACTCTTAGCCGGATCATTGGCTGATGAGCGCATAACAACAGACATTCGATCTCGTCTTCATCCCCCAATCAACTGCACAACAAGTGTTGTCAGAAGAAAATCTTTCTTTTCGCCAACCAGCCAAAGTACTCTGGTCTCGTCTGCCTGAGCTAGAGGATAAGCCGAACACGCATGACAGTTATCTACCCTGAATTTGAACCCTAAACACCAACACTTTGCCCTTAATTTCAAGAGTAACAAGAGCATTTATGAGCACCACCTTAATTTATATAGTACTACAGTCCCAATTACCCCTTGCGCAAACAGGGTCTTTTCCTATAAAATAGGACTATAGTACTCTTGACTTCAAGAAAGTAACAATCTTCAGGCGTTGCTTGACTCAGGCAGCACTGAAAACTTCTTAAAAAGGCAAATCCTCAGGATGTACAACCCTACTTTATACCTATCCCACCCGATCAATGCTCTTTCTGAGCCTTGTTTTACTCTTAATTGGCAGTTACGGAGTAGCTGCAGCGTCAATCACGCCTATGGGCAAGGGTCAGCCAGCAGTCGCTTTATCCAGGGCCGATGGGAGTTGAAGAGGCGAAACAACCGGGTGCGATGGGACAATTTGGAAAACAAAGGTTAATTACCATCATGCAAGAATTTCTCGACGAGGATATCAGCGGCATCTATATTCGTGACTATCTCATTCGTGGCCATATAGGTCGTAATCGAATCAGCGAACGATATGTAGCCCAAAATACCCTCAACCAGGAACGCGCTGTTGTTGTTTTTTTGCGTCCCACCGTTCAACAAGAACCGGGGTTGTCTCAATGTTTTGAGCAGCGGACGAATAGGTTAGGTACACTTTCTCACCCATCTTTGCCTAATCTGATATACGCCAAAGTTCCTCAGGACAACCACGCCTTTGCTCTATTCAAATACATTCCTGGTGAATTATTGGCAAATATGCTGCAAATCTGGCAAAGAGAAAGAAAGCCGCTGCCCATCATTGCAGCTTTGACATTAGTACGTAAGATTGCCTCTGCTCTCTCCTTAGCTCACGACATTGGCCTCATTCATTACAACCTTAACCCTAGGCACATCTTGCTCACCGCAGATAACACGCCTGTTTTGTTGAATCTAGGACTTCCATTTGTGCTCGGGTCACCTGATGAAACCACAGTAACAAATTATAGACGCAAACTGGATTATCGTGCCCCAGAACAACGCGCAGGGTCCGCCCCCACAGCGGCCAATAATATTTTTTCGCTCGGCCTCATTTTGCATGAATTATTAATGGGAAAACGTCTTACTTTGCCCTTTGGTGCCGATGATGAGTTTGAGCAAGAGACGTTTCTCCAACAAATTGTGCCTGAGCAATTAGGGATCAATTTGGCAGAAGAAACCTATCAAGCTTTGCGTGATTGTTTGGATCAATCATCTCCTACTCACATAACATCTGCTTCAGCTCTCGTTCATGCTTTAGATTTAGCCATTGCTGCCGAACAGAAACGTGTACCTGCTTTACGATCTGTTTTGCCTCATGTCAAGCGTTTTTGGTGGTTATTCTTGGTGCTACCAGTCCTGTTATTGGCGTTTTTTCTATTCCGTGATCAGCTGAATACAGCCTCTAACCTGCCGCCTAATCCGCCAACGAGAACGGCCGTTCCCATCGCTATGCCATCGCCAATCATAGTCCCCATTTCCTTGTTGCAACCCACTGCCCCAGCCTTGCCCACTTTAGCGCCCGTCGCTGCGCTTCCCACAGAGATACCCCCCACAGCCACAAGTGTGCTGCCTCCTACTATAGACTTAGCCGCCATCATACCCACCAATGCTCCCACTGCTGTCCCTACCCAACGCCCTACACTAACACCGACACCCGTGGAGGCTCTATTAAACATCACTGAGCCAAAAAAGGGTGACAATTTGCTGATGGGTAGTTCATTAGAAGCCCGAGGATTGATTCAGATTGATGAGGGACAGACGATTGGCGTAGATTTGATCAGTGCCAACGGCCGTCTCCTCCGTTCAGTTCCCGGCACAGTGGGCGATGTCGGCTGGGAAGCCTCGTTTGAAGTGCCACAGTTTGTGAGTGGATCGGCCGTTTTGCAAGCCAGCATATACAATGAAGCCCATGAAATCGTGGCTCAAAATCGAGTGCCTGTCAACCTCTTGCCTGACATTGAAAATGCGGACCGCTACTTGTTGCTGCTGCGCCCCCAAGTCGAGGAACAAGCCGTCGGTGGCTTTAATCTCTTCTTTGATGGCCGTGTGCTGCGCCCAACCAACAGCCTCATTACCATATCCATTTGGACAGAGGGTTGCCAAACCCAAGTATCTAAACAGAGCTTCACTTTAGGTCAAAGTATGCGGGCCATCTACTGGCAAGGCTTTGCCGTCCCTCCCCATGACATCGCAGGTGCAGCTTGTGCCGTGGCTCACATTGGCGAGCCAGGTGAGGAAGATTGGCGCGAAGCGGTTGCGCCCATTACCATTTATGCTGCTGATGAGGCCGAGGCCAAGGGGGTAACCATCGGCAATCCGCCAGCGGAGGCAATCTTGACAGCCGGGAACGAATTATCCCTCTATGGCACAGCCCTCAATGTGTCCGAAGGTTCGGTACATGTCAATATTGTCATGGAAAATGGCTTTATCCTCTTTGATGATGGTATCCCCACAGATGTTTGGGGCTATTGGCAGGAATCGATTTTAATTCCACCGGACGTATTTGGGGCTGCAGAAATCACCGTTTTCACTGAGTCAGACAGCCCTAATGCCTATGCTGAGACTAAAGCGACCATTGCCATAGAACCAGCACCAACACCATAGCGTGTCGTTATTTCATTCTCTTACTATCTCAGAGGCGGTCATCTGTTTTTCTGACACATTTTTCATAGCAGCCAGTAGGCCGAGATTGAGCCAAAAGAGCAAACCTGTCTTTGAGCCAAGCGCCAGGGCATCGGTGAGGCCATAGATGTGCAGGGCTACTAAACTAGAGACGAGGCCAATGGCAAACGGCCGTAAATCCTCATCCCGCCGCGCCACTTGCCAACCGATCTGCGCAGCCACTAGCAGTAAGGCAATATAAGCTATCAGCCCCGGCAAACCAATATCCAAAGCAGTTTGCAAGAAGATGTTATGAGCGTGGGATATATCAAATGTTGGTGACACTTGGATGGGAAAAAATCGTTTCACTACCCGCCTAAACGTTCCCAATCCAGTGCCTGTGAACGGAAAGCTTTTAATTCCCTCTACAGACCAATGCCAAACTTCTAAGCGAAACCCAATACTGCTGAGGTTACCAATTACAATTCTGTCGGCTGGTCCTCCCCATACCTGTTCTATACGTTCTGGGCCGATCAGCAAGTAACCGATAAAAGAAGCAATGAGCAACCCCAGCCAACCTAATCCAACTAGCCAACGTCGCCCTTCGGGCAGATTCAACCACCCAAACCAGGTGAGTAGAAACAGTAAAGTACCAACTGCACCTATCCAGCCGCTACGAGATTGGGTCAGGATAAGTAAAGCTGTAATGAGAAGGGTAAAAAGGAAGAGAAAAAGCCATCTTCTTGAATGGGATACTCGCCAAGCCACTGTAAGGACTAACAACAGGGGCCAGTAACTTAAAATGGTGCCTGCCAATTGGTTGGCCTGTACGCCCGTTTCGGGGCTTTCTGGTAATACAAGCCGGGCAGCAGGTAGAGAACGGATCACTTCATCTAAAAGAGGCACTTTGAAGACCCAGTTCGTACTGAGTGAACCCATGAATGTGAATCCTAAGGCCACTAATACAAATAACATGAGGCTGTAATAAAAGTAGCGGCGAGTGTGACTGGCCGCCTGCAAGAAGTACCAACTTGTTAGACCCAAGATAAGACCCGTTGCTTTTGACAGTGTTAGATCAGGATCGGCCGTAATGAGAATACTGATGCCAATCATGAGACCTAACAAAACCAGGGCAACATGAAAGGGGGTTTTCTTCGGAGGCGGAAGAAGCAGCCAGATGAGAAGAACAACGATTAAAGCCAATGATGTGGCAATTGGGGAAAATGTAGGGAAAAGAAGAAAAGGGGCGGCCAACAGCAATAAACCCCCTAAGACCCAGAGCTTGCTGAAGCTTAACTCAATATGCACCTTTGCCTCTCACCACGACCCAGGGTGTTTTGAGCAAGATATAAATGTCTAGCCATAGGGAGTAGTTTTGAATGTAATACAGATCATCTTCGGTGTAAAGATGCATCAGTTTTTCAGCACGGCTATTGATTTGCCACCAGCCCGTCATCCCTTGAGGCACTGCCAGCCGCTTATGCTGCCATGGTTCATATTGGTCTAGCAACCAGGGTAACTCAGGGCGTGGCCCAACCAAACTCATTTCTCCCTTCAACACATTCAAAAGCTGGGGCAATTCGTCCAGGCTGGTACGACGCAAAAAGCGACCGATACGGGTCACACGAGGATCATTCGCCTTTTTATGGATGAGTTGTCCTTTTTCATTACGTTCGTTTACTTGAGCTTGCAACTTTTCTGCTCCATCAATCATTGAGCGAAATTTATACATGCCAAAGAGACGGCCGTTTTCCCCCACCCGTTCCTGTCGCAAAATAATCGGACCAGGCGAATCCAATCTAACGAGCAAAGCAATCAGGAAAAGTAGCGGGGCCACGAATAAAAACAAGAGGCCACCAAAAATTAAATCAAACACTCGTTTCGCTAATCGCTGTACATCATTTAGCGCTGGATCACGTAGATTAATCATGGGTAATCCACCAAAATCATCTACTGTGGCTCGGTACAGCGCTAAACTAAAATAGTCCGGTACAACTCGCACATGAACCGGCAAATCGTGCAGTGTGATGGCTAATTTGTTAATTCTTCCATAGGCTTTTTGAGGTAAAGCGATTACCACATCATCAATTTGTTGCTTTATTATGATATTCCGTACCCCATCCAAGTGACCCAATATTTGCAAGTCCCCATCCCGCTTACTGGGATCATCATCTAAATAGCCCACTAGATTGAGTCCCATCCAATTATATTTTTGGATCATCTCGCCTACGCGTCGGCCTACACGACCAGCGCCCACAATCAAAACACGTTGTTCTTGCTCAGTTGAACGGCCAACTCTAAATGTCAACCGCGCAATAACACGCCAACCTAGCAGAAAGAGCCAGTCTGTTAAGAGAAACGTCAAAAACAACCAACGTGAAAGCTCACGAAAAGCCAGAAACAACAAACCTGTCATCACTAACCCGGCAATCCCTACCGCAATCGTCACACTTTGAAACTCGTCCACCACCTTGTAAAGACGCTTGGAATCATACACGGAATTCAGCAAAAAAATCGTCAGCCACAAAATAGGCATGACAATATAGAACCAATTGGGGATGTCTATATCATAGTGGGGGATAAGGAAGGGAAAAGTGAGACCGGTGAGAAACGGCCGTAGCCAAGCAGCCACCGCAAAAGCCAAATACGTCAGTCCAATATCCAGTCCCATCGAAAAAATGGCAAAATTCACACTAAATCGGCGCAGCATATATTCTTCCTCTTAACTATAAACTCCTACCCATTACTACAATCCTACTGTATGTGAATTTTAGCACAAGACGACTAGAGGGCAATTGCATATAATCTCCAGTGATAAGAACCAGAGTTGCAACATTCTACACATAAATCAGGCTATCAGGTTGAATCAATTAATCTGTTAGGCAACGGCCGTTTACAAGCCTCAAAAAACAAGCGTTCATAGGCATCAGTTACAGACCCCCACGAAAAACAGGTCTGTGCCCGCTGCCATGCCAACTGACTATAATCATCTACTAAACTGGCATCATTAATCAATTTCTTTAACACCTTTCGTAAATCATCTCCGCCTATTTTGCCATCATAAGAAAATCCAGCTTCACCAATTGTTTCCAGGTTTTCTAGCGTATTATAAGTAACCACACAGTTCTTAAAAGCCATAGCCTCAACCAGAGCCGGATGCGTACCACCAACACCTGAAGTCTCTACAAAAATATGTGCATTTGAGCCAAGCTCATGATAGCCTTTACCAAACACATATCCAGTGAAGATGATCCGCTCATCACCTTCAGCCAACTTCTTGAGGGAGGCAATATATTCTTCAGCATAAGGCGCATCACCCACAACCACACATTTCAAATCCGTCTCCAGGCCATTAAAAGCTTCTACGAGATGATGGGCACAATTTTCGGGAACCAAACGGCCAACAAACAAAACATATTTACCTGCTTCCAACCCAAACTGAGCCAAAGTCTCGCCTGGCGGCAATATATCTACATCAGACCCATAGGGAACATAGGGTGGCTCATCATTAAAGCGATCCACATAATAGCCTTGCACCACATTAGAATCAGTCAAATACTGCGTAGGCAACTTTGTCGCCAGATATTCAGCAAATTGGATATATTTCTTGGCAAAAGTAGGCCACTTTTCCCGTTTCCAATCCAAACCATCCACATTAAGCAGTGTCTTAGTACCCACAAGCCGAGGAATCCAAGTAACAGGGCTGTTGCCAGCAATAAAATACAACGCAATATCATACCCTTGACCTAAGGCATGCAGAGATGAGAAAAAAGAATGAACAATAGTATCAAGGTACTTATTAGCAATTGTAGGCAACTTCACCAACTGCATCCCCTTATACTTGTCTCCCTCATAGGTAATATGATGGGAACGGCAGTAAACTGTGACCTCGTGTCCCCGTTCAACCAAACGCTGCCCCAATTGCTCCACACAAGTCTCAAAACCGCTGTAACTGGCGGGAACACCGCGAGTACCGAGTAATGCTATCTTCACAGATATATCCTCTGATTATTGTATGGCCTGCATCAGCAACGCTGCTTAATAATACGAGCTGGAATTCCGGCCACAATAGAGTAAGGAGAAATGCTCTTTGTAACAACACTTCCTGCTGCCACAACACACCCTAGACCAATATGTACACCATCTAAAATAGTGCTGTTGGCTCCAATCCAACAATCATCCCCAACGACAATACCCTTCCGAGATTCTCCTTGTACACGAATGGGCGTCTTCGGGTCTTCATAATTATGATTTTCTGCATGAAAGCTTACGCGTGGACCCATAATAACATTTGAACCAATTTTCACACCCCCTTGCGCACCTATGAAAGAATAGGCACCAACCGCTGAATTGTGCCCAATAACGAGTCCCTGACCTAAAGAACGGACCACACCAGTACACTGGATAGTTGTATATTTTGCTATAGTCACATTGTTACCTAATGTAACACCATCAATAGAAAGGGCATTGATGGTCACGAAATCCTCTATAATAACGCTATTACCAATTTTTATAAGTTGGGGGTGTCGTAAAGTCGTGGATTTCCCTATAAATAATTTGCCTGAAGATTTACCAAATTGCCACTGTTTCCAACCACCTCGAAAGAGCATTACCCCACGGTAGAACACAACTTGGAGCAACAATCGCCCAGTTAGATTTGAATCTAATTGGTAGAAAGCGTCCTGTTTTAATATCTGTATAGTCTTTTCAACAATCCTACGAATCATGAGAAAGCATTGCACCAACTATTTTGCTGGCTTTTGTAGACCAAAGTGCAGATGTCGGTAACGGTCGTTTGTCAATTGGCAGTTCATTTTGGATTTTTTGGATAAAGTCTCTTATCCCGTCGACGAACTCATCTGGCAAGCTAGCGATACATACTTGTGGATAGCCTTGAAAAGAGTGAACATTTCCTATATTGCTGGTTACAATAGGTTTCCCCATTGCCATATATTCATAGAATTTTATGGGATCGCCACCATGTTGATTTGACAAATTGTAGGGGATGATGCAAACATCGAATGCCGACAGATAAGCAGGTAACAGACGGTAAGGTTTATCCCCCAGATAATGGGTATTGCTAAATTTCCACAATGGCTTCATCCAATCAGGGTTGAGTTGTTGCCCAATGAAGACAAATTGAACGTCTGGCATAGAGGAAACGGCCGTTATCATTAAAGATAAGTCGAACATTTCTTGCATTTTCCCCGCATAACCCACAATTGGAGAACGAATCGTGGACATGTCTTCTGGCAGTGAGAAATCTAACCTAGCATTGAATATTTCTTCATCTACGCCATTGGGAATATGGACAGCATCTGCACGATGTTCACAAAACCAATGCGTAGTATCTTCTGAATTTGCCGAGATGAAATCAGCATGTTTCAAGCAATATTGATAGTAATCTTCCAGAGATGGTACATCTCGATAGAAATCTTGTTTTAGTAAATTGTCCTGTGCATCAAAAGCCAAGAATTTAGGTGATAATTGGCTTATAAGGGGCACAAATAAGGGTGCTGATATAAAGAGTTTATAGTCAGAGTCTATGCTTAGAACAGACAACACCTTATTGACAGCCTCAACGATTTTCTCTTGGCCAAAAATATAAGGAGTCCAATGACGTTTCATATACAGCGGTTTAATAAATTCGTAAATACGTATATCTAAAGTGAAAGTTTTGGCTGAAACTTGATTAACAGCTATATTTTTTTGCTGAAAAACAGATATTCTTTCTTGAGGTTGCCAGCTTCGACCCATTAAGGCTATTTCTGCTATAGAAATAGGCCGATTTATGATAAGTAATTTTTCTACGGAAGGATGCTTTTCAAACTCCTGCATAAAGTGAGCATCACGCGTACGAAACCCTTCACGTTCACATTTTTTCCAGTCATGAAAAGGAATCATTACAATGTTCATGCTCTTTCCCTTTTTGCCCAATTCACCGATAAAATCCCCAATAATAACCAAAAATAGTAATTCGGTGGATAAGCATCTAACGTAGGAATTACAAGGCCAGCAACAAGAAAGGCACTAAGTACCGTAAACGCCCAATAAAAGATGATTCGTTCGTTATCCGAAGAGGTTATTGATAATCGTTTTATATTGCGCCAGCCATTCATCACACTGCCAACCACGATAGATAGGAATAGAAACAAACCTGGAATACCTAACTCTAGCGCAATTTTGAGGTAAAGATTATGACTGGAAAAAAACATCGAACTTGTTTCCCGATATAGGTTAGAAAGACCTTCTCCTGCGCTACTCGTACCATAGCCAATTATGGGATGAGCTTGAAAAGCCGGGATCATGATTTCATTCCAAAGCCCTAAACGATAAATAAAGGTGGGTGCTTCTAAAGGACGGGTCACTGCAAAAATGGCATCCTGCATAACTCTCAGGGCGGCATCGGATGTAAATGTGATCAATAATGCTATTGTTAAGACTCCCAACAATGAGAAGCCTAACAATCTAATCATTGCTCGGAGTGAATGTCGGCCTTGCAAAAAGGCAAGCACCAATACTCCCACAATGAGTCCGATCCAGTTACCTTTGGTTCGAGTCATTATTAAGACAGTTAGTTCTAAGACTATTATCCCAATAAGGACGATACGATATTGAGTAGTTGTCTTTTTATCAACCAGCAATGTGCAAGCCAACAATAATACTATCATCATATATAAACCCAGATGAAAGGGGCCCGGTGTTGTTGAAAACGGCCGTATCCATCCACCCATAAAATAAGTTGTTCTTCCTGCCGTTGCTAACTCTACAATCTTCAAGTCTAATGTCGATAAATAAAAGAACTGCTTCAACCCATATAAAGCAACTACAACAGAAATAGCCAAAATCAATCGCCTAAAAAACTTCAAATCCTTTAAAGACAAGAGATGACGACCCAGATAAAATGCAATACTCATAAAAGCAAATTTGCGGAATCCCTCAATGCCAGCTTGCAAGCTTGGTACATTGGGGTTAAACATTTGCATAAATGCCAAAACAAAAAAACTCAGCCATAAAAAATCTAACAACGAAAAATGCACTCTCTTTCGCAAAACCTCATGCAAGATAACAAACAGGCAAGCCATAAGTAGGCCGAGATCAAATGTGAGCGGTGCAAATCGGGAACCAGAAATCGCTTTAAGAATCCCAACTAGCGGAACTGTGGCCAATGTTATCACAATCATCGTTGGTCGGAAGTGAGAGCTAAAAAGCAATAAAACAAGGGGCAATCCCACTAAGATGACCAGAACATGTAACAAAAAATCTCTTAGAATAAAAGCCGCTATCCCTCCAAACAATCCACACAACAGGATACCCAACAAGGCGGATTGTGCTCCTCCAAAGAAGGGTTTCTTCGCTCGTCCTTTTATAACTTGCATATCTTATTGACTTATTTCTATATCCCGAATAAAGGCATTTCTGTCTATCTCCAGAGCCTCATCATAAAAATCATTTGTGTACGCAATACGCAACCTATGAAAATTGCTATCTACGGTTATGGGCAACGCGATAATTTCCCAAGAATTATCCCCTTTATCAAAATAAAGCTCTCCAACCTTCTCCTCATTAAGCCAAATTTCCAAAATAACAGGGGGAAGCTCATGATGAAAGGCTTGAATAGACAAAATCATTTCTGCTGGCTCTACAGGTACAACCATAGCCTCTAAATAGCCGCTCCCATACAAAGATGCCATCCCGTTAGAAAGCTGATTGGATTTTGACAAGCCACCTAAAGCCAAGGTAGCAGCTGAAAACGATACTGTGTCTGTAACAATGATTAATGGGATCACACGATCAATGTAGCAACTATCGAATTGAAGAATGACGGCTTCATGATCTATTAGCTTCGCCATATCTTCAGCCGAATTTAAACATATTGTCGTTGCCCTCTTCCAATAATCTTGACGTACCTGATTGCTCAGTTGAGTGCCTAGACTTTTATTAGCCAGGACAAAGCCTACATTTGTTCTAATCTGGGGATAAATTACCAACAATACCAAAAGCACCCATAATGGAAAGAGTAAACGGGCCAATTTTTTCATATATCCTTCGCCCATATTTCAATTCTCGGCATAGAGTCTATAAACTGTTAAGTTATCGAATTTAACTAGTTGGAACCCATCCAATTCTTCTAATTGATCAGGGGTTGGGATAATGGCATAAAGAAGAGAGGCAATCAGGTTTGTGGACAAGCCATCATACTTTGTCCCCACTGTTTCACAATACCGAGTTGTCAACGGCCGTACATTTGGTTTTACCTGCATCAGCGACCGTAAAATCTGCGTACACTCAAGGCCATCATCACAGTATACAACGAGTCCATTACGATAAAACCCATACCAATCCATCTTCTTTTTAGAAAAATCAAAATAAATAGGGTATACATTAAGCAACGCCGCTTCTAGATGCACATTTGAATCCCCAGCCAATATGGCATCAACATTATTTAAAAAAACAAAGATGTTTTCCTGTTCTGAATTGGAATATTCCCAGCCTAATCTTTTAGCTAATGCCAACCACTCACTTTCCCGAGTGTCAGCTGGGTGTGGACGCAAGGTGCAAGACAAATTGGGGAGCGATGTTTCAAATTGAGCAGCTAACTCTTCAATCTGTGCTATCGTTTCAAAAAAATTGATGCATATGCCTAAAGTACAAACGGACTCTGACCGATTAATCATCCCTCGATATTTGTCAAAACTTGCCATACCGACTAAATATACTTGGGTGTCTGATTTCCCCTTCTGAGCATATTTCTCAACAGCATCTACACCTTCCAAGAAAGCATAATCAAATGTCAATGGGGGAAAACGTTCAGTAACAGAAGCGTGTTGAATATATATTGAAGGAACACCTTCCTCACGAGCAGCCATTAATAACGCCCGAGTCCACATAACATGATCATTCGCCATGATTAATCCAGAAGGTTGTGTTTTGCGAAAGAACCAGCGAGCCATTACCACATATCCATAAGACAACCAGTATAAATCAAAAAAGTACCGATAGGATTTTTTAGTATCTCCCGCTGCCTGCCAATATCGGTAAAATATCAAGGGTAAAAAGAAAAATGATACGGTGTAAGCCATAAACATAGGGAATTCTTCATTACCAAAGCCCTTTACGCCCACAAAATATGCCGTCTGCATTTTCTTGAAAATTGGTTGCAGTGTCTCTTCTTGGTTTTGGGATGATGCAAAAAAAATCAAAGGAGGAGTTTCCGAGTCAAATAAGCGGCGTGATTTGGATATGTTCCACAAACTTTTAAGCCATCTAACAATAAACACGCTTATTCTAAAAATAATGCCCGACTTAGGAAACGCGGACTTCGCGAGCATTGTGTATTGAAAATTTTCCCCAGTAAAGGTGTAGTTTAGATCATGAATATCTAATTTTATTGCATCTTTAAGCACCTGAAACATTCGCAAAGCTTCCTTAGCAGCTGTTCGGAATGAACTTAGCACTTTCCAAACTGAACGGCTACTTGAAGCCCATTCGCTAATTCCCTGCTTTATTTGTGAATGGGCACTTACTGTTAGGGCTAGTACTAAAGTACTCTCCCGTGTTAGTCACTATCCAAGCGGTGGTTGTGATACCACTTTGCTCTGATACGAAGCATAGGGCTTCTCTAACCTTTTCTCCACACACCCTCAAAATAACCATCAGATTGCGAAAGTCTCCTATGTGCTTGCCAAGCATTCTGCTCCTCTTGCAAAACATATCCTGATAGCAATCTCTTGTAATCATCAAGTGTTATTGGATCCTTTACATAAGTTTTTCCGACTGTTTCTTTCCCATGACGTGCTTGCAAAAGATATATCCAACTAGCATTTCCTTTAATATATTTAAGGTAGTTTTTAACTATGTCTGGTTCCATTTCACCAAAACTGGCAGCGTTCCAAAAAACATCAAACTTAAAATCCTGTAATAAAGGAATCTGCCAGTTCCCAAAGAAATGAACACCTCCCCTTTTGATACCCGACAAATCTTTCCACTTTAATGTTGTTTCTGTTCCTATAGTATTCACCGTTTTTAGTGCTTGTGTAAGATATTTTTCGCAAAGATATATCTGGGCTGGTAAATCAAAGCACAGAACCGTTATATTTGGATACAATTTTTTTAAGATTTCAACCTGATATCCCGAACCTGATCCTAACTCAACAATGATTTCATCTCCCTGATAGGAAATATGTTTTTGAGAGAAACAATAACGAATATAGTAATTTAGAAACTGCATTGTATATTTATGCCCATTTATCTCAAAAATATCTTGCGGATTGCCATATGTAGATACCTCAATAGTGCCAACAGAAATTGAGTTGGTAATATTAGCAATTAACTCACAGTGATGATATGCTATTTCTTGAATATCTGATGTTTGTAGACTATATGGAAGAATTGGTCTATCTTTTATTAAATACTGTTGGATAAATTTGAAAATTAGCTTTTTCAAAAGGGGCTGATTAGTATGATACGTATAAACAACATCATTGAAACCAAAGGTTGCGAGTATTGGGTATTTCCCGGATCTTAATTGATTTAGCTCTATAGCGTGAACGGTATCAAGTATACTTTCTTCATAAAAAGCCCAATAGCTTGTCACATGAAACTCCTTTGGTGAGCTTCTGTATTCTCGTAACAGATCTTCCATTATATCTCTTGTCATCCGAAACTCCTTGTTTGTTTCTAAACGTGTGTTAGTGAAAAATATTTACAAACAAAGCAAATCCTTAATTCGCGCTCCCTACTATTTGTGAGTCAAGATATTGTCAGTTTGGGGCAAAGCTTCGCAGTACGATTAAGGATTGATGCAATGAAACTGCAACACAAACCAATGGAAGCCAACATATGAGCCGCAAAAATTCTTGATGCGTTCAGTATGACAAACAAAACCTTAACAATGCCCATGAGTGCAGGAAACACATGCCCCAATGTGTTGTACCTGAGAAATCGTATGAATTGGGAAAAATCGGCAAGCTCATGACATGTTAAATTAGTTTGCTTTTGCAACGCCGTCTTCAGATTGGTTTTCTTGTCAATTAACTGCTCTTATACTGAATAAAATGTATTGCCTTAATTGCTTAAGATTGGATGAATTTCCAACAAGGAAGCTAATTAGTCCAAAAATACTGAATATCATAAGGTAATTACCTAATAGACATCCTACAAAAACAAGACCAATGGCCAAAATACTACCCAACGGTATAACCTGATTCCAAGATCCACCAGATGATTCATGCGATTGAACTAATTTTTCTCCTAACCTGACCTGTAAATAAGTAAATACTATTGCACCGACCAGCATGGCTGTCGCTACCCAAATCATATCAAGTCCTAACCAAGCGCTTGCCAAGCCTAACACAACTACTACACCAACGGCAATCATAGCTATAGTGGCAATACTTTTTTGTTTTTTACGTGCAATGGCTAAAGAATTATAGCCAAAGGTCACTGACAGAACTGCTTGTGAGAGTAAGAGGATAATTAATATATTTGTACTTGGTTGATATTGAGGCAGTATGGCAAAAAGAATAGGCGTGAATAATATTATTATACTGAATACAGTTAGGAATACGGCCGTTCCATAGATTATATTTACTTTTTGTACGGTCTGCCATACTTGCTCATCCGGGATACCATACTTTGTTTTTGTCAAAATAATAGGAAATACTACCCAAGCAACTGCTCGTAACCCTAACATCACAGCATTAGTGAAATTATTCGCCAATGAAAAATAACCCATGACCTCTACTGAATAATAAATACTAATAATGGTCCTGCCTGCCAAAGTAATTAACCAAAAGCTCAGTTGGTAAATGAGAAGAGGAAAACCAATTATTAACAGATACCGAATCAAAGAGGTATCCCAAAGTAGCCGAATACGAAACGGCACCTTAACCGTATATACCAGTACCCCAATTGCATTAGCAAATGCC
Organism: Promineifilaceae bacterium (SeqCode); assembly: GCA_965223555.1. Taxonomy (GTDB): domain Bacteria; phylum Chloroflexota; class Anaerolineae; order Promineifilales; family Promineifilaceae; genus CBDCWU01. The sequence continues at coordinate 942,005 of CBDCWU010000007.1, forward strand.
AATGCAATAAGTAACGCGAAAAGAAGCTGCCCACCTCTATAGAAAATAATGACTATTAATGGTAAGCTGGCTAATATGAATTCATATATAGCAACTTTACCTAGTTTTTGATAAACCCGATAAATATTGGCATAAACTTGATTCAGGTGAGTCAAAGCGGTAATTAGTGCCAGAATGAAAGCATATTGAGAAAAAGTGTATTTAGTAAATAAAGGTATTTGGAATTTTTGAATAAGACCCCCAATTACTAGTAACACCATGCCGATAAATAAAGTAGCTGTTAATGTAACACCAATCAATTGACTGTTACGTTTACTATCATCATTGGGATCTTGTACAGCAAGTTCAACATTTATGGCATGTTGGAATCCCAATCCGGAATATGAAAGATATTGATTTACCAACATTAAAAAGCCCCAAACACCAAAGTAAAAGGGTCCTAACACACTAGCTAAAATGATACCTCGCACAAATTGCAAAGTATAGCTCACATACCGATTGAAGGTGAATAATATTGTAGGTTTACGAAGCAAATGTCGTAATACCCCTAATAACCACACCTTCTTGGAGGTAGTAGTATGCATGAGTGCAGAATATCCTATTATTTACCTTTCAAACATCTTTAAAAGTTGTTTGATAACTAGTTGCTGTTGAAACACTTTCAACCCAACTGAGCAAGGCAAGCTTAATGACTGGGAATTTAATCTTGCCGCAACATCTCCAAAATAAGTTTGACAGTTCTTATTTACAGGACTAAGGTGCATGGGTTGCCATAACGGCCGTGTTTGAATGCCCACGCCTTGTAATTGCTGCAACAGCTCACGACTGCTCATGCCATAAACATCTTCGTCTATTAAAGCGGTATAAAGCCAGTAAACACTATATGCCCATCGAGCTTCTCGCATAGGCTCAATACCAGACATATTTTTGAATGCTTGTGTATAACGTTTAGCAATTTCTTTCTTAGCTTGAATATATGCCTCAATTAACTCTAATTGGGCGCAGCCCATAGCTGCTTGAATGTTCGTCAACCGATAATTATAGCCAACTTCTCCATGTTCATATTCTAAAGGATCATCTTTAGCTTGCGTAGTTAAGTATTTGGCTCTCTGAGCCCATGCCTCATTGTTTGTCACAATCATACCACCGCTACCAGTGGTGATGAGCTTATTGCCATTAAAGCTAAAGCAGCCAATATCTCCCAATGTTCCCACTATCTCTCCGCGGTATTTGGCTCCTAAACTTTCAGTCGCATCCTCAATAATCACCAGATCATATTTACGAGCCAACGCTCGAATAGGATCCATATCAACCGGATGGCCTAAAATGTGTACAGGCATGATAGCTCGGACTCGCCGCTTACTACTCTTATTCCACAAAGCACCGTTGTGCCAATAGCATTCATTCTCGATAAATGCCTCAACAAGTTCAGGGTTCATTTGCCAATATTGAGGTTCTACATCTATAAAAACGGGACAAGCCCCTATATATTTGATGGCATTCACGGGGGCAATGAATGTTAAATCAGAAACAAGCACTTCCTCATTAGCTTGAATGCCAGCAACCATCAACGCTATGTGCAAAGCTGCCGTACCGTTTACGGTTGCCACAGCATGTTGCGCGCCCACGTAGTCAGCCATATTTTGCTCAAAACGATTGACATAGGCACCGACCGAAGAAACCCAATTGGTATCCAAACACTCTTTAACATATTTCCACTCATTTCCCTGAATTTCAGGGACACATAGGGGAATAAATTCGCTACTTTCGGCGGGCGCACCAGGCTCAAATGACATAGGCACCAGGATGATACCTCTCTAAATGCTTTTCTAACCAGAGGATCGTTTTGCTTAAACCCTCTTCTAGAGTAACTTGTGGCTTCCAATTCAGTAAAGTCCGAGCCAAGGTGTTATCTGCCCAAAGACGATTCACCTCACTTTTTTCGGGTCGAAGTCTTTGCGTATCGCTTATGATGGATAAGGAAGGGGCAATCAGATTGATAATCGTTTGCGCCAAGTCGCCAATGCTAATTTCCCGATTTGTGCCTAAATTAATTGTTTGACCTTGAGCCTCAGGCACAGCTGCTGCACACATAAATCCATTGACTGTGTTGGCGACGAAATTCAAATCTCGTGTAGGTGTTAAATTGCCTAAGCGCACGTTTTGGCCTGCCAGACATTGGGTGATGATGGTGGGGATAACGGCGCGAGCGGATTGACGTGGGCCAAAGGTGTTAAACGGCCGTATCGTCACCACAGGCACCTCAAATGAGCAATAAAACGATTCTGCCATCTTATCAGCGGCAATTTTGCTGGCAGAATAAGGCGATTGCCCTTGTAAAGGGTGTTTTTCGTCAATAGGCACATACAAAGCTGTCCCATAAACTTCGCTCGTAGACGTGTGTACCACACACTCTACTCCTAGCTCACGTGCCGCTTGCATGACATTGAGTGTTCCCTCTGCATTTGTTCTTAAATAAGAGTGGGGAGCCTGATAAGAGTAAGGGATGGCAATCAAAGCTGCCAGATGAAACACAACATCTACTCCATTCATAGCTTGTTTTACACTATCCCTGTCCTGAATATCCCCAGCCACAACTTCCATATCCTTCTTAAAGGGTGAAGCATCTAGCCACCCCCAAGAACCCAAAGCATTATAGTGAACGAAGGCACGCACATTAGCGCCACTTTCTACTAAGCTCTCAGTCAGATGGCTACCAATAAAGCCACCAGCCCCTGTAACCAAAACCTTTTTGCCTTGCCAGTTCATAAGATTATTCTCCCTTCTTCCACATCTAGTTGTGCTTGCTCATAATCTTTATGCTGTCCAATATCTAACCAATATTCGACGATGGGGAAACTAACGACGGTATGCCCCCCATCAATCAAGTGACGTATCAAGTCAGGCATATCAAATCGTTCCCCTCGATTTATGTAACGGTAAACAGTTGGCTCTAATAAATAAATGCCGGCATTGACGAAGTAATTGTACGTTGGTTTCTCCCGTACTTGTGTCACGCGAACTCCTTCGCAGTCCATCACCCCATATGGCACTTGCACTTCATATTGACGTACACCCACTGTCAGGTCAGCTTGGTGAGTACGATGAAAAGACAGCATGGAACGGAAATCTACCTGAGTAATAATATCGCCATTAATGACAAGTAATGGCTCATCGGGAATAGTCAACAGCCCTAAGGCTCCAGCCGTCCCCAATGGCTCATCTTCGTTAACATAGTTGATTTCGACACCAAATTCTTTGCCATCACCAAAATATTCGCTTATTTTTTCTGGTAAGTAATAAGTTGTAATATTGACATAACGAATATTAGATTGCTGTAATTTACGGATTGTCAACTCTAAAAGGGGGTGGTCACCAAGAGGCAGCATAGGTTTGGGTAAATCTTCAGTTAACGGCCGTAACCGAGTACCGAACCCACCCGCCATAATAACGGCCGATAAGCCGCTTGGACTTTCCTGCATTAAATCGCGACGCAATAACAAGTCCACAACAGTACCACCCTCATCAACAACAGGTAACTGATTAATCACAAAGGGTTTACCATGATCCATTAATTTCAGAGCTTCTGCCCTTGTTAAGGGTGCCAAGCCCACGATCGGGGTCAAACTGGCAATAGTACAACAGGGTTGAGAAAACGGGACATCTTGCAATAAAGCACGCCGAATATCACCATCCGTTAGCACGCCAACCAGTGCACGATCCCCTTGGCACAAAATCAGCACACCAATACCCGCCCTATCTAACACCTTAATAGCTTGGTGGATTGTTAAATCTGGCGAGACAATAACTTGTTGCAAGCGTTCTTCTGCTGATCGTTCCACTTTATTCTCCAATCAATCGAGCTAGATTACCTATTACAGTTTGTCCATTATCCACATCTTTAACAACAACTGCTCCCGCACCGACCAAAACATTTCTTCCTATCTTAATTCCTTGTTTTATGACGGCACCAACACCTACCAATGTCTGTTCTCCAATATTTACACCACCCGATAATAGTGCACCCGGAGCAATGTGCACATGATCTTCAATCACACAATCATGCTCAACAATTGCACCACTATTAATGATGACATTATCACCAATGGCAGCCTCAGGATTGATAACGGCCGTAGCCATCACAGTAGCACCTTTTCCAATTCTAGCTGATGTAGAAATAACTGCCATAGGGTGCACAGCAGAAATAGGTGCCAAATTAAAAAACAACCCCTTCTCATAAAGTGTACGGCGTGGCAACAACGTCATCGCCCCACCCAGCCCTACAAAAAAGTGTGTTATCCCCTGTTCGACAATAGATGCCAACATCAGATCGTCCCCCAAAATTGGTATGCCTATCAAAGATTGTCCATGCAAAAGGCTATTAAGATCAAGTAAGCCAATTACCTCATAATCAGCATACCGTTTTAAGATATCAATGACAACTTTAGCGTGACCCCCAGCTCCTAATCCTACAACCGAAACAGCCATTACAAAACACCTAGCTGTTACTGCAAATCAGCCCATTGCAGTTCAGCATCAGCCTCCAAATCTCTTAACAACGAACGCCCTACAACATAAGAAGCTTCATCTGGGTGAACACCCGTTCCTGGGCGTTTGTAATCCAAATCAGATAAAGCCAAAACATTTCCAGCTTTCATAGCTCGCTTCACAACAATACAACGTCGAAACTGCTTCTTTTTATCTTCTTCCGCCTGGCTAACCCTGCGCGCAATTGTACCCAATCCTATAAAAATATTTCTGCTCTCACGAGTTATTTCCGCTAATTCTCTAGGGTTTGCTGATATGGCATGATCCCATCCCGCCATATCCTTATCCAAGGTAAAATGCTTCTCAATAATACAAGCACCTAAGGCAACAGCAGCTAAAGACACAGACGAGCCAAATGAATGATCACTAAAACCCACTGGTACACCAAATGCTTGTTGTAACATGGGGATATTTCGCAAATTTATATCTTCATAATTGGGAGGATAAATAGAAATACAATGTAACAAAGCCACTGGGGCTGATCCAGACCGTTTAAAAATATTTAACGCTCTTTCAATTTCGCCCAAAGAGGCCATACCCGTAGACAAAATAACAGGGCGGCCTTTAGAAGCTACATATTCTAGCAATGATAAATGATTAATATCCATTGAAGCAATCTTCAAAGCGGGGGTATCAAGTTCGTCTAACAAATCCACTTCTGCTGGCGAAAAACAACTAGACAAAAAATCTATGTCTATTTCCCGACAATATTTAATGACCTCATAATGTTGCACAGGTGTAAATTGATAGGCATCAACCATTGCTTCAAGTGATCCGAAGTGTTTCTTCTTATCACTATACTCCGTATTGCGCTCGTATTCCGCTTTAGAAATAAGCGAGCTTTTTGACCAAGATTGGAATTTAACCGCATTTGCACCACACTCTTTGGCAGCATCAATTAATTGACGGGCTAGAGCGAGATCACCATTATGATTCGAGCCTATCTCGGCAATGATATAAGGGGGTTCATCGGGGCCTACGAGGCGGCCGTTTATACTTAATTTTTCCATATCCACTCCAATTCAGGATGAGCCACAAATGCCCACCATACAGTTTCATATTTCATTTCGTTCAAAGCCCCAGCATACTCCATCAAAACCGAATGATTTTGGATTGCTTCAAAAAAGCATTTAGCTCGTTCTGCCACCTCTTTAATCTCATTATATTGATCCGCTAATAGGTCTTCAGAACGGCTCAAAACACAATCATAATGAATCAAAACCAATTCTGTAGCTCTTAGAATCCGTTGCGGCATAAAAGGAGGTAAAAAACCAGCCATATTTTTCCCATGTTGACGATACTTCATATGTGGCACAAAATCAAAACTAAGCGTCGCCCCTATTCCCCACGCCACTGTTGCCAAAAACCAATCCACCAATACACATTCAGCAGGTATAGGCAAACAGCTTTTTAATGTTGCCACTCGATAAGCACTGTTAGAAAGACCAAAGACATTTATTCGAGACAAATTTGAAATAGCCGTAGCCATATCGTTAGGAACAAACATCATATTAAGATCATCTCCAGCCACATCCACCAATTCTAACGCACAGCCATTCACATCATAATTCGCCAAAGCATATCGAGCAGCAGCCACTCTAGTCGGTAAAAGCAAATCATCACTGTCAACAAACACAATTGCTTCATAATCATATAACATTTCGCTTAAAGCCTGTTGGCGCACTTGTGCTGGCGTTGAACCAGGAACAGCTTTTACATAGTTTAGTCTGAATCTTTGTCCAACAAATTCTTGCACAGCAGCTACTGCAAGCTCGTCAACACCAACCCACAAATCAAATTGTTGATCAGTTTGTTGGACAAGTGAGCTATACCAATCCATGAGAAATTTTTCCACGCCAGGATACACTGTTGTATAAACAGCTAATTTGTCAATTTCCATGTATCATAGTTCTGATTTATGGCGCATTTGCATCAGCATCTCTGCCATTTGCCAATCTGCCTCATCATCAATATCTATAGCTTGCTGCCAAGGCATTTCCCATCCTACCCGATTTTCAATATGAAAGGTTTGATTCTGGCGTAGTGTATTAGTTTTTGCCCACCAGATCGCTCCAGAAGGACAGAATAATTCAGGCAAATCTTGACTACGCTGTTTCAACTGTTCTTTAAACAATGGAGTTAATACATTTGCCGCATTAGATTTCATAGCCCACCATGGATTTAACCAACCATAACGAGTTACCGATACTTGAGCATCGGCCGCCAAAGCCAAAAAGTTTCGATAGCTTCGAATTATACTGTCTGAAGTTCGCAGCGGACAGTTAGCCATCAGTTGGGCAATATATTGGTATCTTGTACTTCTTGGATCTACTTCTTCCAAAGAATTAACTGTAACCAATGAAACAGGTGTATAATCATCGGCCAAAGAAGAATCTCTTAATGTAGGCACTTCTGCACCAAATTGAACAGCTATATCAGCAATAACTGGACTATCAGTACTGACAATGATTCGATCAAAAACTCGACTTGTTCGTGCTGCCTCAATAGTGTAGGCAATTAAGGGTTTACCATGTAATAGTCGTATGTTCTTATTCGCTATCCGTTTAGATCCACCACGCGCAGGAATCACAGCCAAGCATTTCACCAAGTTCACCTTTTATCCATACTTGTACTTCAAAATCTCAAGATTCTGAACTGGGCTGATCATGCCACCAAGCTAGAGCCATAATCAGTACAGAAACAATAAGTGTCCCAATAAAACCCGCTATGATTGCTACCAATAAACGTTGACGGTTAACTGCCACTTCAGGCACGGCCGTTTCACTAGCCAACCGTACGCCATTATTCGTGCCAGCTGAAGTAATTCGCTCCTCTTCTACCTTATGAGCGAGAGCAATGTAGGTCTCTTCAGCCACTGCTTGATCACGTAATAAACGATTGTACTTTGTCTCAGCTTCTTGTTTCTGCTGCTGCAGCTGCAAGAGTTGAGGCTCTAACCCTGCTAATTCCGTTTCAACATGATTTGTCTGCACTCTAATTGTGACGACTAAGTTGTCCAAAAAGGCTATTTGTTCTTCACGGGATTGATGAGTTAGAGGTGTGGTTGAGTCTAGTTGTAATTGAATGGGCACGGCCGTTTCCTCCGTAAAAGTCGGGTTAAACGCCTTCATTTGTAAAAAAAGCGCCGTCAATTGCTCGGCAATGGTCACTGGCGCATTGCCATCAGACATTTCTAATTGATCCCGCAATGCTCCTACATCTTGTTCCAAACGAGCTAATGTTTGTTTAGAATTCATTAGCTCGGCTTGTGTTTGGCTCAAAGCTTCAAGCGTATTAGCCGTTAATAACTGTTGATTTATCGCCTGATATTCAATAAGTGCTTCTTCAGCATCAGTTAATACAGATTCCGCTTCTACAAGTTGTGTTTCAAAAAATTGCACCTGATCCTGATTTGTGCTTCCATAAACATTATTAACCCACGCCACAAAGGTAGCAGCCCAAATGTTAGCAATGTTAGCAGCTTCTGTTGCATTTTGTGATTGAACTGTTAATTCGATTAATGTGGCATCAGAACCCGCTTCAGCATTCAATCTGGCCCGCAATTCCTCAATATTATCAACCCCATCTACTGTTACTTCACTTAAAACAGTACGCAGAAGTTGATCGCTTAAAGCTAATTGTGGAAAGGCCCTTAATGGCTGTGGACTTTCTGTTTCCCGTATACGCGCATCAAATTGTACAATATCTCTTGATTCAACAACCGCCACCAATGCGGTCGCCTCATAACTGGGTGGAATTAGAGAACTGATCACAAAGGCGACAACCCCTGCCAACACGGCCGTTCCCACTATCCATTTCCAGCCATGCAGCAACGCCTCAATATACGGCCGTAAATCAATTTCCTCTTCCATTCATCCTTTTCCACTGCAAAGTGGCGGGATCATACATGAGCCAGCTAAACTGAGCAACCTCTAGCTACAATTGACGGAAACGTAAATGCACCGCGCCTAGAAAAATCTCATCCCCATCCATCAACTGCAAGCCATACTCCGGCACTTGTTGTTCATTCACCCATGTTCCACTCGTGCTACCTGCATCATAAACGCGGTAGCGACTGCCCTCCAACATGAGCGTAGCGTGAAGACGCGACATGGTAATATCATTCTCAAAAGGAATATTCGCCTGCGTGGGCGAACGGCCGATCCGTATCTCCGCCAAACTCAAGCCAATCTCCGCTGGCATCTCCGTCACCGATTCCAGCACCTCTAAATAAGCCAGCTCTTGCTTAGATGGCTGAGCCACAGTAGGGGCGTAGTCTAGTTGCTCTCCATCATCGGGTCGTTCTGGATTCGGGGCAGACGGCCGTTGCCGACGACCGCGTGGCGCCTGCAATGGCAGCTTAAAGCCATTACGCTGCGCCAAAAAGACCACTCCCACCAACAAAGCAATCACCAAAAGCAGCACAAAAATTGTCCCCAAGATACGGGCCGCACCCGCACCAGGCCGCAGCACTTCTGGAATCTCCTCTGATCCTTCATTAATCGTCAGCACCAGCGGTGGACTCGTTACCCGTGTACCCTGATCATCCAGCAAAGCAACCTGCACCACATTCGGACCATATTCCAGATTCGTAATTTCAGCTTCAAAATCCCGCACGTCCTCAATTGCTAAATTGGGCACCACAGCCCCATTCACCTGCAATTGTGCTGCCTCCACTTCTCGCTCTTCGCCATCCAACCAACGCAAATCGGCCGAAAAGTGGAGCGTCACTGCTTCATTCACATCTGGCAGCGACAAGGTGCGGCTATCAGGGGGCACATTCAACGTCACCATCGGCGAAGTTGGGTCAACATTGACCGTCGTTTCCGCTTGGGTAAGCGACGTTCCCGCCAAGCTCAAGGTCACAGCCGATGCCCCACCCGTCAGATTCGGGGCTAAATAACTGAGACGTGCTTGCTCGCGGAAAGTGGCAATACGCCGCCATAGGGCCGCCATCCCTTCTGCATCATCCAATGTCGCTGTCAACCCCCATGAGGCCGAGGCCACCTCTGCCAAATAATCGCGTCCAGTTTGCTGACTGCCTTCCGACAAATTATCATTCTGTACCCAAATTGTATGTACCGCCACACCCTGGTTCAAAGCCTGGCCTGGCACATCCTCAGGCTGGAAGCGTGAACTGACGGCATCTGTTCCGTCCGAAATCACAACAATAGAAACTGCCATCTCCGGCTTCGGCTTCAAACTATGAGCCTCATTAATTAATCCTACCAAACTATCTACCAAGGCTGTTGCCCCTGTCTCAGAGGTTAATGGCTCAGTAAAAAAATTATGGACACTATTATAAAATTGGTCAGGAGGTAAAAGTTGAACGGCCGTTACCTCACTCACCTTATAAATAGCCAACCCATCCACCTGTTCCTTCATCGTCGGTGCCTGAGCAAAGGTCAAAATTGCCTCTTGAATAGCAGGGAAAGCTGCCTCACTTCCTGCCGGTATATCAACCAAAAAAATAGTTAATGTACCACTCTCCACCGTGCCCTGCACCTGCACATCCGTCGCCGTCACCCCCTCATGCTGCACCACAACATTAGTGCTCGAAAAATCAAGTGGCACTCCTGTTTCATCATAACCATACACATGCAATTCAACGCTAGGTGGGCTGCTCACATCACTATCTGTAATAAACAACCGACCCACACTATCCTGAGCGGCCACCGTCATCACAACCAGCCCCAAAAATAGACTTACTAAGAGAAAAATGCACCACCGAATATGTCCTTTCATGCCTTGCAATAATATCAATAAAGTAAACATAATGCTAGGCATTTCCCAGGAAGCCAACGGACAATCAACCCAAAATGCCTCAAGCTAATTGAGAAAATAGTACAATTTTATCTCGGCTATTTTTTCAATTAGCCCTAATGCGCAAAACCAAAAACGTACTATAATCGGTGCACTTCATACCACCGATTCGACTATGATTCGTCACCTGCACCGTTTCCTCATTCTCATACCCCTTCTGCTGACACTACCCCTCCTGGCGCAGCAGGAAACCGAGTTTCGCATCGGCCAGCCAGACGTATCCCAATTTCCTACCGTTCGCTTCAATCTTTTCTCTGCTGATTCTCGCCGCGTACCTCTCTCCATTAACGAGTTGCAAAGTATGAGCCTGCGCGAAGCCGGTGTACCCATCGCCAATTATGAACTAACGGCCGTTCCCGTCGGTGTAGACATCGTGTTCGTTATAGATGCCAACAGTGACTACCGGGCTGTAGACCTTAGCGGGCAAACACGGGAAGAAGTTGCCGTGGCTACCATTGCCCGCTTTGCCGAGCGGGTTATGAGCCCCTCCGGCCTAGATCGGGTCAGCATCATCATCGCCGACAATACCAATGAAAACGGCCGTTTCCTTGTCCAAGACAACACCAATCCGCAATCCATCAGCCAAGCCGTCACCAGCTACAATCCCTCTGCCAACGCGCCCGTTCCCTTGAACATCATGATGACCGCAGCCATTGACCATCTGGCTAGGATACAGGAAAACGGCCGTTTCCAAGCTGTCCTTCTTCTCAGTGATGCGGGTCGCATCGCCGGCCAACTCAACTACGCTGAACTCACCAGCCAGGCCCAAACTATAGACCTACCCCTCTACATCGCCATTTTAGGCACCGAAGCCAGTTCCGATGAAGTAGACAATGCCACCGCCCTCAGCGCCCCCACCCGTGCTGACACCGTTCACATCCCTGCCGCCGCCGCTATAGACCCCATTTACCTTATTTGGCAGCGTCAGGCCAACCAAATACAAGTCACCTATCGCTCCCTCCTCACGAGTAGTGGCAGCTATCCCATCAGTGCCAACATCGGCACACTCTTCACCAATACCACGCTAGAACTAACGATTGCCCCGCCCCAAGTCACCATCCAACTCGATTCCAACACCATCCGCCGCCTCGGTGATACACCCGACACGCCACTCGAAGAACTACAACCCGCCCAAGTCACGATTCCCGTCATTGTACGCTGGCCCGACGATCTACCGCGCCAGATCACGGTCGTTAACTGGTTCATAAACGACCAACCCCAACCAGTGCCCGATATACCCCCTTTTGACGAAAACGGCCGTCTGCAACTCACCTGGTCAATCCTCACCACCGACATTAGCAGCCATGAACATCAAGTCCAAGTCGTAGACGAACTAGGGCTAATTGGTGATAGTGAACCTGTCATTATAATGATTGAAGTGGAACGGCCGTTGCCTCCCACCGCTATCCCCACAAGCGAAGCCGCACCCACAGCTACACCCGAATCCATCCCACTCGTATCCGCCATTCCCCCCGCCAATCTCATTCTCCTCCTGGTAGTCATCGGCCTCACCGCTATCATCCTGCTTCTCCTGCGCCGTATCCGCCGCCGTAAAAAAGGCACACCCACTCAGCCCCAACGCCAACGAAAACAAGCCACACAGCCCAGCCAACCCCCAGCAGACGATGCGCCTATCCCCTTCCTCGAAATCATAGATGCCCAACCTGGCACCATCGCCCGCATTCCCATTCAGGGCAACAACATCACCATTGGCCGCGATGATAGCCTGGCCCAAGTGGTTCTCAACGACAGCAGCGTCTCCCGCCTTCATGCCCGCATCCGTCGGCGCGAAAACGCCTATTGGCTCTACGACGAAGGCAGCAACAGTGGTACCAGCCTCAATTATGAACGCCTTGGTCTAGCTCCGCGTGCCCTCCACCATGATGACACCATCCAAATCGGTCGTATCTCTCTGCGCTTTCGCCTCACCACTCTCACCGAACCAGAAGAAGAGGATAATGAGTAATTGAAGAGGCCAAGCAACCCAGTCACCCAACTATAATGCTAAAAGCTATCATTTTCGATATGGATGGCCTCATGGTAGACACCGAACCCCTTGCCCGTCAAGCCTGGGATAACGTTCTTAGCAGCTTCGGCCATAGCCTCTCAGATAAGGTCTATCAGCAAATGATCGGCCGTCGTTCTGATGAAAGCAGCCACATTGTCTGGCAAACCTACTCCTTGCCTATTTCAGCAAATGAGTTGTTAGCCCGGAAAACGGCCGTTTTCGAGACTTTTCTAACCCAAGGTGCGCCCATCATGCCCGGTCTTATGGAACTTCAGGCGGAAATTACCCGACGTCAAATCCCCTGGGCTGTGGCCACCTCCAGTCCCCGCCACCATGCTCAAACCATCCTAGCTCAATTACAATTGGCCCAAGCCTGCCACGCCATCGCCGCTGGAGACGAAGTCAGCCAAGGCAAGCCCGCCCCCGACATCTATCTTCTGGCCGCCCATCGTCTGGACATCTCTCCCCATGCTTGCCTCGCCTTAGAAGATTCCATCCCTGGCAGCCAAGCCGCTGTGGCCGCTGGCATGCTCACTATTGCTATTCCTAATAGCAGCGATCAGATCAACCAATTTCCCCACGTCCACCACATTCTGCCATCTCTACACGAACTGTTATCAAGACTAGACGAGTTTCTTACGAGGTAAATTATGCGTTCTGTCAGCATCGTTGGTATCGGCCAAATCCCTGTCCAAAAACAAAATCCAGCATCCTTACGGCAAATGGGGGCAACGGCCGTTCTGCAAGCCATGGAACACGCCGGCATAGACAAAGTAGACGCCCTCTTCGCCGGCAACATGATTGGTGACGAACTACAAGGCCAAAAACACCTAGCCACCCTCATCGCCGATGAAGCCGGCTTAACTGGCATCGAAGCCCTGCAAGTTCGGGCCGCCACCGCTACTGGCGCCGCCGCCCTGCGCATGGCCTACCTCGCCGTCGCCAGCGAAGAAGCCGACCTAGCCATTGCTGTCGGCGTCGAAAAAATGAGCAGTGGCCCGGCCACCCCGGCCCTAGCCAAGGCCCTCGATGCTCAAAAAGAAGTCGCCCTGGGCGCCAACCTCATCAGCAAAAACGCCGAGCTGATGCAGCTTTATATCGACCGCTATCACATGCCCTCAGATGGCCTTGTCAACTTTGCCCTCAACGCCCACAACAACGCCCTAAACAATGAAAACGCCCTCTTCCATAAAACCATCACACCTGAGCAAGTGATAAATTCCCGCATCATCTATCCCCCTATCCGCCTATTTGACTGTTCCCCCGTGTGTGATGGTGCTGCCGCCGTGGTGCTGGCCCCCACCGCCGAAGCCCGTGCCTTCACCAGCAGTCCCGTCCACATCCTCGCCTCCAGCGTGGCCACCGACCATTTCCGCATCGAAGATCGCAAAGACCCGCTCATGTTGGCTGGGGCACGCCTGTCAGCCCTACGCGCAGCCCGCAAGGCCAACGTCAACCGCGATGATGTTTCCTTCTTTGAAGTGCATGATGCCTTCAGCATCATGGCTTGCTTGCTGCTAGAATCAACTGGCTATGCCCGGCGTGGCGAAGGCTGGCGACTGGCCGCTGAACAGCGCATCTGGCCCGATGGCGATGTCCCTATTGCCACCATGGGCGGCCTCAAAGCCCGCGGCCACCCCATTGGGGCCACCGCCCTCTACCAAACCTGTGAAATTGTCCTACAACTCACCGAAAAAGCGGGCGGCAACCAAATCCCCAACCCCAAAATCAGCCTCCTCCAATCCGTCGGTGGCGCCGCCTCCACCGTCCTCACCCACATCTTTGGCAATTAGGTGCGTGGCACGTTCTTACGTACCTTGCACCTTTGCAACCATCTAGTAAAAAAGTGTCATGCACCTCAGAAGGTGCAAGGCACTAGACTAACATTTTTGCCAACAATTCCTTCAACAGCTTAACGGCCGTCATCCCCGTCACCCCCACCACATCCCGCACCGGACTGTATTCCACAATATCCGCTCCCACGATATTGCCCGGCAACCGCTGCAAAATCGTCAATAACTCCCGCGTAGAAAAGCCGCCTGGCTCATGGTGCGACACCCCAGGCGCAAAAGCAGGATCAAGCGCATCCATATCCAGCGACACATACAGCGGCCCCTCAAAAACAGGCAACTTAGCCAACGACCAATCATGCATTTCCATTACCTCCACCCCAAACCGCTCCGCCTGTTGCCGCTGGTGCGGGTTCATGGTGCGAATGCCAATCTGCACCAGCCGCGCCGCCAGCCCCGCCTCCATAATCCGCGCAAACGGGCAACCGTGCGCGTACCGATTGCCATTATATTCGTCATACAAATCGGGGTGGGCATCAATTTGCAGGATGTTCAGGTTGGGGTAATGCTGGGCGTAAGCGCGGATGATGGGGTAGGTAATAGAGTGGTCGCCGCCGAGGGTCAGGGTACGGTCGTTCTCCCCCAACACCTCCCCCACACCCGCCGTAATCTCATCAAGAGCAGCCTCCCCAAACGTCAACGCCAAATCACCACCGTCATGCCAGCCATCATGCCGCCCCAGATCAACGCCATTTTCAGCACACATATTGGCTGAATCTGAATGCAGCATCTCCCGAATCCGAGCTGGGGCCAAGGCAGGCCCGCGCAAAAAGGAGGAATTCTCATCAAGAGGCACACCCAAAAGCGTCACAGATTTTGCTTCTGTCATAATTGCTTGGCTTGTTCTCGCAGGACGAATTTTTGTGTTTTGCCCGTTGACGTTTTGGGCAAATCGCCGAAGCTCACATAACGCGGCACTTTATAATGAGCCATTTCATCGCGCAGGAATTGGATGAGTTCGGCTTCAGTAACCTGAGCACCCGGCTTAAGAGTGACGAAAGCACAGGGCGTTTCGCCCCATTTGTCATCCGGTTTGGCCACAACGGCCGTGTCCATCACCGCCGGATGCCGAAACAAAGCATTCTCAATTTCAATCGTAGAAATATTCTCGCCACCAGAGATAATAATGTCCTTAGCCCGATCCTTAATCTCCACATAGCCATCAGGGTGCATGACAGCCAAATCGCCGCTGTGGAACCAGCCACCCGCAAAAGCTGCCTCCGTCGCTTCTGGGTTCTTCAAATAACCCATCATCACATTATTGCCCCGCATAAAAATCTCGCCAATCGTTTGCCCATCAGCAGGCACAGGTTCAAGCGTCACCGGATCAGCCACCATAATGGCTTCTAGCATGTGATAGCGCACGCCTTGCCGGGCCTTCAGGCTGGCTTGTTCCTCAATAGGCAGCGCATCCCACTCTCGATGCCATTCACACAAAACGGCTGGCCCATATGTCTCTGTCAGGCCATAAACGTGGGTGATACCAAAATCATTTTCGGCCATAGCCTGCAAAACGGCCGCTGGCGGAGGCGCAGCCGCCACCATGCCTTCTACGCGATGCTGTTTTTGGGCGCGTACCTCGTCTGGGGCATTGACCATCATGTTATGCACAATGGGCGCGCCACAGTAAAAAGTGACCCCTTCCTCGCCAATCAAATGATAAATCTGGTTTACGTCCACCTGCCGCAAACAGACATTCGTCCCCACCATCGCCGCTAATGTCCAGGGAAAACACCAGCCATTGCAATGGAACATAGGCAATGTCCACAAGTAGACAGGGTGCTTGCCAATATCTCCAGCCAGCACATTGCTTATGGCATTCAAATAAGCCCCGCGATGATGATAAACCACACCCTTAGGATTACCCGTTGTGCCCGAAGTATAATTGAGGCTGATAGCTTGCCATTCGTCATCGGGCAGTTGCCAGGCAAAGTTAGGATCACCCCCCGCAATAAAGCTTTCGTAATCAATGTCGCCGATTAGCTCACCGCCATCAGCTAATGCGTCGTCAATGTCAATGACAAACGGCCGTTCCTGCACCAACGCCAACGCCTCTTTTATCACTACGGCTGCTTCCCGGTCCGTAATCAGCACCTTCGTCTCAGCATGATCCATCATAAAAGCAATCGTTTTGGCATCAAGGCGCGTGTTGAGCGCGTGTAGCACTGCCCCTGTGACAGGCACACCAAAATGGGCTTCAAACATCTCTGGCGTGTTATAAGCCATCACCGAAACGGTATCACCTAGGTCAATACCCCGCTGAGCCAAAGCTGAAGCCAACTGCCGTACTCGGGCAAAGGTCTGTACCCAGGTATAACGCCGCTCACCATGCACCACTGCAGGATGGTTGGGATACACCATCGCTGCCCGTTCGATGAAGGACAAGGGGGAAAGTGGGACATAGTTGGCCGGGTTTTTGTCTAAACCCATAGTGTAAGGGTCTTTTTGTGACATATGCACCTCACGAGATTAAAAGAGCGGGAATTCGTGAATCTCCCAACCTCAAATAAATCTCCGCGCCTTTCGCGCCGTAATCAACTCCGTATTCATCCCTACCCAATGGAGGCTGCCGTTATAACGGCCGTGTTCCATCTTCACACAGCGATCCATCACCACCTGCAATCCACCCGCTTCAGCAATTTGAGCCGCTTCGGGGCTAATGACTCGCAATTGCAGCCACAAACTTTTGGCCCCAATGACTACTGCCTGCTCGGCGATGGCTGGACATTCATCCGCACTACGGAAAACATCCACCATGTCCACTGGCTCAGGAATACTGAGCAAATCAGGATAGGCTTTTTCCCCTAAAATTTCGCTGGCGCGGGGATTCACGGGGATAATCCGATAACCTTCATACTGTAAATAGGTGGCCACAAAGTGAGACGGCCGTTGTTTCTTGGGCGACAGCCCCACCACAGCAATCGTCTTTGTGTTCGTCAATATTGAACGAATCACAGCCGGATCGAGATATTTTTCCTGCATATCCGGTGGCAGAACCGTATTCATGCTGACGTCGCCAGCAAGGCTTGGTCGAGATCCCATAATAAATCCTCCAGACTTTCTAAGCCAATGGATAAACGAATCGTACCTGGGTCTACCCCCGCTTTCTCTAGCTCTTCATCGGTCAGCCGTTGGTGTGTTGTAGAGGCAGGGTGAATGACCAAGCTCTTGGCATCTCCCACATTGGCTAAATGGGAGAAAATGTGCAGCGATTCGATGAACTTTTTACCTGCCTCACGCGGTTCAGGTGATTTGATGCCAAAGGTAAAGATGGCGCCAGAGCCTTTAGGCAAATATTTTTGAGCTAAAGTATGGTAAGGGCTTTCTGGCAAACCAGCATAGGCCACCCAAGCCACTTGGGGATGATCACGTAGAAATTCAGCCACCGCCTGAGCATTCTGCACATGCCTATCCATGCGCACCGAGAGCGTTTCTAGTCCTTGAATAAGCAAGAAGGCATTGAAGGGTGATAAGGCGCTGCCCGTATCACGCATGGTCACGGTGCGCGCCTTCATCAAATAGCCATAGTGACCAAATGTCTCGTAAAATTTGAGATTATGCTGTTCGGGAGCAGGATCAGCAATAGTGGGAAAGTTACTGAAATCGAATTGACCGGAATCCACGATGACCCCCGCGATAGTATTACCGTGCCCACCCAAGAATTTGGTGGCTGAGTGCGTCACAATATCCACCCCATGATCAATAGGGCGGCACAAATAAGGGGTGGCAAAGGTACTATCCACGATCATAGGGATACGGTAGCTGTGTGCGAGATCAGCCAACGGCCCCAAGTCCAAGATGCTGCCACTAGGGTTGCCGATAACTTCGCCGTAGAGAGCTTTGGTCTGTGGCGTGATAGCCGCCGCCCAGTTATCTAGGCTGGTGGGATCAACAAAATGGACTTTAATGGATAGTTTCTTGAAAGTATGGGTCAGTTGAGAAACAGTGCCACCATAAAGATGGGAAGAGGCCACAATTTCATCTCCTGGTTGACATAAGGTCATTAGGGCGATAAATTGGGCGGCCATGCCGCTGGCAGTGGCTAAAGCACCAGTAGCGTTCTCTAGAGAGGCTATGCGCTCTTCAAAAACGGCCGTTGTCGGGTTGTTAATTCGTGTGTAAATATTACCATACTGCTTCAGCTCAAACAGTTGTGCCGCAAAACTGGTGTCATCAAAAACATAGGAGGTCGTTTGAAAAATAGGTACAGCTCGCGCCCCTGTCATGGGGTCGGGGATGTGCCCTGCATGTAACATGCGCGTCTCAAAGCCAAACTTGCGTTTTTTGTCTGTCATATGCGCCACCTTTGCTCTCCCCATGAGTTGGTTCGATTATAGAGAGGAATGATTGAAACTTCAAAGCACGGGTGGAAAAGCTATAGCTCCATGACCCAATGGCGTTGCACAATGGCAATAAGATCATCAACCTTATATGGTTTTTCCAGGAAATCGGCATGATTAAGATGAGCCAAGTCTTGGGTGGATTCGGACTGATTATAGCCAGAAGAAAGTATGACAGGCACGTTAGGGTTGATTTTCTGTAAACGGGTCAATGTCTCCGTGCCGCTTAATCCAGGCATAGATAGATCTAAAATAACAAGTTTAATATAGTCATGATTTTCGCTGAAAATGGCAATACCTTCTGTGCCATTTACAGCCGATAGAGAAGCGATATTGATCGTTTCCAACACATCTATCACGGCATCTCTGACAGGCTCTTCATCATCTATGACCAAAACGATACCCTCCGTAGCGTTTAAGGGAGTCTGCGAGTCATCTTCGGGATTGACAACAGAGAGGGCTGATTGGCTGATGGGAAAGTAAATTTTGAATGTCGTTCCCTGTCCTAGCTGGCTCTGCACTTCCAAGTTGCCTTTGTGCCCGCGAATGATGCCTAAAACGGCCGCTAAACCCAAACCTCGCCCTGTAAATTTCGTCGTAAAAAAGGGATCGAAGATTTTGCTTAAGGTCTCAGCATCCATGCCAATGCCATTGTCACGTACTTCTAACATCACATAGTGGTCTGGCGCTAAGGGATTGCCAGGATGATACCAATGATGACCATTTTCGGCCGTTATTTCAGCTACCTTGGTGCAAATGGAGAGTTCACCCGGCCGCTCACTAACAGCCTCGACGCCATTCATGATCAAGTTCATGATCACTTGTTGCACTTGTCCCGCGTCTGCATCAATTAGGGGCAAATTAGACGCCAACTCTCTTCGTAAAACCATCTGTTTGGGGACAGCAACCTCAAACAGATGGATATTTTCCTCAATCACTTCATTCAAGTTGAGGGCACGAATTTCAAACTGTCCTCTGCCTGAATAAGCCAGCATCTGCTTGGTGAGATTCGCAGCCCGTTCGGCTGCCTTGCCTGCTTTCTCCAGAGGCACTCTGGCCCGATGATCAGCTTCTAGCCGCAGCAGGGCCAATGAATTGTGGGTCATCATAGCCATCAATAAATTGTTGAAATCGTGGGCGATACCACCAGCCAAAATACCTAGACTTTCCAGTTTTTGTGTTTGGCGTAAGATTTCTTCCGTTCTTTTGCGCTCGCTGATATCTTCAATCGTACAATCAAAGTGGAGGGGCTGTCCCCTCTGATCCACAACAACCCTGGCAGTGACAGCGCCCCATAATGGAGTGCCATTCCGTTTCTTTAGCTTGAGTTCAAAGCTAGCCAAGCTGCCTTGGGCCACTAGATGATCGGTGAAGGCTTGGCGTTCTTGGGGCTGATGATAGAGGTCAGAGACTTTGACAGCTAGGGCTTCTGCCTCATCGGCAAAGCCAAACATTTTGACAAAGGCAGGATTAACCATAAGGAAACGGCCGTGTGGGCCCGCCGTACTCCGATAAACACCAACAGGAAGTTGTTCAACTAAACTACGGTATTTTTCCTCACTGGCACGAACCTGTGAATATAACCTGGCGCGACTGATGGCAATGTTGACTTGTTCTGATAAGGCGACGATAAGCCTTAAATCGGCTTGCGTTAAAGGCTCCATAGTGCTCTCCAGAATCATGACCCCAGCCACCTTTTCCTTATCAAAAAGGGGCACACACACTTCAGATACAATACCCGAAATGGCGTGCAGAAAAGCCGGATCAGCGTGGGCATCTTCGATTAAGATGGGTTGCCGGGTTTGCACAACTCGACCAGCTACCCCTTGGCTTATCGGCACTTCGCTGATGACATTGCTATACCCTACCTGATGTTGCAAGTAAAGAACATCATCCTCTAAAAGATAGAGGCTGACCAGAGGGTAGCCAAAAGTATCGGCCGTCGCTTCTACTACTGTCCGGATGAGGGTTGATAGCTCGAGCTCTTGGGACAAGGCAACATGAATTTGCTCCATCAAACCCATTTCCAATGTCTGTCGTTGCGCTTTGTTGTATAGGCGACGATACTTCTGTTCACTTTTTCGTATAACGTTTTCCGCTTTTTTCTGTTCAGTGATGTTATAGACAATGCCTAAAATGAATCGCTCTTCCCGAACATTTAGGGTTTCAGCATAGATAAGAACATCTAATTCTGTGCCTGCTTTGGTCCGGCTCTTGAAGGGCACGGCTGTCACGTACCCATTTTCTTGTAGGGCTGTTGTGAATTTTTGCCGATCGGCGGCTTTTGTCCATATGTTAAGTTCTAGGGCTGTATGAGAAATTATCTCATCGCGTGTGAATCCGAATAGCTGTAGGTAACTATCGTTAACATCTACATAGAAGCCTTGGTCAAAAGTGGTGATGCTCATGGCAAGGGGGTTGAGATGGAAGGCTTTGCTGAATTGCTCATCACTTTGTTGACGCGCTAGCAATTCTTGTTGCGTGTCGTATACGGCCGTTTGTAAGGCTTCTGTCTGATGTTCGGCCAGTAAGCGCAATTGATGCAAATGGGCTAAATTACGATTACGCACGATATGTAGCAGGAGGGCCAGCAAGGCGGCAGAACCCATAGCAAAACCAAAATGAATATAGTCGGATGAAGCTGGCAACAGAGCTAGCACGACCGTCCAGGCAAATAATGTACTGCCAATGGCCAGGGCAAACCAGCGATGGCGCATAAAAAAGAACCCTGCCCCGATTATGGCAAGCATTAAGTTAGTTGTCTGGCGGGGATCGGCCGTTAGGTATAGATGAAGTAAACTGTTCAATATCACCAAGCCATACAGGGCAAAGCTAAGAGGATAAGCCCATTTGGTGGGCAAAGGAAAACGTCTGAGGCGCAGATATAGGATGAGGAGAATAACGGCCGTTGTCAGAGCCACACCCGCCATGATATTGGCAATATCTGGTGGCAGTAGGAAAAGATGACTTAAGCTAAATACAAAATACAAAATTGCCAAGCCTATCGTCATAGGTGGAATCGCTTGGTTAACGGCCGTATCTGTTACTTGAGAAGCATCAATTACCGAAGATTCTATAGGAACTTTGCTCATTATGTGACTTGTAGCTCTCCAAAACCCATTATACACCAGTTTGTAGTGATATAGATTGTTATTTACACGATATTTGGATATTCTTTCGATGTCTATTGTTGAGATGGATACGATGCACCATGAGCCAAAATTGCCCCTGCCATAGTGAACGACCGTACAAAAAATGCTGCCAACCCTATCATAACGGCCGTATACCGACTACCCCAGCCCGTCTAATGCGTTCTCGCTATGCCGCCTACGCTTTGGGCAAGATCGGTTACATTATCCAAACTGAATATAAGGAAAACAAACGTGGCCCCAAAGAAATGGTAGCTTGGCGCAAAGACCTCAAGTATTTTTGCCAGAACACGCACTTTCTAGGATTACAAATTTTGGGCGAAAAGCAATTAAATAAGAAACAAGCAACTGTGACTTTTCAAGCAATCTTATTACAGGCAGGCAAAGATGCTTCGTTTACTGAAACGAGTCTATTTGAACAGATAAACGGCCGTTGGTTCTACTTCAAACCCTTACATGGCAAAGCTTGGGGCAAACGGGAAACAAAGTGAACAGTAGACAGTAGGCAGTGATCAGCTTGATGCCTATTAAAGCCATTCCCAATGAACCACAAAGGGATACAAAGGGCACAAAACAAGTCGTATTTCTTATTTTCTTCGTACTTTTTCGTATGCCTTTGTGGGCAAATCTTATTGGCAAACAACTCTATTGTTTACAGCTTTAGCTAAGACCAATAGAGAACATGCCCGCTAGATCATGTTCAGAGTAAACACGAAAAGCAATAAGGGTTTCGGAATTAGTGATACCTTCAATATGAAGCATATTTTCAGTAACGAGAGCTGCCATCTCATCATTATCCTTCACCCGAATAATAGCTACCAAATCGAAACGGCCGCCTACTGAGAAGACCTCACTCACCCCTTTCATCGCCGCCAGTTGGCCGCCTACCTCATTAATCTGCCCTCTTTCAACATTGAGCAATACAATTGCGCTAACCATACGCTACCTCCAGTTCCAGCGATTTGGCGTAGTTTGCCATACAATAAGGCAGGCGGCAAGCCAGGGTTGACGGTTACAAGGATTGGAGGACAGTACCAACAATCATGGGGACAGCCGCGATAAGCAGATATTGAATTGATTGAATGATGCGATTGGACTCTAAATCTTGTTGATACTTTAACTGCTTATCTATATCTTTAGCGCCTGTTAGGGCAAAACCAGTCATGTCATTACTTCTTAGCGAATTGGCCCCAAATCCTCCCACACCAAAAAAGATAATAATGATGACACCCGCCCACATAAGTGTGCTGCCATAATCCCACCAAGTCCGCCAGCCTAGGGCGAGGTTTAGCAGGGCACTACCTACAAAAATGATCAGATTCACTTTGAGCAGTTTTTTGAGAAAACGGCCGATTACCCATCTAATAGTTTCTTTTTCCATGATGACCTCCAAATAGCTGATACATAGCAGTACGGCAAAATATTATATCCGGTTGTAGCCTGCCCTATTGTCCAGTTCATAATAGAGAGATTATGATAAGATTGGGCCTGCTTTATGGCGTGATTGCATAATAACGTAATCGCGTAAGTTTTTTATGACTATTACCTCTGAACAGTATCGAGATGCCCTACGCCATTTTCCGGCAGGAGTCACCATTGTAACCCTTCAGGTCCCTGATGCAGCCAAGCCACATGGCCTGACTGTTTCTGCCTTTGCCTCTGTCTCGCCTGATCCCCCCCTCATCATGGTAGCTATTGACCATGGACATTCGGCTCATGAGCTGTTGGAAATGGCCGATACGACCTTTGCTGTCAACATTTTGGCACAAGATCAAAGTGAATTATCAAATCGCTTTGCCTGGCTAAAGGATGAGGAGCGATTTGATAAGGGCGATTGGGGAACGGCCGTTACTGGTGCGCCCATCCTCAAAAATGCCTTGGCTTGGCTCGATTGCACTATCTACGAGCGTGTGGTGGCCGGCACACACACTATCTACATCGGTGAAGTTCAGGCCAGTAGTGTGCCCCGTACTGATGAGCAGCCCCTCATCTACTGGAACCGTGGCTATCGCCATCTAGAGCCATAAAGGAATATGTATGCCGAAAGCCATTGACCCTCGAACCCAGCGCACCCAACTTCTAATTCGTGATGCTTTCATGGATCTGCTTATAGAGCGAGGGTTTGATAAAATCACGGTACGCGCTATCAGTGAGCGGGCCAAAATTAATCGGGCTACCTTTTATCGCCACTACACCGATATACATCATCTCAGCTTTTGCCTGACGGATCTGCTATTTATAGATATCAATGCTCAGCTAAATGAGAAACAAGATATTAGTGATGCAGAAAGTTGGACGATATTGTTTGAGCATGTGGCCCAATATGCTACCTTTTACCGGGCCATGATGGGCGAAAATGGCATCCCCGGTTTTCGGGATCGGGTTCAGGAATCCGTTGAAGATGGGATACGAAACCGACTAGATGAGTGGGGCATTGAAGAGGGAAAGACAAAAGTGCCCTTTTCTCTAGCCATTCGCTATATGGCTGCTGCCCAAGTTGGCTTTATCCAATGGTGGCTGGAAAATGATATGCCCTTTCCACCATTAGAGGCCACGAATTACATGCTAAATATGCACCAATATGGCGGCATGTGGGCCTTGACCAAATAAGTAGAACATTGTCAAATGCCCTCTCATCCAAATATTGCGTAAGCACTAATACTATCCAAAATTTTTCTACCGGACAGAAAGGAAGGAAAATCTAACGAAAGAATAAGAGACAAAAAATCAGGCATCAGGTAAATTCTAAAGTTCAACCAAAAACAAAAGGAAGAACCTGATGACTGACAAGATGAAAGTATATACCCAAGTGCTAAAAACGCTCAAAAAGATGATGCCAACAACCAAACAATGTTTTGTGGTGACACTGGCGATGATGATAAGCGGAATCGTAACGAGCAAAAAAGCACAATTGAGTGTGATGAGTGGTGAGATAGCGAGCCAGGCTAAGCCAAAAAGTATCGAGAAACGAATGCGGCGATTTGTAAAGAATGAAAATGTGGATGAAAAGGTGATGTATATGCCATTTGCGGAGATGATTCTGCAACAACTGGCACAGCAAACACTCTATATAGCTATAGACGGCAGCACAGTAGGTCGGGGTTGTATGACTATTATGGTCGGGGTTGTCTATCGTCAGCGTTTGTTGCCCTTGGCCTGGATAACATACCGAGGTAAGAAAGGACACACTACAGCGGCACGTCACATCGAATTACTCGAACTATTACAAGAACGAATCCCTACAGGAAGCGAGGTCGTTTTGCTAGGAGATGCTGAATATGACACTGTTGAGATGTTGACTTGGGTAAAACAAGAAACAACTTGGCACTTTGTGATACGCTCTGCACCACAAATATCGATTACTCAAGCAGGTACTACTCAGAAATTGCGTGATTTATCTCCAGAGCAGGGTTCAACTATTTCTTTAGCCAACAGCTACTTTACGGCTCAAGAGTTGGGACCTGTGACAGCCATTGCCTGGTGGGGTGAAGCTTATGAAAAACCGATTTATCTAATCACAAACTATGTTGACCCTCAGCGAGCCTGTCGCGACTATCGCAAGCGCTTCAAGATTGAGACGATGTTTTCTGACAAGAAAAGTCGTGGGTTTCATATTCACAAGAGCCATCTCTCTGAACCGAAACGAGTTGCTTCTCTTCTGATGGCTTCTTGTTTAGCTTATCTATGGATGATATATCTGGGAATCACAGTTATGGCTGATGAACATAAACGTGGTTTGATTGACCGGACTGACCGTGTTGATAAGAGTTTATTTCGCCTAGGGAAGGATTGGCTGACTTACTCCTTGGTTCGAGGGCTTCCTTTTGAGGTCTCTTTTTATTTACCTCCTTCCCTTCTCAATTCAACTGTCCGGTAGAAAATCCAAAATTAACCGCCCATTTCCTTTTCCTGCTATCATAATCGGGCAAACCATCAACAGGAGTTCGGCTATGGCCCCAATACAAACCCACTACCGCACCTGCAACCTGTGTGAAGCCATGTGTGGCTTGGAAATCACATACCAGGATCAGCAAATTCTCTCCATCAAAGGGGACAAAAATGATCCTTTCAGTCAAGGGCATATCTGTCCCAAAGCCACTGCTTTGCAGGACATTTACGAAGACCCTGATCGGCTGCGCTACCCGGTACGGCGCACGGCTGAGGGTTGGCAGCAGATTAGCTGGGAGACAGCCTTTGATGAGACAGTGGCAGGCATACAAGCAGTGCAAGAGGCATACGGCCGTCACGCCGTTGGCATCTATTTGGGCAACCCCAATGTGCATAATTGGGGCAATCTCCTATTTGGCCCGCCCACGATTCGAGCCTTACGCACCAAACATCGCTTCTCGGCCACCTCTGCTGACCAACTACCCAGCCACTTCGCGGCTCGTTTCATGTTTGGTCATTTCTTTCTCATTCCGGTACCAGATATTGACCATACCCATTACATGCTTATGCTCGGCGCCAATCCCTTGGTTTCCAATGGTAGTTTAATGAGTGCCCCTGGTATAGATAGACGCTTGAAAGCGATTCAGGAACGCGGGGGACAAGTGGTGGTCGTTGATCCACGCCGCACAGAAACGGCCGTTAAAGTGACCAATCACCACTTCATCCGACCTGGCACAGATGCCCTGTTCCTTTTAGCCCTTATTCACACAATTTACGCTGAAGGACTGGTCAATCTAGGTCGTTTAGCCCAGTTTACTGATGGTTTAGAAACAATGGAGCAGAGTGTAGCGGATTTCGCCCCAGAAGCGGTGGCAACGACAACAGGCATCTCAGCGGAGAAAATTCGGCAAATTGCACGAGATTTTTGTGGAGCAGAATCGGCCGTTTGTTACGGCCGTATGGGCGTTTCCACCCAGAAATTTGGCGGCCTGTGCCAATGGCTCATCAACGTCATCAATATCATCACGGGTAACTTGGACAGACGGGGTGGGGCCATGTTCACCATGCCAGCCTTCGATGTGATGGGCATCACCAAAGCTATGGGGAGTGTCGGTAATTTCGGCCGTTGGCGCAGTCGGGTGCGTGGCTTGCCTGAGTTCAACGGTGAACTGCCCGCTGCCACTATGGCTGAAGAAATTCTCACATCTGGTCAAGATCAAATTCGAGCGATGGTGACAGTGGCGGGCAATCCGATACTGTCTACCCCCAACGGATCCCAGTTGGATGAGGCTTTTGAAAACTTGGAATTTATGGTAGCGATTGATATTTATGTCAACGAAACTACTCGCCACGCCAACATCATTTTGCCGCCTACGACAGGTCTAGAAACGGATCATTATGATTTGGCCTTCCACCTGCTGGCGGTGCGAAACACGGCTAAATATTCACCCGCACTTTTTCCACCAGAAAACGGCCGTCTAGCCGACTGGCAAATTCTACATGAACTTCGCACCCGGCTGGACAAACGTTCGCCCCACCCTCTACGTCAAATTGCCCGCCTCGATGTTTTTAAGCGTCTCTCGCCCGCAAAGATTTTGGATTTAGGTTTGCGGCTAGGGCCGTATGGAGCTTGGGGCCAAAACCTGAACCAGGCCAGCCTTACCTTCCGCAAGTTGAAAAAGGCCCCACATGGCCTTGACCTAGGGCCGTTGCAGCCTAATCTGCGAGAACGCATTGGCACGAAAAACGGCCGTATCCAACTGGCTCCCGACATCATTCTAGGTGATTTGCCACGAGTCACAGCCCTCTTAGAGGATCAATCTTCAGTTTCTAGTCGCCGGTCTCTCTCCTTAATCGGCCGTCGCCATCTGCGCAGCAACAACTCTTGGATGCACAACAGCCAACGGCTGGTAAAAGGCAAAGAGCGCTGCACCTTGCTCATGCATCCTGACGATGCCGAGGCAAGGCAATTAGAAGATGGGCAAATAGTAGAAGTGACTTCGCGGGTGGGACAACTGTTGCTGCGGGTGGAGATTAGCCAAGCTATCATGCCCGGTGTAGTCAGCATCCCACACGGCTGGGGGCATGGACGTGAAGGTGTCCAGTTACAAGTAGCCCAGCAGCACGCAGGCGTCAGCCTCAACGATTTGACAGATGAGCAAGTAGTGGATGAGCTGACAGGCAATGCAGCTTTTAATGGGGTGGCCGTAGAAGTTCGGGCGGCGATAGTCATCTAAAGCTAATCGCCCTGAAATCATAAAATTCCTCCATGAAACTGGCCCAACGACGAATGACACGAAACACAAAATTTCTCTTATGAATAAACGCGAACAGGCCATCAATCATCACATTCAAAAAGATGCTTTTGCCAACCATCTGGGAGCAAAAGTGGAAATTTTATCTCCTGGTCACAGCCGGGTGACTTTGACAGTGACGGAGGGGCTACTAAATTTTCATGGCTCAACGCATGGTGGCATCGTCTTTAGCGTAGGTGATATGGCCTTTGCCGCGGCCGGGAATTCGCGGGGACAAACGGCCGTTGCCCTCAACATGACTATTAGCTTTCTCCATGCCACCCAAGTCGGCGATATTCTCGTCGCCGAAGCCAAAGAGCAAGCTCTCAACGGCCCCATTGGCATGTATGACATCGTAGTTGTTGAGCAAAGCAGTGGCGAGCTTATTGCTCAAATCCAAGCCATGA
Organism: Promineifilaceae bacterium (SeqCode); assembly: GCA_965223555.1. GTDB lineage: Bacteria > Chloroflexota > Anaerolineae > Promineifilales > Promineifilaceae > CBDCWU01. Next base: position 970,312 of record CBDCWU010000007.1, read on the forward strand.
TTTACCGCAAGCGAGAGTGGTTTGTACCAGAGGAGACGTGAAATTAGTGAATCGCGGTTTGTTTGGATTTTGAAACAGGGCCAGTTACACTCATAACATGAAAATTGGTGGACAAAAATCAAATTCTATCGCCTCACAGCGTTTAGGGATATTGCTGGTACTGCTACTCTTATTTGTTTTGGGGGTATGGTTGGGTCAGATTGGGCTTGCCACCTGGCTAGCGGAGGAGTGGGAAGCGTTGGGAACGCGGGCAGGAACCGATACGGGCAATCTACCTACCCTCATCATTGATATGCCTTTTGCTAACTACAATGATATTTTGAGCCAGCGTGAAGAGGCCTTGGCGCAGGCCGTTTTCATTGGTAATGATGATGATTTTATGCCAGCCACGATGGAACTGGCAGGAATGGTTGTACCTGTGCGGATGCGATTGTTGCAGGGCACGGCCGTTCACTTGGACGAAGGTGACAAATGGAATTTTGAGGTTCGCACCCGTGATGACGCCCTGCTACTAGACATGCAGCGTTTTCAATTGCGAGACCCAGCCGATAACAATTGGCTAAACGAATGGGCTTTTTTGGAAAGTTTGCGGCGAGAAGGGTTGTTAGCCCCCCGCTACCACTTTGTTAAAGTGCAGTTCAATGGCGATAGTTGGGGTATTTATGCCTTACAAGAGGGTTTCGGCGCAGAGCTAGCCACCTCTCAAGCGCGACCGGACGGGGTGATGGTTGAGTTTGCAGCCGAGCGGCTGTGGCAAAATATGGTTTATTTTCAGGGGGATAGTGAGGCTGCTTTTGCTGATCCCGTGACTAATTTAACGGCCGATAACTTTCAACTCTTTGAGGTAGATACTTTCCGCGATGCAACTATTGCTGATGATCCCATTTTATCAGCACAAAAGGATAGTGCCATTAGCCTGCTGCGGGGGCTGCAAGTCGGTGATTTAAGGGCGGCGCAGGTGTTTGACGTGGTGCAGTACGGCCGTTTCCTAGCATTGGTGGATTTATGGGGAGCGACAGAAGCGGTATCCTTGGTCAATTTGCGCTACTACTACCGGGCGGCAGACGGCCGTTTGGAACCTATTGGCTTTAATGGCAATCCTCTCCGGGATGATAGCCGCGTATCCTTGACCGCGACTTACAATGACCCTGACCTACAAGCTGCTTATGTACAGGCCGTCCAAACAGTGAGCCAATCAGATTATCTAGCCCAGTTAGAGGCAGATTTACATGAAGAGTGGCAGAGATGGGCAACGGCCGTTGCCCCTGAAATCACCCCAACGCCACCCTGGCCCGCCCTCTCCCAGCGCCAAAGCCTCATGCGCCAATCTCTTAACCCCATCCAGCCCGTCTTTGCCATTATCGGCCCACCGGAGCTATCATCACAAGGCATTGTGCAAATTGATGTTGCCAATGTTCTTAATTTGCCCGTCGAAATTCTGGGCTTCGACATTGATGGGGCCACCTTTCTAGAATCAAATAGTGATTGGATCATCACTGGTGATGGCTATACTTTGCCCGCGTTTGACGGTGAAAGGGTCCGCTACAGTCGTTTCCATTTGCCTTTGGTGGCCATGCAAGACCCAGAATTAAACTTCCAACAAGAGATTACTATCTATGTGGCTACCCGACTGCTGGGACAAGAAAATGTGACACTGACCCCTGCCCGCCCTAGCATCTCTGAACGACCATGAGTTTATTACAAGAAAGCTCACAAAAAGGGGCAAAGGCGCAAAAGCTCCAGAATAAATCTACATGTCTGCCTTTATTCGCACCCTTTATTCCTCAGTCACAGGCTAATAATGAGTGATTTTGCTGCTTCCTCCTCGCTTCGTTATGAACTCAAGCTCAGTTGTGATGCAGCTCATTTGGCCCAGGCGCGCATCTGGATTCGTCTGCATCCAGAGGGTTTTCGGGTGGCCTACCCACCGCGTACCGTCAATAATTTGTATTTGGACACACCGAATCTAAACAGTTTTAATGCCAATTTAGAAGGTGTGGCGGATAGAGAGAAGGTGCGCTTGCGCTGGTATGGGGTGCAAGAAGCGGCATCCTCGACCTCTCACCTCCAGACGCGCATCTCTAATCCCACCTTAGAACTGAAGTACAAGCGGAATTTGTTGGGGGGGAAGCAGCAGCAGGTGTTAGCTTGCGAGTTGGATTGGCAACAGCCGTATGCCCATATCCTAGCCACTATTCAACAAACGGCCGATTCTAAATGGCAACAGTGGCTTACCTCCGCTTCGCAGCCCACCCTCATTAACTGCTATCGCCGCGAATATTACGTCACCGTAGATGGCGCCATTCGCGCCACCCTCGATTACCAGCAAGTGGTCTATGATCAGCGCCATGTTTTACGCCCCAACTTGCACCGCCCCTCGCTGATACCTGATTTATTGGTGATTGAGTTGAAGACAACGCCGGAACATATCGAACGATTACAGTGGGCTATCGGCCGTTTTCCCATTCCTCGCAGCCGTAACTCCAAATATGTCAATGGTGTGTTGGGGGGAGTTGGTTGAGATTAACGGCCGTATAACATGGATTGCCATAAAAAAGTACGCTGGTGCAGTTGACGTCGGAAACCATGTTGGTTCAAAATGGCCTCCACCTCATGGGTGGCGTGAACGAAAATGCGGAAGGGGTTACGAAAAAGCCATAAGCCAAAGTTAGGCAAGCGACTAGCAGCGCGCAGCCACCAGGTATCACGAGGATACACAAGGCCGATGTATTTATTGGCCTTGGCAGCCGCAGCGTTCACGAGGGAGGGCATGTCGTGATAGCAGCAAATGACACGATCCAGGGTGACAATATCGGCCGTTTCCAAATCTGCCGCCAAATCCACAAAATCACCATGTTGGTAGGTGATACGTTCAAAGTGACCACGCCGTTTGGCTTCTATTTGTGCGGTCTGGAGATAAGCGGTAGAGGCATCAACGTGAACGGCCGTAGTCACGCCCAGCGGCAACAATTCATGCTGAATAATGCCCACACCACCACCAATATCTAGCAGCGTTAAGCCCTCTATCCCCGCCTTTTGCAGCGCCTTCAACAAAAAGCCTGTGGTCTTGGTGGGGCCTTTCTGACGGTACGATTTCAAATCATTGGCCGCCATTTCGGGATCAAAAACTTGCTCAATTCCTTGACATTGACAACAGTTCATAATGGACTTTACCGAAAAAGCTCATTCTGGGCTAGAGCAATTTCTAGCCCTCGGCCTTGAATCTTTCATAGGCACCCTGATCTGTCACCAAGATGATGTCGGAGATACGGCCGTTACGCACAGGCAACCTATCCACCACCCATATTGTCTTCTTTGCCGGCCATCAGCATCAAAGTTGCCAAAGCAGTTGCACACAGTTTTTCGACCCCAGCCTTTACTACAAAAACCTCCGCTTTTGCTATGGTTAAGGTGCGCCCCGGTTTAACCACCTGTCCACGACCAATCAACAGATCACCGTCTCCAGGGGCAACAAAATTCATCTTATATTCAACCGTCAAGATAGATGCTGTCACAGGCATCAGGCTGTAAGCGGAGTAACCAGCACAATTGTCAGCAATCGTGCCAATGACGCCGCCATGGAAATAGTGATGCTGCTGGGTAAGGTCTTGACGGTAGGGAAGATGAATTTCGCAAAAGCCAGACTCTACAATTATAAGTTGGGCGCCAATGAAACGCATAAAGTCCTGTCGAGCAAAGCTGTCACGAACTTTCTGTTTGAAGTTTGGGTCGGAAGCGGTAAATGGCATGCGGTAGGCCTAGTGGTGCGCCAAACACCTATTGACGAATAAGACAGCGCAGCGCACCTTGCAGAAGCTATCGCTTCTGTCCGACAATAGAAGTTTGTCAGAGTACTAGTAAAGTTCCTCAACCGATAATCGACGCAGCAGTAGTGGTTGAGGCTATGCGGGTTGGTGCAGTCTGGTACAATGGTATTGAGTATAAATACATCTCTATACAAATATAATGCAAGAGGTAAAGATGACACAAGTGATGGAACTGGAAACGGTTGTTTTGACAGATATTGCAGCAGGCATAGCTACTGTCACCCTTAATCGGCCCAAGCAGTTTAATGCGATGTCGGAGGAGGTGTTGACGGCTTTGCAGGCGGAGTTGGACAAGATTGCGGCCGACGATTCGATTCGGGTAGTGGTGTTGGCGGCCAACGGCCGTGCCTTTTGTGCTGGTCACGATTTGAAACAGATGCGGGCCAATCCCAGCGAGGAATATTACAACGACCTCTTTAACCAGTGCAGCCGCATGATGATGACGATCAACCAGATGCCGCAGCCGGTGATTGCTAAGGTGCAAGGCCTGGCCACGGCCGCTGGCTGCCAGTTAGTAGCCGCTTGTGATTTGGCGGTGGCGGTGGACACGGCCGTTTTCGCTACTTCTGGCATTCGAGTAGGGTTATTTTGCTCCACGCCCGCTGTGGCCGTCAGCCGCAATCTGTCACGTAAACATGCCATGGAAATGTTGCTAACAGGCGAGTTTATTGATGCGGAAACGGCCGTTCGCTATGGTCTCATCAACCGGGCTGTGCCTGCCGACAAGCTGGATGAAAGTGTACAGGAACTCGTCGATGCCATTGTGTCTAAATCAGCCGTGGCCGTGCGTATGGGTAAGGAGATGTTCTATAAACAGGGCGAGATGGGCATGGCCGCTGCTTACGAGTACGCTAGCACAGTGATGGCTTGCAATATGATGGCTCATGATGCAGGTGAGGGGATTGATGCGTTTATTGAGAAACGGCCGTCGCAGTGGCAGCATCGGTAAGTGTAGAGGTGAAAATAGTCGCCTTTTGGGGCTAACAATTATTCGTGCATCGTACGCACAAAAATGGAAATTTCACCTGGTCTTCGTTATACTACTCTTGTCTTTTGACAAAAAAGATCATTATACCCATTACGAACAACGCAACCTGATCTAGATGTTTGAAACCCATCCTACCGATTTCTTTATAGCTGACAGCCCCCTCAAAGGCAATACCCCATCTTATATCCCACGTGCTGCCGATGAGGAACTGTACCAGGCCATCAAGCGCAGTGAATTTTGTTATGTGCTGGCAGCACAGCAGATGGGTAAATCCAGTCTAATTGCCCGAACGGCCCACCGCCTGCAACAAGACGGAGTACAAACAGCCAATATTGACCTGACTCAAATTGGCATTGTTACTCCTGACCAGTGGTATTTCGATTTTATCAGCAAAGTAGCTACGGAACTCGATTTAGACGCAGATGTTGAAGTCTGGTGGCAAGCCAACGATGCCCAGAGCATCGTCCACCGCTTAACCAACTTCTGGCGCGATGTGGTTTTGACTGAATGTCAAGGTAATGTCGCCATCTTTGTCGATGAGATAGATTTCGCTCTCAGCCTCGATTTTACTGATGATTTTTTTACCGTCATTCGTGCCATTTATGATAACCGCGCGCAAGATACCACTTATGAACGTTTGACCTTTGTCCTGATGGGAGTCGCCATGACCTCCGATTTGGTCAAAGATCAGACACATTCTCCTTTTAATATTGGTCGTCGTATAGTTCTAAATGATTTCCACTGGCATGATATGCTGACTTTAGCAGCGGGTCTTGAGGCTGTGTATCCTCAACGAGGCCAGTCTATTTTGTCACACATTTATCGCTGGACTCGAGGACACCCTTATTTGACGCAAAAGTTGTGCAAAACTGTCGTCGACGCCCAGGTATCATACTGGTCTAATGAGCAAACGGATCAAATAGTGAATGACCTTTTCTTGCGTCCGGCAGTGAGCGATGACGAGAATATAGCCTTTGTCAAGCACTTTATTCTTAAGCAAAGCAATAGGCGCACCTTGTTAAACACCTACAGACAGGTCTTGAGAAATAAAGAAGTTGTTGATAATGAACATTTGCCCGTCATCAACCAACTCAAGCTGTCCGGATTGGTCAAAACAGAAGGCGGCTATCTACAAAACCGCAATATCATCTATCAACAAATATTTGATGAGGCTTGGCTCAAGAAAAATATGCCTCTTAACTGGCCTTTAATGGCAGCTATCACTTTCGGCCTAATAGCTGCTCTACTCATCGTTTATTTTGTGGACGGCTTGTGGCAAGCTCGTAGCGTGGATGACGCAGCTTTAGCTCCTTTAACGACTGACACACCAGTACCAACAAGCATATCCACACTTTCGGATGTAACATCAATTACATTCACACCCATACCAACTGATACGCCAGTACCCATAAGCACTTTGATGCCTACGGCAACACCGACACTTACACCCATACCAACTGACACGCCAGTACCTATAAGCACTTTGACGCCTACGGCAACGCCAGCAGCAACGCTCATAGCAACGGCCGTTGCCAATCAGTCAGCCATTATCTTCGTAGCACCAGACACCAGGACTCAAGAGTTAGGGCAGGTGCAAACCGATGAAACTGTTGAGGTATTGGGCCGGTCGGCTGACAGGTTTGGACGAGTTGAAAATAAGCCTGGGCTATATATTCGTGCAGGCGACGGCATAGAGGGCTTTGTTGTAGCTCTCTTTTTCGATTGGCCTGGAAATGTCGAAGCGTTGCCTATTGCCCAACCTAAATTAGCTAAAGTCACTTTCAATGTATTTCTCTTCGAGGAGCCTGACATTACTTCTGAAAGAGTAGACTTTGCCAGTGCAGGGGAGCTCGTTGAGATAATAGCGCGTTCAGGTAATGATTGGTTCTACGCTCGCACGGCGGCTGGCGGCGAAGGTTTTGCCCAACACACTTACTTCGACTGGCGCGGTGATTTTGAGGCGCTGGTTGAATATGATTGAATCATATCCAAATTTTGTGCATTACATGGTGCCGAGATTGTGGTAACGGCCGTTGGGGGTAGAAGCTATGCCTGGTTAGCCTCCTTCAAAAATGGCAAAATCACCCAGCCTTCGTTATACTAACTTTGTCATAGGGTTCGTGTATAACATTTTGTAGAAGGACATATGGGAGAATTAACGCCAGAATTAGTCGAGCGATGCCGCCAAACCCTACTAGATTGTGGTGAGTTTGATGATCATGCCAATTTACAAGCCGTTTTTGTGACAAATGAATTACGGCCGTTTCAATCCCGCCTACCGCAAACCACCAGCAAACAAGAACGAGTGGCTCAAGTGTTGGCTTTTTTAGTGGATAAGCAGTTGCAAGACGGCCGTTACATCCTGCCCCTCTTCCTCCAAGCCTTAACGAGCTGCTACGATCCCGCCGATGCTCAGCATCATGCCCTCAACGACCTGGTTGAATTAACCCAAATTGCTCTCAGTGCCGCCGCCAACCCCAACAGAGCCAAACTATTCATCTGTTACAAGCGTGATGCCCAACCTGATCACAATTTGGCTTTGCATTTACACAAAACGCTAACTGGCTTGGGGCATGATGTCTTTATTGACCAAACTATTCGTACTAGTGAGACCTGGTTACAAACCATTGACGAGCAAATCAAAAGTAGCGACTTTTTGCTTGTGCTCCTTTCGCCAGCTTCAGCCGAAAGCGAGATGGTGCAGGCCGAAATCCATCGCGCTTATGAATACCGCCAAGAGCAAGGCAAGCCCCAAGTTTTGCCCATTCGCATCAATTACGAAGGCTTGATCCCTTACCAGATTGCTGCCTTCCTCAATCGCTTGCAACATGGGGTGTGGCGCGATGAAACGGATACGCTGCCAGTGACACAACATATTTTGGCGGCGATTGCGGGGCAGGCGGGGACCCAAGTGGATGAGATGTTGTCAGAGGTGGTGATGGTGTCGGAAGACGGCCGTCCCCTGCCCCACGAAAATAGCCTCTTGCCACCCCTGGCTGCCTTTGATCCCCGCACCCTGGCTGTACCTGGCGGTGTTGTCAAACTGCGTGACAAACTTTACGTGCCGCGTCAGGATGATGAGCGATTGGCGCGTCAAGTTGTGCGGCGGGGTAGCACCACCACCATTCGTGCGCCTCGGCAAACGGGCAAAACCTCCTTGCTGGTACGCGGCTTGCGCCAAGCCCGTAAGCAGGGCGCCGAGGCGGTTCTGATTGATTTGCAATTTGTGGGGCGGGAACAGTTTGCCTCGCTCTCCGTTTTCCTGCGCGAAGTGGCGGCTTTTATTGGTGATGAATTGGGTTTAGATGAGGCTGATATTGAGCGCGTCTGGCGATCTTCTCGCTCTGCCCAACGCAACTTGAACTGGTTCATGGAAAAGGTTGTTTTGCCCGAATTTGATGACAGTCCACTGGTGTTGGCCTTTGATGAAGCGGATAGTATGTTACTGACTGATTTTTCCAGCGATTTCTTCCGTATGTTGCGTTTTTGGCACAACCGCCGCGCCACCCACGAGATTTGGGATAACCTTAACCTGGTTATGGTTATTGCCACTGAACCTTACTTGCTCATTGAGAATGTGCATGAGTCGCCTTTTAATGTGGGCTTGCGGCTGAATCTGCCCGATTTTTCGGCCAAACAAGTGCAATGGCTCAATCAGCAGCATGGAGAACCTGTACACCCAGCCGATTTCGCTGATTTTATGGCCTTGTTTCATGGACACCCTTATCTGACGCGCAAGGCTCTGTATGCCATGGCGGTGGATGGCTTGAGTTGGGTGCAGTTGCAGGAAGCGGCCGTTCAAGATGATGGCCCTTTTGGTGACCATTTGCGGCGGCATCTGTGGGGCTTGCGCCAGGAAAAAAGCCTACCCTCAGCCCTCAAACAAGTACTGCGCAGCCAACGCTGTGACGATGAAACGGCCCGCTTCCGCCTCCTGCGCGTGGGGCTAATTCAGGGCAGTGGCGATGTTTATACGCCTCGCTGTGGTTTGTATCAACGTTATTTTGAAGGGAAGCTGGCCTAAAGATGCTCTGGCCGGTCTCTGACCGAGCCAGTCTAGGCGGCACGGTGAGGACACCAGCCGCAGCAGAATCCATTCTAATGTCTAACACCAATCCCACCGACTTCTTCGTCGCTGGTGGTACGCTCAAAGGCAACGCCCCTTCCTACGTGGAACGCCCTGCCGATGAAGAACTGTACCAGGCCGTCCAGCGTGGTGAATTTTGTTATGTGCTGACGGCGCGACAGATGGGCAAATCCAGCCTCATGGCGCGAACGGCCCGCCGCTTGCAAGGGGAAGGGGTGCAGACAGCGATTATTGACCTGACCCAAATCGGCACAGTGGCCGCCGAACAGTGGTATTTTGATTTTGCGAGTGAGGTAGCCGCCGAACTAGACTTAGACACCGACGTGGAAGCCTGGTGGCAGACCAATGCCGCCCAGGGCATTGTGCGCCGCTTCACCAACTTCTTGCGTGATGTCGTTTTAACCGAATGTGCGGACAACGTTGTCATTTTTGTAGACGAAATAGACTTCACTCTCAGCCTCGACTTTGCTGACGACTTTTTTGCCGCCATCCGTGCCGTTTACAACAATCGTTCCCGAGATGCTGATTTTGAACGCTTGACCTTTGTCCTGATGGGTGTAGCTGCCCCTTCCGATTTGGTCAAAGAATTTTCTACCGGACAGTTGAATTGAGAAGGGAAGGAGGTAAATAAAAAGAGACCTCAAAAGGAAGCCCTCGAACCAAGGAGTAAGTCAGCCAATCCTTCCCTAGGCGAAATAAACTCTTATCAACACGGTCAGTCCGGTCAATCAAACCACGTTTATGTTCATCAGCCATAACTGTGATTCCCAGATATATCATCCATAGATAAGCTAAACAAGAAGCCATCAGAAGAGAAGCAACTCGTTTCGGTTCAGAGAGATGGCTCTTGTGAATATGAAACCCACGACTTTTCTTGTCAGAAAACATCGTCTCAATCTTGAAGCGCTTGCGATAGTCGCGACAGGCTCGCTGAGGGTCAACATGGTTTGTGATTAGATAAATCGGTTTTTCATAAGCTTCACCCCACCAGGCAATGGCTGTCACAGGTCCCAACTCTTGAGCCGTAAAGTAGCTGTTGGCTAAAGAAATAGTTGAACCCTGCTCTGGAGATAAATCACGCAATTTCTGAGTAGTACCTGCTTGAGTAATCGATATTTGTGGTGCAGAGCGTATCACAAAGTGCCAAGTTGTTTCTTGTTTTACCCAAGTCAACATCTCAACAGTGTCATATTCAGCATCTCCTAGCAAAACGACCTCGCTTCCTGTAGGGATTCGTTCTTGTAATAGTTCGAGTAATTCGATGTGACGTGCCGCTGTAGTGTGTCCTTTCTTACCTCGGTATGTTATCCAGGCCAAGGGCAACAAACGCTGACGATAGACAACCCCGACCATAATAGTCATACAACCCCGACCTACTGTGCTGCCGTCTATAGCTATATAGAGTGTTTGCTGTGCCAGTTGTTGCAGAATCATCTCCGCAAATGGCATATACATCACCTTTTCATCCACATTTTCATTCTTTACAAATCGCCGCATTCGTTTCTCGATACTTTTTGGCTTAGCCTGGCTCGCTATCTCACCACTCATCACACTCAATTGTGCTTTTTTGCTCGTTACGATTCCGCTTATCATCATCGCCAGTGTCACCACAAAACATTGTTTGGTTGTTGGCATCATCTTTTTGAGCGTTTTTAGCACTTGGGTATATACTTTCATCTTGTCAGTCATCAGGTTCTTCCTTTTGTTTTTGGTTGAACTTTAGAATTTACCTGATGCCTGATTTTTTGTCTCTTACCTTATTTTTGCGCAAATAGAGCGCATTTCTATTCTGTTTGACATAATCCATGCAAATAGGGGCCGTTTCTATTCAGAATTAGAGCCAAAACGGCCCAAACAGTACTTTTCCAAACAAATAATCAGTTCATCAGCGTAGGGATGCGAAGCCAACAATTCGATTCGTTTGAGTTGTCCCGAACGGAAATGGAGCCGACCCGGAAGCGCCAGCAAATCGCGGACGATACGTTTGAGACCCCAAGCGGCAAAGCGAGAATCAACCAAAGCGCGTCGGTGGAAATCGGCTAATAAATTATGAGCGAGGTCGGTGAGCAGAATCAATGCTTTTTGGGCGGTAAAGCTCTGCTTACGGCGTGCCGACAAATGTAAACCACTTTTGTCATTGCGAAATTGTTCAATTTCAGCACCGCCTCTCTGGTTGTAGCGCTCCATGAAGGCCCTCTTAGAAGGAAAGGACAAGGTGGTGGCATAGTAGCTGTGCTTTAGTTTTCCTTTGTGTTGCCGTCGTTTGACTAAAACTTGGACAGGCCGACCTAGGTCAAAGGTCGGGTCAACCCACCCCAGCCAGCTTTGGTCAGCATCGGCATCCCAGCGGGAAACGTGGGCTGCCAGTGCTTTGGCCCGCTTGCCAGAGAAGCCTTTCCCACAACCTGATAGCCTCTGTGCAACAGCCAACGCAGGTTTTCATCGGTGCCTGAACCACCATCAAGGCGATAAAGCGTCCGTTTTCGTAGCTCTAGAGCTAACTCAAATGAACTTTCGACAGCTAAGACCGCTTGTTGTAAACATTGCATCGTCAATTGGTTGCCCGGAAACAGGTCGGACCATAGGGTTTCACGATAAGAAACGGCATTTATGCGGGCTAATTGGCGTACAATCTGGTTTTTTTACCGCCAGCATACCCTTTTTGGCCGCCTTCGGCCTGCCTACCGCAAGGTAGAGCCGATAAATCGAAGTCCAATTCCAAAAAGGCACGCCAGTCATGCGCTCGGGTTTGGCTGCAACGGTCGCTGATTTGGCGGACGGCGGCCTCCAATTGGCTGAGATTCATTTGAGTTAGCTCATCTAGCCCTCTAGAGAGGGTTGATTGGTCAGCAAAGTGACCGATTCGTTTGACTTGTGCTAATTTTCGCTCTGGGCGAAGTTTCGTATTGACCACAGAAATATATTCGCAACCAGCCAAAATGCTCACGAGAAGCTGTTCAAGCTTCTCCGCCAGCGTAAAATCGCCACTTTTGGCTGCTGATGTGACTGATTGTAAAGGTTCAAGGGCTTTTTCGGCTTCGTAATAAGCCAGCAAAGCCGCCAAGGGCGCATACTGGGTGTTCGTCAATTCCTGGGTTAAACTAAATTCTAGCTTCATTATTTCGCTCTCCTCGTGACCTAAGTCAAATGAACTTTTTGAGGATAGTGACACAATTGCTGAAAATGGCCTAATCAACGCCCAAAATTGGAATAGAAATGCCCTCTGTTTGCATCAATTTGTTCAATTTGAATAGAAACCGCCTCTGTTTGCACGTTTTCGTGCAAAAATAAGGTCTTATTCTTTCGTTAGATTTTCCTTCCTTTCTGTCCGGTAGAAAATCAAAGACCAAACACGCACGCCTTTTAATGTCGGCCGTCGTATAGCCTTAAATGACTTCCGTTGGCGCGATCTACTGACGTTAGAGCCAGGTATTGAAGCAATATACCCTAAGCAGGGCAAAGCCATTTTGGCGCGTATTCATCACTGGACGCGCGGCCATCCCTATCTCACTCAAAAGTTGTGCAAAGCAGTGGTCGAAGCTCAAGCCGCCCAGTGGGCTGAAACACAAACAGATCAACTGGTGAGTCGTCTCTTCCTGCGTCAAGAAGCCAGCAAAGAGGACAATCTAGCCTTTGTGCGTAACTTTGTCCTCAACCAGGACAACAAGAGCGACCTGTTAAACACCTATCGCCAAGTGTGGCAGGGCAAAGAGGTTGTGGATAATGAGCGTTCACCCGTTATCAATCAGCTTAAGTTGGCTGGGTTAGTGAAGACAGAGGCTGGGCATTTACACAACCGCAATGAAATTTACCGACAGGTTTTTGATGAGGTCTGGGTGCGAGAGAACACGGCCGTTGACTGGACACGGGTAGTAGCTGTGACCCTGGGCATTATGCTCATGTTGATTTTTGTTTATATGGGTCATAACTATTGGCAAGAGCAGCAGGTAAAAACGGCCGCTGCTCCCCTTCACTCCTTAGAACTGCGTCGTATGACTCCAGGAAAAGTGTGTGAGCATCTTTACCAAGTTTTGCACCCGCGTGGCTTGCCCCTGCGTTCTTTCGATAGCCAGGGGTTGGCAGCTTTTAAGGAAGCCATATATACCGATGCCCAAAAAACAGCATCTATATTTACGACGGATGATTGTGCCTTAGAGAAAAAGATGCTTTTTATTGAAACTTTTTATGACACCTTGGCTTACACCGATTGGGAGAGTAACGAAGACAGCACTTGGTTTATATTGCAAAAGATGGCCGAAGTGGATACCCCTTATCGTCAGGAGCTAGAAGCTTGGGTTGAGGCGCGGCAGTTGTGGCGTGAGGGCGATTTAGAGTCGGCTCTGTCAGCCTACAATCGAGCCATCGCTCAGAATAGTAATAATGAGAATGAGAATGGTGCTACTCATTGGGAACGCGCTCGTCTCTTGTTAAGCTTGGGAGAGAGTGAGGCTGCTGCCCAGGATCTGCAAAAGGTTATGGAGATAGCCTTGCTTCTGGCCGATGAAGAGAGTGACGAAGAAACAGCCACCCCCACAGCGACAGCAACGGCCGTAGCAGATACTGAAAATCTGTCTCCAGCCCCTACCGCCGACTTGGCCACGGCACCCACGACAGACCTCCTTGTTGGGACGGTCCAACCACAGATTGCTGCTGGAGAATGGCCGGCCAACGTGACTCCCACACCGACGCCTGTAAGTGAACCTGTTTGGGGAGAGATTACAGTACGCTTTAGTGATAGTTCAGAGATGGAGTTGGCTGTTAGTCAACTGATTGAATCCTCGTCAGATTTGCGGATTGAAATCCTGGCGGGCGGTTATCCTGATTTGCGACCGTTGCTTTTTGGAGCGGTGCGGGTGACAGACGGGATGCAGATGGTGGCTGTGCCAGCGGGGACGTTTACAATGGGTAGTAGTCCAGCGAAGATTGAGAGTGCAGTAGCCTTATGTAACCAAACCTTTGGTGAGGGAACATGTACATCAGATAGTTTTGCTGATGAAACCCCAGCCCATACAGTGCAGTTGGATGCGTTTCAAATAGACCAGACGGAGGTGACGAATGCTCAATTTGCGGCCTTTTTGAATGAACAGGGTAATCAGGAGGAAGGCGGTACGGTGTGGTTAGACCTTGATAGTAGTTTTGTTTTGATTGAGGAGGGAGGGAATGCGTTTCAGCCGTTGGCGGACTTTGAGAACCATCCAGTGGTTAAGGTGACGTGGTATGGGGCTAATGCCTACTGCCAATGGGCTGGTGGACAGTTGCCCACGGAGGCGCAGTGGGAATATGTGGCACGGGGTAGTGCGGGCAATGTGTTTCCCTGGGGCGACGAGTTTGATGGCACACGGCTCAATTATTGTGATAGTAATTGTGAATTTGACGGGGATGAAACGGTGGATGACGGCTATGCCCGCACGGCTCCTGTAGGCAGTTATGCAGCGGGGGATAGCTGGATAGGGGCGCAAGATATGGCGGGTAATGTGTGGGAGTGGACGGCCGATTGGTATGATGCCAATTATTATAATAGCTTTAATGAAACGGTTCTCAATATTACAGGTCCTACCACAGGTGATTTCAAGGTGCTGCGCGGCGGCGGCTGGGTCAGCTTCCCGGACGGCGTGCGTGGTGCTACCCGCGGCAGCGTCACACCCGTTTTCAGTGACGTCAGGGTGGGTTTCCGGTGTGTGGTCGGGCCAGGCAATTGATTTTCTGGCCTTCTGTTTTCTGGTTTTCTGTTCTTCTTCTGCTTCTGTTCTGCCTCGCGCGCAGCGCGATCAAAATTTTTTTGTGACTGGCATCACCAGACTACAAAAGTCTTTGAGACTTTTGTAGTCTTCGCCACTATTTAGGTTGCCAATCCTGATATTCTTGATGGAAAGTCACAAAATCCTCTTGGCCACCGAACCAATCCAGTACAGCATCTCTTTGGATAGCTGTCTCACTTTGAGACAAGATAGCGCGATAAGAACTATAGACCCAATCGTCGAAACCTGAACACAAGCCAGCTACAACAGGATTGGCATGAATATACACAATTAAGCGCATCCGATAGCCTATATCATCGGCTGGTTTGCGTTTGAATTTGTATTGGAACAGGCTGCCAGTGCGCTCAAACCGTTTGTTGTAACTTTTGGCATAGGAGATGAAAAAGTCGCGGAACGCTTTTTCTAAAGGGGTGAGTCGGGTCGGTTTTGCTGGAGGAAGATTTGCCGTTGGCGGAAGACTACAAAAGTCTTGAAGACTTTTGTAGTCTGGTCCTGGACGGTCTGGTTCTGGTTGTAAAGCCACATCTTCTTTTATGCGTACCGCAAAATGGAAATGAGTAGGCATCAGGCAGTAGGCATAGGTGTCTACATGATCGCTGAGATAATGTTTGTATTGACGTAGGAAGAAGCGGTAATTCTCATCCTCACGAAAAAGAAGCTCACGGTTGATGCTGCGGTTGTAGATGTGGTAGTAACTGCCAGGTACCATAGTTTCCTCCCAATCCCAGACTATATGCTAATTTTGACTGAACGTTTTTTCGGGTTGCGTCCCGTCTTGGGCGGTCCACTACCTGGTGTAGAGATTGTGATAACGGCCGTTCTACCCCAACAACTCCTCGTGCATACCCTGCTCCACAATACGGCTCTCGCCTAAGCTGCAACGGGTATTCTCTCAGGGAAAGTAATTGTCACGATTGGCTTTGGTAAAGAGTGGGTTTCTGCCCACTGGAACATAGGCTGGATTAAATCTTCAACTTGTTGAGCCACTTCCCACTCTAAAACGGCATTGCCACAATTGGCACAAAGTGTAACTGCAGGAATACCCGTTACGGTTACGACAACGCCATTACGACGAAATACTTGTGTTGCCAGGCCGCTTTCTTCAATTTTTTCAGAACATACAGAGCAATTCATCATGTTTTTACCGTTTACGTCTTTTACCAGCAATCCATTTTCGCCTATCGGGAATATAAGCTGTAACAACAACACCCTCATCTGGTGTATCTTCTACCACAATGTGAACTGGTATATTGGCTTCAAGCAGTTGAGCAAACAATAGACCGCGATTATCATGGGGATAAGTTTCGATGACTTCACCCTGTTCAAAAGTGTAACGAAGTTCTGCTAGGAGTAAGCCATCTTTGAACGCTTCCATTTGAGCATGGGTCGTAATGCGTAACGGCCGTTTCCCCACAGCCACATCTTCCCGTAATTGCTCAATATCAAATCCATGTACTGCCATTCTTTACACTCTTTAGTCTCAGTCAACTGTCCACAGTATAGAGAGGGGTAGAAAGAGTGTCAATTGCGACTGAAAGTTTTTGCGGGTTGTGTTCCTTCCTGTGCCGCCCATTGCATGGTGTAGAGGTTGTAGTAACGGCCGTTTCTACCCAACAACTCCTCATGCGTCCCCTGCTCTACAATTTGACCATTATCCAAAACCACAATCTGATCGGCATTGACAATCGTGCTGAGGCGGTGGGCGATGACGAAGCTGGTGCGCCCTTCCATGAGCGTGTCCAGAGCCGATTGGATGATCTTCTCGGTGGTAGTGTCCACACTGCTGGTGGCCTCATCTAGGATGAGGATGCGCGGGTTAGCCAGCAGGGCGCGGGCAAAGGAGACGATCTGGCGCTGCCCCACGCTGAGGTTAACCCCATTTTCACCCACTTCAGTGTCATAGCCATTGGCCGACTTGCTAATGAAGTCGTGAGCGCCCACAGCTTTAGCAGCGGCGATGATCTCTTCGTCGCTGGCATCGAGACGGCCGTATCTGATATTCTCCTTAATCGTGCCTGTAAACAAGAATGTATCTTGCAGCACGATGCCCAACTGAGAACGCAAGGTGCCTTGTTGCACGGCCCGTAACTCGTGGCCATCAATGGCTAACGAACCGCCCGTGATGTCAAAAAAGCGGGCGATGAGGCGAATGATGGTGCTTTTGCCCGCACCCGTCTCGCCCACGAGGGCAATGCGCTGGCCCGGCTCAGCCTTAAGCGTGATGCCACGCAGAACGGGTTCGCCATCTTTGTAGCTGAAGGTGACATCGTTGAAGGTGACACGGCCGTTTATGGCAGGCAGTTCATAAGCATTCTCTGCATCCGGCAAATCCGTCTCATTATCCAACAAATTAAAGACGCGCTCACTGGCAGCCATCGTGGCCTGAAAGGTATTGTATCGTTGGGCCAATTCACGGATGGGATTGAAAAAGCGGTCAATGTAGAGGATGAAGGCCACCAACACACCCGGCGTCAGGGCGTCACCAATAACCAGCCAGCCGCCCACCGCCACCACCAGAGCCGTGGCCAACGATCCCATGAAGTCAACACCAGGAAAAAAGATAGCTGTCAATTTGGTAGCGGCCAAATTGGCGTCAAAGTAAGAGCTATTCAGTTCGGCGAAATATTGGGAATTTTTGGCCTCACGGGTGAAGCTTTTGGTGACGCGAATACCGGAGATAGACTCGTTCAGATAGCCATTAATCAGCGATAGCCGCTGCCGTGCCGCCCGATAGGTGCCGCGCACCCGCAGCCGCCAATAGTTGGTCAGGATAAGCATTAGAGGCAAGGTGGCGAAGGTGACGAGGGCTAACCGCCAATTGAGAGCCAGCATGGCAATGATGATGCCTGTTAGAGTGAAGAAGGAGCGGAAGAGGCCGGTGATAGACCAGGTGACAAAGTCTTGCATTACCCCCACGTCGCTAATAAGACGGCTCATCAAACGGCCGACACTGTAGTTGTTGTGGAAGTTGAGCGATAGACTGTGCAGATGGCGAAACAGCTTGCTGCGTAAATCAGCCACCACTTTTGTGCCCACATAGGCCATGATGTCAATACGGTAGCGATTGGCAATCCATTCACCAACGGCAGCAACAATGAAGATCAGTGTCCAGGTTCGCAGCGTTTCTAGGGAGCCAGCCCGAATACCGTCGTCAATGGCAATACCCACAATAGTAGGCTGCACGACAGCCAACACAGAGCTAATAATCATCAAAATGATAGCCGTGATGAGACGGCGGTTGTAAGGGCTGATGTATACCATGAGGCGGCGTACCAGCCCACTATCATAGGCTTTGCCTAGCTGCTCGTCCTCGTTGGGCAGCAAGTCCTGAATCTTTTCCTCGCGCCGTTGTCGCTCCTGTTCTGATAGTCGGCGACTGGGGTCTATGTGGTGGGAACGGCCGTTTTCCTTGTAGTTTCCATTTTTCTGTGTCATGTTTACTTAATCTCCCGTCTCCATACTTTCCTGCAAAGCTACAAACTCTTCCTGATCACGTAACTGCAAATCATAAATCTCGCGATAAAGGCCATCGTGTTGCAGTAGTTCATCATGCATACCGCGCTCGACGATCTCACCTTTGTCTAGCACCAAAATGCAATCAGCATTTTTGAGAGTGAGCAGGCGTTGCGCAATCACAAAGGTGGTACGCCCTTGCATCAGTTCAGCCAGGGCTTGTTGGATGAGGTGTTCGGTCTCGGTGTCCACGCTGCTAGTGGAGTCATCCAGGATGAGGATGCGAGGGTCAGCCAACAGAGCGCGGGCGATGGCAATGCGCTGCTTTTGGCCACCACTGAGGGTGACACCCCGCTCGCCGACACGGGTATCATAGCCATCAGGGAAGCTGGTGATGAAGTCGTGGGCACGGGCGGCTGTGGCAGCAGCGATGATTTGGTCATGTGTGGCATCAGAACGGCCGTAGGCAATATTCTCACCTATCGATTGGCTAAACAAAAAGGGGTCTTGCAGCACAATGCCAATATGCTGGCGCAGACTTTTGACACGCACATCTTGAATATCTACCCCATCTACCAAAATGCGGCCTTCGTTGGCATTGTAAAAACGCGGGATCAGATTGGTGATAGTAGATTTGCCAGAACCAGTGGGGCCGATGAGGGCAATGATTTGTCCTGGTTGGGCGTGAAACGTGATATTGTTGAGGATCGGCCGTCCTTCCTGATATGCAAAACCTACTCGCTCAAAACGCACTTGCCCCTGCACATTATTAAGGGCAATCGCGTTCGGTCTGTCATCAATCTCATTGGGAGTGTCAATGATGCTGAACACACGGGCGGCGCTGGCTCCGGCGGTGGCCGTTAGATTGACATGGAAGCCCAAACGCTGCACAGGGGCACTGAGCAGTAACACGTAAGAAATGAGAGCAAATAGCACACCGACAGTGATTTCTCCGTTCAGGGCCATCGGCCCGCCAAACCAGAGCAGCAGGAAGATGCTGGAAGCCACCAAAAAGGTGAACCAGGGCCAGTTGGTGGCCCAGGTGCGGATGGCCTTATAGCGGCGATTGAACCATTCATTGTTGGCGACCTCAAATTTTTCTAATTCATAGGGCTCGCGGGCGAAGGCTTTAACGACGCGAATGCCCGTCATGCTTTCCTGCATAGCGCTCGATAGCACACCCATTTGCTCTTGAATGCTTTTGAAAATGGGCCGTACAATATTGCCAAAGCGCACAGTGGAAAAAATGAGCAAGGGCATGGGGATGAGACCCAACAGAGCTAGAGGGACTGATTCCAGCAGCATAGCGATGATGATGCCCATTAGTAGGAGCAGGGTGGAAATCAAACCCATCAGGCCAACGCCCACAAAACGTTCAGTTTCGGAGATGTCGCTGGTAGCGCGACTCATCAGGTCGCCGGTGTGGGTCTGATCGTGGAAGGAGAAGGGCAGGCTTTGCACGGCATTGTAGAAGTGGTCGCGCAGGTCGTAAGAGACACGGTGGGTAAGCCATTCGCCGAAGTAGAGTTGACCAAATCCCGCCAGACCGCGCACAAGAGCAATACCCAAAATGATGCCGCCAGCAGCGAACAGAGCGCGGGCTTCACCAGCTGCTAGCCCTTCATCAATGGCATTTTTGATGATTTGGGGAATGAAGAGGTTCATCAAGGTGGCGGCGAACATGGCAGTATAGGCGAGGATGAGTTGGAGCAGATACGGCCGTAAATAGCCCAACAATCGCTGGTAGACGGTCATTTTTTCACGCATAGGCACCTCCTGGGGACAGTAATCAGTAATCAGTGGACGGTAAATCAGTATACACGGCGGCGGCGCGCCGGACGCTGTTAGATAGTTGTCTAACAGTTGTTAGATGATTGTCTAACTACCGAACTGATTAGTTTACGGGATCATGACAGGGATGTCTACTGTTTACGGAAATCCTCGACGAAAGTACAGGTTATGAGAAGAACCAAGTTGAGACAGTATTAAATTTATGTGTTTGAGGACTGGCAGTCCTAAATTCAGAGAGATAGTAATGGCTAAAGCGCAAGGACTGCCAGTCCTATGACAACTTGTTCGTAGACCCGCCTTCATCTATTCGTTCTCCCCTTGTTCTCTCTGCGTAACTATTTGGACTCAGTGTGATGTACAAAAATAAGGTGTCAGTCATCTTACTCGTGATAAGTTGATTTCATGGTAAAATCCCGGCCATGCTGCAAACACGTTTTGAGTGGATAATTTTGCTGGTGCTAGCTGCCTTTCTGGGTGGGGCCTGGGTCGTGGTTTCCAAGGAATCGGTGGCTGACTCAAATTATGTTGTGTTAACGGAAGCCCCAATTGTGGGGCATATGGCGCCCGATTTCACATTAGAAACGGCCGTTTCTCCAGTCGCCCAATCCCACACCCTCAGCCAATACATCGGTCAGCCAGTGGTGCTTAACTTCTGGGCAACCTGGTGTGCTCCCTGTCGCATTGAAATGCCCCATTTACAAGAGGCAAGCGAGACCTATAACGGCCGTGTTGCCTTTCTGGGTGTGAATGATGGTGAGAGTTTGTCATTAATCACGGAGTTTGCTGAAGAATTTAACCTAACCTATCCCCTTTTGCTGGATAACGGCCGTGCCGTGAATGTCCTCTATAATGTGCGCAGTCTGCCAACCACCCTATTTATCCATGCCGATGGCACTGTGGCCGAAGTGATCATTGGCACGATTAATCAGGCCGTTTTAGAGGATCGCATTGAGAAATTATTGGAGGGCAGCAGCTAATGTACCCCGCCCTCCAGCTTGGTGGCCTTGTCCTGCCTACCGCCCCCCTCACCTTCATCATTGGTGCCTGGGCCGCCCTAACCGCTATCGAACAAACCGCCCGAAAACTAATGCCTGAACAAGAAGAAAGCATCTATCGGTTGACCTCAATGGGCCTGTTTAGCGGCCTTATTGGAGCCAGAGTTGCCTTTGTCCTCACGCACTGGTCAGCCTATCAAGACAATATTTTGGCCATTATTTGGCCGATCAACACTGGATTCAATGTAGGTGCAGGTGTGGTGATAGGCATAGTAGTAGCGTTTTTTTACGGCCGTTCCCATCAACTCAATCCCCCTATGACACTGGATACTCTCACACCGGGTCTTCTCATAAGCCTCATCACCGTCAGCCTGGCCGATTTCTTGGGTGGGCCAGGTTATGGTACGCTTTCCAATTTACCTTGGGCCATCAGCCTATTTGGGCTGCGTCGCCACCCTGTACAAATCTATGAAATCCTGATTGGGCTAAGCGCCTTGAGCCTCTGGTGGCGTAATAGCCAGCGTCGGCTCTTCACTGGGCAGCTCTTTTTAACAGCATTTGCCCTCTACAGTGCTGGTCGGCTATTTGTAGACGCTTTTCGTGATAATGCGCCATTGACCTCAGGGGGTTATCACGTTATCCAAATGGTCAGTCTAACTATACTATTGGTTGCTCTCTTTCTGCTAGCTCATCAAGCGCCCCTCAGCCGGGAATCCTAAATGCGTCTTGCCACCCCGCTTCCCCTCAGCTAAACTCCTGCTATGCCTTTATCACGCCGACGTACGGTGCTTATTGTGGGAATTCTATTACTCATAATGGCCCTGAGCATCATCATCTTTTTGGTGACGCGACCCACCCAAGCGGCCGTCGGCGAAGCTATTGCCTTGTGTCCTGGCCCTGATTTATATGGTTACACTTGCGCAAGTGGCGCAGGTTATGCCTATATTGATGCCGATAATGATACTTTTCTCTATAGTGATGATGGCACAACCATGTTGCCTTTGCCTTTTCCCTTCACCTTTTACGGCACTACCTATACTGAAGTCCATCTAAGCAGCAATGGCAATTTGCAATTTGCCAATGGCAATCCCCTTTTTTTTAATGATTGCATGAATGGCGGCCCTGTACGAGACATGGGTGATATGATCGCACCGTTTTGGGATGATCTTGATCTGACGCTTTATGGCTTTTTAGAAACGATAACTGTTGGCGAAGCGCCTAATCGTATTTTTGTGATTGAATGGGACGATATCCCTCCTTTCCAGGCAGAACCAGAAGACGCGGTTACTTTTGAGGTGCAGCTCTTTGAAGGCAGCAATGACATGGTTTTTCTCTATGAAGATGTAGTTTCGTTTGAGCGCAGCCACGGCCGTTCTGCTACCATCGGCCTGCAAAGTGAAGCTCAAGGGATATCCCTACAATATAGCTGTAACCACCCTGCGGTCAATGATGCCACCGGCCTCGTTTTCCCCCATCCCGTTGAGCCGAATGACGAATTAGGCCAGGAAGTTGCAATTGAACAAGAAGCAATGGCCGTTCCCCAAGCCAAAGGCCGTGTGAGCGAGCTCCTCACCAACCTCAATCAGCACGGGACAACCATCTTGCCCGATCTTCGCACTCAATGGCTCAACCAATCTCCCCAACTGATGACTGACTGGCGTTGGCTAGATTTGACTGGAAACGGCCGTAACGATCTCATCCTCCTCTGGCGTGGCACGGCTCAACACCCTGAACTCACTCAACTACTCGTCCTTTCTCCGGACGCAGTTGGTCAGATGACCCTACTATTTAATCAACGCCTTTCTACGCGACAAGAACCCTTCAGTCAACTCATGATTTTTGAAACGGCCGATCTCACCCACGATGATGCTCCCGACATTTTGCTGCATGATACACTCAACAACCAACTGCTGCTGCTGACTCACACCAGAGGGCAAATAGACCTCATCCCCGTCCCTGAACAATGTACAGGCAGGTTGGCTGTATTAGACAGTGATAACGACGGTCATTTAGAAATTGCCCGTGATGGTTGTGCCCAAGGTCGATTACTTCTCGACTGGAACGGCCGTTCCTTCACCACCAAATAAGCGGCTCAACACCCTCCAGAACCCTCCCTAACCCCTTTCGCCAAACTCGACTTGCAAAGAGCCACTGAAATGGGTACTATGCACGCCCGAAACCATATCCAATCATATTCGGAGAAGTAGAGGATGTTTGAAATAAACGGCGAATATGCTAACCGCAAAGGAAAATACACGGTATTAGCTATCAGCAACAACATGATGACCGTGCGTTATGAAGACGGCACAGAAGCCAACCTCAAAATGGCTATCCAACAGCGCATTTGGGAAAACATCTCTTCAGAACTAGAAGAAGCCAATCGCAAACAAGCAGCCAAACGTGCCCCTACCCAAAACACCCAATTTTTTATCAAAGCCATTAGTTTGCCCACAGGCGAAATTCTTTTCCCTGGTTGGCATGAACGGGTGGTGATGGCCCCAATCCCAGCTTTAGCTGATAAGCTAAAACCTGGTGATCGCCTCATTTATTATGCTCTCGAAGCCAAAGTCTTTTTCGCTGTTGTCACGCTTACAGGCGATGTTATTGAAGCGGATCCCAAAAAGTATCTCTTCACCATCACCGCAGATAAAGCCCTTTTCTTCCCTGTAGATACCGATGCGGCCATCACCTCTCTTTCTCTCGCCGCCCCTGATGATTCGATTGAGTTGGAGAGCCAGCCCAAATTCAAAACGCTACACATTGAGGCCGAAGCCTTTTTGCCCATCAACGAAGATGATTTTGAGCTGCTGGCCGAGCTAATTACCGAACTGACAGAAAGCGATGAAGAAGAGGATGATGATGAGGATGATGACGAGGAGTTCATCGAGGAAGATGAGATATAAACACGTAAATTACGTCATGACGTAATTTCGTAATGAACCCAAACAACTTTCATGACTTCAGAATATATTCTCGTTTGCGTCGCTTGGCCTTATGCCAACGCTGATATACACCAGGGCAATGTGACTGGTTCCTATTTGCCCGCCGATATTTATGCCCGCTATCATCGCCTGCGCGGTAATCATGTCTTGATGGTGTCTGGCTCCGACAGCCATGGCACCCCAGTGACCGTGAAAGCTGAGCAAGAAGGCAAGACTATAGAGGATGTGTTTGAGCATTATCACGGCCGTTTTCTGCAACTCTTCCAACAACTCGGTCTCACCTACGATCTCTTTACCCACACCGACACCGAAAACCATCATCGCGTCTCCCAAGAATTATTCCTACGCCTTAAGGAAAATGGCTACCTCTATCCCAAAATCACGCCGCAAATGTACAGCCCTACCGCCAATCGCTTTCTGCCAGACCGCTATGTCGAGGGCCAATGCCCTAACTGCGGTTATGAACGGGCACGAGGCGACCAATGCGACAACTGCAATACCCTCTTTGAGATCGCCAGTCAACTGATCAACCCGCGCAGCAAGCTAGACAATTCACCCCTCGAAGTACGCGAAACAGAGCATTTTTTCATTGATCTACCGGCGATTGCTGAAAATGGCCTGGCCAATTGGATTCAAAGTGACAAAGGGCATTGGCGACCCCAAGTAATCAACTTTGCCCACAATTTTATTGTAGAACAAGGGCTGATTGGTCGGGCTGTCACCCGCGATATGGATTGGGGCATTGCTGTGCCCGTAGACGGTTATGAGGGCAAAGTGCTCTATGTTTGGTTTGAGGCCGTTATTGGCTACTTATCAGCCACCATCGAGGCCACAAGCAATCAGGGCGACCCAGAAGGTTGGCACAACTGGTGGCACAATCCGGCCGCCCGTACTGTCTACTTTATTGGCAAGGACAATATCCCCTTCCATGCCGTTATGTGGCCAGCGCAGCTTTTAGGCGCCAAGGGCCTCTATGCAGACGATCCCGATCAGGTGCTCAATTTGCCTTATGATGTGCCTGCCAATGAGTTTATGAATATGGAAGGGCGTAAGATTAGTGGCAGTATGAATTGGGGCGTTTGGATGTTGGATGCCCTGACGCGCTATGATCCTGATCCACTGCGCTACTATTTAACAGCCCTCATGCCCGAAACCCGTGACAGTGATTGGAGTTGGCAGGGCTTTGTTGAGCGTAACAATGCCGAACTCGTGGCCAATTGGGGCAATCTCGTTAACCGAGTCCTCAATATGACTAAACGCTACTTCAAAGGCATTGTGCCTGATCCAGGCCAATTGCGAGAGCAAGACAAGGCTCTTTTGGCAACAATGGATGCAGCCTTTGCTCCTGTTGGCGCCTTGTATGATAGTTGCAAATTCCGAGCCGTCACTCAAGAACTGCTGCGCCTCTCTACGCTGGTCAATCAATATTTAGAAGACAATAAGCCTTGGTCAACGGCTAAAACAGATATGATGGCTACAGAGCGTACGCTGTATACGGCCGTTCAAGCACTCAATGCTCTCAAAATTATGTGGTCGCCTATCTTGCCCTTCACCAGTCAGCAGTTGCACCAATTATTGGGCGAATCTGGTCAGCTTTTTGGTCAACAAAAGGTGGAAGCATTTAGCGAAACCAGCCGTGAGCATATTGCCTTGACCTATGATGGATCAACGGCCGTTGGCACTTGGCAGCGCACCGAAATTGAAAGCGGCCGTCAACTACCCCAACCCAAACCCCTCTTCAAAAAATTAGACGAAAGCGTTGCCGAAAACGAAATTGCCCGACTCGGCAACTAGCACGTAATCAGTAAACGGTGTTCAGTAATCTGAACACCGTTTACCGATAGCCGCTTACCAAATATGACAACAGACGACAAAAAAATCATCTACTCCATGATGGGCGTGGGCAAAATCCACCCACCCAACAAACAAGTTCTGCGTGACATCTCCCTTTCCTATTATTATGGGGCCAAAATTGGTGTGCTGGGCCTCAATGGCTCTGGAAAAAGTTCCTTGCTGCGCATCATGGCTGGTACAGACCAGGACTTTCTCGGCAAAACAGCCATTGCCCCTGGCTTCACCATTGGCCACTTGGAACAAGAGCCACAACTGGACAATAGCAAAACAGTGCGTGAAATTGTGGAAGAGGGAGCCCAAGAGGTGGTGGATGCCCTACGCGAATTCGACGAAATCAATTTGAAATTTGGTGAGGATTTATCACCTGACGAGTTAGATGACCTCATCGAAAAGCAGGGTAAGTTGCAAGACAGGCTGGATCATATGAATGCCTGGGACTTGGACAGCCGTCTCGATTTAGCTATGGATGCCTTACGTTGTCCGCCAGGGGACACCCCTGTATCCATTATCTCTGGTGGGGAACGGCGGCGTGTAGCCCTCTGTCGCCTCCTTCTCAAACAGCCAGACATTTTGCTCCTGGATGAACCAACCAACCACCTGGATGCTGAATCCGTGGGCTGGCTAGAATGCCATTTACAACAATACCAAGGCACTGTGATCGCCGTCACCCATGATCGCTACTTTTTGGACAATGTGGCAGGCTGGATTTTGGAGCTAGATCGGGGTCATGGCATCCCTTGGCAAGGTAACTACTCCTCCTGGCTAGAACAAAAACAAGCGCGCTTGGCTCAAGAAGAAAAGCAGGCCTCGCTGCGCCAAAAGACCTTGCAGCGCGAGTTGGAATGGATCAACATGACGCCCAAGGGCAAGCGTACCAAGGCCAAGGCTCGCATCACAGCTTACAATAAACTGATCAGCCAAGAGGCTGAAAAATCAAGTGGTGAATTGGAGATTTTTATTCCGCCTGGCCCTCGCTTAGGGGATATTGTGGTGCAGGCCAATGGTGTCAGCAAAGCGTATGGCGACAATTTGCTCTATGACAATCTCACGTTTGACCTGCCACCAGGGGCTATTGTAGGCGTGATTGGGGCCAATGGGGCTGGCAAAACGACCTTGTTCCGCATGATTACGGGACAAGAGCAGCCGGATGCGGGTATGTTAACAGTAGGCGCGTCGGTGCAGTTGGCCTATGTCGATCAGAGCCGGGATGATTTAACGGCCGATAACACGGTTTGGCAGGAAATTTCGGATGGTGAGGAGCAGATGCAGTTGGGGGGTCGTCGGGTGAACTCCCGCGCCTATGTCAGCCGCTTTAATTTTGCAGGCAGTGACCAGCAAAAGAGGGTGGGCGATCTTTCTGGTGGTGAACGTAACCGGGTTCATCTGGCTAAATTGTTGAAATCTGGCTCGAACCTGCTGCTGTTGGATGAGCCAACTAATGATTTGGACGTGAATACATTACGCGCTCTGGAGGAGGCTTTGGAGAATTTTGGCGGATCGGCCGTTATCATTTCCCATGATCGCTGGTTCCTAGACCGCATCGCCACCCACATTCTGGCTTTTGAAGGTGATAGCCAGGCCACTTGGTTCATCGGCAACTATAGTGAATATGAAAAAGATCGCCGCCAGCGGCTAGGGGCAGCGGCAGACAGGCCACATCGGATTACGTATCGCAAACTGCGAAGAGATTAGACAATCGGTAATCGGTAACTGGTGAACGGTAAACCAATTACCCCAAAATCATGAGCATTGATCAAGCAAAGTTAAGAGAGTATTTGGATGGACTTGTGCCGGAACGGCCGTCTGAGTTGCAAAAAATGGAGGCCTATGCTGCCGAGCACAACTTTCCCATCGTCGGGCCTGCTTCCGGCTATTTGTGTTACCAATTGGCGCGGATGAGTGGGGCTACGCGCGTATTTGAACTAGGGTCAGGTTATGGCTATTCCACAGCCTGGTTTGCCCGGGCTGTGAAGGAAAACCTGGCCTTAAGCCGGGCTGAAGGGAATGATGGCGTTGTCCATCATGTTGTTTGGGACAAAGGACTGTCGCAGATGGCTCGTGGCCATCTGGCAGCTCTAGGTTATAGCGATCTCATCCAGTACCATGTCAGCGAAGCGGTAGCGGCTTTGCGCCAAACAGAAGGCCCTTTCGACCTCATCTTCAACGACATTGACAAGGCTGGCTATCCCACTTCCCTGCCCGTCATCGAAGCCAAGCTACGGCCTGGCGGGCTCCTCATCATCGACAACATGATCTGGGGTGGTAATGTCTGGAACGAAGCCGACCAAAGCGAAGACACTGTCGGTATCCGCACCTTCACCCAGCAAATCACAACCAGCCCCCATTGGATTTCTTCCCTCATCCCGATTCGTGATGGGTTGATTGTGGCGTATAAGACATAATCAGGAGATGGTATCCAGGAAATACATGATTGGTTTTAAGTCTCATGAATAATGTCTGATTCAAACACGGCCGTTTCCCAACTCCTTATTGCCAACCTCTAAATCTAGCCCATGAATGTCATCACGAGTATCGAACAAGTAACGGCCGTTTGGCTCACCCAAATTCTGCAACAAAGTGGCCATCTAACCCAGGGCAAAGTCACTGACTTTCAGGTCACCCATCGCTCGGAATCCGTTGTCTCCACCCACTACTTTTTGCAACTCACTTATTCGCAGCCGACCACAGCCCCCACACGACTGTTCCTCAAATGTTTCAGCCTACCGCCTGGGTTTGGTGATCGGGAATATGCTTTTTACCATGATTTGATACCGGCTATGCAAACGGCCGTTATCGACACCTCCTTCGCCATCCCCTGTTTCCACAGTGCCCATGATCCCAATGCCAACCGCTCCCACCTCCTGTTGCAAGACCTCTCTGCCACACATGACACTGCCCACCTACCCTTACCCGCTCCCTTGTCCCATTATGAGCAAATCATAGATGCCTTGGCTACCTTTAAGGCTTTTTGGTGGGAACATGAACGTGTGTTTGAGTTGGGCGAACGGCCGTCTGCGGCCACCTTCCGCACGCTTCTCCAAAAAGCCCAGCCTCACTTCGCCAACTTCATAGACTTCATGGACGAACGGCTCACGAGCCAACAACGACAAAATTTGGAGCGGGTTTTCAGTAGCTGGCCCAGCCAACGCCAGGAGCGGCTATTACACGGCAAAGGCTTGACCCTCAATCACCGCGATGCCCATCCTGCCAACTTCCTCTATCCACACGACATCAGCCAACACTCCGTCAAAATCATTGATTGGCAAAGTTTGCGCCTGGATGTGGACGCAGGCACGGGCGATATAGCCTACACGCTGGCCTTCTTCTGGTATCCTGCCCGCCGTGCCCAGCAGGAAAAATATCTGGTGCAACGGTATCATCAAAAGTTGCAAGAACATGGGGTGAAAAATTACGATTGGCAGGATTGTTGGTACGATTACCGCGCCTCCATTATCCGCTACCTCTTTCTCATTATTGGCAGTTGGCATGAAAAGCGCCCAGCCACTATCTGGTGGCATCCGGTGGAGTTGGGGCTGATGGCCTTTGAGGATTTGGATTGTGCCGATTTATTGGCTTAAGCCCCTATGGATTCACAAGAGGAGAGATCATGCCCCATATTCATCGTATGGTAGATTTGATTGATTTGCGTGAAGCTGATGAGGCCGAACTAGAGGCCATCAGTCAAGAGCGGCGACTAGCCTTGGACTTGCAAGAAATGCAGGCTATCCAGACCTATTATCGGCAGGAAGGGCGGGCGGCGACAGGTACTGAGCTAGAGATACTGGCCCAAATGTGGAGCGAACATCATGCGCATAAAACGTTTAAGGCCATCATTGAATATACAGGGCCAGATGGCGAGCAGCAGACGATTGATGGATTGCTAAACACCTATATCCGGGCAGCGACGGACAAGCTAAATAAACCTTGGGCGCAGTCGGCCTTGGTGGACAATGTGGGGATTGTAGCTGTTGACGCGCGGTTGTTTTATAGTGGCTGTTTGGATATTTTGCAGCATGGATTGCATCACACACAGGCGCAAGTGGTCGATTTGATTGTGGCCATTGGCAGACAGGGAACCACGTTTTCAAGTATAAAGTTGGATAGGGAAAAACAGGTGCAAGAGGTAGTGCTGAGGGCGCGGGATGAGGGTTTATACAGTGCCATAACGGGTTGTGGGATAAGGGGCTTTGCCTCAGCCGTGGGCAGGACGGCTGCCGGTTTGGGCGCTGCGATACAGTTGGAGAATGTTTCGCTGAGTGAGGTGCAAGAGAGGATGGTATTGGCTGTGCCCGAGGCAAAATTGGTGCGGGTGCAAGCGATTTGTGTAGAGCAAAATGTGGAGGCGATTGTGATGGGACGGCTTGTGACAAACGGTCGTCTAACACTCCATGATGGCGGGAAAATAGTAGGAGATGTGGCTATTTCATTTTTGCATGAGGGGATTCCAACCAGGCGTATGATGGCAGAATGGCAAGGGGGAGAAGGCGAGCAGGCGATTGGGCGATTGGGCGCTGATGCCTTACATAATATGCGCTACGATGGGAATTTTAAGGGGACCTTATTGAAATTATTGGCACATCCTGATATCCGCAAGAAGAGACTAGAGATCGGAGATTGGGGGCTAAAGGCTATAGATCAATCTCTAGGCTCTAGTCCCGAGTCCCCCAAAGGGGTGGCTTTAGCCAATGGCATTTGCCCCAATTACAGCGCGTTTGACCCCTATAAAATGGCCTGGGTAGCTATTGATGAGGCTTTGCGGCATGTGGTGGCAATGGGGGCTGACCCAGAACAAGTAGCGATTTGGGGTGATTTTTTCTGGGGTGATCCTAAGTTACCAGATAGGTTAGGCGCTTTGGTGCGCTGTGCTCAGGGCTGTCATGAGGCCGTGCTGGCTTATGAAACACCCTTTATTGTGGACAAGAGTAGTCTCAATAATGAGTATGTGGGGGCGGACGGCCGTAAACAGGCCATTCCGGACACGTTACTCATCTCAGCCATGGGGATTGTGCCAGATGTGACACAGGCGGTGACGATGGATTTGAAGCAGGCAGGAGATTTTCTGTTTGTGGTGGGCGACACACGGGCAGAGTTAGGCGGCAGCCATTTTCGTCTGGTGGGAGAGACGGCCGCTGAGGGTAATTACAATCCGCCGCAGCCAGCTTTTGAGCCATTGCGTCGGCTAAAGGCATTGCACAAGGCGATGCAGGCAGGGCTGGTGCAAGCTTGTCATGACTGTTCTAAGGGGGGTGTTGTCGTGGCTATGGCTGAGATGTGTATAGCGGGGAGTTGGGGCTTAGAGGCGCAGTTGATGCGGATTCCGCGTGATTGGCATGCCAACTATTCGGCGGATGAGGTGATGTTGTTTTCGGAGTCATTAACGCGCTTTTTAGTGGAGGTGCGGCCGGAGGATGAGGCCGCTTTCCGGGAGATCATGGCGAGTGTACCGCACGAGTGTGTGGGGGTCATTGGGGGAGATAGGTTAAAGATAAACGGCCGTACGGGTGAACCACTTCTCATGGCCACAGTCGCAGAAATGAAAGAAGCCCAGCGCGAAGCCAGTCAGCAGTAAGCAATATTCAGCAAACAGTTAAATCAACAAAATCACCTTGTTAAAGTTCTCGCAATGATGTTTGTGGGGACTTTTGCTTTGGTTATGGAATGGTCACGTCCTTGATTAGATTGTTCACGATATGGTTACGGTACGGTCACGGCCGTCTGGCATATTACCCATAGTTAATTAAACATATCAGTGGAACCCCACAGGTTCTAAGGAGAATAAAATGAATCACCCAATCATAGCTAATAACAATGGTCAAGCTCGATACAACGAGATGTTACAAGAAGCCGCACAATATCGTCTGGGAGCAAAAGTTAGCCAACGGCGTGGCTTCACCCAACTTATCAACACAATTATCAGCCTATTCATCTAACAACAAAGCACTTTCATATAATACGAGGAGAATAAAATGAATCACCCAATTATCAGCAAGAACAATGGTCAGGCTCGTTACAATGAACTACTACAAGAAGCTGCACAATACCGCTTACAGACAACTGTTGCCAAACCGCGTCGTGTCAGTAGATTGATCGACACTCTCATGAGCCTTTTTGTCTAATGGATATGTTGGCCAACAACTTTATACCGCAACGAAGCCCCTACATTTAGTAGGGGCTTTTTTATTTTGGCCTACCATCCGAGTGCCAAAAATATAACATTTGCTTCCTTGTCAGAGGATCAGGGCAATGTTACAATGCCAACGATTGGAAAATTAACGATTGGAGTGTAGAGATTAAAGGATTTGTGCAAAGAATAACCTGAGTTCTCACCAGTTCTCAAAAGATTCTAAACAGTCTCATGAATTCCCCAAAGTACGGACAGGATCGCCTTTGGCCTTTTGCTGAAGGGGGTGGCAGCACCATCCTTATTGTGTCTGTGGCTCAAGCCCTAGCCATTATCCTCTGGTTCCAATTTAGCAATTTTGCTGCGGGAGGGTTTTTGTTTCTCACAACCTGCTTGTGGCTGCTCATCCTTTACTTTTTTCGTGATCCCCACCGACAAGTCATCAACGAACCAGGCTGTGTTATTGGCCCTGGCGACGGCGAAGTTGTAGAAATTGTTCGTGAGCGTGAGGGGCGTTTCTTGCAAGCCGAAGCCATTCGTATCAGCATGTTTCTGGATATTACCGACGTGCATGTTCAACGCGTACCACTTGGGGGCAAGGTTACATTGGTTCAACATCAGCCAGGCAAGTTTTTGCAGGCCTTCCGCCCAGAAGCCTCTGATGTGAATGAGTATATTGCTATGATGGTTGAAGGGGAATACGGCCGTATTCTCATCAAACAGATCGCTGGCATCCTGGCCCGTCGCTGTGTCAACATGATGCAACCAGGGGACATCGTGACCACTGGCCAACGCTTCGGCCTCATCAAATTCAGTTCCCGCCTCGATCTATTTCTACCACCAGAAGCACACATCCTGGTGTCTATCGGCGACAAAGTATACGGTGGCCTCACGCCTATCGCTCAGTTAACTGTAACCAGTCATCCGTAATCCATGCACGAAGTGGTCGCGGAACGACATTACCGATTACCAAACTAGGTCAACCATGAACAGCAAATATCGCTACCTCATCCCCAACGGTATCACCTTTATATCCTTAACCTGTGGTCTTATTTCCATACTCCTCTCCGCCAATGGCAATTTCATACCTGCAGGGGCCTTGATTCTGGCCAGTTTTGTCCTAGACCTCTTTGATGGCTTCTCGGCCCGTATCCTGAAAGCTGGTTCCGAATTTGGCTTGCAGCTAGACTCCTTGGTTGATATGGTTAGTCTGGGTGTTGCTCCCTCCGTGCTGGTCTTTGTGCACCTCCAAACAGAGGGAGTACCTATGGTTTGGGTATGGCCTGCTTCGATTCTCGTTACGCTGGCGGGCGCATTTCGGTTGGCACGATTTAATTTGCTACCGCCTAAAGAAACTGGCAACAAAGATTCTGTGGGTCTCACTATCTCATCTGGTGGTGCTTCAATTGCTCTGGCTGTGTTGTCAGACCTGGTATTCCCTGACATATTTGAAATACCCGATATTCTCTATATCCCTTTTCTCCTATCTATCACCTTTTTGATGGTCAGCAAAGTGGCCTTTCCCTCTGTTTTTTGGGTGTTTTCTGGTAAAAAGCGTAATGCTTTTCTCATTGCCATGTTTGCTGTCACCATTTACCAATTTTCATTATTTAACGCTTGGTTTTTCTGGAACAACCTCTATTTGGGTGTTTCTTTGGCGCGGGCTGGGTACAAAAGCCGGCAATGAGCAGCTTTGGCGACAGGCTAGGTGGTAATGCACTCTATCAGGTGGCGCGATTGACCAGTGCTACAGGGCGTTTTCAGATCAGTGGGCAAACGTACTTGGAAACGGCCGTTTCCAGCCAAAAACCGCTCATCTTTGCCGCCTGGCACGGCATGACCATGATGCTTGTTGGCCTCTTCCGCACCCGCCTTGACCTCAGCCGCATCGTCCTCATTTTGCCTGATGATTGGCGGGGAGCCGCCCTGGTCATTTTCGCCGAAAAACTAGGAGCACAGCCCTTCCCCATGAACTTAGAAGGCGAGGCCTCTATGGCTACAGCCCGCAAATTGGCCCAACTGGTCAAGCAAGTGAAAGCTGGCAGCTACTGTTATATTACCCCCGATGGCCCTTTTGGCCCCGCCTACGAAATGAAACCCGGTTTAACCTACATTGCCCAAAAAGCGAAAGCCGTCATTTTGCCCATCGGCGCCTATGCGCGGCATAGCTATCAAATCAATCGTTGGGATCGCTACACAATCCCTTATCCTTATAGCCGTATTTCGGTGGCGGTGGGTGCGCCCATTGAAGTGGAGAGGCGGGCTGATTTAACGGCCGTTAACCAAACCCTCACTCACACCCTCAACCAAATCACCCTCCAAGCCGCCGCTAACTATTATGAAAAATAACCTTGGCACCCTCTGGCGCACCATCGAAGGCGAATTCGTCTTCCTCTATCATTGGCTCACCACCTTCACCACCCGCTGGCAGGTAGAGGGGGAACATCATTTGCGAGAGGCACAAGCAAACGGCCGTCCCCTCCTCTTCGCCTTTTGGCATGGACAAATCCCCCTCTTCATCATGTACGGACACCGCTTCATGGAGCCAGACAAATTTCATTTGGTTGTTGTTGGCGACGAACGATCCGATGTACTGTCCCGCTTAGCCACTCGCATTGGCGCGACCCCCCACGCCGTCGATATGCAGGGCAATCCAGTCGCTGCTGGTCGGGCCACCTTGCAGGTGCTCAAAGCCCTCAAGCAAGGTAACGTCTCCATGCTGGCCCCCGATGGTCCCGACGGCCCTGCTTACGAACCGAAAAAGGGCGTAGCCTTCCTGGCCAAAAAAGCCCAAGCCAACATCATGCCCATCGGCCTCTGGTCCCGTCAATCCTACCAGCGTAAACGCTGGGATCATTACATGGTTCCCTATCCCTTCGCCCAAGTACACATGGTTTTCGGCCAGCCTATCCCCGTCAACAAAAAAGACGACGACGATACCTTATTGGCCCAAATAACAGAAGCCCTACACACAGCCCGCACCCGTGCCCAGGAGTTGGCGGGCATCAAACCATGGCGCTAATTAAGGGCATTTAGCCAATTTCATCTGGGGAGAATTCATGACAAAAGCCCTTCTACCGCGCATAGACTATCCTAGCCTGGCGGAATGGGTCTACCTAAACCAAGCCTCTTTAGGGCTGGTAGGGGAACCTGCCATACAGGCTATGCATCATTTCCTTGATGATGTGGCTCGTCATGGCAACCTCAACATGACGGATGACGACGAGGTGCAATTTTTTGAATTGTTACGCCAGCGTGGGGCCAGCATCTTGAATTGCCAGCCTGATCAACTAGCGATTTTAGGCAGTGCCAGTGAATTGCTCGGCCAACTCCCTTTTATAATTCAGCCTAAAGCGGGTAGCCACATTTTGGCTGTGGCGACTGATTTTCCAGCGATTACACGCCCTTGGTTGCGCTACTGTGCAGAGAATGACTGTTCGCTGCGATTTGTTGATGATGTGGCTCAGGCCAATCTCACGGACAGCTTAATTGAGCAGATAGGGAAGGAAACGGCCGTTATCGCCATCAGTTACGTCCAATTTGCCACCGGCTCAATTGTCGATATGCCACGCTTGCGCCAAGCAGCCAACCAAGTTGGCGCCAAACTAATTATTGATGTCACCCAAGCCGCCGGACGCATTCCAATTGCCGCCGATGCTTGGCAGGCCGATGCCCTTGTCACCAGTGGTTATAAATGGTTGGGCGGGCATGGCGGTGTGGCTCTGGCCGCCATCGCCCCCCATCTGAGCCAGCAAATCCCCCCATTACCAGGCTGGATGGGGGCACCAAATCCCTTTGCTTTTGAGGCAACCCAACTACCCGTGGCCAGCGGTGGCCGCCGCTTCACCCAATCAACCATGTCCTATGTCTCTCTAATCGGGCTTACGGTGGCACTCGATCAACTGCTGACTTTAAACAAAGGTGCCTCAGAAGCACATGCCCAGCAGTTGGCACACAGGTTAATAAATGGCTGTGAGCCGCATGGTTGGCTGCCCTTCCGCCCGCTCGATGATGTGTCAGCCTCCGCCCATATTGTGACCCTTGCCCATGAAAAGATTCTGGCGCAAGAGATGGTGGGTAAACTGCGAGAGAAACATGTGATTTGTGGGGCGCGTAACGGCCGTATACGTATCTCCCTCGCCCCCTACAACAACAGTAATGATGTGGATGCCTTACTTAAGGCGCTGACAACATGAATATTGATATACGCTGCGTTTCGCCTTCCTGTTTGTGGTTGTTTGGTGGGGCAACGGCCGTTTGTTTAACGTGCCCGCTCTAACAACCCTTGGGCCGCATAGCGGGCCACGATAATCTCTTCTTCTGTTAGGTTCATCCCATTCGTACCAGAAAACATAAGGCGATCCGCGTCCTGCAAAGTATGGTGCAAGCCAAGAATATGGCCGAT
Source organism: Promineifilaceae bacterium (SeqCode) (assembly GCA_965223555.1). Lineage (GTDB taxonomy): Bacteria > Chloroflexota > Anaerolineae > Promineifilales > Promineifilaceae > CBDCWU01. Next base: position 1,006,534 of record CBDCWU010000007.1, read on the forward strand.
TTCGTGACTGGTGACACGCTCATCATGAACCGTAGGCTCATCTGTCACAAAGAATAAACGGGTACCAAAAGGAGCTACGCCATTAAAGCCACCGATGCCTTGAGCGTAAAAGGCGTTGATCAACGAGGGGTTGGGAATGGGGAAATCGCGTTCTGTACCAGCAAAGAAGGACTCATAATTGCCATTGATGATGGCTTGCACCACATCAGGCGGCTACACGGCCGTTGCCGCCGGGCCACAAGCAATGAGCAGCAGCGGCAGGAAGTAAAGAAGGGGTCTCAAATGCATAGCGACCCATTATAGCGAGCCACACGGTGTCAGCCGTAAGCTGGCACACGGATAGTGCGATAATGGCCGTTGGTACTGCACTATTTCCGCCACGGCGTACGTGGTTTGCCCCCTTCAATTTCGGCGCGACGTTGGGCTACAAAAGCATCTAGCTCTTCGCGCACGGCCGGGTCCAGAGACGGCCGTTCATAATCACGCAACACACGCTTCCAAATCTTATTGGCCTTTTTATAGCTGTCCTCGCTGCCCTCTTCCGCCCATTTTTCGTAATTATCCATGTTGAAAACCTGGTGATTGTGAAAAGCCGTTTTATAGTGGCGCATCGTGTGCGTCGAGCCAAGAAAATGCTGCCCCGTCGGCGTTTCTGCATAAGCGTCCCAGGCAAAATCATCCTCGGTGAGGCCAATCCCTTTGCTGTAGCGAGCGATCATGGCACAGATTTCCAGATCGAGAACAAATTTTTCATAACCCGCAATCAGCCCTCCTTCCAGCCAGCCAGCCGAGTGCAAAATGAAGTTTGCCCCTGACTGCACCGTGGCCCACATCATGCCTGCCGATTCATAACCAGATTGGGCGTCGGGAATTCGTGAGGCGGTAAAGTTGCCGCCCGAACGATAGGGTAAGCCATAGCGCCGCGCCATTTGCCCCCCAGCGAACATGGCTAAATTATTTTCGGCCGTGCCGAAACAGGGCGCACCACTTTTCATGTCAATGTTGGCCAAAAACGAACCATACAAGCAGGGTGCGCCTGCCTGAATCATCTGCGCATAGCAGATACCAAACAAGGCTTCGGCATTAAGCTGGGCCACGGTGGCTGCGGTTGTACTGGGCGACATGGCTCCAGCAATGATAAAAGGAGTGAACATGACCGCCTGTTTTGTCTCGGCGTAGACAGTGATAGCACTCAACATACGATCGTCCCAACGCATGGGGCTGGAGGCGTTGACAGTTGAGCTGAGGGCGGGATTCTGGGCCATGCGCTCTTCACCCACCACAATGCGAGCCATATCAACACTGTCACGAGCATTGTCAGGAAAAACAACGCTGCCCATGAATGATTTATCGCTAAACGTGGCCAATGAATGAAGCATATCGAGATGCCGTGTGGCCAAGGGCAAGTCGTTTGGCTCCACCAGCACCCCCCCACCAATGTGCATCTCCGGTGCCATGTAAGTAAGCTTTACAAAGTTGTTGAAATCCTGGAAGGTGCTTTCCCGCCGCCCTCGCTCCAAATCGCTCACAAATGGTGGCCCATAGATGGGAGCATACACGGTGTGGCGACCACCAATGGGCACCTCCCGGGCTGGGTTGCGGGCCAACTGTGTCCATTGCGAGGGCGCTTTGTTAACAAAGTGCATAAGCGTCTCTTCGTCAATTTTGACTTTGTTGCCCTCTTCGATTTTTGCGCCGTTCTGACGAAAAACCTCTAAGCCTTTGGGAAAATCAATAATCAGTGTGCCAAAATCCTTGAGTAAACGCATAGACGCTTGGTGAATTTTTTCTATGCCCTCCTCATCAAGGATTTTGACAAACGGAATGTTGTTAAAGAGGGGTTCGAGCATGGTAACGGCTTCGTTGGCAACATTGCTGTGGGCAGTTTTGCGGCGTCTACGGGTGCGGGGTTTCATAGGCGGATTATCCTGTGGGGCCGAGTGTGTTCATATAAGCTGTTGGCTCATGCACATACCAACCACCAAAATAAGATTGAGCAATTTCAATGGGACTCGTATGCAGTCGCCTTGAGCTGTAAATAGCGTGATTTTAGCATGAATGAGTCGTCTAAAGAAATTTAGTTCCTGGCCACAAATGGGGCTGTTCACTTGGGAATAAGAGCTAAGTTTCTCTTCCAAAACAGACGATTTGTTGAGGCCCTACACATGGGCATTCTCTTTCTCAACTTTCGCATCAAGACACATTTCAGTAGGCAATACCACTCACGATTTAGCCTCCTTTGGCAGGGCCCACGAAAGCGGATATGCTTTCTACCAGCGCGGTCAGCGTATTGATTATGGTCTAGCAACATGGAAAAGTTATGGAAATCACCCTAGTTACTGGAGCTACCGGTCTAGTAGGTTTTAATATTGTGCAAGCACTTTTGAGGCGTGAACGACACGTTCGTGTATTGGTTCGCTCATTGGACAAGGGGAAGGCTTTGCTCCCGTCTACTTGTGAATTAGTGCTAGGAGATGTGACCGACGAGGCATCAATACAGCAGGCTATAGCTGGTTGTAGTGTTGTCTATCATGCAGCTGGTTTGCCCGAACAGTGGTTGCCCGATTCGACGGCTTTTCACAAAGTTAATGTAGGTGGCACACAAAATATGATTGCGACCGCTTTAGCTCAAGATGTACGGCGTTTTATCTATACCAGTACGATTGATGTGTTTGCTGCTAAAACTGGTGAAGTTTATGATGAAAGCGTGTTAGCTTCAAAACCATTGGCCACTTTTTATGAACGCTCGAAGCAAACGGCCGATCAACATGTTGTAGCTGCTTTACAACAAGGATTGCCTGCTATCTTCCTCCATCCAGCGGCCGTTTACGGGCCAGGGCCAGCGGGGTCTCCAGGTTTCAACCACGCGATCTTGCAGCTACAACAAGGTCAAGTTCCGGCCTTGCCACCGGGTGGCTTGCCATTGGTTTACGCACCTGATGTGGGTGAGGGTCATGTATTAGCTGAGGAGAAGGCAACAGTGGGCAGCCGCTATATTCTTGGCGGAGCATATTACTCTTTGACAGAGTTAGCTGAGGCAGTTTTGGCTGAATCGGACAGCAGAAAAAAAGCACCGCCTGTGCTCCCCCTCTTCTTAGCTCAACTCATGGCGACCGTTGGCGAATGGGTGTCGCAATTCACCCATAACCCACCGTTGATTGCCAAGGGCGCGTTGCATTTTATGCAATGGCAAGCCCAGCCCAATAGTCAAAAAGCGCAACAGGAACTAGGTTGGTCACCAACCCCTCTACGTCAAGGGCTAAGGCAAACGATTGCCTATTTGAATCAGAATGTTTCGACCTAATACGTCTGAATATTTTCTCTCGTAAAACTTTTATATCTCCCGCCATGCCATTTCACTGTCCAGTCTCTCCAACTTGGTACGATAACGGCCGATAAACCAATCAGCTAATAAGGGACGATACTCATATTGAATCTCTTTTGGTAAGTGGAAGTAGTCGCCTATGGTTTCGCCGCGACAGCGTCTGGCGCCACAGTGGCATGGCCAGGAGGTGCCACCACTGTGATTCAGATTGTAATCAAAGGTAATTTCCTCGCCAGCAGCCATGTCCCGTCGGGCAACGACATACACGGCTCCTTGCTCATAAATTTCATAAGCGTTGGGATCACAGCTATGATTGATATGACGATCTGGGTAGCCCCATAAGACAACTTTGCCATCTGGGTAAGCACAATGCTCAAAGCGTTCACCCTCGTCCTCTTGTAAAGGGCTCTCGTTAGTAATTTCGCGCACGATATGGACGCGACGAATGCGTTCGCCTGCACGAAAAGAGCGGGTAACAAACACCCCAAGTCCCTCAATACGGGATGATCTGACTATCACATTTTCCATGCCTTGTTTGACCGTACTCATAAGCTGTTCTCTTGAATTAGTATATATCAATTTTGCTCGCCCGACTTATGCCAATTGCTATGTCCACGCTCTGTACCTGGCTTTGAACCATCAAAAACTAGCATGGCAGAAAGTGTCATCTTCTATGAAGAATAGCCCCTACTAGCACCCGGGCAATCATTTATGCGGAGAAACGGCCGTATGCTAGAATAGAGGCTGATGGCAGAATTAACCCCTACACTTTGGCTTCCCCGCACAAAACTATTCCCACCCCAAGTCGGACGCGATGTACTATCCCGTCCACAGTTGATCGAGCGGTTGCACACGGCCGTTCTCTCGCACCGTCTCACTCTTCTTTCTGCCCCCGCTGGTTCGGGTAAGACAACGGCCGTGGCCGCTCTGCATCAAGCCCACCCCAACCTACCTCTGGCTTGGATGACCCTTGATGAAGATGACAACGACCCCCTCACCTTTTTGTCGCTCTTTGTGGCCGCTTTACAAACGATTTTGCCCAATTGCAGTCAAGATTTAGCAGCTTTACTGGCTAGCCCCAATGCGGCTAACTTTGCCCCTCGTCGCCTGATGGGGATGCTCATGAATGACGTATTGGAGGCAGAAACGGTGCCCTTTGTTTTGGTTTTGGATGATTTACATCGGATAGAAACGGCCGTTATCTATGAAGCCCTCAACTATTTTTTAGAACATCTACCACCCTCCCTGCACCTCGTAGTGACCACCCGTCACGACCCGCCTTTGTCCCTCTCCCGTCTGCGATCACGCGGACAATTGTCCGAATTTCGCATCGAAAGTTTGCATTTTAGCCCAGCCGAGATGCGTGCCCTCTTCAACGATCTATTGCAACTCAACCTATCTGCCAACGATTTAGCTTTATTACAGACCCGCACCGAAGGCTGGGTAGCCGGGATCCGCCTGCTGACGCTCTCTTTACCCCAAACTCACTCAGCTAATGAACGAGCCAATGCCATCCACCAACTGGCACAAAGCCGCCGTTTTTTATTTGATTATTTAGTGGATGAGGTTTTGCATCAATTAGATGAAGCTGATCGGGATTTCCTGCTGCAAACATCCATACTGCCCGAATTGACACCAACCCTATGTACGGCCGTTAGCCAAAAGGAAAACACGACCCACATATTAGCTGATCTTTATCGTCGCAATCTTTTCTTAATGCTAAACGAAACGGCCAACAACGAGCCTTTCGCAGAACCAACTTACCGTTATCATGCTCTTTTTGCCCAATTCTTGCAGCGTCATTTACAAGAGACGCAGGCCGATCTGCTCCCCATTCTGCACTGCCGAGCCGCTGCGGCTCAAGCAGACCCAGCCAAAGCTATAGAACATTATTTACAAGCCCAAACTTGGACTGAGGCGGCTGACCTGATCGAAAATATAGGCAGAGAGCAGTTGCGCTCAGGGCTGATACGGCCATCTACCATTCGTTGGATCAATCAACTCCCAAAAAACATAAAACACTCCCACCCCTGGCTACAACTATTTCTGGGGCAGGAACTTTCACAAAAAGGATTGATGACACAGGCCAGTCCATACATTGATACAGCCTTAAGCATCTTCAGAAAACAAGAGATTAAAGAGGGCGAACTGCTGAGCCGGCTTTCCCATCCCAAAATATATGGGGGGTGGGCCGAGCCTGTTGCTGTAGAAAGCCTCCTCGATGAGTTAAAAGCCTTTCCTGATCTATTAACCACTTATCGTCATATCACCCATTTATTAACCCTAGCCTGGGCCTATCAATATCGTTTGCAGTGGGACAAAGTAGAAGCGCATCTACGGACGGCTTGGGCGATGATGGAGCAAGCCGACAGCGTGGAAGCATATCAAGCGTTTACCATGGCCACAGGGCCGCAATTCTTTTTTGGCGAAGCTGGCATGAGGCCCATCGAACGGATAGCGCAACGTATTCTGACCCGATTTGGAGATGGTGATGGTTTAGTCCAAATGGGCGCATATTTACAACTAGGCAGTATACACTTTTATCAAGCAAACCTGGTAGAAGCTGTTGATTATGCGCAACGTGCTCAGCAAATTATCAAGACTTTAGGCGGCTTGGCTTGGCTAGAAATGGTGGTTGACCATGTGCGGTTTTTTGTCTGGTTAGCACGGGGAAATTACAAAAGTATGCAAAGCTACTGGCAAAAGCGATTACCGGATATTGAAAGAAACAAGAGTTATGCTGAATCGTTGTCTAATTATCTTTACTTGCATGGGCTGGCTTTGTGGTATCAAGGGAAATATGATGAAATACGGGCTATTATGCCTAAAATTGAAGCGAACCAGACACAATGGGATGCAGGGCAGCCGCGAGTAATGCATATGATGGCAGGCTGGTTGGCGCTAGGCGACGGCCGTTACCATGAAGCCGAGTCCCATTTACAAAAAGCCATCCCCTTGCAGACCAAAACACGCCACACGGCACTATGCAGCCATGCTCGGCTCAATTTAGCGGCCGTTTATTGGTTCTGGTGTCAAGCAACCCATGATGAGGTACGTTTGGGTCAAGCATTGGCTGAACTGGATATCTTTCTGGCAGAAGTGAGCCGGCGTCAAATGCCCGGCATGGGCTTACAAACAGGTCGAATAGTCATCCCATTGCTGCAACAAGCGGCAAAAACAAGCCCATATAGCCAGTTGATTCAACAGATTTTGGCAGCTTTTGGAGAGGATGAGGTCATACGGCCGTTAGCCATCCCTACCACCAATGAAACCCTCACTCCGCGCGAAGTTGAGGTTTTACGCTTGTTAATATCAGGAGCCAGTAACAAAGAAATCGCCGCCCAACTAACGATTACATCACGAACAGCCAAAGCCCACGTCAGCAACATTCTGCAAAAATTACAAGTACGCTCCCGTACTGAAGCGGTAGCCAAGGCACATGAACTGGCTCTCTTTTAAGCTTCCCCTCCCCCTCACGAAATCCCCAGCAAAAGGATATTACGCCAAGATTGTCCCCGTTATTGTCCCTTATTGTCCTAAAGGACAATGCGCCTTGCCCCCTGATTGATTACCCTGTTGTCCATATATCGGTGCGTGGCACTGCCCGTCGAGAATAACAGTATTAAATACGCTGTGGGTAGTGCCTTGCACCTCAAGGAGACATGATTGATGGAACAGACAACAAGCGGAATAAACGGCCGTTTGGCTGACGAGACAGCCATTCACAACATTGCCAAATCATTGGAAACAGCCTGGAATGCAGGCGACGGTTATGCTTTTGCTGAACCCTTTGCTGATGACGTGGATTACACAGTTTGGAACGGGCTTTATGCCCAAGGAAAACAAGTTGTCGCGGAACAACACCAGCATATTTTCGACACCATGTATATATAAAGGTACAACCCAAGCCCTGGAAGTCGCCTGGGTTCGGTTTTTACGGGAGGATGTGGCCGTGGCTCAGCTACAGGGAGGCCTGGTAAACGGTGCGGGGCTAGGGGTACCCCAAGTGAAACCCCTGATGGTGCTAGTAAAAGAAGACGGCCGTTGGCAAATCCAAGTGTTCCAAAACACACCCATTTTACCTTTGCCAGAATCACCAAAATGACATGTTCGTCTACCAAATTCAAATCGAGGGTCATCTCGACCTAGCCTGGGCGGGCTGGCTAGAATTGGTAGAAATCGAGCACCTGCCTGATGGGTCAACACGCCTCATCGGGCAAATGCCCGATCAAGCCGCTTTATACGGCTTGCTCTTCAAGCTGCGCGACTTAGGTGCCTCTCTCATTTCGGTCCAGCGAAGTTCTGTGACCACAAATAAAGAGTTTCTAAAGGGTTGACGGCTACAAACAAGAACAAATAACAACACAGGAGATTGAACAATGAAGATTTTGAAACGCATCGGTATTATTTTAGGCGGCCTAATTGGCCTGATTGTGATTTTGGTAGCCGTGCTACACTTTGTGGGCAATAGTCGTCTCAACAGTGCCGCCGCTGTTAGCGGCAAACCTGTTACCGTCCCCACGGATGCAGATGCAGTAGCCCGGGGCGAGCATCTGGCAACAATAAGCTCTTGTAATGAATGCCACGCACCAGACTTGAGCGGCACAGAATTCCAGGATGGGGCACCCATTGGTTATATTCCTGCTGCCAACTTAACTCCTGGCGGCATAGGCGGCCAATATACAGATGCCGATTGGGAAATGGCAATTCGGCATGGGGTAGCACCAGACGGCCGTACCCTGGTCATTATGCCCTCTTATCATTACGACAGCTATGGTGACGAGGATTTGGGAGCACTCATTGCCTACCTCAAATCGGTTCCCGCTGTCGCTGATGATTTGGGCGAACGGAACATTACTTTTCCGGGCACAATTATTTTTGGGGTATTAGGTTATAGTACATGGGGAGCAGCGGCCGTTGATCATACCAACATCAGTGGCACAGCTCCAGCAATGGGTGAAACGGCCGAATATGGCGAGTACCTTATCAACATCACCTCCTGTGGTTCTTGCCATGCTGATAATCTAGCTGGCAATGCCGATCCCAACGCTGGCCCACTAGGGCCAAATATCACGATGGGCGGCGAGCTACAAGAGTGGTCAAAAGAAGATTTCCTGACTCTGATGCGCACTGGTACCAAACCAATAGGCACTCAAATCAGCGATGAAATGCCTTGGCAGGCTTATAGCAACATGTCAGACGAGGAGCTAGGTGCAATTTGGCTCCATTTGCAAGCTATAGAAGCCTTGTCTAACAATTAGGCAGGTGGGTAACGGCCGTTTGGGTGTACGAACAGTGTGTTCGTACACCCTGGATGTTCACATTATTTTCCTTTCCAAACACATTGATATATGATCGAGCCAAATCAGTTTGACTATTGGGGAAATATGAACAATCAAAAACATATAATCTGGATTTTATTTTGTCTAGCGATTTTATTTACCAGTTGTGGCCCAGATGCAAGCACTCTACAAGCGACGATAGATGCCCAGGTAGTTACTGGTGTTGCTGCCACTGTCATCACTGCACCTTCCGCAACAGCCAATAGCACCTACACTCCATATCCCACATTTACACCCCCAGCCACTTTCACCCCGCTTCCCACTTACACCTTCCAACCCACCTATACACCCCAGCCTACTTTCACGCCTCTTCCCACTAGCACCTCGCTACCCACCAACACCTCAGAACCTACAGCCACTGCCACAGCTATCCAAACGCCTACAAGGGCCATTGTGCCAACACAATCAGCAACAACGCTTCAAGTAGACCCGCAGTCAGAGGTTTTAGCTGCTATCGAGAGCTTATTACACGACATTGAATCCTATCAGGCAGCTATTAGACACGTCATAACTGGAAGCCAATATTTCGGTTTCCATAGAGATGATACGGTTCGATGTCAGGAGGTCGTAAACGCTTACAACCATGGCCTTACTACAATCAATGTTCAGGTGACCCAGGCATCCGTTACTGTTCAAAATGCCTACAATGCCTACTTAGCTGCGCTCCCTCTCTTTCAAGAGGCAGGCCACACTTGGGCGGAGATTTGCCAAGAGGCCTTAGTCAGCGGTGAAGAAAAGCATATTAGTGCTCATGCAATAGGTATTATTGGCCAACAAATGGATGTGATAAAAGATATGTTGAATGGTGTGGCTAATCAGTTTAGATCAGGCTAGCATAGCTATCCGTAAGCCCATATGAGGTTTTTCAAGCCACCTATCTCTGGTAGAACCTCCTGAATACTGATTACTGATACCAGGCATCACAAGGATTTGCTTCTGCTTCTGCACCAAACCCCAACACCTCTTAACCACTATATACCCAGGTTAGAACTTGGGGTGTCACAAATCCTTCTACCAAAGCCGACAGCAGCAGCAAGGGAATCACAACCCCAATAAAGAGGCGGAAAAAGTCGCCGGCGGCGGCGAGGAAGGCTTCACTGACGGTACGATCAGGGGGCGGAGAGATGATGGTGGTGTGCCAACGCAGAGAGGCGGCAGCGGCAATGAGCAAAGTGGGTAACTCGATGATGGCATGGGGCACAACAGTGGCTAACAAAAATTGCCAGGGGTTTTGTCCAGCCAAAGCAAATTGAACTGCAATATAGGTAATGATGCCCCAGGGCAATAAAAAGACAAAGAGGCCCAATACGCCAAAGGTGAAAACGCCCAATAATGTCCATAAGGCTACAGCTCGCACATTCTGCAAGAAAATGAAAGGGGGCAATGCATTGACCAACACCTGCATCTGGTCCATGTTGCTCAACATGTTGGCTCCAGTTAGCTCGGCTTTGATTTCTGGGGGTAATTCATATAGTTGGGCCAGATAAGTGGTGAACAGGATAGTGCCTATTAAGCCAATGACCAAAATGAGCAGGGGCTTGCCCAGAGCGCGTAAACGGCCGAATGTCCGACGATACCAAAGGAGTGGGGTGGGATAACGGCCGTTATTCTCTCGTCGTCCACTAAATCTGTCCCAAAATTGCAGCCACATCCAGCCCAGCCGAATTTGGTCAATATCCCGGCCCATCAGCTCTTCCCGGTTGAAGATTTTGATACCCATACGGATAAGGACAACGGCCGTTATCGTCAAAGCCAAAATCAGCCACCACAAGCCCACATGGTTGCCCCAAAACATGGCAGCTGCCTCAAACTGAATCAAGAGAGCCATAGGAATAATGATAAAACTCGCCAAAAGATTGGCGGCCCGGACGCTGGTCGTTTGACTCGATACCACCACAGCCCCAGCTACCATGATGACGCCTTGAATCGTGGAAATCAGCACCGTTTGCACCAACATAGGCAGCGTGGGTGTCCAGCCCACACTAAAATAGAGGGACAGCAGATAAATGGTCATGCCTAGATAGCTGGCGAAAATTGGTGGAATGAGCGAAGCCAACATCTTACCCACATACAGTTGAGTATTGGTGAGAGGTGTGGCTAACAGCGGTTCCAGGCTTTTGCGCTCTTTCTCCCCGACAAAGGTTTCTAGCGCCACGATGAGCGAGAAGGAGATGGGGAAAAAACCCACTACGAGCAGCAGGAAGGGGATCAATTGATTGGCGATCAGGCCAGCCCCAAAATCATCAACAAAGTTTAATAAACGACGAGCCGTAAAGTTCATAATAGCCGGAAAAGCGGCCGTTAGCAAAATGATTGGAATAATGATGCGCCAATCACGGAAAGCATCTTTGACCTCACGGCGAGTGACGACAAGAGCCATACGAATATCATGGGTGGTTACTGGGAGGGCGTTGGTTAATGTGGTCATAGGGTATTAAGGAGCTAAGTTCCTTGGGGAACTTAGCTCCTGAGGGTTTCTAATTACGAATAGAGTCTTCATCCGACACAACACGCAGATATACTTCTTCCAATGTTTGAGAAACTTCTTGTAAGGCAATGACACCTAGCCCTAATTCATTCAGGCAACGAACAAGTTGTGGGTTGGTGATGTCCGGCTGCTCAGTGCGATAGCGAATGATATTTTCCTGAACAGCTTCGACGGTAACAAGGCTTTCTAGTTCCTGGATTTGACCATTGAGGGAGCGATCTACCCGCACTTCCAGGCGGGGTTGGCCTAGAAGTTGTTGTTTGAGATCAGCCGTTTTACCTTCAGCCACAATTTGTCCCTGTTTGATGATGGCAATGCGATCTGCCAGCATTTCGGCTTCGGCTAGGTTATGGGTACAAAGGATGACGGAGCGTTTACCATCTCGTAGTTCGCGGATAGCATCACGAACCAATTTAGCACTGTGTGGATCCATCGCCGATGTGGGTTCATCTAGCAACAAAACGGCTGGATCGTGCAGCATGGAGCGAATCAGCCCTACCTTTTGGCGCATCCCTTTGGAATATTCACCCAAGCGGCGTTGGGCTGTGTTGGGCATGTTGAAGCGCTCGAACAGAGTCAACCCCTTTTGCGTGATTTCGGTATCGGACATGCCATAGAGACGGCCGTAAAAGAGCAAATACTCCAAGCCGCTCATCCGCAAATAGAGGCCGGGCTGTTCTGTCAGCATACCAATGGAACGGCGTACTTTGTCGGCTTGCACCACCACATCAAAGCCATTGACATAGGCTGAACCGGTGGTGGGCTTTAAGATAGACCCCAACATACGAACTGTCGTGGTCTTGCCAGCGCCATTTGGCCCCAACAAGGCCAAGAGTTCGCCCTGGTCCACCTGCAAATTGAGATGATGCACTGCTTGAAAATCGTCGAAGTTTTTTCCCAGGTTTTCCGTTGTTATCATATTGTTGTCTCCACGACTCTTCCTACCCCACCTAAACACCAGCTAAAAACTGTTTATGACGGCCGTTTGTCCCGCAATGACTGGTGCTTTAGTACTAGCCAAACCACCATAGCCAAAGCAATCACGATAGAAACCAGCGTGGCAATCGCCATATTGAATTCAAGACCAGCCCACATGACTGTGCGGCTGTCCAAGCGCACGGTTTCCAAAAGTGAACGGCCAATGCCATAAAAAATCAGATACAAGGCTGTCAAGTCACCCGTGAGCAACCTACCCCGCCGCATCAAGGTAAACAATAAGGCAAAGGTCAACAAGCTCCACAATGATTCATAAAGAAAGGCAGGGTGAAAACGGCCGAACTCCTGATAGGCGGGCAAGCGATAAATCTCTTCAATATGAACGGCCCAAAAGGCATTGGTGGGACGGCCGTATAGCTCTTGATTAAAAAAGTTACCCCAACGACCAAATACCTGCCCCAAAGAGATGCCAATGGCGCACAAATCTGTCCAACCCCACATGGGAATGCGTTGCCGACGTGTGTAAATAAAGAGGCCCAACAACCCGCCAGCAATGCCGCCATAAATACCTAGGCCACCATTGCGTAAATTAATCAATTGGGCTGGATTGCGAAAGTAGTCCAGTGGGGTTTCGATACCCAAGGCGGCCATGCTGGGCGATGGGGTCAACACATGATAGAGCCGTGCCCCAATGATGCCCAACACCAAACAGTAGCCAACGCCACTCCAGACATGATCAGGGCTCCAAATGCGCCAAGGCGGATTATACAGCCACTGCTCCTCGACATCAGCAACTTCAGCTAACGCCTCCTGTACCAGGCTTAGACCCTCCTTATTTAGGCCCAAATAGCGGCGGTTATTACCCCATTTGAGGAGCAAATCACCCAGCGTATTCATTTTTTGTTTGGTGAGTATGTTGCTGATTTCGTTGGGGAGGGTGAGGGTGGTTAACGGCCGTTGCCTCACTGTAGCCCCTACCTCGGCCAAAAACAAGGCCTCCATACGCTCCTCTGCCAAGCGCGCCACCACATAGGCTCCCAGCGAAATCCCTCCCACGATACAGATAGCATACCAAAAAATATCAAACTCTAAAACGGGGATTTGATAGAGTGCCCGGTCAGGCATGAACCCAGTGAGGAGATGATAGACATAGAAGCCCAGCAGACCAATCAGCAACAGGCCAATCACAAACCAGTAAGCTTCTGGACGACCGGCGCGGCCTGACCCTGGCTCATTAGGACTCAACATCAGCCATTGCTTGTTTCCACACATGATACATACGCTGGAAAACGGTGATATAGGTAAACACAGCCAAGATGATGAGCGCGATATGGGGCAGATCTAATACCAGGAAAAACATCATCACCGCATATCGCTCCACTCGGCTCAAAACACCTACTTTACAAGAATAGCCTAACGCCTCTGCCCGGGCGCGGGCATAACTCACCATCAGCGAGCCAGTAATGGCCAAATAGGCAACAGCTAAAAATACAGCATCATCCTGAACCACATAATAGAGGATAAAGCCACCAAATAGGATGATTTCAGCAATGCGATCCAATGTCGAGTCTAAAAAGGCCCCAAATCCTAACTGTTTCCGGCCCAACTTGCGAGCCAAAGCCCCGTCCAGCGCGTCTAATGGGCCTAAAAAAAACATGGCCACGGCCGCCCAACGCATTTCGCCATTGGCGATGAGCCAGGCAAAAAGAATGTGGGAAAGTGCCCCTATCACGGTGAGCGCATCGGGCGAAAAACGATAACGGGCCATAAAGGCAACAATGGGGTCAATGATGAACCGGGTATATAGTCGTAAATAATCGGTTAGAGTCATTTTTTCCTGCGGGGCAGATTTTAGTTGATCCATGTGACCTCCAGGTCAGGGAATAGGAAAATTTGAAGCCTATCCTTCAAAGCCATGCTATCAAATTAAAGGGGTCTGTCAAGCCGATAACCTAGCCAGGGGACTTGCATTTCACCAGCCTCTAGGCTGCCATGCCAACCCACAAATTTGCTGGCACGGTTGCCATCGAGCTTATTCAGCAAGGCTGTGCCACCGCGAGCCAATAAAACAATATCCCCCACACGCTCTGGGGCTACAGGCGCATGGGGCTGGGGGCCAAAGAGACCGGCTTGCAGGGCAGTGGCGGCAGGCAGAGCAAAAAAGGCATGGGCTAGATATTCTTGAATATAAGCCAGGATGTCGTTTTGTCGCCCATGTTTAGCATAGAGGTAAATGGCACGAGTATCACCTGTGGGCTGCATGAGCAGCATTTTGTCCAACTCGGGATGATCGCTGAGCTGGATTTGCTCCTCTAGAGGACAAACCACTTGCCCATGATCAGCAACAATGAAGACGGCCGTTCCCAGCCGCCCTGCCTCGCTCAAAGGAGCAAACAGTTCCTGGCGAATCTGGTACAAAAGTGTCCGCAATTCGGCCCGCACCGAGGGATGCTGCCAGTTGCGATGGTGGCCTAAGCTATCAAGGGTTGACCAGTAGGCAAAGGTATAGAGTTTCTCCCCAGCTTTGGCCTCCAATAATTGGCGAACTTTCACCATCATATCGGCAAAGCTAATAACCCCCACCTCCTGCTGCACGCCCCGTCCCTGCATACGGCTCAGAGCCGATTTGGCAATACTACGATCTTTAAAATAGTAGGTGGGAATAGTAACTTTTTGCAGCTGTTGGGCAAAGCCAGGCACATGCAAAAAGCTTTCCGGCTTCAGACCAGATTCCACTAAGATGTCGTGATAATTGCCAAAAGCGGGTGTGAAGTCAATAAGCTGCCCCACAGTGGCATACTCTGGCAAAAACAAGCGAAATCCTAACAAACCATGTTGAGCCGGGGCATAACCCGTCCATAGTGTACTTGTGGCTGCGACAGTGGTTGAGGGAAATACGGAGGTGATCGGTGCGGCCACGGCCGTTTCCCCCAACATCTCCTTGAAAAACGGCCGTTCCTGCTCATACAGATTCCAGCCCAGGGCATCCAGCAAAATGACCACCACCCGCTCAATCCCCTCCCCCAATGGCTGCCACAGCTCAGTCTCCAAGCAAGGTAAGCCAATAAAAGGTGCATCTAATAGGTGGGCGATAGTGGCGGGGATATTGGCAATGGAACGGCCGTCATAGCTTGGCCACACAAATTCATCCGGTAAATTTAAGCTCATTCATAATCTCCATATTTGGTTGAACCTGGAGATTATAGTCGAATCATAAAACACTCACGAATTATGAGGGGACGATCGCATCACCTTTGGTGGTTGTCCTATTCCTCTGGACACACATCCACATGCAAATATTGTTGGCATTCTTTTTCTGTTAGCGTACGTGTGACACGGGATTCGGCCAAGGCCAGCAAATTTTCCAAAGGCAGGGCCATGCCAACCACTCGGCCATCTTTGGTACCCACATAGAGCCAATTGCCATCAGGGCTGACAGCCACTGACTGAGGCAAGCCTGCCAAGGGCAAAACAAATAGTTCTGAACCCGTCTGCACATCCCAAAACCTGATGGTACCATCTAAAGATGTTGTGATTAATCTCTTCCCGGCTCGATCAAAACTCAGCCGCCAAATGAGAGCAGTATGCCCTTTCATATTGAACAAGAGATCGCCTGTCATCGCCTTATAAATAAGCAGGGCTCCTCCTCTATCATTCATCCCCACAGCCAACAATTGGTTATCTAGGCTAAAGGCCATATCCCAACTAAGAGAAGGTAGCTCTAGCCTACTCACGGGTTCATAATGGGTTGTCTCCCAAATAACCACCGCAAACATACTCGAACTTTGCGCAGCGGCGGCCAAATAGGCACCGTCAGGACTAAACACTATATTATTGACCGTTCGACCTACCCCCAGAATAGTCCTCGAAATGAAGCCACCACTGCCTAAATCGTGAATATGAAGCAGGCCATCGGCTCTGGCAGTGACCACAATATCTTTGTCCTGGGGATGGAAGGCCACATCTAAAATACCCGGAAACAATTTATTAACGCCAAAACCAATACACTCATCTACAGTCATTATTTCAGCCCCAGATTGAGTGTCCCATAGTTTAGCTGTCCCATCTAAACTAGCCGTGGCTACACGAGAACCATCACTGCTGATGGAAATGCCAAATAGCCAACCCTGATGATTAGTAAAAGTCTGCAAGATTTCACCACTGCGGCAATCTAAGAGGCAAGCTGATGCATCTTCAGATGCAGTCGCCAGAAAGGTACCTGAATGATCCATTGCCAAAGAAGAGACGCTATCCTGATGTATTTTTCTATTAAATCGTTCGGAGAGACCATCAAGGGAAATATCCCATACTTTTACAGTTTTATCTTCACTAGCCGTAATGACAGTTTGATCATCTACCGTTAAAGCCACATCATTTACCTGAGCCTGATGCCTATTTAATATGATTAAGATATCTCCTGTGGCCATGTCCCATATCCTCGTTGTGCTATCCATGCTCGTGCTAATCAATTGGGTGCCATTAGAATTGAAGGTCAAGGACCGAATAAGATTATTATGAGGGAGTGTATAAAGCCGTTCACCCAACTCGCCCCTTGCCGAAGCTGCTAAATTCCAGACCAAGGCAAACCTAATTCTGGCACTATTGGCAAGGATTGAATTGTCTGGACTAAATGCAAGCGAATCTGCCGCACCAATTAATTCATCTGATATGATTAAGGCTGGTTCCGTTTTGGCCGTTAAGAGGGAGGAGACTGACCAAATTTTGATGGTGGCATCATCACTAGCCGTTGCCAATAGAGAACCATCAGGGCTAAAGTTTAGGGTCACTTTTTGGCTATGCGCAAGAAACCGCATTTGCAGTTGCCTGGAGGTAGTATCCCATAATTCTATTGTGCCATCATCATAGCCAACTGCGAACAAAGATAGACTGGGATTGATGATGTAATCGCTGACGGCCGTTGTATCGCTGATAGGCAATGTCGTGGACCAAACGATGCGAGCTTCACCCTTCTCAGATGCTACCTGAGCGTCCCAGGCGACGATCTGCAAGGGCCCACTATCCCCGCCCTTAACCCGATCCGGCCCTCCTGTTAAAATCACCAACTGTGAGCTATCGGTGCTAAAGGCCAATTGGCCACGCCAGAAGTCAAGGCCGCGCTGATGATAGGTAAACAACGCCTCTCCGGTAAAAATATTCCACAAGATCACCCTATCATCGTCACCAGCCGAGGCGATATAACGGCCGTCGCCACTGACAGCTACATGAACAACCGACGCTGTGTGCTCAGTCAAAGTCATACGAACGCGGGAAGTCTGGATAGCCCGATGCAGGGCCACCTCGCCTTCAGTGGTATATGTACGCGCCAGCGATTGTTGAGCTAATAAGATGCTCAGTTCGGGGTCTATCTCCAGATTGCTGTTGGCCCGCAGAGCCAGTTCACGGGCGGTGGCCAGAGTAGCCTGCTCTTGGGCCAGCACATACTGTTGTGCCCGTTGTTTTTCTGTCTTAATCAACTGTCGCGCCGTTTCCAACTCTCGTTCTCGGCGTGCTTCCTCTTCACTGCGGCGTTCATCCCTGGCAGCAATACTGCGATCTAAAAAGTTCCGCTCATTCAAGGTAAGAGCCACCCCTGTTGTCTCTACCCAAGCCTCAAAGTGGGTAAGCCGAGCACCCCGCAGCAGATAACTGGCATCCTTCATGGACGCTTCCCATTGGCTGGCAGCTTGAGCCAATTCACGCTGTTTGCGCACATCTTCACGGCTAACCGCTAACCAATCGCGCAAACGGGGCCACTCGCGCAGCAAAGCTTCATGAGCCACTTCCACCGTAGCCCCTCGTGTGGCGGGATCATGATCAAAGGTGAGCAGACGATAACGGCCGTATTCAGTTATCGGTAATCCATATTCAGTAAACCGTTTACCGACCACCGATAAGGGCACACCCGTTACGGATAACGAGGCCAACTCAGACAACAATACACGGCGGCGGGTGTCTGGCATTGACTCGTCGCTGGCCCCATCACCCAACGTAACCAGGCGCAAAAAGAGTTGGCGCGTGGCGGCCTGATTCGATGAGTCTAGCTGCTCAAATATCTCATCGGCTCGGCGAGCCAAAGCCCCTGTCAGGCCCCCCATCGCTTGATAATGGGCCAAGGTTAAGACACGGCCGTTGCGCTGTTCAAACAGTTCTGTCAAAGTATATTGCAATAAGGGCAATACCCCCGGCTGATCAGTCGCGTCCTGCACGATTAAGGAAACCAAAGCCGGTTCCATTTCTAAACCAAGACGGAGTATAGGCTGGGTAATGGCCTCGGTTAGCTCGGACACGAGCAAAGGCAAGACAAACACCATCCGTGCCCGCATCAACTCGCCAAAATCGGCATATTGCAACGGCCGTCCTGTGAAATCAGCCCGTAAGGTAATGACTATTCGCAAGCGACTACTGGGATCAAGAACGGCCGTGACTAGACTGTCTAAAAAGTGGGCCCGGATGGGTTCATCAGCCACCAGCGTAAATAGCTCTTCAAACTGATCGATCACCAATAAAAGCTCCGATTCGCCATCGTCTGGCAGAAGCTGGCGCACAGCACGCAGTAACCCTCGTTCGTCAGCCTGCAACAGCTGATCCAGGTTATCCGACGGGTCAACCGCCACCCGCAACAAAGCAGCAGCCAACTCTGACCAAGGGTTATGGCCAGGCGCAAAGTGCGTGATATACCAATTCTCTGACTCCGGCAGACCCCCACGCCGTAAAGCGGGGATTAAACCGGCTTTGACCACCGAAGATTTGCCACTGCCGCTGGGTCCCACCACGGCTATAAAGCGGGCCAAATCTGTGCCATCAGCCATCAGCCCTAACAACTCTTGCACCAAAGTATTACGGCCGTAAAAGTTGTCGGCATCAGCTTCGGTAAACGGCCGTAAGCCCAAAAAGGGATTCGTCAAAGCCGCAATCTCTTGAGTGGATGGCTGAATAGGTTCTTCAGCAGTGGGCCAAACAACGATATGCTTACCAGCAATAACCACACTCTCTAGGTCGTGCAACAAGTCCAGCATCGTCTGATACCGTTCCTCCGGCTTTTTGGCCGTTGCCTTTTGAATCACCCTATCTAGTGGTAGCGGGACATCAGGCACATAATCAAGCAAGGAGGGTAATCGTTCCTGTAAATGTTGTTGCAGATAGGCGACCTGGGTTGGCCCCTTAAAGGGCTTTTCACCCGTGATCATTTCAAAAAGCAAAATACCAAAGCCATAAATATCACTTTGTGGCCGTACTGGTTCAGCCAGGATTTGCTCCGGCGAAATATAGGCGGGTGAGCCAATCACAGGCCCATCCCGATTGGTTGGCCCCCTTTCGACCCCAAAAATCTTGGCAATGCCAAAATCAGTTAAATAAGCATTCTCCATTTCATCCAACATGACATTGGCTGGTTTTATATCCCGATGAATGACCCCCTGACGGTGGGCCACCTCAAGGGCCAAGCCCACCTGCTGCATCATGCGCAAGCTGACTTCCAGGGACAATCCGCCTCGTTGAATGCGCTCCTCCAGATTGCCCCCTTTTAAGAGGCGCATGATGAGATAAGCAGCATCTGGCTCGCGCCAATAGTCATATAAAGGCACGGTATGGGGATGCTCTAAACGAGCCACCAACTGGGCTTCAGATTCAAAGCGGCGAATAAACTCAGGCTGGTTGGCAAATTTGGGCAAGATAATTTTGACGGCCACTTCGCGCTTGACGGAGGGCTGAACGGCTTTATAAACCACGCCAAAGCCGCCAGAGCCTATCAGTTCGCCCAACTGAAAGCCATTGACAGCCCGGCCCGATAAATCGGATAAGCCTATTTCATTGGGTGTAGGCGTGGGCTTGGGAATGGGTGGGCTAGGCTTCATCTGGCGCGACAGCCGGATAAAACCAAGTTGATCTTCTTCGGGAATGTTTAGAGCCAGGGCGAACCGTTCGGCCATTTGGTAAGACGGCCGTAACGTCCCCGCCTCAATGCGCCGCAGCGTAATCACAGCACAGCCCACCCGATTGGCAAATTCCGACTGCGTCAGCCCCATCTCCAGGCGCCGCTCCCTGACAAGTTGACCAAAGCGGATTTCTCCTGGCATAAGAACCTCCCAATGATGGTTAGATGTATGACAACATTGTAGGGGATTTTGAGGAGGGGACAAGGAAAACGGCCGTTGCGAACCTACAGCCCATCACCATAGCAACGATATGCCCCGACCTTCTCCATAACCTACCCTCCCCATTGAAAGCTGCTTAAAAAGGACTATAATCAAATCTATCATACACGAGAGGGCTTTCTATCAGCACCATCGCCCCCTCAACAATAATTGGAGGCAACATGGAATACGAAATTTTTGGAACCACCTTACAAACCTTAGACATCACCTTGAGTGGTGGTGAATCCGTCTTCACCGAGTCGGGAGGCATGGCCTGGATGCGGGGTAATATTGGCATGTCCACTGACACACGGGGCGGTCTGCTCAAAGGATTGGCCCGCTCCCTATCGGGCGAATCCCTTTTCCTCACCACCTACACTTGCAAAGGCGGCCAAGGCGTGATCACCTTCACGCCCGAAGCCCCTGGCTCCATTGTGCCCGTGCCTTTAGGCCCCAAAGAAAGCCGCATCTGCCAAAAAGATGCCTTTATGGTGGCTGAAGATTCTGTTTCGCTAGAAGTTCATTTCCGGCGCAAATTGGGCAGCGGCCTGTTTGGCGGCGAGGGCTTTATCTTGCAAAAAGTAACGGGTCCTGGCACAGCTTGGGTAGAAATCGCGGGCGAAGTGCGTGAATATAGCTTGCAAGCGGGCGAAACGATGCGGGTTGATCCAGGCCATATTGCTATGTACGAGCCCTCCGTCAATTATGATATTGCCCGTGTCAAAGGGGTCAAGAATATCTTTTTTGGTGGCGAGGGGCTGTTTTTGGCAACGCTGACGGGGCCAGGACGCGTTTGGCTGCAAAGCTTACCGTTGTCCAATTTGGCTGGCAAGTTGATGCAATACATGCCGATTAAGACGAATTAATATCAGGAACCAAGTTCCTCAAAGGAACTTGGTTCCTAAACTTACAGAAACAAAAAGGCCAGGATTCGGCGTGTCCTGGCCTTTGTTTTTAGGCATAAAAAGACGGCCGTTTTGATAGAGCAACGGCCGTCCCATTCTCCTCAATTTTTAACGAGAGCAGTTAGTTCAAAGAGCTGCTCATGGCGTTCATGCGGCTGGCGACACTGTCATCCACCACCTGATCGCCCACACGCACTTTTAGGCCACCCAAAATAGAGGGGTCTACCCGGAAACTTACGTTGTCAGCTTGAACCGTTTGTTTAATCTGCGCTTGTTCTGCCTCAGTCAAAGGCAACGCGCTCGTCACCTCAGCCTCATCCCCGCTCAAGCTACCGACGCTTGTCGGCGCTTTAGCAAAAAAGTCAGCAATCATAGAGCGCTGTTTGCTCTCATCCAACGAGGCCCCTACCAGTTTATTCGCTGCCGCAATAGAAACGGCCGCTACCTGACCACGCAATTCAGACAAAATGCGATTGCGCTCTGCTTCTGCCTCTTCCTGGGCGCCAGCCACCACAGCCCGCGCCTGTTCATTCGCCTGAGCAATAATACCCTTAGCCGTTTCCTCAGCCTGCACAGCCGCATCTTGACGCGCCTTCGAAGCTTCTGCTCGGGCCGCGTCCAAAATCTTCTTGGCCTCAGCATCCGCATTATCGCGGGCAATAGCTGCCTGCCGTTCATCTTCCAAGCCCTTGGAGATTTTTGCCTTGCGCTCTTCCAAAGATGTCAGTACCGGCTCATAGAGATAATTCTTCAACACCATCATCAAGATGACGAAGAGCAAGATTTGCATGACCAAATAGCCAATGTTAATACCTAGTGCATCCATAGCAATATCCTTTTTCTGTCTAGATTAGCTACGTTTAAAGCGGAACCACGAAAATGAGAATCAAAGCAACAACCAAAGCATAAATAGCCACAGCCTCTGCCAAAGCGACACCCAAAATCATGTTACCCGTGATGGTACCAGCCGCATCAGGGTTGCGGGCAATACCCTGCACCGCACCACCCACAACAATACCAACACCAGCACCCGCGCCAATCGCGCCAGTCATAGCTAAGCCAGCACCCAATAATCTTAAACCATTTGCTATCAAACCTGCAGCTTCTGCATCCATAATGAGTAACCTCCAAAATTTTCTTTGTGAATTAACTTTTTTGAATTAACGTGCTGCGGCCGGTCTCTGACCGTACCGCTTTACTGGCATAGTCCCATGACCTGCCAGAATTATGTCTCCTAATGTTCATCTCCATGATGGGACTCTGTAGCACCCTTCATAAAGGTCAGAGTCAATAGGGCAAAAACAACACCCTGCAATAAACCGATACCAAACTCCAAATGCCAGAAAAGCAAGTTAGCCACAGGGGCTAAGGAGCCAATGACGAAGAGAAGGACTTGGCCAGCAAAAATATTCCCCAAGAGCCGGAAGGCAAAGGAGACGATCTTAAAAACTTCACTGATAAACTCCAAAAGACCAACACCGATGTCCATCACACCTAGAGGATTCTTAGCAATCTCATCCCCCTTACCAGAGTAAAATGGGAAGAACTTCAACCAATATTTAGCCCCCTGCGCTTTCATACCATAGTATTGGGTCATCACCACCGAAATGATGGCCAGGGCAATAGTAAAGTTCAAATCAGTGGCCGCCGCTCGCACATAGGGCACAATTGTCCAATCGGCCGCTTCAGGGTTGGCCCCAGTAGGCGCATGGTGAATCTCTTCACCTAAAGCAGCATTTTCGTCAGCTGCATTTTTGCTAACCAAGAAAATACCCCTGCGCAGATCGCCTTGATTCTCATGCAAGGCAGCCTCCTCCACATGCTCGGCCTCTTCTCCTTCAAGATGGTGTCCTGTTGCCGCCTCAGCTCGATGTAGAGCTAATTCACCCATCGTTTCCCATTTGCCTAAGGAATCCACAAAGGGAACCAGCTCCATCCAGTTAGCAACGACAATCCAGAGAATGAAGGTCATGAAGAAGGGGAAGAAGGCTCTGGCCCACTTGCCCGCCGCATCTTCGACATAGCCATAAGCCATTTCGATGATCATCTCGAAGAAATTATAGAAACCGGTGGGCACATCATCGGCCGTTCGTGATTTAGCTCTCAAGCTGAAAGCAATCACAATAACAATGATGAATGTCAGTAAAGTTGCCAAAAAGGTATTGGTAAAACCGCGACCAAACCAGCCGCCAAATGATTCTGTACCATGCGCCCAAGGCCAGATAACTTCACCAGGTAACTGAATCACTGGCAATACCGGATTCAATGAGGGAACGATACTTAATGCAATTAAACCTAATAGACATAAATAAACTACATACCGTTTTTTCATGTGTCAGTCTTTTCCTCCGTTTTCGTGGAGTTGAATTGTTCTTGAAAACGGGCCGAAGCCGTCATGGCAATACGCACCGTTAAGTAGAGGGCAACAGGAACGCTGCCGACTGTTAATAGAACTGTAAAGATTGCTTTCGTGTCTAGGAGTCTGTCGAGTAAGATACCTGCACCGAGAGCTACACCAATGATGATAATGTTCAAGCAACCTACCTGTCCCACGACACTCGCCATGAGTGACATGCTATTGATTTGTTGCTGTTGTTTTTGATCCACAGTGATCTTACTCAAACGAGTTTGTGCATTGTATCACAAACGAATGTGTGGGCAACTCTACCCTGCAAAGAAAGCGGCCGCTGCTTGGCGCGTCCACTCAAAAGCCGGGCCAGCGTATACCCCTAATAAGATAATGAAAAAGGCCGAAATTGCCAAACCCACTTGCCCTGCCCGGGAAACAGGGATAGCGATCTCTTCTTCGTCAGAGCGGTAGAGGTACATATATTTGATGACAGAAAGGTAGTAGTAGAGGGCCACAAAAGCGTTCAAAATACCAATGAGGGCCAGCCACCACAAGCCTGCGTCCACAGCCGCTTTGAATATAAAAAACTTGCCCACAAAGCCAGCTGTGGGAGGGATACCGCCCAAAGAGAGCAGAGCCAACATCATGACCAATGCTAAATAAGGGGAGCGGCGACTAAGACCAGATAAATCTTCCAACTCATCTGAATTGGTCAGGTTGCTAAAGATGACGATAACCCCAAAGGCTGCGATGTTAGTGAAGACATACATCAACAAGTAGAACATGGTTGCCCCGGAGCCATCTTGGGACAAGGCCACTAGCCCAATGAGAGCATAACCCGCTTGGGCAACGCTGGAATAGGCCAGCAGTCGTTTGATATTGCTTTGGAAGATGGCTAGGAAGTTACCCAGGGTCATGGTGACAATGCACATAGCCACCAACATAGCCCACCAAGCTGTGCCGGGGTCGGGCAGGCCAACTGTCCCAGCCGTAAAGAGTCGGATAAAGACGGCGAAGCCAGCTGCTTTGGAGGCAGTGGAAACAAAAGCAGTGAAGGCCGTAGGGGCACCTTCATATACGTCGGGAGTCCAGAAATGGAAGGGAACGGCCGATATCTTGAAGCCAAAGCCAACCGCAATCATAACGGCCGATAGCAATAATACTCCGCTAATTCCAGGGGGCAACTCCTGTGAGCCCATCACCATGCTGCCGATATTATAAAGGTTGGTCTGGGATGTCAGCCCATACAACAAACTCATGCCATACAGCATGATGCCCGTGGCAAAGGCTCCATAGACAAAGTATTTCATGCCCGCTTCTGAGGAGCGATTACTCGTCGTCACAAAACCAGCCAAGATATAAGATGAAATACTAGCCATCTCCAAAGCCACGTACAGCATGATAAGATCGGCCGAAGCCGCCATCAAATCAAAGCCAATAGTCGCTGTAATGAGCAAGCCATAATATTCGCTCTTTTGTAGAGCTTTGGTGTCCATAGAGATGAGGCTGACCAAAATCAGGGCCGCTTGGAATATGACGCGGAAGACCAATGTCACCATATCATGGCGGATCATGCCCCCCCACATCAGGCTTCCGCCCAAGCCAAGATCACCATTGGGTTCATTAGCGAAGAACCACAGGCCTAAGGTGAGCAACAAAACGACAACGCCACCCCAAGCCGTAAAAAGGCCCACGCGGCGATGCTCATCAGGCTTGACGAAGCGATGATAGAGCAAAACGATAAAGAGTAAAATAGTTAATGCGATTTCTGGCGCGATGGCCAGCCACCAGGAAAGGTTCACCTATGCACCTCCCAGCCAGGTTAAGAAGTTAACGGCCGATGTTTGCACAGAATCCAACAGGGTGATGGTTTCTTGTGCTGTGTCTAAGCGAGCCACCACTGGCTCAATGCCCGATTGCACAATCGGAGCAATCACCTGGGGGAACATGCCGATGACAACTAAAATAAGGACGAAGCCGACCAAAACGATTTTGTCAATGGCCAAGATAGGCCGCATATCATGCCACTTCTCGGCATCATAGTCACCAAAGAAGACTGTATTGACAGCGCGTAGGACGTAAGCGGCCGTTATCACAATCGCTAGTACCGAAGCAATAGCCACAATATGATAAAAATTCGCCGGATTCAGGCCAAACACGCCAGCAAAGCTCATATCGCCGCCATCCCATACACCTAAAAAGATGGGAAACTCAGCAATAAAACCTGATAGTCCCGGCATCCCCATGGAAACGAGACCACCAACCACAAAGGCCACCATAGCCCAAGGCAATACTTTGCCCATACCACTCAGATCATCCATGCTGCGGGTGTGAGCCCGGTCGTAGACCATGCCCACCACCGAGAAGAAGAGGGCCGTCATCACACCATGGCTCACCATTTGGATACCAGCCCCGGTGAGACCTTGCATATTCAATGCGGCAAAGCCCATAGAAACTAGGCCCATGTGGCTGACACTAGAGTAGCCAATGAGGTATTTCATATCCCGCTGGCGCATAGCAATGAGCGAACCATAAAGGACATTAATCAGGGTAAGCAAGATGATGAAAGGCGCCCAGTAAACGGTGCCTTCGGGCAAGATTTGGATGCCTACGCGCATGGAGGCATAGGCCCCTAGCTTCATCAGAACCCCCGCATGAATCATGGAAACGGCCGTTGGTGCCGCCACATGTCCATCAGGTGACCAATTATGGAAGGGCCACAAACCCGCTAACACCGCAAATCCCAAGAAGAGAGGCATAAACCATACTTGCTGGATAGCAAACGGGAAATTAGCCTCAGCCCAATAACGCAAATCAAAAGTGGATTGTCCATCAGGCAAGGCTGGCAGCCCGCCTGGTATCACATCAGGTAAATATTGGGGCAATTGGAAATAGAGCACCAAGAAGGCAATAAAGGAGATAAAGCTGCCAATTAGCAGATAAAGCGTCAGCTTCATGGCCGCATACTCCCGACTCTGCTTCCAGCCCCATATCACAATCATCACATACATGGGCAGCACAGCCAGCTCATAAAAGAAGAAGAGCAAAAAGCCATCTACTGCCACAAATACGCCCTGCACCCCAGCCACAAGCAGCATAAAGAAGGCATAAAACTCACGGGGCCGATCATCAATACTCCAGGAAATCAGCACCCCGCCCACGCCCACAATAGCCGTCAGCAGCACCAGCGTGGCACTCATGCCATCCACGCCCATAATATAATTGATACCAATGCTGGGAATCCACTCCGCCTCCTCCACAAAGAGCAAGCGGTCGGCCCAATTCGGCCCTAAATTACCCATCTCCTGGTAATACTGCACATAGACATAGATGGATAAGACTAACCCAATGAGCATCGCTGCTAACCCCAACATGCGGGCATTCTCGCCCCGCTCCTTGGGTAACATCAATATAATCACCGCCGCCACAATCGGCGACAAGGTTATGATGGATAAAAATGGAAACTCCATAGTCCTTTTCCAGTAATCGGTAATCAGTAATCAGTAATCGGTCTCTACCGTTTACCGTTCACCGATTACCGTCTACTCCTCTTCTAACCGAAAATTTTCGTAACCGTATCGTTGATAAAGACCAACACCCATTGCGGCCAGATGCCCAAACTAAGCATCAGGGCCATTAAGGGACCAATGACCAGATACTCGCGTGTGGTCATTTCCGTCAAACCTGACCAACGGGCATTCTTTGGGCCGTGCAACGTAGCGCCAATGGCCTTGAGAATATAAGCACCCGTCATCAGCAAGCCTAACATGGAGATCGCCAGCCACACGGGGAAAACACCCCACGTACCTCGTACCACCAAAAACTCGCTGACAAAACCATTCAATCCGGGCAATCCCAAAGAGGCCATGCTAGTAAAGATGAGAATCGTGCCGTAAATAGGTAGCACTGTCCAAATCCCGCCAAACTGCTTCAAATCACGGGTGTGTGCCCGGTCATAAATCACACCGACCAAAAAGAACATGGCAGCGGCTGATAAACCATGATTAAACATCTGGAAGACCGCCCCATTGGTAGCAATGATGGCATCTTTGGTCAGGGCTTCGCTTTCGCCTGGTAGACCATAACGATAGGCCATCACCGCCAAGCCCAACACCACAAAACCCATATGATTGATGGAGGAATAGGCCACCAATCGCTTGAAATCCCACTGTCCAAAAGCGGCATAACCACCTAAGACAATGCTCAACGTTCCCAATATAGCTAAAACAGTGGCGGTGGCATGGGCTTGGGCTGGGAACATGGGAATAACAAGGCGAATGAAGCCATAGGCGCCTAACTTCAGCAAAACACCCGCCAAAATCATGGAACCGGCCGTTGGCGCTTGGGTGTGGGCATCAGGCAGCCAAGTGTGGAAAGGCCACACAGGAATTTTGATGGCAAAGGCCACCATAAAGGCCCAAAAGGCCACATTCTTGACCGTATTCACCGCCAAGCCTGTGCCCGCTAAGGTACCGCCAGCGGGCAGGTTCACCCATTTATCCATCAGTTCTAAAATATCGAAGGTGCCGGTGGCTAAGCCCATCACCTGAATGGACAAGAGCAAACCCAA
This sequence comes from Promineifilaceae bacterium (SeqCode), assembly GCA_965223555.1. GTDB lineage: Bacteria > Chloroflexota > Anaerolineae > Promineifilales > Promineifilaceae > CBDCWU01. Next base: position 1,034,582 of record CBDCWU010000007.1, read on the forward strand.
ACTGCCCGCCATCGTGTAGATGAAGAACTTGAAGGAAGCATAATCCCGATCGGCCCCGCCCCAAATTTTGATGAGGAAGTACATGGGAACCAAGCCAAACTCCCAAAAGATGAAGAAGATCATCAGATCGAGAGAGGCGAAGAGACCGAGCATGGCCGTTTCCATGAGCAGAAACAGGGACATGTACATTCGTACTTTTTCTTCGATGCTAAACGAGGCCAAAATGGAAAGAGGGGTCAAAATGGTGGTCAGCAGGAACATGGAGAGGCTGATGCCATCAATACCAATGTGATAGCTGGCTCCAAGAGAAGGGAACCACTCGGCCTGTTTTATGAATTGGAAGCCCGCATGGGCACGATCATAGTTGAACCACATGATGAGGACCAGGATGAGGGGCACAATGCTCCAAGCTAAAGCCAAGCGGCGAATGAGACCCTTCTCGTCCTCTGGCAGCCAAAAGATGATGAGGGCACCTAAAAGCGGGAAGAAAATAACTAGATTGAGGATATTATCTTGAATGAAATCCATTCGTTACTCCGATAAACGGTGTTCGGTGAACGGTAATGTCGCTCCGCGACCACTTCGTGTACGGCGCGGCATACCGATTACGGGCTATTAGAATATGTCAAAGAGTGGCTGCAGCCAACCATAGTTAATTGCTAGGACTACCAAAGCCAAGGCTGACGCGATGAGCATGGAAACAAGGGTGTATTCTTGGATCTTGCCCGTTTGCAATTGGCGGAATTCACGGGCGACGGTGAGTACTTGATCTTTGACCCAATCCACACCACGACCGAAAACTGCATTTTCAAAGCTGCGCATCATTTGTCCAATACGGTAAACTGTGCGAGCCACGAGATGGAGAGTGCCATCTATAATGCCTTTGTCTATTACTTCGTAGACGACATATTCTGAGAAGCGCACAGTGGGGCCAATGAAGAGGGTTTGATATAGCTCGTCCCAGTACCATTTGTTTTGCAGGAAGCCGTGCAGAGGACCAAGTGGGGCAATGAGGGGGTCTTTTTGTCCTTGGGTGAGAGGTTTACGGCCGTATACCCACCAACCCAAGAAAATACCACCTAAAGCCACCACCAATGATGTGGCTAAAGGTACAATTTCAAATTCTAGTTTTGCCAAACCATGAACCAGGTGGGCTTCGTGCAGCTCCTCGAATGAGTGTTCCACAGTCGCTGCTACAAAATGATGTACCCAGTTGTTATTAACCATCGGCCCTAGCACCGGAAAATCTTCGGGGATACCAAACCAGCCTGCGCTAATGGCAAAAATAGACAGCAAAACTAAAGGAATGGTCATAAAGCGATTGCTCTCATGAGCATGTTCAGCCAGTGGTGTGCGTGGTTTGCCCAAGAAAGTCATGCTAATTTGGCGAGTCGTGTAAAAGGCTGTCAGCAAGGCTGCTAGGGCCAACATGATGAAGACGAAGAGGCCGATAGTTAATCCTTCATGGGTGAAGACATACCAGGCATCGGCGAAGATTTCGTCTTTGGACCAGAAACCGGCCGTTATCAAGGGCAATCCCGACAAGGCCATACCGCCGATGAGGAATGTCCAAAAGGTGACGGGCATCTTGTCTTTGAGGCCACCCATGTAGCGCATGTCTTGGGGATCGGTGTGGTGGTCATGGACGTGTTCGGCACCATGTTCCATACCGTGAATGACGGAGCCGGAAGCGAGGAAGAGTAGAGCTTTGAAGAAAGCATGGGTGATGAGATGGAAAACGGCCGCTACATAAGCGCCAATGCCCACCGCCGCCACCATAAAACCAAGCTGGGAAATTGTGGAGTAAGCCAACACCCCCTTGACATCGTTCTGAGCCACGGCAATCGTGGCTGACATGAGGGCCGTAAAGGCACCAATACCGGCAATCACCCAGCCCACATAAGGGGTAACTTCTAAAGCCACAGCGATGAGGGGGAAGATACGGATGATGAGATAAACACCAGCCGACACCATGGCTGCGGCATGGATAGTGGCACTAACAGGCGTGGGGCCTTCCATGGCATCTGGTAGCCAAACGTGCAGCGGCCACTGGGCCGATTTACCCACCGTACCCGCAAAAATGAGCAAGGCCATGATGCCAATGCCGCCATGAATCATATCATAGGCATGTTCCAGGCTATGGGCATCAAAAGCTTCGTGGAAATTGAGTGTGCCAAAAACACGGTAGAAGTAGACGATGCCCAAGAGCATAATCACGTCAGCCACGCGAGTGGTCATGAAGGCTTTCACGGCCGCTTTTCTTGGTGAGATATGGGGAATGTCATCTGGCCCTAAATGGTAGTCCCGTGCATACCAGAAGCCGATGAGCGAATAGGAGCAGAAACCCATGATCTCCCAGCCCACAAAAAGGGTGAGCAGGTTGTCGGAGACGACCAAGAGGAGCATGGCCCCAGCAAAGAGGCTCATAAGGGCAAAGAAGCGGGAGAACATCGGCTCTTCTTGGCCGTGATTGGGGGTACCGCGCACTGTACCACGGGGACTACCATAGTTATGGTAACCAACACTGTAGATGAAGATCATGAAAACGGCGAAGGGAACCATGAAGAGCATGAGGGCTGTTACCGGATCAACCGCCACGCCAATGCGCAGCCAATCCACAAAATCGCCCAAGGGTACCCAAGCCACATCGCTGGCAACGGCCGTTGGATGTTCAGCCAAATCATGCACATCAGCCCCAAACATATTGAAGGCCACTGTCCAGCCCAGTACCAATGATGTAATCACCCCAGCCCAAGCCAATAACCAACTCAACGTCCGATTATGCTTGGTAAACAGCACAATCAGGAAAAATACCAACAGAGGACCAGCCGGAATCAGCCAGGTTAAGATAGAAAGTGTTTCCTCAGTCATAGTTCAGTAGTCAGTAGTCAGTAGTCAGTAGTCAGTATCTTTGCGATCAACGCTTCTTACTGTTTACTGCTCACTGTTTACCGCTCACTCCTCTTAATTCTTCAACAAATCCAACTCTTCCGCTACCACAGAGTCACGGCTACGATAGACCGAGATAATCAAGGCCAGACCAACGGCCGCTTCGGCCGCCGCCACCGTCAAAACAAAAATAGACCAAACTAAGCCACTCGATCCCTGTGGTGTCACATAGCGCCAAAAAGCGACCAAATTGATATTGACCGCATTTAACATCAGTTCCACAGCCATCAAAATCGCCACCGCATTGCGGCGAGCAAATACGCCATACAGGCCAATACAGAACAAGATGGCCGCTAAAAATAAGTACCAAGATAATGGAATCATGTAATACTCCAGTAAATCAGTAATCAGTAATCAGTAATCAGTGGTCAGATCACAGTTCACCGCTTACGGTTTACAGTTCCTCCTCTTCTGTCTTGGGCCAAGCAATGAGAATGGCACCCACCATGGCCGCTAGTAGTAAAACAGAAGCAACCTCAAAGGGAATGACGTAGGCATCTGCGCTGACAAAGGCTGCGCCCATACGTTCAATGCTTCCTCGCAAAATGTCAGCACTCACCTCAGTTCGTGAGGCCATAGGCACACCTTCGGCTGGTAGGAGCGGCCAAAAGGAGTCCATTTGGATAAACGTGATGCCGATGATGATGAAAGTGGCAACGGCCGTTACCAAACCAAATATCGGCTGCGAATTAAAGGCCGACTCATGGGACTGCATCAAACGCCGCGTCAACATGATGGCAAAAATCACCAAAATCGAGATCGCGCCAATATAGACCATCAATTGGGCGGCTGCCAAAAAGCCCGCATCCAACAAAATATACACGCCAGCCACACCCAAAAAAGAGGCCATCATCGCCAGAGCCGCGTGAAACAAATTGCGCATTGTTACAACTAATGCGCCTGAAACAAGCGTAAAGCCAGCAACGATAAAAAACAAAATCTGTTCAAATGTCATAGGGATTCTCCAAATCTTCCCGCAATTTGGAAATTGGTTCAATCTTTAAGATTGAACCAATCTAATAACTTCTAATGGGCGTGAGCTGCTTCGGGGACGGCCGCCGTTTCCTCTTCCGCCAGCGGCAATGGTTCACCACGCCGCTCCGCCATCATCGCTTCAAACTCCAGACGGCGTTGTCGCCCGCGTCGGCGCAGCCAGGTCGCTGTGGCCCAGCCTACTAGCAAATTACTTACAAGGTGAATCAAGGCTCGAGCGACAACCCCTACCGCCAAACTATCCAACACTTTATCCAGGATAGCCACTGTGAAAATCAACACAATTGTCAGAGGCACCAAAAATTTCCAATTAAAATTAAGCATTTGGTCAATCCGAACCCGAGGCAGTGTGCCACGCACCCAGATAAAGATAAAGTAAATGCCAAACATCTTCGCAAAGAAAATGAGCAAACCTATGGTGCGACCAAAAGCAATTTCATCCAAGAGGATGGGCGCCCCGCCAAATAGGCGAATGATGAGATTCACAATCGGAATATTCCAGCCACCCAGGTAAACCACAGCAAAAAGGCCAGACATAAACAAGGTGCTCAAAAATTCTGCCAAAAAGAACATGGCAAAGCGCATACCACTATATTCAACGTGGAAACCAGCCACAATTTCCGACTCCGCTTCCAACAAGTCAAAGGGGGTGCGCCCTGTTTCGGCCAAAGCAGAGATGAAAAAAATCAAAGCCGACAAAGGCACGACCAGTATGAAAGGAAAGACTTGGGCTTCAATAATGGAAACCGTAGACATGGAACGCGCCAATAAGATCGGAATTAGCACCGACAGAATCATGGGCACTTCATAGCTGACCAATTGGGCTACCGAGCGAAAGGCCCCCAAAAGAGCATACTTATTATTAGACCCCCAGCCTGCCAGCAAAAGGGAGACGACGGAAACCGAGCTAATGGCCAAAATGTAGAACATGCCTACATTCAAATCCACACCCACAACACCGGGGGCAAAGGGCAGCACAGCCCAGACCAACAAGGCCGCAATCACGATGGAAAAGGGGGCAATATTATAGGCCCAGGTATCAGCACCAGCGGGGGTGATAGACTCTTTGGTCAGTAGCTTGAGGGCGTCTGCCACAGATTGCAGCAGTCCATATTTGCCGCCAACTCGGTTTGGTCCAATACGGTCTTGGATGCGGGCGATGATTTTGCGCTCAATCCAAATGAGGGCAATCACGATCAGCAAACAGAAGGTAGCTACTGTAAAAACCCCAATCGTGTCCAAAACCCCTTCCACCCACGGTTCATTGCCCCAAACAGAGCGCAAATAATCAAATAAGGTTAGGTCGGCAATGCTTCGTAATAAATCAAGAGGATTCATACAAACTCCGCAATTGTCAATTGATAATTGTCAATTGACAATTGACAATTTCAGATCCATTCCAGGACACCCCTACCCCAGGCATACACGAGACCATCAGCCAAGAGAAAGACAAAGAGGACGGTGGCCCCCACCGCAAAAAAGGTCAATTGACCGTAGGCGGCGGCAATGGGGAAGAGAAAAACTGCCTCGACATCAAATATGACGAAGACAAGCGCATAAATATAGTATTGCACCTTGAATTGAATCCAACTATCTCCAACCGTTTCAATGCCACATTCGTAAGTCTGTTGCTTGATAGGGTTCGGTTTTTTGGGACTCAACAAAAAGTGATTCAAAACCACGGGCAACGCCGGAAAAATAGGGGCTGCCAAGAAGAAAATTGCTATAAATCGCCAATCACTCAGCACGTGATTTCCTCCTGTTTTCGGAGATTGTGAAATTTCTCCCATTTATAACACATGGATAGATCATGGGCAAAAGTAAAGGGGGATTTGATGCTCGGAGATTTTTGGGGAAGAGGATGTGAAAACGGCCGTTTATTTTGCTCAAATCAGATAAAAGTGCGATTCAGATCAACATTCAGTTTAGCCGCCAGCTGCTCGTTTGAAGGCTCAACCAAAATTGAGCCATCAGGGAAAATAATAGTAGGTACTGAGGCACGGCCGTTATTCAAGCGCATCATCTCCTGTTTTACCTCCGGATCAGCATCTATGTCATGTTCTAAATAGTCTATACCAAACTCATTGAAAAAATATTTGGCACGCTTACAGTCGCCACACCATGTCGTGCTATACATCACAATACCAGTATCGTCGTTCATATTTTTAGCCTTATCTTCAATCTGTTTACTGTCTATTTACCGTAAACACCTTGCTTACAATTGATTTTATTCCACAATTATGCGCCATGAATAGTGAAATACAAAGTTACTTGGAATGGATTGACGAGCTACGTGGGCGGGTCAGCCAAATTGTGGCTGATTTACCGGCAGAAGCGCTCAACTGGCGACCTATAACTGATGACGCTGATCATGCTACCAATTCGTTGGCTGTTTTGGCAGCCCATGTGGCAGGGGCAGAGCATCATTGGATTTATGAAGTGGTGGGACAACAACCAGCAACACGCGATCGACCCACTGAGTTTGTAATAACGGCCGTAAATACAGCCGATCTCGTTGCAAAATTAGCAAAAACAGGTGAAGAAACACGCCAAATTATGACAACATTAACGGCCGATTCCCTCAACGAAAACCGTACCCGCCACAATCATATCTTTACCGTCCGCTGGTGTATCATGCATGTTATTGAACATACTACCTTGCACTTAGGCCATATGCAGCTCACCCACCAACTGTGGCAAAGCCAGTCAGCCTCGCTTGCCTCCGAACATGAGTAAATTCACCTCTAGCTACGACAAAGGACACTAGAAAACGGCCGTCCCCCACTGTACACTATAATCATCAGACCACATCAGGTCTGACGTTATAGGCTGTCTGGAGGAAGGCCCAATGGCAAAAACAGACAAACTTCTTTTAGGCATCGTGGTCGGTATCATGGCCCTGATTGCCCTTGTCTTCCTCACCGTTCTGCAACAACCTGCCCCCGAATATCAACCAGAAGACACCCCCGAAAACATTGCCCATAACTATCTCTTAGCCCTCCAACAACAGGAGTATGCACGTGCCTATGGCTATTTGTCACCCAGTTTGAGCCATTATCCAGCCAGCCTCAATGAATTCATCGATGACATCGAAAGCAATCGCTGGGCTTTTCGCCTAGAGACGGACATTATATTATCTGTTGTGTCATCCCAATTGCGAGATAATGAAGCCGATGTCACCATTCAAGAAACACGTTTTTATAATCGCGGCTTATTCGACAATTCCCAATCTGTCAGCACCTTTACCATGGAGCTAAATTTGGAAAATAGCCTTTGGCAAATCACCAAAGCTGATAGATTTTGGGATAGATGCTGGCATCAGACAAGCAATTGTCCCTGAGAAAGAGACAGTATAGATGAATGAATAGTGTCACGCATCAGATGCCAAGAAATCACTTGATACATGACACGCGATACATAACACTGGGCACCTGACACCTATTTCCGAGGAGGCTATTATGGCTGGCATACGACGTGGGTATATTTATTTGGTCAGTTTGGTAAGTCTGCAAGCACTTACCTGGAGCCTTATTTCTCTACTACACAACATTTTTGTTTACGGCCGTCGCACAGGTGCTGTCCTAGAAACAGAGTCCCTGTCCTGGCAAATTGCCATTATTATTGTCACCCTACCCGTCTTCCTGGTCCATTGGCTGTGGGGACAACGCTTGACACGTCGCCATGCGGATGAACAAACAGCTTGGGTACGTAGTCTCTATCTTTATGCTGTTATCGCCTCTTTCTTGGTCCCCATTATCAGCAACAGCTTAGGTTTGTTTCAAACTCTTTCCCAACTCCTCCTAAAAGTTGAAACGTCTCGCTACAGTTTTATTCGCCTGTCGGCAGGCAACGCCATTGTCTATCACCTGATCGCCATCACTGTTCTGGCCCTCTTTTGGTTCTACCATTACCGTCTGGTTCGGGAACGCCCCCATCTCGCTCCTAATCACTTAAAGCTAGCACGCAGTTGGTATCTTTTCAGCTTTGCGACAGTGGGGCTGGCCATGATGAGTATTGCCGCCATTTCCCTCGTCCGCTGGCTGTTATTACAAATTGGGGACACGGCCGTTATCCATTCCCTCAATACCCTAGCCACCGACTTAGCCCAATTGGTCGTCGGTGCTGTCGTATGGATTCTCTTCTGGCAACAGGCACAACGTCTATTCAGCACAGAAGCAGAGTCCACCGTACGCAAATTCTACCTCTACCTCATCATTTTTGTGACAGCCTTAACGGCCGTTGCCGCCGCTACAGGTATCTTCGCCGGCCTTATGCGTCGCCTGTTAGGTCTGGCGGCGGAAGGGGATATCCGTGAGCCTATCTCCTTCATTGCCATTACAGCCCCATTATGGTTTTACCACGCCCAGGTGCTGCAACGAGATATTCAAGCCAGCGAGGAACAACCAAAACAAGCCACCATTCGACGGCTTTACTGGTATCTCATCGCCGCTATCGGCCTCGCCGCTTTTCTCGTTGGCCTGGGGGGCAACATCAGTGTGCTGCTCCGCTCCTTTAATGATGCTTTCCTCACAGAACTACGCGAACAGCTCGCCTGGTTTACAGCTGCCCTCGTCGCTGGCTTACCCGTTTGGCTAATCCCTTGGCGGCAAGCGCAAACGACCGCCGTCCTGCCTGGTGAGCAAGGCCATGATGAGCGCGAAGCCATCGTGCGCAAAATCTATCTCTATTTCTACATCTTTATAGCCACCATGACCGTCCTTGCCAGTGCCATTTACATCGTTTATCATCATGTTAGCCTCATTTTGGGCGTGGAGAACAGCCAACTCAGCAACGATTTACCCCATGCCATTGCCTACGGCCTCATGGGGGTAGCTGTTTGGCTCTACCATGGGGCAGCCCTGCGCCATGACAGCCGCTTGACCGATGTGCCTGTTTGGCCCGATTCGTTGCGGGTTGCTGTTGTAGATAGGCAAGACGGCCGTCTGGGACAACCTCTCCTGACAGCCCTACAACAAGCCCTTCCTTTCGCTACGCTACAAGCCATCGGCTTCACCACTGCCACCACCGACGGCCATCCCCCCGAAACAGTCATAGCGGAGGCTGAGCTTATTGTGAGTCCTTGGCCCCTCTTGCCTGACACTGATACTTATGCAACGGCCGTTGCCCACAGCCCCGCCCGCAAACTTCTGATTCCAGCCCGTCAGGAAGGTTGGGAATGGGTTGGTGTAGACCCTTGGAACCTTGAAGACATCATCAATGAAACCATTCAGGCTTCACGCCAGATCGCTTCCGGTGGTACAGTCAAGCGGCAGCGCACCAGCATCGGCACCATTTTGAGCATCGTCGCTGGGGTCCTGGGCCTGTTCATTTTGATGTCTATCCTGCTGAGTGGCTTTTTCGAGTTGATATTCTAGCAGCCGAAGTATCCTTACTTCGCCTCTAAAACCGCGCCTATTTCACAAAACGCCGCAGTAGCTTGCCTGTCGTACTTGTCAGAAAATCGGTCATGGCCTGTTGTGAAAGGAGACGTTGTACCCCCATCGCATACGTGGGGTAGACATGCATAGTGCCGGCTAAGTCGCGGATGGTGAGGTCATGTTGCTTGGCCAAAGCAAATTCCGTAATCATCTCCCCCGCTCGCGGAGCTACGATGGTTGCGCCTAAAATTTTGCCGTTGGGCAAATGGACCACTTTGATGAAGCCTGTCCGCTGCTCATCGACAATAGCACGATCGACGCGGCTTAACGGCCGTTGAGCCACCCGCACTTCATCACCATGTAACTCCCGTGCTTTCGCCTCCGTTAAACCAATCCCGGCCACCTCTGGGTCAGTGAAGATCGCCCAAGGTAAAGCTGATGTGAAACCTGACTCACTGCCAGGCAAAAGGGCATTTCGCACCGCCTTGTAGGCCTGCCAAGCCGCATAATGAGTAAATTGTGGCCCACCCACACAGTCACCAGCGGCCCAAATATGCTTGACACTGGTTCGTAACTGCTTATCCACCCGAATACCCTGGTCGCCATAGATCACACCCGCTTGTTCTAAGCCAAGCCCTGCTATACGCGGCCGTCGCCCCACAGCCAGCAAAAGCATGTTACCCATAATCGTCGTACCATCATCCAAATTGACATAAACATCAGAGCCTTGCCGGGCAACGGCCGTTACCCTTCCCTGCACAAATTGCACGCCATCACTCGCCAATATATCCGTCAGAACATCACTAGCCTCATCATCCACCTGTGGCAACAATCCGACCATATCGATCAACGTCACTTTGGCCCCCAAACGGCCGTATGCCTGCCCAATCTCCGCCCCAATCGGCCCAGCTCCCAATATCAACAAATGCTCCGGCAACCGTTTATTCTCAAAAATCTGCTCATAGGTCATGAAGGTGACATCGGCCAAGCCAGGAATAGGCGGGATGATGGGCTCAGCTCCTGTTGTAATAAGAAAGTGTTTGGCAGTAAGGCGACGGCCGTTCACCCTCACCGTCCGCTCATCCACAAAACATGCCTCACCCGCAATCACCTCAATCCCCTTTGCCTCCAGTTGCTCCGGCGTTTCATATTGGTAAACTTCAGCAACCGAAGCATTTATATAATCCTTAACTAGTCCCATATCCATGGACACAGGTGCTGGCGTCAAGCCAAACTGCCCAGCTTCTCGAACAATATGAGCCATCTTGGCCACGTGTAACAGTGCTTTGCTCGGCACACAGCCCGTCCATGTACAATCTCCCCCAATACGCCCCTTCTCCACCAAAACCACCTTGGCCCCCAATTGCACTGCAAACTCTGCCCCAGTGATGCCTCCCGAACCCGCCCCAATCACGATTAAGTCATACATAGCCGAACTCCACTACGGATTAAATCCAAAACTGGGACACTGAGTAACACAGAGGGGCAGAGGTATACAGTAGTGATGGAAAGATATATTTTCTCTTGCTCTGTGAATCTGTGTCATTTTTTGCCTTCTATACGAGGATTTCTCTCGTAAGCCATTAATCTTCCAATCCTCTATTTTGCCAAAACGGCCGTTCGCCGATTAAAATAGACAATTATCCATACATCTGTAAGATACACTCCCGAATAAAGGTCCACTATGTTTACACTTCACAATTTGAACCACAGAAAACATAGAGGGCGCTGAGGAAGTCTTTAAAAAACTCTGTGTTCTCAGTATGCTCTGTAGTAAATTTCTCTCTGGGGCAACTATAAAAGTAGTAAGGACATTATCAAGGATATTCTGTGCAAAAACGAACAAACAAAGAGTGGTTACACCAATTAGGCAATCCAGAAGGAGCAGATTTTGAAACGGCCGTTGCCGATCTGCGCCAAATTCTCCTCAATGGTTTACAGCGTGGCCTCATGCGCCGTGTCAATACATCCGCTCTAGAATTTGAAACCCTCGCTGAAGACTTCGTTCAAGAAGCCCTCGTCAAGATACTCGATAAACTTCACACTTTTGCTGGACGCAGCCAATTCACCACTTGGGCCCACAAAATCACTGTTTCGGTGGCCCTTACCGAGCTACGCCGCAAGCGCTGGCAAAATCACTCATTGGAAGAACTAACCCAAAGTGATGATGGCGGCGACTATACACCAAGTCTCATCGCCGACAAAAATGTGTTACAACCCGAAAATGCCACGGAGCGTGGCGAAATGATAGCACGTGTTAACAGACTTATTGAATACGAACTCACTGACAAACAGCGCACTGCTATTGTATCGGCCGTTATTGAAGGCAATTCTACTCAAGAAGTAGCTGCCAAAATGAACATGAAACCCAATGCTGTCTACAAACTGCTGCACGATGCCCGCAGCCGTCTTAAAAAAATCTTAGATCGGGAGGGCTTGACCCCAGCAGAAATCATTGCCGTTTTTGAGTAATTGGGCAATCCAGGAACTACGTTCCTAGCAATGACTAGATTTCTTCACGTAAGAAATAGCTCCTCTAGTCACGTCAAACAATCAGTATGGCAAATTTAACCGAAAAACTCCGACAACTAATTAAAAAGGCCAATCCAGATAAAGGTGAAACGGCCGAATTGCATCAAGCTGAAATCATCAAACTCATGCACTTGTTAGACGATGATGCCACAGCTCATTTGTCCTGCGAGGCCACCTTCAGCCTGCTTGATGAGTATGCTGAATTAGCCACGACTGATGAGGCCACGGCCGTAGCCCTCATGCCCTTGGTCAAACACCACCTCGATAAATGTGGGCACTGCCAAGAAAATTTCAGTATCCTGTCAGAGATTCTCGGCGACGAGTCCATCACCTCATCCTAACCTCCTCTTAACCTCTATCTATAAGGAGCATGCCAAATATGACTAAAGCAATCTGGAACGGTGTCGTTCTCGCTGAGAGCGATCAAACCCAAATCGTCGAAGGTAATCATTATTTCCCCCCTGAATCTATCAACAAAGAGTATTTTCAGGCCAATAGTTCCACTTCTGTTTGCCCTTGGAAAGGCACGGCCAACTACTATGACATCGTCGTGGAGGACAAAACAAACACTGGCGGAGCCTGGTATTATGCCAATCCCAAAGCTGCTGCACGACAGATCAAAGATCACGTTGCCTTTTGGCGTGGTGTCAGAGTAGAATCATAATCAGCTTAGAGTTAACAAATTTATAAAGAGGCACAATCTTGTGCCTCTTTTTTAATTGAGACATGCTATTAGCTGGTGATATTGGCGGTACAAAAACTGTATTGGCACTCATCTCTGAGGAGAAAGGAGCACGACAGCCGCTCCATGAAGCCCGTTATCTGAGTGATGGCTACCCCTCGTTAGAAGCCATCATCACAGAGTTTTTGGCTGTGACCAAAGCGACTGTCACGCGGGCCAGCTTTGGTGTAGCAGGGCCTGTGGTAGATGGCTGCGCCCGAATCACCAACCTACCTTGGATGGTTGACGCAGCCGTTATCCGCCATCAATTCAATATTCCTACGGTCCGCCTGCTCAATGACCTTGAAGCCATCGCTACGGCCGTTACCCACTTGGAAGCATCCGATTTAGTCACCCTCAATGAAGGCGTTCGTAAGCCTAAGGGAGCCATTGGCATCGTAGCACCCGGCACTGGATTAGGCGAAGCGTTTTTAGTGTGGAACGGCCGATCCTATGAAGCACATCCATCTGAAGGGGGCCACACTGCTTTTGGCCCCACCAATGATGAGCAAATGGCGTTATTAAACTATTTGCGCCAACATTTTGACCATGTTAGTTATGAACGTATTTGCTCTGGTGTGGGCATCCCCAACATCTACGCCTATTTTCGGAACAACGGCCGTTATCATGAACCTCAATGGCTTCGCAGTGAACTTGAAGCAGCCACAGACCCCACTCCCGTCATTGTCAACGCCGCTCTGGAAAAGCACACAGACATCTGCAACGCTACGCTCAATCTTTTCATGGAAGTATTGGGAGACGAGGCAGGCAACTTGGCCCTCACCCTCCTAGCCACCGGCGGCATCTATCTTGGTGGTGGCATCCCCCCACGCATTTTGTCCCAACTAAAAACTAGCAACTTCCTGGCTGCCTTCCAAAACAAAGGTCGCTTCTCTGCTATCATGGCCCAAATCCCCATCTATGTCATCACTAACCCGCAAGCTGGCTTATACGGTGCCATCTATGCCGGTATGGAGGTTATGGCGCACGGATGAAACAGAGGCAGTACAGGGCAACGGCCGTTTCCTAGTTGCCCTTTCTAGTGGCAGGGGCCAATAAGGCCAAGGCATGAACGGCCGTTCTTCATAAGCATGACACACTTAAGTGTGTCACAGTTTAAAATTAGAGAAAGGAAAACTGTGACACCTCAGGTTTGGTGGTTTATTCCGCTGAATTTTCTATAATAATGAATCGCCAAACACTTAACTACAAAATTATCAATTACAAAGGAATCTATCATGTACGTAACAGCCAAAAGTTTACATAATCTACAGGTTGAAATCCAAGCAGGTGACCACCTCTTGTTAGCCGACGAGCCGAAACATGACGGCGGCGATGACATGGGGCCATCTCCTTATGGCCTGCTTCTCAGCTCGCTGGCCGCCTGCAAAGTGATGACCGTTCACCTTTATGCCCGCCGTAAACAGTGGCCTGTGGAAACGGTTACGCTTCGCATCGAACACAACAAAATCTACGCCCGCGACTGTCAAGAGTGTGAAAGCTCTCCCAATGCCAAAATTGACCTCATCGAAACTGAGATCAGCTTTGAGGGCGATCTAGATGAAAAACAGATTGCCCGTTTGGCCAACATTGCCGATCGTTGTCCTGTTCATCGCACGCTCACCAGCGAAACCAAGATTCAGACCCGAGTGGTAGAAGCAATCACACCTTCTTAAAAGATGCGTGGTTTAATAGATCGAAAAGGTGAACAATTCGCTTACCTGATAGGTAATGTGCTATATACTTTAGATGGGGAAAAAAGCGGCCGTTTGCAAGAACCCTTCATTGTAGACCTAGCTGGCAACAATGTTTGGCGCGTGGTTGGGGATGGCATCTATAGTCTCGATGGCAATGAAACAATAGGCTATCTAAGCCCAAAACGGCCAGATGTATACTACTGAGCAATTGGCAACGGGTCATAATACCCCAATTACCAATTCTTACTCGAGGAAATTATGCGATTAGGCGCACATATGAGTACTGCTGGCGGTGTCCATACCGCCTATCAACGTGGACAAGATGCAACTTGCGACTCTATGCTGATCTTCACCAAAAGCAATCGGCAGTGGAAGGCCAGGCCGTTAACAGACAAAGATGTGGCTGCCTTCAAAGAAGCCGCAGCAACCTTTAGTCACGTTCAACCTGTCGCGGTTCATGCCAGCTATTTGATAAATATAGCCTCACCCAAAGATGAGCTATGGCAGAAATCCTGCCAAGCCCTCAAAATCGAAGTAGAACGGGCGGGGTTATTGGGTATCCCCTTGCTCACATTTCATCCTGGCTCGCACATGGAGCTAAGTGTGGACGAAGGGTTGGCCAAGATTGCCCAGGGCTTGCAGCAGGTGTTAAGGGAAACGGCCGATTCTGCTCCACACACTACCGTTTGCCTAGAGACCATGGCTGGACAAGGCACCCATCTGGGTCATCGCTTCGAGCATCTAGCCACTATCTTGGAGCAAGTGGGCCAAAATGAGCGTCTCGGCGTCTGCTTTGACACCTGCCATGTCTTCGCCGCGGGTTACGATATTCGCACTCCTGATACCTATGTCACCACCCTCGCTGAATTCGACCGTGTCGTCGGCCTCAACCAAATTAAATGCTTCCATCTTAATGACAGCAAACATAATCTTGGCAGTCGCAAAGATCGTCATGAACACATTGGACAAGGATTCATTGGTCGTGAGGGTTTTGCCAATTTTGTCAATGATCCACGCTGGGCCGATCATCCTGCCCATCTCGAAACACCCAAAACAGAAAAAGATGATGATGGCAATGATATAGATATGGATGTAGAGAATCTCAAGGTCTTGCGGGCGTTAATCAGGGCATAATTATGCTCTGTTCTCAGCCAAAATTGAAACGAACAATCGAGGCAACAAGTGGTTTGTTTGTCAACCTGGTTATTGGTATAATCCCCCGCTTAAATTTCAGGTAAAGGTATATGATGACGATAAAGAAACCAACATTATTAACAACTGAAGGTCTAGAAAGGTTAACTCAGGAGCTAAACCAGCTTGAAACCGTAGGGCGAGAAGAAATTGCCGAGCGTTTGCAACGTGCCTTTGAAGATGGGCAAGATGATGATTTTGTCGAAAATGCTGAATTGGAAGCTGCTCGTAACGCCCAGGTCTTTTTGGAATCACGTATCCAAGAAATCAAGGATATCCTACGCAATTACCAGATCATTGACACCAAAAATAATGAACCCCATGACTTTGTACGTGTGGGTGATTGGGTCACTGTGGTGGAAGATGGCTTTGACGAAGAAGAGCGTTATCATCTGGTTGGCCCGGCCGAGGCTGATCCCGCTGAAGGCCGCATCTCCAATGAAAGTCCTTTGGGCAAAGTGCTCCTCGGACAAAAAGTTGGTGATGTGGTGAGCGTCAATGCCCCCAATGGCTTCATCGAGTTTCGGGTGGTTAAGATCGAATAATTATCAGGGGCTGGTACGTTTATATCATCGCCCGTGCTTTGCGCGGGCTTTTTTTTGAGTGGGGAGTTTGAAGACAGTTTTTGGAGCAATTATGAGTTGGCAACCTTCACCTTTGGAAGAACAGCGTCTAGCAAAGATAGAGCAGCTACAGGAAACAGGTATTGACCCCTATCCACCTCGTGTCGAACGAACCCATACAACGGCCGTTGCCCTGGCTGCTTTTCGGGATGATGCTGACGAGCAGATACAGGTCACGGTTTGCGGACGTTTAGTGAGCCTGCGTGATATGGGCAAGACAGTCTTCGCCCATATCGCTGATGAATACGGCCGTATTCAACTCTTCGTCCGTCGCAACGACATCGGCGAAGACGCACACCGCATCTTCCGCAAGCTCCTCGATTTAGGTGATTTTGTGCAAGCTAAGGGTAGCCTCTTCCGTACCCGTACTGGCGAAATTTCAGTCCGTGTTGCTGAATGGACGCTACTGAGCAAAGCCGTCACTCCCCTACCTATTGGCAAGGAACAAGAGGTAGATGGTGAGGTGATTCGTTATAGTGGCTTTGCCGATATTGAGGAACGGTATCGTCAACGGTATGCTGATCTAGCTGTCAATCCCGAAGTGCGTGATCTTTTCCGCACCCGCAGCAAGATCATCAATGCCATGCGCCACTTCATGGACGAGCATGACTTTTTAGAGGTAGAAACCCCACTGTTACAACCTTTGTATGGTGGGGCAGCTGCACGGCCGTTTACCACCCACCATAATCAACTTAAACAAGAACTTTACCTCCGCATCTCCTTTGAGCTTTACCTCAAACGGCTGTTAGTTGGTGGTTTCGAGCGTGTGTATGAAATCGGCCGTGACTTTCGCAACGAAGGTGTAGACCGTACCCATAACCCCGAATTTACCATGATGGAATTCTATGCCGCATACTGGGATTATGAAGACGTGATGCACTTCTTGGAAAAAATGGTTCTTTATATTACTCAGGAAGTGCTAGGAACCGCCACCCTCACCTACAATGAACACACAATCAATTTCACTGGCCCTTGGCCACGTATCACCTTGCGTGATGCCATCAAACAGTTCGCCGAAATAGATTATATGGATTATCCCGACGCCCCTAGCTTGTTAAACGCCATCCGTAATATTGGTGGCGATGCCCCTGCCGACGCGAGTTGGGGCAAATTGATTGACACTTTACTAGGCGATTACGTGGAACCCCGTCTCATTCAGCCCACATTCATCACCCAGTATCCCCGTGACATCTCTCCCCTTGCCAAAGGCGTGCCCAACGATCCTTTTCATGTCGAGCGTTTCGAGATATTTATCTGTGGTATGGAAATGGGTAATGCTTTTACTGAATTAAATGATCCCATTGAGCAGCAAAAACGCTTTGAATCCTTGCAACAAATGTACCGCAAAGATGATGACGAACTCAATCCCATTGACGAAGATTATCTGCGGGCGATGCGTTACGGCATGCCCCCCAATGGTGGCTTTGGCGTCGGAGTCGATCGCTTAGTTATGCTGCTCACAGGCAAAGACAACATCCGTGAGGTGCTACTCTTCCCCCACCTACGCGAACGGCCGTAATCTCCCATAATCAAAATCACCCGCACCCAAACCCTCCCCTGCGGAGAAGAAGGTCAAGGTGCGGGTGAAAATCGCTTTCTAGAGGATTATCCCTAGAAATCTAACAGCCGCTAATCCACTGCATCATACTTGAAATAGTCAAACTTAGCATAGGCCCCGCCTTCATGCCTTGTTTCTAGCATCACGCCGAAATAGGGCAGCCCTATATCCGTTGTGCTGGTCGTTGTGGCCACCAGATTATCATCAAAAGAAATGCTGATTTTGCCATTTTCTTCAACCAGGATATCCCATTCATGCCAACCTGTCGGGGAAGCATTATTCAGTTTCTTCCAACCAAGCAAATCAACCCCTTGTGGGCTATTATTGGCATTGTGGCTATGGATACGCCTCATCATAAATTCCAAGAAAGGATTGCCAGGATCAGATTCATCCCATTCGACTCGCAGCCAATGATATTTATTAAAGCAGCTTGTGTAGACATTGTTGGGACACGCTGTGCCATTCCAATCGGCAGCAAACACAATGCCATAAATATGGCGATCATCCGAATCAGTGCCAAATCGAGCCTTTAATTCAATATTGTAAGGTGGTTCAGGGGCTTCTACCAGTGGTGAAACAATGATGTAGTTGCTCGTATTATCCACTTCTAGTTCTAACTGCTCATCCGAACGATACTTAACAGCCCAATCACTTGTATTGCCTATATCTGTACGGCGCATTTCCCAGCCAGAGTCAGGATCATCAAAATCATCTCGATAATGATCTAGCACTGGTATAGGTGTAGGGGTATTGGTGGGAACCGGAGTATTTGTGGGGGTAGGGGTAAAGGCCTTATTAATGAAGGGCAAATAGGTGCTGAGTGAAAAGCTCATATAGAGGTTAACATTGTCTACATAAGCACCCAACCTATTATTGGTATTACCACTACCGTCTGATGTAAAGATGAAGGCTACGTAAACGGCCGATTCCCCCACAGCATCATTCAAATTATAACTCACACTTTGCCAGCCATTACTAGCTACACCACCATTTTGCTCCTTTCCCACATAATTCAAACCACCATCTGTAGAAACGGCTACACCAAAAAAGTCGCCAATTGCCGCATCGAAAAAATAATCAAACGTAATTACGGCTGAATTAGCTCCCTCTGTACTGAATGGCCCCAATACCAACCAGGAATCAGCATTATCTGGATATCCATCTGTTTCTGTTACGCTCATTCCATCAGCCCCACCGCTAATGGCGCGAGCACTAACTGTATCTGTCATACCTGTATTACTGAAAACACCAGTCGCCCAATAATACTCCCCGTTGCTGGCACCATCATTATCAATCGCTGACCACATCATCGTATCCAACGTTGTTGTAAAAGTTTCACTCAAAACGAGTGACCAACCCGTTGCCTCAGTGGATATAGAAATCGGTTGTTGGTTCAGCAACTTAGCGTTTAATAGACCTGAAAAGCCCGCTCCATCAAATTCCGGCAACATTGGCGGAGGTGTATCGGCCACCACAGTTGCTTCTGGTGACCAAATACTCATAATTGACAAAACTGTCATCACAAAAATCGCAGGAATAATTATCCATATCCCACGTTTCAACCCTAGATTCATTTTATCGCTCCTCTATTCTTTAAAATACCTATAAATTTAGCCAAGCATTTGTAGCTTAAGTGTGTCACAGTTTAAAATTAGAGAAAGGAAAACTGTGGCACTTCAGGTTTGGCGGTTTATTCCGCTGAATTTTCTATAATAAAGAATCGCCAAACAGTTACTCAGTTTGCGATTGTATTAAATTCGCCCATTTCGTCAATTCCCCTAGCTGACGATTGCCCCACGAACAGCCAATCCACCACGTAGCCCCCTTTTCCAGACTCCCTACGCATTTTATGATTTCTGACTATAATTGTCTTGCTCTTTCATACTGATGCTAAAATTCTCGAACCTGTTACACAGCTAGAAGGTGGCCCAATGATAAATCACAAGCAATCTATTTTATGAAATCATGGTTCGCAAAAAAACAACTTTCATCTTATCAATTTCACTTACGCCTGATTCTTGTGCCTTATATATTAGGCACGATATTGTTGGTGGCGCTACCGGCAATTGCTACCAGTGTCATTGCATTTACAGATTATGACGCATTGAACGTACCCAATTGGGTAGGTTTGGACAATTTCCGGCAACTACGAGATTCATCTATAGTCCGTATTGCCCTGGAAGGTACTTTTGTTTTTTTGGGAACGGCCGTTCCTCTGCGTCTTCTAGGGGCTTTAATCTTTGCCTTACTACTTCAACAGAAACAACGTATTTTTGGTATCTACCGGGCCGCAGTTTATTTACCAACCGCGATTCCTGAAGTGGCTTATGCGCTGGTCTGGTTATGGATTTTCAACCCCATTTATGGGCCACTCAATATTATCTTGTCATGGCTGCAATTACCGGCCCCTCCTTGGCTCACTGAACCCAGTACAGCGCGAATGGCCATTGTGATCATGTCCTTGTTTCAAATTGGAGAAGGATTTATTGTATTATTGGCCGGATTGCAAACTATCCCCCATTCTTTGTACGAGGCAGCTATGATAGACGGTGCCAACAATTGGCAAAGCTTTTGGCGAATAACATTGCCATTACTGCTGCCCTGGATGTTACTTCTAACATTCCGAGATTTGATGGTGAGCATGCAAAACACCTTTACGCCCTCCTTCGTGTTAACTTATGGGGGGCCTTATTATGCGACTACCTTCGTGCCATTGTTGATTTATGAGCTGGCATTTGATTATTTTGATTTTGGCATGGCCGCAGCGCTACTACTGCTCGTGTATCTGGTCATAGCCATGCTTATTGCTGGCATTATGAACCTTATTGGGGAACAAGTATATACGGATGACTTCTAAGCTTAAAAGTGGATTGCAGCATATATTGGCTTTGTTGGCAACGGCCGTTTTTATTCTGCCTCTTTTTTGGATAATCACTGCTTCCCTGCGTCAACCTGGTTTGCCACCTTCCGTCACCATCGAATGGTGGCCACAAACAGCGCATTGGCAAAATTACTCAGAAATTTTCAATATCTTACCCATGACCCGTTATATTATCAATTCACTCTATATTGTGGCGATCGCAGTACCTGTAACATTAGTCATTGCTTCGCTTACGGGATTGAGCATGGCACAGATGCCAATCAGAACACAAAAACATTTGCAACTTTTTAGTATTGCCATGCTGTTAATACCAGGTGCAGCTATTTGGTTATTCCGCTTCCAAATTTTACGCTGGTTAGGCTTAGTAGATTCACTATGGGCTATAATTATTCCAGCCTTTGCTGGCAGTAACCCTTTGTTTGTCTTACTTTATTATTGGGCTTACCGACGTATCCCGGCTGAGATTTTTGAGGCTGCGCACTTAGACGGAGCAACAGTATGGCATATCTGGTGGCAACTAGGACGGCCGTTAACCTGGCCTACAACAACTGGCATCACTGTTCTCACCTTCATCTTGTATTGGAGCGATTTTATTGGCCCTGTTTTGTACCTTTACGACCCTCAACTCTATACTCTACCTGTTGGCCTACAAATCCTTAACCAACTAGACCCAACTAATGTCCCCTTGTTAATGAGTGCAGCTGTCATTATGAGCCTGCCTGTTGTTGTTCTATTCCTATGGTTACAACGTTACTTTTTGCATAATTTGTCCCTGACCAATCTATTTGACCATACTTAACTCAAATATATACCCTGCGCGAGCACTAAAGCATTGGCCATTTTAACTTTTTATATTTTTGGCAGAAAAACGGCCGATGCTTGAGGAATCAATCGTCCCCTTGATTTAAAATGTTATTTGTGGACGATTCCTGAGTAACATTTTTTACCCTGGTAGGAATGTCACATGATGCCTATATGCAGTATAGAAGATGAATGAGAAGAAATAATTTCAGGAAAAAGTCTGACCGAGCCATTGCATTCCCTTCCTTATTATTAGGCTGTTTTGTTCTGCTGACAGGATCGCTGCTTGTAGGATGTACGAGTGATCGTGAGGAACTAGCCATTTCCTTCATCGTTTTTGGTGATCCTGCCGAATTTGCAGCCTACGAAACACTAGTTGCCACCTTTCAAGAATTACATCCTGATATCACCTTACAATTACGCCATATTCCTAGTCAAAGCGAATATCGGCGTCAGTTAGCCACAGATTTTTCCGGTGGTGCGCCACCTGATGTTATGCTATTAAATTACCGTCGTTTTGCCCACTTTGCTGAACAAGGAGCTTTAGAGCCACTTGAGGATTATCTAGCTAACAGTCCACTCATCCAAGAATCAGACTTTTTTCCTGAAGTCATTGAATCCTTCCACTATGAAGACACCCTTTGGTGTCTTCCCCAAAACGTCTCTAGCCTTGTTGTCTATTACAACAAAGACCTTTTTGATGCGACCGAACTTCCTTATCCTACAACTCAATGGACATGGGATGATTTCCTAGATTTGGCTCGGGCACTCACTCAAGATATGGATCATGATGGCACAATTGATCAATATGGGGTCGGTATAGCACCAAGTTTTTTCCGTCTGGCCCCATTCATTTGGCAAAATGGCGGCGAATTGGTGGATGATCCTACCAATCCTACCCGTCTAGCCTTAGACAGCCCTCAAGCCATGGCTGCCTTCCAGTGGTTTGTGGATTTGCAAATTAAGGAACATGTAGTGCCAGATGCTGTAGCTGAGGCTGTAGAGAAAAGTGAGGTGCGTTTCTTAAACGGCCGTTTGGCCATGATGTTTAACAGTCGTCGGGGGGTGCCCACCTATCGCACAATCACCGACTTTGCTTGGGATACCATTTCTTTGCCCGTCGGACAAACGGCCGCAGGCATTTTACATAGTGATGCCTACTGTATGGCGGCAGCTACCAAAAACAAAGAAGCTGCTTGGACATTTATCGAATTCGCCAACTCCGCTCAAGGCCAAGAAGTAGTGGCAACCTCCGGCAGAACAGTCCCTTCATTAATCGCAGTAGCCAATTCCCCCTACTTTCTTGATCCAAACCAACCCCCGGCTAACGGCCGTATTTTTATTGACACCATTTCTATCATCCGGCGAGTTCCTATTATGGCAAATTGGGTGGGCGTCGAAGAAGCTGTAGGGAAAGAGATCGAACGTGCTTTCTATGGACAAGTATCTTTGGAGGAGGCAGTAGAAACGGCCAATTCTCTCACCCGCACGTATTTTGAACAGACAAAATAGCCCCTTTTTACTACCCTATGTTGTGAAACAGTAGCAACACAATCTCTAATACTACCTTAAATATGAGGGCGACCGCAGGGTCGCCCTCTTTTATTGTCACTGCTTTGCAGCAGCAAATAGATCATTAGTGTTTGGGGAAGATTGTACTATGATAATGGCAGAGGACTTAAAGCGGCCTTTGCTTTAGAGGGCATATACACGCATTATGCCAGGTAGCCGTTCTAGTTGATTAATCAATTCGGGACAAAACTGTGTACGGTGATTAGGAAAGTCCATTGTTAAATTCTGGCCAGCCAACCGTAGGCTTAGGGACTCTTCGCCCTCAAACTGATGGGCTAGTTTGAGGGATTGGCGACACGCATTTTGCCAGTTGCCTGTGGGCTTGACTTCTATCACGATTGTCTTGTGGCCATTACGGCCGTTTCCATTCGTCTTCACTTTTCCGTCACCAAATACGGGCTTTTTAGGCTCGGTGCGAGGCTTAGCAACTGAATCCTCATCAAAATTAGGGGGAGGAAGTGGGGTCGTGTATGAAGTTGTGGCTGTTGGTTCGGCAATAAAGGGGGGCGGATCAGGAGAAGATAGTATAGGAGCAGCAGCAGCCTCTGTCACAGATTCCACTTCATAATCATGGGACAAAGTCAACATATTCTCCGCAGGAGCATCAGCATCCTGGTTTATCTCCACTTTAGTTGAAACCCGAGTGACAATAATATTGACATCATCTCCCTTCGTCTGCACCTTGCCCGTCACCAACATCACTTGGTCTACCACAACTTCATCCCGACATTCCAGCCAGGTACGTGGGAAAAATACCAGATCAATATTGGCCTCTAAATCCTCTAACGTACCAAAGGCCATGGGATCACCTTTTTTGGTTGTCAGCGTCCGCAACTGGCTAACCATACCAGCTATGCGTACTTGCTTACCATTGGCATTAGTATCAATCTCGCTGATGGTGGTGCTAGTATGGGGCTGGAGTTGTTGCAACGGCCGTTCCAAAGGATGCTCCGACACATGCACACCTAGAGCCTCTTTCTCCCACTCCAACAATAGTTTGTGTTCGATTTCATCAATCTCCGGTAATGGCTTAATAAGCTGCACATCCATCTTTAAGGATGCGCCTGCAGCCCCCCCAAATAGACTCATCTGACCTGCCTCCGCGGCTTCATGAGTGCGCCCACTATCGCTGACAATACGCTCCAAGGCTTCTATAAATTGAGTTGGTTCCCCCCACTGGTCAAAAACTCGGGCCTTAATCATGAACTCCAACGGCCGTTTGCCCACCCGCCGTAAATCTACTCGTTCTGCCAAATCGGCGATACACTTGAAGGGGCCATTCGCTTCTCGTTCTTCGATAATTAAGTTGAGAGCTGCCGCCCCCGCATTTTTAATCGCACCGAGGCCAAAACGGATAATCGGCCGTTCTTGATCATCCTCAATCGTAAAATCCAAGGCCGACTTATTCACAGCCGGTGGCAACACATCAATCCCTAACCCCTTGGCCTCCGCGAAATAGCGGCGCACCTTCTCCGTGTTATCCCGCTCCACCGACAGCATCGCCGTCAAATACTCAACTGGATAATGCGCCTTCAAATAAGCCGTCTGGCAGGTAATCTTACCATATGATGCGGCGTGTCCCTTAGGAAAACCATAACGGGCAAAAAACTCAATATCCCCCCAAATCGCATCACACACCTCCTGGCTAAACCCCCGCTCCATAGCGCCTTCTGTAAACTGCGCCTGATGCTTTTCCATCAAATCCTTCTTCTTCTTAGCCACCGCCTTGCGAATCATATCCGCTTCGCCCGGCTCATACCCCGCCAAATTTGCCGCAATACGAATGATCTGCTCCTGATACACCAAAATGCCATAAGTATCATTGAGAATCGGTTCTAAAGCAGGGGTATGGTATTTGACAATATCCTTGTCATCATAGATTGCCGCATGCATACGGCGGATATATTCTGGAATATTTTCCATTGGCCCTGGTCGATATAATGAAATAGCCGCCACAATATGGTCAAATTTGCGCGGTCTCATTTCCATCATCAAGCGACGCATCCCTGCCCCTTCCACCTGGAAAACGCCAGCGACTTCCCCGCGCCCCAGCATATCAAACAAAGCATCAGGCTTTTTGTCGGGATCAGGACCTATATGCCCCTCATCATAAGGAATATTATCCATGGTATAGCTGATACCATAGCGCTCTTCAATCAACCGGGCCGCCCGCCGCATCACCGTCAACGTACTAAGCCCCAAAAAGTCCACCTTCAGCAAACCAATAGATTCTACAATCTCCATTGGCCACTGCGTCACCCGATCCAGGCCACCTAAACCCGCATCGCCGCTTGTCGGTCGGTTAAGCGGGACATATTCATGCAACGGCCGATCTGATACAATCACCCCCGCTGCATGGCTAGAAGCATGGCGTGACACCCCCTCCAAATTCTTGGCCGTATCCAGCAGCGCCTTCACACCCTCCTCCCGCTTATAGTGCTCCAACAATTCCGACGAATAAAACTCATGCTCACGATCCAGCACATTCTCAATTTTCACAGGCTTACCTGGAATAGCTGGCACCATCCGAGCAATCCCATCTACTTCATGCAAGGGCATGTCCATCGCCCGCCCCACATCACGGATCGCGGCCCGTGCCCCCAACGTTCCGAACGTAATAATCTGTGCCACCTTCTCCGAGCCATAACGCCGTTTGGTATAAGCCACCATCTGTGGTCGCAAATCATCTGGATAATCCAAATCAATATCCGGCATAGAGACACGGCCCGGGTTTAAAAATCGCTCAAAAATCAAATTATTCTCTAGGGGATCGATACCCGTTACGCCCAACGTATAAGCCACAACAGACCCTGAAGCTGAGCCTCGTGTATTCCACCAAATATCATTGGCCTTCCACGCCTCATAACTTTCATAAGGGAAAGGGTCTTGCCAAGCCTGCCACCACTTATCTGAACGCACAGCCCATTCACACAAGTCCCACACAATAAGAAAATAAGTATCAAACCCCATGCGATTGATCACACTCAATTCATATGCCAAACGTTGGCGTAGAGCTTCGTCTGTTTTGGCCCGATCTTCCCCATAACGCCAAACTAAACCCTCCTCACACAAAGTCTGCAAATATGTTTGTGGCGTATGCCCTTCTGGCACTGCAAATTCCGGCAAATGGTAGCCTTTGCTGCTCAAATCCACATCACACATCTCGGCGATCAGCAAACTATTGCTCAAGGCCCCTGGCACATCGCCAAACAGCTTGGCCATCTCACCATGCGACTTCAGATAATACTCCTTGTCGGAGAAGCGCATCTTGGGGTTTTGAATCGTCGAACTGGTCTGGATACAGAGCAACACTTGATGAGGGTCGGCGTCTGCGGCCCGCGTATAATGGACATCATTTGTCGCCAAAAAATTACGCTCCAGGCCATAGCGTGGTGCCATCTCAATAAGCTGCTTATTGATCTCGGTCAGTTCAGGAATAGAATGTTCCTGCAATTCTATAAAGAGACGATCTCGACTAAAAATATCTACATATTCCCCCATTAACTGGTTGGCTAATTTCTGATTACCTTGGTTGAGAGCTTGTGGGATTTCGGCTGCCATACAGCCTGTTGTGGCAATAAGCCCACTACTAAATTTAGCCATAAATTCGCGGTCAATGCGAGGCTTATAGTAGTAGCCTTCCAACTGAGAGGCACTCGCTATTTCCAGCAAGTTCAAATACCCTGTCTGGTTTTGTGCTAGCAGAAGCATATGGCGGCGGTCTTTATCCAACTGAGGGTCTTTGTCCGTCATCTTACGCATGGAGAGATAGGTTTCAACACCGATAATGGGCTTCACACCAGCTTGTTTGCAGGCACGATAAAAGGGCATCGTACCATACATGGTTCCGTGATCAGTCAGAGCAATCGCTGGTTGATTCAGTTCAACAGCCCGCTCGACTAGCTCTTTAATGCGGCTAAGACCATCTAATAAGGAAAACTCACTATGGACATGTAAATGGACAAATGGTTGGTGTTCGCTCATGATTTTCTGGTTGCTCGTTTTGGTTTCGAAGAGGGTATTGTTGTACTATCCCGCATCTACGAGTATATCACAGTTGCTAGCTTTTGACGTTAAAGAATTAGAAATTTTAAGGGGCGATTTGAAGCAGGGCAAAAGAGGCCCATTATCGGCTGATAATACTCTGTTGGCTGCCACGCCTCAAGGCTGAATATGTACACATTTGGTCAATATTCTTGGGACTTGTACAATCGGTATATGATTGATTTTGGTGTTAAACAGCTGCATAAGGACGATGAGGACGGTTCTCGCGTCTACCATCTATTTGACCGTGCTGGTAGTCTAAAAAT
Organism: Promineifilaceae bacterium (SeqCode); assembly: GCA_965223555.1. GTDB lineage: Bacteria > Chloroflexota > Anaerolineae > Promineifilales > Promineifilaceae > CBDCWU01. The sequence goes on from CBDCWU010000007.1 coordinate 1,061,788, forward strand.
AGTAGCTGACTATGCCAGCCCTTGGTTATCAGCCGAACATTCTGATAGGTATGTACGTTTTGCCAGCTCATCTGGCAAAACAATCGCCCAAATGGATCTGGCAGCCACCGCTATTAAGCTGATAGGAGGTCGCCAAAGCAAAGGTTATGCTATTGTCTTGGATCATGCAGTCTATGCGATTTTGAGTGAATATCATGTACAGGATGATGATGAGGAGCGAGTTTATTTCGTATTGCATGTAGGAGATAGTTTGTGGCTCGTCCTGAAAGAAGAAACTGAACAACCTTACTTTACGATTTACAATGAAGTGCCAGCTAATTTAACTAGCCGCTCTAGAGAACCTATGTTTTCTGATTTGCCAGAGCCAATTGGGGAATTGAGCCAAGACTTGAACCAGTATGATTATATTGTCAGTTGGCAGGAAGAGGGTATCAAACGACTGGGTATATTGGTCTTGGCTTTGGTCTTTTTGATTGACCGTTTATAAGATGGATGACAACTGGCTATCTCTACCAGATGATTTGATATTAGTGGACACGGCCGTTCATATACACTGCCTATCATTAACTCAAAACTTCACCTCTTTTTACAATCTACTATCTCCTGAGGAACGCATCCGAGCCGCTCGTTTCGTGCAGGCGGTAGACCGACGCCGCTACGCAGTGGCCAGAGGGGTATTACGGTTATTGATCGACCGTTATGAAAACATCCCGCCGCACCAAGTGCAATTTGCCCATAACGACTTTGGCAAGCCGCTGCTGCTGCATGAAACTGATTTGCAGTTCAATGTCTCCCATTCACAAGATTTAGCTTTGCTAGCCTTTACGCGAGGACGACCGATCGGCGTGGATGTGGAGTACAAACGGCCGTTAGCCGATGCTGACAATATTGCCAAGAGTCATTTCTCTGCCATAGAATACAATATCTTTCGTCAACTGCCAGAATCACAAAAAATTGAGGCCTTTTTCAATTGCTGGACACGCAAAGAAGCCTTTATCAAAGCCATTGGTGAAGGCTTGTCTTACCCCTTACGCACTTTCGCTGTTTCTTTTAGACCTGGCGATGAGGCCCGATTTTTGTGGATTGAGGAGGGCAGCCACCAGAAATGGGAGCTGCTTGCACTACATCTGCACCCGAATTTTGCAGGAGCGCTGGCAGTAGCCCAACCTCTTGAGTCCGTCACACAGTATCAGTGGAGCCAACCGTCAAGCTAACTCATTCACCAAGTAGTCCCCCTCAAATAGGGCAAAGAAAGTAGTGGCTGTTAGTTCATCTCCTTTTACAATATGTAGCTCATTATTTTGGATGACGGCGGCGACGGTTTTGTAACCTACAATGAGGGCCATGAAAACGGCCGTTTCTCCCCGCACAACTAAATCCGGCGCAACAACATCGCCAAATCCCAACTTCACCATCCTCCCATCTTCAAGACTACAATGAAACACATCCTTATCCGTGTGCAACTCGACCAAAAGCGATAAATTGCCCGCTTGCTCAGATAAGTAAAACTTAGATAGTGCTCCCATGGTTGACGAGGCGGGTACAAAATCCGTATCAGGTGGCGGATATTGCAAATAGGCTAGGCCAAAATCAGTAAGGGCACGGACAATAGGGAGCAATGTAGTACGGCCGTTACCCGTCAACTCATAAACTTATGAACTTTGTAGTGAAGGGCAACCTGTATTGATGTTGCACGGCCGTCCTAATGATCATCACGTCATGAAAACAGCTTTTGAACCTATCTTCAGCCAGCGAGAGGGTTGGCAGCGTATTTATCTCGATTTGCCCGGCATGGGAAAGACAAAAGGTGGGTCATGGCTCAACGGAAATGAAGATGTCCTTGATGTTGTGGTACAATTTATGGACGATCTGTTTCCTCAGCAACGCTTTCTCGTCATAGGGTTCTCATATGGAGGATATATTGCCCGGGGTCTTTTGCACCAAAAGCATGAACAAATAGATGGTATGTTCCTCATGGCCCCTTCCGTACCTGATGATCCTAAACAACGTATTTTGCCCCCCCATCTTGTTATCGTCAGCAATCCAGAAGGCCTGACTCAGTTTCCACCACACTTTGCCACATTTCTGAACGATGTCCTTGTCGTGCAAGAAGAGAATGTACTAGCTCTACAGCATGAGATGATCGAAGGGATTCAACGTGCGGATCAAGAAATCATGGCACGGCTGAGCCAAAATCCAGGATTCTCCTTTGTGGCTGATGAGTTGTCTACCCCATTTGAAAAACCTGTGCTGCTTCTGACAGGCAAACATGATTCAATAACAGGCTATGAGGACACTGGCAACTTGCTCCGATATTACCCTCGAGGTTCCTATGTTGTTTTAGACCGTGCTGGACATGGTGTACATCTGGAACAGCCCATACTCTTTAAGGCCTTAACACAGGAGTGGTTGAACAGAGTCGAGGAAGAGCAGGCTCGCCAACCAATTGCAAAGCCTCTTTACGCCTAAATCATCATGCAAAATAAGGGCAGGTCTGAGACCCGCCCTCTCTAATTAGTTTGATCATAACTGGCAAAAACGGCCATATTGCCTGCCTCATCAAACGTAAAAACATCATACGACGCATCTGTTACACCCGCCATCTCCATACCTGGCGAACCTGGTGGCATACCTGGCACTGCAATACCTGCTACCGCCGGGCGTTCCGACAATAAACGCTCAATTTCTGCAACTGAAACGTGTCCTTCAACTATATAGCCATCCACGATGGCTGTATGGCAAGATTGGAGTTGTGTTGGAATATTGTAATGAGCCTTAATATCAGCCAAGTTTTGCACATCCTTGACTTCAACTGTAAACCCATTCTCTCTCATATATACAATCCAATCACCACAGCAGCCTCAGGTAGGGGCGCGGAAAACAGTGACAAGACGGCCGTTTTCCGCCAGACTCGTTGCCTCATCAGCCTTGGGGGCACAAGCCATCAACAAAGCAGCCGTGGCTAACAAAACCAATATAAACAATCTTTTTATCATCTTTACGATTCTCTCCTTATGCTGTACTACACCATAATCGGTGATTGCATTCAGGATAGCAGAGTGCCAACATCTCCAAGTAGTGCCAATTTTCACCCAATAACCGTGAGCATCATCACAAAGATAGCCAACAACCCGCCAAGAAACGGCCGTGTTGCTCTCCTTCAAAGTCATGAAGTCCTGCCTTTCTGGCCTCCATGATTTTTATATTGTTTTGCTCTCAAATTCTCAAAATTAGGGTGGACATTTTGCCATAATTGGAGTATGATAGAGACTAAGTTTAGTCAGGTTAAAGAGGAACTCCTCCCCCCCAAACTGGCACGAGAAAAACGCGACTGGAACAATCCTGACTAAACCTAGGATAACATCTGCCCCTCCCTCGACCTGGATGTTGTCCGTATTGCCTAGGGATACCCCTCCTAATTTCTAGGCAGCAAGCACCGCCCTCTGCATAAGGGGGCGGTGTTTTGTTTGGGGAACTAATTTGCCACAAACACCGTCTTAATAAAGATTTCGAGAAAGGCTTTTAAGGCTGGACCTTATCTAGCCCTAAATAGCTCTAAATCAATCCAAAAAAAGCTACTGATCTTAGTCTTATTTTTTGAATTGACTTAAATTAGGAGAGAATTATGGCGATCCAAAAGCGTTTATGGCTTGGGTTATTTTTGTTAACGGCCGTGCTCGTTGCCTGCCAAGCTGAAACGATAGTCGAAACGATTGTTGAGCAAGTGGAGGTGACCAGAGTCGTCACCGAAACCGTTGTGGAAGAAGGGGAAACGGTTGAAGTCACCAGGGTTGTAACCGAAGTAGAAGAAGTTGAAGTCACCCGCGAGGTGAGTGTGGAAAGGGAAGCAGAACCGGCTGCGACTGCTGGGCCTGGTACAGCCGCAGGCAGTGAAGTTCTCGTTGGGGCAGCACCTCCAGTACCCGACGACGGCGCAAAGGTCGAAGAATCCCGCGAAAGCCCTTTGACTGAAGCAGATGATACAGAAGCCGCCCCTGTTGAAGCACGATCTGAAACTGCCCCGGCGGTGGCGGAGTCTGCTTCTAGTCCACCCCCTGTGAGCGAGACTGGTATCGGTTCTGAGGTGGCCGTTCCGCCTCGAGACGATCCAGAGCCAGAGCGAGTTGGCGAATCCCTTGATCGAAATAGCCGTTTGACAGCAGGCGAAGTGGATGACAATGTCCAATGGGATGATTATTTGCTCTATTTGCGAGACTATACTGGAGCGGCCGTTATTGAGGTAGATATTAGTGAGCGTCATCAAATTTGGGTGCAAGACAGCCAAGAAAAGCCCCTTTTGGGAGCGCGGGTAGATGTGGAAGCCAACGGGCAGTTGGTGACAACGCTACGGACACACAGCGACGGCCGTGTTTACTTCTTTCCTCACGCCTATGCTATTCAAGCGGATGCTTATACAGTTAATGTGCAAGTCAATGGCCTCAGCCAAAGTTTTGTTATCCCTGCCGATTCAACACAACGCGAATGGATTGTGGTCCATTCAGATGGAACGCAAGCTACAGCCGATGCTAAACTAGATGTCCTATTTTTGATTGATGCGACAGGCAGTATGGCCGATGAGATCAACCAGTTGAAGGACAATATTCAGGCAATTTCTGCTCAAATTGATGCTCTACCTGCCCAGCCAGACGTGCGTTTTGGTATGGTGACATACCGGGATCGGGGCGATGCTTATGTGACACAGACATATGATTTTACACCAAATGTGTCCGAATTTGCTGAAAGTTTGGACGGGGTAGAGGCTGATGGTGGTGGTGATTATCCTGAGGATTTAAATGAGGCCTTGTCCCAGGCCATCCACAATGTGGAGCGGCGGGTAGAAGATACGGTAAGCCTGATTTTTCTAGTAGCTGATGCACCACCACATCTCGATTACGGGCAAGAGAATCATTATGCTTTTGAGATGTTGGGAGCAGCCCAGCGAGGCGTAAAGATTTATCCTATTGCCAGCAGTGGCCTGGATGAGCAAGGCGAATATATTTTCCGGCAGTTGGCCCAGTTCACAGGCGGCCGTTTCATTTTCCTGACTTATGGTGCAGATGGACCAGGCAGTTCGGGCACAGAAACAGACTTGAATGTGTCTGATTACACCGTATCAGCCTTGGATCAGCTGGTGGTGCAGATTGTGGAGGAAGAACTCGCTTTTTTGGTGCGGTAGAGAGGCTAGGTTGAGTAAGAGGAGCTATAACGATGAAAGGCAAATATAGGCTGTTACTGCTGTTCATGGCTCTCGTTCTGGCAGCTTGTGGTGGTGGTGATATTCATGAAGAAACGGAGGGTGAACTAACCGCTCCTGAAGCTGATGTTCTGGATCAGGAGCAGTTGGATGCGGCGGGCAGCGAAGTGATCAGCGGCCAAGCACCACCATTACCGGAGGCAGGAGCCAAAGTAGAAACGGAGCGGACAACCAACAATGAGGCTCAAGTAGAAGGTACTGCACCACTCCGAGCAGATGCAGCTGGGGAAGTTGTGGTGGAAGTGGCGCAAAACAGCCAGCTTACGGCTGGGGAAGTGGATGATAATGTCAACTGGGATGACTATCTGCTTTATTTGCGCGATTACACGGGGGCTGCGGTGCTGCGGGTAGACGTGAGTGAGCGACATCAAATCGTGGTGCAGGATGGGCAGGAACGGCCGATTCTGGGGGCGGTCGTAGACATCACGGCCAATGAGCAACTGATCACAACCTTACGAACCCATAGCAACGGCCGTGTCCTCTTTTTCCCCCGTGCCTATGAGCCAACGGCCGTTGAATACACAGTCAACATCACTGTCAATGGCCTCACAGAGAGCTTTGTCATGCCAGCAGGTGGCCCACAGCGTGAATGGATGATCAGCCATCCTGGTGGCGAACAATTGCCAGACAGCAACCGACTGGACGTGCTGTTTTTGATTGATGCTACTAGCAGCATGGCTGATGAAATCAATCAGCTAAAGGAAAATATTGAAGCAATTGCGGCCCAAATCGAAACCTTGCCCGCCCAGCCTGATGTGCGTTTTGGTATGGTGACGTACCGCGATCGGGGAGACATTTACGTCACGCAAGTGACGGATTTCACGCCCGATGTAGCCGTCTTTGCCGAACGACTGGCACAGGTGCAGGCTGATGGTGGTGGCGATTATGCCGAAGATTTGAACGAAGCCCTTACCAATGCCCTTCACGATGTCGAATGGCGGCTTGAGGAAACGGTCAGCCTCATTTTTCTGGTAGCCGATGCGCCACCCCACCTGGATTATGGGCAGGAGAGCCATTACGCTCTGGCTATGCGAGAAGCCGCCACAGGCGGCATCAAAATTTATCCCATAGCTAGCAGTGGCCTTGATGAGCAAGGAGAATATGTGTTTCGGCAGTTGGCGCAATTTACGGACGGCCGTTTCATCTTCCTGACCTATGGCCCCGAAGGCCCTGGCAGTACAGGCACAGAGACAGATTTGAATGTGGCGGATTACACGGTAGCCGCGCTAGATCAGTTGGTGGTGCGGATTGTGGAGGAGGAGTTGGGATATTTAGTGCGATAGATGGGGAGGTTGGAGATTAAGAGGTTAGGAGATTGTTCGTCCTGTTGTATATAAGGGTAACAGACAGCAGGCAACAGAGTATTTGCCGCTTGCTACTTATTACTTGGGGCTGATTGTGAATGGGCGTTACATTTCTGTTAACAATCCTCGAGAATTTTGAGAACTTGTGCGGCTGTTTCTTCCCAGTCGAATCGCTTTACATTGACCAAGCCTTTTTTCACCAGTTTATGACGCAAGTGGGCGTTGGTGGCAACACGCTGAATGGCTTGGCTGAGAGCATCTAGATCTAAGGGGTCTACCAATAGGGCGGAGTCGCCAACGATTTCGGGGAGAGAACTGCTATTGGAGCAGAGAACGGCCGTACCACAAGCTTGGGCCTCTAGTGCCGGAAAACCAAACCCTTCATAGAGCGATGGATAGAGAACGGCCGTTGCCCCAGAAAGGAGGGTGGCTTTGTCGCTGTCTTCTATGAAGCCAGGGAGAATAACCTTTTGCCAGGCTGGAGGCCGGAGACTAGAAACTACCTGTAAAATGGGGTCAGCCAGCCAGCCAGTTTTGCCAGCCAGGACGAGTTGGTGAGGCAGATTGGTGGCGATGTGAGCCGCTTCGTAGGCCTGGATGAGGCGTAGGAGGTTTTTGCGAGGCTGCAGAGTGCCGAGGAAGAGGAGGTAGGGGGGTGTAATGCGATATTTTTGCAGGACGGCTGTTATGTGCGCTTCATCCACCACAGGCTGCAATTCTGGGTCTATACCTGGATATACGACCTTGATTTTTTCTGGATCAACGTGGTCAAGCTGGATGAGATCGGCTTTGGTGGCTTGGGAATCGGCGATGATACGGTGGCTGATACGGCCGTTATGCCATGTACTCCAGCGCAAATAGGTCAACTGCCCGCGGGGATGGGCTTCCGGAAAATGATGATAGCCCAGATCATGTACTGTAGCCACACTACGCCCTCGATAGGTGAGGGGAATGACATGAGCGGGCGTAAAAAATATATCTGGTGGTCGGTGGCGTAGTTCCCAAGCTAGCCGCACATGAGTCCATAGGCGCGGGAAAGGAATGACAACTTGGGTCACCAATTCATGATGGGGAAAAAGATCGGGCGCAGGTGGCTGATTGAAATAAAGCCGCAATTGATAGCCTTGGTGAACAATTTGGGGGATGAGGGCGCGGATGAGAAAGGTGGCGTAGGCTTCTGTACCAGTACGCTGTCTCGAGATAGTACGGCTGGCGTCTATACCAATAATCATTGGCAAGGCGAGCGAATCTCCAAAAACTCTTGAGCCACCCAGCCTTCTTCGCCACCTAAGGCCCGCACCCGTCGCCAGGTAAATTCATTGGCAAGCACAGGTTCATCTTCCAATAGGGTGACTAAATCACCTTCTGCCAATAAATCCACCTCAGCTCCTCCCGGTGTGTCCCGAATATAGAGACCAAAAGCGGTGTTGATGACTTGGGCGCGGCAGATAAGCGCTGTAGCCGTGGCGGTGGGAATAGTTAAATCAGGCGTAGCTGTGGGGGTCTCTGTGTTTGGAAATTGCAAGCCTAACAGCGTGGGGGTTTCTAATACTTGAGGCTGGTTGCCAGCCGCAGCTTCTGTCTCCTCTATAGCAATATCAAGTTGCTGTTCATAGACAAATAGACCGCTGGCAATCGTAAACAGGATGGTACTACCAATAAGTGTAAATCCGGCTCGTCGCAGGATGGCTTCTCGCTCCAGCGTGTAAAAGCGGGCGCCACCACGACGGATGCCACGATAAGCCATAAAAGCGGTGAAGATGCCCACAATAGTGAGGGCGATGGGTATAAAGATTTCACTCATAAGGCTGCCAGGGCCTGTTGATCGAGCTGAATAGGACCAGGGCGTATCAGCTTGGGGCTGTTGCCAGTACAATCTATGATGGTAGAGGCCATGCCTCCAGGCGAAGGGCCATTATCGAGAACGGCCGATACCCAACCCTCTAGCTGCTCCCCAGCCCTTTGTGCCGTTCGTGCCGGGGGCTGGCCCGACAAATTAGCACTACTGGTAGCAACTGCACCACCAGCCGTCCGAATAACCGCGCGGGCTATGGCACAATTAGGAATGCGCACAGCAATGCCCTCATTGCTGGAAATATTGGTTGGCAAATCGGGATGCTTGGGCACAATCAATGTCAATGGCCCCGGCCAGAACTGCTGCATATAGCTTTGGGCAAGAGGGGGGATAGTGGTTGTTACACGCCAGATATCGGTCAAATCGGCTAGAAGGATCGGGATTGCTTTAATAGACGGCCGTTGTTTGGCCATATACACACGCTCAATGGCAGCAGCGTTAAAGGCATCAGCACCTATACCGTAGACCGTATCAGTAGGAATTATTACGAGATGACCTTGTTGTAGAAAATCGGCCGTCTTGCGAATAGATTGGGGATCATTTGCGTCTAAAAACTGTGTCACCGTCTCCTCTAACCCGTATAAATCGCCAAAATTCGATCATTGCCAGCATAATCGGCCATGACGCTAACCTGTGCCATAGGGAAATAACCCTGCGCGAGAGTTTTTGCTGCCGCTCCTTGTTGCCAGCCAATTTCCAATAAGAGCGCACCGCCAATGTGTAGCTTCTCAGTCGCCTGCTGCAGACAAGCGCGAATGAGATCAAAACCATCAACACCCCCTAATAAAGCAGTTGATGGCTCGTGCAATTTTACCCCATCGTCGAGCATCGTCCACTCCTCAGTGGTGACATAGGGCAAGTTTGCCACGAGCAGATCTATTGGGGCTTGTATAGGGTCTAATAAATAGCCTTGATGGAAATGAATGCGTTGAGGCACTAGGCGTTGCGCATTTTGCTGGGCGACAGCTAAGGTATCGGGGGAAATGTCAACAGCTTCGATATGGGCTTGGGGTAGTTGGGTGGCTAAGGCCACGGCGATACAGCCGCTGCCCGTACCTACATCTACGATGTGAGAGGAAGGGCGAGATTGGGCATGGGCAACGGCCGTTTCTACCAATAACTCTGTCTCAGGGCGGGGAATCAGGACATTGGCATTAACGATAAATTCCAATCCAAAAAACTCGGTTTTGCCAATGATGTACGGGATAGGTTCGTGATTTTGGGCACGAGTTAGATAGGAGAGATAGATTTGGTGCTGAACGGCCGTTAGCTCTTCTTCCCCATGTGCCACCAAGTAGCTGTGCTCCACCTGCAACAGATGTTGCAGCAGTAGGCGAGTATCCAATTGGGGGGTCGGAGAGGCGGGGGTGAGTTGGGAACGGCCGTAGGCCCAAGCCGTGCGAATATCCATACCGAAAGGTGACAGTCACTTCAGAAGCAACTGTCACCTTAATTTGTGCCTATACCATTGCCATGGCTGGCACATAACCCATCGCTTCTAATTGAGCGATAATTTCGGCTGCACTTTCTTCAGGCGTTTGTTGATCGGTGCGAATATGAATATCTGGCTCCTCTGGTGCTTCAAAGGGATCAGAAATGCCCGTAAAATTAGGAATTTCACCGGCCAAGGCCTTTTTATAAAGCCCCTTTACATCTCGGTCAATGACTACATCCAAGGGAGCATCAATATAAACTTCCAGAAAGTTCGTCGTATGGGCCCGCACATGATCGCGTACAGATTGGTAGGGTGAAATAAAGGAACAGACACAACCTACCTCATTGCGCGAAAGCAATTTAGCTACAAAAGTTATACGCTCAATATTCTTTGTCCGCTCCTCTTTAGAGAAGCCCAAATCACGGGTCAAGCTTTCTCGCACGACATCGCCATCAAGACGTTCAATTTTGACTCCACGTTCTTTCAGCTCTTTTTCTAAAACCAAAGCTATCGTCGTTTTACCAGCCCCAGACAGACCAGTCATCCATAATACAAATCCAGGTTGTTCAAAATAACTATCCATTGATATCATATCCTTGAAGCTCACCCGTCAATTTCTTAGCAATAAACGGATAAACTTTTTTATTATAATTTTCAGCGCCAGCGATCCTATCACTGCTTGCCGCTAACTGCTTACTTATTATCGTGATTATTAATCCACGGCCAAGCTATCTGGCCGGACAAATCCATGTTCTACAAGTAAATTTAATATTCTGTGAGCATTTTCTTCAGCAGTATATGTGGTGGTATCAATGCGCAGCTCAGGATGGCGAGGAGCTTCATAGGGATCATCAATACCTGTGAAGCCAAGAATCTCACCGCGACGGGCGCGAGCGTACAAGCCCTTGGTGTCCCGTGCTTCGCATATTTCTAAGGGTGTATCCACAAATATTTCAATGTAATGCTCTTGATTAAACAAATTGCGTACATCATTGCGCGTGGCCCGGTAGGGGCTTACTGTGGCACACACTGTTAGACCACCGTGTCGGACAATTTCTGAAGCCACATAACCAATACGCCGCACGTGATCATCCCGGTCTTCCTTGCTAAAACCTAGACCTTCCGAGAAGTGAGTACGCACAACATCACCATCGAGCAAAGTCACTAAACGGCCGTGTTCCTGCAATAATGTCGTCAACACAGCGGCCGTTGTAGATTTTCCTGCATTATGTAAACCTGTTAGCCATAGACACACCCCCTGCTTGTAGCGAGGTGGGTACGTTTCTGACAAAATCTCAGCCACTTCAGGTCGGGTAAACCACCTGGGCAACTGCCTACCATTCTGCAAATATTCCTCACGCACCTGCGTCCCTGAAATTGAAGCCGTTTTCGTTCTCTCAGGCACCTTTGTCACTTCTTCATACCGCTCTTCTTCTGGCAAATAAACCAACATGCGGAAAGGAATCACTGACACACCCAACTCTTCACTAACACTTTCTACCAAATCCTGAGCATCATAAGGCCCATAAAACGGCTCGCCCATAGAATCTTTGCCCGGGCCAGCATGATCTCGGCCCACAATCAAATGATTAGCACCATAATTACGACGAATCAACGCGTGCCAGACGGCTTCGCGCGGCCCAGCCATCCGCATAGCTAAAGGCAGCAGCGACAACAAGATGCGATCTTGGTCATAGTAGCGATGCGTCAACGCCTTGTAAGTACGAACCCGTGTGAAATAATCCACATCACCGGGGCGAGTCATACCTACCACTGGATGCAATAGCAAAACGCCATCTACATCTTCCACCGCCCGTTTTGTCAATTCCTCATGAACGCGATGTAAGGGATTTCGTGTTTGGAAAGCCACCACGTTCTGATGTCCGAATTCTTCTAAACGCGCCCGCGTCTCTGCTGGTGTCAAGCGCAAATTCTTGAAATCATGATGGGCTGGCAGCTTCAGCATCTGAATAGGCCCAGAGATATTGAATTTACCCCAACGGTACATTTCAGCTACAAGCGGGTGCCGCAAATCTTGGGTGCCAAACGCTTTTTCCGCCACTTCTGCCAAATCCCAGGCATACAGTTCTTCAATCGTCATAATGGCTAAAAGCTCATTTTGCGGATCACGTAAGGCAATGTCTTGACCAACTTCTACCTCATCTTCAGCCTCAATAGGCAGAGTAATAGGCAAAGGGAAAATATACCCATTGGCTAACCGCATATGATCTAAAACAGATTGATAGTCAGCTTGCCCCATGAAGCGATCTAAGGGCGAAAAGGCGCCCACAGCCAACATCTCCAAATCGCATACAGCGCGATCAGATATACGGATAGAGGGTAATTGATTGGCGTAAGTTGTTAGTTCTTCTAATAGTTCAGGCGCGACCATTAAATTAACTAACTGGCCACCATAAGGGGTAATAAGTTCGATTCTCTCTCTCTCAATAATCAATGTGGTACTCCTTGTTTGCATCAAAAACGGCCGTCAATCCAAGATTGATAGCCGCTTATGAGTGAATGTATTGGAAATGTGTTACTTGACTTAGTTATCTATAACAGAAGTGCCTTACGGTTCAGGTTAACACGTAAAAAAGTGTTGTCTTGCGACAACACCATTTAGAATCATTAAAATAGAAAGATTTAGATGACATCTACTCAACTGACTCGACTAGGGTAACTGAACAAAAACTTGACCCAGATCCACTGCCTGACCAGATTCCACGTCAAATAGCAAGTCGTCACCCTCGGCTGTTTTTAAGGGGAATTGGCTGACGGCCGTATTCACCACCATCCCATATCTACCCGGAGGGACATTGGCGAACACAAAAACACCTGTGGGAAAAGTCTCAGCGCGCAAAGACTTCTCATCAAAACCAATCAAAGCGGGTTCGCCTCTATTATTGAGCACAATCTCCGCCAAAATCAATTCATAAGGATCAAGAGGCAAATAACCTTGCCCAACAACCTCTTGTACCAATATACCACCAATAGCCCCGCTATTGCCTTGTGGGTTGGGTATGTCTACCTGTGGAGCGGGTGGTTGGCTTAAGAGGTCTTGTTGACTGCTACCACTTGGGTAACTAGATACATCATTAGAGTCTGTGCCTGGGTAGCCAGAAATGGTATTTGTGCCTGGATACCCCACATCGGTTGTGGACGATTGTTCACTATTAGTAGCTGAATCAGTTGTGGTTGACCCCACAGGGGTTGCTACTGGTTGAGGTGTGTCTGATGGCCCACAAGCAACAAAAGTAAGGATAACAAAGTAAATAGCTAATAATTTGAAATTATATTGACTCAAAGCTGTCATGTGTTTCATTCAATACCTATCCTAATAAACAGTAAATACTGCACCATGGTTGGAGATGATACAAAATTCTATCATGATCTAAACTAAAACAGAAAGGCTAAGGCAGTTCGAGAAAAGACTATTATATTCTCTTAACAGATATAGAACAGCATGATATAGGAACAACTGCATTATCTGTGACGTGAGCTTACTGCCTGATCTAATGTACAAGAACATCTTGCAGTTTGGCCAAGCCGATCACAGCATAGTCGGGGACCAGCTCCCAAAAAATAAGAGCCACCTAAGGTGGCTCTTATTAAAAAGCTATCTAATAACGAAGATTATTTGCCAAATGCCGTATAAGCATAGAGTTGGTCGCCTGTTGCACCATTTTGCAACTCATTGACAACACCTAACAAACTGCTACCAGCACCACCAGAACAATTAGCTGAACCAACCCAACCATCGCTCAATTGGTTTAATTGTAAATGGTTCCAAGCCGCACCAGAAGCCAAGCTGGGGGACGTCGCAGACGAATTGTTTGTGCCATTTGACTGTACAAAGTCACAAGTCACAGTGGCTGCACCAGCACCTACATTTTGAATATTAAAACCGGTCCAGAATCCGGAATTTCGATCCATAATCAGGGGCATCACAATGGAATCGGAAGCAGCAGCTGGGTCGAAGGCATTATAGGCAGCACCTTTAGCAGCCGCAACGTTAAGCTGATTGACAATACCCACTAGAGGCTCACTACCTGACTGGCTGACAGTAGCACTACCAATGAAGGTTGCTCCCAGCGCGCAATCATTTGTGCCAGGATTGGGATCACCACCCAAAGTAAAGGCATAGAGAGCAAAAGTAGCTGAGGCACCTGAAGCCACTGTCTTGGTTTCCGAACAAGCGGTACCATTACCAGGGGTTGGTGTATAACTTACTGTGACATCAGTCGAAGCAGCACCTGCGTTTTGTACTTGCACACCTGTGATGAAGCCAGCATTGTTGGCATTAATCAAAGGCATAACCGGGGCCGTTGCGCCACCGGTAAAACCATTATAGGCAAAGAGCGTATCTGGGCCCACCTGCAAAACTGTGGCAACCACTGAACCACCAGTGGCTGTAACTGTGGCAGAACCAACATAGCCGGCAGGCAAACAGGAATGCACGTCTTGTGGCACAGTTTTAGCAGCTCCTGGCTGCAAGCCTGTAACGCTGTCAGAGCAAGTAGAATCTGAATAACTAATAGCCACATCTACAGGGGCAGAGCCAGTATTTTGCACATTAAACCAAGTCGAGAAGCCACTATTACCCTTCATAATAAGTGGCAAACTTACGGTCTCTGTGCCTCCAGAAAAGCTTTCGTAGCTGGCGCCAAAAGCCAGACCATCACCCAAAATATTGGTGATAGCAGCAACTGGCTGATCTGACGAGATCACAACAGACCCATCAAAACCAGCGGTTGCGCCAATGGGGAAGAATGTGAACGAAGAGCCTGGATCAATGGATTGATCTGCTTCGGAATCCATAGATCCATCTTGATTGTAATACGTAACATGAATATTAGCTGTATCTGTATCAGAAAGATTTTGCACTTGGAAACCAGTCTGATAACTTGAAATTTGACCAAAGGCTGCAGGGACAGCCATTAATACCATAGCTAATAAAAGTATAGAAACTACCATAAACTTTTTCATACAAAGACCTCCATGAAAACAAATTTAGTGAATATTTACAGCAAGTATAGGCTTGATAATGGCTTTAGGCAATACTCCTTTCGGGTGATAAAGGGGTTAAATTAAAGGAGTAGGGAAAGGAAAGCTCCAATTGATTCGCCAATTAACCAGATTAACCGCAGCAAGATCGCAATGAGCAAAGCGATAGGTAAAGGCACAAACTGGGTAAGTAATAGAGTCAGGGATATTTCGCGTAAACCAATGCCTGAAAAGGCAAGGGTGCCAGCTGCAGAGATAACATTGACGATAGCCCATATACCCACAATGGGCATAAAATGAGCTAGAGATAGCGGCAACAACAAATTGATTAAACTAAATAACACACAGGCACCAATCACCCAAATAAGGATATAAAAGATAAACCAAGTGACTGCCTCACGCCATTGCAAGGGCAGTGGGGAGTGTTCGCTGATCCGGGCCCAAACCTTATTCAAGACACGCGGATGTATAAACATAAAGCATAGCATGAGGACAATGATTAATAACCAGGATTGATTGAGTTGGGCTGCCATATCTGGAGGGAGAACCCAAAAGGGTAAGGTGAGCAGAAAGGCGGCCATGCCAGCTAGAATAATTAATGCTAACTCTAAACCGCTCACTATGGAGATTGTTGTTTTACTGATCTTTCTCTGCTCATATAGGACAGCCCTGCTGGCGATGTACCAGATGGGGCCGGGCACACGACGAGCGAGATTGGCATAGTGCCAACATTTGACATCGAAACGCAGATTATTGTGGGATGTAAGGCGGCTAACAAGCAGGTGCCAAGCATAGGAACCAAGAAACAGATCAATAGCTAGAAAAACAATAATGGGTACGCTCCATATAGGACGTAGTTGCCATTCATAACCCGCTAATGTGTCCCAATTGGCAAGTAGGATGGAAACAGCTACCGCTACGGATAAAAGAAAAAACAGGGTGGTAACTGCATGTCGTCGCCACCCTGTTTGCATGTACTTACTGGTCTGTTGAATGACAGAGGCTATTTGCTGTTTGCCGAACATTTTAGTGGGGTTTATATGTAAATATTGTCATAACAGTTGTTTGGTTTAACTTTTCCGCGAAACGATAAAGGGGCCAAGTGGCAACCCGTATAGGCCAATTGTAGATGAATGCCAGCCACCGCTCTATAGCCGCAGGTGTGTAACGTTTATGCGTAAAGAACAATTGTGCGCTGAGTAGGGTCAACCCCAAACGGCCGCCTAAACTTTCAACTTTCATATTGGTGAAACCAGCATCAGTCAGGTATTTTTGCAGAACGGCCGTTGAAAATAGATGTAAATGACGTGGCCGATCCCATCCTATCCAGTAGGGTCCGAAAAGCCGTGCTTCAACACAGTCCGGATTAGGTAAACTGAGAGCCAGTATGCCACCAGGTTTAAGAATTCGACTAATTTCTGATAATGTCTCCTTGGGATCAACAACATGTTCCAATACATCCCACATTGTGACCATGTCAAAGCTATGTGGAGGCAAAACGGCCGATTCTAGAGTGCCAGTAATGACCTCTAAACCAAACATTTGGCGGGCATATTCTGCTGCGTAGGGGCTTAGTTCCACGCCTTTTACTTGCCAACCCCGTATCTGCATCGCATTGATGAATAAACCTGTGGCACAGCCGATATCCAACAGCTTCCCTTTCGCTGGATAATGGCTGATAAGCTGTTGACAACGCCGATCAAGTCCATACTGGGCATCGATACGGCGTGTTATCTTTGTTTCATTTTGAATATCTAATCGATACGGTCTGTATTCTTCTGGATAATGATTCGGCAATTCCTCCAACGTAAGTTGAGGGTTTTGGTAGATAAGGCCACACTGCTGACAACGCACTAAACGAAAGATTGTCTGGCGATTCAGGAGCAAATCTGGGCCTTGATTTACTAACTCAGGCTTATCTGCTCCGCAATAGTTACAAATGACGTATTTCATACCGATTTGTGACAAATGTAAACGAAGCAAAAGGCTAAATTTAGAGGTACAAACGGAGAGGCAAGCCATTTAGCCATTCGTGTTGGATGACGAAGGTAGCTTCTGAAATCAGGCCAAGTCTGTGGGCGTTCTATCTCATATTTGATGGTCTTATCTACAACAAGCCCATTCTCTTCTAATAATTGCTGCCACTCTCTACGGGCCGCATATCGTTGAATCGGTTGAATATCAATAAAAGTACGCCCTTGACGAAATGCTGTCCAGATATTGTGCATGAGACTAAAGGTGTTAGGCAATAAAATAAGGGCACGGCCGTTTGGTTGTAGTACGCGTGCCATTTCCTGAACGGCCGTCGCCATATCCACATAATGCTCAATACTACCTATATTGCTCACCAGCGAAAACGAGCCATCTGCATATGGCAGGCGTTGACTATTTCCCACAATCAACCGATGGTTGGGCATAGGATGCCCTGATTCAATCGCCATCTTTGACAAATCTAGACCATATGCCTCAATCCCTTGTTGTTCTGCCAGCTTTGTTAACTGCCCATGCCCGCATGAAACATCCAAGTAAACATCATCTGCTTGAAAATTAAGCAAATTCACCAGCCACAGATAAAAAGATTGGCGCAAGGCAATATCTGTTTCCCGGTAAATAACATCATATGCTTGCCGACTCCCCTCATCTGAAGCCACTTCATTTAAACGGACTTCTAGCATAATGTCAGCCTTCATCGCTGACTTTTGTTTTTCAGAATGAAAAGACATATACTTTGCACCCTTCAAAATTAGAGCAAACAAGATATCATAACTGGGTGAAATCATTTTGCCAAATCTATTATCCCCTAAAAATCTGTTAGTCATTTTCCCTTTTGAGAATTGGCCCCTATCGCAAGGGGCCATTGTACGTGTCCATTATCTAGTGCAATTTTTGGCTCAAGGGCACAAAATCTGGTTTGCTTTTCGATACAGCTCTCAACAACTTCCAATATCTCCTGTTTATTTGCCTATTGCCAATACGCCAAGTCGCTATTGGCAGTTATTTAGCCCCCGGTTCTTATACAAATTATGGCACATCATCCAAACCGAAAATATAAATGCCATCTTTGTTTCTCATATTTGGAGTGCATTACATGGTGTTTTGCTAAAGTGGTTTACAGCTAAACCGCTTATTTTTGATAATCATAATGTCGAATATCTACGTTTTCGACGGGCAAAGCACCCCATCTGGCCAGCAATAGCTATATTAGAATGGCTTGCTTGCCATGCAGCAGATCACATTATATGCGTTTCAGAGACAGACAGACAGCATCTCATCCGTGCTTTTCATTTGCCGCCTCGCAAAATTCAAGTAGCAGCCAATGGAGCTGATGTTGCCCAAATCCAAGAACAACCTGTAGACAAAGTAAGAGTGAAGCGGGCTTTGGAATTGGCACCAAATGATACAATAGGCCTCTTCTTTGGCTCATTGAGCCACATTGCCAACGCTCAAGCAGTTGACATGATTTTGGATGAGATATCGCCGCGATTATCTTCACTCAATGGACAGATCAAATTGGTCATTGCAGGTTTGGGAGAAACAGAATATTTACGAAAACGAAAACGGCCGTTACCTCGCAACGTCATATTCACTGGCTTCGTGGACGACATCACAGCCCTCATCAAAAGTGCCGACCTGATCATTGTCCCCCTCATCTCTGGCAGTGGCACTCGCTTCAAAATCATTGAAAGTGCTGCTTGTGTTCGCCCTATCATCAGCACAACCCTCGGGGCCGAGGGGCTAGATCGAGCAGTTTTTGGCACATTGCTCACCATTTGTGATGATTGGGATGAGTTTGCTCAACGAATTATCGATCAACTCACTCATCCTCGTCAACACCAACTCCCGACAGCCTTCCGCCTCACTTACGATTGGCAGCATATCTTTGATAAGGTGGATTGGAGCATTTTAGATGGATAATCCGCTCGTCCACATTATTATCCTTACCTGGAATCATTGGGAAGTCACGGCCGAATGTCTACAATCTCTAACCCATCTCACTTACTCTAACTACCGAATAACTGTTGTGGACAATAACTCCAACGACAACACTGTCAGTAATATTCAGAAGCTTTCGCTCGATATTACTCTTATCGTCAACGACCAAAATCTTGGCTTTGCTGCTGGCTGCAATATTGGCATAAGACATGCACTGACTGACGAAGCCGAATATATTCTTTTGCTCAACAACGATACCATTGTCTCTCCAGACTTGCTCAACATCCTAACTCAGCAAGCCCAAACATTACCTGATGCTGGCATCCTAACCCCACTGCTCTCCTATTTGGACAATCCTGGTCAAATCTGGTTTGCTGGCAGCCGTCGCCATCCACTCACTTTAGAAGCAGTTGGTTTTGGACCCCAAGGGCCTCGTCAAACACCACCAGCACAATTACAAATAGTAGATTATATCTTTGGCACAGCGATGTTTTTGCCAACGGCCGTTCTGCGTCAAGTTGGTCTCTTTGATGAAATATTCTTCTTCTACTACGAAGATATGGACCTCTGCTTACGCGTTCAGGCAGTTGGTTATCAACTCTATACCATTCCCCAGACCACTGTCCAGCATAGCATTGCCGCCAGTACCAAATCTTTCTCTCCGCTCCGTGCCTACCACAAAGCACGGGGCAGTGTCATTTTTTTTCGTAAACATGGGCAAACAAAGCTCTTATTCATCATTCCCTATCGTCTCGCTAGTAGCCTACGTAGCGTACTTCGCTTCACCCTTCAACAAGAGTGGGCCACCCTTCGCGCCTATCTGTCAGGTCTATGGCATGGCCTTCGAATACCAATAGTTTAACTTTTCATACTGCCTGCTTGACACCGGACCAAAACACATCCGAAAATAACGTATGACATTGGAGAATGGACACTAAATCATTTAGTTCGACATACGGAGAAAACCTTGAAACGATTAATTGTAATAACTTTGTTGTTAGTATTAAGTAATCTGAAAAAAGTTTTCAGAAATCAAAATGTGTGGCATCATAGAGGGATGCCGAAGAAAATCAACTATACCTTAACAAGCGAATCACTCACAGAGATAGAACAAGCAATCAAAAATCACGAGGACTTGCGTGTACGCCGTCGGGCAACAATGATCCGCCTGCTGCACCTGGGACACAAACCTGATGAAATCGCGCAACTGCTGTCAATACAACCAAGCCAAGTGTACTACTGGCATAAACGGTGGCGAACAGAAGGTTTGGCAGGCCTAGGGGATAGACCCCGTTCGGGTCGGCCCAAGGCAGCCAATACCCACTATCGAGAGAAGCTAGCTGAGACGATAGAGCAGGAGCCAGCAGAGTTGGGCTATGCCTTCACAGTCTGGGATGCCAAACGACTAATGGCTCATTTAGCCCAGGAGACAGGTATTGAAGTGACCGAGCGGACTTTCCTTAACATCTTAGCAGAAGAAGAGTATGTTTATCGTCGCCCCAAACATGTGCTTGACCCCTTACAAGACAAAGCGGTCAAAGCCAGGGCTGAGGCCACGATTGAAGCGCTTAAAAAAAAGCTGAACGAGCCGAAATCGAACTTTTCTTTGTGGATGAAACGACCCTAAGACTCCTGTGTCAACTTGTTAAATGCTGGATGAAACGGGGACAGCAGAAGCGGATACCAGCCCCAGGACCAGCCAAATGGCATCATCTTTTTGGGGCCTACAATTGGCGTACCGATGAAGTTATCATCATGCCTGCGGCTAAGAAAAACTCGGCTTCTTTTTCCCTCTTTATCGAGAAACTGATGACTTCAGCCCCTGATGATCGGCCTGCTGTCTTAGTTATGGACAATGCTTCTTACCATCACAGCCATGTTTCTGAGGCTCTGCTTGCCTTTTATGAAGACTGCTCCACCACCTTCTGGCTACCACCTTATTGCTCCGATTTGAATCCCATCGAACGCTTCTGGCGTCATCTGAAGGACAAAGCCTGTGCTAACCGCTTGTTCAAAACGATTGCTGATTTGCTTGATTCGGTTGCTAAGGTACTCGCTATTCAGAATGATTTGACCCATCCTGATAGATTCTTATTTACGAAAACTTTTTACTGACTACTTATTTTTTGGTTCGCTTACTGGAATATATATTGCCGAGTCAATTAGAAAGATTGACGAAACATATAATCTTTTCTTGCCTTCTATCCAACATCAAACAAATTGGTTAAAGTATATAGGTCAAGCCAATCTACCAACAGATATCATAGAAACACAATTCGGAATTTTGGTAGCTGAAGGGGAATCTCACATCATTAATTTGACTGAAAAGGAAATTTTTTAGACCTTTCCCACCGAGAGCACATTGCCCGTTTTCAAAGTATCGCTGTCACTATACAGGCCCTAGACCTGTGGTATAAATAAACGTCATGGATTATCAGCGGGAAAATGAGCAACTAAAGCAAAGAATACAAGAACTAGAAGCCGCCTTGCAAGCCGCTCAGCAGCAAATTGCGGAACTTACGTCATTGCTCAAGCAAAACAGTCGTAATTCCCACTGGCCATCCAGTCGAGACAAGAGCCGGCAGAAAAAGAAAAGAACCAAAAGCTTGCGTCGCAAAAGTGACAAAAGGCCTGGTGGACAAAAAGGGCATCCCGGTCATACACTCAAAATGAGCACGATGCCGGATGCAGTCAGGATACATCGTCCCGACACTTGCCAGCATTGCCAACTACCATTTACCGCTGAGCAACAGGCTGCGGCTATCGACAAACGACAAGTTTATGATTTGCCGCCCCTGGACATCGTTGTGACGGAACATCAAGCGGAAACGCTCTGCTGTCCCCATTGTCGGCAACTAAGTCAGAGCTCATTCCCCCAGGATGTGATTGCCCCGGTGCAATACGGGCCACGCATCCAGCAGTTGGCTGTGTATCTCAAGGCGGAGCAATTCATTCCCTTCGAGCGGAGCCGACGCTTTTTTGCCGACCTGTTTGGCCTCAAGCTCTCGCCGGGCACCTTGCAGAATATCATCCAGCGCACGGCACGACAGTTGCACCCCATCATCGACCAAGTCAAAGTCGCACTGACGGCGGGTCACATCCTGCATTGTGATGAGAGTGGATTCTACATCAATGGACAACGCCATTGGCTGCATGTGGCCGCCACTGACCAGTTGACATGCTACTATCCGCATCGCAACCGGGGTAGCAAAGCGACCAAAGCAATGGCGATTCTCCCCAATTTCGAGGGGCGAGCCATTCATGATTTCTGGTCAGCCTACTATCAACATAAACAATGTCAGCATGGTCTATGCAATGTGCATCATCTGCGTGATTTGACCGCCATTGCTGACAATCACAAACAGCCCTGGGCCAATCGCATGAAGTGGTTGTTGCTTAGTATCAAACAGGTCGTTGACCAGGCTCGGTTGGCGGGAGAAACGGCATTGCCACCGCTGAAAGTTGCCCAGATTGAACGCCTCTATGACCGTCAGGTCGCTATCGCCTTGCAAGCCAATCCACCGCCACCTGAAGGATGGCCTAAAGGGAAACGGGGTCGGCCAAGAAAGACGAAACCACGTAACTTTGCTGAGCGATTGGGCAAACATCGCCACGAAGTGTTGGCTTTTGTCTACGATTTTAAGGTGCCATTTGATAACAATCTGGCTGAACGAGATATTCGCATGCTCAAGGTTCAGCAGAAAATATCCGGTTGTTTTCGTAGCATGCATGGTGCCCAGGATTTTTGCACCATTCGCAGCTACCTTTCGACCATGCGTAAACAGGGCGTTCGTGTGTGGTTCGCTTTAGGTTCTTTGTTTTCTGGCGATATTCTCATGCCAGACCTGACCCCTGTATAGTCACAATCATTCTACAGTTTTTAAGGCGTTACGCGTAAAATCCTGGCACAGATACCAAAAAAATGGCACAGAGGTTCACAGAGAAGGCACAAAGACCCACAGAGAAGAATTATCTTTTAACTCTCTGCGTATCTCTGCTTCTCTGTGCCCTTTTGTGCCCCATTCTTCTGGCTTGTCCAGGTGAGGGAAGGCAATAAATTACTCATGAATCGAAAAAGGCGTAAGGTAGTCTATTCAACTGACAGAGGCGATATGCGTTCAGAAGAGCGGCGACGCTTGCCCAAAAGACGCAGTTTACCCCCAGACCAGCAAACGGCCGCTATTCGGCGCGAAAAAAAGGGGCGGGGCGGCAAAGAAGTCACCGTCATCTACGACTTGCAACTCACAGCCACCGACATGAAAGCATTGGGCAAAGCTCTCAAGAAAAAGTGTGGTACGGGCGGCACGGTCAAAGAAAGCAGCATCGAAATTCAAGGTGACCATCGGGCAACCGTTGCCGCCGAGTTACAGCGATTGGGCTATAAGACAAAATTTACTGGGGGGTAAATACTCCGTACCGGCGCAAAATGTGCGCCATAAGTGTAAATTGTCCTCCACAAAGGTCACGAATAACACCAAGTATAGATAAATTTTGTGTCCTTTGTGCCCTTTGTGGAAATATTTTGCGGCTTTGCCGCCTTATGAACCTACAGCCGTTTCAGCACCGTTTGGGCCGCATGATAGCCACACATGCCATGCACCCCGCCCCCTGGCGGTGTAGACGAAGAACAGATAAACAGGTTGGACAAAGGCGTCGTATAAGGATTCAAGCGCGGCACAGGCCGGGTGAACTGCTGCCAAATATCCTGCACCCCTCCGTTAATATCACCACCAATATAATTGGCATTATAGCCTTGATAATCCTGTGTATTCATCGTGTGCCGGGCCAAAATGATGTCACGAAAACCGGGCGCGAAGCGTTCGATTTGCTTTTCAATAGCGTCCGTCATATCAACCGTTGAGCCATGGGGCACATGACAATAGGCCCAGCCCGTATGTCGGCCCTGGGGGGCACGGCTGTCATCAAAGAGGCTGGGTTGGGTGACGAGAACAAACGGCCGTTCCACATGTTTCCCCCGCCAAATCATCCGCTCACTATGGGCAATCTCCGCTAATGACCAACCCACATGCACCGTTCCTGCCCGACGGCAGGGCTCAGCCAGCCAAGGAATCGGCTCAGACAAGGCCCAATCCACCTTAAACACCCCTGCCCCATAACGATACCGCTCCAACTGACGACGATAAGCAATGGGCAACTGCTCCCCAGCAATTTGCAACACCTGACGCGGCGTCACATCCAACAGCACCGCCTTCGCCGACGGCAATTCGGCTAACGATTGCACCGTCTGCCCCGTCACAATCTCGCCGCCCAAAACGGTGAAATAAGCCGCCAACGCATCAGCTATGGATTGTGAACCACCTCTAGGCAGTGGCCAGCCCACCACATGCGCCAGGGTGGCGAGCATCAAGCCAAAAGCGGCCGTAGCTGGCCACTCCAGGGGCATAATGGCGTGGGCGGCCATACCCATAAATAAAGCACGAGCCGCCTCGGTGCGGAAAAGCAATTTGGCTTCGCTGACGGCAGGTAGTAAGGCCCGTAGGCCAAATTGAGCCATCGCCAAAGGATGGCGTGGGGAGCGTAATGGGCCGAGAAATTCGCGGGCGATTTTGTCCCAATTAGTGATGAGAGGTGCAAGTAAACGGCCGTATGCCTTACCATCCCGCCCCAACTGCGCCATCGTGCAAGCCAGAGAGTGGTGGGCAAACACGGCCGTTCCCTCCCCCAATGGGTGGGCCACAGGCAAATCTGGCTGAATCCACTCTAGTCCATAATCCGCCAGCGGCAACTGCTTAAAAAAGGGTGATCCCAGGCCCAGCGGGTGGATGGCCGAGCAGATGTCATGACGAAAGCCAGGCAACGTTAATTCAGCCGTGCGTGTGCCCCCGCCAATCGTCTCCTTCGCCTCCAACAACAATACCCGCAGCCCTTGCCGCACCAGCGCAATAGCCGCCGCCAAGCCATTTGGCCCAGAGCCAACGATGATAGCATCATAATCAGTCATAGTGGTGGTTGGAGACTTCTAATCTCCAGTCTCCAGTCTCTCGTGAACTCAGCCAAATACGCGCCGCACTGCCCGCGCAGGCAAGTTCATGGTACTGCGGATCATGGCATTGTGCCAAACATTTTTAGCCTGTGACCATTGCAGCCGGGTATCTACGCAGTTTTTGTCCATTTCAATGTGGCCCGTCACGCCCAATTGGCTAGCCAACTGTGACAAAACATGGTGCCAAATCTTTTCCTGCTCTTTAGAGCCGCCCATAAATCTGAAACCAAATTCATAAATGGGATCATTGGCGCGGGCCAGCGACTGTATCTGGGCCACCACCACACCATCGGCCTCATAGGCACTAAAGGTATTGAAGCCTGATTCGGGATGACCTTCCGGGGTCATCACCGTGAAGGCTTCATCATCAGCATACAGTATCATCACGCCTGTAGAAATGGTGCCGGGCACACCAGGCATCGTGGCATTAATGAGGATCACTTCACCCGGTTTCACCCCCGTCATAGAGGGATAGAAGCGGCTGTTGGCTGGCATAAAATCGGGCAGTTTTTCCTTCAAAAGCTGCACCACTGCCTGCGGTGTGGTTTGTACACCAGACAGGGACAATTTATAGGTTTTTTGCCAGAGCTGCCCAAAGCCCTGCAAAGGGCCGCTGACTCGTTTGCCCTACACATTCAGATTCAGGGCATCATCGGACACGGCTCCAACGCTTAATGTTTCGACAGGTTTGGCCCAATTGGCAGCATTGCGGGGTGTTTTGGGACTTGAAAATTGTTGTTCGCTCATCATTACCTCTCTTGGGAGACTGGAGACTAGAGACTGGAGACTGGTAAGCAGACCTAGCTAGTCTCCAGTCTCTAGTCTCTAATCTCTATTCAATTTCAAAAAACATGTGGATATAAAGTTAGGCTGGCGCAGCAACGGCCGTTAATGCCGCCGCTTCATTCTCATATATCCCAATGGCTTCATTCAGGCGTGTTAGCTCAAAAATCTGCTGGTAATGTTCACTCAGCCCATAGACCAAAAGCTGCTGCTTCTCCCGCTGTGCCCGAATCAACATCGTCACCAGCAGGCCAATGCCCGAACTATTCATATAATCTAAACCATCAAAATTGAGGACAATAGCTGTGGCGCCATTGTCATTGGCCTGCGTATAAGCGGCCATCAACGTCTCTTCCGCTTGCGCTGTAATATCCCCTTGAATATCAATGACACTGATGACAGTAGAAATTCTACGAACAGTTGTAGTTAAGTTAGACATGATTGCTCCTAAAATGTCCTCCCGGAGGCTCAACCCTAAAGTTAGGCCAGGACGAAACCTCCGGCAGGTTGATAATTACGTTCTAATCTCAAACAATGAAGCCATACGCGACAGCTTGCTTAAAACACCTAATAAACGGCCGACTTCCCCGGCACTTTTCGGCCTAGCCTGCGGCTTCTTTTGCAGCAGGTGCATAATCAATTCATTTAATGCCGAGGGCACATGGGCATTGCGCTCTCGCGGCTCAACGGGCATCTCTTGAATGTGTTGCAGCAAAATTTGTGTCGAATTGCCACTAAAAGGCAGCGAGCCTGTTGCCAATTCATAGAGCAGCACACCAAAAGCATATAAATCGGCTGCTGGTGTCGCTAGTTCGCCCATCGCCTGCTCTGGAGCCACATAAAAAAGCGTGCCAGTGAAAGTGTCATCCGGCCGAATCTGCCTATCCACGGCCCAGGCCAAGCCAAAATCCATCAGTTTGGCGACTCCCTCCGGCGTGACCAAGACATTGTGGGGTTTCACATCTCGGTGCACCAAATTTTTGTTATGAGCATGTTGTAAAGCGGCGCAGATTTGCCGGGCAACGCGATACACTTCATCCATACGGCTGGGTCTGGCCTGTGCCAGCGTTTGCCCTTCCACAAATTCCATCACAATAAACGGCACTTTATCCTGCTCACCCACATCAAACACCATCGTCACATTGGGATGGCTCAGACGCGCCGCCGCTCGAGCTTCGTTGAGCAACAACGTGCGGCCAGCTGTGCCAAGTTGCTGTCCATTCAGCACCTTCACTGCTACTTCGCGCTCCAAATAGGTGTCTTGCGCCAAGTAAACGATGCCCATGCCGCCGTGGCCGAGTTCACGCTGGGTTTGGTAACGGCCGTTAAGCAGGGGTGCTTGGTGCATTGTAGCCTCGATCAACATCTATTACCGAATCTCCATAAAATCTGACAGCCGCGTAATCGTAAAAATCTCGCGGTAATGGTCGCTGAGGCCCACGGCCGTTAACGGCCGTTTAGCCTGCCGTGCCCGTGCCAATAAACCAACAATCAGGGCAATACCCGTGCTGTTAATGTAATCCACCCCCTTAAAATCAAGGGTAATGGCTGTGGGGTTGCTCTGTTCCGCCTCGGTATAAGCAGCCGCCAATTCAGCATCGGCGGTATTATTGATTTCACCATGCATGTGCAAGACGGCCGTTTGCCCCACTTGTTCTACCTCTGCTTTGAATGGCATCTTTTCCATTTTTACACTCGCTTCTCCTCAAACCTTACAATCAGCTCAATCGTGTGCTGTACCTCATCCTGATGGATATTCATCTCATTCACCATATTCTTGATTAAAAATAGACCCCAGCCGCGCGGCGACTGTTCACCAGCAAGCTTAGCCGCTAAATCAGGTGGATCAACCGCCTCATCTAGATTACCCCCACCCTGATCGGTAATGCATATACGCACGGCCGTTTCATTTTTAGCCACACTCACCTGTACTGGTTTGTCGGGATCATATTGATTACCATGCTCCATGGCATTCATGGTGGCCTCGGCAACGGCCGTTTTCAAACGATCCACCTGCTTAGCCGACAGCGGCAAATCCGTCACCGCAGCCACCACCTTTTGCATCGCCTCCCGCTCATTATCCGGCGCACTGATAACTTCAAATTCAGCTAACATTTCCCATTCAGCAGGAAACTGGGAATTGGAGATTAGAGACTGAGAATCTCCAGTCTCCAATCTCCAGTCTCCACTTGTCAAACATTGCAGCGTCACCAGCGTCACATCATCTTCCTGCTCCCAACCTGGCTTCGTAAAAAGTGCCAACTGTTCCAGCAAATAATCCTTCACCGTCGCCCCATCCCCATAACCAGCCAGCAACGCCTGCAAACGGGGAAAACCAAACATCTCACGCTGCGGATTATGCGCCTCAACCAGCCCATCGCTGTAAAGCAACACATACTCATCCTTTTTCAGCGTTGTCTCCTTTTCCTCATAAGCCATCCCCGGCATCAGCCCCAACGGCATCCCCCGAGCGCGTAACTCCACCACCCCATCACTCGTATGGCAATATGGCACATCATGCCCCGCATTAGCATAGCGCAGATGGCCTGTGGCTGGGTCAAGCACCGCATAAAAACAGGTGACAAACATCTTGGGCGGAATCTCGGGGTGAAGCACATCATTGGTTCGCGCCAGAACAGCACTAGGCGAAACCAGCCGCTCGGCGGCGGCTCGCAAAATGCTGCGCGTGGTAGCCATTACGAGCGCGGCTGGCACACCCTTATCCGTCACATCAGCCACAATAAGGCCAATTTTACCATCGGGAAAGTATATAAAATCGTAAAAATCACCGCCTACTTCACGGGCCGGTTGATAGTAAGCTGTCACCGCATATCCCTCGATGTTGGGTAGCTCTTGGGGCAGCAGGGTTTGTTGGATGAGCCGCGCCACTTTTAGTTCTTGTTCGATGCGCTGCTGCTCGGCAAAGGCAAGCTGCTGCTGCCGTACCAATTGGGCCACGCGCAAAGCAGGTGCGGCTTGTATAGCTAAATCGGCTAGCAATTTGCGATCATCACTGGAATATTCCTGATCGCTCATTCGTTGTCCCAAGCTGATGAGGCCAATTAGTTCAGATTGGCTGACCAGGGGAACGACGAGTTGCACCCCTGCTGCGCGCAAATTGTGTAAGGCGGGCGAGTCTAAATTGAGCCGATCCACTTCGATGATACCACTGTTGTTTTGGGCGTAGGCCAATAATGGGTCGTGAGGGGCGATGTCCAAATTGATGTTGGTGATTTGGGTGGTGGACTGATGTTGCGGTGAGTCGGCCGTTTCCGTCACAACCTCATCCACTTCCTTCCGTCCTCTTAAATTGCGCCAAATTCCTTGTAATGTTGTCATCTTGTCTCCATTCTAGCAGGCCATCGTCTGCTAAACGTTACGAAAAAGCGTTACGAAGCGGCAATCAGTAAGCAGCAACTAGTTTTCAGTCATCAGTTTTCAGTTGATTTTACCCAAATTGTAATCGTTTGAGGCTGCATCGTTTCTTGTACTACGCGCAATAGTTCAGCTTGCAACGCTTCCATTTCTACCTCGTCTCGGGCAGTTTGGGCGAAGTCGGCGAGGACTTGTTGGGCATCGTATTTTTGGCGGTAGAAGCGGCGGTCGATGAACGCTTGGACGCGCTGGGTTGAAGAGGGCGGCGATGAGCAGGGTGGAGAGGACGATGGCAAGGGGGGATTGTTCCCCTGTGGCTTGACCAACGAGGCTCTGGAGCAGGATAATGGTGCCGAAGTAGACGAGGGCGAGAACGGCCGTTACCGCTCCATACTGCACCGTCTTACGAATAATGAGATCAATGTCATACAAACGGTGGCGCAAAATAGCAACACCAATGGCGACGGGCAATAGTAAAACAGCCACATTAAAGCCCAGCCACGCTATATCTTCGACAGCTTGGTTTCGCTCATTGAACACAAAGGTAATAGTATAAAACAGAAAAACCAGACCAGCCGCATATAACAGCCACTTAATCTGATCCCTTTCTATCTGCCAGGCACGACGATAGCGTACTACTAAAGAAACCACACACATGGCGGCAAAGAAAGGCACCAAAGGAAGCCACAGTTGCCAAGGAAATGCTTCACCTGTGAGGAACCCAATGGGATTGGGTGTCGTCCAAACTCGGTCTGTGTGCCCCAATTCTGTCAGAAAAGTGACGAAGAAGATAAAAGAGAAGCATAATCCAAGCCCAAGCGCGACTAGCCAACGCCACCGAGGTGAAGGCAAATTACCTGTCGGAAAAACCAAGGGAATGAAGAGCAATGGGAAGATAAACCACAACCATAGCCAACCATAGATCCAAAGCCCTACAAACGTCAACAAAGAGAGTTGGGCAGGTGCCTGAGTCAGCCCGTCGAAATAGACACTTAGCGGCCAAACAAAGGCGACGGTTCCCTCAATCATCAGCAGCCACCCCACCCAATTACGCGGCTGTCGCGAGATAATCAACGCCCCAATGATGGCAAAGGCCGGAAACATAATAAGATTTGTTAGGGATGTTATTAGGCTAGCAACATTATCGCTCACAGGTTGACGCAGATCAAAGATAACGCTGATGATGGTCGCAATGAAGACGAGGCCACACAAAATCCAAGCCAGTCGGGTTATGGTTTTTTGGCTCATGGTTTCACTTCTTTTAACCAGACGCTGATTTGCTCTGGCTGCAATGTTTCTTGGATGACATGGGTCAATTCGGCCGTTAATGCTTCCATCTCCACTTCATCCCGGGCGGTTTGGGCAAAGTCGGCTAGCACTTGCTGGGCATCATATTTTTGACGGTAGAAGCGGCGATCAACG
Source organism: Promineifilaceae bacterium (SeqCode) (assembly GCA_965223555.1). GTDB lineage: Bacteria > Chloroflexota > Anaerolineae > Promineifilales > Promineifilaceae > CBDCWU01. The sequence continues at coordinate 1,092,157 of CBDCWU010000007.1, forward strand.
GCCGTTTGCACCCGCTGCCGCAAGGGGTTAAACATCGCCGCAATCAGCAGGGTGGAGAAGACAATAATAATTGGCGACTGCTCCCCTGTGGCTTGACCAACAAGGTTTTGTAATAGAATGATGGTGCCGAAATAGACGAGAACGAGAACGGCCGTTACCACCCCATACTGTACCGTCTTGCGGATAATGAGATGAATGTCAAACAGCCGATAACGCAAAATGGCGATGGCAACGCAAATGGGCAATGTCAATCCCGTTATCCAGTTAAAAAATGTCGCAAACAATGGTGATTCTGAAAGGCTTATCAAGCCAAAGAAGTCAAGCAGAAAGATAACAAGGGTGCCGCCGATGCTAGAGGCGATGCCAAAGGCGATCCAACTGACCTGGGCGCGAGCAACGGGGTCGGTGCGGCGATATGCTTTGACAACGGCCGTTATCCCCAGCCCCAAAATGAGCAACGCATCGGCTAGCAACACCGCCAGCGCGAAGGCTTCAATTTCCGTAATCACTGTCAATAATGCCAAAATCGTTGGCACAAGATAGGCCAAAACAATAACGCGCTGGCGATAACGGGGCTGTGCCAGCTTCGGCCACAATGGTTGGGGAAAAACAAGCAACAGCAAGATAAATGAAGGAAAGAAAAGCGACCCCCATTGGGTATCAAACATAAAATCGAGATAAAAGTTGGGTCGTGGCACAAAGTTTGCACCCGTGACTGTTGCCGCCCAACCGATGCGTGTGCCGATGGTCAAACTGGCTCCGGCAACAAGCAATAAACGTGCTGCAATGTTGCGCGGTCGCAAAAAGAAAACGATCAGCCCGACAATAAACCAGTTCAATTGGGGCAAATTGTCGCGGAAGACATAGAGGAAGGCTTGGGCAATTTGGCGGGGTGTGAGGGTGTGCAGTTGAACAGCTACCATTTGCGGTTCACCATTGCGCTCGATGGTGTAAGGGATAGTTGCCTCTTCTTGCCACGCGGGCAGTTGCCGCCAACCAAGGATAGCCCCCGTCAAATCAACGCCCGCCACAGTCGAAATCGTATCGCCAGCTTGCAGTGGGGTCGGCCAATCCCCTAAAAAATGGTCGAGTTGCCCTGTACTGTAGTCAGCTTGCCAGCCGTCGCTGGGTTGGGCGAGGGTGTAAATGGTGTTGGCGAGGACGAGGAGGGCGGTGAGAATAACGGCCGTTAACAACCCCCACGCCCCACGATCAAAGCCTGTTTCTTCAATATTGTTATTTTTCATCGAATTTCTTCCTTGAGCCAGATAGAAATTTGATTGGGCTGCATTGTCTCTTGAACAACGCGCAACAGTTCGGCTTGCAACGCTTCCATTTCCACCTCATCGCGGGCGGTTTGGGCGAAGTCGGCGAGGACTTGTTGGGCATCGTACTTTCGGCGGTAAAAGCGGCGGTCGATGAATGCTTGCACCCGCTGGCGCAGCGGGTTAAACAGCGCGGCGATGAGCAGGGTGGAGAGGACGATGGCGATGGGGGATTGTTCGCCTGTGGCTTGACCGACGAGGCTTTGGAGCAGGATGATGGTGCCGAAATAGACGAGAGCGAGAACGGCCGTTACCGTCCCATACTGCACCGTCTTGCGAATAATGACATGAATGTCAAACAGCCGATAACGCGCAATAGCAATGCCAAAACAGAGGGGCAGCAGGAGACTAAATAGATTCCACACCACATTTCTAAAGTCCGATGTGTTCTCTACAGTGGGCAGCAGGCGCATCATCAGCCATTCATTGGTGCTAAACGCGCCCACAATCGGACTGGCGATGCCCACAATCACCCAACTCGTTTGCGCCCGCGCCACACGGTCACGGACGCGCCAAAAATTATGGATCGTTGCCCCAATTAAGGCAATGACCAATAAAATAATGAGCGAGAATAAAATAGTCTCATAGAAGGTGAAGTTTGCTGTGATGAGGGCTACGGGAAACGCCACGGAGGCAGTCCCATAAAGTAGTGTCAAAAAGAGGCGGGGATGGCGAGTAAGCGGCCATTTGGTCAGGGGAAAGGTGAGGACAAGATGGACCATCATGGTAAACAGGTATGCCCACAAAACGGTTAGCAGTACAGTGATATAAAAGTGGCTGGCTGGCAGAAAGAAATAAGCCCAATCGTCTACCGATGGGGTTATCCAAGAGATGGTGATCAAGAGCAAGAGCCGAGCAGCCGTATCGCGGGGGCGCAGGAAAAAGATGCCAAAACCGATGAGATACCAGAGGAGTTGAGTAACCCAAATGTTGCCCGACAGTTGGTAGTAGCGCAGGAAGGCGGAAAACGGCCGTTTCAGCAGCAGCACATCCAGTTCTACCACCTCCCCATCTCGCTCAACCGTATACCCAATCGTCTGCCCAATTTGCCAATTGGCTGGCGGGGCGATGGGGCGCAAGACGGTTTCAGTGGGGATGGGAATATCAGCCACGGCTAGTAGTAAATCACCCGCTTGGAGGGGGCTGGGCACATCGGTGAGGGGAGCAACGGCCGTTAGCCCCTCCTCCTCATTCACAAACAGCCAACCCTCCGAAGGCTGCTGCCAGACGTAGTTACTCAACAGCGCCGCCCGAACCACCATGCCCGCCGCCAACAGCAGCACCACCCAACTCCCCCTATCCAACCGACGAGATGCGTTTTGTTCAACCATGAGGCTATTGTACCGTTGAATCGTCTGCCAAACGTTACGAAACTCGGTGCGTGGCACTTAAGAAAGTGCCACGCACCTCAACCACCAACAAAATTCCCCGCATACAACAAAAACGCCCTAATCTCATCCCCCCTCCTTCTCAAAAGCCATCCCCATCTTCTCCACCACCCAAATCGAAGCAGCATGTCCATGATCAATCAAGCAGACCAGCCGTGTCAGCCCCAACTTTTCTTGAGCATAGGCCAAAATGACGCAGCAACAAGCGTTCGGTTTCCAATATCTTCATAAAAATAGGAATTACGCGCTTCCCAGACTGGAGCAGTTTTTGAAACTGCTCCAGTCCCTAACAAACTTTTACTCATTATTCGGCAGCGCAGGCAAACTCTGCAAATAAGCCCACAACGCCTGCAACTCCACCTCCGACATTTGGCTATACATCTCCCAAGGCATCATCTCACCATCAATCGCTGTCCCTGTCGGCTTCGTCCCCGTACGAATCAACGTCATAAAATCCTCTTCCGTCCAACCCCGCAACTCACCGCCGGGGGTCAGGTTAGGGCCGGGAGGCGGGCCATCTTCACCCACAACACCCGCCAAATTCTCTGCATGACATTCACGACACGTACCCACCTGAGATAGATATTCGCCATATTCGGCCGTTGCCCCTTCCCCAGGGCTATTCAGCCCGACCTGTTCATGGTCAATCCGCCCCACCTGGGTAAACTCATTGTAGCCCACTATCCCGCCCATCACAGTGCCAGGAAAACCCATATGGCGCGGCTCTAAATCACTATCCACAGGCGGCAACTGCTTGAAATAGGCAATCAACGCCCCCATATCCTCGTCGCTATAGTGCGCATAAAAGCGGGAAGGCATAATGACGAGGGTACGGCCATCTGACCCAACCCCATGCCGAACAGCTAATTCCCAATCAGCATCACTATAGGTTTCCCCAACCCCGCCACGCCCCGAAGTCAGATTAGGCGCTGCAATATAGGAACCAAGCTCTCCATCCAGCAAAACATCACCACTTAAATCTTCACCGTGACAAAAGATGCAGCCACTCAGATTATTAACCAAATGCTCCCCACGTGCGACTGCTTCTGCATCCGTTGGCACAGCCACAGGCTGTGTCGCCACTTCTGGCGCACGCTCTAGCCGCCCTTTACCCACAACGTGCAAGACACCAACTAAAACCACCAAAATAAGAACAACAATTCCAATCCATTTCAAAACTCGTTTCATAACATCCTCCAGCGGCAATTGGGAAATGGCTCAATTGCCGATTATTTCTTCCCCAGCCAATAGCCGAGGACTAAACCATAAATTAGATGGGCGACACCAAAATGAACGGCCGTTACCTGCAACAGAGGTGAATCAACGGCCGTTAACAACACCCCCCGCGCCAAGCCAAACAGCAGCAGCCCATACACCAGCCCCAACCATAAAACATAGTTGCCAATAGCGGCGTGCAGCTTGCCCAAGCCCAGCAGCAGCAGCCCAAACAACAGCCCATAAATCGCCGCCACCGCCAAATGCGTCAACAGTCCAACGAATGCATGATTCGCTTGCAATGGGTCAAATGAGCCAAGCACCTCAGCCGTGCCTTGTCCCGTCATCAGGCCAGCCATTAACAAATAAAGAACCATCCCGATGCCAGCCACAATCCCAGCCAGCAGCCCATCAACGGCCGTATCCCCCAGCCCCCGTTCACTTCTCAATTGCGCCTTGTTCATCATGTTCATCTCCATTGCCGCAATCCGTAATCCGTTATCGGTTATCCATAATCTGATTACCGTTCACCGTTCACCGATTACCATCACTCTACCAAACGACTGTCTCCCAAACGTTACGAAAAAGCGTTACGAACTCCCCTCGTCACGAAAATAGGCTAAAATCCCCACTGAATACTGAATACTGACCACTGAATACTGACCTATGCTCAAACTTCACTTCCTCAGCGCACCCCAGATCGAACAAAACGGCCGTTCCACCCTGCCCGACACCCGTAAAGCAACCGCCCTCCTCGCCTATCTGGCTCTCACCCAGACACCCCAAACCCGCGATGGGCTGGCGGCCCTGCTCTGGCCCGAATTCGACGACAAACGGGCTAAGGCAGCCCTGCGTCGCACCCTATCCGCGCTTAAAAAAGTGATTGGTGACGCGCCGTTGCTCATCAGCCGCGAAACACTCAGCCTAAACTTCGAGCAAATTTGGTGTGATGTCCTTGTCTTCCAGCAACAGGCAGAACAGTCTGAGGTAGTGGCCTGGGAAACGGCCGTTTCCCTCTACCAAGACGACTTCCTGGCTGGCTTCTCCCTACGCGACAGCCTTCCCTTCGACGAATGGCAGCTACAGCAAGCCGAACAGTTGCGCCGTGAACTCAGCCACACCCTAGCCCAACTCAGCCGCCACTATCAAACAGAAGGTCAATATGAAGCCGCCCTAGCACACACCCATCGTTGGCTGCAACTCGACCCTTTGCACGAAGAAACTCACCGCCAATTGATGCAACTTTATGCTTGGCTAGGGCAGCGTTCCGCCGCCCTGCAACAGTACCGCGACTGTGTTCGCATTCTGGAAGAAGAATTAGGCGTCCCCCCTCTTACCCAAACCACCCAACTCTACCAAGCCATCCAAGCCGAACAGCTCCCCCAACCCACACCCCATTCCCCGTCCCCCGCACCTCCCCCCTCACACTCTACGCCCCACATTCCCCTCATTGGTCGCCAACATGAACTCGACACACTCCACCAGTGGTATCAACAAGTAGGGCCAGACGGCCGTTTCCTGGCCATCACTGGTGAAATCGGCATCGGCAAAACCCGCCTCGCTGAACAGTTCCAACGGGAACTCCCCCCAGCCACCACCATCCTACACGGCCGTTGCTACCAAGGAGAAACCCGCTTAGCCTATGCCCCCTTCATCCAAGCCCTGCGCCAGAGACTGAGCCACCCCCAAGCCCAGGAACAGCTCCAAATCATCCCCACCCCTTGGCTAGCTGAGACAGCCCGGCTGCTGCCTGAACTTACTGAACAATTCCCCCAACTACCCCCGGCTCCCCCACTCGACTGGCCCGGCACACCCGGTCGCTTTTCAGAGGGTTTGGGTCAGGTATTGATGGCCTTGCTAAACGGCCGTTCTCCTGGCCTCCTCTGGCTAGATGATGTGCAATGGGCCGACACCGCCTCCCTCGATCTACTGGCATTTTTGGCAAGACGCTGGCGTCAACGGCCGATCCTCATCCTCGTCTGCTGGCGCGAAGGCGATCTTCCTGCCGACCATCGCTTACAGCATTTATTAGCCGAAGCCCGCCGTGACAGCGTGGGCACAGAAATTCGCCTCAATCGGCTCGGCGCAGCCCAAGTCACCGAACTCGTCACAGCCGCAACCCCAAACACGCCAACGCCCGCTTGGGTTGCTCGCCTCTACCAAGAAAGCGAAGGTCTGCCCTTCCTCATCACCGCCTACCTTGAAGCCCACTTCACCACCAACCCACCTGCCAGCGACCAGTGGGATTTGCCCGCCACTGTCCGCGATCTCTTTCTGGCCCGTTTAGGTCGCTGCAGCGAAACCGCCCGACAGCTCCTACAAACGGCCGCCGTCATCGGCCGTCCTTTCGACTTCGACCTACTGCATGCAGCCAGCGGTCGCAGCGAAGAAGAAAGCCTACTCGCCCTAGAAGAACTGCTCGCGCAACTCTTTCTCGTCGAACAAAGTGGTGACACTCCCTACGATTACAATCATCACAAAGTGCGCGAACTCATCTACAGTGAGATGAGCTTGGTGCGGCGTCGCCTCCTCCACCGCCGCCTGGCCCACACCCTAGCCGCCCATCACAAAACCCAGACCACCCTCGCCAGCCAAATTGCCACCCATTACGAACAGGCTGGCCTAGAAGCTGAAGCAGCCCGCTTCTATCAACAAGCGGGGGACTACGCCCGCTCTCTCTTTGCCCACCGTGAAGCTCTCAGCCACTACCAATCAGCCCTGGCCCTCGGTCATCCGCAAACGGCTACTTCGGCAGGCTCAGTGCAGGCTCATCTCCATCAGGCCTGTGGTGACGCCCACCTGCGCCTCGGCGCCTACAGGGCGGCCCTCACCAGCTACGAACGTGCCGCCGCCCTTGCCGATCCCCATATGCTGCCCCATCTAGAACAAAAAATCGGCCAAGTCCACTATCGGCGCGGCCAATGGGAGCTGGCCGAACGCCATTTTGAACAAGCTGCTAAGCAGTGGGCCAATACCTCTAAAGGTTCGGAAAACTCTGGAGTTCTAGCCCACCTCTACATAGATTGGTGTACCACCGCCTACCGCGCTGGCCATAGCGAAAAAGCCCAGCAGTATGCTCTGGAAGCCCAAACCCACGCCCATGAACCTCTAGCCCAAGCCTATACCCATAATATTTTGGGTATTTTAGCCCGACATCAAGGCAACATGAGCCAAGCCTCCACCCATTTTGAGCAAAGCTTGCAAATCGCCCAAACAGATGATTTTCTAGCTGTGCAGATTGCAGCTTTGAATAATTTAGCCTTAGTAGAAACTGCCGTTTCCCAGCACCAAGCCGCCCATGATCTCCTCCAAACCGCTCTGGAACAGTGCCTTATCTACGGCGACCGCCACTGGGAAGCTGCCCTGCGCAACAACCTAGCCGACAGCCTGCACCACCTCGGCCACAAAGAACAAGCCATGAGCCAACTCAAAACGGCCGTAGCCATCTACGCCGAAATCGGCCAAGAAACCGGCCAATGGCAGCCCGAAATCTGGAAGCTCATGGAGTGGTAGCAGAGGTTAGAAATGGGTTAATCCCCATTCTCTCATCTCCAATTCCCCAACCAAGAAAGTCCGCTATTGACAAAGTGTATTTTGTACACTATAATGCTCATCACATAGTGTCTCTAGAACACTAATAAAGGAGCAAACAATGAACACATTCCCTAGAATTTATGATCCCAACCGCATTGGCACATTGCATCACCCTGATGTAGCCAGTATCGCCGCTGAAGCTAGTAGTTCCAATCTGACTCCAGCAGCCGAGGACAAAGAAAGTATCCACTTGGTCATCATAGACATGCAGGTAGACTTTTGTCACCCTGGCGGCAGTCTCTATGTGCCTGGCGCGCTAGACGACATTCGCCGCCTGACCGAGTTCATCTACACCAATGCCGAGCGCATTACCAATATCACCTGTTCGCTCGATTCCCACCTGCCCCACCAGGTTTTCCATCCGGCCTGGTGGGCCGATGAGGCGGGCAATCATCCAGCACCATTCACGATGATTACCTATGAGGACATCAAATCGGGCCAATGGCGACCCTTAGTTGCCCCTGTGCAATCCACGAATTATGTCAAACAGCTAGAAGAGCAGGCCAAAAAGACGCTGACCATCTGGCCCTACCATGTGATGATTGGCGGCATGGGCAATGCCCTAGACCCGGAACTGTGGACGGCCGTTTTTTGGCACAGCCTCGCCCGTAAAACCCAACCTACCTGGCTCACTAAAGGCAGCATCCCCCTCACCGAACATTACTCCATCATCCAGCCCGAAGTACCCGTGTCCAACCACCCGCTAGGTGGCAAAAACAAGCCCTTTTTGGATACCCTGGTCAATGCCGACGTGATCCTAATTGCGGGTGAGGCCGAAAGCCACTGCGTGCTAGAAACAGTGGAAGATTTAGTCGAAGACTTACCCAATGAACTGCAAAAAATTTACTTCTTACGTGACTGCACCTCCCCCGTGCAACACCCCGATGTAGATTTCCACGGCATCGCTCTCAATCGCTTGGCTGAGTTTGAGAAGCAAGGAGTAAATTTTATTAACAGTACAGACGCACTTCCATTCTAGTATCCAGTAATCAGTAACCAGTATTCAGTCCAGAAACTATCACTGATTACTTCTCAAAAAGGAAACAACAATGAACAACAATGGACTTGGCAACCTAGACGAGCTGTTCCAATCAGCCCAGGACGACGGCTTAACGGATGACACACTTGATTTAGTAGTCAGCAATTTGAATGGGCCGACAATGATGACGGCCGTTGGCACACCCCTCCACCAATTGGCCAGCAACGAAGTCACTCTGGCCTTGAACATCATAGATATGAGTGGCTCGATGGCCCCTTTTGCGGACACCTTGATTCAGGCTTATAACAAGGATTACTTGGCAGCAATGGGTAGCTCAACGGCCGTTGACGACATTCTCGTCAGCACCATTCTCTTCAACAATGAGGTCACCTTGCTGCACGGTTACGTACTCTTGCTCGATGCCCCGCCGTTGAACAGACAAGTATTTAATCCAAGCAATACAACCGCCCTCTACGATGCCGTTGCCGCTGGTCTCACAAACATGGTACTCTATGCTCAGCAGTTACGCCAAAGTGGAGTCATGGTTCGCTGCCTGGTTATCGTCTACTCCGATGGAGCCGACAATGCTTCCAAACAACGGGCCAGAGAGGTACGCCGTGCCTCACTAGAGCTGCTCAAACAGGAAATCTACACCCTGGCCTATATTGGCTTCAAATCCGGCGGCATCCAGGAAAGAGAGCTGCGCCAATTGGCCGATGACATTGGCTTCCCCGACATTCTAGTAGCTGGTCTCACGCATAGCGAACTGCGCCGTATCTTCCACCTGGCCTCCATGTCCACCATCCGCGTCAGCCAGCAGGGCGCAGCCAGAGCCAGTGTGTTCTAGAAATATGGCTGGCTTGGCGCGGTTACGCTGACCAGTTGACTATAGCCTCGATAATTTTGTTAGTTATGGCCGCCACTTGAGGCTGAATTTCAGTCAGTTTGTCTGTACTCCGCGCCAAGCTTTGTGCATACATTTGCAGCATTTCTTTATCCACAGTCGGCTTATTCATTTCCTTTGTCAACACCTCTAGGCGCTTGGCCACCTTTTGACCATCAGCCACATAAGGAGAAGGGACTTGGACCAAAGCCTGTTGCAGACGGGCTACCAATTCAGCCAGTTCAGGTGGCACTTGAGTGGGAGGGGAGGGAGCGGCCGATTCCCCTCCCATATTCACTTCTAAATGTTCAATATATTGGACGCCGCCTACATTCACAGCGGCTGACTGTATTTGGTCAATTTGAAAGGTTGAGCCAGAGGCGGTGATGGTATCTATGGGGGCAGGTGGTTGAAAATCGCTAGGGATATCGGGCCAATCTACAGACGGCCGTTCCTCTCGCAAAATTTGCAACAACTGCGGCAAACGACCCTGACGTGCCACCAACAAAATCAGCTCATAGGCTTTCTTAGGTCGCGCTTCCCCCGGTAAATCATCATACGCCAAGCCTAAATAAAAACAGACCAAACTCAGCTCTTCCTGATTAAAATGAGCCAATAGTTGCTTATGCAATTGCTGTAAAAGATTTTCAGAATTGGCCATTCGATTAATCTCAGTCCGCTAAACTCTACTATGGGACACCACGTCACACAATATTGGGTTTAAAACAGCTTAGAATATGCTCGCCGCCCGGCGTGTTGACGAGTTGAACAAGTGGATTCAGCACTGAGGAAGTGAAAACCCGACAGTTGAACAGTGAATTATCGACCGTATTTGGTACATTGGCCGCCGCAATCGAGTCAGCTGACCCTGGGATTTCATTGACATCTGATGTATCATCAGGATGATTCAAACCAATCGCGTGACACAATTCATGGGCCAATAAGTTTTGGTTTTCTGTGATTCCACCACTGCCCTCAAGGGCACGCAAGTCCAAAACAATATAGGCATTCGACGTGCCCGCATAATAAGTTGCTCCCTGACTATCCCCACCAGCAGCTAGAATTAATCTTTCCACAATAAAAACCTTAATTTTGTCTGAAGCTGAATAGTCTGTTTTGTGGAATAGGCCTCTGGCTCTGGCATCATTGTAGGCCGCTATTTTGTCTCCGGCAGAGCCTTCATGAATTGTGCCATCCACTTGAATCGAGAGAGACCCCTGACTGCCCCATATCTCACAGCATTGGTTAATCTGCTCCTGGCACAGCTCCTCTAAATCTTGTTCATCTTGCCCATCATCCATATCAAATTTTTGGGTGAGGTTAAAAAACTTGAGGGGGACTTCTCGCTCATAGGCATTGAAATCGGCCGACTGGCAGGGTGGGAGCTGAAAAATATTTGGGCCACAGGGTTGCAGTGAATTATGCTTCTCATAGGCTTCATCCGGCCTGCCTGGCCCGCCAAAACCAAATGTATCAGGTTCTACAGTCACACCTGTCACAATGCCAGAGCCTTCGGCCAGTTGAAATTGAATCGTTTCAACATCCAGAATAACCCGATCCTCTTGACTGTCTTCATTTTCCCGGAACACAAAGCGGCTGGTGACAACCTCTACAATCGGGAAAAACACATCATTTTCACCGTCTTCCTCTTTTAGCGCCAACTGACTATGGTATAAGCGGCATGGAAAATCTTCGATTGCCCAAGAACCCGTATCAGGGTCTTGACCAATACTAATTGGCACATTGTCCAGCGGGCCAACGAGATCAACAGTATGTAGATCTGCCGCTTCACCAGAATTTATGACACTTTCTGGCTGTCCATGCAGAGCGATACGGGCCAATCGCGTGGGCATAAAGTGCCCATCCTCAAAGTCTGCAAAAAAGAGAATCTCCCCTGAAAAAAGAAAAGTGGCTGGGCCATTGGGCTGGTCGTTAGAAGCGACTTGAGCCAACATGTTTTCCACTTTGGCGGCACGCAGCTTATCATGTTGTTCATCGGGGACAAACGGCCGTTCCATTCCCTGACCATACTCTTTCTTCTGTTCTTCACTCATCTTAACCTCCTGCAACAAGCGTAAACACAACCTCGGCTAGAGGAAAACCTGCCTCATCCGTATATTGCAGCAAATAATCACGCAAAGGATCATCTGCTTCCGACACAATTTCTGATTGTCCCCACCCATTATCGCTAATGACCACTGATATTTCCCTAGCCTTATAGAACTGAGGCAGATCATCTTCATTGAGACCAAACCCATAAAAAAGTTCAACCATGATTTCTTGACCAGCCACAAGATCAAAATTGCAATAATAAACATCAAATTTGGTTGCGGGTGAGCCAATTTCTGGGGCAACCATCATGGTCTCAATACCAATTGACTCCACCATACCTTCCCACTCTGCCGAATTATTGGCTTCATTATTGGCTGTCACGGTTAAGGTATACGCTCCGAGCGGAGCGTCACAAGCTGGATACCAGGCCAAGACAAGCTGCGCTTGGCCCCCATCTACAATTTCTTGCCACTTTGCACTCAGCAGCGGATTAACAATTAGCTCAGCCTCATACCCATCCGGCCCCGCCAGGCGAATATCCCAAGTGGCCGGATCAACAAAGTTGCAAGCGAAAAAGTAGGTGCGAAAACCATTGAAGACCACACCTTCACCAGCCCGCTCAATAGAAGGTTGTGATTCCTCAGCTAAACAAGGTGAGGGTTGGTTAGGTGTGCCATGTGGCCGCACTAAACCTGTATTGCGGTCTGCCAAACAGTCTAACAAACAGCTCTCCTCACTTCTTGTCTCCACACTTTCGATCACACTAGGACCAGCAGACACAACAGGTTCATGCTCTGGCGGCAAGGTGGGCAAGAATAACACTTGACCAATCTCCAAAAAGTCACTCAGCAAACAGTTGGCCGACTTCAATTCATCTACGGCCGTTTCCGTAAAAACTCCCAACGAGAACAAAGTATCGCCACTTTGCACAGTGTATTGCACCCACTCTTCCGGCGGTGGGCAACCAAGTGGCGAAGGGCTGGTAGCGGCGATCGCAGTTGGGGCAACGGCCGTTGCCTGGGGCGCCTGAACCGTTAACTCAACCGCAATGGTAGCATTCGTTGTTGGGGTTGCCGATAAAGCTGTGGCTGTGGCCGTGGTGGTAGGTGTCACAGCTACAGGGTTGGGCTTAGGACGGCAACTCAAAAGGGCTGGTACGAGACAAACTACTAATATCAAGCTTATCTCATAAAAATTGCCTTTCTTTTTACGCTTCATAAAATTCAGTGGCACTCCTTTGCTTGCGTATGTCCTCAGGCTAGTATACCAGAGAGAATAGGACATATCTATGATTGTTGAACTAATTGGTCACAACCTGTCTGCCAGACATCCAGTTCAACCTTATTGTTACCCCCTTCTTGCCCCAGTTCAAATGCCTGACAATACGCATCCCGTGCTTGACTCGGCCGCTCTAAAGCGGCATAAGCCATGCCCAGCCGTGACCAGTACCGGGCCAACCAAATCTTTGGCGGATCATGAGGCAAATCCTGCAATGTGTCAATTGCCAGGCGATTTTCAGCCAGGACTACCTCCCAATCATGGCGAACTGTCGCCAAAATGCCTAAATGGGCATGGGCATCAGCCGCCAACCAGGTCAATTCATCCGGTTTATCAGCCTCCAGATAATCCTGAACAACCTGATTTAGCGCATTTTCAGCCTCTACATCTGACCAACCGTCCAACCCAAACTCATACCCCAATAAATTGACTGCACCTAAGCCTAAATTGGCCTTCGTCCGCGCATAGGTGGTAAGCTCTTGATCTTCCTCATTTACGCTAGTAAGAAAAAGCCCTTTAGCCTCGATTAACCGGTTGGCATCTACAGCCACGATTCGGGCTGAGTCAGGATCAATTGTTTGGGCCTGAAGATAAGCAATTATGCCTAAGCCCATGTAACTACGTGCGTATTTTTTGTTGATTCTGCGGGCTTCTGCAAAATGGCCTTGAGCGCGTCCCAACTCCGTTGGGTTGGCGAGGGGGTCATAGGCTCGCAGGCGCGTGGCCCCTAGTAATAATTGCACCACTTCATGCCCTTCTGCCTCTGGCCACTCTGGAATGCCCAACGTCCAATTAAATTCTGCCCACGCCTGCTCATAACGATTCACATACAAGTGACCCAAGCCAACTACAATGTGCTGCAAGACTTGACGACGGCCGTCTAGCTGAGCATTTGTCCTATCTAAGGAGACAGCATCTAAGGGTAAAGTAAAGGTGACAGGGCTACCCAGGCGGCTTGGGCCTGCGATTTCACTACCATAATCAAAACCAGCATCATTCACATAGAACTCCAGACTGACCTCATGCTCTAGATCTGTTCCTGACACAACTCCGTATACTAAGATCGTCGTCTGTAGGCGGGTGGCCACTTCAGCTGCATGACGATGGCGGGCTTCAGGATCATCACCTTGTATTATTCCAATGCGGTCTGGGCCCCTAGTGACAACTTTTTGTGAGACAGGTAGACGGTCCACTTCTTCAACCAGCCCACTATACAGCCAATCACTCAGGGCTTCAGCAACTTCTTGGGTAGTCCCATCTGCCACCATCAATTGGGCCACTGCCACATTGAAGCCATCGCCCATCGGTGATAAATAACGCCACCAGTATCCACCAGCCGCTGCTGCCAAAAGAATGATGAGAAAGATGGCCGTTACAGGCAACCAGCCCCGTCTACTATCCTGAACAGGCAACGTGTAAGGAACATTTATCGTAATTGCCAGCTTCTGAATGTTTGTAATACCCCCAACATTCACCAAAGCGGCCTCAATTGCCTCAGCCACATGATACACTTTTTCACCACTCTGCTGCGGCATCATCTCCTGGGCCAAATAGCCAAAAAAGGTAGACTGCACTTGAAAATGATTAATGAGGATGGTGAGGGCTTGGCGTAGTTCAGGATTTTCCTGAACTTGTTTGCCTACTATTTGCACGGCCGTTTCTGGATCATCGTTGAAGCCCTGGATGACTTTCAAAATATGTTTGCCCTTTTCTGGCGCCAGGGACATTACAGAATCCAGAGCCTCACCTTCAAAATCTTGTACAGCTTCTCGGATCGGCCACATAATGGCTGTCCCCAGCAAGCCGTAAATAAAATCCACCTCCTCAAGGCGTGTTGCGAGATGGGCAAACTGTTGCAGAGATGTTTCCAAATCAGCCTGCCACTGTTCAATGAATGCTTGCATAACACACAACCTCGTTCTCACTTCACTGTTTATGACCGATGAACAGCCATTTACATCAACCAACCTACGCCAAGACCCATCTACTCCTATATTCTATAATGGATCACCTCTTAAACTCAAACCATAGACTACATAAAACAAAACCCCGCACTAGGCGGGGTTCTCAAACTGTGTCATTTTATTGAATCAGTATGCTTAGATTGCTATCTCGCCGCGCAGGACAGTAACGGCCGTTCCCCCCACCCTCACCGCTTCAATATCATCACGCTCTCCCACTACTTCCACCACAGCCTGCCCTGGCCGTTCCAACCAATGTCCCTGTTCCGCCACAAAGGTAGGGACATCAATCAAGCCATAATGCCACAAATAAGCCGCCATGCCTCCAGTGGCTGAACCCGTAAAAGGATCCTCCATCGTGTCCGGCGGCACCCCAAAATGCCGAGCAAAGGTATCACCCTTGTCGGTTATACCACCAACACAAAAGAGGTGTGGACTAAAGAAGTCAGACTGCTGCCGATGGGCGGCATAAGCAGCCAAGTCCAATCGAATGCGACGCAATTCTTCCAAGCCGCGTACGGCGATCATCAATTGGGGTGTACCTGTGCTAACAGTTTGGATAGGCACATCGGGGAGAACATCAACGGCCGTTAACCCAAACAAAGGCATTACTACTGTCGGATCATGCACAGATAAAAATTGGGGCTTCTTCTGCGTCATCACAATGCGTCCTACTGCGCCAGCCTGAGCATAGATGTCTACACGGATAGGGCCAACTGGCAATTCCAGGCTGATGGTGGTGTGATCGGCCGTTAACGGCAGCCGTCCTGAATCGATCAACGCAAACACAGTGGCAATAGTAGGGTGTCCCGCCATGGGAATCTCCTCAGCGGGTGTGAAGTAGCGCGCCCCAAAATCAGCAACGGCCGATTGCCGCACAAAAGATGTCTCAGACAAGTTCATCTCACGGGCAACAGCCAGCATCGTTGTCACATCCAAATCATCAGTATCGAATAAAATCGCGCACGGGTTGCCGTTTAACGGCCGTTCCGCAAACGCATCTACTTGCATAAAGGGATAATTTGCCATCTATCAACCCTACCTCACAGGCTAGGCTGGGTAAACGGTCAATCTAGAATAAACCGGCATACCAATGCTCTTAAGTGTTTGGCGGTTCATTATTTTAGATAATTCAGCGGAATAAACCGCCAAACCTGAGGTGTCACAGTTTTCCTTTTTCTAATTTTAAACTGTGACACACTTAATTGGATAGAGACGCCGCCGAAATCATTAAATCATCAAAAGATACATCCACATCTCCCCCTTCAAAGGCGGCCGCAGCTAAGCCAGCATATCCCGCCATATAACCACTATCCTCAATTTCGGCTACAAACTTGTCATTCACATAAAGGGCTAAATAGTTCCCAATACAGACCGCTCGAATCTTATTGTTCGCTTGTCCCTGATTCACAGCGCTGCTATTCGTCCAATCCACCAAAGGGCTAACATTATCGCCTGTTCCCTTGGCAATCGAGTAATAGCCATCACCGCTCACTAAAAAATAGTAGCCGTCACCATTATTGCTTGTGTCAGCCCGGCACATCACCCCATAAGCATTATTTTCAAAAGCAGATGCCTGCTCTGTAGTCACTTCAATGACAACATCTGTATGTTCCACTTCATTCAACCCCCAAATATAACCACCATCCCCTGTTTCAATTTGATAGGCTCCATCATCCACTTGCAAAGTCATATCGCTTTCAGAAAAATTCTCCCAAGCCCCTGGCTCAGAAAAATCCTCTTGCAGCAACGTCTCACCCAAAACGTACTTTTCCGAAGCATCGCCACAGGCAACGGCCATTAGCCCCAAAACAATCAATCCTACACACAATAATCCTTTTATACGCATTATTATCTCCTTAAACGTCCATAACAACAGCTATTGTAAGCGAAAGCAAACATTCAAGCACGGGAGGCATACACCCTTTTTTGAGGAAATGTACCGTGCTGATTGGCGTAGATTGGCTGGTATGTATGACACAGTTCACAATCCGACCAAGCTTACCACCCCAAGAGATGCGCCTGCCCAGAAAGGTAAAAGTAAGGCTCTTTACACCCACGTTGTAAGGCACATAGCTGAAAACGGCCGTTACTGCAACTATACTTTTGTTCATAAGCAACAGAACAGATTTCTTGAATTTTTTCCTCCTCCTCCTTCAAAAAGCCCCACCCCAACCTAGGTGGGGCTTTTTATTATTTGTGCCCCAATGCGAGAATCATCTACAACATACTTTAGTGGCAAATGTTTTAGGGGAACAGCCGCCCTACCGCGCATACTGTTGCAAAACGGCCATTATCCCTGCTAAATTCTGCTCCCATTCCACCGCTTCATCGCTTTTCAGCTCTAGCGTGATAGCGGGGATGTTTTGTGTTGCTAGCCAGTTGCCCGCATCGCCGGTGATGGCATAACTGATAAATTCAGGACGCAGCGGGTAGTCGGTAGCTTGGCTAACGAGTTCGGCCAATTGCCGTGAAGCCGGGAAAGGTTGGCCACAGTCGCTGGGGTAGACTCCATTGGCCGCGCTATGCCAGAAGATGACGGCCGTTGGCTGTTGGGCCAACAAAAAGTCGCGCAAGGCGCGGGTCTCTGGCTCAGAAAATGGCCTGTGTCCAGCCGGAACAGGTTCATCGCGCCACACGGCCGTTGGCGACCACTCACAATCCCAGTTGCGGTTCAAATCGACGCCATTGCCGTTAAAGCGACCAGGAAAGGTGTCTTGGATGATGTCGCTGGCAGTAAAACGACCGTCCTGTCCTGCCACCAATGCTTGCCCGTCTGGATTGGCAGATGGAATAATGAATAATTGAACCATATTAGAAACCACTTCCGGATGAGCCAGAAAATAATCAATGGCCCTGTAAGCCAGCAATATTGTGTTCCACTCATAACCACCATGAATACCCCCAAGTAAGACAACTGTGTTTGGCCCATGACCAAACTGATAGCTGTGAATCGGCCGATTTTGGGCAGAGAAACCAATCGTGCGTCGGTAGCCAGGTGGGATGTGCAGCGTGGGGGTGGCAGTGATACTGGTGGGGATGCGCCCTGTCATTGCAGGGATCACTGTCGCAGTAGCAACGGGGGCAGGAACGGCCGTAAAAGTAGCAGGAACAACGATGGCATTCGTGATGCGGGGAACGGCCGTTGTGGTGACTAGGTCCGGTTCACTTGGCTGAGTTTGACAACTGATGAGCAACAGGGTCAGCATAAAGGCCAACCAAGACCATCTATTCACCCGCCGCCGCTTCCATGATAGCCAGAACGGCCGCTAAATTCTCCTGCCAATGCACCACTTCATCATATTCTGGCAGCAGCACAGAGAGGGCCGGAATACCCTGATCATCCAACCAATTGGTGCTATCCCCATTCACCACCTGTTGCGTCAGAACCTCAAAATCGCGTACACGATAGCCCGCAGCCTCACCATAAATATCAGCCATCGCTTGCGAAACCTTCGGTGTGTCCTCACAACTGCCCGGCGACACCAAACCATCAGCTGCCCTAGCTTCCCAAAACACAGCCACAACTGGCTGCCGATTCAGAAAAAAATCAGACAGAGCCAAAACCTCTGGTTCAGAAAAAGGAGCTGCCCCTCCCGCCCCGGCCACCAATTGACCACTAATTTGGGTATCTTGCTGCCAGCGGCAGTCCCAATTGCGGTTCAAATCTACACCATTGACATTCAACCGCCCGGGCAAGTTACCGGGATCAAGCGGGCTGTCAGGATTGGCATTGGTAATAATAAAAAGCTGGATGCTGGGGGGGATGTCCCCTGGGTTTTCTGTAAAATAATCTATCATCTGCTGCGCCATCGCAACAGTGGCAGGGGCAAATCCAGCATGAAGGCCACCAACTAAGACAACAGCATTTCCGCCACTACCAAAACCGACTGCTTCAATTTCTGTCCCATTAACCGAACTACCTATCACTTCTTGGCTCAGGGCAATAGTGGGGGTGTGGGTAGGCACAACGACTGTGGCGGTGGCGGCTGGGGCGCGTGTAGCTGCCACTGTTGCCGTTGGTGTGGCTGACGAGACATCAGTAGGCTGGGCTAGAACTATGGCCACATTGGTCGCTGTGGTTGTGGGGACAACGGTTGGCGGCAAATCACCCGCGCCAAAAACACGGAGCAGGACGAAACCCAGCAAGAATAGCCCGATTACTCCTCCCACTAACCATGGCCAGCGCCACGGCCGTTTCTGGCGCAGGCGTTGCAGTTCATCTGGGGACAGGACGGCCGTTTTCATTGCGGCTGGGCTAGGGACGGCTTCATCTGCCTGCTCCACGGCCAAAGTGGGCAAATCCATCACAACGGGATCAACAACTTGGTCTGGTGCAAGCCCAGCAGATGGTTTTGCGACACTTGTCAGAGTCAAAGTTAAGGCATCTGTCAATGCTTGCCCATTGGCATATCGTTCTTCAGGCTTTTTAGAGAGCGTTTTTTGAATGACAGCCTCAAAATTGGTCGGTAGATCAGGGCGTGACTCCAAAATACTTGGCACAGGGTTCAGTACATGGGCCATCATCAACTTGACGGGGGTATCAGCGCGGAAGGGTTTGTGCCCCGTGATCATCTCGAACAGGATAATACCCAGGGTGTAGATATCGGAACGGCCGTCTAAAGCCTGATCCCCATGCACTTGCTCGGGACTCATGTAAGCGGGTGTACCAATAACCCCACTACCCGTTAGGCTGCTCGTCGCCTCCGACAATTTGACGATGCCAAAATCAGAGAGGAAGGCATTGCCGTACTCATCAAACAAGATATTGCCCGGCTTTAAGTCGCGGTGAATAATGCCACGTGTATGTGCATGGTCAAGTGCAGAAGCAATGGGCTTAATAATAGGTAGGGCTTCCGCCAAAGTGAGGGGGCCACGAATGATGTGGTCGGCCAACGAACCACCCCGCATATGGCGCATAACCAGATACAATTGATCACTATCTTCGCCAAAATCGTACACAGGCACGATGGCCGGGTGCTCTAAGGTGGCAATGGTACGGGCTTCGCGTTCAAAACGGCCGCGAAAGGTGGGATCGGCCTGAAAGGCTTGAGACATGACCTTGAGGGCTACATCTCGACCGAAACGGGGATCATGGGCCAGATAGACAGTAGCCATACCACCCCGCCCAATCACCTCTTTGATCACATAACGGCCGAATTTCTCATCACTCACAAGCTGATTGTAACAAGAAGGATAGTGGCAAACAAAAACGGCCGTCTAAATTGTAAATTTCGATATTGAGAATTATGGCTATTGAGAATTATGGCTAATGAACGGCTTGGTCACCGTTCTCCATCTAAAATTACTTCAATCCCAAACGCGCTGCCGCCTGATTGCATAGGCCAGCCCCACCGGCATTTAACCACTCCTGCAAGCGGGCGCTGGTCATCAAGCCAGCCTGAACATCAGCATAAATACCTTCACTCCAGTAATAGTAGCGTTGAGTTTCAGCTGGCCAATTGTCATAGCTCTTAACCGCGTTACCGGGGCCGCCATTGTAGGCAGCAAAGGCCAAATTAACATCACCAAAATGGGCAAGCTGCTTAGCAAAATAGTCCAACCCACGGCGGGCATTGGTCTGGGGATCAAGTGTGTCTTCACCTGGAGCAAAGTGGTAGGGCATGACTTGGAATAGCCCTTGTGCACCCGCCCCGGAAGCGGCGTTCATATCCCCACAAGACTCGATTTGCATGATGGTGGCAGCCATATTGGGGTCTAATCCCCGCTCAGACGACCATTGGACAATTTCATCTTCCCAGTATTGCACTTCGCGGGAAAAAACGGGTGAGATACGGCCGTCTACAGCCACTGTCTTTGCCTCAACTAACCCCACAGCATTGGCCACGCCTAAACCACTTAGGTCAATATCATCCTCACTCAACTCTGATAATTGCCAACGCGCCACCACCAATAGGCCAAAAGCAGCCACAGCCAACACCACAAAGGTGACCAAAATCACCATGCGCTGCTGCACCAAATCATTATAGTTGTCTGGTATTTCTAGTGGAATATAGAGGTCGTAGTCGTCATCAAGCAAAGGTTCCACCACCATTGTTGGGGAGCTCCAGGTTTGTTCGTAGTAGACCATAGTTTAACCTAATTTCCTACAATTGAAACCGTTCTTTCTAAGGCAATAAATGTCAACAAGCTATTGACGACGAGGGCCATTGGGCAGCGGGGGCCGCTGTTTGATGCGCGAAGGTCTCGGTTGCGTAGTTGCTGCCGGACGGCGTTTGGCAACGGGGCGGGCTGGCTTTGCCGGAAGGCTGTTCTTGCGGGCAGGGGTCTGTTTGGCCCGATTTTTTGTTGGCTGAGGAGCGTATTCTACATCCTCGTATACAACTTCGCGCTCATAGTTGCCCAAAAAGGTGGGAACCTCATTGGTTTGCGTTTGGGGCACGGCCGTTGCCTTTGGTTTCGGTTTTGGGGCCGGCGTAATGCGGCGTGGTTTCGCTTGGGTTGAGCGACGTGTCACTGTTTGAGGCTGCTTAACTGTTGGCGACATCGGCTCCATCTGGGTTGTAACCGGTTCCCGATAAGGTGTAGTGCGGCGCGGCACAGCCACCGGGCGCAGTCCTGAAAATTCAAAAAAATGTTCACCAGCGATAGTAAACGAGCCAATAAACAAAATACGTGTTAACCAAACAAGAATAGCCACAAAAACAGGCACAACCTGCAACAATTGCTCTCGGCTCATTACTTCATTGCCAAACTCATTTTGCAATAAGGTCAGAGAAACAGCCCACCAAGTCATAATTGCATTCATGGAGGCACCCAATAACCAGGCTCCCATCAAGAACCAGGCCTCTTTCGGCGCTTCAGCACCCTGATCTTTGGTAAAAATGCGCGTCAGCCCAGCAAAATCTATGGAGCAAAAGGCAATCGCTAAAATCGCGGCCCACTCAATATTGGCAAAACGAATATCGCCTAAAAGATCACGTAAAGCATAGCGAGTGGTGTCGAAGTTGAAAATTTCAAAGGCAAATAGAGCAACAAGGAGGATCAGGCCAACGGCCGTTTTGCGAGGAAAATTTGTGCTATAGTCTACAATACGGTCAAAAACACCTGGTCGTCTGTGACTAAATGTGGCTTCGCTTCTCATGCTTCTTTCTCTCTAGTAATCAGAGCTGATTCAGCTCCCATTACACATACTATTTCACAAAGAAAATGGGGAACGCTTGTTCTAATTCTCAGGATATTAGCACGTCTGTTCTATTGTGTCAAGCTAAATTCTCGACACTACTTGACACAGTTTTTGCACCTAAATCTGTTATAATCCTCTCCATGCTGCTCATTCTCACCCACGAAAACGCTGACTTTGACGCTGTGGCGGCCCAGCTAGCCGCCCATAAGCTTTATCCGCAAGGGACACCTTTGCTGTCACAACGCATCAACCGCAATGTGGAGCAGTTCCTAACACTTTATTGGGATGCCCTCCCTTTCAAGCGCCGTAAAGATTGGCGGCGTAAGCGGGTTGATCGCATTATTCTAGTAGATACACATGGTCTGAACAGTGTACGTGGCCTGGTGAAACAGCCAAAAGTGCAGGTCATTGATCATCACACAGGCCATCAGCAGCGAGAAAAGTGGCACTATCATGTGGCCACTACAGGAGCCACCACGACTATCTTGGTGGAACAACTACAAGAAACTGGTCTCATTCTCACGGCCGAAGAAGCCACTCTTTTACTTTTGGGTATCTATGAAGATAGTGGGGCGTTGACCTATGACACAACGACGAGCCGCGATGTGCGGGCCGCAGCCTGGCTTTTGGAGCGGGGAGCGCAATTGGCAGTCGTGCGCCGGTTTTTGACGATTCCCCTGACAGTTGGGCAACAAAAACTGTATGATGACTTGCTAACGGCCGTTTCCTGGCAACATGTTCACGGTCAACCGATTGCGGTGACGGCAGCCATCGCTCCCGCTAACTTTTCTGAAGAAATATCCTCCATCGCTCACCGTCTACGCGAAGCTTTATCGGCTTCAGGGCTATTTGTCCTCGTACAGATTTCGGGCGATGTCCAACTCGTTGCTCGCAGCACCAGTGATTATGTGGATGTTTCCACAGTGGCCCAAGCCCTCGGTGGTGGTGGCCATTCTCGAGCAGCAGCGGCGCTGAGTGTGGGTGATAACATTGAGACCGTGCACCATCGCATATTGTCTCTTCTACCCAAAGCCGTGAAGCCTATGACGGCCGTTTCTCAAATCATGTCCCATGGCGTTCGCACGCTGTCACCCGACCTCCCCATTGCTGAGGCAGCACGACTTATGCAGCGCTTTGGCTATGAGGGCTATCCAGTAGTGGATGGAGAACAGGTAGTAGGGCTCCTCACCCGCCGCGCCGTGGACCGGGCTATGAGCCACAACATGGGTTATGCGCCTGTCAAACGTATTATGCGGGCAGGGACGGTGGTAGTACGGCCGTCTGACTCCATTGAGCGCGTACAGGAATTAATGCTCAGTGAAAGTTGGGGACAAATTCCCGTCATCGCCGAAGACAGCCCCGATGCCAGCCAACCTATTGGCATTGTCACTCGGACTGATGTGCTCAACTTCATGTTCACGCCCCCGCACGATACGGCCGAAACCAATCTGCGTCAGCTCCTCATGGATTCTCTCTCTCCACCACTGTGGGCGATAGTCCAAGCCATCAGCCAAACGGCCGATATCCTGCAAATGCCCCTCTACTTTGTTGGCGGCCCTGTACGCGATCTGCTCCTCAACCAACCAGCCCTTGATTTAGACCTCGTTGTCGAAGGCAACGCCATCAAACTGGCTCAAAAAATCAATCAGGAATATGGTGGCGACATACACACCCACGCCCGTTTCGGCACCGCCAAATGGTTTCTCACCCCTGAAATTTGGCAAACTCTCTCCCCCGCTCCTCCGTCCCCCCGCTTTTCTGCCTTCCAGCTCCCCACCACCATAGATTTTGTCACCGCCCGCACTGAATTCTACGCCGAACCCTCTGCCTTGCCAGAGGTGGAACATGGTTCGATCAAACTCGATCTGCATCGGCGTGATTTCACAATCAACACCCTTGCTCTACGGCTAGACGGGGCACATTTGGGCAAGCTGCTCGACTTCTATGGTGGTCAGCGTGATTTGCGGCAAGGGGTCATTCGGGTTTTACACAGTCTCAGTTTTATTGACGATCCCACGCGCATGTTACGGGCCGTGCGGCTGGAGCAACGACTTCATTTTGCCATAGAGACTGATACGGCAGATCTCATTGCCTCGGCCCTACCCATGCTTGATCGAGTAACAGGCAGCCGCATTCGTCATGAGTTAGAATTGGCCTTCCGTGAAAGTAAACCAGCGCCCATTTTAGCGCGATTGGCTGAACTCAACATCATGTCCCACATCCACCCCGCCTTGTCCTGGTCAGCCGACATTGCCCAAGCGTTTGCCCGTGCCCGCGATGTTTTGGATGATCTTGAATGGCAAGAAACCCTCAAAGGGGATTCGCCTGCCTTTGTCTATTTTGCTTTGTGGGTTGCAACGCTCTCCCCTCATTTGCAAGCAGATGTGATGGAACGACTGGCAGTCCGTAAAGTCACACGGGATGATGTAGGCCAATGTCATCTTGCCTGGCAAACAGTATGTGACTTAGCCTTAGATGCGCAACCAAGTGTGGTGGCTCTGGCTTTACGGTCGTTCCGGCCGCGTGTCTTATTGGTTGTACGTATTTTGCTGACAGATGAGGGGAAGATCAACTTATTGGACCAGTATTATCGAGAGTGGCGACGGTTGAAAACGGCCGTTACTGGTCATGATCTGCGGCAAATGGGGCTAAAGCCCGGTCCTTACTACGCAACCATCCTTGATCAAATCTTAGCAGCTCGCCTAGATGGCCACATACACAGCGAAGCCGAAGAACGCACCTTGCTAGCCAGCCTCATAGCAGACCTCGAATCAAACCGGTGACAAAGCCACCGACATCAGCTTCTGTAACCCCTGCTCCTTCACCCACAAGCGATCACGAGAACGTTCATTGGTGTGAGGGATATGGGCCAAGGGCTGGCATGCCAACTCTTCACTCTCTTCCACAGCCCCATGCAATTCATTAACTACCGGCAATAAACGTGCCTCATCTAGCCCCAACCTATCCACAGCTGAAAGGAATGCATTGGTCAACTTATTGGCCACATCTTCACCAGAAGTAATAATGTAATTGAAGTCAGCCAACTGCATTGCCGTCAATGTCAGATCATTTAATGTCGAGCCAAGGTCCAAGACCACAAAATAACCATCTTCCACTAGTCGTTCCAATAATGGCTCTAGATTATCGCCATTGGGCATCTCCTCAGTAGTAATAATCGTATCTGGGGCCGGAATGACAAACAGGTTAGTACGATGACGTTGGGTAAACCCTTGAATATGCGCCATCGTCACCTCGCTTGGCAAATGATTCAGCAAGCCTACAACATGATTTTCACTGTATAGGCTCAAAACTGGTGCAACACCGCCCAGGGGCAAATCTAGATCAATAAGCACCACAGGCCGATCCTCTTGCATTGCCAACGCTTCGCTCAGTTGAACGGCAATCGTTGTTGTGCCTACCCCACCTTTGAGGCTATAGAGGGTAATAACTCGACCTGGAATTGGAACTGGCGGCTCCTCTTCCTCTGGCTGGGGCGGGGCTGTCCCATTGGCAGCAGGCAAAGGCGCACTTTTGGGCTGTATGCGCCGCAATATGGCCGAAATATGGGCCATCAATTCATCAGCCTCAAACGGCTTAACTAAATAATCATCAGCTCCCACTTCAAAGGCTTGTAACTTATGCTTTTTAGTCATCAAGGCGGTCAAAAAGATAACGGGCGTTTCTGCCAATACAGGATCATTCCTAATTTCTTGGCATACTTCAAAACCATCTAAATCAGGCATCATAACATCCAAAACAATAATGTCTGGTTGAAATTCGCGAGCCGTAGTCAAGCCAATAGAACCATCTTTGGCTGCTTGAACATCAAAGCCTTTGCGGCGTAGTTGATGCTCAATTAAATACCGTACTGGAAATTCATCATCTATGACTAGAATTTTCTTCTTGTCCATGCTCATTTTCTCATCATGTATCATGCTAAACAGCAAGTTGAAGGCTTGGGGAGGGGTAGGGCGATTGTGGTATGTTGCCCCAGGCTTTTGGGTTAAATATGGAACGGCCGTGTTTGTTGGGGCAGGTTGCCCATTTATATAGAATAGACTATAAACATTATAATGATAAAGGGTTACAGGCCAACTTACGTAAGCGGTCTTGTAATAGCTTTAAGTTAGATTAGGTTAATCTTATATATAATAGAGGAAATTACTTTTGGAACCATCGGTTTTAGTCGTTGACGATGAGCCTATGACCCGTGATCTAATTCGCCTGATGCTGCAACGAGCTGGCTTCATAGTACGTGAGGCAGCAGATGGACTGGACGCATTACGGCGAATAGAAATAGATGGCCTACCTGATGTCTTTATTCTGGATGTGATGATGCCTAATATGGACGGACTAACATTGTGTCGTGAATTGCGCCAAAGAGCCGATACAGTCACAATCCCTGTGATTATGTTAAGCGCTAAAACAGCACAATCAGCCATTAATGAAGGGCTAGAAGCAGGAGCTACTAAATATCTGACCAAGCCCATTGCTCGCCAAGAGCTACTTGCCAGCCTGAATGAGGTGCTAGATATTGAGTAGCTCTATTGTGAACAAACGTCGCAATATCCCTCAGGATCGTCTAATCAACGATCCTTTTTTGTTTCTCTTCATGCCAATAAACAAATGACTCTTCCGAAAAAAGCCTATTTTGAAACAGAAACTAAGGTTCTTCGGCAAACTCCACAACTAGATAACGTCATTATCTGAGAGACAATTATGCCATTGACCTGCATTATTCAGGTTCATTGTCTCTTGCTTGGATAAAATTGTCTCTGTAACATTACGCGATATTACATTGAGAAGGACAAACCCATGAAAGGACAATTTGCCTCACGCATGGCAAGCACACAAAAATCATTTATCCGCGAAATCTTAAAAATCACCCAAAACCCCGATGTTATCTCCTTTGCTGGCGGTTTGCCTAATCCTAAATATTTCCCTATTGATGCCCTTAAAGAAGCAACGAACAAAGTGTTCACCAAAGAAGGCGCAACAGCCTTGCAGTATGCACCGACACTTGGCCATCTGCGTCTGCGAGAATGGATTGCCCAACGCTATGCAGACAAAGTAGGTTTGGTTGTTGACCCTGATGAGATTTTGATCACCAACGGCTCGCAGCAAGGACTAGACCTTATCGGCAAGATTTTATTGGATCAGGGAGATGTGGTTGTGTTGGAATCACCCAGTTACCTCGGCGGGATCCAGGCATTATCTATGTATCAGCCGGAGTTTTGGACGGCTCCTTTGTGTGAGGATGGGGTGGATACGGCCGTTCTTGCCCGACACGCCACCCACGAAAAAGTGAAACTCTTCTACGCCCTGCCTAACTTCCAAAACCCGACGGGCATTAGTTACTCTGTCGCCAAACGGCAAGAGACAGCACACATCATGCAAACCACCAACACCTTCTTCATTGAAGATGACCCCTACCGTGAATTGCGCTTCGCTGGCGAAGACCTGCCCCTTATCGCCAACACCTACCGTGACACAGGTTTTGTACTTGGCTCCTTCTCTAAGATTGTCTCCCCCGGAATGCGTATGGGCTGGATTGTGGCCGCACCCCATTTGATGGATAAACTCATCATCGCCAAACAAGGAGCTGATTTACACTCCAACTATTTGTCCCAATCCATCATTTACCAATATTTAATAGACAACGACCTAGAAGCCCACATTAGTACCATCAAAGCCGTCTACCGGCGGCAGCGTGAGTTAATGGTGGCCATGATTGAAGAAACCTTCCCATCTGATGTCCACTTCACCTTACCTGAAGGTGGCATGTTCCTCTGGCTAACGTTGCCTCGCGGGCTCTCGGCTATGGACTTATTTACAGCGGCCAAAACAGAAAACGTGGTCTTTGTCCCCGGCCACCCTTTCCATACCGATAGCGGCGGCCAAAATACGCTGCGCCTCAATTTTTCTAACACGGATGAAGCGAAAATTGAGGAGGGCATGAAGCGGCTGGCAAAAGCCCTAAGGGGGGAAATCGAGAGATTGAGAGGTTAGACCACTTCTCTCACACCAATCTCCTAATCTCCCAATCTCAAAAGCCAATTATGTTAGACATTCAAGTCAGTCGGAACAGCAAACAGTCCTTATATCGGCAAATTGCTGAAAATATTCGGGAGCGGATACGAGACGGCCGTTTACCGGCCAACACTCGCCTGCCCACCGTGCGCCAATTTGCCCAAGACCTCAGCGTCACTCGCCTAACCATCCAAAATGCTTACAGTGAACTTCAAGCCGATGGCTGGATAGAAGCCACCGTCGGGCGCGGAACCTACGTCAGTTCTAGCATCCAGCCTATGACCCTGGCGCCTACTATCGGCCAATATCTCACGCCCGACAGCGCTATCAACGATATGCTAGAAATCAGCCAGGTGATAGGTGTGCGCTCCATGGGCATGGCTCACCCCGACCCAGCCCTTTTTCCTGCTGCTGAGTTTTGGCCTTATCTGCTGCACCTGCAAGGACAGGCCAATGATCTTTTGGGTTATGGCCCCATTCAGGGCGACACGGAATTGCGCGTGGAATTGGCTGAGTTGTTGCGGGAGATTGGCCTAACGGCCGTACCCGAAGACATCCTCATCACCGCCGGAACCATGCAAGCCATTTTTCTTGTCACCCGCACCATCACCCGTCCTGGTGACACCGTTCTGGTAGACGAGCCAACCTTTCTAGGCACACTCAGCATCCTCAAAGCCCTCGAACTCGATTTTAAGACCGTGCCTTTGGATGATGAGGGCCCTATTCTAGACAAATTTGAAAAAGCTCTACGAACCCATCGCCCCCGCTTCTACTATGCCATCCCGAACTTCCACAATCCCACGGGCATCTTCATGTCACAGGCACGGCGCGAAGCCGTTTTGGCCCTGGCCGAGCAGTATGACTGCTTGATAGTGGAGGATGATATTTACGGCCGTCTTACCTACAACACCCACCCGCCACCACCACCTCTCAAAGCCCAAGACCCAACTAATCGTGTCATTTACTTAGGCGGCTTCTCCAAAGTCTTGATGCCTGGTTTGCGCGTGGGTTACGCCATTGCCCCACCCCATTTACGGACACAGTTGCTCCAACTGCGCCGCGCCACCGATTTGTGCAGCCCGCCTTTTGTACAACGGGCGCTGGCTCACTTCTTGGGTGATGGCGGTCTCAAACGCCATCTGAAACGGGTACTGCCCGTCTATCGGGAGCGGCGTGATGTGCTGCTCTCAGCGCTGCGCCAATATATGCCACCAGAGGTAAGCTGGAGCCAGCCCAAAGGTGGCTTTTGCTGCTGGGTGTCGCTGCCCCGCTATTTTGAGCGAGGTGAACTGTATCGCACAGCTTTGCAACATGGTTTTGCTTTTACTCCCGGCGAAGCCTACCTTATCGAGTCTGAGCAAGAAGATTACCTGCGCCTCTGCTTCGGCAATCAGAACATCACCAGCATCCGCGTGGGTGTCAAATTATTAGCCGATTTAATTATCCGGCGCATGGAGGGGCGAGAACGGCCGTCAGGAATCCTGCCCCACGTCTGAGCCATGAAACGCACTGAATTCCTCGCTGGCGTGCACGCCGAACTGCCTATCTTGCTGGGTGTCATTCCCTTTGGCTTGATCTTTGGCGTTTTAGCCATCAGTGCTGGCCTATCCCCTGCTCTGGCACAGGCCATGTCCCTTATTGTGTTTGCCGGATCGGCACAATTTATTACCATTCCATTGTTGAGCGCGGGAGTGGGAACGGCCGTTCTCTGGCTCACCACCTTCATTGTCAATGTACGCCACATGCTCTACAGTGCCTCCATCGCCCCTTATGCTCGCCATCTGCCAATGCGTTGGCGTTGGTTATTGGCCTATCTGCTCACTGACGAAGCCTACGTCGTCTCCATTTTGCATTACAATGACGATACCGTTCCTAATACACACAAACATTACTTTCTCTTGGGGGCGGGCCTCACGCTGTGGACAACCTGGCAATTCAGTACGGCCGTGGGCATCTTCCTCGGTGCCCAGGTACCCCATAGCTGGGGGCTGGACTTTACCCTGGCTCTCACCTTTATTGCCATGGTCATCCCCGTTTTGCAGGACAAGCCAAGCGTGGCTGCTGCCCTCTCTGCCGATATCATAGCTGTGATCGCCAATCCCTTACCCTACAAGATGGGCTTAATGTTAGCCGCGCTGACTGGCATTGCCGTGGGCCTGATGATTGAAGGACGAGGAACGAGAGATAGAGAGCAAAAGCGGCCACTCAACTCCCTACATCCCTCGCCCTATGGGGAAAAGCAATGAGTCTGTGGCTCACTATCCTGGGCATGGGGTTGATTACTTATGCCATTCGCCTGTCGTTTGTGGTGTTAGGAGAGCGGGTGCAGGTATCGGCCCTTTTCCAGCGTGGGTTAAAGTATGTGCCAACGGCCGTTCTCTCCGCCATCATCCTGCCAGAACTGTTGCAACCAGGTGGCACACTCGATATCTCATTAGGCAACATCCGCCTCCTGGCTGGCCTCATCGCCGCTCTCGTCGCCTGGCGCACCAAAAATGTTTTGGCTACCATTGGTGCGGGAATGGGGGCCTTGTGGATTTTGCAATTGGTAATTGATATTTGAGACTAGAGACTAGAGATTGGAGATTAGCTCAGTCTCTAGTCTCCGATCTCCAATCTCGTCAGGAGTAAACATGCAAGCTTTTGAACTAAGTGATCTCGTCCAAACCCATGCCGAACTAGGCAAACTGTATTATGAGTTCATCCGCGAAAAGTCAATGAGTTTAGGGCTATATGTGCTACCCGCAGGAGGCACAGACCCCCAGCAGCCCCACAACGAGGATGAAGTCTATTATGTCATAAACGGCCGTGCCCATATCACCGTCGGCGACGAAACCCAAGCCGTCCAACCAGGCAGCACCGTCTTCGTCGGCAAACACGTCCCCCACAAATTCCATGACATCAGCGAAGACCTCACTCTACTCGTCTTCTTTGCTCCCGCTGAAGGCAGTGATACATAGGCCACAATACTCCAATCAGTTGGGTATACGATTTAGGACGAGGACAAATGGATATGCTATAATCCCATATGCCCGTTTTTCTATTTACTGATATCGAAGGCTCGACTGCATTGTGGGAAAAGTACCGTCCGGTAATGCTGGGGGTGTTGCAGCAGCATGATGCCATTTTACAGTCAGCCTTAGACCAGTTCAACGGCCGTCTCATCAAACACACGGGCGACGGCATCTTTGCCGTTTTTCCCAAAAGCGTCACTGCCCTAGATTGTGCTTTAGCCATCCAGCAGCAATTTGGCGCAGTCGATTGGGGCGAGATTGGCGAATTGAAGATACGGATTGGCTTGGACGGCTGTTCCGTGGAACGAGAAGGCACCGACTACTTCACCGACGGTCAAGATTACTTTGGCCCTCTCATCAACCAGACGGCGCGGGTGATGGATGCCGGTTGGGGTGGGCAAATTGTATTCTCGCACCAGGTGCTAGAATTGGCGCAACTGCCTGTGAGAGCCTCGGTGCAAGATTTTGGCGAACAGCAGTTGAAGGGCATGGCCGATATGCAGCTGATCTATGGGCTACTCCATCCCGATTTACCCCACCAAGATTTTTCTACGTTACGAACGATTTCAGCACAGCCCAACAATTTACCCCTGCAACCCACTCCTTTTATCGGCCGTTCGGCTGAATTAGCCACGCTCGACAAACTCATTGTTGATCCAAATATTCGCTTAGTAACAATCGTTGGCCCTGGGGGTATGGGCAAGACGCGGCTGGGGTTGGCTGTGGCAGAAAACCTATTTACAACAGGACAATTTCAACATGGTGTCTACTTTGTGAATTTATCCCCGCTAAGTGATGCAAGTCATATTGTGTCAACGGTGGCTGATGCATTGAATTTTCCGTTGCAAGGGGGGGAGCGTTCACCTCAACAACAGCTCCTCGACTATTTACGCCAAAAAGAGATGCTACTCCTGTTTGATAACTTCGAGCACGTGCTGGATGGTGAGGATTTATTGACAGAGATTTTGCAAACTGCGCCCAAAGTGCAGCTTCTCGTCACCTCACGAGAACGGCTGCATTTTCAGACGGAACAAGTGTATCCAATTGAGGGGTTAGAGTTTCCTGATTGGGAAACCGTCCCACCTATCGGTGAGATTGAGGATGCAGAGTGGTATACGGCCGTTCAACTCTTCCTCCAATCAGCCCAGCGCAATCAACCCGATTTTGCCCTGCATGACAAAGACGACTTGACCTACCTGGCTCGCATCTGCCGCACAGTAGCGGGGATGCCACTGGCTTTGGAGTTAGCTGCCTCTTGGGTGGATATGTTGCCGCTCCAAGAGATTGCAGATGAGTTGCAGCAAGGGCTAGATTTCCTCGAAACAGACATGAGGGATATGCCCGAACGCCATCGCAGTATTCGAGCAGCCATTGATTATTCTTGGCAGAAGTTGGACGGGCAGGAGCAAGATATTTTTGCCAAGTTATCGGTCTTTCGCGATGGCTTTACACGAAAGGCGGCCAAGGCGGTGGCTGGTGCCAATTTACGACAGTTGGCGAGGCTGATAAGTAAGAGTTTATTGCAAGGAGGTGGAGGGAAGGACGGCCGATACCAAATCCATGAACTCTTGCGCCAGTATGGAGCCGAGAAGTTGGCCGAAAATAATGGAGAGGAAATAGTCGTACGCAATGCCCATAGTGCCTATTTCTGTGAAGCATTACAAAAATGGGAGCCTGAACTCAAAGGACGACAACCACGAGTGACTTTGACACAAATTGAGGCTGATGAAGACAATATCAGAATTGCCTGGCGATGGGCCACTGAGCAAAAGAAATGGAACCAACTAGATCATGCAATGAATGGCCTAGGCCGTTTCTATTTAATGAACGGCCGTCGGCAAGAAGGAGCTATGGTTTGCCAGCAGGCAACCAGGAAACTAAAGGAAACTATCTCTCTAGCACCCAAAGCGTCAACCTCAACTCAACAAGTGACAGCCAAAATCTTGGCTTATCAAGCGAATCTTGTACTTTTCTTGGGACAAAAAGATGCAGTAAATAGATTATTACAAGAGAGCCTTACATACCTGCCTGATTCGGCCATGCTCAATCAAGATAGTTGGCTCGTGAAGGCGCACGCTCTTTTCATAAAGGGGCTTTCTGCACTCATGTATGATGCTGATTTTGAGATTGGCAACACATTATTAGAACAAAGTTTGGTTATATATCAAGCACAAGGAGATCAATGGGGAGAGGCTTGGGTCTTAAGGTCTCTAGGTGATCTTCAAAATCGGTTGGGATTCAGACAAAAAGCTAGACATTCACTGGAAAAGAGCTTAGTTTCCTTCCGAGCGTTGGGTGATCGGGGGGAGGAATTTTGGACATTGAGGTCATTGAGCGGAGCCACTATGAATAATGGTCAACTTGAAGAGGCTGAACAGTTTGACCAGCAGAGTCTTAAGTTGGCGACAGAGATGGAAGATCTGTTTGGACAGCAAAACGTTCTGCTCTCTTTAGCCTGGTTAGCTTTGTTTCGAGGTAACTTGACTAAGGCTAGTGCCTTTTTCCAGGAAGCATTGATTTTGGCTATTAATATGGATTACGAATACTATCTCACTATCCCAGATATAAGTATTGGACAAAGCTTGGTCGAACTGCACCAGGGACAATATGAGGAAGTACACAACAAGGTTCAAAAAAACCTGAGCCTGATGCAAGAGCATGGTGATGGGCGTTTATTAGGACACTTCTCCCTAGTTCGAGGTTGTGCAGCTCTGGCTGAGGGAGAATATACTGAAGCACAGATATATTTAGAGGGAGCGATCAACAACTACCAAGCCCATCAATTACAGCATTTCCTAGTTGATGCCTTGAGTGCTTCAAGCATGATGATGCTCAAGTTGGGTCAACAAGCCAAAGCTATCCAGCGACTATATCAGGCTCTTGAATTAGTTGTAACTATACGCTCCTATAAATGGGCATCCCCTGTTGCGAGCATGGCATTGCTGATGACTGAACTAATTCAAAATGAGCGAGCAATTGAATTGTACGCTTTAGCGGAAAGTGATTCATTAGTGAAATCATCACTTTGGTTTGCTGATATGGTCGGAGAGCTAATAGAAGCGGTAACAGCTACCTTGCCATTACATGAAACAGAAGCAGCTAAGATGCGGGGGCGGGAGCTTAATTTGTGGCAAACGGCCGAATCCCTCCTCACTGAACTCAAAGGACTAGGTTGGAACAAACAAAACCCAGAATAGCTTGTTGCATCGCTCTGGCGATCATGCCATAATGTTTTTATGGATTACTCAGCGGCAAAGGCCTATCATGCGCAACGAGCCGCCAAGCGTTTACAGGCACGTGAGCGGTTGCGCTTGGGCAAATTGGCGGCTATTCGCACAGCCATCAAGCAGATTGTGCCTGCTTATCCTATGATCCAGGCTGTCTACTTGTTTGGCTCGGTGATGCAAAACGGCCGTTTCACCACCAAATCCGACATTGACATCGCTATCCAATGCAACCCCCAAAATGCCTGTTTACCCATCGAAACCGAGTTGTGGCGCAAACTAGAAGAAGCCGTGCAGTGGGAAGTTGATTTACGGCCGTATACCCCTCCCCTTACACAAGCTGTGGCCAACTATGGAGAATGTGTCTATGCAAGAAAAAATTATCATTCTGGAAAGTAACATCCAAAATGATTTACAGACAATTGCAGAAATATATGGGAAGATAGATTCACCAACCTTGCCTAATAATATAGGGGAAGAAAAGCTAATTGTGCTGGCCTATCATTTACATAGCCTCTACATGACTTTTGAAAACATCTTCCGCAATATCGCCATGACGTTTGAGAACAATATAGATGGTGCATCTGGCTGGCACAGCCAATTATTACAGCGAATGACCCTGGATTTAATGCCCATTCGTCCGGCTGTGATCGATAAAAGTACCTTTGATAAATTAGATGAACTCCGTCGCTTCCGTCATCTCTTTCGTAATGCCTACCAAACTGAGTTTGATGCCGAACGATTACAATTGGTTATCAACAAAGCCTTAGCCTTACGGGAGTTATACCCTTCACAAGTCAATCAATTTGTATCGTTTTTGCAGACAGTGAAATAGAACGCCGCTTCCCTCTCTAACATCAATGTGGCCATGTCGTGCTACTACAAACCTAACAATTCATGCAACCCTGCCTCCACTTCGGCACGGGGTAGGTTGCCAGCTTCTAATTCAGCGTCACTTTTTTCTGTTGATTTTTGGAAGAAAGCGATGCCAGCAGCAACGGCCGACTCCCCACCATCATCCTCCAACCAAGCAAACAACGCATCCTCCCCTGCCGCCAACTGATTTGTCCGTTCATAATAATCCAGCAATGCCTGATAGCTGCGTGCAGGCAGTACATATTCTTGTAATAAGGCCATCAACTCCGCCACCGAAGGGATTGGCTCAGGCAACTCATCGGCCGTTTCGCTGGCTGCCAGCAATAAATGTAGCGATTTGAGGTAATGATTGAACTGCATCCTTTCCCGCCCCACTTGTCCACAAATATCCCCCTCTGTTTTAAGCAAAGCTGCCACCATCAAGCTCCGTTCCCGCCAATCTTGGGCGTGATGAAGCTGCAAAATACCTAATAACTGTTCATCCGACAAGTTGGCCACCGACCCCAACCCCAAACCTAATAATTGCTGCAATGACTCACTAACCGCCTCATGCGCTTCAGTATAATCGCCAGCCTCTGCTCCCAGCAACGCATTGGCAATGCCTTTGGCAGCCTGCTCAACTAAACGCAAAAAATAATCTTTCCGTATCATTCATTAGCCTCGTGTTCAACGACCAATAAGCGGTTACCAACCTGCCATTGAATCACATAATTACCAATAGCTAGCTCTGGCATAGTGTCATCCAGCCACACAATTTCGCCATTCATATCCAGTTTGATATTGTAGACATGAACCTCATTGCCATTTTCATCATCATAATACTCACTACCTTCACCGTCGTTGCGGATGATGAGGTCACTGTTGCGAACAACGGCCGTTTCCCCCATCGCCAACACAAACTCCTCACCTACATTCACCATCACGCCCTCAGCTTCCAAAGTGTGCGTAGGCAGTGGGGTAGCAGCTAGGGCTGGTACGGCCGTTTCCGTAGCAGCATAAGTGGCGGCTGACAAATTTGTACGAGTCGGTGCGACATCTATTGATTGTCCTGTTAACGGCCGTTTCTGGCATCCTAACAACACCACTATCACGATCCCCACAAACAACCATAATTTTCCATACATCGTCGCCTACTTCTTACCACTGTACTGGAGACGGCCGTTCTTAACCACTAAATACCCCTCCTTAACCAACTCATCCAGGGCTATTCGTAGGGAAATAGGTTCAGCTAACACACTGTCATTTCTTACCGAAGCAAATGCCTGTTTCCCTTCCACTGTTGCCTCTTCAATCCGTATTTCAGCCATCACCTGCAAATCAAATGTATCCTCATTCATAGCAGACAGACGTACAATTGAAGGTGGCACCTGTGGCAATTCCAACGTTGCCCCGGGTAATTCTCCCAAATAACCTGCTTTACTAACAGTAGACATCCTTTCTTTAACCACCCGCCACTTCACTATCT
Source organism: Promineifilaceae bacterium (SeqCode) (assembly GCA_965223555.1). Taxonomy (GTDB): domain Bacteria; phylum Chloroflexota; class Anaerolineae; order Promineifilales; family Promineifilaceae; genus CBDCWU01. The sequence continues at coordinate 1,128,588 of CBDCWU010000007.1, forward strand.
GCACCCTCTCCGACTGTTTACGGCCAAACAAACCCTTCTTTACTGGCCGCACATATGTCTCCACCCTTTCGCCACTCAAATCATAAGCAAACTGGGATAAAACTTGTGCCGCCATCTCAGTCAACTCATCTTCTTCTGTAGAGGATTTAGACAATTTCTCGTCCGCTAAATCACCAAGCGGTGCTGCCAACCGCTGACGCAAGTTAGCAGCAATTTTCGCTGCTTCCAAATCACCTAACTCTCCGGATCGCTCATAATAGGCTTGTGCCTTTTCCCAATCACCCTTTTTGTCGTAAATATGCCCCAAATCAAAATAAGCGTCGCCTAACTTGGCATCCAACTGCGTTGCTTTCTCCAAATAACGCTGTGCCCTCTCCATATCACCCATATGCATCAACATATTGCCCAAACTATAAACAGGGCGGGCATCATGAGGGAATAACTTGATAGCCACACCAAGATCGGCCATGGCCTTATCATGCTGCTTTTGCACAATATAAAGATTGGCTCTATTCAGATAGGCCTCCACATACATCTCGTCTGCCTTAATCGCTTGATTCAACTCATGCATTGCTTTTGTATACTGCTCTCTGGCTCGATAGATTAAAGCACGCACCATATAAGCACGAGCATGCTTGTTATCCAATCGCAAAGCTTGCTCAATCTCCGTTAAAGCCTCTTCATACTGCTCTGACTGGTAATAAGAATAAGCTAGATCAACATACTTGGTGGGATCATTGAGATTTTGCTGCTTTTGCAAAGACGCTTGCTTGGTCTCCACCGCCATATTAATTTGTGCATCGAGCTGCTGGTAGGCAACCGCTGCATCTTCATAGCCCAAATCGGCGGCGCGTTCAAAGGCCTCTAATGCCCAGCCCAACTGGTGACGACGATGATAAACTCCACCCATATTGTAATGCGCTTTGGCATGAGCAGGCATCAATTCCGCCGCTTTTTTGAAGTCCGCCAATGCCCTCTCATCATCCCCTTCCAGCACCCAAATAATGCCACGGCTATTGTATGAAAGAGCTGTATCGGGATCATCACCGCCAACTTCAATGGCACGGTTGTATGCCTGAACCGCTTCGGGATGCCGTTTAAGGCGGGCATAAGCGTTGGCAATGGCATGATGAGTTTTAGGATGTTCTGGGTCTATTTGGCTAGCACGCTGAGCATCACGTAAGGCTTCGGTATAACGACCGTTTACCAACAAACAGTTGGCCCGATTCACCAATACCATTACATTATCCGGCTCATGGCGTAGAACCACTGTAAAATCCTGGATTGCTCCCTGATTCTCCCCTAACTGCATATACAACATTCCTCGCTCATGATACACATCCACCAATTCACGGTCACGACGCAAGGCTTCCTTATAATCGGCCAAAGCCTGCTTTGGTGCATTCATCTCAGCTAACAATGCCCCACGTATTGCAAATTCCTGTGCATTATCGGGCTGCCAATCCTGCAACAGGTTAAATAAATTGTACCGCGTTACGGCATCTTGTGGATTAAGTTTGAGGGCCTCTCGATACTCTTGTATAGCAGCACCGGGACGATCAGTTAACAAATAGACCGTTCCTCGTGTGGTGTAAGCTTCCAAATAATCTGGCTTCAACTCAATAGTCTTACTCAAAAACTCAATTGCCTTAGGATACTCTTTCATTTGGTAATAGGTGTTCCCTAAATTGTAGTAGGCCATAGCATAATCTGGTTTTAAATCAATTGCCTTTTGCAAATCACCAATTTTTTTGTCCATTTGGCCTAAACGACCATAAGCTACTCCTCGATCTACATAAGCCTCTGCCATCGTTGGATTCATCTGGATGGCTTGCGTAAAGTGTTGAACGGCCGTTGCTGCATCATCTAAGGCATAAAATCCAGTACCAACTCGATACACATATTCACTATTGTCGGGTTCATATTGAGCTGCTTGTTGAAATTCGACTAAAGCCTTCCGAAACTCCCCCTGCCACATATATACCAAGCCTCGCTCATAATAAATGTCAGCATCAAGCGGTTGCAACTTATTAGCCTCTTGCAGATCCTGCAAACTCTTATCCAATTGGTTAAAATGAAGCCACACGCGCGCCCGCGCCACACAGGCACGAACCCTCATCTCCTGAGTCAGATCACCCTGATCCATGGCTCGAGTATAATCCTGCAATGCCTGCTCATACTTCTCCAACAAATGGTAAACTCGCCCCCGACTGAAGTAGTTGGCTCCTTCTTGCGGGGCTAATTCCACTGCCTTATCATATTCGGCCAAAGCATGCTCATATTGCTTCACGCTATAGTAAAAAGCACCACGATTAAAGTAAGCTTGCCAATAATCTGGATTCAGCGCGAGGGCACGAGCTAGGGCCGCCAAAGCTTCATCCAACTGCCCAGCTGCCCAAAGCTTCAATCCTTGGCTCACTAAAGATTCGGCCGTTTCAGAAGAAGGTGCTTCGGTAACGGCCGTTTCCTTGATTCGTAATCGTTTTGCGGCTGGTTCATAATCCAAAGCCGCTGCCTTTTCAAAATACTGCTTTGCCTTCTCCCCTTCGCCTTGTCGTTCCCACAACAGCCCCAAATAAAAAGCGGATTCAGGATGCTGTGGATTCAATTTCATGGCCCGGAAAAAATCCTTCTCTGCCCGCTTAAACTGCTGTACCGATGCCCAACAATGCCCACGCCGATAATAAGCCTCAAAATGCTGGTCATCAAGGACAAGTACCTTTGAAAAACACTTAATCGCTTCCTTGAAGGCTTTCGCTTCAACTAAGGCGATTCCCCGTTCCATCAATTGCTCACTTTGCCTAGACATAGGTTTCCCTCCATAAGCGCCCAAGATAGGCCTAATTTGGTCTATTTTCCCAACAATCGCACAGTGACCCAGTAATAATGCGTTAATTCCAAGCTACTTAAACCCACGCCGACCACCGCCACCACTGCGCCGCGAACTGCTACGGCGGCTGCTACTGCGTGAGCTACTACGCCTTCCCGATGAGCGGCTGCCGCCTGAGGAGCGGAAACCACCACCACTTGATGTGGGGCGCGGCGGCCGTATCGTCCGGCTCTCCTTCATAATCTGGCTGACCACACTATTGATCGAAGCGTTAGGCTCCCAAGCCACCTTTTTTGTTTGTCCGGCAGCAGAAATTGTAAGAGATTGTGCTTTGCCTTCACCAACGGCCGTATTCAGCAATCCCGTCATTTTACTACTAGCCTCACTCAAAGAGCGCGTCAGATTATTGGAGATAGTTTGCAAAGCAGGACGTCCGTTGGCCACCGATGGTTGTGGTTGGGCTTGTTGCGGCTGCTGTGTAATCGGCCGTTTATGGGGCAGCCACGAGCCACGCCGATACCAGGGACGACGATAAACCTTGTGGTTATAGGGCTGATTTTGCCAGGATGAGCCATCTTGAAGACGGCCGTTGCCCACCCACACCGGCGCATAACCACCCAGCTCACCCACCTGTGCCAGCAGCTTCTCCTCCACGCCCAGAGCCACTGCATAAGCAAAATAGCGATCCAAAATCTCCTGTGCCTCAGCCAAATCGCCATACTTTTCAATATCCTGCAAATAAGCCTTAAAACCCTGCCACTTTTTCGCCTCCTGCTGTCCCAATTGGGACAAAGCGGCCTTGGCTGAGCCCAACTTGTTCATGAGAAAGCTCATCAAGGCAAAGGGGCCAAAAAATAGCAGCATACCTAAAACAGGATTGTCATCCATAAGGGTTGGGAGAAAGGTAAACATGAACACGGCTGTCAACCCAAACCATAACAATGGCAGGACCTTCCGCAAGCCACTACGCCAACTAGCACCACTGCCATAAAAAAAGGTTACCATCTCCTGAGCCATAGCCGTGTAAACAGCCGGTAAAACTTGTTGGAAAGATGATTGAACGGCCGTAAATTCCACACCCTCACCCAAAGGCAACACCGCCATCAACTTATTAAACAACACTGCCGCATGATCTGGCACTTTCACCGTCAATCCCAGCGGCGATGTCACCTTCTCCCCCACCGCCACCTTGCTCTCCCGCACCCGCTCCAACGTCAACGACCCGTCCACATTCAGCCGAATCAGCCCCAAATCAGCCAGATAAAAGAGCGCGGCCAAGGTACTGCGACCCGTGGCTTCACTGTCCACAAGATAAGCCACAATCCCTGGCGGCAAATCATTGGGTGGCTTGGTGCGATAATTGCCCATCGCCTCGCGCACTTTGCGGCTGCCCCACAAATACCAACCAGTCAACAAACCGAGAACGGCCGTTACCCCCACGCCAATCCCGTCCGCCCGCAGCGCCAACTGCCGCCGCGCCTCTAGCACCGCCTTCTCCGCTTGCCTAGCCTCCGCCTCATGCCGCATCGCCTCAAAATCTACTTGCCACTGAGGCTGTGTCGTATTCAATGTGTCCGGTGGCAGCAATAATGTAAATTGCCAACCTTGCCAAGCGGTCAACGGCCGTTCTGGTCGCAAGACAATGCCCGCCGCCGTTCGTTCAGTCACAGCCCCCTCAATCGTGGCATCCTCCAAACCCATACCACTCGGCAGTTGCAAAGTTATCGTCGCTTCTTGGGGCATAATGGCTTCGCCAGGAACGGCCGTCCACGTCAACAAATGGCCATCCTCCGCCACCGAAAACACACCCTCGGCCTCATAATCCAGCCGAAAAGTAGTTGATTCACCCCGTACCAACCCCGGAAAGGCATACGTCAACTCCACCCCGCCCGCTTTACTCCCTTCGAAGGCCACCTCTTCAAACAGTTCACTGTAATAAACCCAGCCTGACTGCCGTGCTACCTGCTGCAACTGATAACAATAGGGGCATAGATCCCCATCTACTGCCTCAAATAGCTGCTCCCCTTCCCGTACCCGGAAGTTGCTGACCCCATCTACAAAGAGGAATTCTATGATGCGAAAACCCTCAGCCAATGTTCCTGCCTCAACACTTACCTGCTGCTTTTCGGTGACCTGGAGACGGCCGTCGGCTCGCACCACCATCTCAATATCCACCCCATCCACCGTGTACTCCAGCCGCGCCTCATCAGCCTCCACCTGCCAAGCCTGCTTCTGCGCCGTCACCAAGCCCAAGGGAAAATCTACAATCACCTGAAAGCGCGTGCCGTCCAAAACCGGTTCCGTGGTTTCAAAAACTACCCGTTGCCCCACCTCCAATGGCTCAATACTTGTCGTGTGTTCGGAGCCAAAAGCTAGTGTACCAAGCTGATCGGCCGTTACCGCAAAAGGCAAATCCACCGTCACCCGACTCTCTGGCACAGTCAGTCCACTGCGATCAGCCGCAATAGCCCGCCACTCCATCGTCACTGTCTCATCATAAACCCACAAGCCACCCTCCACCTCATACTCCAGCATAAACACCAGCTCATCGCCTGGGCTAGTCTCCTCATATTGCCAGTCCACATAAACAAACCCATTGTCTATCTCAAAACGGTAGCTGTCTGACCCAATACCTATAAACTCATAAGGCTCCAAGTTAGCGACTGTGGTTCCCCCAAAAACAGAAATATCGCGTATTTGCTTGACATAATCAAGCGGGATTTCGGCGAAACCCTCCTGGTAACGGCCGTTAAACTGCAAATGCTGAATCTCGCGTACCAGCAAACGGCCGTCCTCATTGACCACAATCTCCACATCATAGCGCGTATAGGCCACACCACTTTGCGCCTGCACCGGAACCACCCACAACAAAAGCAGAACCATCAGCCAGATCATTCGTTTCAGCATAGAAGAAACTCCTTCACCATAATTGCCGCACCTCTCCGCAGTATAAAAGATAAACGATCTCATTGCGATCCTAACATCCAAACGATAAACGGCCGTTTACTATTTATGCTATAATCACTTTATGACGACAATCGAAATTAAATCAAACATGCCATTAACTGAACTGCTTGACAGCTTAAAACAGCTAGGTACTGAGGAGTTGGGCGAAGTTGCAACAACAGCCGTTCGTCTACGTGCCAATCGTCGTGCTGCTGTATTGCCAGAACGTGAAGCCATACTCCTAGAACAAATCAACCAAACCTTAACCTCAAACCAACAACAGCGTATGGCCTTATTGATCGAGAAGCGGCAAGCAGAAACCTTAACCGAGGCAGAATTAGCTGAACTGTTCACTTTGAGCGACCTCATTGAAAAAATCCAAGCAGACCGTCTATCAGCCTTAATTGAACTTGCCGCGATTCGTAATATTTCATTAGAAGCCCTCAAAAAATCCATCAACTTTACGCCCGCTTCGTAACCCATGCCTTATTTAGCAATGGCTGCAAAACGGCCGTTATCAAACGCGCCCATGCCCTGTGCGAATATTGCAAAAGCCCCGCCGATTACTCCCCACACCCATTTTCCATTGAACACATTCACCCTAGCAGCGCGGGCGGTAACTCAGACCTAAATAACTTAGCCTATGCCTGCCAAGGCTGTAACAATCATAAATACACTAAAACACATGGTGCTGATCCACTATCAGGCCTTACCGTCTCTTTATTCCACCCTCGCCAAGCTAATTGGTCTACCCATTTTGGTTGGGCTGATGGTGGCCTGAAGATCATTGGTCTTACCGCAACGGGACGAGTTACAGTACAAGAACTACACTTAAATCGGCAAAATCTACTCAATTTACGCTCCCTCTTACTTTTGGCCGATCTCCACCCACCTCAATCATAAACGGCCGTTTCTCAACCATCTCACCGCACATACAAAACCCCAGGGTTGAACTGAACGGCCGTTACCCCACCCTCGCGCACCATCAATCTATCAAGTTGTTGATTAGCGTCATAGGCAACGGCCGTTGCCGCCACCACCCTCTCATCACCCACTTCAATCGTAAACGGCCGTCCCCAATCAACCGTTCCTCGCATAAAATTAAAAGCTCGTTGCGCCGACCAACTGGTAGGAATATAAAAATCGTCGGCTGTCGGCGTGGGATAATAGGTGAAATCGGCCGTTTGTGGCACACGCACCACATTCCCCGCCGCCAACTGCGCCATCGCCTCCACCAATAGTTCGCCCCCTCGCTCCGCACATAAGCGATCCGCCTCCGCCCCTGAAATACCATCAGCAAAAGCCACCCGCGCTTGCAACACAATATCCCCTGAATCCAAACCCTCATCCATAAAATGCACCGTCACCCCCGTCTCCCGTTCTCCCTCCCGAAAACACCAAAACAGCGGCTGTGGCCCCCGATAGCGCGGCAGCAGCGACGGATGCACGTTCAAAAAGCCATGCTTCGGCAAAGCCAACAACACCTTGGGAATCCGTTGCGAAAAACAGGCTACCACCGCCACATCTGGCTGCAAGGCCGCCAACGTCGTCACTGTCTCGTGATGCCCCAAACGGCCGCTGGCCCACACTGGAATCCCCTGCTGCCACCCCACCTGAATAACATTTTTATCAAAATAAGGATTTAATAGCGGCAACCCAGGGGGAGAGGGTGGTGGAAGTAACGGCCGTATCACCGCCCCATCCGCCTGCCCCGCCACCACAATGCCCACAACCTCCACCCCCGCCACCACCAAATGCCGCAGCGGAATCAGCGAAAAATCACCCACCATCCCAAAATACAAAACCCGCAGTTTGCCTTCCATCCAACCCATTATATACTCTATCGTGATTTACGATTTACGATTTACGATTTACGAGGAAATATGGCACGAGAAACCAAAACCATCACTATCGTTCAATGTGTTAAATACGGTGAAGAGCTGCCGGCTCTAGAAAGACCTCCTTTCCCTGGCGAACTAGGGCAACGTATTTTCGACAGCATTTCCAAATTAGCCTATGGTTCCTGGCAGCGTCAGGCCACCCTCATCATCAACCATTACGGCCTCAACATGGCCGATCCCCATGCCCAAGAAGTCCTTTTTGAACAGATGGAAGATTACTTCTTCGGCAGTGGTGCCAGCCAGCCCATCACTGGCGCACCCGTTGGTGGCAAAGGCGGCGCACCAAGGAAATAAATGCCCCGCAGGCTCAAAATCCTACTCATTACACTCAGCCTGCTAGGGTTAACGGCCGTCTATCTCTTCATTCCCGAACGCGACAATCTCACCCATCTTGCTACCACTGGTAACGACCACCACGCTGAAATCCTACATGACAGTGACGGCGCACATCTATAGCCAAGTTGAAAACTTTGAAGAATAGGTAGATATGGCCTGGCAAGAGAGCAATCGGCTATGTGGGGCAACGTAGATTTAGGCCTAGTGGTGCGCCAAACATCTATTGATGGATAAAACAGCGCGGCGCACCTTGCAGAAGCTATCGCTTCTGTCCGACAAAAGAAGTTTGTTAGAGTACTAGGCGGCACACCCGATGTGCTTCATAATGAAGCTGATATTAGCGCAAATTTAGAAATAGCCTATCGGCTAGGGGAAGCGTTAGAGATTGGAGATTAGTCTACAATTTTCCCTACAAAACAAGCAGCACCACAGCTACACCAATCACAATCACGTTTAGCAGCACCAAGACAGCCAAAATCGTGCGCTGCGAGGGGGTCAGATTGTCTAAGGAAAAAGATGAACCACTGTCCTCACTAAAGGCATCCTCCTCGGCTATCTCATCAAACGCAGAACCAGCTCGAGCACTTTTTTGACGCAGTCTATCAAATTCGTCGGATTCCTCTTCTGCTTCTTCAAGCTCTTCACCGAAGGACATCCAATCAGGTGTTTCCTCTAGCTCATCATCATCATCTAGGTCCAGGTCATCAAAGAAATCGTCTTGCATGATTTGTCTCCCAAAAGTCCAATTACCGAAAGGCTACCTGGATTTAGGCAAAACGTCAACATAAAATTAACCTAACCATCACGCCGCAAAGTGACATCGCCAGCAGCAATCGTGTGATATTTGCCGTCTTCATCACGTATCAATAATTGGCCCCAACTGTCCACCTCTTCAGCAACACCAACCAAGGTTCGCTGGCCTGCCTGGCTCACCGTCACAGATTGCCCCAGTGTGATGAGGCGGGCTTGCCAAGCTAGGTGAGGCGATTCAGACGTTTCATAAATCTGTTCCAACCGACGCCAAAAATCCATGAGCAAGGGTAGTCGGGGTATCGGCCGTTTCCCAGCAATGAGTAAACTCGTGGCTAGCGTAGCCGTTTCCGGCATGGCCTCACTGGTCACATTGACATTGATACCGATACCCACAACCGCTTGTTGCAAACGGCCGTTTGCCATTTGCCCCTCCAACAATATCCCGCCCACTTTATGCCACCGCCCTGCCTGCTGCACCATCACATCATTGGGCCACTTCAACCCCACCTTCAACCCGGTCGCAGCTTCAATAGCCGCCGCCGCCGCTAACCCTACCATCATCGTCAGCCAATTCGTCTGCATTTCCGGCCAATCTGGCTGAAAAAAAATAGATTGCAGCAGCGAACTCCCTGGTGGCACAAACCAACTCCGATGCAATCGGCCTCGTCCCCGACTCTGAAAATCAGTTAGCACCACCGTCCCCGTCGCTAATGTTTGGGCTGCCGCGAACTGCTTCAAGACATCATTCGTCGAGCCAATCGTGGGATAGTAATAATAATGATGACCCAGCCATTGGGAGGTGCGAGCAGCAGCAACGGCCGTAACCGTTAATTCATCCTGTGATATCAACTCATTCATTTTTTGACAGCCCTTTGGCAATGCCTATAATTATCGTAGCAAGTATTAATTTCTGTAGTAGTATCACAATATAATTGTAAAGGATATAGCAAATGGATGCTTCCCCCGATTCTACCCCTCGTAGTCCAGAATTGGATGAATCCTATTGGTCATCTTTGCTTGAACAAGAAGATGTATTAACACCTCCACCCCCATCACCCGGTATTCACGAAGAGAATTGGTCGCCAGTAGAGCAGCGCGTAGACGGCCGTTTCCGTTGGGCCGATGGCGGCAAGCCAGACGAAACTGAGGCCTGGAAAATGGCTCAAGAAGCTCTTAACAACGATGAAACCCTCAAACTCCTCATCACAGGCCACAACAAAGGCGGCTTGCTCGTCAATTGGAATGGGCTACAAGGCTTCATACCCGCTTCCCAACTCATCAACTTACCCCGCTTTCACATTGAACGTGAACGCATCAGAGCTTTGCAAAAATGGGTACACAAAATCCTACAAGTCAAAATCATCGAAGTCAATGCCAGCAACAAACGGCTCATTTTTTCGGAACGAGCGGCCCAAGTAAGAGCGGAACAACGCCATGCCCTGCTCAGTCGCATCCAGCAAGGTGATATTCGTCAAGGCCGTGTCACCAATCTCACCAAATTTGGGGCCTTCATCGATTTGGGCGGCCTTGAAGGACTTATTCACCTATCAGAACTATCTTGGACTCGAGTCACTCACCCCAGCCAAATTGTTGAGCCAGGCGAGGTCATAACCGTCAAAGTGCTAGAAGTAGATACCGAAAAACAACGCGTCGCCCTCAGCCGCAAACGCCTCAAGCCTAATCCTTGGCAACAGATCGAAGAGCGCTACCAACCAGGACAGATCATTGAAGGTACTATCAGTAACATTGTCAGTTTTGGTGTCTTTGTCCTCATCGAGGAAGAGTTAGAAGGACTCATTCATCTCTCGGAATTGGCCGAAGGCAGCTTTTTTCATCCCCGTGATGTTGTTTGTGACGATGAAAAAGTGCGCGTTCGCATCCTGGAAATAGACGGCTCTAAGCATCGTTTAGCCTTAAGCTTGCGTAAAGTTTATTAACACAGTAAAACGTAAAATGCAATGATCAGATTGCATTTTACGTTTTACTGTTATGGCTAAGAAAAAATCCACCACCCCGCCTCCTTCGCCCCCTACCTGGGACGAACTATTAATCAATCGTCTCGCCCCCTGGCGCACAGAACTGCTTGGTTTTGGCCTATTCTTCTTGGCCATGCTCACGCTCATGGCCTTATTAGGGCTGACCAGCAATGCCTGGCTTACGGCCTGGCAAGGCTTCTTGTGGGAAATCTTCGGCTGGGGCAATTATCCGCTTTTTTTGTCAATTGCGGCAGCGGGCATCCATCTTGGTCTCAATCGAATGCAACGGCCGTATCACATCACAGCCGCCCAAATTATCGGTTTTGAACTCATCCTGCTCACGGCTCTGCCTCTTAGCTTCCAATTCACTCAATCCACCCTAGCCGATGCCCATTTGGGACGTGGGGGTGGTCTGGTGGGTTGGGCTTTGGCCGCGCCCTTGCTTGACTTTTTTGGCCCGATCATCACCGACATTTTCTACGGCACGCTTCTGTTATGGGGCTTTGCTTTGCTTATGCGCCTACGGTGGGACGATGTCCCACAGGGGCTAGAGCGACTTTCCACCCGACTGCAACAACTAGCCCAAAAGATGGCCCCTCGCCAAGAGACCATTGTGACATTTGGCACAACCACGCCCACAGAAACAACGACCATACCCGCCCCTCAAATCAGCCTCGGCGACGACGAACCCCTGAATGATGATGAAGATGCACTATTGATTATTGATGATTCTGCACCAGACGGCCATAAACGGTCACGTCGTCGTAGCAAAAAATTGCCAGCTATGGCTCTGCTCGAAGAAGGTGGCAGCACCAGCCTCAGCCCCGCCGAAATAGACGAGAAAAAACGCATCATCGAACAAACCCTGGCCGACTTCGGTCTACCAGCCACCGTCACCGAAATTCGGCGCGGCCCTGCTGTCACCCAATTCGGTGTGGAGCCTGGCTACGTAGAACGTCCCGGACCCGACGGCCAGCCCAAACAACAAAAAGTCCGTGTCAGTCAAATTGCTGGCCTGCAACGGGATTTAGCCATGGCCTTAGCTGTAGAACGCCTGCGCATTGAAGCCCCTGTGCCCGGTCGGGCTGTGGTAGGCATCGAAGTCCCCAACGACGAAATTAGTCGGGTACGGCTACGCTCCGTCGTCGAATCAGACGGCTACCACAAGCTCAAATCGCCCCTGGCTGTGGCTCTAGGCCGCAACGTCTCCGGCGCACCTATCGCCATTGACCTAGCCAAAATGCCCCACCTCCTCATCGCCGGCACCACTGGCTCCGGTAAATCTGTAACCATCAACGCCATGATCAGCTGCCTCGTCTTCAACAATACGCCCGACAAGCTGCAACTGATCATGATCGATCCCAAAAAGGTGGAATTGATCCGCTTCAATGGCCTGCCCCACCTCATCGGCAAAGTGGAGACGGAAGCGGATCGCGCGGTAGGCGTGTTACGCTGGCTCACAGCCGAAATGGATCGTCGCTACGAGATGTTTGCCAAAGTAGGAGCCAGAAATCTCAATGGTTACAATCGCAAAATCGCCCGCAAAAAGGATGTCAAGAAGTTACCTTATTTGGGGGTATTTATTGATGAGCTGTCTGATCTGATTTTGACTTATCCCGGCGATGTAGAACGGACTTTATGCCGTTTGGCGCAGATGGCGCGAGCGACTGGGATTCATTTGGTGGTGGCCACGCAACGGCCGTCTACTGATGTCATCACGGGTCTTATTAAAGCCAACTTCCCAGCTCGTATCTCCTTCTCCGTGGCCTCCGGCACCGACTCCCGTGTCATTCTAGACAGCGTGGGTGCCGAACATCTGCTGGGCAAAGGCGATATGCTCTTCCTCTCTCCCGAAGCGGGTGAACCTGCCCGCATCCAAGGTGTCTGGCTCAGCGACCCCGAAATTGAAAGCATTGTCAAACATTGGCACAACAGTATGCCCGACTTGGTGCGCGACCATCCCCCTTGGGAAAATCTCATTGCCCGCTATGCCCACCTGGATAAAACTGACACGTTATTGGAAGCGGCCATCGAACTCGTCAAGAAACACGACAACATCTCCACCTCCATGCTGCAACGCCGTCTGCGCCTAGGCTACCCTCGTGCCGCCCGTATCATGGAGCATCTCTACGAAATGGGTCTGGTGGCAGACCCTAAAGAAGGTGGCAAAACACGCCAAACGTTGGTAGATGACAGCCAGGATGATCCTCTAGGCGATTATTTATCAGATCAAGAGTAGGACAACGGCCGTCTTCGCGGTTGGCTGTGTTAGAAATGGCCGTTACAGAAGCTCGACAAGTGCATAGTGAGAAGAATACTTGCCAGAGCAGCAGCCTCTGCCTGGGCTAGCCACCTTGGTACAAATTTAGAGTCGCCATGGCCGTTTTCTGCCAACTAAATTTTTTCGCTTGTATACGACCATTGGCCACCATCTTCTCTCGTAACTCAGACGACAACAGGACTTGGGCCATGTGGTAGGCCCAGGCCGCTTCATCATCGGGGTCGAGCAGCAAACCAGCTATCCCCGCCACCTCTGGTAATGAGCCACGATTACTCACAATCACCGGACAGCCACAATGCATGGCCTCCAAAGCTGGTAGGCCAAAACCTTCATAATGGGAAGGCGTCACCAACACCCCTGCCCCTGTGTAGAGATGGACCAACTGCTCATCATAAATACCACTGAGATGATGCACCTGATCACGCAAATCCAGGGCCTCAATCGTGGCAAAAATCTCATCATATATCCAGCCCTTGCTTCCAATTAGCACTAGGGGCACATCTACGGCCGTTTCTCGCCGCATCATAGCATAGGCGCGCAGCAGCATGGGCAGATTTTTGCGTGGTTCCAAAGTGCCCACAAAGAGGATGAATCCGCGCGGCAAGTTGTGCTGCTGTAGCGTTTCGTTAACGGCCGTTACCCCATACGCTCGTTCATACAAAGGATTAGCCGCTAGATGAATCGTCGTGACTTTGTCTGGCGGCACGCGCAAAATCTCTATCAAATCCTGGCGCGTCGCCTCGCTATCGGCCGAGATATGATCGGCCACTTGCACCGCCCACGCAATTTGGTCAGCATAATAGCGTTTGCTTTCGGCCGTTAAAAATTGGGGATAATAATGGAAATTCAGATCATGCACGGTGATAATGCGCCGTTTGGCTCCAAAAGCTGGTGGAATAAAGTCCGGGCTGTGTAACAGATCCAAGCGATGAGGCAGCAGTTCCGTCGCCAGTGCCCATCGTTCGAGGCGATGATGGCAGGGGGTAAATAGATTATGGCGTTGAACATTGGGAGCGGCTGGAGTATGAGAACGGCCGTCCTTCCGGCTCTGCAAAACCAAATATTGGTTCTTCCTATCCAAGGCAGCCAAAGCGGGCAATAGGTGCAGCACATACTGGCTAATGCCCCCCATCTGATAAAACGGCAGCCGACAATCAATGCCAATGCGCATGAGAAAATTGTAAAACGTAAAGCCAAAAAGGTAAAACGCAACTCGCATTGGCTCCGTTTGCAAGCTATAATGCGCCCCAATCGGTGATCCTTCATCCGATTACCGAACACCGAACACGGAGAAAGATTATGGCTGGCAACAACCATCTAACCTCTGCCCAAGCGCAAGAACTAAACGAATTCCGCAACCGGCTAGAGTGGCTGGAAGAAGAACGGCGCAAGCAGACACGCAAGGTATCTGACTTGGAGCAAAAGTTCGCCTTGCAAGAGCGAGAGTTAAAAGGACGCGAAGACCGTATTCAACAGCTAGAACAGCAATTGACGGCTGTGACAGCACAACAGGCCCGTCAGCTCCAATTCGACACGGAACTGGCCCAGTTCAAAGACGACATCGTACAGATGATCGAGCAGTACGACCAACGGCGTATTCAAGCAGAGAAGGAGATTGACCAACTGCGCCGTATCGAGCATGAAGGCACTGTGCGTGAACTCGCCAGTATTCGCAAGGAGCTACCCCACATTGCGCGCCTCCAACAAGAGATGGAGCTGCGCCAAGCGGAAGAATCCCGTTTGGCGAATTTGATTGGAGGGTTGACAGGTCGGATAACGGCCATTCAAAATGAAGTAGAAACGTGGCAGCGCGAATTCAGTTTTGTTGAGGAAAAAGAAAAACAAAATAGTCACCAAATCTCTAACCTGCAAAACAGCTTGCCCACAATCAGCAAGCGTATAGACCCCATCTATGAGCGGCTAGAACTGCTCAGCGCCAGTGTGCTTCGCAATGAGGCCCAAGTACGAGCTGCAACTGAGAGCCAGGAAAGCCTACGAGACACCATGAAAACGTGGTTAGAACAGGTGCAGTTGGGCGAGCATGAACGCAAAAAGCAAATGGAAATGTGGCGTGACGTGCTAGAACAGCAAGAAGATCGGCTGCGCCAACAAGAAAAGGATTGGATACCTGTTATGGATCAATTCAAGGAATCCAAAATGGTGCTACAAACCCTCACTGACTGGCAAACTCAAATCGAAAAGCAACAGCATGAAGCCTCTGAACTATTACGAGTTGAATCCCACCGTCTGCAATCCCGCTGGGACAACTATCGCCAGGAAAATGACAAACGCTGGCGCACCTTTGATGTCGAAACGGAACAGCGTTGGGTCAATGTCAACCGCACAGATCGCCAATTGCAAGAACAAATACATGCTGTTGAGGGGAAATTAGCTGAACTGGAACAGGAAAAAGCCACTTTAGAGCGTATTCAAACAGCGCAATCTGACGCCATCAAGAAACTACCGCGCATCTGGATTGAAGAAGTGGAAAAGGCTATTTCTCAAGACCCCAACCGCCGTCGTGCCCCAGCCCTAGTGCAGGTGCGGGAAGAGTAGACAGTAAACAGTTTTCAGTAAACAGTAAGCAGCTTGCCAACCACGAACTCTGTTACTGACCACTGATTACTGACCACTGGCCACTGATATGTACGTAATAGGCACCGCTGGACATGTTGACCACGGTAAATCTACCTTAGTAGAAGCTTTAACAGGCATTGATCCTGACCGCTTGGACGAGGAAAAAGCGCGGGAAATGACCATTGATCTAGGCTTCGCTTGGCTCGATTTGGGTGATGGCCAAGAGACAGGGGTGGTGGACGTGCCGGGCCATCGAGATTTTATCGAGAATATGCTGGCGGGTGTGGGTGGTATTGATTTGGCCTTGTTTGTGGTGGCTGCTGATGAAGGGGTGATGCCCCAAACGAAGGAACATCTGGCAATTTTAGATTTGTTAGAAGTGTCAGGAGGGGTTGTAGCCCTGACCAAAGTAGATTTGGTTGACGATCCTGAGTGGCTGGAACTGGTCGCTCTTGAGTTAAGCGAGGCTCTCATCGGTACAGCTTTAGCGGATGCACCCATTGTGGCTGTATCGGCTAAAACAGGTTTTGGGTTGGCGGCCCTAAAGGGAACGTTATTGGATCGGTTAACGGCCGTTCCCCCCCGTACAGATAAAGGGCAACCGCGCCTACCAGTGGACCGCGTTTTTAGCCTGCCTGGGTTTGGCACAGTGGTGACAGGCACACTATTAGACGGCCGTTTCCAAATTGGTGATGCTGTCCAACTGCAACCATCAGAGCTGAACGGCCGTATTCGTGGCCTACAAACCCATCGCACTAAACGAGATGTGGCCCTACCAGGCAGCCGTGTGGCCGTGAACTTAACGGGCGTTGGCAAAGATGAAGTCAAGCGTGGCGATGTCGTCACCTTGCCCGGACGGGTAGGCAGTACGATTTTATTTGATGCCGCCTACCGTCATCTGTCCGATGCCGATGCGCCCCTCAAGCATAATATGGAAGTTAAGCTGTTTGTAGGGGCTACCGAAGTGGTGGCCCGAACCCGGGTTTTAGGCACAACCCAAATTGAGTCGGGACAGGAGGGCTGGCTGCAATTGGCAACACGAGACCCAGTAGCCATTGTACGTGGTGATAAATTTATTTTGAGACGGCCGTCCCCTGGGGCGACCCTCGGTGGTGGGCATGTTCTCGATCCTTTCCCTGGCCGTCGCCATCGCCGTTTTCGTTCCGATGTGGTCGAGCGGCTGAAAACATTAACACAAGGCACACCAGCTGAACTGCTGCTGCAAACATTATCACAAATGGAACCAGCAAAGCAGGGCAACCTTATCAAACAGTCTGGTCTAGACGAGGCCACTGCCAAACAAGCGGTGCAAGAACTTATTGAACAAGGGCAGGTCATTGTACTGGGCACACAATTGATGTCACGTTCTGGCTGGCAGAACACATTAGATCAGTTGGGGGCAGTATTGCAAGAATATCATCGAGAACGGCCGTTACGCCTGGGCATGTCCCGTGAGGAAGTTCGCAGTCGCCTCAAACTACCAGCCGCTGTGTTCAATCCGCTTATTAATCAGGCTGTGGCTGACAATTTCGTTGCCGATAATGGCACACTGTTACGACTACCCAGTCATGAAGTCACCTTTTCAGCACAGCAGCAACGAGAGATTGATCGCTTATTGGCCCGCTTTGCCCAATCTGGGTTTCAGTCTCCCAGTGTGAAGGAGTGCAAGACGGCCGTGGGTGAACATGTCTACTATGCCTTGGTAGATTTGGGTCAGTTGCGCCAACTCAACCAGGAAGTCGTTTACACCCCCAGCCTCTATGAGCAAATTATCCAGCAACTTACCGACTACCTACGCCAAAAGGGCACCATTAACGCCGCCCAAACCCGTGATCTCTTCCAAACCAGCCGCAAATATGCCATCGGTCTACTGGAACACCTTGATGATCTCAAGATCACCCGCCGTGTCGGCGACGTTCGGGAATTGGTGCATAAACAGTAAACAGTCTATCAGTAAGTAGTCCATGAAAAACCATTATTCGCTTATTTCCAGGACAAAGAGATGACCTTGGAAATCACAATTGCTTAAAGAGTCAGGATCAGTCAATGAGTATTCATAAAAATGAAAGTGAAGGTATCGAATATCGGCGACGGTATGCTGGATTGATTGAAGTACGAAGTAAGGTACAAGTTCGGGATAGCCGCGCTCTGAGCTTGGTTTATACACCAGGCGTGGCAGAGCCTTGCTTGGAAATTGCTCGTAATCCTGAACGCTCTTTTGATGTGACTTGTCGTGGCAACACCATTGCGATTGTTTCCGATGGCACAGCCGCTTACGGTTTAGACAATGTAGGGCCAGAAGCTATTTTGCCTGTATTAGAAAGCAAGGCAGTCATCATGAAAAACTTTGCTGGTGTCGATGCCTTGCCATTGGCTTTGAAAACCAACAATCTGGATGAATTTGTGCATACCGTGTTGAATATCACGCCCACGTTTGGCGGCATTTGTCTAGAAGATATTGCTTCGCCTAACAGTACAGCTATTACCAATCGACTGGAGCGTTCGCTCAATATCCCAGTAGTCAACAACCACCGCGAAGGAGTAGCGATTGGCGTGTTGGCTGGTTTGCTCAATGCGGCGCGGTTGGTGGGCAAGGATTTGCGCCAAATGCGCATTATCATCAATGGTGCTGGGGCAGCAGGACTGGGAACGGCTTTCATTTTGTATCGTTATGGGGTTCACAATGTGATTGTTAGTGATCGTCAGGGAGCGATTTATAAGTATCGGCCGTTAAGTATGAATTATGCCAAATGGGAAATTGCCCACTATAGCAACCCCGAAGATGAACATGGCGACTTAACCACCATATTAAAAGGAGCAGATGCCTTTGTTGGGTTTGCCACAGGAGCCAAATTAGATGCTCAAATGGTACAAAATATGGCTACCGATCCCATTTTGTTTATTTTTGCCTCACCGCTGGAGATGACGCCCCAAGAGGCCAAGGAGGCGGGTGCAGCAGTAGTGGCCACAAGCGAGTCCACTTATCCCAATTTGATGGATATAACGGCCGTTGTCCCTGGCGTCTTCCGTGGTCTGCTCGATGTACGAGCCAGAGTTTTTCCCGCTCAAGCCCAAATTGCTGCGGCCCAAGCCATTGCCAACATTGTCAGCGAAAATGAACTCAACGCCGACTATATTTATCCCAAAGTCATTGATTATCGTGTGGCCCCAGCCGTCGCTGCTGCTGTGGCTGAGGTCGTCATTGCCAAAGGCCAGGCCAAAAAGACAGACATCCAACCCTCTGAGATTCTAGATCGCACGCGTCGCTTCGTCTATGAAGGCAAATTGCCTGTGCCACCCAAAAGCCAGGAGCCGATGACCGTTGCCGAAGAGTCACTGGAACTACACGATCGCTTCCAGGGTTTGTTAGAAATAAACAGCAAAATCCCCGTCAAAGATGAGCACATTTTGAAGATGTTCTATCTCGTTCCTGGGGCAATGGAACCAACACATCTCATTCACCAGAACCGCGAAGAGGTGTTCAACTTGACCCCTCGTGCTAATTTGGTAGGCGTGATCAGCGATGGCAGTGCGGTATTGGGCTTAGGCAATATTGGTGGCCGGGCTGCCCTGCCTGTAATGGAAGGGAAGGCTATTTTGTTCCACACCTTTGCCGGTGTCGAAGCCTTTCCCATCTGCCTCAACACGCAAGACTCCGATGAGATTATTGAAATTGTGAAGCAGTTGGAACCAACGTTTGGTGGTATCAACTTGGAAGACATCAGTGCCCCACGCTGTTTTTATATTGAGAATAAGCTGCGCGAGGAGACGGATATTCCCATTTTCCACGATGATCAACATGGAACGGCTGTTGTCGTTCTAGCGGGCATCATCAATGCTTGCCGTCTGACAGGCAAAAAGCCGGGTGATTTAGCCATCACCGTGAATGGTGCAGGTGCTTCGGCTGTGGCTGTTACCAAATTATTGATGGCTACAGGCATAGAGGATGTCATCATGCTCGATAGCCGAGGCACTCTTTACAAGGGGCGCAAGGGCCTGAACTGGATTAAGGAGGAGATGGCAATGATGACGAATGAGGATAAGGTGAAGGGGGATTTGGCAACGGCCGTTCGCGGCCGTGATGTCTTCATAGGTCTCTCCGCACCTGGCGTAATGAAGGGCGAAATGGTCAAATCAATGGCTACTGACCCCATGATATTTGCCCTAGCCAATCCCACACCCGAAATTATGCCCGACGAAGCCTTTGCCGCTGGGGCCAGCATCGTAGCCACTGGCCGCAGTGACATGCCCAACCAAGTCAACAACTCACTGGCCTTCCCTGGCATCTTTCGTGGGGCATTGGATACTCGCGTGCGCAATATCACCGATGCGATGAAAATCGCTGCTGCTCAAGCCATTGCGGGCTTGGTAGATGATCACAGTCTTAGATCAGATTGGATCATCCCTAAGGGCACTGATTTTTCCGTGGCACCTGCTGTCGCTGAGGCCGTAGCAAGAACAGCTATTCAAACAAAAGAAGCACGGATGATAGTAGAGGCAACGGCCGTCGCCGAAAAAGTGCGCCGATTCGTATATGAACAAGCATGATGCGAGCGTCTCTTGGTGTGCAAAGTCGAGCAAATCGGCCGTTGCCCAAATGGCTGATCTTCCTCAGCTACAGTCTGCTCACCATCTTCATGACTTGGCCCGTCGTAGGCCAGTTAGGCACACACATTCCGGGACGAATCGGTGATGCCTATGCCCATTTGTGGACGTTCCATTGGGTTAAACAAGCCCTTCTCACAGGGCAAAACATCTATCAAACTGACCTCCTTTTCTATCCGGAGGGGGCCAGTCTCATCAACCACAACATCGCCTGGCTGCATATTGCCCTGTGGCTGCCCCTACAAGCCATCCTTGGCGAAGCCACCGCCTACTCACTCGTCTATCTCATCGCTTTCCCTCTCAATGGCCTAGCCCTATATCTGCTGGCACGGGAAGTGACTGGCTCAAGCTTAGCCGCTTTCGTGGGCGGGTTGATTTTCGCCTTTTGGCCCTACAACCTCTCCCATCATGGTCATCCTAATCTGGTATTACTCTGCTGGTTGCCTTTGACGCTGCTATTTTTACGGCGGCTTCTACGAGATGGACAGTGGCATGATGGGGTGTGGACGGCCGTTTTTCTGGCCCTGCTCGGCATCACACGCTGGCAATTGCTCATCTTGGGTGGCTTTCTCATCCTACTTTATGGCTTGTATGAGCTCACCAAAGCTCGTAGTCGTATATGGCAGGCGGTTGGGCAGGTTACGGCCGTTCTGATTCTCGCCCTCCTCTTCATGTCGCCCTTCTTGGCTCCTGTCCTCAGCCACCAACTGCGCCGCGATAATCCTCAAGAGCTGCTTCTGGCCGAAGAAGAAGCCTACGCCACCGACTTATTGGCCTACATCATTCCCAGCAGCTACCAACCCTGGTGGGGCGAAACTGCCTTAGAACTATCCGGCCATTTCATCGGCAATCCCATCTACACCCGAACTGTTGGCTACACCACTCTTTTCCTGGTTGTGTGGGGATTGGTAGCACACTGGCGGCACAACTGGATTTGGTTGCTAGCCACCATTTTATACCTCCTCCTAGCCCTTGGCCCTCAACTTACTATCAATGGTGCACCCTCTCTACCTTTACCTTATCGTTGGCTGGAAAACTCCTTCATCATCCAACTGGTGCGCTTCCCCGATCGTTTTAATAGCGTACTAGGCATTCCCCTGGCCATGTTGGCCACGTTTGGTATGGTTGTCCTCAGCCAGGAAGCGAATTCCTTCAAGGGACTTAGTTTTTCCCGGCAGGCCATCATTTCCTTGTCAGTGATACTCATCCTGACCGAATATGCCAGCCATTTTGCCACCATGCCCCTGACTGTGCCCACCTGGTATCAAACCATAACTCAAACATCACAGCCCATTGGCATCCTCGATATCCCCATGGAAACGCAAGGCCGCTTTGATAAAACCTATATGCTATACCAATTGACACATGGACAACCTATCGTTGAAGGGCATATTTCACGACCAGCACCAGAGGCTTTTAGCTTTATCAACCATGTCCCCTTGCTGCGCCGCAGCCACGACCAGCGCCATCCCCCTACGGAGGTAGTTAATGTCTCTGACCAATTATACTTACTAGCTGAGTCCAATATCCCCTATCTGATTTTGCACAAGCAGTTTTTACGCCCCAATCAGGAAGCCAATTGGCGGCAATGGCTCATCATTCAACCTGAGTATGAGGATGAGGAATTGATCGTGTATAGCACGAAACGGCCGCAAGTGGGGCAAGATTATGAATTAACGGCCGTCTTCCCTCCCACCCCTATCGCCCTCATCCAAGCCGCTCTAACGTCCAGTTCAGTGAATCAGGGAGATTGGCTAACCATCCAAACTCAGTGGGCCAGCACAGCCGTTCCCACTCAAGATTACGCTGTCTGCCTGCTCTTACCCGACGTCGAACCCAACTGCCAACGCCTTACCCCTGATTGGCCCACCTCCCGATGGGGCACGAACACCCTCATCCAAAACAGCTTCCAGCTACAACCCTCCCCCTTTTTAGCCGCAGGCACACATCCTGTGCAATTAGCCCTACAAGCCGCAGATGGCACACTTACAGAAGCCATCACCATCGGACAGTTAACAGCCACTCCTCGGTCCCGTACCTTCACAGCCCCACAACCTGAACAAGAAACGGCCGTTACCTGGCACAACACCATCCATCTCCTCGGCTATGACTTGCAAAATGATAGTCTTATCCTCCATTGGCAAGCCACCCAACGGCCGTCCCAATCCTACAAAATCTTCATCCATCTGCTAGACAACAATGGGACACTCGTCAACCAACTGGATTACATCCCTCAAAATTGGGCTTATCCCACCAGTTGGTGGGAAGCAGGCGAATATATCCGTGACGAAGTGATTCTGCCTGTAAATGATCTGCCCTCTGGCAGCTATCAACTTTGGCTAGGCATCTATGATCCAGATACCAACCAACGACTCAGCCTGCAAACGGCCGTTTCCCAAGCCACTAACAACAACGCTCTCCACCTCCTCACTTTAGACCATTAACATGACCAACCGCCAGCGTCATCTTCTCGTACTCCTCATCTATGGTTTACTCGCCATCATCATGACTTGGCCCTTGGTGACCCAATTGGGCACACACCTGCCTGGAGAGGTAGAAGTCGCCGACACCTATGTTCATTATTGGATATTTAATTGGATCAAAACGGCCGATCTCACCCAACAAAATCCGCTCCAAACAACCCTTCTCTTTCATCCCAACAACATCTCCCTACTCGATCACAACCTGGCCTGGGTCAATATAGCCCTCTGGCTACCCCTGCAAACCATCTTCGGTGCGGCCACTGCCTACTCCCTGGCCTTCATCCTCATCTTCATCTTCAACGGCAGCGCCACCTACCTCCTCGCCAACGAACTCCTCACCACTCCATCCCTACACCCCATGCCCCGCACTTCACTCCCCGCCTTCATCGCCGGCCTCATCGCCGCCTTCTGGCCCTACAACCTCTCCCATCCCGACCACCCCAACCTCATCCTCATTGGCTGGCTGCCACTGGCACTCCTGCATTTGTACCGCCTCTTTGTCGCACCAAACCGCCGTAATGCTCTATTAGCAGGGCTATTCATCGCCCTACTGGGCATCACACGATGGCAATTGCTGCTCATGGCCGCGCCACTCATTGTCCTGTTCGTTTTGGCCCAATATTGGTGGCATCGTTCACCCTCGCCCCAACCCTCTTTCTTAAGGGAGAGGGGGGCTGATTCCCTCCCCCTGGCAGGGGGAGGGTTAGGGTGGGGGTTCTTGAAATATCTCCTCCTCACTGGATTCATCAGTATTGTTCTCATGGCCCCCTTCCTAACCCCTGTATTCAGTTACCAATTCAAGCGCCCCGATCCCACTGACCTCCTCGTTGCCGAAGAAGCTTATGGTACAGATTTGTTAGCTTACGTTCTGCCTGGCCGTTACCACCCCTGGTGGGGTGAGGCCATGATCAGTCAGTACAACCAATTCCAGGGCAACAAGCTGTACACACGCACCATTGGTTACACCGTTCTCTTCTTGCTCCTATATGGTCTTGCTACCTGTTGGCGCAAAGTCCGCTTTTGGCTATTGATGCTTCTGCTTTATGGGCTGTTAGCCCTCGGTTCTAACCTAACCGTGATGGGCCAGACGTTTTTCCCCTTGCCCTACAGCTTGGTTGATGAGTGGTTTCTGCTACGCTTGCTGCGTTTTCCGGATCGGTTCAATGTGATATTGGCTCTGCCTGTGGCGATTTTGGCGGGAACGGCCGTACAAAAATTACTTGCCCACCGCAGACAATGGCTGGCTGGCTTAATCGCCCTATTGATCCTCATCGAATACGCCGTCACCCTGCCCACCCTGCCCCTGAATACCCCAGCCTGGTACAACCAACTGGCGCAGGAGCCAGGCAACTTTGCCATTTTACAACTGCCCACCCACACCCGCTTGCAATACAACAAACATTATATGGCCTATCAATTGGTGCATGGCAAGGCCCTGGTTGAGGGGCGCATCGCTCGCCCTCCCAGAGTAGCCTACGCCTTTATGAACAGTGTGCCCCTGCTGCAGCACAGTCTCAACAGCGACAAACCACCCTCAGTACTCATGAATGTTGGCCATCAGCTGGGCTTGCTGGCAGCCACAGATGTGCGCTATGTTATCTTGCACAAGCAATTTTTGAGCAGTGGGGGGTTGGCAGCCTGGCGGGATTGGTTTTTCTTACCGCCGTTTTATGAGGATGAGGAGGTGTTGGTAATGCAAACGGCCGTTTCCCTGCCCCCCTTCAGCCATGAATTCACCCCCCAACTCGGCCTCCTGGCTGTCAATCAACCACCAGAACAAGCTAAAGCTGGTGATTGGCTCCAATTTCAGGCCCATTGGGGTAGCAAGACGGCCGTTACCCAAGCCACCGATGTTTGCTTCAATCTCGTGGCAACTGAGACCATTTTTCTGGGCTGCCAACCCCTTTCTCCCACTTGGCCCAGCCACCAATGGCAAGCTAACGAGCTTGTTCGGGCCGAATATGCCGTGCAGCTTTCGCCTTTTGTGGCAGGTGGCACATATACTTTACAAATGAGCTTAGCTGAAGAGGGAACGGCCGTCGACCTAGGCCAAATTACCATCACCCCCTTGCCCCGCAACTTTACGCCAGTCTCACCCCAACAAACGGCCGATGTCACTTGGCACAACCTGCTGCACTTGAGTGGTTATGATATGCAAACCACGAGTCATACTTTGACCCTCACCCTACATTGGCAAGCCCAGGAACGGCCGTCTACCTCCTACAAATTGTTTGTGCATGTGGTTGAGGCCACCACAGGCGACATCATCACCCAGGCGGATCTGATTCCAGGCAATTGGACCTACCCTACGAACTGGTGGGAAACAGGCGAGTTTGTCAGCGAAACGCTGCTGTTTTCTGACTTGCCAGCAGGTGAATACGAGATATGGGTGGGTTGGTACGAGCCGGAAAGCGGGCAGCGCTTGGTGACGGCTGAAGGTGAGGATCGGGTGTGGCTAACGGCCGTTACCCTCCAAAATCAGCCCGATTAATAGCTATTTGGGTCAGCGTCTAGCTACCCCGTTTTGGCTAAATGCCGCAACAGGGCATCCACTCCCAAAAAGTAACTCCACCGCCCAAACCCAGCAATCACCCCCAAACAAACGGGAGCCAACACGGATTTATGCCGGAAGGCCTCACGGGCATGGACATTCGAGAGGTGGACTTCGACGACGGGCAAGCCAATGCCTGCAAGAGCATCGCGCAAGGCAATGCTAGTGTGGGTATACGCGCCCGCGTTAAAGACAATGCCATCAGCCCAAGTACGGGCTTCATGTATGGCATCTATGAGTGTGCCTTCAGAGTTAGATTGGAAAGAGCGCAGTTCCAGGCCACGTTCTTGGGCGTCGTGTTGCAGATCAGCCAGAATATCGGCCAAAGTCTCAGTCCCGTACACTGATTTTTCGCGCGTGCCCAATAAGTTGAGGTTGGGGCCGTTTAGGATGAGGATTTTGTAGGTCATGGATTCCTTAAAAGAGATTGGAGTGATGGGTCTCAATCTCTACATCTAGTGTCTCTAAGATTTTGTGGGCGATTTCTTGTGGCGTTAGATTGTCTGTGGTTATTTGGGGGAATTGCTGATATTTTTCGCGGCGTTCTTCGAGCAAGTCTCGGATGCGCTGATGAGGGTCAGAAACAGCCAGCAACGGCCGTTCGCTCACACCATCAGCCAGCACGCGCGCCAAAATCGTTTCGGGGGTGGCGGTGAGGCATAAGATACGGCCGTTTTCCCCCAACGCTGCCACATTAACTGGATCCAACATCATCCGCCCTCCGGTAGAGACAACCAAACCCGTTTGTTCAGCCAGCGCCCGTGCTATCGCTTGTTCCATTTGGCGGAAAGCAACTTCGCCGGATTCAGCGAATATTTTAGGAATAGAACGACCGTCACTCGCTTCAATAAGCACATCCGTATCCATAAAAGCATAATTGAGTAAACCTGCCAGCAACTTACCCACTGTCGTTTTCCCCGTTCCCATAAAACCAGTCAGGATGATGTTTTGTTTCTTAAAAGGTGTGTTCATTCAGTATTACTCGCTACCGTTCCTGCCTTTTGTCATGGGCTAAAAGATTCCACAGATTCCTCTATTCGTCAACATGAAATAAGACGCTTTGTGGATCGCTGAGGGAACGGCCGTTGTCTACAATGGCTTCATACGATGAAACAAACTTAACGGAGAAAGCACATGCGAGCACAGACAGCCATAGACAATAGCTCATTAGAGGAAATGTGGACTTTATGCGAACAGGCCGATGCTCACCGCCAGGCGGGACATTATCCTGAAGCAGAACAGCTTTATTTGCGGGCCTTGGCGCACCCCACTAGTGAAGATGAAGTAGAGTGGGCGACGACGGCCAACAGCTTAGGCGTCCTCTATAAATATATGGGGCGTTATGACGAAGCCGAGCCACTGTATCAAAAATCGCTGGCGATTTTAGAACACACCATCGGCCCTGAGCACCCTGATATTGCTTCACTGTATCACAATTTGGGTGGCTTGGAACATGCCCGCGGCAATCATGCACAAGGTGAGCCTTTCGCTCGCCGCTCCGTTGAGATTCGGGAGGCAGCTTTGGGGCCAGACCATCCCGATGTGGCCGCTGATGTTGCGGCTCTAGCAGCCTTGGTGGACGGTCAAGGGCGTTTTGCAGAAGCTGAAGCCTTATACAAACGGGCGCTAGCTATTTTTGAGCGAGAGTTTGGGCCAGAGGACATAGAGGTTGCTATCAATTTGAATAATCTGGCGGCCATTCGCTACCAGCAGGAAGATTATGCGGCCTCCGAAGAACTTTACAATCGTGCCTTACAAATCAAAGCGAACCATTGGGGCAATGAACATCCTGATGTGGCCATGACTTTGAACAATATGGCTGTGTTATACAAAGCGATGGGTCATTATGAGCGAGCCAAGACCCTTTATGAACATACATTGGCGATTTTTAGAACAACTTTGACAGCAGAACATCCGCATCGGCTGCTATGCGAAGAGAATTATGCTGGGCTATTGACAGAAATGGAGCAACAACATGGTGATGTTTAAGCAGTTGGCGGAGGTGAATTTGTTCCGGGCATGGGGGAATCGGCCGTTTGCTTTGTTATGGGGCGGGCAAGCCTTATCGCGGATCGGCGATTTCTTGTATGAAGTGGCCTTAGCCTGGTGGGTGCTGCAAGAGAGTGGATCGGCGGGTGCGATGGCGGCGGTACTGATTTTTACGCTGTCGCCTACAGTGTTGTTTTCCCTCTTTGGTGGCGTGATTGTAGACCGCTATCCGCGTCTACCAGTGATGATTGGCTCAGATGTGGTGCGGGGGATAACGGCCGTTCTCATCTCTATTTTAGCTTTTACCGGCCACTTGCAAATTTGGCATGTCTACATTTTAGGTCTCATTTTTGGCTTGGTGAATGCCTTTTTCCAGCCAGCTTTTACGGCCACCGTGCCCGTCCTTGTGCCAGAAAGTGATTTGAGCAGTGCCAATTCCTTAAGCAGTTTTGCTATCCAAGCTGGGCGTATCTTAGGGCCGCCTTTGGGGGCAGGATTGATTGCTTTAGGCGGTGCAGGCCTAGCATTTGCCTTGAATGGACTAACCTTTTTTGTTTCAGCCCTCTTTTTATTGCCACTAATGCGAGAAGAGATACGGCCGTTGCCCACCGACGAACCCCAAAGTATGCTAGCTGATTTCAAAGAAGGGATACGCACCGTTTGGGAAATGCCTTGGCTATGGATTACCATTGCCATTTTTGCCATTAGCAATGTGACCTTGGCGGGACCATACAGCGTGTCCATGCCTTTTTTGGTGGATGAGGTATTAGGAGCAGATGTTGAGGTGCTGGGTTTATTGTACTCGATGTTTGCTGTCGGTTATGTGTTGGGTGGGGTCTGGCTGGGACGCAAACCAGCGGTGCGTCGCCGGGGTTTGTTAATCTATGGCGGTTCAGTAGTGGCCGGAACCATGCTGCTACTCTTTGGTCTGCCCGTAGGTATTCCTATATTAATTGTCGCTGCACTCATCAATGGAGCGGCCTTGGAATTGGGTATGCTGGCCTGGACAAGTGCCTTACAGGAACTCATACCGCGTGAGAAGCTAGGACGTGTGGCGGGTGTGGACACGGTCGGGTCGCTAGCTCTGCTACCGATAGGCTTGGGGCTGGCCGGTTGGGCCACAGAGGCTTGGGGACCAGCGGCCGTTTTTGTAATAGGTGGTGGGATAACGGCCGTTCTCTCGCTTATTGCCATGCGCCATCCAGCTATACGGAACTTGGACTAAAATTACACAGAGGTTCGCAGAGAGTTTTTGAAAACCTTTGTGTTTTCTTAACCCAAACTTTCCAGATACGTTTGCAGCCGCTCACATGCACCCTTGATATAGTCGGGTGCGTCGTCGGGCATTTTGTGAGTGACATAGTTGATAAACATGACGGTTCGGGCAGCGATGAGGGTGGCAATTTGATGAGGATGTTGCACCGGCCAGAGTCGTAAACTGCTGTAGCCTTCTTGGTAGGCAGCACGAAGAGAGGGGTAGTCGTCTCGAAAACGGCCGTACATCAATGTAATAGCCACATCTTGCACTGGATACCCCCACATCGTGTCTTCAAAATCTAGCACAAACAGCTTGCCTCGATAGACATGCACATTCCACATGTGCATGTCCCCGTGTAGGATGATGGGCGATTGTGGCTGGGCAAAAAGCCGCTCTAATTCAGCTTCAGCATAGGTCATTACCTGTTTGATGATCGACATCTGCTCGGCAGAAAAAAAGTGTTGGTTGGTCTCCTCAAAAATAACAACAGGTTCAGCTCCATAATAAAAAATACGATTCCAGGTCATGGGACGGAAGTTAGCAGGCGATGTATAGCTTTCGGCAAAAGTGTGTAATTGGGCAGCTATTTGACCCAGTTGGTAATAATACCAATTGCGGGATGAAAGATCATATAATAGGGGCAAAAATAATGGGAGAAGAAGATGGGACGACGAATGCAGATAGAATGGGAAGAAGATGAAGCTACTTTGAAAGAGCGATATCTAGCAGAGAAAGAATCGCAAAGACGAACACGATTGCAAGCGATGTGGCAATTACGGCAAGGGAAGACAACGGCTGAAGTGGCCGAGATAGTGGGGAGACACCAACGAACCATACAAGAGTGGGTAGCCTGGTATCGGCAGGGAGGATTAGCCAAAGTACTCAAGCAGCGACAGGGAGAGAAGGGAGGTAAAGTGTCCTGGCTAAGCCAGGAACAGCTAGAACAATTGAAAGCAGCGGCCGGTGAGGGCGAGATACACAGCATTCAAGATGGGATGAAATGGGTGAAAGAACACCAGGGGGTGAGCTACAGCTATTGGGGGATGCGAAGCATCTTTGTCCGTCTAGGGTTAAAGCGGAAAGTGCCCCGTCCACGTAATCCCAAGGCTTCTGCTGCTGTGCAGGAGGCTTGGAAAAAAGGGGGCTAAGTGCACAATTGGAAGAAGTTGCCTGTGGCGATGTGGCTGGTTTGTACTGGGGTGATGAAATGCGAGTTGGCTTGATAGGTCAGGTACGCCGTGTCTGGGCACCGCCTGGTGTCAAAGTGGTACAGCTATTGGAATACAAGTACGCCTGGTCCTACCTAAATTTGGTTGTCAACGGTTTGACAGGGCAAGTGCGTTGGCAATGGGCCCAGAATATGAAAGGTGAATCCATTGCTCCCATTGTGCAACAGTGGAACTACGAGGGTATTGATGTTATTGTCTGGGACGGTGCTCGTGGCCATCGCGGCCCTGCTTATGCTGAGGTGGCTGTCAAGCTAATTGAGCAACCGCCCTATTCACCTGAACTCAATCCCGCCGAGCGGGTCTTTCAATACCTGCGTGATAAGATTGAAGGCCATGTCTATGGCTCCATTGCGGCCAAAAAGGCTGCCGTTGAAAAGGAACTGGAGACCTTAGCTGCCTCCCCAGAGAAAATTAGAGCCTTAGCTGGCTGGGATTGGATTCGTCTGGCTGTCGCTGGTCTCCCCAATTCTTTTGTGGCCTCTCATTAGGCAATTGGTATAAGTTTTGGGGAAAAGGCGTTCCTCTAACGGCCGTCCCGGTATCCAGTCAAACAACACACAGTGGCGCACGCCCGGCACGCCCTCAATTTGGGTAGTGGTGATGAGACGACCGTTTGTATTCAGCACTGGTTTGGGAACAGGCACATCCGTGCCTGCGTTCAAAGCTTGCAACCAAGTCATCTCGGCTTCAATCTCGGTCAGCGTGTGTTCGCCCGGTCTACAGATACGCAGGGCATATTTACGGCCGTCTCCTGCTTCTACCCGAAACAGCGTATTCGTATCCACAATCAGCAAACGCATCCGGCGCACGGCTAGCGAATAGGCTTCAAGCGTTTTCAGAGCTAACTGCCGTAGACGGCGCGCTTGGCCGCGTGGGGTCAATTGGTCAAATGGGGTCATCAGATTCGGTTACTCCAATTTTTCCCTCTATAATATCGAACAGGTAAACATATGGCTTCCCAGCGAATAAATTACGATCTCATCGCCCACCGATATGATAGTGGGCCACATCGGGGCAAAGAAGTTGATCCCCATCTGTTAGCATTTTTGGCGGAGCGTGGGGAATCGGGCGTTGCTCCCACAATTCTCGATCTAGGCTGCGGCACAGGCAGCCAGCTAGTCGCCAATCAGACCCATTTACCCCGAGCCACCTTCGTGGGACTAGATTTATTTGCAGGTATGCTGCAGCAAGCGCAGCCGAAAAGTCAGACTGTGTATTGGCTCCAGGGCAACAATGCTTTGCTCCCTTTTGCCAATACCTCGTTTGATTATGTTTCTAACCAGTTTTCCTTTCACCATGTACAGAATAAAGCAGCCATGATTGAGGGGGTGTATCGCGTGCTGAAGGAAAACGGCCGTCCGACTCCCACCTTCACCTCCGAAATCTGCCTCATCACCCTCCAAGCCGATAAGTATGAGTGAGTTAACCCATTTTCAGATGCGGCAATGCAATAATGAGGCTTGCCGCTTTCGTTTTCCGGTACTGGTTGGCAGTGGTTTAGGGGAGAAATGTGCTTATTGTGGTGCAGGAACGGCCGTTGCCACCCCGCCCTTCACCAATCAAAAGCCTCCATCCTTTCCATCGCCACCAACCAATTTGGCCATACTCATAGACAATGTGCGCAGCATCTACAATGTTGGCTCATTTTTCCGAACGGCCGATGGAGCTGGTGGCATCTCTCATCTCTATTTGTGCGGCATCTCCCCCACGCCCGATAACCCCAAAGTAGCCAAAACAGCGTTGGGGGCGGAAGCCAGTGTGGCCTGGTCATATCATAAGAATGGCTGGGAAACGGCCGTTTCTCTCCAACAGCAAGGCTATCAATTATGGGCTTTAGAAGGCACAACCCAAGCCAGATCATTACTAACAGCTAGCCTATCCTCTAAACCAACTGTTCTCATTGTGGGCAATGAGCTATCAGGCATTGATCCCGCCATATTAAAAATTTGCAATCAAATATTGACCATTCCTATGCAGGGCCACAAAAGCTCTCTCAACGTTGCCAGTGCCTTTGCTATTGCCGTATACTGGCTGCGCTACCATACATAAAATAGGAGAAAAAATGACTATTATTGTCCATGACCAACTGCCACAAACAAAAGGCTATTACAGCAAGATAATCAGCCGTAAATTAGTGACCAAAGAAGTAGGTGCAAAAAGTTGCGAGGTATGGGAACAAACCATTCCACCTGGTGGCTATATCGTGCCCCATTACCATGATTTTGAGGAGACGATCACGCTGCTATCAGGGTGTATTGAGGCACAAATTGGCGATGTTGTGCAAACAGTCGCCAGTCCGACCACCCTATTTCTTCCACCTTATGTCCTACATGACATCACTAATTCCAATGATGAACCCGTACACCTTTTAGCCTTCTTGGCAACAGATGAGGCCAAGGTGATTTATCCCGAAGGTGAGGAGCTAACTCCTGTGATTTGGGAAGACGAAGCTTGATATGAGTCGGGAGTGGCACGAGTTTGGCTGAGTGTGGTGCGGGGCACGCCACTGGGAGATATGCGGTGAAGGGTTATGAGTGAAACATGTTTCATTTGCCAAAAACATTGTGGAGAAGTAGTAGTGCCTGGTGGTCTCATCTACCAGGACGATCTCGTTTGTGTCAGTCACAGCGTCATCCCAGAGGATGAAAGCACAACGTATCTGGGCATCTTTTTTGTGGAACCGAAACGACATACTGCTGGCTGGGCCGAATTGACTGATGCCGAGGCCCAACGGGTAGGCTTGCTTACCCAGCGAGTTAGCCATGCCCTCAAAACATCAGAAGGAGCCGAACACATTTACACTTTTGTCTTTGGTCATCATGTGGACCACTTGCATGTGTGGCTAGTCCCACGCTATCCTGGCACACCACGTGAATTTTGGGGAACGGCCGTCACCTATTGGCCTAAGGCACCAAAAGGCAATGAAGCTAAAATAACCACTTTGTGTCAACGCATCAGCCCCTACTTGCTTGCTCCATAAGCAGCATCCAATCACTTTTCGACGGCAGGCACAACGGCCGTTACAATTCACACATCGCCTCGCTACCAAGCAGGTCAATTCCCAAACTCTTCATAAGCAGGATGTTCTATGCAAGCTGTCATTAGTTTTGGCGTTATTGTTGTCTGTATCTATTTACTGTCTATCATCACAGATGAATATTTCATCGAAAGCCTCGATGAAATCTCAGATCGCTTGAAGCTGCCTAGCAATGTGGCAGGCGCCTCACTCATGGCCATGGGATCATCTATGCCAGAGCTTTCCATCGCTCTACTGTCGCTCATACAGCGCGGTGGCGCACACAGCGATGTGGGTGTGGGCAATATTGTGGGATCGGCCGTTTTCAACATCCTCGTCATCACCGGTCTTTCTGCCATAGTACGACCAGCCAAAGTCACCTGGCGCGTCGTCGTTCGTGACTGCTTTATCTATACTGCGAGCATTGCCCTACTCTTAGTGGCATTTGCCGATGGGCAAATTACGCTGTTTGAAGTCTTCCTTTTTTTGGGCCTCTATGCCATCTATATCTTCATTCTTTTCCAATGGCACCTCATCGCACCCAATGGCGACATCATTGATGTGTTGGAAGAGGAAATAGAGAAGGAATCAGCCAAAACAGGCTTGTATTATCGATTTACAGCAAGGGTATCGGCCATTATCGGATTCACCACTGGTGATCCACGCCGCTCCTTTATCCGTACTTTCTTCATTTCCATCGGCTATATCATCCTCATCAGCTATTTTCTGGTTGAGCACGCTGTCCGTTTAGCAGAGGCCATACACGTACCTCCCATTCTCATCGCTCTCACTGTGCTGGCAGGCGGCTCCTCCATCCCCGATCTCATTGCCTCCGTCTTGGTGGCGCGACAAGGTCGGGGTGAAATGGCTATCGCCAATGCGGTTGGCTCCAACATCTTTGATATTTCCATTGGCTTGGGCTTGCCTTGGCTCATCATTTTGCTGGCCCGCCCTGGCACGATTACTGTAGGAACGGCCGATCTCTGGTCATCCACCGTCGTCTTGCTGATCACAGTCGTCATCCTCTTCGTTTTCCTCTCCACCAACCGCGAACTCTCACGCAAAGAGGGAGCTGTTCTAGTCCTGCTCTACGTGGCTTATGTGTTTTGGGTCTGGCTAGGCGGGGGCTAAATTCAGCACATACCAGATAGGTTGCCGCAAAAAACACAAACCGCTACCATCTGCCTATCGTTCGCGCCGCACTCATTTAATCACCCCAGCCCAACGGCCGTTTCCCATCCAAATATCGTGTGCCCGATCTCATTGCCAGAGTCAGGCTCAAGGAGTAACCATTATGCCAGTCAGTTTGCCCCAACGGTTAGTTTCCATCTTAATGGCCGCATTCAGCGCCACCCTCATCGTCATCCATCTATTTGCTACCCTCAATCAAAGTGCAGTCCTGGCTTCACTGGATCAAACCCCCACTACAGATCAACATTATCACATTCTCATAGACGATTTTGAACCACAACCCCTCATGGGGGAGCCCGATTACTATTACAATCGACTAGGTGGAAATCGAGGCGCATGGGGCAGCAGTACCCAAACTGTATGGGGACAAGGGCAGGTTACAGTCTCCATGCCAACAGGCCAACCCGGTGGCCTTTGGTTTTCCCTCAACCACACCATTAGTGAAAAAGAACCTTTGAATTTTACGGCCGTCTTGCCCGCTGCCATTATTACTCCCTACCAAAGCAGCTTAACAGACATCAGCATCCACATTGCCCATGGCACGCCAGCCCAAACCCTTCTCATCGAACTCAAAGATGAATCTGTGACCCCTTTAGAAACACGTTGGTTCACCCACATCAACCTCACAGGCGGGCCACAAATAGTACAAACACCGTTACCACCTCTAACCAATGTGACCAACCTCAACATCTCCTTCCTAGCCCCCCAAGCAGGCGATTACTTTGTGCTTGACCAATTGGCCTTTACAGCCACTACATCCATTAGCGACGCAGCCGAAGCTGCCTTCATTTGGAGCTATGGTATGTTGCTCAACAACTGGGATGCTGATAGCGGCCTCGTTCGTGATCGTGCTGAATTCCCTAGCGGCGACTTTGATGCCATCCAAGCCACAGGTGGACTAGCGGCCACCACCGCACAAGCAGTGCAATTAGGTATTGTGGAAACGGCCGTTGCCCAGCAAATTGTCAACCAAATCAGCCATACCCTACTCATTAGCATCCCCCGTTCCCATGGTCAAACTGGCTTATGGCCCCACTTTGTGGAGCAATTACCAGGCGGCACCTTTACCATTGCCACAAACACCGAATGGTCATCGGTAGACACCGTCATTGCCGCCATCGGACTGCTGGAGGCTCAAAATGCCCTGGATTTAGACACAAGCGGTACCGTTTCCCTGCTGCAAGGGATTGATTGGACTGAGCTACGACAGCCTTCTGGTCTGTCACATGGTTATGCTTATAATGGTGCGCTTCTGATATCCACTTGGGACACATTTGGTGGCGAAAGTTGGTTGGTAGAACTAGCCGCCGCCGCTGCCACGGGACACATAGGCTCCTTCAAATATCCTTTTCCACCTACCGCCAACGGCTCAGGCTTCATTGATGAATTGGCCTGGCTCTTTGTACGCCCACCTGCAAAAGATGTTTGGGGTGCCGATTGGACCACCTATCGCCCTGCGGCTGCCCTCATCCAAACCAATTACTACTCCAACCATTATTCAGCCACACATTGCTTCAACCAAAACAACCTCTTTGGTTTGTCTGCTGGCGAAGTACCAACCCCTTGGACAGTGGCTCCCAATGCCATTTATCAGGCATTTGGTGTTGGTGGACAACACGCTCCGGCTTTTGATGGT
Organism: Promineifilaceae bacterium (SeqCode); assembly: GCA_965223555.1. Classification (GTDB taxonomy): domain Bacteria; phylum Chloroflexota; class Anaerolineae; order Promineifilales; family Promineifilaceae; genus CBDCWU01. Next base: position 1,164,146 of record CBDCWU010000007.1, read on the forward strand.
TCCCCTTTGTTAGGTGCCCCTGTCGTTGTCCCCCACTATTCGGCTATGATTCCCTCTTTGCAACCTACTAATGTGTTGACCATGTGGAATTGGCTTATTAACGACGGGCCCTTTTCGCCGCTAAACAATATCGAAAGCCTTCTTTATGAGGAGGGAACAGGTTGTGGAGCCACAAACATGCAATGGAACCACCTCAAAGGCTCATGGAATTTAGTTTTGCAGACCTTGGGCTGGGGCAACTATCTTGCGATTCGGGCAGGGGAAGAACCAATTCTCTGGCAAATGGGCCAGGAAGATACTGTCCTAGGGCATGGATATGATTTGTTAACAACGATGATTATCTTGTCGAAGCACAACCAACCAAGCCCAGTCATTCCTGGCCAGCCGTTGACATACACAATGGAAATCGTGAATATGGGCCAAGTGACACTAACGGCAACGGTGACTGATGTATTACCTCCACAAGTCTCGCCAACGGGTATGATGACATGGACACCCGTTACCATCTCACCAAATCATACCGCAACCTTATCATACCCAGTCACTGCACCAATGGGCTATAGTGGCACATTAACCAATGTAGTACAGATGGCTACAGTGGAGGGCATAACGGCCGTGTACACTCACACAACCTCTGTTTCCTGCCATCGTGGCCCCCTACATCCTCCCACAGCCCCCAGGTATGATCTGGATGAATTCGCCGACGATTGGGGTATCTATTGCGAGAATGAGCCAGAGTGGGACTTGACCAACGTTATCACGCCATCCTTAGACGGATTAGCCCTGCAATGTAGTCTAACGGGAGGTACTCCCTATTCTAACGTCCATTGCTATCGTAACCTACGACCTCAGCCCCAAGCCACAGCCTTCACCTTCACTGTCCCCTTTCGCTTCACGCCAGCCACTACCTGCAACAACGACACCGATCCGTCTATTGTGCAAGCTTTAGAGTTCAGCCTCAGCAAATGGCATGAAGGCAGACGGTATGAGTTAGCTTTACAATGGCAAAATGTGGGTGATGGGGCACCACAGTGGCGTTATTGGGATACTAATCAACCTCAAGACGAGGAATGGATACCCATAAGTCCTACCATTGACTCTTGTTTGATGGCTAATCAATGGTACACCTTTACCCTACATGGCAAGATGATGAGTGACACGATTTATTACCAAGATTTTTCTATCGACCACGACACCTATCCACTAAACATTATGGTCGATGCTGTGTCTAGCACAGTCGAAAATGGATTGGCTATTGCCGTTCAACTAGACGGCAATGCCATGCAATCTCCCTACGATCTATATCTTGATCAAGTGAGCCTGACTTATTATCCCATGACACAATATTTGCCTTTTGTCACTAAAAATGAACCAGATGGTTAAGCCCGCTACGACCAATTTTTTTCTAGCATTAATGGTAACAGGCAGACCGTTTCCGACTGGGGAACGTGGGCAAGCCCAGCTGCAATTGTAAGCGCAAGAGGGATTGTGGGTAAAATTGAAGTCGAGTCTGTTTTCAGCCTTGCGTTTACAAATCGGCCGTTTTGAACTCTTCCACCGCTCTGGGGCCACTGCGGGCCAGCCCCGCATAAAAAGCTTCCTGATCACTAGCACGATAATCAATTCGTTCCACATGGAAAGGAATCAAACGTTCGCGGGCTCGGCGGCGGTTTACCACCTCAAGATAATATTCAATAGCGGCAAGCACACTATTTACGTCAGTCCAATTGCCTTTATAAACAGGCATACCAGAGCGATTAAATATCCAAGTCATATTGGGCATAGATCCGTAACGGCGGTGGCAAGCGCCATCAAGGGCATCCAGGACAATAGGCCGGGTCACACCCAAGACATCCCGTAGCGCTTGAGCATGTTCATATTTCTGTGCCATTGAGGTTAAATGGGGATAGTTCTCGCCAGGATGGGCTTCGTGCGTGTAGAGAAAATAGGAACCAACGCCATTGCCAGCAAATTGTTCAGCCAACTCATTCATGGATGGCGCCGCCATCCCACAATATGGTCAGGTAAAGCTGCCAAACTCTACAATGGTGTAAACATGACTTGACCAAAGTTTGCTCAAACTCGTCTCAGTACCATCTAAATTCCACAAGGGAAAGCTGGGCGCTGTCTGCCCTAGAGCCGGGCTTTTCTCAAATGAGAGCCAAGGCATCACCTTCTCACGGGTAAATTCATCATAATTGTACTGAGCAATTAACGTCTGGTCGTCCATGATAGTCACCTTTTTGTCAGAATTTCAGAGAATATTGTACCGGATCATCACTGATCGCTGTAATAGCTTATCTCGTTGGATTAAAGCGGAGTGTAGAGAATCGTACATTTCGTAACCTGGCTCATAGTTTGTATGAGCAGAACATGAATAATGAGTAGATGATAGGAGGACCAAAGAGTCTATAGGCCAATGTATATAAAGCAATGCTCGTTTTTAACTTTTCGTATTTTAGCGGAAAAACGGCCGTTGCTTGAGAAATTGGCCACCTTACATGAAAAGCTATTTTCGGACGATTTATAAGGAGCGACAGACATATGAAAAGTAGGCGAAGGTATAAATGGACTATAGTGGGTTATCTAATTAGTCTATTACTGTTAGCAGCCTGTAGCACAGTTGGTAGTGAGCCACAAGTTGAGGGCGATAATGAAAATGTTGGCAATGAATCTAGCGAGGTAGTGGCAGCAACAACGGCCGTTGCCACACCTATCCCTACTGCAACCATTGCAGCCACGGCAGCAGCCACAGAAACGGCCGTTCCCGACACACCAGAACCCACCACCGAATCGAACCCACCTGACGAGGCAATCAGCACAACCGATGACCGGTCAGACCGACTACGTTTTTTAACCGAGAGTTGGAACACCAATTGGGAGCTCCACACTATTGAGTATGACGAAATCCTCTCTGGTGGCCCCCCACGTGATGGCATTCCCTCTGTAGACAATCCCCAATTCATTCTAGTCGATGAAGCCCGCAGTTGGTTACAAGATAACGAACCCGTGATCGCCATTGAGTTAGATGGCATTAGCCGAGCCTATCCAATCCAGATTCTAACCTGGCATGAGATCGTGAACGACACTATTGGTGAAACCCCTATCATCGTCACCTTCTGCCCCCTTTGCAATTCGGCCATCGTTTTTGATCGGCGCGTTAGTGGTGAAACGTTTGAGTTCGGCACCTCAGGGCTATTGCGGAATTCTGATTTGATCATGTATGACCGCACCACAGAGAGCCTGTGGCAACAGTTCACGGGCGAAGCCATTGTCGGCGATATGGTGGGGCAGCAATTAACCTTCTTGCCCTCAGCCCTAGTTAGCTTTGCTGATTTTGCCACGGCCTATCCCCAAGGAGAAGTGCTATCTCGAGAAACAGGTTTTGGTGAAAGTTATGCCCAACGATATGGGTTCAATCCCTATGCCGGTTATGACACAGTTGGACGCAATCCATTTTTGTTTGATGGCGAGTTAGACGGCCGTTTACAAGCCGTTGAACGTGTGGTCACCATCTCCTTTGAAGACATAGACATCGCCTATCCTCTCCGTGTTCTATCCCAAGTCAGCGTCATCAACGATAGTCCAAACGGACATGATCTTGTCGTCTTCCACACTGAAGGCACAGCCAGTGCCTTAAACACCGAAGTTATCTCACTCGGCAATGATGTGGGAGCCACAGGGGTCTTTGAACCCTTCGTGAATGGTGAAAAACTCAACTTTATCACAGAAGACAGCCTGATTATGGATGAACAGACAGGTAGTATCTGGAATATATTAGGGCAAGCCGTAGATGGCCCACTAACCGGCTCGCAACTCACGCCAATTGTTCATGGTGATCACTTTTGGTTTTCTTGGGCCGCCTTCAAACCCGACACCATTATCTACGGCCTATAGAAACAAGCATGAGGTTGGACATTACCAGCCTCATGCTCTATTTAATATCATGAGCCGCCCACTCTGGCAATTACTCCTAGCCGCCCAGCAAACGAACCCTGCTCCCTCGCTCACTTGTGATGAATGTTTTACGATCTTGGGTTATCTAGCCGAATTAATGGATGCAGACAAACCGGAACAAGCGAATTTACATGATTTATTACAGCAACATCAGGCCGTTTGTCCTGACTGTCGCTCATATTATGTCCAAAAATTAGCCGAATGGAAGCAAATAATCGGGAAAGATGACACGATATCTCCGTAAATCGCGTCACACCTTTGTATAAACGGCCGATTCCTCCACCGTATGCTCTCGAACACCTGCATAAAAGCCGAATTTATCTTGCACAAACTCATAGCCCGGTTCAACAGCAAAATACGTAAAGGCAATATGTTCAGCTACATGACCAGGGGCTTCCAGATTAATCCAATAACACGTCCCCTTATAAGGACAAACATACGTATCCTCAGTCACTCTTAGATACGTCATATCCACTGCATTGCGATCAAAATACCAAGCACCTTCAAACAATCTGACCCCTTCCGATTCCACAGCAGAAGCCAAGACCGATCCTATCTTTGCATCCTTGATAGTGATTACTTCCTGCATCATGTTCATTCTCTCCGCTACTCAATAAAGACATCTATCTTCTTCAAATCCATTACGCCAAATACTTCATTCCAATTGATGACCCAGGCTCCCATTTCATTACCCTAAAATGAACTTCTTCTCATATATACGCAGCGAGATACGCTTTTTAGCAAATATAGCAAGCCTGCCTACAGATAAATGTGTCAAATGCTCTACCCTTCACTTAGGCTGCTTCCTACTCCACTTTATCTACTGCAGCCTCAGGCCAATTCCCCAGAACATCCTGTCTTTTGGGGGATTGGCCCACATACACCCTATGAATCAAATTCTTGTACACAAAACAAGAAAGTGACAGAGCCTCATAGAGAAGATACAGAGCTTCGCAAAGGTAGAAAAAAACATCTTTCTTCCTCTGTGTATCTCTATTTCTCTGAGTATCTCTGTGTCCATTTTTCTTTCTGGCTTGTCCAGGTTAGCCATTTTCAGAAAAACAGACAACGGTTCAACCCCAAAATGCTGTAACAGGAGACAAAATGAACCCAATAATCACCTCATTCGTGACATCACCCTCAAATACCCCACAAAAAAACGATGCTGATTACATTTTTTATGAATTGACGCGCAGCATCTGTCCGCAGTGCCGCCAAGTGATTGATGCCCAGATTTTATTACGTGACAATCAGGTGATTATGCGGAAACGATGTCCTGATCATGGTGCCTTTGAAGCAGTTGTCTATGGAGATGCTCAAGCCTACGTGCATTCAACCAAGTTCAACAAACCGGGTACGATGCCCTTGCAATTTTCCACAGAGATCGTGCATGGATGTCCCCATGATTGCGGCCTTTGCCCCGATCACCAGCAGCATGTTTGTGTGGGCATTATCGAGATCAATACCGCCTGTAATATGGATTGTCCCCTCTGTTTTGCTGATGCAGGCGCGGGCTATAATCTAACCTTGGCAGAGGTGGAGGGCATTTTGGATCATCTAGTGCAAACAGAGGGACGACCTGAGGTCGTGCAATTTTCGGGCGGCGAACCAACGATTCACCCTGATCTCATTCCCATGTTAAAAGCAGCCAAAGAGCGCAATATCCAATTTGTGATGATCAACACCAATGGCAAACGGCTGGCCTATGATGATAACTTCCTAGCTGAAATAGCGGAGATTCAGCCCGCTATATACTTTCAATTTGATGGCTTTGAAGCAGAAACATATCGTCAAATTCGCGGAGAACCAGATATCGTGCCAGAAAAGCTCAAAGCACTTGATCGGTTGGCAGCCGCCAACTGCCCCGTTGTGCTTGTGCCGGCTATTGAACGAGGGGTGAATGAGCATGAAATCGGCCGTATTGTTAAATTTGGGCTTGAGCATCCGGCCGTTTTCGGCATCAACTTCCAACCAGCCTTCCATGCCGGACGACACGGTCAGCATGATCCCATGCAGCGCATGACAATTCCTGATATTTTGACCCTCATGGAACACCAGACAGAAGGCCTATTCTTGCAATCTGATTTTGTGCCTGTCCCTTGCTGCTTTCCCACCTGCAACTCAGTCACCTATGCCTATATCGAAGATGATACAGTGCTGCCACTCACACGCCTCCTCAATGTAGACGATTATCTAGATTATATTGCCAACAGTGCTTTACCTAGTCTGAAACCCGAAGTCAGATTGGCTTTGGAGGGGCTGTGGTCATCTGCGGCCATCCCTGGTACAGACAAAGCCTCTCAGAATTTTGCCCTATCCTGTGCCACATGTGGCTTGAATTTGGACATGGGACCTTTAGCAGGCAGTATGTTCATGATTATGTTGCAAGATTTTATGGATCCGTGGACATTTAATCAGAAGAACTTGATGAAATGTTGCAAGGAAATTTTGCTGCCTGATGGCAAACAAATCCCATTTTGTGCCTACAATAATGTGGGCTATCGGGAACAAGCTCGAGTTCAGTTAGCCGCCCGGCAGCGAGCTAGGCTGCGAGCAGAAGCTCGAGGGCATTCCTTTACACCTGAGCCATTACACTTTTCGTTTAATGGAGAGCAAAAATGATGACGTTGGCATCGTTAGAAACAACTAGTCCCGATGCGCTAAAGCAATGCTGTGCCAATTTGTATGAAAGTGATTGGGCCAAGTTGCTATTGGGTGATTCGTTTCACCCTGGTGGATTGACCTTAACAGAACGATTAGGGTCGTTGATGAAGCTGGCTCCAGGACAGCGAGTATTGGATGTGGCTTCGGGGCAAGGCACTAGTGCTATTTTTCTGGCAAAACAATTTGGCTGTGAGGTGGTGGGAGTGGATTACGGCCGTTCTCACATCACCAACGCCAATCAAGCTGCAACCGAAGCGGACGTAGCCTCTCTCGTCACCTTTCAACAGGGAGATGCTGAGACTTTGCCTTTTGAGGCCAATGAATTTGATGCCATCATTTGTGAGTGCGCCTTCTGCACCTTTCCTAGCAAAGCAACGGCCGTTGCCGAATTTAAGCGTGTCCTCAAACCAGGAGGCGTCTTAGGTTTAAGCGATTTGACTCGTTCAGGGCCAGCCCCAGCTGAATTAAACAGCCTCCTTGCCTGGCTAGCCTGTATTGCCGATGCCCAATCAGCAGAACAGTATCGGGGCTATCTACAAACAGGTGGGTTCACCATTAAGCAGCAAGAAAATCATGACGATGCTCTAAAAACTTTGGTTCAGCAAACCCGGCTGAAGCTAATTGGGACAGAATTATTGGTGAGGCTAAAGAAAATTGACCTACCAGGAGCTGATTTTGCCCAAGCCAAAGCTATCGCCAAACAGGCCGAAACGGCCGTTCAGGCAGGTACATTCGGCTATATGCTCCTCATCGCCAGCAACAGAAACTACGTCTTTGCCAAGACTTCGCTTGGAAAAAATGGTGAATTGTGAACTCTGAATTGTGAATAGTGAATGGCAGAGGTTTCATTCAAAATTCATCATTCTCATTTACAATTCACAATTATCGACAATTTTTGTCGATTTGGGTGCTGTTATGTAATGGTCAATAATAGGTTGAACGGCGGAGATCACGAAAAACAGAAAGGTTTCTCCTAAATCTCTCTGTGAAACTCCGTGCCTTCTCAGCGTATCTCTGTGCAACAAACTCTTGACGATTACAATTTGGGTGCTGTTAGCACCTAATCCCCCGTATAGATATTGTCAGATGATTATGCTTGCGGCTGAACGGCCGTGCGCACCCGCTCCAAAGCCTCCACCAAAATAGAACGATGACAAGCCAGATTCACCCGTTGAAAATGTGCCCCTTCGGGGCCGAAAACTTCGCCATCTTGAATAAAAAGGCGTGCCTTCTCACGGAATAGTGCTTGTAGCTCGGCCGACGGCAACCCCAACTCTCGGCAATCCCACCAAGCCAAATACGTCCCTTCCATAGGCACAGGCTTGATTTGTGGCACACATTCCGCCAAATAAGATTCCATATAGTCATAATTAGCCTGAATATAGTCAATCACAGCATTTAGCCAAGCATCCCCATGGCGATAGGCAGCTTCCAACGCCGTCAACCCCATCACATTCGTGCCCCATAAACCAACATTCATGAGAGCCTCAGTAAATGTTTGGCGTAAATCCTCATCCGCAATAATGGAGATAGAGGTCTTCATGCCAGCTAGATTAAACGTCTTACTGGGGGCAATACAAGTGATACATTTAGCCTGAAACTCATCACTGACGCTGGCGAAAGGAATAAAGTGCTGTCCGGGCATGATCAGATCGCTATGAATTTCATCGGAGATGACTAACACATCATTCTCCAGGCAAATTTCGCCGAAGCGCTTTAACTCTTCCCGCGTCCAAACGCGTCCTACCGGATTATGGGGGCTGCAAAGCATGGCCATTTTCACCTCAGGATCGGCCGTTTTCTGGGCCAAATCATCAAAATCCATCTGATAACGGCCGTCTGCATACACCAATGAATTCGACACCACCTCACAATTATTGCGTTCAATAGCTGCGGTAAAAGGATGATACACAGGCCGTTGAATCAACACCTTCTCTCCCGGTTGAACCAACGCACGTACTAATAAATGAATAGAAGGCACAACCCCAGGCGCCGTCCCTATCCACTCCTTCTCAATCAGCCAACCATGCCGCAGTTCCGTCCAATCGACCACAGCCTGATACAAAGAATCCGTCGCCTTGGCATAGCCAAATACTCCATACTGTGCCCGCTCTGTCAACGCCTCAATCACCTCCGGCACTGTGCGGAAGTCCATATCGGCCACCCAGAGCGGCAGTAGGCGGTTCTCCCCATGCTTTGGATGCGCATGATCGCCAAAGATCATCACCTCATCATCCCCCACATACTCCCATTTCATACTAAACATGCCTTCGCGGTACACTTCATCGTCAAAATTGAACATCATCCTCTTCCTCTTGCCTATGTGTGCAGCGTAAGGGTCAAACGGCCGTTATCACTACACCTTATAAAATTTGCAGGGGCACTCCCAATACCCTCAAAACCAATCCCTCCCCATCTACTACAGCCAACTGATTTTAGAACCATATTCCAAATCGGCCTAAGGAATCATCTACACATAACATTTCAAGTCAAGGAGCCGATTCTTCAAGTATTGGCTGTTTCTCCGCTAAAACCGACCAATGCCTAATTCTAAACCATCAAATAACAAACCAGCAATCTTAGATCAAAAAAAGCGGCCCCCTTTTCTTCAGGAGCCGCTTTATAATTACAAAAACAACGATTCTTTAGGAACTAGCTTCAGATTCTTCTTCCGTTTCCTCAACCTCGGACGGAATTTGTCGGGTCTTGGTAGCATCCGTTATGGCCGCAGAGATGGCCGCCAGCATATCATCGCCGATACTATCGTCAATCAACGCTGTCTTCAAATCGATCTCACCAATCTCAGACATCTCTTCCTCTCCGTCCAGCTCTTCCGCATCGTCAGGGGAAGCATGATGGAGAAAATAGCCTGTACCAGCAGGGATCAACTTACCAATAATGACATTTTCCTTCAAGCCAGCCAAATCATCTACCTTGCCCGCGATAGCCGCACCAGCTAAGACGCGAATCGTATGCTGGAACGAGCTTGCCGACAAAAAGCTGTCCGTACTCAAAGAAGCTTTCGTAATACCTAACAAGACTGGTTCGGCACGGGCTGGTTCACCACCCTCCTCCAGAATCAACTCATTGGTTTCTTGGAAGACGGGCGCATCAGACAATTCACCAGGTAGTAATTCCGTATCACCAGAGTGAGTGATCATCACCTTACTCAGCATCTTACGGATAATCACCTCAAAATGTTTGTCATGAATATTTTGCCCTTGCGGACGGTACACCTTTTGCACCTCATTAAGCAGATATTGGGTGACGGCATCCCGGCCCAAAAGCTCCAAAATACGATGCGGATTGCGCGAACCTTCTGTCAATTGCTCACCAACATTAACGCGCTCACCATCACTGATCAGCAAGCGCATACCTGCCGGAATTTCATAGCTGGCTTCTTCGACACTCTCCCAAACGACACGAAGCCCTTTCTTGTCAATCACCGCCCGCCCATTATGCTGGGCCGTGATAACCTGATCCTCAAATTCGGCCAGAATATCACCTGACTGTACTTCATCCTTATCGCCGACCTTTATCGTCCAGCCTTCAGGAATCTCATGCACATCATCAACCAATTTATTGTCTGTCACAAACACATGGCGTACGCCATCCACAATACGAACCTCAGCTACGCCGCCGATTTCAGTGATAACAGCTTCACCTTTAGGCCGTTGCCGAGCTTCAAACAGCTCTTCCACACGGGGCAAACCCTGGGTAATATCACCACCAGCTGAAGCTGTACCACCGGTATGGAATGTTCGTAGCGTCAACTGGGTTCCCGGCTCACCAATGGATTGGGCAGCCACAATGCCAACGGCCGATCCCAATTCCACTTCCTTACCGCGAGCCAAATCAATACCATAACATTTGGCACAAATGCCCAACCGCAATTCACAAGTCATCGGCGAAAAGACATACACTGCATCTGTGCCTGTGCCATCTACGATTTCCGATAGCTCTTCGGTGAACATTTCACCTTGTTCGATAATCACTTCATCCGTTTCCGGAGCAGACACAGTGACAGCCGCCACACGCCCATAAATCCGCTCGGCCAATGTCTGCTTGCCAAAATTATCAGCCCGCTTAATCCAAACACCTTTGGCGGTGCCACAATCCTCGTCCATGATGATCACATCTTGGGCTACATCTACCAGACGACGCGTCAAATAACCAGCATCAGCCGTACGCAAAGCCGTATCAGCCAAGCCTTTACGTGCCCCATGTGTGGAGATGAAATATTCAATCGCATCCAAACCATAACGGAAATTCGACTGAATGGGCATGGGAATAATGCGGCCACTAGGATCAGCCATCAGCCCGCGCATACCAGCCAACTGTGTAATCGGGCCAAAACCACCCTTACCTGCCCCAGACAGAGCCATCACTGCCATCGGCCCAGCCGGATCAATGGCATCACGCACAGCCACTTCAACCTGCGCCTTGGCATTGGTCCATTGCTCAATCGTGCGTTGATACTGCTCTTCCTCAGTCAGCAAGCCACGGCGATATTGGCGATCAATCTCATTGACACGCTTACGGGCATTGTCCAAGATTTCATCCCGTTCTCCCGGAATCGTCAAATCAGCCACCGCCACTGTCGTGCCAGAAATGGTGGCATAATGGAAGCCCACACTCTTGATCTTATCAACCATCTCGATGGTTGGCTCATCACCCACCAGGCGATAGACACGATTAATCAACTCGTTGACACCACCTTTGTCCAACAAATAGTTCGTGAAGCGAAATTCTGGTGGCAAAGTGCGATTGAAAATGACACGGCCCGGCGATGTTTCAATAAGCCGATGGCGTGTACCCCCATCCTTATACCGCTTATTGTCATCATCAAAATAGGTTTCGGTATATAGCTTAATCTTGGCATGAATGTCTACATGCCCTAAATCATAGGCCAGTTCAACTTCATCCAAACTGCTAAAGGTACGACCCTCACCAGGACGGCCGTCGTGCATTAGGGTCAAATAATAAACACCCAGCACCATATCTTTAGATGGGCCAACAATAGGCTTGCCATCAGCTGGCTTCAACAAATTGCGGCTAGCCAACATAAGTGACTTGGCTTCTTCCACCGCCTTGTCCGAAAGCGGCACATGTACAGCCATCTGATCGCCGTCAAAGTCCGCATTAAACGCTGAACAAACCAGCGGATGCAGTTGGATGGCCTTGCCCTCTACCAGCTTGGGCATAAAGGCTTGAATACCCAAACGGTGCAAGGTTGGAGCTCGGTTCAACAGAATCGGCCGATCCTGAATCACCTCTTCCAATACTTCCCAAACTTCTGGTGGCTGGCGCTCAATAAAGCGTTTGGCCCCCTTCACATTGCTGGCATATCCTTGCGCCGAATCGATCAAACGGCCGATCACAAACGGCCGAAACAACTCTAACGCCATGGCCTTGGGCAAACCACATTCACCCAGCTTCAAATTCGGACCAACCACAATCACCGACCGGCCCGAGTAATCCACACGCTTACCCAACAGGTTGCGGCGGAAACGCCCCTTCTTGCCCTTCAACATATCCGAGAGGGATTTCAACTCACGGCGACCGCGGCGGCTCAACGCCTTACCCCGTTGGCTGTTATCAATTAAGCTGTCAACCGCCTCTTGCAACATACGCTTTTCATTACGCACGATCACATCTGGCGCGCCCAAATCCAACAGCCGCTTCAGACGATTATTACGATTAATCACCCGGCGATACAAATCATTCAAGTCAGAGGTAGCAAAACGGCCGCCATCCAACTGAACCATGGGCCGCAACTCCGGTGGAATCACCGGCAGCACCGTCAAAATCATCCATTCGGGCCGATTGGCACTAGCCCGTAAGGCCTCCACCACCTGTAAGCGTTTCGTAGCTCGTTTGGCCGACTGCTTAGAGCGGGTTGTACGAACCTCGCGCCACAAATCGCGGGCCAGCTTGTCCAAATCCATATTCGACAGAATCTCGTAAAAGGCCTCAGCCCCCATGCCCGCCCGGAAGACATTGCCAAATTTGCTCTTCATCTCCCGGTATTCACTTTCAGTCAGGAACATCATTTGGGCCAGATTTTCTAACTGTTCGCGGTTGGTCTGAGCCTGTTGCCGGAGTTGTGTCAAGTTTTGCCCTTGCTGCCCTTGTAACTCTTGCACAACCCCCTCTATTTCTGTCCTCAGCTCATCAATCTCTTTTTGCAAAGATGCCAATTTGGTCTCGTGATCTTCTTCGCTTTCTTGCTTAACCTGGGTCAGACGTTCAGCCGTTGCCTCTTGCACCAAAACAATGTGCTCACGCCCTACCGTTTCGCCCTTTTGGATAATAACCTGCTCGCCCAGCATGATATCTTCAGAAGCGGCAGACTCTTGCAAGTTTTCAAGCCGCTGCTCAGTCAACTGAGCCTCGTGCATCACGGCATCTGTAGCTGCATCCAAACGTTCATCAAACGTAGCATTTAGCTCCGCCAAAACAGCTTCACCTTCATCCAGGCGTGTTTTCGTCTCGCCTGATATTTCAGTCGCTTTGGCTTCTAAATTAACTTCAAGCTGCAATTCAGCTTCTTGCAATTCGTCTTCCAGCCGTTTAATCGCTCGCTGTCGGGCCTCATCATCCACATGTGTCACAACATATTGGGCAAAATAGAGGACACGATCCAAATTGCGGCGCGAGACATTTAATAGCAGACCCATGTAACTAGGAACACGACGTGTGTACCATACATGGGCCACCGGGGCAGCTAATTCAATATGCCCCAAACGCTCACGGCGCACGGAAGAACGGGTAATCTCCACCCCACATTTATCGCAGACAATGCCTTTGTAACGTACATTTTTGTACTTACCGCAGTAGCATTGCCAGTCACGAGTTGGCCCAAAAATAGCTTCACAAAACAGACCATCTTTTTCTGGCCGTAAACGCCGATAGTTGATGGTTTCTGGCTTGGTCACTTCACCATATGACCAGGAACGAATCTGCTCGGGGGATGCTAAACTAATACGCAACAAACGGAAATCTGTTGTCTCCACCTATTGACCTCCCAAAAAATATTTTACGGTTTTACCCTTCACCAAATAAAGTGTTTAGCACGGCGCTCCATCTGCATCGCATTTGTACATAAACACACAAAAGAGCGTAAGGCAGTTGCCAACGCTCTTATGAACATAGGGGAATCTTTGTATAGTTAACTCGATTATATCAATGAACATCAATATGTCAAATTTTTCACATAAGAAATGTGTTAAAATGACCGACCTTAAATAGTACACGAAAAGGTCATTAATGCCAAATCGAAAAATTTGTACTCTTGGTAAGAGTACAACTACAAAACGTTGCCCTACTCATTGTTGGCACGTTTGCTTCATTATCAATCATATTTTGCTCGCTACGGCTTATGGATAAACGGTAAGTAAACATGGAACTGCTGCTCATCTTCGACAACAGCAGTAGTTACATAAGCAGTGTTGTTACTCAGCTCGGGATCGAGGGTAACGGCCGTTATCGTGGCTGAATTGGTGATGGTGCCAGTCACCGCACTTTCTATGGCAACTTGATAGGCTAGGCTCAGGCTGCTACTGACAGCTAGGGTCGGCCAGGTGCAGATGAGGTTGTGTGTGCCTGTACAGTTGGTGGGGGCTGTAAGCAGAGTAACTTCGGGTGGCAAGACGTTAGTGAGGGTAACGGCCGTTGCTGTTTGTGGCCCACTGTTGCTGATGGTGAGGGTGTAGGTGAATGGCTCGCCCATGAGTACTGAATCTGTAAATGCGGTTAGCCCGAGGCTCAAATCCGCTTGAGCTGAATCATCATCCACAATAGTGATGGTGGCTGTGAGTGGCGAACCCAAGAGCAAGTTTTGTGGGGATGATAGGCTGATATGGAAGGTTTCGTCTGGCTCAAGGAGGTCATCGTCCACGAGTGTGATGGGCAGCACGGCCGTTGTCAGGCCGGGAGTGAAGGTGATGGTGCCACTACTGGGCAGATAGTCGTCATGCGGAACGGCCGTGCCTGGTGTGATGGTGTAACCTATCGTGCCTGTAAGCGGGGCTGGCAAGCTGAGGGTCAAGGTAATAAATGCGGGGGAATCTGCTTCGTGGAAGCTGTAATCACTTTGCAGGAATTGAACTTGAGGCAGGGTGATGATGGGCAGGCTATGAACGGCCGTATTGTTGGCTAGATTGTTGTCCAGGACATCGGCCGTGATGATGGTGCTGTTTGTAAGAGAGCCCGTAGCCGTTATGGGCAACAAGAGCGAATAACTGATCACTTCTATACTATGAGCAGGAATGTTACCGAAATCACAAATCAGGCTGGCTGTGCCGGTGCAGTTGGTCGGTGGTGGGCCAATTAGGGAGGTCTGAGCGGGCAATGTATTGGTGAGCCGAATCAGCGAGGCAACCTGGGGGCCGCTATTGCTGATGGTCAGGGTGTAAGTAACGGCCGTTCCTGCCACAACAGCACTGGCAGTGGTCGTGATGCTAACCGATAAATCAGCTGTATATGTGGGCAAACAATGGGGTGTTGTTAGCCAGGGATCATAGAGGGTGTTGCCACTCACTTCGTCGCCGCTGCCGGGGCCAAGACCGCCTGGCCCGCTGGCCTCACCCCACCAATTGTTGAGCGCATTCACCGCAATGCCACTGTCGTTGTTGAGTCCTTCCCCGGTATTGTTGAACAGGTTGCTGTTCTGAACGGTAACGTTAGGGCTACCACCATTCAACACGGTGATACCATCGCCATTATTATGGGCGAAGGTACTGCAATCGGCCGTTACTGTTCCATCCTGGATCAGTGCGCCGTTCACACCGTCAATGAGTTGGGTATTCGTCAAGTGCAGTGAGGCAGTTGGACTTAGCACCACCATATTGTCCTCACCATAGCGCACGGTGGTATGTTCCAGATGACCTTGGCCGCCCTCAAAGATGAGACCCGCCCACTCGCCTGGCCCGCTATTCAGCACGGAGGTGATGGTGACTGGCTGGGTGGGGGTACCGTTGCTTTGGAGACGGCCGTTTACCCTAAACTCGCCAAACTCATTCATCATCAATGTTACTCTTGGCTCTAAAGTCAGTGTAATCCCGTCGGGCACAATGAAGCTTGATTCGTAGGTCGGGCCACCAGTCACCTCATATGCTTCTAAACCAGGGTAATGAGCTAGTACAGCATCAGCACTGATTTCATCAATATTAGCACTTATGCCACTTTGGAAGATGTATATTCGATCAAAGACATTGTTTTGAAATGAAATATCATTCATTTGAACTTGATGCAACTTGTTAATGCCAATTGCAATTGGCATCTCATTACTTATAAACACACTATTTTGTATAATGAGCTCACCTTCCGGATCAAGTAAGCCAGCAACTAGAGGCATTTCTCCTTGTTGAAATAACGTTCCAGTAATATAGCCACTTCCTCCATGAAAAGTCACCCAGAAGTTATTTGGGGTTGCATTATCTGCGGTCACTGTAACTGGCCTGGAAGCAGTTCCTAAAGATTGCAAATATCCTTCAACAATAAAACCAATACTTGTTCCTGACATGATTACTGTAGTACCAGCCTCTAGCGTCAATGTAATACCTGATGGCACAATCAGGTACCCATCATCATCATAAAACTCATATCCTTCTAAACCAGGTTGAGCAGTTAAAGTTGTATTATCGGCCAACTCGTGGTCCGGCCAGGAAGAATCAATCTGAACGCGATCATACCCATTGTTAATAAAGGTTACATTGGTCATCACCAAATTCTGAATAGCACTGACATTTGTCTCAATAGCATAAGAGCCATTATTATGGAGGGTGCTATTTTCAATGATAATTGATTTGTTTGACAAAAAATTGTTTATCCCAAGCCCAGCATTTGCATATCGTATGGTCACATGTTTTAGATAAGCTCCGGAGCCAACACTAGGGCCTACACTGAACCACTCCCATTGTCCAGGCCCCGAATCAAGGGCCGAAGTGAAGGTAATGGGTTTTGTTATTGTACCGACAGCTTGTAAATAGCCATCAACCCAAAGGTAAGTATGTTGTTGGCCCATAACCATAACCCCAGGTTCAACTGTAAGGGTGATGCCAGGGTTGACAGTGACACTATCCGTCATGATGTAGGGGCTGCCAGCTAGGCTCCAGGTGGTGTGGGTGAGGATGGGGCCGCTAATGTGGGTGGCGGCGGGTGCGGCTTGGACGGGTTGGTGATGAATGAGGGTGGCTAGCAAGACCAGGGTCATACTGGTGGCTAGGAGTAGGGCCGCCAAGATGAGGGCGGGTTGACGGGAATGGTTAGTGAAGAGCATGGCTTCCTCCCAAGGAATCGGCTTACACAAGGCAAACTGACATAAGGATTTACAACTTTTCTTATTATCCGGGGTGGGCCAACGGCCGTCAAGCACCCAGGTCGCCATCCCTAGACCAAAAACCGCGCCCCTCCTCTGGAAAGGGCGCGGTTCAAACCAGCAACAATTCACCGATTACTGCTTACCGATTACCGATTACTCTCCTCCTGCCACCTCCGGCGTCATCACCGTGCCACAAAATTCGCATGTCAGGCTGGTCGCACCGCGCGGTGGCGGTTCCACTGCGGCAAAGCAAGTGGGGCATTGGCTGGGAAATGAGGCCATGATCACCTCTGCCTCTGCTACCTCTTCCATATAATCCTCAGCTCGATCCTCATCAATTTCGCCCGTTTGTACCCGTTTAATCATCGTCGCCCAAGCCGAAGAATCTTGTCCATCTAGATGAAAGCGAGCCCGGGTCAGGGCCGCCGTGTCGGCAAAAATGAGTTCCAAAATATCATCCTTGCCCATGCCCAAGAAGCCCCCTTCCTCTTTATGACTGATCCGATCAATTTCATGCGTTTGCACCTCAATCAACACCTTCTGCACCTTCTCCGATTCCGACTTGAAGATGCCAAACTTGCGCTTGGTCACCACCTCTTCTCGTTGTTCAAAGATAAGGCGTTGATCAGTCAAAAAGAGATAGCCATCAGGCCCATCCTCGCCATCCTGTTCCCATTCAGCCTCGACAGCCAGGAGCGGGCCTTCAGCCTCATACAGGCGAATCTCAGGTGAGCCGTCATATAAGTCCAACATACGGCCGATTTTGTTGAGCCGATAACCTATCTGATCCAACTCCGTATCCAAACCCTGATACAAGCCCTCTACAGCACTTTCAGCAGCAGAAATTTGACGAGAGAGACTATCAACGGCCGTTTTGGCCCCCCTCACCCCAGCCGCACTCGTCATCCGCTTCATGCGCCTTTCCGCCTGGTCCAATTCTTTATCCAGGTCCTCCACCTGTTCCTGCAAAGCTGCCTCCACCCGGGGTCGAATCTCGTCCCACTTGTCATCCAACGCTTCTAACTGATCCTCTAGCTGACCAGAATGGGCATAGCCCCTATCCCGCAAAGCATCCACCTGCAAAGGAAAATCCACCAGTCTGGAATCAAATTGGCCAATAGCATCATAGATCGAACCCAATTGGGCTCGTTTCTCTAGCCTTTCAAACTCCGTTTCAATGCGTGTGGCTTCAAATTGCAGCTCTTCGCTCAAACCACGGGCAACACCCGCCCCTGCCGCGGCCTTGGCCAAGGGGCGGCGGGCTGGCGCTTTAGGCATGGGCCGGGCCACATTTTTATTCTGGCGATTGGCAGCCCTTACTCGCGGCTTGATTCGCCGAGTTGACGGCTGTTTGGAACCACGATTAGAAGCCGAAGTTGGCCTGGGCTTGGCTCGTCCAGATGACGGCCGTTTACCCCGACTCTCTGCCCCCCTGGCATTACGAACCTTCGACTTTCCTTTTCCTTTCCCCTTTGTCGGACGAGAAGGTTTGTCCGGCTTGCGTCCGGCAAAACGTCTGCGGGCCGCCACTGCTTGCTTGTGCCTCGATTGTCTCTTCAGATGATCCATAATGTGTCTCCTTTGTTAACTGCTTTCTTGAACCAGCGGCTCCCCTATCTGCTGCCGCAAATAAGCCTCCATAAACTCATTCAAACGGCCGTCTAACACTGCCTGTGGATTGCCTGTTTCATAACTCGTCCGATGATCCTTCACCATCTTATACGGATGCAACACATACGAGCGAATCTGATTGCCCCACCCTGCATCCACATCTTCGCCCTTCAAAGCCGATAGCTCCGCCTCTTGCTTGCGCTGCTCCAAGGCAAACAACTGCGCCTTCAAAATATTCATCGCCGTTTGCAGATTTTGAGTCAACGAACGTTGATTCTGGCAAGAGACCACAATGCCTGTGGGATAATGCGTAATACGAATGGCCGTCTCATTCTTCTGCACATGCTGCCCACCAGCCCCGCTGGCCCTGAAACGATCAATCCGCAAATCCTTATCATCAATCTCAATCTCAATCTCTTCCGCTACATCCGGCCACAACTCAACCTTAGCAAACGACGTATGCCGCCGATTAGAGGAATCAAAAGGCGACAACCGCACCAGACGATGCACCCCTCGTTCAGATTTGAGACGGCCGTAAGCATAAGCCCCCTTAATCTCCATCAGACAACTCTTCAAACCCGTCTCCTCACCGGGACTTTCATCCAAAATATCCACCCGGAACCTCTGCGCCTCCGCCCAGCGAATAAACATCCGCTGCAACATCGCTACCCAATCTTGAGCCTCCGTGCCACCCGCTCCCGAATGAATCGCCAAAATAGCATCCTCATCATCATAAGGACCGCCAAACAACGCCTCAAACTCCAAACGGCCGATCTCCCCCTCCAATCCCTCCGCCTCGCGCCCCAACTCTTCAGCCAATGCCTCATCCCCCAACTCCGCCAACTCCAAGCCATCCTCCAAACGGCGGCTAATCATCTCCCACACCGTCACCTGTTCTCGTAGCCGCGTAATCTCCCGCATCGCCTCCTGGGCCGCCATTTGGTCATCCCAAAAGCCCGGTTGACCTGCTGCCTCTTCCATCTGTGCCAGCTTAACCACCTTGCCAGCTACGTCAAAGCCGCCTCCGTAGCTGATCCACATTATCCTTCATATCTTGCAATCGTGTCACCAAGTCATCCATTCTCAAATACCACCTTATTCTAAAATCTCAAACCATCAATTAGGCAGGTTTTTCACAATAAATAACGATCCAAATCGCTCTACAAAAAGTCTCTAGCCAATTCTGAAACACATTTCAACTTGTGCCATTATTTTTTGGAATTGGCCTTACTCAAATAACCCTGCAATAAACTGCTCCCGATCAAAGGGAGCCAAATCCTGAATCCCCTCTCCCGTGCCAATAAAGCGCACTGGCAAACCCAGCTCCCGGTAAATGGCAAACACCATCCCCCCCTTCGCCGTGCCATCCAGCTTCGTCAACACCACCCCCGTCACATGTACCGACTCCTTAAACTTCTCCGCCTGAATCAGCGCATTTTGGCCTGTGGGCGCATCCAAAACCAGCAGCACCTCATGGGGTGCTTGGTGTACACTTTTTTGGCAAGTGGCATAAACCTTCTCCAACTCCTTCATTAAGTTGTACTTTGTATGCAAACGCCCAGCCGTATCAATAAACAACAACTCATTGCCTCGCGCTCGTGTCGCTCGGATACCATCATAAGCAATCGCCGCCGGATCGCCACCAGGTTGCCCCGAAATCACAGGCACATTGGCCCGATCTCCCCAAATTTTAAGCTGATCAATGGCTGCGGCCCGAAAGGTATCACCCGCCACCATCACCACATCACGTCCCTTATTTTTATAGTAGTGGGCCAGTTTGCCGATCGTTGTCGTCTTGCCTGAGCCATTCACTCCCACCACCATTACCACCGTCAACAACCGCTCCTCTTCTAGGCTAAAGCCCTCTGGTTCCACCAATATGGCCTTTAGCTCTTCGCGCAGGGCGTCAACAAGCTGATCCGCCCGGTACAATTTGTCTTGTGCCACCCGTTCATGCAAGGCATCCACCAAAGCCAGTGTCGTTGGCACACCACATCCGCTTGCAGCAGCAAAGCCTCTAAATCTTCCCATGTTTCGTCTGTAATATCGCCCGTCCCCAACACATAGGCCAACTGCCCAAAAACAGATTGCCGGGTCCGGCTCAATGAATCTCGTATACTCTTAAACAATGCTCTGCCTCATTCACCAACTTGGCAGGTCTTGGAGGACCTGTCAAGTTTATTATTACACCACCGCCACTTCCACAATTTCGCCATCGGCCGTTAACTGTTCCACGCGTAAACTGGCTTGTTCCAACTGCTGATTGCAATGTGCCGCCAACTTCTGCCCCCGTTCAAACAGGGCCAAAGACTCTTCCAATGTCAATTCGCCCATCTCCAATTGAGTCACAGTCACTTCCAGCTCTTCCAAAGCGGCTTCAAAAGTCATATTCTCAAGGGTTTCAGACATATCACATCCTCACTAATTACAAATCTTCATACACATTTGGATTGGCACAGTGGGGTAAACGACGGCCGTTTAACCCCGCCAACAAATTATCACAAGCCAACTCCGCCATACGGCGCCGCGTATGCTGCGTGGCCGAACCAATATGGGGCGAAATCAGGCAATTTGGCAAAGAATATAAAACATGATCCGATGGCAGCGGCTCCGGGTCTGTCACATCCAAGGCCGCCGCCTGAATCCAGCCTTCTTGTAAAGCCGTCACCAAGGCTTCTGTATCCACCACCGGCCCCCGTGCCATATTCACCAAAATCGCTGTTGGTTTCATTCGGTGTAATGCTGCTGCATCAATCAAATGGTGCGTCTCAGCCGTCAGAGGCGTGTGCAAGCTCACAAAATCACTGCGGGTCAACAACTCATTTAGAGACAGCCGCGTAGCTCCTAATTGCGCTTCGGCTTCTGGTTTAGGGCTGCGGCTCGTATAGACAATCTCCATGCCAAAAGCCTTAGCTCGTGCCGCCGCCGCCTGGCCAATCTTGCCCATACCTACAATGCCCAGCGTTGCGCCATGTAAATCTGCGCCCAGCCAAGCCGTGGGTGTCCAGGTTGTCCAACGGCCGTTTCGCGCATCACTATTAGCCTCAAATAAACGTCGGGCTGCCGCCAGTAGGAGGGTTAAAGTCATATCGGCCGTTCCCTCCACCAATACCCCCGGTGTATGCCCTACCGGAATGCCCCGCCGTATACAAGCCCCTAAATCAATATTGTCTACCCCCACTGCCATATTACTCACAACCCGCAATTGTGGTGCCTGCGCCAAAAATGATTCATCCACTGGCACAGTCAACATCGTCAAAATCCCCTCAGCTTCGGCCAAACGATGGGCCAATTCTGGGGTAAACCCATCACCCCGCTCTGGCCCAATGACAAAGCGACATTGATTTTCCAGCTTTTTCAGCCAATTTTCTGGCAGCGCATGCGTGATTATCACAAAAGGCAACATAAATTTTTTAGAGCTCTTCCATATATTGAAAATGCTCAATACGGCCATGGTAATGCAGCCGCCATAATTCCCGATTAGGATGCTCCACATATTCAAAACGGGCAATTGAAGTATTTTTGCTCCACACCTCACAACGCCGCCATGGGCCAATATTAAACAGATGATCATAGACCGTCTCTATGACCCCACCATGACAAACAACCACCACCGTCTGCTCCCGGTGCTTTTCAATCAAGTCTTCAATAAAATTCCCCACCCGAATTTTGAAGTGCATCAAACTCTCGCCACCATCGCGGTCGGGTGTGATAGAGTGAAACGGCCGTTCACTGCCCCACATTTGCCCATATTCCGGCAAATCATCGCTGGGCCAAGGTTCGTGGTCAAAACGATTATTGCCAATCTCCCGCAAGCGATCATCCAACTGCAAACTCATTTTATAAGCATCGCGAAGGGGAGCGGCCGTTTCTCTAGCCCGTTGCATCGTACTGCAATATAAAGCATCAATTTGGGACAGCTCACCCGGCAGCCACTTAGCCAAAGCGGCCGCTTGTCGTTGTCCCAATTCCGTGAGGCCAGCATCCACATTGCCGCCATCCCACTCACGCAAATTGACATAGCTCTGCCCATGCCGAATCATATAGAGGTGCATAAAGTTCTCCCAAATAAGTTGCAGCTATAATAACACAATTAGCGCAGCCAGCGTGGTGCACCAATACGTTCCAGCTCTTTTTCTAGTTTCAATTGAAAGAGTTCTAAACGATCAGACGGCCGTTTCAAGTTATAACTCCGAATCTCCTGATTTAACTTCTCAATCTGGACCAACCATTCTAAACAAGCATCATCCCAGCTAATCGTCAAACGACCACGAGCCTCACTATCTGCTGCCACCTGAAAAGCACGCTCATGCCACACCCATTTTCGCGTCATCTCCGTCCGGAGCTGCGCTTGCTGCGCCAAAATATCATTACGCTGCATAATCCAAGCAGGCGCAACATCATTTTCCTTCAATAAACCATGGGCCAACTCCTGCTCTTTGGCAAAAAAATTCTTCGACAAATCCAGCGGTTTCCCCTTACCCTTCAAATTTTCAAACACTCCCCGATTGGCACCCTCACCAATAATATCTTCAATTAAATTGTCCCAATCATACCGCAGCCGATGACGATGTTTTAACTCATCGCTAGAATTTTCATCTTCTCGCTTATCAGGGTTTTGCATTGCCACACCTCATTTGTGCATTTTTTCACAAGCGAGAGTATAACATAAACAGCCTGTGAATTCAACCTGTAAATTTGGCCTCTATTGTGAAAATAAGGACAATACACGATGGTAAGTTAAAGGCATTGGCAGCGGAGGCAAACAAACCTACTGCCTGCTATTTTATCATAGGAGCAAACATTGACGACAACTTGGCATGATTATTACCGTGCGTTTGAGCAACCCGGACATTCAGTAAGTGGTACCATTAAAGTGGCGCATGACATTTACAGCCCTCAATTAAATAATCGCCGCCACCTTTTGGTCTATCTACCGCCATCTTATGCGCAAAGCAGCAACCGACGCTACCCAGTGCTATACATGCAAGATGGGCAGAATCTATTTGACAATGCCACCAGCTTCGCTGGCGAGTGGGGAGTAGATGAAGCGATGGAAGAATTAGCCCACAAAAAAGGGCTGGAAGCCATTATTGTAGGTATTCCCAATGCTGGATCAATGCGCTTGGCCGAGTACAGTCCCTTTCCCGATTCACAAATGGGTGGTGGGCTAGGGGATAACTACGTGTCCTTTGTTGTCCACACCATTAAACCTATCATTGACCGTGATTTTCGCACATTGCCTGATAAGCCCAATTGCGGCATTATGGGCTCCTCGATGGGCGGCCTTATCAGCTTGTACGCATTTTTCCGCTGCCCCCAAGCTTTTGGCTTTACAGGGGTAATGAGTCCATCACTCTGGTTTGGGCACGGCCGTATTCTCAGCTATGTACAAGATGCGGATTATCATCCTGGCAAAATTTATCTAGATGTCGGCACTAGAGAACATGGCGATGAGCATGATGATTGGTCTGGCATTTTTACACGACGCACCCGTTCTCGAAAATATTATGCTCGTGTACGCCATCTCAAACGCATGTTGGTCAACAAAGGCTATCGACCAATCCATGACATGCTCCATGTTGAGGAAAAATGGGCCAACCACAATGAAGCTGCCTGGCGACGCAGATTACCGAAAGCATTGGAATTTTTCATCAAAAACACCGCATTGGTTGCAGAATCAGGTCAATCTTAATGGAAGTAAAAAATTGTTTCGGTAATGGCTGCGGCCGGCGTCTCGCCGTGCCACCTCGACTGGCTCGGTTAGGAAACCAGCCAGAGCCTATTACTTGTTTATTTTCTGAATCTTCATATAGATTGACTTAACTGAAAAAACCACGAATGACACGAAAAGCACATAATTTCTCTCTGGAAACTTTGCGTCTTTGCGCCTTTGCGTGAGCTTTTTTCGGGAGACTCATATAGATTGGCTTAAGGCTTTTTCGAGTTGAATTGGATTTTTTTTCGAAAAAGCCTTACACAACTTTCAGAGGACACAGACGTAGGGGGGCACATATGGGAGATTGTTATGTCTGTAGTACATAAGCATAAGAAAACGCATTATGGCACAAACGGCCGTTCTCCAGCCCCCACTTTCCCCACATTAGCGGCCGATATCGATCAAAACCTAGCCTATGCCCGCTGGTTTTTGGCTAGCACCCTCCTCTTCATAGGCATTATCATTGCCTTTTGGATGGGTCGTCAGCCTATGCAGGAACTGTGGGCACTTTTAAGTGATCAGGCCAAGGTTAGCGCATACTTACAAGGCTTTGGCATCTGGGGACCATTAGTTCTGGCCGCTATCCAGTTTTTACAGGTGATGATCGTCGTTATTCCTGGCCACGTTTTCCTCATTGCCGCTGGCTATGTCTACGGCTTTCTATTTGGGTTTGCTATGAACCTAGCTTATGTGGTTTTAGCCAGCCAACTCGCCTATTTATTATCACGTTGGGCGGGACGGCCGTTAGTCGAACGACTAGTTCCCCAAGAAATCCTCAACCGCTGGTATAAAATCGGCCAAGAACGGGGCTTTGTCTTTTTTACCATCGCCTTCCTTCTACCCGTGTTTCCCACCGACATGATGAATTTCATCGCTGGTCTTACCGGTATTTCTACCAACCGCTTCTTCGCCGCCAACCTGCTAGGCCGGCTGCCCGGCGTTATCATGCTCACTCTCATCGGCTCCCATGGCCTGGAACTATCTTCAACCAGTTGGGCCATCATGGGCATCATCGTGGCCAGTTTCTATGTGATCGGCCGTTTCACCATCCTCAAAATCGAAAAGCGGTATTATAAAGAAGGTCATTCATAATGGAGCCAGTTGCTCCATTATGAATGACCCATTCCTATCTTGCACCATTACTTGCCTCCTTGACCACGAATAGGTTACGATCTCCCTTATTAGATACCCATCTAATATAAGGAGAAACCGTGTGGAACAAAAACTTAAGGAATTAAAGGCTCGATTACAAGAAGTCAGTGATTTGAATGCAACATCGGCCGTTTTAGCCTGGGATCAACAAACCTATATGCCTGCGGGTGGTGCAGCAGCCCGAGGCCAGCAGCTTGCCACTCTAGGCAAGCTGGCTCACGAAAAGTTGACCGATCGGGCTGTAGGTAAGCTGCTGGAGGATTTACGGCCGCTAGCTGAAAGTTTCCCCTACGAAAGCAATGAAGCCAGCCTCATCCGCATCACCCAGCGTGATTATGACAAAGCCACCAAAATCCCCGCCAGCCTCATGGCTGAATTCAGTGCCCACACCACCGCTGCCTACCAAGCTTGGGCCCAAGCTCGTCCAGCCAATGACTTTACGGCCGTCCAGCCCCTTCTCGAAAAAACCTTAGACTACTCTCGCCGCATTGCTGACTGCTTCCCTGGCTACGATCACATCGCCGACCCCCTTATTGACTTCTCCGATCAGGGTATGAAAGCCGAAAGTGTACGCCAACTCTTCGCCGAACTACGCCAACAGCTTGTTCCCCTTGTCCAGGCCATAACCGAGCAAGAAGTGGCTGATGATAGCTGTTTGCGTCAACATTTTCCCGAAAAACTCCAACTTGCCTTTGGCCGCACCATCATCGAGCAGTATGGCTATGATTTTGAACGTGGGCGTCAGGACAAAACACATCATCCCTTCATGATAAAATTTGCCCTAGGCGATGTTCGCATCACTACCCGTGTCAACGAAAACAATCTCAATGATGCTCTCTTCTCCACTTTACACGAAGCAGGTCATGGCTTATATGAGCAAGGAATGCTGGCCGAACTAGAGGGAACACCTCTAGACGGCGGCACATCATCAGGCATTCATGAAAGCCAATCTCGTCTGTGGGAAAATCTAGTCGGGCGCAGTCGTCTGTTTTGGCAGCATTATTACCCTCAAGTGCAAAATGCCTTTCCAGAACAATTGGGCGATGTCTCGCTAGACACATTTTATCGGGCCATCAACAAGGTCGAACGCAGCCTCATCCGCACCGAAGCAGATGAAGTAACCTACAATTTGCACGTTATGATTCGCTTCGATTTGGAGCTAGCCTTGCTTGAAGGCTCATTGGCGGTGAAGGATTTGCCCGACGCTTGGCACGCCCGTTATCAATCAGACTTGGGCTTCCAAGCGCCCGATGACACAGATGGTGTCCTTCAAGATGTACATTGGTACAGTGGCCTTGTGGGAGGTGCATTCCAAGGCTACACCTTGGGCAATATCATGAGTGCGATCTTTTTTGATCAAGCCCTTGCCGCCCATCCAGCTATTCCCAGCCAAATTGGACAAGGAGAGTTTGGCACACTACATGGCTGGCTCAAAGAAAACATTTACCAACATGGCAGCAAATTCACCGCTAATGAACTCATTGAACGCATTACCGGCCAGCCCTTGACTATCGCTCCCTACATCCGCTATCTACGCCGTAAATTTGGCGAACTGTACACCTTATAATTAATTACATATTGCGTATTCCGAAAGGTGGCCAAGCCACAACCAGGGGATTGTTTAAATGAATATGTTCGATTTAACTGGAAAAGTTGCTCTTATCACTGGGGCTTCGCGTGGCATTGGGCAAGCCATTGCCGAAGCCTATGCGGCTGCTGGGGCTAAGGTAGTTTTGGCAAGCCGCAAGCAAGCGGGGCTAAATGAAGTGGCTAACATCATTCGCCAAGCCGGTGGCGAAGCTTTGCCTATTGCCGCCCAC
Organism: Promineifilaceae bacterium (SeqCode); assembly: GCA_965223555.1. GTDB lineage: Bacteria > Chloroflexota > Anaerolineae > Promineifilales > Promineifilaceae > CBDCWU01. The sequence continues at coordinate 1,191,393 of CBDCWU010000007.1, forward strand.
ACAGGCGATAATGAAGCGGTAGCTGCTTTGATGGCTCAGATTGCAGAAACCTATGGTGGCGTGGACATTTTAGTCAACAATGCGGCCACCAATCCTCATTTCGGTCCTATTGTTACTTCAGAAGAGGGTCATTGGGACAAGATTTTGGATGTGAATGTTAAGGGGTATTTTAGGATGGCCAAAGCTTGTGCAGAAAGTATGAAAGAACGTGGCGGTGGCAAGATTATTAATGTCGCTTCGGTGGCGGGCTTGGAGCCACAACCGGGGATGGGCATTTATTGTGTAAGCAAAGCGGCCGTTCTCATGCTCACAGAAGTTTTGGCAGCCGAATTGGCGACCGACAATATTCAAGTGAATGCGATTGCGCCTGGCTTTATCAAGACGGCTTTTAGCCGTGCTTTGTGGCAGACTGAATCCATTTACAGTGCAGTCACCCAAGCCATTGCCCAAAGACGCATGGCAGAGCCAGAAGAGTTGACTGGCATTGCCCTCTATTTGGCTTCTGATGCGTCCAGTTTTACGACTGGGGCGCGTTTTGTCATTGACGGCGGGCAAATGGTACAAACAAACGTGATTATCTAAATCACACTAACTTTGCAGTTTTCGTTTACATAACGAAATCACCTCTGGTAGAGAATGATTACAACCACACATAGAAAAGGTCCATTGGCCTTAGGCTACCAGAGAGAAGAACATTATGTCGATAAAAAGTGCAAACATAGTGTAAATCATTTAGAAATTCGATTTCTTGAAGAAATTGGATTTCTTTTTAGGACTATGTACGATATATCCTCTGACTTAAAAAAGACCTTGTTTGAGGTGCGCGAATTTGTAGACGAGGAGATCATTCCCCTAGAAAAAGATTTTCTCGGTCATGATTTCTCTAATGTGAAAGCTGCTTTGGATGAAAAGCGCGAAGTGGTGAAGAAGATGGGCTGGTGGCTGCCACAAATCCCCAAAGCGTTTGGGGGGATGGGGCTGTCGGTGATGGAGCATGGCTACATGAGCGCAGTGTTGGCCCGCACACCGATTGGCCACTATGTTTTTAATTGTCAAGCACCCGATGCAGGCAATATGGAAATTTTGATTGAATTTGGTACGGAGGCGCAGCAGGAAACTTTCCTCATGCCCCTGCTGCGGGGTGAGACTCGTAGCTGTTTTTCGATGACGGAACCAGAACATGCGGGCTCTAATCCGGTGGTGATGAGTACAACGGCCGTTAAAGAAGGTGACAGCTACATCATAGACGGCCACAAATGGTTTACCACTGCTGCTGATGGGGCCGCTTTTGCTATCGTCATGGCTGTTACTGATCCCCATGCCCCCAAATACCAACGTGCCAGCCAGATCATTGTCCCCTTGGATACACCCGGTTTTACTCTGGTACGCAATATCTCTGTCATGGGCGAGGCAGGCAATGGCCACGCTAGCCATGCTGAAGTGACCTATGAAGACGTGCAAGTGCCCCAGAGCAACTTGCTTGGTGAAGAAGGAGCAGGTTTTGCCATTGCCCAACAGCGATTAGGGCCTGGCCGCATTCACCACTGTATGCGCTGGATCGGCATCTGCGAACGTTCATTTGACCTCATGTGCCAGTATGCTGTCTCACGGGAATTGGCTCCTGGGCGGACTCTGGCCGATATGCAAACCATTCAAAATTGGGTGGCCGAAAGCCGTGCCGAAATCAATGCAGCACGCCTGATGATTTTGGACGCAGCTAGCAAAATGGATCGAGAGGGCATCTATGCTTCGCGCAATGAAATCTCCATGATCAAGTTCTTCTGCGCGGGCATTCTGATGAAGGTGCTGGATCGGGCTTTACAGACACATGGGGCTTTGGGCATGACTGATGATTTGCCTATTGCCTATTGGTATCGTCATGAACGCGCCTCCCGCCTCTACGATGGCCCGGATGAGGTGCATAAGTGGTCTGTATCTCGCCGCATTTTGCAGAGCTATCAGTCCTAGGCGGCCGTTGCTATCTCACAACACACCATGAAAGCGATCACTTTCACAGACAGTTGGCACAACACATTTAGCGGAGGCCATGTTGGCCTGCTGGCACTGGGACCAGTGGACAACAGCCAACCGATTGTGGCTCTAGCCGATCACAAACAACAACTGGAAGCCCATTTATGCCAGCAATACGCAGGCATGAATCGCGCTGATTTGCTGACTATACCTGAGTTAGCCGCTTACAAAACCTATTATCGCCGCTTCAAGAAGACCTATCATGTGCAATTGCAGTTGGAATCGGTGCTGCATAAGGGTAAATCATTGCCCACAGTCAATCCAATAGTGGATGCCTGTTTTGCTGCTGAATTGGAAACACATTTACTAACAGCCAGCCATGATCTGGATAAGCTGGCAAGCCCGCTTGTGGTAGCTGCCTCCATAGGTGAGGAGACATTGGTGCAGATGAACGGCCGTTCCCAGCCACTTAAACCCCATGACATGATGATGCGTGATGCTCAAAGTGTGGTTTGCACAATTATTTATGGGCAGGATCAGCGCACGCCCGTAACATTAGCCACACACCGAGTGCTGTATGTGACCTATGCCCCGGTAGGCATTACTGCGGAAATGGTGGCGCGGCACCATGAAGTGTTGTTACGGAATGTGCAATTGATGGCTGAGGATACGGCCGTGATCTATCAACAAATTGTCTCAGCTAAAGGGAATAATGCTGCCTCGTTGCCATAATTGGCTCCAAGACCCCATCTAGATAAATCTTTGGTACTATTAAAAGGGAATTTCTTCCTATTTCTTTTGAATCACCCTCAGCATAGAATCCGCACAACTTCGAGGTGACCCCACCTCATCAGCAAGGATGTCAAAGAACTGCACATCCTTCGGCTGTCCATAATCGCTCTGCGATATTCATCTGGCAGACAATTTACCCCACACCCCCCACACCCTAGCTTACACTCTAGCGAAACAACGTGACCTAATTGGTAGGTAAATTGTTGCTTGGAAGGAAAATTCAGGATGTTTACTAAAAGCACGACTCCCGCAATCTCATTTAAATTGTATCTCTATGGCGTCCTACTGTTTGGCTTGAGCTTCCCGGCTTTAACCATCTCACACAGACCGGCACAAGCCCAAAATTGTGAATATTGGGTTGCCCCTAATGGCAATAATGCTCACCCAGGCACAGCTAGCCAGCCTTGGGCCACAATGGCATATGCAGCAGAAGTTGTGCCAGATAATCACTGTACAGTTTGGTTCAAAAGCGGTACCTATGATGGGGGCGATGATGTGGAACGGCGTTTTAACACGCTGACAACTTTTAAGGCGGTAGAGGCCTATACGGCCGTTTTCGAGCGCGATAGTACAGCTCTAGAAGTGAGCGGTGCCCGCAACATCATCTTTGATGGCTTCGTTTTCCGCCATGATGGGCCTGGGGCCAGCGGTTATGTCGTCATTGGCAGTCGTAAAGATGAACTTTGGCTGGAAAACATTACCTTTCGCAACAATATCTTTCATGACTCTTACGAGAATGACCTACTAAAAATTCACAATGGCTCCCGCTTTATCACTATCGAAAACAATATCTTCTTTAATCAAGGGGATTCCGAGCAGCACATGGACATCAACAGCGTTACGGATATAACGATTCAAGACAATATTTTATTTAACGACTTTGCTGGAAGCGGCCGTGAACCCAATCATTTCAAAGCCTTCATTGTCATCAAAGACAGCAATGATGGGGCCAATGGCCTGTTCGGCAGCAAGCGGGTAACAGTGCGCCGCAATATCTTCATGAACTGGGAAAGTGATCCTAATGAAGTTGCGATTAAAGTGGGTAATGATGGCAAGCCTTATCATGAGGCTGAAGATGTACAGATCGAAAACAACCTCTTCATCGGCAACAGCAACAAAGAAATCAATACTGTCCTTGGCATTCGAGGCAGTAAAGACGTAACCTTTGCCAACAACACCATCGTCGGTGATTTACCTGCCAATGCCTATGCCATGCGCGTCGAAATTACAGGGGATAATCCACAGAATGAAAACATCGCTTTCTATAACAATATCTGGTCTGATCCCACAGGCACAATGGGGGCTGGTATTTCTGGCAGTTCAGGTGACTTCGCAGATGGCGATCCGGCCAATACGATCAACACCCAAATAGACAATAATCTCTATTGGAATGGGGGTGAGGCTATACCTTCAGGTGATTTTCTTAGTCCCATGGTAGACGATGCTCATCATCACGTCGCCAATCCACTGCTCAATAGCAATCAAAATGGGCTTATCTTACCACGCTGGAACGGGTCTGCTTTTCTCAGTGGCAAGAATACTATTCGGCAAGAGTTTGAGCGTCTTGTACAGACATACGGCCGTATTCCCGCCCACAGTCCTGCTATCGGCCAAGCCAACTTAGCCTTTGCCCCCACAGTGGACATCTTGGGCAATAGCCGTGGCGCTACCGCCGATCTGGGAGCCTATGAATATGACGGGAGTGCACCACCTCCCCCTCCCACCGACTTTCAAACTTATTTGCCCGTTGTCATTAGGAATAACTAGATACAAACCAATAAATCCTGATAGATCAAGAACCAAGTTCCTCAGAGGAACTTGGTTCCTCCATTCCGAAAAACATTTTTGTTTGCACCTAGACCTAATGACCTAGAGATGAGTGATTGGAAATTATTCAATCATCCATCATAGGAATCTTCACACCGCGCTCCTTTGCCACTTCTACCGCTCGCTCATAACCTGCATCCACATGCCGCACGACACCCATGCCGGGGTCAACCGTCAACACCCGCTCTAGCCGCGCCGCTGCTGCCGGTGTGCCATCAGCCACAATCACCTGCCCCGCGTGCAGGCTGTAACCAATGCCCACACCGCCGCCATGATGAAAGCTGACCCAAGTAGCACCACTGGCCGTGTTTATCAGTGCATTCAAAATTGGCCAGTCGCCAATAGCATCCGAGCCATCCAGCATCCCTTCCGTCTCGCGGTTGGGGCTTGCGACAGAACCCGCATCAAGATGATCACGGCCGATCACAATTGGTGCTTTCAATTCACCACTAGCTACCATCTCATTGAACTTTAAACCCGCTAGATGGCGTTCGCCGTAGCCCAGCCAGCAGATACGGGCTGGCAGCCCTTGAAAATGCACCTGTTCCTGGGCCATCGTCAGCCAGCGGTGTAGATGCTCATCATGAGGGAACAGTTCCAAAATGGCGCGATCCGTGGCGTAGATGTCTTCTGGGTCGCCACTTAGAGCCACCCAACGAAACGGCCCTTTGCCTTCGCAGAATAACGGCCGTACATAGGCTGGCACAAAACCTGGATAGCTAAACGCCTCTTCTACCCCCGCATCCAAAGCTCGTTGGCGCAGATTATTGCCATAATCAAACACAATGGCCCCTCGCTTCTGCATCTCTACCATGGCCGCGCAGTGTGCAGCCATACTTTGCCGGGAGAGGCGTACAAACTCATCAGGGTCTTCATCACGCAGCTTCTGGCCCTCCTCAAAGCTCATATTGTGTGGGAAATAGGCAAAATAATCATGAGCAGAAGTCTGATCTGTCACCACATCAGGCACAAGATCGCGCTCCAGCAGTTGTGGGAAAATGTCAGCAGCATTGGCTATGAGACCAATCGAGCGTGCTTCACCTCGCTCTATATAATGCTGCACTCGCCGCAGCGCATCCTCTAAATCCTCACTTACCTCATCAATGTAGCGATGTTCCAGCCGCCGCCTTGCCCGCCACTCGTCTACTTCCACAATGAGACCCACACCCTCGTTCATAGTCACGGCCAACGGCTGTGCACCACCCATTTCACCTAACCCGGCCGTTAGCACCCATTTGCCCTTGAGCGATCCCCAGCCCGCCTGACGCGCCAACGCACCAAAAGTCTCATACGTTCCCTGTAAAATGCCCTGTGTGCCAATATAAATCCAGGAACCGGCCGTCATCTGCCCATACATCATCAGTCCTTCAGCTTCCCATTTGTCAAAATTCTTCTGCGTGGCCCAATGGGGAACCATATTGGAGTTAGCAATGAGCACACGGGGCGCATCATGGTGAGTGCGGAAGACAGCAACCGGCTTGCCGCTTTGCACCAGCAGCGTTTCATCATCTTCCAAGTCGCGTAGGCTTTGCAAAATAGCCTCAAAGGCAGGCCAATTGCGGGCGGCGCGGCCACGCCCACCATAAACAATGAGGTTTTCGGGATCACCAGCTACCTCGGGGTCAAGATTGTTTTGTAACATACGATAGGCAGCTTCTTGCAGCCAACCTTTGCAATGGAGTTGTGTGCCAATAGGCGCACGAACGGTACGGGACATATCAACCTCCAGTGGGATTTTATCCTTATGATATTCAGATCATCATATCATTGGGTGCTTTGCTCTTGAAGAAAATCAAAATTTCTTACACGCTGGCGAGATTACATGGACTTACCTCACATGTCAAGAATCTTACGCCTATGTTATAATGCGCCAAATCATACCCAGCAGGCCCAGAATATGAGTGGCGAACGCATATTGATCATTGATGACAGCATATTTATCGTAGACCAGCTTGCGGAGCGCATATTACCTACATTTGGGTATGAGACATTCGTGGCCTATGACGGCCGTTCCGGTCTTCAACTTATCCGCGAAGAACAGCCAGACCTTATCATGATGGATCTCGATCTGCCGGATATGACTGGTTTAGAAATCATGCAGCAGATGGTGCAAGAATCTATCCCTATTCCTGTCATCTTCGTCACGGGCTATGGCTCAGAGCAAAACGCCATCGCCGCTTTCCGATTAGGGGCACGCGACTACATCATCAAACCCTTTACCATTGATGAGATTACGGAAGCCGTTGCTCGCGCCCTGGTCGAATCCCGCCTGCACTATGACAAAAATAAATTAGCTGAAGAAGTTCGCCACGTCAAAGTTGAACTCAGCCGCCAAAACCAGGAGATGAACACCCTTTTTAACATCGGTAAGGCGCTTACTTCCCTGCTCAGCGTTGATCAAGTTTTGGAGCGGGTTCTAGAAGCTTCTGCTTATTTGACAGAGGCCGAAGAAAGCACGATTTGGATGGCTGATGCAGAGAATGGCTGGCTATACCCTTACCAAAGTCAAGAGCAATCTATTCGCTACCCAAAACTGAGTCAGGACACTTCTTTAGTTGGACAAGTGATGCAAAACGGCCGTCCCTTGCGCCAATCCGATTTCCATGACGCTGGCTTAAAAATAGGGGATGAGCTTTATGCACGTGCCATTCTCCTTGTGCCTCTCAAGCTGCGGGGGGTCACAATGGGTGTTCTGGGTGTAAGCAATCAAACAATGAATCGCTCGTTTAGCCAGCGAGATGAGTTCTTGCTCTCATTTTTGGCTGATTATGCAGCGATTGCCCTAGAAAATGCCCAAGTCTTCCAGGCAGCAGATCAAGCTCTGGTTGCTAGTGTGGCTGAATTGAATCAACTCATCAATATCACACGCACCCTTACTTCGAGCCTAGATTTAGATGAAGTAATCGATTTAACCATTCAACTCGTGCACGATGGCTGGGACATCGCTGCTTCTTCTATCTGGTTACTGGACAAAAAGTCACAAATATTAAAGGTTTTGGCAAATGTAGGCACGGCCAGTGAGCTATTAAAACAGTATAAAGTACCGCTGGGTATCGGATTTGTTGGTTATGTAGCCCAAACTGGCAAACGAATGTACACCAACGATGTGGCTTCACACCCACGCCATTACCGGGTGCTGGACGAATTAACAGGTTTCACGACACAATCGCTATTATGTGTGCCTCTGATCTCGCATGGTGAGATCGTGGGAGCCATGGAGCTACTGAATAAGGTAGGCGGCTTTGATGATGCTGATGTGGAACGAGCCATGTCTATTGGATCAGCCGTGGCCATTGCTATAACGAATGCTCAACTGTATAAGGAAGCAGAAACCCGCAAGCAGCATCTTGAGACAACCTTGGAACACAATACTAGTCCTATTCTAATCACCGATGCTGAAGACAACCTGCACTTGCTCAACCAAGTCGCTCGCACCCGCTTGGGACTCACAAATGAGGCTATCGGCAAGCCTGTGTTGGAGGTTGTGGAACCACCTGTATTGGGTGTTATTCTGACACAGCCCGTAAATGAGTTGAAAAACTTGCCCCTGTATGAACGAATTACATTGTCAGATGGCTCGGTATGGGTGCCACGTGTAGCCTTAATTCCCGAACACGGCCGTATCCTCATCCTCCAAGATATTACAGCATTGCAAGAATTGGAAGAAGCAAAAGATCTGTTCGTCGCCACAGTTTCTCATGATATGCGCTCACCATTAAACGCTATCACAGGTTTTGCCCAAAACCTAGGCGATATAGGGCCTTTAAATAAAGATCAGGAACTGTTTGTCAGCCACATCCTCAGTTCCACTGAGCGAATGATGAATATGGTGACAGGTTTATTAGAACTAGCCAAAGTGAACACCCGCTGGCAACAGCAAAAACAACCTTGTAATCTGGGTGAGATCATTAAAGATGTTGTGCAGGACTTTGCCGGGATTGCTTTAGCCAAACATATGGAATTAACCTTCACGATGGATGACTCGCTTCACCTAGTGGAAGGGGACTCCACCCAACTGCGTTCGGCCGTCAGCAATCTCATTGAAAATGCTATTAAATACTCAACGGCCGATCATCACATTACGATCCAGGCTCAAAACCAAGCCAATAACGTCCTTCTCTCCGTTCAAGATGAGGGTATCGGCATTGCAGCGGAACAGCAACCACATATCTTTGAAATGTTTTATCGGGCAGCACCGGGGGCAGCTAGTGGTGTGGGCTTGGGGTTGGCTCTCGTTAAATCCATCGCCAAATCCCATCAGGGGCAAGTTTGGCTAGAGAGCGTACTTGGGGAAGGCAGCACCTTCTATTTACAATTACCCGCTATAGTCTCCTAACCTGGACAAGCCTGAAAAAGGGACCGCATAACGGTGCATTTTCCATCGACTTTCTTTGACACCTCAATATTGATTGTGATAAAATGCACAATCGCAGCGAAACAAGATTGGCTCTTTGTGAATAATTGGACAGATACCCATAGGTAAGGTAATATTTTCTGACTATCAGGCTCATGCTTGGTAGTTCATCTTGCATAAATACCATAAAGTTCATGAAAAATATGAGAGATTGGAGACATGAGCAACCTGTTTTACCTCTGTCTTGATTCTCGTAAATCCCCGAGGAGGTTGGTGAATGGAGACCCTTTCCCCAGATTTCACAAGCTTTGCAGATTCTTTTCTTAAACAGATTGAAGACTTCGACCATCGTGTAGAGGCTCGCAGTGTCGGTACAGTTATCTCCGTAGGCGATGGTGTAGCCCAAGTAAATGGCTTGGCTGATGTCAAAGCCAGCGAATTGGTTGAGTTTAGCAATGGTGCAGCCGGGCTAGTACTCGACTTGCAACCAGATAGTGCTGGTGTCGTTATCATGGGTGACTACACCACAATTGAAGTGGGTGATGAAGTACGGTCCACTGGTCGGATTGCTTCTGTACCCGTGGGCGATGCTCTAATCGGCCGTGTGGTAGACCCGCTAGGCAATCCCCTTGATGGTAAAGGCCCCATTAATGCCAGCAAAGTGCGCCCTATCCAGCGCACTGCTCCTGGTGTGATTGAACGCAAGGGCGTGGACACGCCAGTGCAAACCGGCATTGTCTCCATTGATGCCATGTTCCCCATTGGGCGCGGTCAGCGTGAGTTGATCATTGGCGACCGCCAAACGGGTAAGACTGCTATTTGTTTGGACACCATCATCAATCAACGTGGTGGCGACATGCTTTGTATTTATGTGGCCATTGGGCAACGTGTAGGCCAGTTGGCCCAAGTTGTGAACACGTTAGAAAGATATGGGGCCATGGATTACACCACGGTTGTAGTGGCTGGCGCATCTGATCCAGCCCCGCTGCAATATTTCGCCCCCTACTCTGGCTGCACGATTGGCGAGGAGTTTATGGATCAGGGTAAAGATGCCTTGATTATTTATGACGATCTTTCCAAACATGCTTGGGCCTATCGCCAAATGTCTTTGATTTTGCGCCGTCCGCCTGGTCGCGAGGCTTATCCTGGCGATATCTTCTCGCTGCACAGCACCTTGTTAGAACGGGCTGTACGGTTGCGAGATGAGTGGATAATAGTGGAGAAAGGAACAGAGGTAACGGCCGATAGCAAAGGTGTAGACGGCAAAGTATACTTTGGCAACCTGGAAGAGGAAGAAATTGAACATGGTCTGAAAGCATTGGGAGACCCCAAGCAGGAAAACCATGAAATTAAAAAGGTGCCCGGTTCCGGTGGTTCACTAACTGCTTTGCCCATTATCGAAACCTTGCTGGGCGATGTGTCCGCTTATATCCCCACCAATGTTATTTCCATCACGGATGGCCAGATTTTCTTAGAGACAGATCTATTTAACGCTGGTCAACGTCCAGCTATCAATGCTGGTCTATCCGTGTCCCGTGTCGGTAGTGCCGCCCAAAAGCGGGCTATGAGTAAGGTGTCTGGCGGTTTGAAGTCTGACTTGTCGCAGTACCGTGAATTGGCCGCTTTTGCCCAATTTGGTTCTGATTTGGATCCAGCCACACAACGGCAATTGTCCCGCGGTGAGCGGCTGATGGAGCTGTTGAAGCAACCCCAATATAGCCCTTGGCGTTTGGATCATCAGGTGATGTTGATCTATGCTGGTTCCCGTGGCTTTTTGGATGATGTGGCTGTGGATCAGATTAGCCGATGGCAGCAAGAGTTTGTGCGTTATATGGATACGGCCCAACCTGATGTGGGACGGCCGATCATGGAAAGTGGCGCCTGGAATGATGACGTGGAAACGGCTTTGCAACAAGCGGTTGAGGATTTTAACGCAAATTGGTCGAACTAGGATCAGTAAACAGTTACCAGTAATCAGTGGGAGTGACTGATTACTGACCACTGATTACTGGAACGGGAGTTTCTTTTGGCTACTGAACGCGAACTTAATACCAGAATACGCAGTATTCGCAATATCTCTCAAGTGACAAATGCGTTAGCGGCCGTTTCCGCCTCAAAAGCAGCACGGGCACAGCGACAAGTTGAAGCAACTCGTGACTACGCGGGGAAGGCTTTTGAGATATTGAATAATTTGGCTTCACAGCCCGGTGTTGGCTCAACCGGACATCCGCTGCTAACAGTACGGGATGAGATTAAGAAAGCAGCCCTCATTTTGATCACGGGTAATCGTGGTCTGGCTGGAGCCTATAACAGCAATATGGTGGTGCGGGCCGAGCAGTTCTTGAAAGCTCTGCCAGTGCCTGTAGATGTAATTACAATCGGCCGTAAAGGGCGCGATTTGATGATTCGACGAGGCTACAATGTGGTAGCAACATTTGATAATATGCCGGACCCACCTTCAATTCTGGATACAACTCCTGTATCCAGGATGGTGACAGAGGATTATTTGTCAGGCAAGTATGATGAAATTTTTGTTGGCTATACAGATTTCGTCAACTTGCTCTCAAGACGGCCGTCTGTTAAGCAATTGCTGCCTCTCAAACCCCTCGACTTTAGCGGCATGGCTGTGGCGGAATATGTATCTAGCGTAGACTTGGCTGGTGTTTCCGATCGAGTATACAGCTATGAACCAGAACCAGCCGCTTTGTTGGATGTAGTTGTGCCACGTTTTACCCAGTTACAGATTTTTCAATCGGTGCTGGAGGCATTAGCCAGCGAACATAGTGCCCGTTATGTGGCCATGAATAACGCCACCGATAACGCGGCTGAGTTAATTGAAATTTTGATTTTGGAGCGCAACAAGGCGCGTCAGGCAAGTATTACCAGTGAAATTTTGGACATCGTTGGTGGTGCAGAGGCGCTAGCAGGTTAAGGAAATAGTGAATTTTGAACAGGTAACGATAAATTATGCAGCATAAGATAGCATTCACAATTTTCAGTTCATAATTCACAATTCAAAATTGGAGGACTAGATGGCAATTGGCAAGATTTCTGCGATTCGTGGTGTGGTGGTAGATGTTGAATTCGCGGAGACAGAATTACCAGGTATTTTTGAAGCATTAGAGTTAGATGGGCCAGACGGCCGTCTCGTTTTAGAAGTTCAGCAACATTTAGGTAGTGGTTTGGTACGAACAGTAGCTATGGGTTCCACCGACGGTTTGCCCCGAGGTGTGGAAGTTCGTTCCACAGGCGATCCCATCAAAGTGCCTGTGGGCCAGGTGACACTCGGCCGTATCTTCGATGTGGTCGGCAACGCCATTGACGGTGGTGATACGCCCTCATCTGAAACCTACTATCCCATTCACCGCGAAGCCCCCGAATTTCAGGATCAAAACACGGCCACCGAAACCTTTGAAACAGGTATGAAAGTCATTGACCTTATTGCCCCCTTCATCAGAGGTGGTAAGACAGGCATTTATGGTGGTGCTGGCGTGGGCAAGACCGTTACCATTGCTGAATTGGTTCGCTCTGTTGCCCGTGAACATTCCGGCTACTCCATCTTCGCTGGCGTAGGCGAACGCACCCGTGAAGGCACTGACTTCTTCTATGAAATGCAGGAATACGGAGTGCAAGATTCTGTGGCTATGGTCTTTGGTCAGATGAACGAGACACCTGGTGTACGTCTCCGCGTGGCTTTGGCTGGTCTGGCTATGGCTGAATATTTCCGCGATGAGGGGCGAGATGTGTTGCTCTTCATTGACAACATCTTCCGCTACGTGCTAGCTGGCTCTGAGATGTCCGCTTTGCTGGGTCGTATGCCCAGCGCGGTGGGATACCAACCCACTTTAGCCTCTGAGATGGGTTCGCTGCAAGAGCGCATCACCTCCACCACACGCGGCTCCATCACTTCTATGCAGGCCATTTATGTACCGGCCGATGACTACTCTGATCCAGCTCCAGTGGCTACCTTTGCCCACTTGGATGCTAGTTTGACTTTGGATCGGGGTGTATTTGCCAAGGGTATCTTCCCGGCCGTTGACCCCTTGTCATCTTCGAGCCGTGCTTTGCAGCCCGACATTGTGGGCGAGGAGCACTACCGCACGGCCCGCGAGGTGAAGCAGGTTTTGCAGACATACAAGGATTTGCAGGACATTATTGCTATTTTGGGTATTGATGAGTTGAGCGAGGATCAGAAATTGTTGGTGGCTCGCGCCCGGAAGATTGAACGTTTCTTAGGGCAGCCGATGTTTGTGGCTGAGAAGTTCCATGGCCTACAAGGGCAATATGTGCCCACAGGTGAGACAGTTCGTGGCTTCCGCGAAATTTTGGATGGCGAGCACGACGATTTGCCGGAACAAGCCTTCTACATGGTAGGGACGATTGACCATGCAGTGGAGAAGGCTGAACGTTTGCGAGCAAGCGCATAGTTTAGTATTCAGTATTCGGTATTCAGTATTCAGTAAACGCTATGACTGAATACTGGTTACTGATCACTGGTTACTGATCACTGGTTACTGAATATGCCAATGCAATGTGATATTGTTACGCAGGAAAGAACGGTTTTTAGTGGCGAAGTAAGTTCAGTCAGTTTGCCTGGCACGGAAGGCCGCATGGGGATTTTACCTAATCACTCAGCCTTGTTGACAACGCTGGGATTTGGTGAGGTGATTGTACGGCCGTTAGATGGAGATGAAGAGTTTTTTGCTATTGGTGGTGGCTTTGCCGAGGTTCAGCCCACTAAAATCGTTGTACTGGCTGACTCGGCCGAGCAGGCTGAAGAAATTGACCTGGAACGTGCCGAACGGGCACGAGAACGGGCTGAACAGTTGATGAAAGAGGGTGTGCCTGAGGATCCTGATCGGTATGCTCAGATTCAGGCTTCGCTCATGCGTGCACAAATTCGCTTAGATGTCGGTCGCCGCCGCTCTGGCCGTCGCCGTCGGACTCTCCCCACAGGCTCCCTCGAAGAGGATAACAACTAAGTGGCACTTTTTACGCCGCATATTGCCATTGACTTAGGCACGATGAACGTTCTGGTGCATGATCAGGGACGGGGAATTGTGCTGCAAGAACCCTCAGTAGTTGCCATTCGTGAGGATGGGCAGAACACGATTATTGTGGAAGTGGGGCGGGCTGCTAAAGAGATGTATGGTCGTACACCAGAACTGATTGAAGTGATGCGGCCTTTGCGAGAAGGGGTGATTGCGGATTACTTTGTCACTCAGGGGATGCTGGAGTATTTCATTAACAAAGTGGCTGGACGGTTACGTATCCGCAAGCCCGTTGTCATGGTGACCGTCCCTTATGGCGTGACCAGTGTGGAACGGCGTGCGGTACGCGAAGCTGCCCTGGCTGCTGGCGCCCGCGAAGTCCATTTGATTCCTGAGCCATTGGCAGCGGCCATTGGGGCCGGTCTACCGGTGGGGACACCAACAGGCAATATGGTAGTAGACCTGGGAGGTGGCTCAACGGAAGCGGCCGTTGTGGCTATGAATGGTATTGTTTGTGCTGAATCGGTACGTATCGGTGGTATTCATCTTGATGAAGCCATTATCTCCTATGTGCGTCGTAAATATAATTTGGTGATTGGGGAGCCAACAGCTGAAGAAATAAAAATCAAAATTGGGTCAGCCATTGAGCTAGATGATGAGATGGAGATGCAAGTACAGGGGCGGGATCAGGTGGCTGGTCTGCCCCGCACGATTACCATTCACACCAGCGAAGTGGTAGATGCCTTGAGCGAGCCATTGGCAGCAATTGTCAATGTGATTCGCGCCGTTTTGGCTAAAACACCACCTGAACTTGCCTCTGATATTATTGATCGAGGTATGGCTTTGGCTGGGGGTGTGGCTTTGCTACGAGAGATCGACACGTTACTTACGAGAGAAACCGGTGTACCTGCCTATGTAGCTGATAATCCCATTGCCTGTACCGCCTTAGGGGCAGGCAAAGCACTGGCAGAACTGCCAGTGCTTCAGCGTAGCATTCCTGACTTGTAATAATTAACCCCGCTCAGGAGCGGGGTTTTTGTTTTTAGGGCCAATCTTAGAGATTGGCTTGAGGCTTTTTAGGTTGAATGGGATCACTGAATTTCCAATAAAGCACCGGCAAAATGCAAAAAGCCAAGTATCGTTGGGCTAACTCCTCGTAATGCGTGAAAAGGAAAATATACTTCAAGAATGTATCGGCCTTTCAACCCACGAACAGAGCTGTACATCCACTGCTACAGCTCTATATTTTCTTCAGCCAGAATAAAGGCTTGACCCAATTGTGCCAGTTGTACACCAGCGTCTAGAACGCCTTGGTGCTCAGGGCTGGCAACATCTAGCACGGGATTAGTGTGATTGAAATGGGTGAGGACAAGCTGGCCGGGGATGTTGGCGAAGAGGTTGAGGGTGTGGGGCACGTAGGGATGGGCCACGGGGTCACGGCCGTTTAGCTCAGCACGACTAAAGAAAGCAGCATCTACAATAGCGATATCCACCGTTTCTAGATATTGCCGTGCCTCTGGCCACTCTTCCCATTGGTCAATGTCAGGCAAGTAGAGCAGTGATTGGGCAGTTCCTTGCACATGAAAAGCAAAGGTTCCCACGCCCCACTCATCACGGTGGGGCACAGGGATGGGGGTGATATGCAGGTCAGGTGCTAGGGTAATGGGTTCATAAGGGATAAGCGTGATCAGTCGAACATTGCGTATGAGGGGCCGCCACACGGCCGTTTCCCCCAACAATTGCACCAATCCGGCCGACGCAAACAAGGGCAACCCCTGCACGAACATCGCCTCCGGCCCCAATTGGGGCAGGCCACCAATATGGCCCATGTGAGTGTGGGTGAGAAAAATACCATCGGGTTGGCGTAGGCGATTTGGTCGATTGGGATGCTCACCTAAGATGTCCGCCAGCAGGTTCAACTGAAATTTAATGTCTGGCGTAGCGTCAATTAACCAGACAGTAGCCTTGGCTCCTGGTCGTCCACGCCTATCCACAATCGCCAGACAGGTAGCATACCTAACCGTGCCACTGGTGCAGTGGGCACACTGGCAACCAATATGGGGCAAACCTCCATCCTGCATAGTACCCAGGAGAACGGCCGTAACAGCTCCGGTTAGGATGTTCATTGACACTCCATTTGAGATGGAGAGATTACGCAAGCAAAGCAACATAATCTCTCCATCTCCCAATCTCCTCTCAAACCCCCGCCAACGCCTGTTGCAAGTCCTTCATGATATCCTCTGCCGCCTCCAAACCCACCGAGAGACGAATGAGTCCATCGGGAATGCCAATGCGGGCTCGTTCTTCAGGATCAATGCCGCGATGGGTCATCATGGCTGGATGTTCGATGAGCGTGTCAATATTGCCCAAACTGACAGCCAACGTGCAGACCTGCACCCGATCTAGCAGCCGTCGCGCCGCTGCCTCATCAGCCATCTCAAAGGAAAGCATGGCCCCAAAACCATGCATTTGCCGTTTAGCCAACTCATGTTGGGGATTATCTTCCAGACCAGGATAGGTAACGG
This sequence comes from Promineifilaceae bacterium (SeqCode), assembly GCA_965223555.1. Taxonomy (GTDB): domain Bacteria; phylum Chloroflexota; class Anaerolineae; order Promineifilales; family Promineifilaceae; genus CBDCWU01. The sequence continues at coordinate 1,207,853 of CBDCWU010000007.1, forward strand.
CCGTTATCTTCTCTTGATCCCCCAAAAAACGAGCCACCTCTAGCGCATTGGCGCAATGCTGCCGCATACGCAAAGGCAGCGTCTTGAGGCCCAAAGTCGTCAGCCAACAGTCAAATGGGCTGGGCACAGCCCCAAAATAGCGCATCATCGGCCCAATTTTCTCCTCCATCAGAGTTGCATCAGGGCTAATCACCGCCCCACCCAAGACCGTACCATGCCCATTGATATATTTGGTTGTGCTGTGTACCACCACATCCGCACCTAACGATAACGGCCGTTGCACGACGGGTGTGGCAAAGGTATTGTCAGCCACCACTTTGACCCCATAAGCGTGTGCCACCTCGGCCACAGCCGCAATGTCCACCAAAGTCGCCGTTGGGTTGGCAGGCGTTTCCAAGAAGACAACCCGGGTATTGGGATGTGCTTCTAAGGCTTGCGCCAACAGTTCGGGATCGAGGCTGCTCACTCGTGAGGTCGTAATACCATATTGGGGCATCACCTCAGCGATAAGATGATCTGACGAGCCATAAATAATCTCAGCCGCAATCACATGATCACCTGCCTGAGCCAAGCCCAGCAAAGCCGCGCTTATGGCTGCCATACCCGAGCCAAATATCTCGCCAGTTACAGGTATATCCAGGTCATAACCCTCCAGCGCCGCCAATTTAGCAGCCAGGGCAGCCCGGCTGGGATTATGGCCCCGGCCATAAATGTAACTGCCCTCCTCACCATTGGCATAGCGGTCTACCGCCTCCATATCCGTGAAGGTGTAGGTAGATGTCTGATAAATGGGGGCTACATGGGCTTTACGGCCGTCAGGCAGTTCTCCCGCATGAATGGCAGTCGTCTCTATCTGGGTGAGGAAATCGGGCATTTTTGTCTCCTATGAGGATAGGGTATGCAGAGATTTGCAGAGAAGGCACAGAGGAGCACAAAGAGAAAAGAAACTAAATCCTCCCTTCTTCTCTGTGAATCTCTGAGCCCCTGTACGACTCCGTGTCCCTTCTAAAAAATAAATATGTGAGGAGATTCTAACTGGGCTGACAAAGCTGCACAAATTACATTAGCCGTCTTTGGTGATTTGAGCATCGCTAAACGGCCGTTGCTTTGTTAGAATAGTCTGTCGGTGTGTGGCACTTTCCCCCATGCTTCATGGGCAGTGGCTTTGCACCATAAAACTGTAAATGAGGAGAAAAACATGAAACCCATATCTGAACGAGTCAGCAGCATTCCGGCTTCGGTGACGTTAGCTGTCAATGACAAAGCCAAAGCGCTACAAGCGGCTGGGCATGACGTGATTGCCCTGGCTGGTGGCGATCCTGACTTTGACACCCCCGAACATATCGTCGCCGCCGCCTTGCACTCCATTGAAAATGGGGGCACCCATTATCCTGCGCCCATGAAGGGTGTGACACCATTGTTGGAAGCCATTGCGGCCAAGATGGAGCGAGACAACAATATTCAAGTGAATCCCAAAACCGATGTTGTGGTCACCCCTGGTGGCAAATGGAGCCTTTATCTCGCTTTGGCCTCAATTATCAATCCTGGCGATGAAATTCTATACCTGGAGCCAGTATGGGTCTCTTACTCGCCCATGATCATCTTGGCCGGTGGCACACCTGTGCCTGTAAGTTTACCTAGTCAGGATAATTTTAGAGTAACGGCCGATCTTATCCGCGCCCAAATCACACCCAAGACCAAAGCCATCATGGTCAACACACCCACCAACCCCACCGGGCGCGTTTTGACGCAAGCAGAGTTGGAAGCCATAGTAGAGGTGGCCCTGGAGGCTGATTTGTATGTGATTGCCGACGAGATTTATGAGAAATTGGTGTTCGACGGCCGTTCCCATATCTCCATCGGCTCCTTGCCCGGCATGGCCGAGCGCACCCTGACCATCAATGGCATGTCCAAAGCCTATGCTATGACGGGCTGGCGGCTGGGTTGGCTGGTGGGGCCGACCAATATTTTGAAGGTTGCTACGCGCATGAATAGCCAGACCGTTTCTTCGGCGGCACACTTCACCATGCACGCTGCTGCCGCCGCCCTCACTGGCCCGCAAGAATTCATCACTGAGATGCGTGATTCCTACCAAGCGCGGCGCGATTTTATGGTCACGGCCATGAATGAGATCGAAGGGGTACAGTGCCGCTCGATTGAAGGGGCCTTTTATCTCTTCCCCAGCTTCCCCCACAGTAGCAAAAACAGCCTGGAGTTAGCCGATGCCTTGCTTGACAAAGCTGGTATTGCTGGCACACCAGGCATTGCCTTTGGCAGCAGCGGTGAGGGGCATGTACGCTTCTCTATTGCTACAGCTATGAGTGATTTGGAACGGGCGATAGAGCGGCTGGCAAAGGTGGCGGGGGAACTTTAGTAGAGGGTAAGCAGTAAGCAGTATTCAGTGAACGGCCGTTTCTATCAGTGAGAAACGGCCGTTTTTATTTTCATGTAACCTTTTTCTGTCCAATCGCAACTATAATAAAATAGATGACAGAACTGACAGATGCAGCCCTAGTTGAACGATGTCGAACGGGTGATAAATCGGCTTACGGCCGTTTGGTCTCCCGTCATCAAAATCGGGTGCGGCGGGTATTGCGGGCCGTGCTACCTTATTCAGCTGAGGTGGACGATGTGGTGCAGGATGCCTTTCTGGAAGGCTATCTGAGCCTGAACAATTTGCGCCAGCCAGAGCAATTCCGTGCCTGGATTTGTGGCATTGGCCTCAATATGGCTAAGATGCGGCAGCGACAGATGAGGCGATTGGTGGATTTGGAAACGGCCGTTTCCCTCCCCACTATTCAACTGACACCTGAACAGATAGCCGAACAACGCGAAGTCGAACAACATCTTTACGCAGCTATTAGTGATTTGCCGCCATCTGAGCAAGAAGCTTTACTGTTGGTATATCGAGATGGATTTAGTCATCGGGAAACGGCCGTGCAGCTAGGCATCTCCCTCAGCGCTGTCAAAGTTCGGGTACACCGTGGGCGCAATCGTCTGCGGTCTGCCCTGACCCCCACGGAGGTTCACATGTTAGAAGTTGCCATTCATGATATTTTAGCCATCATAGTTGCTCCCCAGGCTGATTCGCCCGATGATAATGAAGGTGCAACAATGGAACAGGCGGAACTAGATGCCTTGTGGCGTTCTTTGCATAAACATCGTGTCGTTATTTTGAAGGAGAAGGCACAAGATCGCTATTTGCCGATTTGGATTGGGCCCTCTGAAGCAGATTTGCTTTTGTTCAAGTTGCAAGAGAAAGAGTTAAAACGGCCGTTGGTCTTTGATCTCACCCGTACTTTGATGGATTTAGGCAACTTGAAATTGGAAAATGTAGCTGTCAGCCGCTTGCATGAGACAATTTTTTACGGTTCATTGACTATTCGCAAAAATGGGACCACTCATGAGATAGATTGCCGCCCCAGCGATGCCATCAATCTGGCTGTACGTCAGGATGTGCCCATGTTTGTCGCTCCCGAAGTGATGACACAGGCAGGCGTGCTGCCTGACGAGGATGGAATGTATCGCTTTCAAGCACCCGAATCAAGACCGGGCATAAGTTGGCAGTCGCAGCTGACAGGGGAAGAAGGCACGTTCCAGAATTAAGTTTATCTGATTGGCAATTGTTTAACGGCCGTTTCTGCCAGTGGGAAACGGCCGTTTCTGTTATAATGGCCTCTTAATAAGGAATAGAGGCATGTCCAACTTACCTGGCGAAGCCACGTCTTACCATCAAACTCTCATAGATAAACTCATCAGCGATGAATTGATTCAGTCGTCGTTGGTTGAGGCCGCCTTCCGATCGGTGCCCCGTCACCACTTTCTACCCGATATTCCCATTGAACAAGCTTATGAGGACAGAGCCATTCCCACTAAAATGGAAAACGGCCGTCCTATCAGTTCCTCCTCCCAACCAGCCATGATGGCCATCATGCTAGAGCAATTAGCCTTACAATCAGGTCATCATGTTTTGGAAATTGGCGCAGGCACAGGCTACAACGCAGCCCTTATGGCCCATATTGTGGGAGAAACGGGTCGGGTGACCACATTGGATATTGATGAGGATATTGTGCTGGCAGCCCAGGCACATTTGCAAGCAGCTGGAGTAGATAGCGTACATGTCATTTGTGCAGATGGCACACTGGGCTGGACCGATCATGCGTCCTATGATCGCATTATTCTCACAGTGGGAGGCTGGGACATCAGCCCGGCTTGGCTGGAACAATTGACAGGAGACGGCCGTCTCCTATTGCCTCTCTCCCTGAATGGCCCCCAGCTATCTGTCGCCTTTGATCGTGCCAACGGCCGTCTCGTCAGCCAATCCGTCGCCCCTTGTGGCTTCATGCGCCTGCGTGGCCCCTTCGCCGAGCCAGAATACCAGCTGCGTCTTGGGCCTGTCCCTAATCTAACCATGCGAGCTATTGCCCCCCTACCCGATGAGGCTGATAGGCTCTATCAGTGGCTACAGCAGCCAGGTCACAAACATTCGACCAATGTCACACTTACGCCGCGCAAATTATGGCGTGATCTCCTGGCCTGGTTAGCCTTGCACGAACATCAGTTTTGTCACCTCATCGCTCAAGGAGAAGCAGCCAAAACAGGTCTAGTCCCGGCTCTTTTCCAGCGGGAGGATGCTGATGAGTGGCAAAGCTCGGTTGGTGTATGGACCAACGCTGGATTAGCCCTGCTAGCACAACAGCCAACTGATACCTCGAGTCATATAGAGCTACTTGTCCGCAATTATGGCCCGGACGCAACGGCCGCTCAACGCTTGTTAGCTGAAGTGAAAATTTGGGATGAGAACGGCCGTCCTGGCATCACCAACCTATCTATCACTGCTTATCCCCTTAACCAATCATACACCCCCAATCCTGACGAAATCATCATCACCAAACAGTGGCAACAATTTGTCTTGCAGTGGAGAAAGAGATGAGCGATCAATTTGAATGGTATATTGCTGAAGAGGAAGAAAACGAAGGCCTCATGAATCGGCCCACACCCAACCGGGGGCCACGACTGCCTATTCACCCACTTTGGCTAGTCGTCATTGTAGTTATTTTGGGCGGCTTTTATGTAGGTCGTCAGATTTTGACCCAAAATGATGAGTCAGCAGACGCTTTGGTAACGGCCGTGCAAGACCTACTCGATCTAGAACATGAAGCCTACCTCAAAGGCAATGGCCCCCTATTCCTCTCCGCCTTCGCCAATGACGAAGCTTGGCAAACAGCTCAACTGCTGCCTTACAACCAGGAAAAAGCCCGTGCCGGGTTGCGTGTCACCCATGCAGAACAGTTCAACACCAATATTCGCGCCGATGTGGTCTGGGAAGCCAGTGGGGAAATGTGGCAAAATGTAGCCTTTTTCCGTCAGCAAAACGCTCAGGTATTCCACACACCTCCACCAGATGACTTTTGGGGGCTTCCGCAGCAGGTCTCCTTAAACTGGGGCAACCTAAATATGCACGAAGCTGATTGGCATTGGCAGGGTGATATTGGCAATTTTATCAGTAATGTTATCAATGAGGTCTGCACTGACGCTTGTCCAGACAATCAATTCCCGCTGCGTGTGGTGGTGCGCGATGATTATCGGGATACACCCGTTGCAGGCGATATTTATATTCCCTCCCCCTATCTCATGGCCCTGGACAGTGACGGCCAGCCTGCCCCTATTTTTTATGATCTCCTTCGCCAAAAAATAGAAGCCTACTTGTCCCCAGCGGTTACGATCCGTTTTGGTGTACCCCCCGAAGATGATGTGGCCTTTCTTGAATATCAAGACGCTGCCACAGAATTCATGCGCCTTCATCCTCGCATCACTGTAGAATTGACCCCTTTGACCTCTGATCCACCAGATCCGGAGCAGCTTGCCGAACTAGATGGGGCTGCTCTTCAGCTAACCGAAGCCCTCATTAGCAGAGGCGCGGTCTATGACCTGACTGATTTTGCCCTGGGTGATGCGAATTTGGAGCCTGGGGATTTTTATGAGCAAGTATGGGCGTCTTCCTTTTGGCGAGGACGCATGTGGCAAATTCCCCAGGTGGCCGAAATGCAGGTCATTTTTTATGATCGCATGGCTTATCAAGTATCAGGTCAGCCTGAGCCCACCTTGCGCTGGACATGGGATGAGATGGCGCAGGATATGACGGCCGTTTTAGACAATAATCCCAGCGAAGGCATGATTTGGGGCTACCTTGATATTACTCGCGACACCCTCTATTCCTATGCTTACAATTGGAAAAATGAGTGTACAGAAGAGGCCACAGTACGCTGTGGTCGCCATTTAGATGTAACGGCCGTTGCTGCTGCACTTGAATGGTATGAACAAATGATCAGTGCCGAAGAAATGCCCGACTTTACTCAAATACCAGAGGCCGAATTAGCGCGGTTCATATTGCGTGCCCAAGCCGTCCAGCGTCAGGCACTTATTTGGGCTGACAATCCAGTGCGATATGAGCATCTTTTGCTGTTGGATGCCGTTGGCATTGTGTCCTTTCCTGGCTCAGACCGATTCGATGGCATTACCCCATTGAGGATTCGGGGCAATATTATCACGCAACAAAGCGAACAACCATTAGCCACTTGGGAATGGATCAAATTCCTCAGCCACCAAGCACCCATCCAGCATCTTCGTTTCATCCCGGCTCGTCCATCTGTGGCCAACAGTGCTGGTTTTTGGACAAGGTTGCCCTTGCCCTTGAGCAACGCCATGCGCACAGCCTTTCCCTTTGCTCGCCCCATCCTCATTGAAGAGCAGGGCTATTTTACAAATGAGCAGATAACGGCCGTTATATCCGGCCAAATGACAGCGACTGAAGCCGCCCACGAATGGCCCCACCGTTATTGGTTTGGTGTAACGCCGGAGGAATAGCTGCGGCCTATCTCTATTTTTTCTAGTTTATGTCAACTCAATATGGGTGTCATCTCCCACAAATAACTTCAGGCTCTGTCCTTTGACTGAAGCGCGTTCCCCCACTAAGGTTGTATCCAGAATACAGTTTTCCAGGCGAGCCTTGGCATCAATGAGGCTGTTGCGGATAATGCTATCTTGAATAATGGCACCAGCCTCGATGCTGACATAGGGGCCGATGACAGACCGTTCCACAACGGCCGTTTCATGCAAAAACACAGGCGGAATCACCGTGAAATCCTCAGCATAGCTGCGGTCAATGGCATCAGCCGTGCCATACCCCAGACCCAACAGCCGCGCATTCGTCGCCAAAATGTTCTCTGGGTTCCCCGCATCTAGCCAAAATGTGGTTGGCTTCGTACCGATCTTTATCCCCTGCGCCAGCAATACCTGATAAGCATCAGCTAGATAATATTCGCCCTTGGTTTTGTGATCTTCGCGGATAACAGTATCAAGAGCCTGCGCCAGGAGACGGCCGTCGCCAAACCAATGAATCCCTGCCGCCGCTAACTTGTGGTCCATCGTCTTTGGTTTCTCCACCAACTGCTGCACAAATCCCTGCTCATCCACCGCCACCACACCGAATTTGCGCGGGTCTTCCACCTCCTGCACCAACATTACAGCATCCACATCCGGCTCAGGTATATCAGCATATTCCGCCTTAACAATGCCATCACCAAAAGCTACCAAAACCTCCCCAACCATAAAATCGCGGCAGAGCCACAAAGCATGGGCTTGGCCCAGAGGTTCTGGCTGCTGTACAAAGTGGCTGTCCAAATGAGAGTACTGCTGCCTAATCCAAGCCTCAAGCTCTTCACCCTTGTAGCCAACGACAAAGACAACTTCTTCCGTCGTAATGGCCGCCATCTGATCCAACAAATGACCGATGACCGTGTTACCTGCCACATTTAGCAAGGACTTGGCCCGGCTCCAAGTATGTGGCCGCATCCGAGATCCAAATCCAGCGAGAGGAATGATGACCTTCATAATTTCTCCTGTACACCAGCAATTGGTGAACGGTAATCCGTGACGGATTACTACTTACTGCTTACGGGCAACTGCCGATGCCACTCCGTGGCTTGTTCATAAGCATAGGCTGCATTCAAAATCGTAGCTTCCTGCAAAGTATTACCAATCAGTTGTAGGCCAATGGGCAGCCCTTGACTGTCGAAGCCACAAGGAACGGAGAGGCCGCAACTTGCACTCAGGTTCAGGGGCAAGGTAAACACATCCGCCAGATACATGCTGAGGGGGTCATCGGCTTTTTCCCCAATTTTGAAAGCGGTGGACGGGCTAGTGGGAGCAGCAATAACATCCACTTGGTCAAAGGCAGCTTGGAAGTCGTTTTTGATGAGGGTGCGAACTTTCAAGGCACGGCCGTAATATTGATCGTAGTAGCCAGCACTGAGGGCGTATGTTCCTAGCATGATGCGGCGTGTGGCTTCGGAGCCAAAGAGGGCACGAGTCTTTTTAACAGACTCGATGACATCTGCGCCTTCATGGCGTGGCCCATAACGAACCCCATCGTAACGAGCCAGGTTGGCACTGGCTTCGGCAGGGGCAATGAGATAGTAGACGGGTAGAGCATAGCGGGTATGGGGCAATGAAATCTCGATGATCTCCGCCCCCAATTCTTCTAAGTTGGCGATGGCTTGACGCACGGCCGTTTCCACTTCACTCTCCATCCCCTCAATAAAATATTCTTGAGGCACACCCACTCTCAACCCTTGGATATCACCCGTCAGGGCCGCTTCATAATCTGGCACAGGTGTGTTCAGTGAAGTGCTGTCCCGTTCATCATACCCAGCCGTGGCTTGGAACAAAGCGGTACAATCAGCCACCGTGCGCCCAAAACTACCTACCTGATCTAATGAGGAAGCAAAGGCCACTACACCCCAACGCGATAGTCGGCCGTATGTGGGACGCAAACCAACCAGTCCACAAAAAGAGGCGGGTTGACGCACGCTACCGCCTGTATCTGTGCCCAGGGCAGCATAAGCCATGCCCGCCGCTACAGCCGCCGCACTACCACCACTACTGCCCCCTGGAACCCGTGTCAAATCCCAAGGGTTGTGGCTGGTGAAGTAAGCAGAATTCTCAGTAGATGAACCCATAGCAAACTCATCTGTATTGGTTTTGCCTAAGATAATGGCTCCCGCTTCTTTTAGCTTTTGTACTACAAAAGCATCGTAGGGCGGCACAAAATTCTCTAATATTTTGCTACCAGCCGTGGTGACAACACCTTCAGTGCAGATGATGTCTTTGACAGCAATAGGAATACCCACCAGGGGGCCATCTTCACCATTAGCACGGCGTTGATCGGCCGTTGCTGCTTGGGCCAAGGCCATCTCATCAGTCACTGTCAAGTAACTCTGAATATCATTATCCACCGCCACAATGCGATCTAGCATGGCCTGCGTAGCTTCTAGGCTGGTTGTTTGACCTTGGCGTAAGGCCAAGCGTAATTCTGTAAGGGTCAATTGTGTTAAATCCATAACTTTCTATTGCAAACAAAAACAGGGCTCTTGGCCCTGTCATTTAATGTGTAAAGAACGGCCGTCTACCCTTAAGCATCATCAAAAACGCTCTGAATACGGAACTGATTATTGGCTTGCTGTGGTGCATTAAACAGCACATCATTCAAAGACAGTGAAGGTTTGATTTTATCATCACGCATCACATTTTTCAGGGAAACGGCCGATGATGTGGGCAGCACATCATCAATATCTAGCTCATTCAACATCTCCGCATAATCCAGTATGGCTGAGAGTTGCCCCAAATAGGCCATCTTTTGAGCTCCCGTCAATTCCAACCGTGCCAAATCAGCTATTTTTTCTACATCCTGTATCGTTAAAGTCATCATCCAACTCCAAGTAGTAAAATAAATCGGGAGGATTATATCATAGGAGCCTAGTACTGGTAAACCAAGATTGTGCAGAGTTCTCAGTAGAAAGCACCTAGTCGTTATCACCTGGTCGTGCTATGCACTGGCTAAGACTGAAAGTAGGGACAGATGCCTTGTGTCTACCTAGCACATGTCATATTCCGGCTGCCGATTGCACTGTCATTCAGTAGTGGTCTGAGCCACAGCTTCCTCTTGCTCTTCAGCCTCTTGCATGGCCTGAAACTCTTCTTCTGTCCAGAAATTCTCTTTGGACGTGAGCTTGTCAATATACAAAATACCATTGAGGTGATCAATTTCATGTTGGAAGATGCGAGCCGTCCAACCATTCAAGCGCAAGCGTATTTTACGACCGTGTCTATCCTGCGCCCGCACCCGAATCTTCTCCGCTCTTGCCACCTCCCCCACATAACCTGGAATCGAGAGGCAACCCTCTACCCCCAAAAGTTCGTCACGAGATTCCCAGATAATTTCTGGGTTGATAATAACAAAAAGTTCACGAGACTCTTCGATCTCATTGCCTTCCTCATCCACCTTTGGCACGGTTTCGATGACACTCAACCGTAACGGTCGTCCCACCTGAGGCGCAGCCAAGCCTACACCGGGTGCATCCCGCATCGTTTCGATCATATCATCAATCAGCTTTTGCAAATCGGCATCAAATTGGGTAACTGGCCGCGTTTTACGGCGTAAGGAAGGGTTGGGGATGGTTACAATATCTAAAACAGCCATACAAAATCATTACACAATTACGCAATCACGTAATTACGCGACTAGAGTTCAATAAGTTCAAAACAAAATAGGATAGGACTCACGCATTCGCTCTGGTCGGTCTCCTGACCAAGCCAGCTAGGCGGCATGGTGAGACACCAGCCGCCGACCTAAACTGCATAAGTCCTGCAGGATTAAAAATCTTCCTCATACTCTTCAATGTCCGGCACTTCATCAAATCGAGGGGTGCGGCGTGGCAAGCGATTTTGTTCTTCTGCCTGTTTGTATACATCAAGCAAAACAGCATACTCCTTGCGGCGGCGTTCGCCATCGCCAATCCGCTTGAGGCGTTGCTGCACATCTCGCCGTTGAAAGACATCACTCTGCACAACGCTAGGATTGGGAATATCCTCAAAAGTAAGATCGGCTGTAGCCCCAGCTGTCTCGATTATCACATCACCATAATTAAATATAGTAGGGATCAAGCCCGGTCTGTCAGCATTTACATTTTGCACATTAGACAGTTCAGCCTGTTTACGACTTTCACCAAAGCCAAACGGCCGTCTGTCAATATCAATCACATAACGATCTGTCAATTGGAAGGTGTCGTTGCGCCAATCCTCAATCTCCCAGATAAGCCAACCAAAATCAAGCACATATAGGACTAAGTAAATGAGCCAAATCTGTGACCAAGTGAACTGAAAAATCCGAATCAATGCTATTTGTGTCACGAAAAGAAGAATAAAAGCTGTTGCTGGCCAAGCAATTTCACGAAATAGAATGAAGAAATGCTTACGATAGGTAATCACCCCATCTTCTTCTAGCCGCCAGGTATACCGCTTACGCACTTTTGTCCAAAAATCCTCACGCCTGGGCGCACTGGTCTTTGGTTCATCTTCCCCATTAGTCACAGCAGAAAAGGCTGGCTCCACCTGAAAATAATTCTCCAACGAACGGCGCATGGTGGCCTGTTCCCGCCCTGCATCCAAGGCACGCACTTGTTGGCTCAAACGGTTCAGCGTCTCCTTCACCGCAATTGGATTATCAATATTGTCAAAATATAAAATCCCCTTGGCTGAAGCTGTTGTAATGCGGGCTGTTCCAATATTAAAAAGATTGGATATAAAAGTAGGCTTATCAATTTCCACACTTTGCACCTGCTCCATCGGAATTTTATTGATCATGGTTCGGAATGTGCGTAGATCAAACTCACGATGAATCAGCCGCCGATTGGTGATAACAAAATAATCATTAGACCAATCTAAAGCTCGGAACAAGAAAAAGATGAAGGCTGCTGCACCAACCAGTGCAGCAATCACCGTCGCCACTATCGTCGAAAAAGTAACAAGAAAAAAATAGGCCACTATAGGCAAAAGAATCATGCTCAAAAATGGGCCTAGGGTGCGCAACAGCAAAAACCATCGACTGCGCCGAGAACTATACTCCACTAATTCATCGGGCAGCAAACTAACCGCTGCACTGCGCCGATCAGCGCGTACTCGTACCTTACCAGCCTGCTCCCAAGCCTCTTCCGGCAAGCCACTATGCAAACGCCCGTCAGCATTAAAAGCTGGTTCTAATCGGCTCAAAACACTGCGATTTTTGTCCAGAAAGATGAGAAAATCGCTACCTTTGATGACAAGCATACGCCCTGATTCAGTGGCCCGAATGGTGGCGGGATGGGCATCTTCAGCAAAGAGCCAACGGGCATCAAAGTAATCTTTCGGTCCGTAGGCATGCGTTTCGCGTACAATACCCCGTTCATCCACATTGCGAGCAAAAAGACGGCCGTTCCGCATAATGTACAAACTATCAGCCACATCTCGCTGATAGGCAATAACGGCCCCCTCCTCAAACTCATACTCCTGACTAATTTGCGCCAAAGCCACCAACTCAGATTCAGTGAGCGCATTAAAGATAGGAACTTGTGCTAGAAAGTCTAATTTACTTGCCACTACTTACTCTCCTCATTTTATTTTAACATAAAATCAAAAGGGCTTGTAGGACTGTTTCAGAATTGGGTGCAGTAAAAACTCGTAAGGGAAAAAGATGGACAAAAAGAGCCAACTGTGATTTTGTTTAACCATTGACAAAGCAAAACAAAAAACGCAGGAGGCTCCAATGGATTTTAACACAGGGCAGAATAAAGATGTGGTCAACCAAATGGCAACGCTATTAAGCGATGCCATCGCTGAGGGTATTGCAACAGAAGGCAATGTGAGCCTAGGAGATATAGAACAAGGTATGCGTCAGATACTGCAAGATGTTGGACGACGTGCAATCGGTCAGGCATTAGAAAAAGTTGACGTTGTGGAGCCAACTGTGCGCTGTTCCTGTCAGCATCAAGCAACTTATTGTAGCCGACGGGAGGGGATGGTAATTACGGTCTTTGGACGAGCCTACTACAAGAGAAGTTATTACATCTGTCATCACTGTGGTCAGGGGAAAAAGCCATTGGACAGACGATTGCAGATAAAACCCGGCGAAATGAGTCAAGGACTCAAGGCGCTGTTAGCCTTGTTGGGTATCCAAACGTCATTTGATGAAGCAGCTGAGTTGGCCCAAGAGTTACTGCTGGTCCAAATCAGTGATAATAGTATCCGAAAAGCGGTTCAGTGGGTGGGAGAGAAGCAAGATGCGCTTGAGGAAAAGTGGAAGCGGTTGAGTGATTGGCATCATTATATGAATGACGCAACTCGACAGGAAACTGATGCCCCCCGACGATTGTATGGGTCGATGGATGGGGTCATGGTGCCGACTCACACTGAGTGGCGAGAGCTAAAAACGGTGTGCTGGTATGAAGTGAGTCCTGTGTCCGAGCGTCAGTGGCCCAGCAGATACAAGAAGCGTGTTGGGGAGTTAGAGGCGTTGAAAGCGACGAATATCCGCTATCATTGTGATATTCAAGAGGCAGAAGCATTTTCTTCTCTATTGTGGGCAACAGGGGCGCACTATTTAGCCGACCAAGCACAAGAATTGATATTTGTCTGCGATGGAGCGAAGTGGATTTGGCGTTTGGTTGAGGAGAACTTCCCAGAGGCTATCCAAATTTTGGATTGGTACCATGCTGTTGAGTGCCTGACTCCCGTGGCTCAAGCTTTGTTCTCTGAAAAAGAGCAACAAATGGCATGGATGGCTACGATGAAAGAACATCTTTGGTTTAGCCGTACCCAAACTGTCATTGATGCCTGTTTGACCTTGGCCGACCATTCGGCTGTCTTAGAACCAGCTACAAAGGCAGCGACCTATTTTCAGAACAATCTGCCTCGCATGGATTATGCTAATTTTCGTGCTCAAGGCTATTTCGTTGGCAGTGGCACCGTTGAAAGTGGCTGCAAACAAATTGGGGCCATGCGCTTAAAACGTTCTGGAGCACAATGGCTTGAAGGCGGGGCGCGTTTGGTTGCCAAAGCACGAGCCCTTTGGCTCAGTGGTCAATGGGATGAGGTTGTAAACAACCCTACCTCTCTTCCTTTTGCTATCTAACGAGTTTTTACTGCTCCCTTCAGAATTCGAGTATATAACCAAAAATACCTCGACGTGCCCAACCATTTTGTTACACTTATAGTCATGACCCTATTTGCCCCGCAGGAACCCGCTATGCCCGATTCAGGTTTATCTTTTGATTCCTATATTTTGACGGCCCCCACATTTGATCGGGGCCGTCCGATGAGCAGTTTTCCCTTAGAGATTGATCCTGCTGCCATTGTAAAAATGTCAGCCAATGAGAACCCATTGGGCTGCTCGCCACAGGTTGTGACGGCCGTTCAAGCCGAAGCGGCTGGACTATCTCGCTACCCTCCTGGCGATGGGGAACAACAGCTACGCAATGCCCTGGCTCAGATGCACGGCCGTTCCCTCACCGGCGATCATATCGTTTTAGGCAATGGCGGCCTGGACGTGTTAGATTTTGTGGCGAGAGGACTGCTGCGACCTGGACAGGAAATGATTACCAGCCACCCTACCTTTAGTTTTTTAGATATGGCGGCCCGTCGGCTGGGCGCAGTCGTCAAAAATGTACCGCTCACTGAAAACTTCGATTATGATGTGGACGAGGTTCGTGCCGCCATTACTGATCAGACACGCATCATTTACCTGTGCAACCCAAACAATCCCACTGGCAATCTTGTTACGACCAAAATGCTGGAACAGTTGCTGCACAACCTACCTGACAATATCCTGGTCATCTCCGACGAAGCCTACGCCCACTTTGCAGGTGATGATTTTCCTGACACCACGCGCTACATCCACAACGGCTGTAACCTTCTGCAAATCTATAGCTTCTCCAAAGTATTCGGGTTGGCTGGTTTACGCTTGGGTTATGGTATTGCTCGGCCCGAAATCACCACCTATTTGGCCCGTCTGAAACGGCCGTTTCATCTTGGTCGCCTCCCCATCGCAGCTGGTTTAGCCGCCGTTGCCGATCATGATCACATTCAAAAAACCATCGCCAACACCATTAGTGGGCGTGGTTGGCTCCAGCAGCAGATGACCGAACTTGGTGTAAAGGTATGGCCGAGTCAGGGCAACTTCCTCCTCATGGCTCCAGGCATTCCCAGCCAAGAACTCACCGCCAAAATGTTAGAGCATGGTGTCATGGTCTCCTCCGGCCAACGCCGTTTTCGCCTCCCCGACCACATCCGCGTCACCGTTGATCTGCCCCACCAAAACCAACGATTTGTAGAAGTACTCTCAAAAATTTTACAAGAAAGTGATTGAGTAATTGCGTAATTCACTCATTGAAACGTCCAATTCCAATTGCCCAATTACTCATTACCAATTCCTAAAGGAACCCCCATGACTATACAACTCACAGGTGGCGAAGCTATCGTCCACTCCCTTATTACTCTTGGCGTTGATACCATTTTCGCCCTTCCCGGTGTACAAAATGATTATCTATTCAATGCCTTACACGACAACAAAGACAAAATCCGCGTCATTCACACCCGTCACGAACAAGGAGCGGCCTATATGGCGATGGGCTATGCCCTATCTCTAGATCGTCCCGGCGTCTATTGTGTGGTACCCGGGCCAGGCTTCCTCAATACCACAGGCGCCCTCTCCACAGCCTACGCCACCAACGCCAAAGTCCTCTGCCTCACTGGCCAAATTCGCTCTGATGCCATTGGGAAAAATATCGGTCTTTTGCATGAAATTCCCGACCAATTAGGCATTATCAAGCGGCTGACCAAGTGGGCCGCGCGAATCAATTCGCCCGCAGAATCGCCACAACTGCTTACCGAAGCCTTTAGTCAACTACTCTCTGGCCGGCCCCGCCCTGTGGGGTTAGAAGTGCCGCTGGATGTGCTAGCAAAAAAGGACAATGTCGATTTGACATTGGTAGAACCGGAAATGGTTACTCCTCCACTCGATTTAGAAGCCATCGAACGGGCTGCTAAAATGCTGGGGCAGGCAGAAAATCCCATGATCGTCATAGGCGGAGGCGCATTGGGGGCTAGGGAAGCCCTGCCAGAGTTGGCCGAAATGCTACAAGCCCCCGTTATCTCTGGTCGCAATGGACGCGGCGTGATGAGCAATGCTCATTATTTGAGTATGCCTGGGGAGAGTGGATATGATTTGTGGGCTGAGGCAGATGTGGTCATTGGCATTGGCTCGCGCATGTATCGTCCTCTCACTGGCTGGGGTGTAGATGATGCACTAAAAATTATTCGAATTGACATTGATCCAGAGGCAATGGATCCTATTGTCTCTCCTGATTTGCCCATTGTGGCCGATAGCCATGAGGCTGTGACGGCCCTGGTAGCTGCTTTGGGCAAGCATAATCGGAAACGGACGTCTCGTCGTGACGAAATGCTGGCCTACAAAGCTAAACTACAGGCTAAATATGCTCAATTAGAACCCCAGTACACTCTCGTCAAAGCCATTACGGATGAGATGCCCGATGATGGTATCTTTGTGGACGAAGTGACCCAGATTGGCTTTGCCGCCCGTTTCATGATGCCCGTTTATCGGCCCCGCAGCTATATCTCCACAGGCTATCAAGGAACCTTGGGCTTTGGTTTCCCCACAGCCCTGGGCGTGAAGGTTGGTAACCCCGACAAGCCTGTCCTCAATGTAGCTGGAGATGGTGGCTTCATGTTTAATGTGCAGGAATTGGCAACGGCCGTTCAGCACCAAATCGGCCTCATCACAATGGTCTTCGTCGATGGTGCTTTTGGCAATGTGCGCCGCATGCAAAAGGAAAATTACGGTAACCGCCTCATCGCTTCTGATTTACATAATCCCGATTTCGTCAAAATAGCCCAAGCCTTTGGCGCCCAGGGGATTCGTGCCAATTCGCCCGACGAATTGCGTCTGGCCATTCGCGAAGGTTTGGCCGAGAAAGGGCCTACCCTCATCGAAATTCCCGTTGGTGAAATGCCAAGTCCGTGGCGACTAGCCTTCCCTGCCCCTAATCGCAAAGGACGGAAATAATTATTTAGATTGAGTCAACCTACCAAATTGACCCACAGCAATTCTCAATCTAAAACAGGGGGTGACATGAGAGGCAAAAGGTGATAGGGTCAGCGTTTTGCAGCAAGGAGAGAAAGATGAATAATAGTATGACCCTGAACAAAATCACAGAACGATTGGGACAATCGTGGAGCGAGTTACCAGATTATCGTAAGCTCAATAACAATACCAAATATGAGATAGCTGATGCAGCCAAAGCTGCTTACTCAGTCTTCTTCATGCAATCACCCTCATTCCTGGCCCATCAACGGGATTTGCAGCGACGAAAAGGGAAGGATAATGTAGAAGCTCTCTTTGGTGTGAGCAAGATACCCAGTGATAATCAGGTCAGGAACCTGTTAGACCCCGTCTCACCCGACCATTTCCAGGCCGATTTCCGCTGGTTGTATCAGGAATTAGAAAATAGTGGTCAGCTTGCTTCCTTTCAGGACTATAAAAGCACTTATCTGGTGGCTTTTGATGGGGTTGTTTTCCACTCCTCGACCAAGATACATTGTGACCAGTGCAGCCAGCGCAAAGACCGCAATGGCACAATCCATTATTATCACAGTGCCATCTTGCCAGTGATGGTCAAACCAGGTTCAGCCCAAGTGGTATCACTGCCACCAGAGTTCATCGTGCCTCAGGATGGACACGAGAAACAAGATTGTGAACGAGCGGCTGTCAAACGC
Organism: Promineifilaceae bacterium (SeqCode); assembly: GCA_965223555.1. GTDB lineage: Bacteria > Chloroflexota > Anaerolineae > Promineifilales > Promineifilaceae > CBDCWU01. The sequence continues at coordinate 1,225,517 of CBDCWU010000007.1, forward strand.
TGGTTGAGCCAACATCATGACTATTTTCAACCCGGCACTGTGACCTATTTGGGGGATGACCTCCATTCCAATCAGCCACTGTGTCAGTTGATTGAGCAAACCTATAAGCAATCCTTTATCTTCGTTTGCAAACCAGATTCTCATACCATCCTCTATGAATATGTCGCCTCTGTAGAAGGGGTTGGTCGCCTGCAAAGCAAACAAGAGCGTCACTGGAACGGCCGTCATGGTGAAATCTGGTCTTATCGTTTCCTCAATGAAGTGCCCATCAAGGCTGGTGAGGATGCTCTCCTGGTCAACTGGTTTCAGCTAACCATCACTCATGAGGATACAGGTGAGCAACTCTTTCACAATGCTTGGATTACCAATCATCTCCTTACACTCAAGAATGTGGTAGTCTTGGCTCGCTGCGGGCGCACCCGCTGGAAGGTTGAGAATGAAAATATCAATATTCTCAAGACCAAGGGCTACAATCTCGAACACAATTTTGGTCATGGCAGCTCTCATTTGGCCAACGTCTTTTTCTCCCTCAATATCCTGGCATTTTTGACCCATACTATTCAGCATTATGTCAATCGAGCCTATCGTCTTCTACGCGACGCTTTAGCGGTGCGGCGCACCTTTTTCAATGACCTCAAGGCTTTGACCCGTTACATGGTTTTCGACAGCTGGGATGCTTTGTTTGACTTTATGCTTGATGGTCTTGAATTGGAGTTACCTCCTTGACCCTTTTTAGCCAATTTCAGAATGAGAATTGCTGATTGACCCAATCTTTCATCAACTCTATGAATGAACAAGACCTTTGCTTTTTACCAGCTGTTAAGTTGACTCAGGCCATACACAACCGCACACTTTCGGCGCGGGAGGTTATGGCCGCACACTTGGCGCAAATTGCGAGAGTGAATCCACAAGTAAATGCTATTGTAACATTGCTACCTGAGCAGGCGATGGCAGCGGCGGCGGCGGCTGACGAGGCTCAAGCGAACGGGGAATTCTTAGGCCTTTTGCATGGCTTGCCCATCGCTTTCAAAGATTTGGTGGAAACAGCAGGGATTCGTACCACACATGGCTCACCAATATTTGCCAATAACATACCGGAGCGAGACACACTGCTTGTAGAACGGGTGAAGCAGGCAGGCGCTATTACTATCGGCAAGACAAACACCCCCGAGTTTGGGGCGGGTTCACAAACCTTTAATCCAGTTTTTGGTGCCACCCACAACCCCTATGATCTAACACGTACCTGTGGTGGCAGCAGTGGTGGCGCAGCGGTAGCCTTGGCGTGTGGGATGCTGCCTATTGCTGATGGCAGCGATTTAGGTGGCTCGCTGCGAAACCCGGCCAGTTTTTGCAATGTCGTTGGGTTTCGGCCGTCCATTGGGCGTGTGCCTAAATACCCCAGCAATATGGCTTGGTCATCGCTGTCAGTGTCGGGCCCAATGGCGCGAACGGTGGGGGATGTGGCTTTGCTGCTGGCAGCAATGGCTGGCCCTGATCCACGTGAGCCAATTGCCATACGCGAGGAGGGTGGCCGCTTTTTAGCACCGTTAGCGCGGGATTTTGCCGGGGTAAAGATTGCCTGGAGCGAGGATTTGGGGATGCTGCCTATGGATGCAGGGGTAACGGCCGTTATCGACAGCCATCGTACCACATTTGAATTTCTCGGCTGCCAGGTGGTAGAGGGTGAGCCAGATTTCCGCGACGCAGATGAGATTTTCAAGGTGTGGCGTGCCTGGACTTATGCTGCTGGTTATGCTCATTTATTAGCAAACCATCGGCAGCAGATGAAAGCAACAGTGATATGGAATGTTGAGGAAGGCCTGAAATTAAGTGCAGTCCAATTAGCTGAAGCAGAAAGCAAGCGCACAGCCTTGTACCATCGGGTACGTGAGTTTTTGCGGGAATATGAGTTTTTGGTGATGCCAGTGAGCCAGGTACGGCCGTTTCCCATCACCCAAGAATACATCACAGAAATCAATGATGTGCCTATGGAAACGTACATTGATTGGATGAAATCCTGCTATTTCATCACTGTCACAGGATTACCAGCTATTTCGGTGCCATGCGGGTTTACGGATGATGGATTACCGGTGGGCTTGCAGATAATCGGCCGTCATCAGGATGATTTTGGTGTGTTACAATTAGCCCACGCCTTTGAGCAAGCTACTGGCTATTGGCAGCAAAAACCTACCATTGTGAAAACAGAGCAAGTGTAATGATGAAACCTGTACTTCGCGCTGACGTACACGATAACAGAAATTGTTATGATAAGGAGCTTTAAAGAATGAAAAGTCATGTTGTAGATTATCAAGTTTATGGAGACGATTTACAGTTTGTAGAAGTGGAGCTTGATCCAAAAGAAACAGTCATTGCGGAAGCGGGCGCAATGATGTACATGGAGGAAGACATTGCATTTGAAGCCAAGATGGGTGACGGCTCAAAGCCGAGCAGCGGCTTATTCGGCGCTTTAGGCAGTGCGGCAAAACGAGCTATCACTGGCGAATCCCTGTTCATGACCCATTTCACAAATCAAGGCCAGAGCAAAAAACATGTGGCTTTTGCTGCTGCCTATCCAGGCAAAATCATTGCCATTGACCTAGACGAAGCCAATGGTGAGTTGATTTGTCAAAAAGATTCTTTCCTCTGTGCGGCCTTGGGCACAAATGTGAGCATTGCCTTTAACAAACGATTAGGCGCAGGCTTATTTGGCGGCGAGGGGTTCATTCTACAACGTTTGCGGGGCGATGGCATGGTATTCATCCATGCTGGAGGCACAATTGTAGAGAAACGTTTGATGGGCGAAACGCTGCGAGTAGATACTGGCTGTATTGTCGCTTTTGAATCCACAATTAATTATGATATTCAACGGTCAGGTAACATGAAGTCTATGTTGTTTGGCGGTGAGGGCTTGTTCTTAGCCACCTTGCAAGGAACGGGTCGCGTATGGTTACAATCGCTGCCCTTCTCTCGATTGGCAGACCGGATTTTGGCCAATGCTCCCACTGGCGGTGGTGGCGGACGTTCGCAAGGTGAAGGTTCACTGATCCGGGGTGTCACAGACTTGCTGCAAAGTTAGCAAGGCAAAATATAGAGCTTACCAAAATGAAAAGGGCATCTGCATTGAATGTCCTTTTTTGTTAGTTAGCCATTTGTGGCACTTTTGAGGATTGGGTGCCATTGTCTTTGCCCGCTAAGGGTGAGGCATGGGGGTCCATGACAGCATCTACGAAGTAGCTACGACAAGCTTCATCTATAAGTGAGGGCGCTAGTTTAGCTGGTACGTCATCGTAGTCGCAAATGGCAATAATCGTTTTTAAGATGTCGCGGGGATGAACGGATTGCATAACCCGGCCTGGTTCACGATACCATTTTTGCAGCAAGTGAAGAAAGCTATTTTTGTCGAAGGGGATGTTATAATGTTGACACATTCTGACAAATATCTGGTAGAACAGCTTTTCATCAGGGCCATCTACTTCAACTTTCATTTGAATACGGCGCAAGAATGCACCATCTACCAGCTCACCCGGATCGAGGTTAGTGGAGAAAACAATAAACTGTTTGAAGGGCACTTCAACGGTCTGTCCAGATTGGAGGCGCAAGAAGTCTATACTGCTTTCCAGAGGCACAATCCAGCGATTGAGCAGCTCAGAAGGGCTGATTTGTTGCCGACCGAAATCATCTATGAGGAACATACCACCATTAGCTTTGAGCTGAAGGGGGGCCTCATAAACTTTGGCAACTGGTTCATAACGTAGGTCCAAGGAATCCATTGTTAATTCACCACCGACCATCACAGACGGCCGTTTGAAAAGCCGCCACCGTTTGTCTAATTTCGGCCGTTGCAATTTGGAAGTCTCATTGGTAATACCCAAATGAGCATCTACAGCTGCATCTTCGAGAGGGCTATGAATCAATGGGTCGTAAATACGGATGATTTGACCACCTGCGGTAACTGCATCTGGCAACCAAATAGGACTATGGGAACCAAGGAGGACAGCCATAGCCTCGGCAATGGTTGTTTTACCATTACCAGGAGGACCATATAGAAAAACTGATGTGCCCGCATTCACGGCTGGCCCAATTTGCCGATGAAAATGTTCTGGCAAAATAAGATGGCCTAAAGCTTGTTGAACAGCATAGGGCGAGATGCGTTCCGTCTCCTGGGTCTGCAACAGGATGGCTTGATTGTACGCTTCAATAGGAATAGGAACCAACCCGATGTATTGATTGCGCTCATAGGCATCTCTGGCTCGTTTGGTGCCAGCATCCGTTAAACCATATGTGAAGCTTAGGCTACCTAGTGTGCCTGCTCGTGTCACTTCAACCAAATGTTCCTGTTTCATGTGGGAAAGGATGCTATCCAAAATCCGGGCATGGATACCCATAATCTGGGAAAAACGGCCTATATTGACCGCGCCTTCACTAAACAGGATCCGAAAGATAATATCTGTCACAATGACTTCGGGTATTTCTAACTCTTCTAATGTCATCGCGGGTGTTAGTAATTTTGCTAATTCATCTGAAAACATACATTAACCTCATCCGACTGATACAACCATTTGGTCTAAGTATATGATCCCCATCCCTTAGTAAACATAGGAAATAAGGGGTGGTCGTTTATGCGGTTGCACCATTAGCAGAAACGGCCGTTTCCATTTCATCGTCATCACCCTCTTCTTCATCCTTCTCATCCACACGGGATAAACGCCCTTCACGAATCACAGCCACTGAAGCCACAGTATCACTATTGCGTAAATCCATCACCCGCACACCTTGTGTATGCCGCCCTTGCATCGAAATAACATCCACCGATGTACGCAACATAATACCATTAGATGAAATACAAGTCACTTCATCTCCAGCCGTCACCACCCGCGCACTCACAATGCGCCCCGTGCGGGCAGGGTCCAAAACCATCGCCCGCACACCTTGCCCGTAACGATTTTGGCGACGATATTCACCAACAGATGTTTGCTTGCCATAACCCCTTTCGGTAATAATCAACACACATTCATTCTGCTCAGGGTCAATAGCATCAGCTCCTGCAATATAATCCCAAGTATCTAGACGCATGGCATTCACACCAGCAGCAGTGCGCCCCATAGGTCGCACATCTTCTTCGCTAAAGCGAATTCCCTTGCCTTGTTCACTGATAATGATCAAATCCTGTTCACCACGGGTTAACTTCACCCAGCCCAAACTGTCATCCTCATCCAAATTTAAGGCGATCAGCCCGGTAGAGCGGACATTAGCAAAGGCTCTCACCTCGACTCGCTTAATCCGCCCTTTGCGTGTGATCATCGTTAAATACTCAGCATCATCAAACGAGTGTACGGCCAAAGCGGCCGTTATCTTCTCGTCTGGCATCAAGGGCAAAATACTCATCAACGAAGCCCCTCTAGCAGTCCGACTACCTTCAGGAATCTGGTATGCCTTCTCTGAATACACCTTACCTCGATCCGAGAAAAAAAGGATGCTGTTCAATGTACCCGCCGCAAACAACTGCTCCAACTCATCTTTGTCCCGTGTCGTCATGCCAATCAGCCCCTTACCACCACGATGCTGCTTTCGATAGGCTGCTACAGGTGTTCGCTTTACATAACCGCGCTGTGTAATCGAGATCAACACATCCTCATCCTGAATCAAATCCTCAATATTGAGGTCTGCATCCAGACCAAAAGCAACCTGCGAGCGACGTTCATCACCAAACCTTTCCTTGAGTTGCAGAATATCTTCCTTGATAAGAGCCAAAATCTTGTGCTTATCAGCCAACAGACCTTGCAGATACTCAATGTGTGCCGTTACCTCTTTGTACTCATCATCAATCCGCTGTCGCTCCAAAGCCGCCAAACGGCGCAATTGCATGTCCAAAATGGCGGTGGCTTGCGCTTCAGACAAGCCAAAACTGTTCATAAGCTGTGTTCGTGCATGATCAGCACTCTCTGAATGCCGAATTGTTTCAATAACTGCATCCAGATGCTCCAGTGCAATAATCAAACCTTCCAAAACATGCTGCCGCTTAAGTGCTTTATCTAGCTCAAATTGAGTACGACGGGTAATAACAACGAGGCGATGCTCAATATGAATCTGCAAGGCACGTTTGAGAGAAAGCAAACGAGGCTGTTTATCTACCAAAGCCAGCATCTGTACCGCAAAAGTCGTTTGCAAAGATGTATGCTTGAACAGTTGATTCAACACTTTGAGTGGTTGCGTATTGCGTTTTAGCTCAACAATAATAGATAGGCCGTTTCGATCAGAGGCATCACGTAGGTCGGAAATTTCAGTAATAATGCCTTTTGTCACCAATTCAGCGATACGTTCAATAAGTATGGATTTATTAACTTGATAAGGGATTTCAGTAATATGAATCTGCTGTCTGTCGGGATTGCGCGGTAGCTCCTCTACTTCGGCTACAGCCCGCATAACAACCCGTCCACGCCCAGTTGCGTAGGCACTGCGAATACCTTCATTGCCGATGATGATACCGCCAGTAGGAAAGTCTGGTCCCTTGACAAATTGCATGAGTTCATCCAATGTCACATTGTCCCAATCATCCTGGCGATCAATAAGGTAAATAATGGCATCACATAGCTCAGACAGGTTGTGCGGGGGAATATTGGTTGCCATACCCACCGCGATACCAGAGGAACCATTCAGCAGCAAATTAGGCAATCGAGCTGGCAGGAGCAGAGGCTCTGCCAAGCTATCATCGAAGTTAGGGCCGAAATCTACGGTGTTTTTGTCAATATCTTCCAGCAGTTCGGTGGCAATGGAAGCTAAGCGGGCCTCAGTGTAACGCATGGCGGCCGCGCTATCACCATCTATACTACCAAAATTACCTTGTCCATCTACAAGCATATATCGCATGGAAAAGTCTTGCGCCATGCGTACCATAGCATCATAAACAGATTGATCGCCATGGGGATGATATTTACCGAGGACTTCACCCACAATACGAGCGCTTTTACGATGCGCACTATTGGGTCGGATACCCATGTCGTGCATAGCAAAGAGAATACGTCTATGAACGGGTTTGAGGCCATCACGGGCATCAGGCAGAGCACGAGAGACGATGACGCTCATGGCGTAATCGAGAAATGAACTCCGCATCTCCTCGTTGATATCTATGGGGCTGATTGTGCCTATTTCCAAGTTTAACCTCCAAAGGTTGATGGTGAGTTTATGCGGTACGGAAGGAGGGAATTGAGGGTTGGCAATCACCCACTCTTCAAGCCACATAAACAGAATTTATCATGCATTTTGTAACCGCTTGATTATACCCCATTTTGGGGTTAAAACGAACTGCGCTAGGGCTGGGGAGTATTTCACTTTAGGGGCAAAAAGAAAGAGAATCAGGGTACAAGCATAAAAAGGTGTACCCATGAAAAAAAGTCGAGAAGAAATTGAAAGAGAGTTGAGAGCAAAAGCAGAAGAAATGATAGCTAAAACGCTAGAATGGTATGAAAAGCATGAAGCGCCAACATTGAGCGAAATAGAAAAGGAAGTACTGAGAATGCGCCAGGTCTTGAGTGAGGAAATGACTCGAATCTTGATACATGGACAAGCATCAGTCCACCCTGAAAAGAGGCCAGACTGTCCTGAGTGTGGTCAGCGGCTAAGAAATAAGGGAGAAAAGCCCAAAACAGTAGAATGTCTCATCGGCCAAGTGAAATTAGAACGAGCTTATTACTATTGCCCAAGATGTAAGACAGGGTTTTTCCCCCCTAGATGAACAACTTCAATTGTGGGAAAAACATTGGAGTCCAGAGTTAAGCAAACAAATGGTCTGGTTAAGCGGGGTTAGCACAAGCTATGAAAAAGCCGAGGAGACCTTGGCACGGATAGGGCGCATAGGGGTTTCCGATAGTAGTGTGTGGCGACAAGCACAGAAATGGGGAGAGAAGCTAGCCGCGATGGAAGAAGTAGAGATGAGCTTAGCCGAAGCCGTCGCCTTGCCGAAGCCGCTCCAAACAGTTCCTGAGACTGGATGCAAAGGCGTGGCTATGGATGGAGCCATGATTTGCCTGCGTGAGGAAGGTTGGAAAGAGTTAAAAATAGGTTGTGTCTTTGATATTGAGGTCAGACCCACCAAAGACAAGGAAACAGGCAAGTGGCTATCCCAAGCACACGCAACCCATAACCAATACACATCTCACTTAGGTGGCCCCGAAGCGATAGGGCAAAAAGTATGGGCCTTGGCTCACCGTCATGGTTGGCTTGGTACACAGCAAACGATTGCTTTGGGAGATGGAGCGATTTGGATTTGGCACCAGTTTGACCACCGTTTTGTCAACAGTGAGCAACTGGTTGATTGGTATCATGCGACTAACCATTTGCACACAGCTGCCAGCTTGCTCCATAGCCAACAAGCAGCTAGAGATGCCTGGTATGACCAACAAAAAACAGAGTTATTCATCGGGCAGGCTCACCAAATCGCTGAAGACCTCATTGTCGCTGCCATCGACAAACCTTGGTGTGTCGTCGAGGACATTCTGACAGAGGCTTTGTATTTAGATAACAACCAGCACCGCATGCACTATCAGGCACTACAAGCGGCTGGCTTTCCCATTGGCTCTGGCATGGTTGAGAGTGGTTGTAAGCAGTTTAAAGCTCGTTTTGCCGGACCTGGCATGCGCTGGTCTCGTCGAGGTGCTGAGCACCTTCTGCCGATTCGGGCTGCAGTCATGAGCCATGCCTTCGATTCTGTATGGACTAAGGCTCATCTGCCCCAGAACTGAAATGCTCCCTAGGGCTGCGGCATAGGGCAATCGGGTATCTTATGTAAACAAGGGGGGTGTATAACAAGAAAAAGCTGAGATAATGGGGAGAAAAAAGGAAAATCCCCATGAGTATCGAAGTCGTAGCAACTATTCAAGAGCATTTTGGTGAGGTAAGAGACCCCCGACAACCAGGAAAAGTAGAGCATCCGCTGATTAATCTTATCTTTATAACAATCTGTGGTGTCCTTTGTGGAGCCGATGGCTGGGTGAGCATTGAAGCCTTTGGCAATGCCCAGAAAGAGTGGCTGAGCCAGTATTTGAACCTAGAAAAGGGCATCCCCTCCCACGATACATTGGGAACGACCTTTGCCATGCTAGATAGAGAACAATTCAGTCAGGGTTTTGTGAGTTGGATGCAAACTGTATGCGACCTGGTGGCAGGGATTGTGGCTATTGATGGTAAACAAGGGAGACGGTCGCATGATAAACATGTAGGCAAAGAAGCCATCCACCTGGTAAGTGCTTGGGGCGAGGCCAACGGTCTCGTTTTGGGGCAACAGAAAGTAGATGAGAAGTCCAATGAAATCACAGCCATTCCTTTATTGTTGGCTGCCTTAGATTTAACCGGTTGTATCGTGACCATAGATGCGATGGGTTGTCAAAGAAAGATAGCAGCACAAATCGACGCCCAAGGTGGTGATTATGTTTTATCTCTCAAAGGCAATCAAGGGCAGTTACACGAGGATGTGGCAGAGATGTTTGCCTATTTCAAAAAGATAGACTTTGCTGACATTGACCATGATTGTCACAAAACGGTGGACAAAGGACATGGACGGCTTGAGATTCGGGAATGCTGGGCCTTTAATCCTCATCACTGGTCAGAATATTTTCGCACACTCGATAATTGGCAAGGCTTACAATCGGTAGCTATGATTCGCACTCAACGCATTGTAGGCGAGAAGACGACGATTGAAACGCGCTTTGTCATTGCTAGTCTTGTCGCTCAAGCCAAACAGATTTTACAAGCCAATCGCCATCACTGGGGTATTGAGAACAAGCTTCATTGGGTCTTGGATGTGGCCTTTGCTGAAGACCTCAGTCGAGTTCGTCAAGGCTATGCAGCTGAGAACCTGGCAGTGATTCGCCATTTGGTCTTGAATCTGCTACGACAGGATAAACGTAGTAAGCTCGGTGTAGAGAACAAACGCTTGCGATGTGGTTGGGATGCTCACTATCGCGCTCAGATACTCAATGGTATTACTTCGTTATGTTAACTTTCATCCGATTGCCCTAGGCTGCGGCAGCAATTCGAAACATGGATTGGATAAGAGCACATGAGACAGGAATTAACCCCAGATGCATTGATAGAACGTTTGAAGCCGAAACGGTGTTCCAGATGGAGCGAATCCCAACAGACACCTACATTCGTAATCTGCTAGACTTGGTGCGTCCGAGCGAGTTAAGCGATGAGTTTCGCTTTTTGTTAAGGCAGATGGCTGAGAGTGGGTATCATGTCATTCTATTAGGTGATGACCTTTACAGTAGGCAACCCTTGTGCCAAGTAGCCATGAGCCAGGGTTGTGATTTTATCTTTGTGGCTCATCGGGATAGCCATCCAGCCCTATACGCCGTTGTAGATGAGGTAGCTAACTTGGGTCGTATGACCACATTTTCCCACCACTACTGGAACGGACAACATGGTGAAATCTGGACCTATCGCTTTCTCAACGATGTACCTTTGCGTGCTGGCGATGATGCTTTGTTGGTCAACTGGTGCGATTTAAGCATCATCCACGAAGAAACAGAGATATCTCTCTTGCGCAATGAGTGGATAATCAGTCTTATGCTTCAGGCGGAAAATATCCTGGAGGTCGTTGCCTGTGGTCGTGCCCGTTGGAAGAGTAAAAATGAAAACAACAATGTCCTCAAAAATCATGGTTATCATATCGACCACAACTTCGGTCATGGTCAAGAGCGCCTTGCCCTACTTTGCTGACACTGAACTTGCTGGCCTTTCTCATCCATACCATTGCCCAAGTTGCCGACCTGATTGACCAACAAATTCGCCGAGCATTGGGGGCACGGCGCACATTTTTTAATGATATAGAAGCCTTGATACGTTATTTGATTTTCCCTGATTGGCACACTCTTTTCGAGTTTATGTTCGTCCAGCTTCAACTTGTACCTGATTGAGTCCTTATTTCGAATTGCTGTAATGGCCGTCCTTCTATGAACATTAAGCCCACAATTTATCTGCCATATTTCTATTATATTTATCCAGGCAATGATAAAGGATTAAAGGGTAATACAGGACCATCAACACAAGCTAGCCAGCCATTTTTTATCTCACAGGTGCCACAAATACCAATAGCACATTTCATTCGAGCCTTCCAGGCCAGTTGATAATTTATCCCACCCAATAAGCAATAATGGGCAACTGCTGCCAAGAAAGATGAAGAACCGCTACCATAAACGGTTGCAACGGGTGTCGATAATTTGCTTCTTATCGTCTCTAGGCCGTCCGCTATCTCGCCCTCTGCTGAACCCTCCTTCGTAATCATCACAATTGGCGACAAGCCTAATGCCTTAAATGAATCGAGATGGGTCAGATCACCTCTGTTTTCTCCATATAAGGCAACAGCTATAGAATAGTTTTCCAATCCTAACTGCCGAGCTAAAAATAGCAACGAGCCGACAAAGTAGCTTTCACCCACTAAAAGAATTTGTTCTTTTGTATCAGCCATCATCTGCCACTGATAACCTTGCCCAAAGGGACCTCGCAACCAAAGATAATCTCCAATTTGCAAATTGTGAAGCATTCGGGTAAAGGGCCCGACGGCCGCAATTGTCAGACACAAAGGATTAACATCAACAAGGCTAAACGGTCTTTCTTCGGCGTCAGGTTGCCAAACCATAACAAATTGACCAGGCGATGCGATCATCTCGCCAGCCAATATAAATGTTTTAGCATAGCTATTTTCCTCTCGAATGTTCGTAATGCGAAAGGGCTTAGGGACATTGATACTCATAGTTCAGATTGTTACCGATGGCTTTTACGCCGTAACTCTTGGATGCTCCCGATATTTTGCTCTGCCATAAAAGCTTCTAATTCTTCCCCGATTAATTGCATAGCAGACATACCACGATAGTGAAAAGCAGACCCGATACCGACAACTGTGGCCCCCACCATCAGCATTTCGGCCGCATCCTGACCATTACAAACGCCACCGACGCCAATGATAGGCACGGATACTGCTTGAGCGACCTGATAAACACACCATAGCGCGATGGCTTTGAGAGCTGGGCCTGAAACACCGCCACTTGTATTGTGCATTACGGGTTGACCCGATACCGAATCAATAACGATGCCCGGCATAGCATTGATTGCTGTAATCGCATCCGCACCCGCTTCCACAACCGCGGCCGCAATCCGTCCAATGTTGGGGACATTCGGTGTTAGCTTAACAGAAACAGGGCAAGTCACGACTTGTTTTACAGCCTCGGTTACAGAGGCAGCAGCTTCTATATCGGCGGCAAAGGGCATGCCAAAATCATCGTGGACATTGGGGCAGGAAATGTTTAGCTCGATAATATTTGGATTGCTTTTATGGACAATATGAGCTACTTCGCCGAATTCTTGAGGGGTGCCAGCGAAAATGCTCGCTATTAACGGTACATCCAAAGCCTCTAATCGCGTCTTGGCCTGTTTTAGCCATTTACTTTGTTCGTGTACTCCCGGATTGCTTAAACCTACTGCGTTTAACATGCCACCGTCAAAAGAGATGACAACGGGGTTAGGATGCCCTGCACGGGGTGAAGGACCACAGCTCTTTGCGGTTACCATGCCAGCACCGCTTTTGGCAACTCGCACTAATAGCGAGTCGCTAGTTCCCAAAATGCCAGCACTTAGCACAAGGGGTGATTTCAATTCGTAGTTAAGAAAATCGCAGGCAAGTTTGCTCATAGTTTCGTTGATCCGCTTTAATGATATGTTTAGCCAGACTACGCTTCAGCTAAGTAGGCAAGTACAGCCATTGCCTCACCATCAGCCACCTTGCCCTCATCAACTAATACCCTCATCACTTCCCCCATAGAGAAAGCAGCATGCAGTTGATAGCCAGCTTTTTTGATATTTGCTGCCCCTCCTTGCTCACGGTCAATGAGCACAACGATATCCGTAATAGTTAATTGAGCAGCCTCTAATAGTTCAATTGCTTTGAGGGCACTACCCCCTTTTGTCACTAAATCCTCCACAACCACTGCTTTGTCACCAGTAGAAAATAGCCCTTCTACCTGCTGCCCTGTACCATGTATTTTGACCTCTTTCCGGGGAAAGATAAGTGGTCGGCCAATTTCTAGAGAAACGGCCGTGCCAATGGCCATGGCTCCATAAGGAACAGCCGCAATATGATCAAAGGTCAACGTAGCCAGCAGCCCCGCATAAACTTGCGCCACCAATTTTAACAAACTGGGGCGAGCCATCACCCGCCTTAAATCAATGTAGATAGGCGATTTAAGACCCGAGGCCATGACGAAATTGCCCAATTGTACCGCTCCTAGCTCATGCAGTTGCAGGATAATGTCATTTTTGATAGTCGGATCAACTGTCTTCATATTTCTTCCAATTGGGACCTTCCCAGCGAGTAAATAAATCTTTTGGTAACTTGATGTCAAACATATCAAGAGTACGGTTAACTGTTTGATTGACGATATCATCTATCGTTTGTGGGCGATGATAAAAGGCTGGCATAGGCGGTAGGATAACACCTCCCATCTCTGTCACCTGTGTCATGAGTCTCAAATGTCCTAAATGAAGAGGCGTCTCCCGGGCTACTAGCACCAAGCGTCGCCGATCTTTTAATGTCACGTCGGCGGCTCTGAGCAGTAAGTTGTCGCTAAAAGAAAGGGCAATGCCCGATAAGGTCTTCATAGCACAGGGGATCACAACCATACCAGCCGTCTCAAACGACCCTGAAGAGATGGAAGCAGCGATATCATTAATGCGATAAACGGCCGTTGCCATCTCCTCTACCTCTTTCACCTTGTAATCGGTCTCCAACACAATCGTCTGCCGTGCCGCATTACTCATGACCAAATGTGTTTCCACTTCGGCAACATCCTGTAAGACTTCTAACAACCGTATGCCATATATGACACCACTTGCGCCTGAAAATCCGATAACTAATCGCATGTATTGCTCCACAGATAAATTATGCTCTTTCTCGAATGCTTTGCAACACCCGCTCTGCGGTCAACGGCAGAGAATGAATGCGAACTCCGACGGCTGCCGCCACAGCATTGGCAACAGCTGGAGCCACTGTGGCTATTGTGCTTTCAGCAACACCATGTAATTCGCCATCGCCAGTAACATCTTCAATTTCAGCAGTGGTTAATTGCAGCGGCAAATCTGGCAGAGCCGGAATAAGATAATCCCCTAAATTGGCGTTGACAACCTGCCCCTCATCAAAATGGATTTCCTCTGCTAAAGTCACACCAAGGCCCATGATCACATTGCCCTCGTTTTGCAAAGCGGCCGTTGCTGGATTTATAACAGCACCAGCGTAGGTGCCAGCATAAAAATCAGTCACTTTTATGCGGCCTGTTTCCTTATCCACCGCAACTGCCGCCGCCCCCACCCCCTGATGCCAATGAACTGTAGCCACCCCACGATAATTGGCATCCAATCCACCTTTTGTGACAAAAGTGGCTGATCCTATTAGCTCATCTTGATTAGCCTGGACTAAAACTTCAGGCCAACTAAGATCATAATGCGGCATTCCCTGTACCTGTACCCGCCCGTTATCCACGACCAAATCATCAGGATGTACTTCCCATAATTCCCCGGCCAGCTCCCGGATTTTTTGTTTGAGGTCTGTGGCTGCCCGCCGCAAGGCATTGCCCATAGAAAAGGTGGAGCGGCTGGAATTAGTTGCTTGGTCAAAACGGGTCTGGCTCGTATCGGGATCGATAATTCCTATTTGTTCTAGTGGAATCCCTAACGCATCGGCCGCAATTTGACTCAAAACAATCTTGCTCCCCTGCCCCAATTCGACGGTACTAGTCAATAAGGTACACGTACCCTTACGATCTAAACAAATATCTGCATTGGACGTTGATGGTGTGGTCGTACTCTTCATTGTTACTGCCACACCATACCCTTTATCAGCCTTGCCCCAGCCCACCTTACGCGCTGCCTGTTCCAGCAGATCAACATAGTGTAAACCGTGCATCGTTTCGCCCGTAACAAAGGCATCCCCGTCGCGCAACAGATTCTTAAGTCGGAAGGCGATAGGATCCAGCCCTAACTCCGTAGCAATCATATCCATTTGTGACTCACCTGCCCACGTGACTTCGATAACAGCCGGGCCTCGAAATGAACCAGCTGGTGGCATATTGGTGTAGATCGCATGGGAATCTGCCCAAGCATGTTGCCATCGATATGGGCCAAAACCAGTGATAGCTCCATTTTTAGCCACGATAGGACTGGTGTCACTATAAGCTCCTGCATTCCAATGAATGGTCAGGTGGCGAGCCACAATCGTACCATCGGCCATAATGCCTGTGCGCAAGGTTACAGTCGCTTCATGTTTCGTAATTTGGGTAAAGGATTCCGGGCGTGAAAGTATTAATTTCACAGGACGGCCGTTTGCCTTATAAGCCAACGCCGCTGTAATCCCCTCAATTTTCAGATGGGATTTAGCCCCAAAGCCACCACCCACAGGGGGGACAATGATACGTACCTGCTCTGGGGATAGACCAAAAACTAGGGCGATTTTCTCCCGCACTTTGTACGGAGCTTGCGTAGCCGAATAAATAGTTAAACCATCTTTATCAAATTGGGCAATGGCCACATGGGGTTCAAGAGTAGCATGGTGCGCTGTCGGGCAGGTAAAAGTATGCTCAAAAACGTGATCGGACTTCGCTAAGCCCCGTTCTACTTCCCCATGGCGAACCTGAACCGAGCGAAAAATATTACTGCCAATATTTTTAGGAGAACCCCTGTAGCCTTTTATTAGCCCTTCATGTACTAAGGGTGCCTCAGAATCTACTGCTTCGAAAACATCAAAAACGGTTGGTAATTCTTCATACGTTACCTCAATTAATTCCAAAGCAGCTTCGGCCGTTTCTGAATCAACGGCCGCAACGGCCGCGACTGCATCTCCCACATAACGCACCTTATCTACAGCCACAATCTGATGATCTTTCAGCACAGAGCCATAAAAAGGGTCAAGGTGGCTATTCTCGCCAAAATCATGGCGACTTAATACGGCCGTTACCCCCGGCAACGCTTCTGCTGCTTGTGTGTCCACATGCAAAACACGCGCATGAGGAAAAGGGCTGCGCAACACTTTAGCGAATAACATACCAGGCAATTCCTTATTAATAAGGAAGGGAACCTGTCCTGTCACCCGCTCAAAAGCATCTGGCATAGGCAGGGACTGACCGATATAAGTAACCATACTTGTTAGCTAACCCATCATCTTGGCGGCGGAATCGGCCTTGATGGCAGAATATCATCACCGCCATCAAGGATAATGATTTGTCCAGAGACCCAATTCGACTCATCACTAGCCAAATAAGTGGCAGCAAAGGCAATATCTTCAGCCAATCCATGGCGCTTACCCCGATCTTCATCACGGAAAAGGGGGTTGGGATCGGCCGTTACCTCACCTGAGTGCCACGGATAGAGGCGCATAAAACCGGGGGCGATACAATTAACCCGAATCTGATCACTATGGTATTCACGCGCCACATTTTTCGTGAGTTGTTGAATACCTGCTTTGCCAGCACCATAAGCCACATTGCCCATCAGGGTCACGTTATCAGAGGCGGTAACGTGCAGAATAACCCCTTTGCCCCGCTCCAGCATAATAGGAATGGCCGTTTTGGACAGGTAAAAAGCAGAATTCAAAATGGCATTTAACGTCGTCTGCCAATCTTCATCGGCCATTTCGTGCAAACGACGCCCTTGTGAAGCAAACATTCCACTTACATTGTTATATAAAATATCTACCCCACCATAAGCCTCTATCGTCGCCGCCACCATGCGCTCGACATCTTCTAGACGTGTACCGTCCCCTTGAATGACAACCACTTCACCACCGACAGCTTCTATTATCTTCGCTGTTTCCGCTAATGTTTCCGCACGCCGTGCGGCAATCGCCACTTTGGCGCCTTCTTTCGCAAATAAAACGGCCGATGCTCGGCTAGAACGTTCACCAACACCGACAAGTAATGCAATTTTATTCTTCAGTCGCATCTGTTCCTCCGTTAAAAAATATCTTCTTGGGTACATAAACGTACCCATCCATCAACCGCCGAGCCGTTCGCTCGGCAACAACTTTTTGGATATGAATGTCTGCACCTTTTTGGGTTATAGCTGCTTCCATTGTCATTGTACCCGCCGGGTGGCCCAAGCGAAATGTACCTGCCGTCACTTTGCCAGCGGCTTCGGTGACGATTGTGTTGGGAATGGCCGAAGCGGCAGTGGTCGCAATCGCCCCGGTTAGCGCGTAAGCGCGGTGCGCTTTTTGCATTGACATAATACGAGCAACCACGTCTACAGACTCTGAATACACGGTTTCACCATTAGTCTTCTGATAAGAGGATGAAGGCGCAATAACAGCCATCTTGGGTATCGAAGGACTTTGGGCAGTCGCGTCCTCAACCCTGTCTACAAAACCCAACTCAACTGCGGCCACGCTGCGAATGGCTTCTAGCTTTGCTAGCAAGCCAGGTTGCGCATCGATCTCTGCGGCTGATTCACTTCCCTGCATGCCAACATCTTTGGCCCGGACAAAAACTGTCGGATTAGCAGCATCCACCAACGACACCTCGATAGTGCCCAATGTCGGAACGTCTAACAGGTCGATTGGATTGCCTGTTGGCAACAGTTTGCCCGTCACAGAGCCACCTGGCTGAACAAAACCCATTTTGATGCAGGCACCACGACCTGGGACACCGGCAATTTGACACTCTCCATTAACGGCCGCATAACCATTTTGCACCAGTACTTCAGCTTCTATAATTTTGTTTGTATTGGTGTTAAGGATACGAACAACCGTAACAGGCTCCGAAATCGATACGAATCCAGTATCAATCGCAAAAGGCCCCACAGCCGAGGAGACATTGCCACAATTACCCCCATAATCCACCAAGGGGGATGTAATACTTACCTGACCAAAAGTATAATCTACATCTACATCAGGGCGGGTAGAACGGCCGATAATAGCGGCTTTGCTGGTTACAGAATAGGAACCGCCAAGCCCATCAATTTGGCGTGGATCTGGGCTGCCAAAAGCCGCCAGCAATATCTGGTCGCGCAAAGCACCTGCTTCCGGTAAATCCGTTTCCAGAAAAAAAATGCCCTTACTCGTGCCCCCGCGCATGATGGTGCAAGGTATTTTTACTTGTTGTGCCATAAATTTATTGCCTGTTATATATCTCGAATACAGAATGGGCATCTACAGCGAAACCATTCTTTCCTCCTGCTTCATCTCCTGTATCACTTGTCCCCAATACCAAATCCCGCCAGAACTCATCAACAACAACACACCCATTGCCCAAAACATGGTGCTGTAATCCAGTGATTCAATCAACAGGCCTCCCACAATTGGACCAAGCACTTTGCCCATATTACTCAGCATCCCAATCAGTCCCATACCGGCCCCCACATGTTGCTCATTAATTTGGGCTGAGACCAAGGCTACCACAGAAGGCGAGAACAGAGCTTGTCCAGCACCCAGGAGTACCGAGAACCCCATTAACCCCGCTGTCTCTCGCGCTAATGTCAATAGAGGCAGTGTTAGACCCAAACCAGCCATGCCCAAACAAATCGTCCACAGATAACCTATACGGTCACCAATGCGGCCACCAATTGGTTTTAGCAGAGCATGAACCGCCTCTTGCACCGAAAAAAAGAGCCCTACCACCGCCGCATTGACCCCCAGTGACAAAGCATAAA
Source organism: Promineifilaceae bacterium (SeqCode) (assembly GCA_965223555.1). GTDB lineage: Bacteria > Chloroflexota > Anaerolineae > Promineifilales > Promineifilaceae > CBDCWU01. The sequence goes on from CBDCWU010000007.1 coordinate 1,244,201, forward strand.
TTGGCAAAAAGGCCCTAACTGCATAGAGAGCGACAAAGGTTGTGCCCTCCAAACCGCCCGACAACCACACAGAGGGTGTCCGTGCCCCAATCTTAAAAGCATTCACTACCTCTCGGCGTATGGGCGGTCTGCTCCGCTTTTCAGTATATGGAGCCGATTCCGGTAGCAACAATACAGGCACAAATACAGCACAGCTCATTAACCCAATAATTGTGTAAACCTGTACAGGATCTATTGACAGCAATAACCAGCCACCTAAGGCTGGGCCTACCACAAAGCCACCGCTGCGCGCCATCCCAAACAAGCCAAGCCGTTCTCCCTTCTTTTTTTTGTGTTGTTCTGAGACATAGGCTAAGGTAACGGGCCCATAGATAGCCGTTGCTAAACCATGCACCAACCGTATTGTCAAAAGGTGATTGGGCGTTTCGACAAAGCGGTAGAGAAAGGGCATGAATGCAAAGAAAATCGTACCCGCAATGAGCCATCTCCGTCGTCCCCATCGGTCAGAAAGGATACCTACAAAAGGTTTTAGCACCATGCCTGTTAATACGGATACGGAAACGATAAAGCCAAGCAACGCCTCTCCTGCTCCCAAAGAAGCAGCAAAGATAGGTAATAATGGCGTTTTGCCCATCTGGTAAGCAGCACGGGCGATAAAGTCAGCGGTGGTAATAGCGATGAAGTTGCGGTTACGAGCCATTGATGAATGTCCACATATCCTTCGTTGTAAGTGGCAAAAAAGCTTGGCTCGTAAACTTACGCATGGGGAATGAAGTCCGATTTTCGGTGATCAATTCAGCAAGTTGATCGCCTAATAAGGGCGACAACGTAAAACCACCATGAACGCAGGCCAACATGTATAAACCGGGGACATCTGCTACCTCACCAAAAAAGGGAAGACGGTCTGGGCTGCGTCCTTCTATACCAACCCACTCTTTTTCGATCTTCAAATCGGCCGTTTTGGGGACAGATTGGTGAGCTACAGCCAAATTGCCAGCCCGATGCTCCGGCAATAATCGTTTATTACGGCCGTTCAACTGCCCCTGCGCCCTCCAACCACCACCAATAACCACCCGTCCCTCACGATTTTGTTTCAACGTCAATTTTCGGCCAGCATGTAACACAACCTTGTCCAACCAAGGTGGCCTGGCTTCTGTCATCATAGCTTGTAAAGGATTAAAAGTTATGGGGAGATTGACGCCCAACATAGTGGCAATCTGCCCTGCCCAAGCTCCTGCTGCATTCACAATCCTTTGTGCTCGAATCTCGCCTTGAGATGTTGTAGCCACAAAACCGATTTTTGCGGCTTGCCGTAGGCTTGTCACAATAGTATTTGTCATAAAAGTTGCTCCATGATGCCTAGCTGAGTTGACAAAAGCCTGTGGCAGCAAAGTGGGTTCAGCAAAGCCATCATCAGGGCAGTAAGCAACCCGTGCTACCTCATCAGACAACCATGGAGCCATTTGTTTGGCTTCACTGGCAGGAAGTAGCTGAACATTTAATCCTAGGCCCCCTAATTGCTCGGCTCGTTGTTCCAAACAGGCAACTTCCTCGCCTGTATGAGCTACCATTAAACTACCCGGTTTGACATAACCTAAATCGGTATTTAACTCCTGAGTCAAAGTAGACCAATATGCGATGGCAGCTCGATAAACAGCGAAGCGCATGGGAGCACGGTTTTGCAAGGTCAAACCGGCTGTTGTAGCACCAGTAGCTTCGTTGGCTAACAAGCCTCTATCAACGACCGTTACTGATACGCCTCGTTTAACTAAATAGTAGGCGGCGGAACAACCAAGTATTCCACCGCCAATGATTAGAATGTCTGTCTGAGACAATAAAGGTTTTCCAATATGTATATTACGTAACATAATCTCATCCCGTAATACACATTTTGCACTAACAAATTGACCTAACGCCTGTCCGCCAATATTTGACCAAGATCAGTCACATCTTGTAGGGTACTTGTATCAGCCCGTTGTACGACATCTTCTGGTACAGCACAAGCTTTGGGAAAGAACGTAGGCGGGGCTGGTTTTGTCAGATCAAGAATCATCTTGGTTGCCATCACCTTTTTATGACGGTCAGGCGAACGCTCGTCTCTGTCAATATCATAGTTGTTAGGCGAGAGATGCCCATCAAGAGCAAAAGGAATCATAGCTAGGTCACGATCTGCTTGGAAACGTGTACACATGCACCACAGCACCTCTTCTTCGTTGAAGACATCAATATCATCATCTACAACGAAGACATGCTTCACCAACGGATCAACTGCGAAGGTCGCAAAAGCAACTGTTTTTGGCTCACCGTCACGAGCCTTTTTCATGGACACATAAGCATGACCACGCCCCATACCAGACACAGGTAAGTTCACCATAGTCACAGTAGGAATTACCTCACGGATACGGCGGAAGATGCTGCCCATACGTGGCAAGGCACCTAAGCAAGTATGCTCAGTATGAGCATTGAAGACGGTTTGATAAATGGCATCATGACGCATGGTGATGGCCGTCACTTTAATCCAAGGCATCGTGCCAACACCTGTATAGTAACGTGGGTATTCGCCAAAGGGACCTTCGTGACGTACCGCATCAGGGTGCGTGTCAATAACACCTTCAATCACGACTTCGGCACGGGCTGGAACCATTAAATCAATCGTCACCCCTTTGACAACTTCTAGTGGCTCATCTAATAACCCACCAGCCACCTCGAACTCACCCCCGATTCCACCCAGTTTAGAGACACCAGCCATTGGCCAGGCAGGGTGATGCCCAACAGCGATAGCTACTTCCATCGATTGCCCCAAGTCACGATAGCGGCGCAATACATAAGCACCATGATGAGCCGGGTTAGGCATAAAACCAAGTTCATCATGTGCCTGTCGTTCATGCCGATAAATGCCAGCATTTAACTTGCCACTATCTGGGTCTAACACAATCGAAGGGCCAGCATCAATATAGTAACCAGAATCCTCCTCATTATGCCAAACGATAGGTAATTTTTTTAGGTCAATATCATCACCAGTCCACACCACCTCTTGTACAGGGGCTTCGTTGCGGCTTACTTCCTTTGGTGCGGTAAAGTTACCCTCGCGCTTGGCATATTCGGGCACCATATTGCGTTTATCCGTGCCAATTGCCAATGCTAGGCGATCATAACTACCAGCAAGATTAATCAATACTGGCAATTTTGATCCTTTTACATTTTTAAACAGTACGGCAGGAAAGCCCTCTTGCTCACGACGCAACTGCTCGATCATCGCAGTGATTTCCCATTTGGGGTCTACTTCTTGCTCCACGATTTTCAAGTCGTTGGGGCGTGCTTCCATCAACTCTTGTAAGTAAGTACGTAAATCTTTAGCCATTTTCTCTATCCTCCAATGATAGGTTGTTGAATTGTAGTTAACCAATGCGAAGATTTAGACTCCTAAACCATCTCATTGACCAACCAATAAACAAAGCTAATATGGTGTCTCCGCCAGCCCTAAATCTACTGTGGTTCCGATACCACTTGCTATCGCTTTTTCATACACATGTTGGGCACAAATAACGTCTTGCACCGCCAGACCCGCACTATCGAAAATTGTAATCTCTTCCTCTGATATACGTCCTGGTTTTCCCCCAATAAACACTTCGCCTATTTCACCAGCAATATCATCAGGTGTGACGGTGCCAGCTTTTATCCCCTGGCTAAACTTACCATCAGCTAAAGCCACTTCTTCAGAATCCCCATAGACACGCGTGCCCGGAAAAACGTCAGGGAAAATCTCCGTTTTAATGCCCATCATATTGATATGTGCCCCCGGCTTTATCCACGCCCGTTTCAAGACTGGTTGCGGGGAATTGGTAGCCGTGACAATGATGTCTGTATCGATAATTGCTGCCTCTGGGCTATCTACGGTAACGAATTTCAAGCCTGTCTGCGCTTGCATATCTCGCGCATAAGTTTCGCGTCTCTCTGCGCTACGGCTATATACTCTTGCTTCTGTCAACCCTTCAACCAATTCACAGATTGACAGCATGGTAAACCGCGCCTGCACGCCCGAACCGAGAATGCCCACCGTTGTGACATCTTTGCGGGCACAATATTGCGTGGCCAGCCCGCCTCCAGCCCCTGTACGTACCCCTGTGATGTATACGCTGTCAAAAATTGCCAAAGGGAAACCATTAGTGGCATCGAAAAGTAGTACCAACGACCCCAGATTTTGCCCTGGCGGATTATTAGGGTAACGTGCCAAGACCTTCATCCCCATCGCATCTGTACGATCAACAAAGCCAGCTAATAACTTCATCCAACCTGTATGTTTGGGCACACGAAGCCAGGTACTGGGTGCATTAAAGGCTTTCCCTCTAGCATGATCTTCAAAGGCAATTTTTTGCAATCGAATCCCTTCAGATACAGATAAAACTTGTTTTACTTCAGCCATGGACAAGATCAATGTCTTGCGCCCAGCGAATAAATGTCCATTGGTTGTCATACGTTTTCCTTATCCCACAATTTCATCAGTTCCTATAATGTAAAGACCCTTATCAGTTTCTGACAAAATCTCACAACCATCTTCAGTAACAGCTACATCTTCTTCAGAGCCATATGTCACTCCATCATCGCGTAGATAAGCTTCGAGTGACATCACCATACCGGGCTGCAGCACATCCTCGCTATCTAGACGCACAAATGGAGGCTCGCTCCCATTTAACCCAATGCCATGACAAAGGTGCATGAAGGGTGGGCCAATGTAATTCCAATATTGGTCTTCGCCTAGCCCCTGTTTGTTGTAGAGTTTAACCATATGCTTGATGACTTGGCGATAGGTATTGCCCGGTTTAATGGCCTCCAAGGTGCTACCCATGACAATGGCTCGAATTTTGCGATGATTATCTAATTGGCGCGGTGTCGGTTGCCCAACAACACCCATGCGATTGAATTCACCCCAGTAACCATTGTAGACGGCACCAGCGTCAACAAAGAGCATATGCCCCTCTTCCAAAACATCATCTGATGGTCCCAACATGCGTGAACGATGCCCTTTGGCTTTAGCTTTGGCCTCAGAGACAACCAGAATCTGGGTATGGGGTGGCCGATTAGCACCCTCATCGGCCATATAAGAAGCAGTACGTCGCATAACATCATGTTCGGTATCACCAGCTTTGGTAGCAGCGAACATTCTGGCTAGGGCACGGCCGTTAATCCCATCAGCGTACCGAATATACTCTATCTCCTCGGCTGATTTGATCATGCGTAAGTCCCATAAAGTCTTTGAACCGTCTACAAAGCTGGCGCTGGGTAGAGCGCGTTGCAATCGCTGGAACTCAAGATAAGGAATCCACAACCGTTGATCCACTCCTAGCTCAGCCCCAATTCTGGCATTCACTAGTCCTAAATCTTGTATGGGATCCACTAAAGCTTCGCCAGAGAAAGGGGGCGCATATTTACGCACATCGCTGACCCAAGACTCCTCTTGGGCATTCTCAAAATTGACGCCATACACGAGCAAAGCTGCACGGCCGTCTTGTGTCAAAATCATGATGTGTGGGCGCGAAAAATTAGATTGGTAGTCACGGGGATTATGTCCGCTGAGGTAGAAATAATTCATAGATGCGCTGAAGTCACCAGTGACCATGAGGGCATCTAACCCATCGCGGCGCATCAGTTCGCCAGCACGCCGGGCACGGCGTTTCATTTCGGAATTAGAAAAGTATGCCATAGTTACCTCTTTATCCTCTTAACCTAAAAGCCAAATCACACCCCCGACAACGGCCGTTGTGCCCACCAAATCCCATATCGTTAATCGTTCAATATTCCGCAAAACGGTGACCGACAGTAGAAACGTGACAAAGGGGGCGCTGGCACTAATCGGATAAATTTTGGAAACCTCACTATTGTCAAGGGCGAAATTGAGTAAGAGTAAGCCCATCACTTGTAACACACCCGCGATGGCAAAAAACATTAGGTTACGGGAACCAGTTGATCCGATACCAAACACGCCTTGCCAACCAAAATAAAGCAGATAAACAGCTATAGCGGCTACATAACTAAGCAATGTTGCTGCCAAAGGCAAGGGAGTGAGATTTAGCCCTAATTTAGAAAAGATGGGGCGAATACCATAAAAAATCGGCGGCAAAGAAGCAACGGCTAACGCATTTCTGCCGATGTTAGCCGAAGCCAAACTTTTGATACGCCCTCCTATGAGAGTGAGTCCGAGAGTGACTAAAAGTATGCCCGCCCAACGGGCCAGTTCGACAGATTCGCTCAAGAATAATGGGGCTATCAGAGCTGTCACCACAGGTGCCCCATTTTTGAAGATCGTAGCACGGGTTGAACCAAGCTGGTCTATGCTTAAGTAGAGAGCGGCTCGACCAAACACCACACCAAACAATCCGCCGAGTAGAAAATATATGGTTGACAGGGTGGTCAACTGATCCAATTGAAAACCACCCAACAAGGGTGACAAAATGATGAGTAGTGGCAAGCCACTCACTAAGCCTATAAAAACGGCCGTTGTTGAATTCGACTTTTGCAAGCCCGCCTTTAACACAATCGGATTAATGCCGAAGCAGAGAGCGGATAAAAGTGCCAAAATTCTACCATCCATAAAAATCAATAATCTGTCATGCCCGTTTTTACAGACATCCATCTTTCTTGGCTAACATGGATTCCCGCGTAGGCGGGAATGACACGTTCTGAAAGCTTATTCGTGGATCACCACCTTACTTATAAACTAAACCGTTCGCTAAACTCAAAATCATTACTGTCCACAAACGCTTGGTTTTTGAATAATCGGTCCACGATTATATTTTCGACCGAGTAGTAGCGGGCGGGCGCTTCACTGTCCAGATTAACATGTTCATGCCAAGCATTGAGCGGTGGCGAGAAGAGATCGCCAGATGCCCAATCGATCCGAAACTCATCTCCATCGTCATTCCAGACGCGAGTGTAGCCATGACCAAACAGAACATGGACCAGCTCCTCACGCAAATGACGATGCGGAGCTGTGCGTCCGCCGGGGCTGAGTTCCGTAACATGAGGACGGATGGTGAAATTACCACCCATATCAAAAAACATAGCTGATACACCATCGCCTCGCTCAGGCCAGGGATCAAGGGGGAAAGTGCGCAAATCTTTAATAAAGTTAGTACGCCATTGCCGTTCGCCAACGCGTTCACTGCGCTCAAAGTAATCGGGTTCATCATGATAGCGTTCAAAGAAGCGATGTGGATTGGCATAGATAACACCACGATCATTAAAGACGCGGCGCAAGAGCGGGACGTTTTTAATGGCGAGTTGGCGTACAGGGGTAACATTCGGCTCTGCATTGAAGTGTTGATGATAAGCATTGATAGGAATGACAATGAGGCTACCCTCACTCCACTCCACTTCATGTTGGTGGGGCCAAGAACGGGTATTATCTTCTTGATATAAAACGCTGTAGCCAGAGCCACACAAGGTCATGATTAAGGCTTCATCCACATGGCGATGACCAATATTTTTATGTCCCGGCATTTCACCCACATGACAACCAAGGGTAGTATTGCCAGCCAACTCGTCGAAGCGCGCTGCAAAAAAGTTGCCCCGTTTAGGTCGTGGCTTAAGCGGATGGGTCTTTAAATCCTTGGCAATATACCCTTTTACTGTCAGCCATTGCCTCTCGGCATCGTAAACCATTTCATTTGTCCGTTCCATTGTTTCCTCCATGTCGGATGTTCCATTTAGAACTAATCACGAATAAGCAAGCTCCATTTGTCTCTCTTGAATCCAGCGCTTGTATATGTCACTGGGCGGGATTTGGTTTTCGGGGTCAGTTATGATATCTAACACAGCAGGTTGACCTGCGTTTAGAGCCGCGGTTATCCCTTCCACAAGTTGATCAGCGCGTTCTATTTGCTCCCCCCAAGCCCCAAAATCACGAGCGATTTGGGCGAAATTTGGATAGTGAAAGTCAACGCCTAAATATCGCTCAGCAAAAAGTTGGGTCTGCTTGTATCGCATATTGGCATAGCTGTTATTGTGGAAAATAATGGCTGTTGTGTTGATATGTTGCTCAACGGCCGTTTGCAACTCCGACAAAACCATCATAAAGGCCCCATCCCCACTAAGGCTGACGACCTGACGTTCTGGATAAGCAATCTTGGCACCTAAAGCCATACAGTAACCACTGCCCATCGCTGAATAGTCACCCGGTAAGATTTGTGGCTCATAAGCGGGCAAAGCGAAGCGCGTGTAAGCGGCCGTTCCCCCACTTTCAGCAAAGACAAGAGCGTCACGCTCAAGCAAATCACGCAAGAGATGATAGACGGTCAAGCGCCCAATAGGGGTGCACTTGTCTTCTTTCCGCATCCCTACTAACCAATCATGCCACGCTTGCTTGAGTGTGCTAATATGTTGCAGGCGGGCACTGTTTTGCTTGCCCCCCATCATCTCTACTTCCTCAGTTAATTGATTCAAAATCAGTTGCGCATCCCCCACAAGTCCAACGACAACTGGATAATTTTTACCCACCTCTTCGGGATCAATATCGATCTGGATGAGTTGTGCTGATTGCGGGATGATACGATAGCTATAGCGATCGGTAGTCAATTCGGACAAGGTGCTGCCCACAACAAGGATCACGTCAGCTTCTGCAGCCAAGGTAAGGGCAGGCTGCGTACCGGTATTGCCTAATTGCCCTACACCGAGGGGGTGAGCATCGGACAAGATGCCACGATGCCAAGGCGTAGCGGCTACGGGTGCGGTCAATTTTTCGGCTAAATTTTGTAAAGCCTCGCGCCCCCCAGACCATAAAACACCACCACCAGCCAGGATAAACGGCCGTTTCGCCTCACATAGCATGTCAGCCGCCCTTTTTACATCTTCAGGTACGGCCGTTCCTATAAGTGTAGGTGTCGGCATTATCACACCTTCTTCTATAGCAGGTTGCAACAAAAAATCTTTGGGAATACCCACATAAACCGGGCCCAAGCGCCCCGTAGTGGCGATGTGGAAAGCGCGGCGGAGTAAAGGCACTACACATTCAGGCCGTTCGGCCCTCACTGCCCACTTTGTGATCGGTCGAAATAGACTCAACTGGTCAACTTCATGAAAATTGCTGCGTCCGCGTCCATGAATTTGGGTAGCCGTTTCGCTCGAAATTACCACAACAGGACAGGATTCATGATAGGCTTGGGCAATACCCGTAATGGCGTTGGTTGCGCCTGGGCCAGCACTGACCAAACAGATTGCTGGACGACCCGTCACTCGAGCATAGCCATCACTCATGAAGGCCACCCCTTGCTCATGCTGTGCCACGACTACACGCACTTCTGGTTGTCGTGCTAAAGCATCAAACAGGTCAAGAATAGATGTGGCAATTAAGCTAAAAACAGTATTAACGCCTTCTTGAAGCAAGACATTGACAACAGCATCAGCCACAGTGGGGGAACGGCCGTTCAGTTCAGACATAGGGTGTCACTCGTGCAATCATGATCGTTGTTCCTGCCAAACTGTCATCAACGTACTAGCATCGGTCACCTGACCAAATATTCTGGCTAGACGAGACAAAGCTGCTTTATGTTCGGCCGCCACCTTCGAGGCTGTCGCATCAGAAACAGTAACAACCTGATAATCACGGGCAAAAGCGTCACGAGCCGTGCCTTCGACACAGTACGGCGTACTAACTCCAGTTAAAATAACCGTTTTGGTGTCAAGCCTACCTAAGATCGTCCCCAAATATGTACCGAAGAAAGCAGAATGGCGGTGTTTCGTCACCACTGCTTCACCTGTCTGTGGGGACAGGCCACCAAAAAAGGCAGTGCCCCAATCATCGTCTGCCCAGACAAAGCGTTTGCCCTGTGCCGCTGCTATTGGCGAAACAGTATGTTCATTATTGATTGTTCGCACCCAAATCAAGGGAACATCAGCTGCCCGGGCTGCTTCACACAACTGAAGCAAACAGGGCACAATAGCTTCTGCCGCTGAGGGAAAGCTTGCGGTCGCTATCTGTCGCCCATCCTTTTGCGCTCGAAAATAGCGCAGCGTCGCCCCCTCACGATGCACATAATCGTTTTGCATATCAATAATGATGAGGGCGCTATTGTCAGGGTGAACTATTTCGGTGAGTGACATCATTATTATTCTACTCTCGCTACCAGCTCTCCATATTCCCGGGTAGTCAGACCAAGTCCTGGCGCGTCAGAGACCGACACTGCCCCATCGGCAAAGGTCATACCGCCCTCAGTGACGATGTTTTCCGCCAATCGAGCGTGCTGCATCAGCCCGGGAGCTATGGGATTTTTTAGTGCTGTAGCCAAATGAGTCGAAGCACTATTAGAAACTTTCGTCTCACCACGCACACCATCAACGCGATAGCCGATACCAGCACCTTCTACCACATTGGCGATCTGCCTCGCTCGATACAGACCACCAGCCTTCATCAGCTTGATCGACACTAAATCGGCCGATCGTTGTCGAGCAATTTCAGCTGCATCAGCTACCGTATGGCAGGTTTCATCAGCGATGATGGGCACGGCTACGGCGTGCCGAATCTCGGCCTGCGGCACAATGCCATGACACGGTTCTTCGATCATCACATCATATTCCGCCAACTGGTGACAAAGCCGAATGGCTTCCTTCACTGTCCAATGCCCATTGGCATCGGCAATTAAAGTAGCCTCTGGGCCAACAGCTTCCCGAATGGCCCGAATACGAGCCACATCTAGCTTTGGGTCGCCCATCTTGATCTCAAAATTGCGAAAGCCTTCCTCATAACGTTGCTTGGCATCGGTCGCCATCTGCTCAGGCTCATTCAAATAGAGGGCAAAGCTGGTCGTCCGCATCGGCTCTAATTGCGTGCGACCACCAAGAAAATCGTAAATCGGCCGTTCAGCAACCTGCCCCATCAAGTCATACAGCGCTATATCAAAAGCAGCTTTAACAGCCTGGTTGCCACGCACATAATGATCCATCACGCCATGTGCCCGCTCAATGTCAAAGGGACTGAGGTCAATAAGATGGGGGGCTAACGTAACGGCCGTATCCACCAACGCTCCACCTGTCAATCCCAAATAAAAGCCAATAGCCGTCGCCGTGCCTACCCCCATCTCACCTGAATCGCTGTAAATGCGAACGACAATAATGGGTGAAGTTGCATGCCAAGTACGTAATGGCGCGCCACTTACCTGTCGGAACGGAACGTCAGCCCGATAAATATCGATTCGAGCGATTTTCATGATTTGTAACTAATAGACATCCTTCAGACTAGGTTTACCTTGCCCCAAGCGAACCAACTTCACAATCCAATTATCAATGTGCCTTTTCGCTGTATGAGCGGCCTGAGGGTATAGTTTCTTGTCATGGATAGCGTCAGAGTAACGCACACGCCCTTCAAACCAATCATAGAGAATCGCCTCACGACCACGAATGTTGAGGGAGCCCATTAAGGGTGTTGGCGCTGATTCGCCCGCCTGAACATCGGCTTCACCACCGACAATCTCGACATGAAACGAGTCGCCATCCAAAACCTCAAAATTGATAACATGGTCAAAGCGGCGCAATGTTTCTTGACCCTCCATACTCATGGCAGCTTCTCTTAATAATTCGTCTAGGAGTTCATATAATGGTTTTTTCATTAGTATGGTGCCTTTTCTAATATTTGGTCGGGATCGCCATATTTGGCTGCCACTTCACGCACTTCTGGATCATCAAAAACGACGAGATGGCCGTCCAAAATACAGGGTTCGCCATCAACATATAGGTCACATTCGTGGAGGTGGCCATGCGTATGCACCGGGGCACTTTCATCCTCAATCGTTGGCGTACGGCCGGCCGTTGAGCCAACAGCATAATGGGTTACGCCAGCGCGGCGAGTCGGCATTGTCGTCAACGGTGCCTTCGGATTTACACCCAGCGCAATCTCGCACAAAATATCAGCATATTGTCCGCCCGCTTCGACAAGCCGACGGATAAGCTCTGCCTCGTGCCCCCCCTCAATAAAGCAACGCCGGTCTTTAAACATCCAGCGAACTGGCTCGCTCAGAGGATGGACAACATCAGAGCCAATAGGCGGCAACATCTTGTACTCCTCCTCACCATGTAGCCCATCAAAAACGACTGTGCCATTGGCATCCTTAAAAAGTTCAATACCAACTGTTGCCCCAGCAAATTGACACCACATCCCTGGCATCAATTTGGGCTGAATAAAGCCAGTATGAATGGCATAACGAGGATCATAAGTCGCCTTCAAATCAGTGCCATTGGGCGCTTGGACATGAATAGTCTTGAGTACATTACCGGGCGTAATCGACCCTTCTGTCCACTGTAGATAGATTTTTTTAGTGATGAGGTGCATTAATTCATAGGGAAAAAGTGCCCACTCTTCTGTAAAAGCCTCGATACTCGTTCCCAAAGGGACGCGCAACATCCGTACATCATGCTCAATCATGGCTGTTTCTTGCACGCGAGGATAGGTTTGTGCTTCAACCGATTTCAATTGGATGACCACATCTGAAGCATACATGGCGGTCTTATAGGCACGGTGGGGCTCGGCTCCTTGTCGCCAACTTAACCCCCCAGGTTGGGTTGTGACAATAGCCGGTATGGCCCCCCGCTCTTCTACAGCAGCCAGCACCGCTTGTACGATAAGGGGTGGGATAAGCGTGTCAGCGAAAATAGAAACATGGTCGCCAGCTTCAACAGCGCAATAGTCCGTCATATTGCGAGCCGCCGGTAGCAAATCAACGATACGATAGGGACTGATATAGCTCATAGGGAAACCTCGTTCGTACGCATTTTAGCGGATGCTAATAAACTTCTTTCGGGCTTTTGAGACCGTTGCCGATGCGCACAATTTGTGCCAGCCAATGATCGATATGCCGTTTGGTAGTGTGAGAAGCAATGGGGAACATACGGCTGTCTTCAACCAAATCTGAAAAGCGTTCAGCCCCACTAAACCAGGCATGCATTTCCGCAGTATCGCCTTTAATTTCGTAACCTTCGACAAGGGAACGTGGTGGCATCTCTCCAGCCACTACCTTATGCTCACCCCCTTCAGCCATAAAGTGAAATGGCTCGCCATCCAACGGCGTGAACTGTACGACATGCTCATACATGCCCAACACTTCCTCACCTCTGGTAGCCCTACAAGCCGCCACTAACTCTGAAAATTTGTCAGCAAGAGATTGTTCACTCATAGATCTTTCCTATTGTTTGTTTCTTGTTCCTAAAACATCAC
>CBDCWU010000008.1:0-1417241 GCA_965223555.1 Promineifilaceae bacterium (SeqCode)
CAATGGGCTTACTCCCTTTGTCAACTTCTTCGATATATACACCTGGGGTTACATATGTTGCAGGCATAATTCTGTTTTCTCCTTAATAAAAACACGTAATTCCGTAATTACGTCATTGAGTAATTAACAATTGATGGGTGATAATGGAAACCTACACAGGAGGCGGATCACGATTATTGTTGTCGGATATGTGCATCATGACTTTCTCCTTTGGCTTGAGGCTTTTTCGGGATGAATTGGATCATTTAATATCTGAAAAGCCTAAATTGATGTCGTAATTGTCGGATGGGATAGAAATTGTTTTTTCGTGAGGCTGGCCCTGCGGAGGCCAAATTACCAGGGTATGGTCGCCTGCTTGGAGCAAGGGGATAGTGAATTGACCTGCGTCATTGGTGGTGCTGAAAAGGCCTGTACCCTTGATAGCCACTTGAATACCTTTTTGGGGTTGGCTATTTTGGGTAACGGTACCGCCAATGGTAACGGCCGTTTCCCTAGTGCCTTCTACAAACTCTTGGTGCTCCTCTGGTTTATCTACCTGACCCATATTCATGGTGAGGCTAGACACCAATGGGGTAGACACAGTTTGCCAGGGATCAATAGCCAAGGTGACGATGTAGGAGACAGACGGCCGTATCTCATTGTCAAGCGACCCCCACACCTCGGCTGGATTGGTCAATTTGTCATGGCTGGCCAGCCAAGCTTGGAGCTTGAAGGGTTGTCCTTTTAATCCACCTTTGAGTATATCTTGGGGTAGGAGAGGGTGGCGGAAAAGCGCCATCAGGCAGCGGGATAGTAAGCGGTGCTCGTCTTGGGGTTCAGCCGCCCAGACAGTGAGCATATAGTGGCAATCTACACGAAAGGGAGTACGTTTTTGTTGGGCTTCGTTGGCGGTGAGACGGCCGTTTTGCATAGCCACCTTTTGCCACTGGTGTTGGCGCAGCACATTATTTTCGCGCACATCATAGAGAAAGAAATTGACAGTTGGCCGCGCCAAACGTGCACTCCACTCCCGTTTAGGCTGTTCAAACTTAATATCAATTTCACCATTTTTAATAGGCAGCTCGCGGGTTAACAGTTCTTCAATCGTGCGATCCAAATCAGCAATCATGACTGTCCTTCATAATCATCAGGGGGGCTGGCTTGTGAGCCAGGCCGCCAGCGATTCCAGGTAAGCTTAGATTTAGGCAAAGTTTTAGTCTCTTGCAAGTGTGTTTTGAGAAACCTTTCCATTTTTTCCCAGTGCGTAAAAAGAAAACGTGCCCCAGTAGCTACATGAGTAATCTCGCCCTGCCATTGCTGTTCCTCCTCATCTTCCGGCTTTTCCACAACACAAATCTTTACTACAAACGAGTGAGTATTGTCTTCAAGCAGACCCATCTTCTGCTCCTGTTTCATGAGGCGAGTGAGTAGATGATTGCTCAAACCCCTCCTCTCTATGCTCCGTCAACTGCTGTGCTTGACCTACAGAAGACTCTTCTGATAGATTCAAATGTGTCGCTAAAAAGGTAGCAATCCGACTCACATCATTAAAATATTGCTTTTCGCCTGTTGCCATATGCTGGACCATTCCCCGAAAACGTGGCTCTTTTTCCTCAACTTCACGGTATTCTCGCCAAATACGAACTACAAAAACATGCTCTTTCAAAAATCACTTCCTGATAGTAACGATTCCATCCTAGAAGCCATGCCATTTCGTGAGCATGACACTTTACCCCACGGTAAACGTTTCAGTCGTTTATTTTTAGCATAAACGTATCACGACCGTATCACTTGATTATCACCGTTCTATCACCGTGCACTATTGATTGGTATAATCTTGTCTGAGGCAAAATCATGCGTAAAGAAGCAAAAGTGGAACTTTG
Organism: Promineifilaceae bacterium (SeqCode); assembly: GCA_965223555.1. Lineage (GTDB taxonomy): Bacteria > Chloroflexota > Anaerolineae > Promineifilales > Promineifilaceae > CBDCWU01. Next base: position 1,863 of record CBDCWU010000008.1, read on the forward strand.
GCAATTAAAAGTGGCTCTCTTCACTCTAATGGGTCAGTTAACGGGCGATCTCAAGCATTTGGATGCGTTAACTTGCAAGACAATTGCCCGTGTTCTAGGCGAAATATTGCAGGAAACAGTTTCTCTACCCAAACGCACAACACAAGCAGAAATAGAGATATGGATCGAGGATGTTCTGATTGACACAGATGAGCTAAAGGAAGAGCTAGCCAGAAAATGGTATGAAGAGTTGTTACCCCTTATGCGGCGGGTCGAAGAAAGAGCTGATGAATTAGAGCACAATCTAGGTGATTTCACCTGCCTGTCTGTCAACGGCGCACAATGGGGGGCTATTTGCTTAAATTGTCTACAGTGGATTATCATTGAACCAGAAGAAACCCGTGGGAATCCTCTATTAAAAAGGTGTCGAGGTGTAGATATTTATAATGACGGACAACCTCCACCATTTATTTTTTGACTAAGCTATAGGAGTTGAGCGTATGGCGAATGGTCATCCAACAATTATCTGTTTTTCGAGTTATTTCAAGGGAGCTAGGCTGATTCAGGCATGTAAAGAAGCGGGCTGCCATGTCATCTTGCTAACAAAAGAGTTTATGAATGGCAAGGATTGGCCTTGGCAATTTATTGATGAGACGTTTTACATGCCAGATTTACATACGCAGCCCAATATCATCCATGCCATCAGCTATTTGATGCGCGATCGGCCGATTGCCCAAATTATTGCCCTTGATGATTTTGATGTGGAGGTCGTGGCAGGCTTGCGTGAACATTTACGGCTGCCAGGCATGGGTACATCTTTAGCTCGCCATTTTCGTGATAAATTGGCAATGCGGATGCAGGCCCGAGCCAGCGGTATCTTAGTGCCAGAATTCACCTCTGTCTTCAACTATGATGCTGTGCGCGACTTTATGAATCGTGTGCCCTTGCCCTGGGTTTTGAAGCCTCGCTCTGAGGCCAGCGCTATGGGCATCAAAAAAATCAATCACCCTGATGAACTATGGCGTCATTTGGATGAATTAGGTGATCAACAGTCCCACTTTTTGCTAGAAGCTTTTGTGGTGGGAGATGTGTATCATGTGGATGGCTTGGTGGTAGATGGGGAGGTGGTGTTTCAATTGGCAAACATATACGGTAGTCCTCCCATGAGCGTCTATCAGGGTGGAGGGGTCTTTATGACCCGCACGCTAGATCGGCAATCAGTCGATGCTCAGGCACTGTATGAACTGAATCCCAAATTACTGCAAGGCCTAGGCTTAATGCGTGGAGCCAGCCATGCCGAATATATCAAGTCAGCGGACGACGGCCGTTTCTATTTCCTTGAAGTAGCCTCTCGTGTGGGTGGGGCCAATATTGCCGAATGTGCCGAGTTTGCTACAGGCATCAATCTATGGGCTGAGTGGGGTCGCATTGAAGTGGCAAATCTGCGTGACGAACCGTATCAACTACCACCGATGCGTCAAGAATATGCGGGTATCCTCAACTGTTTAGCCCGCCAAGAGTGGCCGGATTTATCCAGCTACAATGATCCCGAAATTGTCTGGAAAATGAAAAAGAAGTGGCATGCAGGTGTCATTGCGGCCTCACCTGATGCTAATCGTTTAGAAAGCTTGCTGCAAAGCTACGCCGAACGCTTCGGTCATGATTTCCTGGCTGTGCTACCACCGCTAGAAAGCGAAAAGCAAATGCAGGACGAGTAAACGCTAAAGCTGACAGGTTTGACAAACCTGTCAGCTTTCCCCCTTTCCCCCTTTTCTGTTATTCGTTACAATCCCCTCGTGAGCGAAATTCCAAACCAAACTGACCGCTATGGAGCGGCCATTAACTATCTCTACAGCTTCATCAATCTGGAGCATAAACGAGTTGATCGCTACCTGGCTAGTAAGGTAGACCAGACACGGCCTGGGCGGCTTTTGGCTCACCTGGGTTCTCCCCATGAAGGACTGCCCGCCATTCACATTGCCGGCACAAAGGGCAAAGGCTCGGTGGCAGCGATGTGTGCTGCTTGTTTGCGGGCAGCAGGCCTGAAAGTTGGGCTATACACATCCCCGCATGTGCAAGAGTTTCGTGAACGTATCCGGGTTTTAACACCAGAGGATGCTGCTGGATTAATTTCGGAGGCAGATTTTATTGAGTGGATCGAGGTGCTGAAAACGGCCGTGCCCCACTTCCCTGGCATCACTTGGTTTGAAATCGTCACCGCCATCGCCTTTCTACATTTTGCCCGTGAACAAGTGGATGCAGCTGTCATCGAAGTAGGATTAGGGGGTCGGCTGGATGCCACTAATATCATCACCCCCCTTGTTTCCGTCATCACTAGCCTCAGTCTGGATCATACATATTTGCTCGGTGAGACGATAGACAAGATCGCTTTCGAGAAAGGGGGCATTATCAAGCCCGGTGTACCTGTTGTCACAGCTTCACAACAGCCAGCGGCGTTGGACACCTTACAGCAAATCGCCACAGAACGAGAGTCGCCTATTGCCATTATTGGCCGCAATTGGCAATATGAGGGCACAGGGCGTTCACACCAAGAGCAAGCACAATTAACAATCACGCAATCGCCTGATCCAGCTTTTATTCCGCCATCTACTACCTTCGCCCTCTCGTTGATGGGCAATCATCAGTTGGAAAATGGCACCCTAGCCTTGGCAGCCTTACAAGCTGTGCATCATCATTTTACAGGATTGACATTAACGGCCGTTCAAACAGGTCTGGCCACGACCCAATGGACAGGGCGCTTACAAATTGTCCACCAAGGTGCAGACACACCAACGCTGTTGGTGGATTGCGCCCACAACGTGGATTCTATCCTCAAACTCAATCATGCCCTCACCCACGAATTTACCTACGACCAACTAATATTAGTTTTCGGAGCAACGGCCGATAAAGATGTCACAGGCATGATTCCGCATCTATTTCCTTTAGCTTCCACTACCATCGTCACCGTTTCTAGTCATCCCCGCGCCGCCAGCCCTTCCGAGCTGTCCTTGGCCGCCAACGATCTCAATCTGCCCGTGCAAACGGCAGCCACCGTTGCCGCTGCCCTCACTGATGCTTGGCAGATAGCTGGCTCCAACGATCTTATCTGTGTCACAGGTTCCATCTTCATCGTTGGTGATTTGCTAAATGAGTGGCAGCAGCTAGAACCTAAACTATTGCCTAATTACGCCATATCGTAATTACGTCATAAAAATCATGAGCCAACAAAACGATTTTGACCTCAACCACCATCCGCAACTTCTAGGCATGTTGTCCGATCTGGATGACGAACTGTTTGAAGAAGGGTTGATGGACGAAGAAGAGTACATTGAATGCCCCCTATTGCCCTTACGGGATATGGTCATTTTCCCGCAAATGGTGACACCCCTTTTCGTGGGACGGGCACGATCCCTGGCCGCCGTGCAAGCCGCCATCAACAATGGCGAAAAGCTCATCGTCTCAGCTCAGCGAGATGCTGATGTTGATGATCCTGATATGGCTGATATATTCCCTACTGGTACAGAAACATCCATCAGTCGAGCCATGCGTATGCCAGACGAAAGCACAAGTGCTTTGGCTCAGGGTCGCCGTCGGGTGGAGATCGTCGAGTTTACCCAATGGGACCCCTATATTCGCGTCCGGGCTCGGATCATCTACGAACCCGTGGAGTGGGTGAGCAACACCGAGACCTTGATGCGAGCCGTATTAGCCCTCTTTGAAAAGGTTGTAGATTTGAATCGTCAATTGCCTGACGATGCCTTTGCTTTTGCAGAAAACATTCATGAACCGGGCTGGCTGGCCGATTTCATGGCCTCTACCTTAAATATGCCTCTTCTGGCCCGCCAAGATATTTTGGAGACCAGCGATCCCACGCTACGCTTACAGAAAATCAGCCTCTTGTTGGCAAAAGAGCTAGAGGTCTTGGAACTGGAAAATGAGATTCATTCACAAGTACACCAAGAGGTAGAACGCTCACACCGAGAACATTTTTTGCGTGAGCAGATGCGCGTCATTCAGGGGGAATTGGGCGAGTTGGACGTCTTTGCGCAAGAATTACATGAACTGCGTGATGCTATTGAAAAGAAACCCATGCCAGAAGCGGTTCGAGCTAAGGCAGAGAAGGAACTGGCCCGATTAGGCGCAATGCCGCCTATGTCACCGGAGGTAGGCATAATCCGCACCTACATAGATTGGATTTTGGATTTGCCTTGGCTAGAGGAATCACGAGACAACTTGGATGTGGCCCATGCAGCTGAGGTTTTGGATGCGGATCATTATGGATTGGACAAGGTGAAGGATCGCATTTTGGAGTATATTGCGGTTAAAAAGATTGCCTCGGACAAGATGCGTAGTCCCATTTTGTGTTTTGTAGGGCCGCCAGGGACGGGGAAGACCTCTGTCGGCCGTTCCATTGCTAGCGCCTTGGGCCGAGAGTTTGTACGGATTAGTTTGGGTGGGGTGCGTGACGAGGCAGAGATTCGCGGCCATCGCCGCACCTATATTGGAGCCTTGCCAGGACGCGTTATTCAAGCCATGCGTCGGGCAGGCACACGCAATCCGCTCTTTATTTTAGATGAAGTCGATAAGTTAGGGCAAGATTTTCGGGGTGATCCGGCAGCAGCTTTGCTAGAGGTGTTAGACCCAGAACAGAATGATACATTTGCTGATCATTATCTTGATCTAGATTTTGATCTCTCAAAGGTGATGTTTATCACGACAGCGAACATGATGGATGGTATTCCACCAGCTCTACAAGACCGCATGGAGGTGATTGAGTTTTCGGGCTATTTGGAGGAGGAAAAGTTGGAAATCGGCCGTCAATTCCTCATCCCACGCCAATTAGAGGAGCATGGATTAGGACAAGCGGCTATTCGCTTTGATAATGCAGCCATGCAGATGTTGGTGCGCCGATATACGCGGGAAGCTGGCGTGCGTAATTTGGAACGTGAAGTGGCTAATGTATGCCGCAAGATTGCTCGTTTGGTGGCAGAAGGCAAGCGTTTTACTCGCCGCATCACACCAGCCAAGGTGGAAGCCTTATTAGGCCCGCCTCGCTATGGACAAGAAGTGCTGCCAGAGAAGGATGAGATTGGAGTGGCCACGGGAGTAGCCTGGACGGCCGTTGGTGGGGATATCCTTTTTGTCGAAGTTAATCTGATGCCGGGCAAGGGCGATCTCAAATTGACGGGCAAATTAGGGGAGGTCATGCAAGAGAGTGTCCATGCTGCCTTCAGCTATGTTCGCAGCCAATGTGAGATATTGGGGATCGAACCAGAGCGATTTGAGAAGACAGACGTACATGTGCATGTACCTGAAGGAGCTGTGCCCAAAGATGGCCCTTCGGCGGGCGTGACCATGGTTACCGCCCTGGCCTCAGCCTTCACCAAACGGCCAATTTACCGTGAAGTAGGCATGACGGGTGAAATTACCTTGCGTGGCCGGGTGCTGGCCGTAGGCGGCATCCGCGAGAAGGCATTGGCTGCCAAAAGGGCTGGCGTAAAAACGTTCATCATGCCCAAGAAAAATGAGAGTGACTTGCAGTCCATCCCGGACAAATTGCGCGAAGGCCTTCATTTTGTACTGGTGGAGCGGGTACATGAGGTGCTGTTGGAAGCATTGCGACCTATGGCGGCTCCCACACGTCCCCGATCTCGCCGCAAGACACCACCGATGTCAAGCGCACCCCTAAATTGAGCCACACAGTAAACAAACGACACGCTGATGTAAATGTTTTTCGCCGATTGATCAGAACATTGGCTACAAAACGGCCGACCATCTGGCTCTTTTCGCGCATCCTCCATCACCTGGATCGTGTGGTCTATCAATGGACAAACGGCCGTCACACCGCAGCCAGTGTATTAAGTGGTTTACCAATTATACATTTAACTGCCATTGGGGCCAAAAGTGGACAGCCACGTACAGTGCCCTTAATTGGCTCGCCTGCTGGCGACAGGATAGTAATTATCGCTTCTAATTGGGGACAAAAGCACTATCCAGCTTGGTATTACAATATTCAGGCAAATCCTGAGGTAACGGTGTCGAAAGACGGCCATTCTGCCACCTACATCGCCCGCGAGGTTCATGGGGATCAACGAGACACGTATTGGCAATTAGCCCAGCAATATTATTGGGGCTTTGCCATTTACGCCAAACGCGCCCACCATCGGCATATCCCCGTGCTCGTGCTAACACCGTATAACCAAATCGACAACCCAAATTAACGGGCGACAATCACCTTTGGTAAGGTGATTATTGACTTTGGCAGACAAATTGTCAGATTTTCAGGGGCTGTTAAAATGACAGCCGATACCATTACTTACCCAACCAACACTGGTAGCTAGGGTTCCGCAACAAATATTGTTGGCCTGGACCGAGCGCGACATAAGCCACTATTGGCGAGCATCTGGACGGACAAAAGCCTTGGGGATTGCGGTTGGCATATGGGCTATTGGCCTATGTTTTCAGTTCGCATTCTCTGGAGGTGTTTTATGTTGCGTCGTATTGGTTGGCAGCCTTCGGCCCATGTCACGGCCGTTTTCCAAGCCCTTTTTGTCACATTTCTTTGGTCAACCTCGTGGGTGCTTATCAAGATTGGCCTCGTCGATATACCAGCCCTCACCTTTGCTGGGTTACGCTATGGATTAGCCACCCTCTGCTTGCTCCCCTTCTTTTGGTACAACGGTGGCATCACTGAAGTGCGTCAAATGCCTCGCACCACCTGGCTGCAGCTCATTGCCTTGGGGCTGATCTACTATACCATCACTCAAGGCTCACAGTTTTTGGGGCTATTTTACTTACCCGCCATCACCGTCAACATCATGTTGGGCTTCACCTCTATCATTGTAGCCCTTATGGGAATAGGGCTGCTGGGCGAACGGCCGTCACCAGTACAGTGGTTGGGCATCTTTATCGCTATCGCCGGTATCTTGCTCTACTTCTATCCCTTGCAGATACCAAAGGCAGAGGTAGTGGGTTTTGTGGTAGTGGCTATCGGAGTGTTAGCTAATGCAGCAGCGGCCGTTTTGGGGCGGGCCATTAACCGGCAGGGACATCTACGGCCGTTAACCATCACCATCGTCAGTATGGGCTTGGGAGCGGCCGTTTTGTTGGTAGCTGGTCTAACAACACAGGGAATGCCCACCTTCAGTTGGCAAGGCTGGGCCATCATCGGCTGGCTAGCCCTCGTCAATACCGCCTTTGCTTTTACTTTGTGGAATGTATCGTTACGTACTCTCTCTGCCATGGAATCCAGCATCATCAATAACACAATGGCTGTGCAGATTCCTATTTTGGCTGTCATTTTTTTAGGCGAGCGGTTAAACGGCCGTGAAGTCATGGGCTTAATCATAGCCATTATCGGCACACTGCTGGTGCAATTAGGGCGCAAGCGGCTAGCAAGCTAACCATCCAAATGCTGTTTGAAGCGGGTTGTTATGAGGTTATATGTTTTATGGTTACCTATCGACGGCCGTTTATCCGCCAAAATTTGCCCCATTTCTGTTATACTTGACTACATGAGTCACAGTGAATTAGTCAATGCCCACCTGAAAGGTGATTCGTTTTACTGGGAAGGTGGGCTGATAGGGGTGTTGTTGTTACATGGCTTGACAGCAACAGTAGCCGAGGTACGGCCGTTAGCCCAACTTCTACATGCCCAAGGCTACACGGTAGCTGGCCCTCTGCTGCCCGGTCATGGCACACAGCCAGAGGATTTGAACAAGGTCAGTTGGCGCGATTGGGTAGAAACGGCCGAAGCCAGTTACCATCATCTGGCCACCGTTTGCGATCATGTTTTCATCGGTGGTGAATCTACTGGCGCGGTCATTGCCCTTTATGTAGCCACCAAATATCCTGAGATTGCGGGAGTGTTGGCTTACGCGCCAGCCATCAAACTGGCAATTTCCACCGCCGATTTACTGCGCCTTTATGCCGCCGCTCCTTTCTTGGAATCCATCCCCAAAGAAGACGCGGATGGTCACCCACTATGGCAGGGCTATCGAGTAAATCCGCTGTGGGGTGTGGTGGAGTTGGTGCGCTTGGGCGGCGAAGTGCGGGCACGGCTGGCACACATTGAGCAGCCACTGCTAGTGGTACAAGGACGGAATGATACAACGATTGCCCCAGAGAGCGGCGAGATTATTTTAGAGGGAATCCGTTCAACGTTGCAGGAGCAGCATTGGATGGAGGAGTCGGGCCATGTAGTCATTTTAGATGACGAGCGGGAGGCAATTGCAACCTTAACTATTCAGTTTATAGAAAGGGTGATTGGGGTGCGAACGGAAACGGCCGTAACTCCCCTCACTGAACCGGCTCTTAAGCAACTCCTGCGCCAGGTCGCCGCCAATGAGTATGCAGCTCCAGACAATCTCTTTGAGGTTGCCTTGTCCATGATGCAGCACATCGGCACCACTGATGCTGAACTGCGCGATGGCCTCATCACGGCCGCATTCTACTATTGGATTTTAGACCGTGTATTGTTTGAGCCAGAGCAGATGCGCGAACTGCTGAAGTTGACTTTGGACGATCAACATCTTTTTTACAGGATTGGCGAAAAAGAGACGGATTCTGTTTTTACGCGCACCTTTTCGATGTTGATGCTGCCTTTGCTGTTGATTGTGCATCGGGATAAACAGCCGTATTTGAGCCAGGAGGAGGTATTGGGGGTGAAGACGGCCGTTTTGCGCTACCTTCAAGAAGAAAAAGATATTCGCGGCTATGTGCCTGGTCTCGGCTGGGCACACGCTATCGCTCATGCCGCCGACGCTCTGGATGACATTGTGCAATGCGACGAAATAGATGCCGACGATCTACGCCAGATATTAGAGAGCATGCGGGCGGCGATGTGCAGACATGAACGGCCGTATACACACGAAGAAGATGAACGTATGATAACGGCCGTGCTCGCCACCTATAAACGCAACCTCCTGACTGCCAGCGAGTGGGAAGATTGGATTCGCAGCTTCACTGAGCACGCGCAACAACTGGATAGGTCTCCAAAAAACTACCAAAAGCTAAACGCCAAAAACTTCCTACGCAGTCTCTACTTTCGTTTATTGGCTGAAGAGGACAGAGAGGAATGGAAACGGCCGATAACTGAAACCTTGCATCAGTTGAGCAACTTCAAATAGACACGGAGCATCCAACAAAAACCCAATCGATAACAATGATGCCGTAAAAATCACTTCATTTTCGTTTATTATGTGAGCCTAACACAATTCTAGGACTGATATCCTATACTATTTAGGCCACACCCACCCTCACAATATGAGATGGTAATTGACCTTTAACAATTGAATAGCTTGTGGCAATATCACCTTAATCATGTTTGCAGATTCCCCTTCTGAAACAAAACAGAAAGCGAATCAAGGAGATAAACAATCGACAAATTTGAGTTTTACCGGAACCCCAAGAACGTATTGTTAAGCAATAACTAGGCCAAGGAGATAAAACAACCTCATGAGCAAGTTTGAGATAAAAAACAAATATTTTGGGCAACAAATATTTTTCTTGTTAATCGTAATAGCGCTCGCCATACTTGTACTACTAATCAGTCCTAGCACCAAAGCCACAGCTTCAATTCCAGCCCCAGCCGATGAACCAATCACCCAAGCCGCATACGGGCATCCACTACTACACGACCACTCAAAATTAAATACCCTGCTTAATGAAAGTAAACCATACATTAACGGCGTTAATCGTCCAGCTGCGCCCTGCGCCGGTGGCCCGACCATTGACGGCGTTACCCTGGATGAATGTATCATCCGCAATTTCAATGTCGGTGGCAATGCCCGCAGCATCACCGTTTGGTACTCCAAAGTCGTCCAAACCGTCATGCGCACCGAAGATGGCACCACCTATAACCTCACCCACTACATCAACAGCGATGCCGAAGCCGAACAAGTTGCCGAATGGGCCGAAGAAGCCTGGCAGCGATTCTACAGCGACAGCACCGCCGCTGGCGAAAGCCATGAACCCTACATCAATGGCTGTTCCGACAACCTAAACATCCAAATGGAGGATGGCATAGGCTGGGGAGGCATTGCCTATTGGGCTTCATCTGGCAACTGCAATATTGGCATAGACGCCCCCACCGTCCGCAGTGGCGGCGGCCAGCGCACCGTCTACCACGAGATCCAACACTATATGCAGTATGATTATGACGATGGCTGTTATGGCAGTTGGCAACCCAACTATCCAGACAATTCAGAATTTGTAGAGGGTTATGCCGATTTCGGTTCTAACAGTGTAGATGCTGGTATAGACGCAGGCTATCAAGTCGGCAGCTACAATCCCAATCAATCAATTTACGATGAAGGTTATAGCAACCTGTTCCTCCACTATATGGCCGAACGTCTGGGAACCATAGGCACACCCACCGATGCCAATTACCATGCAGATAGCATGTACAATCACTACGAAGAGTGCGACGATTGGGATACGCTTTATGTTCTCGATACACTCGTACCTGAGCTGAGCGGTGGCACCCTAAGCAAAGAGGAATTGGTACGCAATTTCTTCGCCAGCCTCTATGCTTGGCCTACGGGCAATGTGGACACCCTCGTCAATCCCAACTTAAGCTATTTCGATGCCGATGATAACAACTTTAGCCAACCTGCTTTTGACCAAGATGTCAGCATGAGTTCTGGTATTCAGACCTGGTCAGATACCACGCCTGATGATTGGGCCGCCAACTATTACAAAGTGCGACCCAGCGGAGGCTGTGCGGCTGTAGAAGTAGAGATAGATGGTACTGGCGGTGCCCATCTGGGCATGTCTGTTATGGCTCTCAACAACGGGGCTGGCACACTATTGTGGTCTGCCCATACAGGCGAGGATTTTGTTAAGACCTTTGCTGGTGCTGGCGCCAACAATGAGATCGTAGCCGTTGTCAATAGCTTCCAAACTAACTATGCCTATGATGTCACCTTTACTTGTGTAAACCCGCAGGTCAACATTCTCGAGCCTCGGCAAGTTAACTTTGCCCTGGTTGGCGACCCCAGCAGCCCTATTGCTTTTTTGGAACGCTTCGAGGTAACCAGCAATGGTGTTGGCGTTCGCGGTCTGGAAGCATCCCAATTTAGTTTCGATGCTGAAGGCGATCCGCTCACCATTTCAGGCGAATTCTTGGAAGTCGGTGACGAATATTGGACGGTCCTACTGCCACCTATACAACCAGCGGGCACGACTTTTGTTGATCATCGGGTCTGCCTCAATAACACAATCTGTGACACTGAGACAGACTCTTTGCTCTATGTAGACCCTGGCAACAGTGACATTGCTTTGGTCTTTGATGCCTCTGGCTCAATGGGCGATGTAGATGTACCTGGCGAAGGGGCTCGCTATATCCTGGCTCAACGAGCTGGCAAGGTTGAAGCCGATTTACTCCGCAATGGTGACCGCATTTTGGTCACAGACTTCTCAGCCACAGATAATCCTGTTGGCTGTGGTTTGCCCGGTGGCGATGGCAACTGTCCTCTGGATATCCAAACCTTATTGCCTAGAGCAGATGTCATGGTTCCAGGAACTATCAATGCCGCCAAAAATGCGATTGATCTGACCAGTCCCCGTGAGTGGACACCAATTGGTGAAGCTCTGGTAGATGCCAAAAACCAGATTTTGGCTGTGCCGACCAACACCAACCCGAAACATATCTTCTTGCTCAGTGATGGCGAAGAAAATGTCAATCGCCTCTACGCTGATGTCCGCGATGAGCTCGTTGCCTCTGGTGTTGTCATTCACACCATCTGCTTCGGCCCCAGTTGCCCAGGTGGTTTGCTGGCACAAATTGCCTCGGACACAGGTGGCCAATTCCGCGAAGTTCCAACTTCACCTGGCACCCTGTTAGCTGCGGTAAAAACAAATCAGACTATGCGGCGGCAAATGGTTGAATCTTTAGCAGCGGATTACCCTGCCTTTCAAGAATTTCAATCTAAGAATCCAGAAAGTGCCAACCAGTTTATTGAACAGGTGTCCACGCCTTACATTGCTGGACAACTAGGCTTGGCTGATGTCTATAATGATTATGACGACGAAGCCCAAGATGCGGCCCGTATCTTCCACGTGGCTCGGACTAATGTTCCTGGTAATACGTGGGAGGAGTGGTCTGGATATATTGATAGTTCGGTTAATACGGCTCGCTTTGTGGTAGCTGGTAAACAAAATGATAGTTTGGGATGTGCTGGTTATCATCGCTCAGTTGAAGTGAGACAACCTGGTATCAATGATTTGTGGATTCCCATCAGCCCTCCTGGTTCTTCGCCACCAATTCCTTCAAATTGGGATGTACGTAATTCTACTTACGATGATGTCTTGATTGTTACGAATCCCCAAGAAGGTAGCTGGAGTATTCGTACAAAATATGAGTATTTCATTTGCGCTGGCTCAGATGATCAGGGTGATACTGGACAACAAAGCCAAGGCTTGGCTTCGGACTTTATCATGAATTTGTCGGTTCAATCTACCATTCATCTTGAAGGTCGTTTGTTAGGTCTGACCAACTACTCTGGTGTGGCGGGCGACGAGGTAGGTATTGTTGGTACACTCCTGACGAAAGATGGCACTATTCCTGGTGCACTCATGATCGGTCAGGTAGAAAAGCCAAATGATAGTGAAGTATTTTTCTTGTTTGACGATGGGCTGCACGGTGATGGCAATGCTGGTGATGGCATTTATGGCTGGAACTATACACAAACTGATGTTGGTGGCAGTTATGGTGTTCGGCTATTGGCTGTTTTCCCTGACCCCAGCAATCCTGGGCAAAATCTTATTCGTGAGTGGAATGGTGCCTTTTATATAGATGGGCCGCAGACTAACGATCAAGATAATGATGGTATGCCCGATGACTGGGAACGTCGTTGTAAGTTGGATTTAACTAGCGACGATTCACAGGATGATAACGATCTAGATGGTCTCTCCAATATCGAGGAACTATTTGAAGGCACGTTGCCCTGTAAGGCAGATACGGATAATGGTGGTGAGTCTGATGGCTCGGAGGTCAATGGTGGACGAAATCCCCTTTGGCCGCGTGATGATCTGGTAAAGCCGATCACGGCCGTTCAGCTGCGCCCTCTTAACCAAGGTGCTGTCATTGGTTGGTCCTATGGCATCAGCTACACGAATATGTATGGGTTCATTGGTACAGACCCCGACATATTATCGTCCACTTTCATCCCTCTGGGACAATCTGGTCATTACTCCTTCACCAATTTAATCAATGATACTGATTACTATATCTGGCTTATTGGTATCAATGGCAGTGCCGCAGGGCCTGTGCCTGAACCATTGGTCATCACACCGAAAGCAGATCCGGATCCGCCTGGTGGCTGGATGCTCATTAATAATGGTGCACCTGAAACCAGCAGCAAGGCTGTCATGCTCAATATCTCGGCCCAAGATACACCTTTTGCCGGGGCTGCGGAGAGTTCTAATGCCCATATGACAGACCAGTTATCATTGAAGTTGAATGAGGTCAGTGGTGGTATTCAGATGAAGATCAGCAATGATCCCAATCTAGTTGGCGCGGCTTGGCAACCACTGGAACAAGAAGTACCTTGGACATTGTCTTGCCCTGGCTTATCACAATGTCGGGTCTATATCCAGTTCAAAGATGCGGCTGGCAATGAAAGTTCGATTGTTGAGGATGACATCTTCTTGAATCAAGTAAGTCTTTTCTTGCCTTACGTGACACGAGACTAGAAACAAATAATAGCTAATTGAATTAGGTGGCAGTCACTTCTGTAAGTGACTGCCACTTTTTTTGTCATATTAGCTTTCGGCCCATTCCCCAGCGTAACGAACAGTGTAGGGATCGGCCGTTTCCCGCCAATAAGCATAATGCAGTTCATTTAACTGGCGGATGTGCAAAAAATCATGCACCAACCAAGCAGCCAGCATATCGCCGGCTCGCATTCTGCCACCCCAAGGAGCTATGCGCCCTGATTCCCAATCTGGCTCTAGCAACCCACGTAGCCACGCCAGCGACTCTTGTCGTTCGTGCAAAAAATTCGCTACTGAAGCTGCCAAATCGCGCTCATTATAACGGCGTTCTGTTACCCAACCGTTGGGATCGTTTGGTGACCACTCTGTCTCTGGTTGGAACAGTAACAAATCCAAACGGTGCCGAAAGTCTTCTCGTTCTTCGTCATACAAATGGTTGATAACCTCTAAAATCGACCAATCGGCTGGCGAAGGTCGCCAGCGTGCCTGTTCAGGCGATACGCTTTTGACCAGATTGGCAATCACTTCAGCGTTATGGGAAAATCGGACAAGACAGATGTCAAGATTCATGGTAGACCTCCAAAAGAGTAGTTGGATAATGAGATAATTGTAGCTGAAGAAGGAGCAAGAAGTGACAATTTCGATTGACCGAGAGTATTTGATTGAGGCGTTGGTGCGCCTGGTGCAGATTAATTCCATTAACCCAACGTTAGTTCCTGGTGCGCCTGGTGAGGCTGAGGTGGGGGATTTTGTGGCAGGGACGTTGGCTGAATTGGGGCTGGAAGTGACGCTGACAGAGTTGGAGCCAAGTCGGGTGAATGTGGTGGGCAAATTGGCGGGAACAGGCCAAGGTCGTTCGCTGCTTCTAAACGCACACATGGACACGGTGGGAGTGGCGGGGATGACGATTGACCCCTTTGGGGCGGAAATTAAAAACGGCCGTCTTTACGGGCGCGGCAGCTATGACATGAAGGCCAGTTTGGCGGCCATGTTGGCAGCAGTGAAAGCTTTGCAGGATAGTGGTGTGCGTTTGGCAGGGGATTTGTGGCTAACGGCCGTTGCCGACGAAGAAGCCCTCAGCCTTGGCAGCGCGGCCGTGGCGCAAGAGATACAAGTTGATGGTGTCATCGTCACTGAGCCCACCCACTTTGAAATTTGTCGTGGCCATCGCGGTTTTATCTGGTATGAGGTAGAAACGCTGGGCGTTGCCGCCCACGGCAGTCGCTTTAACGATGGCGTAGATGCCAATATGCGCATGGGACGTTTTTTGGCCGAATTGGACAAGCTAGAGCAGGATTTACGGGGACGTGAAGCGCATGAGTTAGCGGGTGTGCCCTCACTCCATGCCGCGCTGCTAAAGGGTGGTTCGGAATTAAGCACCTATGCGGCCAACTGTATTTTGCAATTGGAACGGCGCACGGTTCCTGGCGAGACGGAAGCAGGAACACGAGCCGAGTTACAGGCCATTATTGACCAATTGGCACAAGCTGATGAGAGTTTTAAAGCCACTGTCAAACCCTTTTTTCAGCGCAATCCCTATTCAGTGGCGGCTCATGTGCCGATCATTCAAACCTTGGAACAGGTGGCGACAGCACATTTTGGCCAATCACCAGCCCATGTAGGCGCCACATTTTGGACGGATGCGGCTTTGTTTGCCGAGGCGGGGATGGATGCGGTGTTGTTTGGCCCCAAAGGGGCTGGCCCGCACAGTGCGGTGGAGTGGGTGGATTTGCAATCGGCCGTTGATTTGGCACAGATTTTGGTGGAAACGGCCGTAACATTTTGTAGTTTGAGCGAAGAGGCCAAAGAAAATCTCTAGGCAGGATAACTGGATTCACAGGATAATTTTGCCTGTTTAGCGTATATATCGTACGCATCCTGTCAAAACACCTATTTTCCATCTCATCTAATTTGCATTTTGTCGCTTTGTCTGGAGATGTCGTCAATTGGTGACGTGAGCTTCGCCAAAATCACAATGCCTCTTTTTTCTCTTCCTCAACAATTCGCTGACGCATTTTTTTGTGCCGTCGCTGATAAATTTCAGATTTTGCTTCTAGCCAAGTGCTTATGGGGCCAAGAAGGACAAGTATACCCGTCGTCATAAGAGCTGTGACAATGCCTAATACATAGAGATCGGTGGCCACCGCCATGCCTACCGCCGCCACCATCCAAATTGTCGCCGCTGTTGTCAATCCATGTACAGCTCTTTTAGTTTGAATAACCGCACCTGCCCCCAAAAAGCCGACACCAGTGACGATTTGGGCCGCGACACGGGCTGTATCTTGAGCACTACCCGTCAAGGGAAATGCTTTTATTGATAGGATAGTAAACAGGCATGAACTGGTGGAGATCAAAATATTTGTCCGTAGACCAGCCGGATGCCCAGTAAGCTCTCGCTCCACTCCTACAATACCCCCTAATATAGCCGCTAGTGTCAGCCGAAAAAACGAATCCCAATCAAATGCTTGTTGTAATTGCATAGCCCACTCTGGTGAAATATCCATTGTTTTTACCTCGTTTATAAGTTCACCAAACAGTTTACTATTTATTCCGCAATTCCCCAAAACATAGGCTGCATAGGGGAGCATTTCAGTTCTGGGGCAGATGAGCCTTAGTCCATACAGAATCGAAGGCATGGCTCATGACTGCAGCCCGAATCGGCAGAAGGTGCTCAGCACCTCGACGAGACCAGCGCATGCCAGGTCCGGCAAAACGAGCTTTAAACTGCTTACAACCACTCTCAACCATGCCAGAGCCAATGGGAAAGCCAGCCGCTTGTAGTGCCTGATAGTGCATGCGGTGCTGGTTGTTATCTAAATACAAAGCCTCTGTCAGAATGTCCTCGACGACACACCAAGGTTTGTCGATGGCAGCGACAATGAGGTCTTCAGCGATTTGGTGAGCCTGCCCGATGAATAACTCTGTTTTTTGTTGGTCATACCAGGCATCTCTAGCTGCTTGTTGGCTATGGAGCAAGCTGGCAGCTGTGTGCAAATGGTTAGTCGCATGATACCAATCAACCAGTTGCTCACTGTTGACAAAACGGTGGTCAAACTGGTGCCAAATCCAAATCGCTCCATCTCCCAAAGCAATCGTTTGCTGTGTACCAAGCCAACCATGACGGTGAGCCAAGGCCCATACTTTTTGCCCTATCGCTTCGGGGCCACCTAAGTGAGATGTGTATTGGTTATGGGTTGCGTGTGCTTGGGATAGCCACTTGCCTGTTTCCTTGTCTTTGGTGGGTCTGACCTCAATATCAAAGACACAACCTATTTTTAACTCTTTCCAACCTTCCTCACGCAGGCAAATCATGGCTCCATCCATAGCCACGCCTTTGCATCCAGTCTCAGGAACTGTTTGGAGCGGCTTCGGCAAGGCGACGGCTTCGGCTAAGCTCATCTCTACTTCTTCCATCGCGGCTAGCTTCTCTCCCCATTTCTGTGCTTGTCGCCACACACTACTATCGGAAACCCCTATGCGCCCTATCCGTGCCAAGGTCTCCTCGGCTTTTTCATAGCTTGTGCTAACCCCGCTTAACCAGACCATTTGTTTGCTTAACTCTGGACTCCAATGTTTTTCCCACAATTGAAGTTGTTCATCTAGGGGGGAAAAACCCTGTCTTACATCTTGGGCAATAGTAATAAGCTCGTTCTAATTTCACTTGGCCGATGAGACATTCTACTGTTTTGGGCTTTTCTCCCTTATTTCTTAGCCGCTGACCACACTCAGGACAGTCTGGCCTCTTTTCAGGGTGGACTGATGCTTGTCCATGTATCAAGATTCGAGTCATTTCCTCACTCAAGACCTGGCGCATTCTCAGTACTTCCTTTTCTATTTCGCTCAATGTTGGCGCTTCATGCTTTTCATACCATTCTAGCGTTTTAGCTATCATTTCTTCTGCTTTTGCTCTCAACTCTCTTTCAATTTCTTCTCGACTTTTTTTCATGGGTACACCTTTTTATGCTTGTACCCTGATTCTCTTTCTTTTTGCCCCTAAAGTGAAATACTCCCGCTGCATAGTAGCCAGACAAGCAAGCACAGACTATAATCGCGCCTAATAAGGTGTAATGCACCAGGTTCCAAAGGAGCAAAACTATGTCTGATGAACATCCCCGTTGTCAAGCGATTACTAAGGCGGGCAATCCCTGCAAAAACTATGCCATGGCTGCGTCTAATTTTTGCCGTGTCCACCAAACGACCGTTACTGCATCTGAACCTACTGAATCTGAGCCTATAATGCCAGAGATTAACATTTCGGTTGAGGAAGAGGCTGCTGAAGAGCGGGATTTGCAAAGCTATTTGCGGGAGGCCTTGCGGGAAAGTATGGGTCACATCCAAAAATTAGCCCCTGATTTTGTGCCACCTCCCTTTAGTCCAGCTCGTATGAAGTCGCTGGCAGGGCGCGTACTAAAAGAGGCCGCTCCCTATCTACCTACTGACCGTTTGCGGTCTGTGCAAGATCAAATAGGCGGTGATTTGCTGGACATCGAGACCTGGAAGGGATTGTGGTATGTACTGAGTTATTCAGTGCAATATCAGTTTGACTTCCTCAAGCGCCGCTTCACAGGCGATTACGAAGTGGATGAGTGGGGCATGGATTGGGAGTTTATCGAGGCAATACGGCCGTTATTCGATTTCCTCTACACCTATTACTGGCGCGTGGAGACAACAGGTCTGGAGCATCTTCCCGATTACACGCGGGGTGTGATTGTGGCCAACCATTCAGGTCAACTACCCTTTGACGCCACCATGATCGCCACCGCGCTTTTTACCGAGCATCCAGCACAGCGCGTGGTGCGCAACTTGTATGGTGATTGGTATCCACGTGTGCCGTTTCTGACCGCCTTTTTGCAGAAGTTGGGACAGGTGTTAGATAGCTCAGATAATGGTACGAAGCTGCTAGAACAAGACGAGTTGGTAGCAGCTTACCCAGAAGGACATCGTGGCTTGGGTAAACCATATCAAGAGCGGTATAAGCTGGCCGATTTTAACGATAATTTTGTGAAGATGGCTTTGGCCACGGGTGCGCCGATTGTACCCACGGCCGTTGTCGGCGCCGAAGAAATCTATGTGTCTCTAGCCAGTTCCAATATGCTGGCAAAGCTAATGCGTACACCTTATTTTTTGATGTCGTTGCGCTTCCCTTGGTTTGGCCTGTTCGGCCTCATCCCCTACCCTACCAAATGGTTCATTGATTTTGGTGAGCCGATTGAGACGGAGGAATATGGACCAGAGGCAGTGGCGGATACGGCCGTTGTCAAAAAACTAACGCAACAAACCCGAGATACTGTCAATGCACTACTCGTCCAAAGGTTGATGCAGCGGAAATCTATCCTATTTAAAAGCTAGATTGGCCCAATCTTAAAGATTGGGCCAATCTCCAGAGCACCTTATGCCCATCTACCAAACCACCGATCAACTTTATGCTTGTGTCAATGAATTATTTGAGCGCATTCAGCGCGATGATCCCCATGCAGCACGGCCGTTATTGGCCTCACGGCTAGTGATTCGTTTCCGGTTGACAGAACCAACGGGAGAAATTGTGATCAACGGCCGTTCCCGCCCCCTCACCACCCATTTTGGTACCAACTCCGCTCGTCCTACTTTAGATATTGAACTCTCGGGTGACATCTTGCACCAGATTTTGTTGGGGCAGTTGGCAGTGGCTAAGGCATTGGGCAGCAAACAGTTAAAAGCGAAAGGGCCGGTGTGGAAAGCGGCCGTTTTGGCTGATCTGTTCCGTCAGGGGCAAACAATTTATCCAGACATCTTGCGCCAGCAAGGTTTAGCATAATGATATTCACGTAGGGGCGGGACAGTCGGAGATTGCCTCGTCTCAGCGAGAGAAATAATCTCCCGGCTGTCTCGCCCCTCTTACATAAGGAGACGATACAATGGCAATTCCATTTGCAAGCGAAGAATGGGTCAAGGCTTTGGAAACAAGCCTGAATAATAGCAAAGGGTATCAAGCTGCCGCCCAAAAATGGGAAGGTGACTTATGTTTATTGGTTACGCCCGGGGCGGGCATGGCCCAAGAGACATCTATCTATCTAGATTTGTGGCATGGAGAATGTCGTAATGCCTATGTCTCAAACGATCCCGTCAAGGCTGAATTCACCATCGCCGCTCCCTTACCCACCTGGAAACAGGTAGTAGATGGCAAGCTCGACCCCATTCGCGGTCTCACCAGCCGCCGTCTCAAACTGCGTGGCCCCATGATGAAAATTATGAAGGCTCCCAAAGCGGCTATCGAACTGGTGAATTGCGCCAAGACAATTGGTACGGAGTGGCCGGCTTAATATGCCAGCAACCAAGTTCCTTATTGCATTTTTACTTATTAATACCGGCATAGCTTTTACCAATTGTCATTCCGAACGAAGTCTTCGGAGTGAGGAATCCCGACGGATCTGGTTCGTCGGGATTCCTCGGAAGACCTCGGAGACCTCGGAATGACAATTCTAGACGGCTATTATTGTGTTAGGCTGCAAAAAGGAACTTAGTTGCTTTACTTTATAGACCCATGACAACCAAAAACCCCTTTCTCACACTCGACCAGAAAATGGTCGGGGATGTTTACACTAGCAGCGAAGTGATGGACAATCTGACGATGCTAACTGATGATTTCGGCTCCCGTTTTGGCGGAACCAAGGGCGAACGACAAGCAGCCGAATTTATGAAGGCCAAGCTAGAAGCTTATGGCCTACAAAATGTACATTTGGAGCCAATTGAGTACATTGGCTGGCGGCGGGGTGAAGTGACATTTGAAATCATTAGCCCCGTCCAAAAGGTGTTAGACTGCATCACCTTGCCTCATTCGCCTCCGGCCGACATTGAGGGTGTGATTATTGATTTGAATGAGGGCGCACCCGATGATTTTGACAACAATGCTGCGGCCATTCGGGGCAAGATTGCTCTAGCTACCAGCGAAGTGACTCCCAAAGGCAGCAAACGTTGGGTACATCGTATGGAAAAGAGCGGTCGGGCTACCATTGCTGGGGCCATTGGCTTTATCTTTGTCAATCATTACCCTGGCTATGGGCCAGCTACAGGCGGTATCGGTCATTTGGATGGAGGAGCCTTAATCCCTGGCATCTCCTTGTCTTGGGAAGACGGCACCTACATCCAACGTCTCATCAAACGGCATGGTGAGGTGAAAGTGCGGCTAACAAGCACCGACGAGATCGCGCCCATGACTTCCTGGAATGTGCTGGGTGACTTGCCTGGCAAAACGGATGAGGTGATCATGATGGGCTGCCACTATGATGGACATGACATCTCACAAGGGGCGGGTGATCCGGCCTCGGGGGCAGTGGCGGTGTTGGAGGCCGCTCGCGTGCTGGCGAAATATGGCGAGGCGTTTGAGCGTACCATCCGTTTTGCCTTGTGGGGTGTAGAGGAGATTGGCCTCATCGGTTCAACCCAGCATGTAGCCAAACATGAAGCGGAACTGGATAAGCTGCGCTTTTATTTGAATATGGACGGCGCGGGCAATATTCCCAAGAAGGGCATTGTGCTTAATGAGTGGCCAGAGCTAGAGCCGATTTTGGCTCAGTGGAGTGACGAAATGGCTTTGCCTTTCGGGGTGAAGCAGTCGGTGAGTGCCTTTTCGGATCATTATCCATTTTTGCTGGCGGGTGTGCCCACAGGGAGCATTGGCAACTTTGAGAAGGGGCGCAGTGGGCGCGGTTATGGCCACACGCGCTATGATACGCTGGATAAGATTGAGATTCACAGTTTGCGGGAAGCGGCCGTTTTGGCGGCGCGTCTCTCCGTAAGAATTTCGCAAATGGCGGATTGGCCTGTGTCCCGGCGGGATGCTGAGGCGGTGAAGACGGCCGTTGACAATCCCGACAATCAAGAAACGGCCGCTTTCTTTGCCACACTAGATGAGTATTATCAGCAGGCGTTAGCCAGGAAAGGAGATTAAGAGATTGGAAGATTATGCTGCTGCACTTACCCAATCTCCCAATCTCTCAATTTCTAGAAAACAATTGTCCAGTCAGTCTGTGCCCGCAACGGCCGTTCTCCAACCACTCCTCCAAGAAACGGCCGCTCGTCATTATCATCTTTGTCCACGACAAGTATTGGGCGTGCGCTTAGGACTATATGGCCTGCGGCTGTTGGGACTGGTGAACAGCGACTATCAGCCCCGTTTTGTGAATGAGGGCAAGCGGCTGTTTGTTTTTGTGGAGACAGACGGCTGCGGGGCTGATGGGGTGGCGGTGGCAACCAGTTGTGCCTTGGGGCGGCGCACCCTGCACCTGGTAGATTATGGCAAAATGGCCGCAACATTGGTGGATACACACACTGATCAAGCCATCCGCATAGCCCCCCATCCTGATTCTCGGCAGCTTGCCCAAAGCTGTGCCCCCCATGCCCAGAGCCGTTGGCACGCCTATATTGAGGCCTATCAGGTGCTACCTGATGAGGCGATAATGACCGCTCAAACCGTGCAGCTACGGCAGCCGATTGCAACCATCATTAGCCGCCCAGAGGCGCGAGCGATTTGTGCGTTGTGTGGTGAGGAGATAATGAATGAGCGGGAGGTGGTGGAGGAAAACGGCCGTGTTTTGTGCCGTCCGTGTGCCGGAAACAGTTATTACCAGTAAGCAGTTTTCTGACTTCTGAAAGATTTCCCATTCTCAAGCGTTATATGGGCAGATTCTAGAATCGAAGAGATGTGCATGCCCGCAAATAACGAGCAGCTTTTAGTAGAGCAAGCCCAAACAGACCCTCAGGCTTTTGCAGCCCTGTACGATCAATATGTGGTGCGTATCTTTAAGTACATCTATCGTCAATTGCCGGACGAGCCCGTTGCCCAAGATGTGACGGCGGCGACGTTTGAAAAGGCGTTGCGGCATATCCGGCGTTACCAAGTGCAAGGTGGCAATTTTGGGGCTTGGCTGTATCGCATTGCTCATAATGAGTTGATGTCCCACTTTCGGCGACAGAAGTTTTTAGCACCATTACAGTGGTTGGGCTGGAGTGAGGGGCGTGGAGCGGAAACGGCCGTTAGCCAACATGAACAACACAGCCAATTGCACACTGCCCTAGCTCAACTATCGGCCAAAGATCGAGACATCATCAGCTTGCGCTACTTTGAGGAGTTCTCCAGCGAAGAAGTAGCCGAGATTTTGGGCTGCTCTACACAGAATGTATACGTGCGGCTGCATCGCGCTTTGGGGCGTTTGCGGCAGCAGCTTGAGGTGAAGGGAGATTGGAGATTGGAGATTGGAGATTATTAGTCTCTATTTCACTACTCTTTATCCTCCTATAAGGGAAATCTAATGAACAAGCATGAATCTGAATTTCAGGAATTGATTGAGCAGTTGGGGGTAGAACGGCCGTCGGCGCCAGAACCAAATCATGCCTTCACGACAGACTTGCGGGGGCAGTTGCTAGAACAATATGAACAGGGGGCGGGATGGGAAATATCATTCAGCAATCTGGTGAGTGCTGCAACAGCTTTGGCAGTACTGGCATTGGTTGTCTTGGTAGGCTGGTTTCTCAACAGTAGTCAGCAACAACCGACTGTGGTAGGAGAGGTGATTCAGACGACGCGAGTGGCGGAGACGGCCGTTGAGGCCACAACAAGTAATGTCACTCATACCACATTACAAATCAGTAGATTTGTAGATGAAACCTATACCTGGAACGCGACGGTTGAACATTGGCAAACGGCCGATGGTCTTCTCAACCGCACTCTGGTCACTGATG
Organism: Promineifilaceae bacterium (SeqCode); assembly: GCA_965223555.1. GTDB lineage: Bacteria > Chloroflexota > Anaerolineae > Promineifilales > Promineifilaceae > CBDCWU01. The sequence continues at coordinate 25,275 of CBDCWU010000008.1, forward strand.
AAGATGGGCAGCTTGATCATTATGCCCAAAATGATGAGCGTAGGTTGTATATTGGCAACAGCCTCAATCCCATATTTAGCCCCAATCGCCGTCTACAAAGCTACTTTGAATTGAATACGACTGCGCCCGATCAAACAAAAGTAGACCAAGCTGGACAGCCTCCTTTTTACTCTGACTTGGGTTGGGATGGATTAGCGACCTTGCTGATATCCTCAAAATTGGATTGCTCGACCTATGAGTGCATTGAGCAAATGGTTGAGCCAGCTTTGGTGGCCGAAGGTTTGCAACGCAGTCAAGCCTATGGTTGGGCAAGTTCGTTGATGGATACGGTGGAGGAAAACGGCCGTACAGTACATATCTTTCACATAGCATACAACGATGGTTTATCATCCGAAGCATTTCCCCAATATCGTCAGGCAAAAATAGATGCAAACTCCTATGAAGTAATTAGTATTCAAGATTATGATGGTGATAAGTTATGGCGAAGTGTGGAATTAGTAAGTCGAGAGCAAGTGAACTCGCCCTTAACTGAGTTTAGGATTGTGCCAGAAATTGTGGAGCAAACTGTGATGAATGGCTACGTGGACATTGTGAACTTTGGCCCCATACATTTCAGTGGTTATGGTTGGAGCGTTTGGCCGACTACTGGCTCACCTAATCCACTCGTTTTTAATATCTTTTGGCAAGCCGATAAGGTGCCAGATAATGAGTTGACTAGCTTTGTCCATATTTTTGATGAAAGTGGCGGCTTGGTTTTCCAGAATGATGCTGTTTTACAATGGGATGCTCCCATGCGGGCTGGAGAACGGTTTACAGCACACTTTTCGTTGGAGAAACAGTTAAGCAACGGCCGTTATCAAGTGCAAGTCGGAGTGTATGATACAGTCGCAGGGCAACGTTTGACGACGGATGAAGGGGAAACGGTCGTGCAAGTAGATGAAATAATCATTGACAAATAGAGACCCTGCTTCTGTCTCCAAAAAGAAAGAGGCAGCCATCAAAAAGATAACCGCCTCTTTCTTGCGCCAGCCGCTTTTATACAACTCGGCCTATCTCCTTTTGGGAATAACCAGCCAAAGCAGCAGATAGGGCAATAAACCAGGCACGCCGCCCGGCAACAGTAAGAGGAAAAACAGCAGGCGGAACCAAAAGACACTAATACCGTAAAAGGCTGCCAAACCGCCGCATACACCCGCTATGATGCCATCTTGCCGTCTAAGACCACTTTCTTTCATTGTGAAACCTCCATTTGATTTCTAACAAGCCCAAATTCATGGGGCAACACTGTTCTTTTCTGCTCATTCTACGCAGCAAATGACGGGAGGTTTCATCCTTTGATTACTCGGAAAGACGTCGGTGACACCAAGCCACATGCTCTTGCAACCCCTCGCGCATGGATGTACTCGGCTCATAACCCAAAATGCGTCCCGCTTTTTCAATATTGGCTCGGGTTTGTAATTGGTCGCCTGGGCGTTTAGGCATCTGCTGGAAGGTGGCTTTTTTGCCAATGATCTCCTCAACGATGGCAATGCCTTCACCCGTGGTTATCTCCCTATCAGAACCAATATTAAAGATTTCGCCGATAGCCAGATCAGGGTGGTGCAAAACGGCCGTAAATCCCTTCATAATATCGCCAATGTAAGTGAATGTGCGCGAATGTTTTTTACTGCCCTCAAACAAGGGGAAGGGTGTATCCGTGAGAATATTGTTAATCAGTTTAGTATATAGCTTATCTGGCCGTTCACGGGGGCCGTAAACCGAAAAGATGCGCAATGAGCAACCAGGAAACCCCTCTTCACGCTGCTTGGCCATCACCAACTGCTCGGCAGCTAATTTGGTCACGCCGTAGTAAGAAGTGGGTTTGGCGGGCGTGTCTTCGCTGTCGGTAGCATGACGGCCGTATACCGACGAAGTAGCAATGTTCACAAAACATTTTAGCGTAGGCACAGCTTGGGCTGCTTGCAACAACCGATGGGTGGCAATGAGATTATTGCGCATGTACGTCTCAAAAGAGACGGTAGCCGAGATGCCTGGTTGGGCGGCTAGGTGATAGATAAAGTCGGCGTTGTGGAGAACGGCCGTTAAATCATCCTCCGCCAAATCCAAACGCTCCATCCGTACTCCCGCTGCCGTTACCTCAGCCGCATTCCGCTCCTTCAAAACTGGATCATAATAGTCATTAAAAATATCAATGCCAACTACGTCATGCCCTGCACGCGCACATGTTTCTGCCCAGTGCGAACCAATAAAGCCCGCCGCGCCTGTTACAACGATTTTCATGTTTTACCTCATAGCTTTTCAGTAATTGTTAGTAATTTTTCGACTAGCTGCTCTGGTTCATTCACCATAGCATCATGCCCCGTTTGCATTTGGAACACATCCCAGTTCAATTCCTCGGCTCTGCTCATATGTTCGTCGAAAAAATCATAGCCAGTACACCGAATATAAGCCGAAGGAATGGCAGAAACGGCCGCATTTTGCACCCGCAACTTCTCCTCAAAGGTAGCGATGGATGTATAAACCATTTCATCACGTAACCAAGCAATATCAGCGGGATCGGTCACACCATAATCGGCCGGATCACTCGGCGGGATAAGCCAAACGGCCGTTGCCCCTTCATCCTGATTTTTTCCTTCCCCATCCACCAATACTGAGCGCATATGTTCTGCCGCCTGTAATGGCAAATAATCAAAAAGAGAGCGATCGTCTTCCGGCACAAAAGCATCCAGGTACACTAAATTGGCGATCCTTTCCGGCATCAGTTCAGCAACACCACTGATGACAAAGCCACCATAACTATGCCCCACAAGAACAACATCTTGCAGCTTCTCCTCTTGGATCAGACGCACAATATCTTGGATGTGAGTGTGTAAACCCATGTCGGCTGTAGCGGGTTGATGAATACTGCTCATCCCAGACAGAGAAGGTACATAAACGGCCAATCCGCCTTCCTGCAGCAACGTCTCTACCTTGCGCCAGACTTGGCCATTGTGCCAAGAACCATGTATCAAAATAAACGTCATATCACTCCTCTCTTTGTCTAACACACAGCCATCAAAATATAGACCAACCTTAACGTCTATCTCCATCCCCCCGAATCGTGCCGCGTTCCAGGCGCGAAAAAAGTTTAGTCAAATTAGTGGCCGCCACCTCTTCCAACGTCAAATCCAACTCCGTGCAAATTTGGGTCAAATACCACAACACATCACCCAACTCCTCCTTCAAAGCCTGACGATCTGCTCCACTTATTTCACCATTTCTGTCCCGAAAAATCTTTTTAATTTTGCCAGCGACCTCTCCCGCTTCATTGACTAAACCCATTGTAGGGTAAACAACAGGGTGATCCATGCGCACCACCCCTGCCGTCTTACGCGATTCGCGTTGATAATTAGTAAATTGATTCATCTTTATCCTGTCTAGTTACTATAGCCAAAGCGGCGTAAGGCTTTCTCATTGCGCCGCCATTGGGCTTCTACTTTAATCCATAAATCTAAGTAGGCCTTGCTTTCAATAAAGGCCTCAATCTCTTTCCTGGCCGCCGCTCCAATCTGGCGTAACTGTCCCCCTTTACGGCCGATCACAATCTGCTTGTGCGTATCCCGTTCCACGTAAATAGTAGCACTAATATAAATCAGGTCATTCGGCCGTTCTTTGTATTCTTCCACCTTCACGGCCACACCGTAGGGCACTTCGTCACGCAGTTGCAGCAAGACTTGCTCCCGAATTAGTTCGGCCACAATATCACGCACAAAGGTTTCAGTAATTTGGTCAGGCGGATAGTAGCGTGGGCCTTCGGGCAAAGCCTCCACCAACATTTGCAAGAGTTCATCACGGCCGTTTCCCTGCAACGCCGAAAACAAAATCCAAGGCGCATCCGGCAGCAAGGCCCGATAGGCCTCTGAATGGGAAATCACTTGCTCTGCCTTCAGAGCATCAACCTTATTCATCCCTAAAATCACCTTCACGCTCTCTGGCAAGGCAGCTAACTGCTTGGCAATGGCCCGGCTGTCATCATAAGGCAACTCAGTAGCATCCACCAACCACAGTACCACATCCGCGTCGGTTAACGTATCCACAGCCGCATCCAGCATATACACATCCAACTTATGGCGCGGCGACTGAATTAGTCCCGGCGTATCCACAAAGATCATCTGATAATCAGGTTGGGTAATAATGCCTAACTGATTACGCCGTGTCGTCTGCGGACTAGGCGTGACAATGGCAATCTTCTGCTCCATAAAACCATTGAGCAGCGTACTCTTACCTGCATTCGGCCGGCCTACAATGGCCACAAACCCCGACTGATGCCCTTCCGGTACATCATACAGATCATTCAAATCATCCAAATCATTTTCACTCATAAAGTTTTCCTAAAGACACGAGAAAAGAAGCAACTAGTAATAGGCAAGAAGTCAATTACCACTTACCTCTTTACCGGATACTCTCCGCCCGTTCCGCTAAAATTCGTTCCATTTCCCGCGTTGTCAACCCCACACGCTCATCACGCAGCAAAGGCAGGCGGATACGGGTGCGACGTAGTTGGCTCAAATCCAATCGTGCCGTCACCAGAGCATCTTCGTAATAAGGTCCTTGCCCTAGCATCACACCCTCTGGGTCAAATACCGTTGAGCCACCCCAAAAGGTCACCCCGTCCTCAAAACCCGTGCGGTTCGTATGAATAATAAAGTTGGTAAAAATGCTAGCATAGGCCTGATTGATGTGCTCCACCCACTTAGCACTACCAATCTTTTGCTCTGTCGCCAACCCCCGCCCCGGCGAGGCGGAAGTGAACAGCAGCAAATCCGCCCCATCCAACCATAGCAAATAGGGCGCACTCATGTGCCAGAAATCCTCACAAATGAGCAAGCCAATGCGACCAAAACGGGTGTCAAAAGCCCGCACAGCATCACCCCAAGCAAAGTAGCGACTTTCGTCAAACATGCCATAGGTGGGCAAATAAACCTTGCGATGCACATGCAATATCTCGCCCCGCGATAGATAAGCGGCGGCGATATAAAATTTCTGCCGCCTGTCCGCCTCCACAAAACCAACTACAATATCCATATCGCGGCTGGCATCTAGCAAACGGCCGAATACAGGATTCCGCTCCGTCACCCGCATAGCCACCTCAAAAGCCAAATCATGCAGTCGATACCCTGTCAGTGACAGTTCGGGAAAAACCAGCAGTTCCACGCCCTGCTCAGCAGCTTGTTCGATCATCTGCAAATGCAGGGCTAAATTGGCTGTTACATCGCCTAGTTTGGGCGTAATTTGAGCTAATCCTACTTTGAGTTTCATAAGTTTACTCATGAAACTCGGCGAATTAATCCGCAGCGATAATTACAAAGTCGGCCTACGCCGGCTAAAGAGTAGCCCGCGCAGGCGAGCTTCATAGTCGTTGCTGTGGTTTCTAACCGCCGAGCTACTAATTTTTTAACTTTCAGCCATATTCGTACGCTTCGAGTATTGTAACAGAAGCAGGGAAAGCAAGGCGAATATCACATTAAGCGTGAGATCAACATTCGTCACACCACCGCGACCGAAGTAGAGAATGGCATGGATAATACTGAGGGCGAAGAGACTGAACCAAAAGAGGTAGGGGGGCGACCAACGGCCGTTCGTCCCCCACCACACCAACCCAAAAACCAGCATTGATAACAATACTCCCACCAACTGCGTCTGATAACGTAAGCCAAACACACCAAAGTCGTCAGGTAAATCGGCCGTTAACCAGCGCAGCCAAACCGTACCATCTAATACCGCTTCACGGCCATAAGCACAGCCTTCTAAGTAACAGGCTAGCCAACCAAAGGCATTGAGCAAGGCTAAAGCAGGTGCAAACAAAGCCGCATAGGTATAAAACGGCCGTTTACCCCACCAACACCACAACCACAAAGCCAACAAGCCTGCCAATAATGCGCCATGATAGCTCAACCCACCCTGCCAAATATCGAGAATCTCAAACGGCCGTTCTCTAAAATAGGCCCGCTGCCCTAGCACAAACCCCAAACGACCACCCATTACTCCGGCCACCAACCCCAGCAGTGCCCCGTCAACCCAACCAGAGTGCGCCTTAGCCCGTACCAACCAGGCTGTCAGCCCCAGACCAGCCACCAACCCCAGTCCCAAAGCCACTGAATAACCATACAAAAAAAATGGCCCATAACGGCCTAAAATAGGATACATGCCACCAATCTTATGCTACACCACCCTATACGACAAAAGTCACTATCCTGATCGTGCCTTACTCCATCTGCGATGCGGGGTGCGCTTAAATTTGGTGTAACTGCTGGAAATATTGCGATATCGTAGCTATTTGTCCTGCTAAAGAAGCAATATTGGTGGAACCTCTGACCCTTAAGCGGGCTACTCTAAGATTGTCATGCCGATGTCTTTCGAGGCATCCTGACGGATTCGCTGCTCCGTCGGGATTTCGTGTCGAAGACGACATTCCGAAGACTCGTCGAAAATGACACTTTTCTTTGGTACTTACACCAAGTTCTGTCGCACCCTGCGCTGCGGGGCACTTTAAGGTGCAAGGCACTGTCCACCAGGTGCTTTCGGAAGCAATTTCCAGCGAGCAGTGCCATGCCCTGTATCGTTGCTAAAGTTAGTAAAGTAGTTTACGCAATTCTTACACTTTGCATGGTAAAATATGGCTATATGTGAAATTATTCACAAACAGGAGACTGATCTCATGACACACACACAATTATCAACAATTGCAAACGGCCGTCCGCGCATTGCCATCGTGGGCGCCGGTTTTGGTGGCCTATGGGCCGCCCGTTCACTAGCCGAAGCCCCTGTCGAAGTGTATTTGATAGATCGGCACAACTATCACACTTTCTTGCCCCTGCTCTACCAAGTCGCTGCTGCCGAATTAGAGCCAGCCCAAATTGGCTATCCTATCCGTGCGACTCTGCGCCAGATGAAAAACGTCCATTTCGTTCTGGGAGAAGTGACACATGTAGATGTGGAAGAGCAAATCGTTTACCTCACCGGCTCCACTTTAGCCTACGAATACCTTATTTTGGCGACGGGCAGCGTCTCGCGCTTTTTCGGCATTCCAGGTGCGGAGGAGCATGGTTTCCCTCTCAAAACAATGGAAGATGGCATTCGTTTACGCAACCACATTTTGCACTGCTTTGAGCAAGCAGCCCAAACGGGCGATCCCCAACAACGTCGCCAACTGCTCACCTTCGTTGTTGTAGGTGGTGGAGCCACTGGCGTAGAATACGCTGGCGCTTTGACAGAGTTAATTTACCGGCCGTTAGCCAAAGATTACCCGCAGCTAAATATAAGCGAGGTCACCGTTATGCTCGTCGAAGCGGCCGACAATGTTCTGACTAGCTTGCCAGAGCATTTGGGGCAATACACGGTAGAGCGGTTGCAAAGTATGAAGGTAGATGTCCGGTTACAAACGGCCGTTCAGGAGGTCACTCCGCACACTGTCGCTTTCCAAGATGGCACTGTCATCCCCACCAATACAGTAGTATGGACAGCAGGTGTGGGTGGCGAAGAGACGGCACAAGCTTCAGGGTTGGATGTGCTAGGCAACGGCCGTCTGCCTGTCTTGCCTACCTTACAACATCCTACCCACCCTAACATCTACACTATCGGCGATTTGGCCGCCTTTGAGACAGAAGATGGCCGTCATCTGCCAATGATCGCACCGGTAGCCACACAGCAAGGGACATGGGCGGCACAAAATATTCAAAGACAGATAGCAGGAGAGGCATTACGGCCGTTTCATTACCATGATCGGGGACACATGGCCACAATTGGGCGCAATAAAGCGGTAGCCCATATCGGCCGTTACACTTTTAAGGGCTATATTGCCTGGCTGATGTGGCTCGTCATTCATCTGGTCAACCTCATCGGCTTTCGCAATCGACTCATGGTTATGATCAATTGGGCTTGGAATTATCTCTTTTTTGAGAACGTCGTGCGGCTTATTTTACCCACCCAGCACCAGATATATGAAGAAGGGCAAACTAGCATCCAAAAATTCAGTTCCAAAATAAATAAATGAGTCTGTTGCAGGAAAGTCAATCATTCTGTGTTACAATGGCATTATTCTGTAAGCAGCAAGGTCGCAGCTAGCAGGCTGATTCAATACACGATTGAGGTATACACAGGGTACAATCAGGAGGCATTGCGCTCTGTGAACAATCAGGTTCTGGAGGGGCAAATGAAAATTGGCCGCAATATTATTGTAAACTATATAGTTGTCTTTATTATGGGTGCAGTTGGTGGTATTGGGACCATAGCATTACTGAACCAAGCCCGACCGGCGCCCATTATTATTGAACCACCTGAGCCAACCCCTTTGCCTTCAGCAACCCCTACACCAGGGTTGGTACGGGTTTATGTGAATGGGGCTGTGCATCATCAGGCCGTTTACGAACTCCCCCCCAACAGTCTAGTACATCAGGGCGTAAATAACAGATACATTCAGGCGGCAAGTGCTTTCCCTTTGGTGGTCCATTTGAAGGGCTTGGCCATCGTGTCATTGTAGTAAATGATAAAGGTGAGCACTTTGTTTTTCAGATGTTCGATAGAGGTGAAATTGCCACGCTTGAGTAGTTTACGCACCAGAATAGAAAACCAAATCTCGACTTGGTTCATCCAAGATGCATGTTTGGGTGTGTAATGGAAAACAAGGCGATGGTCAGGATTGGTCAAAAATTCAGCGCGGGTTTCCATTGATTTCAAAACACCAGATTTTCCCTTGACGCCAAGGGCATCATCTGAAATGTCGGATTCAGCAGCGACGAAACGAACCAAGCTTTCAGATTTATGCGTGTTAAGATTATCAACAACAAAATGCCAGCGTTTGACATTCGGTTCAGCCTCAACTGTCGCTTGAATGTGATTGAGGTAATCTTGTTCAGTGCGGGTCTTGCCACAAGAAACATGGGCAACCCGCCCTGTTGCCACCTCGAAATTGACGATAAAGCTCTGCGTTCCGTGTCGAATATACTCATATTCGCGCCGCTCCACTTTGCCTGGACGCATTGGCAGACCCTCATGCTTGCGTTGGAGTGCCTGAACGCCCGTCATCTCATCATTACATAGCACTTTTTCATCCTTGTCAGCTAAATCGACCGCTTCTTTGTATAGCTGATTGATATCTTTGACCTTTTCATCAAACTGCTCATCCTCCCCTGGTGTTAGCCAATACCGAATGTGATGTGGTTTGATATCTGCTTCTTTTTAAAAGACGTCCCGCATGTCGTGGGGAAATGGTTTCTACGATGCCTTGTTTGATGATTTCATCTGCTATCTCTCGATTTGTCCAGTGGGTTATCGGGCGACCGCTCCCCTCTGGTTTTTCACATGCCAACTTTTCTATCTGACACCGCTGGTCTGCTGTGATTCGCGCTGGAGAGCCTGGTCGAGCGTCATCTGCCAATCTTTCTTGCACGCTCAATTCTGATAGCGGCACTGCTTTGAACATCATCCAGCGGCTACGCCATAGCCTCACCGTGTTGAGACTCACACCCACCTCTTTCATGATTTGCCCGTGGCTTTTCCCTTCGGTCGCTGCCAGCACAATTCGCGCACGCCTGACCATTTGTTGACTCGCTTTATGCTTGTTCGCGATTTTCTTCAGCTCTTTTTCTTCTTCCTTTGTCAGCTGTATTTCGATTGCTCTTATTCTTGCCATTTCCCACCTTTTCTCGTTACTACTTTTTCTACCCCACAATATATCAGCTATTTACGCCTTCGTGTACTAGTCCAACAAGCCATAGAAGCCGCAGGTGGCTTTACAAACGATGCTAATTCGGCCGTTATCAATCTGGCCCAACCCTTAAATGATGGCCTCCAAATCTATGTGCCGACTATAGATGAAGAGGTTCCTACTTTTGCAACCATTAATGAGCCAACAACTACCAATTCAACCCGATCAGAAACGATTAATGTCAGCAGCAGCCTCGTTAATATTAACACAGCCACAAAAGCTGAATTGGAAACCTTGCCAGGTATTGGCCCTTCAACTGCCCAAAATATATTAGACCATCGGGATGCCAATGGGCCATTCCAGGCAATTGAACATATCATGGACGTTTCTGGTATTGGTGACGGCCGTTTCGAGCAAATTCAAGACCTCATCACCATAGGAGAATAGGATGATCTTAATCACCGGAGCCGCCGGGAAAACAGGCCGAGCTATTGTCCGTCAATTAGCAGCTAAAGCTCAGCCAGTACGGGCTTGGGTTAGGCGAGAGGGACAAGTTTCAGCTTTATATGATCTCGGGGCGACAGAGGTGGTGGTAGGGGATATAACCAATGCCCAGACCTACCAGCAAGCTGCCCAAGATACATCGGCCATTTACCACATTTGCCCTAATATGCATCTATATGAGGTAGAAATAGGACAGAAAGCCATTGCTGCTGCCAAAGCAGCCAAGGTAGAACGATTTGTTTACCATTCGGTACTTCATCCGCAAACACAAAAGATGGCCCATCATTGGCACAAATTATTTGTGGAAGAAATGCTTTTTGAGTCCGGTTTGACCATAACAATTGCGCAGCCAGCAGCCTATATGCAAAATATCTTTGGGAGTTGGCCCAGCATTATGAACGAGGGTATGTACCGCTTACCTTATCCAGTAGATACGCGCTTATCCGTGGTAGATTTGGAGGATGTGGCGGCAGCTGCCGTTACTTTTCTCACCCAACCCGGTCATAGCCATGCCACCTATGAACTAGCAGGTCCCCAAAATTTATCACCTCAAGAAATGGCAGCTATGCTCAGCCAAGCGCTAGATCGTTTCATCCAAGCCGAACAGATAACCATTCAACAATGGCGAGCACAAGCAGCCAATATGAGCCAATATGCCATGACTACACTCAGCCAAATGTTTGCCTATTATGGCCGTTACCATTTTCAGGGCAATTCCAATGTCCTGCGTTGGCTGCTTGGCCGGGAACCAACTAATTTTCGTGCTTTTCTTAGCAGAGAGGTACACAATGTTTAGGAAATGTCTGCAAAAAAATATTTCATATAGAATGGATTCATACTTAATAACTTCAGAAAGAACCAGCTTTTTTCGCTTTCTTTACCATAGCCCAAAAACAGAATGGTAAAATGTGATTCGATATAATAAAAATCATCCTCCTACTTATTTCATGAAACGTCCCGCTACCATTTTAAGCATTGTTCTCCCAGCTTTTCTACTAATTATCTTTGCCATCTTTCCCAACCTAGATATTGCTTCGCCACAACCGATTCTTCATTTTTACTTGGTCATTTTTTTTACCTATGTCGCTATCGTAGCTGCCTTGCTAGTAGCTATCACTTTAGGAGCAAACAGTCCGGCTCGCCACCAATTATTAGCCACAGCAGGGATCGCCATGGGCATTATCTTTTTTGTGCATGGCGTCACCACGCCAGGTGCGCTTACCTATACCTTTAACCCTGGCATTCGCTGGGGGGCCTGGCTCACTTTGTTTGTTGGTAGTATGCTGTTCTTGCTGGCATCTGTGGATCGGATAGACAAACCCTTACAACGGCACCATCTTCGTTTGATCAACATTGTCATTTTAATCATTTGTGCCGTTTTTTGTCTGATCGTGACTTTTCTGCCAGAGTGGTTGCGGGCTGTTGATGAACGTATTGCCCCCTGGCACGAGCGCACAGCCTACATTCTGACCTTGATTGCTTGGCTTGTAGCTGCCTGGCAATTACGGAAAACTTGGCACAAAACAGGCAGTCATCTAGATGGGGTAATGGCCTTGATTGCCACTTGGCTAGCCCTGGCTACTGTCAGCCAAAATGAGTTTTCGGTCTGGCAACTAAGTTGGTGGATATACCATTTTTTGCTGCTCTTTTCGGCTATTACGGCCGTTTACTATCTCCTCGGTGAATATGAACAGACACGCCAATTTAGCCTCACCCGTTACTATGCTGTGACCAGCCTCATTGTAATGGCCGCCCTCACTCTACTCATCTCCTTTGTGTCTTCCTACACTGTTCAGCGTGAGCGCGAGGCATTTCTACATGACCACATCAGGACTTTAAGTGAGAGAATCGTCAGTAGTTTTACAAGAAACCCTTCCCCAGAAGCCGTAACGGCCGAGCTAAACGCTATCGCTATGGCTAGTCAATCGCTTAATTTATTGGCGCAGGGACAATTACTCAGTATAAATTTAGATAATGTACTGATTTACAGTTCCGAGCGGCAGCCAATTTATCAGTTTTTGAATGATGATTCCCTAAGCCAGGTTCAGGTCAATAGCGGCCGTTACCAGCTAGCCCGAGCAGGAACAATAGATATTCATTTGCGAGACTCAACAAACCGTACCGCCGCCAATATTCCTACCACTATCATACAAGCTTATGTCCCCCTTCAAACCAGCGCCCTTCCTGATGGCGTCCTTCTCTTGCAACAAGAGGTAGCTGGCCTGAATGAATCTGTTTTGCAAGCTCGACGTAACAGCCTATTTATAACCTTTACCTCCATGACCTTGCTTTTTCTTGCCTTATTGGGCTTGGTACGGCGTGCAGAACAGCTTATTACAACTCGCAACAATGAGTTGGCCCAGGCCTATGCTGATTTACAAGCTGCTGAGGCTATCCGGGATGATCTGACAGATATGATCGTCCACGATCTTCGATCTCCTTTAACAGCCATTGAAATCAGCCTGCAACTGCTGCTCAAACCAACAGCGCATACAGAAAAGAACCAAAATCGTCTATTAACCAATGCCCACCACTCCTTACAACAGGCTATCGGCCTCATCAATGACATTTTGGATGTAGCTAAACTAGAGGCATCTCAACTAAATTTATCGCTTGACACCATAGAGATCAATCAGTTCCTAAAAGATCGCCTGCGCCTATACAGCATCTACACCGAGAGCGAACGGAAAAATATCCTACTAGTTCCCCTAGAGCAGCCATTACAATTACAGGCTGACCCCAAAATGCTAGCTCGTGTCCTGGACAATCTTATCAGTAATGCTCTGAAATATATTCGAGCTGGGGGCCATGTTAGAGTAACTGCCTACCGTCAAACCAATTCTGTACAAATTGCTGTGGCTGATGACGGAGTTGGTATTTCCCCTGAAAATGCCTCGCGAATCTTCGATAAATTTGTGCAGGTCAAAAATGAATCGGGGGCGGTGAGACGGGGGACGGGGTTAGGTTTGACGTTTTGTCGTTTGACAATTGAGGCTCACGGAGGGCATATTTGGGTGGAGAGTGAATTAGGCAAAGGGAGCACCTTTTACTTTACACTACCACTATGAAATATTGGGCACCATCATTATGAAATACTGGACAAATTTACTCATACTCTTTTGTAGTTTAGTTGGGTTCATAGCGACTGCTGGACAAACGGCCGTTTCTCAAACACCTTCCACCAACACGCATATCACCTACTTGCCCATCATCCGTATAGGCATTCCTCGCCCAACCCAGGCACAAGATGTGGTATATGGTGTCAATTTCATCAGCTCGGCTGAAGACAATGTGGACGAACAGCAATATCAAAATGGCTTGGCAACCAATGCTACCTGGAACCGCTGGCCCATATATTGGCCTATTGTCGAAGCCGTTCCTGATCAATTCGATTGGTCTAGGCAAGATGCCAATGTCCTAGCAGATATTGAGCATAACCTGAAAATTAATGCTATTCTACTAGGCACGCCCATCTCCTACATCACAAGCATAACGACACGAATAACCGAACGGCCGTCTACTCTACGTGGTTTCAACCTGCAAGCCATCCAAGCTGCCACACCCGTCGGCCTCTACGATCCTATTTTTACAGATGGTAGTGATGAACCGGGGCCAGGCAAAGAGATTAACGAGGAGAACGTTTGGGGACGCTTCGTGTGGACGGCCGTTAACCGCTATAAGCCCAACGGGATCTTAGCCCAAAACAACGATTTGCCCGCCGCAGCCGGTATCACCCACTGGGAAATGTGGAATGAACCCGATCTGCCCTTCTTCTGGGACAGCAGCTTGGCTGATTACGCTCGCCTACTCAAAGTCGGCTATTTGGCCGCCAAACAAGCTGACCCCAATGCCATTATCCTTTCCGGTGCCATGGCCAACAACTCTCTCCATCTCTCCTATTATGATGAAATTCTCACTATTTACGATGGCGATCCCTTGGCAACCCAATATAACTACTTCCATGACATCTTTGCTACCCACAGCTACTTCCAATCCTGGAACTCCTGGTATCATGTCTGGCGGGCTACCAACAGTATGAAAGCCCACAATCTCAGTGAGAAGCCTATCTGGCTCAACGAGTCCGGCGTTGTCGCCTGGGACGACTATCCTGGCCCAACATGGGACCCTTCATCACCGTTGCGGGCTACAATGGACGAGCAAGCAAACTACACCATCCAAAGCGCCTTCTACGCCGCCTTTGCTGGGGCTGATGCTATTTTCCACTTCCAACTATATGATGGCTGTGGCAATCAACCCCAAGGTACGGACTTCCCGCCCCATGTTGGCCAACTGTGTGATGCTAATGGTGACCTGATTGGCCAGCCTGGTATTCCCTGCGCGGGTGATGCGCATGGCCTTTACAGCAATCCGGCAGACGCGGTCTGTTTCACCCAGCATCCTCAGCCAGAATCAGCGCGACCCCAACTGGCTGCTTATCAGGTGGTGACCAACTATCTGGTTGATGCAGCCCCTTATTGGCGGCAGCGTCCCGGCGGCACTGATCCAGCCAATGGCCCCCAGGAGTGGATCGCTTTTTATCGCCCCGGCACGAAGGAGCGCATTATTGGCATGTGGGCCCGCTTTGGCACTGAGGAAACGGCCGTACTCCCCGCCACCTCTCCCACCAACACAGCCCAGCTGGTCTATGCAAACGGCATAACGGAGACAATAACGGCCGAAAACGACCATTACACCATCACCCTACCGCCAGCTACCAACCAAAACGCTCCTTGGGACCCCAGCCTCTACCCTATCGGCGGCCCCCCTGTCATCCTCATAGAAGAAATGCCCTAATCATTAGTCTAAGGCCGCCTTCAAACCCTGCATCAGCTGGTCAATTTCTTCTTCCGTCGTGTAATGAATAAAAGAAAAACGTAATACCCCTGTATCTAGAGGTATGTTCATGTCTAATAACGGCCGTACGGCATAAAAATTGCCAGAGCTTACCATCAATTTATGCGCTGTCAGCGTTGGCAACAGTTCACTGATCGACTTCTTACGGGGAATAATAGCCACCGTTGGCGCTCGCAATTCCGCATCATCCGGCCCCACAATGCGCACATCATCCCGGCTGCGTAGCCAGGCCAACAGTGGCGACAACAGCTTCTTCTCATGCATCTGAAAAAGGTCATGCACCCGGCGACCCCGTTCAGCGACATCTACCTCTTCTGTGAAATGGTGCGCATAAACTTCATCCAAATACTCGGCCACGCCCGCCGTAGCTGCCACCTGAGCGTGATCCGGCCCCGCCGGTAGCAACATGTTCCGCACCTTGCCCTCATTAAAGTAGTGGCTTTGGTTCACCAAATGATCTAGCAGCTCACGCCTGACCGTCATTAACCCTTGATGCGGCCCCCACGTTTTGTAGAGAGAAAACAGGTAAATATCCACGCCCAATGCGGCCACATCAGGCAAGCCATGCGGCGCATAAGCCACCCCATCAACGAGAACAATCGCTCCAGCCGCCTTCCCTTTGGCCGCGATCTCTGCCACAGGGTTCACATGCGCCACCACATTAGAGCAGTGGGGGAAAGCAACCAAGCGTGTCCTATCCGTCAGCAGTTCGTCTAAATCATTAGGATTCAAACGACCAGACTCGGGGTCTACAACCCACTCTTTCACCACAATACCCGTTTGGGCCAAACGTCGCCAAACACCCGCATTGCCTTCATGATCCTGATTAGAAACAACGATCTCATCACCTTCCTGCCACATACCCCGCATGGCCTGCGCCAGCACATAGGTATTTTGCGATGTAGAAGGCCCAATATGCACCTCATCCTCACCTACATTCAAATAGTCCGCCATACGCACATATGACTCGGCCATAGCGGCCCCTGCCGCTTGGGAAGCCGGGTTAGGGTTGCCAGCTTGCAGCTTTGTCTGGGTATAAAAGGTAAATAAGCGATCAATAACCTGGCGGCAGGTGTAGGAACCACCAGCATTCTCGAAATAAGCCCAACCTTGGAGCGATGGCTCCGTAAAGGCAGGGAATTGACTACGGATAAAGTTGCTATCTAACATGGGGCTCTTTTTTTCCTTATAAAAATATTATTGGCACAGATGTACTCACCCTCACCCTCACCCTCACACTACAAGGAGGAGGGAACTTGATCAGAAAAATACGGGTCTCATTTCTTTTTCTTCTTTTTGGCTGCACGCTGGGCCACCTGCACAGCCTGAGCCACCCATTGCCCCATTTCTTCGGTTGACTCCATCACCTCTGCGGGTACTTGAAAATAGGGCATTTTCATAAATTGGGGCATTTCTGCTGCCTCGAACATAGGGCGTGTTTCTTCATCTGCCTTAAAATAGAGCACATCATCCGACGTCATGAGGGCAAATATTGCCCCCTCAGTGTATACCCCAACCCCGCCAAACATGCTCCGTGCTGTCACCGTCACATGCGGCTCCAGCAAATCCAACACATACGCTCGAAACTCTGCACTTGTAGCCATACAATCTCCTATTTATTTGGTTTGCGTGCTTGCAGCGAAAACAAAAAAGGAACTGTACCATGACGTTCTGGCAGCCGCCACCAACCATCTTCCCCTTGCACCATAAAAGGAAACTTAGCCCTAGCAGCAAAGGGGAACTCATGTAAAAACTCAATCTGCAAATCGGCTTGAATGAGTGAATTCAAAATTTCGCCCAGGTGGTGATTCCAAATATACTGTGTTGTGGTTTTTTCCTCGCTATCAAGGGCATAGGAAGCTTTGCCAACATATCTTTCGGGTTCTGGATTGAAGAAATACGGCCGTTCTGCCCGAAACTCTCCCTCTGGTTTAGACCGAAAAATACGAAATGTTGGATGATCCTCCACCATGTAAAAAATACCGTCTGGCTTCAGAAAATGGGAGATGGTTCGTGCCCAGCCCGCTAAATCTGGTAAATAGTGCAGCACCCCATACGAAGTAAAAACAATGTCGAATACACCTGTGAGAGTTTCAGCTAAATCATAGATATTGGCATGGTGAAAGGTCGCCGGAATATCTAACTCCTCACTCAATGAACGAGCCAAGGCAATCGCCTTTTCTGAGAAATCTACACCTGTAACAGTAGCCCCTCGCCGCGCCCAAGCCATTGTGTCCATGCCAAAATGGCATTGCAAATGCAGCAGCGATTTGCTATTCACGTCCCCCATTTCCTCTAGCTCAATTGAACGCAAGCGATCTCGACCCTGTTTGAACCCGGCCAGATCATAAAACGGAGCCTTTTCATGCAGCTCCGTCTTTCGATCCCAATCTTCCCGATTCACTTGAAAATATTCATCCATAAAATATCCGTCCTAAGGAGCGGTAACGAACTAAAATCCCAAACTTAAGTCAGCCCTAAGATTGAGCAAGTTTCAGCGTAGAGCTGGCAGGTTTGTGAAACCTGCCAGCCCTTTAGCCCTAGCGAATAACAAAGGGTAAATAGAGTGGGTTTCGCGCCAATACAGCCCAAGTACTAAAGTGATTGGGGGTCGCCGTAAGGCGATTGGCTATGGGGTCTAGGCTACTGCTAGCTTCCAAAACCCAGGTTGCACCATCCCAATAATACAAAGCTAGATCTGATTCATTGAAGGGAATGGGAACGGCCGTTTCATCATACGTAATCGTCACACTATACACTTGACCAGGCACAATCTGCGCTGGTTCACCCGTCTCCAATTCAGTCGCCTCTAGGTCATAAAAGAGATTGATAGACTGCATACTCACCTCTAAAGGCGGCTGACGCGCATAATCAATCACCACATCCGCAGCAAACAGACCTTCTGGCAAGAAAAACCCTACATCCTGGTCTGGCTGCATCGATAGGTCTACAAAGTGATTGTAATAATAGTTAGGATAGATATTGGGTAAATTGGTCACCATAGGGGCCACCACTTCGGCATTAAAGGCATCTTCATCCAATACCCGCACCGGACCACTATAAGAGTAATTTCGCCCCAAAAAATCCTGATAACTAAACGTCAGTACATAATCACCTACGCCCAAATCAATTTCCAAGGTTGGGCCAGAGAACTGTTGACCATCAATCTGCCACAAGAAGTTGCTAGCCACAAAATTGATATTGGCTCCACGCACTAACCAAGCTGACTGCAGCGACAAAAGCTCCGTGTCACGAATCACCGTCGTCCCCACAAATTCCGCTACTTGATTATCTTCTGGGTAGAGGATGTGCAAGGCCAACTTATCGTAAGCTGTCAAATTGCTGTCGCTGTAATTACTACCAATTTGATCACAATTGGGCGTTGAAGCCAATGTAAACTGGTAGTGCATAACAGAATCTTTGTCGTAGGGGGTCATATAGCCCGTCGTGGCCGTGTGCCACTCATCTTGACTAGTCGGTACACATTGGGCATTTTCATCAGCACGGGCATGTTCATGGGATAAACCAAGGGCATGGCCCACCTCGTGCAATGTATGATTGAGCCAAGGGGTAGGATTGGGCACACCTGTGCGCAAATTGCCGTTGTCGTCACCCAGTTTTAGGTTGTATTGACACGGCCGTTTCAGTGCCAATTCATCGGGTGGATTTGCCCAACTTGAACCAACTAACTCTTGTGTACAACCCACTCCCGCCACCATACCTGGTGGACCAACTGCTGGTGGGTCAACAACAACATTCGTCCCATACAAGGCAATGCGAATATCTCCGTCATAGGCTTGCACCGGACCATTCCAGGTGGGCGCGGGGCAAGCCAACCTGTTTAGGTTGCCACCCGGCAGAATATCATCCTTGGCCCGCGTATTCACTGTGGTCATAAAACGAATATTAGCCGCATATTCAAAGTTCAACATATGCGTCACAATCTCCCGCACTCTGGCAGGTCGTTTAGTGACGGCATCACCAGCAAAACAGACTGAAATTTCTGGCCCATCTTGAACACCATGAAACCAGTATAGAGCCGCCTGCGTTGGCTGTGCCCGTTGGTTGAGCCAGATTAAACTCAGACCAGCCAAAAGCAGCAAGCAACTCAGCCACCAACGCCGTCTCATTGTCCAAACCCTACTGCCACAATCAGGCGACAATCCGCCGCCAAGCAGCCAACACTTGTCCCACTCGTATCATCTGGGTCATAGAGAATATCCAAGGTACGCCCAGCCACCTGAGCCGCCGAAATAGTGCTCAAAACCCGCGCCACATGAGCCGGATTATTGGTGGGTGCGGCAAAATATGAGATATTGCCCACTGGGGCCGCACATTGCACATGCACCCGGTTATGAAAGTTAGCCACACCGATTGGCACACAAGCGATCCAGGTTTCCCCTTCCGGGCTGGTTTGCCCAATGAGTGATGGGGCAGTTTGGGTATCGGCACTAGCAGTTTGTGAGACAAACGGCCGTCCGCTCATCAACAGTGCCCCTAGCACCGCCCCTATCACCAACAACAATACATTCTTAGCTACCACTTTTACAGAGACATTACCAAACATCAAAACCTCCAATTTTGCAACTTGGCGTTGCCGCCAAATTACAACTAAAAAGAGTGCACTATCTTCACACAGTTGCACCCCAAAATATGCAACTATTTTAGCACAGTCTGAAATGTCTCTGCGTCACAAAATGAAAACCGTTATCCTGAGGCACAAACTCCCTCGGAACCTTCACCTCCTTGCGTGTATATCTATGCAACTATGCAGTAGCCAACACACCATCCATTGGCGTTGCCACCAAAGCTGATTTGCCGGACATCGGGCAGCTAAAACCATGGCGCATACCCATCCCCCTCCCTTGCCGCACTCCTTGTGGTTGAATAGCTTTAGATTGGAACAAGCCCCGCACATGTTGGGAAATATGCTCAATCATGCTCAGATGCTTGTTCACCCACTCCGCCACCAAATCAGCACAGGTCTCGGCCTCCTTGGTATAGCTGTTTTCGGCCAGCACATTTAGAACAAACGCAATGAGATTATCCAACAACTGCATATCCTCTTGGGCAAACCAGGCAGTAGTTCTCTCCAAATGGGCCAATTTTTCTGGGGGAAATAAGAGGCGTAAATCTTGAGTGGGCACAAACTCCATATGCTTGAGACGCTGCCAAGCTGCTAGCTTGTACAAATCGGCCCGCCCCTCTGACAGATGAGCAATGGTCTCAATAATTGTCGCCAAATGCTCTTGCACAAAATGGGTATGTGTCTGACCTGCAAACAAAATCCCCAACCGCTTTTCCACACCATGCTCATATTGCACCCCGACAATGGATCGAGTGAAAATCAATGTCTCCAGCAACTCCTGCCACTTTGCCTTATCCCGATCTCCATCTGCCTTTTCCTCATACTTGCCAATCAGATATCGTTGCATCATCTTGATCATTCTGGGTTTGTTGTGTTCAGGAATAGAGTGGAAAAAGGAGGTAACATCTTGGCTGGCATAGGCCAGCATGATTTCTCTACCGCCAGGATGGATTTTCAAATAGTCGGTTAAATCATAAACATGGCCATCAATGACCACCCAGTAATCATCTGGTTTATGATGTTGGGCCACGTCTAAACGGCCGTAAATCGGCAAGCCTACTGGCGCTAGCGGGAGCGTCGTCGTTGGCTCTGCGACAACTCCTGTTTCATATCGCTCTAGACGCGACACATTCAGAGACTGACTCACCGCTACCCATGTTTCCTGGTGTACATATCGCTCATGTCCGCTAGTAGATTGATTACGCCCCATCATCGTAGACACACCCAGATAATTAAACGCCTTGGACATATGTTTGCCCAAAAAGCCCTGCGCCCCTGCATAAACATCTACCACCCCATTATAGGCTTCTGCCATTTGGTCATAAGCAAAGGGTAGATGCGCCTGACTTTTGATGTAATCAACCAAATCCAAGCAGTTCGTCGCCTGCACAAACTCGATAATGTGGGCCGGCAGCAAATGGTCGCGCCCCTTCAGCACATATTGCCCATACTCAGAGTCATATTTGTGCCGACTGAGCAAGGCGTCCAAGAGCAGGGCCACAGGGGCAAAGGCCCCACTCGTGCCACCCTGTAGATACCCGGGTGCGGGCACAGCGAAGATGGCAATGGTCTTTGACCACAAAATCGGATCGCAGTAGGTTTTGCTACCCGTCACTGGACTAATTTTCCTCAATGTTTTGAGGCATTTCTTAACAATGTCAGCTACTTGTGCCAGGGCTGTACTGATGCGAGCAGGTGAACGGGCATCATTTTGGGCGATAGCTTCTTCGATTTCAACAACAATCCCAACCAAGGGGGAGGCAATGGCGTGCATTTCGACAAAGGCCATGTAGAAAACCCGCTCGGCTTCGTTATCGAAACTGGGTGCAAGCACATCCAGGTTTTCGATCCTGACATCATCTAGCGAGTAAGCCCCTTGAGCCTCGGGCATAGAGCGCAAAGTGAAATTATTGAAAAAGAGGTCGTAGAAGCTTTGAAACGGCCGTTCCCCTCGTCCCAAGCGTTCATTCACTGCCCGCCAGGGCAACAATATTGACTTAGGCAATTCATTATCAATCTCGCTCATCCGCACCGAAAAGGCACGTTGGCTGCCGTGCCGCCAGTAGGCATGGGCCAAAAGGCTCAATACCAGCGCCGCTCGGGGCAGCTCAGCATCGGCCAAAGCCCTAGCTTTCAACAAAGGCATCTCCCGCAAAATATCTTGCGTCTTATTGGAAAAATATAGCTCCGGAATGGAAGCAGCATATTGATCCCAGATGGCATAAGGACCTGACAATTGAGTCAGAGGCAAAGTCGGTGACAAAAAGCCATGTTCGATTGATAAATAACCATCCAGCGGTGGATTGTTTTGCAAACGGTCTAAGATATTTCGGCAAGACATCGGTTCATCCTTTTGAAGCCCAGTTTGGCTTCACTATGATTGTTTATTTCCCTGTCTTGCACAGTACCAAACAGGTGCAACCTCATCGTGCCAAAAAGCGTCCCCCAAACGGCCGTTATGGTATAATTAGCCCAATATCAAGCAGCAAAATTAGACAAGGAGAGACCAATGCCTAGTCCATTTCCCGGTATGGATCCCTATCTCGAAGCCCGTTCTACCTGGCCTGGTGTTCACGCTGCGATGATTCCCTACATCCAAGAAGCTCTCCAGCCGCAACTACGACCAAAATATATTGCCCGTATCGAGGAGCGAATACAACTAGCCCAAATCAGTCAGAGCTACGTGCCAGATGTCCTTCTGCTAAAAACTTTACGGGAATCCAGCGCGACTTATTCTCCCACGCAATCATTGACAGCCGATGAACCACAAATTGTTTCCACCCCCGATGAAGCCTACCGCGAAGCCTTTATCGAGATTATTGCCCGTGAGAGCGGTGATGTAGTGACAGTGATCGAACTACTGAGTCCAGCGAACAAGATTGGCGACGGCCGTGCCCAATATGTCCAAAAACAAAACGACTTGCTCGCCACGGATGTCAACTTGGTTGAAATTGATCTGCTCGGTTATGGAGAGTCTACTGTACTGGCGCGAAATGTCCCTATCACCAATCCAGCTGATTGGCGTTATCTCATCGATATCAGTCGCGCTGGGCGACGCAACAGCTTAGAGTTTTACGCTCTTCTCCTGCAACAGAAACTGCCCAACTGTCGTATCCCCTTGCGACCACCCGATGCAGATGTGGTGTTGGATTTAACGGCCATTCTCAATCGCACCTACGATATCGGTAGCTACGATCTGTTCCTTGATTATAGCCAGGCCCCCGACACCCCCCTGCGTGACTTCGAGACAACCTGGTTAAACTCTCATTTACAAGCAAAAGGCATTCGCTCGACCTAAGCTAAGAGTAAAACAAAAAAAACTTGTGATGGAACTACTATTTCTCTGCCACCCCAATGATCAAAGTCCCCATATCTAAACACTCTTCTTCGCATGAGGTTTCTAATTCTATCCTCAATAATTCCTGCCATTTTGCTTCATCAGACCGAATAGCCTCTAAATGCTCATCCCAACCCAAGCATAAGCAATTTGATGCTGATATTTCCCTTAGTCTAAGATTGGCACCCACAAGCCACAACACATTCAAAAGCGTCAGAGCGCAGTTGAGACATCTCCGATATATCAAGTTGTAGCCAATCCTCGACAGCCTGAGCAAAACCAAACTGTTGTGTGTGCATTCTGTTTAAGTCTAATTGGACGAGCGAGATATCACCTACGGTAATACGAGTATCTAAATTAGCCAATATTTGTGTAAAACGCCCCGCACCTGCGCCAATTTCAAGAACACAATCTCCTGGGGAGATATATTTTTCAAGATAATGGGTGTGGATTAAGAGGCTAACTTCGTTAACAGGCGAAGCTATCAGCCGATTCCGCTCGCGCAAGCCATAATTGTCAAAGTAATTGGCCGCCCATACTGGATCGTAAAGTGGCTTCATATCGCTAAATTTCCTTGCGAAAATATCGCGCGACTTCTTGGAAGCCTAATGCAGCATGGGCGCCTGGACTTAAAGGATAAGAAGGGTTCGTGTCGGAAGCCATCTCCTTACACCCTTCTTCTTTGGCCCATGCTTCTGCTCTTTCTACTAAGGCCCAACCAATTCCATGACCACGCCAATCTGGGTCTACATACCACGCTTCAATATATCCAATACGGTTCGTTTCGCAGCCTGGGGCTGTCTCATGTATAGAAACCTCGACCAGGCCACACAAGCCGAAACCTGGTCGCGGACATACAAAAGCTGCGTGCAGCGTTGACAGATAAGGTCGAGGTGGATCAGCTAGAAAATGCTTGATTTCCCCCATCTCTTTCTCAGGTTTAGAATCTGGCCACAATACCAACCGCATACGAAGCCACTCATCAGCATCAGTTGTTTGCACGGGACGAATCTCCATCTGTCTCTACCTCCGTATCTATTATTTGTGTTATTCGTGTTTTTTTCAGTTAGGTCAGGGTAACACAGATTCTCGTGCTGGCTGGGCTTGTAAATAAGCCCAGATTGCAGCCAGTTCAGTATCAGTCATATGTCGGAAATATTGCCAGGGCATCAATTCACTAAGTTGGCGGCCTGTGGGAACGATGCCTGTCCGCAGCGCGGTAACAAAATCAGCCAGCGTCCAACCTTGCAGCTCCCCACCAGGGGTCAGGTTGGGACCGATGGGGCAATCGCGACAGGCTTGACCACCAGCTAATTCTACACCATGACAAGCTGTGCATTGACTAAGTGCCACAAGGTATTCGCCGTATACGGCCGTTTCTCCCTCAGCTGGCGCAGGTGTAAAGGGTACACCATGCTCGATCACCCTTCCCGACATGGCATTCGCCAATGGCCCTGCACCAATTAAGACATAAAACAGCGGCCCCGGTTGGGTTTCTGGCAGTTCATTGTCAACAGGTGGAATGGTTTGCAGGTAGGCGACAACGGCCGTTAAATCCTCCTCGCTCATTACATTAAACAAGACAGAAGGCATAATGATGACACTGCGCCCTGAAGGCATAATGCCGTGCCGAATGGCGCGAATCCAATCCTCGCTGCTGTAACTCACACCAATACCCCCCTCGCCCGCCGTCAAATTGGGAGCCACAATAATCCCTTGAGCATTGGAATTGTTAATAGTGATGTCGCCAGCAAGATCATCACCGTGACAGTAGCCACAGTGGGCTACGGCCGTTACCAAATGCTCCCCCCTAGCCAAAGCCGCTTCATCTGTGGGAATTGCCAGCGAGGGCACATCAACCGCGATTGTCTCATTAAAACGTGCGCGGCCGATGCTCAATATGATGACAACAGCAATCACAGCTAGGCCAATCAAACTGCCCAAAATAATACCAATCCATTTCAAGGCTTTTTTCATGAGGATACTCTCCTGATCGGCCGTTCACCAGGCGCGTTTAACACAACTACGAGGAAGGAGGGAACGGCGTAGCAACAAATGATTCGATTACAATGCTGTTGAGTTGCTAGGTGACAGGCACCTCGGAGGTGCCTGTCACCTTGGTAGACACCCCTCCTATAATTAAGAAGATAATTCCTGTTATCAGCAGCGTAAGAAAATGTGTCCAGGGAGGAATTTCTCTAAAAGCGACATAAG
Organism: Promineifilaceae bacterium (SeqCode); assembly: GCA_965223555.1. Taxonomy (GTDB): domain Bacteria; phylum Chloroflexota; class Anaerolineae; order Promineifilales; family Promineifilaceae; genus CBDCWU01. The sequence goes on from CBDCWU010000008.1 coordinate 50,457, forward strand.
CAAAGACCATAAAAGCCGCTTCGACTGCAATGATAAGACTCCCACCCCATTGGGAATATCGTTGCCTGACAACAACTCCCAACAAGAGAGTACCTAACACAAAAGGGATGTCCATCGCTGGCGTTGTCCAAGAGGCGATAGCGAGATTCTGAACCACGACTGAAGGAGGGAGTATGAAACGGTTAATACAGATAAACATCCAAGTGGCAGCTGCAAGCGAAACCAAAACCGCGCTGACAATAGCAAGTAATACTACTTTTTGGTCTTTGGTGCTTTGTCGCACTGCAAATGTGAAGACCACCACACCAATTGCGTCAATAATGCCACCCAACCCCGCGCTCAAGTTATCACGCCGCCATTGGTCAGGATTTTCTTCAATAAGCCACTGATTCGATATAGTGTTAGCTCCACTCCAGTCGATTCTCTCAGAATCCTCAAAATTGGATATATTGGTCAAGGCGGCTAGGATAAATGGAGCAATTAGAAAAAGTCCAGCGAGTTTTATCATCTTATGCGTCTCCTTCCGGCTACTTCTAGCCAAGCAACCTGCTTGACTGTCACACAAAATCTCAAAGAAATCTATGATTGAAGGTCTGATGCCACACGGACAGAACTCTACATATTCCCCGCTTCTCCAAAAATAAGGAGGGAAATTCCTGCAATCAGCAGAGGCAGAAAATGTGCCCCAGGCGGAACATCTTGAAAGATGATATACAGTAGGATGACGGAGATCAATTCGGCGGCTATTGCAAGAACCCCTCCCCACTTTGAATATTGTAAAATAATGATAAGTCCCAGCATGACGATGCCGAACGTCATCAGAAGCGTAAACCTCGGAAATTTCCAGTAATTTGACATCCAAACGGCAGCAGCGAGAGAAACCGAAATCGCGCTGGCAACAGCCAATAGAACAAACTTAATCTCTTTCGCGCTCTGTCGCAGTCCAAATGCGAAGATGGCAACACCGATGGGAACGATGATAACACCCATATCCATCATCCTGTTAGCGAATTGCCACTGGTCAGAATTTTCTTGAACAAGTTGATTTTTTACGACACTGTTGCTTGTGCTGAAATAATCGAGAACGACAGGGCGTGTTACGCCGACTCCAAAACAGATCACGCTGATTAGCAAAACAATTCCCGCTACTCTTATCATCCCATTTCCCTATTGCTATTATGAATTGCGATCATTTACGATTTTTCGTCTTCAAAAAGACTCACGATTCTTGCTCTAATATCTCGTCCCGACGCCGAGCCAACAGCGCGTGCAGGGCGGCTCTGTCCTGCGCATAGGTGCGGAAAATGGGCAGCCAGATAAAGATGCTGAGCAAGACAGGCAGGGGGACGAACCACATCAATGCCCCCGAAAGGCCTATTTGGTCTACCACAATGCCTGACCAAGCCAGCGTCAGCGCACTGATGGTGCCCTCGGCCATGCCAATAATGGCTCTGTTGCTACCCCGTAACTCCGGTGGTAGGATGGCCTGTGCTGCCGGCCAGAGCGTCCCTTCCGCGGCTGCGGCAAAGCTTAATACCGTTAAGAAGCCAAAAATGATTAACCGACCAGGGCTTTCGCTGCCAGCCGTCAGGTAGCCGATAAAGGTTGGGATGCCAACAACAAGCCCAATGGGTACCATCGTAATGCGACCGCGACCGGGAAACCGTTGATCAAGACGGTCGCCCAGCCAGCCAAAGAATATCATGCCGCTGATCAGTCCCAGAACAATGGCCAGGAGAGCTCCATAGAATATTGGTCTGTCCAGTTCAAGTTCAGTCAACAAAGTGAAGTTCCAACTGGTGAACACCAGCGTCCCGCTCTTCACCAGAATCTCATTGAAAAGCAAATAGCGCCAGCTCTTTATCCTAAATAGGGTCAGCAGATCACGCCAGTTGGTGGTGTAACGGCTGGCCGCCTCTTTGGTGATGACACGACCTAATTCTGGTTCCCGCGCGCCACGGACGGGTTCTTGGAGCCTCAACATGAGCAAGCCAGTGACAAAGCTAGCCACGCCGAGTAAGGCAAAACCAGTCCGCCAGCCCTCTGGCCGACTTTCAGCCAAGGTGGGGAGCAGAAAAACGGCTATGAGAGCACCAAGCACGCCAAGGGAGCGTACAATGCCGGTAGCTCGGCCGCGCGAACTGTTATCGAACATATCGCTGATGAGCGAAAAGGCAGCCGGAGCGAAAACACCCAATCCCAACCCGGCCAATAAGCGTAGCAGCAAAAGTTGAGGAAAGGACCCAGCGAAGCTGATTGCCAGCGTCCATAACCCCCAAAGTCCGGTGAAACCGACGAGCAGCCACTTGCGCGAGTAGCGGTCGGCGGCGAAACCCCAAACGGGCAGCATAAGTGTTGCTGCCAATCGGCCAGCACCCAAGACCGTTCCCAGTTGCCCAATGGTGGCCCCTAGCGCAGCATACATGTAAGGCCACAGAAGAGCGAGGGCACCATTTTCCGCTGAATCGACCATCGCGGCCGCAGCCAAACTGACAATGGTCGTTGTTTGTTTTTGTGGTTTGGTATCTGCCTCCACTGCGATTGGTTCAGTCGATACGGTAACGTTTTTATTTATCATTTCATGACTCCTGACAGGCGAGCAGTTGCGCCCTTGGCAACCAACGTCCAACCCATGGCCAGACCCCCGGCGAGGGCAGCCACAAAATTGCAGAGGTTGGTGATGGTGACCATAGAATATCTTCCAGGAACTGGCCGCCCCACTTCCCAACCAAAACCAAACCACAGTATGAGATCCATGATGAGGAAGCCAGCGGCGGCAGCCAGGCCGACATTTATCATTGCTTTTCGTTGTAAGCTGTTCATTCCCAGCTTGCCGACCATTACTCGCGCGTTGATCGCGGCCACGAGGCCCACGGTGGGAACAACGGCCAGCGTAAAGAGCGTGTGCAGGTCAAGCGGGGTGGTGCGTGCGGCCGAAATAAGCGGTCCTTGCAGGGAACTAACGGCCGTTCCGCCAGCAACGGCCGTTATGCCCCAAGCCAACGCACCTGTGCGGGCTAATAAGCTGGCATCGGTTTGCAGCAAACGGCCGATTCCATACCCCCAAAGCCCACCCGCGCAGAAGGTGATGACAATAAATGAAACAAAAAAAGGGAGTATCAGGTCCTCGGCAAGGAGCGTGGTTTGGGATAGGGCGATTACGTTGCTAAAGAGCAGAAAGAAGCTCCCAGCCAGCGTAACGGCCGTTAACGAACCAATGCCTATTACCAATCCAAATGCTTTTGCATCCATGATTTCCTTCTCCAAGGCGACTGTCACCCAAAACAGCTAAAGCATAAGACCATAGGCCACATTGATGTCACGATAAACGACCGGATCCAACACCTTGCCTGTAAATGCTTGATGGTCAAGCGGGTAGCGGTAAGCTCGATAGAGCCAAGGGAAGCGTCGGCCGTTGTCTGGGCCGCCAATAAAGGGGTTGTACCATTCCCAAACAACGCCACCTGACCGCGTTATCTCAAATAAACGACCAGGCGTCCCCTCACAAATGAGCACATTTCCCTGTGCCAACCGTTGGGCACTGGAGAGATGACCACTGAAAAATTCTTCCTGCACGCTTGGCTTATAGCACCAAACGATTTCGCTGGTGCGTGGGTCAACCTCAATGACTTGAGAAAATGGTAAGGATTGGGGGCGTGAATACCCATTATCAAAAATCTGGATATTGCCGCCTGGCACTGGCGTGGCGTGGTGCTGCAAGCTAATTTCAGGTTCCTTTAACCGCCACGTTATCTGATGCGTCTCAGGGTTAATTAAGATCACCCGTGAATTTTGACGGAGAGAGGCCACGAATTGCCCATCGGGCATGACATGAACGCTGTTCATATGCGTCCACTCCAAACGACTCTCTAATGGGCCGATTGGGTCATTGGCAGGGTCTAACATTTGCCATATGTGCCACCGCCCGATCACATCTCCACTGCGATTGACGCGAATGATGTCATCGCCAAACATAAAAGAATGTCGCTCTGCCTTACGATAACCACCCTCAACCTTGTCAACCAACTCTTCAGGTAGCGTGACCCACTCTGGCAACAGCAAATCATCATTGTCAAAAAGGTGAAAATCATGGTGAATGTAATCATTGTCATACGACCAGACTAAATTACCGTCCCAATCATATTCGCGTATCGTGGTAAAACCGCCGCCAAAACGCAAAACGCGCAAGCTCAAATCGGAATGGTCGTCGGGGGCAAGTTGCTTGGCAGCGGCTCGTTTTGCCAAATGCTTGGCGCCAAGCATCAAATTTCCATTGGGCAAGAGCTTGGCTAGACCAACTTTTATATCGTCAAAAGACCATTTTTTGACAACCTGCCCCTGCATGTCGATCAAATAGACGCCACCAATAAAGGAAGGGGAAAACAGCGTATACCCTTTCACACTTAAGTTAGGGTTATGATAGATTAAGCCCCTTTTTTGGAATGCTGACCAACCCATAATTCTTTCCTCAAATTGTTTGGAGGTGTAAAAATTAAATAAACAATGTAAACGGGATAACTGCTAACAGGCGTGTGCCTTTGGTGCAGTCAGCTGACTCAGGGTCAAAGATAACGGTGATGCCAAGGTCAAAGAAAATGGCGACACAGGCCAACTTTGAAATGATTCTCTTTTTCATGGATAAATCTCCTTACATGCTTGGTGTTGAAAGGATTCGCACCGTCCCGGCGCTGCCATCGACTTCCAAAAGCTGACCGTCCTGCAAGCGTTGCGTCGCCGTGGCCGTGCCAACAACGGCCGGAATGTCATACTCACGGGCGACAACGGCGCAGTGGCTCAAGACACCACCCGTATCAGTGACAACGGCCGTTGCGATCCCAAACAGCGGTGTCCAAGGGGGTGTCGTGGCCCTCGTGACCAACACTTCTCCTGGTCGTAACTTGTTTGCCTCAGCCAAGGTGGTGATGACACGAGCAACCCCACGCACCGTCCCGGCTGAGGCGGCTTGACCACGTAAGATCTGGGCCTCATCGTCACGCCCTTTGGGTGCGGCTGAATCGGCCTTTTGCATGGCACGGCGAAAGGGACCTATATCCGGCGGTTCAAAAAGAGGGGCTGTCCCCAGCATCGGTGGCGGTGTTATGCGGCTAAAATGGCTTTTGGCTGCTTTGCGCTCCTCAATGAGGGTGGCTGAAGCAGCCGTTTCCGCCAGCAACTCCTCGGCACTGAGGTAAAAGACATCTGCAGCAGCAGGCAAAAGACCCGCCTCACATAGACGTTGCCCCAAGACCAAAGCCAGCCGTCGCATCTGGTAGAAGAGCCGCTGCAGCATCCAATGATTGTCTTCTTTGACAGCCGCGCTAGCTTGGGCGGCTCGCAAGAGTGTCTCAAACTTGGTGATTATCTCGGCTGGCTGTCCAGCCAGTTGGCGGCGGGCGGCGGCGATGGCCTGCTCCCTTTCGGCCGTCAGGCGTGCCTGAAGCGCTTCGGGATTGGCATCGGGTTGGTCGAGATAGCTTTGCAGGCAGGCAACGGCCGTTACTGGCTCCTCTACCCAACTCGGCTCGGTCAAATCGGCGAAGACGTTCAGCCGCTGACCATATTGATCTAAATAGGTTTGTAATTCAGTCAAAAACCGTTGACCTTCGTCAGATTTTTCTAATGTGGTCATCACCAATTCGGGCTCATTTTCGACCAGCAGTTGCTTTACAGTTGGCATCGTCAAAGCCAAACGACTCAAAGCCCACAAAGCGCGGTCACCGCTCACCGTTTGGCTATCCATTCCCTGAATCAAGCGCAGCGCCTCAAGCGATGTCGCTTTCGGGAACAGTTCCTGATAAAACTCCTCAAACAAACTCATCGCCATCACAGCCGGAATACCAGCCAGGGCATGCAATTCACCCAAACGCTCTGTTCGTTTTAACCCCTCGGCCAAATGGCGACGCAGTTGCGTCAGGCTGAGACCACGCAAATCACAACTTTCAAAATAGGCCAGATGCTGTCTGTTTTGTGGCAGCAATTCATCCTGCCAATAAGTATCGAGCCGAGCCAAAGTGGGCTGGAGCTGGTTTAGCAGTTGCTCTGACATGTTAGACATCGCTCGGCCCATGACTCGTTTACCCAAGCTGGGCGCCACGCGATTGACCAAACCCATCGTCTTCTGCATAAATCGGGGCGGCTTATTAGCCAGTTCCCTGGTGGCGTATGCGTAGCCGTTGATGCGCAGTGTCCGTACCTGCATAGGCAAACCAAGTTGGATGAAAGCGGCATTGAACCCGCGCATAACGGCCGTTCCCACCGACCCGCTCAATGGAGCCATGGGAACTGTGCCGTGACTATCATGCTGCCACGTTAGTTTGGCATCCTCAGGATTCTCCCAGACAACGGGAAAATCGGGCGGCGGGGAAATGGGTTGGCCGGGAGCTATTTTTTCTGACATGATTTATTCTCCATTTGCCTCAATATTTGCTTGACAACTATTCTGGAAAAGAAAATTCGGAAATAATAATAGGATCATTCACAGGAAAATCTTCTGCCGCGGGACCAGAATGGGTGCTTACTGTTAGTCTGTTTTTTGCCAAAATCAAGCTAAAAACCCCGGTGCCCGCCAATGCTACCAGCCAGATGCCGAGCAATGTTACAACTGGCATGTTGGGAATACCATCAGTACGGGGGACACCTACACGGAAGCCAAGCCGGTCCATCACGTAAGCTGTCATAAGGAATACCCCTGCCCCAGTTAGAAATCCAGAGACCAGCATTTTGAGTGCCAGCCGCCACGCTTTCAAGCCAATACCCAGAGCGAGTCCGGTACCCCCGGCAACAATGCCCGTCCAGGTTACAAAAATAACCCCAAATTCAAGATGAATTGTGCCTTTTACCGCCAGCAGAATTATAAGTCTATCAAATAATCCAAAGCTATGATGGATACTGACAACGGTTAAGGCATAGCCAATCCCTGCTATCAAATTCGCCAGCTTGCTGGCTGGCAGACCGACCCTGCGTAACAAGGTATGTGACCATAGATATCCCGTCAACAAATGACCTAGTATAAATCCAACGGCTAAGATTGCATCTTCAGGTTCGCCGTCCGTATTGAAGACCGTGTTTAGCGCGGCCAAGATGAGCGCGCTCATAGGGATGGCGGCAATCAGCCAGAGACCAGGAAGCATATGACGCATAAAAAGTTTCATGCTTAAAGTATAGGGTATCGCTCTCCCCACCCGCATCCGTAACTTACCTATTTTGCTTACCTACTTATTTAGGAGGCCATGCTTAGTAGCCACGCGAACGGCCGATTCGCGTGAATTAACCCCCAGCTTCCCATAAATAGCCTGCAAATGCGCTCCCACAGTACGGCGGCTAATCACCAGCCGTGCAGCAATTTCGGGATTGCTGAGTCCCTCAGCCAACAAATTAAGCACCTCGGTTTCACGTCGGGTTAGCGATTCGAAAATGGGCGAAGCAGACCCGTCAGCCGAGGCAGGATAAGGAATGGTGTCCAGATCCTCCAGCGTTAGGCTGCGACCGGCGGCCAGTGCCTTGGCAAAAGCTACCTCACCCAACTGCGCGGCTACCTCAACACGCACGGCGGCCACCTCTTGTCTGCCGCGCTCAAAATGCTTGCGCCCTACAACCTGCGACTGGCTGGTCTCGGCTAGCTTATCGGCTAGACCAAAGACACGCGCTGCCCACTGGGAAAGCCCTTGCCGCTGCAAAATCACGGCCAGCCTCCCCAAACCCATTACTCTTTGCCCGCTGCCTAAAGGAATGGCCAAAATTTTCTCAAAGTCCTGTCGCGCTAAAGCGTACGCCCCCTGTCGCATATTAATTGTCATCCGTCGCCCCAACATGCCTAGCTTCAGATGCTGGTCATCTACTTCGTCCAGCAGACGTTCCGCCTCGGCAAACCAAACGCGGGAGCCAGCCTGCTCACCTTGCAGTTCCGCCACGATGCCTAACATATGGCTCGTGTTTGCCAAACCAACTAGGTTGCCAACGGAACGATAGATCTGTTCACTTTGCCACAAATACTGTTCAGCGTTTTCTAAAGTGATGGTGCCGTGGGAAACGGCCGTAAACGACAACTCCCGATACGCCTGCGCCTTGACAGAACCATCCGGCAGCGATTCGGCCAGTGTCAAGCCTTCGGCGAGCAATGCGGGCAAGGCAACTTGATCACCCTGATAATCCATCATGCGACACAAGCGTAAAGTGGAAGCCAAAACCCCTTCTTGATCACCTAGGTCCCGATAGAGCCGATGGCTCTGTTCACACAAAGCGCGTGCGTGTGCCAAATCACCCTGGTGCTGAATCAGCGTCGCCGCCCCCAGCAGCGTCTTGGCTCGGACAGCTTGGTTGCTGATAGTGTTGGCTGATACCTGTATCGCCTCTTCCAACCAGCGACGTCCTTCATTCCAATGACCCCGCAAATACCAGAACTGCGAAAGAGTGGCTGTTAAACGCAGGATAAAGGTCTGGCCAACGGCCGTTTGCTCCTCCCTCTGTGCCAAACCCCAGCGTAACGCCGCCCGAAAATTAGCTTGTTCCTGTTCCAGCCGCTGGAGCCACATCCTTTGGCTCGAACCCGCTAGATGTGGTTCTGATTCCTCCGCCAATGACAGATAGTAGAAGGCATGAGCTTGTTGTGCAGCTCCCAGCTTGCTAATTTGGTTCAACTGCTCCCAGCCGAAGTCACGAATCGTCTCCAAAAGCGTCAAGCGCGGCTCACCCTGACGCGCAACTTGACGCAGCAAGCTTTTATTGAGGAGCGAATCCACAATATCCAGCGTCTGGGCTGGCGGCAATTGCTCGACCAGAACCTTGACAATAGCCTCTAGCGTGCAGCCGCCTCTAAAAACCGACAGCCAACGAAAAACAAGCTGTTCGTTGGGGGTGAGCAAGTCATAGCTCCATTGGATGGCGGCGCGTAGCGTTTGCTGCCGAGCGGGCAAATCTCGCGAGCCGCCGGTTAAGAGACCCAGCGAGGATTCTTGTAGTCGAGCCAGCATCGCTTGGGGCGGCAATAGCTTGATACGCACAGCCGCTAATTCAATCGCTAATGGCAAGCCATCTAAGCGGGTACAGAGTTCGGCAATAACGGCCATATTCTCATCCGTCAACGCAAAATCTGGCTGGCTGGCTCGCGCCCGCTCCACAAACAAGCGAATGCTAGGCACTTGCGCCAGCACCGTCACCGAAGGTTGGTCTGCAAGAAAATCGGGCTGAATGAGTCCCAGAGGGGCCAGCGGGAACTCTTGTTCACCACGAATACGCAGTACTTCACGACTGGTAACGAGCAAATTTAACTGCTCCGCTGCCATCAATAGCTCCAACAGCAAAGGAGCAGCCGCCACAATCTGCTCAAAATTGTCGAGTACAAGCAGCAGTTGTCGTCTGTGTAAAAACGCTTTGAGGCTATCGAGGATAAGCTGATCAGGTGTTTCACTCACACCCAGCACTTGGGCGATGGTGGGGATGAGTAGGGTTGGGTCGTTGAGAGCGGCTAAGGGGATAAAATGAACGCTGTGGGCAAAAGCATCCGCAAGCAACTGCGCCGCTTGCGTCGCCAGCCGCGTTTTGCCACTGCCACCGGCGCCGGTGATGGTGACCAACCGCGACGTTGCCAACAAACGCTGCAAGTCAGCCAATTCCCGTTCGCGACCGATAAAGCGGGTCAGATATTGTCGCGTCATCGCCCCATTATAACCCCGAACAGGTGATACTTGTTAGCCAGACATCTGTTAGCCCGACCGCCCAACAACACAAATTGCTTCACTGGGGGAAGGCAACACGGCCGTTTGCTGTCCCATATTGGTGCTCTATTTCTGCTGCCATCGCTTGCCAAATTTCCGCTTGTTGGTCGGCTGGCTGATTAGCCAATAAGGCCAAGATGGGGGCGGCTGTGTCTTGAGCCATCTGGATAAATTCCTGTCCAGAGGCTAAATCCCATGTCAACTGTATACGTTCGTGTTGTACGTTGATAAAGCCAGCTTCGGTCAATGTGCGCTCGAAGGCGGCTACATTAGCTAAATTGAAGGGGTTGGGCACGCCTGCTGGGGGCGGTGGGACATCGATAAATTGCCGGATGACGCGCATAGGCAGGGAGAGCATGGGAACCTGAGAAGGAACATCCCAAACGGCCGTTGCCAGCCGCCCGCCCGATTTTAACAACGCCCGTAATTGCCTAAGCGTGCTGGGCAAATGAGGCAAAAACATCATGCCAAAGCGGCAAAGAATGGCATCAAACACATCCTGTGGCAGGTTCAGTGCTTCAGCATCCATTTTGTAGAAGGTGATGTTATGTAGCCCAATTATCGTGGCGCGTTCTTGGGCAATCGTCAACATCTGTTGTGCTTGATCTGTGGCGATAACTTGACCTGTTGTCCCCACCCGGTGAGCCGCAGTAAGGGCTGGCTCACCAACACCCGTGGCGATGTCCAGGACACGTTGACCTGACTGTAACTGCGCCATTTTCACCAACTGCTCGCTCGCCCCTTGTGCGCCCTTCTCAAACAAAGGCCACCATCGCCGCCAGCCTGCGGCAACCTGATTCCACTGCTGCCGCTGCCCATCCTTATAAATAACGAACAGGATCAAACTGTTTAACTGCTGGTTTGTCTTTGACAATCATTGGCATTCTCCTATCTGTAAACCCTCAAGCAGACCTGTCAGGTTTACTCTGGGCGAGCCTTTCAGTAAAAGAAAACCTGACAGGTTTTACTCAGGAAGCTAAGTGCCCATCCGTAAATAGGTTGTAGATTTGACGAATGGGCTTCAAGTAGCCGTTCGGTCTGGAAAATGCTAAGTTAATTCCGAACGGCTACTAAGTAGTTGCGATTATGTGAACATGAAAAGGCATGATGACGGATACCTGATTTATCCAAAAAGCCCCTTCACCAGGTCACGGCGACCCATGCTGAGTTGATACATAATGGAAGGAATGCAGATGTCGGTTGTGGCTGCTAACCCAGCTATAAGTGCCAGATGACCGCCCAGAAAGTAACCCAGCATCATTGCGCCTGATGAAAATGCCAACGCTGTTGCTATCATCATGATGGCTCCCATGCCGCAAGCAAGGCGGGTGGGAAGGCCTCGTTTCGGCAGTGGGTGTGTGCCCGTAAAGCGGCGGATGAGATGGTTGTATACATGGTCAACTGGATGCACTTCAAAAACTGCTGCAGCCAAGGCGATGGGCACAAGCGCGTAAATGATGGTGGGCGAGGCTAAGGCTGTGCCCGTCGCCACTAGCCCCGCGCAGGTAAACATAGCCAGGCGGAGCCAGCTACCGGCCTCATCAACTATGGCTTGGTCAATATCCTGAACGCCTTGAATTTGTAGACGGTGAAGTTGTTTTGATACATATGGTTTGGTTTGAGCTTGCATGAGATTGTTCTCCTTATATTTAAATACGGTCACTACTAAGCCTCTCGGCTGCGGCCGGCGTCCCGCCGCGCCGCTCAAACTGGCTCGGTCAGGAGAGCAGCCCTTCAGGACTGAGAGGCGGCCAGAGCATTCGTAGTCATAACCACCACCAAAGGTGGTGGCTTGAACATGAGAACCGCTCAAAGCGGTTTGAATGTGTGAGCCGCTCAAAGCGGCTGACTGCTAGCCCCTCACTGGGGTAAGCACCTTAACTTTCATCGTCGAACAAGGTCAACTGGTCATATCTTCTGTCTTCTTGCTCTTGCTTCTGGATATATTCTCGTATCACTGCCTCCTCTCTACCTACTGTCGAGACATAATATCCTCTCGCCCAGAATTTTTGCCCAGTGAAATTCCTTTTCCTGCCTCCATATGTTCTAGCTATATGTATGGCACTTTTCCCTTTGATATACCCTACCACCTGCGATACTGCATATTTTGGTGGAATTTCTATCAAGATGTGCACATGGTCTGCTCTCAAACTCCCTTGCACTATTTCACATTCTTTATGTCTTGCTAATTCTTTGAACACTTCTCCCAAATGCTTTCTCAACTCTTTGAACAATTTCTTTTTTCGATATTTTGGTATCCATACGATATGGTATTTGCATTCCCATTTTGTATGACTTAGACTTTTTGCTTCCATTTAAGAATCTCCTTTTTTGAACTTTGAGCGGTTCTTTTTGGAGATTCTTAAATGCTCCCGTATCTGTCAAACTTTAGCAGTCTCCCCAGCATAGCTGGGGGTTTACTTTTTTAATTACTAAATACGCACTTCGTAATAATAGTTGATGGGGTCTTCCTCGAACGCATACTGTTGGAAAGAGGAAAAGCCGCTAGCTTGTGTCATTTGGCGGCCTAAGGCCGGATTGAAGCCCAAAGTGCCTAATCCAGCACCACCCGGCTCAGACAAAGCTGATGACAAACAGATCAGAATTGAAATGCCATATTGCAGAGGTGCAATAGGGTCGGCTAGATTTTCCTCAAGCTTGTCAGAACTGCGCATGTCTTTGATGATCCAAACGCCATCAGGCTTGATACAGCCACGAATGGCATCCATCGCCTGCTGGGGGAAGGTCATATCGTGCAGGCAATCCAGCGTGAGAACGACATCATATTGCGCGTTCTGGGGCAAATCTTCAGCGCGAGCCACGTGATAGGTAATGTTGGTAAGTCCTTCGGCCTGCGTTTCGGCTTCAGCAATTTCGATGGCAATGGCTGATGGATCGTAGCCCTCAAAGGTGGCGTTGGGGTATTGTCGAGCCAACGTGCGCAGGGCATCGCCCGCGCCACAGCCGACATCTACCACTTTGGCACCGGCCTCTAGACGCTCGACGACACCGCCAATGCGTTGCAAGAATGTTAGTAGCAGGCCATGGGAAGGGGAGCCAAGCCGCTTGATGGTGCAGGCACATTGAAGACCCTGCTCGTCGTAGGAGGCTCCGACACCGGTGTGGAAGGCTTCGGCCACGCGGCTCAAAGTTTCAGGTGAGGTAGGTTGGTTGAAGAAGCCCATAAGATAAAAGGGGCTTGTTTCATCTGCCAGAACGGGTATAGCGACGGGTGAGAGGGCGAAGATGTCGCCACCTTTGTATTCGACTAGGCCCGCACCTGCCTGGTTACGTAACCACTCTAATAACCAGCGGGGGTGTAGGCCCGTTTTTTGGGCCAGATCATCGGCCGTTACGTCGCCCACTTCTGCCAATGTCTTATACAGTCCCAACTGATCGCCCAGATGTACCATCATGGATACAAAATGTCCGGTAGCAAAACCAACAACCTGTTGAGCACAGGCTTGAATGGCTTCAGGGGTGATTGTCAGCTGCTTATTTGCTAGCAGGGTTTGATTATGATTTAGGGTCACGCCGCGACTGTTACTCCGGTTCAAGTTCTGCTCGAAAGGTTTCTCATTGGGGGAATTCATGGTCAATCTCCTTGTATTTAATTTCCTAAGGTCGATGTCTAAATGACCACCGACAAGCCAATGGTATCGGCAGGGCAGAGGGTTTGTATGCTAACTATGGTTGACTTTGGGGTTGACTTTAGGGTTTACAGGAGATTGAGTTTACGGGCACGAGTGGCGGCTTCCACACGATTACGCACACCTAGCTTACTAAAGATTCTATTGGTGTAGGTCTTGATTGTACCCACGGAGACGATGAGTTCATTGGCGATTTCGGGGTTAGTATGCCCGTCCGCTATGAGCTGCAGCACTTCTAATTCTCTTGGGGTTAAGGGATCGAGGAGGGGTTGGCGGGAAGAAACGGCCGTTTCTTCCGCTTTTCGCGCTGTGAAAGGCAGTGTCAACTCGTACAGCAAGGTGGTACAGAGGCTGCTTAAGTTCTCTATGTGATCTAACTGCGTAGCTTGGGTAAGTTGTTGTGGGGAGACGGCCAATTGGTAGTTTTGCAACAGTTGCTGGGCGTTGATTTTGGTTTCGTGGTCTGTGGCTGTATGTTGAGCGGTGTAGGCAAGGAGGGTTAACGGCCGTTCGCTTTGCCCCATCTGCCATAATAACTCCGCAATATTGATCAAGAGAGAGAGTAAAAAGGCTCGAAAATTAACCTCCACACCTAACTGCAATGCCTGTCGGAAATAATCTTGAGCAGTTTCATAATGCTTCTGCGCTAAGGCCACAATACCCAAGCCCCGGTTGGTTGCTGCCAATCCGCCTTTATCGTTAATCTTCCGATAGATTTTGCGACTATCTTGAAAGCGGGCTTCCGCTTCCGCCAAGGCTTCTTCTTTCAGGGCGATGTTGGCTAGGTTGTTGGAAGCTAATGCCATCCCTTCGGGATCATCAAAGTCATGACGAATCTGGTAACTTTCCTGGAAATGGATTTTGGCGGCGGCATTATCCCCTAACATACTGGCCATCTGCCCTAGGTTATTCCTGATGTAGGCTCTAAGCCATTTGTCACCCGTTGTTTGTGTCACAGTGTAGGCTTGTTGGGCATATGGGTAGGCCGTTTCGATTTGGCCCCGACTGAGGTAGGCTTCGGACAAAATATGGTAAGCGAATTGACGGTTGAAAGGATGGTTCTGGGCTTCGGCCATCTGGCGTGACGCTTCAGCATGTCGTACGGCCGTTGGGAAATCACCTCGGATTAAGGCGATGATGCTCAAAAAAGCGACTGGATCGCAGATATGATTGTCCCGCAGCGGAAGGCCAAGACGCTGGTAAATTGCCAGCATCTGTTTCATGCCGGCCTCAGTTTCATCGGGACGACCGTGACGAAGATGAAACCAAGATTGCCCGAGGAGGGTGCTTAGCAAAGCCTGGTCAACCGCTTCACTTGGTGGTTGGGCTTGCAAAACCTCGACCGCTTGGGAAAAGAGCCTCATACCCTCACGGTAATTGCCGCTCATTTGGTAATATATTGCCAGTGTCTCACCACCTTTGCGCAAGGCTTCTGTATCACATTGAGCAATGACCCACAGCCAAGCTGCGCGAATATTGTCCAGCTCATTTCTTATTTCAGTCAGAGCCTCTCGTTGTCGACGGCCAGCCATATCTGGCAAGCGCTTGTGGAGAAAGCTGATGTAATAAGCAGCATGGTCGGACTTTATTTGCTGGACATCGACTTCGTTTTGGGCCAGGTGCTCGGCAGCATACTGGCTGAGGAGTTGGTGGAGATGATAACTACCATTGGCCGCCACCCGCAATAGACATTTCTCTACCAACTTGGCAAGAATAGCAGGCGATGCCTGCGCCGCCACCATCGCTGCGCTCCGTCGAAACCCACCTGAGAAAACAGACAGCCGTTTGAAGACTTCCTGCTCTTTCTGAGACAACTGCACCCATGTTTGGTCAAAAACAGACTGAATACTGCGATGCCTTTCTGGCACATTACGCAAGCGGGTGTTCAAAAACTCCAAATCATACTGAATTTCAGCGGCAATTGCTTGACAAGTAAACGTGCGCCGCCAAGCTGCTGCTAATTCTAGGGCGAGCGGCAACCCATCCACAAGTTGACAAATGCGCACGACCTCACCAAGCTCATCAGCCAAAGAAAAGTCAGGATAAACACGTGATGCTCGTTCATTAAACAGTTGAATGGCATCATAATCGAAAGCGGTTGTTTGTTCATCCATTTCTGGGGGAAAGGTCAGCCCATTGAGGGGGTAAAGCCATTCTTCCTGCAAATTCAGCGGCTCTCGGGAGGTAACCAGGTAAGTGACAAGCGGGGTCATGGGCAGCAGTGCTGTTAGGTCATCGGTTGCGTCCATGATATGTTCAAAATTATCCAGGATAATGAGCACTTCTTTGTCAGCCAGATAACGGCCGAGTTGCTCTACAAGGGTTTCTTGACTTGTCAGGTTAAAGCGAAGAGCATCCGCAATGGCTGGTATGAAGAATTCAGCTAAGTGCAGCGACTCTAACTCTACAATAACCGCGCCATAGGTCAATGCTTCATTGTAGAAAGCACCTAGATTGAGAGCCAGGCGAGTTTTCCCAATGCCCCCTGGTCCAACCAGGGTCAATAGGTGACAGTTTGGTTGTGCCAATAATTGTTGAATTTCGGTAAACTCTTGTTCTCGGCCTATGAAGGTAGTTAGCGGAACCATAGGCTATTTTAGTACAAGATGTCACAAACGAAAACTCGACAGCCCCCAATAAATAAACGGGAAGAAAAGTTCAATATGAAGCAGTGTCTCCCTAGGCGGTGGCGGGGTCAAGATGTGGATTTGCTCGAAGCCGATTAGGCAAGGCTTAACAAGGCAACCACACGGCTATCTTCGGCATCGGTGGCTGGCCGACCATCGACCAAATACACACCTGATCCTCATTGGAAGGTAGCCTTAGAGATCAGGGGCGGCTGCCGCCGCTAAGACAGAGATACAGAGGGCCAGAGGGGACAGAGAACAGAGGGTTAAGGAGTAAATGGGGACACGCAGACACGCATCCCGCGGGTGTCGAGGACGTCGAAGTGCGGAGGGCTCCAGTAGCGGTACGCGCAGCGCAGCCAATCTCCTCTGCGATCACTATAATAACCTCCCCGCAAAATACGCACATCACCTGACGCATCAATCCTTTCACGGCCGTCTGTCATATCATATTCATAAGCGGCATACTTACTTCGCGTCCACTCAAACATATTACCACTTACCTCTTCCATACCATACGCACTTAGCCCATTGGGAAAACAGCCGACTGCATTCGTCGTGCCGATACTACTAGCTCTATAGTTAGCGCGATTGGGGTCAAGTTTATCTCCCCAAATATATTTGGTTTGTGAACGGCCGTTTGTCTTCATCTCTATAGCAGTAACATCGACATCATTTAACTCAGATATTGAAGCGATGACAGAGGCTTTGGGAATCTGCACCCCGCCTCGTGCTCCCTTTTCCCACTCTGCTTCGCTAGGTAAACAGACATGATAGCCCATTGGCAACCAACCCGCCTCGCGCCAACGTTGGGACAACCAACGGGTGAAGGCCAATGCTTCGTACCAACTAATCGCTACCACAGGATGATTAGCAAGGTCAAAAGGAAATCCAGGTTCATATGCTTTCAATCGGTCTCGAAACCCCTTTCGTGGCTGCCAATAACCAGCTTGTTGGGCTTCTTCCCACAATTCAGCTTGCAAATAACCATCATCTTCAACAAAACCACGGTATTGACCATTTGTTACCGGAAAACGACCCAACCAATAGCCATCCTCTAATGCCAGCCAATGTTGGGGCTTCTCATTATCGTTGCCATCATCACTGCCCATCCAAAAAGGGCCGGGTGGCACATAACAAAATTGCATCCCATCCACTTCCATTACTTCTGCTCTGGGATCACCCAGACGGGCCAACACTTGCCCTGCTTTGGCCCGCTGCTTGGGCTCTATACGAGCATCGGCCCGCATCGCCGCCAGCAATGCCTCCTTCACCTCCGCCCGACAGCGATGTGTCACCCCACCAGGCCAGGTATCAGCCACCGCTTCCCCTGCCATTATCTCCACTTGACCTGGCACGTTCGGGGCTTGTGCGATTAACAACCGCAGCACCTCACTAGCCACTGCTTCACTTTGCTGCACAATCCCCAAATAACCGATAGCCAACAACATCACTTCATGCCAATTGTCATCGGCCAAACGTGCCCCCAATATCTCCACAATACGTTGCCGTTTTAGCTGCCCTTTTTGGGCGATGGCCACGGCCGCTAAATACTCCTGGAAGGTGAGATGGATAAAGCCAAACATGCCTTGTCCGCGCTCCACTAATAATCCCGCATGATCTCGTGCATCCCGCAGCAGTTGCCGCGCCGCTTTTTCCGGCTCCGGCCATTCCCGCGCCGCATAAATCTCCACAAGGCGGCGGCGTAGCGCAGTCTGTTTCAACAACCCTACCCCAGGGCTGGTTTCGTGCATCCACAAGGCCAAAGGAGCTAAGACTCGTACCGTTTCCACCACATCTAAGTCTCGCTCTGGAGGACGATCCAAACCCCTGGCTAAATTCCAATGCTTCAGTAACGTCCGTACATATTGCTCATAAAGTTCGACTCGCCTTTCAGGTAAGGCCACCCCTTGCCGCTTCATCAAAGCCAAAATAGTAAGAAGCAGCGGGTTTGCTGCCAAGCGGCGCACGCCGGGATTATGTTGCAAAGCCAGGAGAAGCTCTTGTTCTTCCCGTCGCGCCTCACTAGAGGCCACTTCAGTCTCTCCTTGGGCAGCATTTTCCATAGCTTGTGTCCACTGATTGACAAACAGTTTAATCTCCGTTTCGTCAAAATCGACAAGGGTACACTCTGTTAACCCTTCTGTTGTGGGACGAACTTCTCGATAGCCAACAATACGACTGGTTAAGATGAACTTATTGCCGCGCTGCTGTTGCCAAGCAAAGAAATGGGCGACCCGATCTACCACCACACGCCGCTGCTTAACCGCCTTTACTTCATCTAAGCCATCTAATAATAGAAGGGCACGCCCTTGTTGCAAGGCTTCGGCCAACATCTCCCCTACTGGCAACGCTGCCCCCAATAAATTATGGTAATAGTCGGCAATAAATTGATCCAGCGGGACATCTTTTTGTGATAACACAGTCGCATAGGCAGAGAGTGGCAACAACAGCGGCAGCCGTTGGCTAATGCCGATCTCATCCCCCAAAGCCAGGCGTAAGGCCAGGTATTTTAGGAAGGTTGTCTTGCCCGCGCCGGGATCGCCTAAAATGATGAGGCCAGGCTGTTGCTGGAGCAATGCTAAGACAGCCTGTGGCTCGCTCATGCGTCGCCCCATCATCTCCGCTTCCTCTTCACTCACCTGGCGACCAGCCACGTGCAGATCTCGGGCCCACGTCTCCCCTTCAGGCATCTCAATACGGGCCTGCAAGGGAACGTACATCTGCAAGAGAGGCAAGCGCAAGGGCACGCGATCTGACACGCCCATCCCTCTAAAATCTAAATAGCGGTATTTATGGGCGAGGTAAGCTAAATATTGGCTGGTAGCCGGGCGTAGGTCTTGTTTGACAGTAGGTAATCTATCCCAAAAGGCAGAGGCAACCGTCTGGGTGGTGATGTTGATGTTCATATCCCCAGCCACAACAGTGGCTTGATCCCGTGCTTGCACTGCCTGCGCTCCTTCGCCAATGGCCATCACTTGGGCTTTGAAGCGTGGCCAATTCCCCATTTGGGCTAATTCAGCTTGCAGCTTGGCCGTAAACCACTCTCGATCTGCTTCTGTTAGCTGCTGACGGGCGAGACTCATCACTTCTAATTTCTCTAAAGCAGCATCTAACTCTTGTTGCAATTCGGGCGTTTGCTCTAACGCTTCTTGCAGCATTCTCATCATGGCTGCTTCATCATCAGCATCACGCCATGTTTGCAAGACGTTGGCTAACAGATTGCCGCCCAAGCTGCCCAGTAAGGCCCACAGTTCACCACTTAAGGCAGGGGACTGTTGGGCAATAGCCAGGGCTAAGGGACTTAAAGCGGCCGAGGAGACAAACAGATAGACTGAATCTGCACCCAGGCGCGTGAGCCGTTGCCGCCAATTGCCTAAGTTCTCTCGAATACGTGCTTTGAGATTAGAAAAGTTAACGATGTCGGGTCTCATGACTATCTCCTCCTCGGTGGGGGAATAATGGTTGTTGTTAGTACTGCTTTTCTTAGGCCAATGGTGTTGCCATAGCCTATATGATTGATCCACCCCTGCACAGTGGCCTCTAGCTGGTCTAAAGAGATGATGCCATCGGCATAGTCGGCGACCAAACGGTGAAAACGCCGCCGAAAATGGATGCCTTTGCGCCGTTTTAGTCGCTTCTGATGGGGCCTGAGGACAAATCCTAAAAAGGGAACGCCTTCAGCGACGGGTTGGGGCTGGGAGTTGGGGTGCAGAGTTAAGCGGAACTGAGTCAAGCGGGAAGTTAGTGCTTGCTGCCACTGCCATAGCTGTTGTTTGTCATTAGAAAAGAGGCGCAGATCATCGACATAGCGCACATAAGCGGGGCAACGCAACTCTCGTTTGATGAAATGATCTAATGGATTGAGATAGCAGTTTGCCCAGAATTGGCTGGTTAAATTGCCTATTGGTAAACCTCTAGGCCGTAAGCTTGCTAATAAATCATCCCCTGGAAACCAAACCATCTCATACATTTCAGCCAACACACCTCGCCCGCTGGCTAAGATGGTGTCTATCAACCACAATATATCGGGGTCATCGATCTTCTTAGCCAGGGTTTGCTGCAAAACAGCGTGATCTATGCTAGGAAAGAATTGCTGAATATCGCAAGCTAACACGTACTGATATTTATGGACAAAGTGCTGGCAACAATCAAGGGCGCGATGGGTTCCTTTATCTACGCGGTTGGCATAGCTGTCGTAGATAAAGCTGCGCTCAAAGATAGGCTCTATGATGTTGCAGAGGGCATGATGAGCCACCCGATCCCTAAAAGGAGCAGCACTAATGAGGCGGGTTTTAGGCTCATGAATATAGAAACTAACGTAGTTACCCGGCCGATACTGTTTTGTTTGCAGTTCCTGCTGTAATTGGAGCAAATTATCTTCCAAGCGGTGTTCAAAGGCAGCGACGTTGGCTTGGCCACGTTTTGTTTTGGCCGCTTGGCGGTAAGCCAGCAGTAGATTTTGCCATGAGGTGAGTTGAGAATACATGAAAGCAGATGGCCGTGCTGCGAGGACGCACCTTGGCAGCACGGCCGTTGTTATATGCCCGGCTTAGTTACCAAAAGTGGCAGTAAGCGTGGCCAGGAATAAGCCCCGCCATTTCTCCTATAAGCCATGTCTCTACGGACATGGCCACCCGCAACCAAGAAGGGTGCTATACCCCGCTTGACCATTTTGGGAGGGGACAAGAGAAGTGTGGACACGCAGACACGCATTCCGTTGTTGTCGTTGATGTCGTTGTGCGGATTGTTCCTGTTGCGGTACGCGCAGCGCATGTGTAGGCTTACCCCCACTGCCAATAGGCAGTCGTCAGGGAACAGAAGTTGACTCACTGATGACTAGCTACTGACTTTGACCCAGCCACCCAGCAAACGGCCGATTTCAGCCACCATTTGGGAGACGTGCTGGTATTGCCCCGATGATAACCAGCCCCATCCTACCGCCAGGCGCAGATAGACACGCACTTTAGCGAGGGCTTCGTCTGCTTGAGTCAATTTATGGGCGCGGGCTCGGCCACGCCGGGCATTGGCTTCCTCTAGCCGTTCGCGGAGATCGAAGGCGGCATCGAGCAAGCGGCGGGTGAAGGTGTGGCGATGAGCGGTAGGGAAGTTGTTGGTGACGGGGAGCAGCCAACTAAGGAAATCAAACGTTCGAGTGAAAATGGGCATCTCTTGACGAGGCATATAACTCTCCTTTGTATAAAAAATTTTTGGCATAGTTCATGATATGGACAATCATCTTTACAATTTATTCTCCCCGTAAAATTGTCATTTCGAGCCGTCTGCGGCGAGAAATCCCGACGGAATTGCTCCGTCGGGATTTCTCGGCAGACCTCGAAATGACATCACAATTGTAAAGATTGTCTGGTAACTTTTGAACCATGTATAATTTTTGCAGCGATCTTGAGAGGGCTGGCCCCCTCAAACTCCCCCATCGGTCAGAGAAGCGGCGGTGCCGCTTGATCAGAGCTTCATCGGCCAGAGCAGACAGAGGCCAGCGGTTAAGGAGTAAATGGGGACACGCAGACACGCATTCCGCTAGTTGTCGTTGAGGTCGCTGTGCGGACCGAGTTCCTGATGCGGCACGCGCAGCGCAGGTACTCTGGTTTAGAACCATAACCACCTCCTCTCAGAACAAACCTATCCCTATCTGTACCAACAACTTTTTCACGCCCATCATCAGATTTGTACTCATATGGTCTATAGAGACTTCGTGTCCACTCATAGACATTGCCACTCATATCTAACAACCCATGAGGGCTAGCTCCAGTGGGAAAACAGCCCACTGGACTGGGGTTATCTAAACGATGCGCTTCATAATTGGCATTATCCTCCACAAATTCATTACCCCACGGGTATAAACGGCCGTCTGTCCCCCGCGCCGCTTTTTCCCACTCGGCCTCACTAGGCAAGGTAACACGCCAACCATTATTGAGCCGTTCCGCCAAAAGATTGGGGGTGCCTGACCAACTCCGTAACGCTTTATTTAACCAATCACAGTAGGCAATAGCATCATACCAAGTTAGGTAACGAACGGGATGATTGGCTACGCCTTCCCTGCCACCTCCTTCATACCCGCTTTGGGCCACAAAATGTCCAAATTGTGCCACTGTCACTGGATATTTTGCCATATAAAAGGTATCCAGGGCTAATGTATGCTGAGGCTGTTCATCTTCTCCAGCATCCTGGCCTGGCTGCGGCTCACTGCCCATACGGAAGTTACCGGCGGGTATTTCCACAAAACCCAACATCTCATCGGCTGGTAGATAATGGCCTGCGGCCTCGTGAAAGCGGGAATCGCCAAGGTGGGCTAAGGCTTCCCCAGCACTCAGGCGGGTAGCTATTGGCTGATTCGGGCTAGATAGCACTTGGATCATCTGTCGTCGCATCTCTTGATGCTTGGCACCATCCCGCTCTGGTTCTTCACTTTGCAAACGGCTGGCCGCGTCTTGAATCTGTAAGGCATCGCCGCTTAACATCGCTTCAACTAAAGGGGTGGGGAGATCGACGGGGACAGGGGCATCACTCTCTACCGCGCCAGCTAAGCGGACATAAGCGGCTACTTGGTCACGAGACAAGCCAGTAAAGCGAATGCGTTCAGTCGTTTCACCCTCTGGCTCATAGGTCATCAGGCGAATGAGGAGGGCGTATTGGGAAGGGTTTTCTAAATATTGGGTCAGTAGTCCGGGTTGGCTTGTCTCTCTTTCATCTGTTTTCTCAACTTCGGCTTCGCCTATCTCTGGGGTCGGTCGAGGCTGTCGTCTGGTGCCAGTAAGAATCTCTTCATCGCTGGCAGTGCGACGACCGTATTCCGTTTCTAGTAATTGGACCAAGGTTGGGTATTGTCGCCAAAGCTGATACAGTTCAGGATATTGGGTTTGGATGATGACTGTTTTGGCTAGAAGTGGCGTATCAATCGTGCCTTCATCAAAGCGGCTATCAGCAATACGGCGTAAGAGGCGCAAGATATTGAGAACACGCTTGACTTGGCGCGGGTTGGGGTAGAGCCCTTGGGCCAGGACAGCCTGGGTGTGGGGGGATAGGCTGCCGTCTAAATCGGCGATGAAATCAGCCACATCATCTACAGCCAAGGCGGGCAGATGGAAGGGGATTTGGACAATTTTTTGAAGATAGACATCGCCCCGAATAGGAAGTTCGGCCCGCTCGTCTGGTTGTTGCTGAAAGTAGCTGCCATAGCGGGCTTCAATCCCTTGACGCACCACGGCTTGATCCATCCCTAAAACAAAGACGACACCAGGGACTTCGAGGAAGAGCTTGATCGCTTCTAATATCTCGATGGCTTTCTCGGGCAAGCAGCGGTCTAAATCATCGACGAAGACGATAAGACGGCCGTTGCCCGATTTATCAATCAGTTGCACAGCCTCCTTGAAAACTCTTTCAAAGTCCTCCATGTGGAAGAGCTGACGGCGATGATACTGTTTGGTTTCATGCCCAATGGCAGCGGCCGCTTTTTGGATTTCTTCAACGGGCGTATCGTCACCACCCAACATCTTTTTAATCTGTAGCGATAGCCCAGCCGTGCCCACAGCCGCACTGGTTTCAACACCTGCTTTGGCCACATTACTGATAAATTGCCACCATTGCACGGAGCGGTCTCCCATCTCTTGCCATTCAACTGCTTGGTAAACGCTTTCTTCAAGCCTTTGCAAGAGAGCTATAAGCCGCTGTTCTCGTTCGCCGGGATTCTGGAGGAGTTCACGGGCTTCACGGGGTAAGTCGGCGGGTGTATTTTCTCTGGGATAAAGGGCATCGATGACGCGCAGGATGAAGGCCCGCCAGAGGGCTTCTTGGCGGTCGTACTTCCAGGCCGTAAACCAGATGGTGCGGTAGCGGGCTTTGCCTGCCTGCTCTATCTGGTCACGCACCATCTGCATCAGACTCGTTTTACCACTCCCCCACGGACCAAATATGCCGACGGTGAGCGGCGTTTCAGCCTTGGTGACAATATCTTCCAGGGCATCACGGAAGTTTTCGTAGTTGAGTAAATCTTCACGGGTGGCGTGATCGGTATGGTATTGGGACATGGGGTGCCTCCACAAAAGGAATAGACTTGATTAACAAGAACATGGGCTGATTGTAGCACAGATTGCTTGCACAGAGAGTAATCCACAGGCATCGCAGCCCAGCCTCTGCCCGTTCGTGCGCCTGCCCCCAGCCCTGCACCGGCAAAGGTGACACCTGTTTTCACAGTAACGGCCGTTTCCCAACCCACTCTCGCACCCCAACCAGCCCCCCGGCCTGAACCACGCGACCAGCAACCTGCAACCAACAGTTCCAGCACCCCTCTGTCCGGTCTTGTTTTTGTTGTGGCTGGCTGGCTCCTACTAAGCATAACCGCTGGCCTGAGCCAATGCAAAGGGGCCAACGGCCGTTTTCGGCCCCTCCCCATCCTAGCCAAAGGAATATGACCATAAGCCCATTGGGACATTTAGTCTCGTTTATGAGGCTCTATTAATGTTCACTGGACAAACGAACAGTTTGTGTTAATATTAGAACATAAGTTCTATTTTTAGTGAGTGAATGAAGATGACCTATTATGTGACCCCGGTAGATGAAAAACGCCGCCAGCGATGGGAAATGGTTTACGGCCGTTCTCACCTACCCATCAAATATCGCCAAGCCCACCAAGCCTGTACCCAACGCTGGGGTAATGTGCCCGTGTACTACCTGGATGTAACGGCCGTTCCCGATGCAGTTCTCGATCGTTTAGCCACCTTTGAAGCACGTCGGCTGGGAATTAGTTACGCTGAGGCCCGCCTAAATGTGCGCCAAGAATGGCTCATTCGGGCCGAAGGCTGTCAAGTAGAAAGAAACATACCCCGCGAGACCACCCCTTGGCAAACAGCATTCCCCTTTCTGCAGCAAATGCCTCTCCAGTCACGCTTGGGTCGGCTTAGATTAGGCAGTGCCGCCTAATGGCCTTGATCATTTGCCAGTAAGCCTCAACTCAAAACCATTCGCAACTGTTCCGGGGAAATATTGCCCCCACTGAGAATGAAAGCCACTTTTTTGCCTTGCAGTCGTTGGGGCATTTGCAAGGCGGCGGCCAGAGGGGCCGCCCCCGCTAGTTCAGTCAGCGTTTTGGCCTTTTCCAAGAGTATATGTACGGCCGTTAATAAATCCTCATCACTAACCAACACAAAATCATCCATATGCTGCCACATAATTTGCTGAGGCAGCATGAAGGGAGCACGGGTTTGTAAACCTTCGGCGATGGTACCCATAGGGCTTTCCGTGGCCTGCCGCTTTTTCCAGGTGAGATAGGCTGATTGTGCCTTTTCGGCCTGTACGCCAATGACCTCGATAGCGGGATTGATGGTTTTGGCGACTAATGATGCGCCCGATGCGCCGCTGCCACCGCCTACTGGCACAAGGATGACTTCAATGTCGGGCTGAGCTTCTAAGATTTCCAATGTGTGTGTACCCACACCAGCAATTAACAGTGGCTCATCACCCGAAGAGATGTAGCGCATCCCTTTCTCCCTTGCCATCTGCTCGCAGTGAACTCTGGCCTCATCAAAGTCACGACCGCGCAGAATGACGTTGGCTCCCAAGCTTTTCATAGCCGCAACCTTGACGGGATTGGCATCTTCGGGAGCAAAAATATTGGCCTGAATGTCAAAGAGGCGAGCGGCATAGGCGATAGATTGGCCGTGATTGCCTGTGGAGGCGGTCACAACCCCCGCGTCACGTTCAGCCAGGCTGAGTTGGGAAAGCAAGTTAAGACCACCACGCAGTTTGAAGGCACCGATGGGATTATAATTTTCGTGTTTGATATAAACAGTCGTGCCAACTACTTGGTCAAGAGCAGGGTAGTTGTGTAAAGGGGTAGGCTCTATGTAGCGATCAACAACCAATTTGGCACGTAGGATATCTTGAAAAGTGGGTAAGTTTTGCATGGGGTCTCCATTCTTGGTAACTGAGTAGTAACTCAATTACTATTTTACTTCTAAAGTGGTAGGCAAATAGACAAAGTCGCGGCCAGCGGCCGTTTGCAGGCGGGTTGCGGTGAGGGGGTCGTAGAGGCCAACTTCGATACGGCCGTTGCCCGTGTATGCTTCTCGGAAGCTTAATTGGTGAGGGTCGGTAATGTATTCGCTGCTAATCCAAGTGGTGGTGGGACGACGGCCGTTATCGGGGGGGCTGTCATGCTGGCCGATGAGGTGTCCATCTTCGGCTAAGATGTGGGTGAAAATGACGTAATTGGTAGTGGGGCTGGTGGTGAGGGATTGCCAGTATAGGGTGAGGGCGACGGGAGCGCCATTGCTGACGCTAGTTTGGGGTAGATCGTAGCCGACGAGGCGGGCGACATCGCCGAATTGGATATTGAGGGGATGGCTGATGAGGGGTGGCTCGAAGAGATACGATCCGGCGGTGATGTTGATGTCGGCGATGGTGTAGTGGCTGTTGTTGAGGCTGAGGGTAAGTTGGGCGGGGCCAACGGCCGTTGCTGGCACAGTTAGCTGATGATGTTGGATGACCATCCGCAGGGACTGCCATTGGTTAGTGGGGTAGCGGGTGGGAATGGGGATTTGGCTGAGGGCTTGGCCGTTTTGACGGAGTTGGAGGGTGGGTGTGAGGGGGGCTAACGGCCGTTGGGCTTGCCATTGCAGTTGTATGAATAAGGGCTGACCCGCACCTACTTCAGTGCGGTTGACATCGGCTCCCCACAGCGTGAGGCCATCGCCCATGTCTTGTTGGGGCTGTATTTGGGTGACCGGGCTGGTTTGGTTGTAGGGGTTGGTGGTACCTTGAGCGGCGGTGATGGTTATAGGCAATTGCCACTGTTGACCTTTTGGTGCGCCTGCTCCGTCCCCGATTTCTAAAGGTTGGATACCATTTTCTGTGGGACTGTAGAGGGTGAGCGCAAGGGTGTAGCTAAGAGGGGGAAGACCGAGAGGGAGGGGCAGGGTGTGGTAGGTAGTGATAGTTTGGCCTGGTGGCCACAGTTCGGTTGGACGGCCGTTTTCGTCTACAAGTATGCGGTCTAGTTGAGCAAGCTGCCAGCCATCGCTATCGAGCAAGCGAAGGGCAATGTGGGTGCGGGGAGGTGGGGTCTGGACGGGTTGCCATTGCAGGCCTAGAGTGATGGCGCTGTTGGCGGGGGGTGGAGTTGGTGGGATAGAAACGGCCGTTAAATGCAATGTTCCAAATTGAACAGGCTGCGCCACCATTAGTGGCTCGGTGATGTTTTCATCTAAACGGAAGGTTTGCACATAGAGATTGCCAAAATCTTGTCTACTTTCGAGGTTACCAGCCTCTTCTAAAGCAAAGGGAACAACATCTTGCCAATCGACACTGCCTCGCTTGTATTCAACGAGAAAAACGCGCTGTTTGCCTTGGGTGAGTTGTTGCAAATGCGTCCACATCTCAGCACGGTTGGTGGTGTGAGGCATGGCGATTTGGGTTGCGCCGTGATACTCGAAGGGGAGCGACCAGTCGCTGTCTGGCACTAATATCAGGTCATCAGGTTGGGCTTCTGCTTCTAAATAGCGGGCAACACCGCGCATATCGTCTTTGGCGACGTTGGGGTCGAAGTAGTAGAGGTTGAGGGAGTAGAGGGAGATGGTGAGATAGAGAAGGAAGAGGAGACTAGAGACTAAGGATTGGAGACTGCTCTTTAGTCCCCAATCTCCAATCTCCAATCCCCAATCTCCAATAAGCCAGGCGAAGAGGGGGATGAGTATGATGGCGAAGATGATGACGTAGCGGGGATGGGCGAAGGAGCGGACGCTCCAGGCGAGGAAGGCGGCGGTGAGGGGGAGGAGCCAGGGAAGCGTAGTGCGTAGGGCGTAGGGCGTAGGGCGTAGTTTGGTGAGGAGTAGGAGGGTGGCGGTGGTGGCGATTAATATGGTGAGGATTTGGATGGGAGGACGGGAGAGGGAGCCGGGAAGGCCAGTGAGGTGGAAGTTCCAGACTTGGGCGATGAGGAGTAGGAGGGTGGCGGGTTCGGTGAGGTATGTGCCGGCGGTGGCTTCGCTGGTAACGGCCGTTCGGTTGAGCCACACGAGCCATAACCAGGGTAGCGAAGCAATGCCTACGGTTAGTTGCACGGTCAGCCAGCGGCGCAAATCAGCCCGGCGTTTTTTCCGGTAGAGGCCAATGATTGCCCAGATATTGGCGTAGGCCAACCCAAAGGCAGTGATGTAGTGCAAATGAAAGCCGACCCATTCGAGCAGACCCAACCAGAGCCAATGGGGCTGGCGATAATGGGGTTGGCGCAAGGTGTGATGGGTAAAGATGAGTAGCGCCAAGTAGAAGATGGGCAACATGGCGTAAACGCGGGTTTCTTGGGCGTAGATGATGGAGAGGGGGGAGAGGGTGGTGAGCAGGGTGGCGATGACGGCCGTGTTTTTGTTGAACCAGCGGCGGGTGAGGGTGTAAACGGCGGCGACCTGTATCCAACTGGCTAAGACTGATAGGTAGCGGGCTGTAAAAGGCGACATGCCCACCAGTTGTAGCCAGCCCTTAAGGATAAAAAAGTAGAGGGGTGGGTGCAAATTGGCGGCCCGATTCGCCATGATTTCGGCGGGGGTTGAGGTGGCTAGGTGCAGGCTAATGCCCTCGTCCCACCAGAGGCTTTGTGCTTCTAGTCGGAAGAGGCGCAGGGCAAAGGCCAGGAGTAACAGGGCTAAAAGCAGGACGGACGAGGAACGGAGAGTACGGGTTGAGGGGGTGATACTCATGGGGAAAGGGGGAGGAGAAGCTGGTCGTCGGGATAGGCTGTGCTGGTGGCGTCGGTGAGGGGCAGGCGCAGACCATTGTGGGCTGTGTAGAGGCCGATGGCTAGCTGATAGGGCTGTGAATCGGCTGGCAGGGGAATGGTGTATTTGTCTATAACGACTTCTTGGGGCGCCAAGGTATTGGTGGGACGGCCGTTTGGCCATTGGTCGGCTTGGGCAATTGTGCTGCCATCAGCGGCCAGGACGTGGACAAAGACGGTGTAGAGATCAGAGGGGGGCTGGTCGGTTTGCCAATAAAGGGTCAGCTGCAAGCTGTCATCAGCCACAGCAGGGCCATCTACTCCTCGCAAAAAGATATTGGAACCAAATTGTATAGCCAGAGGGGTTTCAATTGTGGGGGGCAATTGAAAGAGACGGTCGGTGGCGATCACTTCGAGTGAGGCAAGAGTCACGGGTGAATCTGACAACCTGCCATCGGCCGTTATGGGTTGGGCCGTCAGCGTGTATTGCCCAGCAGGTATGTCTGCTGGAATGGACAGTTCATATTTTTCATGAATCACTTCGCCCAGCCGCCAGTTGCTAGAGGGATAGCGACTGAGGGGAAAATCTGTGACCGTATCGCCCAATTGTAGGCGTATTTGTACGTCTGGCGGCAGGGGAGCAGCAGCTTGCCAGGTGAGATCAAGGGTGGTGCGGCTGCCGGAGAGGAGTGTGGGCGGCAGTGGATGATACCCCCACAAGATGAGACTGTTGTTTAACCAAGATTGGTTCACGACGGTGCCGAGATCGAGATTGCTAACAACTGGCTGTTGGGTGGCAGGTGGGATGGTGACATGGGGCAAATTGTAGATGACTCCCTGAAAACGGTTGGCGTCTGTGAGCAGCGGCAGTTGGGCCCCAGCTACATCAAAAAGAGATAGCTGGACTTGATAATGACCGGGCGGGATGGCTTTGGGGGGTGGGATAGCATAATTGATTTGGGGTGTTTCGCCCTCCGCCCAATGTTCGGGATAGAAATCAGTTTGGTTGAGGAGTGAGGCATTAAGCTGATGCCAGATGTTGTCGTTTTCGTCAGTCAAAGTTAGCTGGAGGGCATAACGGCCGTTTTGCAAAAGCCGCCAACGCAGACGAACTTGGACAGCCTCGGCGGCATATGTGGTGTCAGCTGCCAGTAGTTGAACCCGATTGTCGAAGGTGAAGGGGGCGGGCAAACTGATAAGAGGAGACGGCCGTTGTGGCTCATGTTGGGCCACTATCCAGGCCTGATCTAGACCGTTGAAGCGTATGATGTGCAGGGGTGGGCCTTCGTTGGTGGCTTTGCTGAGGGCGTTAGGATCGGCTTGTAGGCTGCTGGCGGTGAGGATACGGTAGTTGGCTTGAGCTGATTCAGCTATAGGAAGCGTTTGGCCGGAGAAGAAGGGGGCCAAGGCGGACGGGATGCTGGAGACGGCCGTTTGCTGGTCGCTGCCTGGCTGAGCCGATAACCATTGCCCGGCAGAGCCAATGGCCTCGCCCCAACCAATGGGCAGCACACGCCGGGCCATCGTCGTGCCCCCTAGCAAAGGATTGTAGCTAGTGAGGGGATAAGGTAGGGTAAGAAGCAACAGGATTATTTGAGTGGCGAGCAAGCCGGTAAACAGGATTTTAGGACGTTGGGGGCGCAGCCAGGCCCAACCCATGGCCGCTAAAATGACAAGAACGGGTATGACAGGTAGAGCATAGCGGTCAAACTTTTTTTCGGCGATAGTGATAGCGGCGATATAGAGAGGGGGCCAGAGGAGGAAGATGAGGGTGGTGAGAGACGGCCGTTGCCAGACCTTGTCCTGTCGCCATTTTTGCCACCCTCTCAACTTTCCCCACCCGGCTAAGAGTAATCCTACCAAAACCAACGGTCCCAAGCGGAATAGGACAGCCACAGGATAAAACAAAGGGCCATGCTCATAAGCCATCTGCCCCCAAAAGAAGGTAGGGCGTAGAGCCGCTTCGATGTGGCGATTGGCACTGCTGGTGACTGTCTGAACGGCCGTAGCCGGGTCAAGCCAAAGCGCGGGCAAGAGTAAAAATAGGGTTCCCAGGCAAATGGCTAACCACATTATGCCTGCCTGAAACAGTTGTCTGGCTGGAAAATGCACTTTTCCATCATTAAATGAAACTGATTTGATTAAAAGGATGAACGCCGTGAAGGGCAGAAGCAACAAAGCAGGTGATTTACTGAGAATGGCAAGACCTGTAAAGAAAGCTGAGAAGAAGAGGAACTGGGGAGAACGGCCGTCGCTATGCACCCAAATAGCTAAAGCCAATAAAGACAAGGTGACAAATGTCGTCAGTAGAGCATCAACATGCAGCAGGCTGGAAAGCCCCACCATGAAAGGGTCAAAAGCAAGGAAGGCGGTGATAAGCATAGCAGCTAATAGGCCAAAAACACGCTGCGACAAATGGTAGATAGCGACGATGCCTAAACTGTTAACAGCGATGACTACCAAGCGGGCGGCCGTGAGAAAGTGGGCTAACTGACGATAGGCGGCCATGTTGTCAGGGTTGTAATGTGCCAGTTGGGTTATCCATTGATAAGTTGAGTGGGAAAACGGCCGTAGCCACAACTGCAAACTTATTCCCACTGTCCCCAACCACATTGTCGTCACTCCCGGATGTCCCGTCGTCAATGTGTCAGCCCATCGCCCTTGTAACAGTGCTTCACGGAACTGCACCGAGCGATACACCCATATTAACTCATCTGGCGTAATAAAACGGCCGATTGCCATCAGGCGTGGCCCAAAAACAAGCACAAAAATCAATACAGAAATAAGCCAAGATTCCGGCCCAATTCGACTCCGAAAAATAAATCTTTTCACTAAAAGAATGATAACGCAAAGGATAGGGTTACACTACATTAAACTTCATTGAACACGAGCATAGTTCTATTGCCAATACAATCAAACTCAGTATAATCACATTAAAAACTCCGGCCTGCTACCGCCGAAAACGCAAGGGAGAAGAAATTTGACAAACAATGTAACGAATATGGGGAACAGTGGCGAATCTAGTCACCCTATGGAAGCTTGGTTAGCCGAAGAGTTTGCCTTAGACGTCCCCTCCACGGGAGAAATCCGTGAGGGTTGGATCGTTGATCGTCGGCACAACGAATTTTTAGTAGATATTGGTGCCAAATCAGAAGGTATTATCCCTAGTCATGAAGTTGATGCATTAGACCCAGCCACCCTTGAGGGCAAGTTAGTCATTGGTAATAAGATATCTGTTTTTGTTGTCAATCCAGAAGATCATGATGGCAATATCATTTTATCTTATCAAAGAGCTGCTGAAGAAATGGATTGGGCACGGGCTCAAAAAGGATTAGACGACCAAGACACTCATGAATTAGAAGTTGTCGGCTTTAATAAAGGTGGCTTCATTGTCCAATTTGGTTCTTTGCGTGGCTTTGTGCCTATGTCCCAACAAAGTGGTGATCATCCACGCTTCACAGACCCGCGTGAATTACAACGTGCCTGCCAAAAGCGCGTTGGCTTGGCTATGATAACCAAAGTCATTGAAGTAGACCGTCCCCGCAACCGCCTGATATTCTCAGAGCGCGCTGCTGATGCTGAAGTCCGTGAAGCAAAACGTGTTCAATTCTTCAGTACTGTTCAAGAAGGCGACATATTTGACGGGAAAGTGGTAAATGTAACCGATTACGGTGCCTTTGTGGATATTGGTAGCATTGAAGGTCTTGTCCACTTATCAGAGATAAGCTGGCAACGAATCATGAAACCATCGGAAAAGGTACAAGCTGGTGATGAAGTTAAAGTTACTGTCTTGAACGTCGATCAAGATAAACAGCGGATAGCTCTCAGTATGAAACAATTAGAAGCTGATCCCTGGACTCAAATTGACGACAATTATCAAGTGGGACAATTGATAGAAGCAACCATCACCAAATTGACCAAATTTGGGGCCTTTGCCCGCTTACATGATGAATATGAACTAGAGGGTCTCATTCATATATCGGAACTGTCCGAAGATCATGTAAGTCACCCGCGAGAAGTGGTTAAACCACAAGACCAACTTACGGTTCGGGTTATTCGTATTGACCCGGGCCAACGGCAGCTCGGTCTTAGTTTGAAGCAAGTAGCATCAGCAGATTATATGGATATGGATTTGGTTATGGCTGGAGTCCAGCCTGATGAAGCTGATGAGGAATTTTAGTGTCCATTTATGAGGTCATCAAGGTTAAGGGGAGTCCGTATTCCTCGGCAGGGATAACTTTGGGCCTTTTAGAACCGAGGTAAACCACTGTGAACTCCAAGAACTGGGAAAGATTTACACAACGGGCCAGACGAGTTTTAAGTCTGGCACAAGAAGAAGCAGAACGGCTTAACCATAGCTATATTGGCAGTGAACATGTTCTTATTGGCCTGCTGAGAGAAGAAGGTGGTGTTGCTGGTCGCGTGCTGCGAGAGTTGGGCTTGGATGCCGCCCGTGTGCAGGCGATGGTAGAACGTCTATCTGGTGGACCAGGAACAAGAACGCCATTTACAAAAACGGAACTTTCTCCTAGCACCAAGCGTGTTTTGGAATTAGCTGTAGAAGAAGCACGGCGCATGGGCCAGCATTATATTAGCACGGAGCATTTGCTCTTGGGATTGGCCCGACAAAATGAGGGCTTAGCTATTGATGTTTTACGCAAGTTTGGCATAAGCCCAGAACAGATTCGCCGTCAAACGCGACGGATGTTAAAGGAAAGTCCAGTCGCAGCAACTGAGAGTGTCTCTAGCAGTCGCCGGACTCGCAATAAAAAAGAAAAGAGTAAGACACCAATGGTTGATCAATTGGCAACAGATTTGACTGCCCTAGCCGAGGACAGCAAGTTGGATCCTGTGATCGGCCGTCAAACAGAAATTGAGCGTGTGATCCAAATTTTGGCAAGACGCACCAAAAATAATCCAGCCCTAATAGGTGAACCGGGCGTGGGTAAGACAGCCATCATCGAAGGTTTGGCTCAGCGGATTATTGATGGACATGTACCGGAAGTATTGCAGAGCAAACGTGTTTTGCAACTTGATGTTGGCAGTTTGGTGGCCGGCACAATGTATCGGGGACAGTTTGAAGAGCGTTTGAAGCGTGTTATTGATGAGTTGAAATCCAGTGAATCGATTCTTTTTATCGATGAGGTTCACATGTTGGTAGGGGCAGGGTCTGCTGGTAGTTCTGTGGATGCTGCCAATATTCTCAAGCCTTCGTTAGCCCGTGGTGAATTACAGTGTATTGGAGCCACAACAATGGAGGAGTATCGCAAATATATTGAAAGTGATGCGGCTCTTGAACGTCGTTTCCAATCAATTCAGGTAGAGGAGCCATCACCGGAAGAAGCTGTTGAGATTTTGCGTGGCATCAAGGAGCCTTACGAGAAGCACCACAATTTGTTTATTACGGACGCAGCCATTGAAGCGGCCGTTGAACTATCAACTCGTTATGTTACGGAACGATTCCTACCGGATAAGGCAATTGACCTGATTGATGAAAGTGCTTCGCGGGTGCGTATGTATCGTGCGCCCCAACCAACTGATGTACGCGAAACGTATGATGAGTTGAAGGAGTTGCGGGATGCGCGTAACTTGGCTGTGGAAGACGGCCGTTACGAGGAAGCCAATCGCCTGCGAGAGCAAGAGGAAGAACTGCAAAAGCAGTTGGATCAGCTACGGGCTGGCAGTCGTGATGAAAGCAGTATCAGTGTGACAGCGGAAGACATTGCTGAAGTTTTAGCAATGTGGACTGGTATTCCCGTCTACCAATTCACAGAAGAGGAATCAGCTCGCTTGCTGCGCATGGAAGAGGAAATGAAAAAGTATATCGTGGGCCAAAATGAAGCCATCGAGTCCATTTCCAAAGCTGTGCGGCGGGCGCGGGCTGGTCTAAAGGATCCCAAGCGGCCTATTGGCTCTTTCATCTTTCTTGGCCCTACTGGGGTAGGCAAAACGGAGTTGACAAAAGCCTTAGCCACCTTCTTGTTTGGGAGTGAAGACGCTCTGATCCAATTGGATATGTCTGAGTTTATGGAGCGGCATAGTATCGCCCGACTTGTTGGCTCACCACCTGGATACATTGGCTATGAGGATGCGGGACAACTGACAGAATCTGTACGCCGTCGTCCCTATTCCATTGTGGTTTTTGATGAGATCGAAAAGGCTCATCCCGAAACATTTAACATCCTCCTACAAATCATGGAAGAGGGCCATTTGTCCGATGCCAAAGGCCAAAAGGTGAATTTCCGTAATGCGATTATTATCATGACCTCTAATGTGGGAGCTGAAACCATTAAACATGGTCCCAATTTAGGGTTTGCTTTTCAGAGAGATGAAGCCTTAGAAGAACAAGAGGCCTATACCGAAATGCGAAAAACGTTGATGGATCAGCTAAAACGTGAATTTAGGCCTGAATTCATCAACCGTGTGGACAGCATCATTGTCTTTAAGCAGCTAAGCCAGGCAAATATTCGCCAAATTGTGGATATTATCCTAGGAGAGGTGAATGAGAGGCTGGATGAACATGAGCTACAGTTGGAAGCAACAGATGCTGCTCGCGATTGGTTAGCCAAGCACGGTTATGATGCTGAGTTTGGGGCACGGCCGTTACGTCGCCTCATACAAACCAGCGTGGAAGACCAATTGTCAGATGCCGTATTAAGTGGGCATCTGCAGAACAGCAAAGTCGTCATAGTAGATGTCGATGAAGAAACAGACGACATTATCATCACTCCTCAGGAGCAGGATGAAGACTCATCTGTATCCGAGACTTTTCACCAACTTCATATAACGACTGATGAAGGGAATTAAGAATTCAGTGCCCTAACAGCCCTTACAGAATAAAAAAAGCCCGCTATTTCGAGCGGGCTTTTTTTTATTAATTATTGATGTATAGCCAATCCTAGCCATCTGTGCGCGGCACAGGAATAATGAGTGAATCCCCCACCTCAATGTGATCTGCGTTATAAATATTGTTGATTCGAGCCAAGTCATCAACAGAGACACCATATCGAGCACACAACTTAGCCAAGGTATCACCAGGCTGCACAACATGCACAATTCGTGTCCCGCTGTAGCTGCCTACCAAGAAGAGATGCCCTTCGTGCGACATCGGTTCTGGGGTAAAGGTTGGAGGCAGCATGGTCGGTGTGGGAGCCTCAGCCCGCGGCACATTATCTGAGGCAACGGCCGTATCAGCTTCCCCACCGTCTTCATTAAATTCCGGCAGAGGTGAAGGCCCATCATCGGAGCATGCAGCGATCAACAAAAGCAGGAATATTGCAATAATTGTTATTTTCTTCATAAGTGCCTCCTGGGCATTTCGCCAAATATCCCCCCCATTATAGCAAGAACGCTCTCTTTTTTGAAGGGGGTATACATAATCATATAAAGTATACCCGGCTATAGGTAATATGAAAATAGTACCAAAACCGCGTATGAGCACTGAAAAACAGGTGAATTTAGGCTTGATGAGTGTTAGCCAAGCGTGTGGCAGCGGTTGCTAATCCAATAAATAGCCAAAAAACGGTCACAGCGTGATGAAATTCTAAATTGAACAGGTAGTGATCAAAAATCCCAGCGGTTAAGGCTCCGATAATAGCTGCATGAAGACCAAGCCAAACAGCATCAGCACGGAAGTGTTGCTTGAACCAGTGCCGATTAAAGAAGGCGTAACCAAAGAGTGTACTAATGATTGCCAGAAAAAAGAGCAAACCTATCAGGCCCATGTTTTGGGCAATGGTGAAGTAGACATTGGCAACGCCAAGGTAGATGTCAATATCGGGTGTGCCAGCAAAGCCAACACCGAAGATAGGATAACGGCCGATTAACGTTAGGGCATCTTTATACTCACCAAAACGCATCTGGGTGGCTAAATCCTGGCCCAGAAAACCTTCAACAAAACGGCCGATATAGCCTTGCGTCACTGGTAGTATCAGCATTAATGAACCCACACCCAACATGTAAGGGATTAACCACCGATAGCGTATGACAGCTACAAAAAATAAGCCTGCGGCCAACCCTAACATAGCCCCGCGTGAGAAGGTGAGAACGAGAGCAACAAAGATAAGACCGACACAAACGGCCGTTTGCCAGCGCGAAAAAAGCGGTTTCTTGGCCATAATTTGAGGGCCAGCCAAGGCACCAATCATCAGCAACAGACCGCCCAATACGTTGGGGTCTACGGATGTGCCAATGGCCCGTTCGGATAGTTCAGGATTTTCTTCTATATAACGAATGACTTGCCCGCCAGGATAACCAAGACGTACTAACATGTTGAGCAAATCATTGGCCATATCTTCAGGCAGCAGCCAGAGGCCAATAGCGATGGCTGAAGCAGCTGCGCCCACTAATAAGATCACCTTCACCAGCCGTTCTAGCCGTTGCCAATCGGCACAGTAATCCACAATGACAAGGACAAAGCCGATGCTGAGTAGAAGTTCAGCGAATTTACGGGCCAAGGTGGGGGTGAAGGGGCCATTACTGAGGCCAAAGATGAAGGCGAAGACAGCGATGATAATGAAGAGGATGAGGGGGATGGTGATGGGGGCGGTAATGATAGTACGCTGCTGACCCGTGACCAAGCCTAATACCCAAACGCCGACAACAGCGCCTAAGGCTACATCGAGAAAGGTGGGGGTGATGCCAATGTCGATGGGCAAGGTGGCAAATGGTAATAGACAAACAACGCCAATAACGCCCCAAAAGCCGATTTCAATATCGCGCAGGACGATGATAGCAGCTAGGCCCGCCACTAAAACGGCCGCTCCTATTAATGGCCCCCCGAACGCGAGAAGGATACCGCTGATAACGGCCGTAAGCCCTACCAACATGCCCAAGGCCAAAGGCGACTTAGTAGGGTTTGCCTGTTCCCGTAATGCGTATTGTCCATTGCGCAGGTTATTACTCGCCAATCTCTACTCTCCAATTAGCCCATCTGCCTTCATTTGGGCATAGGAACGGTTAATTGAAGCCTCTAATTCGGCCTCAATGCCATAATAAGCAGCAATTTGCAGGGCGCATCTTAACACGTCTTGTACTTCTTTGGCGAGTTTAACGCGGTCTGGTTGGCCATGTTTTTGGCGCTTGATACCACTGTTTTCAAAATGATTGACTTCGGCGGCTAATTCGCCGCACTCTTCGGCCAAACGTGTGATTATTTGGAAGGGGCTTTCACTGTTGGGGAATCGCTTGCGCAAGCCTTCGTTTATTTTCTTGAGTCGTTCCATACTAGGAAATAACCTTAATCCACACGAATGGGAGTAAGAATGAGAAAGTCATCAGTGAGACGGCCGTCTGCTGTCATCATCTGCAATCTATCAAAGTTGCCATTGTTTTGAGTGTACATGCCCAAAATGATAGGGTACAGGTCAGATGGTGTATCGGGGGCCAGGGTGAAGGACATATTGACTGGCTGCACTGCGCCAGGCTGCCAACTGCTGGTAGTTTGGGGTAAATCTTGGGCAGCGTAGCGGGTGGTGGTGTCCAAATCAACAGTTTGGGCGAAAAAGGTATAGTTAGCAGTGAGCGGCCGTTTGGCCCGCCAATACAAGGTCAAATTTATTTGATCACCTGGTTGGGCGCGGCGTGGCTCAACTTCAAAACCGATTAGCTCTAATTCATCCTCAAAATTGACAGTGACGGAGTTGGGATAGTCGCCAGGAACTGGCTCTAGTCGCAAATGGGCAATCGTAGTCGCATCGCCGCCGTCGGTGAGGGACAATCTCTCGAAGGTATGGAAGTCGTACAGACCAATAGTTATTTCTAGATCGGCGGGAGCAACGGCCGTTTCCGGCAGCTTGAGCTGGTAATAATTGAAAATTCGTTCCCCCGGCTGCAGCAAAGAGGTGGGGCGCAAGCCCTGATCTAAATACATATCTCGCTGGGCAATCGGCTGCCCCAAAACGGGATCATTGATATGGACAAAGACGCTCCAATCACGCGCCATTGGCTGTAAGACTTCCCACTCTAGCATAAGGTCTACTGTGTCGCCAGGCTGGCGGGTAAGGCTGTTTTGAGCAGCGGCCGTTTGCCCTATTTCATACCCCACTAACCTAATTTGGCCATCGAAGTTGGTATGGACGGCCCTAGGCATCAACCAAGGGGCTGTATATCGTTGTGGTTGATAAGCAGGGCGTATCCACAAAAAAGGAGCAGCAGCAGCAACACAGAAGAGGAAGATGGAAACGGCCATTAACACCCATTTGCCCACTCTCTGAGGTAACCAACCTGCCAAACCAATAGCCAGCAGCACATTCAAGGCCGAAATCGCCGTAAACACCAATCGTCCCTGCGATGACCACGTTGTCCGCGCCCACTGCACCAGCCCGAAAATGACAGCAAAGGAGAACAAGAGGCAAATGACAAGGCCGAAGTAGCGATGTACCAGCAAGAGGAGATTGGAGATTAGAGATTGGAGACTTAATCGTCCAGTCTCCAGTCTCCAATCCCTAGTCTCCCTAATCCCAAAAACTACAAATCCAACTACGCCCACAACTAACACACCATTCAAAATTTGGTAAATCCACGTCCACATCGGCACATTAACACCGCCAAACAAGCCCCAATAGGAAAGGAGGAATCCCCAGCGTTCATCCCATAGTTGCGCTACGGAGGCAGGATGCGCCCGCTGCCCAAGCACGGCGATGAAGGCATTCCAGCCCAGCCAATCGCCGTACAGTTGAACATTGCGATAGTACCACCAACCGGCGATGATCAGAACGAGGATTAGTAAAACTGCAAAATAGACACAGGTACGGAGGAGAGTGGAGACTAGAGATTGGAGTTTGGGAGACTGGTGGCTGCTATCTGAATACCGTTTACTGCTTACTGAATACTGGTCACTGAACAAAGCAATGAAAATTGTACCGAAAGCCAGGGGAAGGAGGCCAAAGGCACCTTCTTTTGTCAGGATCGCGAAGCCAATGATGCTACCGAGTAAGAGTACATATTTAAGGTGTGATAACGGCCGTTGTCCCACCCACATCACCATGACTACCAAGGCCAACGAAGCTAGGGGCACAGCCAAGTTGTCATTGTTCACAGCCCCGCTAATGAAGAGGAACATGGGCATGAAGGCGGTGAGGGCGGACGCCCCCAAAGCAATGTCTGGCCTGTCTGGGATAGTTAGTTTGGCCAAACGATAGGTGAGATAAACAGTGCCAGCACTGAGCAGGACGGAAACAATGCGAACGATACGAATTGCTAGAAGTGTGCCCCGCCACTGGTTAAAAGCGGGGTCATGGATAGTCAGATTGATATTGCCATCGGCCGTTATCACGCCATTGTCCACATGGGGATTGAGCCAGCGCACTTGCTCCATATCGGCCGTGTCAATCCAAAAGGTGAGTGCCGCGCCCAAATAGTAGTAAAGCGGCGGCTGACTCGCTTCCTGTTTCCAAGGGCCAGCCAGGGCCGGATCAAAGACCTGCACCGGCAGGGGGTTGCCATCAGCCAAATGGCGAATCATGGGATAGTGCCACAACTCATCCGAAGCTTCAAAGGCAGGCGTCACCACCGCGTAGACGATGCCCAAAGTGACAAACAGAGCTAGAATGAGGGACAGAACGTGCTTTTCAGTCATGGGTTTCCATCATCGGTAATCTGTAATCGGCGCTCGGATTACAGCACACCGATAACCGAATTTTACTGGCAAGTGGCAAACGAGACGACTACGTTTGCTGTCCGAAGAGCCGATAACCTTTCACGGCGACATGCAGGTTCAAACGGTCTAAGGGAGCGCGCAAATTGACTCCACAAAGTGTCTCTATTCGATCAATACGATGCAAAAGAGTGTTACGGTGGATGTACAGGGCTTGGGCTGCATCCACCAGGGAGCTACCATAATCGAGATAGGTTTCTAAGGTTTTCACTAATTCGGTGCGTCGTTTCTCGTCATAGGCAGCCAGGGTATGGACATGCTGAAAGTAGCGATTGCTAGGCTGTTTTTCGGCCGACAGATGGTAGAGCCAATGCCACAAACCTAATTCAGCAAAGGCCATCACGCCTTCATCCTGTCCCGTTAGTTGGGCAATGTGAATGGCTTCTTGAGCTTCAGCATAACTTTGGGGGATTGCTTGAGCACAAGTTTGGCTGACGCCAATGAGTAGTTTGTGGGCAGGATGTTGCAGTTCAGAAACGGCCGTCTGGGCTAAGGCCAATCCCACATGCTCTTTGGCACTCTCCAATACCACCACCAAATTGTTCCCGTGCCAGACAAGCAACATGGGCACGGCCTGTGTTTTGAGCCACTTTTCGGCAATATTGAGTGAAAAACGGCCGTCTCCCCCAGACTGGGCCAAGCCATGAATCAATAAAATCTGATGTGGTTTGTCTAAGCGATAACTAAGCCGCCGGGCCTGCTCATAAAATTGGGGTGTGTGCTCACTTGATTGCAATAGCTGCTCAAAAAAGTCGCCGCGCAAGGCCTCTTCTGCCTTGTGCACAGCCTGATCCTTAAACATCATCAAGGCTGCTACCGTCGTACCATGGCTCATAGTCAGCTCATCAAGTTCGGTTAACGGCCGTTTCCCAGCAATAATCCAGACATAACCATAAATTTGCCGATCCACAATAATGGGGGCCACATACCGAGCCATCGTCATCTCTAATTCTGGCATAGGTGGCACATGAATCGTGCCCATTTTTTGCAACAAACGATCATAAATACCTGCATCTAACAATTTTTGGGCAGTGAATGGTGTAGTACGGCCGTTGGCAATAGCCTCCCGCCGTGCTTCATCAATTTCTCCCTGAATACCCACCCCTAACACACGGAAGGAGGTATCCTCAATCGTCACCGCCCGTTGCAATAATGTTGCCAACATCTCAGCCAATGTATCCAAGTCTGCTCCCTGCAATACCAACCTTGTCAATTGCTCATAAATCTCATTAGATTGCTGCAATACTGTGTATTGACTATTGACAATCCGTTCTAAAATCGCCTCTGTAATTTCGATGAAGAGCAAGTCGCGAGGGACTTCGATGATGGGGAAAGCCAGGGCATCGGCCGTTTCTCGCCAAACCGGTGGTACATGATCAAAATAATATCCTTGGCTCAACACCATCCCTGCAAACCCTTCCGCCACTAACTTGGGAATCAGCGCTTTTTGTTTCTCGAAATCATCATGCAATCCTAAACCAGCCGTTAGCAGCAAAACTCCCCGTCGCTGCCATTCATACCGTGCCTCAGGCATATCCACAACATGTGCCCAGCTAATTTGATTGTCCAAGCCCGCGCGGCCAGCCACTAAATGGGCTGAAGAAAACACAGGCAATTGCAAAGCTTTACGTACTGTCAACATCATATTCGCCCATCACTCATTCAAACGTTCAATTTATTTACAAATACTGATATATCAGTAGAATATCAGTGTTGGCAGGAAACGATAAGTCATGCTATCATAAATACACTCCTAATATTGTAAATGTCACATAGTCATGATCATCTCTCAAAATACTCAACTTTTAAGTTTGGTACGTACCTGAAGACATTTGCAACCCATCATCAAATACTAATTCTGTTACTAAGTGATTAACCACACCACATAATCTATAACACCAGTAAACAGGAGGTGCTGAGGAGGTGTTCATGGCCTGATTCAAAATTAATTATCCCCAAAGCAAACAAATAAGGCGATTTTGGCAAAATAACCAGAGGTTCACAGTTTGTCAATTGCCTTAAAGCCAATACACAATCCTGCTTAAGCGCACACGATTACTCTAGGGTATTGGTTAAAGTCTATCAACATACCTTTATAGGAGGAGGTAAAATGAAAAACCCTCAAAGAATATCCAAAAAAGCGATGGAGAAAATTCATCCCTACATTCCCGAAGCATACACAAAATTAGAACAAGGTAGAATTAGTCGCCGCGAGTTTATGCGCATGTCTACCCTCTTGGGTATGTCGGCTGGTGTCGCTACTATTGCTGCGGCTTGTGGCAGCGGTGAAGCTGAGCCAGGTGCCGGTAGTGAAAGTGCTACAGGCGGCGAAAGTGCTCCCGGTACCCCCAAGCGTGGGGGTACATTCACCAAAGCCATGCTACTCCAGCTACTCGATCATCCAGCGCGCCTCTCCTGGCTCGAAGGGGCCAATATTGTGCGCCAGACACATGATTATCTAACCGAAACAGATTCCTTAAACATTACTCGTCCTCAAATGCTTGACCGCTGGGAAGCCAATGATGATACAACTGAGTGGGATTTGTACTTGAAACAGGGAATTAAGTTCAACAACGGCGATGAATTCACCGCTGAAGATGTTATGTTCACCTTTAACCAATGGCACGACGACGCAGTTGGCTCCTCAATGCTGGGCCTCATTGGTTATTGGGGCGGTATGCAAAATGTGGAGATGGTTGATGATTATCACATAAAAATTCATCTGCCCTCGCCAAACTTTGGTCTACCAGAGCACCTTTACCATTATCCCGGTGTTATGTTGCATCGCAACTTTGAAGGCGATTATATCAAGCAACCTATCGGCACTGGTCCTTATCTACTAGAGGAATATGCTGAGGGTGAGCGGGCGCGTTTCACACGGCGCACAGATTACTGGAAGATGGGTGCTGATGGCGATCCATTACCTTATATTGATGAGATAATCTACTTATCAATTGACAAAGATGCAGCCGTTGGAGCCCTTCAATCAGGCCAAATTGATACTTTCCATCAACCCCGTTCCGCTGATTGGCAGGCATTAAAAGATGCCGAGGATATTAAGGTTTTATCTGTAGGTACTGCCCAAGTCGATCTTATTCGTGTACGTGTTGATCTCGACCCATGGACAGATCAACGTGTGGTACAGGCACTCAAAATGTGTCAAGATCGCGAGAAAATGATGCAGCTTTCCTACTTTGGTGAAGGCGATCTAGGCCATGATGCCCATATTGCACCTGTTCACCCGGCTTATGCTCCTC
This sequence comes from Promineifilaceae bacterium (SeqCode), assembly GCA_965223555.1. Taxonomy (GTDB): domain Bacteria; phylum Chloroflexota; class Anaerolineae; order Promineifilales; family Promineifilaceae; genus CBDCWU01. Next base: position 94,084 of record CBDCWU010000008.1, read on the forward strand.
GCGATATTCCAGCCTATGACCCAGAAGGTGCGAAAGCCTTATTAGCGGAAGCTGGTTATCCCGATGGATTAGATGTCACTCTCGTCACCAAAAATGATAATACTGAAGATGCCGTAGCCATTGCCTTTAAGGAAATGGCTGCTCCAGGTGGCTTTAATGTCACGCTAGACATCACAGACCCGGCTGGTTACTGGGATCGATGGGCTGATGTGGACTTGGGTGTCACCGCTTGGACGCATCGCCCACTGGCTACGATGGTACTGCCATTGGCTTACATCGCTGATGCTGACGGCAATCCAGTGCCTTGGAATGAAACTCGTTGGGTAGACCCTGAGTTTGTTGAGGTGCTGACAGAAGCTGAAGGTACATTAGATGTTGAAGCGCGTCGTGAACTAGTTGGTAAATTGGAAGATATCTTCATGGAGCGTGGCCCTGTTGGCATCAGCTACTTCAAAAGGGTTTGGAACATTATGAGCAACCGTGTCCAGAATCTTCCAGCCCATCCAACCGCTTATGACTTCACCGCAGAAGCATGGCTTGATGATGAAGCATAATTCCACGTAATAGTTGTTTTGGATCATGCCCTCCCGTAGCTCCTTATACCCAGCTATGGGAGGGTGAATAACTTTTAATCGCCAACGGATTTTTTCTACAACTCATTGAATTGTTCTATGGGCATATTGGAGTAATTAGTTATGGCTCGGTTCTTATTTCGTAGCTTGATCTCGACTATCATTACCATGTTATTGGTATCTATATTGCTTTTCTTCCTGCTTGAAGTAGGGGGACGGGATGTCACTGTTCGTATTTTGGGCATCGAGTCCACACCTGCCCAACGTGAAAGCCTACGGTTGCAGCTTGGTCTGGATCAACCAGCCTGGAAGCGTTACAAAAATTGGTTGGTCGGCAATGAAGGGGAAGCTGAGGATGTGACTGGTATGGAACTGGTCACATTACCCAATGAGAACACAGGTGAAGCCGAATGGTGGGCTGATATTGATGGGACTTATACGCGGTGGCGCATGGTTGAAGGGGAGATGGTGGCCTTCCAAAGACAAGGGGATGGTTCATCTATCCAGGTTCCAGATGAAGTTGAGTGGACTTTGGACGAAAACGGCCGTGAAACCTTCTGGGGTGTTAATCTCAACAACTCAGCCGCCTATTGGGTACGTGGTGAAGGTGCAGATGTATATCTAACATCATTTGCCGGTGATCGTGTGGAGGGGGATGGGCCACAGCGGTATCTTCCCTTACGCAAAGGCATCTTGCGTGGTGACGCAGGTGAGTCAACTACAAGTGGTCGACCTGTTTCCAGCACACTTCCTGGCCGGGTCCGCAACACATTTCTGATTGCAGGACTTGCCTTTATTATCGTCATGCCTCTAGCTTTAGTACTTGGTGTTTTGGCAGGAATTAATGAAGGAAAATTTCTAGATCGCCTTATCTCCATATCAGGTTTGGCCTTTACAGCCACACCAGAGTTTGTCACAGGCATCATTCTCATTGTCATATTCGCGGATACTCTACGACTATTTCCGGCCAGTTTCTTAGCTCTCTCAGATGATGCAATTTTCCAAAATCCACGTCAATTAGTATTGCCAATTCTCACATTGACGTTGGTTGAATTAGGATATGTAGCTCGAATGACACGGGCCAGTATGGTCGAGGTGATGGATTCTGCCTACATTCGCACAGCCATTATTAAAGGCATGCCTTATAAGCGCGTCGTTTTTCGGCATGCAGTGCGCAATGCCCTCATGGCACCAATCACGGTCATCATGCTGCATGTTAACTACTTCGTCAGTGGTATTGTTGTGGTTGAGATCATCTTTGGTATTCCTGGCCTGGGCAACTACATCTTTAACTCAGCCATCAATAATGATGTTAATGCAGTTGAAGCAGCAGCCATGGTTACGGTCGTGATCGCTGTGGTGACACGTTTGTTGGGCGATGTTGCTTACACCATGCTCAATCCACGGGTTCGCTTCTCATAATAAGACTTTTGTTAGCATACACATTGGAGAAAAAATATGACAGTTGCACAACCAACAACAAACGCTGTTACACCAAAACCAAAGCGAAGTAGTAAGATTCGTGATGCTTTGGCTATTGTGTGGACCTCACGCATTGCCACCATTGGCTTAATAATGGTTTTATTTTGGGTCGTTCTAGCTTTTATTTCGCTTTTCTGGACGCCAGCAGACCCTAACTCAAGCTTATTTCAGCAAAATGTAGGGCCAAATGCCGAAAACTGGCTAGGTACAGACAATCTGGGGCGAGATTTATTGTCACGTTTAATGACCGGGGGCCAGGTCATTTTGCTTAAAACACGTTTCCCCGAATCATGGAATTTTCCCATCAGTGCTATTCCTGGTGGTGTAGCTATTTGGGGTGTCTTAGGCTCATTGGCTGTGGGCTCAATATTTGGCCTAAACGCTGGCTATCGGGGTGGCTGGGCCGATCAGATTATCATGCAGGTACTCGATGCCATGATCGCTTTTCCCCGCATAGTGCTTTATTTGGTGGTTATCGCTGCTTTGGGACAAGGTGACTTTGTAATTATCCTGGCCATTACCATAACGGGTGCGCCAGGTGTAGCTCGTCTAGCGCGAAGTCTAGCCTTGGACATTAAAACCCGAGACTATATTCGTGCCGCCGAAACACGCGGTGAAAGTATCTCGTACATTCTGTTTCGGGAGATTTTACCCAATGCTCGTGGCCCATTAATTGTGGATGGTATGTTGCGCGTTGGTTATGCCATTTTCACGATTGCCACGCTTGGCTTCTTAGGCATTGGCTTACCGCCGCCCGATCCAGACTGGGGCAATATGGTTGACGATGCTCGTACATTTGTGCGTGTCACACCGTGGCCACTGATTTGGCCTGCCTTTGCTATCTCGACATTAGTGATTGGTTTGAATTTATTCGCCGATGGTGTACGGGAAGAGCTGACCCGGTATCAAAAATAAGGAATAAAGGTTAAATACATGGCACAAAATAATCCAAACACTGGTAATCAAGCACCTGTACTTGTAGTCGAGAATGCGGCCGTTGCTTATAAAGTGCGTGGGGGCGAAATTGAGGCTGTACAAAATGTTTCTTTTGATATTAATCGCGGCGAGTCCTTAGGCATTGTGGGCGAATCTGGCTGTGGCAAAAGCACAATTGCCTGGGCCATTGTCAATTTTCTGGGAGCCAACGGATATGTGAAGCGGGGCAGCATCCGCTTTATGGGACAGGAGTTAGTTGGCAAAACGGGTGAGGAACTGCGCCGTCTACGGGGGGATCAAATTGCGATGGTTTACCAAGACCCGATGCAAGCCCTTAATCCTTCTATGTTGCTGGGCGATCAGATGAGTGAGGTGTTAACTGTGCATCGTGGCATTGCTCAAGAACAGGCTGAAAAGCATTGTATTGAGATGTTAGAGCGGGTTTATATGCCTGATGCGGCCAATGTGATGAAGCGTTATCCTCATCAAATATCTGGTGGTCAACAGCAGCGTGTGGTCATTGCCATGGCTTTGTTGACCAATCCAGCTTTGCTGATTATGGATGAACCCACAACTGCGCTGGATGTGACTGTGGAAGCGGCCGTTTTAGACTTAATTGGTGAACTACGGCGCGAATTTGATACAGCTATCATGTACATCACCCATAATCTAGGCGTGGTGGCCCGGGTCTGCAACCGTGTTGGTGTCATGTACGCTGGTGAGATGGTAGAGCGGGGTACAGTGGAGGAGATATACAAAAAGCCGCAACATCCCTATACGCAAGGGCTAATGCGTTGTGTGCCCAAATTAGGTGCGGATAAGGCCAGCAGCATCCTCTACCCTATCCGTGGTCGGGTTCCCCCACCCAATAATCGGCCGATGGGCTGTGTTTATGGCCCCCGCTGTGACTATGTAGAGGATCGATGCCGTCGAGAAAGGCCACAATTGCGGGTGTTTGATACAGGGGTTGCCGTGCGTTGTCATTTTGCTGAAGAGGTTGATGCTAGCCAATGGAAACCTTCTGATGAGTTAATCTTACCCACTTTCGCTGATGAAAGTAATGGCAAAGAGGCTGATGTCATTCTGGATGTAAAAGATCTTAAAAAATATTATGAGGTGTCTGGCACGTCTTTACAAGACATGTTAGCCCGTAAAGTACGCTATGTGAAGGCGGTTGAGAATGCGACTTTCCAGGTAAAGAAGGGAAAAACCTTAGGCGTGGTTGGTGAGTCTGGTTGTGGCAAAAGCACTTTGATCAAGACCTTGATTGGTTTGGAAGAAACCACAGAAGGGGAAGCAAGGTTCTTGACTTTTGACGTGACGGGTGAATTAAACGGCCGTCAAGAAGCCCTGATCCAAGAACTACAGATGGTTTTCCAAAATCCTGATTCAACGATGAACCCTTCCTACACGGTTGGACAACAGATCGGCCGTCCCATGCAACGTTTTGGCACAGTACCTAAGGATCAGATACGAGGTGAAGTGGTCAAACTACTGGAATCCATGCGCCTGGGCGAAAATTACTTTGATCGTTTACCACGCCAATTAAGTGGTGGTGAAAAACAGCGTGTGGGCATTGCCCGCGCCTTGGCTAGCCGTCCTGAACTTGTGCTTTGTGATGAGCCTGTAAGTGCCTTAGATGTATCCGTCCAGGCAGCCATTCTTAACCTTTTGCTCGAAGTGCAAGGGGAGCATGATACCACACTCATCTTCATCGCCCATGATTTAAGTGTTGTCCGCTTCTTCAGTGATGATGTGGCCGTTATGTATCTGGGACAAATTATGGAAATTGGACCAGCAGATGCCATCTACGCACCACCCTATCACCCTTACACGGAAGCCCTGTTATCGGCCGTTCCCATCCCTGATCCATCCATAACTCAAAAGCATATCCGCCTGGAGGGAAGTGTACCAAGTGCCATGAATCCTCCCAATGGCTGCCGCTTCCATACTCGCTGCCCACGCCGCAAACTACTGTCCGATGGTGGTAAAGTTTGTGAGCAAGAGATTCCTCCCTGGCGCGAATTGGAAAATGGCCACCGTATTTTTTGCCATATTCCGGTAGAAACTTTGCGAACCTTTGAGCCGGTTATCACGGCAAATTAAAATCCTAGGCTTTTTCGGAGAGAAAAGAGCCAATTCAACCCGAAAAAGCCTCAAGCCAATCGAGAAAATTCGCTCTTTTTGGGAACTTTCTTTTTCTCGATTGGTCCTCAAGGAACACAAAATGCTGGTAAAAGATTGTATGACCCGACATCCGGTGATGATTGCTGAGACAACAGCCGCCGCAGAAGCTCAAAAAATTCTAGCTGAAAATAATATCCGTCATCTGCCAGTTGTTGGTGATGGCAAACGTTTAGTTGGCCTCATCACACGCCAATCACTGGCCCTTGAAACGGATAAGATGGGCAGTTTGAATATTTGGGAAATCAGTCGCTACCTCGCCAATTTAACGGCCGGAAAGCTTATGACCAAAAATGTGTACACGATTGCGCCCAATAAAACAGTCGAACGTGCCGCCAGTACCATGATGGAACATAAGATCGGCTGTTTAGTTGTCATGGAAGACGATATTGTCGTAGGCATTCTATCTGAAATCGATTTACTCCGGGCCTTCCAGCTCATGTTAGGGCTGCCAGAGCCAGGTATTCGAGTAACCATACGCATGCCCAACAAAAGGGGTGAATTTGCCAAACTGACTGGTGCTTTAGGGGAAAATGGCATTGGCGTGATGGGGATTGGTACTTTCCCTACTCCTAAACAAGATGGCTATTATGATACTGTCTTAAAGATTACGGATGTAACCGCTGAGACAGCAAACGAAGTATTAAGCCAAATACCAGATCAAGAAATCGTAGATATCCGAGACGTTGTCTAATCACCAAGCAACGTGGTTTGGTAATTGAGTATGCTTCAGTCGCCAAACCACGTTGTACGCGATACAAAAGCCATCTGCCCATTTCGTGTATCGCACAGGATTAGGCTAGTGTACCGGTTTACGAACCATTGCTGTGATGTTCCCTCTGCAAAGATACAACCTTCCATAGCTGCTGTTTCCCCTCTCAAATCAAAAGTGTGCGAATACCAGTTGTAAACTTCAGGAAATTCATCGGTCGTTAGGTACGTTTCGTCCCATTTGAAGCGTTTAGGCAAACGGGTGTAATTACTGTTACTATTTAGCAAACGTGAACCGGGATAGTGGGAGGCTTGCCGCGCCTGCTGAAACAAAAACCCCATTAGGGCAACAATAGCAATGACAGCCAGGAGTATGAGAACAGCACAACCTGTTAAGATTTTTTGATTGTAGGTTTGAAGTTTATTGTCCATGAGATGTCCTAACACATTACGTTTCATTACCAAATCCTCGTATAATGCCCCTTATGGCCTTGCGAATTGAATCTATTGTAGGGCGACGAGGGTATGGTGTCGCACAAAGGCAAGAAATTGTCTTGATTGGCTTGCAGCTGAGCAACGGCCGTATCGCTTGGGGTGATTGTGTGGCTGATCCCTACACGGCCATTCCCTTTACGGTTCAATATGGCCTTGAGGCTATTGAAACCTATGTGAGGCCGCGTTTGCACAGGCAAACTATCACTTCCTTACCGATCCTGATGGAGCACTTGGCAGGGATACGTGAAACGGTGCTGGTGACCGAAACCCACCAGCCGCCGCCACCCAAACCCAAAGGGCCAAGCCGCCGTGACATTTTGCGCGGTAGTTGGCAACCGCCAACGGCCGTTCCTGAACCCGTCATTAACCGTTATGAGGTAGAACGGCCCCTACACCCTGCTCTACAGTACGGACTGAGCCAAGCTCTACTCAAGGCCGTGGCTTTAGCTCAAGGCAAATCGGTATTGACAGTTCTTTGTGATACATATGATTTACCGTTGTCGCCAACGGCCGTTCCCCTCCATGCCGAAATTAATCCCCATTTGCCCCTTGATATTGCCACCATAATCGATAATCCGATACAGTCTGTAGGCTACAGCACGAGCGGCTCCAATCCCGCGCTTGAGTTAGGCCACAACGGCGAAGTGCTACAACGATTCGTGCGCCAGCTTAAAGAGAGCCTACGGGAAAAGGTCGATCCCCAAACCTTGGCCTTTTATCTTACTGTTCGCGGCGGCTATGGACATCTGTGTGACAATAATCTGGGCAAAATTCTGGGTATGCTGGTTGGCCTGGAAAAAGTAGCCGAGCCGTTTTTGGTGCGCATACAAGACCCATTTATGCTAAACGAACAAGCGGAACAGATAAAACAAATGGCGAACCTGAAAAGCTATCTCGAGTCACGGGGCATGAAGCTCCAGTTGGTGGCGCAAGCAGGTATCCAGTCGGCTGCCGATGCCTTGGCCTTTGTGGCGGGAGGTGCCGCCCATATGTTGCACCTCCATTTGCCACAAATAGGAGATATTGGGGCAGCCATAACGACCACAAAAATTTGCCAAGAAAACGACATTGGGACTCTTTGGGGCGGCTCCCCAAAGGAAACGGAGGTTGCAGCTCGCCTGAGTGTACAAGTAGCTTTGGCGGCACAAGCCACGTTGCTGTTGGTGAAAAACGGACATTTGGGCAGCAGGGCCGTCTCACAAATTTACAATGAAATGGCTCGTGCTTTGGCTGCGGTCAGGTAGGAGCAACCTTTGTGGTCGCCCAATTTGACATACCATGTTTTGTAATTTAAAATACATTTCCCATATACAGAAACAGTGTTGCGTAATATGCAACACGGGCGATAATGAACAATACCGCAACTACACCATCACACATTCAATCTATTCAACGAGCAACGGCCGTTCTACGAGCCTTCACCGAGGCTGAACCTGAGCTAGGCGTGATGGAAATTAGTCGTCGCCTAGAATTACACAAAAGCACTGTCTCCCGTATCTTGACCACCTTGGAACATGAGGGGTTGGTAAGCCAAAATCCACAAACAAACAAATATCGTCTGGGTTTAGGCCTAATTAGCTTAGCTGGGGTGGCTTTAGGGCGACTAGATGTGCGTGCAGCGGCCCAACCTTACCTCAATCAATTGGCCGACGTGACACAGGAGACGATTAATGTAACTGTGCTAGACGGCCGTGATTGTGTCAATGTGGAACGTGTTGCCAGCCCCCTCCCCATTCGCTATGTAGGCTGGATTGGTCGGCGCACCCCCTTGCACTGTACGGCAGCAGGCAAGGTCATTTTGGCCTATACTCGGCCTGAGCCACGAGAAACTTTGCTACTTTTACCACTACCCCGCTACACGAAAAATACTATCACGGACAAAGCCTTGCTGGAGGAAATCCTTGAAACAGTTTGCCAACTGGGCTATGCCACCGCTTTGGAGGAGTATGAAGAAGGGTTCAGTGCCATTGCTGCACCTGTTTTTAATCATCGCCACCATGTAGCGGGTACCATTGCTGTTTCTGGACCAACTTACCGTTTAAGTGAGGCACAACTCACGTCTCTCGTTGCGCCGCTCCTGGCAACGTCACGCCAAGTCTCAGCAGAACTCGGGTATTTAGGATGAAACCACTGCATTTTGCTAACTTCTTAGCCGCTAATGTGGATGGGGTATATGCAGCCATTGCTCAAGCGGTGGGGCAGCAATTAAAACGGCCGATTCACTATACACCCGCCCAGTCATCCGACAACTTCAGCCGCATCAATCCAGATGTGGCCTTTCTATGCGGCCTTCCCTACGTTCTCATGCAGCAGCCCGCACAGCCACCCATCGAATTGTTAGCCGCACCTGTGCTTTGCGGTGAACGCTACCAGGATCAATGTGTTTACTTTTCTGATGTGATTGTGCTGCGAGAAAGCAGCTATCAAGGTTTTGCTGATTTGGCTGGATGTCGTTGGGCTTTTAACGAAGAGATTTCTTACTCTGGCTATCGAACAGTGGCACATTTTTTACAGCAGCAACATCTTGCTTGGGACTTTTTCGGTGAACTAGTGAAAGTTGGCTCCCATCAGAACGCGATAAAAATGGTGCAAACAGGCGTCGTAGATGCGGCTGCCATTGATTCACAAGTACTAGCGGTGGAGAAGATTCAACATGCTGACTTGGATGCCACGATACGTTCTATCACCAGTATTGGGCCATCGCCTATGCCGCCAATCGTGGTCGCCAGCCATTTATCATCAAACCTGAAGCGTGAACTGCGCCGAGCATTTCTGGAAATACACCTATGGGATGGCATGCAGTCTGCCTTGCACAAGGGCAATATTGCACATTTTGTGGCTGTGACAGATGCTCATTATGATAAGATTCGAGAGGTGATAGCATGACAAATATTCATGCCTTACTGCCCATGGAGATAGTGGATGAACGGCCGTTCACCCATCCTCGCCATACTGCTGATGATCTCTTAGCCTTGCGTTATATGATTGATCAACTATGTCAATTATTGGAGAATAGTGATCGGTATGCCCTGAAAACACCTCCGGTCACTTTGTATCAAACAGAGACAAATGACCGTCAGCATCGCTTTGTGATTGCCCAGCCAAAGCAGTTGCAGGTTCCCAATCGGCCGTTAACCGTTGTCGGCTTTTTTGGGCAAAGGCGGGCAGATAGTGGCCCGTTGGCGTCACTGATGGAGGAGATGGATAAAGCCCTGCGCAGCCAGTTCCCTAAATATCCTGATCTATTCAGCTACAGCACATTGGAGCTGACCAATGGCGACTGCGGCAATCTGGTGCTTTTTGCCCATGATGAGGCCATTAGCAAATGGGGGCATGGGCCTGTACACACCAAGGCAGCGTTTGAACTCTCGCCAGACTATTATGATTCGATTCGGTTGTATAACGGCCGTTTGCCTCTAGGCCTTATGGTGAGCAACCTACTGCACCTGACTCGTATCAAATATTATGACTACAATGAAACACCCCTCTGGCGAGGGGTGCGGGAGATCGGGCAAATTACTAATCATCAGTAAGCAGTATTTAGTGAACAGTGAGCTTATTACTCTTACTGACCGTTCTTCACTCGCTACTTTTTGCCCTTAGCATACATCGCTGCTGGATTATAGCGGGGGCGATTGGGGACGGGTATGCGACGCGAGGCAGGTCGGGGTGCGGGCGGTTCAGGCGTGGCTTGGGGCACTTGACGTAACGGGCGTTGGCTCATGGGCATCATTGGTTGTGAGGACGGCCGTTGAGCAGGCTGGGTTGGCTCAAATAGATGCTCGCCCGCCACAGAGAAAGCACCAATAAACAAAATACGTGTTAACCAAACTAAAGCCGCCACAAAAATGGGTACCATTTGCAATAGCTGCCCTCGGCTCAAAACCTCATTGCCGAAGCTGTGATTGAGTAGGGTCAGAGACACTGCCCACCAAGTCATGGCCGCATTTAGCGTGGCTCCTAGCAGCCATGCTCCCATCAAATACCAAATCGCTTTTTGCTCAGCCTCAGCCTGCTCTGGCGTGAAAAGTCGAGCCAGACCAGCAAAGTCGATAGCGCAAAAAGCAATCGCCAAAATGCTGGCCCAGGTCACACCCATAAAACTGACATGACCCAAAAAATCTTGAAGAGCGTAGCGGGTAGTATCGTAATTAAATATCTCAAAGGCTATCAAAGCTGTGGCCATGATAAAGCCAATCACCGTTTTCCGTGAGATATAGGTTCCCAGGATTTGTACGTCGGAACGACCAGGTTGCCTATATCCTCTCTGTTGTGTAGTTAGACGTTCATGTTGCATGATCCTCTCTCCTCTTTAGTTACGGCCATGTCCTGTTCTAGAATTTAGCACATTTGTTCTATTTAGTCAATAGATGTCACAACTATTTTTTCCCTGCAAAAGAGCCTTCAAAACATGACAAACGGCTGTAAAAACGGGTGACGTTTTTTAATTGCAAGAAGTAAAGCAGCATGATAATATCCCCCACGCGCTAGACAATATATCATTGATATATCAGAACTAGCGTGATAAAAAGCCATAGGGCTAAGGAATCGAAATGACTTCTCCAATTGTAGTGAATAAACAAGCAAGTAATAAAGGAAACGGTAACCAGCAACGCTCTCTGAGCCAACAAGCCTATGAACAAATTAAGCACAAAATCGTCTCTTTGGAACTGCATCCTGGTCATGTCATTGATGAAAGCCATCTGATTGCCGAGCTACAATTAGGACGTACCCCTATTCGTGAAGCCTTAAAACGACTCGCTCTCGAAAAATTAGTCACTATTGCCCCGAGGCGGGGCATGTTTGTCACTGAAATTGGGATCACTGACTTGCAGCGTCTGTTCGAGATGAGATTGGTGCTAGAGTGTCAAGCGGTTCGTCTAGCGGCCGTTCGTGGCACGCCGGCGCATTGGCAACAGATGGAAGTTGTCCTCAACAAAGTACCGGATGAAGAACGGCCGTTCAGCAATGAAGAACTTATTGCCATAGATGAAGCCTGCCATCAAATCCTTTACCAAGCCACTGACAACATCTTTTTGGGTGACACACTTAATATGCTTTATGCGCTTAGTTTGCGGCTCTGGTATTATGCTTTGACTCAAGTGGGTGACATGGAAACGACTGTTCTCGAACACCGCCACATCCTTGATGCCTTGCGAGAAGGCAATGGCGACCAGGCCGCCCAACTACTCGAACAACATATCCAAACCTTCCAAGAAGAGATTCAAGCAGCAATGCTTGGTAAATAAGAGTACGGAGCTTAGAGATTAGGCATTTTCTACAGTTCAATCTTCAATCTCTAAATCCCCTTTTTAAGGAGTAGACATGGGACGTACACGAGCAAGAAGGCGTGGTGGACGGCGGGAGAAGATGGATACGGCCGTTGCCAAAATCACCCAACCCATCAACAACCTCCCCACTTACGACATGATCAGCGAAGAAGGCATTGAGCTGATTCATCAAAAGTCATTAGAAATTCTCTCCGATGTAGGCATAGACTTCTATGACGATGATGCTCAAGCTGTTCTCAAAGCTCATGGCGTCAAAATGGTCGGCGACACCGCCTTTTTTGACCGGGAAATAGTTGACGAGTACGTTGCCAAAGCCCCTAAGCAATTCAGCCAGCAGGCCCGAAACTCAAATAACAGTGTCATTATTGGAGGTAAACATATCTGCTTCGCTCCCATCTACGGCCCGCCCTTCACCTACAACCAAGATCGTGGACGTCGTGAAGCCATGCTTAACGACTTTATTAATTTCGTCAAACTGGCCTACATGTCACCCTACATCCACTACTCCGGCGGCACCATCGTAGAACCGACTGATGAACCCACCCACACCCGCCACCTGGATATGGTATACAGCCACATTAAATATAGCGACAAAGCTTTCATGGGTTCTGTCACTTCTGAAGCCAACGCTGCCGACAGCGTGAAAATGGCTGAGATTTTGTATGGAGCTGAAGCCATTCGGCAAACACCAGGCATCCTTGGCCTCATCAACATCAGCAGCCCGCGCCGCCTAGACGATCGGATGTTGGGCGCCATGAAAGCCTACACTCGGGCCAACCAGCCCCTCATCATCACCCCTTTCATTTTCTCAGGGGCAATGGCCCCAGTAGGTCTGGGCGGCACGCTCATCCAATTGAATGCCGAAGCTTTAGCAGGCATCATCATGACACAAATGTTTAATCCGGGTAATCCAGTTGTTTTTGGTGCCTTCCAAACAAACATTGATCTGCAAAGCGGCGCGCCCGTCTTTGGCTCACCGGAGAGCCAAATTGCTCTCTACGCTGCTGGACAGCTAGCCCGCCGCCATGGCTTACCCTATCGCAGCAGCGGCATGTTCACCAGTGCCAAAATTGGCGACGCCCAAGCCGCCTATGAATCTGTGATGACTATGAAGGCTGGTATCTTAGCCCGGGTCAATTTCACGCTCCATGCCGCAGGTTGGTTGGAAGGAGGCCTAACAGCTGGCTACGAGAAGTTTGTGATGGATTGTCAACTGCTGGGCATGTTTCACAAATTCTTAAAGGGCTTGGACTTGTCAGAGAATGGGTTAGCAATGGACTCATTGCGGAACGTAGCCGTAAATGATCACCATCTGGGTACACCGCACACAATGGCCAACTTCCGTACCGCCTTTCATCGCTCCGATCTGTTTGACTATAACTCCTTCGAGCAGTGGTTTGAAGAAGGCGCACAAACGGCCGAACAAAAAGCCAACAAAATGTACAAACAACTCCTGCGCGAATACGAAGCCCCGGCATTAGACCCAGCCATTGACGAAGCCCTGCAGGAATTTATGACTAAACGGAAAGGGGAGATTCAACCTGAATATTAAGAGTAACCAGTGAACAGTGATCAGTGAACAATGAAGAGAAAACTGATGACTGAAAACTGATGACTGAAAATGGAGTGTTAAATGAGCAATTTACCTAAAAAAGCTAAAGTCGTCATCATCGGCGCGGGGATTGTGGGCAACTGCCTCACCTATCACCTGGCGCGTCTTGGTTGGGAAGATATTGTCCTATTGGACAAAGGACCGTTACCTAATCCCGGCGGTTCAACCGGACACGCCTCCAACTTCATCTTCCCTGTCGACCACGCCAAAGAGATGGCCTTATTGACAGCTGACAGCATGAAGCAGTACAAAGAGCTAGGCGTTTTCACTGAATGCGGCGGCATCGAAGTGGCCCGCACGGAAGAGCGCATGGAAGAGTTCCGCCGCCGCATAGCCTCTTCTAAATCTTGGGGGATCGAATCCCACTTGATTACGCCCGCCGAAATTAAAGAGAAGGTTCCTTTCATCAATGAAGAAATTTTGTTAGGTGGTTTCTATACTCCATCTGTTGGCGTGGTCGACTCACTTCGCGCGGGCACCTTGATGCGTGAATATGCCACGGAAAAGGGCGTCCTCACCATTTCGGCCAATACAGAAGTGATGGATGTCTTGACGGAAGAAGGGCCAACGAGTGTGCCACACATAACGGCCGTTGTCACTGACCGTGGCACCATCGAAACAGAATATGTTGTCATCTGTTGTGGCGTCTGGAGTCCACGCATCGCCAAGATGGCGGGCGCGACCATCCCCCTCACCCCCGCTGTCCACCAGATGATCACCGTCGGGCCCATCGAACAGCTCGAAGGCACTGTGGGCGAAATCGTATACCCCATCATCCGTGACATGGACACCTTCTGCTATGAACGCCAACACGGCAGCGATATGGAGGTTGGCTCCTACGCCCACCGCGCTATTTTGCATGAGCCAGATGACATCCCCTCTATCGAAGAGTCACCGATGTCCCCCACGGAACTCCCTTTCACCCAAGATGATTTCGATCCACAATTAGAACAGGCTCTGGAACTCATGCCTGAAGCGTTGGGCGATGAGCGTGCGGGTGTGCGTCACGCCATCAATGGCCTGCTCTCGCTTACGCCTGATGGCTTCCCACTTTTGGGCGAGACGGTCGAGGTCAAGAATTTGTGGTCGGCAGCAGCCGTTTGGATCAAAGAGGGCCCCGGTGTGGGCCGACTAGTGGCCGAATGGATGACGCATGGCGCTTCTGAGATCGATCCCCATCACTCCGACATCTCTCGCTTCTATGACTATGCGAGAACAAAAACCCACGTCAACGCCCGCACCTCCGAAGGCTTCATCAAGACCTACGGCATCGTTCATCCGCGCGAACAGTGGAACTCGAACCGTTATCAACGCGTTAGCCCAATGTTCATCCGTGAGAAAGCGCTGGGCGCAGTCTTCTTTGAAACAGGCGGCTGGGAACGGCCGCAATGGTACGAATCTAACAAAAAGTTGCTAGACGAGTTCGGTGATCGCGTCAATTACCGTGAACATGAATGGGACGGCCGTTGGTGGTCACCCATTATCAATGCCGAGCATTTAGCCATGCGCGAGCGCGTGGCCATGGTCGATTTGACCGCCTTTGCCATCTTCGATGTCACTGGCTCTGGTGCTTTGGACTACATTCAAAAGATGACAGTCAACCAAATGAATGTCAAAGTGGGCCGTGCCGTTTACACGCCCTTGCTTTACCCAAATGGCGGCTTCAAGGCTGACTTGACCATCATGCGACTGGGCGAAAGCCATTTCCGCGTGATCACAGGTGGTGGTGATGGTGCCCGTGATGCCCAATGGTTCCGCCAGCATTTGCCGGAGGATGGCTCGGTCACGTTTGAAGATCGTACCTCTGCCATTTCAACTATCGGTGTATGGGGGCCAAAAGCACGAGCTTTAGTGCAATCTGTGACTGAAAATGATATGTCTAACGCAGCCTTCCCCTATGGCACAACCCAAACGATTGATATTTACGGCATCCAATGTGTTGCTATGCGAATATCATATGTTGGCGAACTGGGTTGGGAGATTTACGCGCCCATGGAGCATGCCCTTAAATTGTGGGACATTTTGTGGGAAGCTGGGCAAGCTCATGGGGTGGTTCCCGCAGGCATCGGTGTGTATGGCAATACGGGACGCATTGAAAAAGGCTATCGTCTGATGGGGGCGGAGTTAGAATCGGAATATAGTCCGGTAGAAGCAGGGCTAGATCGGCCTAAGGTGAAGCGGGCTGATTTTATTGGTAAAGAAGTCTATATGAAGGCGCGGGCGGCTGGGCCAACGGCCGTTCTGTGTACGCTGACAGTGGACGACCATACTTCAGCTTCGGGTGTGAAGCGGTATATGCAGGGCAATGAGCCGATTTTGACGCTGGACGGTGAAGGGATTGTGGACACACACGGCCGTCGCTCTTATGTGACCACGGCGGGGGCTGGGCCCTCGCTGGGCAAGTTCTTGCTGCTGGCTTATCTGCCGCCGGAACAGGCGGTGGAAGGCAATAAGCTGCTGGTCTACTATATGGCCGAGACGTATCCGGTGACGGTGGCGCGAGTGGGAAGTCGGCCGTTGTTCGATCCCGGTAATGAGCGAATGAAGGGGTAGCTTTTTATATGAGCGAAGGGATCATAAAGGTTCTTTCGCTCTTAATTGCCTACTGAAAATGATACAATGGTGCTTGTAAGTTAACTATGGAGGCTATCATGCAAGAAACAACAGTCGAAGTACGTATCCCTAAATCTCTTATGCAGTTTGGGTTGAACCAGAATGACGTACAACGTCAAGTGAATGAATGGCTAGTACTATCACTGTTTACAGATGACCGTATCTCTTCTGGCAAGGCAGCACGACTTTTGAATATCAGCCGCGTTGATTTTTTGGCTTTGTTACAAAAGCGGGGTATTGCCTATATCAATTATTCAGAAGAGGAGTTGGAGGAAGAGTTTACGGCCGTTTCTCAACTACAGCTTCCTAACGCTGAATGATCATTGTATCCAACACCACGCCCTTAATTGGTCTTGTCTCCATTCAACGATTCGAGCTACTCCAACAACTCTTTGGCCAAATTCACATCACTGAAGCTGTGTACAACGAGGTGATTAGTGCCAGCGAAGTGGTTTCAACTGCCAATTGGATCGAGGTCGTCAAAATAAAGGACGAATTAGCTGTGGAAGTTTTATTAGACGAGTTGGATGTAGGCGAAGCGGAAACCATTATTTTGGCGAGAGAGCTAAATGCTGATTGGGTGCTAATGGATGAAAAGAAAGGGAGACGGAAGTTAGCCCAATTAGGATTATCAAAAATTGGCACAGTTGGGATTTTACTCAAAGCGAAACAGCTAGGGTTACTCCCTGTTATCCAGCCAGACTTGGCAAGGCTTAGGCATCAAGGTTTTAGCATTAGCCAGCCAGTTATTGATGCTGTTCTTAAACAGGCTGGTGAATAAAAAGTATGCAAACCCAATTAGGCGAGCGTGTTCGAGTTTGTAAAACAGCATTTTTAACAGATTATATGATGTTGATTGAGTTTGAGGATGGCACACAAAAAGAGATTGCTCTGGAGCCATTTTTGCGTGGGCAGATTTTTGAGCCAATCCGCAACATTCCTAAGATGTTTCAAGATGCGAGAATTGAAAGGGGTACGATTGCTTGGGCCAATGGGGTGGATATTGACCCAGATGTTTTGTATTATGGCTTGAAGCCAGTTTGGATGGAAGAAGCGGAAGTGGTGTGAGTACAAGCCGCTTATCCTACGTCACTACATCAGGAATGGGGCTGTTACTGGCTTCACTAACTTTGCAGTTTTCGTTTACATAACGAAATCACCTCTGGTAGAGAATGATTGCAACTACTCATAGAAAAGGTCCATTGGCCTTAGGCTACCAGAGAGAAGAACATTATGTCGATAAAAAGTGCAAACATAGTGTGGCTTATTTGCCACCAGCACATGCAGTAGAAGGCAACAAATTGCAAGTCTACTACATGGACGAGACATATCCGGTGACGGTAGCGCGGGTGGGAAGTCGGCCGTTGTTTGATCCGGAGAATATGTGGTAGAAGTCATAACAAGAATGAAGCGGGCACAAGCTTACGTGATATTACACCTCTGTCTACTCTAGAATGGTTGATGAAATGAAGTAATTTTTGGAGAATTATATGACCAAGATGTGGATGGTTCGTGCTGGGCGAGAAAGTATATATATTGACGAATTTTCGAGTGAAGGCATCGTTGCAATAGGGTGGGACAAACTCGGATATATCGAGAAAGGAACATCAAAAAGCACACTCATCAGGATTTACAAAAACGCTTATCCTCACCAATCTTCTGGACAAATACAAAACGGAGCTAGCCAAGTAGTAAGATTTATCAACGATCTAGCTATAGGGGATTTTGTTGTTACCTACGATAGAGATCGTAGGCTTTATCTTCTTGGGCAAATTGAATCTGACTCTGTATGGCAGCCAACGTTATTAACTGATGAAATGCCTAATATTCGACACGTTAATTGGACTCATAAAATCGCTCGTGATCGTTTAAGTGCGAGTTCAAAAAATACTTTAGGCGCAATCCAAACACTATTCGAAATCAAGGGTAAAGTAGCCAAAGAATTAAGAGAGAAGTCTATTCCGATCGATGCCACTGAAGAATCCGTTGAGACAATCAAAAACATTGATGAACAAAATGCAGAAATAGATGCTCTTGTTGAACAAGAAACCAGAGCAGAATTACTTGGTCAAGTTGAAGAATCTATCCAAGACCGCATAGCACAACTAGATTGGGAATCGATGCAAGAGCTAGTAGCAGGCATTTTACGGGCAATGGGCTATCGCACTGTGGTATCTCCGCGTGGTGCTGACCGTGGTGTCGATATATTTGCATCTCCTGATGGCTTAGGTCTAGAAGAGCCTCGCATTTTTGTTGAAGTCAAACACAGGCCAAGCCAAAGCATGGGTTCTCAAAATGTGCGCTCCTTTCTTGGTGGGCGTAGCAATAACGATAAATGTCTGTATGTGAGTACAGGTGGATTTACAAAAGACGCACGTTACGAAGCAGATCGATCCAATATTCCTTTAAGGTTGCTCACCCTTGTTGATTTACGCAAATTATTGGTTGAGCATTACGAAAATCTAGATGAAGGCGTAAGAAGTCTAATACCTCTCAAACGAGTTTACGTTCTAGCGGACTAGCAAAATGGCCGCAATCCTCAAGGAGAAAAACATGAGTAGTACATTACCCAACAAAGCCAACGTCGTCATTATTGGCGCGGGCATCGTCGGCAACAGTTTGGCCTATCATCTGGCGGAGCTGGGCTGGCGCGATATGGTGATCATTGATAAGGGGCCATTGCCCAATCCGGGCGGTTCTACTGGCCATGCGTCTAACTTCATATTCCCTGTGGATCATTCCAAAGAGATGACGAAGTTGACGCAGGATAGCATTAGGACGTATGACGCTTTTGGCACATACACTAAACCGGGCGGCATTGAATTGGCGCGAACACCAGAGCGGATGCAGGAAATTACACGACGCATCACTTCGGCCAAGGCATGGGGGGAACCGGGCGAAATCATCACGCCGAAGCGGATTAAGGAATTGGCGCCGTTTGTGAATACGGCCGATATTCTAGGTGGCTTTTATAGCCCAACGGCCGGTGTGGTTGATCCACTACAGGCGGGAACATTGATGCGCGAATATGCTCTGGAGCGGGATGCACTGTCAGTTCATGCCAATATTGAGGTAGAGGATTTGGAGGTGCGCAATGGGCGCATACACGCTGTCCACACCGATCAAGGCATCATCGAAGCCGAATATGTGCTGATTGCTTGCGGTGTGTGGAGCCCGCGTTTGGCACGGATGGCGGGGGTTCATATCCCCCTCGTGCCTATCGTGCATCAATTCATGACAGTTGGCCCCATCCATACGTTTGAGGGGACAACGGGCGAAATCAACTTCCCCATGATCCGCGATGTGGACATGAATATGTATGAACGCCAAAATGGCAGTGATTTGGAAATTGGCTCTTACATGCACAAGACCATTTTGCATGAGCCAGATGACATTCCTTCTAATGAGGAAGCCACATTGACGCCGACGGAACTGCCTTTTACGTCTGATGATTTTGACGAGAGCATGATGGTGGCCTTGGAGTTGATGCCCGATATTTTGGATCGGGAGGATGTGGGGGTGCGCCATGCCATTAATGGGCTAATGTCGTTGACGCCGGATGGGATGCCCATTATTGGTGAAACACCAGAGGTTAAGAACCTGTGGTCGGTGGCCGCCATTTGGATTAAGGAAGGGCCAGGTTTTGGTCGAGCTGTGGCCGAGTGGATGACGCATGGCTCAGCGGAAGTGGATATGACGGGTTCGGATATTGCCCGTTTTTATGAGCATAATCGCAGTCGCTATCATGTAGCGGCGCGAACGTATGAAACGTTTAATAAGATGTACAGCATTGTGCATCCTTTTGAGCAGTATGCCAGTTCGCGGGGCAATCGCACCAGCCCCTTTTATGCGCGAGAAGAAGCCTTGGGTGCGTTTTTCTATGAAACGGCCGGTTGGGAACGGCCGAATTGGTATGAGTCCAATAAACCATTACTAGATGTGTATGGCGAGGCCGTCATGCCTCGTCCCGCCGAGTGGGATTCGCGCTGGTGGTCGCCCATCATCAACGCTGAGCATCTGGCCATGCGGGAACGGGTGGGCATGGTTGATTTGACCGCTTTCTCGGTGTTTGAGGTCACTGGCCCTGGCGTGGTGGATTACATGCAGAAGATGGCTGTGAATCAGATGAATGTGCGGGTGGGCCGAGCCGTTTATACGCCGCTACTTAATCCACAGGGTGGTTTCAAGGCTGACTTGACCATTATGCGGTTAGGAGACGAACATTATCGGGTGATTACGGGGGGTGGCAATGGCAATGTGGATAAGAAGTGGTTTATGGACAATATGCCCGATGATGGTTCGGTGCAGTTGGTGGATGTGACATCGGCCGTTTGCACGATTGGGCTGTGGGGGCCGAAGGCACGGGCTGTGTTGCAATCCGTAACTGAGGATGATGTATCGCATGAGGGCTTCCCTTTCGGCACGGTTAAATGCATCATGGTCAACCAGATTGAAGTGTTGGCCTTCCGTATTTCCTATGTGGGTGAGCAGGGCTGGGAGCTTTACACCAAGATGGAGCAGGGTTTGCGTCTTTGGGACATTTTGTGGGAAGCAGGACAGCCGCATGATATTTTGCCCGTTGGCTTAGGCGTGTATGGCACAACGGCTCGTATGGAGAAAGGGTATCGCGCCTTTGGGGCAGAGTTGGAATCGGAATACAACCCTGTTGAGGCGGGGCTGCATCGACCCAAGGTGAAGAAGGCTGACTTTATCGGCAAGGCAGCTTATCTGAAAGCGCGGAAAGAAGAGCTGGCAGCAACGCTATGTACGCTGACGCTGGATGATCCCACGGAGGCCACGGGCGAAGCCCGCTATATGCTGGGCAGTGAGCCTGTCATGACGCTGGCTAGCGAGCGCATTGTGGACAGCAAAGGGCGTGGGTCTTATGTGACGAGCGCGGGCTCAGGCCCGTCGTTAGGCAAACATTTGCTAATGGCTTATTTACCACCAGCACATGCAGCAGAAGGTAATAAATTGATGGTGGAGTATTTGGGTGGACAATATACGGTGACGGTGGCCAGGGTTGGTGGACGGCCGTTGTTCGACCCGAATAATGAAAGGATGAAGCGGTAAAAAGAGACTGGAGACTAGAGATTGGAGATTGATGTTGGCAAAGATAGTCGCTAATCTCCGGTCGCTAGTCTCCATTATTAGACAAAATTATGGACATTTTAGTATGTATTAAACGGGTTCCTGCACCAGGGACACGCATTGTATTGACAGATGATGAACAGGCCATTGTGACGCGGAATTTAGGTTTTGCGGTCAGCCCACATGAGGAGTGTGCGGTTGAGGAAGCGGTACGCCTGAAGGAAAAGCATGGCGGCACGGTGACGGTGCTAACGCTAGGGCCTGATTTGGCTGAGGAGCAGCTGCGCGAGGCTATGGCTATGGGCGCAGATGAGGGTATTTTGCTGCCAACGGATGGTCAGGATTGGGATCCGATGGCCACAGCTGAGGCCATTACGGCGGCCATTGCGGGCAGCTCGTTTGATGTGCTGCTGTTTGGCAATGAATCGGCCGATTCGGGTGGCTACCAGGTGGGGGTGCGTGTGGCCCATGCCCTGGATTTGCCTTGTATATCGGGCATTAAAAAGCTGGAACTGCAAGATGGCCAGGGTATCGCCCAACGGGAAGCCTCGGGTGGCTGGGAAGTGTATGAGGTGGATTTACCGGCCGTTTTCACGGTGAAGGAGGGCATTAATTTGCCCCGCTATCCTTCACTGCCAGGTCGGATGCGGGCTAAGCGCAAGAAGATTGAACAGATTGTGCCGGAGCAAGTGGTGGGAGGGCCTGCGAAAATCCGGCTAAAAACACCGCCGGAACAGGGCAGTCATGTGGAGATTTTGGGGCATGGTGTAGAGGCTGTGCCTAAGGTGATGGATGTTTTGCGGGAATTGAGGATTGTGGAGTAAAGACGTATTGCGTATTGCGCAAAAAGATTCTGCACAATACGGGATACGAGATACGAAAAATATCATGATTTTAGGATTAATTGATCACGATAGAGGCACATTGAACAAGGTGTCTTTGGAGATGTTGACGGTGGCGCGGGAGCTGGGTGATGTTGAGGCGGTGGTGATTGGGGCGGATGGTGTGGGGGTGATTGGTGAGTTAAGTGACTGGGGAGTAACGGCCGTTCACCACATTACACACGACCAACTAACTGATTACGCGCCTGAAGCCTGGGGCAAAAGCTTGGCCCAGTTGGCAGATTCGCTGTCAGTTGAGGCGGTAATGGCGCCTGGCTCGGAGCGGGGAAATGAGGTGATGGCCCACGCAGCAGCGCAGATGGGCGTGGCTTTAGCAGCCAATTGCACGGAAATTGCGACTGATGGTGCTGAGTATGTGTTGACGCGGGTGCGTTGGGGTGGCAGTTTGCTGGAGGAGGCGCGGTTGCGTGGCAGTGTGAAGCTGCTGACGGTGGCTGCTTTTGTGGTGGAGGCTGTGGAAACGGCCGTATCCTACTGCCCCACCTATTCATTCACACCCGAACTGGCTGACAAAGATTTCCGCGTGCGCGTCAGCCAGCGCATTGTGCCCGACAGCGACAAAGTATCGCTAACCGATGCACGGGTGGTCGTCAGCGGCGGGCGTGGTGTGGGTAGTAGCGAGGGCTTTGAGAGCTTAGACGAGTTGGCACATTTGCTCAGTGGTGCAGTGGGCTGCTCCCGCGTTGTCACTAACAAAGGCTGGCGGCCTCATGCCGACCAGGTGGGGCAAACCGGGGCGCGGGTCGCTCCGGATTTGTATATCGCTTGCGGTATCAGTGGAGCTATCCAGCATTGGGTAGGCTGCAAAGGGGCCAAGAAAATCCTGGTCATCAATACCGACCCCGAAGCCCCTATCGTGGCCAAAGCCGACTACGCCGTTATTGCCGATTTACATGAGATTTTGCCAGCGATTAGTGAGGCAGTGCGTTTACAATAAGTGAGGGCCTGAGCTATGAAACGCAACATGGATCTGATTCGATTGCTGTTGTTCAAAGTGGAAGGTGAAGAGGAAATCAGCTTAGAAGACTATGAAAAAGAACAAATTAAATATCATCAAGAGCTTTTAGTTGAAGCCAACCTTGTACAGGGTTCGGTCACGAAAGCGCTTGGAGGGGGCTCTATTGTTCTTATAAGTCGCCTCACCTGGGACGGTCATGATTTTCTTGCAAACATCAGGAACGAAACCGTCTGGCGTGAAACCAAAAAAACTGCCCTCGAAAAAGGAGCAGATATGTCATTGTCTGTACTTAAAGCATTGGCTGCTAAAATTACAATGGACTATTTTGGTTTGACGTGACTTGACGGGCAATAATTACAGAAGGTGCAAGGCACTTAAGAAAGTGCCACGCACCAGAGAGGAAATATGGCAGAGTATCAGATTATGTGTTCGTATGATATTCCGGTTCAGGTGCGGGCTGGGGGGCGGCGGGATCGGGTGGGCGCGGAGCTGCCGCAGCGGTTTCAGGTGGCGGTTGATCAAGCAGCGATGGCGGCTGGGTTGGTAGGCTCGGATGCTTACCTGGAGATGTTCCACTGGGGTGAATCGCTTGAGCACGAGGGGAGTCCAGCGTAGATGGCCGCAGCCGTGGTGGCAGAGTTGGAGGCTGAATTCAAAAACGCTGATTGGCGGAAAACGGCCGAATCACTAAAGGGGTAAACGGTTAGGAGGCAAATATCTGCAAATCTCAAGACGACTATAACATTAGGAAACCTCCTATTAATTAAGGTTTCAATGATAACGTGAGATTTGCTGTCGGGAATAGATGGCTGCCCCCACCAACCCGGCCTTAGTGCCAAGATGTGCCGGTATAATAGGTGTGTCGGCAATATTCGAATGACCCTGTCCCTGCAAACTGGAACGAACACTATCAAAAAGCAAAGAGCCAATTTGGGCAACGCTCCCGCCAATTACAATGCAAGAAACATCATATAAATGCAGAACTTGGGCTAACCCTAAACCAAGTGTCTCTCCCATATCCTTAATGACATTACAAGCTAGAAGATCCCCATCTTGGGCACGCTTGGCAACCTGCTGCCCACTGAGCACTTGGTTTCTATGTGTGACACGAGCATTATATGCATTAACTAGGCCGGGACCAGAAACTATAGCTTCTAATGGCAGGGTACGCCCATTGAGCAACATCTTCATTTGACCAAGACTACCCGCTAATCCATTAGCACCATGCCGAACATGACCGTCAATGACCAATCCGCCGCCCAGCCCTGTGCCAATCACCAAGCACAATAGAGACGATCGCCCTCGCCCGGCACCAACCATCAATTCCGCCAACGCAGCCGCATGACCATCATTGAGAACAGTTGTAGGTAACTTGAAACGCTCAGCCATTTTCTGCTTCAGCGGCAACCTTTTCCATTTTTGAATCATATCACTGGCACCGATAATATTCCCAAAAGCATCAATTTGACCGCCGGTAGAAACGCCAATCGAACTAGGAGATGGACCATCATACAAGTTCTTCAGTTGTTCGGTAAACTCAATAATCCGCTCCAAAATCACTGGGCCTGTTTCAACAGGGGTGCGGATTTGCTTTTCCAACATAATTTGGCTTCTGTTATTAATCACTCCACCAGCGATTTTAGTACCTCCAATATCTAAGGCAATAACAGTAGCAGCAGATGAATATCCGTTCGTTACCTGAGCAAATTTTTCAGTGATTACATGGGGGCGTGTAATCACAGAGCCAACCACTACTGCAAAGGCTCCGGCATCCAATGCCTCCTGGACATGATCTGGATTCTTAATCCGTCCTTCTGCTATAACAGGTACATCAATAACGTCAGCCAATTCTCGAACAAGCTGAATGTTGGGGCCAGTCGGTGATTGATCATACGACGTGTAGCCTGATAAAGTCGTAGCAACTAAATCAGCACCTAACTGAGCAGCAAATATACCCTCTTCAACTGTAGCAACATCAGCCAATAGTGGGACATCAAATCTAGCACGAACTGCTTGAAACAGCTCCTCTAACGAATATCCGTCTGGGCGTGGTCGATGGGTAGCGTCTAAAGCCACAATGTCTGCACCTGCAGCAACAACTGCTTCTACTTCTGCTAAAGTTGGTGTAATACGCACCGCGTAACCCGGATAATCTTTTTTGTAAATACCAATTATTGGAACATCAACCACCTCTCGAATGGCAAGAATGTTATCTGGCCTGCTAGCCCGAATTGCCTGTGCCCCACCTATAACGGCCGTTTTCGCTAGAGCCGCCAAATATTCCGGCTTATTTAAGGGAAAACCTTCTTCAGCTTGGCACGATACTATCAAAGAACGATGCAATTGACTTAATAAAATATCTAAATCCTTACTCACGCCTTCCTCACTCTTTTTAATCAGATGTCCTTGCCACTTTACTCTATTCTAAACAAATAATCCATTTGACAAACCAAACTTTTTGAGGTAACTTGTTAATACAAGTATACAACGTAACAAGAATACAAGCAAAACAACCACTTCATATTAGGGTTAGAATTCATGATCAATAAATCCGCGCTAATTCCTTTTTATTACCAAATTGCCGCTCAACTTAGAGATCAAATCTATTCTGGCAAATATGCCCCGCGTGACCGTTTGCCGTCAGAAAACAAATTAGCTGAAAAATACAAGGTAAGCCGGGTAACAGTTCGCCAGGCCCTAAAAGTATTAGAACGACAACATTACATTTACCGTGAACATGGAAAAGGCTCCTTTGTGGCCCCGATCCCAACCAAAGGACTATTCGCTTTCGGTAGCATGACCGAAAAAGCAACGCGATTGGGCTATCATATTGCCTCGAAAATCCTCCAATTTGAAGAAGTTGACTCCCTATCTCCAGAATGGGACCCCTACACATCATTATCCAATGAGTTTGAGGTTCATGGCCCGTTCATGTTTTTAAAGCGACTTCGGTATATAAATGAAAAACCAGCTGCCCTGGAAGAAGTCTTTCTGCCACTGCACCTATACCCAGGGATAGAAACTCTCGAGTTTACAGATCGGTCACTCTACAAAACCATGGCCGAACAATGGGGCATCGTTCCAGTGTTGTCAGATGCGTTTTTTGCACCTGCTATTGCAGATTCCGATGTAGCTAAATATTTTCAAATTGATGTTGGTGCGCCCCTGCAAGTCACATGGGGAATGGTCCAATCCGATACAAATTATATTCTTGAGTATGCAAAAACCACTTTTAATATAGACCTGCCCATTCACTATCGTCTACGGAGGTTTGATATGTAAACGATTCAAAAAAACTGATAAATCATCGCAAACTTACTGGAAGGAGAAATAAATTAAGGACGCTGTATGGCTCACGCCAAAACTCGTCGAAGTCGGTGCAAGTTAGTGATTAAAAGGTTCACGCACTTGCACCATTTACAGGAGCATATGATGAATAAGTCAAGTTTAAATAAATTGGTAAGGGTGTTGTCCATACTACTCTTCATGTTGGCTGCATGTTCAACACCTGAAGCACCTGTTGTTGAGCAACTCTCCTCAGACGAACCTGTAGTTGAACAACCAGAAGCTACCGAGGAAATGGCGGAAGAAGACACCGAGGAAATGGTAGAAGAAGACACCGAGGAAATGGCGGAAGAATCTGCTCCAACTCAAGCAGGAACCGAAATTGTTATAACCTACATGCAATCAGGCACTTATGATGTTGCAGCTGAAGCCCTTAAACCCGGTTTTGAAGAAGCAACTGCTATTGGCGTTGAACTGGTTTTTGCACCATGGGATGTTCTCAATCAAAATCACATCACCGATCTGACTACAGGCACAGGTGCTTATGATGTAATGTCAGGTGAATTTTGGATCGCTGATGTGTTTGAACATATGCTGCCACTAGATGAATTTGTGGAGCGTGATGGTTTTGGTGACGAATTTCTCCCTGGCATTTGGGCACCTGGACCATCCAATTTCTATGATGGCAAGCGCATAGGCGTGCCTTACAGTGCTGATGCTTATGGCATCTGGTACAACACCGAAATCTTTGAAGATTGTGATGTCGTAGCCGAGTGGGAAACCTGGGATGATTACATTGCCGTGCTTGACGTTTTGCAAGAATGTCTCGAAGGTACCGATATCGCGCCTATGGTTTATTATTTCGGCCAGATAGAACAGCCAGCTGCGTTATTTTTAGGTATGTATGACGGGTACCTTATTGATGCTAATGGCAACTATGGACTCGAACGAGAAAAGGCGGTGGCTGCCTTAAACAAATTACAAAGTCTACTTGCTTATAACCCTGAAGGTGCGCTTGGCTTCGACTTCAATGCTGGTAACGCCGTATTCCTAAACGGCCAGGCCGCAACTATGGCTGGATGGCCTAGCTTCATTCGTGCGGATGCCGACAATCCTGAAAAATCACAAGTTACGGGTAAATGGGCGATGGCCAACTATCCTGGCCCAGGTTTCCCTATGGCTAGTGCCTGGAATATGTTCATCTCCAAATACAGTGAAAATCCAGATGCGGCCTGGGAATGGATAAAAACATATGCTAATCCTGAGAATGGCAAGCAGTGGATGGGCGAATATGGTATTGGTTCGCCTTTCACAGCCACTTATGAAGATCCTGAATTAGTTTCCGAATTTGGTCACTTTTATCCAGCTCAAGCAGGTAATCTAAACAAAGCCAAGTCATTGCCATGGACATTTGCTGCCTTTGAAGCGTTCTTCCGCAATGAGGGTGATTTCCATCAGGGCACAATTACAGCTGAAGAGATGCTGGATCGGGTACAAGCTGAGTGGGATGAGATCGAAGTACCAGAAGCATTAATCCAATTAGCTGAAGCCCAAGGCTTGGTTGAGAAGTAAGTCTATCTTTTGTTGTTAAAGGGAGAGGGTGTTTTCATCCTCTCTCTTTTATCCAATGGTGCTCATTTAAGGCTTTTTCAGAAAAATAATTATCCAACATATTCTGAAAAAGCCTCAAGCCAATTCCAAAAATTCCTTCAAATCTGGATGATTTATTTTTGGAATTGGCCTAAGCACTTGGCCATAAGGAGTACTGTCCATTGAGTTCAGCTATTCAATCTCCCCGAAGGCGACGCCGTTTTGGACACGATATACCAGTATTGGCTGCCTTTGTTGTCCCGGCTCTGGTAATCGTCCTTATTGTACAGCTTTATCCTTTGCTGTTTTCAGGATACCTAGCGACTCAAGACTGGACATTAACCAGTTCGCAAACATCTGAAGGGTTTGTTGGTCTACAGAATTTTTCCAAGATTCTGGAAAATGATATCTTCCGGCGAGCTGTGCGCAACAGTAGTGTCATTACGGGTACGGCCGTTGCCCTTGAGATGGTGCTAGGTATTGCCCTAGCTTATCTGGCTTCAGGCGATAACTGGACCATGCGCATTGTCCGCACCATCCTCATTTTGCCCTTGGTCATCGCTCCCGTAGCTGCGGGCACACTTTGGCGTATGATGCTTAATTCACAAATGGGTTTAGTCAATTACCTCTTGAGTTTCGCCACCCTCCAAGGGCCAGACTGGCTCGGTGATGCTGGATGGGCATTAGTGGCAGTCATCATCGTTGATGTATGGATGACAACCCCCTTTGTTTTTTTGGTCGTATCTGCTGGATTAAGTGGCATCCCCCACGTATTATACGAATCGGCAGCTTTGGATGGTGCTACACGTTTGCAGGCATTTTGGCGTATTGACCTACCGTTGCTAGCTCCTCTTCTTTTGCTTGTCCTTATGTTTCGCATGTTAGAGTCATTACTTTCCCTCGATGCGATCTACACATTGACATTGGGTGGCCCTGGTTATGCTACCTTTACAATGACATACTACATCTATACATTGGGCCTACGCAGCTTTAATCTTGGTCTGGCAGCAGCAGCCTCCTGGCTGTTCATGGCATTTGCAGCATCGGCATTGGGCTTCGTTTTTTGGTTGCAACGCCGCTGGCAAACGGAGCAATAGGAGGGTTGCATGCTCAACATTGGACGTCTTCGAAAAATTAGTATATTGGTCTTGCGTACCATTGCCCTCGCTACAGCCTGTCTGGCTGTACTCATTCCGCTTGCCTACCTGATAACCAACAGTCTGAAACTAGAAAGCGAGATGTACACAATTCCTCCCATCATCATTCCTAGCCGTATTACGCTTGAACATTTCCAGACTGCATTCAACAACCCAAGAACGCTGCGCTTTCTAACAAACAGTTTCATCGTCACTTGCTTTACGACATTGATAACAGTTGTTGTCAGCACGCTAGGTGCATATGGCTTGGCTCGTCTGGGCCTCAAAGCACGCTGGCTGGGTTTGGTTATCTTTATTTTCTTGTTCATACGCTTCTATCCGCGTATCACAACAGTGATCCCGTACTTTTTGGTTATGCGTGAGTTCGATCTGCTGGATACGGTTTGGGCGATCATTATTGGTCATTTGGGTATTACGATTCCTTTTGTTACCTGGCTAATGCTGATTGTTTTTCAGGATTTGCCGCGCGAGGTCGAAGAAGCGGCTATGGTGGATGGTGCAAATCCGTTGCAGCGCTTTTGGCGAGTGGCTCTGCCCATGGCCGCCCCTGGCGTTGCCTCGGCTGCAATCCTTACGGCCTTTCTCTCTTGGAATGAGTTTCTCATCGCTTCTAGTGTTGCCAAACGCCAAGCCCAGACGCTCTCCATTGCCGTGGCTGGATTTGTCACTGACCGGGGTGTGCAATGGGGTCCGATGGCGGCCATGGCGATAATCATGATCGTACCAATGATTGTGCTGGCTTTGTTTATGCAGCGTTACCTCATTCGCGGCATTACATTAGGGGCGGTCAAAGGCTAAGATCATGGCTGCACATTCGGGTATAGAACTTGTCAATGAGTGGTTAAAGCGATGTACGGCCGTAACGAGCCTCCCCTGGTGAAATTTTTTTGGAAGCGGAAGATAGACAGTATCAAGAAAATGAAGGAGTTTAAGTATGAATGAGATGACCTCTCTGGAGCGATCATTACAGACAATTCGGAGAGGAAAACCAGATCGAGTTCCGGTTATTCCTCAGGCCCACATTTGGTCAGAATATTATTATGGCAGCAGCAGCCATGAATGTATGCACGATGGCGAACGCTATGCCGAAGTTCAGATTAAAGCCTGGGAAGAATTTGGCTGGGATGGCATTTTTGTGGCAACCGATAGTGTCGCCCTGGCACAAAGCCTAGGCCTGGATGTTTTGGACACAGATATTGGAGTCGCCCCTGGCCCGGAAGGGATCCTAAATAATTTAGAAGAGTTTGAAACACTCAGTTTGCCAGACCCACGCGAAACACGGCTTAATGAATGGATCAAGGCCACTCGTATTCTGGCTAAAGAAGTTGGGGATAAAGTATTGATACTCAGTCGATGTGATCAGGGCGCGTTTAGTCTTGCTGCCCAGTTGCGAGGAATGGAACATTTTCTCTTAGACGTTGGGCTGGGCCAAGAGAAGGAACATATCCACCGTTTCCTTGAACTCTGCAATCAATATATTTTACAATTTGCAAGCCTTTTGATGGAAGCCGGCGCTCATGTTGTTACAATCGGAGATGCTATCGCCAGTGGCAGTCTTGTGTCCCCAGCCACCTATAAAGAATATGCAATGCCCCACCATCGTGCGCTTGCTACACAGATACATAAGTTAGGCGGCCGGTTAAGTATCCATATTTGTGGTCAAATGACCCGCAGTATGGATTTATTCGTCAGCACTGGTGCTGATATTCTGGAATTTGATGCACCTACCGATTTTGATACCGCATGGCAGACGGCACGAGGTAAGACCTGCCTGCTAGGCAATGTAGAGACATCGGAAATCTTAACATTCGGCACACCTGAACAGGTAAAAAAAGAGTGCCAGTGGCGACTGGAAAGGATAAAGCCGCACTCTGGTTACATTCTTAGCTCTGGATGTGCCCTTTCACCCGGTGTACCAGCAGAAAATATTCAGGCTATGGTTGAATGTGCCCACATCTATGGACAATATTAACTCTATTGCGCTCATACATTCACTTGGGCAGACTATACGAGCAAGTGAAAAGCAATCTTGTTTAGACCGCACATGGGTAGATAGAGGATTCAATGCTACAATCCAGCCTTTAAGCTCTCATTTAGTTTGACTCAATCAAAGGATAGAATCAAACTTGGCGATATTGAAGATTGGACGACCACAACGGTAAGCAGCATCTAGTCATTTTTATGCCTTCAGGGCGGCGGGGGCGGGTGGCTCCAGGCACACCAGTGCTGGATGCAGCGCGGCAAATGGGGATAGCCATTGAGAGCATTTGTGGTGGCCGCATGACTTGCCGCAAATGTCGCATTGGTGTGGAAGAAGGCAGCTTCCAGAAGCACAGCATCACCTCGACAGCTGAAAATTTATCGCCAGCCAGTCAAGAAGAGCTAGATTTTCTAGTGAAGTTAAATAGCC
The DNA here is from genome assembly GCA_965223555.1 of Promineifilaceae bacterium (SeqCode). Taxonomy (GTDB): domain Bacteria; phylum Chloroflexota; class Anaerolineae; order Promineifilales; family Promineifilaceae; genus CBDCWU01. Next base: position 125,373 of record CBDCWU010000008.1, read on the forward strand.
CTGATTATCGGCTATCCTGTCAGGCACGGGTAGATGGGGATGTGTTGATTTTTGTGCCGGAGGAAAGTCGGGGGCAGAAACAAGTTATTCGCAAATCAGCCACACAGCGAGTTATTGATGTTAATCCAGCCATGCGTAAGGTGTATGTGGAGGTCGATCAGGCTGAATTAGGCGAGCATCGCGGGGATTGGGGACGCTTGCAAGCTGTGTTGCAGGCTGAATGGGGCTTTGCAGACATGACCATTGACTTGCTGGCATTGCGCCGTTTGCAGCCGGCCCTACGCAAGGGCAAATGGACGGCAACCGTGACTGTATGGCAGGAACGGGAAGTCATTGATGTGCAACCGGGCTATGTGGATGGCGTGTATGGACTGGCGGTGGACATTGGCTCCACCACAATTGCCGGTTTTTTGTGCGACTTGCGCACGGGTGAGGTGCTGGCCACAGAATCGGTGATGAATCCGCAGATTACCTATGGCGAAGATTTGATGAGCCGCATCAGTTATGCCATGATGAACCGGGATGGGCTGGAGAAAATGAATACGGCCGTTATTGAGGCCCTCAATCGTCTAGCAGCCAGCGCTGCCCGTACAGTGGATATACGCGCCCGTGACATCCATGAAGCGGTCTTTGTTGGCAACACAACAATGATCCACATCTTGCTGGGCATTGATCCTATTGAGTTGGGCGGTGCGCCTTTTGCTTTAGCCAATCGAGAGGCAATGGATATTAAGGCACGAGAGTTGGGGTTGCGACTGCATCGTAGCGCTAATGTGCATGTGCTACCCGCAGAGGCGGGGCATGTGGGGGCAGACAATGTGGCTGTCTTGATTGCAGAGGAGCCATATAAACAACAGGCTGAGATTGTGCTGACAGTGGATGTAGGCACGAATGCAGAAATTGTGCTGGGTAATAAGGACTGGATGTTTAGTGCTTCTAGTCCGACGGGGCCAGCTTTTGAAGGGGCACAGATCACTTATGGGATGCGGGCTGCACCAGGGGCTATTGAGCGGGTGCGAATCGATCCCCTGACCAATAAGGCTCGCTTTCGTGTCATTGGCGAAGAGGTGTGGTCGGATGCTTGGCAGATGGGCGCAGCAGTGCCCTTAGAGGCACAGCCAAAGCATTTGGCAGCGGGGATCTGTGGCTCAGGCATCATCGAAGTGGTGGTGGAGCTGTTCCGGGCGGGTATTTTGCTGGCAGACGGCCGTTTTGATGCCAATCTCGTACATGAACGGGTGCTGTGGGACGGCCGGAAAGGTAGCTACATTTTGGCAACGGGTGAGCAGACAACGACAGGTGAGCCTATCGTCGTAACCCAGGATGATGTACGCAACATTCAATTGGCCAAGGCAGCCCTCTATGCGGGAGCTAAACTGTTGATGAACCGAGCCAATGTACAAAGGGTGGATCGGATTATTTTAGCGGGAGCCTTTGGCAGTTATATTGATCCCAAGTATGCCATGATTTTGGGACTGATTCCCGATTGTGATCTAGAAAAGGTAACGGCTGCGGGCAATGCCGCTGGTGATGGAGCTAGAATTGCCTTATTGAATAAGAATAAACGAGTAGAAGCGGAGGAGATCTCGGAGTGGGTGCATTATGTGGAAACGGCTGTTGATCCCGATTTCCAAAACGAGTTCGTGGCTGCGCTTCATCTTCCCCATGCGACAGACGAATTTCCCCATTTAGATGGGATGATACCGCAGAGAGAAGTACAATTGAGTGCAAACGGTCGTCAATCCCGTTCACGACGACGACGCAAGCGGTCATAATGGAGTAAATGAGAAGATGACAAAACATATCCTAGTTGCCTATGCCACAGGCACCGGTTCTACTGGCGAAGTAGCCGAAGCGATTGGTGAAGTCATCGCCCAAAATGAGGTAAATGTTGACGTTCAACATGTAAATGATGTTGACGATATTAGCCAGTACAATGCGGTTGTATTAGGCAGTTCCATACGTGTGGGACAATGGCTGCCCGACGCGGTCCAATTTTTGAGTACCTTCCGCAAAGCCTTATCACAAATACCCGTTGCCTACTTCACTACTTGCATCGCTATGATTAATGATACGGCCGACAACCGCCGTACCGTTTTGGCCTATATGGAGCCCTTACAACACGTGGCTCCAGAGGTGGAACCAGTTGGGCTAGGGCTATTTGCCGGATCATTAAGTCCTAGTCTACGGATGGTCATGCCTGCCGCTGCGCAACCCTATGGCGATTATCGTGATTGGAATTTGATTCGTGGCTGGGCCAATGAGATAAGTTCAGCTTTATTGGCTGATGCACCCCGCCCTAGCGCGCCCGTTGCCCTAGCCGGGGTTGTCCTAAGCTACACGGACATGTCTGGTCTGGATTTACGTCAAATCAACTTGCAAGAGGCTGAGTTGCATGAAACCAAACTAACCGAAGCTAAATTAGCAGAAGCTAACTTGAGTCGCAGCGATCTCACCCAAGCGGATTTAAGTCAGGCCGATTTGCAGGGAACGAGTTTGGGCTGGGCAGACCTAAATCAAAGTGTGCTGCGTGATGCTAATTTGAGCCATGCCAATTTAATGGGGGCCAGCCTGAAATATACAGACTTGACGGGGGCGAATCTAACGGATGCCATCTTAAATGGCTCAAATTTGCAATATGCAAATTTAAGCGGGGCTACCTTGGCCCAGGCCGACTTGAATTGGGCAGATTTGAGCGGAGCCACACTTGTTGGAGCTAACTTGAGCCACGCCAATCTGAGTTGGGCGAATTTGAGCGGCGCGAATTTAAGCGAAGCCAATTTGCAAGGCGCTAAATATAATGAACAAACCAAATGGCCTGAAGAGTTTGCCATTGAAGAGGCTGACGGGGTTCTTGTACCTCATATCCAGTAAACCATATGCTTTAGCTAGTCTCCTGACTGTGCCTATCTGGACGGTACAGTGAGGCACTGGGCACAGCTTGAAAATTTATTTTTGCGAGGTATCTCATGAGTGACGAATACGAAGAAGATGACATTGACATCACCCAAATGCCCTTAGAAGAGCTATATGAGTTGATGCACGAGGACCTGTATGATGGCTATGCTGAAGAAATTGAGGAGGAAGTACATGAATGTTTATCACGCGGGCTTACTCCGTATGATGTACTGACTGATGGGCTCGTGGCTGGCATGGAGATCGTAGGTATTGATTTTCGGGATGGTATTTTGTTTGTGCCAGAGGTGTTGATGGCGGCCAAGGCAATGAAGGCAGGGATGTCCATTTTACGGCCGTTGCTTGCCGAAACGGGCGCACAGAAAATTGGCTCAATGGTCATCGGTACAGTTAAAGGCGATATTCACGACATCGGTAAAAATCTGGTGGCGATGATGATGGAAGGGGCTGGCTTTGAGGTCTTCAATATTGGCATAAACAATTCCGTTGAAGATTATATGAATGCCATTAAAGAGCATGATCCCGATATTTTGGGTATGAGTGCCTTGTTGACCACAACGATGCCCTACATGCGGGTTGTCATCAATGCCTTGAAAGATGAGGGCATCCGCAATAATATAATCGTCATGGTGGGTGGTGCGCCCCTCAATGAAGCTTTCGCCGAAGATATTGAAGCCGATGCCTATTGTCGAGATGCGGCAGTGGCAGTGGAAACGGCGAAGAAGTTTATGGACATTAAGCGTGGAAAGTTAGTCGGTAATCGGTAGACGGTAATCCGTAATGTCGCTTCGCGTACGGAGCACCGTTTGCGGATAACTAATAACCGATCATGGAGGTCGGGATGAACCCAATTGAAGAACTATTACAAACAGAGCCGTATCTTTTGCTGGATGGGGCAATGGGGACAATGTTGTTTAGTCAGGGGCTGAGTGAGGGAGCCGCGCCTGAGTTGTGGAATGTGAAACATCCAGAGCGGGTGAGGAATGTGCATCGCGCCTACATTGAAGCAGGTTCGCGCATTGTGCTAACTAATTCTTTTGGCGGTACCGGTTATCGGCTGAAGTTGCACGATCTGCAAGATCGCGTTTATGAATTGAACAAGGCTGCTGCTGAAAATGCACGAGCCGAGGCGGATGCAATGGATCACAAGGTATTGGTAGGTGGCTCAATGGGACCATCAGGCGAGTTGCTGCTCCCGATGGGCGAAATGAGCTTTGAAGACTGTCAAGCTGCCTTTGCCGAACAAGCACGGGGATTGACAGATGGCGGTGTAGACGTGCTGTGGGTGGAGACAATGAGTGATTTGAATGAGGTGAAAGCGGCCGTTTTAGGTGCGCGTTCTGTCTCTGGTCTCCCCATTGCTGCAACCATGAGCTTTGATACACAGGGCCGTACCATGATGGGTGTCACGCCTGTGCAGGCCTTGGAAGAATTGAAGGATTTGAATTTAGTCGCAGTAGGAGCTAACTGCGGCAATGGTCTGGCAGAAATCATTGGCGTGATTGAAGCTATGCAGGCAGTAGATTCGGATACGATCCTCATTGCCAAATCAAATGCTGGTGTGCCCAAATGGGTGAACAATGAATTGAGTTATGATGGCACACCAGAAATTATGGCCAGCTATGCCAATTTGGTGAACAGATTAGGGGCTAAGTTGATCGGTGGCTGCTGCGGCAGTGACCCGACACATATTCAGGCTATGGCGAATTCGCTCGAATATTTTGCTCAATTGCAAAAACCAACGGTGATCGCTTCGTCAAATGGCACCGACCGGAAACGTAGACGACGTAGAGTGAGAGGCTAGAAATTGGAGATTAGAGCCTAGAGCGAATCTCTGGTCTCCAATCTCCCAATCACCATATTTTCTACATGAGCATTGGTAGCTGGTTACGTAATCATCCACGCTGGTTAGAGTGGGCGTATGGGTCAACACATGCTTTGGTGCGGCGGCTTCATCCAGTAATCGGCCGTTTAGGCTATGAACGTGCCAATCGTTGGTTGCGGGCACCAGAAGAGTGGAGCAAAAAGGCCATTTTTGACTGCCGTATGTGTGGTCAGTGTGTGCTACACTCGACCGGCATGACTTGTCCCATGACCTGCCCCAAAAATCTACGCAATGGCCCCTGTGGCGGGGTTCGTGCCAACGGCCACTGTGAAGTGAAGCCGGAAATGCGCTGTGTTTGGGTAGAGGCTTTTGAGCGATCACAAACAATGGGTGAGTATGGCAAAGAGATTTTGCTTATCAATCCGCCCGTGAATCGCAATCTGCAAGGCTCGTCAGCCTGGATCAATATGCTCACGGGCGAGGACAAAAATGTGCCCAAGGGCTGGGTAGGTACTTCGCAAATAGACATCATTGAAGATTGGGGATTAGGGAGTAAAAATCACTCGGCCTCCAATCTTCAGTCCCCAATCTCCCCCATAAAATGAGCGAAATACCCTTCATTTCTGGTAGCCGCCTAGAACGTGTGCTGCGTTCGGGCCGGTTTGCTGTAACGGCCGAATTGAATCCTCCCGATAGCGCTGATCCACAAAAGGTATATGAGGCTGCTCTCGTTTTGTCTGAAGTGTGTGATGGCATCAACGCCACTGACGCTTCTGGAGCACACTGCCACATGTCTAGCGTGGCAATTTGCGCCCTGTTGGTGCGGGCAGGTTATGAACCTATTTTCCAGGTTTCTTGCCGCGACCGTAATCGCATCGCCATTCAGGGAGATTTGCTAGGCGCAGCGGCCATGGGCGTGCGTAATGTACTGTGCCTAACGGGGGATGATGTGACGGCGGGTGATCAACCACAAGCTAAGCGAGTTTTTGATTTTGACAGCATCCAGCTTTTGCGCACGGCTAAGATCATGCGTGATAAAGCGCAGTTTTTGAGCGGGCGCAAATTGACCACCCCGCCCCGCCTATTTTTGGGCGCGGCAGCCAATCCCTTTGTGCAACCGTATGATTGGCGGCCCTATCGGCTGGCAAAAAAAGTGGAAGCGGGAGCCGATTTTATTCAGACACAGTACTGTTTTGATATCGGCCGTTTTCGTCAATTCATGCAAAAAGTCTGTGACTTAGGTTTGCATGAACGGGTGTACATTCTAGTTGGTGTAGGACCCTTGCGTTCCGAAAGAGCAGCCGAATTCATGCGTACCAAAGTGCCAGGTGTTGTTATCCCAGACAAAATTGTGGAACGATTACGCAAAACGCCCAAAACGCAAAAACGAGAAGAAGGAAAACGAATTTGCATAGAAATGATCCAGCAAGTACGAGAGATTGAAGGGGTAGCAGGGGTACATGTGATGGCCTACCGACAAGAAGAGTTAGTGGCTGAAATTATTCAAGAGGCAGGGCTGCTACCTAGGCCGAAACAGGTAGGTGCGTCTAATCCAAAGGAGCGGGCACGGCCACGGCGATATAGAACGGTGAGCAGTGAACGGTAATCGTTTAACTGATTGCAGAATAATGATAACGGAAAACAGGAGATAATTTTGGCTGAGACAATTATTAGTTCTAAAACGAAAACAGTGATTATTGGAGAGGGACGGCCGTTTGTCATCATTGGCGAACGGATTAACCCTACCGGGCGCAAATTATTGGCCCGGGAAATGGCAGCTGACAATTACGATCGTGTTGTTAAAGATGCGATTGCTCAGGTGGAAGCCGGGGCGCATATGCTAGATGTGAATGCAGGCATTCCTCTAGCTGATGAACCAGCTATTTTGGCCAAAGCTATCCAAATCGTACAATCTGTCACTGATGTTCCCCTTTCCATTGATTCCTCTATTGTTGCTGCTTTGGAAAGTGGTTTGGCAGCTTATGAGGGCAAAGCCTTACTCAATTCGGTGACGGGTGAGGAGGAACGATTGGAGAGTGTCTTGCCCCTAGTCAAAAAGTATGGCGCAGCTGTCATTGGCATTTCCAATGATGAAACAGGCATTTCGGAAGACCCTGATGTACGTTTTGCCGTAGCCAAGAAGATCGTGGAACGGGCTATGGATCATGGTATCCCAAAGGAGGATGTGGTGATCGATCCCTTGGTTATGCCGATCGGGGCTATGCGGTATGCGGGACAACAAGTGTTCCGCATCGTCAATCGCTGTCGCGATGAGTTGGGCGTGAATACCTGCTGTGGGGCTAGTAATGTCTCGTTTGGTCTGCCGCAACGGCCGCCATTGAATGGGGTGTTTTTAGCAATGGCAATTGCCAACGGCCTCACTTCGGCCATCACCAATCCTATTGAACATGAGATTAAGCAGGCCATTATGGCAGCAGACGTGATGATGGGCAATGATGAAAATTGCTTGGAATGGATTCGGGCACATCGGGTGATGAAAACGGCCGATGCTGAGGCACCAAGCACAGGTGGCCGTGAAAGGCGCCGACGACGACGCGAACGTTAAATCGAAGCCCGGATTTATAACCGGGCTTTTTTGATCAGATTTGTGTAAGCGGTTAGGCGTGTGCAACGGCCGTTGACTGGGACTATTCATACTCAACACAAATTGTTCGCACTCCGCCCTTAAACTGGTACACTTCCTCCTAATGGATTTCTCCTTCTTCTTTCAATTTGGCTATTTTGGACTCTTCTTAATCAGTTTCTTATCGGCCACTCTGCTGCCTTTGGCTTCGGAGGTTTTTGTGGTGGCCATGCCCACAATGGGTTATGACCAGTGGCTGATTATTGTCTTTGCTACGGCGGGGAGCTTCCTTGGCTCATTGACAAATTATTTTGTGGGCAAAAAGGGGGGTGGCTTTATCCTGTCACGTTATATCGAGATGAAGCCAGAAACATTGGACCGAGCCAAACAATTTTATCAGAAGTGGGGTCCTGTTGCCCTCTTTTTTTCTTGGGTACCCTTCATAGGCGATCCGTTAACGGCCGTTGCTGGCACATTTCATGTAGATATTCGCGTCTTCTCTTTCTGGGTCATTTTTGGTAAAACATTGCGTTATCTAGTACTGTTGGGCATTGCCAGCCAATTCCTAGACTTTACATAAATAAAGCTTGTTTGCATATATAGACCCAGCCTAACCCCGGCCATAGTCAGGAGGGGGATGAAACTGACCCAGAGTTTGAAACATGAAACTGATTGGCAACCAGGCCTCCTCAGATATGTGAGACAAAGCAATGGAATTAGATGTTCTTTGCGTTGGCGTAGCCTGCTATGATCTAACATTTTCTGTTGAGCAGCATCCCCTACCTGATGCCAAAAGCTATGCCTCAGCTATGGCTAGTTGCGGTGGTGGCTTGGCCGCCAATGCCGCCGTAACGGCCGCTCGCTTAGGCTGCCGTACTGCTCTACTCACTCAACTGGGCAATGACATTTTTGGTGATCGTCATCTACACGAACTAGTTGAGGCTGGCGTGGTCACTGATTTGGTGTGGCGCTATGAAGGGGCAACTAAACTGTCCATTATTTTAGCCAAAGCTGATGGCACACGCTCCTTGATCCATTATGCAGCCGAGGAACGTCCGTTATCCACCACCGCCTTTGAGCTGAGCAATATCAGCCAATACCGTCCCCAAGCCATCCTAGTAGACGGCCATGAATTAGCCATTGCCCGCCCTCTCTGCCAATGGGCCAGAACGCAGGGCATCCCGACTATTTTAGATGCCGATTCCGTCAAGCCAGGCGCGGTTGCCTTAGTCACAGAGGTGGACTATCTTGTTTGTTCACAGGGATTTGCCCAAATCTTTACAGGGATAAATTCAGTCGAATTAGCGTTGGCAAAACTAACGACCGTTGCGCCTACTGTTATCATTACCTTAGGCACAGCCGGCATTATTTGGCATCATGAGGGGCAGGACGGCCGTTTACCTGCCTTTTCCGTCCCCGTGGTGGATAGTACTGGCGCCGGGGATGCCTTCCATGGCGCCTTTGCCGCGGGTCTGGCGCGTAATCATAGCTGGGCGAACACTTTGCACATTGCCCAGGCCACGGCGGCCCTCTGCTGCACCAAAGTCGGGGCTAGAATTGGCATTCCTACTTGGTCACAAGTCACTGAGTTTTTAGAGGCAAGAGACATAGATATAGCACCATAAAAACACACATCAATCCGCTTTTTCCAGCCGCTGCCAGGCCGCCATCATCGCCACCATTCATCAAAACCTCAATACTCCCAAGGCATGTCATGCCAATGGATAAAGTGCATAAGAGCCTCTTCAGCCACACTATAGCCTTGCCCCCGCGAACTACGTCTAGCATAAGCTACGCCAGCATCATCAAACAGACAATGCACTGCTTGCACAATACGCTTATCAAAACCATCTGGTGCAAAAACTTCATCTATATCCGACAAAACTTCTACTAGACTATCAGTTATCTCATCATCACTAGATTGTTCATAGGCAATCTCATACGTATATTGAATCATACCAGCTATCATCGGGGCTAAATGATGTGTGCGCCCTTCTGGAACCAGCCGTTTTAACATATCTGTCCAAACGGTATATGTTTGCTCGCCAACAATTGTCTTGAAACTATTCTCTTTCATTGTTTTACCTCCATAAACATTCACCGCTTCCGTCCGTGACACTGTTTAAATTTTTTAGCGCTGCCGCAAGGGCAGGGATCATTGCGTTTGGCTTGAGCCAGGGCTTGCTGCAACTGCTTGGCATCCTCAGCCGCCAGCAGCGTCATAATTTCGGCTGGCGCACGTCTCTGTTGCAACAGTCGCGCCATAATTCTCATGGGGCGGTCCACATGCTTAAAAAAGGTTTTGTAACCAGCACACAAATAGTTCAGCCCAGCTTCCCCATCAGGCGTAGTAATAAAGCGGTTTTTGGGACAACCGCCGTGGCAAGCAAAACGCACCTCACATTCTTGGCAATAACGGGGTAAAGCCGTCAGTTTGTCTTGTCCAAATTGTCGTTGCTGGGGTGAAGCCACCAGATCAATTAATAAGTCGTCCTGAATATTGCCCAAATGATAGGCAGGCTCTACGTAATGGTCACAGCTATAAAGATCACCATTATGCTCTAAGGCCAAGGCATTGCCGCAGGTGGGTGCAAAAACACACAGTGCGCCCGGCTGCCCGAGCCAAGCTCCCAGGGCCACATCGAACATCTGCACATACATGCTCCCCACGTCATGGCGCACCCATTCATCGAAAATGGTGCTGAGAAAACGGCCGTATCCCTCCGCACTCACCGAGCGATGAGTTACTTCTGTGCCAGCTTGCATGTATAACGACCGTTCCCCACCATCCCGCTCACTCCAACCCACATTGGCCAAAGGCAGAACGGCCGTTGTCGCTCGCTCAATAATAGGAATAAACTGCACAAACTGCGTCCGCAGCTCATCACGGAAAAAACGATACACCTCTAAAGGATAATCCTGATTGGCGGCGTGAACTGTGCAAAGAATGTTGTACTCAACTCCCACATCCACCAACAGTTGCCAACCGCGCATTACCTGGTCAAAACTGCCTGCCCCACCCTTGTTCACACGATAAGCATCATGTAACTCACGTGGGCCATCTACACTTAGGCCAATCAGAAAATCATGCTCCTTAAAAAACTGCGCCCACGCTTCATCCAGCAACGTGCCATTCGTTTGCAACGCATTGTGAATCTTCATCCCAGGCCGTGCATACTTTTGTTGGTACTTCATGGCTTGTTGGAAAAATTCCAACCCCATCAGCGTTGGTTCACCACCTTGCCAGGCAAAGGTCACTTCTGGCGTACGCTGCGACTCAATATATTGACGCGTATAATTTTCCAATAACTCGTCCGCCATACGGAAGCGGCTGCCAGGATACAACATCTCTTTGGAGAGGAAGTAGCAATATTTACAATCCAAATTGCAAATTGCGCCACGCGGCTTGGTCATAATATGGAAGGCGGTGGGAATCATAGGTGAAGCTTTCATCGTTCCAATCATACGCAAACTCCGCCAAAAAGCGAAGGTATAAAACAAACAAAACCCCAAAAATCGCGCAGATTTTTGGGGCATATTCATTTTAGCCAACCAATTAGGTACAACTGATTACTCCAACTGATAATCCCAACCAAAGTTGATAGAGGTTATCTGTTCACCAGCTACCAAGGTGATTTGTTGATACCAGATATGTGGTTGGGGAAAAGTCCAATCACCAGGCAACAGGATGCTGCCATTCCCATTCTGAGCTGCATTCATAAATACACAGAATGTGCCAGATGGCAGGTTACTAAAGCTGTATTTACCAGTGGCATCTGTTACAGCGGTAAGGGGAGGTGTAGGATTATCAGTGGCGCAGGGCCCTTCTTGCAGCAAGATGGTTACACCAGCGATATAGCCCTCAGTTGGTTGAATCATGCTGTCAGCTCGGAAGCCCCCATTGCCGTCAGCCATGCAGTTGCCAGCAATGATACCCTCCTCGTCTGCAACACAGTAATCATTCCACAGCCAGCCTGTAATTGAGCTAGTAGGCAAGGATGAAGGCACCACTATTTTGACCCAAAAAGGATTGTTACGGTTTCGTCCAATACCAAAACGTTGTCCCTGCGCATTTTGTAGTTTCCAATCTCCTTCATAAACTCCTGCTTTGGATGGGGCAATCAGGTTCACACTGAGATCAATTGTCTGACCAGGGGCCGCAGTCACTGGCAGAGGAAACTCTGTGGCAAAGGCGCCCAATGTATAGCCCCCAGCATGAACGAACTTGTAGCTATAATCCCAAGTGCAAGTGCCGCTGTTTTTAATGCGCCACATCTTGTTAAAACTGCTGTTAGGCAAAAGCTGAGTGCCATCGGGCACGGTCACATCGCTGATGAAAGTGGCTGCATCTACACAAGCACTGGTGGTGGGTGTGGGCAGGAGCTGTGTGCTAGGTGGGGTGGTGGCTTGGGTGTATTGGCTGTTTGCGGTAGCCCAACAACTGCCAATGGTGTCGTCGGGACAAATAACACGCCACCAACTGTTGTCGCTGTTGACACCAGTGACTTTGGCGGCTTGCCCGTCAGCAATCCAACTGATGATGTTGTAGCCTGTGCCAGGCCCGCTACGGACGTTGACATCGGTTAAGGCCATAATATATTGGACATTGGTACTGAGAACGGTTACGGCCGTTGCACTGGGTACGGTCGTTGCAGTGGGAGAAACGGCCGTTTCTGTGGCGGTTGCTTCACTCGTACTACTTGTGATAGGGGCAGGAACGGCCGTTGGCGGTACAGTCGTGGGAATAGTGATGGCAGAAACAGTGGGGGACACTACAGCTGCATCCACCCCGTCAACTGCCAGCGAACAAGCATTCAATGCAACAACACCAAGTAGGAAAAAAATGAAAGATCTAAGCTTTTGGTTCATGACGAACTCCTTTTAAGTTGTTATAGATTGGGCTTGATGGCTTTTAGATCCGTGCTGCCGTGGCAGCTTGCGATCAAAACTTAAAAACCCTTTTTATAAGCACTTGCTATATTTTTATCTGTCTCTACATGTAATGTCGCTGGACGATGGCCCGATATAACATACGCTTAATATACTTTTCCCATACGCAAAAAAAGAGTGCTGATTTAGAAACCAGCACTCTTTTTTGCAAAGTGTTGACCAAACAAAATACTTCAGTCAGATTTGGCCGTTAATTGTTGTACCACATCACCCATACGGGCAAAAGTCACATTAGCCTGGGAACGGCAGTGGTTGACGAACTGTTCTAACATGGCTATGCGATGTCCACGCCCGATGACTTGAGGGTGCATAGCGATGGTGAGGATACCGTTATCCACATTTTGGTGCATCCAATCGAAATCGGCCGTCCAAATTTCCAACACTTTGCTGGGAGCAGATGTGCCGTTACGATAAGGCTCAAAAGTGAATTGGAAGTGTGGCCAATCATCAAACTCGAAGCTCATGGGCAGCTCCCACAAATTGGCTTTACGCCCCTTGACAAGCGGCAATTGCGTCGATACCTGATCACCAATGCGGGGCCGATATGGCCGAAAATCATCAGCCATCAGACTAGAATCATACAAAAAGCCAAACTCCTCCAACAGGCTGAGCGTGTTTGGTGAATAATCGCCTGAAGGGGAACGATAGCCCAGCGGTTTGATGCCAATGTTTGCTAGGGCATGTAAGGCGCGTTCCATATCCTGTCGCTCTTCTGCGTAACTTTGTTCGCTGGGATTTTGGTGGGCGTAGGAATGATGGGCAATTTCATGACCCGCTTGCAAGATGGCTTCGACTATTTCAGGAAAAGACTCGATGGTGTGACCGGGGATAAAAAAGGTAGCGGGAAGTTGGTGTTGTGCGAGCAAATTCAGCAAGCGTGGTACACCCACTCGTGCGCCATATTCGCCACGGGCCAGCATAGCCGGTGTGGTATGGCTGTAGCCGTACCAGACGGACAACGCATCAAAATCGAAGGTGAGACAAATAGTACTGTGGGGCATTTAAACTCTCTTCTAAGGCCCGACTTGTTTTGACAATATGTCAGGCCTACTCAAGTATCGCTGGTCTAGGAATGGCCATACCAGTAACATAGAGAACGTCATCGTGATGATGACAAAAGCCAAGTTTTTGAGCCGCGCGCAGGCTAACAATATTGTCGGGGGAAGTTGCCCAACTAGGTGTATGATATCTAGCGCGAATGTCTTGGCATAGTGCACCAGCACAGGCCACGCCGAGACCACGACCACGATGCAAAGGTTCGGTGGCGACGCCAATTTCCTCAATGTGATTACCTAGGAAGAAAGTGCAAGAGATGGCGGCCAAACGGCCGTTTTCCCAAGCTCCCCACGCCAAACCACTGGCCGCCAAACAAGCCCCACCACCCCAAGTTTTGCTAATCCAGTTGCATTCGGGACTAAGGGATTGCAGATGGGGAGTGTCAACGGCCGATATCCGTCGCACCTTATATCCTTCAGGCAAACTAAATTGAGGCTCATCCACTAATGAGTAAATGACACGATCCCAAACTTGCAAATCGGCAAAACTTGTTTGCAAAAGTGGCACGAAAGCAGCAGGGGCTTCGATCATACCAACCAAGCCCTGCAAATCTTGGGGAGCCAATGCTGTCGGATCGCCAGCCAGCGAACAGTTGCCAGCCGTGTTGGACAAGATGACGCGAGGTTGTGGCCAACGGTCAGCGTGGATTGTGCCGTGCCCTGTGTTCAGAATATGACGACCAATAAGTGGACCAGGCGTTTCAGGCGCGAACCAGCCAGTTAAGGTAGCAAATTGTTCGGAGGAAAGTTGGATCATAGCCGATTAAAGGAAGCGGCTGTAGCTGAACGGCCGTAACAATGCCGGTACATTTCCCGAAAAAGCCCAATCAGCCAAGAGCTGGGTCACAGCCGGGGCAATGGCCCAGCCATGCCCCGACCAACCAGTGGCCACTATCATATTGGTTGCACCAGGTAGATGGTCAATGATGGGAATATTGTCAATCGTTTCGGTTTCCCAACGGTCAGCCGCTGCTTCCTTCACGTTCACACCGGCGAGGCAGGGATAAACAGCCACAGCTTCAGCCAAATTACCAGCCACTTGTTCGGGCTGCGTCTCGCCCTTGTTACTGTTCGTGTTCCAACGACCCCGCCAGCCACCAGAGATCATGACCTCGCCACCAGGGTTGCTCTTCATAGCTAGGGTACGGTGGGCGTGACCAATGAGGTGATGCAACGGCATGGGGTCTACCACTTCAGTAAGTATAACCTGGGGCAGTCGCCACCAAACAGGCAAGGTAATGCCCAAGTCTGATTGGACAAGCTGGGGCACATGCAGATTGGAAAGGAGGAGCAAGGTGTGATCAACAGGGATGCGGATGTCGGTGGCGGTGTAAACGGCCGTTACCTGATCTCCTTGTCGTTCTAGTGCGGTAACGACCGTTTCTTCTCGTATCTCCACTCCTAATTGCCGCGCCGCTTGGGCATAGCTGCGGGTTGTAGCCGTATGATCAGCCACGCCGTCATGGGGACAGTAGAGCGCAGCAAATACCTGCTCGCTCAGATAAGGCTCCATCTCGTGCAATTCATCTTTGGCGATGAGACGAGAGGGAATGCCTTTTTGATTTTGTAACCAAGCACGAGCCCCAACCGTACGATATTCTGGCTCACGCTCAAAGAGCAACAAATGTCCATTGCGTTCATAACCAGTAAAGCCAGCTAGCTTTTCATGTAAGGTGGGCCAAATGTTGTAGGCCATCTGCATAAGGGGTAATTCACGGACATCACGGCCGTTGGCCCGCACCCCCCGCCTGCCCAAACCGCCAGAAGCGCCACTGGCAACAGTCTTGGCTTCAAGTAGCAGTACTTCGGCTCCCTTTTGGGCCAGATGCCAAGCCACACCACAGCCATAGATACCACCACCCACAATAACAAAATCGCTCATAAAACGTCCTGTCCAGGTTTTGGATTAGGTCTTACACCAATTTTGCTTCTAGTTTGATTTCAGCCGCAGCCAATAAGCGGGAAATGGGACAGTTTTGCTTTGTTCCTGCAGCAATCTCCTGAAAAGCATCATCCTCGAGGCCAGGAACTTCAGCTTCACAAAATAATTCAATTGTATGTACGGTCGGTTTGCCATCTACCGGTCCCAGATGCACTCTAGCCGTTGTATGAACACGGGTAGCCGCATGGCCAGCACGACCTAAATCAGCCGAAAGGGCCATTGAGTAGCAGCCTGCATGGGCAGCGGCTACCAGTTCTTCTGGATTCGTCCCCTCTCCCTCTTCAAAGCGAGAGGCAAAGGTAAATGGCCCCTCATAAGAGCCACTCTGCATCTTCATAACTCCATTGCCTTCGCGCAAGGTGCCATTCCATACGGCTTCTGCTGAACGTACTGTCATTTTATTGACCTCCAAAAAGTAAAGATTGGAGTCTACTATAAATGGCCTTCTTAAAAAGGCAAGTGTTTGGGCCTATATGACAAAGGACAGCCACAAAAACCGCTCCTACTAGAAGGTGAGAGGCAAAGCCTTAAGGCCGCGTAGAAGGTAGTTATCGCTGTATTCAGGAGTTTCTGTGGCTAATTTGAGGCTAGGCAGGCGGCGTAGAAGGGTTTTGATAGCAATTTCGCCTTCGAGGCGCGCTAGGGGTGCACCCAAACAGTAGTGGATGCCGCCACCAAAGGAAAGGTGCTGATTTTTTTGACGGGTAATATCTAGCTGGCTGGGGTTTTCAAAGCGGGCGGGGTCATGATTAGCCGCACCAAGGAGAAAAGCAACCTGAGTATTTTGGGGAAAGGTATGACCTTTGTATTCTATTTCTTCAAGGACAAGGCGCGAAGTCATTTGCACGGGACTGTCGTAACGGAGGAGCTCTTCGACGGCCGTTTTCATTAAACCCTCATTCCCCTGTAACAAGGCCAATTGATCTGGGTGACGCAATAAGGCCAACACCCCATTGCCGATGAGGTTAATGGTGGTCTCATGACCAGCCACAAAGAGCAGAGAACTGGTAGCATACAGTTCATTGGCCGTCAGCCGTTCCCCTTCTTCTTCGACGGCTACTAAAGCACTAAGCAAATCATTTTTAGGCTGACGACGGCGTTCATTAGCCAAATGGGTCAAGTAATCGGTGAAACGGGCTGCTGCTTGGGAGGCATTATCATAAACGGCCGTTTCCTCCGTCAAATCCAAACTGCGGGCCAAGGCATTTGACCAATCATGAAATTGATCTTGATCGGCGCGAGGTATACCCAACATTTCGGCAATAACTGTAACAGGCAAAGGATAAGCCAGATCAGCAATCAAATCCATTTCCCCCTTGTCCTGAACTTTATCCAGCAGGTCGTCTGTGATGGCCTGAATCGTTTTCCGCAACTGCTCCACCATTCGCGGGGTAAAGGCCTTGAAAACCAACCCTCGCAAACGGGTGTGATCAGGCGGATCCTTCATGAGCATCCAATCTTTTTGCAGGCGCACGAGATCCTTTTGCGTGTCAGGAGCCCACTCTTCACTGACAATGCCCTGCCCCAAACGATTATCGCGCAACAAAGTTGCACAATCATCATAGCGAGAAAGAAAGTAAAATTGCCATCTATCCCAAAAAAAGATCGGGGCATGTTGGCGCAATAGATTATATGTAGGATAAGGATTGCGGCGGAACTCAGGAGCAAGTGGGTCAAATTGCATAGGTTTTGGGTAATTTCTTGTTTTACTATTTTGCTTTTGTAGGTTATCTCTACCCGAATCATACCAGAATTATCAACGGCCGTCCGCTATGAATCTGACAACGACTTGAGAGAGATGATTTGAAGGCAATTCTTGTCAAAGTCAGCCTGATACTAGTCTTCTTTGGCCTTTTATGGCATTCTTAACAGCGAGGAGATGATGTGGCTTGTCCAAATGGCTATCTCAACCAAAAATCTATTCAACATCTCCTGAAAAACTTCTATGAAGCGCAAAAAAACGACCCTACTTGACATACGACGGTACAAAAGTAAAAAACGGCCGATCACCATGATCACCGCTTACGACTACTCCTCAGCCACATTGGCCGATGCGGCTGAGATCGACATCCTCTTGGTTGGCGATTCCCTAGCCATGACGATGCTTGGTCGGGACAGCACTGTTTCGGTAACAATGGAAGCCATGTTGCACCATTGCCATGCCGTCACACAAGGAGCCAAGTATGCTTTGCTTGTGGGCGATATGCCTTTCATGTCATACGAAACCAGTGTCGAACAAGCTGTGCGCAATGCGGGTCGCTTTCTCAAGGAAGTGGGCATGGATTTAGTGAAATTGGAAGGAGGTGCGGAGATGGCCGACAACGCCGCCGCCATTGTACGGGCGGGCATTCCCGTGATGGGCCATATTGGCCTCACCCCCCAAACGATTTCCCAATTGGGTGGCTTCCGAGTGCAGGGGAAAACGGCCGAATCTGCCCACAAGCTTCTACAAGATGCCTTGGCTTTGCAAGAGGCCGGCTGCTGCGCCATTGTGCTTGAAGCCGTACCCCTACCTGTAGCCCAGGCCATTACAGAACGGCTGACCATCCCCACCATTGGTATTGGGGCAGGGCCGCACTGTGATGGGCAAGTACTAGTTTATCACGATCTGCTGGGCTTGTTTGACAAATTCACGCCTAAATTTGTCAAACAGTACGCCAATTTACGCCAACCCATTTTAGAGGCTCTACAAAATTATCGAGATGAAGTGCGGGACGGCCGTTTCCCCGCCGACGAACATACCTACAGCATGAAACCTGGAGAACTGGCAGCCTTTCACCAGAAATTAGAAGGGAGGGGGTGAGCCCAATATGATTACCACTGGTCATATTCCTGAAATTCGGACACGGCGCTGGGTTGATCCTGCCCTGACATGGGGACTTGTGCCTACTATGGGCTTTTTGCACCAAGGGCATTTAGCCCTCGTTGAGCAGGCACGAGCCGAAAATGATCGTGTGGCCGTCACCATTTTTGTCAATCCCACTCAGTTTGCAGCCAACGAAGACCTCAGCACCTACCCACGCAGTTTGGCACGAGATTTAGACATGCTAGAAAAAGCAGGTGCCGATTTGGTCTTTACACCAACTGACGGGGCCATGTACCCGCCAGATTTCCAGACAACGGTGACAGTAAACCAGGTAACACAGTATCTAGAGGGCAAAGCGCGCCCCTCCCACTTTCAGGGCGTAGCCACTGTAGTAGCTAAACTATTCAACATTATCCAACCAACTCGTGCCTATTTTGGGCAGAAAGATGCCCAACAAACCGTTGTGCTACGCCAAATGGTACAAGATTTGAACTTTAATTTGGAGCTAGTCATCTACCCCATCGTGCGCGAGGACGATGGGCTGGCAATGAGTTCGCGCAATGCCTATCTCTCACCAGAACAGCGGCAAGCAGCACCAGTGCTAT
Organism: Promineifilaceae bacterium (SeqCode); assembly: GCA_965223555.1. Classification (GTDB taxonomy): domain Bacteria; phylum Chloroflexota; class Anaerolineae; order Promineifilales; family Promineifilaceae; genus CBDCWU01. The sequence continues at coordinate 144,056 of CBDCWU010000008.1, forward strand.
ATCGGGCACTAACGACGGCGCAGGCCGCCTTTGCCAAAGGGGAACGGGATGCCAACCATCTGCGCCAACAGATGACGACCCTAATCGCGGCCGAACCATTGGCCCGTCTGGACTATATCAGCGTGGCCGATCATCAAACGCTTCAAGAGATAGCCCACATTGAAGGCCCCGTTTTAGTCTCAGGGGCTATTTTTCTGGGCCAAACACGCTTGATTGATAACGTGATTCTTGATCCTGCTTCGGCCACTCATCTTGAAGGTGCAAGCCAAGCGTTGGCTTCATAACAAAGTAATATGGGAACGCAAGAAAAGGCGAAATTAGCCGTGATTGGCATCGGTGTAATGGGGCGTGAACATGTTAAAGATGTGGTGGCTCTACCACAGACGGAGTTGGTGGCTATGTGTGATATAGATAGGGAGCGGGCAGAGGAAACGGCCGTTGCCTACCAAGTCCAGCTTACACCAATTACCACGATCTACTCGAAAACACTCCCCTTAACGGCATCATCATCGCCACCCCCCATTATGAGCATCCCCCCTCCGCCATCGCCGCCTTCCAAAAAGGAATTCATGTCCTAGTAGAAAAACCGATAGCTGCCCATGTGAAAGACGGCCGTAAAATGATTGATGCCTACCAACTGGCCCGCCAAACCAAGCCCAATCTTATGTTTGGGGCCGTCTTTATGCAGCGCACCTATGGCTACTATCGCAAAATCAAAGAACTAGTTGACAGTGGCGAACTGGGCAAATTGGTGCGTGCCACCTGGATCATTACCGATTGGTTCCGCACCCAGGCCTACTATGACAGCGGCGGCTGGCGGGCCACTTGGGCTGGCGAAGGTGGCGGCGTCTTGCTCAACCAATCGCCCCACAATCTCGACCTGTATCAGTGGATTATGGGCATGCCCAGCCGAGTGACAGGCTTTGCCACCCTCGGCAAATATCATCACATTGAAGTTGAAGACGAAGTAACCGCCTATTTTGAGTATGATAGCGGCCTGGTGGGACACTTCATTACCTCAACGGCCGAAGCCCCAGGGACAAACCGTCTAGAAATTGTAGGTGAACAGGGCAAACTCATCTTTGAAGATGGCCAACTTACGTTTTATCGCAATCGAAAATCCATGTTTGACCTGATTAAAGAGGCCAAAGGGGGGTTTGATAAAGGTGAAAGTTGGGAAACTGATGTCCCTTTCCCAGCCCACAATCACCCTGGCCACAAAGAGATCATTGCTAACTTCGCCAATGCTATTCTGCATGATGAGCCGCTAATTGCGCCCGCTATAGAAGGACTAAACTCTGTCATGTTAGGCAACGCCATTATGTTATCCGCTTTCAACAACAAAACCGTCACACTGCCCATTAATGAGGATGCTTATGTGGAAAAATTAAAGGACTTGATTGCCAATTCACACTTCCACAAGAATGAACGAATAACTCTTGACGGGGATTTGAGTCAATCTTTTCAGTAAGAGGGGTAGTGTGGTGACTGCCACCTCACTAGAAAGAAAGTTATGAAAGTCATAACCACCACCAAAGGTGGTGGCTTGAACATGAGAACCGCTCAAAGCGGTTTGAATGTGTGAGCCGCTCAAAGCGGCTGACTGCTAGCCCCTCACTGGGGTAAGCACCTTAACTTTCATCGTCGAACAAGGTCAACTGGTCATATCTTCTGTCTTCTTGCTCTTGCTTCTGGATATATTCTCGTATCACTGCCTCCTCTCTACCTACTGTCGAGACATAATATCCTCTCGCCCAGAATTTTTGCCCAGTGAAATTCCTTTTCCTGCCTCCATATGTTCTAGCTATATGTATGGCACTTTTCCCTTTGATATACCCTACCACCTGCGATACTGCATATTTTGGTGGAATTTCTATCAAGATGTGCACATGGTCTGCTCTCAAACTCCCTTGCACTATTTCACATTCTTTATGTCTTGCTAATTCTTTGAACACTTCTCCCAAATGCTTTCTCAACTCTTTGAACAATTTCTTTTTTCGATATTTTGGTATCCATACGATATGGTATTTGCATTCCCATTTTGTATGACTTAGACTTTTTGCTTCCATTTAAGAATCTCCTTTTTTGAACTTTGAGCGGTTCTTTTTGGAGATTCTTAAATGCTCCCGTATCTGTCAAACTTTAGCAGTCTCCCCAGCATAGCTGGGGGTTTACTTTTTTAATTAGTATGATGACGCTGGGCTGCCCCGCTTGGGATTTAGACACCATTTGTCAAAAAGGGCCTGAATATGGCTTTGATGGTGTTGATTTTCGCGGCTTGCTGGACGAAATTGATATTACAAGATTGCCTATCTTCACCACGGATGTGGCCGCAACCAGCCGCCAATTACAGGACGCTGGCTTGGAAGTCAGCGGCATCAGTTCCAGCATCAAGGTATGTGAGCAGGAACAGATGAGCACCAACCTAGAAGAAGCAAAACGCACCATACCGGTGGCCCTTCAACTTGGGGCACAAAATATTCGTGTATTTGGTGGGGGTGATTTAGCCCAAAACAGTCATGAGGAGCTAGCCAAAGTGGGGCAAGAATGTGTCCAGAAGATTCTTGAACTCGATGGGGCAAATAAGCTAAATTGGCTCTTTGAAACACATGACAATTGGATACGAGCACATGATTGCCAGCTTCTTTTAGATAGGATTGATCACCCCGCCTTTGGGGCCTTGTGGGACATGGGCCACACAGCCCGTGTGGGCGGCGAAACACCAGCAGAAAGTTATGCCGCCATTGGTTCTCGTGTGGGCTATACCCATGTGAAGGATGCTGTCTCTGACCCAACTCACCCAGAAGCTATGCAAGATGGCTGGCGCTATGTTTTGCCCGGTCAAGGGCAGTTGCCTTTGGCGGAAGCCATTCAACTGCTTAAAGTAACGGGGTATGATGGTTGGATCTTGTTTGAAAGTGAAAAGCGATGGCATCCCAATTTACCAGAACCAGAAGTTGCCTTCCCCGCCTTTGTCAATTGGGTAAAGCCAATATGGAATTGAATTGGTGTAATAACAATCATGCAAAAATGGTTCAGCTTACTCATCATTCTATCGATTCTCGGCTGTAAGAATAATGAGCATTTATCACCATCGACAGAGGCCATCAGGGTTCTAAAGACAGATACACCTCAGTCAACAACTCCATCAACAGGAACGGCCGTACCCCCCACAGTAACAAAAATACTGTCAACTTCCTTGACCATAACACCAACGCTTCCCTCCACCCCTGAACTAAGACAGCCATTCATAACACCCACCTTACCTCCCGTCACAACTTTAGCAGGAGACTCAGCTGAACTATATCAGCTCCGTACCTGGTCTGATGCACAAGCTGCCGCATCTGTTTCGAGTGTAGAAACCTATGCTGAAGAATTTATGGCGGATATAAATCTCCACAGTTTTTATGGTGACCGAGGCCGCAAAGAGATTGTTGAGGCTGGCAACGAATTTCTCCTACGGTTTCCACATAGTCCCTATCGGACAGAGGTTGAATGGCAAATGGTAGATGCATCCACATACTATCCTAGCAATGCACTGGATGAATTACTAGCCAATCTCATTGCCGCTGACCTTACCACTGGAATTGCTACATTAGAGACCTTCGACAACTATCTGCACGCACATGGACTACAACTTAACAATTCAAGATGTGACGAGTGCCTCCCTGTCCCAACATCAGTTACAAATTTGCTCGGCAATAGGCAAAAAATATGGCTCGCTATTATTGAAAGGCTTTCTGGATACTTAGACGGTGGGGTACTGATGGCAATTTGGCAAGATGAAGATGGCTCATTTATTGTAACACCGCTTATCAGTCAATGGGCAGCTATGACTCGTTTTTCGGGAGGAATTACCAATTTTGAAGTAAGGCAAATCACAGATAGTGCCCAACCTGCACTGCTGGTTGAAACTTGGGGCCATAGTGGCTCTATGCTTGGGAGCTCACTTCACATATTTCGCTGGGATGGTGAGCAATTTATTCAGTTACCCGGAACACCATTCCATTTTAGTGGTGGGGTTATAAGCGATGAATGGGCTTTTATTGAAGGTGACAATCCCTCTCGTCTACAAGTGGTCTCTCATGGTTTAATTACAACGACTTATGAATGGACTGGTAACATATATGAAACAGTTGAGCATACAATAGCACATGTTCCTCCTGACCAACAAACTTACTTTATAGCTGAATGGCTCCAGCAGCAAATTCACCAAGAAAATTACACCAAAGTGATCACGTTTCTAGAAGAGGCACTACAAAAAAACACCAGTAACGATGATCCTTTTAGCATATCATATCAACATGTGATGCATTTTATATTAGGAATGAATTACGTTTATCTAGAAGATAAGGGGATGGCTCGTTCCGTTTTTGAGGCATTACGCGATGGAGCTTCATTAGCAGGATTTTCTCTAGCAGCAGAGGCTTTTTTGCAAGAATATGATGGGCTAGAGAGCGCTTATAAAGGATGCCAAGCAGCCTATGATGTGCTACTGACAAATGATTTAGAAGTTTTAAGGACTGCTGAAACGATTCCTTTATGCTCATTTGACAAACTGTTAATGGAAAATTTGGAACAATATGATGAGGGCAATATATTTGATGTAGCCAGAATCATTCACCCACAGCAACTAGACCTTAATGGCGATGGATGGCTTGACTGGGTTTTCATGTTATCCCATCCGACCTTGAGTGATTATGCTGAAATTGAAGTTTGGTCAGCATTGCAAATGGACATAGAAACAGAGTTTGTGAAATTGACAACCTTCCCTACAAAAAAAAGAGGAAGCGGGTATGATTTCGACTAAGACGCATCCTTTCTCTCTTCTCGACACACCTATTATTGCCATTCAACTTGGTAGCTCTGTTCATTTTCGCCAACTCATACAAAATGAAAGTGGATGGGAGGCAAAACAGCATACAATCAGTTATAACATCAAGGATTACAGCCTGAAGATGATGGAGAACAATCTCCATCTCGAACTATATTTCAACGCTTCGGATTCTTTTGGGGACATTGACCGTGTCCTTTATGAGTGGGACGGTGAATTAGAAAAGTTTATTGAGCTGAGTCAGCACGCGCCTAACAGTTTAGGTATACCATTCCAGGAGGCACTAAATTCGGCAGAAGCCCTTATCCTAGAAACTGGCGACTTGGCTACCGCCATTCCCATTCTCACCACCATTATCAATGAATTTGAACCCAATAAAGACTATGGGCGGAGCTTTTCATTGCCCCGAGCGCTTTATCTACTAGGATTGGCATACGAAATACAAGGCAAGAAAGCAGAAGCAGTTGCCGCATATTGGCGCCTATGGCACGATTATCCAAGTGATTTATACGCAAAGAGGGCGGCAAACAAACTAGAGGAAAGATAACCCAAAATTATAAAATGAGGGACAACGAACAATGATGGAAATCAGTGCGTTTGGGGATGAAATTGCCGTTGATTTTGAAGAACAGTTACAGGGTCTAAAGAAGCTAAATATAAAAAGTATTGATGTACGGCAGGCTTGGGGAGTTCGCTGTACACAATTTACGGCCGATCACATACAGCGCATTCAGTCACTTTGTCAGGCATACGAAACAAAGGTTGTTTGCATGGGCAGCCCCATCGGCAAATCACCCATCCAAGACCCTATCCAAAACGAAAAAGAGGTATTGTCCCGTCTGGCCGAAACGGCCCATCAACTTGGCACCAAAAATATTCGTCTCTTTTCATTCTATCCCCGGCCTAACGAGGAGAATGCTGTAGCCGTTGCCACTGAACGACTGGGGCAATTAACGGACTTAGCCCACAAATTGGACATCATTTTGCTCCTGGAAAATGAAAAGCATCTGGTGGGTGATACGCCGCAATCCTGTTATGAAATCCTTGAAGCCATTAACTCACCCCGCTTGCGTTTTCTCTGGGACCCGGCCAATTTTGTGCAATGTGGCATCGCCCATCAAGTGGATGAATGGTGGCCAACCCTTCATCCCTACATCGCCTATATCCACATCAAGGATGCGCTGCTGGTAGGTGGCAGCGTCGTGCCCGCCGGAGAAGGAGATGGGCAAGTCTCACAGTTGTTGGCCGCGTTGGCTAACAGTGGCTATGAGGGTATTCTGTCGTTGGAGCCACACTTAGCAGCTTCCGGACAACTTGATGGCTTTAGCGGTTTGGATAAGATGGAAACGGCCGTTACCGCCCTACGCCAATTGATGCGAGACAATAATATCAGCCAATAATCAACTGTGTCTGCCGTTGCGCCAGCCCAATAGTGGCCACAGTGCTACTGTTGAAGGCCAAATAATCAGCCGTTACCCCATCACTAAAAATCACCCCCCCTTCGGGCATAGTGGACTCTAAAACGAGGGGCAGATCGGCCGTTATGGCCCCACATACAATCTCTGCTGCCGATGTTTTACTCACAAAGGGTTCCCGCACCACAAACAGCAGTTTGTCTGTGTCCCAGCCCAAATCTGGTCGCGCCAAAACCTCTTCCCCCTTACCAAAGTGCTGCACCATACCCTGTGCCATGTTAAAAAGGCTGCTGAGCCAACCCGTAGAACCAGCCCCGGTGGAGACAATGAGGCCACTGGAAGAGTGTGTTTCGGAACGGCCGTTCACCGCAATCTTGTACCGCGCTGACACATGATCATGACGGCCGATAAACAGGTCATTGAAAGCCAATAAATGTTGACCATCATTCAATCGTGCTTCGGCCATCGTGATTGGCCGTATCTGTCCTTGACCGTGCACTGCCTCTGGGGCAATCGCCAAAGCCCCAGCCACATCAAACGGCAATAAAACACCATCAATATGGGCTGGATCAGGATTCACCGCCAAAATCGGCTGGCCCGCCAGATATTTAGCCGTATTCACCACCAGCCCATCAATCCCGACAGTCACCACCAAATCATGGGCGGCAAAGATAAAGTTGGGCAAAAAGCTTCGCTCAATTTCCTGTATCTTGGCTACCTTTTTCAAACCCCGCCGCAACAGCGACAATGCCCCATAATACGTTTCATGCTCCTGCTCATAGAGGGCAAAATTACCCTGACTATGTTCAATATAAAATTTGGCCTGGGCCCGCGTGTTAAAGCGTTCTATCAACTCCTCCAGGCGGGTTTTACGAGTAACAAGAATGATTTTTTCGTAGGTCATTTTTGGAGAGGAGATTGGGAGATTTAGAGATTGAGCAAGCAAAATAATCTAATCTCCCAATCTCATAATCTCATTTCTGTTTCATCAGCGTATCCAGTAAATCAGGCGAGATATTCAACTGCCCAATCTTGGCCGCATTTTGAGCCAACTCTTTAAGAGCTTGCGTCACCAGAAGACGCGGTTCAGCCGACTGCATCATCAGCAGTTGCAGCATATCATCTTCTAAGGCTTGCAAGGGCTTCAATGAGGCTTCGACAGCATAAGCTTGGGCATCAGCTTCAGCACGGGCATTTTCCACACGAGCGGCCACAAATTGCTTGCGCTCATCTTCTAGCTTAATTTGCCCCGCTAACTGGGTCTCGCGGATTTCTTGCTGCTTGCGCTCCACCGCCAAATCTGCCTCGACTTGTGTTTCTCGGATTTGTCGTTTCTTTTCCTCAACAGCTAATTCTGTGTTCAGCTCATTTTCCTTGATGCGCCGCTCTTGCTCCACGGCCGCATTACGCCGATCATAGATGGCACTATCGGCCTGACGCAGCAGGTTTTCGCGGGCTTCAGCTTCCAAAGCCCGGGCTGTCTCTGGCGTGGGCTTTACCGCTTGGATAGAGAGGGTGATGATTTCGACACCTAAAGCGCCTAAAGCTGGATCATTCGCTATTTGGGCCAGCACGCTAGCCACAATTTCGTCTGATGCTTGGATAGCATCACGTAACGGCCGTTGCTGTACCTCCGCTCGCGTGGCCACCTGCACCAAATTCACTAGGCGCAAGGGCAATTTATCAGGGTCTTCTGTCATATAATTGTCAATCTGGCCATCCACTGTGTAATCCAGCAATGAGGCCACCAATTCTGGCTCTTTGATGCGATAAGTCAACTGCCCCTGTACAGTGATCGGCTGGAAATCGGCCGTGGCTTCGTTAAAGATAAAGGGCACATCGGCGCTACCTACCGGCACAACGGCAATGGTTGAAGAGGGTTTGTAGTAGAAGAAGGCCGAACCGCTACCTTGATGGCGTAGACGGCCGTTTTGATAATGCAACACATAATGGGTCGGGCCACTTTTGAGATAATGAATGCCAAACATTGACGCTCCTTTCGTGTATCAGTAACACAAACTAAGATCAAAAAGAAAAGGGGAGAATTCCCCTAATCGTTATTTAGTGTAAAATACACACTAATTATACTCTTTTTTGCCGATTTGTCAACCCCAAAACCATTTGTTCAGTCAATTATCCCTATATTCCGCACCGGAAATTGAGTAAATAACAATTTTGAATTGAGGGGTTAAAAAGCTTCAAAATCTTCAATCTGACAGGTGTTAGGTTGAGTACTTGGCGAGATACAATCTCAGTACCAACTCTGATGATGAGTAAATCAACGCCCTCAAATATTTGTGCAACCCGCCGCATGGTAACCTTTTGGGTTGGTTTGCCCGTCTGATGAGGAATCGTTTCATCTTGTTGGACTAGTGCTAAGCGAATTTCTCGTTCAGCCAGAGCATAGATTAACAAAGCTAAGCCCATTATCATGATCATGGCCATCATACGTACCGGACTCTTGAGGAAGAGGCTATCAGCAAAGAACATGGGGTCTTTGAGGAAGCGAAAACCGCGCTCAACTGAACTGCTTTGCTCCTTGTAACAAGACAAGAGTTGCTGGTTGGGTAGTCTCTCTTCATCCAGAATATTAGTCGCTAGGATAAAGCGTCCTAACCATTGAGCTTTTTCAGTCACCATAGCTTCATCAACACTCAGGTCTCCTTGAATCTGCCAGCCAATCACCTCCGGAAGCTGGCCCCGAGCAGGCCGACCCCGCCGCTTGTGTTTTGTGATGGGTGCCACTTGGGCTGCGAGGAGCCACCAACGCAATTGACCTGAGAATTTCTGCAAAGCGGCTTGGGCATCCTCCTGACAGGAAAATCGTATCCGACATAATTTGTGCCACTCTGTCTCGATAGCCTTTTGCTGTTTAGTGATACGACGGCGTAGCTGTTTTTCCTCGCGCTCGTGCGCTTGTTTTGAGTAGACTAGCAACCAGCGTTGTTTGATATGCCCATACCAGGTGCCTATGGGGTAAAGGCGATAGCCCTGACCCAGTTCCTCCATATCTTCAATGGCTACAATCGAGATAAGTTCTTTGGCTTGTTTGATAGTTTCAGGCACACGTGTTACCCACCCCATCTGTTGCCATGTTTGCAGATTTTCCTGACTATAGCCACCACTGTCCATGATGAACCACGGTGGTGGTTCCCCTGCTGTTAGTTGCTCACAATAGGCCGTGACTGTCTTCTGGAAACTCTGCTTATCATTGCTGTTGCCATCTAGCACTTCCAGCCACAGCGGCAGGGCTGATGCTTGGCTGGTTATCAAATTGACAACCACTTGCTTTAAGTCGGGTCGTTGCTCTTTTGAATATCCCTGTTTGATGGCGACGGCTCCGTACACCTCCGTCATCCGCTGCGCATAGGCTGAGTCATACTCTCCCTGCAACATGAAACTACTGCTATCTAGATGCACATATTCTGGCTTGATGCCATACTCTTGTAAGGCTTCGGCTGCTATACGAGCAAACAATTCTGTGACCCCCATCTGTTGTATCTCGTCCAAGGCTCGTCCCAGGGTATCATCGTTGAAATCCTCTGCTTGCAGTCCTTCTCCTATCAACAAATCTACTGGCTTGTTTTTCATATATTCGGGCATCAAATACAGGGCTCGGCCGCTTAGACCGAGGGCATTTAACACCATGGCCTTTGTTGCCTGTCCACAACTCACCTTACGGTCGGTTGGTGATGGCAGTGACCCATCGATGATGTTGACTAAGTTGATTCGCTCGCATATCCCTGCCACTATTCCCAGATGATCCAATCTTTGTGTTTCGTATTCATAGGCTTGTTCTGTCATACAGACAAGCTTATCCCTGACCCTATCTCTTGCATAATTTTATTCTTCAATCTCTAAATTTCCCTGCGGAATGTAGGTTATTGCTAACAAACATGACCAATTACCCAACTACTTCGTACAAGCGCAAAATATGCGCCATAAGCGTAAATTATCCTCCACGCAGGTCACGAATAACACAAAGTGCAGATAAATTTTGTGTCATTTGTGCCCTTTGTGGAAAAATTTTGCGGCTTTGCCGCCTTATGAATTACGTCCTCTTCAAATACTTATCAAACCAACGCAAAATATGCCTGAGGCGAGACACACGACGGTCAGTACGGCCAATCCGCGACAAACCATGTGACGTACCAGGGTAACGCACCATCTCTGTGTCCACTCCTAGCCTCTTCAAAGCCACAAAAACCTGCTCGCCTTGCTCAATAGGACAGCGCATATCCTGCTCACTGTGAATCACCAGCGTTGGGGTTCGGGCATTGCCAATATATTGTAGCGGCGACTGTTTCCAATAATTCTCCAAATTCTCCCAAGGGGCTTCGTTGTCAAAGGCAAATTCGCGCCGCCAATTGATGTCGCTGCTGCCATAGCTGCTGAGGCGATTGCTGATGCTGCGCTGAGTCACAGCCGCTCTGAACTGATGGGTGTGTCCAATGATCCAATTCACCATAAAACCGCCATAACTGCCACCTGTCACCCCCATCCTATCAACATCAATGTAAGGCTGGGCCTTCAGATAGGCTGCCCAAGCCATCACATCATCATAATCAGCACCGCCATGATCATTCCAAATGGCTTTGGCATGGGCTTCGCCATAGCCACGTCCGCCACGTGGATTGCTAAAATAAACCACATAGCCATTGGCTGCCAAATAGTAAAATTCGTGCATAAAGGCCTGGCCATATTGCCCCAATGGCCCGCCGTGAATCTCTAAAATTGAAGGATATTTCTGGGTGGGGTCAAAACCGGGTGGCTTCAAAATCCAACCCTGTAAATCATTGTCAGCTGCCCCTTTGAACCAGACTTCTTCCATTTCACCCAAATCTAAGCCGCGTAAGAGGCGTTCATTGAATTTGGTCAATTTTTTCTGACGGCCGTTCCCCAAATCCTTCACCCAAATCTGGCCCAAATCAGCCATGCCTGCCTGGAAATAAGCCAATTTGCTCTGGGCCTTATCAAAGCTGTAGGCCCCCACCATACTCACATCTTCCAGCACTGTCCGCCAATCTTGGCTCCAAATGTCCACGCTGTGCAAAGTAACCCGCCCATGATGCGAAACTTGAAAATAAATGCGCTGACTGTCCACCGACCAGGTAGGTGGCATCGTCACACAGCCCCCCACGTCGTTGGTGCTGGCATTGCCAATACACAAATCCTGATCAGCCGTAATATCGCGTGCCCCTTCACTGCCATCAACATGTACAACCCACAAATGGGGATTCCGCCACCAATCCCCCCGATCCTCGCGCCCATAATAGGCCAGATAACGGCCGTCTGGCGAAAAACGCACCTGCCCCTTAAACTCCCCATCTGGGGCCGGTAACTGGCGCATCTCCCCATTAGCAACGTTTAGGATATAAATGCCTGTCGCTTCTGGGTGAAAATCAGGGTCATCATGCCGATTAGAGATAAAGGCAATCTCTTGACCATCGGGCGACCAACAAGGGCTATATTCATCGTGCATTGCACCATCTGTCAACTGTTTGGCTTTGCCTGTGCGGGCATTAACAGTCCAAATATGCCAACGCTCTTTGGGCAAAAAACCTGAGCCATCAAATTTATAATGCACGCGCTCAATATGCCGCTCCACAATGCCCAATTCCTTCTTCTTCTCATTCTCCTCCCGCTCTAACACCTCCACATCTGTCTTTCGCACCAAACAGAGAAACTGCTTGCCATCAGGTGACCAAGCAAATGAGCCAATTGTGCCTTTAATGTCGGTCAACGGCCGTGCCTCACCTCCAGCAAAAGGAATAAGGTGAATCTGCGCTCGTTTCAAGCCACCTCGATTAGAAAGGAAAGCGATCTGCTTGCCATCAGGCGACCAACGGGGTCGAAAATCGTTATGATCGCCATAGGTAAACTGGTGAGCAGCGCCACGCCCGGTGGGCACCAGCCACAAATTACTATATTTTTTCTCTTTATCCCGATCCACTCGGGTGACAGAAAAGGCCACATGACGGCCGTCTGGGGCCAGGGCACAACCCACCACAGTTTGAAAATCATATAAATGTTCGGCCATCATCAACTTCTTTTTTCGGGGCATAAACCTACCTCAACCTGAATACAAAAAGGACTTGGTTACTAAGTATAACCAAGTCCCTTCAATCATCAATCAGCTTTCTTTTCTATTAAAAAGGAATTATCGGATTCACCAAATCTTGCACGATTAACAAAACCATCAAACCAAGCAAAACGGCCATGCCAATGATATGCACCATGCTCTCCCGCTCTGGTTCGATGCGACGCCCACGAATGGCCTCTACAATCACAAATAGGATACGCCCCCCGTCTAAGGCTGGAATTGGCAGCAGATTTGTCAAACCAAGGGCCACATTAATAAACGCAATCATAGACAGCAAAGGGAACAAATTGCCGTTATCGGCTGAAGCTTCAGCCGCCTGGCCCGCAATCTGGCTAATGCCCACAATGCTTACCGGACGCGCCTCGCTGGGCGAAATATCCCCCCGAATCAGCATGGACGGCACTTGGAAAAAGAGAGACACATAATTGCCAATAAAACGCACTGACTCAACGGCCGATTCACCTGGCCCCATCGAAGCCCGTTCATCAGACAAAGGGTGGCCTAAACTGATACCGATCATATATGTTCCCTGATCTTCAAAAAAAGTCGGCTCCAAAATCGTCTCGACCTCTTGACCATTCCTCTCTAACAACATGGTGACAGGCTGCCCCTCAGAACCATTCACTTCCTGCTGAATAAGACCGATATTGTCGGCCACAGCAATTCCATTCACAGCCATAATGGTGTCTCCTTCAGTCAGGCCAGCCGCCTCCGCTGGCGAATCAGGAAGGATGCTTAAAACTGCCACGCGGCTCTCATCAGCCATAGGGGGGCCAATCATAAAAGCAATCCAAAATACCAAGATGGCCATGATGAAGTTAGCAGTGGAACCAGCTATGAGAACAAAAAAACGAGCACGTTTAGAAGCACTGGCCAAACCACCAGGCACAGTCGGATCATCCTCACCCGCTGGCCGAACAAAGCCCCCAAGGGGAATCCAATTTAGAGAGTAAATTGTGCCATCTTTCTCAGCTAATTTGGCAGCCCTGGGCGGCAAACCCAAACCGAACTCTTCCACACGAATACCGGATTTCTTGGCTGCCCAAAAGTGCCCAAATTCATGAACCAATACAATGGGAGTCAGTACAATAAAAAAGCCGCCGATCATCCATAAAATTGACATATTTTTTCCTAAGCTACTTAAAAAAGTGAATGGCAAACATTATACGTTGGCGCGTCATTTATCCGCAACCCCCATCTTATTTATCTAACATCCCTCTCACAGAGAGGCTCCCCTGCTCAAAGACTACAAGGGCCAGAAGATAGGCAGGAAGATAATCATTAAAAGCCAAATGATCAGGGTAAGCGGCAGACCAACTTTGGTGTAATCAAAGAAGCGGTAACCGCCAGGGCCGTATACTAGAACACAGGCTTGATGACCGATAGGAAAAAGAAACGCATTGGAAGCAGCAATGCCCACACCCATGGCAAAAGCTCGGGGATCAACACCAATTGCCAAAGCCGTATTGATAGCAATGGGTGCTACAAGAACGGCCGCTGCCGCATTGGACATAAAAGCGGTAATAATAGTCGTTAGAATGAAGAGACCAATGAGAACGGCCGTTGGCCCCATATCTCCTACCGCCGTTAATATTTGCTCCGACAAGAAAAGTGCTGTGCCTGTTTTTTCCATAGCCACACCCATAGGCAGCATTCCGGCTATCAAATAAACTGACTTCCATTCAATGGATGAGTAGGCCTCATCCATCGTCAAACAGCCCGCCAACACCGAAAGAATGGCCCCCAACACGGCCGCTACCGAAATATGCAACCAGCCAAAGCTCACCATCGTGATCATCGAAACAAAAATAACCAAATTAATGGCCGCCTTATTCAGGCGCAACAGCTCCGTTGGGGGACGTAGCAACAGGAAGGAATTATCATCACGCAGCCCCTCAATCCGGTCTCGCGGGCCATGCACCAGCAATGTATCCCCCATCCGCAAGGGTACTTCACCTAAACGGCCACGTATAGGGGCCTCCTCACGCCAAATAGCCAATACATTCAAATCATACCGTGCCCGGAAATTCACATCCTTCAATGTCTTGCCCACCATATTCGCCAACTGGGTCACCACCACTTCGGATACCGTAGAGTCTGCTGAGCGCAAATCATTAATTGTCAGCACCTGACCCGATACAATGGAAACGCCAATCTTCTCCAGCACCGCCAGAATAGTATTACTTTCCCCTTTGGCCAATAAAACATCCCCTGCCTGGATATGCGTATCGGGTAAAATACCCAAACGCATCTCTTCATTATGCAGCACCCCCATCACCGTCATGTCATACTGCTCACCCAAACGGCTCTCGGCAATCGTCTTGCCAATCAGCGGCGACCTCGACTCAACCCGCAGCTCTGTTAGAAAATCTCGTAAACGGTACTCACTATCCAGATCAGACAGATCGGGGATATGGGTCGCCTGCTGATAACTGGGCAACAGGTGACGGCCGATCAAGGTCATGTAGACAACACTGACGACCATAATAATCAAACCCATTGGCGTGTAATCAAAAAGGGAAAATGGCTCCAGGCCCATATCATGCAAAGCAGTGCTCACCAATAAATTGGGCGGCGTACCAATCAAAGTCGTCACACCGCCTAATAATGAGCCAAAGGCCAGCGGAATGAGCAGCTTAGAGACTGGCACATGAGCCCGTCGCCCCAATTGAATGGCTACGGGAAGGAGAACGGCCGTGGCTCCAATATTGTTCATAAAGGCCGACATCACCCCCACCGTCACCATCAAAACCAGCACCAGCCGCCACTCTTCTGTCCCCGCCGCCCTCGCAATATAACGGCCGATAAAATCAGCAATACCTGTTCGTGTCAGACTCGCACTGACAATATAAATAGCCCACACTGTAATCACAGCCGGGTTAGAAAAGCCCGAAAAGGCCTCTTCCGGTGTCAACAGCCCTGACAACAGCAATGCCAGCAACACCATCATCGAGACCACATCTACCCGAACTTTTTCTGAGGCAAAGAGGACAATGGCGATACCCAAAATCAATAGAACAAGCCCAATTTCAGCCGTCACTATGACCTCCACTTTTTAGTCATTTGAGTTATTTAGGAATATTCGTCTTTTCCAAGACTTCGCATGGAAAAAAAATGGTGAATGGTGAAGTCTGAATTGTCAATTGTGAATGGGAGAGGCTTCATTCATAATTCATCATTCTCAATTTACACTTCACAATTATCGACAATTTTTTGTCGATGCTAGCACTACAAGTGCCTAGTAATCTTACATTTATATCGTCCGGGACAATCTAATGAAAGTTAGCATAAAGAAGAGCAGCTATCAAGCACTATTTATTGCCAGGTAGAGCAATAGAACTGATCTTACTACTGTTTTCTTTCCCCATTATTTTCACATGTGCCCCTATAGCATTAAACTACCTCCAATAAATTACATTTGAAACTCAATCACCGGGAGGTATCGATGAATCAATCCACCAACAATCCAAAAGAAATTGTCCACATCTTTAGGGATTTACGCCAGGAATTTCAACCCGATCGTCTCATCCCCAGCCTCACCGCCGGTATCATCGGTAGCCTCCTGCAAATCGTCCTAGCCGCTTCCTACGCCGCCCTCATCTTCACGGGCGATCTATCCAGCTTCATCGCCCAGGGCATTGGTCTTGTTCTGTTCGCCACTGCCATCCTCAGCTTAATCGTTTCTCTCTTCACCTCTCTACCTGGTACAATTGGCAGCAGCCAAGACATACCCGCTGCTATTTTAGCTGGCATTGCGGCCGTCATCGCCAAAACCTTATTGCCTACTACCGCACCCGAGGCCATTTTCCTCACCGTTGTCGTCGCCATCGGCATCACATCCCTAGGTGCAGGCATCTTTTTATGGAGCTTAGGCCAATTCAAATTAGGCCGTCTCGTGCGCTTTTTGCCCTATCCTGTTATCGGTGGCTTTTTGGCCGGCACAGGTTGGCTCATAACCAAAGGCGCCATCAGCACAATGACTGACCAACCTCTAAGCTTAGCCTTATTGCAACCTGATATACTGCTGCGTTGGCTGCCCGGCCTCATTTTTGCTATCACCATCTTTTTCATCCTCAGCCGCACCGACCATTCCCTTGTCATTCCCAGCATGGTTATTGGCAGCACGCTCCTTTTTTACCTCGTCGCCTACTTAACTGGTTCATTAGCTAACCTCACTACCCAGGGCTGGATGCTGGGCCCCTTCCTCAAAGGCAGCTTGTGGCAACCCATTTCCCTAGCTGATTTAGACCAAGTAAATTGGACCGTCATTGCTGGGCAAGCCGTCAACATTGCCACCATCCTCGTCATGAGTGCCATCGCCTTGTTATTAAATGGTACAGGGATCGAGTTAGCTACCCGCCGTGATATGGATTTAAACCATGAATTAAAAATAGCTGGCATTGCCAATATTATCACTGGACTCATGGGCAATATGAGTGGCTACCACCATTTGGGTGTCTCTTCCATGAATCATAAATTGGGGGCTAGCAATCGCCTAGCAGGCTTAGTTACAGCAGCCATCTGCCTTGCTGCTCTCTGGTTTGGGGCTTCCGCTCTATCCCTTTTTCCCAAAATGATTTTAGGGGGGCTGCTGCTTTATTTAGGTCTCTCTTTTCTAAGAGAGTGGGTCTATCATGCCTGGTTTAAGCTACCCATGTTAGATTATTTTGTGGTGATTTTGATTTTATTAGTCACTGCTTTTGTGGGCTTTTTAGAAGCGGTAGGCGTGGGCTTGGTAACGGCCGTTATCCTCTTCGTCATCAACTACAGTCGCATCGATGTTGTGCGGCACGAACTCTCTGGTGTCACCCAACGCAGCCGCGTCACCCGTCCACCACACCAACAACAACTGCTCCACGACCATGGCAACGAAGTCTATATCTTGCATTTACAAGGCTTCATCTTCTTCGGCACAGCCGATAACCTTCTCAACACCATTCGCACCCACGTCAATAACCCCGAACTCATCCCACCCCAATATATCATTCTCGATTTCCGGCGCGTTACCGCCATCGACTCCACCGCTAGCCTCAGCTTCAACAAACTCAAGCAGCTTGCTGAAGCCAAAACATTCACCCTCGTTCTCTCTGACATGTCAGCCAACATCGAACAGCAGCTTCAAAAAAGCAACTTCGATGAAAGTCGCCACATACACCTCTCTGCCAATCTTGATCGCGCCTTAGAATGGTGTGAACAACGACTACTGTATCATCTCGACCTCAACTCTGCCGCCCCCGAAAAGCTATGGCAGCAGCTACAAACCTTGCTCACCAAATCCAGCAAAATCGAAGAACTCATGACCTATCTCGAACGACTAGAAGTTCCTCCCCAACATTACCTTATCCACCAAGGTGATCCTCCTGACGCCCTCTACTTCATTGAATCAGGGCAAGTCACGGCCCAACTAGAACACCCCGGCCAAAAACCCATTCGCCTACAAACTATGCGTGGTGGCCATGTGGTCGGCGAAATTGGCTTCTACTTGGGGCAAGAGCGTTCTGCGGCCGTCATCGCTGATGAACCTAGCGTCATTTATCGCCTCTCCCTAGACACACTCAGAAGAATGGAAACCCAAGACCCTAACATTGCCTCCACCTTCCACCAGGTCATCGTCCACCGCCTCGCTGAGCGTGTCAATCACCTGGTTAGCGCGGTTAATGCCTTGCAGAATTAGAGGGCAACGGCCGTTCCTTGGTAATAACTCATCGTTTGTCATTTCATCTTTCTGGCTGTCCCATACAGAATTCATGAAGAAAGCATAACTCTAGCTACTCTATCTATTTGTATAGGCTGCTAGCTTCCCTCTCTTATTTCAAAAATCCCCCTTGACAGAGACGATACGATAGATATAATTATCTATCATGTCATCTCATAAACAATTACTCCACTCTATCCTCGACGCAGCCGAGCAGCTATTGGCTGGCAACCCTGACTTCACTATGGATGAACTAGGAACGGCCGTCTCTCTCTCCCGCGCCACTCTCTACCGCAAAATTGGCAACAAAGAAGCCCTCCTACAACGTCTCGCCGCCGAACGTGGCCTAGCCCCAGTAGAGTCAGGTGATATACGTAGCCGCGTGCTATCAGCAGCACGCACAATATTCGGCCGTCACGGCCTCCTCGAAGTCACTATGGAACAAATCGCCCAAGAAGCCAACGTCGGCGTCGCCACCCTCTACCGTCACTTTGGCGACAAAGACGGCCTCGTGCGTGCCTTTGCCGCCAACATCACCCCTTCCCGCGCCATCGCCGATATCGCTCAACAGATCAGCGGCGACCTAAGTGCCGATCTCACCACCATCGTCAGCCACATGCTCCAATTCCTCTACGACAACCGCGACATTGCCAGTCTCAGCTTCATTCAAAGCGAAAAAACCCGCCAATATCTGGCCCACGTCCGCCCGGCACCCGAACGCACCCTCTACCAACTCACCCACTTCTTTGAGGCCCAGCACGCCGCAGGCAACTTACCCGAAGGCGATCCCCAACAATTTGCCCTGGCTCTTACTGGCATCATCTTCTCCTTCAGCTACCTAGCCCCCACCTACTACAACATGCCTTTAAAAGAGCCAGAAGCAACGGCCGAATTCATAGTCAATTTATTCTTAAACGGAATTAGAGACTAGAGATTGGAGATTGGAGACTGGCGATTGGCTAGTCTCCAGTCTCCAATCTCCAGTCCCCAAAAGGCAGCAACCCATGACCCAACCCACCCCCTTCGTCCTTCCCTTCACCGCCATCAGTTCAGCCGATTTGCCCCACGTTGGTGGCAAAGGCGCCAACTTAGGCGAAATGACCCAAGCTGGCTTCCCCATCCCACCCGGATTCTGCGTCACCACCGCCGCCTTCCAGCAATTCATGGCTGCCTACCCCGAAGCCGATCAGCTATATTGTCAATTAGACGCACTGGGCACAGATAATGTCGAAGCTGTGCGGCGTGTGGGCGAACGAATCAGAGCAGCCTTAACGGCCGTTCCCATCCCCTCCCACATCGCCCAAAGCATCCTCACCGCTTGGCAAGAAGCTGGCACCCAACACAGCTACGCCGTCCGCTCCAGCGCCACCGCCGAAGACCTACCCGATGCCTCCTTTGCCGGACAGCAAGACACCTACCTCAATGTACATGGCCAAGACGACTTGCTCGACAGTGTGCGCTACTGCTGGGTTTCCCTCTTCACCGACCGCGCTATTTTGTACCGCGCCCAAAACAACTTCTCCCACCGCGAGGTTTTCCTCTCCGTCGTCGTCCAGCGCATGGTGCTGCCCCAAGTCTCCGGCATTCTGTTCACCGCCGATCCCGTCAGCGGCCATCGTCATATCACCTCCATTGATGCTAGCTATGGCCTCGGCGAAGCCCTGGTGGCTGGCCTCGTCACCCCCGACCTCTACAAAATAGACAAACGCAGCAACCAGGTGATTGAGCAGCAAATTGGGGAAAAACAGATGGCCATACGGCCGTTAGCAGACGGCGGCACTATCCACGAAACCATCACAGGCGCAGCTCGCACCCAAGCCGTCCTCACAGAGGCCCAGGCCATTAAACTAAGCCAAATCGGCCACAAAATCGAGCAGCATTACGGCCGTCCCCAAGACATCGAATGGTGTCTGCAAGACGGCCAATTCACCATTGTCCAATCTCGCCCCATCACCACCCTCTATCCCCTGCCCCAACCCGGGCCCAAGGATGGCTCCTTTCGTGCCTACTTCAGCCTCAGCCACGCTCAAGTGATGACCGATCCCATGCCCCCCTTGGGCAGCAGCATATGGCGTATTATGTTCTCCATAGGCAAATCAGATCGGCCGTTAGACGAAAATCCCTATGTCAGCACGGCCGGGGGTCGCATGTACATAGACCTAACCCCTATTTTGCACGCCCATCTGCCCCGCCGCCTTATACCCCGCATCCTCACCGTCGCCGATCCTCTCAGTGCCCAAATTCTCGACCAAATCAGCCAGCGCCCAGAGTTTGATGCCCGCCCACCGCACGTAACTGGGCGCAGCTGGGACTTAATTCGCTGGGTTGCTCCCATTGCTCGCCAAGGGATACCTAACCTTTGGTGGCGCAAACCAGAAGGTTCCCTCAATCAAGTCAACCAATTCATCACAGACCACATCACCACCATCGAGGCACAATTAGACGCAGCCCAGCCCGGTTTAGAGCGATTACGCATCGTGCATCACATACTTGGCTCTATACTTGTCCAAGCAATCATGACCATAGCACCTTATCTGATGGGTGGTGTCTTGGCGCAACTGCTGCTGCTACGAATCGCCAAAAAGCAAGGGATGATGCGCGAGGCAGAAGCAACCATGCGCGGCCTAAGCGGCAATGTGACCACCGAGATGGACTTAGCCGTCGGTGACTTGGCCGATTTAGTCCGGCAATCACCCACGTTGATGGCTCAATTGCAAAATGGAGAGCTAGAAGCAGCCTTGCAAACGGCCGTATCCGACCCCGCCGCCCAACCCTTCCAACAAGCTTGGCAACAATTCCTACAAACCTACGGTATGCGCGGCCCCTCTGAAATCGATCTCAGCCGCCCCCGCTGGCAGGATGAACCAGATTCACTGTTACGCATGGTGGCGGGCAGTCTCGGCTATGCCGAACCGGGCGTACACCGCAGCCACCACCAAAAAATGGCCGCTGAGGGGGAAGCGGCCGGAGAAAGATTAGTGACGGCCGTTCATAAAGGTCTCCTCGGCTCACTCAAAGCAAAACTAGTACGCCGCCTCGTCCATGTCAGCCGCCACTTGATGCCAGTACGTGAACACCCCAAGTATTTATTGGTTCAAATGTTCGGCCTAATCAGAACGGCCGTACTCGAAGCGGCCCAAATTCTACATGAGCAAAACCGCCTCAAGGCCATCGAAGACGTTTGGTATCTCACCCTGCCCGAACTCATTACCGTACTAGCGGATAAAACCGATGATCCCTACCCGCGTATCACCCAGCGACAGGCTGATATGGTTCGCTATCACAAACTCGCCCCACCTCGCGTCATCACCAGCGATGGCGAAATGCCCACCGCCCAACACAGCCGCGCTAACATACCTGAAGGCGCCCTAGCTGGCAGTCCCGTCTCCGCTGGTGTAATTGAAGGCATCGCCCGCGTTGTCCTTGACCCCACTCAAGAGACCCTCAACCCTGGCGAAATCCTAGTAGCTCCCTTCACTGATCCCGGCTGGACCCCCCTCTTCATCAACGCTGCTGGACTGGTCATGGAAGTAGGCGGTCTCATGACACATGGCTCCGTCGTCGCCCGCGAATATGGCATCCCCGCCGTCGTTGCCGTGCCCGAAGCCACCACCCGCATCCAAACCGGTCAAACCCTCCGCGTCCATGGCGACGGCGGCTACGTAGAAATCTTGAACTAATCCTGCCCTGGTGCGTGGCACTTAAGAAAGTGCCACGCACCTTCTTTTTAGCTAGATAAAGTGCAAGGTACGGGGCAGTAGATTCTTAGCTGTTGCAAGCTCGTTCACCCCGTGCCACGCACTGGAAAACAACTATGAAAGCATCACTCATTGGCATGATCCTTTTTCTAGCTGCACTCATCGGCATAGCCGTCTGGCGCAGCGACGGCACCCTCAGCTTGGGCTTCAAAACCTCATGGGAACAGCTCTTGCGCTTTATGCCTGTACTCGTTGTGGCTTTACTGCTGGCGGGCTTCACCGAGGTGTTATTGCCAGCCGGACTCGTTGAGAAGTGGCTATCAGATTCAGCCGGGTTCAAGGGCATTGCCATCGCTTGGGTTGCTGGCGCACTTACGCCCGGTGGCAGTCTGGTGGGCATGCCCCTCATTGTAGCCCTCTTTCAGGCTGGCGTTGGCATTGGCGTTCTGGTCACGTACATGACTTCGCTGGCCTTGATGTCATTGGTACGCTTACCTCTCGAACTCACCTTTTACGGCTGGCGGCTGACAGCTTTGCGGATGGCCGTCTCCGTTTTCTTGCCCCCGCTAGCCGGACTAATAGCCCAAGTAGTAGCCCCCCTCTTCATCTCAAGATCAGGCTAACTGATTTCGACATTACATCTTTGGCATCCCCAAAATTAGAGCGTATACTTGTTCATCTTTTGGCGACTCGCATGGTTTCTATTCCCCTAGATTCCTAGTCGAGGCAAACCATTTGCTTTTGACATCATACTTCCCTACATCCATTCCCCAAAAGAAATGGTTCAATAAATTGAAGGAGAAGACCCATGAAGAAGTATATTTTTCAAATAATTTCACTATGCTTGTTGCTCGTGTTTATCGCTGGTTGCAGTGGTGGTGAAGAAACGGCCGAAAACACATCCGATCATAAACTAGCAGCCATATTTCCTGGCACCACCACCGATGCCGACTACAATACCCTGGGCAATCTCGGCATCGAAGCCGTGAAGGCCGACCTAGGCATTGAAATTGCCTTTTCCGAGTCAGTGGCTGTGCCCGATGTGGAGCGCGTCATGCGTGAATACATTGATGATGGCTTCAACATCATCTTTACCCATGGCGGACAATTTCTCAGCCAGACAATGGAGTTAGCCAAAGAGTTTTCTGATGTCAACTTCATTGCCGAAGCCGATGCAGCCATTGACGACGCGCCTGATAATGTGTGGGTTATTGTGCGTAATATGGAAGTGGGTGCTTACGGTGTGGGGGCTGTAGCCGCCAAAATGACCCAAACGGGCAAGGTAGGCTACATCACCGGACTGACGCTGCCCCTCACCTATGCCGAAGTTCACGCCATCGAACAGGCAGTTGGCGATCTAGGCCTAGATGTAGAAGTGATTCCTGTCTGGGTCGGTGACTTCAACGATCCCAGCAAGGCTCGTGAACTGGCCGATACATTGATTGCTGAGGATGTGGATGTCATTGTCTCATCACTAAACTTGGGCACATTGGGCGTGTTTGAAGCAGCCAAGGCTGTTGGCCCAGAAATCAAAGTGATTGCCAAATACACTGACAAATCCGAATTTGCCCCAGACAACTACGTCACATCGGCCTTGTACGATTTTGCCCAACCATTAACCGACATTGTGGGCAACATTTTGAACGGCGAACAGGGTGGCAACTATCATTTGAGCTTTGAGACAGGCATTGATATGCAATTGCCACTGACCAATGCCAGTGATGAACTCAACGCTGCAGCCGAAGCTCTGCTAAATGACATGAAAGCGGGTGATATTGAAGTCATCAAGGACACCACACCAATTGAATAGGCTTTTGCAGTAGCACGTAAGGCCCCCCACCCTCATCCCGGCCCTCCCCCTTGAGGGAGAAGGCCGGGGTGAGGGTGAAAATATCCCATGCCCCAAGAAATCATCCTAGACATGCAGGGAATCCACAAGCGATTTGGTTTGGTCATCGCCTTGGATGATGTGAGCCTGCGCCTAACACGCGGCGAAATTCATGGCCTGCTGGGTGGCAATGGCGCTGGCAAAACCACGCTCATGAACGTGCTTTACGGTCTGTACAAAGCCGATCGCGGCCAGATTGCTGTGGCTGGCACACCACTTGACATCCGCTCGCCTAAAGATGCCATCGAAGGTGGCATCGGCATGGTGCATCAGCAATTTTTGCAAGTCAATCGCTTTACAGTGGCCGAAAATATTGTGCTGGGCACGCCGCTGCAAAGTAAATATGACCTCAATCTGAAAGCAGAAAAAGAGACCATCCGTGAGTTGGGCAACCGCTTTGGGCTACCTGTAGACCCAGACAAGCTCATCCATACCCTGCCAATGGGCATCCGCCAACGTGTGGAGATTTTGAAGGCCCTCTATCGTGGTGTCAAAATCCTAATTTTGGATGAGCCAACCACCAATCTGACGCCGCAGGAGGTAGATGCGTTATTTTCTTCGCTGCGCACGATGGTGCAAGCAGGGTTAACGGTAGTTTTTATCACCCACAAGCTGCGGGAAGTGTTGGAAGTTTGTGATCGCATTACGGTGCTACGGCACGGCCGTAATGTACTCACCCTCAACCGGGAAGAAGCCTCAGAAGAGGCCTTTATTAAAGGCATGGTGGGTGATGACCTGGATGTGGCCCAAAGTATCCAATTTACCGATAGTAATTTGGCGGCTCAAGTGGCTCCCAGCAGCCACACCCCCACTCTACAAGTACAAAATTTAACTGTGGGCAGCGGAGCTGTGCCGGAATTGGATAATTGTTCGTTGTCGCTGTTCGAGGGGGAAATTGTGGGTATTGCTGGGGTGGCGGGCAACGGCCAACTCGAATTGGCCGAGAGCTTGCTGGGGCTGCGACCCATTGTGAGCGGGGAGGTGCAGATAAACGGCCGTAACATCAGCCACCTATCCACACGAGAGCTTTTGAGCGAAGGGGTGGCCTACATCCCCGAAGATCGCTGGCAAGATGGCTTTTTGGCCAAGGCCAATGTGGCTCAAAATCTGATATTGGGATTGCATCGGCGTGAACCTTACAGCAACGGCCGTTTCCTCAACTGGTCCCAAATCTTCCAACGCTGCACCGACCTCATCCAGGAATTTGACATCAAAACACAGGGGCCAACCGACACCGCGGGCAATTTATCTGGGGGCAACATCCAGCGCGTCATGTTGGCCCGCGCCTTTTCCCAGCCCGTGCGCTTCCTCATCGCCCACAACCCCACACGCGGCCTGGACATTCCATCAATGGAATTTATCTACGGCCAAATTTTGCAGCGCCAAGAAGCTGGCATGGCCACCTTGCTTATCTCCGAAAATATGGATGAGCTATTTTTGTTGAGTAATCGCATTGTGGCCCTTTGCAACGGGGCTGTGATGGGCGAATTACAGCGGGAGCAGTTCGATCGTTACCAATTAGGGCGCATGATGAGCGGGGTGAAGCAAGGTGAGTGAGTTGAGCCTAGAGCAAACAGATCAACACCGCCAAAGGCTGCTGAGTCAGGTCGGCCCCTATCTGGCAGCCGTCCTGGCGGCCTTCATTGTGGTGGGCATTTTGCTGTTGTTGATGGGCTTCAACCCCCTACGTGCCTTCCAAACCATTTTGTTCACCTCTTTCCGCACCCGCAATGGCTTCATCCAAACCTGGCTGAAATTTATTCCGCTCGTGCTGCTGGCCCTGGCCTTCACCATCCCAGCCAAAGGGGGGAAATTCAATATTGGTGGCGAAGGGCAACTGATTATGGGCGCCGTGGGCGCGGCTGTGGTGGGCATCCTGCTAGCGGATTTACCAGGGGTGATTTTGCTGCCACTGGTGCTTCTAGCCGGGATTATGACGGGTGCATTTTGGGCCTTTATTCCGGCCATTTTGCTATACCGCTTCAACATCAACGAAATATTGTCTACAGTGCTGCTCAATTTTGTCTCTTTCAGCGTGATCGATTATGTGGCTACAGAAATTTGGCCTGATCCGCTGGCGGGACACCCTACCACCACACCCATTGGCGCAGGCGGCGAACTGCCGCTGCTGATTTCTAGCCCGCCCTTGCACAGCGGACTACTGATTGCCCTGTTGGTGGCAACGGCCGTTTACATTTACACCGAACGCACCTCAGCCGGGTACGAACTAGTGGCCACGGGAGCCAATCCACGAGCAGCGGCCGTTTTTGGCATCAACACCAGCGTCCTTTTTTTGCTGGCGCTGGTATTGGGTGGTGCAGTGGCTGGCCTGGCTGGCGCTATCGAAGTGGCAGGGGTGCATCATCGCCTCATCGAGGGCTTGCAATCTAACTTTTTAGCTCTGGGCATCATCATTGGTCTTATTTCCAAAGGCAATCATGCCATTTTGCCTTTTGTGGCCCTGTTTATTGCCATTTTGGAGGTAGGGGCCAGTGCCATGCAGCGCACACTGGCTATCCCGGTAGAGATGGTTTTCATTGTGGAAGCCCTGATTCTAATTTTTGTGCTGCTCACAGATGTGGTGAGGAGGGATTAGTGGAACTGGATCAGATTGTGAGCTTTATGGGGTTGGTTTTTCTGGCGGTAGTCCCCTACATTTTGGCCAGCCAGGGCACAATGCTAGCCGGACAAACAGGACAATTCAATGTGTCGCAGGAGGGCATTATGCTGGCGGGAGCATCGCTGGGCTTTTTGGGCGCATACCAGTTTGAGAGTTTATGGGCGGGCGTGATTACGGCCGTTCTTACGGGTGCGCTCTTTGGTTTGGCCTTCACCTACTTCACGACCACCCTCAAAATGAATCAATTTGTGATCGGTCTGGCTCTATTTTTTGTGGGACTAGGCATCTCCACCCTGGCCTTCAAGCTGGCTATTGGCGTCACCTTAACCCCACCTCAAATTCCCACGCTGGACAAAATCCCTATTCCCATCCTCAGCCAAATCCCCATCGTGGGCGAAATAATTTTTAGCCAAAACCTCTTTGTCTACTTTGCTGTACTCCTGTCCCTGGCCTTGTATGCCTTTTTGTACAAAACTCAAATTGGATTGGAGCTGCGCTCCGTAGGTGAAAGCCCCAAAACGGCCGATAGCATGGGCATCAGTGTGACACGGGCACGGTATGTAACGGCCGTTGTCGGTGGTATGCTCATTGGGCTGGCAGGCGTCTACCTGCCGATGGTCTATACAGGCACCTTCACTGAGGGCATCGTGCAGGGGCGCGGTTGGCTCTCCACCGCCCTCACCTTTTTTGGCGGTTGGCAGCCCCATCTCATCTTTTTTGGCTCCTTTTTCTTTGCTATGGTGGAGGTCTTTGCTCTACGTGCCCAAGTGTTCGGATCGAGTCTGCCCCATCAATTACTGCTTACCTTCCCCTACATCACCACCCTACTCGTGATGATGTTTGGCGCACGCTGGGCACGCACCCCTGCCTATTTAGGCCAGAATTATGATCGGGAGCAACGTTCGGTATGATCATCATGACCAAGGCGTTTTCGGCCGTTCTTGCAATTCGCCATCCACATACATATCCACCTTTTCATTGTAGAAGCAAAGAAGGTCTTTGATTTTGGGACATTCGGGGATGGGATCGGGATAGTACCACACCAAATCTTTGTAGGTTTTGTCGCCAGTAGTGACGTTCCAATAAGAAGCTATGCCTTTGTAGGGGCATTGAGTGTGAGTGTCACTGGCAGTCAGATAGGCCATGTTGACATCGGCGGCGGGGAGATAGTAGCGGGTAGGCAAGCCCGTTTCAAAGAGAAGGGACGGCCGTTTCGACTCTGCCAACACCATCCCAGCCAACACAACTTTGACATGACGTGAGCTAGGCATCGTGTCTATCCGTTTATGCGGATCACGGGCATGAACAAATACTTCCTCTTCTTCCTCAAACCAATGTTCCATCTTGTGCCAATTGAGGCTAATCAAGCCATCCAAATGGGCCTGATCGGTGTAAGCATAAGCAGCACGTTCGATTACCTTGTCGCCCACTTGTAGATGCCAAAAGGTGCGCGAATTCGTTTGGGCGGCTGCCGTCAGCCAATCGAACCGCACATCTTCCTGGTGAAAAAAGTAGGTGGGATATTTATCATGTTCCCAAACGAGCAACGGCCGTTTACTATCCACCACCCACTCGCCAGCTACCTGCGCCCGCACCCATCGTTTACTCGGCTCCATTCGTAAATGTGACATTATATCTACTCCCATTTTGAGGTTCTCAGAAATAACAAATTTATTTCCCATGAGGTCTATTCATCGTCATTGTATCTTAGACGAATCTATCACTCATATTTATACCTTTGCCCAAAACAAACTATAATAACCCCTCTCACTAAAAGCGTAACTCAAATCTTCAGCAAACCCTGCTAAGATGTCCCCGGTTAACACTCTTTGTTTTTTAAGAAAAGGATTTACTTATGTTTGGGCTGTGGCCGTTATTTGCCCGCGCCACCACCAACACAGCCAGTAAATCTTATAAAAGGATTTTGTATGCACTATACACATTTGAAAATATTGGAAGCAGAAGCAATTTATGTGATGCGGGAGGTCGCCGCCCAGTTTGAACGGCCGTATCTCCTCTTCTCTGGAGGCAAGGACTCCATTATCCTGGCTCATCTGGCTCGTAAAGCCTTTTTCCCCGCCAACATTCCCTTTCCTTTGTTACACATAGACACCGGACACAACTTCCCCGAAACAATTGCTTTTCGGGACGCGCTCATGGATAAAATCGGGGCGCGTTTGCTGGTGCGCTACGTGCAAGACAGCATTGATCAGGGCCGTGCCGTCGAGGAAACTGGCCCCTATGCTAGCCGCAACGGCCTGCAAACGGTCACCCTGCTAGACGCCCTGGCCGAACTCAAAGTAGATGCTGCTCTTGGTGGTGCACGGCGCGACGAAGAAAAAGCCCGGGCCAAAGAGCGGTTTTTCTCCCACCGTGATGAATTCGGTCAGTGGGATCCCAAAAATCAGCGGCCTGAGTTGTGGAACTTGTACAATGCCCGTAAAAAACCAAATGAAAATTTCCGCATCTTCCCCATCAGCAATTGGACCGAACTAGATGTTTGGCAATACATCCAAATGGAACGTATCGAATTACCCAATTTGTACTTCTCTCATGAACGCCACATTATCAATCGTGACGGCGTACTATTAGCAGCCTCTGAAGTTGTTTATCCGGTAAAAGGGGAAACGGTACAGCGGCAAATTATCCGCTTCCGCACCATTGGCGATATGACTTGCACTGGCGCCGTCGAATCCACCGCCAACAATATTGACGATATCGTAGCCGAAGTGGCAGCCGCCCGTGTGACCGAACGGGGCGCTCGTGCCGATGATAAACGCTCAGAAGCAGCCATGGAAGATCGCAAAAAGCAGGGGTATTTCTAATGACCAATCAACAAATTGAACTATTACGTTTTAGCACAGCTGGCAGTGTAGATGATGGCAAAAGCACACTAATCGGCCGTTTACTCTACGACTCCAAAGCCATCTTTGAAGATCAGATGGATGCTGTCGAGCAAGCCAGCCATAATCGCGGCGATGAAGAGGTGGATTTAGCTCTACTCACTGATGGCCTCCGCGCTGAACGGGAGCAAAAAATCACCATTGACGTGGCCTATCGCTACTTCGCCACACCCCGCCGCAAATTCATCATCGCCGACACACCAGGCCACATTCAATACACGCGCAACATGGTCACGGGTGCTTCCACCGCCGAACTGGCCATTATCCTCATTGATGCCCGCAAAGGGGTACTCACCCAATCCAAACGACATGGCTTCTTAGCCACACTACTGCGCATCCCCCACCTCGTTGTGGCCGTCAATAAAATGGATTTGGTCGATTATGATCAGGCTGTGTACGATGCCATCGTGCAAGAATACACAGATTTCACCCAAAAATTAAACGTGCAGGACGTGACCTACATTCCCCTGTCAGCCCTCAAAGGCGACAATGTAGTAGACAAAAGCGACCTAACACCTTGGTATGACGGCCCCACCCTATTGCATCATTTAGAACATGTCAATGTGGGTGCCAGCCTCAACAATGTCGATTTCCGCTACCCCGTGCAATATGTGGTGCGCCCCAATCAGGACTTCCGCGGGTATGCCGGCCAAGTGGCTTCGGGGCGCGTGGCTGTGGGTGAAGAGGTGGTCGTGCTGCCCTCGGGCTTGTCGAGCAAAATTGCCAGCATCGTTTCCGCCGATGGTGACTTGGAAAATGTCAACGTCGGTGATTCAGCTATGCTGACCCTGCAAGACGAGATTGACATCAGCCGGGGTGACATGATTGTACGCGCCCATAATTTGCCGCAAAAAAGTAATCGCTTGGATGCCATTATCTGCTGGATGAGTGATGAGCCGCTGAAAGTGCACGGGGATTACTGGGTGCAACATACGACACGTTTGGTGAAGGGATTTGTCTCGGAACTAGATTACAAAATTGATGTGGACACCATGCACCGAGAGGCGACGGATACCCTGACACTAAATGAAATCGGCCGTATTCAATTGACCACCACCCAACCCCTCTACTACGATCGCTACCAGCTAAACCGCATCACGGGCAGTTTCATCTTAATTGATCCCGCTACCAATAATACGGTAGCAGCGGGCATGATTCGCAGCAAATCACGCAGCGTGGACGAACTCATGGTCGATGAAGTAATTGCCGCTCCCTCGCGCCCTAAATCGAGTAATATCGTTTGGGAACAAGAAGGCATCACTTTAGCCGAGCGAGAAGAACGGAACGGACATAAAGCGGCCGTTTTGTGGTTTACAGGTCTCTCTGGCTCGGGTAAATCCACGATTGCCAAAAAGTTGGAGCAAGCTTTGTTCAAATTGGGCACCCACACCATGTTCCTAGACGGCGACAATCTGCGGCATGGCCTTAATGGGGATTTGGGCTTTAGCAGTGCGGATCGTCAAGAGAATATTCGCCGGGCCGGTGAAGCCGCTAAGCTGGCTTTTGCTCATGGACATGTGGTGTTGGGCTGTTTCATCTCGCCCTTTACGGCCGATCGTCGCTTTGCACGGGGGTTGGTGCCAGACGGCCGTTTTATCGAAGTCTATGTCAAATGCGATTTAGAAGTCGTCAAACGGCGCGATACCAAAGGACTGTACGCCAAAGCCTTGGCGGGTGAAATTGACAACTTCACCGGCATTTCCTCGCCCTATGAAGAACCAACCAACGCCGAAATCGTCGTGGAAACAGACCTAAAAAGCCCAGATGAGATTGTGACTCATATCCTAAACGAGCTGCAAGTGCGGGGCATCTTGCCCGCGACATAAAGATAAGAAAGCCCGGTACTGTTAACAGCACCGGGCTTTCTTGTTTTTGGGGAAATGGCCGTATGCCCAACAGGCCGTTGACAAAGCAAAGGGATCACATACAATCCAAGCATGTCACATACAGCGCAAATAGAAGAGCAACCCCATCTCGCCGATACCCAACCATATCAGCGTTTGCAAGCCTTATACGATATGGCGGTAGAACTGTCGGCTTTACGCAGTATGAAATCAGTACTGGATACGGCCCTACAACATTGCCTGGCATTGACCGAATCTCAATTCGGTTTCATTGGCTTGACAATGCCTAATAACAGCCAAGCTCTCGATGTAGTTGCCATGCAAGGCTTTCATCCCAGCCCCCATTTCTACGACGAACACCACCTCATCCCCTTGCGGCCCAACATCTTTGCCCGCGCCGTCCTGGAAAATCGCCCTGTCCTTTCTGCTGATGCCATGAGCGATCCCACCCGTGTGGGACAACCAATCGGCCATCCCCCTGTCAACACTTTCCTCGGCGTGCCTCTCCGCATTCGAGACAAGCCCATCGGGATGATTGGTGTTGCTAATCGCCCTCAACTTTACGATGAGGAGCATGAGCAATTGCTAATGACCTATGCCGCTCAAGTGGCTATTGTCATTCGCAATGCCCAACTGTATGAGCAACTTACCGCCACCAATGAGAAATTAGAGCAAAAGGTAGAACGGCGCACCAAACAACTGGAATTGGCCAAAGAAGCCCTAGCCGAAAAGGCTGCGCAGTTACAACAACTGCTTACAGAAACCTTTGATGTGCAGGAACGGGAACGGCAGCGTATTGCCCAAGATATGCACGATGGTATGAACCAACTGCTCATTGGGGCCATGTTGGAATTAAAATCGGCCCACCAACGGCTAGCGAACGATAATCTAGCGCAAGCTGAATCCTCACTTCATACCGTGCAAACTATTCTACGCCAAGTAGAAGCAGAAATGAAGCATGTCATTCATGATCTGCGCCCACCAATTTTAGATGCTTTGGGATTAGCTGTAGCCGTGCGTCGCTATGCCGAACGCTACCAAGGTTATACCAATATTCCCTGCTCAGTGACCGTTATGAATAAGCCATCTCGCTTACGGCCTAATGTGGAAATTGGTGTGTATCGCCTTTTGCAAGAAGCCTTGCAAAATGTCAGTGCCCATGCTCAGGCAACTCATGTCGATGTGGTCTTAGCTTTTGCCCCGCACATACTGAAGCTGACGATATTAGATGATGGTTGCGGTTTTGATTTGGCGCAAGCGACGGGGAATGGCAACGGCCGTCTCGGCCTCCTCGGTATGCGAGAACGAGCTGAAAGTTTGGGCGGACACATCTTCATTCAAACTGAACCAGGAAAGGGAACACATGTCGAGTTGATAGTGCCCATCCAAGAAACGGAAGGTGTGCCGGCATGAGTCCAATTCGGGTGCTGGTCGTGGATGACCATCCCATTGTACGGCAGGGAATTCAGAGTTTGTTGTCCAATTATGCAGCTTTTGAAGTGGTAGGTGAAGCGGCCGACGGCCGTTCTGCTCTCCAAGCCATTGAAAAACTCCAGCCCGATGTAACCCTCCTAGACATCAGTATGCCTGGTGAGTCAGGGTTGGCCACATTAGCCCAAATTCAGCAGCAACAGCCTAAAGCCAAAGTATTGATGCTAACCTCTTACGACGACGAGGAGTATGTACTAAGTGCCTTAAAGGCGGGGGCACAAGGCTACATCCTCAAAAACGTCTCTGATGAGATGCTAGTCAGTGCGATCCAAGCTGCCCATCGTGGCGAACGGATATTAAGCCCACAGGTAACAGAACAGGTAGTGCAGCGTTTCCTCACCCACCCCGATGCCCCCCTCAACGTGGCCCAACAATTAGATGCCGAAGATCGTCAGATTTTGCTATTGCTGACCGAAGGTGCCAGCAACAGCGACATCGCCGCAGCCCTCTACATGAGCAGTGCCACCGTCAAACGAAAGCTCAGCCATATCTTCAAAATCATGAACGTGCAAGCCCGCGCCCAGGCCGCCGCCGAAGCTGTACGGCAGGGGCTGGTCTGAAATGTCATTCCGATCCTGACGAAATCATATTGACCCAATTGGATCAGGGAAGATGACCCCATTAGCTCTTGTAGCTACGCCAGAGTTCGGTAGGATAATATCCCAAAGACCCTGACATGTTTGTATGCTAGCTCCTCAAGCTACGACTCACTTGAGTCACTCCTAACCTGGTCAAAGATCGGCTGGAGCAGCGGTAACAGCACACAATTCCCCTAAGGAGAAGAGAATTATGGATATAGGTGGAGAATATACATTTGATGCCCCCCAAGATTTGGTCTGGCAGGCTTTGCACGACCCTGATGTACTGGCTTCAATCATGCCTGGCGGTGAGGGGTTCGCCGAAGTGGCCGAAAATGAGTATGCTGGTACCCTCAATGTGAAGGTGGGGCCTGTACAGGGCAAGTTCAAGGGTAATATCAAGCTTACAGACGTCGTTGAGCCAGACAGCTATAGCATCATCGTAGATGGCAAAGGTGCGCCTGGTTTTGTCAAAGCCACAGGCCATATGAACTTGACCAATCAGAGCCAACAGACCCGTATGGTTTACGAGGGCAACGCTCGTGTCGGTGGTCGCATTGCCAGTGTTGGCCAGCGTTTGATGGATTCATCAGCAAAATCCATTATTCGCCAGAGTTTAGAGGGGTTGAATGAGTATTTGAAAGCACAGGTAGCCATGCAGGAAACGGCCGTTTCCACCGACACTGCTACCGAATCTCCCACAACACCTCCTAAACCAACTGAATTCAAACACCCCACCCAAACCGATGTGGCTTTCCACGTCGCCAAAGATATTGCCAATGATCTTATACCCGCTCAATATCGACCTGCTCTGATCGCGGTTGGGGCTATTGTTTTGTTGATTATTTTGTACGTAATTTTTTCATAGAGATTGGAGATTGGAGACTAGAAACTGAACAGTCACCAGTCTCTAGTCTCCAATCTCCAATCTCCCTTTATATGACCATTCACTCTGTAGAAGCAATGTCTGCTTTACTTGCCAATCACAATTACGTGACCGATGTGGGGTTGAGTACCAGCCTCTATCTGGCTTTGCGCATGGGTAAGGCTATTTTTTTGGAAGGAGAACCAGGCGTGGGCAAAACGGAGGTTGCCAAAGTGCTGAGCCGCGCCCTAGATACACCCCTTATTCGCCTGCAATGTTACGAAGGGCTGGACATTAACCAGGCCGTGTACGAGTGGAACTACCCGCGCCAACTGCTGGAAATCCAGGCGCGGCAGTACAGCAACGGCGCTGAATCGGCTACAGTCGATATTTTTACCGAGTCCTTTTTGCTCAAACGGCCGCTTCTACAAGCCATCACTCATAGCCACAACCAAGCCCCTGTCCTCCTCATCGACGAACTCGACCGCGCCGACGAAGAGTTTGAGAGCTTCTTGTTAGAACTGCTCTCCGACTTCCAAATCACCATCCCCGAAATCGGCACCCTAACGGCCGCACACCGCCCCATCGTCATCATCACCTCCAACCGCACCCGCGAAATCCATGATGCCCTCAAACGCCGCTGCGTTTACTTCTGGATTGATTATCCCTCTCGCGAGAAAGAACTAGAGATTGTCCGCCGTAAACTACCTGGCATCGCCGAGCAGTTAGCCGAGCAAGTAGTGACTTTCGTCCAGGCGGTACGCCAGGAAGAGCTGTACAAGCTGCCGGGCGTGGCAGAAACGCTGGATTGGGCAGAGGCTTTGAGTCATTTAGAGGCAGAGGTGTTGGATACGGCCGTTATCAACCGCACCCTCGGCTTCATCCTCAAGTATCAAGACGACGTAGACCGTTTACGAGGTCGGCTCGACCAAATATTACCCGTAATCGGTGAACCGTAGTCGGTAATCAGATTACCAACACCGATAATCAAAATGTCCGATCACTTTCTACAAAATCTCCTCCTCTTCACCCGTACCTTGCGGGGGGTGGGCCTGCCCGTGGCGCCAGAGCAAAGTATGGAACTGGCCCAAGCCCTAACACTGGTGAATGTTGGCGAGCGCGATCAGGTTTTTCATACGGCGCGGAGCTTACTGGTAACACGCCAGGAGCATTTGCGGCTGTTTGAGACGATCTTCAACCGCTTTTGGCGCATGCATGATGGCAGGCCTTACAGGTTTGCAAGACCTGTCAGGTCTCAACGTCGACACAAACCCCGCTATGACATCGTCTCCCTAATGGCGGCTAAAGCCAAAGAGAGCGACCGCAAAATTGAAGTGGACGATAAGGCTGAAACCTATAGCCGCTTAGACATACTGCACCGCAAAGCGTTCTCACAAATGACAGAGGAGGAGTTGGAAACAGTCAAACGACTCATCCAGACCATGAAGTGGCAGGTGAGCCAGCGCGTGACACGGCGGCGTGTGCCCGACAAGCAGGGCCACAGCTTACATCTGCGCCGTCTGCTGCGGGCCGCCACCAAATATGGGGGCATACCCCTGCACCTCTCCTGGCAAAGTCGCAAAATCAAACAACGGCCGATCATCCTCATCGCCGACATCAGTGGCTCCATGGAAAAATATGCCCGCCTCACCTTGCAATTCTTCTACAGCGTGGCCCACAGCCTCAAAGATGTGGAAAGCTTCGTTTTCGGCACACGGCTCACACGCATTACCAATCAACTTAAACTGAAAAACATCGACATCGCCCTAGATGATGCTGCACGAGAGGTGCGGGATTGGGCGGGTGGTACGCGCATTGGCGACAGTTTGCGCCTTTTCAACCAGCAGTGGAGCCGCCGTGTTTTACGGCGCGGCGCACTGGTCATCATCATCAGCGATGGCTGGGAGCAGGGGGATGTGTCCATTTTGCGCCAAGAGATGCGCTATTTACAGCATCGCTGCCATCGTCTCATCTGGCTCAATCCGCTATCTGGTCGGGCTACTTACCAACCGCGCGTCGAAGGCATGGTCGCCGCCCTGCCCTACGTGGACGATTTTCTGCCGATTCACAATCTACAAAGTCTAACGGAATTGGCGCAGCATTTGGCAAAATTAGAGTAGAGATTGGTTCAATCTTGAAGATCGAACCAATCTACCCCAACACGCGCCCTTCGCCAATAGCGAGGACAGGCGCACAAGAGAAAGAGGAGGTATCCGTATGATCCCAGGTGAATTTGATTATTATTCGCCCAGCACCGTGCAAGAAGCATTGGCTCTGCTGGCTGAACATGGCGATGAGGCCAAGCTGCTAGCAGGTGGCCAAAGTCTCATACCAGCTATGCGCTTTCGGCTGGCCATGCCCGAAGTGTTGATTGATCTCAACAGCATTGATGGATTGGGTTATGTTCGTGAAGAGAATGGACATCTGGCTATTGGAGCCATGGCGCGGGAATCGGCGTTAGAAGAATCGGCCGTTGTGCAAGACAGCTATGCTCTTCTGGCCGATGCCGCTGCCGTCATCGCCGATCCCATCGTGCGCAACATGGCCACTGTTGGCGGTAATATCGCTCATGCTGACCCAGCCAATGATCATCCAGCCGTCATGCTGGCCTATGGTGCAAAAGTGGTGGCCCAAGGCCCTAATGGCACCCGCACCATCGCCATTGATGATTTCTTTACTGACCTATTTGAGAATTCGCTGGCTGACAATGAGATTTTGACGGAAGTTCGCATCCCCAAACCAGGTGCGAATAGTGGTGGCGCATATGTGAAGGTGGAGCGCAAAGTGGGCGATTATGCCATATCGGCCGTTGCTGTTCAGGTCACAATGGATGGTGACATCTGCACAGCGGCCCGCATCGGCTTAACCAATGTCAACCCCGTACCCATGCGTGCCAAAAATGCCGAACAAGCCCTCATCGGCCAAGCCTTGACCGATGAAGTGATTGAAGCGGCAGGACAAGCTGCAGCTGCTGAATGTGATCCCTCCCCAGACCTACGTGGCTCGGTTGCCTACAAACGGGATGTAACACGAGTCTTGACCAAGCGGGCTATTCGCCAGGCGATGGAGAGAGTGGGAGGGTAAGCGGTAATCGGTGAACGGTAATCGGATTACCGAATACTAATAACGGATTACCGAATACGGAGAAAACATGAGTAAACATACTATCACAGCAACTGTAAACGGACAGGAACAAACGGCCGCTGTTGACGCCCGTTTGTTATTGGTTCACTTTATACGGGAAAATCTGAGTCTGACGGGGACACACATTGGTTGTGATACGACCAGTTGTGGGGCTTGTACGGTGTTGCTAGACGGCCGTTCTGTCAAAAGCTGCACAGTTTTTGCGGTTCAGGCCAATGGCAAAAGCGTGGAAACCGTCGAAGGGGTAGCCCAAAACGGCACACTGCATCCCATACAAGAAGGCTTTTGGGAACAGCATGGCCTGCAATGTGGCTACTGCACCCCTGGCATGATTATGAGCGCCAAGCACCTGCTCAGCCAAAATGCCGATCCCAGCGAAGAGGAAATCCGTCACGCTATTTCTGGCAACTTGTGCCGCTGCACTGGCTATAACAACATTGTCAAGGCCATTCAGTACGCCGCCGAGAAGATGAGTGCCCCAGAGGAGGCTGCGTAAGACGTAATACGCACAAAAAACCATGAACTATCACGATCCAAACAAACCCAAACATGTCGATGACCGTGTAGAACAAAAGCATGATGTGCCTGAGGGCGCATCGGCCGTTGTAGAGACCACCGAAGAAGTGCGCGTGACCACCCCGCCCGAGATTTGTGGCATGGGCCACCGTATGAAGCGTAAAGAAGACCCGCGTTTTATTCAGGGCAAAGGGCGTTATGTAGATGATATAAAGCTACCGGGCATGTTGTACATGGACATTGTACGCAGCCCCTATGCCCACGCCAAAATCCTGGACATTGATGCCAGCGAAGCGCTGGCCATGGATGGTGTCCTGGCCGTAATTACGGGCAAAGACCTGGAAGCACACGGCCTCCATTGGATGCCCACCCTGATGTCTGATACACAAATGGTGCTGCCCACCGAAAAAGTAGTTTACTATTCGCAAGAAGTGGCCTGTGTCATCGCCACCGACCGCTACATCGCCGCCGATGCAGTGGAGCAAGTCTTTGTCGATTATGAACCGCTTGACCCTGTAATAGACCCCTTTGATGCCCTCAAGGATGAGACCATCGTCCGTACTGATAAAGAGTTACAATCCAATCGCATATGGCATTGGGAAGTGGGCGACGAAGAAGCCACTGATGCCGTTTTTGCCAATGCAGCTCATGTGGTCAAAGAGCATATTTATCTACCCCGCATCCATGTGGCCTCCATCGAGACCTGTGGCATGGTGGCCAACTATGATCCGGCTATGGGCAAGATGCAGTTATACATGACAACGCAAGCGCCACATGCTATTCGCACCGTTTTTGCGCTGGTGAGCGGCTTGCCTGAACACAAAATTCAGGTGATTTCGCCCGACATTGGTGGTGGTTTTGGCGGCAAAGTGCCCGTCTATCCGGGCTATGTGGTCTGTGCTGTGGCTAGTTTGTTGATTGGCAAGCCCGTGAAATGGATTGAGGATCGGAGCGAGAATTTAACGGCCGATTCCTTCGCCCGCGACTACCATTTGGAGGCTGAGCTAGCCGCCGATGCCGATGGCAAAATTACAGGCTTGCGCGTCAATGGCCTAGCCGATCATGGCTGTGCTGATGCCGCTGCCAACCCTTCCAAATTCCCGGCCGGGCTGTTCAGCATCTGCACGGGTTCCTACGATATGGAAGCAGCCCACGTCAACTTTGATGCTGTCTACACCAACAAGCCGCCAGGGGGTGTCGCCTATCGCTGCTCCTTCCGCGTTACGGAAGCGGTGCATATGATTGAGCGTTTGACAGACATCATGGCCAACGATCTGGGCGTCGATCCGGCCGAGTTCCGTATGAAAAACTTCATCAAGCATGATCAGTTCCCCTACAAGTCGCCCACAGGCTGGGAGTATGACAGCGGCAATTATGAAGCGGCTTTGAAGAAGGCGATGGACATGATTGGCTACGATGATCTGCGTAAAGAGCAAGCTGAAAAGCGAGCCCAGGGCAAGTTGATGGGCATTGGCATTTCCAGCTTTACCGAAGTAGTTGGGGCTGGCCCAGCCAAGGATTATGACATTTTGGGCATCAAGATGTTTGATTCGGCCGAAATTCGCATCCATCCCACCGGCAAAGCTATCGCCCGCTTTGGCACCAAATCACAAGGGCAAGGACATGAAACCACCTACGCACAGATCATTGCCGAAGAGTTGGGTCTGCCTGCTAGCGATATTGAAGTTGAAGAGGGTGATACGGACACGGCCCCCTATGGCTTGGGCACTTATGCCAGCCGCTCAACACCGACAGCCGGGGCGGCAGCGGTGATGGCCGCCCGCAAGATCAAGGCCAAGGCCAAGAAGATCGCGGCCCATTTGCTGGAGGTGAATGAGGATGATCTGGAGTGGGACATCAACAAATGGCAGGTGAAAGGCTCACCAGAGCAGGCCAAGACGATCCAAGACATTGCTTTTGCTGCTTATACCAATCATCCACCCGATGTGGAAGCGGGATTAGAAGCGACCGATTATTACAATCCGCCCAATCTGACCTTCCCCTTCGGCAGTTATATTGCCGTAGTGGACATCGACACAGGCACGGGTGAAGTGCATGTACGCCGCTTTGTGGCCATTGACGATTGCGGCAATATCATCAATCCCATGGTGGTGGAAGGCCAGGTGCATGGCGGCCTAACGATGGGTTTAGCCCCAGCCTTGTATGAGGAAATGGTTTATGATGAGAATGGGCAATGCTTGAGTGGCACCTTTGCGGATTATTTGTTGCCAACGGCCGTTGAATCTCCCAAATGGGAAACGGGCCACACCATCACCCCTTCGCCCCATCACCCGATTGGGGCCAAAGGCGTGGGCGAATCACCGACAGTCGGTGCGCCGCCTGCTATTGCTAATGCCGTCGTTGATGCCCTCTGGCATCTCGGCGTGCGCCACATTGATATTCCGATTACACCGGAAAAGGTATGGCAGGCGTTGCGGGATGCGGGTGTGAGCGACTGACAATTTATGATTTGCGATTTACGATTTACGATTGGGCGACTGATCTAAAATCGTAAATCGTAAATCCACAATCGACAATCCCATGTATGACAATTTCTTTGCTAAGGCGCATGAGCTGGTGCAGGCGGGAGTGCCGTTTGTAACGGCCGTTGTCGTTCGCGCCGAAAAACCAACATCGGCGAAGCCGGGGGACAAGGCCATCATAACGGTCGATGGTGTGATGCACGGTTGGATTGGTGGCAGTTGTGCTCAACCGACAGTCATCAAGGAAGCCTTGAAGGCGTTGCAGGAGGATGAGGCGCGGTTGCTTCGGCTTTCGACAGAACCAGAGAAGCAAACACCACGAGAGGGACTGCACGATTTGCCCATGACCTGCTTTAGCGGTGGCACTTTGGAGATTTACATTGAACCACAACCGCCGCGCCCACGCTTGCTGATTGTAGGGAGCCTGCCCGTGGCTCAAGCTTTGGCCCATTTGGGCAGAGCCATGAATTATCATGTAGTGGCGGTGGATTTGGAGGGGGATAGCGAAGTAGCTAGTCGGAGCATGGCTCATGCCGATGAAGTGGTGTTGGATTTGGAGGAGATGGTGGAGCAGGTACGGCGCGAAGGTCCGCGTTCGCCGTTTACCTACATCGTTATCGCCACCCACGGCAACTATGATGAGACTGCCCTGACAAAAATTCTAGCGACGAATCCATCCTATGTGGGCCTTGTGGCTAGTCCCAAACGGGCTCAAGCCGTGCGTGACTATTTGGCGATGCAAGGCGTTTCGGAAACGGAGATGTTGCCCCTGAAAGCACCGGCCGGGCTAGATATTCAAGCACGACGCGGCGATGAAATCGCCTTGAGCATTATGGCCGAGATTGTGGAGCGGCGACGTAATGCGGAGGCGTTAGATTGGGCTTTGTTTGGGAAGGAGAAAGAGGGGGGAGGAACGAAGGGGGAAGAAAGAGGGAAGAAGGGAGAGGGGGGAACGGCCGTTGATCCTATCTGTAGTATGACGGTAGAAATAGCTACCGCCCAATATGCCTATAAATATCAAGACCTAACATATTATTTCTGCTGCGCTGGCTGCCAATCTACTTTTGCTCAAGAGCCTGAAAAATATCTGGCAGCTCATTCATGAAATTCTCAATAAACCCTGTTTTCCATCAGCTACTACTGGGCTATGTTGTATGTATTCGTCGCCAACATAAAGCTCAACAGCTTTGGCTGGATCACCTAAATATGCGGTTCGGTAAAATGCTATCGCATTTTGTTTATTTGCTTCCAGATCATAGTTCATTTCTATTCTCCTCGTATAATATCAGTCATGAATTGACCAATAAAATAGTAGTCCAGAATGGCAGAAGAACAAAGGTATATCTTGGTCAATAAACGGTAAATGCCGCACCAATCACTTAATTTCTTCCCTATAGAAAAAGCTGATTGAACGTCAATATATCAAAAATGGCTAGGGTTTTTGGTGTTTGCAGAAACGAGATCTCTGGAATGATCGTTTCCATCATCAGCCTTATCTTTGAAGGTTATTTTGACTAATATTGGGGCCAACCAGTTTCCATACACAAATACAAATCGGTGCTAGCCTTGTTCCTATCTTGTCACATCAAGTCACTGTCCCCTGGCAATTCAGCAATCCAAACGTCATTGTCCTGCGGCCAAGGAGATAGCACCTCCCGATCGCCCCCCAACGTCCAAATCTTGCCATCATGTATCTCCAGCAAGAAGTCACTCTTACCAGTGCGTTTAAGGTTATCCTCACAGCCCCATACGTTATTAGTGACAAGCTGCCAGCCCTCCATGCCATCCTTCGGATCCCACATCCACATATCGTGCATGAGAGTTTGTTTGTATTGATGTGACCCCTGCGCGTGCCCGCCAATGCAAATGACTTTGCCCTTGTGGGCGATACATTGATGGCCTGTGCGCGGCACCCAAGAGGCATAGCCCAGCAGTTCCCAACTCTCACCTAGATCATCCGACTTCCAAACATCATTGCGACGACCAGGCCAGTTAGGGAAGAATACTGGCTTATCATGGTCACCGCCCATGAAATAAATCGTCTCATCCATCTCGACTACCTGCATCCCAGCCCGGCCCATATCTTCTGGCAATTCAGCCCGTAGTTCCCAAGTTTCGCCCAAGTCTTTGCTAATCCAAAGCTCCGGGTAAAATTTGCGGTTCCAGGAGTTGTATCCACCAGCAAAAAGGTAAATGACATCATTGATTGTCATCGTGTGATGACCCGCCCGCACCCCCCAAGGGGCATTCCCGTTTACTTGCTCCCAGGTCTTGCCTTTGTCAGATGAACGCCACACATCGTTATAGAATGTGCTCAGCCCCTGGCCGCCAGTGAGAATCAGATGGCCCTGCACTAGATCAACTTCTGGATAACAACGCTTGCCCCAACCCGTTTTGTCCGACATCAGTTCCCATTGCACACCATCAGGACTGCGCCAAGTGTCACTATAAATCTTGAACATACCCGAACGGCCGCTCATCACATAGAAGTAGCCATCCATCCACCCACCTCGGGGCATAGCCCGCGCTCCCCAAGGAGCGGCCTCAAGAATCCTTTGCCATTTCATCTAAAGTTTTGTCTCTAGACTATTCACGGCTATCTACTCGACCTGCTTGTACCATCATTCGTGCTGTCTGGTATGCATCTTTGCTTTTCACCAACGTCTCACCCACCAAAATGGCATCCACGCCTATTTCGCGCATTTGTTGCACATCATCGGCCGTTTTCAAGCCACTCTCCCCCACTACCACAATCTCCGGTGGGATCATAGCCCGCAGCCGGGCTGTATTGGCAAAATCCACGGCAAACGTCTGTAAATTGCGGTTATTCACGCCGATAATGCGTGGCTGCAATGGCAGCACACGCGCCAACTCTGCCGCCGTATGTACTTCTACCAGAGCGTTCATGCCAAGTTTGTGGGTCAGTTTCAGCAAGTCACGGATATCACTGTCACCCAACACGGCCGTTATCAGCAATATCGCATCGGCCCCTGCGGCGCGCGCCTCATAAACGTGGTAAGGGTCAAAGGTGAAATCTTTGCGCAAGACAGGAATGGAAACGGCCGTTTTCACATCCCGCAAATCTGCCAGAGAGCCTTGAAAGTGACGGCCGTCTGTCAGCACCGAAATCGCCCGTGCCCCGGCTCGTTCATAGGCTCTCGCCAGCTTCACCGCATCATAATGCCGCACCATCAGCCCCTTGCTGGGCGAAGCCTTCTTACACTCGGCAATCAGTGACACACCTGGAGCCTTCAAAGCCCCATAATAATCCAGCGGTGGCGGGGCCACCACTGCCAAAGCCCGCAAATCAGCCAGCGGCACTTCGCGCATAATTTTGGGCAACTGCTCCCGATGGTAGCCCATAATCTCATCCAAAATCTGTCCCCGCCGTTTAGCTACGTTTGATACACTCATAAGATTTTGAGACTGGAGACTAGAGATTAGAGATTGTCACTTCGCTAACCCAATCTCCAGTCTCTAACCTCCAATCTCCCTTAAAAACTGTTCGTCTTCTCAATCCACCGCTCCAAGGTCTGCAAAGCCTTGCCGCTGTCGATAGCTTCACGGGCTTCTTCCAAGCCAGCCACAAAATCATGACATTCCACACTGAGCGTGGCCGCCGCATTGAGCAGCACCAAATCACGGCGCGGCCCCTGATCTTTGCCACTCAAGATATTATGAGTGATGACAGCGTTTTCCTCTGGTGTGCCACCGATGAAATCATCCAATTTGCCTCGCGCCAACCCCAAATCGGCCGGATCAAGCTCAAAGGTAGTCACCTCGCCCTCATGCAAAGCACTGACGCGATTAATACCTTCTGTGGAAAGCTCATCTAAACCACCATAACCATGAATGACCATGGCCGCTTTGCTACCCAACGCCTGCAAAACATGCGCCAATGGCTCGGTCAATGTCCCATCAAACACACCAATCAGTTGATGGCTTGCTCCAGCAGGGTTTGTCAAAGGGCCCAGAATATTGAAGATGGTGCGCTGCCCGATCTCGCGGCGGGGCGGCCCAGCAAAGCGCATGGCAGGAT
The DNA here is from genome assembly GCA_965223555.1 of Promineifilaceae bacterium (SeqCode). Taxonomy (GTDB): domain Bacteria; phylum Chloroflexota; class Anaerolineae; order Promineifilales; family Promineifilaceae; genus CBDCWU01. Next base: position 188,172 of record CBDCWU010000008.1, read on the forward strand.
GGTGCTTGATGGCATAGAGGAAACCAAAACCAACTTCCTCGACACATTCAGCTACCTGTCCCGGTGTCAAATCGAGGTTGCCACCTAAAGCCATCAACACATCGGCTGATCCCGAGCGTGAACTAGCGGCGCGATTACCATGCTTGGCCACCATTAAACCGTGACCAGCGACGACGAAAGCGGCCGTTGTAGAAACATTGAACGTATGCTTGCCATCCCCCCCCGTCCCCACCGTGTCCACCAGCATCTTGTCCCCTGCCTCCACTTGCACCGGAATAACGTGCGCCCGCATAGATTTGGCACTGCCAGCGATCTCGTCTACCGTCTCACCTTTCATCCGCAGCGCAGTCAAATAACTGCCAATTTGGGCTGGTGTCGCCTCCCCGCTCATAATGGCGTTCATGGCCGTCTCGGCCTGCTCCAAACTCAAATCACGGCGATTGATTACTTCGGCTATTGCAAATTTCAAGGGCATAATTCCTTCTCCTAATCACGTAATTGCAACTCAAAAACAATTAGTAACCAAGTGTCATTCCGAGGTCTGCCGAGGAATCCCGACGGGCTTGCTGATCCGTCGGGATTCCTCACTCCGAAGACTTCGTTCGGAATGACAATTCTAACTTCTTGGTTTTCAACTTACGATCACATAATTGTGTGATTATCTTGGTACTAAACTTATCAATATTCCTTCTTCTTCTCGCGCTAAATTGCGCTGGATAAATTCATTAATCATTTGTTGTGCAAGTGATTCAGGATCAAGCTGGCATGGGAGCGCGCATTGATGCGCATAATCGTGCAGCCAAGGGGCTTGCAAAGCCCGGGTAATGAGGTTGTCATGTCCGGGCAAGGCCACAGCGGCATCCAGTTGGGTGAATTTCTCGATGGTAACGATGGCTTCGTCGAGGATGTGATTGCTGTTAAACCAGCCCCGCTGGATGAAGTGGATGTTTGAGGGGAACATATAAACTATCTTTAAACCCATTCACACTTTGTTAGATGCTTTTTCAGCCTCTTGTTTGATCAATTTCACAGTCGCCTTTGCAAGAGCAAGAATATGATTGTAGGTCAAAACTTGAATTGTCGGATTCAATCTCTGTTTAGTGCGTAGCTTTCTTTCTTCCTCTTGTGAGATGTTATAACCAACAATCAAAATGCACTTGGGATTATCAAAATAGAGACCTTTCCTTTGCAAATAATCTCTCTCTATTTGGGCAAAAGCTAAGTATCTTTCAGCTTGATTCCAACTATCATTAAACTCTGATGTATACCCACCACCAGTGCGAAAGATTTTCATAAATGGGGGTTTGATTTCAAAAATATCCATCAATTGATCATAAACTCGGACACCTAGAAAATCTGGTATATTCTCATCATCAAGTTTTTGATGTCTTACAATCTGGTCATAGGATGTGCCTAGAATCCAAGGGTAGTTTTGAAAAAGTTGCTGATAGCTTGACTCATTATTATTTTCTGCATTTAGTAGAGTAAGCAATTTGTGAATTGGTTCATCGTATCCAGAAGGAGGTTTATGCTTAGGTACTATTTCATTGAATATCCCAATACGATTATCTTCGTCTTCCCAAAGTTGAAATCCATCATCTTCTAGCGATATTAAATAATCAGAAACTGAAGACCTGTGAAATCCAAGATAGTGAGCAATTTCAGACTTTTGCAATCCTTGAGGATTTAACCGAAGAAGCTCCATAATTTCCAATAACTGTTCTTTCTTTTTAATATTTTTGAATCCCATAAATTTTTTATAAACTGCTATCAATATCAAGAAAAAGGCCAACTTCTTGCTCTAACTTAACTCATCAGGCAACGGCCGTTCAAACCACCCATCCCACAAATCCAACTGCTCCCGCGTAACATGATTTGTTTTGTGCCGTTGGCATTTCAATCATCATTTGTTTGGTAGGGGAGGGACGACGCGGGAGATCGATCATCGTTTCCAACACGCCTCCCCGCGTCGTCTCGCCCTATACGGCCACAATAGGGTAAGACAGGCGGGGAAACGGCCGTTCTGCAAAAGCAACGCACTCTCCGCCTGTCCCACCCCTACATTACATCACCTTAATAATTTCTAGCCCATCCTGCTGGCTCACCGCTTCGGGTGAACCAAGGACGACCACACGGCCGTTTGCCACCCACTTGTCCATCACCGCCGCCAAAGCCGTAAAGTCAGCCGCCGTCGTACCCAACACCTCTTCACGACGTTTTTGACGTGTTTCGTCCGTAATGCCCATCAAGTGACGCACCATCGACGTGTAGCCCTTGGCATCGGGCAGTTGCGGGGCATCAATGCTGCCGATGACGCTGATAATGCCCTTGACCAGTTCATCCTCACTCAATTCCAGATCACGCAGGAAGGCGGCCGTTTGGTCAAAAGCGTCCAACGTCCCCTGCAAATTAGGGTCGCGGTACGAAATCTGATTGAGCGTCCCCGACTGCTGATCGAAGCTGAAAAACGCGCCATACGCCCCGCCCTGGGCCCGCACCTTGTCCCACAAATGGGTCAGCCGCACATAGTTGCTAATGACGAACATCGAGCCGTGCAGCTCATAGCCCAACTCATACAGATTAGCCCCTTTACCCACGTAATTGACCTGGGCGGGCATTGTCAAGCCCTCGCTGCTGCTGGGGAAATCGGCCGTCCACGTCACCATAGGCACATGGGTCACGGGTAAATCATCAAGGAAATTGTGGATTTGGGGCTGAACGGCCGTCCAGTTTTCCCCATCCAACGTCACATTACACACCATGCCAGGGCGATTCAACAGCAAACCCCGAATCTCCTCCAGCTTGGCCAACACCGATGGCCAATCGCTAACAACATCCTCAGCCAATTGGCGCAGGAAGAAGAGATTGCTCACACCACCCATCTGCTCCGACAACCAATCGTTCTTGTTGAAATGGGAGCGCAACCGTCCACTCACCACGCCGTGACCCGAAGGAATCAGGCTCGATTCGCGCCCCGATTTGGCACGCAAAACCAACTGCTTGAAGCGTTCCTGATTGTCTAGCTTCACCGTCAGCAACACATCGCGCAAAATATCCAGCAGATCGGCTGATTGTTCCACCGTGGCCTTACCGCGCACCATAAACCAAGCCGCGCCGTTGGGATCATCACGAACGGCCGTTGTAAAATTCGAGGCATACACCCCACCCGTCTTGCGCCCAATCCGCTGCGACAGCTTCACAAAACTCTCTTTCTCCGTACCCACACCAAACAGGGCACTGCCGAACAGCGGCACATAGGGCAGCAGTTCCTGTGGCAAAACCTGCAAATTGAAACCTAAATCAAGATAGACAATGCCATTGGTAAAGAGGTCATGATAGAGAATTTTGGCCTCGTTGTGTTCAGTAATTTCGATAGGAATCGTCTTGTTTTCCCGCTCCAAATCGGCCAGTGTTAGGCGCGGAATTTCGGCCAGCACCTCAGGCGAGTCCGGCGTTTCTTGAATACGTTTTAGCTCGCGGGTTTGCTCGATGATGGCCTGTAGCTCGGCTTCGTCCATGGCCGCTTTGGCCTGTGCCAACTTCTCCCGTTCGGCCCTTTCCAAACGGCCGTTCAACTCAGGGTCTGGCTGCAAAACAAGGGTGGCGCGATGACTATTTTGCAACAAATATTCGCCAATTAGATTTTGCAAGTAGGTGGGGTCGGTGGCGACGGCTTGTTTAACGGCCGTTAACGCCTCCTCATACTTCATCCCCTCAAACGGCTCCCCATCATACACCCACCAGCCAATCGCCCGCATCATCACGGCAATGCCACGTGGATACGACCCCGTGTTATTTTCACGCAACCGAAACTCAATGGTATTCAGCGCAGACTCCACCATATCTTCCTCTAGCCCCTCCTCCGCCAACTGTCCCAACGTCTCCAAAATCAAGGCTTCCACCTTGTCCGTATTCTCGCCCTGCACCCCCTTCATACCCACACCAAAAGTCATCTGTCGCCCCCAACCCGACAAACCACCCCCTACCAAATCATCACCCAGCCCTGAATCCGTCAAAATCTTGCGCAGCGGCGAAGCCTGAGTGCTAACCAGTGCATAGGACAACACACTTAAAGCCATAATCAAGTTATGATCGGAAAGTTCGGGCAATGCCCAGTTAAGTTGAATATAAGATTTGGGATCGGCCGTTTCCTTATCCACGCTATACGGCTTCACAAAACGCTGCGGCTGGGCAAACGGCACGTGCAACGCCACCGAAGCATCTACACGCTGCGCCTCAAATCCACTCAAATACCCATCCAAAATCTCCAGTCGTTTCTCTTCCGGGTCATCGCCATAGAAAAAGAATTTGCCGTTAGATGGATGATAATAAGTCTCGTGAAACTGCTTAAACTGCTCATACGTCAAATTGGGCATCACCTCAGGATTACCGCCCGAATCAAAGCCATAGGCATTATCAGGGAACAACGTCTCCTTGCCATAACGGAACAGCAATCCTTCCGGTGAGGAGTAAGCCCCCTTCATCTCATTAAACACGATGCCCCTATAAACCAACGGCTCATCCACATCTTCCAACTCATAATGCCACCCCTCCTGCGCCAAATGATTGGGCGTAATCAGTGGGTACAGCACCGCATCCAGATACACATCCACTAGATTATAAAAATCTTGCAAATTGGGGCTGGCAACCGGGTACATGGTGCGGTCAGCCGAAGTAAAAGCGTTGACAAAAGTTTTCAACGAGCCTTTCAACAGTTCCACAAATGGCTCTTTAGCCCGATATTTGCGCGAACCGCCCAGCACTGCATGTTCCATGATGTGGGGTAAACCTGTAGAATCAGCGGGTGGAGTGGGGAACACCACCGAAAACACTTTATTCTCGTCATCATTCATCAACGACAACAGTTCCGCCCCCGTCTGCACATGCCGATAAAAGCGAGCGGCCGTTCCCAACTCTTCAATCTCTTCTTCCTTTACCAATTCAAATCCGTGAGAAATAGTCATCCTTTACCTCGTTAGTGATGGTTAGCCACACTCATTTATTCGCTCTGGCCGGTGTCCCACCGCGCCAACCTACACAGCTAACACAAAATTTCAATGAACCGCTAATCTAACGCCCTTTGCCCGCATCGGCAATGCCCAATCGCCAGTCTCTAATCTCCAGTCTCCAATCCCTAACGCGCGTCCAAGAAATTCTGCAAAATCTGCTTGCCGTACTCCGTCAAAATGCTTTCGGGATGGAACTGTACACCCACCGTCGGGTACACCTTGTGCCGCAGCCCCATTACCTCACCCTCACGCGTAAAGGCTGTTACCTCCAGGCAATCTGGCAGTGGCTCCTGCACAATCAGTGAATGGTAACGTGTGGCCTTAAACGGGCTAGGTATACCTGTGAACAGCCCTTTGCCCTGATGGTACACGGGCGATGTTTTGCCGTGCATCAAGCGTGGTGCTCGCACCACATCGCCCCCATATACCTGCCCCATACATTGGTGTCCCAAACAGACTCCCAAAATCGGCGTGGTTTGCCCAAACTCCTGTAACACCTCAAGCGAAATACCACCATCATCTGGCCTACCCGGCCCCGGACTAATCACAATATGATCGGGCCGCATGGTACGAATTTCCTCACCCGTTATCTGATCATTGCGAAAAACCTCAATCTCTTGCCCCAACTCGCCAAAATATTGAACCAAGTTATACGTAAACGAATCGTAATTATCTATTACAAGTAACATTTTTCCCTTACTCAGAAACCGAGGTTCTTTTTGTTTTTCAAAAACAATCCAGTAACCCAGTGTCATTCCGAGGTCTGCCGAGGAATCCCGACGGATTAGCAAGCCCATCGGGATTCTGTGCCGCAGACGGCCTTCCGAAGACTCTATTCGGAATGACAGTCTCATGTAGAAACTCGGTTTCTATCTACTTTTACCTTGGCAAAACCAAGCCCATGATCTCTTTCATCTGCTTGAGTTTGGGAGCAGCAACGGCCGTTGCCTGTTCCGCCCCAATCGCCAACAAACGATCCAACTCAGCCGGGTCTTGCATCAAATAGCGATACCGTTCACGCACAGGTGCGATTTCAGTAACCGTCACCTCAGCCACACGCACCTTCAAATCACCATAACCCCGCGCATCAGCAAAATCCGCTTCTACTTCCACCTGCGTTTTGCCCGTTACCGCCTGATAAATACCCAGCAAATTATTCACACCCGCCCGCTCAGGATCATCTGAAAAACGAATCTCATTAAACGAATCCGTCTTCGCCTTCTTAAACGAGCGCATAATCTCCTTATCATCATCCTCCAGCCGCACCGCATGACCCCGAATATGGGCCAAACTCTTCGACATTTTAGCTGTCGAATCATCCAAACCCATCACCCGCGCCGCCACCGTAGGAATCTTCGGCTCAGGCACCACGAAAAATTGCTGTCCATATATATGATTAAAGCGATTGGCAATATCCCGTGTCAGTTCCACATGCTGCTTTTGGTCATCGCCCACCGGTACTTCATTGGCATCATACAGCAAAATGTCACCCGCCATCAGCACCGGGTAATCCAGTAGACCCGTCAGCACACTCTCTTGCTTGGCTGATTTATCTTTATACTGCGTCATCCGGTGCAACCAGCCCACAGGTGTGACACAGTTCAGCAGCCAACAACATTCCGCATGAGCCACTACATGGCTCTGCACAAACAACGTGCATTTTTCAGGATCGAGTCCACTGGCTAACAACCAGGCCACCAACGAACGTGTCTGATAGCGCAATTCATCTGGGTCTTGCGGCACAGTCAGGCTGTGCAAATCCACTGCACAAAAGAAGTTCACCTTCTCCGCCTGCTCCGCCGCCCACCGCTTAAACGCACCCAAATAATTACCCAAATGCACATTGCCCGTTGGCTGCACACCACTAAATACGATTGGTTTCTTATTCATCATTCACTCCATTTACGATTTACGATTGCCGATTTACGATTTTTTGCTGCGTTGGCGTAATGTTTTGAGGGACGCAACAGTCATTGCCACAATTTCATCCGTTTCTTGAAAAAGGTCTTTGAGGCGAGGTTCTGACATGATGCCAGCCTCGACCAGGACTTCGAGCCAAAATAATGTTTCATCAGCTTCTTCTTCCACAATTTTGAGCTTATTAATCATATCGGCCGTCGATTTGGCCCGACAAGCTGCACGATAATTAGCACCTACAGAAGATGATGAGCGTATTATTTGTCGCCCAATGACATCTGCCGCCATCGTTTTGGGCAAAGCGGTTGACATTTTAATAACACGAATCGTCAACTGCTTCGTCCGTCTTTGAAATTGCTGTTTATCCATTACGACTCCTCATTTACGATTTTGGATTTACGATTTACGATTGAGTTGCACGGTCAATCGTAAATCGTAAATCGGCAATCGTAAATCACAATAAGCCTTTCTCTGCTCTATCTACTGCCACTAGTAAGGCAGATGCTTTATTCACTGATTCCTCTTGTTCCGTCGCGGGATCACTATCTGCCACGATACCTGCGCCAGCTTGCACGTAGACCGTATCGCCCTGCATCAGCATGGTGCGGATGGCAATACAGGTGTCCATGCTGCCATCGTAGCCAAAATGACCGACAGCACCACCGTACAAACCACGCCGCTGACCTTCCAAATCTTCAATAATCTCCATGGCTCGTACTTTCGGCGCACCGCTCAATGTGCCAGCAGGGAACGTGGCTCGCATCAGGTCAAAGGCATCCATGCCAGGTTTTAATTGTCCTTCCACATGGCTGACAATGTGCATCACATGGCTATATTTCTCGATCACCATCTGTTCAGTGACCTGAACCGTGCCATAATCGCTGACGCGCCCAATATCATTGCGCCCCAAATCTACCAACATCACATGCTCGGCTATTTCTTTGGGGTCAGCCAAAAGCTCATCGGCCAGGGCTTTGTCTTCTTCGGGCGTGGCGCCACGCTTGCGTGTACCAGCAATGGGGCGCACGCTGGCAATACCATCTTCTAACCGCACCAGCATCTCTGGTGACGCCCCAATAAGCTGAATGTCCAATTCGCCAAAATCGAAGTAGAACATGTAGGGTGAGGGGTTGAGCATTCGCAAAGCGCGATAGATGGCGAAGGGATGGGCGGTGGTGTGGCGACTAAAGCGTTGGCTGAGAACCACTTGGAAGATGTCGCCAGCGGCAATATGTTCTTTAGCTTGTTCTACCATTTGCTCGTACTGTGCGGGCGGCATATTGGATTGGACTTGGCCATTGTGGCTGGCTTGACGGCCGTAACCCCAACGTTTGTGAGGGATGGCGGGCAACGGCCGTAACAACCTCTCACTCACCTGCTCAATCTCCTGAATAGCGGCTACATAAGCCATCTCAGGATCATCTTCCACACGGGCATTGGACAAAATAAGCAAGCGGTGTCGTGCATGATCAAAAACCACCAGCGTATCAGCTAAAAAGAAAATGGCATCAGGAATATCAAGAACAGCTTCGGCCGTTTCGGGCAATCGCTCAAAAAAGCGCACCACATCGTAGCCCAGATAGCCTACTGCGCCACCACTAAAGCGCGGCAGTCCGGGCAAATCGGCGGGTGTAAAACGCTCTAGCTCTGCCTTGAGCGGATGGAGAATATCTTCACCGTCGTCCAAATCACGAGTTGTGGTTTGGTCGCGGCGGGTATGGGTGAGGGAACGGCCGTTCAACGAAATGATCCCGCGCGGATTGACACCTACAAACGAGTAACGGCCGACTTGCTCACCACCCTCCACCGATTCCAGCAAAAAAGACGGCCCCATAGCCACCATCAACTTGAGGTACACCGAAACAGGCGTCTCCAAATCAGCCGCAAACTCACGGTAAACCGGAATTAAATTAGCCTCACCTGCTGCCATCTCTCGAAAATCTGCCAAAGTTGGTGTGTATACTTCGTTCATCATTCACCTTCACCTATCTAAGGTGCAAGGCACTTTCTTAAGTGCCACGCACCGGGATCAAAAACGCCCTCGTCCCATCTGCGGGACGAGAGCGTTCAAACATTCTCGCGGTGCCACCCTGCTTAAGCTGTTATCAAAACAAAAACGCGCCCGTGAGAGCGCATAATTTTTAGAAGCCAGCTTCACTCTTTTCAGCTCCCCATTGACAATTGACAATTAAAAATTGACCATTGGCTATTTAGAAGCCTATGCCCAGATAACGGTGGCACTACCGATTTAGGCTACTCACCTTTCGCCTAAACAACTCCTCGGTCCATTCACTCACTGCGCTGGCATTGACCTTTCAGCATTTGTCAAACAAATTTGACACGATCAACTCTCTGGGACTCGCTTTGTCAGCTACTCTTCCGATTCACAGTTTTTAGTTTTAAGTTGTGAGGGCAAATGTTAGCATGGGCTTAAGCCTCTGTCAAGGTCACAATTTGCCCCGTTTGTGCCGATTTATATAAGGCCAAAGCCGTGCGAACATGGTTGCGTGTTTCTGCCAAGCGCAGATAGTTGGGCTTGCCTAATAAAATCGCATCGTGCATGTCTTCCACTTCGCCCAAGTAAAGATACTCGTCAGGAACGGGGATGATTTCAGGATCACCTTCTGCTGGATAGTAGGTCATCTGGCCGATTTCGACGTTGGTGAAAGGACGAGTGAGAGTAAGACGGCCGTTTGTCCCCAAAACCTCGGCAAAGGTGTGATGGGGTGTGCGCAACGATGAACTAATCTGCGCCACTCGCCCACCAGCATAGTGCATTTGCCCCACAAACAGTTCATCCACACCCGATTCACCCAACACCTGATCGCCCAGCACCCACTCAGGTGCGCCGCCCATCACAAATTGGGCAAAGGAAACGGGATAGATGCCCACATCCCACAAGGAGCCACCGCCATACTCGGCAATCAGGCGAATGTTGTTGCGATTGTGCATGGTAAAGTTGAAAATGCCACGAACGAGGGTAATGTCGCCCAAACGGCCGTTATACACCCATTCCCCCATAATTTTAGTTTGTGGATGATGTCGATACATAAAAGCTTCGGCCAAAACCATACCAGTTTGCTCAGAAACGGCCGTCATCTCATCCACATCTGCCACCGTCAACGCAAACGGCTTCTCACACAACACATGCTTACCGCTTTGCAGGGCACGAATCGTCCACTCCCTGTGCATATGGTTGGGCAAACCAATGTAAAGCGCGTCCACCGCATCCGAATCCAACATAGCCTGATAAGTGGCAAAGGCTTGGGAGATCTCCCACTTAGCCGCATAATCGTCTGCCGATGCTTGACTGCGACTAGCCACAGCAACCAATTCCCCCCGTTCCGAAGCGCGTATGGCTGGAATCAGTCGCCGGTTAATATTGGCTGTCGAGAGCAACCCCCATCTTACTTTATCCATTTCAATCCCCTTTGCTGTCTTCTGAATTATGGTGATGATTCTTCAGTTTCCAATGTTTCTGCCGTGCTAGTCGTTGTTGAAGGTGTGGTAACGGCCGTAGTCTCTACTGTGGGCACAATGCCCGGCCCTGGCAATACCAGTGTCGGTGTCACACCTTCGGGCGTAAAGATAATCTTGTCCGTTTGGTTCAAGGCGTTGGCATTGGCCTGCAACATGAGCAATTGTACATATTCCGGATTGGCCGCATAAATGGCTGCCAAAGCAGCATCACGAGCCAACTCCGCACTGGCTTTAGCTTGAGCAGCCTCGGCTAAGGCCAAGTTAATGGCTAAATCCCGTTCCGCCGCCAACAGTTCGTTGGCTTTAGTAGATTCGATGACGGCGCGGGTTGTTTCCAGTTGGGCTAGTTCGTTAACACGCTCGGCCTCGATAACGGCCGTTTGTGCCGCCAGTCGCTCCTGTTCCAAAACCGCCAAAGTCGTCTGTTGCCGTGCCTGTTCCTGAATCCGACTCTGCTCAATCCGAATCTGTCCCTCTTGCTTTGCCTGTTCCGCCTCAGCCTCAGCCTCAGCTTTCAACGCATCTTGCGCTGCCTTTTCAGTTGCCAAGCGGCTTTGCACAATCGCATCTAAAGCTGATTGCACATCAGGGGACAACACTACTTCGGGCACAACCACATTTTCAATACGCAATCCCAACTCCCCTGCCAAGTCACTTAATTCCGTATCAATGCAATTCCTCAATTCGTCCCGCGAAGTACCGATAATGTTATCATCAAAAGTACGATCACCAACACAAACCTTCATGGCCTGTCGAGCAAACCGCTCTACACGTTTTGTCGCAGCTTCATTATCTAGGTATAGGTCCTTATAAGTTGACCAATGTTCACGAATCAAATCTCTTTCAACCAATCCTGGCCGAAAGATGTCACCCGTAACAAAAAGCCCAATACGCTGTTTGTCTTTGGTGATAATTTCCTCATCTAAAACTTCAAAGAAAACGGCCGTACTGGGCACACGTTCAATGCGCACAAAAAGACCAATATCGCTATATACGCCAGGCCCCACAACTTCCTTGATTTGCCCACTGCTAAACCGCACCCCCACTTCCTGTTCTTCCACTACCTGAAAGAAATATGCAAAACGGCCGAATAAAGTCAGCAGAGCAGCAATTCCTGCTACGACTAAAAGAACTCCCAAAATACGACCAAGTCTGATATTCCGTATATTTGCCAAGATATGCTCCTTTAAGAACTGAATAGATTAAACATTTCAACCACTAACAACATGACTCCCCCTGCGACCAATCCCATTAAAAATGAGACATAGGCGCGGCGAATATAAAGATATTTGTTGCGCCCCAAGAAGACGCCCAACTCATATATTTCTCGAATTTGTGCCTCATAAGCTTTAGCGGGATCACTCAGCACCTGTTCCATAGCCTCCTCAAATTCATCGTATTTTAAATTCATAAAGCTTCCAAAAAAGAGGATGTTACAATTCAACTCTTCCAAATCAGGTCTAAAACTGAAATTCACTTTGGGCATCACCGCATAAGCAGCATTGAAGATGGTGATGAGGCAAAAAATAGTCAAGACAATGATGGGCCAGCGTAGATAGGGGTCTTCAAAATAACGTAAGGAAAAGGTGATAACCAACGACGACATCGTCAACAGCATATTCGCCTTTACGTCAGCCATCGAGCTGAGTTGCGTATGGTGAGCTCGTGTCTGCCGAATGAGCTGATCAAGGTGACCACCAGCTTGGGGGATGTTCATGTGTATGCCTCCTTTACATTTTCAAAGGATAATTTAACCACCATTTTCACCTACTCATTGCCACCTTGTCAATTACTGAAGCCGTCAACAAAGTGTGCCAGAGATAATATTCATTTGTGTACTGGGCACTAAAGACAGCAGCCTCAACCACAAAAAAGCCTCCCTATCTATCGGGAGGCTATGGTAGCAGTCTATATGTTATCAAGCAGTGTATGGACTCAGTTGTAATCACCATATCTTTGACGCACTTGGGCCACTATATCATGTTGCTTCAAGTGATCGCGTGGATCAGTATTAGGAATATTCAAAATTTCAACCAAATAGTCACGCTGCTTAACCATAGACTGCTGATAAGGATTGGCATCAACCCCCCATCTTTCTTGGAAATGGCGATGTAGAAAACGATCGAAATCGCCCACAAGCGGCTCAAAACGCTGTAGAACGATGTCATAAAAGCCAACTGTCTTACGTAGCAGGTCTACTTCGCCCTCAAAGCCATTTACATTGCCTTCTTCAAATTCGTGATAAAGGAAAAGCAGCTTTTCTAGATAAATTGACTCAGACATTTGGGCCATGAGATCAGCAGCGTTTAGCAATTTGCCCATGAGTTCTACTTTTGCAGAAGGAAAGTCTACACTCGGGATAGCCACAGCCAAATCGGTGCAAAGAATAACAGTACGGCCGTTAGCAATTTCTTCTGGACTCAGGCCATGTTGTGCACCGTGACGTGACAAGAAATCCATACTGCGTGGTACATGATTAATCGTATATTTAGCACCAGTCCCTTCAGTATCCCCTTCTTCCTGAATAAATCCAGCATCGTGCAACATGGCGCAGACTGCACCTAAAGTTAAATCTCGCTCCGTTAACGGATGTCCTTCTAAGACAGCCCCATGCATCAACCGCACCATAGTTAGGCTGGTACTCAAGCTATGGTGCAGATCATGATAGTAGGTTGTACATGCTCGATACCCAGGATAACGTCCTTCATATAGATCAAGAGTTGTCTGGAATACAGCATTGACAGTTGCTAGATCAAAATCAGAGGAATAAAGTTGAAGGGTTGTTTGAATTTCAGCTAAAATATCTTCTGGTGATCCCATATCTACCAGACTAAGCAACTGTTTCTTTTCCATTTTCATGTCCTTGACAGGCTGATTTGGTATGAAGTTAATTGACGGCTGTCCCGCCGAAAATGATAGCTGCATTTTAATACCTCGCGCAACCGGATTGCATGATGATGCTCCCACACGCAATGAACGCAGTTTTAGAAGCGTAACATAATTGGGACTAGGTTGGCATGGGTGCTTAGTATCTCAAAACATGTAAAATTGTTTACAAAGCTGTACTTCCCAAAATATGATTTACATCATAGCAGGTAAGTCAAGTCAGATCAATGCGCGATCACAAAAGATCATAGGGGTGTTCAGGCCTTAAGCAAAAGCCCCTTTCATTCTATTCAACTCAAGCAAGTGAGTGGCTGGCAGGTCTAATAATCGTTATAATCTGCCACTATGACAGAAGAAAATGAAACGCTTGGACTTGACTTTATTCGTACCATCATCATTGAAGACTTAAAAAACGGCAAAAACAACGGCCGTCTCCATACACGCTTTCCCCCAGAGCCAAACGGCTACCTACATATCGGCCATGCCAAATCCATCTGTCTCAACTTTGGCGTTGCCCAAGAGTTCGGGGGGCTCACCAATTTGCGCTTCGACGACACCAATCCCACCAAAGAAGAACAAGAATACGTCGATGCCATCATAGAAGATATTCGTTGGCTCGGTTTTGATTGGGATGAGCGACTTTATTTTGCCTCCGACTATTTCGACCAACTCTATCAATACGCCATTCAACTCATTCAGCAAGGGGACGCTTACGTAGATGATTTAAGCCCTGAAAAAATGCGGCAATATCGTGGCACCCTCACTGAACCGGGTAAAAACAGCCCCTACCGTGATCGATCCATCACCGAAAATCTAGATCTGTTCCAGCGCATGAAAGAGGGTGAGTTCCCCGACGGCACACGGGTTTTACGCGCCAAAATAGACATGACCTCCCCCAATATCAACCTGCGCGACCCCGTTCTTTACCGCATCTTACATGCCAGCCACCACCGTACCGGTGACAACTGGTGCGTATATCCCATGTACGACTGGGCACACGGCCAATCAGATTCTATAGAGGGCATCACCCATTCACTATGCACCCTAGAGTTTGAAAATCATCGGCCGTTATACAACTGGTTTATCGAAAAACTGGACATCTACCAACCACAGCAAATTGAATTTGCCCGCCTCCATCTCACCTACACCGTCATGAGTAAGCGCCACCTCAACCGCTTAGTGCAAGAGGGCTATGTCAATGGCTGGGATGACCCGCGTATGCCCACCCTATCTGGGATGCGACGGCGAGGGTTTACACCCATCGCCATCCGCAACTTCTGCGATAGTATCGGTATGGCCAAAGCCAACAGCATTGTCGAGTTGCAGATGTTGGAACATGCCGTCCGATCAGATTTAAACAGCCATGCGCCGCGAGGCATGGCCGTTCTCAAACCCATTCGCCTCGTTGTGGAAAATTATCCCGAAAACCGTGTCGAAGAATTTGAGGTTCCTACACATCCCCAAGATAAGAGCAACACAGAAAAACGCGTCGTCCCCTTTTCTCGCGAGCTATTGATTGAGCGCAGTGACTTCATGGAAGACGCACCTAGAAAGTATTATCGTTTGTCTCCGGGCCGCGAAGTGCGCTTATTGGGGGCCTACCTTGTCACTTGTACAGGTGTAGTAAAAGATGAAGCAGGTGAGGTAGTTGAAGTACGCTGCACCTATGATCCAGCTTCGAGTGGTGGCAATGCGCCAGACGGCCGTAAAGTTAGAGGCACCATTCATTGGCTCTCAGCCCAACATGCTATGCCAGCCGAAGCCCGGCTCTATGACAACCTATTTACTCAACCCAACCCCATGAATGCCCCTGAAGGCCACGATTTCACGGCCAATATCAATCCAGACTCACTAGAAGTCGCTGAAATATTTGTTGAGCCAGACTTGGCCCATGCTGAAATGGGTACGAGCTACCAATTTATGCGACAGGGCTACTTTGCCCTCGATCCCGATTCCACGCCGGAGAAATTAGTCTTCAATCGCACCATTACTCTGCGTGATAGTTGGGCCAAATCACAAAAGTAACTATTGGACATCCGATCCCCCTGTGAGAGAGGATTAGGGCGGGATCGGTCTACCTATATAGATAGTTGCAAAACAATAAACTATGACTCGTACAGACGGCCGTTCTCCTCACCAACTCCGACCTATTCACTTTGAAACTGGCTTCACCCGCTGGGCCGAAGGCTCCGTCCTGACCAGATTTGGTGACACCCACGTTTTGTGCAATGCTACCATTGACAACAGCTTGCCCAACTGGTTGCGCTACAGCGGCAAATCTCACGGTTGGCTGACCGCCGAATATGCTATGCTGCCTCGCAGCACCCAAAGGCGTAGCAAACGGGAACAACGGTGGCCTAAAGGACGCACGCAAGAAATCTCACGCCTGATTGGGCGCAGCCTACGCATGGCTGTTAACTTAGATGATCTGGGGCAACGCACGATCACTCTGGATTGTGATGTTCTGCAAGCAGATGGGGGCACCCGTACCGCTGCCATTTGTGGTGGTTGGCTGGCCGTACAATTGGCCTTGCAACCCCTTATCGCGGCTGGTGATTTACCGAAAAGCGTACATCGTCACCAGATTGCGGCCATCAGCGTAGGCATTGTTGAGGGGAAGGCTCTGCTTGATCTGCCCTATGTCGAAGATGTGGCCGCTGAGGTAGATTTGAATGTGGTGATGACGGCCGTTGGTGATCTAATCGAAATTCAAGGAACGGCCGAAAAAGAACCTTTTCCTCGGGCCCAACTCGACACCTTGCTAAATCTAGCCCAACAGGGCATTCTGGAAATTGCAACCCTGCAACTAGCTGTGCTGGAACATGTATGAGTGACAACAACGCCCAGTCCCCCGATTTTTTCCAGCAGCTAAAACAAGAGCTAAAAGAGTTGCGCCAGGCAACGGCCGATAATTGGTCGGCCTTCCAAATCAATCTGCGCAATCAGGTACGCCTAGCTCGCAGCCAGGAGCTAGAATATGTTGTTCTCACCCTCAGCGGCAGCCTGCCCGAACGCGACTTTCCGCCACGTAGTTTCTTTGAACGGCAGTTGCCCCTACCACCACCGCCCCTGACTTTGCAAACCCTCACTCGGCGGCTACGAAGCATTGGCGAAGCCGAAAACGTGAAGGGCGTTGTTCTGATCCTCCAAGGATTGGCCATCGGCTTGGCCACCAGCCAGAGCCTCCGTAATAGCCTGCAACGGCTGAAACAAGTGGGCAAAGAAACCATCGTCTACACACCCTATTTGGACACAGCGCATTATTATATCGCCGCGGCCGCTGATCGCATTGTGGCACCACCCTCAGCCCAATTTGAGGTGCTAGGCATACGTACAGAAGTCACTTTTCTCAAAGATGGTTTGGCGCGATTAGGCATTCACGCTGATGTAGTACAGATTTCGCCCTACAAAACGGCCGCCAACAGCCTCAATCACGCCGATATGACCCCTGAACAGCGAGAGCAGTTGGATTGGCTGCTAGATGAACGATTTGACATGCTAACGGCCGATATGGCCACAGGCCGCAATATAACTCAGCCCGAGATGCAAGCCCTCATCAACCAGGCCCCCTACTTTGCCAACGAAGCACTCGCATTGGGGCTGATTGATGATATTGCTTATGATGATAATCTGGCCTATCTGTTAGCTGACTCAGCTACAACAGCAAGCCAAAATGATGACGCATTAGAGCAGGAAACAGCCTCAACCCAACAAACTGGTCTGATGACAGAACGACAAGCAGACACATTCGGGGACAAACCCAAGCCCTCATCAAATGGTGACTTTGATGCTGAAAAGGGCTCAGTGGCCGATAAACGGCCACAAGCCAAACTCAAAATCTGGGAGGAGGCCCAACCTCTACTCACTGAAAAACCTCGCCGTCGCACACGGAAATTCATAGGTGTAGTTAGTTTGGAAGGCACGATCATCATGGGGGCTAGCCGCCAGCCACCGCTTGATCTACCCCTGCCCTTCATGGGTGATAGCTTGGCGGGGGAGAAAACATTGACACGCCTGCTCCGCCGGGCTGAGGAGATGGATGATTTGGCCGCCTTGATTTTCCATGTAGATTCACCGGGAGGGATGGCTTTGGCCTCCGATTTGATTTGGCGGCAAGTGGCACGATTAAATGAGAAAAAGCCGGTAGTGGTCTACATGAACAATGTGGCTGCTTCAGGTGGCTATTATGTGAGCGCAGCGGCGCGACATATCATCTGTCAGCCAGGCACAATTACGGGATCAATTGGGGTAGTGATGAGCCGGATTAGCCTGCGCGGATTGTATGACAAGGCCAGCCTGAACACAGTGGCTTTGGAACGGGGCGACCGGGTACGACTATTTAGCGATAATGGCCCTCTGACGGATGAGGAACGTCAAATTTTTTGGGACAGCATTGTGGGATTATATGAGCAGTTTAAGCAGGTGGTGGCTGATGGCCGTTCCCTGTCTGCCAACACCCTCGATCCCATTTGTGAAGGGCGGGTATGGACAGGTCGGCAAGCCCTGGCTCATGGTCTGGTAGATGAGCTAGGCGATTTTCATGATGCTGTGCAGAAAGCGGCCCAATTAGCCGACCTGCCGCATGGCGAAAATCATGCCATCTCCGTGGTCAATTTACACCCTAAAGAGGGTGAATACATCTTGCCCAAACCATATGAAAAGGCAGAAGAAGTTGGACAATGGCTGCTGGGTGAACGGCTGATGGAGTGGAACGGCCGTGCCCTGATGCTCATGCCCTTCTATTTCGGCAAGTGGTAGTTGCTATTTTCTATTGCAGTAGATATCTGCAAATTGCCACTTAGCCAATAACACAACTATTTTCATGTCCACAACATCCAAGAATAAATTATACATAGATACTCAGGTAACCCAACTCGTTTTGACACGCTTTTTGCAAAATGAAATTGGCAAAGCGGGTTTTAGCCGGGCCGTTTTAGGTCTATCCGGCGGCATTGATTCGGCTCTGTCTTGCTATTTGGCCGTACACGCCTTGGGCGCAGAGAATGTGCTGGCCTTGCGCTTGCCCTATCGTGCCTCCTCTGCCGAAAGTCTAAGTCATGCTGACCTCGTCATTGAAGCCTTGGGGATTCCCAACGAAACGGTGGAAATCACGGAGATGGTGGAGCCTTTATTTGCAGCTTCGCCCGGTATTTCGGCCCACCGCCAGGGCAATGTGATGGCTCGAGCGCGGATGATGATCATTTATGATCGTTCGGCTAGTTGGAATGGGTTAGTTGTGGGGACAAGCAATAAGACCGAGCTAATGTTGGGCTATGGCACCATTTTTGGAGATTTGGCATCGGCCGTTAATCCCATTGGCGATCTCTATAAAACACAGGTGCGTCAACTGTCGCGGACTATGGGCATACCGGAGGCCATCATCAATAAAGCGCCCTCAGCCGATTTAATGCCGGGACAAACGGATGAGGATGATCTTGGCTTTACCTATGATGAAGTAGATCAATTGCTCTATTTATTGGTGGATGAACGCTATTCTGCCCAGGAAGCAGTGAATGCTGGGTTTAGTCTGGCCATGGTAGAGCGGGTTTGGGAGATGGTGCGCCGGGCGCAATATAAGCGAACGCTGCCAGTAATTCCTAAGATCAGTGACCGCAGTATCAGCCATGACTTTCGCTATTTGCGAGATTGGGGAACCTGAGCAGTTAATAGTAGAGTTGTTCCCAAATAAAGATCGTCCACGAAGTCACACGAAAAAACAGGAAGAAAATAAGTAAAGCAATCTATTTTGTGTCCCTTCGTGGTTAATCAGGAACACCTCAGCAAAAAGTAAGCAGTAAACAGCAAGCAGTTTACTGTTGACACTATTTGGAGTGGAAATGAATCAAAAAGCAGGGCTATTTGTGATGATTTTTGTAACCATTCTGACAGTAGTGAGTTGGGCTTATCGGCCACAGCCCGTCCAAGCAGCAGAATGGGTGGCAAAAGTGGACCCATGGGTAATGGAAACGGCCGTTGCCCAATCCCAAACGGAATTCCTCGTCTATCTCACAACTCAGGCAGATCTCAGCAGGGCTGAAGCTCTGAAAACAAAGGAAGCCAAAGGGCAATATGTGTATGATCGGTTAACGGCCGTTGCCAACCAAACCCAACCAACTGTCATAGCCCAGTTGGATGCGGTAGGAGTGGCATACAAATCATTTTGGGTCGCCAATATGATTTGGGTGCGTGCCGATATGAACGTGGTACAGGCAATGGCTTCGCGCTCAGATGTAGCTCACATTTATGCCAATCCTTCGGTTGCGCTGGACGAGTCAACCGTCACCGATGAGCAAGAATTGGTTAGACAAGCCCTGGCTGTGGAGTGGAATATCACCCATGTCGGCGCCCCTTCTATATGGGCCGCAGGCTACACAGGGCAAGGTGTTGTCATTGGCGGCCAAGACACAGGCTATGATTGGGAGCATCCCGCTCTCATCAATCAATATCGTGGTTGGAATGGGACAACGGCCGATCACAATTACAATTGGCACGATGCCATCCATGTCAACAATATCCTTTGCCCTGGAGATTCTCCACAACCTTGCGATGACAACAATCATGGCACACACACCATGGGCACCATGGTTGGCGATGATGGCGGTACCAACCAAATTGGGATGGCCCCTGGTGCCAAATGGATTGGCTGCCGCAATATGAACGCAGGCAATGGCACGCCAGCCAGCTACAGCGAATGCTATCAATGGTTTATAGCCCCCACTGACTTGAACGACCAAAACCCCAACCCAGATATGGCCCCCCATGTCATCAACAACTCCTGGAGCTGCCCTGTCAGTGAAGGTTGTACTGATCCCAATGTGATACTCACCGTAGTCAACAACGTCGTGGCAGCAGGCATTGTCACCGCCCACTCAGCCGGTAACAGTGGGTCAAGTTGCAGCACAATCGCTTCGCCAGCCGGTATCTATGATGCTTCATACACAGTTGGGGCTACCAATAGCAGTGATATTATCGCCAGCTTCAGCAGCCGTGGCCCCATTACGGCCGATGGTAGCAATCGTATGAAACCTGATATTTCGGCACCCGGTGTCAGTATTCGTTCGACAATTCGCAATGGCGCATATGCCACTTTTAATGGCACCAGTATGGCCGCTCCCCATGTGGCGGGTTTGGTAGGACTGCTCATCTCGGCAGCACCTGATTTAGCCGGTGATGTAGCCATTATCGAGACCTTGATCAATGGCACGGCCGCTGGCCTCACCACAGCCCAAGGCTGCGGCGGCGACGGCCCCGCTGATGTTCCCAACAACGTCTATGGCTGGGGCCGGATTGATACCTTGGCAGCCTACAACCGACTGATAGCGCCCCCCACTTTGGCTCTCAACAAAAGTGTTTCAGCAGCTATGGCCCCTCCTGGCGGCATATTGACTTACACGCTGACTGTCACCAACACCCATCCCGTTTCCAGCACAACTGGGGTTATCCTTTCTGATACGCTACCAGCAGGCACATCTTTTGTAACGGCTACCTTGCCACACACCTGGGATGGCAACACCGTTACTTGGCAAACATCTTCATTAGCTGCCAACACAGCCTGGACAGTAGACTTTGCCGTACAAGTAACCCTAACTGAAACAGGCATAGTCGAGAACAATGCATATGCCGTACATAGCGACGATGTAGCAACTGCTTTAGGGACACCTGTAGCCACCAGCATCGTACCCTTCGCATTACAGGTAAGCAAATCAGGGCCAACGGCCGTTACTCCTGGGGATCTCATCACCTACACCCTCACCGTCAGCAACCCGCACCTCACCAATCCCCTTACAAACTTGATCCTCAGCGACACCCTGCCCATCAGCACCACTCTTATCACCGCCACAACCCCCTTCACCATGAATGGCAATACTGTAAACTGGGATCGTGCTTCATTAAATGCTGGCGAATCTTGGGCCGTCTCCCTTGTGGTACAGGTATCCGTCAGCACGACCCATACGATTATCGAAAATAGCGATTATGGGGTAAGCAGCGATGAAGTGACTGGGGTCACAGGACCACCTGTTGTGACGACGATTTCCCATCCTATGCTGAGCACCCTGTATTTGCCGTTTATAACCCGCCCCAACCAGCCACCCCATGTGCCCAGCAATCCATCGCCAGCTGATGGCACGATGAATCAACCTGTCGCCGTCACCCTAAGTTGGAAGGCCTCTGATCCAGACGGCGGCAGCCTGACCTATGATGTCTATCTAGCAGCCTTCAACAGTACCCCCAATGAACTCATAGCCAGTGGCTTAGTGACCCCATCTTATGCCTTGCCAGATGACTTAAGCGAGGGAGTGCCCCACTATTGGCGTGTGGTAGTAATGGATGAACAGGGGGCAACCACCGATGGTCCTATTTGGCACTTCACCACAGTTTCCACATTTGCTTCGGAGGTTATTGATCTGGTGAACCAAGAGCGAGCTACTGCTGGCTGCAATCCTGTCACGGCCAATGCCCAACTAACGGCCGCTGCTTTAGGCCATAGCACCGATATGGCCCTCAATGACTTCACCTCACATACTGGTTCTGATGATTCATCACCGCAAGACCGCGTAACTGCATCAGGCTATGACTTTGCTTTTACTGGGGAAAACATCGCTTGGGGCTTCACCACACCACAATCCGTAATGGACTGGTGGATAAACGATCCACCCCATCAGGCTCAGATTTTAAACTGTTCTTTTGCAGAAATTGGTGTGGGTTACTATTTTCTAGAAAATGACACTGGAAATAATAATTTCCATCATTATTGGACACAGGTATTTGCCACACCAGCAACACCTTAAAACCAAAGCTGACAGGTCTGCGAGGCCTATCAGCTTTTTCTTTTACCATGAAACGAGCTATCAGCATCTCTTTGGGAAGCACAAAACGGGATAAAGCTGTAGAAATAGAGCTGCTAGGGGAGCGTGTCTCGCTTGAACGCATTGGCACAGATGGAGATGTTGCTAAAGCCACCGCCTTGTTCACAGAACTGGATGGTCAGGTGGATGCGCTAGGTGTCGGCGGTATAGATTTATGGGTGCAGATGGGAGAACGGCGTTATAACATCGCCGCAGCCCACAAACTCATCAAAAATGTACGTCAAACGCCAGTCGTGGATGGCAGTGGCCTGAAGAATACATTGGAACGTCAGGTTATCTACACCCTCATTGAGGGATTAGGTGCAGCCTATGAGAACGGCCGTGTACTGCTCACTGTAGCTGTAGATCGTTATGGGATGACATTGGCCTTTGTAGAACAAGGCTATGAAATTGTCTTTGGCGATTTGATGTACGCTATTGGCCTACCTATTGCCATTCGCAAATTCCCCCGCTTCCGGGCCTTGGCCCGTCTCATGACCCCTCTTGCCACCAAATTACCCATTAGTATACTCTATCCCACTGGGGACAAACAGGATAAGATCGTGCCCAAGTATGGGGAATGGTATGCTTGGGCCACTGTGATTGCGGGGGACTGCAACTATATCAAACGGCATATGCCAGACGATTTGCAAGGAAAAGTAATTGTGACCAATACAACAACACCTCACGACATGGAAATGTTCCAGGCCCGTGGCGTACAACATGTGGTAACAACCACGCCTCAGTTGGACGGCCGTTCTTTTGGCACCAATATGATGGAAGCAGCTCTAACGGCCGTTGCTGGCAAAAATCGCCCCCTCAGCCTTCTTGAATTAGAGGGGATGCTGCAACAACTCAACATGAAACCCACCCTCCACAACCTCAATCACTGATTTTGGCGTTTTACATCTTAAGCCAACTTGTGCTAAAATAGTTTGACATAAATCGCAAAATGAGAGAAAAGCTATGAGTGACATATTACAACAAGCCATTGCAGCTACACGTGCCGGAGATACACGAGAGGCCCAACAACTGTTGGCTGATGAACTAGAAGCGAACCCAGAAAATGAATATGCCTGGTTCTTGCTGGGCAATTTGGTAGACTCACCCGAAAAGCGTAAAGCCTATTTGGGCAAAGCCTTAGCCATTAATCCTCAAAACGCAAAAGCGAAACAGCAGTATGGCCAGGCCCAAAGGCAAATAGCTTCTGCTGCCAGCCTAGACATGGATGAGGCAGTTGAACTCACTGCTGAAGATAGTGATGTGCCTGACTGGCTTGAGCAACTGGATGCTGATTCTACTGCCACAGCGGTGTCAGATGATGACATCTTGGAAACAGTCGAGGATACCGTAGAGGAGAGGGCAAGTGTCGTGGCCGAAAAAGCATTAGTACCAGCCGTGAGCACCCCCAGCAAAACTGAACAAGAGCGACAGCTACAACGGTATAACTTGATGCTGATCTTCTTAGTTCTGCTCATCATTGTAGTGGCTATCTTCCTCATCAATTCATTATGAATGTGCCCCACTCCTAACCTCAATCTCCAGAAGGGTCTCGTGCACGAGGCCCTTTTTATTTTGACCTGAACTCAGGTTGCCACCATTACCTCCTTGTCATCCTATCTACCCGCTTACTTTCACCCTTTTCGCCAAACTACTAACGAGAACCCTTTCGGACACCCTTAAAAGGGTGCATTCCAGGGCGTTCATAGGGCGTTTCTAGAGCGTTGGCTAATTAAACTGCTGCAATACGGTGAAAGCAAACAAGTCAAACTTAGGAGGTTTGTATGTCATTCAATGGAAAAACGGAATGTGTCAATAGTTTTGGGACACCAAAACTATTGACACATTCCATGGGGGGACAATCAATATCCCCGACTGTCTCATCTGGGATATTCCGGAGCCCGCCATACTGGATGGCCTCAACTTTGAGGCCGAGGGAACGCTAAGGTTCAAGGAATAGGAGGTGAAATGAGATAAAACGCCTATGATATCATTCGCGTTCACTAGAGTAAAAGCAATGTCTATCGAAGAAAACAAGTCCATCATTCGCCGTTTTGTGGCCGCCCGCAACAACCATGACATCGAGGCCTTTGTCGCCTTATTCCCAGGCGAGAGGCAAGAACATGTCAGGCAAGCCTTTAACAAGGTGATAGAAGCCTTCCCTGATGTACAGATTACGATAGAAGATTTGATCGCAGAAGGAGACAAAGTTGTGTTGCACTGGTCATTCCAGGGAACCCATCTTGGTCTCTATCAAGAGATACCTGCCACCGGCAAGAAAGTAAATTATACTGGGATTGACATTTGTACGATTGTGGACGGGCAGATTATGTCACTTGTGCGTGAGACAGATAACTTGGCCGTGCCACAGCAGCTCGGTGTCACCGACGCGGGTCGTCGGCAGGCGACTTTATAGCCGATTCCCCTTGAGCTTAGATTAGGTAAGCGCACCAGACAAGCGATCACTTGGCAGGTATTCAGATTCGAGTCAACTAGGAGAGATTGATTATGTCAATATATCAATTCGCCATTGAAGACAAACATCGCCGACATATCGGCTTTGTGGCCAGATTAGAGGATTTCACTGTTTCCCATAAGAGTGAGGTCGACGCATCAGTAATTGTCGACAATCCGGCAGTGACGCTTTACTGTCTTGACGATAAGGCACGCCAAGCGGTCTTTGTCGAATTGCCGCCAGACATTGATTTAGGCCAAGCTCCCTTTGTCTATCTGACACAACATGAGCAAGCTCAACGTCTATTTACGATGCCGTATGAGACATTCCACAAAGTAGCAGCAGGCTTGCCGCCTGTCCATCGTCCCATCTTCTTACATATTACTGGTCGCAGCGGCTCGACCTTGTTGAGTCATGCCTTTAACCAATCTGGATTCGTCAAAAGTCTGGCAGAACCTGATGTCGTTTCTCAATTTTCTAACCTGCGTCATGACTCTGAGGCAAGTCGAGAACCTGAATTGCGGGAACTGGCTCAGAGTACGATTCGCTTTTTGTTCAAGAACGACCATGCACCGAACATTGAAGCCCATGCCGTCAAACTACGTAATCAAGCGGTGCCGGTAATGGATCTGTTTCAGACGGCATTCCCCGAGGGCAGAAACCTGTTTCTTTATCGGGATGTTGTTGGCTTCGCCGCCTCTTTTCAGCGAATTTTTCGTAACGCTGGTTCCCCGGAGAGCGAACCATTTGCTGATTGGAGGCAAGATATGGGAACGATACTGGGTGGTGACTTGTCTCATGTGGCGAATTACTTGGGTCGGGCAGAGGGAGAGATTACCCTTGCCCAACAATGCGCCTTATGGTGGCTGGCTGTTATGGATTGGTATTTGGCACAATATGAACGGGGAACACCCGTCATGGCTATCGATTTCTTAGATTTGGTTGGTGCCCAAGAAGAGACACTAGCGACAATATTTCGCTATTGTGGCTTGTCGCCAGAAGGAATAGCCCGTGGCTTACAAGCTTACGCTAGGGATTCGCAGGCAGGAACCTTTTTGGCGCGTGAGAGCCCTCATGAAATGAATCAGCGTGGCCTCACGCCGACTGAGCTACGTTCTGTCCAAGCAATCATAGCACGACATCCCAAATTTGGGCAGCCTGATTTTACCGTGCCAACGGTTGCGTGGAAGTAGATGGCTGGGCTCACGGTGAATTCATATTAAATATTGTTGGTATATGTTTTAGATTTGCCGCGCGACTTAACCGAGGGTACCCACAAAAATAGCCAGAAGCTCATCAATCGTTGCCCATAAATTTCGTTTTTGACCACGTGCTTGGGCTGCGGCAACAATGTTTGAGGGTAAGGTGCTGGCTGCCTTTGTAAGCTGCTGTCCAGCGGCATCCTCCCACCAACGTGAGTTAGCGATGCTGGGTAAGCTCCAGGCAAGAGCCTGAATCTCTATAGCGCGTTCAACATCACCTGCATCGGCAAAAAGGAGGGCCGCAAGTGGTAGACCATATCCGGCTCCGCGCACGGCTCGGATTTCGGCTGTAATTTGTAGTGATTGTGTGAGGTACTGTTGCATCTGCACGTTGCGCCCTAGTTTATGCGTCGCATGGCCTAGCAGAGCAAGCGTAGAAGCCATGTAATTGCGATCGCCTTTTTGCTGGTTTAAAGAAGAAAGTATTTCCTGAAAAATCTGTTCTGTTTCCTCATAGGCTCCCTGTACCAAGGCAACATTCCCTACTAAGCTTGACCCCAGCATTCTCCCCTCTGAAAAACCTAGCTCTTGAGCCAGATCGATTAAGATCTGTCCCTCTTTTTCCATCTGTTCATAGAGGCCGAAATGCATACCTTTCACGAGACCGAGGGCTCCTATTGCTAAGTTTAAGGTGGTATTGTTGCGGTGGCCCAACGCTTTACAAAGGCGTATGCACTCTTCCAAGGCCAACTGTGCCTCATTTGCCTGACCAAGCATAAGATGCACATTGCCTAAACCCAGTAAGCCTCTGGCGATGTTGGCGTGATCTTCGAAAGAACGAAAGATAGCTAGGCTTTGCAAAACCAACTCTTTTGAGGCTAGTATCTCGTGTAGATATTGTTTAAGGCTGCCCGACTCCAGAAGATTTCGGCTAAACTTTTCTAAGGCCAAAAGCGTTTTCGCTTCTTGCCAACGATCACCTCGTCGCCGGTATGAAGCTAAGCTTTGCTCAAATAATTGTCTTGTTTTTTCAAACTCTCCTTGATGATAGGCTACGGTGCCCTGAACCGTTAAGATGGCAGTCCGTTCTGGGTGTGTATCCTGGGTTGCGAATGCTGAGCTCTTTATCAAGGTCTCGGCCTGATATAACAATTGACTGGCTTGTTCATTTTCACCTAGCACGACGCTAAAACTGGCCTGCCAAATTAATAGGTTGACCACGATGCGTTGTCCTTGAGCCGTTTTACTTTCCTTTAGTTTGCCGGAGGCGTAGGCGCAGATGCGTTCACCTTCTAGGTAACGGCCGTTCCATTCATAAGTAAGCCCCAAGCCGCCAACGGCCTTTGCCAAAAGCTCAATATGAGCCTGTTCGACTGCCCAGTTCCAGGCTTTTAGGATATTTTCAAAATCAGCCGCTATTTCCTCTGCGGCCTCTTTCTGCCGAGAGCCTTTAAGATCATTCTCACACTGCTGCAAAAAATCAGCAAAATAGGTACTGTGGACATCCTGTGTCGTTTCCGTCTCTTTTATTTGGCTTAACTCTCTGGCGGCATACTGTCGAATGAGCTCGTGAAGCTCATAGCGACCCGTGTTGCTGCGACGTAGTAAGGCTCTGTCTACAAGCAAGGACAGGATGGGCAAGGTGGCACCAGCCACCTGTTCAGCCGCGTCGCGGGTGCAGCCACCCCGAAAAACAGAAAGTTGGCGTAGGACAGATTTATCTTTGGCTGACAGCCGTTCCCACGTTTGTTCAAAGACAACTCGTAAACTACGATGACGGTCGGGAACATTTTGAACGGCCGTTTCCAGAAAATCTAGACTGCGTTCAATCTCGGCCGCAATTTCCCGGCAGCTTAGGAGCTTAATCCACGGGGCTGCCAACTCAATGCCCAGCGGCATCCCTTCAACAAGCTGGCAGATGCGGCTAATGTCAGCTATATCCGCTTCTGTTGGTACAAAATCACTTTTTGTCTGTCTAGCACGTCGTAGGAATAGATCGACTGCACTGTAGGTATCTAAAATCCGGCCATCGTTTGCAGGGAAATTCAACCCATGCACAGCAAAAACCCACTCTTCCTGCAAATTCAAACGTTCCCTTGAGGTAGCCAGAATCGAGACATCTGCTGCCCGGCTGACAATTTCGGAGAGCAAAGTAGCCCCATCCAGAAGATGTTCAAAGTTATCAACGACAAGCAGCAACTGTCTCCGGCTAAGATAGTCGAGCAGATGGGCTTTCGGCTCAACATTTCCATAAAATGTTAGGCGTAAGGATTCAGCAATGGCAGGAACAATGGACTCTGGTTCGCTAACTGGGGCTAGAGGGATGAAAAAGACACCGTCGGGGAATGAGTCGCGGAGCTGAACGGCCGTTGCCAGTGCCAGCCGCGTTTTGCCAATACCGCCGGGACCAACCAGATTGAGTAAACGGCAGCCTGGCTCCTCTAGCAGCAACTGTTTGATTGCATTGATTTCGCTTTCGCGGCCGATAAATGTTGATGTTTGTATGGGTAAATTATGTTTGGGTCGTGGCCGCGCTTGTGGCCACGCTTGTGGGGGTTGTTTTTTCGGGACAAATTTGCCAGCCTGGATGTCCTGATAGAGCGTCTCTGTTTCCTGAGCAGGGGAGATGCCCAGTTCGTCTTCGAGAACTTGGCGGCACTGTTCATACTGGCGCAAGGCGGCGGCTTGCTGGCCCGTTTGGGCATAGAGCCGCATCAACTGCTGGTGAGTTGGTTCGTGTAGGGGGTCAAGAACGAGACGACGACGGGCGTGGGCAACGCCAGTTGCGTAATCATCCTGTTCACGCAACCCGCCAACCAGATTCTCCAACGCAGAAGCTAGAGATTGACGCAGGCTCTCAGTTTGGAAAAATTGCCACTCATCAAACTCAGGACAATCGGGCAGAGTGAAACCGGTCAGAAAATCACCCCGATAGAGGTCTGTCGCAGCGATCAGGTTTTGGAGATTTTGTTCCTCATCCACCAACAATTGCTGAAAATGATTCACATCCAGCCCAAAGCCAGCCCGCAAACATACGCTCTCTCGGCTAATCTCAAGCCACTCATCTCCCAAGATCAGTTTGAGCTCCGACAGGCGGTTGCGTAATGAACGTCGTGCCCCTCGTTGGTCAGATTGGGGCCACAAAAGCGTAGCCAGGGTGTCACGAGCCTGGTGCTCACCTGTGACCGCCAAATAAATGAGCAAAGCCAATGCTTTGCGAGGTTTCACTTCAATAACAGCTTTATCCAACTCAATTCGTGCTGGACCCAATAAATACAGAGTTAATTCGCCCATTAATCCTCTTTAACTATAAGATCATTTATAGTTGAAATTGGCCTTAACCGTCAAGCAACCAAGCAGAGCCATAAGTAATTTACTCCAGCAACGCTAAATCACCATTGATCCAAGTTGAGAAGCTAGCGCTCGATTGCTACAATCAACGGCATGAACGAACACACAACCACCCCCATCATCGTTGGCTTTGTGGCCGACTTTATGTTTACCACGCGCATCGAAAATGCAGCTAGAGTAGCTGGTTTCCGCGTTCATTGGCTCGAACGTGCCACTGATATTGGCCCAACCGACCCCGATACTCCCACAGAAACCCCAGGTGAATCGTTACACGGCCGTCTTGGACACCTCTTCACCCAACTGACCCACTGGCAGCCAGCCCTCCTCCTCTTCGATCTCAACAATAAGACCATCCCTTGGCAAAAATGGATAGCAGCTCTCAAATCCTCACCGGCCACGCGCCGGATGCCTATCATGTGCTTCGGCCCACATGAAGACGTAACCAGTATGACCCATGCCAAGAAAGCAGGGGCCGATGTCGTTCTGGCACGCTCCCGCTTTACGACCGACATGCCCGCTCTCTTCCAAAAATATGCCCATATTCCTGATCAAGGGCAGCTCCAAGAAACTTGTCAAGAACCCCTCTCGACACTAGCCATTAAAGGTTTAGAACTATTTAATCAGGGCCATTATTTCGATTGTCACGAGGAGCTTGAAACTGCTTGGAAAGAAGACAAGGGCCCAGGTCGTGACCTTTATCGTGGCATCTTACAAGTTGGCGTCGCCTACTTGCAAATTGAGCGCGGCAACTATCGTGGAGCTATCAAAATGTTGCTGCGAGTGCGCCAATGGCTTGACCCGCTGCCTGACATTTGTCGCGGTGTTAACATCAGCCAACTCCGCGCCGATGCCCAAGCCGTTCACGATACCCTGCTCCAACTCGGCCCCGAGCGCCTCAATGAGTTCGACCTCAGCACATTCAATAAAATCGAATACCATCTCAGCTCTCCAAAATAAAAGGAGCGAGCATTAATGCTCGCTCCTCGGCTCCCCCAGCCTTTTCTCAAATAGAGAAAAGGTTTTTTATTCGCCACGTTGGCGTCGGACCCATTTACTCACTTCCACCATTATAAATATGGTAGAACTAGCAACCAGAGCAACCAATAAATTTTGTAAGGAAAGAGCCTCTGTTGAGAAAAAGCCCTGTAAAAATGGTACATAAATGAGGGCCAGTTGCAAAATGAAGGTGACCAGGACGGCCGTTACCATTAATTTATTGGAAAATAACCCAATTGTAAAGATCGAATCAATATTGGAGCGAATTGCCAAGGCATTTCCCATTTGGGCCAAAGTCAATGTCGTAAAAGCCATTGTTTGCCAAGGCCCATCTGGATCATTCAGCCAATAGGCGTAGCCAACACCCAAAGAGACAATCCCCATCAAAAAACCGATCCACAAAATGCGATTGCCCATTCCCCGACTAAAAATACTCTCTTGGGGATGGAAAGGCTCGCGTTGCATGATGCCCTGCTCCCCTTGCTCCACCGCCAAGGCCAATCCCGGCAGCCCATCCGTTACCAAGTTGATCCAAAGAATTTGCAAAGGCAAAAGAGGCAAAGGCATTCCCAAAAACGGGCCAATAAGCATGACAATTAGCTCACCAGTGTTACTTGACAAAGTATATTTAATAAATTTGCGGATGTTGTCAAAAATGATGCGTCCTTCTTCCACAGCCGCGACAATCGTAGCAAAATTATCATCCAGCAAAATCATATCGGCGGCTTCTTTAGAGACATCCGTGCCTGTAATACCCATAGCTACGCCAATGTCTGCTTTCTTAAGGGCTGGAGCATCATTGACACCATCTCCCGTCATAGCCACAATTTGCCCTTTTTCTTGCAGCGCATCCACAATGTTCAGCTTATGTTCCGGCGACACACGCGCGTAAACGCTGATTTCGTCTACCACACCTTTGATCTGCTCCATGTTCATTTGAGCCAGATCGTATCCTGTGATATTCTTGTCACTACGCGCAATATCCAACTCTTTGGCAATGTGCTGCGCTGTTAAACGATGATCGCCCGTAATCATGATGGGCCGAATGCCAGCAGTGCGCGCCACAGACACGGCCTGTTTTACTTCAGGGCGTGGTGGATCGATCATACCAATCAAGCCAATAAACACCTCATCAGCTTCTATGGATTCATTGGCATCGGCCGTTGCCATAGGACGATAGGCTACCCCAAGCACCCGCTGACCTTGCTGGGCTAAACGGCCGTTAGCGGCCAAAATTCGCTCTTTCATATCTTCATCTAGTGGCACTATCTCCCCATTCGTCCACACTGATTGGGTGACCTCGAGCAAACTATCCACGGCCCCCTTAGAAAAAGCCACAAACGGCGAACCACGCCAAGGAGCCTCACTCTCATCTGCCTCTGGGCCTACCTGATGCACCGTCGTCATCCGCTTCCGCTCCGAAGTAAAGGGCACTTCCGATACACGGGGCCACCGGGCATCTAATTCCGCTTTGCCATAGCCAATCTTCGCCGCCGCCACCACCAAGGCCCCTTCTGTCGGATCGCCAATGGCTCGCTCCACACCTTGTTCATCTGTCTGCAAAACTGCATCGTTCACCAAAGCAGCCGCTTTGAGCAACATATTTAGTGAATGATGTTTAGGTGATAAATTTGGGTTCGATTCCGCCTGATACAAGACACCTTTCATATCTTCTGAGGCCACAATCTCTTGGGTATGTTCAGCCACATCCAGCACCGTCACCGTCATGCGATTTTCCGTTAGTGTACCCGTTTTATCGGAGCAAATGACTGTTACAGAGCCGAGCGTTTCCACGGCGGGCAGCTTGCGAATAAGCGCATTGCGCTTCAACATACGCTGTGAACCAAGAGCCAACGTAATAGCCACCACAGCTGGCAATCCTTCTGGCACAGCAGCCACGGCCATAGCTATCCCGGTCAAAATCAGCTCCTCAATCTCTTCACCCCGTAGTAATCCTAGAACGATGACCACCGCAATGATGCCCATGGCGATCCAGGCCAGGGTTTTGCCCAACTGTCCCATGCGCCGTTGCAAGGGGGTCTCTTCGCTCTCAACATCCTGAATCAGATCGGCGATATTGCCCAACTCTGTATTCATGCCAGTGCTGGTGATAACGGCCGTTCCCCGACCATACGTCACCGTTGTGCCCATATGCACCATATTGCGCCGATCCCCAATCGTCAGGTTGTCTTGAGGCAAAGCCTTGCTTACCTTATCCACCGCTTCTGATTCACCCGTAAGAGCCGCTTCCTGCACGCGCAGATTGACACTTTCCACGATACGGCCGTCCGCCGGAATCAAATCGCCTGTCTCTAGGAAAACCACATCACCCGGCACCAACTCACGGGCCGAGATTTCCTCAATACGGCCGTCGCGGCGTACTTTCACCGAAGGCACCGCCAACTTCTTCAAAGCAGCAATTGCCTGTTCAGCCCGATACTCTTGTGTAAAACCTAAAATAGCATTGAGAATCACAATCGCCATAATCACGATGACATCGTTATATTCACCTAAAAAGGCCGATACCACCGCCGCCACAATCAAAATGACGACCATAATCTCCTTAACCTGATCCCACAAAATCAGCAAAGGATGTTTGCTTCCCCGCTCAATCAACTCATTTAAGCCATACTTCTCTAGTCGCTGGGTAACGGCTGATCTCGACAATCCCTCCTTTAGATCTGTTTCCAACTTATTTAGCGTTTCATCAACATCAAATTTATACCAATCAGCCATGGGTTGCTCCTTTTCCGTGTGGGTTTGCAAGTATAACATTTTTCAAAAAAGCGTACAGGTAGCAAATTGACCAAACGATCAGTTGCCAAACCCTTTCAATTCCTGCATACTGTTGCATTGAAATTTGAGAAGATAGAGGTGAGAGATAGTTTTCTCTGCAAACCCCAATCTCTACTCTCCAAACATCAACAACCAAGAAAACTTTCATCAGCTATGGAGGCTTACAGTATGACCCAATATATACCCGAACGCGCTATGTTTATCTACGCCCACCCCGACGACATCGAATTTGGGGTAGCGGGCACGGCTGCCAAATGGGCCCAGCGCGGTTGTGAAGTCACCTACGTCGTTATCACCGACGGCAATGTGGGCAGCCATGATCCAGACCACACCCGTGAACAGTTGGCTCAAATACGCCGCCAAGAGCAAACGGCCGCTGCCCAAGTGGCCGGGGCTAAATGTGTTTTTCTTGGCTACCATGATGGCATGTTAGAGCCTACTTTATCCTTGCGCAAACAGTTAGTACGTCTCATCCGTATACACCGACCCAACATCGTTGTTTGTGGCGATCCCACCCTATACTTTCGTGGCGAACGCATCAATCACCCCGACCATCGGGCGGCTGCTAAAGCCGCCATTGATGCCGTCTTCCCCTCCAGTGAGATGCGTCTACTACACCAAGAATTCGAGGCTGAGGGCATCAAGCCCCACAAAGTCAACTACGTCTTTGTCAGTGGCAATCTCGACGACGCCAACCACTTCATTGATATTTCCGACACAATTGAGACCAAGCTAGAGGCCTTGCGCCAACATGCTAGCCAACTAGGGGACAATGACCCCAGTGAAAGAATGAGAAATTGGGCTGCTGAAATCGGCCGTAAAGTAGGTTTCCCCTATGCCGAAGCCTTCCGCCGCATTACTCTGCAAGCTATTGAAGAAGAGAAGGAAGAAGAGGAGAAGAAGGAGTAAGCCGGCTGTAAGCAGTAAGCAGTGAATACTGACCACTGAATACTGAACACTGACCACCGATATGACTAACCAATACATACCCGAACGCGCTATGTTTATCTACGCCCATCCCGATGACATCGAATTTGGGGTGGCTGGCACGGCTGCTAAATGGGCAGCCAATGGCTGTGAAATCACTTATGTCCTCGTCACCGACGGCAATATTGGCTCGCATGATGAAAGCCTCACCGCCACACAACTGACCGCCATGCGCCATGCCGAACAACGGGCTGCGGCTGATGTCGTCGGTGTCAAAAATGTCATCTTCATGGGTGAACATGATGGCTTGACCGAACCAACTCTTGAACTACGTAAGAAAATCGTTAAACTCATCCGTCAATATCGGCCCAATGTTGTCGTCAGCGGTGATCCGCGCACCACCTTCGCCAGCGAATTTTACATTAACCATCCCGACCATCGCGCCGTAGCCATCGCCGTCCTCGATGCTGTCTTCCCTGCCAGCGAAATGCGACTGCTCTACCCCGAATTTGAGGCCGAAGGTATCTATCCCCACAAAATCAACTACCTCTATATCTCTTTCACCAATGACCCCAATCTATATATCGATATTACAGACTACTTTGATACCAAAATAGAGGCCCTACTCAAGCATCAACCTAGTCAATTCGATAATTGGGACCCTCGCCCCATGATGTCGCAATGGAGTGGTGAATCTGGCAAGATTATCGGTGTAAAGTATGCCGAAACCTTTCGCAAATTTGTGCTACATGAAGTGGAGTGAGCATAATTGAGTCATTGAGCGTTTATTGGAGACGATCATGAATAAAAGAGAAACTGTTCTTTCTTTATTGGACAAAGGAAAACCACAAGGCAGCATTCCGGCTGCTTTCTTCATTCATTTTGATAAAGCTTTTCATAAGGGACAGGCGGCCATAGATAAACATCTAGCCTACTTCCGTTATACAGATATGGACTTTGTCAAAATACAGTATGAAGATACTTTTCCCCATCTACCACAGATTCAAAAACCAGAAGATTGGGCCAAGATGCCCCTCTATCAAGAGAATTTCTATGAAAACCAGTTAACAATCATCAAGGGCTTACTGCAAGCTGCTCAAAAAGAAGCCTTGGTCATCATGACGCTCTATTCACCTCTGATGTGTGCGGGCAGCAGCACCAGTCGGCAACTGCTCGAAGAACACCTGAGGACAGACCCGGAAAAGGTAAAAAAGGGGCTGGAGGTCATCACGGAAAGTTTGATGAAATTCGTCAAAGCTGCTATCAAGTTGGGCATTGATGGCTTTTATGCTTCCACTCAGGGGGGCGAAGCAGACCGTTTTGGTGGCTCTTCACTTTTTGAGGAGTATGTGAAACCATACGATTTGGCGCTCATGAAGGAGATGAACCGAGCCTGCATCTTCAATATCCTCCATATTTGTGATTACCATAGCGGCTATGACGACCTAACACCCTTTTTAGATTACCCAGGTCACGTGGTCAATTGCAGTCAAGTGGTAGGTTCAGAACAGTTAAGCGGCCATCAGTTATCGCAGCTGTTTAATCGGCCGTTTATGGGTGGTTTGGAGCGAAAAGGAATCATTGCCCAGGGTAGCCCGGATGAGGTGAGGCAAGCCACTACGGCCGTTTTACAAGACGCACCGGATAAATTCATTTTGGGTGCGGATTGCACCCTGCCCAATGATGTGAATTGGGATAATATCAAGGCAGCCATTGCCACTGCCCACAACTATAACAATCTTTGATATAAACTTTAAGGCGCGACTATAATAGAGATGTTCCTGATTAACCACGAAGGGATACAAAGAGCACAAAACAAGCTGTTTTACTTATTTTCTTCGTGTTTTTTCGTGCGACTTCGTGGACGAATTTTATTTGGGAACAACTCTAATCAACCACAAGAATCAGGACTTCAATGCTAGAAAAGCCTGATCTCGATGATAACAAAGTTATCAACTGCTTAAACCACGCTTATGGTTTGGAAATTGCCACATTCGCTTTTTTGCCGCTAGGGGCTGATTTGAACACGGCCGTTTACACAGCCGCCACCCCCGACAACAAAACATACTTTGTCAAGCTGCGCCGAGGCGATTTCGACGAAGCGGCTGTGACTGTTCCTAAATACCTCAGCGATCATGGCCTCAAACAGATCATCCCTTCTCTCACCACCCAAACAGGGCAACTTTATGCCCACATGCCACCTTTCAAGGTGATCCTATATCCGTTTGTAGAAGGACGTGATGGCTATGAACGGCCGTTGTCCGAGCCACAATGGGCTGAGTTTGGCACAGCCCTCAAACAGTTCCACACTGCCGCTATCCCTGCTACCATCACCAACAGCATTAAAACGGAAACATTCTCGCCACGCTGGCGCGATACCGTCAAAATATTCCTGGCGCGCATTGAGCATGAGACTTTTACGGAACCTGTCGCTGCGAAAACGGCTGTGTTCCTGCAAAGCAAACGCGCCGACATCCTCGATTTAGTACAGCGAACAGAACAGCTTGCTCAAAAACTACAGACCCACACAC
This sequence comes from Promineifilaceae bacterium (SeqCode), assembly GCA_965223555.1. Classification (GTDB taxonomy): domain Bacteria; phylum Chloroflexota; class Anaerolineae; order Promineifilales; family Promineifilaceae; genus CBDCWU01. The sequence continues at coordinate 224,568 of CBDCWU010000008.1, forward strand.
CCAAATTCATCTTATGCCATGCCGACATCCATGCCTGGAATCTGCTGATTACTGATGATGGTACACTGTATATGGTAGATTGGGACACGCTGATTTTTGCGCCAAAAGAGCGGGATTTGATGTTTATTGGGGGTGGTTTGGGTGGAAACGGCCGTTCCCTTCACGAAGAAGAAACCCTCTTCTACCAGGGCTATGGCCAAATTGAGATCAATCAAACTGCTTTAGCCTACTACCGTTACGAACGCATCATTGAAGACATTGCCATTGAATGTGAGCAAATCTTTTTGTCTGATGATGAGAGCAAAGACCGCCAACAAGCACTCATCAACCTAAAGTCCAATTTCCGACCCAATGGCACTATTGCTATCGCCTGTCAAACCGATGAGACCCCTCTTTCCCTATCTATCAAAATCTAGGAGATCAGAGAAATGACATCTACAAATTACTTCAACACATTGATTGAAATCGCAGAGGATTGCCCCGCTACTCGCGGAGAAATCCCACCTATTCGAGGAAACAAAAAATCTGTAGCCAATTTGCAATTTGAGATGTTGCACGAACATCCATATGAGTTTACCTCAGACGATATTGTGTTTGCTGTATTTGCCATGAGAAAAGATATACCTAGAGCAGATTGGGAAGCGCAACGAGCAATTTTCTTTGCCAAAGGGCAACCCTGTTTTCGTGCTTCCCCCTTAACTAAAAGATATGGTTGGGGCGTTCACAGCAATGAAGAGGGTAAAATTGCCCTGGTTGGAGTTGAATCAGAAGCGTACCAGAGGTTCGTCGCAGACGAATCAATCACCAAGAAAAAGGCCATGCGCTCCAAAAGGGGCTAATTTATCGCCTTTGTCCCTTTCCCTCTCAAGTTGTAATAGAGTAATCTGTGGCCGTCTACCACCACTCCCACATCAATTGACACACTTCAATATTGTGGCTATCGTTGTCAACCTATGACCCATGAGAGCCAAGCCCTACACGATGAATTGCGCCAGGGGGTGCGCCAATTATGTGCCAGATTCCCCGATGCCTATTGGCGCGATCTAGATAAACAAGAAGCCTACCCTACGGATTTTGTTCGGGCCATGACGGAGGCGGGTTATCTAGCCGCTCTCATCCCTGAGCAATATGGTGGCGTGGGTGTGGGCGTTACTGAGGCTTCGATTATTTTAGAAGAGGTGCATCGTTCGGGGGGGAATGCTGCCGCTTGCCATGCTCAAATGTACATCATGGGTACACTATTACGTCACGGCTCAGAGGCACAAAAGGATTATTACCTGCCCCAAATTGCCAATGGCGCATTGCGTTTGCAAGCTTTTGGCGTGACCGAACCAGATGCAGGCACAGATACAACCAAAATTCGAACAACGGCCGTTCGCGTAAGCGGCAGCGGCGGCGACCACTATCACGTTCGAGGCCAAAAAATCTGGACTTCACGTGCCCAACATTCCGATCTCATGCTGCTGCTGGCCCGCACCACCCCCCTTGAAGAAGTGAAAAAACGCACGCATGGCCTCTCCATCTTCTTGATTGATTTGCGAGAAGCAGTGGGCAACGGTGTCACCATTGAGCCAATCGAGACGATGATCAATCACCACACCACCCAAGTCTTCTTCGATGACTTGCCTGTTCCTGCTGACAACTTGATTGGTGAGGAAGATCAAGGCTTCAGCTACATTTTGGATGGCATGAACGCCGAACGCATTTTGATTGCCGCCGAATGTATTGGTGATGGTTATTGGTTTGTGGATCGTGCTACTGGCTACGCGAAGGAAAGGGTGATATTTGAACGGCCGATTGGTCAAAATCAAGGCATTCAATTCCCCATATCACAGGCCTACGTCAACATTCGCGCCGCCGACCTAATGCGTTTTGAAGCAGCGCGGCTCTTCGACAATGGTCAAGCCTGTGGCGCAGAAGCCAATATGGCCAAATTATTGGCGGCTGATGCCTCTTGGGAAGCCGCCAATGTTGCCCTGCAAACCTATGGCGGCTTCGGCTTCGCCAAAGAGTATGACATCGAACGCAAATTCCGCGAAACGCGCCTCTATCAGATCGCCCCCATCTCCACCAACCTCATCCTCTCCTATATCAGCCAGCATGTGCTGGGAATGCCACGTTCTTTTTAAAAGACATTACACAACGCCAAGAAAAGTAGCGATCCGCGCCCGAATCCCTGCCGCTGTCAGGCCATATGCCTCATCATGGCGTTCTGGGGATCCATATCTGCTCAGAATTTGGCGCGGTATACCGATGGCCTCAATCCGCGTTGCCGTTGCCCGCAGCGCTTTGACCATATCCTGTACCAATCCTCCCTCATAATAAGGCTCCACTAAAACCACATTGGGCGCAGTTTTAGCCACAGCTTCCTTTAGCGTTTCTTCATCGAAGGGAACAACGGTTGTCGCATAAAGAACAGTCATATCCAGCCCCTCAACAGCCGCCAGCGTCCGTTCCAGCATAGGCCCCACAGCCACCACGACGCCATTTTTTCCCTCGCGCTCAATGTGCAGTCTGCCAAACTCTGCTTTGCGGCTAACACTATTCTGCTGAATGCTGGTGCGAATATACGTTGGCGCACCGTTAGCATAGGTTTGACGTAGCAATGTTTCAAACTCATCAGCTGTGCCCGGCACACATATCTGCATTCTGGGCAGCGTCTTCAAGATGGGCACATCGCCGCAGCCATGATGGGTCATGCCATCGGTGCCATAGTCATAAGAAGCGCCAATGCTGATGAATGTGCCGCCAAGACCTTGGTAACAAAAATCATCCTTAATTTGCTCAAACGGCCGTTCCACCACAAAGGGCGTAATAGAATGCACAATCGGATGAAACTCCTCCAGGGCCAACCCAGAAGCAAGGCTCACGGCCGTTTGCTCCATAATGCCCAGATTCAGGACTCGTTCAGGATACTTCCTCATAGCATACTCAAAATAATTGGTGCTAATATCGGCCAAAACAACGGCCGTCCTGTCGTCCAATTCAATCAAATCAGTAACAACCTCACCCATTCGATCACGCATAGATTTAGACATTAGGATGCACCTCCGCCACGACTAAACTGGGCCGATCCACCGCAGGTGATCGCAACGCATTTTCAATGGCTGCCTCATTACGGCCGTCTACCGTCGTAGCTTGCCAGCCAAAAGCCTCAAACTTAGCCGCTATATCACCCAAATCTCTCGTACTTGAGCGATTATCAATGAGAACGGCCGTTAAATTAGCCACCCCCATATCCCCTGCCAACAAAGCTGCTTCCCACACCGAGCCTTCGTTAGCCTCGCCATCACCGATGAGGGCATAAACACGGCGGGCGATCTTTTTAGCCTTCAGTCCCAAAGCCACTCCAATCGCCATTGGAAATCCGTGCCCCAGTGAGCCTGTTGAAGCCTCAACACCAGGCACACGTTGACGATCAGGATGCCCACCCAGGATGCCATCCCACTCGAGGAACTTTCTCAACTCGCTGTCAGGAAAGAACCCTTTCTGAGCCAAAATAGCATAAAGGGCCAAAGGACCATGTCCCTTGCTCATAATAAAGCGATCTCGATCTTCGCTCTTGGGATCAGCAACATCATAGTGAAGGATGCTATTGTACAAAACGGATAGGACAGCCATCGTAGAATGGGCACTTGGATCATGCTTCTTGTCACCTGATGTAAGATTCATCAGGCTGGCAAGCTCTTCTTTATCTGTGGTCACTCTTGCCTCCTGTGCTGGTTGGTTTATAGCTTGATATGGGTAATTTAAGCACATCCTTCACGACCCAAACACACGCTTTAGACCAGCCATCCCCTGAACATTGGTACAGCAAATAGCCAATGGCCGTTCACAACCTTTCTCGCTAAACATACTGCGACCGGCACCCCGCCGAGTCAAGGGTCGCTCACACACGGCTCAACAAGGTAACGACGATGCCCTTGGGTGGCCGATGGCTGAGCCATATAAATGTCGTGCCATGAATTTATTCATCAACGCGAGAATAGATTGCAATCACTGCTGGTAAGGGCACAAATGCCGGAATTTCTTCGGCTGGCTCAGCGAGCCGTAAGCCTGTCGAAGTGCCTCCATCTAGATTCAGAGCTATCTCAAGAGCTAGGTCAGATGCTACTAAATAGCGGCTCAGTTCGTGCAAGGTAAAGGTGCCATTGGGAGCCAGGATGAAGAGCAAACGGCCGTCCCCATCCATCCCTACCACCGTCCGCCGCGCTTGCTGTCCATCCTCCTCCGGATAGCCAATTTCACCACCAGGTTTAACCAACAGAGGGAACGATTGCAGCCCATAAGCCAGCAGTTCATTGGGATCATACGGCCGTTCCTCTAACGAACGCACTGATACCGATTCGACTGAATCGGCTGAATCAGCCGCAACCACCAACATCCCACCAAAACCCTCATAACTCACACCGCTGCCCACACCATCCACCACAATACGCCCCGTCGCCACCAACTCGGCCGTGAAGAAGCCGCCATTCACCAACAACAAAGCCCCCGTCTCCTCCTGCCAAGCCGCCATACTCTGCGCCTCCCCTGGCCGATAAGCAATAGTCACGCGGTACAGTTCCGGCTGTAACCGCACCACATAGAGGCGTTCTAACGGTCGTTCCGCCTCATCTACCAACCGTATTACACGCCGCTCCAAACCAGGTCGCAACAGCTCCCAACCTGTGTCAGAGATCGGCGTCGGTGTTACCGCAACGGCCGTCATGGGGGTCAATGTTGATGTACTAACGACCTGCTGCAAAGTGGGCGTGGAGCGGACAATAGGCACAGTTGCTAGAGCAATCGGTGTAGGCAAACTAGGCACACCAGAACCAACGGCCGTGCAAGCCGATAGACCCAACCCGAACCAGATCAACATACCAACTATTCGTTGTAATAACATATGATTTGGGTAATCAGTAACCAATAACCGGCGCACCGATTACCCATTACCGATTACAAATAACAGTTCATAAAACCACTAATCATAAAAGTTGACACCATGCGCGGCAAGGGGTAGCATTACAGTTCAGGGCATCGCTAAGTATGCCTTTATTTTTTGCAACATTTTTGTTGCCCCTAAGGAGAAGGTAATGCGTCGTGAAGTCTTAACGTGGTCTGATGTGGACAGATTGATAGATTATCTCGTCCCCCAAATACAAGGCCGCTTTGATTCAATGATCATCATCACACGGGGTGGCATCATTCCTGGTGGTATGTTAGCCGAAGCCCTCAACATCACCTATATTCTCACGGCCTCGGTACGTTTTCCGGCTGACTTTCCGGGCCTGTTCACTTCTGAACAAAAATACGCCATTCCTGAATTTATTCAATTCCCGGCCGATGCCTTGTTATACGGCCGTCGTATTCTCGTCGTAGATGATGTGTGGACAAAGGGACGAAACATGGTTTCTGTGGCACAACGCATAGATGCGGCCGGTGGTACACCCGAAACCTGCGTCTTGCATTACAAGCCTGCTTCCTCGCTCTATCCTGGTCAAGCCCCCACCTACTACGCCGCCGTTTCTGATGCCTACATCATCTATCCCTGGGAACTGGATCGAGGACCAGAAGCTCTAGGTGCGTGGAACTGAGCCCTAATCGGTGAACGGTCAGCGGTAAACCGATAACGGATAACGTATTACGAATTACCGATAATCGATTCTGTTTGACCACCTTTATCACATTTGTTACGATCAACTGATACTTAGGAATCGTCCACAAATAAGATTTCAAATCAGGAGGACGATTCCTCAAGCAATGGCCGTTTTTCCGCTAAGAATGTATAAAGTAAAAACGGTCATTGCCTTAACAACAATATACCCATGCCTTCGGTGGTGATTGGGTCCCTGGCGGCGAAGACCGCTGAACCGTGTCAGGGTCGGAAGGCAGCAGCACTAAGGCGTACCCTTCGGGTGCCCAGGATCACCTGGTCGCCATCGAATTCATGTGTATATTGTTGAGAAAGGGGAGACTGGAGATTGGAGACTGTTGTAGTCTCCAATCTCCAGTCTCTTTTTTGATGGGCAACTTAAATCAACGCTTCTCTACAACTATACAGTTACTAATTTTATCGCTTTTTGTTGTGGGTTGCCTCACGGCTGAAAGAGACTACCTCATTTACAATGGCGAGGAACTGATAACAGTCACTGGCAAATATGAAACGGTGGCTGAGGTTGTCTTAGCTGCAGACATTGTGTTGCGGCCTGAGGACGCCATTACACCCATATTGACGGCCACTATCGCTGCCGACACAGCCATTACCATCCACCGCGCCCAACCAGTCCGCCTGCACACAGAGCAGGGCGGCCAAACCTTGTGGACGCGCCAAACAACCTTAGCTGCTTTTTTGAGCGAGGCAGGAATTGCCACTGACGGCACAACCGCTATCACAGCCAATGGGCAGGCTGTAGGCATTGGGCAGTTGGCTACCAGGCCTTTACCATCGGTGGTAGAGATCGGCCGTTTCCACACCATCACTATCCATCATAACAACCAACAACAAACCATTAGAACGGCCGTCGCCACCGTGGGTGAGGCTGTTCAAGAAGCGGGCATCATGCTCTTTGCCGCTGACCGCATCGAGCCAGTCGCAGCCACACCATTAGAGACAGGTATGATCATCAACATTGTGCCCTCCACCACCTACACCATCCAGGTAGATGGCCATACACAACAAATCCGTAGCAATCAGACCAATCCCCATGCCATCCTCGCCGAAGCAGGCGTCACCCTGCAAGGGAATGATTACACCATCCCAGACCCTAGTACACCGCTCCGGGCCAACGACACCATTCAAGTTATCCGCGTCACAGAAGAGATTCGCTTTGAAGATGGAGTCATCCCTTACCAAACCTTGTGGCAAGAAACTGACCAATTAGACTTAGACACCCAAGGCATCATCACCCAAGGCGTGCCAGGCATCTTACGCCACCGTTGGCGGGTGCGCTATGAAAACGGCGTCGAAGTTGGTCAAATCGCCGATGGTGAATGGGTCGAGCGCGAGCCAGTCAATGAGGTGATTGGCTATGGCTCTCGCATCACCATCCGCACTCTAGACACACCCGAAGGGCAGTTGTCCTATTGGCGCGTAGTACGTATGCGAGTCACCTCATACACAGCCGCCAGTTCTGGCAAAGCACCCGATCATCCGGCTTATGGCATCACGGCCAGTGGGCACAGGGTGGCCAAAGGCATTGTGGCTGTAGATCGCAGCGTTGTCCCTTTCCGCAGTTCAGTCTACGTCCCCAACTATGGGACCGGCTTTGTGGGCGATACCGGCGGTGGCGTACGTGGGCGTTGGATTGATCTAGGCTATGGTGAAGATGATTTTGTCTCCTGGTCGGGCTATGTCGATGTCTATTACCTCACGCCCGTTCCAGAACCAGCCGATATTAATTATTTGTTACCAGCAGCACTACCGTAATGATGTCTCAACATCATTGCCTCATTGTTCATGCATCCTAAAACAGTTCTTCAACAGTATCGCCTTGAGCCAAAACAGAGCCTAGGACAAAATTTTCTGTTTGATGATGAGATTCTGGCGCGGATTGCGGCTACGGCCGATCTCAGCCCCAATGATCATGTCCTAGAAATCGGGCCTGGATTGGGAGCGTTGACACGCCATTTAGCTAAAACGGCCGTTCATGTCCGCGCAGTCGAAATAGACAAGCGTTTCTTACCCATTTTGCAAACCGAGTTGGCCTACTTCAACAATGTAGACATCATTCATGGTGACATTCTGGCACAAAGCCCAGCCGATCTATTTGACAGTCCTTACAAGGTGATCGCCAATGTACCCTATTACATTACAGGAGCGATTTTGCGCCATCTGCTAACGGCCGTTCACAAACCCACCCTCATGGTCATGACCGTGCAAAAAGAGGTGGCGGAACGCATAACGGCCATTCCTCCCCGCATGAGTCTACTCGCCGTCAGCGTCCAGTTCTACGGCACAGTAAAGCTGACCCACACCATCAAAGCTGGCGCGTTCTGGCCCCGTCCCGATGTAGATTCGGCTGTCATTCGTCTGGATATACACGATGAGCCACTGTTGCCACTGGCTGAGGAAGCGGCCTTTTTCCGCTTGGTCAAAGCGGGCTTCAGCCAAAAACGCAAGCAGCTGCACAAAAATCTACGTCCGTTGGGGCTGACGCGAGAGGCCATTGGCGAGTTATTGGCCGAAGCTGGAGTAGACGGCCGTCGTCGAGCTGAAACTTTGACAATTGAGGAGTGGACGGCCGTTTATCTAACGTATTCCAAGTACTGATTACAATGGTTGCTGGTGTGCGAATTAAGCAACCATCGCAAAAACGTCGGACTAAAATAGGGGATCAGCCGAATAACCCAGACAGCCACACTAAATTTGTGAAAATTCATGATGGCTTTTTCGCCTTTTCTACGCAGTACTAGCCAAGCCCATATCGCATGAATGAACATGAGAATAAGACACTTGGCCAGATGAAACAAGTGGTCATATTTGAGGCGTTAGATTTCGCCAGTTATTGGACTCGGCCAGATGAACCCACTTCATCTGGCCAAGCTCACTATTGTGTCTTTTGTAACAATGTTGACATTGGTATCTGTAAAGTATTAAGATATTTTCTGGAAGATTTTCATTATTGTTTGTTACCTAAGCCTACTTGAATAATCAAAGCATCGTTTGCAAGAAAACCATTGATATATTAACTCCCCAAGTTGGCTCTTGCTGGTGCGATTGGTTTATAGTTGCGCCTATTATCAGGAGGATCTCGAATGAGTACGAATTGGAAAATTGATGGAACTTATTTTGAAAGCTGTAATTGTGATGTAGCCTGTCCTTGCGTTTTTATGAGCCCACCCACTGATGGCGATTGTACAGTAATCGTTGCCTGGCACATTGACGAGGGTAACTATGGCGATGTATCCCTTAATGGGCTGAGTGTAGCCATGGCCGCTTATTCGCCTGGCCATATGTTGCAGACACCTTGGCAGGTGGCCCTCTACCTGGATGATAAGGCCAACGAAGGCCAGAAGGAAGCTCTGACCATGATCTATGGCGGCCAGGCAGGAGGCCCACCTGCGGCACTGGGTGAGTTAATCGGTGAGGTGCTAGGTGTGAAAAGCACAGCCATTGATTATCAGGCCAACGGGAAGCAACGCAGCCTAAAGATCAATGGTGTAGCCGATGTGGCCATTGAAGGCATTGTAGGTCAAGGTGGTGCTGACGTCACCGTCAGCAATCATCCCATTGCCGTGGCACCTGGTCACGCAGCCATTGCTGCCAAATCTGAAAAACTGAGTTATAAGGACTATGACTTCAATTGGGAACTTTCGGGTAAAACGGGCTTTTACTCCCCCTTTACCTATGCCGGTGCAGGACCTTAAACGATGGCCGGTAGCGTGATGGCCCTGGCTCGAAGGCGAGATCGCTTTATTATCCTCGGCGGGTTGGTAGCGATTACCATCTTGGCCTGGGCCTACATGTTTTACCTGGCGGCGAACATGGCTGGCATGGATATGGATATGGCGGCCATGTCCCAGTTACAGCCCTGGCGCGTAACCGATATATTCCTGACCTTCATCATGTGGTCGGTGATGATGGTAGCCATGATGACTCCCTCGGCCACTCCGATGGTTCTAACGTATGCTCAAATCAACCGACAGCGTCAGGCAAAAATGCAGCCATATGCGCCGACAGGCTTATTCTTGGCCGGCTATTTATTAGTTTGGGTGGGGTTTAGCGCCTTGGCAACCCTGTTCCAGTGGGGCCTGCACTCGGCAGCCCTGCTCTCGCCCATGATGGTGACGACGAGTCCCATCGTGGGCGGCGTGATTTTAGTGTTGGCGGGTGGTTTTCAGTTTACGCCTTTTAAGCATGCCTGTCTAGCCCACTGTCGTACGCCAATGAGTTTTATCCTGACGGAATGGCTTGATGGCTCTTCCGGTGCGCTCATGATGGGGTTCAAACACGGCCGTTTTTGTCTGGGCTGTTGCTGGTTCTTGATGGCCCTGCTATTTGTAGCCGGAGTGATGAATCTACTTTGGGTTGCTGCCATAGCTGCATTTGTACTAATCGAAAAGATCACTCCAGCCGGTGAGTGGGTCAGCCGCATTGCTGGCTTTTTGCTTATAGTTTGGGGAGTCTGGATTCTATCTAGTGTGCTAATCAGCTTGATTTGACCTACTGTGATTACGTGTCTTGGGTGCCTAATCGGCGAGTTGCACTTTCTATGACGAAGAGCCTGTTTCATTACCAGTCTCAGATTGAATCAATCTGATAGTATCTTCAGCTTTCTGTTGATTTCTACTGGCAATAATCACTATATATGGGCTTGTCGCTGATCATCAAAGGCCGGGTTCAACCTCCCAGCGAAATCAAAACTACCCCTAATACAATCAATGAAGCCATGCTGATACGCCAACGCGGGGCTGGTTCATGGAACAAAAGTGTGCCCACAATAACGCCTAACACAATACTAAACTGGCGTAAGGCCACGACATAACTAACGTGCACGACCAATTGGTAAGCCCACAAAATGAGAGCATAAGCGCCAAACATGAAGAAGCCAGCCAGGGCAGCTTGCAACCAAATGCTTTTTTTAGGCATCTGCCAGGTAGGATAACGAAGCAGTTTAAGAACCAACCAGTAAAATAAAAAGGTGCTGATAGATTCAAAGACAGCATAACGAACGGCCGTATCCCACCCCTCACGCATCACATCCGCCGCCGCCCGATCCACCAAGGTATAACCCACCGTGCCCGTAGCCGCTAACAGTACCCAGGCCATCATCCTATTGGCATATTTAGCCCAAACAAAATCGTGCCACGATTGCAGAGGAATAAGCAAACAGCCCACTGAAATCAGCATCATTCCCAGCCAACCCCACAGCGAAGGCGGCTGTCCGCGAAAGACATCCACCACGGCCAACACCAACACGGGCAAGGCCCGCGCCACCGGATAGACCACTGTAAAATCACCACTTTTATACCCTTGCAACAAGCCTAAATAGTAAATCGACTGAAAGCTGCCCGCCGCCACGAGATACAGCCCAACTGCTGGCAGAATAGGATCACTGAACCATTCTGCCAGCAAGACGGGCACAAAACCAATGGCAGACACAAACAGAAGCAGTGGCAAAAAAATGTCACGACCACGCTGCTGCCGTGCTAGCAGATTCCAGCTAGCATGCATGAAGGTGGAGATGAAAACAATAACGAGAGGAAATATTGGCACAGTCGTTTAGGAACTACGTCTTTTCCAAGCGGAGTCTTGGAAAAAATGGTAAATTGTGAAGTCTGAATTGCCAATTGTGAATGGGGGAGGCTTCATTCATCATTCATCATTCTCAATTTACAATTCACAATTATCGATAATTTTTGTCGATGTTGACACTGTAAGCGCCTAGCGAGACACATCGCCAGAGGCACGGCCGTTTACCAGGCCCATCACCTCGTCCACTGTCACGAGATTGGCATCGCCAGAAATACTGTGTTTGAGAACACCCGCTGCCAAAGCAAAATCTAGCACCCGCTGCATGGCCTCAGGGTATGTCCGCAACCCGTAAATCAGGCCAGCCATAAAGGCATCACCACCACCTACCCGATCCACAATAGCCTCTAAATCGTAGCTAGGGCTGCTATAAAATGTGCCTTCATGCCACAAAACGGCCGATAGCCGATTGTGGCTGGCCGAAACAGCATCACGTAGGGTGATGGCTATAATTTTCAAATTAGGGAATCTATCAGCCAGCTGCCAACACATCTTTTGTGCCGCTGCCATTGGTGACTCGGCCGTTACGGGTTCCATGCCCAACATCAACTCAGCCGTGTTGCCAATGAGGATATCACACTGCTCGACGAGGGTGGGCATAACCTCAAACGGCCGTTTACCCCATTGCCATAACGTATGCCGATAATTCAAATCACAGGAAACTGTCAGCCCCATCTGCCGCGCCAACCGTACCGCTTCTTCATTACTGGCAGCCGCATCAGCCGACACGGCCGATGTAATGCCTGACCAATGAAACCAATCAGCCTCATCAAAAATCGTGCGCCAATCAATCATGCCTGGTTTAGTTGTGGCCAGAGCTGAATTAGCCCGGTCGTAGATGACTTTAGACGGCCGTTGCATGGCCCCCATCTCCAAAAAATAAAGCCCCAGCCGTTCGCCCCCGCGCACGATATGACCCACCCCCACCCCATACTGCTGCATGAACTGCACACAGGCATCGCCCACATCATTGGCTGGCAACCGCGTCACCATCTCCACTGGCACACCAAAATGGGCCAACGAAATGGCCACATTGGCCTCCGTGCCACCGTACAATACCTCCAACGAATGCGTTTGCCGCACCCGTAAAAAACCAGGCGGGCTTAACCGCATCATCACTTCACCAAAAGCCGCAACATATTTTTGAGAGGACATAGGGAAAAGGGAGACTAGGGATTGAAGATTGGAGCCTAATCTCTATTCTCCAATCTCCAATCTCTGTTAAACAAGCAACTCTTTATACTTCGTCAAACAATCCATCAACTTATTCACATCATCTAAATTGTTGTAAATATGAGGCGAGATTCGCAAATTATCATCACGGCTGCTGACAACAACCCCATCCTTCTCCAGCCACTTCACCAGCAAATCTACTTTATGCGAACGCAAAGCAATCATCGGGCCATGCTGTTTAGGGTTCACGGGCGAAACCAGATTAAAGCCGCGCTTCATAGCACCTGCTTTAATTGCCCCATTAATCTCCAGCAAATGGCGTTCAATCACATCCACACCAATGGACTGAATCAGCTTAAGACCTGCCAACGCCGCATACACATTGGGGACAGCTGGTGTGCCAGATTCAAACTTGCGCGCCGTGGGCGAAGGCGTATTGGCATAAATATCCATAGCAAAGATATTAGCCTGAGCAAACCAACCCGTAATGGTTGGATTTAACTGTGGCAGCAAATCTTTTCGCACATACAAAAAGGCCAATCCCGACGAGCCCAGCAGATATTTGAGCATCCCGCCTACCAAAAAATCTACCTTTAGCTTCTTCACCTCAATGACCTCCGTCCCTAGCGATTGATAGGCATCGAGCATCACCCAAGCCCCTTTGCGATGGGCTATTTCCACGATGGCTGGCACATCCACTTTGGAACCATTACGGTAACAAACATGACTGAGGGACACAATGCGGGTTCGCTCGTCAATGGCATCGGCAAAGCGTTCCAAGGGCAACACATTGCCCGCCGCTGCCACATTGACAACCTGTGCCCCACGCGCCTTTTGGGCATGCCAGATTTGGGCCGTCGCCGGAAAATCAAAATCGGTGGTGACAATTTTATTGCGCTCGCTATTGAAATCAATGGAACTGGCTAAAGCACTGACGGAGGCTGATACTGAGGTTGTAACGGCCGTTTCATTGGGGTCAGCCTTAATCAAACTAGCAAAAGCGTGGCGCACAGCTTCGTTGCGCTCTACCCAAAGCTCCCAAGGCGAGCCTTTTTCATCCCAATCACTCAAATAATCGAGGTAGGCTTTCTGTACTTCATGGGACAATGCACCTTTGGAGCAGCTATTGATATAGGTTTTTGTTTTGAAAATGGGAAAATGGGTTCGGATGGACATATTTTAGTAATCAGTATTCAGTATTCAGTGGTCAGTGTACTGATTACTGCTCACTGATTACTGATTACCGACTTACGTGCCTAAGTAAGCTTTGCGCAGTTGTTCGTTGTGGAGGAGGTTTTGGGCGGTATCATCGAGGACGATGCGCCCGGTTTGCAGGACGTAGCCGCGATCAGCAATGGAGAGAGACATGTTGGCGTTTTGTTCAACCATGAAAACGGCCGTTCCCTGTTCGTTAATCTGCTTAATCAATTCAAAATTCTGCTCCACCAAAATAGGAGCCAACCCCATCGATGGCTCATCCATCAGCAAAAGGTCAGGGCGGGACATCAAGGCCCGAGCCATGGCCAACATCTGCTGTTCGCCTCCACTAAGTGTACTCCCCATCTGCTGATACCGCTCTTTGAGGCGGGGGAACATACGCAGTAGCCGATCTAGATCAGCCTCGATTTGCTCCGTATCATCGCGCAAGTAAGCTCCCATCAAAAGATTCTCACGCACATTCATATCGCCAAAGATGCGCCGATTCTCCGGCACAACAGCCATGCCTTTTCTGATGCGATAACTGGTAGGACGATTGTGAACTTCCTCCCCCTTAAACTCCACTGTGCCCGTTGTGGGCCGCACAATGCCTAAACTCGTTTTCAATGTGGTGGATTTGCCAGAAGCATTGCCGCCCAAAAGGCAAACAAGCTCACCGGGATAGATTTCTAAGTTGACATCTTGCAAAATGTGGATGACACCATAATGGGTATTGACATTACGAAAGCGCAGGAGAGGTTGACGGCCGTTTCTTGATTCTTCGCTCATCGCTAATCCCCCCTGGCCGTGGTCGTGCGTCCCAAATAAGCCTCAATCACCTTCGGGTCTTTAGTCACTTGCTCATACGATCCCTCAGCGATCTTTTCTCCATGATCCAATACGATCACCCGATCTGAAATCGAGCCAACCACATTCATATCATGTTCGATCAACAAAATCGTAAAGCCGCCTTCATCTCGCAGGTGGCCAATCAGCCTAGTCATTTCAGCCGATTCATTGGGATTCATCCCGGCTGCTGGCTCGTCCAACAGCAGCAGCTTGGGGTTTGTGGCCATAGCCCGGGCAATTTCCAAACGCCGCCGATTAGCATATGAGAGGCTATAGGCTGGTTGATCATACCGATAGCCTTTGAGCCGTTCACCAAAAAAGGCCAGCTTTTCCTCTGCCAAGGCCCTAATCTGCTGCTCTTCGACTCGCCAAGCAGGGGTTCGCAGCACCGTGGCTAGCAAGCTAGCTCGCGTATGGCAATATGCAGCCGACATCACATTTTCGATCACACTCATATTCAGAAAAACACGCAACGTCTGAAAGGTGCGGGAAATACCCAAAGCTGTAACCTCATGTGGCTTTTTATTGAGAATAGATTTGCCCTCAAAATCAATATGGCCACTGTCTGGCTGATTCACGCCTGTAATGACGTTGAGAGTAGTTGATTTTCCGGCACCATTGGGGCCAATAATGCTCACAATCTCCCGCTCATTAACGCTAAAGTCCAAATTGCGGATGACTTGTAAACCACCAAAAGCCAAATTGAGTTTGTTAACTTCAAGCAGAGCCATTTTAGACGACCTTCACCTCAGCCTTACCTAACAAGCCCTGGGGCCGCACAATCATGAGAACAACTAAGCTCGTGCCTACCACCAAAATGCGCGTGGCGGCTGGCTCCACCGCCAGCCGAGTTTCCCAGGCAAAGGCAAACATATAGATAACAAAGCCTGTTAGCACCCAGCGATATTGTGGCTTTTTGACTAAGAATGTGACCAATAAAACCAACACCGCCAAAACGGTCACAATATTGCCCACCAATTGGAAATTTTCGGGAATAATGAGCCAGCTTTGCACGATACCATTCAAGAAGGAACCTGCATCGGGACAGGCCGATTCTAGGGTGAGGCAGGCTGAATCAGCTATAGGCCACAGCCAGCGCACAAGCAATTTAAGGATGATGCCAATAATAATGGTGCCACCAAAAACGGCCGTAAATCGCTGCCAGGGTTTCAACCAGACATACAAACCCACAAGGGCAAAACCGTAAAACAAAAAACCAGCGAACTGCACACTCCGCAAAGCCTCTGGCAACACCGTGAAAATAAAAGCCCCAATCACCACCCCAGGCAAACTGCCCGTGCCACCCAAAACCACCATCGCATACAGGTTAATGAGCGTCAGAGTGCTATAACGAGGCTCTGGCACCACATTGCCCTGCCAAGCTGCGTCTACACCACCAGCCAAGGCGGCAATGCCCGCACCAATGGCGAAAGCCAACAGCTTAAGATTGCGCGTGGGCATGCCCATCACTTCCGCCGCCAATTCATCTTCGCGCATGGCCCGCCAAGCCCGCCCAATGCGTGATTCATTAATATGGTTCACAAAGATGTAAACCAAAACGAGCAAAACAAAAAAAAGATAATAATATTGCAGGGTGGATTCAAAGGCGTAACCAAAAATGGAGATATTGTCTAAATTATTAATGCCATTTGGGCCACGTGTGAGATCGACGGTATGATCCAACCAGGGAAATTGTACGCGCGTGGCCGTTCGTGCCAGCAGCACAAAGACTTGGCCAAAGCCTAAGGTGACTATCGCCAAGTAGTCGCCCGACAACCGCAATGAGACATAACCCAGGAGGTAGCCAACAACGGCCGTAATCACAATAATCAGTGGGATACTAATCAACGACGGCGTGGCCAGTCCATTGGTAACCCAATCACCAATCTGCACAAAATCTGACGAAAGGTAGGCATAGGTATAGCCGGCAATACCAAAAAAGGCCACATAACCCAAATCCAGCAAGCCCGCATAGCCCACCACCACATTGAGGCCAATAGCCAATATAGCGAAAACCAAAAAACGGCCGCCAATTCGCAAAATCGCTGCATTATCCGTAATACCAAACAACTCTAAAACAGGCTCTGTCCCCGACAAGGGCGGCAGCACCAGCAGCAAAAGAGCAATGATGCCATAGCGCCAGCTAGGGGCCAAGGATTCCCAACCATCTGCAACCCGACCTAAAATGCCGCTCCGTCTTTGTGTGCGCCCCTCAACCTGAGCCACCCATTCATCTGTGCCAATGCGCGGTTCTTCTTGCGGTGTCTCTTGCTCGCTGCTCATCCTATACCTTCTGTACGATACGCTGTCCCATCAAGCCCGTGGGGCGAATGAGCAAAACAATTAACAAAATGACAAAAGCAATGGCATCCTTGAACGTGGGCGATAGATAGACACTGCCAAAGGCCTCGGCCAATCCCAGCAACATGCCACCGACAGCCGCTCCCGGAATACTGCCAATGCCTCCAACTACAGCCGCCGTAAAGCCCTTCAATCCGGCCAAAAAACCCATTGTGTGGCGGATGCTAAAGAGATAAACACCCACCAAAACGCCACCTGCACCGGCCAAAGCCGCCCCAATAAAAAAGGTAGCGAGAATGACTTGATTAACATCCACGCCCATCATTTCAGCGGCATCCAAATCCATAGAAACAGCTCGCATCGCCCGACCCAAGCGCGTCCCCCGCACAAAATAAGCCAAACCCAACATCAATAAAAATGTCAGGCCTACCACCAAAATGCGGGAAAAATGCACCGGAAAGCCAATAACACTCACCATGGCATCAGAAGGAATGAGCGTACCACTACCGTAACTCAGCGGACGTGGGCTGACTGTGATCTGCACCATATTTTGCAAGATAAAGGAAACCCCCAAAGCACTAATCAGTGGCGCAATACGAGGGGCATGGCGTAACGGCCGATAAGCAAACCGCTCCACCGCCACACTCACCACACCCGCCCCCACCATCGCCACAATCAGCATAATCAAGATAATCAGAGCCGTCGGAATCAAGGCCCCTTCATCCGTAAACATCAACACAAATGCCCCATACCCCAAATAAGCCCCGATCATGTAAATATCACCATGAGCAAAATTCAGTAGTTTGAGGATGCCATACACCATCGAATAGCCCAAAGCTATCAAAGCATAGACACTACCTAATGTAATTCCATTAACTAAAGTTTGGGGAAATAATTGAAGAAAATTCTCCATGTTGTCGGGGAGCAGTGAGCAGTGGTCAGTAAGCAGTAGGCAGTGCCTACTGCTTACTGCTTACTATTTACTGAACTATCCTCCACTCAGAAGGACAAATTGTCCATCTTGAATTTGGAAGAGAGAGAAGCCACCTTCAGCTTGGTTGCCTTCACCAAAGGCAACCGGCAAACCCAGCGGCGTTGTCTCCAGATTCATGTTTGCCAATGCATCTACCACACAAGTACGGGAGATATCCTCAGCCCGAACACAAGTCTCCAAGGCGTCTAGTCCAACAAAGGTTGCAAAACCAGCCGCCCCACCAAAAGCACCAAACTCTTCGCTGTAGTCAGCCGCATAACGCTCATTATAAGGGGCCATAGTTGGCACAAGGTTGGGGTCTGGCGAGAAGAAGGTCACATAAGTTCCTTCCGCTGCATCCCCGGCCGTTTCAATCCAACCCAACGAGAAGCCACCATCTGGTAGATAGTAAGTGCCCTCAAAACCTTGCTCACGTAATTGCACAGCCAATGTGCCAATCTGTCCTTCAATTTGGGCTGGGAAGAACACAACGTCTGCCTCAGAAGCGACAACAGTTGTGGCAATTGAAGAGAAATCTGTTTCTTCTTGGGTCACAGAAACTCGATCTACTGTTACACCAATAGCTTCCAACAAATCGGTCAATTCATCCCCTAGACCAACCGCATAAGAAGATTGATCATCAACAATATAAACAGACGAAACACCTAGTTCGCTACTCATGTGTTCGGCAATAGTTCGGCTCTGATCCGCATCTGTCGGAATAGGACGGAAGAAAGTCGCCGTCCCTGGTTGTGTCAAATCAGTACGGGTACAGGATGGCGTAATATGGGCTAATCCAGCCTCAGTAAAGACGGGTTGCGTTGATTCGCACACTTGGCTTCCAGCCGGGCCAATCACCACATAAATATCAGGATCAGCAGACACTTGCTCAGCCACGATCTTACCTACATCAGGGTTGATTTCAGTGTCTCCCTCAACTATTTCCACATTTAGACCAGTGCGCTCATTAAACAACTCTACGGTTACGTTGGCAAAGCCTAATATTTCTTGTCCAATAAAAGCAGCACCACCTGTTAGAGGGGCTAAAACGGCAACTTTGATGGGCACATCAGCCGACAACATATCATCACCTTCATGCTCGACCATCTCGCCCGCATCACCCTCAGCTAGCAGGTTAAAAGCACCATCTTGAACTTGGAAGAGGGAGAAACCACCGCCAGCTTGGTTGCCTTCACCAAAAGCTACATGCACTTCTAAGAGTGTATCCATATCGGTGTTGCCCATCTCGGTAACAACACAAGCACGGGAAACATCACCAGCCTCTACACAACGGCCGATTGCCTCCACCATAACCTGGGTTGCCATCGCCGCCGCTCCACCGAACGCACCGAAATCTTCGCTGTACTCAGCCGCATACTTTTCATTATATGGAGCCGCAGAAGGCACAAGATTTGGATCAGGAGAGAAAAATGAAACGTAAGTGCCATTGGCTGCATCGCCAGCTGTTCCCACCCAACCAAGTGAAAAACCACCATCAGGCAAGAAATACGTTCCTGCAAAGCCCTGCTCCCGCAATTGCACAGCCATTGTGCCCAACTGACCCTCGATCTGACCAGGGAAGAACACAAGATCAGAACCAGCCCCAACGATAGTAGTCACAATGGATGAAAAGTCTGTTTCTTCTTGGGTAACAGAAGCACGCTCTACTGTGACGCCAGCTTCGGCTAAAATTGCTTCCAACTCGTCGCCCAAGCCAACCGCATAAGAGGATTGATCATCGACGATGAAGACAGAGGTAACGCCTAAGACATTGAGCATATAGTCACCATCTGTCTGGCTTTGGGCGGCATCGGTGGGGATGGGGCGGAAGAAGGTAGCCGTGCCCGGTTGGGTTAGATCCGTCCGGGTACACGATGGGGTGACATGAGCCAATCCAGCCGCTTCAAACACAGGCATGGTGGATTCACACACCTGGCTTCCAGCTGGGCCAACCACACCAAGAATTTCCGCGTCAGCAGAAAACTGTTCAGCCACAATTTTACCTGTGTCAGGGTTGATTTCAGTATCGCCTTCAACAATTTCGATGTTTAGACCATGTTCAGCATTGAAAATGTCCACAACGACTTTGGCAAAACCCAACTGCTCCTGACCAATAAAGGCCGCGCCCCCGGTTAAGGGACCCATGAACCCAACCTTAATGGCCACATCTTCCATAGGTTCTTCCATCTCGGCCGTTGGCTCTTCTTCGGCTTCTGGGGCTTCGGTAGGATCAGGGACTGCGGTAGGATCAGGAGCCGCTTCCTCTTCTGTCTCAGCCGATGCTTCCGTTGGTTCGGGAGCAGCTTCTTCAACTGGAGCGCGGCGACAAGCAGCTAGCAGCACTGAAAATATCAATAAAATAACGAGCATTTTTGAAAGTTTTTTCATGTTTTGATCTTCTCCTTATATTTCAAGTGAACCTACAATATAGATAGGTGGGCAAATTTGGGTTAATTGCTAATCTATTTTCTGGCATGACCCAAACGTTATCAGGTAATCTTTACTCTTGAAGTGTCATTTTGCGAGGTAACAATTTGTAAAGATGATTCCGTAAAATGACCCATACCAATTTCCTGAAGGTATCTTACACATTGATTGCGAAAATTGAACGAGCAACCACACATTTGAACAATCGCCCCTTTGCTCAAATGTTTGTAGCCCCTTCAATTTCCCAAAACTCCTCCAATTCTACCCCAAGTCCATCAACCGTGCGATTGCACCAAGCAAAAAAACCTGTAATCTGATTGATTTCCAAAATGGCTTTGTCCTCAAAACCAACGGCACGCAGCCGCATGATGTCATCAGCAGATATTTTTGCTGGGGTTAACGTCAGTTGTGCTACATAATCTAACATGGCTCTATCCATACCACTTAAGTTTACCTGGCGGTAATCTTGTTTCATCGCTTCCACCCAAGCCACATCGCCTACTTCTCTGAGGAGACCCTCCCCATGATGTTGAATTCAGTAATGACACTCATTTAGCACAGAGACGGTCACAGCAATCATTTCGCGCTGGCGCAGGGTCAAATCACAATCACCGTGCATCAAACCATTATAAAAGGTCATCAAGGCACGCAAAGCGGCCGTATTGAGACTGTGGGCTTTGATAATATTATCAACACCACCCCAGGAACGCATCGTCCCGTTATAAATCTTTTTGACAATTCCAGTGGCTTCATTTTCAGCGACGGTTTTTATCCAGGCCATTTGGGGATTAGAGATTGGAGACTAGAGACTAGAGACTGAGACAATTTTCAGCCTCTAGTCTCCAACCTTTCTTTTAATTTTCTTCTTGGGAGCGGTATTCGGATGGGTAATTAATGATTTTGTCCCATTCATCAGCCGCTGAGCGGGCAACAAAGGCAATGATGGGTTCGTCACCAATATTGAAAACTTCATGAGGCACACCAGACTTAATATAAATGAAGTCTCCAGCCTCATTGTAAACTTCATTCTGCAATCCTTCGCCAAAAGTGTGCTTGAGCTTGCCTTGCAAAATAAAGAGCATGACCTCAAAGCCATCATGAATATGGGCATAGGCGATGGCTCCCGGAGGCACTGTAGCAACATTAATAGATAGGTTGGTAGAACCAACATTCTTACCAGACATACCCTGTTTATATTGGATGCCATTCCAACCGCGCCCTTCGCCACCGCCACGGATGACTGTGATGCCATCGAGTTCCTCAACGGCCGTTAAATCAATCACGCCTGTCCCTTTTGTTCGTGTTACAATTGTCATGTTTCAACTTCCTTTCCCCGTTAATCAGAGGTTACTAGTTAGGGTAAGCACTTCAGGCAATCGCCGATACCACCTGTAATATTTCTGCCACATCCGGTAAGCCTGTAGGGATGATCTCACTATATTGCACAACACCCTGCTCGTCCAAAATAACGATCGCCCGCTTGCTGGCTCCCCATTTTTCCTGCCAAAGGCCATAACTTCGTATCACCTCCCCCTTTGGATGGAAATCAGCCAGAAGTGGAAAAGTAATATCCAATTGCTCGGCATAAGCACGATGAGAAAAGACACTGTCTACGCTGATACCCAGAACCTGAGCATTTAGCTCCTCGAAGCGGGTTAAATTGGCCTGCAACGATTGGAGCTCATTGGTTCAAGTGCCTGTGAAGTCTAAAACATAGAACGCCAGCACAACTTTATTGCCTTGCAAAGCACGCAACGTACACGAGCCTCCTATGCTAGAAGGTAATGTGAAATCAGGAGCAGTTTGTCCAAGAACCATATTCATTTCCACCATTTTCTTCTCATTGTTTTATCCAGAATTAACAAATATTCTGCAAGGTTACTGTATCATAGTTGCAAGATAGGGCAAGAGATTGAGAGTGCTTTTCTGAGGCTATTTCTCGAAGCGAAAGAGATGGGATAAAATTTGAGAGATGGTCTTCAACAAATCTTCTAAATGGCGGCTTTTCGCTAACTTGCTCATCATTTTATTTATATGCGGTTGTGAACGACCTGATCCACAAATAACGATCGTTGCTCCAACCCCAAACCAACAAACTGGCATCGTACCAACCCCGATTGTGACAGTACCCAATTTAGGTTCAGAAGCGGATTCAGCCCTATCTACCACAGGTATCAAAGACGAAACGGCCGTTTTCCCCAAAGGAACCCCCTTACCAACCTATCAGGGCACACCAACACCTGACCCGCCCCATACCAGCAGCGACGGGGAAACAGCATCAAAACATTTTGTCAATCCTGGTGAAACGTTAGGCTACATCGCCCAACTTTATGGCACCACGCTGGAAGAGCTGATGGCGGCCAATGGCATATCAGCAGAAGATTTCTTAACAGTGGGTCAGGAACTACTTATCCCGCACATCACAACACAAGTAGGCCCAAATTTCAAGATCATCCCTGACAGCGAACTCGTATATGGCCCAGCCGCCAAAGATTTTCGGGTGGCTGATGTTGTGACCGCTTTCAATGGCTATTTGGCCGCTTACCGCGAAGAGGTAGAAGGTGTATCGCTTTCTGGCTCGGAGATAGTTGAACTCGTGGCTCAACGATACAGTGTCAATCCACGTTTGCTGTTAGCTATCCTAGAACATCGCTCTGGCTGGGTTACTCAGGGAACTGAGAGCGGGATCGTGGACAATGGCTTTCCGATGGGCCGTCCAGAACCCTACTTGCAAGGCTTATATCGGCAATTAAGCTGGGCCGCAGACGAGCTAAACTGGGGCTATTACGGCCGTTCCGAAGGTGGCATCTACAGTATGGGCATCGAGGATGGCATTCGCGTTGCTTTTGCTCCTGACATCAATGATGGTACGGCTGGTGTACAAAACATGCTGGGTGCGCATGAAACAGCCACCTATCAAAGTTGGCTACACGATGTTGGACCAGACGGCTTCTTTGCCACTTTCAATCGTCTTTTTGGCAATCCCTTCGCCTACACCGTTGATCCACTTTGGCCTTTCAACATGATCCAACCCCCTTTGCAGTTGCCTTGGGCAGCCGGCGAGACATGGTATTTCACCGGTGGGCCACATGGAGGCTGGGATATTGGCTCAGCTTGGGCCGCGCTCGATTTTGTGCCGGAATCTGAGCAGCTTGGCTGTGTCTCCTCCGATGCTTGGGTCACAGCTATGGTGGGCGGCACAGTCACGCGCAGTGATTTTGGAGGCGTTGTCGTGGATTTAGATGGGGATAACTTTGCCGGAACGGGTTGGGCCATTCTCTACATGCACCTAGAGAGCCGCGATCGTATCCCAGCGGGCACACCTGTACAGGTGGGGGATAGATTGGGGCATCCATCTTGTGAAGGCGGCTTTTCGGACGGCACCCATATTCACGTTGCCCGCCTATATAACGGCCGTTGGGTCTCCGCCGATGGCCCCATCCCTTTCAAACTAGGCAGTTGGGTGGCCCAAGGCTTAGGGCGCGAATATGATGGCTTACTGGTACAAGGCGACACCGTCAAAGAGGCCTGCACCTGCCGCGAAGAGAGTAACGCTATCACACGAGAATAATTGTCTGACATCGCCTGGCGAAAAGGTATCAGGATGTTGATAGGTCTATCCCGTTTATTGGTCACAGCACCACCTCAAAAGAACCGGTCGCTTTTGTAAGGTTATTCTTCATCACCCACTCCTCCTAAGCTCCTCTACTTCCACGCAACCGTTGGCACAGTAAAATCAGGCTGCCCAAATTTGGGATGGCGGGCTATAATGGCTTGGACATCATGTAGCTCCTCTGGCGTGAGGCCACGTTGATTTATTTCATGAGGGTTCTCGCGGGCAAGAAAAGTATTTTCCTGAGAATCTCTAGCGTAAGCCCGTAAGCCACGGGCCACCCCTGCTGGCGACAGCCCACAATAGCGAAAAATGGCCGCTAGCGTCTCTTCCTGCTCACCAACCAAATCCGAGAAATTGATAGCCATCACGGGTACTCCCTGCTCATATTGCGCCAAATACCAATCCATCACCACCAGCCACCATAAGGCACACTGTTGGGCAATGGTAATCTCCCCCTCTGCCCTGCCCAAGTAATTCGACATCTGAGACAAATCACCACTCAAACTTAATGCCGAATTGCGCTGCCAATTCGCCAATGGCTGGCTCTCCGGGAAACCAGCTTTCCGAAAAAGGCGCTGAAAAGAAGCAATAAAACCGACCATATCTCGATAAAGAAAAAGGCTTTTGCCCTCAGGAAATGCCGTTTGAAACAGATCCATGACTGGCACTGCTTGATTACGAAATTTCATAGCATGGGCTTCTATACTAGGTGCATGATCATTTTTAAACAAAAAGTGAATTGTACTCTGAGCTAGCCTTTGCAGTTCAGCTTCCCGTCCGGCCTCAGAGCCGTGGCGCAGATTAGAAAATTGGGAAACGACATCAGGCTCGGCCAGACTTTTAACAAGTCCAGATTCGTTAAAAGCGTGACTCAACAAGGTCGTGCCGCTGCGGCCAGTAATATGCAAAAAGATGGGACGAGTGACAGGTGGCAGGCTTGCTGCAACTTTGTGGAATGTCTCATACGGCATCGTGAATAGACGTTGAGCCTGCTCGTGTTGTGTCAGGTAGACAAAGGGTGCTTGGGCTAAATCAACATCTGGTGGCAATTCGACAAAGACCGCCTGTCGTGCTTTGTCGTCAAGACAGTAAAGCGTCACCGCAGGGTTAGCGACAACGGCCGTTACGCTGACCTCACCCTGACGGGTAATTGTGAAATCCTCTAGCCGAGCCACATGACCAATGTTTCGGCGGTGTTTATCTTCGATAGCAAATTGATTTACTCGCATAATCATCCTTTGGGCTTCCGCTCTATTTAGTTATTATCGGAGGTTGAGCTGGTTAAAACGGCCGTTAACCACGCCATCATCTCCACGACCTCCCCAAACGTCTGCTGCTCTCGCGTCTGCACATCTTCCAACATGAAGTGCCACCTACCGTCTCGCTGCCAGCAGCGCACCAGAAAGGCTTTGCTTAAAGGTGGCTCCTTTGGTTGAGAGGTGCTGGGTGTTTGGCTCATCATTTGACCTTTGCCAATAGCCACATCCTTACACAATCGTCATCTCTTCTACATCTGAGTCGGCACTGAGGCCAAAGCCTTTACTGTAATCAAACGAAGTCATCTGCGCTGGCTTGACACGAATGACAACTGGCTCCCATGCGCTCGCAATCTGGTTTGCCAGTCCAACTGCTTCGTCTGTCCCCATATATTTCTCAAAAATCGCAATCCGCTTCGGAATCACATCCTCATAATCTAGTGTCGCTTGACCCTGCACAATCACCGCCTGTAAGGTCGGAGCATGTGTGTCAATCAAGACTGTCACGCTGCTGTTGCGCTTGATATTCGCCACTTTGCGCGTCACCTCTTGTGTATCCAACAAAATTTCTTCATTTTGATAGTTGAACCACAGCGGGGCAATGTGGATCGTACCATCCTCATTATGAGTGCAAAGCTTGGCGATGAGGGGTCGGCTCAGAAAGGGTTCGATTTCATCATTCAAGAACGGTTTTGCTTGTGGATAAACTGCCATCGTTTCCTCCTTATTTTAACAATCTCTCGCTTATATTACACAAAGCCTACTTTTCAACCGTCCACTCACCGTCCACTTTGAGCAAATCGTCTGAATTTGGTAGGATATTTGTAGCGATACGGGCTAGAATTGTTTTGACTAACAGTATCAGTTACAGTATTGGTAAAACATCGCCTATCCATCGGTTAGAATCATTCGAGCACAAAATGAGTCGTTTCAAGCTTCAACTTTTAGGCACTGTTCACGTGGAAAGTGACGAGGACAACATCCCTCGGTTCCGCTCACAGCGGACAATGGCGCTGTTGGGGTATCTTGCAGCCGAGCAAAGGGTCATCTCCCGTGACTATCTGGCCACCCTCTTCTGGCCAGACAGAAACCTAGCCACAGGCAAGGCCAATCTACGCCGTGAACTGCACAATTTAGCCCAAATTTTGCTCCAACTCAGCGAAAGGGCAGCAGGGTGACTTAAGCACGGCCCAACAGGGTAGCAACCCGATGGCTGTCTCCATAGACCTTGCCCTAGGCGATAGCTTGACGCAACATCCCACCTAACGGCCGTCCACCCACCAGATGCATATGCAGATGAAAGACCTCTTGCCCGCCATCTTCATTACAATTCACAATGAGGCGGTAGCCACTCTCGGCAATGCCCTCCTGCTCCGCTAATTGGCGTGCCACTGTAAACATGCGGCCTATGATTGGCTCATCTTCGGCCGTGACATCATTCACCGTTGGGATCACTTTATTAGGCACAATCAAAATATGGGTTGGAGCTAGCGGCTGAATGTCCCGAAAAGCCGTCACCAAATCATCTTGATAGACAGTATCTGATGGAATTTCTCCGCGAATAATCTTTGCAAAAATGGTAGGCATACCATCCTCCTTTGAACTATCTCGTTTGCCCGTTTTACTCCCATTCGCCAATCCATGCAAACTGATATAATAGCCACCAACAAGATAGATCAAGGAGTTGAAAATGCCCACTGCCCCTTTAAGAAGTCCCACGCCAGTCATTGATATTTACATCAAACTGGCACAATATCCCATCTTATCTGACCAAATTCGCCTACGTATGCGCGAAGAGCTATTTCGGCGCGGTGTTGTGGGCCAAACTGAATTTGAGCAAGAGATTAAAGATAAAGCAATTGAATCGCAACGGCGAGAAGGCTTACATGATCCCTTCGGACAAGAAGAAGCCCATGTGTGGCAAAGACGGAAAGAGCGCCTGCGTGAATACCAAACAGACGCCTACTTTGCTAACGATTTGGGCAGTGCCCTCTTAGACCAAATCATTGGTGAGGTCTTACATAATCAACCCTCCCCCACCGATTCCATTGAATTGACCTTTAATCCTGAAATCGCCCCCTGGGAACTGCTGTTTCAGCAAGGCGAAATCTACGAAACGTTACCTCCTCCTGAATTAGATAAGGTAAAACATCATTTGGAAGAGATCAAGGTCGTGCTCATCAAACGGATGATCAGTGATCAGTTGCCTTTTATCGGTGTAGCCCGCAAGGTTTTCAGTATTGCTGATCTGCGCCGTATATTCCGCCGACGCATTGGCACGGGCAAAATCGGGGGCAAGGCAGCGGGAATGACATTGGCTTGGAAAATTTTACAGCAGAAAGACCCGGATTTTGGTCCTGATTTAAGTGATTTTGTGGAAATTCCTGATTCTTACTTCATAGGAACCGAGGTGATTTATGAGTTCCGGTTAATGAATAAACTGGACAAATTTATGAATCAAAAATATCGACCGTTAGAGGAGATTCGATCCGAGTACCCCAAAATATTAGAGGCACACCTGAACGGCCGTTTTCCCCAATCAACTATAGATGAACTTCGTGATCTCCTGGATCGATTTGAAAACAGTCCACTCATCGTGCGCTCCTCCAGTCTTCTTGAAGATAACTTCGGCTTCTCCTTTGCTGGCAAATACAACAGCTACTTTTGCCCCAACCAAGGCACGCCTGAAGAAAATTTAGAGGATTTCCTTAATGCTATTCGACGGGTTTACGCCAGCACCCTAAATCCTGAAGCCATTTTATATCGGCAACATCGGGGCCTCATTGACTATGATGAACGCATGGCTGTCTTAGTCCAGCGATTACGGGGAAAGCCACACGGCCGTTACTTTTTCCCCACCCTCGCTGGTGTTGCCTTCAGCCAA
This sequence comes from Promineifilaceae bacterium (SeqCode), assembly GCA_965223555.1. Classification (GTDB taxonomy): domain Bacteria; phylum Chloroflexota; class Anaerolineae; order Promineifilales; family Promineifilaceae; genus CBDCWU01. Next base: position 252,480 of record CBDCWU010000008.1, read on the forward strand.
AATCCCTTTCGCTGGAATCCCAAAATCCGGCGTGAAGATGGCTTTTTGCGCCTCGTTTGGGGTATGGGCACACGAGCTGTAGACCGTGTTGACAATGATTATCCTCGTATGATCGCCCTCAGCCACCCCCAATTGCGCCCCGAAACCAGTGCCAAAGCCATCCGCCAATATTCTCAATGGTATGTAGATGTCATTGATCTACAAGACAATGAATTCAAAAGCCTGCATATACAAGATGTCTTAAACCTAAATTATCCTGAACTACGTTATATTGCTTCGCTCGACAAAGGCGATTACTTGCAAGAAATCTTCTCGCTTGGCTCCCGCGATCCCCAAACACAATTTGTATTAACCTTTAACTACCTCACCAAAGACCGAAAATTTATCAAGCTCATGCGCACAGCTTTACAGCGACTAGAAGCTGCCTACGGCACACCAGTAGACATGGAATTCACTGTTGAGATCATCCCCAATTACCCCTACCCTGATTACCGCCTCCACGTCTTGCAATGTCGCCCTTTGAGCCAACGCGCTCGACAAGAGCAAGTAGATATTCCGACGGATATAGACAGAGAGGATATTCTATTTCGAGCCACAGACCTGATACCCACAGGCAAAGCGGAAGCAATACGATACATCATTTTTGTAGACCCAGTCGGCTACCGAGAAATTGGTGATCCTCTAATCAAGCTAGAGCTGGGCCGTGCGGTCAGTCGCCTCAACAAGCTATTAGAAGATGAGGTTTTTATTTTAATGGGGCCAGGACGTTGGGGCAGTGCTAATTTAGACCTAGGTGTAAAGGTTTCATACGCAGACATTTACAATACCAAAGTTCTCATCGAAATGGCCATTCCCCAAGATGGTAATGTACCTGAACTCTCGTATGGCACACACTTTTTCCAGGATTTGGTTGAGGGTGGTATTTATTCTTTACCCATTCATTTGGTGGAAGATAAAGCCACCTTTAACTGGGAATTTTTCGAGGATGCACCCAATATCTTAGCCACCCTTTCACCAGAGGACGAGCACTTAAGCAATCATTTGCAAGTCATTGATATCGCTGCCATCATGCCCGATCGTCGTCTGACTATTTTGATGGATGGCAACAAAGATGAAGCTGTTGGCTATTTGGTAGCAGGCAGTTGGACTACTGCTGACACAGGACAGGAGACGATATCGGTGTTTTGAACCGACTTATGTTCCCTCTTCCCAGGAGTTCAAATAGGTCTCTTGTTCGGCCGTTAAGGTGTCAATTTGTACTCCCATTGCTTGTAGTTTGTAACTGGCAATGCGCTGATCAATTTCGGCTGGCAGGTTGTGGACGCCCTTAGCCAATTGTGCATGTTCCAGGAGTAGATACTCAGTAGCCAAGGCTTGCCCGGCAAAGCTCATATCCATAACAGAAGCAGGGTGTCCCTCGCCCGCAACTAAATTCACCAATCTCCCCTCAGCCAAGATGTTGAGGCGACGGCCGTCTGACAACTGATATTGTTCCACAAACGGCCGTACCCGCACCGCCTCACCCATCGCCATCTCTTGCAAAGCTGCCAAATTAATTTCCACATTTTTCTACCGGACAGAAAGGAAGGAAAATCTAACGAAAGAATAAGAGACAAAAAATCAGGCATCAGGTAAATTCTAAAGTTCAACCAAAAACAAAAGGAAGAACCTGATGACTGACAAGATGAAAGTATATACCCAAGTGCTAAAAACGCTCAAAAAGATGATGCCAACAACCAAACAATGTTTTGTGGTGACACTGGCGATGATGATAAGCGGAATCGTAACGAGCAAAAAAGCACAATTGAGTGTGATGAGTGGTGAGATAGCGAGCCAGGCTAAGCCAAAAAGTATCGAGAAACGAATGCGGCGATTTGTAAAGAATGAAAATGTGGATGAAAAGGTGATGTATATGCCATTTGCGGAGATGATTCTGCAACAACTGGCACAGCAAACACTCTATATAGCTATAGACGGCAGCACAGTAGGTCGGGGTTGTATGACTATTATGGTCGGGGTTGTCTATCGTCAGCGTTTGTTGCCCTTGGCCTGGATAACATACCGAGGTAAGAAAGGACACACTACAGCGGCACGTCACATCGAATTACTCGAACTATTACAAGAACGAATCCCTACAGGAAGCGAGGTCGTTTTGCTAGGAGATGCTGAATATGACACTGTTGAGATGTTGACTTGGGTAAAACAAGAAACAACTTGGCACTTTGTGATACGCTCTGCACCACAAATATCGATTACTCAAGCAGGTACTACTCAGAAATTGCGTGATTTATCTCCAGAGCAGGGTTCAACTATTTCTTTAGCCAACAGCTACTTTACGGCTCAAGAGTTGGGACCTGTGACAGCCATTGCCTGGTGGGGTGAAGCTTATGAAAAACCGATTTATCTAATCACAAACCATGTTGACCCTCAGCGAGCCTGTCGCGACTATCGCAAGCGCTTCAAGATTGAGACGATGTTTTCTGACAAGAAAAGTCGTGGGTTTCATATTCACAAGAGCCATCTCTCTGAACCGAAACGAGTTGCTTCTCTTCTGATGGCTTCTTGTTTAGCTTATCTATGGATGATATATCTGGGAATCACAGTTATGGCTGATGAACATAAACGTGGTTTGATTGACCGGACTGACCGTGTTGATAAGAGTTTATTTCGCCTAGGGAAGGATTGGCTGACTTACTCCTTGGTTCGAGGGCTTCCTTTTGAGGTCTCTTTTTATTTACCTCCTTCCCTTCTCAATTCAACTGTCCGGTAGAAAATTCCACATTAAAATGGCCCGAATTGGCCAAAATCACCCCATCCTGCATCCGCTCAAAATGGGGGCGATCCAGTACATTAACATCCCCTGTGGCCGTGATAAAAATCTGCCCTTCAGCCGCAGCCACCAACATGGGCAGCACACGAAAACCATCCATCACCGCTTCCAACGCTTTTAAGGGATTAATCTCAGTGACAATGACATTACCACCTAAACCTCGTGCCCGCATAGCAATGCCACGACTGCACCAACCATAGCCAGCCACGACCACCGTTTTGCCTGCAATCAAAAAGTTGGTGGCTCGAATAATGCCATCGAGAGCCGACTGACCCGTACCATAACGATTATCAAACAAATGCTTGGTTTGGGCATCATTAACAGCCAGCATGGGGTATTGTAATTGCTCTTGGCGAGCCATAGCCCGTAAACGCACAACGCCCGTTGTGGTCTCTTCCATACCGCCTAAAACATGTGGCAACTGGTGGCTCCGCTCTCGGTGAATAGTGGCTGTCATGTCCGCACCATCATCCATGATGATATGAGGGCGGGTATCTAATACAGCATTGAGATGCTGATAAAAGGTTTCTTTATCTGCTCCGCGACGGCCGTATACGGGAATCTCATCATGAGCCACCAACGAAGCGGCTATATCATCTTGCGTGCTGAGGGGATTGCTGGCACATAAAGCGACATCAGCCCCCCCAGCCACCAATGTTTTCATCAGGTTAGCTGTCTTGGCCGTGATGTGCATACAGGCCCCAATGCGGAGCCCGCTAAACGGCCGTTTCCCAGCAAACTCCTCCCGAATCGCCGCCAATACGGGCATCTCTTGCCCCGCCCACTCAATGCGAAAACGGCCGCCCACTGCTTGGGTTTCATCTGTTATATCGTAGTTTGTCATGCTAATTTGTATGTAGGAACGGGAAAGCTCAGATCATAGTAATAACGCCAATACCACACCTGTGATCAAAATCAGGCAAAAACCGGGCAAAAAGACACGGCGCAAACTAGGCGAACCACCTGATAAGACAATGCCCCCTTTGACAACTGTGTTGGACATAGCGGCTAGAACAATAGCCCTCGCGGCCGTGTCCAAAGTCACGGCGCCTGTATTACTCAACTCCGACACAGAGAGGGTGATGGCATCCACATCGGCCAGACCAGACAAAATACTGGATAGATAGATACCTGTTTCCCCAAAATAAAATTCGGCGGCTCGGGCAATAAGCAATATGAGACCGTATAACAAACCAAACTGAATGGCTGGCCCTAATTCAAAAGGGTTTTTCGCCTCCGCCACATCAGCCTTTTCATCGGTGCGTTCCGAAAAATAGAGATAGGCACCATAGGCCAAACCAGCTCCACCTGAGGCCACAATGGGCAGCCAAACCACTCCTAGGAGAGGCAAATTAGTGATGCCTACTTCCACTAAAACGCGGATAAACATGACTGTCCAGGCAATCGTAATGGCCAAGGCAAAGGGTTTTACCAGTTGGCTCTCTTTTTGGCTGCGTTGCGAGAAGGTGAGGGTAACGGCCGTACTCGACACCAAGCCACCCAAAAAGCCAGTTAGGCCAATGCCTTGTCGCGACCCCACCATTTTGACCATGATATATCCCAAGAAGCCGATACCCGAAATCAAAACTACCATAAGCCAAATCTTATAGGGGTTCAACACGTCAAAGGGTGGAGGAAAGAAGGATTGATTGGGCAGGACAGGCAGGATAATGGCCGTAATAATGGCAAACTTAAGGGCGGCGACCACATCTTCGCGGCTAATCTTCTCTACAAAGCGGTGCAGTTCTATCTTGAGCGACAAGAGCGCGGTCGTGATCACGCCCAAAGCAACAGCTAATGCCTGTTGTTCCCAGAAAGCCAAGGCACCCGCCAGAATCGTAATAAAAGCGGCCGTTTCCGTTGTCATGCCAATTGACCCGCGTGAAGCAGAGACAAAGTAAGAAATACCTATTAAGCCACCAATAGGCAAAATAATGCCAATAAAGACCCAAGGCGTCCCCAACATCTCAGCCGCAAAAGCGGCCGTGCAGCCCACCAATCCCAATAAAGCAAAAGTGCGTACCCCAGCAAAGGCCTTTTCGTCAGGCTTGTTTTCCTCATCATAGGAGTATTCACGCTGCAAGCCAATCAGAACGCCAATAAACAAAGCAATACCAAACCGAAAAAAAAGAGTCGTATGCGTTTCAGTCATCGTTATCCTCTCCTGTTATTAATTCTACCCGACCACAGTTACCAAAGCCATGTGGAATGATTTTTTGGTAATGATATTCTGGAGCAATGAGCTTAAGAAAACCAGGATAATTGATGAGCAACCAATTGCTATCAGGTGTCCAAGCATAGGCTGCCACATTGCTCACCTCACGAATATAAGAATCATCAGCTTCCATATCTAAAGATGGCGTATCAAACATCAACGTACGTAGTCCGGTTTCCTTCGAGAGCGTGTCTATAAGAATGAAACGGCCGTCTGGCGAATAAACACTCTCTATCACCCCATGCCGCGCACCCAACGACCTTATCTTAGATACTTGATCTCCTTGCCATCCCACACTGAACAAAAATATATCATCAGAATCTCTCGTCGCAACCGTTATGAGAAGATTGTCCACATTGGTTGGATTCACCAGCACAGAAGCCACAAAAGCTGAAAGTGGATCATTCAATTCAGGCAAGTATTCCCAAAGCTTAGCCATCGTCAATAATAGTTGGGGGGCACCATCATTGATGTAAGCCACAATCACCTCACTTTGTCCCTCATCATTCAAGCGCACATAACCATACCTCTGTTCATCCAACCAAAATGGTGCATAACCCAGCCCCAACTCTGCCACAATTTGCCCATCAGAATCCCCCAGCCAAAGCTGGGTTTGTTGGGGGACAAGCAGATTGTTGAGATTAGATTGCATAATGAGAGTAGAACGGCCGTCGCCCGACCACACTGGCCAACCTGGCAAAAAGCGCAAAAGACAGCTTTCTTGATCGCAATCATCCAAATCCAACAGCCGATAGCGCACTGACAATTGGTTCACAGGATCATCCTCTTCTAGCACAAGCTTACGCCCTGTTGGATCATGCTTCTGGGCTGAGACCAAGGGGGCATCCATATTGGTGCGCCACTCAGAAAAGCGAATCATCTGCTCACCTTTCGCCCAAAATGCGCGTCCTCGATACTCTTTGGCAACTTCCTCATAATACCGATCCCGCACAATCAACCCTGCATCATGGGGCACAACTTCTACTAAGAATTGCCCTGAATACCCTTCCATTTCATCTTGCCAAACTCTACCATCGTAACGATATAAATCATCATCGCATATGAGGCGAATATCGGCTTTGGGCAAGGGAATAGGCAACGACCGGGAAGCCGACGTGGAATTGTCGTAAAGGAATTGCAGCCAAGCTTGTTCGATAGAGGAATCATTAGCAGGTAGATTGGCCCACTGCCAAAAGTTAGGGAGCGTCATGCGGTGTTGTAGAGAAACGGCCGTTTCCCCACGTGCCAATAAAAATTCGATCAACGCCGCCACATGCTCCCTTGAAATGGTCCGAGCAAAATCAGACGAAGCCCACATCAGGCCTATTTCCTGCAAAGTAACAGGTGGATTCAATAACAGTTCATATTGGCTTGGGGCCAAGATGGACGAGCGTAAACCCCACTCTGTCAAGAGATGGGCCCCAAGCCCTTCATAAAAAAACTGACGTTCACCCTGCCACCCCAAAACTGTTGGCAACATGGCCGGAACGAGATGGGAAAGATAATTTTGAGTCAACAGGTGCAGTCCAGCTTCATCTTGCGGGAGGCCGAACAAAGTAGGAGTGGGCAAGTTAATATTCCCCATTTGAGGGTACTCCCTCGGCAAACGGCCGTCATAAATCGTATCCGGATCCGTAGAAAAATACACAGAGGCTTGCCACTGGGAATCACAAAGCTGCCCAGTCGCTCGTAAACAGATTTGCTGTAAGCCATCCGCCAATGGCTCAGCCAATTCCAAAATAATTTTCCGATCCCGGTCCGGAAAGGTGATATGTAGATTTTGTCTTTCAATATGCTGCTCTTCCCCCCAAAAGCTGGGCAAAGGAGTTGCCAGCAGCCAGCGATCCTGGTTGAGTCGGAAAACGGCTGTTTGTGTTAAAACGGCCGTCGTCGTCACCACTTCAGCCGATTTCACCTCATACCTCTGCCTCAGCACCACCTCAGCCTGGGTCAAATCAGGCGAGAGCCTGACAAGCGGCATGACATCAACTGTTCCTTGCCACTGCCATCCCCAAAACCGTCGCCCCCAAAACTGCTCTCCCACTAGCAACTGCTTCTGAGAAACCGCCCAGCCCCCATCTCCGTAGGACAATAAACTATCAAAAAGCTCTAAATCTTGTTCCAAAATCGCTTGCTGCCACACACCCACACTAGCTTCAACCTGTTCCGTCAGGTTCGCCTCGGCGGCTGTTGCTCGCCGCGCCAACTGCCAATAGGCAATCCCCCCTAGCACAACCACAACGGCAAAAATTACAACATAACGATGGTAGGGCCACGGTGGGCGCTCCTCAACCACCAAAACTGGCACCTGCTCCTCCCAATCCCCCTCTTCATCCTTGCGCCACTCAAAGCTCATTGGCTAGACAAAAGGACTTGAGATTTTCACTCTCTAATCTCTAATCCCAGATCATACCCTCTTACTCCACAATCACATCAACTATCCCCAACACCCCAAAATCCGCCTGAATCGTCTCACCCGCACTGGCTCGATAGACGGGCATACAAACACCTGTTGTCACCACATCCCCGGCTCGCAAACGATGCCCATAAATGGGCAAGGTATTGGCAATCCAGGCCATCGCTGCTAAAGGATGATCCAACACCACATCGCCATGCCCCTCACTCACCAGCACCTCGTTGGCATACAGCTTCACCTCATGTGTGGGCAAATCAAGTGCTTGCCACTGAGCATATGGCACACCCGAAATCCAGGCCCCATGAATGACATTATCGGCAATCAAGGTAGGTGCGTCAAAACAACTCCAATCACTGAGCCGATGATGTACAATCTCAATGGAGGGGATCACATTGGCAATAAACGGCCGTATCCTCTCCCCATCATATGTTCCCTCCGGCACATCCATCGCCAATGTAAAAGCAAACTCTGGCTCAATCACCACCATCGTAAAGTCAGCCGCTACTAGCCGTGCCGGACTGCCATGCGTCCACGCCGAAATCATCTGCCCATATACTGGCGTATCCGTATTCAATAACTGCTGTGCCCCTTGGCTGGTGCAACCTATCTTATACCCAATTTTGTGCCCACCGTGCAGCTTTAACAACTGGGGCACAAGTCTGTCCTGAATCGCATAAGCTGTCACCTCATCCAATCCCTTAAATTGCTCAGGTACATCATGCACCACCCGCCCCCCTCGCCTTAATTCAAAACAAAAGTCCGCATACGCTCCAATATCCATCAGCCTCATCCCCTTTACTAACAACCTTACAAATTCTGTCGCAGCACCCTGGCCAAACGTTCCGCACCCTCTGCCATATCCTCCATGGGCACGCTACTATAACTCAAGCGGAGGGTATGATGTCCCTCATCATGGGCGAAAAACGGCCGTCCTGGGACATAAGCCACTCCCGCCGCCAAAGCTGCCTCCACCATTGCTGTTGCATCCACCTGTGTTGGTAATTCACACCACAAAAAGAATCCTCCTGCCGGTGCTTGGTAGCGCACAGCGTCCGGGAAATATTGGTTCACCGCCTCCAATAAATGATTGCGTCGTTGATGATAAAAACGACGCAAACGATCAATCTGCTCTGCCAAAAAGCCATCCGCCATTACCTCATACACCAACATCTGTGTAAACGTAGGCGACTGCAAATCACTCGTCTGCTTGGCATTCACCAATGGGAACATCAGCTCCTCCTTAGCCAACAACCAACCCAGCCGCAAGCCAGGGGCCAGGATTTTCGAGTAACTACCCGCATAAATCACTTGCTCTGGAGCCAATTCATACAGTGTTGGCTGAGGGCCGCCTACAAAACGCAGTTCACCATAGGGATCATCCTCCAAAATCGGCACTTTATACCGACGGGCCAAATCCACTACTGCTTGCCGTCGCTCCTGGCTCATGTCCACGCCCGTTGGGTTCATAAAGTTGGGGATACAGTAAATCAGCGTCGGCGACTGCTGCAAAGCCGCCTCCAAAGCATCAGGCAGCATGCCTTCATAATCGCAAGCCACATTGACAAACTCTGCCCCATACATGCGAAAAGTACTCAAGGCTCCTGTGTAGGTGGGCGCAGCTACGACTACCTTGTCGCCTGGATCAAGAAATAGCTTGCAGGTTAAATCAATGACCTGCTGCGAACCAGAAATGAGCAAGACATCAGCTGGGTCAGTGTGTGGTGTCTGGGCAGCAATACAGTCTCGCAAAGGCACAAAACCCTCCGTCATGCCATATTGCAGTGCATCGGCCCCATATTTTTCTAGAACAACGGCCGTATACTCTCCAATCGCCTCCACGGGCAAGATAGACCACGATGGATTCCCAGCCGTAAAACGAATAATCTCAGGCGCTGCGGCCCGTCTCCCAATAGCCCGAATCGCATTTGGCTTCAGATATTGAGCACGGGTTGAAAAGTGATGGGATAGAGTCATAATTATTTCTGACAATTGGTAATGATGCTCAATGTCCAGTTACCAATTAATCTCTCTGTAGGGGGCATATGTATAATATTTTGGTCGGGCATCGAGGCGAATATGCAGCCAATACACGCCCAAACCAGACGTGCTAATCCACAACGGCCGTTCCCCCACCTGCGCCAAGACCGCCCCAGCCAGCTTCATCAACAACATTTCCTGCTGCGATACGGGAGCATTCCTCAAAAAGGCCCCTAAATGCGCATAATCGCCTGCCGAATCAATCGGACGCGGCACAACCAAAACAGCATCGCCACCCAAATTGGGAAAGATAAGCACAGAGTCAGTTGCTGCCCGCAACCGTGCCGCAAACGGCCGACTATTGGCCACCACTGACTCTAAATGCGAGCTATTGACTATCACAAATTCATACGGGCGCTGTAAAGTAATTTGGGTAATTGGAGGCATCTCCCAAAAGAAAGCAACCGTGGCCACAGCCATTAGCTCTGCCAGAAAAAAGGCGCGGAACGCTGCATCCGATTGCCAGCCAGATAACACATCAGAGAAAGATAACGGCCGTTCATTCTGAAACAACCTTACCTTCATACCCGACTGAACCAATAATGGTGTCCGCTGTGCATACCACATATTTAGATAGACGATTTGGTATTTTTGCCGTAAGATGTAGCATAGATGATACCCCAGAACCTATAAAAGAGGCATCTTATGGACTTACATATTGATCACATTATTTACGCCGTGCCCGATCTGACCGAAGGCATGGATATGATTGAGAAGTTATTGGGGGAACGGCCGTCTTATGGTGGACAACACCCTGGCAGAGGTAGTCACAATGCCCTCCTCGCTCTTGGCGAGGATGTATACTTGGAACTCATTGCTCCTGATCCTAATCAATACGAGCCGGGCATCCCCCGCTCCTTTGGCTTAGATTCATTAGAAAAGCCTCGCTTGGTCACTTGGGCTGCCCGTACAGATGATATGTCTGCCATCGTGGCCCAGGCCCGTGCCTCCGGCTATGATCCTGGCCAAAGAGTTGCTGGAGGGCGTATCCAAGCTGATGGCATACGGCTCTTTTGGGAATCTACCCAACGTCCCGAAACACTACAAGGTCGCTCCCCTTTGGGCGATTGGCTCGTCCCCTTCCTCATTGATTGGGGCAGCACCCCTCACCCAGCCTCTAGACATGCCAGCCATTGCCACCTCGTCTCTTTACAAGCCACCCATCCCGATCCTGTCACCATCCATACTTTGCTGCAGGCTCTAGAGCTGGAACTGCCAGTACAACTAGGGACAGAAGCAGCGTTGACCGCAATTATTGACGGGCCTCAAGGCCAAGTCATCTTAAAATAAGAGCGTAACTATACTGGTAGGACAATCTCCATATAGTTACAATAAAAGTAACGTTTTCATGTTTAAAAACCAACAGAAACGAGCCAGTGTTCTGATTATTAGCAGCTTCTTTCTTGCAAATTTGTTCATTCTACTCCTTTTGCAAAGCTTGCAAGCGCAATCTGCTTCCTCGATCAACTTATCTGGTTCCCAAAAATTAGTAGACCAAACTGTGGCCCATCCAGGTGATAGGCTGCAATACACCATTATCATCAGCAATAGCAGCCCTTTCTCTGTCGCCGCTTCTTTCATCGACCCATTACCAACAGGTCTTATGCTAGAATCAGGGTCGCTCACAGCCACGATGGCGACAACGCTAACAGCAGCAGCCCAAAGCATCTTTTGGGCTGACACGATAGCGGGTCATAATGTTGTCACCGTTTCATTTGCGGCCCAAATTTCGTCTAGTTTGGCTGTGGGCGAGTCCGTTGTGAATACGGCCGTTCTCACAGGTACAGGTCAAGCCATCATCCTCACCGCCACCACCGAGCTAATTCCGCACCAACTGTACCTACCCTTTATCGCTCATCCTCTAACGGCCCTTACCCTGCAACCTATTCAGCTTACTTGCAACTCTGATAGTTGGACAGTCAATTGGGACAGCCCCGATCTGGGAGTAATGTATGAATTACAAGAAGCCCACGATGCGGCCTTCACCAACCCTACCAGCTATAACATCGTCAGTCCAACACAAGTCATCAATCATCCTCCATCAACCGATAATCTCTACCACTACCGCGTTCGCAGCCTAGCAAATGCTGCCATTAGTCCTTGGTCAAATAGCCTAACGGTTGTGGGCAACTATTTGGACGATTTTGCTGATCCTGCTTCAGGCTGGAGTGTGTCTGATAGCTCTAATGCCACTTTTAGCTATAACAGCAATAGCTATCTCATCGTGTCAAAGAAGTCTGGCTTTTTGTTCACATCCCTCTCGCCAGATGTGAGCCGAGATAGTTATATCGTCGAAGCAGATGTTCATTGGCAGCCCGGCTCGACTACCAATGGCATTTATGGCCTCATATTTGGAGCTAATAACGACGGCAGCAAGCTCTACTTCCTCGCTGTCTACGCTCATACTCAAGAATATTGGCTGTTCTATTTTGACAGCACCAAACCCACCGCTGACCGGTTACAACCTGTTTTCCCTAACCGGTTATCAAACCCAGCCATCAATCCAGGCCAAATGAATAATCACTTGCAAATCAAACGTGTTGGAACCAATATTGAGGTTACCATAAATGGAACAACCTTAGGCACCTGGACAGATAATGCTCAAACAGGCAGCTCGCGAGCTGGATTAATCATGACTGCCAACCCCAGTAATCCCCAAAGTGCCGCTCTGTTTGATAACTTTAGACTGCGCTATTGTGATGGTAACACGGCCGTTCTCAACGAGAACCTACGCCAAACGGCTGTATCCTCGCGTCCTGTCCCCATCCTCACTTCAACGTTATTCCACGCCACACCATAACCTCATTGCCCAAAAGACATCCAGGCTGGGAGATCGTCATGATCTCTCGGCTTTTTTTGTATCAATTGGCACTATTTGGCACTCATTTTCATAGACTCGGCAGTGAAAAACAGCCTAAGCTAAGGGCAAATCAAATCACACGGAGGTTTTTGAATCATGAGCACACAAATTGTACAAGCAACACCTAAATCAAGACTCTTACGACAGGCATTACGGGGCAACGGCATCTTCTCAGCCATCAGCGGTTTCAGCCTTGTGCTAGCCGCCAAGCCCATAGCCGCCTTTATGGGGCTTGATTGGCCACTAGCCTTAACCATCACTGGCCTCATTTTATTACCCTACGCTGCACTTCTGTTATGGACAGCTAGCCAACCAAACATTGATCGCAACCTAGCCAAAACGGCCGTTTTCATGGATGCACTTTGGGTCATGGGCAGCGTCATCTTGCTTCTCACTAATTGGCTCGAGCTAAGTGTGGCCGGCAATTGGACAGTCGCTCTATTAGCTGAGGCCGTGCTTACCTTTGCCATCCTCCAGGCCGTTGGCCTGCGTCGCATCACTACTTAGTAAAACCAAAGTCTGCCCCAAGCCAAACAAGGCCCCGTAGTCAACTGCAGGGCCTTGTTTCTATTTATTGTAGCGAAAAGAAAGCGTGAATTTTATATCAAATAGGAGCTTAGTACCTTGTTGCTACCTTCAGTAAATTGTATGTTAGGCTCAGTTTTAATAAGTTTATTGATAGGGCACTGCTTGATATGCAGTGTAATGGTACAAAAAGATGATACTAACAAACTTATCTACAACTTGGTACACAGAATTGCAGCAAGCTTTACTCGAATCGTTCAACCTAGAGGGCTTTGAATTGCTCTGTTCCAAATTTAATATGCGGATCGAGCAACTACATGGTGTAACCTTAGGCGATAAAGTAGCGAGTCTTATTGAGCAGATGGAGCAACAAGATCGGATTGCTGAACTCCTAGATACTTGCCAGCAGCTTCACACACGCATCTCCTGGGCTGATATTCGCCAAATGCTGCCCAAATCTACGCCACTTGTCCCCTTATCAGAACGCTTTTCGATGCAAATTCAGCCTAACATCCTCGACACTGAAGGGATTTGCGAGGTCATCATCAATAATGAAGGCATCCAGCGTACCAATTATACGATTACCGGTAGTGATCCCTTGGGCGCATTGAACTTGACAAATGAACAGGAACGGCAAAAGGTCGTGTCGCCTGGTTATTCGGCCAGGCTAACCCTACATGTGGCTCCTAAAAAGCGGCCGCTTTTCGGCTTGCCAAAATATCTCCCCTTCACCATATACGTCAGCACACCAGATCATTATCTGCAAGCGGCTACAGGGCACATCATAGTCAAACCACTGCTGTCTACCTGGTTCACAAAATTTGCGGCCCGCCTCACAAATCACATGCCAGCCAAAAGCGGGTAGTTTAGTTCTGCCGGACTGCCCAATCATAAAGATTGAACCAAATCCGGCCACTCGTTACAATTGCGGGTATGAAAACCCGCGTTTTTGATTACCATTTACCCCCAGAACTAATCGCCCAACGGCCGTTATCCCAGCGTGATGCTTCTCGCCTCCTCATCCATCAACGGCAAACTGGCCAAATAACACACGGCCGTTTCACCGATCTGCTCCACTATTTGCAGGCTGGTGATACTGTCGTAGTCAACGACAGCCGTGTCATCCCCGCGCGACTATTCGGCCATAAAAAAAGCGGTGGCAAAGTCGAAATCCTCTTGCTCAAACAGTTAGATGGCACCCATTGGCAAGCCTTAGTTGGGGGTCGCAAGCTGGTTGCAGACACAGAGATTTTTGTACAGCATAAAGATGGCACAGAAAGCGACATTGTGGGAAGGATAACGGCCGTCCTCAATGGCCCCCAACGAGAAATCAGCTTCAACCAGCCACTTGACACTCACTGGGATGCTCTAGGACACACGCCCTTGCCCCCCTACATCCACGAACCCCTCAGCGATGACGAACGCTACCAAACCATTTATGCTCGACCCCCTGGTTCTGCGGCTGCGCCCACGGCTGGGCTACATTTCACTCCAGAGCTACTACTAAGCCTACGAGACAAAGGTGTCTTACTGGAAGTGGTCACCCTTCATGTAGGCCTAGACACCTTCAAACCCGTTGTGGCCGAAGAAGTCGCCCAACACACCATCCATAGCGAATGGGCCCAGCTTACACCAGAAACAGCCCAACGTATCAATGAAGCCAAATTAGCAGGTGGTCGTCTCGTAGCAGTGGGGACAACGGCCGTTCGCACTTTGGAGACGGCCGCTTTACGTTCCGCGGGTGTCACTGGCTCACTACAAACCATTAGTCAGCGTGATGGGACGGATGAAACCAGCAACCTCTGTCCCTGGCGGCCTGTGGCCGCCTTCGAGGGACCAACCGATCTATTCATCTATCCTGGCTATCATTACCGAGTCGTAGATGCCATGATCACCAACTTTCACCTGCCTCAATCCAGTCTACTCATGTTGGTGGCCGCCTTTATGGGGCATGATGAGGTGATGCAACTGTATGAAACGGCCGTAAATGAAAAGTATCGCTTCTACTCCTTTGGAGACGCCAGCCTCATCCTCTAACCCATCCCATGAGTGACAATTCTGCCCTCCTCCTTTCCATCGTCGCCGCTCTCATTCCCACCCTCTTCTACACGGGTCTCATCTATTGGGTTGATCAATATGAAAAGGAGCCATTGTGGCTGCTTGTGGCTGCCTTTTTATGGGGGGCCATTCCCAGCATCCTCATAGCCTATGTTTTTAATACTGTCTTCGCCATTCCCGTCTACGCTGTTGCCGGACAAGAAACAGGCAATTTATTGGCTGCCATATTTATCGCCCCGCCTGTCGAAGAAACAATCAAAGGCCTGGCCCTATTAGGCATTCTTTTCCGGTGGCGGCATGAAATTGACAGCCCTTTAGATGGCATCATTTATGGGGCCACAGTCGGCATGGGCTTTGCTATGGTAGAGAATGTTGTCTACTTTATGGACAACTTAGTCACAGGTGGGACGGAAGCCTGGGGAATTAACATTTTCATGCGGGGTGTGATTTTTGGGCTAAATCATGCTCTGTTTAGCAGCATGACCGGGTTGGGTATAGCTGTGGCCCGACTATCTGGCAAGACGGCCGTGCGCATTCTGATTCCCATCGGGGGTTGGTTTATGGCCGTTTTCTCCCATGCCTTTCATAATTTCGCAGTGACCTTAGATAATCTGCTCTGGATTGTCGCTGTTTTAGTGGACTGGGGTGGGGTCTGGGCCTTAGTCGTTATCATCGTTTGGGCTTTGATTCAGGAACAGCGCTGGCTTAAACAATATCTACGCGAAGAAGTCTGGTTAGGCATTTTAACTATTAACCAATATCAGACTGCTTGCTCTAGTCCAAGCCGCCTACGGCGCAATTTCAAGCTGCTTTTGGTTCGTGGACCTCGTGTGTACAGTAAATCGGTACGTTTCTACCACCGGTGCAGTAAATTGGCTTATAACAAACATCATCAAACCCTGTTTCATGATGAGCAAAGTGCGCTGATGATTGAAAAGCTACGCCAGGAAATCATCCAACTGGGTCGTTCAGGTTTATAGCAACTTGACTAATTGGCTGATTTGTTGCCAATGTACACGATCATGTTGCACCACCAAGTAAAGCAGTTCGTGCATGGTGGTTTGACCAAAAAAGGCATGATTACCGCTGCGCTGCCACATATTGGCGTCAATATTTTGTAAGAGATCGGCCGTTCGTTGCCGCGCCCTCACAAAATCAGACAAGGCCAGACGGCCGTTCTGTGCTTGATAATTTCGTTCGGCTGCCCAATCGTCTGGAGTCGCTCCCGCGATAAAATCACCATTGTTTTGCAATAGAGTCTGGAATCTCGCCTGATGGACTTCCTGCTCCACATCCCGCAAATGGCACATAACCTCTGTTAAAGACCATTGCCCTAGGGCAGGTCGTTGCTGCCAATTAATCCTCTCGTCGGCGAGGCTTTGCTGAACAGCCACACTAAATGCAACCAATTCAGCCAACAGATCAGGAATAGCAGGTGGATTTTGCATATTACTTTAGGACAACGAAGTCGTTGTTATCCAGTGACAAAGATGGCCAAACAAAACAGCTTGAAGCATTCTAATCCCTGCCAAACAGTTCATTGATGCCCGGTCGTTCTTGCGAACATTGTCGGCAACCCACTTGCGGCTTAGGCACATCAACCAAATGACGACTACAAAACGCCGTCACCTCCACCCGCCGACTAAAACCCAACAGGCCCTTTTTAATTGTGCCATCCAAGACCAAATCGGGATTGCTATTTGCCATCAGAATAGCCGGAACAGGGCAGTTACCACAGTCAGATGGTCGCCATGTATCGGAACGTGAGTTGTTCTGAATCAGTCGACACTCTTGATCAGAGTGTCCACGATGGAAATTTTCGTAATAAAAGCGGCATTCTTTGCCAGCTGGAGTAATCATAAAGGCATTTTATCTGAAAATGATAGAATTTGAAGGCTGAAGATCAGCCAATCTCCAATTTCTCATCTCTCGCTGCCTATACGGCCGTTGCCAAAGCCCCCATTGGATCCCACGGGGGTAGCACGACTGGTTCTGTATCCAGGAGAGCCACAATCTCTGTCGGCACAAACTGCTTATCCACCACCACCTCGTACATGTACTCCTCAAACCAGGCATCACTCATTACCAAATAGCCCTTATCGCCAATTTTTTCGCCCCAGCTATTCTCCACACGCCACTTGATAGGCTGGCCATTCTCATCCAAATCTACGCCTGTGAACACCATAGCGTGGGTCATCATACTTTGTCCAAAATCCACCCGTTCGGCCTTCGTCGAGACAAATTGTGTGCCATAAATCAATTCATACTCATAGGTATTGGCATCCAAAATTCCTAAATTCCGCTCCAACATAGGGCTAACATCACAACCAAACCAGACGGGTTTACCCGCTTTGATCATGTCCACTGCCGCTTGCTTGAAGACCGCCATATCCACATTCACATACTTCACAATATTGCCTTCGATCACATTGCCCAAATAGTCAACGGTGTACAGTTGATTGAAAGGTTTATCGGCCGTTGGGCAGTGAATCAGGCACATTGTACTGTCTAAATCATACTGCCCATACTTCTCATAAAATTCTTGAGGCGTAATCAGGCCATCACGATGAAAGTTGTCATCCTTGTCCCGCCACTGCCAATGGAACTCTTTTGGTGGCTGCCCCAAATGGATGCACAGCATAGTGTAAATGGTATGGAGCATCTCCTTCTTCCGCGCCTGCAAAATCTGGGTTCCAGCTCCACCTGCATACATCTTGCGCAACTCGGCTGCAAATTCGCGCAATTTCGTCGTCACCAAATGGTTCATCGGCCAGGAACTGCTGCTGCTATCCGTTTCTGGCATTACGCTCTTGGGCACAGCCCCATACTTTTTGACAAGATTAACGAACATATCCCACTGTCCCCCGTCTTGAATGGGGTCTTTGACAAGGTGCATTAGGAGACGGCCGTTTACCGGTTCAGCCAACGTCCTCAACACACTCTCCAGAAAAAAGTTCGACTTCTCCAACTTATCCCAAAACATGAAATAACTTTGCGACAACTCAAACTTCTCTATATTCAACTGCTGCATGACTTCGTGACGAAATAGATTCAGCCCAGCAAAGACCCAACAACGGCCACTGCGTGCCTGAGACGTAATCTCATTGCTTTTAAGCATATGCGAGAATGTATGATCGGTGCTGGTCACGACATCCCGATTTACGACTACTTGATGTATATTGTTCTTAGTCACAGCGTTCACTGCCAAGCGGTTTTGCGGCTTGCTATTAAAATCTTGGCTAAATTGTTGTAACTGTTCGGGATTTATGGCTGCGGCTGAGGGGAAATTATACATGGGCTTCTCCTGATTGTGATTAGTGATGAGGGTAATTGTAACAACGGCCGTTACACAAAAAAAGGGCTAGGCGATCACCTAGCCCCTTTTAGCCCGGATTTCCTATCTAGCTCCCGGCAAACAACCGCCAGATTTGGGCCACAAAGAAAGTGACCAGCAAGCCCATTACCACGGGCAGCAAAGAAGCCACAATCGTCCACCTTTTACTGCCAGTTTCTTTATAAATCGTGTAAATCGTCGTGCTACAGGGGTTGTGCAGGAGGCTAAAAAGCATGAGGTTAACGGCCGTTAGCAACGTCCATCCCCCAGCCGAAAACAAAGCCATCGTATCCGCTTGCGAGTCTAATTCAAACATAACCCCAGCCCCTTCTCCACCGCTCACACCAGTCACCAGCACCGTCAACATCAGCACCGTGGGAATCACAATCTCATTGGCTGGAATCGCCACGATATAAGCCATTAAGATCACACCATTCAGCCCCAGCAGCAAGCCAATAGGATTGAGAAAATTGACCAGATGCTCGGCCATACTGTTACCCCCGATGATAATGTTTGAACTCAGCCAAATGCCTGCCCCAGCAGGCAAAGCAAATACCACAGCTCGCCACAGCACAAATAAAGTACGGTCAATAAATGAGGTGTAAACCGTCTGCCAGAAGCGAGGCGGGCGATAAGGAGGTAGTTCCAAACTAAAGGTAGACACTTCGCCACGCAACATCGTGCGCGACAAACCCCAAGAAACGGCAAAGGTAAGCAGCACACCCAACAAGGCAATAGATACCACTGCCAGGGCTGAAATGAGACCAGCCAAATAAGCTGGGGCTAATGAGCCTATGAAAAGGGTAGCTATGAGAATTTGTGCGGGCCAACGGCCGTTACACAAAGCAAGATTATTCGTGATAATGGCAATCAACCGCTCACGAGGACTGTCAATCACCCGCGTGGCCACTACACCAGCCGCATTACAGCCAAACCCCATCATCATACTCAAAGCCTGCTTGCCATGCGCCCCAGACTTCTTGAAAATATTATCCAAATTGAAGGCCACTCGGGGCAAATAACCAATCCGTTCATCGGGTCGAGTCACAACTCTATCAGCAATACGTGCCGCGTCTGTGTAAATATCTTCCATCAACTCTTCATGAAAATTTTGCCCGATTTGCCAGCGCAGAGCCTCGACCGTTTTTAGAATATCATCGGCAGTCATCATCTGTTCGCTCATGCCAACTCTCCTTGCAAAGCACCCAATCCGGCATGCAAAGCACCCAACTCACCACTGCGCACCATCTCAGCTAGGCGTTCATCCCCATCCAAAAGGCGCAAAGCCACCCAACGCGCATTAGGCAAATTAGGGAAAGTGGCCTCCAGGCGACTGCTCAGCTGGCCCACAGCTTCCTTGACTGCTCGTAACTCATTGTGAATGCGGTGTGGCTTACCCACAATTCGGCCATTGGCCACATCATCAACCACCTGCAACAACTCATCCAAACCCTCTCGTTGGCGAGCTGCCGCAGGCACAACCGGTACACCCAGATCCCGAGCTAACCGTCGCTCATCAACTGTCAAATTATGCCGCCGAGCTTCGTCCATCAGATTTAAACAAACCACAGCCCGACCCGTAATTTCTAACACTTGCAAAACCAAGTTAAGATTACGTTCTAAGCGGGTCGCGTCCACAACAATGATGGTGACATCCGGCTGACCAAACAAAATGAAATCACGAGCTACTTCTTCGTCCAGGCTTGTAGACAGCAACGAATAGGTTCCAGGCAAATCTACCAACTTATAACGGTGATCGTTATAGTTAAAGCCGCCTTCCGCCCGTGTGACCGTCTTGCCAGGCCAATTGCCCGTATGTTGGCGCAAACCAGTCAGGGCATTAAAAACCGTGCTTTTGCCCGTGTTAGGATTACCAGCTAAAGCCACCACGTAATCCCAATCGCTCATGTCCACGCCCAGCTTCTCTAAATTACCGGCATGATGCAAGGGACAAGTTGCACAACCTGCCCCGCTTTGTTCTTTTAATGGTATTTGCAAATTGGTTGTCATCCCGTTACCTCCGGTTTGTGAATTCTAATCATATCTGCCTGCTCACGACGCAGAGCAATCATGGCATCCCGAATGCGGTAAGCCATCGGATCGTTGCTGGGGCTGCGGAACTCAGCCTTTATCTTTGTGCCGGGCAAGATACCCAAGTCTAAAAAGCGTCGTCGTTCCGCGCCTCGGCTGGCTGGTGAAATGCTGACTACTTCGGCCGTTTCGCCTGGTCTTAATTCAGACAACCGCTGTGCTTGGGGCACATCCGCCTCAATTACTTGTTCCACTGGCTTGACCGAAATATTGCTGGCCACAATGGGAGCCAACACATGCTCCTCGCCATTGCTCCAAAAACGCACCAACTCTGGTGTCATTTCTGCAATGCGCACAACCGCACCTACATGAACACTATGTTTGCACTTTTTATCGACATAATGTTCTTCTCTCTGGTAGCCTAAGGCCAATGGACCTTTTCTATGTGTGGTTGTAATCATTCTCTACCAGAGGTGATTTCGTTATGTAAACGAAAACTGCAAAGTTAGTGATGAAGATTTTCGGCCACTAATTGCGCATAAATCACTTCTGGTTCATCTTCAATGTGCACAATCCGCAGGGGGGTTCCTGGCAATGATGCCGTCAGAGGTTGCCCTCCATGAGCCACCATATGGCCACTGGCATTGGGAATGGGATCGCCATGGGGGTCGTGGGAGGGGTAGTTTAGCTGTGCTGCCAATTTATTAGCTTGCTCTGGTGTCAGCTTATGCTCATGCTGCTCAGCTTGAAAATGCCAATCTGTCTCAGTGAAGCCTGTTTCATGGGCCAGATAATGTTCCCACAGGTGATGGGCCCGGATAATTTGCAAGGCAGCGGTGCGCCCTGCGTCTGTGAGGGCAATTCGCCCTCCTTCCAGATGGAGCAAACCCATTTGCTGCATCGTCATGAGTAAGTCAGTCATTTTATCGGGGTGAATATGAAGGCTACCGGCCATACTTTTAATTGTGAGCGAACGGCCGTTTCATTCAAAGAACTATCACAAAGCAATTCAAACAAAAAAGCCGCCCGGTAGGACGGCTTTATACATATCAACATATCAAATTCAATTTGGCCTTACAAATTGGCGGGCTTGTACTTATAACCCAACAACCGTAAGCCATTCAGCGACACCAACACTGTCCCGCCTTCATGCCCCACCACCGCTGCTGGCAAGGCCAAACCAGACACAAAAATCGTGGCCAGCATCAACAAGATCATGAAAAGGGCAAATCCTAAATTCACCATCAATGTTCGCCGCGTTTTGTGGCTGAGGCCAATCACATAGGGAATATTTTTCAAATCATCGGCCATCAGGACAATATCGGCCGTTTCCAAAGCTACATCCGTCCCTGCCGCTCCCATGGCCATGCCAATCGTAGCTGTGGCCAAAGCCGGAGCATCATTAACGCCATCGCCTACCATCACTGCCGGCCCATACTTAGCCTCAATCGTCTTAATTGCCTGCACCTTATCTTCTGGCAATAAATCTGCATAGACCTCGTCCACACCCACTTGAGCCGCAATCTGTTGCGCCACCTGTTCATTATCCCCAGTCAGCATCACCACCTTTTCAATCCCTGCCGCCCGCAAATCTCGTACCATCTGGGCTGCATCATCACGCACTACATCAGCAAAGGCAATAACACCTAATATTTGGGCTACCTCCGCTGCCATTTGAGCCACCAGTACGCTGGTTTTGCCTTCGTTTTGTAAGCGAGTAACATGGGGCACGGCCGTTTCCAAACCAACCGTCTCCATCTCCTCAAAATAACGCACATTGCCTATGCGAATTGAACGGCCGTCCACCTGCGCCTGCACCCCCTTCCCTGTCACCGCCTGAAAAGCCAGCGCATCCGAAAGCGATAAATCACGCTCCTGCGCCGCCACCACCGTCGCCTGCGCCAAAGCATGTTCCGAACGCGACTCCGCCGCCGCCGCCAAAGCCAACAACTCATCCTCGTCCAACTGCATACTCTGGTGCGTGGCACTTTCCCCTATGTCCTCATAGGCTGTGCCATGCACCTTCTTTCCCAAAACCACCACATCCGTCACCTGCGGCTTACCCACCGTCAACGTCCCCGTCTTATCAAAGGCAATTACCTTCACTGTAGCCGCATTTTCCACATACACCCCCCCCTTAAACAGTACCCCTCGCCGCGCCCCATTGCCAATCGCCGACAGCACCGTCGCTGGCGTACTAATCACAATGGCGCATGGTGAAGCCGCCACCAAAACCGTCATGCCACGATAAAAGGCCTCGGCAAACTCCTGTCCCATAAACAGCAGTGGCACCAAAATGACCAACGCCGTAAAAACAATCACGCCCATGGCGTAGTACTGTTCAGCCGTATCAATAAAACGCTGTGTCTCCGCCTTCTCACTATGGGCCTCCTCCACCATCTTAATCAAACGGGCAATCGTGGAGTCCTTAGCCAGCTTCGTCACCCCAATTTCCAGGCTGCCATTCTTATTAATGGTTCCCGCAAAAACGGTGTTACTCACCTGTTTCGCCACTGGTACCGATTCGCCCGTGATAGAAGATTGATCTACGCTGCTCTCGCCCGCCAAAACCACGCCATCTAGAGCAATCCGCTCCCCTGGTTTGACGATAATACGATCATTCACGTTAATCTTCTCGATAGGGAGGATGATTTCTTTGTTACCCCGCCGTACCAGTGCTTGAGACGGCCGTAATTCCATCAAGGCCCGGATCGCATTGCGCGTCCTGTCCAGGGCATAATCCTGCAACACATTTGACAGCGAAAACAGAAACAGCAGCATCGCCCCTTCAAAGGGCGCGCCCACCAAAGCCGCCCCCACCGCTGCTAAAATCATTAACAAATCAACATCAATTGTGCGCTGCCGCAGCGATTCCAAGCCCGCCTGCAAGCCAAACACGCCACCCGTCACATAAGCAACCACATAAAGCACAATCGCCGTCGTGCCTAAGCCTGTTCGGTTTTCAACAATAAGGCCCGCGATCATAGTCACCAACGTAATCACAGTAAAAATAGCTTCGATTTTTTGGGCATCAAACCAGGATGGGGGTGGTTCAGAAACGGCCGTTACTTCACTTGCCGACGGCGACACCGACACGCCCATGCCCTTTACCACCCGCGCAATCTCCTGCCGATTCATCACCGCATCGTCATAGGACACCCGCAACACGCCACCCGCATAACTAGCCGAAGCTCGCTCCACGCCTGACACCTGATTCAGCCGTCGCTCCAAAGCCAGCGCACAACTTTCACAAGCCCGCCCGCCCTGCTTATCCAGCCGCATCAAACACGTCTGCCACTGTTGTTGCAAGGCCGGACCCACTCGCTGAGCCATCTGCGCCGCCTGCGCCTCAGATAGCTGTCCTGGATCATAATCCACAGCCACAGTTTCGCTCTCCGTGTCTACACTCACATTCAGCACGCCCGCTTGGGTCGCTACAGAATCAGCAACCACCTCAATACAGCTATTTTCATCTGTCTGAACATCAACTCTCATGTCGTCCATTACTATTATCTCTCTAAGGTTTTCCTTCATCTTAACTTATTTACCATGCCCACAGAACTGCATTTTGTCATAGAAGTTAAGTGACAAACGGCCGTTCTTGACCAGTGCCAACAATCAGTTTTCAAGATGATGAAAATAAACTTAACCATGGTTAAATTATACATAGACATAGTACAAACATCAACAGGAAACGGCTGAACTCTTACTCTCTCCTCAGCAAAACCAAGAGCTTATGGAAAATGGCACCACGCCCAAGCCCCTAAAATACAAAAAGGCCAGCCCCACCGGGCCAGCCTTTTTCTAAACAAAAAGCAGAAAATGAAGCTGTTATTTTACTTCAACAACAGCCCCAACCTCTTCCAATTTTGCTTTCGCTTCTTCCGCTGCTTCTTTGCTCACAGCTTCCATTATGGTACTCAAACCATCCACAGCCTCTTTGGCCTCTTTCAAACCAAGGCCTGTCAGAGCGCGAACTTCTTTAATGACATTGATCTTCTTTGGACCAATCTCCTTCAGTACCACGTCAAACTCAGTTTGCTCTTCTTCTGCTTCAGCCGCACCACCAGCCATCATACCAGGCATCATCCCAGCCATCGCCACAGGTGCAGCTGCACTAACGCCCCACTTCTCTTCCAACATCTTGGTCAACTCTGCCGCTTCCAACAAAGTCAAACCACTCAAATCATCAACAATTTTTGCTAAATCAGCCATGTTATCCTCCGATTAATTTTCGTCTTCATTTTTAGAGTAAGCGTCAATCACATTTACAACCTGACGCATACCACTTGCAATCACCGACGCCACATTCCGGGCCGGCGCACTAATCAAACCCAAAAGCTGGGCACGAACCTCAGGCAATGACGGCAAATCCGCTAAAGCCTCAATCTGCTCTACAGTTAAAAACTCATCACCTAATAAGCCACCTTTCAAGGCAAAATTCTCTTGTCCCTTAGCATAATCTACTAAGGCTTTTGCCATCGCAGGCACTTCATCCAAAGCAAACCCCGTTGCCAACTGCCCATTCAAAAAATCAGATGGCGCAGGCATATCAGCCTGGCGCAAAGCAATATCCAACAAGGTGTTTTTGGTAACATAAAACTCACCATTGGCATCATACACTTTCGTCCGCAACTCATTCATAGCCTTTACATCCATACGAGAATATTCAGCCATAAACAGCGCTTGACTTCGATCAATCAACTCTGTGTACTGGGCCACCAACTCATCTTTTCGTTCTTTTGAGATAGCCAATCAGTATCACCTCCTTATTATCAAAAATAAAAAATCCTCATGCTGGCCAGCATGAGGATAAAAATCAATGTCTACTGCATTGCCATATGACGTACGACAATACAAAGTTAGAATTTTCTTACCCCCACCTCGGCCGGCATGTTTAAGGCAATTGCCACCAACTGTCTTCGGTAGAAAGATAGTCTGTTTTTAAGCGAACGGCCGTAATTCTACGACAAAGCCTCCGCCAGATCAAGCCGGATACCCGGCCCCATTGCATTCGCCATCGTAATCCGGCGCACATAAGCACCCTTAACAGACGCTGGCCGATTACGCTGAATCGCATCAATCACCGTTTGCAAATTATCCATCAACTGTTCTTCACCAAAACTTGCCTTACCAATCGGTGCATGAATATTAGCCGTCCGGTCAACACGAAACTCTACTCGCCCCGCCTTCGACTCTTCAATCAAACGTGGCAAATCTGAGCCTGGCGCAACCGTACCCGCACGAGGATTCGGCATCAACCCTCGAGGTCCCAAAACGCGCCCCAAACGGCCGACCTTACCCATCATCGATGGTACCGCAATCGCCACATCAAACTCAACCCAACCACCCTGAATCTTCTTAATCACCTCATCATCAGCAATAATATCTGCTCCAGCGTCTTGGGCCAATTGAGCATCCTCACCTTCGGCAAAGACAAGCACACGTACCGTCTTACCCAAACCGTGCGGCAAATTCACAACATCACGCACCTGCTGATCCGCATGCCGCGGATCCACGCCTAGCCGAAAATGAACCTCAACTGTCGGGTCAAACTTCGTAAACGCCGTTTCTTTAATTAACTTTACCGCCTCACGCCGTGAGTAATTCTTATCACGATCAATTTTGGCAGCCGCTTCCAAATATTTCTTTCCTCTCTTAGGCATATCTACTCCTTGTGGTACAAACAAGCCAAAGCATCAGCTTTCCCACATATCATTCGGAAATCAATCATCAACCGTGATTCCCATACTTCGAGCCGTACCTGCGATAATTTTCATCGCGGCATCCATATCTCGCGCATTCAAATCCTTAAACTTCGTTTCTGCAATCTCCCGCACCTGCTGCTGCGAGACAGTTCCAACCTTATCCCGATTAGGGATGGAAGAACCACTCTTAACCCCAGCCGCCTTCTTCAACAAATCTGCTGCTGGTGGTGTCTTCAATATAAAAGTAAAACTACTATCAGTATAGACACTCACTTCAACCGGTACAATCTGTCCCACCATATTTGAAGTCTTCGCATTATACTCTTTGCAAAATTGCATCAAGTTAATACCCTGTGGGCCTAAAGCTGTACCAACAGGTGGCGCTGGGTTCGCCTTTCCACCTTGAATCTGAATCTTGACTACTGCTTTAATCTTCTTTGCCATTTTCTACTCCCGGAGTTCAAACGCCCTACTCAGGCTCCTCCAATAAACAAAATAAAAGGCTGAAAGAAATCTTTCCAGCCTTCAGGACTTAACCTTGAAAGTATCCTAACCTATACTTTTTCCACGTGCAAGAAATCCAGCTCTACCGGTGTTTCTCGTCCAAAGAAAGACACCATCACTCGCACCTTCGCTCGATCAGCATCAATTTCAGCAACTGTGCCAATAAAATCCGCAAACGGCCCCGTGCCAATACGCACCTTCTCACCAATTTGGAAGTCGAACTTCACCTTTGGTGCCTCAGCTTCCATACGGTTCATAATTTTCGCCACTTCATCCGGTCTTAGCGGGGTCGGTTCATTGCCCATCCCCACAAAACCCGTGACACCTGGTGTGTTACGAACCGCATACCATGAATCCTCCCCCATCACCATTTGCACCAAGATATAGCCTGGAAAAACACGCCGTTCCACAGTACGGCGCTTCCCATCCTTAATTTCGATTTCCTCTTCAGTAGGCACAACCACATCAAAGATTTTATCCTGCATGCCCATCGTCTCAATGCGCTGCTCAATACTGTGACGCACCTTGTTTTCATAGCCAGAGTAGCAATGAACGACAAACCAAGCCCGACCATCTTCGGGCGCAAAACCCTCATCACTATCTGTTAGCAAAGTGCTTTCGCTGTTCAATTCCTCGTCGCTCATCTAAAATCACCTAAATCTAATATCACTACAAACCAACAATTTGTCGAATCAGGAACTGAATTGCATTGGAAAAAGCAAAGTCGAAAATCCAAAAGAAAAGTGCCATCAAAATTGTCACGCCTAACACAATTAGCGTTAAACGCCACGCTTCTTCTCGCGAAAGCCATGTAACCTTTCGTAATTCGCCTCGTGTTTCACGAAAATATCGTGAAATAGAGTTGGGTTGCTTATTTTTATTATTGTCAGAAACTGCCTTTTTGACAGCACCTGTTCGTTTTTCACTATTCGACACTGAATTTTGTCCTTAGAACCATCCTAAATTACTATGTATCAATAGAGGGGTTAGAAACCGAGCTTCCCACTTTCTGAGGAAGCCCAGTTCCCGTCATTAACAGGGGGTGCAGGAATCGAACCCGCAGCCTACGGTTTTGGAGACCGTCGCTCTGCCAATTGAGCTAACCCCCTATTCCAAGTAGATATTAACTTATCGGTTCTCTCGATGCAACTGATGTTGTCGGCAGCGTGGGCAATATTTTTTTAATTCCATACGACTTGGATCATTGCGCCGATTTTTTTCAGTAATGTAGTTACGCTCTTTGCATACCGTACACGTTAAAATAATATGGGTGCGGACTGCTTTTTTTGCCATAATAACACCTTGTATAGGGGAGGTACAAACACCTCCCCTTCACAAAAACCTAATCGAGGATTTTGGTGATGACACCAGCACCAACCGTCAACCCACCTTCACGAATCGCAAACTTGCTCCCCTGCTCCAAAGCCACTGGTGTGATCAACTCCACCTCCAGGTTCACATTGTCCCCTGGCATCACCATCTCAACTCCTGCCGGCAGGGTTATCATCCCTGTCACATCCATCGTCCGTATGTAGAACTGCGGTCGATAGCCGGGGAAGAAGGCTTTGTGTCTCCCCCCCTCATCTTTGCGCAATACATACACTTCGCTCTCGAATTTCCGATGGGGGGTGATACTCTTGGGTTGGGCCAATACCTGCCCTCTCTCTATCTCGTCCCGCCCAATGCCTCGCAGCAGCAGACCTGCATTGTCTCCCGCTTCTACTTTGTCCAATATCTTGTGGAACATTTCCATGGAGGTTACAACGACTTTGCGGATGTCGTTGCGCAAGCCCACTATCTCTACTTCTTTGCCTGGCAGCAAGGTGCCTCGCTCCACCCGTCCGGTCACTACGGTGCCTCGGCCTTTGATGCTGAAGACGTCTTCGACTGGCATCAGGAAGGGCTGGTCGGTGGCTCGCTCTGGCGTGGGGATGTATTCGTCTACCACGCGCATCAGCTCGAGAATGGGGGCATATTCGGCTGCGGCTGTGTCGCTGCTGGCGCATTCGAGTGCTTGCAGGGCGCTGCCGCGTACGATGGGGGTCTCGTCCCCTGGAAATTCGTAGCTGTCTAGCAGCTCCCTCAGCTCGAGCTCGACGAGCTCGAGCAGCTCTTCGTCGTCCATCATGTCGCATTTGTTGAGGAAGATGACCATGGCGGGCACTTCGACTTGTCGTGCCAGCAGGACGTGTTCCCGTGTCTGGGGCATGGGGCCATCTGGCGCTGCTACGACCAAGATGGCACCGTCCATCTGGGCGGCTCCGGTTATCATGTTTTTGATGTAGTCCCGATGTCCTGGACAGTCCACATGGGCGTAGTGCCGATTTTCGGTCTGGTATTCGACGTGGGAGATGGCTATGGTGATGCCTCTTGCTTTTTCTTCGGGTGCGTTGTCTATCTGGTCGAACGCGCTGAAGTCGGCGAATCCTTTTAAGGACAGGGTTTTGGTGATGGCTGCTGTCAAGGTTGTTTTCCCATGATCGATGTGCCCGATTGTCCCGATGTTTACGTGTGGCTTCTCCCGTATAAATTTCTCTTTTGCCATTGCTAAAAATCCTCAATCTTATATTTGTTTGGCAACAAAAGAACTTTTGCTGCCACATGCCTATTTTTCACAAGAATACCCCGCTATCAAGGCTGTTAATAGCGGGGTACAAAGCCCTCGATGGGATTTGAACCCATGACCTCATTCTTACCAAGAATGCGCTCTACCCCTGAGCTACGAGGGCGTTTATCTATAAATGGGCCAGGTAGGACTCGAACCTACGAAGGCTTCCGCCAGCGGATTTACAGTCCGCCCCCTTTGCCACTCGGGACACTGACCCTTGGAAAAATTATAGGGTTATTCAGTATTATTAAGAGATAACCACTACACAAGCCGACGATGGGAATCGAACCCATAACCTATGCTTTACAAGAGCATCGCTCTGCCAATTGAGCTACATCGGCCAATCAGTTTTTTATGTGCTGTAAACTGCTATGTGGCAAACATACACTAGCTCAAAAGAGCAAGCAATAGTATATGCACTTGTGATTATTTCGTCAAATAAAATCACTACAGCAATTCTCAATCTAAAACAGGGGGTGACATGAGAGGCAAAAGGTGATAGGGTCAGCGTTTTGCAGCAAGGAGAGAAAGATGAATAATAGTATGACCCTGAACAAAATCACAGAACGATTGGGACAATCGTGGAGCGAGTTACCAGATTATCGTAAGCTCAATAACAATACCAAATATGAGATAGCTGATGCAGCCAAAGCTGCTTACTCAGTCTTCTTCATGCAATCACCCTCATTCCTGGCCCATCAACGGGATTTGCAGCGACGAAAAGGGAAGGATAATGTAGAAGCTCTCTTTGGTGTGAGCAAGATACCCAGTGATAATCAGGTCAGGAACCTGTTAGACCCCGTCTCACCCGACCATTTCCAGGCCGATTTCCGCTGGTTGTATCAGGAATTAGAAAATAGTGGTCAGCTTGCTTCCTTTCAGGACTATAAAAGCACTTATCTGGTGGCTTTTGATGGGGTTGTTTTCCACTCCTCGACCAAGATACATTGTGACCAGTGCAGCCAGCGCAAAGACCGCAATGGCACAATCCATTATTATCACAGTGCCATCTTGCCAGTGATGGTCAAACCAGGTTCAGCCCAAGTGGTATCACTGCCACCAGAGTTCATCGTGCCTCAGGATGGACACGAGAAACAAGATTGTGAACGAGCGGCTGTCAAACGCTGGTTGAGCCAACATCATGACTATTTTCAACCCGGCACTGTGACCTATTTGGGGGATGACCTCCATTCCAATCAGCCACTGTGTCAGTTGATTGAGCAAACCTATAAGCAATCCTTTATCTTCGTTTGCAAACCAGATTCTCATACCATCCTCTATGAATATGTCGCCTCTGTAGAAGGGGTTGGTCGCCTGCAAAGCAAACAAGAGCGTCACTGGAACGGCCGTCATGGTGAAATCTGGTCTTATCGTTTCCTCAATGAAGTGCCCATCAAGGCTGGTGAGGATGCTCTCCTGGTCAACTGGTTTCAGCTAACCATCACTCATGAGGATACAGGTGAGCAACTCTTTCACAATGCTTGGATTACCAATCATCTCCTTACACTCAAGAATGTGGTAGTCTTGGCTCGCTGCGGGCGCACCCGCTGGAAGGTTGAGAATGAAAATATCAATATTCTCAAGACCAAGGGCTACAATCTCGAACACAATTTTGGTCATGGCAGCTCTCATTTGGCCAACGTCTTTTTCTCCCTCAATATCCTGGCATTTTTGACCCATACTATTCAGCATTATGTCAATCGAGCCTATCGTCTTCTACGCGACGCTTTAGCGGTGCGGCGCACCTTTTTCAATGACCTCAAGGCTTTGACCCGTTACATGGTTTTCGACAGCTGGGATGCTTTGTTTGACTTTATGCTTGATGGTCTTGAATTGGAGTTACCTCCTTGACCCTTTTTAGCCAATTTCAGAATGAGAATTGCTGAAATCACTAACAAAAAACGGCCGAAAATCTGAAGGCTCAGACCCCATGTCTTAGCTATGACAAAAAGCTTGCTGATTGACTGTCAGCTTTGCCAAAATCGTAATAGCGTGAATAATGCCTTTCGAGAGGAAAAACTGGCAAAACTTTTTCACCCATTTACCAATCTAACCAGACAAATTGATCGAATCCAAAGGACAGAATTCCAAGTCGTGACCTTGACCGCAACTGTACGCGCCTACAACTCGACCTGTACCCCATTCCTGATGTAGACACATTCATGCAAGAGGGGAGATTGAAAACGGCCGTCCACACACCCTAACGGCTCTCTGCCTCCTGCTTCAAGCCTGCCACAAAATCCCGAAACGTTTGTGTCAAGTCAGGAATAGCCCGGCCAAAAAGGGGCATTAACATCCCTGTGAACACCTCCTGCGCCTTAACCGTCACACTCCCGTCCCCATGCGGCGTAATCATAAAGGTGCGTTCCCCTTTAAACAGTCCCAAAGGCAGGCCACTTGTCCACACCATCTGGCGCCCTGGCTCAAACACCGTCACCTTCGCTGGAAAAGCTCGCCCAGGGTCTAAAGTTGTGTAAGCTTTGATCTTCTGCCCCAGTGCGACTGTGCCTTCCAACCTCACCATATTAGGATCCCACTTTGGATACCCCTTCGCGTCCGTCAGAATTTGCCAAATCATTTCTGGCGATGCTTGAATCATTGTCGTGGCTTCAAAGCTCTTCACGCTCAATCTCCTTCATCCGTACCGATTCACACACAAAAAGTATCTGTACAAGTGCATGGCCCTGCCCGTAGAGAAATGCCTGTCAAACACATGGTGGGCAGTGCCTTGCACCTTATCTTTCCTTGGCAGCTTCTGCTGCCAGCAGCTCCTTCACCAACCCCTTTCCCTGCGGCAAAAGGGTGATTTTGCTATCACTCTTGATCAGGTTCTCCGTCTCCAAAATCTCAAACATCACCTTGGCTACGTCTGAATCAGCACTAATTTTATTGAGGGCTTCGCCCACAATTTGGGGACGCACCGCCTGAGCTTTAGCAAACTCAATGGCTGCTCGCCGTTCGGCCGAGTTGGTGATAATACTCACCCGATTGGCTCCGTCTTGGCGAATGGCTGATGTCACCTGACGCAGCCGATTCACTACTTTCTCCTCGATCTGGCGAATCATGCCCACATCCCGGAAATGCACCTTGCGGATATAAACTGATCCCAACTTATAACCCCACTCCTCCGATTTTGGGGAGACCTCGGCACGAACAGCACGACTCATCGTGTGTCGTGTCTCTAACATGTCATCTAGTGGCATGTTGCTCAATGTACGCACTGTGGCATTACTTACATTGGCTGCCAACGACCCACGCGGATCGGTATTCTTGAACAAATAGGCCACAGGATCACTGATCTTCATCTCATACCAGACACCAATACCCATTGGTGCCCCCTCTTCGGAGTTGACAGGCAAACTACGTTGGTATTTCTGATCCAAGCGCATATCTAAAATGCGACGCGATCCTAGCCAATTGACGATAAGGGCCGCTGGCCCCATTTTTAACCATAACAGATACAAACCTGGCTCTTCTAAAACGGCCGCTACCTTACCAAATAACACATACACATGAGCCGTGCCTTCCTGTACCACCGCATAAAACCCAAACACGCGCATGAGCCAACGAATAATTGGCTCACCAATAAGCAGAGCAAAAAAAGCAAAAGCTGCTGTAGGAATAACATCCGAAATCGGGATAAGTTCTAAAATTGTGTCTATCACTCTTCCACCTCCAAAATCACATTGGCCGCTTGCTTAAACAAGCCCAGGCGGACATTGCGCAAATAAGCTTCAAGCACATCCGGCCCATTGGCCTTAATCTGACGCAACTGCTCAGCCAGCGAATTTAACGGTTCAACTTCTGCTTGGGCTCGCAGGGTCTCAATCTCCACCGCTCGTTTCGACTGCACAATCGTCTGGTCAGCTTGAGCCTTGGCTAAACTGATTTCAGAGGAAACTTCGTTGTGCGCTGTGTTAATAGCGGCTAAAGCAGAATCAACCTCTTGTGGCGGATCAATGCCCGTGATGAGGGAAGCATCAAACTCCACGCCGTAACGGGCTGCAGCCGAAGCAGATTCATGTTCCATATAGGTGTTAATATCGTTCAAATTCTTTCGTAAATCGTTAATGGATATCCCACCCAATAGTTCGGCATCCAATATTTCGTCATCGTCTTCAGTCATAGTGGCATTCATATTTTCTGATTCAAAGCTAGCAATACGCTGGCGTAAGATGGCCACGAAGTAGCCCATGACATGCACAATGGGGCTTTTGACGCCAAAAAGATAGGCATACAGATTGCGTTCAGACGGCCGATATCGTATCTGTCCCGTCAAACCAATATTCAACTGGTCTTTAGTCACCGCTTCCAAGATTGTGCCATTATGATTAGCCGTTGGCGTTTCCAAGTCCAGAGCCATATTAATGGTCTCCGTGGCGATAGAAACCTTGTGAATACGCTCCCAGGGCCAGCGGAAATAGGGGCCACCAGGTTGGATAACGCGCACTTGTGGATAGATATAACGCTCCTTATCCTTGTCATTTAGATAATCGGCGATGGGGTCTTCTAGCGTAGTGGCCTTGCCCAAACGCACCGCCCGTCCAAATCGCGTTTTGACGGCCCGCTCGTTCTGGTCCACAGTATAAAAGCCACCAAGAACGTAGCGCAAGAAAAACCAGGCTGCAAAACCTAAAAGAAAACCAAGAGCTGTACCAGACATAAAGGGTCATTCTCCTTGTGTCAATCAATAGAACAGAGAATCATGCTACGATTGACGCGCTATTGAGGGTAGATGGTGGCACTAAGGACACCATTCCATACGATAATAATAGCGATCTTGAGGCAAGTTGGGAAGAGGGATTATCGGGTGAGCGTTCGGCTTATGACAAAAAGTGTATCATTACATGGGTAGGTTCTATAAATCACAGGACAAGGAGATGTATTGAAATGTTACTTTCTGGAGAAATGATAAAATTCTTGTTAGCCATTATCGTGGGTGGACTTATCGGAGCCGAGCGCGAATTCCGTCATCGGGCCGCTGGTTTTCGGACAATCATCTTCATTTGTTTAGGCTCCACACTCTTTACTATGCTCTCTCAAGAGCTTGGCGGTGATGTAGCCCCTGTGCGAATTGCTGCTCATGTGGTCACAGGCGTTGGCTTTTTATGCGCAGGCGTCGTTATGGAAAACAAGTCGCGGATTATAGGACTGACAACAGCCTCTACAATCTGGTTTACTGCCGCCCTAGGCATGGGTATAGGGGCCGGACAATATATGTTCGTCATGCTCGCGCTCCTCGGTGCGATGGTCATATTGTGGGTATTTCCTAAGGTTGAAGAGTGGATATACAATGCACGAGAGAGGCGTACTTATGAGCTGGTGTGTGAAATTCATCGCGATAGGCCCAATGAATTAGAGAGGATCTTTCAAGATTGTGATCTACAGGTGAAAGGAAACAAACTAATCAAGACAGACGATCAGTTGGTCTGCATCATGGATGTGTATGGAGCACCCAAGAATCATGGACGTGTGATGGATAAATTATTGACCGAATCACACGTAAAAGAGTTTCGGTATTAGACAAGACTTTCATCGTCATTAGGCACCAAGCACCTCGCCTGATGTTTTTTCAGGTTATTTCTAGCAAAACGTTTTCGTTTAGGGTCAGCTTTATTTTATCGGCAACGATTGTGCCCTATTTATGAGCAAGTGTCGGCTAATGCGTGGGCAATATGGGATAACGGCCGTTATCGTCCAAGCTGGTATTTTGTGATTGGCTCAATATGGATTCCAAGGAGAAAGGATTTTGGCAAAAAAGGCGAGATGAAATAGGCTAGATAAGCAAAATCTTACGAGGAAACCATAGAATGTTTACGATACAAAATCTGTTAGATGATGCCAAATGCTATGAACAGGTCAGAGCGATGCGCTGGCCTGACCGGGTTCGTTGTCCTCATTGTGAGAGTAGCTTGATCAACAAACGAGGCTTTCACAACACAGAACGGTATCGACAACGGTATCAATGTCAACATTGTGAGAAGCAATTTGACGATTTGACCCAAACTATCTTTGAAGGACACCATCAGCCCCTGAAAGTATGGCTCATCTGCTTGTATTTAATGGGCTTGAACTTGTCCAACCAACAGATTGCCCAGGAACTCGGTCTCAACAAAGATGATGTGCAAGATATGACGGTACAATTGCGGCAGGGTGTTGTGGTCAAAAAAAGAGGCCTACCCTGGAGGGCGAAGCCGAGTTTGATGAGGTCTATCTAGTGGCAGGACATAAAGGCAATCCTGACAAGGTGCAAGCCAAAGGGCGAGAGGGGTGGCGACGGCGGCTAAAGGGTAGTCGGGGACGAGGCACTTTAGAGAAAGAGAAACCGCCTATCTTGGGTATGGTGCAGCGAGGTGGTGAGGTGATTCTCAAGATGTTACCCAATGTGCAACAAGCAACAATTAAGCCGGTGATTACTGCCTCTATTGCGCCAGGCACCTTGGTTTACACGGATGAGTACAACATCTACGGCCGTTTAGTTCAGTGGGGGTATGAACACAAAACGGTCAATCATTCCATTGGCGAATATGCCCGTGATGAAGATGGTGATGGCTTTCATGAAGTCCATGTCAATACCATTGAAGGCATTTGGTCGTTGTTAAGGTCGTGGCTGCGGCCACATCGCGGTATTTCTCAGGAGAAGTTGCCGCTTTATCTGGGTTTCTTTGAGTTTGTTCACAATGTTCGTAAGCGGGGTCAGGCTTTATTACCCTCCCTGCTTCAGGTTTTGTTAGCACCTCCTTGAAACACCTATTGAGCCATTATGATACTCAACCAAATCAATGGTACTCAGGAATGGAAGATTTGATGCGTTTGGTGTTACGAATTTATATGTCCCCGCTGGAAGAAGAAGCAATTAGAGAAGATGCTTTGGACACTTTTGATTCCTTGATGCAGCAATATGGCGGTTTAGCAAACAAAATTCTGTCTCAATGGGATGACAGATAAAGCTAATCTGATAAATGCTATTTAAGCAGATATGGCATATTGGTCTTTACGCCGTTTGCTTATAGCCTCGACATGTTCCGGCCAGTCGTGTAAAATGGTCGGGTCAATATCAGCCCCAGTCGGCCATACTAAAGTGCCAATTTCATGGTCTAATTGCACCCGATTGAAGATAGAGGGATCGCGTAATGGGCCAAACATGGGGCCATAGAGAATAGGTTCAAAGTCGATCACTTGCTCCGAACCGTCATTAAAGACAACGCGCAAGGTGTAATCGCCGACAATGGTAAAGTCGGTCACATCAAAAAGCTCGTAATTGCCAGTTTCATATGGATTCATGGCTTTCTCCTATCGTAAGCCGTCTATGTTTTGTAACGGCCGTTCCTGCTCTGCCAACTTCCAGTTCTGTATCAATTCTTCTTGATGCAACTCTGCCCAAGCAACAATTAGATTCTGCTGTCGTCTAGGCATCACACCAGCTAAAAGAGATGGTGGATTGATGGTAAATGTGGCTTTATGCCCACCATACCGGGCATGAAAATGGGGTTGTTGATGTCGTCCAAATTCATAATACATGGTAATGATAATTCCATAAAATCTAGAAATAGTTGGCATAAGTTAAGTATAACGAATCCCTTATAGATTTCCAATGGACAATATCCTAATGTTTTACGTTTCTCGCATTACCTTTTAGAATATTCAGCACAATCAAACAAGGAGTCAGCAAAAATGAATCAACAGGTAGCTTGGATTTTACAACTGTCGATTAAAGAAGGGCAATATGACAATATGATAGCCTTAATGGACCAGATGGTGGCTGCTACGCAGGCTAACGAGCCAGGAACATTAAGCTATAAATGGTCAGTCAGCGAAGACAAAACAGTGTGCCATCTTTATGAACGTTACGCTGATTCAGCAGCAGCGATGGTGCACATGGGCAGCTTTGGCAGCAAATTTATGAAGCGTTTCTTTTCGTTAATGCGGCCTACTGGCATCTTCGTTTATGGCAGCCCCAATGACGAGTTGCAAGGGGCTTTAGCTGGCCTCAAGCCGCTCTATATGGGCTCCATCGGCGGCTTTACACGGCATAATTGAAAGACCAGGAACTTGGTTGCTCAGAAGCAACCAAGTTCCCAAACTCACTACGCATACTCCTCAATCGGTACACAAACACAGAACAGATTTCGATCCCCGTACACATTGTCAATACGGCCAACATAAGGCCAGAACTTGCTCTCCTTCACCCAAGGCAGGGGGAAAGCGGCTTGTTCACGGGAGTAGGCACGGTTCCAACTATCGCTCGTGATCTCTTCGGCCGTGTGCGGCGCGTGGGCCAGAGGGCTGTCCTCATGGCTGATTTCACCATTTTCTACAGCACGAATCTCGTCCCGAATGGCAATCATAGCCTCACAAAAGCGATCGATCTCGGCCAGCGATTCGCTTTCAGTGGGTTCAATCATTAATGTACCAGGCACGGGGAAAGACATGGTGGGGGCGTGGAAGCCAAAATCCATCAGGCGCTTGGCCACATCATCCACGGTCACGTACTCTTTGAGATGGCGTAGTTCGACAATGCACTCATGGGCTACACGGCCGTTTAAGCCACGATATAGTACCGGGAAATGGGGTTCCAGCCGTTCTGCAATGTAATTCGCATTCAAAATAGCTATTTCCGTAGCCACCGTCAGCCCCCAGTCGCCCATCATGGCAATGTAGGCGTAAGGAATCACCAAAATGCTGGCGCTGCCCCAAGGCGCGGCCGAAACAGGTTCAATAGCTTGGTCGCCACCCACACCTGAAACGAGTGGATGACCGGGCAAGAAAGGAGCTAAATGCGCCTTCACGCCAATTGGTCCCATGCCAGGGCCACCGCCGCCATGCGGAATGCAAAATGTCTTGTGTAGATTCAAATGGCACACATCCGCGCCAAAATCGGCAGGGCGACAAAGACCCACCTGCGCGTTCATGTTGGCACCATCCATGTAGACCTGACCCCCATTGGCATGGATAATGTCACAAATCTCGGCGATGGCCTCCTCGAACACACCATGCGTGGAAGGATAGGTAATCATCAGAGCAGAAAGATTGTCACGATGCTTTTCAGCTTTAGCGCGTAAATCATCCACCTCCACATTGCCATTATCATCACATTTGACCACCACAACCTTCATGCCAGCCATGACCGCACTAGCCGGATTTGTGCCGTGCGCGGAACTAGGAATGAGGCAAATGTGGCGGTGATCGTCGCCACGACTGTGATGATAGGCACGAATGACCAGCATGCCCGCGTATTCACCCTGTGCGCCAGAATTGGGCTGGAGGGAGATGGCATCGAAGCCAGTCACTTCGGCCAGCCATTTTTCTAAGCGGCGGAATAATTCACGATAACCTACAGTTTGATCAGCAGGGGCGAAGGGGTGCATGAAGCCAAATTGGGGCAGAGTGATGAGTAACATCTCGGCGGTGGCGTTAAGCTTCATGGTACAAGAGCCGAGCGGAATCATGGAGTGGGTGAGAGAGAGGTCGCGCTCTTGCAGGCGGTGAATATAGCGCATCATTTCCGTCTCAGACAGATAGCGGCTAAAGACAGGGTGAGTGAGGAAGGGGCTGGTACGCTGATGAGTGGCTTCGTAGCCAGTTTCCACAGCATCGGCCAGACTTTCGATGTCGATAGCCTCAGGAGCAGCGCCAAATATGGCAAATAGTTCGTGGAGGTCTCTGATACCCGCTACTTCGTCTAAGGAGATGCCTACCGACCCGTTGCTATCGTAGCGCAGATTTATTTCATGGGCGAGGGCGGCCTCTTTTATCTGGGCTTGGCTGCGGGGACCAGCAGTTACGGTGATAGTGTCGAAGATGGGGGCTTGGTTGATGGTGTAATCTGAATCTTGGAGGACTTTGGCCAGAACGGCCGTTAATAACTGTACCCGTCGTGCAATCCGCTTCAACCCCTCTGGGCCATGATAAACAGCATACATCGAAGACATAATGGCTAACAGCACCTGTGCTGTGCAGATATTGCTGGTAGCTTTATCACGACGGATGTGCTGTTCGCGGGTCTGCAAAGCCAAACGATAAGCTGGTTTACCATGTGTGTCTACCGAAACACCCACGAGACGACCGGGCAGAATACGCTTATGTTTATCTTTAGTAGCCATAAAGGCCGCGTGGGGACCGCCAAAACCCATCGGCACCCCAAAACGTTGGGCATTACCAACAACAACATCAGCACCAAATTCGCCTGGTGGTCGCAGTAAAATCAGCGAGAGCAGATCAGCAGCCACAACGACAAGTGCACCCGCTTCATGGGCTTGGGTGGCAAAGAGTCCATAGTCGAGAATATCGCCAGTGGTAGCCGGGTATTGCAGCAGCACACCAAAGGTGGCCTCGCTAAAATCATAACTATTGTGGTCACCGACGATAACGTTGATGCCGAGTGGCTGGGCACGGCCTTGTACCACAGCAATAGTTTGGGGGTGGCACAGTTCAGAGACAAAGAAGGTGTTAGCCGTTGATTTACGCGGTTGGGCACGTTGACACAATGTCATGGCTTCGGCGGCAGCAGTACCTTCGTCCAACATGGAGGCATTGGCTATTTCCAGGCCAGTCAGATCGGTGATCATGGTCTGGAAGTTGATGAGGGCTTCCAGGCGGCCTTGGGCGATTTCGGCTTGGTAGGGGGTGTACTGTGTGTACCAGCCAGGGTTTTCCAAAATGTTACGCAGGATGACGGGTGGCGTAATGGTGCGGGAGTAGCCCATGCCAATGAAGGTGCGGTAGACGGTGTTTTGTTGGGCTAGCTGGCGTATATCGCGCAAAACGGCCGATTCACTGCGCGGCCGTTCTAAATCTAAATGTCCCTGCAAACGAATGTTGGGAGGCACGGCTTCAGTCATCAATTCATCAAGGGAGCCAAGGCCTAACTTGTTTAACATGTGGGTGACATCTTTACTGCGTGGGCCAATGTGCCGCTTCACAAAACGGTCAGCGGGCTGCAAAAGATCGCGGTTGGTGAGGGCATCAGCCCCTCTGCTGGCATTCTCGCTGGCCTCAATAATATCGCGCCAATTTGACTTGGGATAAGCATTCGTTGTCATATTTTCTCCGGTTCAGTGGGGTCAGGAGGCAGTAATCAGTGGCTAGTGGTCAGTTCAGTGCATATTGAATACTGTTTACTGCTTACTGAATGCTGCTCTAAGCACGGCTCTCCACAAATTCAGTATAGGCAGCAGCATCCATGAGATCGTCTAGTTGAGAGTCATCGCTGAGTTTGACGCGAATCATCCAGCCTTCGCCATAGGGGTCACTATTGACAATTTCGGGAGCATCGATGAGGTCGTCGTTAACGGCCGTTATCTCACCTGACAGTGGCATAAACAGATCAGAGGCCGCCTTGACAGACTCTATAACACCAAAGGTATCACCTATGTCAAAGGAATCACCTGCTTCGGGCAGTTCCAAATAGACGATATCGGACAAGGAGTCTTGAGCATAATCGGTAATACCAATAGTGGCCTCATCATCCTCTACACGTACCCATTCATCTTCTTTTGAATATTTCAAATCTGCGGGAATATTGCTCATTTTTCCTCCAAGAAGGGAGATAATTGGGTGAATTACCCAATCACCCATTACAAAAACAAAAAGAGGATGCTGACAACAAGCGTCCTTATTGTCAGCATCCTCTGTCATTAACCTGAGAGATTTGCCGGATGTTATCCGGATTTGCCCCTTCGGTGCCTCTGCTTGTAATCGGTGATTGGTTATCCGTATATCGTAATCGGTTTACCGTTTACCAATCATGGATTACCGAAACATAGCTTTCCAGAAGTACCTGTCCATCCGGTCCTTTTGCCTGAGAGTTTCACTGGTGGCTGTGCCAGCTTGCCCCTTCGGCGATCCTTTTGTTTCAGATTGGTTCAAGCTTAAAGCTTGAACCAATTTATGTCACAGTGATTGGGATTCTCTCCCGAACGGCCGTATCCATTATACAATTGCTAGATTGTCTCTCACAGACAATCCAATTTTACCCCACCCATCTCTTGAGGCAAGCTCTATTCTGCCATTGCCAGCTTCTCAGCTTCATCGGCAATAGCTAGCTGCTCAATGAAGGGATCAAGATCGCCATCCATGACCGCAGTCAAATTGTAGCTGCTATAGCCGATGCGGTGATCGGTGACACGGCTTTGAGGGTAGTTGTAAGTGCGGATTTTTTCGCTGCGGTCACCCGTGCCCACTTGTGATTTACGATCAGCGGAAACGGCCGCTTGCTGTTTAGCCTCTTCTGCTTCCTGAATACGCGCCTGGATAATGGCGATGCCGAGTCGCTTATTTTGGGTCAGACTTCGCTCCGACT
Source organism: Promineifilaceae bacterium (SeqCode) (assembly GCA_965223555.1). Taxonomy (GTDB): domain Bacteria; phylum Chloroflexota; class Anaerolineae; order Promineifilales; family Promineifilaceae; genus CBDCWU01. The sequence continues at coordinate 293,907 of CBDCWU010000008.1, forward strand.
GAATTTTGACCATCAGGCCAGTGGGTTTATGGATAATGCGGGCAGCAGTGGCATTTTTCTGCATATGTTGACCACCAGGGCCAGCCGAAAACTCAGCCGTAATTTCTAGGTCACGCTCATCTATGGTGATGTCCACATCATCAATTTCGGGCAAGACAGCCACCGTGGCCGTGCTGGTATGGATACGCCCTTGTGATTCGGTGACGGGCACACGTTGCACACGATGTACACCCCGCTCAAATTTGAAGCGAGAGTAGGCTCCTTTGCCCTTGATGGCCATGATGACTTCTTTATAGCCGCCTACCCCAGTGCTATTTTCATCCATGATTTGGGTTTTCCAACCGCGATTTTCAGCATAACGGCCGTACATGCGCAGTAGGTCGGCGGCAAAAATGCCCGCCTCATCACCCCCAGCCCCAGCCCGTATTTCCATATAAACGTTGCGATCATCGTAGGGGTCTTTGGGAACCAACAACGAACGCATGCGCTTCTCCACTTGTTTGATTTCCCAGTTCAGCCGCTCCACCTCTTCATTGGCCAGGGCAATCATATCTGCATCATCTTCTAGAGATACCAACTCTTCCGTGTCGGCCAACTCTTGTGTCATCACCTGATGACGTTGGTAGGCCAAGACCAGCTCTTCCATTTCGGCGCGTTCTTGAGCTAATGCGGTCAGTTTCACATGGTCAGCCAACACGGCCGGATCAGACATTTGTGATTCGAGAGCGTTATAACGGTCTACAACTTTGGCGATTTTGTCTAGCATAGAGGTTCTTTGACCAAGAACATTAGTCGGTTACTTCAACGATGACTTCGATTTCTACGGTGATGTTATTGGGCAGGGAACCCATGCCCACGGCCGAGCGAGCATGACGGCCGTTTTCGCCAAAAGCCTCTACAAACAAATCCGAACAGCCATTGATAACTTGAGGTTGCTGACCAAACTCAGGCACACCATTCACCATGCCAAGCACTTTGACAACGCGGGTAACTTTGTCTAGGCTACCCATCGTATCGCGCATGACAGCCAGGAGTTGCAGGCCCGTTTGACGGGCATCTTGATAAGCTTGTTCGACAGTCACATCGCCGCCAACTTTGCCCTGATTTTTAGGGCCCTTGCCAGATAAAAAGAGCAGATTGCCGGTACGAACAGCGTGAACATAGTTACCCATCGGGGTGCCGATAGTGGGTAATGTGATTCCTAATTCTTGCAAACGTGCTTCAGCGGACATTCGTCATACCTCCGGATTTTAGCAATCAGTATTCAGTGTGTAGTAAGCAGTGAGCCGAAAACTGAATACTGTTCACTGCTTACTGTTTACTGATCTGTGGCGAACGTGGATTATAACGGGTGGCAAACGGCCGTCAAGGCTCCGCTAACACAATACATACACTCCACCAACAAAATTCTTACATTTGCCGCCTAAGATAGCCAACATATCCCAAAACTATTTGGAAAAATGAATTTTATAAGAACACCTTTTGGTGGCAAGGAGAGATAACAACATGGGTAAAATAGTAGGTATAGATTTAGGCACGACCAACTCAGTCGTGGCAGTGATGGAAGGTGGTGAACCAACTGTTATTTCCACAGCTGAGGGTGGGCGGTTGACCCCCTCAATAGTGGCTTTCAACAAAAGCGGAGAGCGATTGGTGGGGCAGACGGCCAAGCGGCAAGCAACGATCAACCCTGAAAATACAATTTTTTCGGTGAAACGCTTTATCGGCCGTCGCTTTGACGATCCAGCCATGAGTGAGGAAAAAGTCCGCTTGCCTTATACCATTGAGCAAGGCCCACAGGGCGATATTCGCGTCAAAATCCCCCAAACCAATCGCGCCTATACACCACAAGAGATATCGGCGATGGTATTGGCTAAATTGAAGCAAGATGCTGAGGACTTTCTAGGTGAGCCTGTGACAGAAGCCGTGATCACTGTGCCCGCCTATTTCAACGACAGTCAACGACAAGCAACGAAAGATGCTGGCAAAATTGCTGGCTTGGATGTGAAGCGTATTATCAACGAACCAACGGCCGCTGCTTTGGCCTATGGTTTAGACAAGAAAGAGGATGAAATCATCCTGGTTTTTGATCTTGGTGGTGGCACTTTTGATGTGTCAGTCTTAGAGGTCAGTGACGGTCTAATCGAAGTAAAAGCGACCAATGGTGACACCCATTTGGGTGGCGATGATTGGGATTTGGCTATTGTAGATTGGGTGGCGAGCGAGTTTCTGCGTGATCAGGGCATTGATTTGAAACAGGATCGCCAAGCCCTACAGCGGGTACGCGAGGCAGCCGAAAAGGCCAAGGTTGAGCTTTCCAGCGTGATGCAAAGTGAGATCAACCTGCCTTTTATTACGGCCGATGCCAGCGGGCCAAAGCATCTCCAGATAATGTTGAGCCGGGCTAAATTTGAGCAGCTGACGGGCGACCTCGTGAATCGTATCACCAAGCCAGTGAACCAAGCCTTGCAAGACGCAGGCATGAAAGCCAGCGAACTCGATGAGGTGGTGCTGGTCGGTGGCTCAACCCGGATGCCCATGGTTCAAGAGGCCATCAAGAAGCTAACGGGTAAAGAGCTGAACAAAAGCGTGAATCCTGATGAGGTTGTGGCGTTAGGGGCAGCCCTGCAAGCGGGTGTATTAGCCGGCGATGTTAATGATGTGCTTCTGCTAGACGTGACACCATTGAGCTTAGGGCTGGAGACGTTGGGTGGCGTGATGAATGCCCTGATTCCGCGCAACACCACGATTCCCACGCGCAAGGCGCAAGTGTATAGCACGGCCGAGGATAATCAAACGGCCGTTGACATTCACATTTTGCAAGGCGAACGGCCGATGGCGGGCGATAATAGTACCTTGGGTGTCTTCCGGCTCGACGGCATTCCCCCGGCACCACGTGGCATTCCGCAAATAGAAGTGACCTTTGACATTGATGCTAATGGCATTTTGAATGTGACAGCCCTGGACAAAGCCACCAATAAAAGCCAACACATCACCATTACGGCCAGCACCAATTTAAGCGATGCCGATGTAGATCGCATGGTGAATGAGGCCGAGCAAAACGCTGCTGCCGACCAGCAGCGACGCGAATTGATTGAGGCACGCAACATGGCTGATCAAGTCATCTACCAAACGGAAAAGAGCCTTAACAGCATGAATGGCTCGGCGCCAACTGACTTGCGCGAGCAGGTTGAAGCCAAAATTGTTGAACTTAAGGAAGCGATTCAGGCCGAAGATGCTGGCCGTATCCAACAATTGACAGCCGACGTGCAGCAAGCGGCGATGGCCACAGGTCAGGCAGCTTATGAAGGTGCAGGCAGCAATGGGGCGGCTCACACCGCTGGTGCTGATGAGGATATTGTCGAAGGTGAGTTTGAAGCTGCGTAATCGGTGAGTGATCATCGGATCACCGATCATGAATAATTTTATCAGCTAAAACGGCCGATCTTAAGGATCGGCCGTTTTGTCTTGTAGTAAATCTTGTTATCATTCTACACTTGGTATGAAGCACGGAATACAGTGTGACACACCAAGAGCTATATTTTTTGAGGTTGAAAAATGGAAGATTATCTCATTCGAGCCATTGCTACAGAAGCGCGGGTGCGGGCTATTGTTTCCACCACCACTAACTTAGTGCGGGAGGGAGTACAGCGACATACGGCTTCGCCGCTGGCATCAATGGCATTAGGACAGGCTTTAACAGGGGCCGCCATAATGGGTTCCTTATTAAAAATGAACCAGCGGATTGCCTTAAAATGGGAGGGAGAAAATCTGCTGCCCAAAATGTTGGTGGAGAGTCGTAGCAACGGCCGTATTCGTGGTTACATCACTATGCCTGAGACTGCCCCCTCGCTGGTTCAGGGTCGGCTGGATTTACCCACCTTGCTGGGTCAAAATGGCTTATTGACAGTCGTCAAAGATGTGCGGCTGGAGGAGTTGGTACAAGGGGCAGTACCTCTGGTAGCAGGAGATGTAGGCGATAGTTTGACCCATTACTTGAACCAATCTGAACAGGTGCAATCCATTGTCACGACGAGTGTACAGTTGGCAGAGAATGGCTCGGTAGCAGCGGCTGGCGGCCTACTTTTACAGGCACTCCCTTCTTATGCTGGTGATCTCCTGCCACGATTGGGGGAACGCTTGCAGGAGCTGCCACCAGTAGCGGCCATGTTGGCCGCTGGTCAGTCGCCAGAAGAGGTGTTAACGGCCGTTTTCGCGGATGTGCCGGTGAAGGTTTTGGCTGAACGGCCGTTGCTATTTGAATGCTCATGTAGCTATGAGCGCACCCAACAGGCGCTCATTATGTTAGGTCGTGATGAAATTGCCGCCATTTTAGAAAACGAAGGCCAAGCCGTCATTGATTGTCACTTCTGCCACGAACAATATGTGGTAGATGGAGAAAGATTGGCATTGATATTAGCCGCCTTTGATTCTTGACACAAGATGTCAGGTAAATGGAACAGAATAGTCATTGGCAATTGCGTTGGTATTTAATTGCCAATGACTAAGTTCTAATTTACTAAGTGGAGGCAAAGTATGACAATTCCTACTCCCTCGCGCCCTATTGTGAAGGACTATGGCATACCGGAAGATAAGGATGGCTTACTCGATTGGGCCTATGTGAGCCAGCGCATGGCTGAGTCACGCAACTATTGGATTGCAACGGCGGGGGGCAACGGCCGTCCCCATGCTGTGCCCGTTTGGGGGGTGTGGTCAGAGGATACCCTCTATTTCGGTGGCGGGCCAGATACACGCTGGGCACGGAATCTGGCTCAAAACCCAGAGGTAGCTGTCCATCTGGAAGATGGAGATGAGGCCGTTATTTTGAAAGGGTCTGTAACCGCCATTCGGGATGCAGAAGCGTTGACTCCCATTGATGATCTGTATGAGGTTAAATACAACATTCGGCATGGCCCCACAATTTGGGTGCTAAAGCCACGAGTTGTTTTTGCTTGGACACAGTTCCCCAAGACGATGACGCGCTGGCTGTTTTAGGAAGAGTAGATAGTAAGGATTGAAGGCCTCTGCCTACTCTGCCAATCGACAGATAGTCCCCACACTCACGGTTCACTGTCTGGGGGGCAAGCGACCGCAACTTCTTGAGTTTGGGTGTGCCACTGAGAAAAGGTTTCATAACGGTCACGCGAAGAGTCAATACGGCCGATTTCCACATCATTGACCACATTACTCACACCATAGGTATATACGTGTTGAAAAAGAGTGAGGGCTGGTAGATCGCTGTTATAGAGGCGCAGAAAGGTGTCGTAATACGGCCGTCTTTCGTCTACATCCCAAATTTGGCGGGCGGCCTCCAGGGCTTCACTGGCCCGACGATTGTTCCAACCCGCAAAATTTTGCCCCCGCACAATCGCTTCCTGGCCCCAAAAATCATATAAGTCTGGATCGCCCGGCGGGCTGATTTCCAACAGGGCCACATCAAAAGTCCGGTCAGTCAATACCATGCGCAGGTTGTTAAGCGAATCAGCAATCTGGAGATCAGTGGCAATACCAAGAGCCGCCCACTGGCTGGCGATGGTCTGAGCCAGGACACGGTGGGCGGGATTGTCCAGCACCAGTAAACGTAACCTGAGGGATTCTTCGCCTTTTTGACGCGTGCTGCTACTATCACTCATTAGCCAACCCTCACTTTCTAATAAATTAGTGGTTGTAAGAGGCTGATGGCTATAAGGGGTTAGCAAGGTCGAGTTATAGGCCCATGATATTGGCAGATAGGGACCTTCGAGGGGGATAGCTTGCCCATTGAGAGCTTCGTCTATGAGTTTGTCTCTATCTAGAGCATAGGCCAAGGCTTGGCGCATAGCGGTGGCTTGCACACCCGTTTCCCCAGTTTCGCTAACATTAAAGAAAAGGGCTGTGTAACGGGGCAACGGAGCGGTGAACAAGCGGGCATGCGCGTTGGCCGTGATGCTAGGCAAGCTGGGGGCCACCACTCGATTGACAGCCTGAATCTCGCCCTCAGCAAAGGCTTCTACCAAACTAGTTTCATCAGGATAGAAGCGGAATTCAAGAGCAGACAGTAGTGTTTCTGGTGACCAATAAGCTGGGTTGGGTGTGAGTCGGAAACGGCCGTTACTGCGCCAATCTTGGTCCGCTTCTGCCATAAATGGCCCCGTGCCCACAGGTACTTGATTAAATGGATGAGTGGGCAAGCTGGCAGCTGTAAGGTCTGCTGCTAATAGGTGGGCGGGCATGATACCGCGTGTGGTGGCCTCAAGAAAAGGGCTATAAGGTTGGCTGAGCACAAACTCAACTGTATGCGTATCAATCACATTAATGGCCACGCTTTGCCACAGAGTTTTGAGAGCGGCTGGCCCCGTGAAGCCATTATCCTGCATCAGACCATAGCTGAAAGCAACATCATTGGCGGTGACAGGTTGACCGTCGTGCCAGGTGGCATCCTGGCGCAGATTGAAGTGCAAACTGAGACCATCTTCGCTAACCTGCCAACTTTGGGCTAGGGCGGGCTGTAAACGGCCGTCTACCCCATAACGTGTCAGGCCATCAAAGATCAATCTCACTATTTCCCGATCAATTGGCTGGTTGTCACTGAGGAGGGGATTCAGATAGAGTGGCGCACCTACCATGCCTTCGGTAAAGGTGCCACCAGGGGCAGGGGCTTGGCTAGTACAGCCTGTGTCAGTGATCGTGGTGAGGGAAACGGCCGTCGTCTCTGTCTGCATCTGCAGCGATAAGAGAGACAGTACCAACCCAAAGGCCACTCCTGCTAGAAGCAATTGCCAACGCAAATTGTAAGTCATAGGGGAGCGAGAGAGGGTAGATGTAGTAGATAGGAAGCAGTGGTCAGTAATCAGTACCGACCCCTGATTACTGTCTGCCGCTTACTGTCCACTGTCTAAACGGCCTGTCCCCAGGCCAAAAAGACAAAAAAGGTACAAATGAAAAAAACAATCGCCAAGTAAATGGTAACCTTATGCAGAGTCGCCTCCACACCTCGCCGCGTCCGAAAACTACTGCTTGTATCACCACTACCGCCTAAAAACCCACCCAAGTCTGATCCCTTTGCTTGAACCAGAACCAAAACAGTTAGGACAACTGCCAAAATAATTTCCATAGCACTCAAATAGGGTGCCCAGGGTTGAAAATTCATCCTAAAACCTCGTTCGCTTAAAGATTGGTATATGGTAGCTTACCGAATCATTAGGTTTGCTTAAACACATACAAGGGCGGCATTATAACAGGCTCACCAGTGGACATCAAACAAGACTCATACTTTATTAGACCAAAGTGGGGAGCAGTAAAAACTCGTTAGATAGCAAAAGGAAGAGAGGTAGGGTTGTTTACAACCTCATCCCATTGACCACTGAGCCAAAGGGCTCGTGCTTTGGCAACCAAACGCGCCCCGCCTTCAAGCCATTGTGCTCCAGAACGTTTTAAGCGCATGGCCCCAATTTGTTTGCAGCCACTTTCAACGGTGCCACTGCCAACGAAATAGCCTTGAGCACGAAAATTAGCATAATCCATGCGAGGCAGATTGTTCTGAAAATAGGTCGCTGCCTTTGTAGCTGGTTCTAAGACAGCCGAATGGTCGGCCAAGGTCAAACAGGCATCAATGACAGTTTGGGTACGGCTAAACCAAAGATGTTCTTTCATCGTAGCCATCCATGCCATTTGTTGCTCTTTTTCAGAGAACAAAGCTTGAGCCACGGGAGTCAGGTACTCAACAGCATGGTACCAATCCAAAATTTGGATAGCCTCTGGGAAGTTCTCCTCAACCAAACGCCAAATCCACTTCGCTCCATCGCAGACAAATATCAATTCTTGTGCTTGGTCGGCTAAATAGTGCGCCCCTGTTGCCCACAATAGAGAAGAAAATGCTTCTGCCTCTTGAATATCACAATGATAGCGGATATTCGTCGCTTTCAACGCCTCTAACTCCCCAACACGCTTCTTGTATCTGCTGGGCCACTGACGCTCGGACACAGGACTCACTTCATACCAGCACACCGTTTTTAGCTCTCGCCACTCAGTGTGAGTCGGCACCATGACCCCATCCATCGACCCATACAATCGTCGGGGGGCATCAGTTTCCTGTCGAGTTGCGTCATTCATATAATGATGCCAATCACTCAACCGCTTCCACTTTTCTTCAAGCGCATCTTGCTTCTCTCCCACCCACTGAACCGCTTTTCGGATACTATTATCACTGATTTGGACCAGCAGTAACTCTTGGGCCAACTCAGCTGCTTCATCAAATGACGTTTGGATACCCAACAAGGCTAACAGCGCCTTGAGTCCTTGACTCATTTCGCCGGGTTTTATCTGCAATCGTCTGTCCAATGGCTTTTTCCCCTGACCACAGTGATGACAGATGTAATAACTTCTCTTGTAGTAGGCTCGTCCAAAGACCGTAATTACCATCCCCTCCCGTCGGCTACAATAAGTTGCTTGATGCTGACAGGAACAGCGCACAGTTGGCTCCACAACGTCAACTTTTTCTAATGCCTGACCGATTGCACGTCGTCCGACTTCTTGCAGTATCTGACGCATACCTTGTTCTATATCTCCTAGGCTCACATTGCCTTCTGTTGCAATACCCTCAGCGATGGCATCGCTTAATAGCGTTGCCATTTGGTTGACCACATCTTTATTCTGCCCTGTGTTAAAATCCATTGGAGCCTCCTGCGTTTTTTGTTTTGCTTTGTCAATGGTTAAACAAAATCACAGTTGGCTCTTTTTGTCCATCTTTTTCCCTTACGAGTTTTTACTACACCCCCAAAGTGTATTCCATTGCCCTCCCTTTTGCCTGTGGTAAACTAATCATGTGATTGCAATTGAAAATGTCACCAAACAGTTTTACACACTGAAAGCATTGGATAAAGTCTCGCTAACGATTCCTCGCGGTGAAGTTATTGGCTTATTGGGACCAAATGGTGCAGGTAAGACAACATTGATGAAGCTTATTGCGGGTATTCTGTTCCCAACTTCTGGCCGGATTAAGCCTCAGGCAGATGCTTGGCCAACAGTTGGTTATAAGCCGGAACGTCTTCTTTATCCCAATAATCTAAAAGTACATCAATATCTGGAAATGGTGGCCCAAATTAGCAACATCTCCAAAGCGCATATAGCCTCAGAGGTAAATCGCAGCTTAGAACGAGTAGGCTTATTGGAAGCAGCTAATAAGAAAATTAAAACTTGCTCGAAGGGGATGCGACAGCGGTTAGGTCTGGCTCAAATTTTGATTGGTGATCCACCTCTTTTATTAGTAGATGAGCCATCTAATGGGCTTGATCCAGAAGGGCAAAGGGAGATTGTGCGAACTTTGCATGATCTGCATGCGGCTGGCAAGACAATCGTGATGAGTTCACACCAGTTGGCCGAGGTCACAAATGTCTGTACTCAGTTGGTTATTTTGAATCGAGGCAAGGTGCTATATCAAAATAGCATGGCGCAAGCGTTAGCCGTGCGTGCCCATACGATGATTCAAGTGGATCGCCATTTGGATGGGGTCAGCAGTTTGTTGCAAACGCTTCATCCCGATATTGAGGTGGAGGGGGATAAGATCGTATTGTCCAATGAGGCCATGACTTTACGGCGGCAAGTATTGTCACTGTTACTGCATACCAATTATGATATCCTGTGTGTTGATCAGCAGCGTGTCACGTTGGCCGAAATTTATGCAGAGGCGGTGCGGCGGTGAGACAAAGGGTTTGGGCATTGACACGCTTTTTTCTACGAAATATGGCTACGTCGCTAACAGGGGTGATCTACTTAATTCTCTCATTAGCTTATTGGTTTTTTTTCTTCCCACCGCGCCAAGGTACGCCCCATTTTGATAATTATGTACTGATTATTGGTGGTTTGGGAGCGGCTCTTTCCTTTTTGATTGCACTTTCGATGGCAGCGCGCGCCAATGAGGCAGCCAATTATCCGTTGATTGTGCGGCTGCCGAGTAAAGTGGAGTTTTTAACGGCCGTTCTCCTCAGCACACTCATCGCCACAATCTTCCTACAATTGCTTGTAGCCTTGTTGGCTCTAGTTGGTGGCCCTAATATGTCATTGGGGCGAGTATTGGAGATTCCACCGATTTGGATCGCTGTGAATGTATTAGCGGCCGTTTTAGCCATGCACGCTTCTGATTTTGTCACCGCTGGCTGGTCACGGGTCTATATTTTTGGGATTTTGGCCGTTTTTTTATTCGGGCAAAATATCAATGATACTGTCACCCGTTGGTTAGCCGAGCGATTCAGCCGTTTGGGCAGCTTCTTTTTTAGCCAAAACATGGTCTCCCTAGCCAGCCCCATGAACAGCCTTTCCTCTTGGTTAACCACCGAAGGCACAGAAACATTACAGCGTGTCTTCGGCTTTATCTTCTGGCCCTTCCGGGCTATATCGGAGGCTGTTATTGGTGGCTCTTTTAATGCTACCCAGGCTTTAGCACCAGCTATCTTGATACTATATGCCACCATTTTATTTATGCTGGCCGCAGATTTATTTGCTAATAAGGACGTGGATTTTATTGAATAAGGTATTATACAAGTCTATCTGGCTTGCATAATACATATGACACCTTAATTATGGAATGTTGGCACTGTGAACGACCAGCGCACGCCGCCTGCCGCTTTTGTGGCCGAGCTGTATGCAAAACACATACTCAGGAAATGCCCTATATTATTCACACCTATCGCACAACCAAGGGTGAGTATAAAGCAATTGTGGTGGCGGGGGCGGTCTATTGCGGGGTATGTCAGCCGCAACAAGACCCCGTAACCTTAAAACAGATGGAGTGAAACATCATTCCCTAAAGAATAAGTCGTGCGGAACTATCCTTTACAAAACGGTCGTTCCCTCAGCCAATTTTCGCAAATAGTGACAGTAATCATTCTTCGCAGAGAAATTAGCAATAGCTAACAATTCCTCTGCACTAATATAACCTTTGCGAAAGGCAATCTCCTCAATGCAACCTACCTTCAAACCCTGACGATGTTCAATTGTTTTGACAAAATCACTGGCTTCCAACAAACTCTCATGCGTGCCCGTGTCTAACCAGGCAAATCCCCGTCCCAGTACCTGCACATTAAGCTGATTGCGCCGCAAATACTCATTATTCACATCCGTAATCTCATACTCACCGCGTCCTGATGGTTGGAGAGATTTAGCGATTTCGACCACCTGGTGATCATAGAAATAAAGTCCCGTAACAGCATAATTGGATTGCGGCAATTGCGGTTTCTCTTCAATCGAGATGGCTTTATAAGTCTCATCAAAGGCCACCACACCATACCGCTCTGGGTCTTGCACGTAGTAGGCAAAGACTAAACCACCCGTCTGCAATTGACCTGCTGCCTCTACCAGATCGGACAAACCATGCCCATAGAGAAAATTATCGCCTAACATCAAGGCACATGGCTCATCGCCAATAAACTGCTCACCAATGACGAAGGCTTGAGCAATGCCATTGGCTTCGGTTTGGATGGCATATTGAATATCTAGCCCTAAACGACTGCCATCACCAAACAAAGCACGGTATAGTTCAATATGCTGTGGCGTGGAAATGATAAGGAATTCCCGAATGTCGGCCAGCATTAACACCGAAAGCGGGTAGTAAATCATCGGTTTGTCGAAGATAGGTAGGATTTGTTTGGAGAGGGAAATAGTCAGGGGATAAAGCCGTGTCCCTAAACCGCCAGATAAAATGATACCTTTCATGTTGCCTCCTTATTGTTGAGCAAAAGAGATTTCCTGCTCTAATTGTAAAATGTATTGTCTCAGATATTCAACCAACGGCCGTCCCCACTCCCGCGCTGCCTCTGAATACAAATTCTCATAACAACTAATCTGAAAATTGAGATGGTCTACAAGCGTTGGTCCTGTACCTAAACCGGCTTGAAAACGAGCTGTCATGCCAGCAGCCGTGATGCCCCATGTCTCACCCTTCACCTGCATCGGATCATACTCCTGCCACTGGTACATCGAAGTGCAGCCACGCATAATGCCCATCGCCCCTAGCAAATCCAAAATATCCCCATCCCGTAATATTGCTCCTAGCAAGCCACCGCCTTCTAGTTCGGTATGGCAGCGAATGGCTTCGCAGATGGCTGCTATTTCATCGTCACTGAAAGGTTGATGGGTTTGCAAGAATTTGGCCGTTTTCTCCGCTCCAACTTCCCCATGAAAACGCCGATCCGTTACATAAGCCAGGCCAATATCGTGCAAGAGAGCGGCCGTTTCCACCATCTCCAAATCGGCAAAACCTTCACTATGTTTGCACTTTTACCGACATAATGTTTTTCTCTGTGGTAGCCTCAGGGCAACGCCTCTGTTCCATGAGTAGATGCAATCATTCTCTACTAGAGGCGATTTCGTTATGTAAACGAAAACTGCAAAGTTAGTGACCTTCTGCTTGGGCAATTTTCACCGTCCAATGCCGCACCCGATCGACATGGGCAAAGTTATGGGCCAGCCCCAAATCGCCTTGCAACATCTCATCCATCACCTGCCGGCATAAGCCTCAATCCGTTTCATTCGTTCGTGCATGTTCACCTCCAAGAAATCTGAGCTTATCATAAACTGTGCATCGAATTGGACGTTTAGACCATGATTAGACTACGGCCGTTTCACCACTAGCCATGTATTAAGTATAATGACAATTCAATTATGATAAGGAGACCCTATGACCCCCAATTATCAAAACCCCGAAAACCTGCGCTGTGATCAATACAAAGATTCCAGCAACCTCGATGCTCGTGCCGCACTGCACCGCCAATTTACCGTATCTGAGCAGGAGTGGATGCCTTGGGTATTTGACCAAATTGCTCTACAACCAAATGAAAAAGTGCTTGAATGTGGTGGTGGCCCCGGCTGGATTTGGCGCGAGAACGCAGATTGCCTACCCTCGGGCTGTCACATCACCTTCACCGACCTTTCCCCTGGCATGGTGGCCGAAGCCCAAGCCGCCCTCGCCTCCGTTGCCGACCGCTTCATCTTCCAAACCGTCGACATCATGGAACTCCCTTTTGAGGACAACTCATTTGATGTTGTTGTGGCCAATCATATGCTCTACCATGTACCAGATCGGCCTCAAGCCTTGGCCGAGATTAAGCGCGTGTTGAAGGCAGACGGCCGCTTCCTGGCCGCTACCAACGGCAATAATCATTTGGCCGAATTACATACTTTGGGCAAAGATCTGATTCCTCTGGCTGGGGCTACCCCTGAAGAATTACCTCTTGGGCAAGGGTTTAGGCTAGAAGACGGCCGTTCCCAGTTAGCTCCTTACTTCAGCCATATCGAAAAACGCATCTACCATAGCCACCTGGCCGTTACCGAAGTAGAGCCACTTATTAACTACATCCTCTCCTCCAGCGAAGCCCGCGCCCGTGTCACCGCCGAACGTCGCCAGCAAGTCGCCGCTCATGTGGGCCAAATTATTGCTGAAAAGGGACACTTCCATATTAGCAAAGATACCGGCATTTTTGTGGCAAGGCCCTAACCTGGACAGGCCAGAAAAGGGGGACATAGAATGGCACAGAGAAGCAGAGACACGCAGAGAATTAGTAGCCCTCTCCTATATTCCAGCTAGAATAAACAAACATTCCGACGATAGGAGTACCTCATGTTACTAACCATAGAAAAAGTAGCTATCTTAAGTGGTGTGCCCATTTTTGCAGACATTCCCGGTAATGTCCTGGCCTCCGTCGCCGGCATAACCGAAGAATTGGAGCTTGAAGCAGACACAACCTTCATCCAGGAGGGCGCTATTGAAGATTGTTTGTATATCATCGTAGACGGCCGTGTGCGCGTGCATAGCCAGGGGCAAGAAATCCTTATCCTGGGGTCGGGTCAAAGCGTGGGCGAACTAGCCGTCCTTGACCCCGAACCCCGCTCGGCCTCCGTCTCCACCATCGAAGACAGTCTCCTCTTCCGCCTCGATAAAGAACCATTCGATGAAGTCATGGCCGATCGTAGCGAAATCGCCAACGGGGTCATACGTGTCTTGTGTCAGCGCGTGCGCGAACAAGGACGGCTCATTGCCAGCAAAAGCAGTGACACATGAACCTGCTACTCAACCCTACCGCCGATAACCTAGATTTACGTGCCCGGCTGCTGCTACTGCTCGGACAATCCTTCACCCTGGGTGTCCTGTTAGCCTTATTGGTCATTGTCGCCAACGCTCTCTTTTTAACTGATTTTGGCTCAACTATCTTACCTTATGTCTACTTGATGGTTGCACTGCTGGGGTCATTAGTAGCTTATGGCTCGGCGCAGGCGCAAAGTGTCTGGACATTACCCCAAGTCGCTGGCTCCACGATGACGGCCGTTCTCATTTTCTTCATCCTCGCCTGGTTAGCCCGCATCAACAACCAAGCTCGCTGGGTCTCCTTCGCCCTCATCACCGCCTTCCCCTTGCTCCTGCAAATCGGCTTCGTCATCCTTGGTGGACAGGCAGGCCGTCTGCTCGATGTGCGTCAAATCAAACAACTGTTCCCCCAAATCGTCACCGGCTTCGTCACCGGTTTCATCATCGGCGGGCTGCTCATGCCCTTCTTCACCAACCTGCTCGGCAGCATCGAAAACGTCATTTTGGTAATGGCCTTCGCCACCCTCATCATCCTCACTTTGATCATCCTCGTTGGCAAACAGTTCCCCAACGTATTCCAACTGGTAACACCCCAAGCCCAACGCCAAAGCAATAAAACATTGCCCCAGCTTCTCAACAAAAAATTTGTTCGCTGGTTATTCCTCTACCAAATACTGCTGGCGGCACTCACCCAACTCACCGACTTCCTAGTGCTGGCCCAAACAGAAATTCGTTACGATAATGGCGCAGACATCGCCCAATTTTTCAGCACTTTCTCTGTCATTCTCAACGTGACCGACCTCGTCTTTCTTTTACTCATCGCCGCCTTTTTTCTACGCCGTTTCGGTCTAAAAGCTGGGCTGCTAGCAAATCCTCTTTTTCTGACCGTCAACTTCGTCGCTATTTTGATCATTGGTCTCCTGCTGGGCATCGGCAGTACCCCTTTCTTCATCCTAATCGTTATGGCGCGCATTATGACGATTACCCTGGCCGATGGCACAACACGCACCGCCATCAATACTGTTTACCAAGCCTTACCCGCTCAAGAGCGCAGCTTGGTACAAACGGGGGCCGAGGGCATTGGTGCCCCACTGGCTGTTGGTTTAGTGGGATTATTGTTGCTGCTCTTTAATGCCATTCCTGGTCTGACCATCATCCACGTCGCCACGCTAACCTTGCTACTGGTGCTGCTGTGGTGCGCCATCAGCTTGTTGGTTTACCGGGAATATGGGGTCACACTGCTGCAAACCATCAAGCGACGGGCTCTGGGCGAAGTGGCTCTAACTCTCACAGATGAAGCCAGCTTAACGGCCGTTCACCAACTCCTACAAAGCAATCAGGTACACGAAGTCCGGCTGGCCCTCGACATGCTGGAAACGGCCGATCACCCCACCCTCCCCGACCAGCTGCTCAGCCTCGCCAGCCACACTCAACCCAACATCCAAATTGAAGCTCTACACCGCCTTGAACAGCACAAATCAATGGATGCACTGCCTGTTGTCCTCAAGGTGATAGAGCGTGGGGGGAATACGGCCGTTCAAGGAGCCGCCCTACAAACCCTCTGCGCCCTCAACGAAACCGAAGCCGTTCACACAGTCACCCCCTACCTCAAACACAACGCACCAGCCAGGAGACAAGGTGCATTGGTTGGCCTGCTACGCTACGGCGGCATCAGCGGCATCATGGCCGCCGCCCCTTACCTCGACCAAGCCCAGCAATCCACCACAATCACAGGCAGAGTGATGGCCGCCCAAGCCATCGGAGCTGTGCAACGGCAAGATTTCTACGAACCCCTACTGACTTTGTTACAAGACGAGGCCAAAGAAGTACGCCAAGCTGCTCTCACGGCCGCTGCCCAAGTGCGCCACCTCCGCTTGCTGCCTCTCATCATCAACAACTTACAGCAAACAGCCACCCGCTCTACTGCCCTAACCGCCCTCCAGGCTTATGGTCACGCCATCCTGCCCCTCACAGCTGCTGCTTTGGACGGGGCAACAGCTTACAGCCACGACGACATCAAAAGGCTAGTCCGTGTCTGTGGGCAAATTGGTGGCGAAGCAACGATCGCCTTGCTACGACAACATCTACAGCACCCCCACCACGAAATCCAGGAGCAAATTTTCATTGCCCTTAATCTTTGTGGCTTCCAAGCAGAAACGGCCGAGCGGCACACTATCCAAACCATCCTGCAACAACGCGCCAACTACACCGCTACTTTATTAGCGGTGCGCCAGGAGCTGGGCACCAATGACGCCGTGCAGCCCCTGCACCGTGCCCTGCAAGATGAACAAAAGCGCATCAGGCGGCAGCTATTTGCTCTACTATCTTTGCTCTATGACCATCGCGCCATCCTCCGTGCTGAAGAGCAACTTACCAAAGGACAGGATAGTACAAAAGCTTTGGCGATGGAGATGCTGGATGTAACGCTGGCAAGTGAGGAAAAAGCCTTCGTTTTGCCCTTAGTGGACCCACAATTGGCTTGGGAACAACGTATTCAGCAATTGTCGCCAACCATTAAGATCGCTGGCAAAAGCCGGGAGGCATGGCTGGCTGAGATCATTGGCAATCACACAGGCTTATGGCATTCGTGGTGGTTGCAAGCTTGTGCCATTTATGCTGTGGGCAAATTGGGCATCACAGCCCAGCGGGAACTCATAAAGGACGCAGCTATATCCGAGGAAAAAGTTGTGCAAGAAACGGCCGTTTGGGCTTTGCAAGCATTACAATAGAACTGTCGCCTAGCTCTCTGCACGAGTCAGCGTCTGCGTAACCGAGCGTAATCGCTCAGCTAAGGCCACAATGACTCCTCTGGCAATTTGACCATGTTCATCCACAAGCTGATTAAACGTATCTCGGTTCAGGCGCAAGAGGGTAGTGGGTGTAACGGCCGTTACCGCTGCCATTCTTGGTTCGAGTGTCAACAGGGCCATCTCCCCAAAGAATTCGCCCGCCCCCAACTCCGCCAACACCTGCTCATCTTGATGCACCTGCACCATGCCCTCAGCCACCACATACAAACTGTGCCCCGTCTGCCCTATAGCAAACAACTGCTCCTCCGCCATAAAAAAGACCTCTTCAGAAGCGGCCGCCAAAGACAGCAACATCTCCTCGCCTAAATCAGCAAACAGAGAGACGGATTGCAATAAAAACATCTTCTCTACCTGCGTCAAATAGCCTGTGTTAACTCCTTTATGCACCTGATTCGCCTCCAGCAGATGCCGAAAAGAGACAATATCATGAGTATGATGCCAATGCCTCAAATAGATGGTTTTGGGAATCATCAACAAACGCACTGTACGTGTCGCCACCACTGAGGCATTGCGTGTCGCTCCACGCACCACCCCCGTCAATCCCAAAGGCATCCAGGCCTGTACGCTAAAGGATTGATAGCCACCCAATGGCACCACTTTTAGCCCTGGCTCCAGGGGGACATAAACAAAAGCTGCGTTGCTATTGGCCTCAATCAAAACTTGTCCTGCTATCACAGTCGCCAAGCGCACATCCTCAAAAGCACTCTGCGGCTCTATCTTAGTTACACGATGGCCAGATTGGCCGATGCGCTCCAAAATTTCTTGCTGCATCACATCATCCCAGCCAATCGTGGCCGCTGTGCGGTATAATTCTCGCTCTAAAAGTGAGGCCAATTGTAATGAAGGCACAACCTGTACTCGTGTTGCTATTGAGGCATAATCAACGGCTATTTGTTGTCGCACTTGGTTGGCAAAACTCGGGTTATCGTCCGTTTCTTCGAGCAAAATACGTATGGTGTCGGCGAGTTTTAATTCGGCCGTTGTCTTAAAACTCTCTTCTCGCTGAAAACTGCCAATAACATCACTTTGAATATCATTGATCACCAAGGCTGCACAACGGACAGCCTTGGCAGCAGCTTCAACTGTACTAAAAGCCCCTCGCGCAAACGATATGCGTAAGTCACCCGCCGGATCTAATTCGCTGCTGGCAATATTGGCTTCGCCCGCACTCATAGGGTCTGGCGATTCAAACAAAAATAGTTGCTCATCCCGCAGCCGCAGCGCATAAATGGCATTACCTGTGTGCTGATTGACAAAAATCTCATAACTGCCAGAGGTTTTGAGAACAGCCCCACGCTGGCGTAAGGCATCAGCACAGCGTAGAGCGCGTAAAGTGTCTATGACATCAACAACAAATTCTTGTAACAGTGGATTGGGCGAAATGAGCCAACAGAAAGCTTCTTGGGTGGGGTCTTGATAATGGCGAGCGAGATGGGGATTGTACAGATTGGGGTTTGTGCGACGATGTGCTTCATAATCAGTGATAGCTTGGGCAACGGCCGTTTCCCGCGCCTCTAGACTCTCATCCCCTGGTGATAACTCAGCCAGCCGTGCCTGCGTCTGGTGCACCCGCTGCACATGATAAAGTGAAGGTAAACTGGTGACTACAGACTCAATCATTCGAGCGCGTAATTGTTCAGGCTGATTTAACACGGCTATAGGCACTTTGCTTTTGCTATGACAGAGTGACAGAGCCAACAATTCTCGCATTACCAACAAGGGGGGTTGTGTCAAAAGCCCTTGAGTAGCGAGATTGAGCAGATACCAAGGGAGATTACCACTATTTTGTTCCCAAATAGCCTGCACTATATCGTCCAAAGCAGGATCAAAAACGGCTTGACTAGCATATTCGGGGTGCATGGTGCGGCCAAAATCAGAGAAATCAATCATGCCAATATCGTGCAGATAGGCCACCAGCACACCATACCCTTTCATGCGTTCCAGACGGGGCAACGGCCGTTTGGCTAACAAAACACCATGCTGCTGGTCTAGCACCGCCAACAGTTGCTCTGCCACATTGCGCACATGCACCACCCCATGGTCAGAATAGAGCGCAACGTGCCGACCCATATTGGTCAGGAAAACAGGATCGTTTTGCAATTTTTCAAAACGTGACTGAGCGTTTATCCGGGCATAATACCGTTCTTCAATCTGGTGGCGAATATCGGCCGAAAGGAAGTTGTCCAAAGAGGTCATGGTTTCTATACCGAAGTTCAGTCTAGGTGATTACAAATGATCATCTTGACCTCATTTTATCACACGGCCGTCTTCTTGCTGGTAATCATTCAAATTCTTACACTCATTATCACGTATTTGAATATTATTTCGATGGAGACATTGATGTAAACGGCCGTTTTTATTGCCTGCTTTTCTACCGGACAGAAAGGAAGGGAAATCTAACGAAAGAATAAGAGACAAAAAATCAGGCATCAGGTAAATTCTAAAGTTCAACCAAAAACAAAAGGAAGAACCTGATGACTGACAAGATGAAAGTATATACCCAAGTGCTAAAAACGCTCAAAAAGATGATGCCAACAACCAAACAATGTTTTGTGGTGACACTGGCGATGATGATAAGCGGAATCGTAACGAGCAAAAAAGCACAATTGAGTGTGATGAGTGGTGAGATAGCGAGCCAGGCTAAGCCAAAAAGTATCGAGAAACGAATGCGGCGATTTGTAAAGAATGAAAATGTGGATGAAAAGGTGATGTATATGCCATTTGCGGAGATGATTCTGCAACAACTGGCACAGCAAACACTCTATATAGCTATAGACGGCAGCACAGTAGGTCGGGGTTGTATGACTATTATGGTCGGGGTTGTCTATCGTCAGCGTTTGTTGCCCTTGGCCTGGATAACATACCGAGGTAAGAAAGGACACACTACAGCGGCACGTCACATCGAATTACTCGAACTATTACAAGAACGAATCCCTACAGGAAGCGAGGTCGTTTTGCTAGGAGATGCTGAATATGACACTGTTGAGATGTTGACTTGGGTAAAACAAGAAACAACTTGGCACTTTGTGATACGCTCTGCACCACAAATATCGATTACTCAAGCAGGTACTACTCAGAAATTGCGTGATTTATCTCCAGAGCAGGGTTCAACTATTTCTTTAGCCAACAGCTACTTTACGGCTCAAGAGTTGGGACCTGTGACAGCCATTGCCTGGTGGGGTGAAGCTTATGAAAAACCGATTTATCTAATCACAAACCATGTTGACCCTCAGCGAGCCTGTCGCGACTATCGCAAGCGCTTCAAGATTGAGACGATGTTTTCTGACAAGAAAAGTCGTGGGTTTCATATTCACAAGAGCCATCTCTCTGAACCGAAACGAGTTGCTTCTCTTCTGATGGCTTCTTGTTTAGCTTATCTATGGATGATATATCTGGGAATCACAGTTATGGCTGATGAACATAAACGTGGTTTGATTGACCGGACTGACCGTGTTGATAAGAGTTTATTTCGCCTAGGGAAGGATTGGCTGACTTACTCCTTGGTTCGAGGGCTTCCTTTTGAGGTCTCTTTTTATTTACCTCCTTCCCTTCTCAATTCAACTGTCCGGTAGAAAATTGCCTGCTAACAAAAGTGGCTACGTTTTGGAGACGCTTGTGGGGTAAACTCTATTTACTGCACGTTTATTGGCGTGTTTGTGTAATTGATATAGGGTAGTGTGCTGTAAATCATACATCTCACGAGGAGTTTGTTATGTTTAATCATTGGAAATACTGTATTGTATTGGTGGCGTTAACGGCCGTTTTACTGGTAGCTTGCACAGGCAATTCAGAACCAGAAATCGTCGCTCCTACGCCAATTGTTGAAGTGCCAACATTGATTCCTATTGACGACGATTCCACACCTGCACCTGTGGTCGAAGACCCCACCCCCACGCCCGTTGCCGAAAATCCAACGGCCGTTCCTGTGACAGATGAGCCAACACCTCATCTTGAGCAAAATGAAGGTGCGCCTGCGAATGATCCCATTCGTGTCCAGTTTGAGCCGGGAGCAACATCGGCAACCCTAACAGGTCAAGTAAGCAATGGTGAGATTCAGCCTTATCTCTTGGGAGCACAGGCAGGACAGGCATTAACGGCCGTTTTCAACACCGCCAACAGTAACCAAGCCTACATGAGCGTGGGCATTGATGGGGAAATTGTCGTTGATAGTCAGCCAAGCGCTGCCCTTATTCTGCCCCAAACGGGCGACTATGTGTTAAGCATTCACGGTCATGATGCTGCCCCTTATGCCTACGAATTTACCGTTGAAATCAGCGCGCTGCCTACGGGGCTCCCACTACATGACCTCACCTTTGCCGACCGCGCCACCTGGCTCTCCTTCGTGGGCGCACCGGCTGAGTGCGGCATGGTTGATGGCATGCTGCAAGGACAAAACAGCAGTGGCATCACCTTCCACAATGTTACTCCTGGCCAATTAGTCGTCCAAATTGTGTGCGACACCTTTGCTTACTCCACCCATGACCGTCTTTATTTGTACAATGCTGTCCAACAAAGCAGCATCCAACTGCTCGTGCCTGAATTTGATCCGACCACAAATGTCATTTTGAATCGGGATATTTTGTGGGGAAGCAACTTTACTTTCGATGCAGCCACACAGCAATTCACTAATTTCCAAAAGGGACGCGGCTTAGGCGATTGTGGGATGTTCAATCGTTACCAGCTCGGCAACAACAGCCTGACGCTGATCGAAGCACGAATGCGTGACTGTGTGGAGGGTGATACGCCACCACCACCTCAAGAGTGGCCTATCGTTTATCCCACCCAGTGATGCTCGTTTATTTCAGGCTCTCGCTTTCCCGGACTGGAGCAGTATTAAAAACTGCTCCAGTCTCTCTATTAAAATAACCTTGAGCGAAAGCCCTCAAAAATCAGTATGAAAGAAACTCATCCTTACGCCATTATGCACGAGCTCATTGCCTATACACGGGAAAGAGCTTTAGCCTATAAGACCTTTACAGGCGCTTTTATTGTCAAAGACGGCGAGGTCATTTGGCGCGATATAACATCTATTGAGACCGATAATAATCCCTTAGCCCATGCTGAACTCAAAGCCCTGCAAGGTGCATTAGAAGCACAAGAGGGCAGTCTGGCAGGCTGTCAACTTTATACAACCCAACAGCCCTGCCCTATGTGTGCTTCTGCTATTGCTTGGAGCGGTATTGAGGCCGTTTATTATGGGGTGCCTTCCAGTCACCATTGGCAAGGTTTTGGCGACATCCACCACTTCTTGGGCAACCTGGATATCTCCTGTACAGGCTCACTGTTAGAGCAAGAATGCCGTGCCATTGATGAACTGCTGCTTGAACATGGCCTATAAGGCGAAGAATGTCTATGGATAGGGTGCACGAACAACCTGTCAGCGAATATTGAGTTTGAGGACTGGCAGTCCTAAATTCAGAGAGATAGTAATGGCTAAAGCGCAAGGACTGCCAGTCCTATGACAACTTGTTCGTAGACCCCTATGGATACAGTCTATTCCGTCTTACCGTCCGCCCAACGGCCGTATCCACACACTGCCCGATCCCATATCAACTGTGAGATCAAGCATACTGTCGGCCGTATCTACACCCGCCGTCTGCCACACGCCGTCATTGTCTTCGCCGCGCACTTGGCTAAAGCTTTCGTCCACGTGTAATTGGCCTGAGCCTGCTTCAAAATCCACACGAACGGCCGTTCCTGCAGCCACATACACCGTCAAGCCACCTGACCCTGCTTCATAGTTAATGTCATAACGGCCGTCGCCTGCCACTGTCATTTCCGTTGAACCAGAGCCAGCATCAAAAACCACATCCATCTCGCCACTCGGCAAAAATAGCTGCGAGCTACCTGAACCCGTATCCACCTCTAAAGCCGTCAAATTTAGCTCTGCCAAATCCAATGTTAAGTCTCCTGATCCAGCATCAATCCTCAAATCGGTAGCTACCTCTGGGCTTAAGCCAATTTGCCAAACATCTTCCTCTGTATAACCAAAACGACCATCGCCTATCCAGAAGAAAGGGAAGTCCCGGTTACGAACATCCAACTCAATTTCGGCGTGGTCGCCACCGTGGATTTCTGTTTGAAAAAAGAGTTCGCCATTGTATGAAATTGTGCCAGCCAAGAGATTACGGCCGTCTGTCAAGCTATAAAACTCCCCATCCACCGCATCCAAATCCAAGCGGACGGTCATCTCCTCCACAGACGAATTCCCTTCCGATACAATCTCTTCTCTAATCATCTCACGGCTTGGCTCCACACCAAAACGTTGCACGATGGGATTGTCCTCTCCAAAAAACAGGACATAGCTAAACAGAGCCAAAGCTGCCAAGCTCACCAACCCACTCAAAAAGGTTCCGGCTGGTCGGGGAACAAGCTGGGCAATCATATTTACACCCAAAAAGATGAGCAGCAACGGCCATAGTCGCCACACACCCACCCAGTTCAAATCAGAGATAATGCCCAAATTGTTCAGCAAAAAATAGACACCTATTGCAATCAAAAACAAGGGGCCGAATAACGAACGCCCACGTCGGCGTGTTGGTTTCATTTTTATGTCACTCATGTTCATTTACCTCCATAGTGATCTTACATAAATCTACTACGCAAATAGGAAACGGCCGTTGCAAAACCACTCCAATCGTCATAAACGACCGTACTACAACCTTGCAACCAACAAATAGCGAACTCGTAAAGGTCTAGCGTGAAGAGAACCCTCGTCACAAACCATACCTTTGCAGTGTTAAACAGATAATGCTCTGGCAACATTAAATTGTCATAGCTTTCACAAACAACAACATGTCTATCGTAAAACCACCAACAACCATTCACACAATTAACAAACAGGACAACGCTCTGGAAATCATCATTCCTACGACCAAGAAATGGTTTCAAATTGTCTTCTTGAGCTTTTGGTTGATTTTTTGGACAATCGGGGAATTGGCGGTACTTAGTATTCTCATGGCTGGTATATTTTCAGGGTTGCCAGCAAACCTAGCGCTAGCAGCTACATCCGGCCCCCTATTCTATTCCTATTAGTATGGTTTGCTGGTTGGACAATAGGAGGCGGGTTTGCCCTATATGCCTTATTATGGCAGCTAGTGGGCAAGGAAAAAATTATGGTTCATGCTGATGGGTTTGAAATTCGTCGAGAAGTATTCGCCTTAAGTCGTTCTAAAGAATATCTAAGCTCCCATATCTCCAGCTTGCGCGTTTCTCCTGAAAGCTTCAACCCTTTTGACTGGTCAAAAGGCATGCGATTTTGGGGCATTGGCGGTGGGGTTCTAGCCTTTGATTATGGAGCCAAAACCTTCCGCTTCGGCAACGGCATTGATGAAGCCGAAGCCAAACAAATCTTCAATGAAATCCAACTGCTTTTCCCCAAATATTTGAAAGAGATGTAACTTGGATATAAAAACTATGACTGAACCAATTATAACCGTAGACGATATCCACAAATCCTACCTCATGGGCAAAGAAGCCGTCCCCGCCTTGCGTGGCGTCTCCCTCGACATCCATCCCGGCGAATTCGTCTGTCTCATGGGACCTAGCGGCTCCGGCAAAACCACCCTCCTCAACATCGTTGGGGGTCTCGATGAACCTAGTCGCGGCCACGTCTTGGTACAAGGCGAAAACCTCGTCTCCCTCTCTGAAAACCAGCTAGCCCTGTTGCGGTTGGACAAAATGGGCTTCATCTTCCAAAATTACAACCTCCTCGCCAACTTCACAGCCCAAGAAAACGTGGAAGCCCCCATGGTTCTGGCCAAAATGAAGCGCAAAGAGCGCAAGCAGCGTTCCCTAGAGCTGCTAGAGCGCGTCGGCCTAGGCGACCGCGCCCACCATTACCCTAGCGAACTCTCTGGCGGCCAGCAGCAGCGCGTGGCTGTCGCTCGTGCCCTGGCCAACGATCCCCCCATCCTCATCGCCGACGAAATGACCGGCGACCTCGACAGCGAAACGGGCTTCGCCATCATGGAACTCGTCAGTCAGCTCAATAAAGAAGGCATGACCATTGTCTTCGTCACCCACGACCCCCGCATGGCCGAATTTGCCGGGCGAGTAGTGGAACTGCGTGATGGGAAGATATTGGACACAGAGATACGCAGAGGCGCAGAGAGGCACAGAGAGGAAGAAAATGAAGAAGAGGAATAGAGTGTAAAACCTCCGATCCAAGTGGGAAAGTAAAGCTATCATTCAGGAGGGAAATTATGAAAAAACAAACGGTAAATAAGGTTACAGAGCAAATTATTGGGGCGGCAATTGAGGTTCATCGTCATTTGGGGCCAGGGTTGCTGGAATCAACTTATGAAACTTGTTTAAAATATAAATTGGAACAGAGAGGAATCTAGGTTGAGGCGCAAAAAGCATTGCCTGTTGTATACAAGGCAATTGAGCTAGAACAAGGCTATCGGATAGATTTACTGATTGAAAACAAAGTAGTTGTCGAGTTAAAGGCAGTTGAAGAAATAACTAATGTCCACGAAGCGCAAATCCTCACCTACCTAAAACTTTCAGGAAACAATGTTGGCTTAATCCTAAACTTCAACGTCAAACTCCTCAAAAACGGTATCCGCCGCTTCATCATATCATCATAAAACTTCTTCCAATCTCTCTGTGAATCTCCGCGACTCCTCCGCGAACCTCTGTGTAACGAAAAGATTATGTTACTAAAGTATATTCTCAAAAACTTCTCCCGCCGCAAAGTGCGCACGATTTTGATGATTCTGTCGCTCATTGTCAGCACGGGCCTGATTGTGGCTATGAGCGCCACGGTGGAGACAATTCGACAGTCAAATGTGGATTTAATTGCCAGTGCTGTCGGCCGTTTTGATCTGGCCATCAACAAAAAAGACACCAGTTCTGATCCCTTCATCGCCATTGATGACGTCACGCCCCTGGTGCAAACGGCCGATCCCCAAATAACGGCCGTCTATCCCCGCTACCAAACCCAAGTCGAACTCACCCCCGATGGCCTTATCTTTGGCAATGCCAACCTCATCGCTCTTGATCCCGACAGTGACGATATCGGCTTTGTGGACGTACTCGAAGGGGAATATGTGCTGGCTGGCAACCAAGCGGCCGTTTTTGAAGACACCGCTCGCAACCTAGACCTACACATTGGCGACGTGCTAGACGTCGCCTACAACTTCCCCTTCCCCCGCGAAGTGGGCAAACCCGAACTGGCCGGAGCCAGCCAACGACGCACAACCCAACGCTTCACCATTAGCGCCATCATCCGTCAAGATGGCGTGGCTATCGGCAACTTTAGCGACGGCCTCATCGTCCATCTGGCCGATGTGCAAACTTGGCTAGAGCTAGAAGGCTTTGCCCAATGGCTCGTGGCCAGCGTTGATCCTGTTTTGTACGAAAGCAGCAATGCGGAAACGGCCGCTCTCAATGTGCGTGATGTGCTAACGGCCGTGCAGAACCAACTCGGCGACGACTACAACTACCGCATGGACAAAGCCGCCAGCCTAGACGATGCCGCTCAAGGCTTCCTAGCCGCCCAAGCCCTCATCAACACCTACGGCCTCATCTCCCTCGGCGTCGTCGGCCTCCTCGTCCACACCCTGGTCATGACCAACGTGCAAGAACAGCGGCGCGACATGGCCATTTTGCGAATTCTGGGCAGCCAGCGCAACCTCCTCTTCGCCCTCGTTATCTTAGAGATCATCGTCATTGGTCTCATCGGCATCAGTCTGGGTATTGGTTTGGGCGATTTGATTACCCGCTATATCGTCGTACCTTTATTTGAGCAGCAGCTTATTGAAGATGGCTTCACCCCCTCGCTGCATCCCCAAGTCACCCTACGCGCCATCTGGCCCGCCATTACCTCTGCCTTCATCATCCTCATCGCCAGCAGCCTCAAACCAGCCCAAGATGCTGCCCACACCAAAGTGATGCACGCCATTAATCCCGGCGTGGCCGACAACATCCAGCTTGAAGATTTGGCTCAATTGAGAGAACGGAACCCTAACGGCCGTCTTTTCCTGGCTGGTGTAGCTCTTATGCTCATCTTCGCCCTCATCATCGGCTTCCAAGTCATCAACGCCTTTGGTGGCCCCGCTTTGGAAGTAATGTTTGTCCTGTTAGCCCTCGGTTTGATGGTGTTAGGCTTAGGCTTGATATTTTTCATCACCACCGTGCCTTTTGAGCGGCTGGTGCTGCTGATAGCCGGACTCATCATGCCCCGCCTCACCTACTTTGCCCGCCGCAATGTGGGACGCGGCAGTTTACGCAATACCCTCATCTCACTGCTGGTGCTATTCAGCGGCGTGTTGCCCAGCTTCCTCGCCACCCAACAAGCCATATTCAACGCCGATGTGGCCACCACCACGCGCATGGATTTAGGTGCGCCTATGAATCTACGGGTCTTCACCTTTGGCCAAACGGAAGAACAAATTGCCAACAGCCGCCTCAAACCCAGTTTTCATACCCAAGATTTGGTTGCGGTTGAGGGCATTGAGGAAACAGCAGGTCTCAGCTACGGCTATAGCACAAGAGTTGCTGATCCTGTCGGTTTACGTTCAGCCGATGCTACCATATTGGGGGTAGACGGCCGTCTCAATCAAGTTCTTTACACCGAGTTCATCGAATTTGTGGCTGGCTCTCCCACGGCTCTGGATGAGATTTTGAATGATCCTGAGGCCATTATTATTAGCGAGGGGCTGTCTGACTATTTAGCCATTCCTTTGGGCGGCACAGTTAAGCTAACAGGTGAGGGTTTGGATCATGTGGTAAACGGCCGTGTCATCGGCATCGCCCGCCGTATCCCCGGCTTCAGCAACATTGGTCGCAGCCGCACCCAAGCCCAATTTGGCAGCGACATCCTCCTCTCGCTGTCTGCCTTCCGCGCCCTGACAACGGATTTAAATGACCCATTACCTGCCCCAGATGATCCGATACTTGAGCGTGTTTTAGCCACACACGCCACAGATATGTCAGCTCATGAAATACAAGACAATATTTTTGAAGAATTTGATACAGGTCGCAATTTTTGGCCACGATTTGTAGAGATCAACCTGGAAGCGAATGAGCGTAATCAGGCCTCACAGCGCATCTTTTTGTTGGTGATGACGGTGATTTCCTTTACAACGGCCGTTTTCGGGGTTTTCGCCGTCATCTACGTCACCATCTACGCTCGCCGCCTAGAAATCGGTATGATGAAGGCCATGGGCATGCGTCGCCGCGAACTGACGGGGATGCTCATCGTCGAATCCATCACCATGACTTTGGGCGCAGCTCTGGCCGGTATCGCCGCTGGCGCCTCCATGGGCTACATCTCTGGCTACGGCCAGCGCATTTTGCAAGGTTTACCCCTCATCTTTGCCATGGACACCATCGTCATGCCCTTCATCGTCATCATGGTCGTCCTGGCCAGTATGCTCGGTGCGGCCTTCTCCGCCCGCCGTATTGTTAAAAAACAAGCCGTGGAAATTTTACGAATGCAATGATAGAGATTGGAGACTGGAGACTAGAGATTAGGTCATTTTGCTTACTCAATCTCCAATCTCTAGTCTCCAGTCTCCCAAACGACAACAACATGAACAAACAAACCCTACTTCTCGTTTCCTTTATTCTCCTCTTTGCCATTAGCTGTACAGAGGGTTCGGGCGATTTCGAGGCATTGGATGAAACGACTGTTACCAACTCCGACATCACCCCCACGCCACGCCCCACCCGTCCCGTACAAAACAATACCACCATAGTGGCCGATGGGGTCATCAAAGCTGCCCAACCCGTTTTGGCTTTGAGTTTTGAGACCGGTGGCAAAGTCACTAGCCTCAATGTGCAAACAGGTGATGTGGTGCAAACTGGTGATATTTTGGCCACACTGGATGATGCCACCTTGCAAGAAAGTATCGCCAACGCCCAATTGCAAGTGGCTCAGTCCGAAAACAACCTGGCCCAAAGCCAGCTAGAGTTGGACAAACTACTCAATTGGCAACCCGATGAATTGGCCATTGCTCAAGCCCAGGCCAGTTTGGAAGCAGCCCAAGCGCAGTTGGTCAATGCCCAAGTACAGGATGCGGCTGCGGGCAACAGCGTGACCCAGGCCAATGTGAGTGTGGTTCAGGCACAGCGATCTCTGGAAGATGCCCAAGAAGCTTATGATACAGCCCACGATCCTGGGCGGGACTGGGAGTTGGGCAGTCCATTTTATAAGGACCGTTTGGAGGCCGAACGGGAAGCAACGGCCGATGGCCTAAAGTTTGCTCAAGAGCAATTACAAGTGGCCCGCGCCAATTGGGCGTTGGCCTCAGCAGGAGTGAATAATGACACGGCCGTTTCCGCCCAGTCCTCCGTCGCCAGTGCCCAACTTTCACTGGAACAGGCCCAACAAGGCCCCAAACCAGAAGAGATCACTGCCGCCCAGCTACATCTGGATCAAGCCCAAATCTCATTAGAACAAAGCCAGCTCTCGCTGACCCAAGCTGAAGCCAATTTGTCACAAACTCAGTTGATCGCGTTAGGCAGTGGCACAGTGCTGTCAGTGGATATCACAGTCGGTTCATTGGTAGGCGCAGGTTCACCCGTGATCACGCTGCAAAATATGGCAACCTTGGAGTTTCACACGACTAATTTGAGTGAGCGGGATTTGGCGGAGGTAGTGTCGGGACAAACGGCCGTCATCACCCTCAAAACCTACCCCAACGATTTAATTGAGGGCACAGTTTTACGGATTGGCTTGCAAGCAGAAGGGATGGTGGGTGATTCGGCCGTGTTCCCCGTAATGATCGGGCTGGAAACAGCCGATCTCGACGTGCGTCCCGGCATGACAGGGCGCGTGGAGATTGTGCGCGAGGAAGAGTAGCCTGTCAGGCTAACTCATTCATCGCTGATAGGGAAAGGGTAACGGCGTACAACCGTCCAATATCGCTCAAGCGCCCGAATCATTTCAATATACTCATCAACCCCTTCGGGCTTGACAAGATAAGCTGCGGCACCCAATTCATAACATTTTTTGACATGCTCATCATGCTCATGTCCCGATAAGACAATAACAGGCACATGTTTCAAATCAGGTTCTCCCCGCATGAAGGTT
Organism: Promineifilaceae bacterium (SeqCode); assembly: GCA_965223555.1. Taxonomy (GTDB): domain Bacteria; phylum Chloroflexota; class Anaerolineae; order Promineifilales; family Promineifilaceae; genus CBDCWU01. The sequence continues at coordinate 323,815 of CBDCWU010000008.1, forward strand.
AATAACTCAAGGCCATCTTTCTTGGGCAGATTACTGTCTAGAATCATCAACTCAGGCAAATCTTTGTCTTCTTCTTGTAAATAAATCACTGCTTCATAACCATCTTGAACAACATGAATATGGGTTTCGGTCTCAGTCCAAAACTCCAAAATCAGCTCAGCATCAGCTGGATCATCTTCTACAACAAGAATCTGTTTTATTGGTTGTCTCATTTTTGATACTACTCCTGGTATTCCTCTACAGTACCAACGTACTAGATGTCTTTTTTGTTACAAATTCAAGAAAACATGCTAATTTTAGAGCGAAATAGTCAGTGATGCTCAGGGATATTCCCACTTTCTTGATTCATCTTTGACTCAAAATCTAACGCAAGCAATAGAAAACCCAATAAAACTGAACAGTTAATCACCATTGTGCCAACTCAATTTTACACCACTATTCACTTTGCACTCAATTGTAAGTAAGCCTCAGCAAATCGTGCACCAATAATTTTGTGCTGTCTGCTGTAAAATGCAATTCATCTTGAAGAGATAAGTCATCTGTCGTGATCATAGCCGTCAAGGGAAGTTGAACAGGTGCTTGTTGAACCTGCACTGTCTTCCATTCGGCGAATTCCTCACCCGTTGGCATAGGGCCAATTTGGGCAAACACGACAGGCTAATGTTCCATACTTGTTGTTCTGGCACAACGGCCGTTTTCCGCCTACACTTCTCCCCATGAGCAACACGAACAAACATTTCATCACTATTGCAGGCAATATTGGTGTGGGTAAGTCTACTTTGGTGCAGTTACTAGCGGATCGACTCGGGTGGGAACCTGTGTTTGAAGCAGTGACCGAAAATCCTTACCTAGCCGATTTTTATGACAATATGTCGCGCTGGAGCTTTCATTCACAGGTCTTTTTTTTGTCACGGCGTCTGCAGCAGCATCATGCCTTGTTACAACGGCCGACTTCCATCATTCAAGATCGCAGCGTCTACGAAGACGCCGAAATCTTCGCTCGCAACTTATATGGTCAAGGCCATATGAGTGAACGGGATTGGGGCTGTTATTGGGAGCTATATCAAACTCTGACCACTGTCTTACAACCACCTCATCTCGTCATCTATCTACAAGCCTCCATGCCCACCCTGCGTCGCCGCATCATGCAACGAGGCCGGGATTATGAACAAGCCATTGCTGAGACCTATTTAGCCCAATTAAATGAACTATATGAACAATGGGCAGCCAAATTCCGACTTAGTCCAGTGTTAACAATTAATACCGACAACTTAGATTATGTACAGTATGAAGAACATCTCGACCAAATCTGGCAACGCATCGATAATCGCCTGCGTGGGCGGGATTTTTTGGCATTGGAGTAAGGGGTGAACACACAACGTATTGCCGTCATTGATCTCGGCTCTAACACAGCCCGCCTCATCTTGATGAGTGCCATACCAGGTAATGCCTATCGTTTGGAAGACGAAATTCGGGAAGTAGTACGATTACGACAAGGTCTGACGGCACAGGGTTTGAGCGAGGCTGCCATGGCTCGCGCCTTGTTCACACTGCGCCTATTCAAGCGGTTTTGTGATAGTTCACAAGTAGACTTGATCATTCCCACAGCCACCAGTGCTGTGCGCGAGGCCTGGAATGGTCGTCAATTTGTGGAGCAAGTGCGACAAGAAATCGGCCTCTCTTTACAAGTGTTAGATGGCGAAAAAGAAGCCTACTATGCCACGCTAGGCGCTCTCAATGAAGTGCAAATCGAGCGGGGCTACATGGTAGATATTGGCGGGGGCAGTGCCCAAATCGTCCAAATTCGCCACCACCGTTTTGAACGTGGCCGTTCGTTCCCCTTAGGTGCTTTAGCCCTCACCGAACGCTTTATTCATAATGATCCCATCGAAACGGCCGAAATTCAAGCCGTACAACAGGAGATTAGTCAACACCTAGATAGTATCCCCTGGCTGCAAAAAACAAAGTTCAAACCGGAGCGTGTTTTAATAGGTTTAGGTGGTACCATTCGCAATCTAGCCAAAATGGCCGCCGTGCGACACAACTACCCCCTCAACACCCTACACGGTTTTCAACTTACATTAGATGACATCAATGAAAATATTCGTCAATTAATCGAGCTACCCCTCAAAGAACGACAAGCAATTCGCGGCCTCAACAGCGACCGAGCAGACATCATTCTACCGGGAGCCATGGTCATACAAGCTGTCATGGGCCGGCTAAATGCCCCTGCCCTCACAATCAGCATGAATGGGCTACGCGAAGGGTTGTTCTTTGAACATTTTTGGCAGCATCTAGAATACCCCGTTGTCGCCAATGTGCGTCAATTTAGTGTGCTCAATATGGCCCGTATCTATCACTATCAGAAAAAACATGCGACCCATGTGCGCTATCTAGCCGGGCGGCTCTTTAATCAGTTGGCGCCACTACACGGCTATGGGGCAGTCGAACATGAACTGCTGGATGCGGCTGCACTCTTACATGATATTGGCAGTGTGATTGGTTATTACGACCACCACAAACATTCACAAACGTTAATCATTAACAGTGGCTTGCCCGGTTACACGCCCCGCGAAGTGTCCTTGATTGCCTTGCTCACCCGCTATCATCGTAAAGGCAAGCCAGCTATTAATGGCTATGAATCACTGCTGACGGGAAGTGATGAGATGCTATTGGCACGGTTATCAGCCATCTTGCGCTTGGCTGAATTTTTGGAGCGGGGACGTAACGCGACAGTGGATGATGTAACGGCCGTCTGGGACAACAACACCCTCCGTCTAACACTCATTGCTGATGAGTATCCAGCCGTTGAGCTGTGGGAAGCAGAACGTAACGCCATGGGCTTGATGGAACGTGCCCGGGTCATTCTAGAAAGCACAGCCGTACCTGATAATTGGGGCAGAGCCACGCCCGAAGTGTCGCAAGAGTAAGCGCCTGTTAGTGATTAAATCGTAGTTTACGCCCCTATAAGTAATTAGTGGCTAGTGGTGCGCCAAACACCTATTGACGGATATGACAGCGCAGCGCACCTTGCAGAAGCTACCGCTTCTGTCCGACAAAAGAAGTTTGTCAGAGTACTAGCGAATTTTCCAGCAATTAGAATTATTACAGCATGATGTAATTTCCCGCTGGAAAGCAAAACACGCCAATATCCACCAATTGAGTGATTATCACAGAGGCACTATGGAACAGACACTTGATCCAGCCCCGTCCACACAGTCAACGGCCGTTCTCCCATCCCGTCTTGCTCACCTGCGGCAGACGGCCGTTATCATTGGCCAGCGCATACTCTTTAACGGCATTGTGCTGCTAGCAATTGTCTTCCTCATCCATATCGCCTTCAACGCCGCCACTGCCACTGGGCAAGGGCAACCCTTACTAACCGCCATTGGTCAAGCGATTAACCAGGCTATCGACCATCTAGGCCGCTTATTCAGCGGTGATTTGGGTCTGTCATTACAAGGCACCGTTGCTAGAGGGCGGCAGCTACCCGTTATCGAAGCCTTACCCTTGGCGGTTAGCCGTAGTTTAGGCCTCTTAGGGGTCACCTTCCTGCTCTCCATCGTCATTGGTGTACCCTTGGGTGTCATCGCTGCCATACGCCGCCACAAACGCGGCTCTTTATGGATTCTTATCCTCTCCTTCATAGGCATCTCTACTCCCAGCTTTTTTGCCGCGCTTGGCCTGCAAATTGCTGCCATCCAATACACCCGCACAGTTGGGCAAAGCTTGCTACCGGTGGGCGGCTTCGGTTGGGACAAGCACCTCATTCTACCTATGTTGGTGCTGGCTGCCCGCCCTGTGGCCCAAATTACCCGCATCACCTTTGTCGCTTTAAGTGATATTTTGAACCAGGATTACGTGCGCGTAGCTCGCAGCAAGGGTTTACGCTCATCAACCATCCTCCTTGTTCATGCCCTCAAAAATGCAGCCGTACCCATCCTCACCACTATCGCCGTATCCTTGCGCTTTTCCCTCAGTAGTCTACCCGTTGTAGAAATTTACTTTGGTTGGGGCGGCATGGGCGAGGTGCTGTTACGAGCCATGTTCCTGCGTGACACAGACATGACAGTCGCTCTGCTCTTGGCCCTAGGGCTGATCTTTATCACTATCAACCTTCTTTTAGAGGCCAGCTATGCCATCATTGATCCGCGGCTACGTGAAGCGCCCGCCTACACCGAGCAGGGTGGGGACAAGGTAAATCTGTGGGATGCACTACAAAGCATTGGTAATGAAATCGGCCGTTTCCTAATCGAAAATCCTATATCAGCCTGGATACGAACCCGTGTTAACCCTACCGAAGCCGAGGAAGAAAGTCCCTTTCGGCACGCCCTCCCAAATAACAAAGAGCTGGCAACAGCCGAATTAACAGTTGAAAAAGCTCCCGGAGCACGTTGGGGGGCTTGGCGGCAAGGTACTCTACAAAATTTGCCCCTCATGCTAGGCAGCCTCATCGTCATCACCCTCATCGTCATCATGCTCTTTGGGCCACGTCTGGCCCCATACAGCCCCAACACCACCCAGCAGGTTGCCATGATAGATGGAACCATTCAAGTACCGCCCTTTGCCCCCAACGACCTCCATCCTTGGGGCACCGATCCATTAGGGCGCGATATGCTGAGTCTGGTCTTAGCTGGAGCCCAACAGACCCTTATTTTGGCTTTCACGGTTGTGCTAGTGCGGCTTCTTATTGGCTTTATTTTGGGCGTACTAGCTGGCTGGTTCCGTGCTAGTTGGCTGGATCGGCTCATTATGGGCACCGTACAAGCCATGGCCGTATTCCCCACTTTGCTCCTAGCAGCTTTATTCATATTCGCCTTCAATATTCAAGCTGGCATGCGCACCTTTATTATCGCCCTCAGCATCGTTGGCTGGAGCGAAGTGATGCAGCTTATGCGAAGTGAAGTGATCAAAATTCGCCCTCTGCCTTTCATCGAAAGTGCGGTAGCTGTCGGACAACGCACTTCACGCCTAATTTTATTCCATGTTTTGCCTAACCTGGCCCCTGCTCTCATCGCTGTAGCTGCCGTAGAGGTCGGAGCCGTGCTGCTGATTTTGGGCGAGTTGGGCTTTATTGGCATCTTTATTAATGGTGGAGCTGGATCAGGGGCAGCAGCTTTTGGTCTCTTCTCTAATGTGCCTGAATGGGGATCACTGCTCAGTAATATTCGTGGCTGGACACGCTCGTATCCCTGGACGGGATTCTATCCAATGGCTGCCTTTTTCATCGCTATCTTAGGTTTTAATCTGCTGAGCGAAGGGCTGCGCCGTTTAGTCGAAGAAGTGGGGTTGGTGATTAATCGCCTCTTCAATCGCTATACAGTGACAGCAGGCGTCGCTTTAATGGCTTTCTTCATTTGGGCACGCACCAATACAGGGGCCATTGCTGATTATCGCCTGCAAGCTGATACGTTTGCTAGCCTCGGAGCCGAGACTAAATTGGCCAGCTTGACTACACCAGAATTACATGGACGGGCCTTAGGTAGCGGTGCGTTGCAGGAAACGGCCGTTTACATCCGCGATGAATTCCAAAAAATCGGTCTGCAAGCCGGAGGGCAAAGTATGACCTATTTCCAGGAAGACACACGCACCTATTTCGCTTTCGATACGGAGCCAAGCCTTCAGCTAGAGGATGGGGGCGGCGACTTAGAATTTGGCCAAGATTATGCCGTTTTCCCCACAGTCAACCGCAATGAAGGGGCTGTAAACGGCCGTGTACGTCTGCTCGTCTTGGGACCAGAAAAATCTGTAACTGAGCTAGATTATTCACAGGACATCGTCTTACTGTTCGACCGGTACAATTTGCCTCGCCTGCGTGACATGACATGTCAGGGAGTTCTGATCATCGCCAAGGACTTGAGCGATATGAAGCGACGTTATACCTACTCCGCTGCTGAGCCAAGCGCAGGCTGTGGCGAAAATACACCTGTTTTTTGGGTCAGCGATCGTGCGGCTAATCGACTGCTACAAAGCAATAACTTAACTGTACAGCGGCTGAGTGAGTTGGTTGAGGATATGGCGGCCGATGAATGGCTAGATATGGCCACAGAGACAACGGCCACGCTAGACATCAACGGTCATGTAGAAGATATCACTGTCAACAATGTTATCGGCCACCTACCTGGCACATTAGACGCCCTCGACGGCAATTTGATATTGGTGGCTGTGCAATATGATGCCCCCCCTGTTACCTTGGGCCAGCCGTATGAGGGCGCCAATGACAATGCCTCAGGCATTGCCGTTATGTTAGAAACAATTCGCACGATGCAGAAATCAGGGTATCAACCCTATAAAACCTTCTTGTTTGTGGCCTATAGCGGTGAGGGGTTGCCAGACCAAGTAGCCGCCCCCGATCCCCGCTCTTTCCTTGAGGCTCGCACTGGTTTCGATTCGTTTGACATTGAAGCGGTTGTTTACATACGTGGTCTAGCAGGTGGCGGGGATGAGATAGGCATTTGGGGCGAAGAAACCTCACGCTTAGCCAAGTTAATGGAAACGGCTTCCCATTTAGTCAACCAGCAAACAGTACGCCAGGACGGCTCACCAACCATGAATATTTTTGGGCCAGGATTGGTAACAACGGCCGTTGACAGTGATATTCCTCAGGTAGGCTTTAGCCGCCGTGGCTGGGAGCGCAACGCCCGCCTATCTGGTGACACAATGACCTTTATCTCGGCCGAAAATATGGAAAATTCAGGCCGCGCCCTCAGTTTGGGCTTGATGATTTTGGGCAGAGAGCGGAATTATTAGGCAAAATCTCAGACTTGGTGCCGCTCCCGGTATTGGCTAATCAGAGTACGCACGGCCTGTTGGTTGGCTACGGCTGTTTGCGTTGGCTCTAATAATTGGGCCTGGTATACAGTCTGAACCTGTTGTGCTTTCGCTGTCACCCCTTTGGCGCTGGCCAAAACCCCTTGGCGAATTGGTTTTACCACCTGACGTTGTAATTGTGTTTCCCCTTCTTCCCGATTCAGCCAAATGTCCAAGGGTTGAGCCACATTTGTATGCAAGCCACTGACAGTATGCGGGGTCTCTGCCAATAAGGTGGTAATGGAGGCCATGATGTTGGCTGCTTGTTGACCAATATTGAAAGGCAACCAACCATTTATTTTCTGGAACCACTCATTAATCATATCCAAAAAGGGCGCGGCAACTTCAACGGCTGCCAGCAGTAGCAATTCAATCCCTTCATAATACAGTTGCAGCTTATCTTGTTGACTATCCAGCCAGACACGGCCGTTTTCCAACAAAGGAATATGCTCCTCCAAATTATCTAAAGCCTGTTGTCCTAACTCAATACCCTCATCTAAAGTTGGGATCTCTTCCACCCAATCAGCGATGCTTTCCGAAACGGCCGAAACGCCTTCCTCCCATACCGCCGCCATATCTACATCGTCGAGCTGCTCATACAAAGCCACCAAACCAGCCAACAAGCCCATCTGCTGGTTGGCACTGGCCAATTCCACCGTCAACTGCTCACTAGCTGACCCTTTGCCCGCCAACTGCTGCTCCAAAGCGGCCACCTGCCGCTCCATCGCCGAAAGGGAGGATTGCAGACGCATGTTGTCGGCCTGCGCTTCCACCAGACGGGACCAGAGATCGGCCGTATTCGTGTCGGTTGTAATCAAGCTGTTTTGGGGCAAAACAGGTGGGGGAGTCTGAGCAACTGGTGGAGAAACGGCCGTTTCCTTTTTCAATAATGCCGCACCCGCACCAGTGGCTGTGGCGGCCACAGCCGTCAACGCTGCTGCCTTCATAAAATTCCGTCGGCTTACTGGTTCATCTTCATGCTTTTCTGTCATATATGGCTCCTCAGGTATCATTTATCGTCTATCAATACGGATCAATCCTCATTTCGTTACAAGATAACACAAAAACAGGACTTTCGTTTCGTCTATTGGGTGATAACCAACAGCTTATTATACTATCGCTTACTCAAATCATAATGGCTGTATTCTAGCACAACCTACCTCATAAACGGCCGTTTTCCTATTGCCGATGATAATTTCAGCCGAATAGGTCAATTCGTCTGTGTCTCGAGAGGTCGCCAGCTTGTTTGCGTGGTGGCGACGGCCCCCAATAGGATTTGGGGCAAGACAACCACCAGATGGTAAACAATAGCATAGCCCCAAACGGCCGCTTCCTCTCCCACCTCTAATTGTGACAAAATAAAAATCACAGCAAATTGTACCACACCGATTTTGGCCGGGGTGGTTGCTGGCACAATAGCAATTGTTGCCCCCACATTCAGCAGCGTTGCCAACAGAAAGGTAGCTGGCAAATGGAAGGCAGGCAGCAGCAGCCAAGGCGTGAGGATGGAGAGAAAAGCAATAAACAACGAGGAGCCAATCAAGGCCAAGAGGGTACGACGCTGGCGCAGGGCCGTTAACCCTTCCAACCCAGCAATGGTGAGCTGATGAAACGGCCGTTGCCAGCGTTCGGGCAAGAAGTGCGTAAACTTCTGCAAAAGCTGCACCACCCACTTGGTGTGATACGCTAAAATATAGAGGGCAAAGATAGCCATGAAAACGGCCGTTGCCAAGGCCACTCCATTCGTCGTCACGAAGTCAGACAACACCACAAAAGGTAATAGCATAACCATCATTAACAGCAACATGAGCAAATCCAGCGTCTTTTCCACTACCAGCGTCCCCACTACCCGTACTTTGCCCGATTGCACTTGTTGATCGAGACTATAGATGCGGGCTACTTCGCCCAAACGCAAAAAAGGCACAACCATATTGATAAACTGCCCCACAGCCAATGACCAGAATAGAGGCAAAAAAGGTAAATTTTTGGGGAAGAGCAGTTGCCAACGCCATGTTTTAACAACAGCCGTCACCAACACAACCATCACCGCCAATCCAATATAGAGCAAATTAGCCTGCGCTATGGCTTGGCTAAACCGCTCCAGCGTCACCTCTTGTACCAAATACCAGAAACCAGCCGCTACCAAAACGGCCGTAAACAGGAAATTTAGCCAAAGTTTGAAGGAGCGTGACATATAACTATTGGGGGCGTACAATCATAACACTGGGATCGCCCAACAAAACAAAGGTATCACTAATCTCACGCAGCCCATTATTGTTTACATCCAGTGCTAGCTTGGCTTCCTGAAAGGCATCACCAATGCGTGTGATCTCTGTATCTCGTAAACTTTGTACAAAAGCAGCCGCAAAAGGCTCCTGGTGGGTAGAAAGGGTAAGGCTGGTGGCCGCCACAATCAATACCGGGCCACCCTCATGGCGCAGCATTTGCTCCGACAAAGAGGCATCTTGAGGGTGAGCAAATAGGCCCGTCAGACAAGTTAATTGCAGAACAATAGGAGGTGTGGTGTTGTCCAACTGACTAATGGCTTCCACAGTAAAGACATCATCTTTTCCCCACTGCCCCACACTGCCATGCCCGATATAGGTGGTCAACCAGGTTCCCTCATTCATTTCAGCTGCCACTTGGCTGGCCTGCGGGCCATTAAAAATGGCACTCGTCAGACCGGCCACATCGGTAATGCGCTGAGCCATAGCCGCAAATTGGCCCTCACTGGCATCGGTGGCGAAAACAGCCCGGTCAACGGCCGTTCCAGTTTCATAAGCCAAGGTACGCGCTACCAAAGCCTCCACTTCCGCCACTTGACTCACAGGCCATCGCCCCACTGCCAAATCAGGCCGCTTGTCTCCATCCACATCAGCCAGCCGCGAATCGCTCACTGTCTCACCACTAAACTGCACAGCCACCATCGGTGCAGGAATCAAGTTGGCTGGAGCCTGTCCCAGATAATCCCGGTAGTCGGCTGTGGCTTCACCCACCAAAAGCAGGTAAAGTGGTTTTGGGGCTTGCCAACTTTCTAACGCATAGCGGACAAAGGCGGTAATGCTATCTGGCTCAGCCTGTCCTTGCCCAAAAGCGTCATAAATCTCGGTCAGGGGAACCACGGCGGCCGCTAACCCCTGTGCCTGCCGCGCTTCCACCAGGGGAACCAGCGCGGGTGCTAGTTCATCGGTAGTGATGATGAGTAGATCGGCTTGCTGCGTCTCTGTGTGCCATTGACTGGCTCGCACAGGTTGGAGTTGAGCCGGGATGAGATAACCTTGGGGGCCAACGGCCGTTACTCGCATTGCTTCAGACACACTCACTTGTACAGTATCCTCAGCCCATGTCCAACCTGTCAATATTGTGGGGTTGTCAGGATCGCTGGTGTCAAAGAGGAACGGCCGTTCACTAAACCCTGTCAACGCCGCTTGTCCCATCACACCATCAAATTGTAGACGATCATTCACAGCCACAGGCTCGGCCATATAGCTGATTTCCAACCAGTCTAGCAGCATGATATCCAGAAAAGAGGCTCCTGGCACTTCATTATCCAACACAAGCTGGTTTTCGCCACTGTGTAAGCTGCTTGGCGGCATATCAAGCTGCCCCACATGGAACTGCTTGCCATCCCATCGCGCCGTACCCATCGTCTGCTCATTGAGGATGACATCTAAATCGTGATCATCAGCCACTTGAGCATTGTCAGATTGCCCCCACAAACGTAGGGAAAGCTTGGCCGAGCCGTCAGCCACAGCAGACAAGGTCACAGGGATGGATACTTGTTTCTGGCGCAAGTCCAATGATTGCCAAAACCATAAATCAACCAGCCGGGTATCTCGCTCAGCGGGCGGCAGGGTGAGCAAAGCAGAGGCTTCATAATGCTGATTTTGTTCCAGATGAACCGTCACAGGCAGTTGGGTGAGGAGAGGGGCATTGGTAGGGGACACGACCGTTTCCGCCATTACCCGTCCACCTTGATTGAGTTCCAAAAGATAGGTACGCACGGCCGTATACCGACTATCAGGAGCTTGCCCATAAAAAATCAGGTCACCATCACTAATTAAATAGGGAACCTGCCCCTGACCTTGCTGCAAAGAAACCGTTTCTGGCACTAATCCTGTTGTTTCAAAACCAGCTTCGGCCAGCATCGCTGCTGTGATGCGGTAAAAACCCGTCTCAGCCACCTCGATCTTAAGTGCATCTTCGCGGAAAACACCCACTTCTGGTGGCGACTCTTTCTGACGGCAGGCAACACAAAAGCTCAAAACAAAGAGCAGTATCGTCGTGGATCGCGTCATGCAGCCTTTATTGTGTCCGCTTGCGCGTAAACAGTAAGATCGTTGCTACTATTGTTGTTATGAAAACGAGAAGAGCCAGGAAAAAGCCCCCCCATAGATAAATTCGACCCAATCGTGCAGCACGATCTGGGTTCTCCTGGGCAGCATTAAGCGTGTTGTTGGCTTGTTCGTTGAGCTGATTGCCAATGATAGAAACCGCAGGAGACGATCCATCTGCGCTCGGTGTAGCCACAGGATAGGGGGTTTCTACCAAAGAAATGGGAGTAGGTGCATCAAGTTGAGGTATGGGGGTAAACTCGTCTTGATTTTGGCTGGCTGGATAGCCTTCTTGATTATTCACATTTTCCGGGGTAACAGTGAGAGGCACGGCCGTTGCCGTCTCATCCGTCTGCGCCAAAGCCACACTGCTATTACTCGTGTTAGAGTCGGATGCCGCCCCAGCCCCGCCTGAACTGCTGGTTTCACTGCCAGTTGTCTGTGATGTTGAGGAATTAGTCTGGACAGCAGTTGTCGGTGACTCGATAAAGACAGGTGTGGGGGTGGGAGCTATGACATTAGTCTGTACAACCCCTGTGGCAGTTGCTGTAGGCAAAGCTGTTGGCTGACGTGTACGTGTGGGCAGAGGTGTTGGCGTGACTGTGTGAACAGAAATGGCAGTATTAGTAGCTGTCACCTGAGGTGCGGGCGTGTTTGTAGGCCCCTGATCTAAAGTAACACTTTGTACGCCCAGCTCTTTTTCCTGAAAAGTGTCCTCAACCTCGATCAGCTTATACGTGTAACTGTTTCCTGCCAGAACCGTCTGATCCAGCTCTTGATAAGTAGCCCCTTCGGCTGGTCCGCCCTCACTGATAATGAATCCAGCTGGATTGCCATCAGCATCAGTAAAACCAGGCACACCAATATCTGGCAGAGAGATAAATGTCCCGCCATTATCAGCGCGTTTGACGATAAAACCAGCCGTATCTAGTTCCGTAGCCGTTTCCCATTCTAGTTGTACGCCACTTTCTAATATTGTCGCCTCAAAAGAAATTAATCCCACACTCTGGGGAGGTGCCGCCTGAATGCCAAGCACATTCCCAAATAGGCATAACAATATCAACAAGATCACTGGAAGACAATTGCGTCGTATTTTGATCATCTACGGTCTAACAATAAAAGGCAAATAAAGATTTGAAGGAAGCATTACCTGATCTTCTGCTAACTCACTCTCTACAGTATCTGGCTGGGCCAAGACCGCAATGAGGCGATAGTCATATGTCTGTCCGTTTACGGCCGTTGTATCTGTCACCACATAGCTGGCACTGTCCAGCGGGCCACCTATTGCTGAAATATACCCATTATGGCCTAAATTCTGCAACCAATGATAGGTGCCATTTTGGCCCCGCTCCAGACGATAAGCCCCTACATTGACTTCAAATGTGGTCGCCCAATCTAATCGTGCTGCACTGTCGGCGGCAGTTGCCGTAAAGTGTACCAGATTAATGTCCATCAAAGTCACAGTGCGCGTGGCTATTACGGCCGTTCTTGCACCTGGTGTGAGTCCTTCGTAGGCTAAGAGACGATAGGTGTAGGTTTGACCATTCACGGCCGTTGTATCTGTCACCAAATAAGCAGCCGATGCATTAATGTCCCCTGTAGCCGAGATAAATCCATTCGTGCCCAAGTCTTGCAGCCAGGTGAATGTGCCATTCTGGCCGCGTTCAATACTGTAAGCAACTAAATCTTGTTCTGAGACTACCTGCCAATCGAGAGGAACTTCATTATTCAGAGGAGTAGCGGTAAAAGTCAGTTGACTGGCATAAGGAGACAGAGCCACTTCACGCATCCCTAGACCAAACTCAGACCCATTATCTTGTACTGCAAATAGGCGATAACGATAAGAACGGCCGTTTTGGGCTGTGTCGTCCAAAGCAGCATAGTCAGTAGGCACATTACCTTGAGATGGAATATAGCCATTGTTACCCAAATTTTGTAACCAAATGAATGGTCCACCCTCTTCCGAACGTGTCACCCGATATGAATCAATATTAAATTCCTGGCTAATTGTCCAATCAAGCTGCACAGCATTGTCGAGTGCCACTGCTGTAAATAAGGTTAAGGTAACACTGGGAACCGTGCTGGTCACGGTTCCACCCGCTGTATTGTCAACAGGATTGACCTCGCTATCAATGCCAATGGCTGTGGCCCAATTGGTGGTCACCCCAATGAAATCTGTCGCTGTACTCGCCGTCAGCGTAATCAAAAACGAGTCACTAACCCCTAAAAGATCAACAAACTCTAAACTTACCTGATTGCCAGAAATAACGGGCGCATAAGTAGGGGCTGAGGCCGTTACGTTGATAAAACTTAACTCAGGTGGCAATGTGTCAGTCACCACTACATAGGCAGGCACAAGCCCATTATTGTGCACGGTCAACAAGAAGTCTACTGTATTACCGGGATCGACCTCTGGTTGCAATGCCTGCTTTGACAGCCGAATGTCCGGCCGGTAAAGCTGCATCGCGGGATCACCTTGTAAGTTAAAGGAATAAGCTTCGGATTCGTGCCCGCCATTGCCCAGATAAACAAGTTTGGCATGGTTGGCAGCATCCCCAATGGCCGTCAAACCCTCTATGAAAACGCCATTATAGAAATTCTGATGCAAAATTGAATGTTCAAAAGTAAATCCCAAACCGGATGATGCCCAATGCGCCGCTGTACCTCGATCATCTAATTTGAGGAATGTCTCGCCTAAACCCGAACTACTCGTCGATGCGAAGTAACCATCCAGACAGTCAGCACTTAAAATCATAAAGGGACGGCCGTTGTTTTGCCAAATATCTGACATCTGTGTCGATAACAAACCATTACCTGTCCAACGATTAATGGCACCATGCCCCCGGTAATTCAAAAGCGTTGTTCCAGTAATGTTCACCGTCTCACTCATTGCTTGTCGGACGACAGCTACTTCTTCTGGTGTCGGCGGATTCACACCATCAACCCCAGGTAAACACAGATGTATTTGATCAAATGAACTTGGTAATACTGCGGCTGTACTCATGTTAGCAGAACAAAAATTGCCAGCTTGCGGATCAAAATTATCTGCCACAAACAACATATCATTTTGCCAGCTACTATGAGTAGGATCATATTGATTGGCTTCAAATTCGATAATCTTCGCTACGACATTAGTCGCTTCTGTTGGCGTTTTTACCGGAATACGGCCAATGGCCAAATCAGCCAACAAATCATCGCCACTTAACAGCGAAAATCGTAAATCTGATGGAATCATCCCTTGAAAACGATCCACAAAGGGCAGGTCCGTCAGCACATAATTCACCGCATCCGCATCCCAAACTGAACACCCTATTGTGCAATCAAGATTGCGGGGATTATGCGTGGCATCACCTACAAGTGTCGCGTAACTAGGCGCAACGGTCCAATTAGCTAAGGCGTGGCGCAAGTAAGATTGCACCGCCGCTGGCAGTGGCAAACCATAGCCATACTGCTCAAGCACATCAGCAATATCTACTGTATGCGTTATCAACCCACCATAATCGCTACTGGCCCGATGATTGCCCAGCTGTACAGCTTGCGTCATAAAATCACTGTGGCTAATGGCCAGCCAATCAGCCACACCCCCTGGTGGATCAAGGCTAGGTGGCACATAGTGACTGATGCTGTTGGCCAAATGCGCTGCTGTTAAGACATTGGCGGCCGTAGTCACCAAAAAGCGACTTCCAGCTGGCTGATCGCTGCCAATTTTATAGATAAATGTGCCACCATCAGGCACAATATCGCTGCCATTCATCTCAATTTCCACCGTGCTAGTAGGCACAGAAACATCCCAAACCAATACGTTGCTGACGGATCCTTCAGTAAAACTAGACACATGAAATTCACGGGCACTACCTTGCTCATCTTGGAATAACAATTGATCATTCACGGCCAACAACTGCCGCATATATTCGACTGTTATCCGGTTGAGATAAAGCTGATCCTTCGTTGTCGTAGCATAAGTTGCCGTTATCATATTCTGTCCATGATTTATATCACTGATAGGCACACTGTTTGTTAGGTTAATGTTGGTCTGGACATAACCACTAGGGTCTAGCCACATGAACGTGGCTTGATCAGGGTTATCATTGATACGGGTATGAATAATATGGGGCTGGGTTGTTAAACTGCGCCTAACAATATATTCCAAGAGATAGATAGCATCCGGCCCTGTAGGTTCTGGGTAAAATAATGTCGTCGTATATGTCCTAGTAATTGTATTAAATGGCTTATTAATGTAATCCCAGTACCAAGAATCTGGTTCATTGGGCAAGGTCTCCCAACGTGTCCAGGAAGAAAAGAAACTATTTTCTGGTTCCTGGGTGATTTCAGCCCAAAAGTTGGTGTCTACTGGATAGCCCATGTTGGTTTCATTAGGACGATCAGCCATGTAGGTAGGTGTGCCACCAGCCCATAGCCATAGTACATTATTATTGATAAATTGTTTTTCTGTGCGCGGCCCCTCAAAAGCCCAGCCATAAAAGCGGACTTTTTCATCTGGATCAAAATCGTTATCTCCATTGCTATTCAACATTTGGTAGGCCATGGGCTGACCACGATAGAGCATTTGCAAGGTATTGGGATCAGTGTTGCCGATGTCCATGCCAGCAGCAGCAAAGTCAGCCCCTGTCAGTTCATAAATGCCGTCCTGATTGATCTCGATTTTATACACATCGCTGCCTATAGGCAGTTGTGTGGGCATCGTATTTTGTAGGGAGCGAGGCAGACTGCGCCACCGCTGACCTTGCTCATAGTTGAGGGCTTGATCTGAGAGGCGATGTTGGAAGGTGTTTTGGTGGCTGACAGACGGCCGTAAACCCTCCCACAGCGCACCCACAAACTCAACCTGCACCTGCATGGTTTGGGCTTGACGTATTTCACCCGTTACTGGATTGTATTGCAGCGGGTAGAGACGCAATTCTACCAACCGAAAGTCACGTAGATAGGCCGGCTGGGATAGATCATAGGTGGCTTGCGGATAAAGGGCGTTTTGATTGTAAACGGCCGTGTCCTCCACCAACTCCAACCCAGGCGAGGCATATCCAATCACCTCACCCGCATCATCCACCAGTGCATAGGGCGAAAAGCCATCATCCACGGTATCCATACCGGCAAATGTGGGCTGAGGTACAGGCGAGACAGGGGCAACTTGTTGTGTAGAAACAGCCGATTCAGCCACAGATACCACCGCCTGCGCCTCAGGTGGCAAAATAAGTGTGGTGACAAAATAGGGCAAGGCTGGCGCGCCTTCTGTAAGCAACACTTCGGACAGACCATCTACCATGACAGCACCAGTTGCATCTTGTCTGAACGCAGCCGTGTTCAATTCAAACGAAATGCCTGTTGTATCTGAAGTAGTGATCTCAACGGCCGTCGTGACTATTGGCGAATCGGCCGTTTCCGGTAGGGTTCTGGCCATCACATAAAGCGGCCATGACAAGATAAAAACCCCACCAAAAATAAAAACAAACTGCAACAATTTCTTCGTAGACATAGCTCAAACACCCCATACCAGCAACCCCCGCTGCTGTAAATCAGACAAGAAATGGGAAACATCGTCTCTTGCCTGGTCCCGAGAAACCTCATACTGGGCCACAAGATGATCTTCAATATCCATTACCGAACATTTCTCAACTAAAAGTTGCCAGATCACAGTACCCAAGTCATTTAAGACACAATATTTTCCACTGACAGGCGATACAACGACTGTTTCCTGATCCAATACCCGCCAAATCAAATCCGGTACAACTTGTGGCATATCTTCAATATCCATTAGTTTTGACTCTCCCGTAAACCTGTCACCAGCATAATCGGGCCAACAACTGTACTGATAGAAGCCAGAACAATGGCCCACCAATCCATACGTGGCACCGTATAGGCAAAGATTTGTTCTTCATAACGATTACTCGTCAAATCATATTCCACTTCTTCAATCAAATAGTAATATGTTTCACCAGGCACCACATCTTCATCCGTAAATGTATAAGTCGCACCGGAAAGCGCACTGCCTTGGCTCGGAATCAATTCACCCTCATTATTCACCAAAGTAAACTCACCATCAGGTAATTGGCTTCGATATAGATAAAATCCGGCTGTATCAATCTCAGTGGCCGTATCCCAGCGCACGATCACCTCTCGTGGACCATAAAATTGATAAATCAGCAAGGCTCCCGCCAAACTTATCCACAAAACGCCGATAGCGATCAACCACCGGGATGAGCGCATCCGTCCTTCCATACTTCAATCCGACTCTAGCGCTTACTTAAGCCCGATAGCCAACGAGGAAACCTAATCATGCCACTCCTCTTATTGCCTGAGCGTTGACCATAATCGTAACTATTATATTGGTAATAGTAATAATCAGATTGATAATAGCCTCGGCGACTTGGCCGGGAGCGATTCATAACACAGCCATATAAATGAACGTTCGCGCTTAATAAACGTGTGACAGCTTGTACCAGTATATTCCGTCTGGTCTTCCCCACTTCAACTACCAACAAGCAACCATTCACCTGTGGAGCTAAGATGGTTGCATCTGCGACTGAAAGGATAGGTGGTGAATCAAACAAGACAACATCCGCTTCCTCTTTTAAGGCTATCAAAATCTGGTTCATTCGTTGCGAATTTAACAATTCGGCCGGGTTAGGCGGAATAGGCCCACTCGTCATTAGATTGAGGTTAGGAACGGCCGTTTGCTGAATGTGCTGGCTTACCGGGGTTTGGCTATCTAAAATCGCCGTTGTCAAGCCTTGATTATTTGGCATTTCAAAAATCTGATGCTGTTTCGGACGACGCAAGTCAGCATCCACAACCAGTACTTGCTTACCCGTTTGGGCAATCACCACAGCCAAATTTGCCGTCGTAGTAGATTTACCCTCACTCGGCGAAGCACTACTTATGATAAGTGTCCCTAACCCATCATCCACAGCCGCAAAATTCAGATTCGTCCGCACCATGCGGAAGGCTTCAGACACAGGGGCACGTGGGGTTCGGTGGGCAATCATTTGATCAGAAGGCTTGTCCCCTTTAATGTAGGCAATTGCGCCCAAAGTTACCATATTTGTATCTTCCAGAATCTGCTCTGGCATTTTGACCGTATCATCTAAATACTCAATCAAAAAAGCAATGCCAATAGCCACAATCGCCCCCACCACGAAAGCCAAAGATGTATTCGCATTTGTACGAGGACGAATTGGGTTTCTATTCGGTTGGGCAGCCTCAAAGGGAATAATATTACTGCTTTCGCGGGCTTGGGCTACTTGCAATTGGTTAATATTGTTAAAAGCCTCTGTGTATCGAAACTGAGCTTCGTTCAACTGGGTTTGTAAGCGGGAGAGAGCCGCTTCTTGCTCCGGCGTTTCCGCCATACCAAAGGAGTTGATTTCTGTCTCAATCTCCTCAACTTCATCCCCAATCTCGCTTATGCGGATCTCCCAATTGGCAATAGGCTCAGCGTAGCGCAAATTCTCGCGCGCTTCTGTCTGCTCAATAAACACAGCCCCTACCGTATTAACAATATCAGCCGCCCGTTGATAATTTGTATCCTCAGCAGTAATAACCAAGATTTGTTTGTCTTCTGGTGCAGATACTGTAATTTTGCCAGCCAAACCACTTTCTGAGAAGGGCAATTCTAAACGGGAAACAGTCTCTTGGCGCACCGTGCGGACATTGATAAGTTCAACATAGGTTTGAGCCAGTCGCTGTTCTAACAAAATCTGTGCGTAATCATTATTACCAGAGCTGCCAGGAGCCTCATCTATCAAAAAGCGGGCTGTTGCCTGATAAACAGGTGTCGTCCTAACATTTACCAGGTAGGTGACACCAGCAAATATTGCTGCTAGGAGGATAACCAGCCAACTCCAGCGCCAAACAAGACCAATGTACTGCTTTATTTCCATTGTCTGTCACCTACTTTTGTTTGATGAATATCATCAAACTCATGATGATAAATAAACTCCACAGACCCATCTCCCACCATGCCTGGCTCGTACCAGCCAAACCGATAGCAATAAGGGTCATGCCTATCCAAAACGGCCGTAAAAATGCTTTCTGTTCCAAACGCTCCTTCAAACTATGGGGGGCTGTTTGACTGTATTGATAACTAAAGGATGCCAATAAAACGGCCGTTCCTAAAATCCAGAACCCATTCATTATCACAGATAACCAATCAATCACAGCATTTGAGTATAGCATATGCTAGAATAAGCTGAAAACAGCACAATAAGATGTTAACCTTAAGCTAGGCTCCCGCTCATATACTTGAGCCATATTGAGCAGCTTCACGGACAACAGTTACAGTAAATATTCATAAACAATCAACTCATCCCTTACTCATACTTCTGAGGCGAGAAAACTATGGCGAAAGAAAAAACACAATATGTTTGTCAATCCTGCGGACGTATCACACCCGCTTACATGGGCCGTTGCCCCCGCTGTAATGAATTTGGCACAATGGTCGAGGAAATTGTTGAGGCAGCCAGTAATGCATCGGCCAAAAGGCGAGCTAGGGCTTCTTTTACCAGTCAACCTCGTCGCCTAGCCGAAATAACGGCCGATTCCATCAGCCGTCTTCCCATCTCTATCGCCGAATTCTCTCGTGTACTTGGTGGCGGCATCGTCCCCGGCTCACTCGTCCTGGTTGGCGGCGATCCCGGCATTGGCAAATCTACCCTGCTACTACAAGTCGCCACCCTCGTGGCCAACCAACACGGAGCCACCCTTTACGTTTCCGGTGAAGAGAGCAGTCGCCAAATAAAAATGCGGGCCGACCGTCTGGGTGTGGCTGCCCACGACCTCTACCTCGTTACCGAAACCAACCTGGCCGCTATCATGCAACACATTGAAGACACGACTCCTCTCATGGTCATCATAGACAGCATCCAAACCACCTTCACCGACAACCTAAACTCCTCTGCAGGCAGCGTCAGTCAGGTGCGGGAGTGTGCCAGCCGCCTACAAGAGTTAGCCAAAAACAGTGGCATTACTGTTTTCCTCGTCGGCCATGTGACCAAAGAAGGCTCCATCGCTGGCCCGCGCGTCTTGGAACATATCGTAGATACCGTCCTTTATTTGGGGGGTGATCCCTTTCACCGTTATCGCCTTTTACGCAGCGTCAAGAACCGTTTTGGGGCGACCAGCGAAGTTGGCGTATTTGAGATGGTGGCTCAGGGCATGGTCGAAGTACCCAACCCTTCCGAAGCCTTTTTAGCTGAGCGGCAAATTAATGCTCCCGGTTCAGCCATTGCCGTAACCATTGAGGGCACACGGCCATTACTCGTCGAACTCCAAGCCCTCGCCAGTGCCACCACCTTTGCCAACCCGCGTCGCACAGCCAACGGTGTGGATTATAATCGCTTGTTACTGCTAACGGCCGTACTCACCCGCCGTGTCAACATTAGCCTCTATGACAAAGATGTCTTTGTCAATGTCGTTGGTGGCCTGCAAATAGACGAACCCGCCGCTGATGTCGCCGTCGCCGTCGCCATCGCCAGCAGTATCAAAGACCGCGCCATTCATGCTGATATGGCCTTCATTGGCGAAGTCGGCCTCAGTGGTGAACTTCGCGCTGTCAGTCAAACAGAAATTCGCCTCAAAGAAGCCAGCAAGCTGGGCTTCAAACGCTGCATTATTCCCGCCTCCAGCCGCCGCCGTCTACAGGAAATTCCTGATGGGCTAGAAGTTATTGGCTGTCGTTCTCTTCATGAGGTAATGCAAAAGGCATTACTACCCAAATAACGTTTGGCGTATAGGGCCAAACGTATGACGATGAATAGGGGAAGGGCCATATTGATTGATGGCGGCGCGATGCGCTTCTGTGCCATACCCTTTGTGTTGGGCAAGGCCATATTGGGGATACGTCTCGTCCAGGGCAATCATTTCTTGATCACGAGTAACCTTGGCCAAAATAGAAGCAGCCGCAATGCTCAGACTGTGGCTGTCGCCACGTATGATAGATTGTTGGGGCAAAGGGCTGTTAGGCAGACGAATACGGCCGTCTATCAATAAATAGTCAGCCGCTGGTTCCAGTTGAGCCAAGGCCGCCATCATCGCTTGTTTAGTAGCCGGAATAATGCCAATTTTATCAATACCCGAGGCTGACACTGAGCTAATACCATAAGCTAAAGCCTGTTTCACGATACGTGTAAAAAGCCACTCACGGACTTTAGCATTAAGCTGTTTAGAATCATTCACTTCTTTGAGAGCCTCTATTTGGTCGGGGGTATGGTGGGGAAAGATAACAGCAGCGGCAGTAACCGGGCCAGCTAAAGCGCCACGTCCAGCTTCATCTAGGCCAGCAATATGAAGATAGGAGGAGGAAATGGCCGTTTCCCAACTAAAATCAGGCACAACCTCACGTCTCAATCACAGGGTCGGGTACTGTTGGGGGGCGGTCATAAAAACCTGTCATCAGTCGCCACCGAATCTGCATGGCATTACCAATATTCTTTAGATAATCCATCTGGCGCACATGGGTTCCTTCAGCATTTACCCAATTGGCTGCGACAGCCTTAATCCCGTAGCCAAAACGCAGAGCCAGAGCCAACGCTTCATCATCAATGCTCCAGCGATCCATACAAGTCAACCCAAAAATTTTTTCAGCTGCCTCTGCCGTAAAGGCTTTGAACCCACAGCGTGTGTCCCAAATGCCTGGCACAACCATCATCTGAATAAGGAGGTTACCTGCATTACCCAAAAAACGTTTGAGCGGCGACTGTGGCACAGACTGTCTGGCTCCTGGCGCATCTTTTCTATCCCGTGAGCAGATAACAACCTGTGCCCCGTCTGCAAAAAGGGGCTTCATCTTATCAAAATGGAACATGCCGGTAGAATTGTCAGCGTCGGTAAATAGACGAACGTCCCCTCGCGCCGCCAACATACCTTGGCGCAAAGTATAACCTTTACCACGATTTTCATGCCGATTAATCCAGCGAAAATGGGGTTTATTGTCAGCAAACTGCTCAACCACGGACAAGGTATTGTCTTTGGAACCATCTAAGACAATAAGCACTTCCCAAGTGAAGGCCTGAGTCAGCAAATATTGGTGTACAGCTGCTAAAGTCTGTCCGATGCGTTTTTCTTCATTATAGGCTGGAATAATAACGGATAGATAAGGTTTGGGGGCTTCTAATTTCATAAGTTTATATCCGAAAGCGGATCATATCTGCCCTAAGAAGTCTCGTCAACCGGAGTAAGAACGGCCGTTAGCTGATCGTCGTCAATTCGTCGGAGAGCCTGCACTTGGCGGCGTTTGGGCCACATCTTAAAGATCCCCCACAAACCTGCTAACTGTCCCCGCAGCCGTGCCCGCGCCGCTTCGCCACGCCAAGCCCGCAAAGCCTCAGCCGCAATATTGAATTGCGCCCGCACAATCTTGGGCCAATGGCGACGTAACAATGAGGTTGGATAATTTTTCCAGATGAGATAGAGGAAATTACGGCCGTCATAATAACTGCCCGTCACGTTCCCCCCTGTGGCCTTGAGCTTGTGATAGACAACGGCCGTTGGCACATACAACACCCGCCAGCCCGCCAAATTAGCTCGCCAGCCCACATCCACATCCTCACAGGAAAAGTAAAAATCATTATCTAAAAAGCCAATCTCATTCAACATTGTGCGCCGATAGGCGGCTGTGCCCCCGCAGGCACTAAAAACCCGTTCCACCACATCAAACTGTCCCATATCTTGCTGCCAAACACCCCGATTGCCCGGCACCCCGTCCAGACGATAAAAATCTCCGGCCGTATGAAAATGGTCACGCTGATCAAAAAGCAGCATTTTGCTGGCAACCATGCCCACTCGAGGCTGGGTCTGGAAGGCTTGGACAACGGCCGTTAACCAGCCCTCATCCGCCTCCGTATCATTATTCAACAGCACCACAATCTCCCCTCGTGCCACTGCATAACCCGCATTACAAGCTCCCGTAAACCCCTGGTTCTGCCCCAACTCCACCAACTTCACTTCTGGGAAACAATCCCGCACATAGGCTTGCGAGCCATCCGTCGAGCCATTGTCCACCAAAATCACTTCAAAATCAGTAAATATCTGGCGGCGCAGAGAGTAGAGGCAGTCATCCAAATGATGACGGCCGTTCCAATTAGGAATCACAACCGAGGCAAGCGGGGTCTTACCCATACCCAGCTACCTGATAGACAAAATAAAGTACGGGTGTCGTTAAACCACTATCGGGATGGGGTAAATAGGGCATTGGCTCAGAGTGATGAAGTGGCAGCCACAAACCATCGTCCACTAACTGTTGCAATATAGCCAAATAGGCTCGTTCCTGTACCAAGTCTTGCCGCTGTGAGAAGATGATGACACCACCCGGATGAACGAGACGACAAAATTCGGTAAAAAGGGATAAAGTGTCTGGGACATAGGTGAGGACACCGATACATTCAAGGGCAGCGAAGTAATTGTCGGGAAAGGGAAACGGCCGTTCTTGCAAATTATGCGCTTGCACTTGTTCATACACGCCCAACCGCTCTGCCTCGGCCAATGATTTGAGAGATAGATCAAGACCCACGATATGGCGGAAGCCTGCCTGGTGCAAAGCCCTACCTGTCATACCTGTGCCACAACCAGCGTCGAGAATACGGCCGTTCTTGGCCACATATCGCGCCATCAGACCAGCTGCCACTTTCGGGCTTTGATAGTGCCACATCTCCAGCGTTTCATCATAAGTGGCCGCCCAGTCATCATAAAAAGCGGTCACTTCTTCAGGATTTGTCAGGTTACGCTGCAACCAGGCCGGATCAATGCCAGAATCCGATTCGCTCACTGTTTCTTCCCTTGCCCACTATGTCTCGTTTAGCGCAAAGTGCAAAGAGCCTGCCGTATCTCACCTAGATGATAGGCTGTATGAATGGCCATGGCCATGCCTCCACCAATAGCCTTGTTATCCCACATTTCCATGCTTTGCAACATCGCCATCACACGCTCATACATCTGCCGTAGCTCCTGGATCAATCCAGCCCACTCCGCCTCCGACACTTCACTCACCGTACGCCAAATTTCGCCCCAATCCACCTGACCTGGGTTTTGGCCCAGCGTGTATTTCTCCAGCACTTCCAAGTAAAAAGTAGTATGGGCCACCTGCGCCGCCAGTGTCGCGCATTTATTGCCTACTGGCTGCGAGGCTTCGGTCGCACTAATTTCGGCCAACGTCTTAAAAAGGGAATCACCCTTGTCTAGATAGATACCATGATGATTCTCAAAAGTTTCCTCAAGAATCCCAAATAGGTTGCTTGTAAAATCTGCTGCATCAATTTGTTTAGACATCAATTCTCCCTGATATCATACACCTTCCTTGGCGCATAACATCCAATAATGAGTCTCCCGAAAAAAGCTCACGCAAAGGCGCAAAGTCTCCAGAGAGAAATTTTGTGTTTTTCGTGTCATTCGTGGTTTTTTAGTTAAGTCAATAGTTAATTACAACAATGCTGGCTGAGGGCACAGTAGCAGGAGGTGTTGATCTCCACATCGGCCCGAGCTTTAGCTAGGCTGAGGCGAGCCGCCATAGCTGTGGCCTCGGCCCGCTTACCTTGCTGCTGCAAACAGTCCACATAGCCTTGCAAGCTCCAAACATTATTCGGATGTTGCGACGGCCGACTGAGGGTATTATCCAAGCCCAGATCAGCTCGATACACCTGTTCTGCCTCCGCCACCTGCCCTTGCTCCAACAATAAGGCCCCCAACGCGTGGCGTGTGGGTTGCATCCAGCCCCAAGGCTCCGCATAATTCAAATTATCATCCAATTCAACCGACCGCCGCAGGTGGGCAAAAGCTTTTTCATAATTGCCCTTGCGATATTCAATCTCACCCGCCATCATTTCAGCAGCGATTGCCAGGATGTCCTGACAGGGATTGTTGAATAAATAACGATCCTCAGAGACACGAGCGCGAGCTACTTCAAATAGGTTAGCTTCAGCTCCGGCTTCAGCAATATTGCCGCTGGCGGCATGGGCGATAGCTTTGGCGTAATGGAGAACGGCCGTTGTGTGACAATACAACTCCGGATCATCAGGCAGCGGCTCATCAACAATCTCCTGCCACTTGCCAAAGCGAATGTAGACATGAGGCTTCATGGAGATGAGGCTCTCCAAGAAATTGGCCATCGGTGGCTCCTCCGTGCGCAGCAAAGCTTCGGGGATGGTGTCGGCCAAGGCCACGGCCGTTTCCAAAGCAGTTTGGTACTGTCCCAAGAACATAGCCGCATAAATCTTGAAGTGGAAATCATGGACACGATAGCTGGTATAAAAGTTGAGTGCCCCTTCGCGCTGTAAATATTTATTGTCGGCCACGATGGCGCGGCTGTTGGCGGTGACAGCATTGTAATAGTCACCACAGAGGATGTCTATGTGGGAAGGCATGTGCAGCAGGTGTCCAGCTTCTGGTACGAGATAGCGCAGGGCATCGCTGGCTCGCAGGGCGCGTTCCGGCGTGGGCGACATTTCCATGGTGTGGATGTACATGTGCAACAGGCCAGGATGAGGGGGCAAATTCTGTGCTTCGCTCTGCTGCAATGCTTGTTCTAAAATGGCAACGGCCGTTTCCGTATCAGCCCCCACCGCTGGTTCGCCTGTTGTCAAATCCCACAACTGCCAAGGATTGCGATTGACAATGGCCTCCGCGCAAAGGGTCACCACATCCAAATCATCGGGGAAAGCCACCTGAACCGCTTTCATCGCCTCTGCATAGTCATCATTCCAGGCCGCTAACCCCTCTTCATCAGCCGCTACTGAGCTAGGGTAGCGGTGGGTAAGGGCTTGAATGAGGGCTTGCTCCACAGGGGTGGCTTGGCTGGCATAGGACACGGCCGTTTGCGACATCTCATAACAAAAAGCTGCCGTACGCCGCAGCTCATTCTCAGTAAACGTGTCCCAAGGATGATTGTAGTTAGGGCCAGCGGCATAGGCGATACCCCAATAGGCCATAGCACAGTTGGGATCATGCTCAACGGCCTTCTGGAAGCAGCGCACCGATTCCTCATGGTTATAGCCATAACACCAGATCAAACCGCGATCAAACCAAAGTTGAGCTGCGGCAGAGTTGGTGGTAATGGAACGGCCGTATGTGCCTAAATCAAAATAATCATCACTCATTTCAGAACCTCCTCCACACTATACTTGGGCCAACGCCTGAGCAAAATCGGCGATGATGTCATCGGCATCTTCACAGCCGACGGAGACCCGAATGAGATTGCCGTTTTTAGGTTTAGGATATACCAGCGTCGTCACGTCACCCAGGCTAACCCCCAAATCACACAGTTGCAAACCATTGGTAAAACGATACATTTCCTCTGCTCCGCCCTGCACTTTGAAGGCCAACATGCCGCCACAGCCATCAAGTAGCTGCCGCTGGGCCAAGTCGGACTGGGGATGGCTGGGCAAGCCAGGATAGCGTATCCATTCCACTTGGGCATGCTCGTCTAGGAAGCCGGCCAGCGCCAAGGCATTAACACCATGCTGACGCATGCGCAGAGGTAAGGTGCGCACGCCACGCAACAGCAGCCAAGCATTGAAGGGGCTGAGGCATTGACCGAAAGAGTCCAGCTTGAGCCGCGCCTTACGCATATCGGCCTTTGAGCCAGCCACCACACCACCTACTGTGTCACCATGTCCGCTCAGATATTTGGTGGCGGAGTGAATCACGATGTCGGCTCCCCATTCGAGGGGACGCAGCAGGTAGGGGCTGAGAAAGGTGTTGTCGATGATGAGGCTGAGGTTGTGTTCGTCAGCAATTTGGCGCAGGGCGGTCAAGTCGGCCAAGTACATGTTGGGATTAGTGGCGGTTTCGGCAAAGAGAAGGGTGGTGTTGGGGCGAACGGCCGTCTGCACACTCGCCACATCGCGCACATCCACCCAGCCCACTTCGATGCCCATAGCCGGGCAATCTTGGCTGAAAAATTCACGGCTGATGACAAACAAGTCTTCATCCACCAAAATATGATCGCCAGCCTGGGCCGCAATCATCACCGCAATGGCCACGGCCGCCATACCTGAAGCCGTCACCAAACAGTCCTGGCTGCCCTCAAGATCGGCCAACTTTTTCTCCAAAACGGCCGTCGTCGGGTTGGCCGTGCGTGAATAAAAGAAGTTCTCGAAGGGGGCTTCAATGGCCTGTGTCAGCTCCTCACCACGGGCAAAGGTGAAGGTGGCTGTCTGATAAATGGGCGTATTATGGGCATTTGTGCCGGGGTCACGCTTTTCGCCAGCGTGAATGGCACGAGTGGAGAATTTGTGGGTCATGATTTTTGAGCAAATCATTATCACCACTTAGGGGTAATAATTCTGCTATTGGGTTAAGAGTATCCGGGCAGAAGTATAACGAGAAGAAAAAAAGTCTGCGAATAAACAGTCACTTTGTATCAAGCCTCTGGGTGAATCATGGGCCAAATCCTTCCGCCTCGATCACCCGCTCCAAAATCTGTTCCATCTGTGGCGGGCTGTTCAGCACTTGCTCAATTGCCTGCTGCCCTGCCTCTGATTTGTAATCCTCAAAAATAACGCCGCCATCGGCATTTAAGACCACTTCCGACACGGAAGGAATGTGGATGATGAAAATGGGGCCAACCCAGTCTAATATTGGATCAGGATAGGCAAATAGTATTACTGTTTCGGCGTCAATTTCAAGCTTAAACTCACTCGAATGACAATCCACCCGCCTTTGCATCTCTTCGGAGGTGAAGACAGTGGCAGGGAAACAGTTGGTATTTTCTGGAGGGGCAGGCGGAGCTGAGGCTGGTGTGGTGCAGGCAACGGCCGTTAACAGCCACAACCACCCCAAAATCAGCCACTCAGAACAGAGCAAGAATCGCTTCATAACAGCCCCATTTTAGATCACCGCCCATCTATTGGCGAATATGTTTGGGGGTGGGTTAGTGGGGAAACGGCCGTTTCCCTTCTCCGGCATTCCCTTTCATCAAACACACTAACACGTAAACTGTACCAAACCAAAATCATCTGGATATGTTATACTCCTATCCATCAAGCAAACAATGAAATAGGATGACGCCTTATGACTGTTCAAGTAATTGAAAAACATATTGAGATAACACCAGGAGTGGTTGGCGGTAAACCACGCATTTCTAGCCGCCGCATCACCGTCCAAAATATTGCTGTTTGGCACGAACATATGGGACAATCCATAGATGAGATCTGTGCTGAACACGATTTATCCTTGGCTGAAGTCCATGCAGCTCTAAGTTATTACTTTGATCATCGTGCAGAAATAGAGCAGCAGATCAAAGAAGATGCTGCTTTTGTCGCTGCCTTACGCCAACAAATGCCTTCCCCTCTTCAAGAAAAACTAAACGCATACCGTCATGAGTGAGATTCGGTATTACACCGATGAACATATCGCCAGAGCTGTTATTCGTGGTCTGCGCCAGCGTGGCGTGGATGTCCTCACTGTGCCAGAGGCAGAGATGATGGGAGCCAGTGATGAGGCTCATTTGGCTTTAGCATCTAGTCAGGGGCGTGTGGTATTTACATAAGATGCCGATTTCCTAAGGTTGGCTGCTGCTGGCATGAATCACAGTGGTATTATGTACACACCGCAACATCGTGCAGTCGGGGCCATCATTCGTGGTTTGATGTTTATCTATCAAGTGCTTGAGGCGGAAGACATGGTGGGGAAGGTGGAGTATTTGTAGGGTTTTGGGTTTCGGCCGTTTCCCCTCTCCCAACATTCCCCTTCATCAAACACACTTACACGTAAACTGTGCCAACCCGGTCAAAAAAATCAGACACTTCTACATAAATAATCCAATTGGTCGCCTTGTTATTCATTTGCCGAACTAATAGTGAAAACACCCCTAAACAACCTAAAATCAATGAAACTATCCCAACCAATACCATCCAGTTTCCAAGCAGGTTGTCTGCTTTTTGAGAAATTTTCTCGTCTAAATGTGCATTGTCATTCTTCTGTTGCTTGCCTCGTGAAATCAAGAATCTACCAATTAACAGTGGAACGCCAATAGCTAGTGTGAATATCATCAAATTACTACAAATAGCAGCAATTAATTCGGCATGCTTCATATTTGCATTACACCACTTGTTGTCAACCGGGCAACAATGTTATTCACGAACGACGAGGCAAATAGACACGGCCGTTCCCTCCCCAATATTCCCCGCTCTGTCAAAAGCAACCACTCTAAACCTGTGGCAGCCTGAGCCGAAAATCGGCCACTTCTCCGTGAAGGGCGGCACCGTACTGATGGCAAACGGTACTTCCGCCCCGTCAGCGTAAAATTCCACCCGGTCAATTGACACATCATCCGCCACTTGCGCCTGGATAATCACCCACTCCTCATCGGTGAAGATTTGCTGGTCGGGCAGCGGGAAGAGGATACTGGCCGTGGGCGGCGTATTGTCCACCGACACCTGCGTACTCACCTCATCAAAACTGCCATCATTGCGTACCACCGTGAGCAGCAGCGTATACAGTCCCTCTAACCCACTTACATCCCACGCACCCAGCACCCCATCTTCACGCGGTTGCGGCACATTTTCGGCAATCAACTGTAAATTACCTGGCGCCAATCCCTCAAAGAAGGCCAGCCGATAATAGGCAAAATTATCGCTACGGGCTGTGCCGCTAATCACTACCTGCCCTTGCACAAAGCTAAAGGGAGTCGGCGCAGTGATGCGCACATTTTCATTCAGCACGGGTGTATTGATCGTGTCATACTCCGTCGGTGGCTGCGGCAATTCATTTTCACGCACCCAATCGGCCGCTGGCTCTGGGTAGATTTTGAAGATGTCCCGGTCAATCAGTTCCGGCGGCGTATAAATCGTGGCCAAACGCCCCGTCTCACGGTTGATAGCAATCTCCTGGTAGATATTGTCATACACCGTCGGCTGTGTGCCGGGAATAAACAGTTCCGACACCGTCGGGCAATAAGGCGTGGGCAACAGGCCAGAAGTTTCACAGACAGCCTGCTGCACTAAACCAGATGGCTGCGGCCAGATGTCAATTGGCTCATCCTGCAAGGCCCAACTCATGAAAGCGCGCCAAATGGGCGCCGCCCCTTTAGAACCGGGCACATTGCTCATCTCGCTGTTATCCGTGTTGCCAATCCACACGCCCGTGACCAACTGCGGCGTATACCCCACCGTCCAGCCATCACGGAAATTGTTGGTCGTGCCCGTTTTGGCGGCGGCGGGGCGATTATCGGGCAGTTCCAGGGCATTGGGACAGCCAAAAGCGGCACAGCGGGCTTGGCGATCCGAGAGCATATCGTTCATCAGATAGGCCAGTTGCGGTGTCAGAATTTCGCGCCGTTGTGGTTGATTATATTCATAGATATTGTTGCCATTGCGATCCTCTACTCGCAAAATAGTGACAGGATCGAGGCTACGATAGCCCAGCCGCTGCTCAGTCTCTAGGCGCGGCTGGCCCACCATCACGCCCATGTTGTCCATGACGCTGAAGGCATAGACCATATCCAGCAGCGTCACCTCACCGCCACCCAACGTTAGGCTGAGGCCATAGCTGTTGGGTGGCTGATCCAGGCTGGTGATACCTAAACTACGAGCGGTACGAATCACCTTGTCTACGCCCACCCAGCTCATCACCTGCACAGCAGGAACATTGTAGCTGTTGGCCAGAGCCGTGCGCAGCCGCATAGGGCCATGAAAGGCACGGCTATAGTTTTGGGGCACGTAGGCGATGCCATTGAAGGGGGTGCCAAAATCCGTTTCCACGTCCAGCACCATGGTGGCTGGATTATAACCCTGGCTGAGGGCGGTGAGATAGGTGAAGGGTTTGAAGCTGGAACCAGGTTGGCGTAGGCCATCTACGGCCACATTGAAGGAGCCATCTATGCTACTATCCCAATAGTTGAGGCTGCCCACCATGGCTTTGATTTCGCCAGTGCGCGGGTCAAGGGCGACCACGGCCGAATTATTGACATGATGATCCACACCTACATCGGCGGCGGGTAGATCGGGTAAAAATTGTAAGGCGGCACAAGCGGCTCGTTCATCGGCCGTTAAATCCAACCCTGTCTCCCCAGAAAGTCGGGCCACTTGGGCTCGGGCCACACATTCGGCCTGCTGCTGCATATCCAGATCGAGGCTGGTGTAGACACGCAGGCCGCCACGCAAAACCGCTTCGGGACCATACCGCTTTTGCAGTTCGTCGCGCACGTAGAGGGCAAAGTGAGGGGCGATAATGTCGAAACGCTCGTCTATGCCGGAGCTGATTTGTAGGGGGGTGAACTTAGCGGCAACGGCCGTTTCCCGATCAATCATCTCCTCGCGCAACATGGCATCTAGCACCAACTCCTGCCGCACTTTGGCCTCCTGGGGATTGTCAATGGGATTAAGGGCGGGCGATTGGGGGATGGCGGCCAGCATGGCCGCTTCGGGGAGGGTCAGTTGAGCGGCCGTTTTGTCAAAATAGACTCGAGCTGCTGCCTCCACACCATAGGCCAAATTGCCATAAAAATTGCTGTTCAGATACCATTCTAAAATCTGCTCTTTGCTGTACTCACGGGTGAGGCGGTGCGAAAGCAGCAGTTCCTCGATTTTGCGCTGGTAATCATCAAAACCCACTTCTGCCCCCACAATGCGCCGCTCTGGTTCGATGAGGTTATTTTTGATGACCTGTTGCGTAATGGAGGAGCCGCCCTGCACATCACCACCGAGCAGGGCAAATTCGTAGAAGGCGCGGCCAATACCCTCCATATCAAAGCCCTGATTCGTCCAAAAGGTCTTGTCCTCGATAGCCACCGTGGCATCAATGAAGGTTTGTGGAATTTGCTCCAGTTGTAGCCATTGGCGGTCGCCGCCGAGGGGGTCAATTACTTCATAAAGCAAGACCCACTCATCCCCTTTGCGAGCGTAGATTTTACTGGTCTCGAAGGTTTCTTCAGTTTGGCCTAGTTGTTCTAGCTCAGTGAAGTCGGGTAAATCTTGGGTGAAGTAAGCGTAGACGGCCGTTGTGCCTAATACACCTCCAACGAGTACAAAGAAGCCTACCAACAGGGTCAAAACTACCAAAATGCCCAGCCAACGCAAACCAGCTCGTCCGCCTCGTCTGCGGCGCACAGTACGGCGATGCCGCCAATGGGTCACGCGGGTTGCTTTGGGCATAGGGGAACAGTAATCAGTAATCGGTAAACAGTAAACAGTTAGGGACGGCCGTTTAGAGCTTCTT
The DNA here is from genome assembly GCA_965223555.1 of Promineifilaceae bacterium (SeqCode). Taxonomy (GTDB): domain Bacteria; phylum Chloroflexota; class Anaerolineae; order Promineifilales; family Promineifilaceae; genus CBDCWU01. Next base: position 356,121 of record CBDCWU010000008.1, read on the forward strand.
CATTTTTGGGCTGATGGTTCAAGTAATCTTCTTCTGAATTATACCAAATAAGCGTCCAACATCGGCTCCAGCCCTTTCTTTGCATAGCCCCATACCGATGATTGCCATCACGGACGCTTAAGACACCTTGGCGGTATTCAACAATTAACGGTGGAATTGTCTCTAAATTAGTGAAGGATTGGGCCAATTGAGTTATGCGCACTTGCCAATAAGTGGCAGAAACCTGATACTCCATCCTCGGCTCTGGCCCTAAGGCTCGGGATAAGTCAGACAACTTTAGCAATAATGGGCCTCGCCACCATCGCTTTTGCAATTTCAGGCCCTCTGATAAGGGCTGATTGGCCCAATCGCCGCTTTTAAGATAAAGATGAACCCAATTCTCTATTTCATCTCGAGCGGCAAATTGCTTGGCAGTTGTGACATCAAACGTTGCTAACATCTCGGCTCATCATATCTCAACTAAGTAGGTTGACAAAATGGCATGTGAACGTAGGCTTGTCAGACCAGCACATGTGATTTGAGGGAATGATTACCTGACGATAAAATTATTCGGACGACTATTTTCATCATGCATTTTCGGGCTGCGCAGGTGGTCATTGCCCCAAAATGCAAGTCATATTCTTTCTTGATACGTAATGTGCATTATATGTTTGCGCTGATGAGGGAGAAAAAAGATGCTTGAGATGATTTCGGAACAAATACCATTAACACCTTCCACCCTATGGGATGTAGACCATTATAAAGAGGAAGGCCTTTATTTTTACTTGGAAGCAACAGAAGAACTGCTGCCTAACGGCCGTGTTATGGTCGAAAATCACGGCGAGATGATTATGCTAGGCGGTTACTCCTATTTGGGGCTGATTGGTCATCCCCAAATTAATGCAGCGGCTAAAGCAGCCATTGACGAGTTTGGCACTGGCACATATGGGGTACGGCTGTTGGCTGGTTCGCTAACTTTACATAATATACTAGAAGATCGTGTTGCTGATTTTAAGCAAACGCAAGCGGCCGTTACCTTTTCTAGCGGCTATGTCACCAATGTAGCTGTCATCTCTTCCCTGTTGCGGCGTGGTGATACGGTGATCAGCGATAAACTGAACCATGCCAGTATTGTCGATGGCTGTATGCTTTCCATGGCTACCCATACACGCTTCCGGCACAACGATATGGCCCACCTGGAACGACGACTACGCGCTGCCAATCCAAACGGCCGTAAACTGGTGGTGGCCGATGCCGTGTTCAGCATGGACGGCGACATTATCAACCTACCCGAAGTCCATCGCTTATGCCGCCAATACGGCGCCTACTTGATGATCGATGAAGCCCATTCAGTGGGTGTATTGGGCCAAACAGGACATGGCATCGAAGAACACTTTGGCATGTCGCCAGATTGTGTGGACATCAAAATGGGCACCTTGAGCAAAACAATTCCCAGTGCCGGCGGTTATGTGGCTGGCAACCAAAAGCTAATTTCCTTCCTGAAACATGAAGGCCGCGCCTTCATCTTTTCGGCAGCCCTGCCGCCAGCTTCAGCCGCAGCCGCCTTAGCCGCCTTTGATGTGATCGAAGCCGAGCCGGAACGGATCAAAAAACTACAAGCAAACTTTTCTCGCTTTGCCAACCGTTTATGGCAAGCTGGCTTTGACTTGCTTTGCACTGAAACAGCCATCATCCCTGTCATTTGCGGCTCAACTGAAAAGGCAGGCTTACTGGCCCGCTACTGCCGCGATCATGGCATCTTTGTGCAAGCAGTTATTTCCCCGGTTGTACCTGAAGGTTTAGCGCGGTTACGGGCTTGTGTATCAGCCGCCCACACCACAGAGGATATTGATTACTGCACCCGTGTGATTATTGAAGGCGGGCGGAAGTTGGGAATTATTTGAGATTAAGAGATGGGGAGATTAAGAGATTGTCAATCTCCCCATCTCCTCTTTATTGCTCCACAGGTAGCCCTGCTTTTTGCCAAGCCAGGATACCCCCGGACATATTATGCACATTGTCATAGCCCTGCTGGCGTAAGAAGTCGGTGATTTGGCCGCTGCGATTGCCGCTGCGGCAGGTGACGATGACTTCTTTGTCGGTCGGGATTTCGCTGAGGCGGTCGGCCACCTCACCCATAGGGATCAAGGTCACACCAGGAATATGGCCTTCATCATATTCCCACTGCTCACGCACATCTAGCACCAACACATTGTCTAGCTCTTTGACAACGGCCGTTGTCTGCACATCCACAGTATCAGGTAGGTTGTTGATATCGGGCACGGCTGTGCCCGTCTCTGCCGCCCCCCCACCACAAGCTGTCATGATGAGCAAAACCACTATAATCACAAGCCAAATTTTCTTCAAAACCACACACTCCTTGTCAATTTCAGGCAAACTGCCCGATACGTTTGATCTTATTTATTGAGACAAAATCTTACAAAGATTCGGGCAACAAGCAACTTTAGACAATTTTCGCTTCTATGATAAGGTTTTTTGACGTGGTTCATTTTTCAGACTAGCATCTTTACAATTTGTTAACCCATAAAATTTTCATTGCGAGTCGTCTTCGGCAAGAAATCCCGACGGAATTGCTCCACCGGGATTTCTCGGCAGACATCGAAATGACACTGCAATTGTCAAGATTACCTGGTAACTAAGGAGACACGATGCGAAAACTGGTATTACGATTGCCGGAAACATTATTTCATCGCCTGGAGCTTTTGGCCGATAGTGAAGGCGTTTCGCTGAACCAATATCTAGTCTATTCCCTCACCCAAAGTGTAGCCCGTGCTTACCGGGCTATCCCTGTAGCCCCAGAAGAAATCAAAAAGCAACATGCCCAACTCAATCAACTCATAGCCTCGTTGGACACAGCTTCTGCTGAGGATTTTGATGCGATTCTGGCCGAAGGGGAAATTGATGCGAATGGCTCTGGTTTAGACCCAGAACTTGTCGCTCGGATCGATGCTAAAATAGCGGCTGCCCACCAGCCAGCAACAGGCTAAGGAATTAATCCAGCCTCATCAATCATCAACAACACCAGGCTACATCCAAATTGCCATTCTGGCCTGGCTGTTCCTGGATGTAGAAGTTGGTGTAGCCGCCAGGCTGATAGGTTTGGTTTTTTAGCTCGTCTGACAGTTGAATGAGGTTGCTTTCCAGGTCAAATTCAAAAGAGGCCACGGCTGCCCGGCTTCGTTTGCCTTTACGGGCAGCTTGAAAGGCCCAGTAGAGGTTACGAAAGGGGTAAATTTGAGGGTATAGGTTTTTGTAGGTCTTCAAGAAAAGCACCTGCCTAGAAGGTGCAAGGCACTTCAGAAAGTGCCACGCACCGCAGATAAAAATTTGATCGCGCCGCGCGCGAAAAAGCAGAACAGAAGCAGAAAAAGAACAGAAAACCAGGAAGCAGAAAACCAGAAAATCAACTGCCTGGGGAGACCGCACACCTGAACCCCACAAAGAAGTTACGAAAGACAGGGGTGTTGCGGTCGCGGTTAGCACCACGCACATTGAACGGGCTGCCGTCCCACGAGCCGCCGCGCAGCACCTTGTTTGAGCCATCAATCGGGCCGGTCGGGTTCACAGTTGGGGAATCGTCATAATAATCACTATCATACCAATCGGCCGTCCATTCCCACACATTGCCAGCCAAGTCATAAGCACCAACCCAACTTTGGCTGTCATAGCTAACAACAGGCGCAGTTCGGGCGTAACCATCATCTACAGCCTCATCTTTATGATCAAATTCACAATTTGAGTCACAATAATTCAACTGCGTGCCATCAAACTCATTCCCCCAGGGAAAAATACGGCCGTCACTGCCCCGCGCTGCATATTCCCACTCCGCTTCCGTTGGCAACCGCCCCCCAATCCATTGGCAGTAAGCATTGGCCCCATACCAACTCAATTCAATGACAGGACGGGCCTCGAAGCCCGCTTTGGGCTGAAATATCCCGTCCACTTCTTCAATTAAAGCAGCACTGCTACCATCTTCCAACCATGTCACACCGCCTTCCTCCTGGTTACCCTCCTCATTCAAAAAAAGAACAAATTGACTGTTTGTCACTTCATGCTGATCTAGCCAAAAATCACCCACCTGTACCTCATGGGCAGGGGTCTCATCATCAAACCAACTGCGCTGACATTCTCCTTCACCGCGATATTGTTCGCACAATTCAAAAGCACTATCTATCTCCGCTTCACTACTACCCATCATAAATGTGCCACCTGGCACATACAGCATCGTCATGCCATCTGTGGGGCGCGTCCAGGTATCATGCAAGCTGGCATTAGCTGGCGGGATGCTGGGAGGATTATTGGTTGCAGGTGTTGGAGTCATGGTTGGCTGGCGAGTGGGTGTTGGTGTAATTGTGTCAGCCGCAGCAATCATTTGGGTAGCTGCTTCGGTCGCTTGCCCCTCTCTCGTCGGCTCATCAGGACCATCTTCGCCACCTCCCAACCATGCCCAAAAGATAACAACCAATAAAACAAGTCCCAAGCCTCCCCAAACAACTGTGGGTATACTCTGCAGCCTAGCCTGCCAAGATGGTGCTGGTGTTTGCGGTAGTGGGGATGGTGTATACGTACGTTGTTTCAATTCTGCCGACAACGATGGTACTGGTGCAGACGGCGGTGGCGGTGCATAAGGGCGTTGTTCCAACTCGGCCAGCAATTGTGCCAGACCGTCCTGATAGCGGCCGGCTAAGGGTATAAATTGATAGGCTTGCCACAAAGGCGGGATACCGGCCACAGGAACCGAACTGGTTTGCAAAGGGATGAAACGCATTTTGCCCTCATGCTCCCACTGCACGGCAATATCCGTTTCGCTCTTCACCCAGCGGGATTGCACGGCATGTTGGCTGAGCAGCAGCACAAAGACGCCACTTTCGGCCAGCCCCCGATTGATAGCTGCCACCCATTTTTCACCGGGTTGGATGCTGTCGGGCGCAATCCAGGTTTGCCAGCCCTGCTGCTGCAAATCACGGGCTAAGCGGTGAGCCAGACGGGCATCCTCCGAGGCATGGCTGATGAATATCTGGCGTGGGTTGCGGCTGGCAGGTGCGGGGGTGGCTCGGGTTGGGGCTGGTTCGGGTTGGGCCAGTTCAAATTCCTGTTGGAAAGGGCCAGGCCGCAGTTCTTGCAGCGTCCGAATCAAGCGGTCGCGTTCACCATGGCTGCGACAGTAGGAGAGCAGCAGTCGAATCTGTTCCCCCTTGACCATGCCGCTGGTGAAGTCCTGCTGCACACGAGGGAAATAGTCGAAGCAAAAATCGTGGAGTTCGTCTCCATCAAAACGGTCGTTCAGAAATTGGCGTAACTGTGCGTTGCTAATATCCATATGACTGTGGCAATCTCTCAATTTACCCAACCTATCAGGGTGAAATATTGTACCGTTCAGAGAGGAAAGGGCAAAATCAACGGCCGTTGCCAACATACACCACCACCTCGTGAGGGCGGGACGACGCGGCACAAACCATGACGTTCACCAACACCCTCTCCCCGCGTCGTCTCGCCCCGGCAACCACGGCGGGGCGAGACAGGCGGGGGCAAGGTGCTGAGTTGTGACCAGATCAACTCCGCCTGCCCCGCCCCTACCAGAATTGTTGAATGATTTTTTGCAATTGTTTGACGGGACAACGGCCGTTTGCTATCATCCATACCGTTCGCAAGAACAATTATCAACTTCATACTTGATCCATCTTATCCAGAGAGGTTGAGGGAACGGCCCTATGACACCTCAGCAACCGTCCGTAGATAGTAAGCAGATTCAGTAAACAGTAATCAGTGAAGAAGATTGCTGACTGATAACTGACCACTGATAACTGATTACTGACTAGGAAAGGTGCTAATTCCGACAGAAGGAAACATCTTAATGATGCCATCTTCTGGAAGATAAGTAAGTGGTAGTCTATAAAGATACGCCCCTTCTGAACCTTCCAGGAGGGGCGTTTTTTATGGGAGAAACCATGATACAAGTAGCAGATACATTTGCAATCGCAGATAGTGGTGAAACGTCGCAAAAACGCCCATCCCCCCCTGGCCCATCCACCCTATCCGTCCACGGCCACCTACAGGAACGGGCTGTGAACCCCAACCACGCCCTCATCACCCCCATCGCCCAGACAGCGACATACACCTTTGAGAATACGGCCGATCTTGTCAACTTCCAAAAAGCCAAACTGTGGGGCGGCAATGAGGGACGGCGGGAATACGGCCGTTACGGCAACCCCACCGTCCGCGCTGTAGAAAAACGGATTGCAGCCTTAGAGCAAGGGGGCGATGCTTTGTTGTTTCCCTCAGGGATGACGGCCGTTACCCACACCCTCCTCTCCATCCTGCCCACTGGCAGCCATGTCGTCTTCACCGACGACTGTTACCGCAAAACACAGCAATTTTGCCACACCTTCTTGGCCCGATTGGGCATCAAAAGCAGCGAAGTGCCCATGGGCGACTACCAAGCTCTAGAAGCCGCCATCCAGCCCAACACGCGCCTCATCATCAGTGAAAGCCCCACCAATCCCTACTTGCGCGTGGTGGATTTGGAGCGATTGGTAGCCATTGCCAAACGGCACAAGCGAGTCAAGACGCTGATCGATGCTACCTTTGCCACACCTGTGAACCAACGGCCGTTAACCTTCGGCATCGATCTCGTCATTCACAGCGCCACCAAATATTTCAGTGGGCACAACGACATATTGGCAGGCGTTGTCGTCGGCGAAGCGGGCCTGATCAATGCCCTACGCCAGAGCCAGGGCATGTTGGGCGGTGTGATAGACCCCCACGCGGCTTATCTATTAGAGCGCGGCCTCAAAACGCTACAACTGCGCGTCAGCCGCCAAAACGAGACAGCCCAGGCGGTGGCTCAATATCTGGAACAGCACCCCAAAATCAACCGCGTCTGGTATCCCGGCCTGCCCTCCCATCCTGACCATACCGTCGCTTGCCAGCAAATGTACGGCTTTGGTGGCGTGGTCAGCTTTGAAGTGACCCCTATTGCCAACGAAGCCCCCCTGCACACAGCTTCACGCCTGGTGGATGCTGTTAAAATTCCTTATTTGGCCGCCAGCTTGGGTGGTGTAGAGAGCCTCATCGAGCAGCCCGCCCTCATGTCCTATTACGAGCTTTCAACTGAGGAAAGATTGTCCATCGGCATCAAGGATAATTTGGTCAGATTTGCCATTGGCATTGAGGATAAGGCCGATATACTTGCCGATTTGGCGCAAGCCTTGGCAATTTTAGATTGACGATTGCTGATTTACGATTGGACACCCATCAATCGTAAATCATAAATCCAAAATCGTAAATCAGGAGATTGTATGACACTTGTGATGAAATTTGGAGGCACTTCTGTGGGTAGTGCCCAAGCAATGAGGGACACGGCCGATCTCATTCTCCGCGCTCAGAAGAAGTGGGGGAAAGTGGTCGTGGTGGCTTCGGGCATGGGCTCGAAGCCAGTGAAGGTGACGGATTTATTACTGCGGGGGGCACAAACGGCCGTTGCTGGCGATGGTGACACTTACCAAGACATTGCTGACCAACTGCAGCTGGTTCATTATGAAGCCATTGATGAATTGCTGCAACCGGATGGCGAACGCCAAAAAATCCTGGCAGAAAACAATGACTTTATCAACCGTTTCTCAACTTTATGTCAAGCTGTACATGTTTTGGGCGAATTAACCCCTCGCGCCCTGGATGCTATCAGCGGCATGGGCGAGCAGATGAGTGTGCGGATTTTAGCCGCCTACTTACGGCAATTGGGTCATGCTGCCCAAGCAATTGATGCCACTGAACTCATCGTAACCGATGACAATTTTCAGAATGCTACCCCCATATTTGCCTTAACTGAGGAGAAGGCATTGGCGCAATTACGGCCGTTGTTCGCCAACAACATCATCCCTATCATCACCGGCTTCATTGGCGCTACCAACCAAGGCACAACCACCACATTGGGGCGTGGCGGCTCCGACTTTAGCGCAGCCATTTTGGGACAAGTTTTGCAAGCCGATGAAGTCTGGATTTGGACGGATGTAGATGGGGTGATGACGGCCGATCCCCGCCTCGTTCCCAATGCCCAAAGCATCAGCAGCCTCACCTACCGCGAGGTATCCGAATTGGCCTATTATGGCGCCAACGTATTACACCCCAAAACCATGCGGCCCTGCATCGAAAACGGCATCCCCCTTCGCATCAAAAACACCTTCAACCCTGACCATCCCGGCACAGTCATCGTTCCCCGGCGGGCTGAGAGCAACGGGGCCATCAAAGCTGTGACCGCCATCAAAGATTTGAGCCTAATTACAGTGGAGGGCAAGGGCATGGTTGGCATCCCTGGCATCGCCGCCCGCACTTTTGGCGCAGTGGCCCGCAGCCAAATCAGCGTCCTGCTCATTAGCCAAGCCTCATCTGAACAATCTATCTGTTTTGCTACGCCTCAGGCAGTTGCACCTCTAGTCATTGCTAGTTTGGAAGCCGAATTTGCGGCCGAATTGAAACGGCGCGATATTGACAGTATTTGGGCTATGGAAACTGTCTCCATTGTCACCATTGTAGGCGCCGGTATGCGACATACGCCTGGAATTGCTGGCCGTATCTTTACCGCACTCGGTGCTGATCGCGTCAACGTCATTGCCATTGCTCAAGGTTCTTCAGAGTGCAGCATTTCGGTTGTGGTAGATGCAGACGACATGGCAGCGGCCGTGGGGCATATTCACGCTCTGATATAAGAAAGATTGGAGAGTAGAGAAATCTCTACTCTCCAATCCCCCACTTTGAACCAGCGTTAAATTTTGTGCCAGCCTGTGATCACTTTGAGTTGAACAGTTTTTTTGTTGTCGGTGAACGGCCGTCAACCTCCAAATGATCTCCTGCCCTTGTAATACCCTTTGCCGATGCTACATTTAGGAAAACGCTAAGGAGCTTAAAGGGATTCTAGCTCCTCGGCATAAATCTACAAAGAGGTCTTACATGCGTTACAAAACATTTATCTTGATACTGCTCTTAGGGCTGCTGGCAGCTTGCCAGGGAGAAGCACCCAATGACTCCCCCCAAGCAAATGACAATCAACTCATCATCTACTCAGGCCGCAGTGAAAGTCTCGTTGGCCCAATTATTGAACAATTTAAGGGGGCCACAGGCATTGACGTGCAGGTCCGCTATGGCAGCACGGCCGAAATAGCCGCCACCATCCTCGAAGAGGGGAACAACAGCCCCGCGGACGTATTTTATGCCCAAGACCCTGGCGGTCTAGGGGCCGTGCAGGCCGCAGGTTTATTGGCTGATTTACCTGATCATCTTCTGGCACAAGTGCCAAGCCGTTTTGCCTCAACTGATAGGCAGTGGGTGGGTATCTCTGGCCGGGCACGGGTAGTCGTTTACAACACAGACACCTTGTCACCCGAGGATTTGCCTGAGGATTTGTGGGGCTTTACTGAGCCAGAATGGAAGGGGCGTATTGGGTTACCTCCCACCAACGGTTCGTTTCAGGCAATGGTGACGGGAATGCGAACCATTTGGGGCGAAGAACGCACCCGTGAATGGCTGGTAGGCATATTGGCCAATGAACCCATCTACTATGAAAAGAACACGCCCACCGTGGCCGCTGTAGCAGTAGGCGAAGTAGAGGTCGGTTTTGTCAATCATTATTACCTCTATCGCTTTTTGGCCGAAGAAGGCGAAGGGTTCGCAGCTCGCAACTACTTTTTACCCGGTGGAGGCCCAGGTTCCCTGATTATGGTGTCGGGTGCGGGCATTTTGAAAACGGCCAAACACTCTCAAGCAGCTCAACAGTTTATCGAATTCCTTCTTGCCACCGAAGCCCAACAATATTTCGCTGACGAAACTTACGAATACCCTGTAGTTGAGGGGATAGCAATTAACTCTGGCCTGACAGCATTGGCAGAATTGGATGCCCAAGCAATTGAAATCAACTTGAGCGATTTGACGGATTTGGCAGGAACTGCTGCATTGCTCAGCGAAGTGGGAATGTTACCGTAAGTGTGGTAATTGGTGAATGGTTACCCAATTACTGTTCACCGATTATTGGCTACTGGCGACTACGTTGGGCAAAAAGCAATGCCTCTTCTGGGGTAGCGATGTCACCAGCGGCCTGGGCCTCTTCGAGCAAGCGGAGAAGACGGCCGATTTCTGGCCCAGGCTCTAATTGTAAGGTACGCATCAGTTGGTGGCCGCTTAACAAGGGTGGCGGCGCGACCACATCCGTGTATTGTTGAAAATAGTAGTCGCAAAGAGCCACAATCAAATCCACCAGATTGTGCCATTGGGCATGATCACCAGCACCATCGTAGGTGGCAAGATGATCGGCGAGAGAGAGCAGAGCCACGTCCAAACCAGCCGTCTTGATGTCACGAAAGTAACGGTAAACAGCACGGCGGGTCGGTTTATGGCCCTGATTTTCTACCAACCACAAAGGACGCATATGCCCTGTAATGGTTTGTTTAACATGGTTGATGGCTTCATTACTCAAGGCCAATTGGCGCAAACGACGAGCCGCCATAGACGCCCCCACTTTATCATGCCCCAGGAATCGAATACGGCCGTTTGCCTCAGTTTGGGTCTGGCTCTTGCCCACATCATGGAAAACTGCACTCAAGCGCAGTAAGTCTAAGCCCCTGAGGCCGCCATCTACTGGTCGGGCCAAGTGCTTGGATAGAGCAGGAGCGTGAGAGGCTAATTTTTCTTGCAGATAGTCGAGTGGGGTAACTGCTGCCTCTGACTCAATACCCTTTTCCACTTGCACCAGCCAGCGCAGCACAGAAATCGTGTGAGCTAAGACTGGCTCATAGTGCGGCGGCGATTGGGCAATATCAGCCAAGGCCGCAATTTGGGGCAATACGTGGGGTAGTAGACCATGCTGTTGCAGTAAGTGGAGAGCTTGATGGGGCACGGCCGTTCCCAGCAACTTTAACAGTTCGTCCCGTATCCGTTCGGGCGAGATGGTGTGTAGGAGGGGGGCTGCTTGGTGAATGGCAACGGCCGTCGTGTCAGTCAACGAAAAGCCAAAGCTAACTGCCTGGCGAATAGCCCGTATGGCCCGCACTGGATCATCATTCAAGGCGGCGGCATAGGTGGGGCGGATTCGCTGAGCCACGATATCGGCCAAGCCATTAGTAGGATCAATCAGGCTATGACGAGTTTGGGCTGGAGCTGGCAAGGCCATAGCATTGATAGTGAAGTCGCGGGCCTGGAGATCGGCCATTAAATCGGCTCCTCGAAAACAAGCAAAATCTAATGTCATATCAGCCAGCACCACACGCCCGGTATCCCGTTCTCTATCAAGAGCATAAGCGGGAACACCTAAAGCATCAGCCACACGAAAAGTTGTTTGGATGGCGTTTTCGGGCACAACAAAATCAAGATCATGACACACACGCCCCAAGATGGCATCACGCACAGAGCCACCAACGAGATATACAGGCATGTCTAGTTTGTTGAAAACAGACTGTAGCCTCTCTAATAAAGGCGGCAATAATAGAGGCTCGCCATCTGGCGGTTCCACAAATTGCAGGGCAATGCGTTCACGAGGACGATTGCGGCGGGCCATATGCTCGGCAGCAACGGCCGTATGGCCCACACCTGCCACATGATCATCAATGATAGCCACCCAGCGTCCTTCATATGCAGCCAAATCCATGAATGTAATAATACCTAAGCCCATTGAAAATGGAAACTTCCCCATAAACCACAAAAACCTCTGCGGGGAGCAGAGGCTTTTGCGGGAAGAGGAGAAAAAGGAGGAAAATTAGATTAGCTGTCAGTGAAGACATCATAAAGGATATTCTGTCTCCTCTCAGGCAACTCTGTTACAATCTAAATGTAAATGGCTTAACAGTGAGATAATATGTGATGACATCATCTTGCCCCAATTGCAATCAGACGGTTTTACCCACCGATACAATGTGTTGGCACTGCGGTTACGGTTTAGCAACCCAGGCCGCAAACCAGAATGCAGCGCCAGCAGCCACAACGGCCGTTTCACCCAACACGCCCCTTTCCATGTCAGCCGTGCTCATTTATGGTGGGGTAACGGCCGTTCTCATTCTTACTCTCCTTCTCACCATGAGGAGGCTAGGGCAGCAGCCACTTGTGCTGCTGAACCCAGAGACAAATGTGAACAGTGGCTGGCAACCCATCACCGATCAAGCCATTCAATATACGCTCGATATGCCGCCCACTTGGCAATCATGGGAAGCACATCACCCCCAACAGCATGACATGTTCGCCGATTTATTGGCCAATGAAGCCCAGTTGGCAGTGGCCGTTACCCCGCTCAGTACGGCTGTTTCCGATATGGACATCTTGATGATCATCATGAGTGAGCAGTCTGAGCAGATGAGCAGGCTACCCGGTTTTGTGATCGTGGCCCAGAGCCAGGAGCTTGGCCAGCTATCTTTGGACAACACCATTGCCCTAGCTCAACAGCAAAACAGGACAACCGAAATAAGCGAAATCACCAAGTTCAGCAGCTTTATCGGTGATGTCAGAGCAGCGATTTTGCTCAGAATGCCCCAAACCCCCGACTATCTCTCTTGTCAACAGCATATCGTCACTGGTGCAGCAGAGACCTTCATCCTAGCAGCCTGTGCCCCAGAAGCCAGATATGGAGTCTACAAAGAGCCACTAGGCAAGATATTGAGCAGTTTCCAAATCCTGCGATAAGTTGACTGCTTTCTCATCCCTCAAGTACAATGCCCGCTATGGCAAAATCTAACGAATTTAATTATGGTGGCCAGGCCGTTATCGAAGGTGTCATGATGCGTGGGGCCAAGACAATGGCTGTGGCCGTTCGTGATCCAACTGGTGAAATTGTGGTGCATACCGAACCATTGAACCAGCATATTTATGGCGGCCGTTTGGCCCGCTTGCCCTTTCTACGCGGGCTTACCCTTTTATGGGACGCACTAGGTCTAGGCATCAAAAGTCTGATGTTTTCGGCCAATGTCGCTTTAGAAGAAGAGGAAGATGAAACAACCTCTGAATCCCCCCACAATGTCTTTTCAGGGCCAGCCGAATGGGGGGCTATCCTGTTTTCCTTGTCACTCTCTATCGGGCTTTTCTTTGTGCTGCCAGCAGTCGTCGCCAATTGGGTGGAAACGTGGACGGGCATTACAGAATCACGCCTATTTGGGAATTTTGTAGAAGGCATGGTACGACTGGTTTTGTTGATTGGCTATATTTGGATTATTGGCTTTATGCCCGACATCAAGCGACTTTATGGCTATCATGGGGCGGAGCATAAGACAATCAATGCTTATGAGGCTGGTGCAGAATTGACCCCAGCTTCTGTAGCTCGCTTTCCATTGGAACATCCACGTTGTGGCACGGCTTTTTTATTGACGGTGGTGTTGCTCTCAATTTTGTTATATACAGTGCTGCCGCCCATGAATATTGGGTTGCGAATCCTGTCACGTCTGTTGTTTTTGCCCATTATTGCAGGAATGGCCTATGAGTTTTTGCGGTTTACGGCCGTTCACCAGAACAATTCTATCATTCGTTTTATCACCAAACCCAATCTAGCTCTGCAAAGTCTAACTACGCGGGAGCCAGATGAAGGGATGCTAGCCGTGGCCATCTGTGCCTTTGAGCAAATGCGGGCCGCCGAACAGGTGGCACAAGAAGTAAGACCCGAAGCGATTTTGACCAGCGAAATGGCAATGACCAGTGAGCCTCATTCTTAAGGGGCTAGCGCATACAGACACTTCAAATAGCCTCCTTCTTTGAAGCCAATGGGATGATCGAGCGGATGACCTGTACGTCCAATCTCTTGTAACGGCCGTTCCATCTCCTGTGCCGTCTTATGCACCAAATCAAAAAAGGTAGCTGCACCCACTCGGCTAGAACAAGAAGCCATCACTAATGTGCCACCAGAGCCTAATAGGTTGAGGCCCAATCGCACTAAACGGCCGTATGCCCTCAAGGCCCTCGCCACTTCCGACTGTTTCTTGGCAAAAGAAGGCGGATCAATGATCACCATGTCAAATTGACGGCCATCTTCCACCAACGCTGCCATCACGCGAAAAGCATCCCCAGCGATTGTCTCATGAGGTATAGCCATCCGGTTAAGTGCGAAATTGTGAACGGCCGTTGCCAAAGCAAGCTCACTTAAATCTACACTCACGATTTGCCGGGCACCGCCTTGGGCTGCGTACAAGGAAAAACCACCCGTATAGGCAAAGACGTTCAACACCGACAAACCCTGCGCTAACTGCTCAACACGTGCCCGATTCTCTCGCTGATCCAGGAAAAAGCCTGTTTTTTGGCCCTGCACCACATCTGCAGCAAACAAGAGGTCATTTTCGCGGAAGGTCACGGTACCGTCCAATGGCTCGCCGACCAAAACGAGGCCATCAGACAGACCGTACAAAGGTTGCTTTTGCATTTCGCGGTTTAATCGAAGAACGATGCGCTGCGGTTGGACAACGGCTGTGACTGCTGTCATCACATCCCGCAAATGGGGCAACCAAGCGGCCGTATATAGCTTTATAACGGCCGTTTCACCATACCGATCCAGCACCAGCCCTGGCAGCCCATCATTCTCACCATGTACAAGCCTATAGCCTGTTGTGCCCCTCTCAGGCAGCTTGGCCCGAAGCTTTGCTGCCGCCGCCATCTTTTGCTCAAACCAGGCTGCATCAATCACCGTTGGCTGCCCTGGCTGCAAAATACGCACCCGAATCGGCGAATCAGGATCATACAAGCCCACAGCCAAAAAACGGCGTTTGCGATCAAAAATGACGGCCAAATCTCCAGAACGGCCGTTAAAACTGAGCGATACGATGCCACGCTCAAACAGCCAGGGGTGCCCACCACGAATAGCGCGTTCGGCAACGGCCGTTACACGCACTGCTATACGCTTTTCCGAAATAGTTGGGACTACATCTAACATGAACTTGTTACACAATATCAGATCAAAAACTGCCAGTCTCTCATCTCCAATCTCCTCGCTTCATTTCCCACAAGGCCATTTTAACGTAAAATCAGCCTTATGAAAGAAATCATCGTCACTGTACCTGCCACCTCTGCCAACCTTGGCCCTGGCTTTGATTGTCTGGGGCTGGCTCTCACCTTACAAAATGAAGTTGTGTTCACCGAAACGGCCGATCCCCAACTAGTCATCACCGTACAAGGCGATTGTGCCAGCACTATCCGCACAGATGAACAGAATCTGATTTACCGGGCAGCCGAGACAGCTTTTAACCGCTTGGGGCAATGGCCGTCTGGTCTCCACATCGCCCAAACCAACAATATTCCCGTGGGTAGCGGTTTGGGCAGCAGCAGTGCTGCTATTATCAGCGGTATTCTGGGTGCTAATGCACTTGTCAACGGCAATTTAACGCAAGCTGAGGTACTGGCACTAGCCACCGAAATTGAAGGTCATCCCGACAATGTCACACCTGCCCTCTATGGTGGGCTCACCCTTACCCTATGCGACGGCGATCAGCTCTATGCCGAGCAAATCAGTGTACCCCCTCTACAAATGATTATTGTTTTACCCCATTTTGATTTACCAACCGCCCAATCTCGAGCAGCTTTACCCCAACAAATCTCCCGTCACGATGCCATTTTTAATATCAGCCGCATGGGCTTGCTCATACACGCCTTGCAAACGGCCGATCACAGCAAATTACGCTTGGCCATGCAGGATAAACTCCACCAACCTTACCGTTTTGCCCTGATTCCTGGCAGTGAACAGGTGATCAAAGCGGCGTATGATGAGGGGGCAACGGCCGTTGCCCTCAGCGGCGCAGGCCCCAGCCTCATCGCCTTTGCCCCCCAGAATCATCAGGCCATCAGTCAAGCCATGCAGCAGGCCTTTGCCCACGCTGGTCTCACCAGCCGCACCTGGACACTACAAGCCAATCCTAAAGGCGCTACCGCCACCCAGAAAATAAAAAGCCCAGTCTAAGACCGGGCTTTTCTTCGTTCACACTTTATTACAATTAATTTTCAGAAAAAGTAGAGACGACACTGTTCTTGCCACCATATTCATTTGTCAAATAAGCATCTGCAGCATCATCATTTTGCCAATTATCTTCATCAATCAGATAACGAAATTGAAAACGACCTTCTTTGGGCAAGCGCACCTTAGTTTTGAAAGGGCCCTTCTTGATCTGCTTCATCGTCACTGGGTGCCAGCCATTAAACTCGCCTACCAATACAACGGTTTTGGCATCCTCTACTTTTAATTCAAATGTGACTTCACATTCATCTTTTGTTTTGAAATACTTCTTTTTTATCATTTTTATTACCTCTCAAAATAAAACCGCTCAAATGAGATGAGCGGTTAATTATCTAAATTTATAATGGCCTCTAGGCCACGCCAAAGGCATTATACGAATTTTGACTTACATGTCAACCCTCCTCACCAAGGCCAATAGTCCTAAACTCGCCCCTTGCTCCTAAATTTGCTAAACTAAGAACCCGAATGTGTAATCATCCGCATGAAGAAGTTAGCGGGTAATTCCCAAAGTCCCACGAATAAGTAATAAACTTGACATTGACAACATCTTGTCAATGTTGTCTGCTTAAAATTCCAGCTTGAAGGAGAGTTGAATGGATAAAGAAACCTTGCTCGATTGGTATAGGCAAATGATCCTCATTCGCCGTTTCGAGGAACGCTGCGATGAACTATACCAACTCGAGGGCAAAATTAAAGGCTTCCTCCACCTGTATATCGGACAAGAAGCCATCGCTGTAGGCACAATTGCCGCCCGCGCAGCCCATGATCATCTCATCACCGCCTACCGCGATCATGGACACGCTCTAGCGGTAGGCATGGACGCTAAAAATGTCCTGGCCGAACTCATGGGCAAAGCCACTGGTGTTGTTGGCGGGCGTGGTGGGTCTATGCACCTTGCCAGCAAAGAGAAGCGTTTTTGGGGTGGCTATGGCATCGTTGGCGCTCATCTGAGCCTTGGCGTGGGCATGGCTCTAGCAGAAAAGTACCAAAATACAGGCGGGGCGACGCTTTGTTATTTTGGCGATGGGGCTACCAATATTGGCTACTTTCATGAATCCATGAATTTAGCCAAGGTATGGGATTTACCAGTCGTGTTTATTTGTGAAAATAATCAATATGGCATGGGAACGGCCGTTGACAAAGCCTCCGCCGAACCCAATATGGTCAAACGGGCTGAGGGTTATAACATTCCTGCCCGGCAAGTGGATGGCATGAACATTCTCGAAGTCTATGAAGCAACCAACCAGGCCCTATCCATCTGTCGTCAAGGCCAAGGGCCACAATTCCTAGAAATGATCACCTATCGTTATGAAGGCCACAGCATTGGCGACCGCACCCGCTATCGACCGGCAGGCGAGTTAGACAAATGGCGTGATGAAAAAGACCCCATCGCTTTCCTACAAAGCCATCTACTGAACGAACATGGCCTCAGCGAAAGCGATCTCGTGGCTATCCAAGATAGCGTGGACCAAGAAATTGAAGAAGCCGTCAAATTCGCCAACGAATCCCCCTTCCCCGCATTAGACAGCCTGTACAATTACATCTATCCGGAGGCATAAACAATGGCGCGATTAACTTTACGCGAAGCAATTACTGAAGCCCTACGCGACGAAATGCGCAGGGACGAAAAAGTATTTATCATGGGCGAAGAAGTCGCCGATTGGGGTGGCACGTACGCCGTTACCAAAGGCTTTTTAGACGAGTTTGGCCCTGAGCGAGTACGAGATACACCTATTTCGGAAATGGTCATCGCTGGCGCAGCTACCGGGGCGGCTATGGCTGGTGTGCGTCCTGTAGCTGAATTTATGACCATCAATTTTGCCTTTGTAGCCTTCGACGCCATCGTCAATCATGCGGCCAAAGTGAGTTACATGTTTAATGGTCAATTCGATTGCCCCGTTGTCTTCCGCGCCCCAGGTGGTGGTGGCAAGCAGTTGGGTGCCACTCACAGCCATACACCTGACGTCATTTTTGCTCATTTCCCAGGCCTCAAGGTTGTCTGTCCAGCCACACCTTATGATGCCAAAGGGCTGCTCAAAGCCGCTATTCGTGATGATGGGCCAGTGCTATTTATTGAGCCAGTGGCCCTTTATACCTCACCCAAAGTGCGGGGTGACGTGCCAGATGAAGACTACATCATCCCCCTCGGTACATCAGATATCAAAAGAGTTGGTTCGGATGTGACAATATTGACTTATGGTGAAGGATTGCACATCTCATTGGAAGCAGCCAACATATTGGCAAAAGAAGGTGTTGAGGCAGAAATCATTGATTTACGTAGTTTGCAACCACTCGATTTATCGTTAGCATTAGAGTCATTTAAGAAAACATTTAAGGCGGTAGTGGTTGAGTTTGGTCATCAAACCTATGGCATTGGCGCAGAGATTGTGGCTCAGATTCAAGAAAAAGCCTTTGATTACTTGGATGCTCCCATCAAGCGGGTGGCGCAGCAGGATGTGCCTGCCCCTTATTCGGGTGAATTGGAGCGGTCGGCTTTACCCAATGTGCAAAAGGTAGTAACGGCCGTAAAGGAGATTCTCTAATGGCTGAGTTCATCAAAATGCCCACATTGGGCTTCGACATGGAAGAAGGCACGATGGGAACCTGGCTCAAACAGGTAGGCGATCCTGTGGCCAAAGGCGATATCTTGGCTGAGATTGAGTCTGATAAGGTGACGCAGGAATTACAAGCCCGGGCAGAAGGGGTTTTGTTGGCACAGTTAGCCAATAGTGGTGATATGATTCCCGTGGGAGCCAATTTAGGCATCATTGGCGAGGCAGGTGAAGAGATTACAGCCATGTTGGCCGAAGCTAGCAGTGCTAGTGACGCTGCACCAACCGCAGAAGCTGAACCGGCAGCAACTGCAGTATCACCGGCAGCAACAACAGCGACAATAACGGCCGTTTCGGCTGAGTTCCCTGGCGGTGTAAGAGCCACACCAGTGGCCCGTCGTATGGCCCAAGAGCAAGGTGTGGATTTAACACAAGTGCCTGGCAGTGGGCCAGACGGCCGTATTCGTCGCGCCGATGTGGAAGCCTACCTCGCCCATCCCCCGGCCATAGCTTCACCTACTTTAGCTGTGCCAACGCCCACTGTAACGGCACACGAAGTCCCTGTGGGCGAACAGGACACGATCCTGCCTACCACAAGGTTACGCCAAACCATTGCCCGACGCATGACCGAGAGCAAAGTCACCGTGCCCCACTTCTACGTAACTAATGAGATCGACATGGCAGCGGCTCTCACCCTACGCAAACAAATTAATGCCACACTGCCCGATGAGAGCAAAGTGACGGTGAATGATCTGGTGGTGAAAGCGGCAGCCATAGCCCTGCGTGATTTCCCCAATCTGAATGCAGCTTATGCGGGTGATCAAATTGTGCATTATGCGGACATCAATATGGGATCGGCCGTGGCTGTGGAAGGCGGCTTGCTCACAGTGGTACAAAAGAACACGGACACCTCTACTCTTTCCAAAGTAGCCGCAGATCACAAAGAAATGATTGGCCGGGCACGGGAAGGCAAAGTACACCCGGACGATATTACGGGCAGCACCTTCACCGTCAGCAATTTAGGTGCGTTTGATGTAGATCATTTCATCGCTATCATCAATCCGCCCAATGTCGCCATACTTGCCATTGGCTCAGCCAAGCAAGTACCTGTGGTAGTAGATGGTGAATTGACGGTAGGTAATCGCATGAAAGCCACCATATCGGCCGATCATCGCGTCACTGATGGTGTAGAAGCAGCTCGTTATATGCAGGCTTTCAAAGCCCTGTTGGAAAACCCCTTACGTTTATTGCTCTAGTATTAAAAAAAGCCTCGTGGGCAAAAAGGCAGGGTTGGTTATTGTTCTTATTCGAATGAAGAGAGAGTTCGCATCAAGAGATGCGGACTTTCTCATTATTAGGACAAATCATCATGCAGTACGATTTTGATACCGTTTATGACCGCAGGCACAGTAATTCCATCAAATGGGATTTTGTGGGCGAAAATAGCAGCCTCCGCCCTCGGGACCTGAAGGCAGAGTCCGAGATTTTACCGATGTGGTTGTCTGACATGGATTTTGCCCTGCCGCCACCCATCATTGATGCTCTAGTCAGCCGCGCCCAACATGGCATTTTTGGGTATACATTGCCTACAGAGGCCTACTATGAAGTCATTATCAATTGGGTACGGCGGCGTACTGGCTGGCTGGTGCAGCGCGATTGGATTATCACCAATCATGGGGTCATGCCAGCCATGAATATGGCTATTCAAACGTTTACCAAACCGGATGACAAGGTCATTGTGCAAACGCCCGTCTTCCATCCCTTCGCTCAATCTATTATCAACAATGGGCGGGTTGCCGTTCGTAACCCACTGTCTTATACAAAAGGTCGCTATGAGATGGATTTCGATGATTTAGTCTCAAAGTTGGCTGATCCGAAAACAAAAATGATCTTGCTTTGCAGTCCTCATAATCCGGTAGGCCGAGTTTGGAATCGGGATGAGCTATATCGTCTTGGTCAACTCTGCCAGATGCACGATGTCTTGATTGTTTGTGATGAGATTCATAGTGATTTGACCTATTCTTGGGTGAGATTCACAACGTTCGGGATGGTTGATGAGACTTTTAACGGCCGTCTCATCCTCTGCACTGGCCCTAGCAAAGCTTTTAATATGCCTGGTCTCAAAACTTCACTCACAATCATCCCCAACCCAGCCTTGCGCGAATCATTCCTAATGACGATGCGTAACCTAAATGAACTGTTCAGCATGAACATCTTTGGCACGTTGGCTCTACAAACAGCCTATGAAAAGGGGGAGGCTTGGCTAGAACAACTTATGGCTTATCTTGAGGCAAACTTACAGTATCTACAAGATTTTCTGGGGCAATATTGCCCTCAATTGCGTGTGGTGCAACCAGAAGCACTCTATCTCATTTGGCTCGATTGTCGTACTTTGGGTTTGGATCCGACAGCTTTGCAGCAACTATTCTACGACCGGGCGGGCGTATATTTAGAGCAAGGTATTACATATGGTCAGGAAGGCGCTGGCTATATGCGGATCAATATTGCTTGTCCTCGGACTACCCTAGAAATGGCCTTAAACCGTATCCGACGTGCCCTAGAAGCCTATGTCGGGTGAAAAGCCAAGTAGCCATGGTTATCGCTTAAATGGCCATAGGGTTGTGACAAACGGCCGTTGCCCAACACACAACCTCATGATACAACTTACCATCGCAGCGTCGCTGCAATTACTCATTTGAGAGAAATCCATTATGGTTGATAGCTTTAAATATTTACCCCGATCCATTGCTTATTTCTATAAAATGACAGTTGGAGGTGAGCCAGAACAATCTATCCCCTGGACACCTTTGCCCAAACCTTTGTCCGAATGCACCTTTAGCCTCATCACCACTGGCGGTGTGTATCATAAGGATGTTGATCCTCCCTTCGACATTGAGCGCGAGAAACAAGAACCCACCTGGGGGGATCCCACTTTCCGAGCTATACCGACAAATATCAAGCAAGAAGATGTGGCTGCTTCCCACTTGCATATTAATACGCAGTGGGTTTTGGAGGACATTAATTGCCTGTTGCCCATTCACCATTTTCAAAAATTGGGGGAAGAGGGAGAAATCGGCCATTTAGCCCCCACAGCCTACTCGTTTATGGGTTTTCAAGGCCTCCCCCATGACACCTCAGGCTGGGAAATGAGCTATGGGCCACAAGTGGTGTCCAAACTAAAGCAAGAGGAGGTTGATTGTGTCCTGCTCACTCCGGCCTGACCGGACTGCGCCATTAACGTGCCCGTGCTGGCACGTCTGCTAGAAGCGGCTGGGATAGCCACAATCTTGGTCACAATGATGCCTTATTTTGCTGAGTTTGCGGGCACGCCACGCACCCTGGCTGTGGAGTTCCCTTTTGGGCAAACAATGGGCAATGATGCGGCTCAACAGAGACGGGTGGTGCGTGAGGCGTTGGGAGTGTTGGAGACGGCCGTTGCGCCCGGCACCATCACCCATTCTGAGGAAACCTGGCCAGTCCCTCAAAAAGAAGCCTATAAAGCCTGGCAGCCACCTGCCCCCTCCCCCATCATCGCTGTCATGGCCCCTCAACTGCGCCAAATGCTACGCAAAAGGCGTTAGCTTTCATCAGCCCGATAAATGAGCAAAAACCCCGGATTTCAAAACCGCAATATAAGGCAAATTTCTGTATAGTTCGTCAAAGTCCAGTCCATAACCCACCACAAACTCGTCAGGAATATCAAAGCCGATGTAATCCACAGGCACTTCCGCTTCTCGGCGCGAGGGCTTGTTGAGCAAGGTGCAAATCTTGAGTGAGGCGGGATTACGGGCCAGAAATTGATTGCGTAAGTAATCTAGGGTATGGCCACTATCAATAATATCCTCGACGATAAGGACATGTTCGTTGGTGATCGGCCGTTTCAAATCCATCACGATACGCACCTCCCCGCTACTTTCCGTGCCTGCTCCATAACTTGAAATCGCCATGAAATCTACGGCATGAGGGCGAGCTAAGGCCCGACTCAAATCAGCCAAAAAAACAAAGGCTCCCTTCAACACACAGATAAGCAATAATTCATCTACATCTGCATAATCTTCCGTTATCTGCCGAGCCAATTCCAAAATTCGCCCATTTAATTGCGCCTTATCAATCAAAACATGATCTATATCAGCGATTAAATCTTTCATGTTCTCTCTCCATTACGAGCAGGCAACACTTGATGGCAACGACGGCAACGGGCTTCATAGACCTCAGCAGCTCCTACCATGACCACTGGATCATCAAAGGCGGCTGGTTGGCCTTCAATTAAGCGTTGGGTACGGCTGGCTTCTTCTCCGCAAACGACACAGATAGCATGTAGCTTTTGCACCTCTTCGGCCCGCGCCAACAGATCGGGTAGAGGCCCAAAGGGGATACCACGGAAATCAGTATCTAGCCCCGCACAGATAACCCGTTTGCCCTGATCGGCCAAGGTATTGCACACAGCAATAATATGGGGATCGAAGAATTGTACTTCGTCAATAGCCACAACATCGGTCGTGGGAGCAACGGCCGTTAACACCTCCTGTGCCGAAGCTACAGGCCTCGCCTCAAAATCAGCTCCATTGTGGGAAGTCACCCGCTCCACATGATACCGATCATCAATAATCGGCTTAAAAACCTGCACATGCTGTTTGGCAATAGTGGCCCGCCGTATGCGGCGAATCAATTCCTCTGTTTTGCCACTAAACATGCTGCCACAAATCAGTTCAATATGTCCATGTATATGTCTACTCATCGCACCTAAATTGAAAAAGAGCAGAGATTAATAATCTCTCGTCTCCATGATAAACGAGAAAGGGCAGACACGTTTGACGTATCTGCCCTTTTTAGCAAAATAAACTCACAGTTAGAAGCTACTCAATAAGCCCTTCAGCCCGAAGGTAACGTTTAATGTCAATGACAGCCTTACGGCCTATACCGGACAAAGCCAATAAAGCATCATCACCCTGCTCCAGCAGTTCCATAATATCACCAACAGTCACCACCTCAGCCTCAGCCAAAGCACGCTCAGCGCGTGTGCCTAAGGACATGTCTTCGACAGACATATTTAGCGGAGAGGCTTCTTCCTGTTTCTTCTCTAATTCAGATTGAATTTCTTGCCGACGCTGCAAACGGCGCAAGAAGCGGTCAACCTGACCTTCTGTATCTAGCAAACGTTGTTGTCCCGTGTAAAAGGGATGGGTGCCTGACCAGATTTCTACATTTAATTCTGGTTTGGTGGAGCCGACTGTCATCACGACTTCACCATTAACTTTTACTTTAGCATCAGGATACCATTTGGGATGAAGATCTGATTTCATGCTGCCTCCGCTACCGGATAAACACTCACATGTTTACGACCGTGTTTCACTTCAAACGTCACCTGTCCTTCAATCAAAGAGTAGATGGTATAGTCTTTACCCAAGCCAACATTATTGCCTGGCTTCAATTTTGTGCCACGCTGCCGCACTATGATATTACCGGGGATGACATACTCGCCACCGTACCGTTTTACACCTAAGCGTTTTGAATTGCTATCACGGCCGTTCCGTGTTGAACCTGCGCCTTTTTTATGTGCCATGATCTTTCTCCTAGTCAGTCAATCGGTAAACAGTAATCACTAATCAGATAACCAATTACGGATAACCGATAACCATCTGAATCATTCTTCCTCGTCACCTATGCTGTCGCCCACACTAGCAAACACAATCTCATCCACCCGCAAGCGCGTGTAAGATTGCCGATGACCACGACGATTACGATACCGTTTCTTCGGTTTATACTTCCACACAAAAATCTTCTTCCCACGAAACTGGTCTACAACGGTCGCTTTAACGGAAACACCAAATACAGTAGGTTGTCCAATCTGTATCCCATCTTCTCCTGCAAGCAAAAGAACATTATTTAGCTCAACCTGTTGACCGACTTCGTAGGGCAATTTCTCGACGACAATGTTATGCCCCGCTTCGGCGCGGTATTGCCGACCGCCACTTTCCACAATTGTGTACACACTTACCTCCAAAAAGAACCGGCATACCAAGATGCCGGTATATCAAAATCTATTAAACTGCCGGGTAGTGTCGGAAACCCTGACAGCAAGCGAAAATTATACTCCACCTTTCTTCATTGTCAAAATATGTCCTGAGTCTTATACTTTTTAGTATCAAGAGGTAAGGAATTAATAAGCAGTCACCAGTGAATGGTAGATAATAAATAAAAAGTGTATTCAAAATCGTTCGCTGGTTGCTGCCACTAAGGAGAATCAAATGACTATTTCAATCACTTGGCACGGACACGCAACTTTTTCTCTAGATATTGATGGCACGAACGTTGTTGTAGATCCTTTTTTTGCTGGCAATAACCCTGCCGCTAAAACAAATGTAAATGATGTAGCGGCTGACTTCATTTTGCAAACACATGGTCATGGCGACCACATTGCGGACACAGTTGCCCTGGGCCAACGGACAGGCGCTCAGGTCATTGCCAATTTTGAAATTGTAACTTGGCTGGGACAACAAGAGCACGAAAACGGGCATGGCATGAACACGGGTGGTGGCTGGGATTTTCCCTTTGGGCGTGTCAAAATGACCCATGCCCTACATAGTTCTGGCCTACCCGACGGGAGCAATGGTGGCAATCCAGGCGGCTTTTTGCTTACCACTGGCGGCAAAAACATTTATATGGCTGGTGATACAGCCCTGTTTTCTGACATGTCGTTTATTGGTCGAGTCGGCTTAGATTTGGCTGTTTTACCCATCGGTGACAACTTTACTATGGGGCCAGATGATGCTGTTCTCGCTTTAGATTATCTGAAACCGAAGGTTGTTATTCCATGCCATTACAACACCTGGCCGCTTATTGCCGTAGATGTCAATGCTTGGGCGGCTCGTGTTAGTGCAGAGACCAGTAGTCAACCTATCGTTTTGGGTGTAGACGAAAGTTATACGCTAGCCTAATGCCTCAACAATTATCTGCTGTCAGATGCGAGACATCCGATTTCTCGTAGAAATCGGATGTCTGTTTTATAGAATACTGTTTGTTCAACTATTAGTCTTTGGAGACATTCATGCGTAATAAAATTAGTTGGCTGGTTGCATGGGTATTCATTTTGGCCGTTTTATTGGTGGCCTGTAGTAGCGGAGATGCAGTGGAGGCAACGGCCGTTCCCCAGGCAACGGCCGTTGCCCATGATGAGACCGATAACAGGGCAGCAAGTGAAGCAGAGACAGAACCACAGCCAACCAATACCTTGCAACCACAACCAACTGACACGCCAGAACCCACAAACACCCCTCTGCCAGAACCAACCGAGACCCCAGAACCCACTCCTGAGGCAGACGTCGCTGAAACCCAAGCAATAGACCTGACCTCACCTGAAAATAATCTGGCCCAATTTGATAGCTATCGCCTCAATATCATTTTGAACTTCACTGATAGTGAAAATAGTGACACGGAGGCCCAAGTCCAGATTCAAATCGCCAATATTACCGAGCCACCTGCTTCTAGCATTACGGTAACAACCGTAGGCTTGGAAGAACTAGAAGAGCTTGAATCTATCGCCATCGCCCAAATAGATGGTACGTCCTACATGGCCTTTCCCAGCTTAGGTTGTATCATCGAAACAGCAGATAACAATTTAATTGATGCCTTCGGCGCAGATTTCTTAGATACAAATGAATTCACAGGCGATCTGGATAAAGCTCGTTTTGTGGGTGAAGCAACCGTCAATGAAATCGAAGTGCTACATTATGAGGTGGATTCTTCATTATTAGACGCGGATGATGATCTGGATGAGATTGCTGGGGATATTTATCTTGCTAAAGAAGGTGGCTATTTAGTGCAGATGGTCATAGATGGTACAGGGCCTGTGGATATTTTGGGTAATGGAGAGGATAGCTATGGCACGATGCACATGGCATATGATCTGACAGATATTAACAAGCCACTGGAAATTACGCGACCAGAAGGGTGTGAGGAAAACAGGGAGGACGACGGCTCAGACCTACCTGTGACTGAAGATGCCTACGAACTGGCTACTTTTCCTGGACTTACCAGCTACAAAAGTGATCTCTCCTTCATGGAAATAGTCACATTTTATGAAATCGGATTAGATGGAGAAAATTGGGTTAAAGTTGACGAAGAGTCGTTTGTGGCCGAGGATTCGGCCGTTCTCGTTTACACCCGCGACGAAGAAAAACTGACCGTTACCATTGGGGCGGAGGATGAAGACACACAATTTGTTTTGATGGTAAATGAGTAACCTAAGTAGGGTTTAGGGCAAATGCACCTAAACCCTACCAAAATCACTCTGATCCTGACCCTTTTGTGGATTGATTATCTAGAAATGAAGCCAACAGATCCACAGGAATGGGGAAAATAGTTGTTGTGTTTTGTTCCACGCCAATTTCCACCAATGTTTGCAAATAGCGTAATGTCATTGCTCCTGGTTCCGAGCTTATCATTTGGGCTGCTTGGGCTAGTTGTTCTGAAGCCTGTAGTTCACCAGTGGCATGAATAACCTTTGCTCGCCGCTCCCGTTCCGCTTCCGCTTCGCGGGCCATGGCTCGCACCATTTGTGAGTTTAATTCCACATCTTTAATTTCCACAATACTCACCTTGACCCCCCAAGGCTCAGTGGCTTCATCAATAATGTGCTGCAATGTCTCATTAATGGCTTCTCGATCTTGCAATATTTGGTCTAAAGATGATTGGCCAATCACATTGCGCAAACTGGTTTGGGCAATTTGCCAGGTAGCTCGCCGATAATCCTCTACCTGAATGACGGCCAATTCGGGCGTAATGACCTGAAAATAAACGACGGCATTTACTTTCACAGTCACATTATCTTGGGTAATCGCCTCCTGAGCGGGCACATCCAAGGTCACCGTTCGCAAATCCACCCGTGTCATGCGCTCAATGAAGGGAACGAGCAAAAACCAACCTGGCCCCTTTACCTGCGTAAAACGGCCTAACCGAAACACAACCCCTCGCTCATACTCTTGCGTAATCTTAAAGGCAGCCGAAAAAACAACCAGCCCAAAAAGTAATACCAGGAAAATAATAAAGCCTTGCATCTGTGCCTCCACTGCATATAACTGCCCAGTGCAGTCTATGCCTACTCGTATCTTATTGAAACAATTATAGCCTGTTATGGGGAATTAGGTGGGATCAATCCCGAATTCACAAACGAAAGCGATCCCGTATCTGTTGAATATGGGCGGGGCCAGTGCGGCAACAGCCACCAATTAAGGCTG
The DNA here is from genome assembly GCA_965223555.1 of Promineifilaceae bacterium (SeqCode). Taxonomy (GTDB): domain Bacteria; phylum Chloroflexota; class Anaerolineae; order Promineifilales; family Promineifilaceae; genus CBDCWU01. The sequence continues at coordinate 383,867 of CBDCWU010000008.1, forward strand.
CACCTGCTTTGCGCCATTCACGGCTATAGGTGCCAAATTCAGCCGGGATAGACAAGCCATGCCAACGTTTGGCGACGGCATCATAGGTTTCGCCAGAGTTGGGGTAAACAATGATTGGTTTTTGGCTGACAGCAAAGAGTTCATGGATCAGTTGGGGAATGAAACGAGGCGGCGTGCAGTTAATGCCTACGGCTACAACTTGCGGCTCATGTTCCAACAAAGCAGCACATTCGGTTATGGGTGTGCCATCGCTAAGGGAACGGCCGTCCCGACAGCTAAAACTAAACCAGGCATACGCATTCGGCATTTCCTGCAACAATCTTAATAAAGCCCTGGCCTCGACCAATGAGGGAATCGTCTCACAAGCCAGCAGATCGGCCTCACTCTCAGCCAAAATCTGCCAGCGAGGACGATGAAACTCCACCAGCCCCGCCTCATCCAAATCATAATCGCCCGTATACTCGGCCCCATTGGCTAAATAAGCCCCATAGGGGCCAATGCTAGCAGCGATTAACGGCCGTAATCGTCTCTTTTCTTTTTCTACTGTCCAAAATTCGGCGCGGGCCGCCTGAGCTAACTGCACCGTCAGCTTTAGCAAATCAATTGCCTGGGCCTTTTTGAGACCGCGCCGTAAAAAGCCGGGGATGGTGGCTTGATAACTAGCCGTGATGGCACAATCTGCCCCGGCTTCAAAGTAATCGAGATGCACTTGCTTAATCAGTGCTGGATTTTCGAGCAGCAATTTGGCCGACCATAAGGGATCATGCAAATCGGCACCCCGTGCCTCTAGTTGGGTCGCCAAGCCACCATCTAAGATAAACACGCCCTGTTGCTCCAGAAACGGCCGTATTGGATTCATTTTCATACAGTTATAGGCTATATGTTAACGGTTTGCCGATTCTCCAAACAAAACTAAAAGACAACATCATAGAAAGCCTTGATACCGATAACGAATGAGACGTGATAATGTGGCCCAGGTGTAACGCCAGCCAATGGCGTGAAACATCCAGGTATGTCTGTGCCAATAAGGGTGAGCAGAGGCAGGCTGGTTGATAAGCTCAAGCGACAAACCCGCAAACTGTTTACGGGCTGTTAGATAGCCTCTTACCTGACTAAATTCTTGTTGAATAATAATCACTGAACGAAACCCATTGGCCTCAATAATGGGCCGTGAAAAAGCCATGTTTTCACCACTATTTGTGGCTTTTTCCTCCAGGAACAAGTCATTATCATTCACACCCAATTGCAAAGCCTGTTGTCTTAGCCACTGGGCTTCGGTCACTTCGCCCACCAACGGCCGTCCTGTCAGGATCAACTTTCGCACCAGCCCCTGGTGGTATAACTGGACTGCCTTTTGGATGCGCGGCCAAGCTTTGCAGGGCCTAGACCCCATCACAATGGCCACATCGGCCGTTTGGTCAAACTTCGTCTCATGAGAAAGCCAAAAACCTAGCCCAAGCAAGAGAAGATAGCATAGTATGAGTAAAACAGCTACGAAAACAAACCACAGCATTCAGGAGCACCTCCCTACATTACAAATGATGCACATAATCTGCCAATGCCTCTTGCCAAGGACGCAACTTAATACCAATGGCGGCACCAGCAATATTGTGCAAGGCGCCAAATGGCGGGGGGGATGACGGCCGTTTGAACTCCTTACTCAAAATAGGCCTGTTTATCACTTCATCCAACCCCGCCAGCCGCACAATCTCATTGGCAAATTGCCAACGGGAACAAGCACCCTCATTCACAAAATGATAAATGCCATATTGCTGGGTGGTAATTAGTTGGGCAAGGGCCGCCGCTAAGTCCTGAACATAGGTTGGATTGCCAATCTCGTCTGTCACTACGCGCAATTCGCCCGTGCTGCCAGCGCGATTAAGGATAGCGTGGATAAAATTACGTCCTTGTGGCGCATAAAGCCATGCTGTGCGCACAATGTAAAAACGGCTCAGGATATTTTGCACATGTACCTCAGCGGCGGCTTTAGAACGGCCGTAAGCATTGGCTGGACATCTGGGCATCCACTCCTCATAACCAGCCCGATTCAAGCCATCAAAGACCTCATTGGTGCTGATATGTACCATGTCCACACCCATCACCTGACAGGCTAAAGCCACATTTTGCGTCCCCAGCCCATTCACGTGATAGGCCAAAGCTGGGTCTTGGGCACAGCCATCTACATTGGTATAGGCAGCACAGTGAATAAAGAGGTTGGGTTTGGTAGCCGCAACGGCCGTAAACACAGCCTCCCTCTCAGCGACGTCCAACATCTGTCGTGTCATCACCGTCAATTCATGCGTTGCTAAGACCTTGGATAAGGCTTGACCTAATTGCCCGCCACCACCACTGATTAATATACGCATCAAAGCCTCGCTTCTTATTTTTTTCGATTCCAAGTACAATTTACGCGAAATAGAAAAAGAAAACAAATTTTGACTGGACGAAATAGATAGCTGTCACAACTTGCTCTCTAAGCTGATCAGCGACTAAAATTCAAGCCATAATGACCCTGCCTAACAAGCGAGTAAACAGATGAAAACGGCCGTATTTGTTATCATGGGCGTTTCTGGCTGTGGGAAATCCACTGTTGGTCGTGCCCTAGCCCAGCGCTTAGATTGCCCTTTTTATGATGGAGATGAATTTCACCCAGCGCAGAATGTGGCTAAAATGAGCAGGGGTAAACCTTTAACAGATGCTGACCGCCAGCCCTGGCTGGCTAGGTTGCGCGATTTGCTGGCAGGGCATGTGGAGAAAGGAGAAACGGCCGTGCTGGCCTGTTCCGCCTTAAAGAAGAAATATCGCAAACAGCTTCAAGTCAACGAGCAAATCCATTTCATCTATTTGCAGGGCAGTTTTGATCTCATTTGGCAGCGGATGCAAGCTAGGCAAAATCATTACATGAAGCCAGAAATGTTAAAAAGTCAGTTTGAGACACTCGAAGCTCCAGAAGCTGACAAAGCATTCAGCATCGACATTGAACAAACAGTGGCCCAAATTTTAGCCCAAATAGAACAGCAAATTAGGGGACTCTTGTAAGAAACCCCTTACTCAATTCTTATACAATGCTGATCTAATGTTTATGTTTAGAAGCTACACTATTAGTCATCATTGGTCATGAGACAACTGATGACTAATGACGGATAGCCAACGACTAATATTTGGAGATAAACAGATGAACAAACATACAATCGAAGCCCATCAAGGTAATTTTCAGGTGGAGGTGGTGCAGCAATCACACCAACAGCCTGTGCTAGTTGACTTTTGGGCACCTTGGTGTGGGCCTTGCCGCATGTTGGGGCCGACTTTGGAGCGATTGGCGACGGAGTATAACGGCCGTTTTCGCCTCGCCAAAATTAATAGTGACCACAATCAACAGTTAGCCATGCAGTTCAATGTGCGTGGCATTCCGGCAGTGAAGGCCTTTGTTAACGGCCGTGTCGTGGATGAATTCGTCGGGGCGCAGCCCGAACCGATGGTGCGCCAATTTATCGAGAAGGTCATGGCTCAAAAACCGGTAGAGACTGCCAAACCCAAGACAACGGCCATGCCCAGCACACCGCAAGCCCGCTTGCAAAAAGCCAAAGAGCTGCTGCGCCAAGGGCAAGGCTGTGAGGCGGCTAAGATGTTGTCTGATGAGAACGAAGGGGAAGCTGGGCAGTTAAAGGTATTAGCCCAATATCTCTGTGATGTGAGCCACAGCCGCCTGACCGGGATGAATATCCAAATTGGCAATATGATCCAGCGGCGCGAGTACGCAGGAGCCATGTATGGTCTACTAGTCGAGATACAAAATGGAAACGGCCGTGCTCGTCCTGCTATGGAAGGGCTTTTTACCCTTCTCGGTGATCACGATCCCAATGTCAAAGCCTATAAACAACAGTTAGCCATTGCCTAAGGCTTTTTCGGAAAGTAAATGATCCAATTCAACCCGAAAAAGCCTCAAGCCAATCTTACAGATTGGCCTAACACAATCTGACAAGTCTTAGAGGCCTGTCAGATTTCTAGCTGTCACATGTTGACGACTCTCTCCGAAGCCGCTATAAACCCGCCCATGTCATTTTATCCCGAAAATCAATCCGTTCCCGCCTTGCTGCAAACGGACGAATTTGTCTGTCGGCCGTTAACCACCGCCCATGTTCATTTAGATTATGCGGCCCTGATGGTCAGCAAAGAGATGCTGCGGCTGTGGAGCGGCACAAGCTGGCCAGCAGATGACTTTACCGTCGCGGCCAATTGGAAAGACTTGGAAATGCATGACCGCGAACATCAAGAGCGCGTGGCCTTTACCTATACAGTTCTCACCCCTGAAGAAACGGAATGTTTGGGCTGTGTTTATATCAAGCCCCTGACCAGTTTTGTCGAATCTAATTCCGATATCCTAACGGCCGTAGCCCCAGACATAGCCGTTGTCGGCTTCTGGGTCAAGCAACCTCGCTTAGCCGATCAGTTAGATGGGCGGCTATTGGCAGCATTGCGCTCTTGGTTTGTGGAGGAGTGGCCGTTTTCGGCCGTTTACTTCTCTACACGCAACCTTAACAAGCAACAAATTCAGCTCCTCGAAGCCACCAACATGCCCAAACAGTACACTTTGACTGTTTCAGGCCGTGCCAACAAATTCTTCTTGTATAAATCGTAAGGCTTTTTCGGAATTGAAATGATCCAACTCAACCCAAAAAGTCTCAAGCCAATCTGTAAGATTGACCCCAATCGAGAAAAATCCATTCTTTTTCAGATCATTATTTTTTTCGACTAGCCCAAATCCTATGCAACTATACTTCATTCGCCATGCCCAATCTGAAAACAATTTGCTTTGGTCCCAAACTCGTTCGCCTGCTGGTCGCAAGGCTGATCCCCTGCTAACGGCCGTTGGTCATCAACAAGCACAACATTTGGCCCAATTTCTAGCCCAGTCAACTCCAGGCAACAATCGTAATGGGCCAGACTTCCACAACCACAAAGGCTTTGGCCTCACCCACCTCTACTGCTCTCTCATGGTGCGAACCATACAAACTGGAACGTATGTCGCCCAAGCTTGCCAACTACCCCTGGTCGCTTTGTCCAATTTACATGAAGTAAACGGTATCTATTTGGAGGACGAAACAACAGGTGAAAGAAAAGGGCTGCCTGGCCCCAATCGAGCCGAGTTTCTAGCTGAATTCCCCCATTTAATCCTACCTGATGAAGTCGGTGATGCTGGCTGGTGGAATCGCCCACCTGAACCACGTGAGGAAACGATGAATCGTGCCCAAGCCGTTTGGGGCTACCTTGTGGACAAACACGGTGGCACAGAAGATCGCGTCGGGATTATCAGCCATGCTGGTTTTTATCAACGTTTTATAACGGCCGTTATTAACCTGCCTCCCCAATATCTCCACCGCGATTCCCCCCGCCGTACCGTCTTCAATATCAATAACGTAGCTGTCACACGGATTACCCAAAAGGATGACTACACCGCTCTAGCCTATCAAAATCGAGTAGATTTTCTGCCGCCTGAGTTGGTCACCCCATAAAGGGCATCACACTCTTTTTCACAGTAATCAGCTCAAGCAGGTAACTCAAAATAAAAGGTACTACCCTCACCGCGTATACTCTGAACGCCCACACGGCCGTTCAGCTTCTCCATAATCCGCCGCACAATCGAAAGGCCCAAACCATGTCCCTTCGCCCTGGTTTTATCCAAGCGGGTGAACTCTCTAAACAGCACAGCCTGTTCCTTAGCCGACAGTCCCGGACCATTATCCCGCACCCAATAACGCACCATGCCATCTGCCAATACATTAGCCCCTAACTCCACGTAACACGGCCGTCCGCCATACTTAATTGCATTACTGATGTAATTTACCCACACTTCCTCCACCCAGCCAGCATAGCCATTGGCTATCGGCCATGTTTCTGGCTGAACCACGGTCACGCCCTCATCCTCAATGTGATGACTCAGACGCTCCAAAGCTTGGGCCACAATCCCATCCATTTCGATAGGAGTCAGTTCAATTTCCTCCTTGCGCACTGCCGCCAAAAGCAACAACTCTTGAATGATATTATTGCCCTTACGCCCTGCCAAAATGATTTGTTGTACGGGATCGAGCCATCGAAAATCTCGCTCAATCTGAAAATCATCCAATAAGATTTCAGCATAGCCCACCACAATCGTCAAGGGATTTTTGAGATCATGGGCCACCGTATGGGCAAAGGCATCTAATTCCTTATTGCGTTTCTGCAACTGATTATTGGCCTCCTGCAAAGCTACCTTCTGCTCTTGCAGATGAACTTGCGATAGAAAAGCTTCCCAACGCTGCTTCGCTGATGTCCGGCTCAACAGGGCGACTAAGATCGGCGTCAGCAAAAAAACCGTATACATTTGCAAATTAGCCGTCGTAATCACCTCAGGCAAAGACAGCAGGTTTGTCAAAATGATGTAGCTCAACGCCAAGGGAATGGCCGGTAAGAAATACCATTTGGAAAATCCCGGCACGAGCAAAAGGGCCACGCTCACCAAAAACAGGGTTAAACTGAGCTGCATAATTCCTTCGAGTAAAAAAGAAATGACCATAGCTCCAACTATATTTAGCGTCATGCCAATCGTGAACATGGGGTAAAGGGGGAGTCGGCGCACAGGCTCCCGTTCATTGCAGGTTATGAGCAAATTACTGATAATCAGCACCACATTAATAAGGCTAATAGGGATAGCTAGACGGGGTACTCGCGTAAGATCGATTATGCTTAAGCTAGTCAGGAGCACTAGGGCACTAAACCCGGCATACCTAGCACGATAACGATTGCGCTCAGCCTCCTCCGCCCAAAAAGCTGGTGCAAGATGTTTATATGTATTTGGCACAATTTGCCAAAACTGCTGCAATTGATGGCCTGAAGATATCATCGATTCAATGCTAAGTTTGGAGAATACTCAAAAGATACTATAGACTTGATGCGTACCCTCAAATTCTAACAAAGGATGCTAGATAATGCTCGAATCTACCGTTTTGCAAAAACTTACCACTTTTGATACTCCCACAATTTGTAACATTATTGAACTTTTTGAGATACGTCCCAGAAATAGCGGCTATATGAACGGCCGTATCATCGCTGCCTTCCCCGAAATGCTCCCCATCGTCGGTTATGCTGCCACCGCCACCTTCCGCGCCGATGCCCCGCCACGTGGCCAAGACATCTACAGTAGTCTCAGTGACCAAGCCGAACGCTTTGCTGAACTAGACGGCCCCGCTATTGTGGTGTTCCAGGACGTAGACGACCCACCAGTAGCCGCCACCTTTGGCGAAGTGATGTGCACCACCTATCAACGTTTTGGGGCCGTAGGTCTCATCACCAGCGGGGCTGGGCGCGATCTAGATCAGGTGCAGGCTATAAACTTCCCTGTTTTTACAGGCGGCACCATTTGCGCCCACGGCTACACCCATATCCCTCAAATTCATGTGCCTGTACGTGTTGGTGGCATCACTATCTATCCCAATGACCTGCTCCATGCCGATGTCAATGGCGTTACCACCATTCCCCATGATATCGCCGCTGAAACGGCCGCTATTGGCGATGAATTTGTTGCCGCTGAAACCATTGTTCTAGAGGCGCTGCACGACCCTACATGCAGCCTGGCTACCTTCAAAGAAGCCCAAGCAGCTGCTCGCGCCAAAATAAGCCAACTGCGCTCACAGGTTTCTCGTCGAGCAGATTAGGAACAGGCTAATTTGTCACCTTAAGTCATTCCTTTGTCTCTTTTGTATAGTAGAAACCACTTATGATGAATCAAGGAGGCAAGTCCCATGATACCGAAGCCCAAACATCTGCAACCACCCTACGGAGCACAATTCAAAGATGAAACTGTCGTCGCTGCTTATCAGTATCGCCCTGGATATCCGCCGGAATTATTTGAGATTGTGGTCAATCTCATCCGTGATGAACCACGTCGGGTTTTAGACATAGGCTGTGGCACAGGTTATGTAGCCCGCTATTTGGTGAATTATGTAGATACACTGGATGCCGTTGACTTTTCCCATAACATGATTGAAGCAGGCAAAACAATGCCTAATGGTGATCATCCACATCTTAACTGGATTGAGAGTGCTATGGAGACTGCGCCTCTAACCCCACCATATACTCTCATCACTGCCGGACAAAGTTTACATTGGATGGATTGGTACACGCTGCTGCCCCGTTTTGCGGAGATGCTGACGGCAAACGGCCGTCTCGCTATCCTGGGTCACTCCTTCACCCCCCAACCCTGGAATGAAACTCTATTTTCAATCATCAATCATTATTCCACTAATCAGGATTATCAACCGACAGACTTGATTGATGAGTTGACCATACGTGGGCTTTTTAAGGAGCAGGGACGACAACAGACAGCCCCTGTTACCTTCACCCAATCCATTGAACATTATCTGGAATCTTGGCACGCTCGCAACGGTTTATCACGGCAGCGAATGGGAGCGCAAGCGGCCGTTTTTGATCAAGAAATCCGTCAATTACTTTTAGAACATTGTCCTAGTGGCCAAGTCCAAACCACCCTCACTGGTCATGTTATCTGGGGCAAACCATTAAACCCGAAATGAGACTGGAGCCCAGAGATTATACCACTGAGCCTATAATCTCCAATCTTTAATCTCCCCTTTCCTATGAAAGCAATTCAAATCCTCGCTCCTGGCCATATTGAATTTGTTGATGTTCCCCAGCCTGAACTGAAACCAGGTCATGCCCTCATCCGCACCCATCGCCTCTCTCTTTGTGGCAGTGACATTTTCGTCCTGCTTTATGCCCAACCAGAAAGTTACCCCCAGCCCCCAGGCGCTAGTGGTCATGAGATGATCGGCCTTGTGGAAGCAGTAGGTGAGGGAGAAACGGCCGTTCGCCCTGGTGATTATGCCCTTGTGCTAGCCCCGGAACAACAGGCCATGTGTGAGTATTACCTGGCCCCCTTCCATAACATCCTGCCTCTGCCCCCCGGCAAACCACTGGAACATCTACTGCAAGCCCAACAGCTTGGCACCGTGATCTATAGCTGCAAAACGCTACCCAATGTCATCGGCAAAGACGTGGCTGTCATTGGTCAAGGTTCGGCTGGTTTATGGTTCAACTTTATGCTGCGCCGCTTGGGGGCAAAGCGTATCATCGGTGTCGATCTGCAAGCCCATCGGTTGCAGATAGCCCCTCTCTATGGAGCCACCCATACCATTCACAACCGCCATGTCGATCCAGTTACTGCTCTAGCTGAAATCACTAACGGCCGTATGGCCGATATTGTCATCGAAGCTGCTGGGGAGATAGATTCAATCAACCTGACCATTGATCTCATCAAAGATCACGGCCACATCCTACAATTTGGCGTCCCCCACGCAGCCCAAATCCCCGTTAACTACTCTGACTTCTTCCGCAAATGTCTATCCCTCAAAGCCAATGTCTACGCTATTCGCGAACCAGACCATACTTCCACTCGCATGGCCCTCGACCTCATCGCCCAAGGCGATATTAATGTGGGGCCAGTCATCACCCACCGCTTTCCTTTTGAGCAGGTACGCCAGGCCTATGAACTCCAACACACTTATGATGAAGGAGCCATAAAAATTGTGATTGACATGCCAGAATAATAGTGCCGATCAGACAGCCCAGAGAAGGCGGGCATCATAATAGAGAAAAATCACAATAATGGTGACAGTAAAGACACTCAAACCAATATAACGCCAACGCCAGCTTGTATGCCACAGACGTTGAATGTTGTAGATAATGACGGCCAAAGCGACCACTTCCAAAATGGCACTAATAACAATAGAAAAAGTGCTGCTAAGGCCGATGAAGGGCAGCACAAAGGGCAGAATCACATATTGTAAAGTACAACGAATGGCAACAAACAGGAGGGAGCCGCCCATAATACGGTCGCCACGTTTGATGTCTTGATTGGTTGTTGTATTCAAGTTAAACCTCTAAATTTCAGTCAGTTATGAGCTAGGATTCTACCAGTTGTGCCCCTAATTTGCGAAGGAAAATGAAGCTTGTTTGCCAAAGAGCCGACAGGTTTTGGAAACCTGTTAGCCCTAGGCCTAATGATCTCCAGATATTCCTGACCCTGAAGCACAAGTTGACACACATGGCTAAGCAAGCTACCATTTCGCCCGCCTTTAACAATGGCACATGGGGCTAACAACAAGCGCACGGCCCAGCCCAGTGAACGGTGAACGGTAGACAGTAAACCATAAAACTATTTCTACTTACTGACCACTGCTCACTATTCACGAGCTTGGGTGACGCGGTGGAGGTTTCTCACCATACAGTGAGACTAACCGGCATTTCCGGGAAAAGCGATCGATCAGCGGATGCCTCCCAGGTTTGACCACACCCTGATTCCTTTGCCCCTTCAACTAAAGTGCTGTTTCAAACCGGCTTGAGTAATCGGCCGACAAAAGCAGCACAGTGGTTTTCAGCAAGCAGTAAACAGTAGGTAGTAAACAGTGAGAGATCACTGATTACTGACCACTAAATACTGATTACTAGCCAAAGAAGGGGCGTTCCCTAGCGGCACACATGCGGGATACGCCATATTTTAGCGCACGGCTGCGCAGCTTTATCTTGCAGCCTGGCAAGCCTGGAGGTTTCCTCATGTGTGGTATTGTTGGTTATGTGGGGCCGCGTGAAGCCACGGCCGTTATCCTACAAGGTCTTAAAAAATTAGAGTATCGTGGCTATGATTCCGCTGGAATCGCTGTTTTGGAGCAAAACGGCCACGTCGCCATCCGTCGCGATGTCGGTAAGCTGGCCAATCTGGAAACAATGGTGCAAGCCTCCCCTTTGCACGGCCACATCGGTATTGGCCACACTCGTTGGGCCACACATGGCGCACCCACCCAGAACAATGCCCACCCACACGTGAGTATGAACGGCCGTATCGTCCTGGTTCACAACGGCATCGTCGAAAACTTTTTGCCCTTACGCCAAGAATTAGAAGCTGAAGGCATCCACTTCACCTCCGACACCGATACCGAAGTGATTGCCCAGCTATTAGAGCGGTATGTGGAATCAGGCATGGCCTTGGCAACGGCCGTGTGTCATACCCTCAAACAGCTACACGGAGCTAATGCCGTTGTCATCCTCACCCTCGATCAACCCAACCAACTCATCTGCGCTCGCTTGGGCAACGCGGGCGGCATCACCCTAGGCATTGGCCAAGACGAAATGTTCATCGCCAGCGACATCCCCGCCATCTTAGAACACACTCGGCGCATGGTCTTCCTAGAAAGCGGGCAGATGGCCGTTCTGACCAACAACAGCTACGCTCTCACCGATTTAGACAGCAACACACTTTCGGCCGAAGAACATGTCATAGCCTGGGACCCAGTTAGTGCGGCTAAAGGGGAGTATAAACATTTCATGCAAAAGGAGATTTTTGAGCAGCCCCGCGCCCTCATTGACACATTAGCCGGACGAGTGGACTTTGAACACGGCCGTTTCCATTTGCCTGACATGAACCTAACTGCCGCTCTGGGCCAACGCCTGCACAAACTATTCATTGTCGCCTGCGGCACCAGCTACTACGCTGGCTTGGTGGGAAAATTTCTGTTTGAAACTTTAGCTCAACTGCCCACCGAAGTGGAGTATGCCTCTGAGTTTCGTTATTATGACCCCATTATGGATGAGCAAACGGCCGTTCTCGCCATCACCCAATCCGGGGAAACAGCCGATACTCTAGCCGCCAGCGAACAAGCCAAAGCCGCCGGAGCTACCCTCTGGTCCATCGTCAACGCTATTGGCAGCCAATCCATGCGCCTCAGCCACGGTCACATCCCCATGCAAGCAGGCCCTGAAATCGGTGTCGCCAGCACCAAAGCCTTCACCACCTCTCTGGCCGACCAATACATGCTAGCCTGCCTCCTCGGCCACCTGCGCGGCACCCTATCGGCAGCCCAACTACAACAGCACGTTGCCGACCTAAGCCATCTACCCTATCTGGCCGGGCAAACCCTGGACAATGATGAACAGTACCAGCAACTGGCCCATCACTTCCACAAAGCCAACCATTTTCTCTTTTTAGGGCGCGGCATTAACTACCCCATTGCCCTCGAAGGCGCCCTCAAACTCAAAGAAATCAGCTACATTCATGCAGAAGGGTATCCGGCTGGCGAAATGAAACATGGCCCCATCGCCCTCATAGACGAAACCATGCCCGTCGTAGCTCTCATCACCCAAGACGCACTATACAAAAAGATGGTAAGCCAGGTGCAACAAGCCAAAGCTCGCGGCGGCACCGTCATCGCCATTGCTACCGAAGGCGATGAGTCCATTCAAGACAAAGCCGATCATGTCATCTACGTCCCAGCAGTTCCTCCCCTCCTAGCTCCCATCATCAACGTCATTCCCCTGCAACTGCTCAGCTACCACATCGCCGTCTGGCGCGGCTGCGACGTAGACCAGCCCCGCAATCTAGCTAAGTCAGTAACGGTAGAGTAGCAATTTACCGATACAGCGATTACTAGGTATAATGGTATAAGAAATATGAGATGGGCAAGGAGAAAACCAACGTCCTTATGCCTGAGATCCCCAAAATAATCATCAATATGCTACTAGCCATGGTCTTCTTGATCATTGGCAACTTGCTCGTCACCTACTTAGGCGTCTCCAGTCGTTGGCTCATCATTCTAGCTGTTATCATTTTTTATGTTGTCTGGTGGAATTTACGCCGCCCATCTCAATGATACAATTGGCACGTAGGCACAAATTGAGGGCCTTACATAACCATAAATAAACCTCAGTTATCCTACTAACACGGGGCAGGTCATACAGTGTGCCCCGCCATTGCCCTCCCAGAGTGTATCAGCAGGAAAGGTGTCTACTTGCCAACCGTGTTGACCCACCTCGACAGCTAAACGGGTGGCATTAGCAAAGCCAACGGCCGTTTCTCCCTGCCTCGTCACCACCATATTCAACTGCCCCTGCATCCGCTCCTCTTCTGTTAAACTGATCCACTCAATCCCTCGCGCCGCCAAAAAATCCAAGAACATCACATGGCGCAGCGGCTTACCGTCTTCATACAAACGGCAAGGGAACACCCGAAAGCTATCCTCATGCACCATGCACAGCCTCTCATCCAACATCATAAACGAGCCATCAATGTGAATCTGTCCCAGCGGTACAGGCACTTCCAGAAAATACTTCACGTCTTTACCTAGCACCAAATCACGTAGCATGCGCGTCCCCACCTCATTCGCCCGTTCACACAAAGAAGCAACGGCCGTATCCTCGCCAATCATCGTCACCCCACCCCCTTCTAGAAAACCAGGCTGCTCAATGGCCCCTAAGATAGGCACACCCAGCCGCTTGAAGGCCCGGGCCATCATCTCTGCATCACCCCAACGCCCCCGCAAGTGCATACCCATCAACACCGCACCACTAGCAAAAACGGCCGCTAAATCCCGCGTGTAGGTCATATTAGGTCGGTGAGCAATGTAGTTCAACGAATCCTCATCATCTGCCAAAATATCTGTCAGCAACAACGTTTCCACGCCGTGACTTTGCAGCAGCAATAACATGCCATCATACTCAGCCATGAACTGCTCCCTGTTCACAGGATTGTCAAAGTGAAACACCTCTAATGTTTCCGGCGTCACCAGCGCCAATTCTGGGCCAGGTCGGTGCATCAGCACCCGCAGCAAGTCACCATAGGCGGAGCGAACACCATAGGGTAAATCTGTTGTACTCATAGCCGGATTTTTAGCGCGATTTGGCAAATCACGCCATTAGCTTTGCTTACGGCAAGGATTCACACACCAAGCCATCGCCACCGCCATCCAAACGATGGATATCCTCGCCCACCTCATCCAGACAGAACTCAAAACAGGCTTGGGCCTCGCTTTGTGTAGAGAAGTCGGCACAGTTGTAACGGTTCTTGGAGCAGGAACAAACGGCCGTCTCCCCATCCCCACTATCCCATAAACCGCGTCCTGTCTGTCGCGCCTCCCGTTCTAGCTCCTGAAACAGCTCTTGATACTCAACATCCGGCGGAAATGTGACCATGACCGCATAACCTTGCTGCACCAACTCAGCGTTAACAAAGGTGCCATCATCCAAGTAGATGTAGCGTAGCAAACGGCCGTTAGGGTCTGTTTCCGATACGTCCTTCACCATTGTAATCGTCTGTCCCGACACCATTTGCTGATTGGCCTCCTTTGCTTCGGCATAGTAAAAAGTCTCCCGCTCCGGCGTATCTATACCAATATAACGTACCCGGAACTCTTGCCCATTCATCTCCACATCAATCGTATCCCCATCAATGACGTGTGTGACCACGGCCGTTTCCCCCTCAATCACATCTACTTCTGCTACTGGCCCAGAATCAAACTCCGCTACAGACATATTACAGGCTACCAACAGCAAACAAACGACCGCCAGCCAATAGTAATTATGATTCAATCTCAACCACCCGTGAAGAGCCAATCCAGCCCTGCTCTCCTGATTCCAGCTCAATCCTGTACCAAGTTTCCTCAAAATTAACCTCCAATACATCATATATCTCGCCCCCTGCAGCCAAACCAATAATAGGGGCTTCGATGCTTGGCTCCGCCCGTACATTTGAATTAGCCCTCACCTCAATGCGACCCAAATCAACTTGTGGGGGCGAAGTCGGTATGGGAACGGCCGTTGCCATATCCCTCTCCTCCTCAATTATCGACTCATTCAGTTCCTCAGCAGGCACAACCGCCTCCCCCGAAGAGCGTCCCCATGAGCCATCCGTGAAAAACCAAAACGACACCAAGGCCACTACTGCCACCAGCACCACAAGCCAGCCACGTAGTCTCCAAAATCGCTGCCTCATCACGCCTGGCTCCACCGGTGGTGCTGGCGACGTCGACGCCGACGGCGACGATGGTGGGGACCACGATGGCCGCCACAACGACCAGAGTGACGACCACAGCGACGAGTCTGTCATCTCCTCTTCTACATCATCATCTAAAATAATCGCATCTGCCACCTTGCTCCAGCGACGCGATGGCCGTGCCCGCACTCCCATAAAGTTCTGCACAAACTTAGCATACCGCTCCACCTCTGCACGACTCAAATGGAATAGACCATCATGTGCAATCTGATTACAGTTGCTATTTGTCCTCAAAATCAGGATGCGGTCTTCAGGCGGCAATATACGGTGCTTCTGCCACAAATCCACCAATTCTGGCCAATCCGGACGTGACTGCGTTTCAGCCACAATCTCCCGCGCCAACTGTTCCCGAAAATGCTCCTCCAAAGCCCCATGCAGCGACATTAAGGCCATACCCAACAAGCGTTCGTCCTCGCCCGCCCCCGCTAAACGCGCCTTCCCCTCTTGTAACTTAACCGCCGCATCACTCAACATAGCTTTTACAAATTAGGCTAAACCAGCATCTTTCCCATCATCTTTGCAGGAATTGATGATTGCCTTTTAGACTTAACAATTGCCCCAAACGGCCGATCCCCACTTCAATTTCCCCTTCATCATAAAAGGCAAAGCAGAGCCGCATAAAATGATGCAACCCATCTTGACTGGAAAACTTGACACCAGGTTGATAGCCCACACCCAATTTGTGTGCTTGTGGCAACAAAACGGCCGTATCCTGACCAGTCATCACCTCCACCCAAAAGAAAAAACCGCCCGACGGCCGTTTATATTGCACCAACTCCCCCAAATATTCTTGAATCGCCTCATCCATCGCTGTCAAACGCGCTTGATACGTTGTCCGTAACTGCCCTAAAAATTCCGCCTGCCACCCCTCTGCCAACACCACCCGCACCAAATTAGAGGTAAACGGATTCAGGCCACCACCACTATCCACTATACCGCTGCCCAGCAGCGTTCTAATCAGCGCAGGCGCTGCCTGAATCCAGCCCAGGCGCAAACCAGGGGCCAAAATTTTGGAGAAAGAGCCAACAGAGAGGATACGGCCGTTCGCTAGCCAATGGGCAAAAGGCAATGGTGGCTCAGCCGTATAGCCCAACAATTGATACACCTCATCGGCCACAATATAAAAGCCATGCTGTTCACTTATGGCCACTAATTGCTGCCGATTTTCCAGAGGCATTGTCACCCCTGTTGGGTTTTGAAAAGTAGGGATCACATACAAGAAGATAGGCTGATATTGTTTCAGCGCAGCTTTCAATGCATCTAGCTTTAGCCCATTTTGGTCAATGGGGATACTGATAATGTTCAAACCATAATCGGCAAAAATATTGAGCGCCAAAAAGTAGGAGGGCTCCTCCACAAAAATCGTATCACCAGGGTGTGTAAAGCGGGTACAAATCAGGTCGAGAGCTTGGGACGCTCCATTGGTCGTAAATAGGGAATCGGCCGTTACCTCACAACCATAACCATCCGTCAAAAATTGGGCCAAGGCTAAATTAAAATAGCCATCTCCCTGTTCATAGCCATAATTCAGCAATCCCGTATCCCCTTGCCCCAACCGTATCTGGCTGGCCCGCTGCATCAGTTCCAGCGGCAGCAAATTCATATCTGGTTGACCAATGCCAAAATTAACAAGATCGGCCGTCTTTTGCGCCTGTGTGGTACGTATCATATTTATTCAGCAACTATTCAGGGGCCGGTTCCCACCCTTATCCCACCCCTCTCCCCGGCAGGGGGAAGGCTAGAGAGAGAGTCAGCCTACCTGCAATATTACCTTATTCATCCAAATCGTCATTCTGAACCCGTTCAGCTTCGCCCAGAGCTTGCCCTGAGTTTGTCAACGGGGTTGGCTTTCGAAATGACAATTGGTTACTACATTTTCTGCCACACCGCCTTGCCTTGCAATGGTAAATTTGTCAACCGTATACCGGTCGCATCAAAAATAGCATTGGCCGCCGCCGCCGGCCCAGCAATAATGGGTGGTTCGCCAATACCTCGTGCCCCAAAGGGGCCATAAGGCGAGGGATTATCAATCATGATCACATCAATCTGGGGCACAGTATCGGTGCGTGGCATGGCATAATCCATAAAACTGCCCGTCAAAAGCTGGCCACTCTCGTCATACACCATCGCCTCACTCAAAGCCATACCCAAACCCTGTATCATACCCCCTTGCAGTTGCCCTTCCACCATCATGGGATTGATGGCAAAACCCACATCTTGCACCCCAACATAGTGCAACGGCCGTATCTCCCCTGTTTCCTCATCCACCTTCACCTTTAACAAATGGGCCACAAACCCCGGTGCATTCTCCTCTTTGGCCGAACTGCCCTCGCCCACAATGGGGCCGTTCCCACCTGCCTTCGATTGGGCGATGTTAACTAATTGAGCAATAGCAAGCCGCTTATCCGGTACACCACGAACCTGAGCATGGCTGTCCACCAACTCAATATCCTCCACCGCCGCTTCAAACTCCTCTGCAGCCACCGCCAACAGCTTCTCCTTAGCCGCTTCAGCCGCATTTTGCACCGCGCCGGATACGCTGTATGTTACCTGGCTACCACCACTATTGGGGGCAAAAGGGCTATTACTGGTATCACTAGCCACAATTGTCACCTCATCAGGCGACACCCCCAACACCTCTGCTGCCACCAACACAAAGCTGCTATTCACACCCGAAATATCTACCGTGCCCAAATGGACGTTGACTCGGCCGTCACTATCCACTCGGCAAATCGAAGAAGCAGGGGTCATAAAAGATGGCCAACCGCCCACTGCTAAGCCATAACCTATACCTTTTTCTTGTTTCCGATTCTGCCACAAAGGATGTTCTTGCATCCGCTGTAATACCTCTTTTAGGCCAATCGCTGGCCAGGGGCGGCCTACACCAGATTTATCACCTTCCTCCACACAATTTTGTAGCCGCAATGCCAACGGATCCATCTTCAGCCGTCTTGCAATCTGATCCATGTGTGTCTCAATCGCAAACGTAGCTTGCGGCGCGCCGGGGGCACGGTATGCTCCAATTTGAGGTTTATGTGTATTGATTTCATAACAGGTAATCTCCACATTGTCACATTTGTAATAACCTGCCAATAAGAGCGCGACAATACTGCTCAAATTGAAGGAAAAAAGCCCATTATCCAACAATACCTGCGCCTGTATGGCAATCAAAGAGCCATCATTCTTCACACCTGTTTTCAGGTGAATTTGCGTAGCAGGAGATGGCGTTGTGGCCAGGTAGTCGGCGCTGCGCGAGAGCATGAGGCGGATCGGCCGTTTCAAAGTTAACGCCAGGGCACAGGTCACCGGCTCCAAAATACCATACTTGGCCCCAAAGCCACCGCCAAAAGTCATAGGCACAACCTTCACTTGGCTTTTGGGCAAATCACAGATACGGCTTATCTCATCGCGCACAACAAATTGGCCTTGTGTCGCCGTATACACTGTCAGGCCACGCCCCAGCGGATCGGGGTCAGCCACACAGCCATGTGGTTCCATATAGCTTTGATGCACCATCGCCATGCGGAAAGTATCCTCCAACACAAAATCCGCCGCCGCCAATCCCGCCGCCACATCGCCCCGTGAAAAGTTGTTTTCTGCATGAACATTATTCGGGCGACCATGTTCCTCCTCTGCTTTATCCATAGCTCCATGAAGAGAGGTCAAGTCGGAATCTTCGGAAGGCAAGCCATGTGGCCAAACGGTTGGCGCATCTGCTTTGATAGCCTCTTCCATATCAATAATGGCCTCCAGCGGCTCATAATCCACAAAGACCAATTCGGCCGCATCCTGGGCAATGGCCGCCGATTCGGCCACGACAGCCACCACGGGCTGACCACACCACATGGCCTTGTCCTTAGCCAAAATGGCACTATTGCGTGAGGCAATCACTTTGTCTCGGGTAACTAAATCTTCTGCGGTGAGAACGGCCACCACACCAGGGATAACCTCAGCTTCACTTTTGTCCACAGATAAAATTTGGGCATGAGCGTAGGGGCTAAGTACCAGATGAGCATGGAGCATCCCCGGCAGTTTGAGATCGGCCGTAAAGCGAGAATAGCCAACCACCTTTTCTAATCCTTCAACGAGTGGACGTGGTTTGCCCACATATTTATATCCATTTCCTTTTGCCATGTTGTTTTACCCCATTATGTTCAAATTTATTGGTGAAGTCGCTGCAAGCTTACCCCGAAACGGGGTAATCCTCAACTGATCTTTAGGGTAAATGATGGGGTAAATTAGTGCGATTTCACCCTTCTTGACCAGACTTGCACCTGCCCCTACATCACATTGATACGGCCTTGAGCTAAATCGCGCCCCGTCAGATACTCAAGCAACAAAGCCAGCAGGACAATGACGAGAAAATGCTCGGCTAGCCCCCAAATAAACGGCCGTGCCTGTTCCATACCTGGCCCCTCCACCAAAAATGGCACAACTGCCAGCCCCACAGCCGTCAAGCCAAAGGCAATCAAAGCCGCTCGCCGACCGCAGCCATGCAGTTGGCGATATTGGGCTAACTTGGCCTCTTGTGCTGGTGATAGTCGGTCCGCTCGATAATTACTCCGGAAAACAGTTGGATATGAATGTGCGCCTGTTTCAATGCTTTACCCCATTGCCCATCTGAGTATGGAGCATATAATAACTGTGCCAGTATCATTTTTTAGGGTAGGCATTTTTAGGGTAGGCAAAGGATGTAGTATGCAAAAGATATTATTTCTTGGGTTAAGTTTGGTTGGTTTAGTTGGTTTGTTCATTGATAGAGAACCTGTTAGGGGAGAAACGGCCGTCTCTCCAACCTCCACACCCATCCACAAATGGCATCCGCTCACCATTGACTTTATTGGCCCTTTCGCCAATGAAACAGATGATGCGCCAAATCCTTTTCTAGACTATCGTCTCCAAGTCACCTTCATCGGCCCGCAAGGGCAAAGCTTCGTAGTGCCTGGCTTTTTTGCTGGCGATGGTAATGGTCATGGCAGCGGCAATGTGTGGCGGGTAATTTTCGCGCCCGAAGCTGCGGGCGAATGGCACTATACCGCCTCTTTTCGCAGCGGTAACCAAGTGGCCATCTCCTTGGAACCAACGGCGGGTTCACCTTATAGCTTTGATGGCAGCACGGGCCAATTCAATGTTATCACCCCCAACTGCCTGGAGGCTGGTTTTTTGCAATGGGGTCGCTTGGAATATGTGGGAGAACATTATTTAAAGTTTCGGGATGGCGGCTACTGGCTAAAAGGAGGCACAAATAGCCCCGAAAACTTCCTGGCCTACACCGGCTTCGACAATACCGAGGATCAAGGCGGTTTAATCATCGGCTTTTTGCACGAGTATAAACCTCATATCGCTGATTGGCGGCCAGATGACCCTAATTTTGTCAGCACCAATAGCGGTGTGGATGGCAAAGGCATTATTGGAGCCTTGAACTATCTGTCCAGTCAGGAAGTAAACAGTCTCTACCTGTTACCCATGAATTTAGGCGGTGATGGCCAAGAAGTGTACCCATTTGTGGCTCCCGAAAACACCTATTACAACAAAACCCATTACGACATTAGCAAGCTACACCAGTGGGGCATTGTCTTTGACCATGCCCAACAACGCAATATCGCTCTGCATTTTGTCCTGGCTGAGACGGAACCAGCCAATGAAACTTGGCTGGACAATGGCGGCTTGGGCGTTGAGCGGCGGCTCTATTTTCGGGAATTGATCGCCCGCTATGGACATTTGTTGGCTGTACAGTGGAATTTGAGTGAGGAGAATGATTTCTCTGCATCTCTATTGCGCCAATTTGCCGATTACATTCAGGCCCTCGATTGGGCCAAACATCCCATTGCAGTTCACACACACGTAGATAATTTTTCGCATTATACCTTGCTATTGGGCGACGGTCGTTTCACCAGCACCTCCATCCAATACAGCACCCATCTAGCCGGGGTGCATCCCGAAGATTGGCGCACACAATCTACAAACGCGGGTCTGCCTTGGGTCATCAACATGGACGAAAACGTCCAGCCACTCCTACCTACCAACGAACCCCTCTTACGGAAAACAGTCCTCTATCCCGTCTATTTTAGCGGAGGCAATGTCGAGTGGTATGCGGGCTATAGTGTCAATCCACCAGACGGTGATATGTTGATGGAAGATTTTAGAGTGCGGCAACAAATGTGGGCCTACACACGTTATGCCCGCCAATTTTTGCAAGAAAATGTGCCTTTTTGGGAGATGGAACCGGCCGATGAACTATTGCTCAATGAAGCAGACAATAAGGGCCAACTTCTGGCAAAGCTAGGCGAATATTATGCAATTTATCTGCCAGATGCTTCTGACGGCGGTCAACTCGACCTGCGTCATGTGCCTGGCACCTTCCAGCGACAATGGTACGATCCACGCACAGGCCAATTTGTGGGCAATCCCCACTTATTCGCTGGCAACCAATTAGTTGAGTTGGGGCAACCTCCCTCTAGCGCAGGTGAAGATTGGGTTTTGCTGGTACAAACGGCCGCTGCCCACCATGCCCCTAACGGCAACATTAATGCTTATTTACCCTATGTGACCAAGCCCTGTTCTTAAGCCGGCTCCAACACCAAAGGCACAATTTCACCCTGAACCACACGCAGTAATTCGGCCGTTTCCAACTTGAGCAAAGCATTCAACTCCCCACCGCCAGCCAACACTGTATCTAAAGTCGGGATCGTTGCCTCCACAACTGTACGCAGCTTTTGTCGCTGCCCAATGGGCGAGACGGACCCCACCACATAACCCGTCCATGCCAACACCTGTGTCGCATTAGCCATCTTCAGCTTCTTGCGCGAAATGCCTAAATAATCGGCCAACATCTTCCAAGCAATACGAGCCGTGCCCGTAGCCAACACTAACACCGGTTCACCGTCGGCCATAAACAACACCGATTTAACGATTTGTTCAGGTTCAACGCCAGCCACCTCAGCCGCCACAGCCACTGTCGGGGTTTCTACCTCAAAATGTAAAAGTTCAGCTTCAATATGGTGTGATTGGATAAATTGGACCAAATGTTTGCTATCTAATCGCTCTATCATGCCTCAAACTTATCTGAATGAAAGACGTCCGGCAACATTTTGCGTTTCAAATTCTTTGCGCTAGGCTTAGGGCTCATCCATATGAGAGGATGAACTTAGGAAACAAACAATGAGTAAAAAACATCTAACTATCACGTTAACGGCCGTTTTGTTAACCCTGCTCATCACCAACTGGGCTTGGGGCTTCCCCACTGGCATAACGGGTTACTCGGGCGATCCAGCTACAGGCAATCGCACCTGTTCTTTTTGTCACAGCGGTGGCATTGTTCCCACCGTCACCTTCCAAGGGCCAACCCTCGTTCTTCCCAACACCCTCGCCACCTACACCCTCACCATTGCTGGCGGGCAAGAAGTTGCTGGAGGCTTTAACATATCGGCTACGGATGGTATTCTAGACGTTCTTTCCGGAGCCACCGATTCACAAAAGCTGGGAGAGGAGCTCACGCATACGGCCCCAAAAGCGGTTGATCAACATGGACGAGTTCATTTTAACTTTCAGTGGCAAGCCCCTGCCACACCAGGGCAAATCATTTTGTACGGTGCTGGCAACTCTGTTGATAATATGAATGGCAATCTAGGTGATGCTGCCCAGGCCACCACCTTATCCATTCAAGTAGCTAATAACTTCGAGTCAATCTATTTGCCCTTAATCATCCAGCCAAATCAGGAATAAAAAGGTGGCACACTGTCCCAATACCCTCGACTGACGCGCAATTGAATCACAACTTATGGATGAAATAATCAGCCACATCAATCCTCATAGTCCGGAATACAAGGCCAATTATGCTCACAACAAGGCCTTAGCTGAAGAGCTGCAAGATCGGCAAAAAGAAACGGCTAGTCAACGGCCGTCACGCACCATCCAACGCCAGCGAGAGCGGGGCAAACTGCTCGTCCACGAACGAATAGACACCATCCTAGACAAAGGCAGTCCCTTTTTAGAGCTATCTTCCTTGGCGGCTTGGGCCATGCACAATGGTGAAGCTCCCAGCGCTGGCATAGTCACCGGCATCGGTCGCGTCGAAGGGGTTGAGTGCATGATCATTGCCAACGATCCCACCGTCAAAGGCGGCACCTACTTCCCCGAAACCGTCAAAAAGCACCTACGCGCCCAAACTATCGCTGAGGAGAACCACTTACCCACCATCTATCTCGTAGATTCTGGTGGAGCCTTTCTCCATTTGCAAGCCGATGTCTTTCCCGATCGGGATCATTTCGGCCGCATTTTCTACAACATCGCCCGCATGTCAGGCCAAGGCATCACCCAAATAGCGGCTGTGCTCGGCTCTTGCACGGCTGGTGGAGCCTATATCCCCGCCATGTCCGATGAAACCATCATCGTCAAGGAAAACGGTACCATCTTTTTAGCTGGGCCACCTCTGGTAAAAGCCGCCACTGGTGAAGATGTGACAGCTGAAGAGCTAGGGGGAGCTGATGTGCATACTCGACTCAGCGGCGTGGCCGATCACTTTGCCAACAATGAGCAGGAGGCCCTGGCCATGGTGCGAGAGGTGGCCGCTCATCTCAATCGGCGCAAAGAGATGCCTGTCGTTACCCAACCACCCGAAGAGCCACTTTATGATCCACAGGAATTATATGGCATTGTCCCAGCCGACTACCGCCAACAATATGATGTGCGTGAGGCGATCGCCCGGCTGGTGGATGGCTCGCGCCTACGCGAATTCAAGGCGCGTTATGGGCCAACGATTGTATGTGGTTTTGCTCATATTTTGGGCATCCCGGTGGGCATTGTAGCTAATAATGGACTTTTATTTAGCGAATCGGCCCTCAAAGCCAGTCATTTCATCCAGCTGTGTGGGCAACGGGGTACGCCTCTGCTCTTCTTGCAAAACATCGCGGGCTTCATGGTGGGCAAAGCCTATGAAAATGGGGGGATCGCCAAAGATGGGGCCAAGATGGTCACGGCCGTTTCCACCGTCAATGTGCCCCGCATCACTCTGCTACATGGCGTAAGTCACGGGGCAGGCAACTATGGCATGAGCGGGCGTGGTTATGATCCGCGCTTTCTCTTCACCTGGCCCAACAGCCGCATCAGTGTCATGAGCGGTGAGGCCGCCGCTGGCACATTGTGGACAGTGGGTCAACGCCGCGCCTTGGACCATCTAGACGATCCCACTCCAGAGCAAATTGCGGAAACAGAAGCGGCCTTCAAACGGCCGCTTCTGGCACAATATGAAGAAGAAAGTAGCCCCTACTTCGCTACAGCTCGCTTGTGGGATGATGGCATCCTAGACCCAGCCCAAACACGGGTGGCACTCGGCCTGGCCTTTTCCGCCACACTTAACGCCAAGATGGCAGACGGCCGTTATGGCACATTCCGCATGTAGACCTATGCAATCGTTTAGAGGGGGACTAGCGACTTTAGGCCCAACACCTTAATCTCTAGTTTCCAAAAGCATTAAATTAGAATAGAGGGCAAAAAATCATGACAACAAATCACAAATTATTAAACTACATCAATGGATCATGGCAGGC
Organism: Promineifilaceae bacterium (SeqCode); assembly: GCA_965223555.1. Lineage (GTDB taxonomy): Bacteria > Chloroflexota > Anaerolineae > Promineifilales > Promineifilaceae > CBDCWU01. The sequence continues at coordinate 408,287 of CBDCWU010000008.1, forward strand.
ATCTACAACTGAATCCTATTTAGATGTAGAGAATCCAGCCACAGCAGCCGTTTTAGGGCAAGTTCCCCTGTCTCCAGCATCTGATCTTGAACAAGCAGTTGCGGCCGCAGCCATGGCCTTTGCGGATTGGCGGCGCACACCGCCTGGCGAGCGTATTCAATATCTGTTCAAACTTAAACAGCTTCTGGAAGACAATTTTGACGATCTAGCCCAAACCATTACCATGGAAAGTGGGAAAACATTGGGAGAATCTCGCGGTGAAATGCGTCGCGCCATCGAAAACGTCGAAGTCGCCTGTGGCATCCCCCTCATGATACAGGGTGATGTGGTAGAAGATATCGCTCCTGGCATAGATGAATTGATGATTCGTCAACCCATTGGTGTCTGTGCCGCCATTCTGCCCTTCAACTTTCCCGGTATGATTGCCTTCTGGTTCCTGCCCTATGCCATCGCCTGCGGTAACACTTATATCGTCAAACCCTCCGAGAAAGTGCCGCTAACAATGCAAAAGATTTTCGATCTGCTGGCCGAAACGGGCTTGCCTAATGGTGTCGTCAACATGGTACATGGTGATAAAACTGTAGTGGACGCTATCCTCGAGCATCCCACTATCCGGGCCATTAGTTTTGTTGGGTCAACGGCCGTTGCCAAATATATTTACAGCCGCGGTACCGCCAATGGCAAACGCGTACAAGCTCAGGGCGGGGCCAAAAACCCCATCATTGTCTTGCCCGATGCTGACATGGAGATGACTACACGCATAACGGCCGATTCTGCTTTTGGTTGTGCTGGTCAGCGCTGCTTAGCAGCCTCGCTGGCAATCACTGTGGGCGAGGCTCGACATACATTTACAGAGGCCATTGCCGAAGCCGCTGTAGCCCGGCAAACAGGCTATGGCCTGGATGATGGCGTCCAAATGGGGCCTGTTATTACCCAACAAAGCCGTGCGCGTATTGAAAGCCTCATTCAAAAAGGGGCTGATGAGGGCGCTAATGTGTTAGTAGACGGCCGTCAGCCCACCATCCCCAACTATGAAAAAGGCTACTTCGTGCGTCCCACTATTTTACAAAACCTCAGCCCCAGCAGCGAGATTGTCCAAACTGAAATCTTTGGCCCCGTCTTAGGTCTGATCCACATAGACACCATTGATGAGGCTATTCAATTCGTCAACAGTGGGCAATATGGCAACATGGCCTGCCTCTTTACCAGCAGCGGAGCCGCTGCCCGCCAATTCCGCTACGAGGCCCAAGCGGGCAACATCGGCATCAACATTGGCGTGGCCGCGCCGATGGCCTTTTTCCCCTTTAGCGGCTGGAAAGACAGCTTCTTTGGCACATTGCATGGCCAAGGCAAACATGCCGTCGAATTCTTCACCCAGACCAAAGTCGTTGTTGAACGCTGGCCCAAAACCTGGTCTCGTCAATTCTAATAATGACGGTGCATAGGCACTGCCCAACCACACTTGCTCCTGAAAACAGCCACTGGGCAGTGCCTTGCACCTCAAAGCCAACTAGGCTTTAAGCTTTGGTTTAGGAATTTGGGGGACGTGCCCTGCCTTATACACCATAATCGTGCGCTTAAACGTGATAACAGCCGTGCCCTCTTGATTGTAACCCGTTGTCTTCACCTGGATAATGCCCCGGCCAGGATAGGATTTCGACTCCCGCTTACTCAGAACCTCACTTTGAGCATAAACCGTATCCCCCTCATACACAGGTGCAGGTAAACGTATCTCATCCCAGCCCAAATTGATGCCATTTTGGGAAATATCGCTGACGCTCAAACCTGTGACTAAAGCTAGCGTGAAAGTAGAATCCACTAATGGCTTGCCAAAGCTCGTTTGGGCTGCGTAATGGGTGTCAAAGTGGATGGGGTTGGGGTTGACAGTGAGCAGCGTGAACCAAATATTATCTGTCTGTGTCACTGTGCGCCCCAACCCATGCTGGTAAATATCACCTACTCCGAAATCTTCATAAACTCGTCCCTTCCAGCCCGTTTTAATGCTCATGGTTTGCTCCTTGCCATACTTTCAAATTGCTGTCTGCAATCTGGCCTCATTCTGCAGTCTAAAAGACCATATGTTTTCACTCAATTTATTGGCTATTATGAATATTCGCCATAACCAGTGATTCATACAATTGTACAAGTTGTCTAGCAAATTCTGAAAGGAGTGTGCCCCCCAACCTCTTTGAATCAGTCTCTGCTCTCTCCCTCGCCAATTCTCTCCAAATCAGACATAATGGCAGGGTCATGAGCGCGAGATTGGCCCTGCATCTGCTGGGCAAACTGCAAATTGTGGTAGACGGCCGTTCCCACACAGACACCCTCTCTCTCAAAGCCCAGGCCCTGCTCTGCTACCTAGCCCATACGGGCGAAGCACACAGCCGCCACGCCCTGGCTGGTCTGCTTTGGGGCGATGTGCCTGAGGCCAAAGCCAAAAACAGTCTACGCGTTACTTTAGCGGCTTTGCGCAAACTGTGCCCTGATCACCTCAACGTGACTCACTTCACCATTGGTATCCGGCCCGATAGCAACTTATGGTTGGACGCCCAAGCGTTTGCTGCTGGCCTGAAGAACCAAGCCGACCTGTCCAATCTGCAACAGACCCTCAGCCTCTATCGGGGTGAATTCCTAGAAGATTTTCACATTGGCGGCTCGCCTGCTTTTGAAGAATGGCTACTAGCTCAACGAGGTCATTGGCGACAGCAAGCCTTAGATGGCTTTGGCCACCTCAGCCGTGACTTGATGGCATGGCGCGATTATGCCACGGCTGTCACCACAAGCCAACGCTGGTTAACCCTCGACCCCTGGCACGAGGAAGCCCACCAGCAATTGATGCTGGCCCAGGCGCGGTTGGGCCATTACAATGCGGCTCTGGCCCAATATGAAAATTGCCGCCGCTTGCTGGCAGAGGAATTAGGTGTGGAACCGATGGCAGGAACGACGGCCGTTTATCATCGCATCCAACGCGCCCGACAGCAACAGCCGTACCCGCTCCCACCTGATCCCACGCCTTTCGTTGGCCGTGACGAGGAACTAACCCGTCTGCACCAGATGATCTTGCAGCCTGCTTGCCGTCTGCTGACGATCACCGGTTTTGGCGGCATGGGCAAAACGCGGCTGGCCTTGACTATGGCCCGGCAAGCCAATCAGGAACAAGCTATCGACTTCCTGGATGGGGTCGTTTTTATATCCTTGACGGCTGTGGAAATGGCCGCTGAATTACCGACAGCCCTGGCCACAGGGCTCAATCTACACCTTTCCGGCCCCAACTCGCCCCGCAGCCAACTGCTCAACTTCCTGCGACCCAAAGAAATTCTGTTGGTGTTAGACAATTTTGAGCATTTGCTTGATGGCCTGACCTTGCTGCAGCAGCTCTTGGATACTTGTCCCGATCTCAAATTGCTCATCACCAGTCGTGAGCCTCTACAGCTAACGGCCGAATGGCGTTTGGATTTAGCAGGGTTGGCTTTTCCTAGAGACGATGAACCGTTACCCGAGATCAGTAGCCCCTTGTCTGCCATCAAGCCACCGCTCACTGCTCACCAATTACTGCTCACTGATTACCCTGCTGGACAGTTATTTGTGCAAGCTGCCCAACAAGTACAGCCGAATTTTACTTTAACTGAAGCAAACACTGGGCAAGTTTATCGCCTGTGCCAATTGGTAGCTGGCGTGCCTCTGGCCTTAAAACTGGCAGCGGGCTGGTTGCGGGCCATGCCCTTGTCCCATATCGTGGCCGAAGTTGAGAAGGGGCTGGACATTTTAGAGACACAATTGCGTGATGTGCCCACCCGTCAACGTAGTTTACGAGCCGTGTTTGACGCCACTTGGGCCCAGCTAAGTGAGGCTGAGAAAAGGGTGTTTACGGCCGTTGCCATTTTTCGTGGTGGTTTTACTGCTGCCGCCGCCCAAGCCGTGGCCCAAACCAATCATCTACTGCTGGCAGGGTTGGTCGATCGTGGTTTGCTGTATTTGGGGGATACCCATTACCATCTACACGAATTGACCCGCCAATACGCTGCTGACAAGCGCGAGTTGGCTGAGACGGAGGCCTTGTTGACTGCTCATCGCCAACACTATGCCCAGCAGTTAGCAGAGATGGCCCCTGCTTTCTCTGGTGCAGACCAAAAAGCGGTTTATGAACAGATACAACTTGATATTGGCAATGTGCGTCAAGCATGGCGCACGGCCGTGGCCCAAGTGGATATTGCCAGTCTAAAGGCAATGGTCGAGTCCCTATATCGTTTTTATGGACAGCGGGGCTGGTTTGCCGAAGGCATTGACCTCCTGAACCAAGCGGTGACAGCCATAAACGGCCGTCGAGACGAAGAGGCCCTCCGCTTATGGGGGCGACTAGAAACGCGACGGGGGGCTTTACACGGCAGAATTGGTCAATTCGACGAGGCCGAAATCGCTTTGCGCCAGGGTACAGATATCGCCCAAATCGTAGAAGAACCCAATCTCATCACCTTTGCACTCATTGAGCTAGGCAGCTTACAACGCGACCGCTCCCAATTTTCTGAAGCCCGTCGTTACTTCCAGGAAAGCCTCAATATTGCCCGCGAAATGGGCGATGAGGCCATGATGGCCTGGGCCATGGAACGGCTGGGTTCGGCCATCTGGGACATAGGCAGCCATATGGAAGCGGTGACCCAGATGCAGGCAGCCTTAGCCCTGTTTCGGCAGCAGCAGGATTTGGGCAAAATTGGCCGCACGCTCAACAGCTTGGGCAATGTGTTCATGTCTATGGGTCGGAATGAAACGGCCGTGTCCCATTTTGAAGAAGCCCTCGCTATTTTTCGTGAATTGGAAGATTGGTTCATGCTAGACACTGTGCTGATCAATCTGGGTATGACGACCAATAATCTGGGAGACTCGATCCAAGCACGCCACTATTACGAAGAAAGCTTAGCTATCTGCCAGCGCATCGGTGATGAGGTGGGCACGGCCTATTGTCTGACCGGCATTGGTATTGCGGCGATGGCCGAGGAGGATTGGGCTACGGCCCGACAGTTAATTGGACAAAGCTTGGCCGTGAATCGAGAGCTAGGGCGGGAGCGGTATGTGGGTATTAACCTCAATTTGCTAGGCGACGTGGATTGGCGGGAGGGACAACCGACTGTCGCTCGACAAAAGTTTGAGGAGAGCTTAACGGTGTTCACGCACATCGACCACCCTTGGGGCATTACTGTCACTCATAATCGGCTAGGACGTCTGGCAATGGAACAAGCGCGCTGGGATGAGGCAAGAGAGCACTTTGAAACGGCCATTGTCCTGGCCCACGAATCTCATATCGAAGGCTCTTTTCATTCAGCCTTATTTCAGTTAGCCCAAGTACATTTGCAATCCGCCACAAATCATATGGCTCTGACTATCTTCTATTTTCTGCTTGAGCAGCCAGAGCTGGATGGAAAGCAGCAAGGGGAAATAAAAACCTTGTTGGCAACGATCGATTTGTCGCCAGGCCTCTTGACAGCAGCTCAGGAAGAGGCGCGAAAATTATCGCCTAAAGCTCTCATATCGCTCCTAACGGCTGCAACTCATTAGCGGCCATCTGCATCACGGTTGCCAACAAGGTATAAGCTGCTGCCCAAGCCGCTTTGACCTCAGGGGTAAAAGCTTCCCCTAGTCGTTGAGCAATTGCAAAAAGCAAAGCCTCGCCGACTAGCTCATAATGGTGGGCTTGCACACCATACCCTACATGTGCGCGACCCAGGTTTTGGACTTTGTCTAAAAATAGCTCGGGATGTTGTAGGTTCTTTATGACCAGCACCAGAGAGCTGATGAGCTTGCGTCGCTGAGAGTCAAGATCGTTTTCAAACATAGCCCGCAGCGAGGGATCTAATGAAAAAAGGCGTTGGTAGAAAGTTGTGGCCATTTCATCGGCAAAAGGCAATATCGTACCAAAGGTGGTTTGAACAGTAATGATTTGAGCAGGAGTCATGATGTTTCCTTTATCAGGCGCGTCCTGGTTTTTTCTGGGTGGGATTGTTTGCGATTTTCATGTTTGTTTGGGTGAGACATCCGATTTCTTGAAGAAATCGGATGTCTGAGAAGATTTCTATTGGACAAGGCGATAAATACGGAAGAAAAAGTTTTCAATGGGCAAGACTTCTATACCGCGGAAACCTGCCTCACGGGCATACTGGCTCAGCGTGTCGGTGCGCATAACTGTGCCTGTACAAGCTGAATGTTCATCATCCATACCCACCGGCAGACAGTGCAATACGCTCCAGCCATACATCATCCACTCCACATCGTTGCCAGTGGGCGTAAAGCTGTCGCCCACACGCTCATCGGCGATAAGCACAGTGCCGTCTTGACCTGCCAATTGGCGCATATTCTGTAGAACACTGACAGGATCGGATAGATCATGAATGCACTCAAAGGCAGTGACGAGATCATATTGTCCAGCATTGGCGATATCGGCAGCATCGCGAGCAAAAAAGGTGACTCGACCGTTCAACTTAGCCTCTTGCGCATGTTCTCGGGCCAATTCGATAGAGGGTTCATCCAAATCATAGCCATCTACATGGATGTTTGGATAAGCTTGGGCCATGCCGATGGCTGACCAACCGACACCGCAGCCGATGTCGGCCACGCGAGCAGATGGATTGGCTTGCAGCCGATCATGCACATCAGGGATAGAGGGCAGCCACTCTTGAGCTAAGTCTTGCAAGAAAGTAACGCGATTGATTGCGCCCTGCCCTTCACGGAAATCACGGCCGTATTCACTGTAGGCCACGCCACCACCATTACGAAAAGCGTTGAGGAGGTGGGGTAACGGCCGCACCACGCCAGCAATCATTGGGGCTAGGGGCAAAACGTAGTTGGGGCTGTCCATATCGGCCAATACTTCAGCGTGAGGGGTGGGCAGTCGGAAGCAACGTTGTGTAGGCGGGGCTTCATGGTTTTCTACTGCTAGTATGCCTACAACTGTTTGCTGTTCCAGCCATTCACGCACATAGCGTTCGTGTGTACCTGTGAGAGCCGCCATATCTTCTGAGGTCATTGGGCCATGTTCAGCTAAAATACGATAGAAGCCCAGTTTATGACCAATGTAGAGAGTGAAGATGTCAAAAGCGCCAGCAGTGGATTGCAATATACGTTCAACAAAGGCATCTCGTTGGGTAACTTGCTCGTCAGTTAAGGGAAAAAGGGTGTCATTCATTAGGTGTAACCTCCAATCAATGTGTGTTGGCAGTACGATAAGGGATGAGCATTATTTGATCATTATTGGGATGTGAAGATGGCTATTTTGCGATAAAATCAGCATACTAGAAATGAGGAATGAATTATGCAATTCAATTTATTTGAAGACCCTCCCCAATATTATGCTTCCTTGCAGGAGCTAATTGATGAAATGATGCAGATGGATGACGATCCTTTAGCCAATGCAGGAACCAATGTCGTCATTTGTCGTGGCAATCCCCAGGCCAAGTTGATGCTCGTTGGCGAAGCTCCGGGGCCACAGGAGAATATCAAAGGCAAACCGTTTGTTGGCCGTTCGGGACAGTTGCTCGACCAAATTCTAAAGGCGGCTGAGTTCGACCCTGAACAAGATGTTTTTATCAGCAATTCTGTCTTCCGTATGCCACCTGGTGAGGGTGGCAAAACCTTTCGCAAGCCTACGAATGAGGAAATTGAGCATTATAAGCCCTACTTAATGGAAATTATCCGCCTGGTTGACCCCAAAATCATGCTGTTGATCGGCAATGTGGCAACGCAATCTATTTTGGGCAAAACGGGGATTACTAAGCTGCGGGGGCAGTGGAATGAGTGGAACGGCCGTCAGGTCATGCCCATTTTCCACCCCTCCTACCTGCTCCGCAACCCCTCGCGCAATCCTGGCAGCCCCAAAGCTCTAACTTGGAAGGATATTCAGGAAGTACGACGCAAGTTTGATGAGTTAGAAGGATAGTGATCAGTAAAGTAGTAAGCAGTAAATAGTATCAACCATACTGCTCACTACTCACTGTTTACTGCTGACAACTGTGAGCCACTCAGAACAAGCAGCTTTACGGGGTGAACCTAGCTACGTGTGGCGGTCAGGGCAGGCGCGACGCCTAGGGATGATCCAAAGATGGGTGGACTTGGAGAATAGCCGTATTCTCGACAGCGGCTGTGGGTTGGGAGCCTATCTCAGTGCCTTTGCCCCCTACAGCAAGCAGCGTTTTGGGCATGATGTGGAACATGAACGGTTAATAGAGGCTACTTCACGAGCCTCGGGCATTGTGCAGTCAGTAGGAGAGCATTTACCCTTTGCTACTGGCTCTTTTGATTTTGTTTTTAGCAATGAGGTGATTGAGCATGTGGCTGATGACAGCCAATATGCAGCAGAGATGGTACGGGTGCTAAGGAGAAACGGCCGTCTTCTCCTCTTCTGTCCCAATCGTTGGTATCCAGTGGAGCAGCATGGCATCTACTGGCGCGGTCAGTACAAATTTGGCAATATTCCCTTGGTGAATTACTTGCCCAATCCCCTCCGCAATCACCTAGCCCCCCATGTACGGACATATACTAAAACTGGTCTCTTGCAGCTTTTTCAAGATTTATCGGTGCAGGTGGTGCATTACAGCCGTATTTATGGAGGCTATGATAATATTGAGGCCCGGTGGCCGCAATTCGGCCGTGCGCTTAAACAGGCCATTTATGCTGCCGAAAAGACTCCCCTCTCCGTGTTAGGCATTTCCCATTTGCTCGTGCTAGAAAAACGCAACCTTTAATCTCCGTCAACCCCAACCCGCCGCAGCACTGCTTGTAAATTGAGGCCAATCCCGTCGCTATCCAGGATTGTGGGCAGTGGCGGTGGAGATGGCAGAATCTCTTTAGTTAACGCCTGATACCGCTCCCGATAAATCACATTCGGCACTTCACGATACAGTTGATCATATAGTTTGGCTGCTTCAGTTTGTGTTTTAGGATCAGCATTGAGCCGCCAAATTTCATATAAAAGAGATGCTTGTTCTTTGTCCTCTGTCCAGGCCTGGCGCATAGATGCTAAGGTGTGAACGGCCGTTTCCTCAGTCACTTCACCCAAAGACGCCTGCAAACGTACCGCCAAAACCTGTGCCTGGAAGATGATTTCCCTTTGATCAGCTTGGATAGCAACTGTTATCGCCTCCTCGACCAATGGCTGGGCATCATCATAATGCTGATTTTGCATCATAAACAGTGCCTGGCCATAGAGATATTCACACAGGAAATGGGGCAAATCTAAGGAACGTGCCAATGCAATAGCTCGATTAAATAACTGGTCAGCCAGCGCCACCTTCTGCTTACTCATGAGACCTGCCATGTCCCCAATAATGGCCACAATATTCGACCAATCGCCCAATTCAGCCGCGATTTGGAGAGCCTGCTCATAACATTGTTGAGCAGCAGTATAATCCCCGACCTGGGCATAGACGCGCCCCGCATTGCCGATACTCAAGCCGCTGCCTTCGCGGTAACCAATCTGGTTCGATGCCGTCTGGGCCTGTTGCAGATAGGTAAGAGAACGGCCGTAGGCCCCCTGCTGCCAATGAACTCCGGCCAAGTCATTGCAGGCCAAAATGATACCACGATGATAAGCATGCTTTGTGGCAGTAGTGAACGATTGCTCCAGGTTGGCCAAAGCTTGTGCAAAATTCCCCTCTTGATAGCGGGCCAGCCCCATATAGTTAAGCGCACCACTGATACCAACAGGATCATTATCGATCTGAGCAATTTTCAATCTTTGCTCGGCATAAGCCAGGGTTTGCATGAAATCGCCTTGATTGAAATAGGCAAAACTGAGTTGCTCCATGACCTTACCCAAGCCTGGTTGGTCATCTATTTCATCAAAATTTCCCTGCGCTTTTTGCAGCCAGTCCAGGGCTTCAGCAGGAGAATCGGTACGCGAGAGCAATAGGAGCGCGCCTAAGGAGAGTTGGCTCTCAGCTAAAAGGGCTTGGTTCTGCGTCGCCTGGGCTTGATCCATAACCTCTCGATAAATCGTTTCGGCCTCTGCCCACTGTCCGATATGCTCTTTAACACGGCCTAATTCTAGAAGGATGTCACCTTGCTCATAAGGAGGAGTAATAGGCAACAGGCGCTGATAATATTCAATAGCCGCCTCATTAGCGAAAGTGGCTTTGGCCAAATCGGCTGCCTGACGAAAGTAGTGTCGCTGCTTATTCTGGTGATGATTACGGCCGTAATGGTATGCCAACTCATTAATATACTGTGACAAACTCTCTGTATAAGCTCCCTCAATAAACTGAGCAACTTGTTCATGTAAGTCCGAGCGGGTAGCCAAGGCCATACTCTCATAAGAAACTTCTTGAGTGGTGATGTGCTTAAAGAGATAGGCTGGCTCGGCACTAGCTTCATGCACGGGTGTCAAGTCCACACGAGCTAAAGCACGCAGATGATTTCGCACAACATCAGGCGAGCCAATTTGGGGATAGCTACCCCATACCCAACTGCTGGGAAAGACCCGACCGATCACGCTGGCTACTTTGAGTGTGCTTTTCTCAGCCTCAGGCAACTGGTCAATTCGGCTAATTATCAAGCTATGTAAGCTATCAGGAATTTTCAAATTGAGTAGCTCTTTGACATTGTCCGGCACAATCTTCTGATCATGAATAAAATTGATCATCTCCTCCAAATAAAATGGGTTCCCAGCAGCTTTATTTGTAATCTGCGCCAAGAATTCATGAGGGAGTGTCTCGCTTCCTGGCCAAAGTTGCTTTAACTTCAGCAAGGTTAGCTCCTCTGCCTGCTCTTGAGAAAACTCAGTAAGGCGTATCTCTCGAACGGGATCGAGAAAAGTGGCCCAGTCTAGTGGCCCATCACCAGCAGGAGATGGCCGATATAAAACCACCAACATAATGGGCAAATCTGCCAGATTACGGCCAATAAAGGTCAACAGCTCCTGCGAGAGCGCATCAATCCAGTGACAATCCTCCAAGATAATAAACAAGGGCTTTGCCTGAGGGCGGAGACGCAAGCAATCAAGCAGCAATGATCTCAGGAGTTCAGCCCTTAACTGGGCATCAAAGGTTTGTGTCAGCTTATTATCAGCCAGGGGCAGATTGACAGCTGGGCCAAGCAAGGGCAAACGTGACAACAAACTTTCATCTACCAATGATAATTGTGCCTGGAGATGTTGTATTTGTGAGTCAAGAGGATATTGGGAGGAAAGATGGAAAAAGTGTCGCCAAACATCACGCCACACAAGATAACTGGTGGTCATGCCATAAGATTGGCAGGCGCCACCATAAACGGCAAAGCCTCGCTCGGCTGCTATTTTGGTAATTTCTGCACCTAAACGCGATTTGCCCATCCCAGCCTCAGCTACAATGCCAATGACTTGCCCACGTCCCTGTTGAGCAGACTCTAAAGCAAATTGCATTCGTTCCAATTCATTATCTCGCCCGACCATAGGCAAGGTGTAGGTAGGTTCAAGTAAAGAAACGGCCGTCTGTTCTGCCACACCCTCAACAGCATAGACCGTAAGCGTTTCTGTCTTTCCTTTCACTTGAATAGGGTCTAAGGGTGCGCTAAGAAATTTAGTTCCGACCGCTTGCCAAGTGGCCTGGCTGATCAAAATCTGTCCTATTTCAGCTAATTGCATCAAACGGGCAGCCAAATTAACGCTATCACCCATCACCGTATACTCTTGTCTGATAGCTGCCCCTACTTGGCCACAATACACAAAGCCAGTACTAATCCCAATGTGTACAGGCACATCTGGCAGCGCGGCCAAGTTCAAAGCACACTGTACAGCTCTTTCTTCATCATCCTCGTGTCCCATCGGCGCCCCAAACAGAATGATGGCCTTGCTGCCTTTATCCCCCATGTCTACTTTATTTAGATAACCATCATATCGGTGGATAATATCAATGACTTGTACCAGATATGCTTGTAGTTTCTCTCCCAGCAGAGGGTCATTGTCATAGTCAAAGCCTGTAAAGCGTACAAAGAGGGTGGTTACGAGCCTGTGTTCATTGAGAAACCCTGTCTGGCCCGTTTGCAACCGTTGAGCAATGGTGGGATGGAAGTAGTGGGCGATGAGGGCAACGGCCGTTTCCGAAACATCAGGCAAAGGGGATAATGGCTGTGGGGCAGGTGGTGGTGATAAACGGCCGATCCAGCAAAACTCCCCTTGCTCGCGGACAACTTCCACACCAGTTACACCAGACAGCAAATCATGATGCACTACCACTTCCCCTTGCACCGCTTTATGCTCCGCGTCCACACAACGATCCAGAACAGCCCCTGCCAAAATATACTCCAATCGCTTCTCCAATTGACCGACCGTCATATACAAAAGCGAACCATAGGCTAGTCCGGCCTTCATTGTTAAACTAAACGTACCCGCACTCGTTGTCAGTGCTGCATATTGCTGCATATTCGCTTGCATCGCCAAAGCGCACTGTATAGCCCGCCGGGCAGCACCCTCTCGAATATTTTCGGTCGAAATCGGGAAGAAAATCGTGAGGGCATCACCTCCAAACTTACCCACGATGCCGCCATAACGGTGAATCAAACCAATCATCGGCTCAAAATAGCTGTTTAGCACATTGGTTAGCTCTTCCGTCCCTAAACGGCCGGTTTTCCCCAATGTCTCACTAATAGCCGTAAATCCGGAAACATCAGCAAACAAAGCCACAACCGGAAAGCGTTGTTCCTGACCAACCAGTGAGCGTCTAGGGTTTTCCAAAATATGGGCAGCGACATGGTACGGTAGATAGGAAAGCCACGGGGATTTCATAAGTTTTTGTTCGATAGATGAAAATAGAAATTTGTTCTGCAACTTAGCCATTTGAGGCCAGTTGCGGGTGTATAGACAATCATCCACCACAATGCTATATTGTAGTGACGTGTATGACAACCACAATTATGAAATCATAGGTGGGTTTAAAACCATAATTTCTTCATCTAAGCAGTGAATCTCACACGGAGGTCTGAATGCAAACACAAAGAATTAGAGTATTGCTTATCATTGCCATCCTCGGCATTTTGTTAGCTATTTCTTCCCAAAAAGCACAGGCTGGCTGGGTTTTTAGAGATCAGCGCTATTTTGCAGTCGATCATATTTGTCGGGATGGGGCCGTGTTAATGGCAGCTTACTGGACTGGCACAGGTGACGATACGCCTGATGGTGATGGCACGGTCATCAACTTGGGTGCGAGATTACACTCAACCAATATACCCGATCCAGATACCGTGACAGGGTACATACCTGGTACTGCTTATGGCCCATTGCTGGCTGCACCACAAGCCTACACGATGATTTATCAAGGTGGCACGCCTTTGCCGGCCGATCTCGATGACAATGGCACCTTTGAATACAATTTCTATGTTTATACAGTTGAGGCTCTGTTATGGTCTCAACATTTGCAGGTGGGTGATGAGGTTATTATCACGGAAGCCGGGGATGGACTAACGTCAGAACCAGTTGAAGATTGCTATTTGAACCCTTTTAATGCGACAGCCGGTGCGGATAAAGTCATTGACAATAAGTATTTGCAGGCCGGTTTTGGCCTGATGCCCCCTGAAGATATTATGTACCAAGTTACGACTTTACCAGCGTATGGCGATCTGCTTTTGAACGGAGTGGCCTTGCTCGTCGGCGATATGTTTAGCCAACAAGCAGTGGATGATGGCGCACTGGTCTACAGCCATCACGGCGGTGGGACAGACAATGATAGTTTTAACTTTACTGTTTTAGGCACAACACTTATTTCGGTCGGTAGTGGCGGGGAAGCTGCTGATGGTAGCTCTTTAAACCCGGATATTTCGCAAGACGGCCGTGTTGTAGCTTTTGAATCCAGTGCCACTAATCTGATCTCTAATGACACAAATAGCTATTATGATATCTTCCTGCACCATATGGATAGTGGAGAGATAGAGTTGGCTTCTGTGAATTCAGATGGTGTACAAGGCAATGATGATTCACGATCGCCGTCCCTTTCCCCAGACGGTTTTTATGTGGCCTTTGCCTCTGAAGCCACCAATCTCGTAGGAGGCTCGGGCGTTTCCTGTGAAGAATCAAAACCCGATACCAATAATGCAACTGACATCTTCTTACATAGTGCTTTTGGCTGGACTCGGCGTAGTTCTGTGTCCTCGTTTCTGTTTGGAGATTGCGACGAAGCCAATGGCACATCATACGAGCCATCGGTCGCAAGCGGTGCCATAGAGGTTGCCTTTGCCTCTGATGCCACGAATTTGATCAATAGTGACAACAATAACGCACGTGATATCTATAAACACCGCCTAGATTTCACACGGGAAGTTTCTGAAAATGCCAGCAATCAGCTCGGTAATGGCCTTTCATCCTCCTCAGCCATTAGTCATAATGGCAGTTATGTGGCTTTTGATTCAATTGCTTCCAACTTGGTGACAGGTGACTCGAATAACTCGCGTGATATTTTTGTGAACAGCATCGCAAATCCAGTACGTGTGTCTGTGTCCTCGATAGGGATACAAAGTAATAATCCTTCTTATGATCCAGCGATTGGGGGCGACGGCCGTTACGTGGCTTTTGATTCCACAGCGACGAACCTCGTTTTCAACGATACCAATAATAGCTTTGATGTCTTCATCCACGATCGAGATAGAGATGGGGATGGCATATTTGATGAACCTGGGCAGATCGGCACGAGCCGTGTTTCTGTGAATCGCAATGGAGACGAAGGGGATGGCACTTCTTGGTATGCAGCCTTATCGTGGAACGGCCGTTATGTTGCGTTTGAGTCAAATGCTACCAACCTCGTCAGCAATGATACCAATGGTGTCTACGACATCTTTATTCATGATCGCCAAACAGGCAATACAATACGGGCCTCGATTGCCGCCGACGGCACACAAGCTGACGGCAATTCATTGCGAGTTTCTATCTCCGATGATGGTCACTTCATCACCTTCCACTCAGTGGCTACCAATCTAGTGCCAGGTGACACCAATGGCGTCAGTGATGTTTTTGTCCATTACACAGGCTTTACTAGCACGTTCCCTATCTCTGTAGATAGCAGCGTCTATTTGCCCTTCGTCATTAAATGATAGTTTGTGATTGAATTTATTGCTTATAAGGAAGTATGACAGTAAATGTAGCCCCATGCGCCCTTGGCGGCTTTGCCTCTGGATTATTTTCGGCTTGGAGACGGCCGTTATGCTGAGCCACAATCCCGTGACTAATAAACAACCCTAAGCCGGTGCCCGAACTGCCCGTCTTCGTCGAAAAGAAGGGGTTGAAAATCTTAGCCATTGCCTCTTCAGGAATACCTGTACCTGTGTCACTAATGCGTTGGCTGTTGCACAGAGGCTATCAGGTTGTGGGGAAAGGCTTCTCTGGCAAGCGGGCCAAAGCACTGGCAGCCCACGTTTCCCGCTGGGATGCCGATGCTGACCAAAGCTGGCTGGGGTGGGTTGACCCGACCTTTGACCTAGGTCGGCCTGTCCAAGTTTTAGTCAAACGACGGCAACACAAAGGAAAACTAAAGCACAGCTACTATGCCACCACCTTGTCCTTTCCTTCTAAGAGGGCCTTCATGGAGCGCTACAACCAGAGAGGCGGTGCTGAAATTGAACAATTTCGCAATGACAAAAGTGGTTTACATTTGTCGGCACGCCGTAAGCAGAGCTTTACCGCCCAAAAAGCATTGATTCTGCTCACCGACCTCGCTCATAATTTATTGGATTTCCAAAGGCATAATGAGCGTCATTCAGTTCATCTGGCTGGCCATTCGCCACTAGTACAGCCCATGATTTCACTCGAATTGTGCCACCCTCTGGCAGCATGGCATCCCGTGCGTTCATGAGCAAATTGATAACCACTTGTGTCAAGCGGTTATGATGATCACAAACAACAGACTTCAAGCTGTCATCCATTTCCTTCTCAATGGTGACATTGTGTTCTTTGAGGAACTGCTGGCGTACCAGTGTCAGGGCATCCTCAATGATCATGTTTAGGTTGGTAACGGCCGTTTGCGGATCATTGTTCAAGGCATAATTGCGTAATGCTTCCATAATTCGCACTGAACGCCAAGCACTATGCTCAATCATTTGTACATAATGCAATAATTGGGTGGTGGTCAACACATTTTGATTCACGTCATGCAGCAAATTATTGCAAGTGGCGGTTATAATACTGATCGGATTGGTCAGCTCATGGGCAATGCTACTGGTGAGTGTGCCGATGCCAGCTAAGCGTTCTGTATGCCACAGAGCTTCGTTAATTTGCTCAACGGTATCTAAGCGCATGATCGTAATCAATGTTTGAGGTTCGCTTTTGGTGGCAAGTGGGGTAATAGAGAGGAGGGCAGGAATAAAACGGCCGTTCACATGACGCAAATTCGTGCGCAACGGCCGTTCATTATTAATCATCAACACTTCATAAGGCATCTGATCTGGCTCCCATAATTGATCGCAGTGCAATCCCAGAAGATCAGCTGGCTCATACCCCAAAATTTGCCCCGCCATCACGTCGGCATCCGTAATTATCCCCACTTCATTTAGGATAAGAACACCCTCTTCAAAGCCCTGTCCAATATGTTGTTGGAACTGCGCTTTCTCTTCAGTTTTGGGCTGTGTCATAGCTACCGAATCCTCATCCCAGAGAGTCGAAATCATTGCCCTAGCATACGTCACCAGCATGAGAAAGACCGTGTGTAGGGCGTAAAATCATCGTGAAGGCAGCGTGAAGGGGGTACATCACCAGAGGTGCATGAAACTCAGAAAATTTCCCTTGTTCAGGCATAGATTGATTGGCACTTGCTACCATCAAGAACAGGTTAAAGTTTCTTGGTGCGGCGAGATCAAATCGTGACGGCCGTTTTCCCAGCCAGCCCTCTCCCCCTTACCCTACAAAGCTTTGTAATAGCGGACTAATGGCAAGGCTGTATAGCCCGCCTTCTTATAAGAGCGTCTAGCCGGTGCATGTCCAGGATCGCCTCCCGTGCCAACAGCCACTAGCTTCATACCATTTTCTCGCATTTGATCAAGAGCAAAAAGGTTCAAATCCGTGCCAATCTCCCGATTCTGGTATGCAGGATGAACAGCCAACAGGTAGACTTCACCCTGTTTTGTCGTATGATCAAAGGTACAAGCCACAAAACCCGCCACAACGCCCTCCACCTCAGCCACCCATACACGTATCATTTCATCCTGGCAGGCCTTGGTGACAACCTCACTTTGGCTAACGCGCCAATCAGGGTAAAGTTGTGTATATATTTTATTACCAAGCACTTGCTCAAACGAGTGAAAGACAGGTTCCCAGGCCAACAAAGATAAGCCAACGATAGATCCCAGGTCATCATCGTGCATCAATCGTATTTGCATCTATTCCCTCTCAAAATGAGGACATGTATGTTTTCCGATGAAGTGCAAAAGGTTTTAGAATATACCACCACTGCGCCCTTGCATCATTTGGTAACTTTGGAAGGCCAAAATGCCAAATAGAAAGCCAATCCACATGCTGCGCCAAAGAACAAGCCCTACCAAGGCTACTATTGCTCCAGCAATGGTCGAAAGCCAAAGCGATTTGCGAACACCATCCCAAGGGTCCATTTTGATGAAAAGCTGCCGGGCCACTTGTCCTCCATCCAGAGGATAAACTGGTACAAGGTTAATCAGCCCCCAAAAGACATTGACCCATAGCAATGTACTAATAATCAAATTGACAATGAAGCCACCACTTAGCAGGAAGGCAGAAGGCACAGGAATAAAGCCAAGCAACCAATTAATAGAAACCGTGCCACCTAATAACATAACGGTGGCAATGACAAGGAGCGCCAGCAGGAACCCGGCGAAGGGGCCGGCCAGGGAGATGACAATCTGCTGAGATGAATCATCTATACCGCGTCCACCCCAACGCGAAGATTGTGGGATCGCCAATCCGCCCATCATGTAGAGCAAAATAGAGGAGTCCTGCCCGAACAGGCGCATGGCCAAAGAGTGGCCTAACTCATGAATGAGGATGGAGATGAAAACAACGACGACCCAAATAAGCATTTGAACAATGCTGCCAGAAGAGAGGCCTAGGAAGATTGTCAACAACCAAAATAGAGGATGTACCCGAACCGGTATCCTAGCAATCCTGAAATTGAGATCGTATCGGGTAGGTGGTGGTACTAGAAAAAAAGACATAATCTTGTCCTTTAGGTGTTTGGTGGTTTAATGCTAAGTTAATCCATTGGAACAAACTACCAAACCTGAGATGTCACGGTTTTTCACTGTCAAGCTATAGGCTGTGTTACACCTAATAACTTTGGCAAATAAACTTGCCAGTGACGAGGGTAGCTTGTTCAAGCTGTTGGATACGGGCTGTTCTTTGTTGGGGATCGGCCGTTTCCAGTAATTGAACAGCATTCTGCCAGACTGTGTTACGCCAATAGGCGATCAGACGTGACAGCAAAAATTCATCTAGTGGCCCCATCACTTTGTCTACAAGGTACATGACGGACATGACTGGGTTCAAAATGTCATTTTGCACAGTGTCAATCGTATGGCCAATTATATCATTGATATGACAATGATCGGCATAGCGGCTCTCTCGTTGTTGCCGAGACAAATATTCCCATTCAGGCTGCAATAAGTCAACCAAAGCTAATACCAGGTCATAGTTTATGTGGGCATTCATGCCCAATAGTATCTTTTGGAAGGCCGAAACGTGATTGTCATAGGCTGCATTGTGGGCCACTTGCCACACCTTTAGCGATGAAGCGGGCTGGTGTTCATACTGTTCCAGAGCCATGAAGTAGTAATGGGCAAAGTGATGCAACAGCTTGTTGACCCACGCCGAATCATGAAACTGCTGTTGATCAATCGCTAGCAGTACATTACGTGTCATCAACAAATAGGTGCGCAGAAACAAGGCTCTGCTATCGGCCGTTTCTTGCCAATGCTGAATATACTGCTCCATCTGGGAAATAATGCCTGATTGAAAGGATAACAAGGTAATTTGCACCGCTTTGATATGTGATTAATCATTAGGTAGAGGCCAAACTGAACGCTGCATCTGACTGTTAAGCCTACACAATTGCGGCTACGACACCATTGATAAAATCTGGCTCATTCCATCTAGACGGGCCAGAACCTATCCGCACCACCACTAAATCCAGTGAGGGAATTACATAACACCGATTGCAATTATACCCTTCTAGAGCAAACATATCATGGGGTAAACCAGGCCAGTGAGTTCCCTGGCTATTTACCCAGAAGGTGTAGCCATACTCAGGGTTCATCTCTTGTGAGGATTGGGTCGCTAGTCCCAGCCACCACTTAGGAATCAGCTGCTGGCCGTTCCAGGTACCTTGATGAAGGGCTAGATAACCGAACCGAGCCAGCTCTCTGGCCGAGATATGTAGTCCAATATGCGCATTGGTGTGTGGGCCGATGGAGCCATTGCCACCCAGGACATCCCAGCTTGCTTGTTCAATGCCAATGGGGTCAAAAATACGAGCTTGCATGTAGTCATGCATCTCTTGACCAGCAATATGGGCGAAAATAAGGGATAGATGGGCCATGGCGGGATCGCTATAATCCCACTTTGTGCCGGGTTCTGCTTCTAATTTATCTACCCAACGGCCGTATCTATTCGCACAACGGCCGATTGCATGTTCAAAGGGGCCATCTCCTGTAGCTGTGGGCACACCATATACACCCATCGCTTCGCCAGGAATGCCTGATGTCATGGTTAGGAGATGACGAATAGTGATGGCTTCCTTTCGGGGGTCAGACAGGGGCTGGCCTTCAGGCAAAAATGAGTAAGCGGGGCTGTCTAAATCAACGTTTTGACCGTGGGGTAAACGGCCGTTGCGACTATCATCTAGCAGCAAACCCCAGGCCGTGCCCGTAAATGATTTGGTACACGACCAAATATCAAAGCGGGTGGTAGCTAATCCCATGAAGGTGTAATGTTCACGGACTAAACGGCCGTGTCGAATGATGGCAATACCGTATGAATGACTGCCAAAAAGGAACCCCTGTAGCTCAAATAGCTGGTCGAGTTTGTGAGCATCCATACCGGCCACTGTTTGCACATCGTTTGGTGTATCTAACCAGCGCCAGCCGCCTTGCGACTGTGGCGGCGGGAAATAGGATTGCTTGTCATGGAAGGGAATTGTTGAGGTCATTTTCTGTTGGCTTTAAACCGATCCTTGCAAGACATCGCCTTGCTGGATATCTTCTTTGCTGATGCCTGTTAGTCTCAGCCCGACGCTGTCACCTGCTTGGGCTTGTCGGTGCTGGCGACGGAACATTTCGATGCTAGTTATAACGGCCGTTTTTACCCCACTCACTCCCTGAACATAAACCTCATTGCCCACATTTATCACCCCACTCTCAATCTGGCCTGTAACCACAATGCCCTGGCTGCCAATGGCAAACACATTTTCAACTATCATGTGGAAATAGGGATCAGTAAGCATAGGGTTCCTCGTTGTTTGATTAAAACTACTATTCTGGATATAAGGAAGCGTTATGAGGCTGCTATTGCTTCAATTTCCAGCAACCAGTTTTCATCAAATATTTCTGTGATGATTACCGTTAATGCGGGGCTATGATCAGCCAGAAATTCCCGTCTTATTGTGCTGTTGCTGTCCGCATAGTCTCTCGAGGGGAGAAAAATTGTAATCTTGATTAGATTTGAAACAGTCATCTCAGCAGCGTGTAACTGAGCTTCAATATTTGACCAAACAAGGCGACATTGCGACTCAAAATCAGTAGGTGTGTCGCCATCGGCCGTTTCTGGAATTTGACCACTGATAAATAAGAGCTTTGATGCGCCATCAACGAGAATTGCTTGTGAATAACCACCTACAGGAGAGGGAGCATCATTGGAATTAATGGTCATAATATTCAATCGTTTTTCTCCAGTCTCGTAACGCCTACTTCACTTGCTTGCCAAAAATAGCTCCTTTTCTGTCGAGGCAATTTTACCTTAGCCAAGGAAAAACCAAATAAACCCAGCTTTGCAACTAGGTAGAAGCTTTGTTTGCTACCAATTTATGAAGTTGCTGAAAAGCCTCTTCTTTGGACGTAAAATGAACCGAATTGAAGCCTAGATTACGCGCTACCAGCACATTTGTCTCTAAGTCATCAATAAATACAGATTTTTTCGCGGTGCAGCCGATTAACTTGAGCGTTTCCAAATAGATGGTTTCACTTGGTTTGGCGTAGCCTACCTTCGAGGAATTCACAATGTAATCAAATTCTTTCAGAATACCAGTGTAAGACAAATCTTGTTCAAGCCGAGAGGTGGCATTCGATATCATGACCAATGTTGCTTGGGGAAATAGGGCTTTTAATTGTTGAATGACACTCGCATCAATGGTTGAAGATGTGGTTGACCAAGCCTCAACCAAAGTAGTTGCTGTCTCAATAGGGACGATATTGCTCAGGCTGCTTATCACTTTTTGGTGCCATTGTTCATGGCCAATTTGGCCAGTTATAGCGGGCTGTAATAGGCTCTTATGAAACGCATGTTTGAATGTGAATCCGCGAGGCAACCCAAACTGTTCCTCAAGGACGAACAGCGGCTCATTTTGCCAATGTCTAATTACCCCATCTAAATCCGTCAATACGGCTTTAATCATATTACGATATGCTCTGCTAACGGCCGTTTAACCATCTCCCAACACATACTTCTAAATCTCCCCCGTGGCCATCTTGGACAGTCCATCCACAATTGTAATCCTTTTGGCTATTTGCAACATATGATGCGATGAAGTAACAATTGTACTCGAAGAAAGTGTTAACAGACTGATTCGTAAGATTTAGAAATTTGACCACCCTGTTCCATTAGGACAATAAGCGGTGCATTATGATTAAAAAACTTTCGTGGATTTTTCTTGTCTTTTTTATGACATCGGCTTGTGAGCAGTCAGCCCCGATTGTACTACCAACACCTACAACCCTCGTTGCACCGCAGCCTACACCGACGTGCTATGTTATTATTGATGTGACAAGTGCGGCGATTTATCCTGTCGAATTAGTGCCCCTACCCGGTAACGGTGTTTTTTACCAGGGACAGGAGGTGGAAACGGCCGTTACGGGTGGCGTCATCAAATGGACTGAGTTGCAAATTTGTGGCAATTCACAAAGGTATCTTGACGATTTTGAAAGAACCATCAGCATTCAGTTGGCTGATCAGCCACTCGTAGAGTTTGTTTGTGAAATAGAAACTTGCCCAGTCACGTTCACCATTCCCTCTGAGATACCGATAGGCAGCACAAAAATGGTCGTCCAAAGCGGCACTGCTACAGCTAAATTGGATGTATTGATTCAAGCACCAGGGACACCATCTCCTTAAGCGATTCAAGTGCCTACTATCAGGCTGGATAGGGATAAGAATCATCAGTTATGTCAAGAGGAGAGCCAAATTCGCTCATGGGGTAGGGGCTTCACACGGTCGTTTTGCGTTGGACGGACACGGCATAGGTGTCGCCTTCTTGCCAGGGATCACGATCCCAGGTTGACCAACGGGCAACAGGCTGTAAACCTGCTGCATGGCAAAGTTGATCGTATTTGCTGATGGACATGTCTGTCCAGGGCGGTGGGGTTAGCTCAAAGGCGGCGACGAGTAGACCACCGTTTTTGAGGTGGCGGGTGAGGTTGTGGATAACGGCCGTTTCACTCCCAGGCGTCAAATAAATCATCACATTGCCCGGCATCACAATACAATCAAACAGCTTTCCCAAAGCAATCGTAGACAAATCACCCAGCCGCCAATCAAGTTGTGGCGCTTTGCGGCGCGCCTGCCCCAACATCTCTTCATCCAAATCCACACCGACAACATCAATGCCTCTGTGGGCTAACTCAATACTTATGCGCCCCGTGCCGCAACCGGCATCCAACACTTGCCATGAATTCTTTTGGTTAGGCTCCTCTGCCAACAATTCCCCAATAAAATTGGCTTCACCATGAACATCAAACCCTGCTTTGGCCTGTACTTCATACGGGGCATCATATTCCGCATCTGTTCGGGTGCGGGTGGCTAACCAAGGGTTCCGTTCGATTCTCTGGTTCATATTCTGTAACACCTCATCAAACTACTACGATTGCTCCGTGACCCTTCGGCGTTGCTTAGGGCAGGCTCTATGCCTCTCGGCACTTAGGCCATCCCGTGTTCCGTACTTAATGGCGACCGACGCCCACCACAGATAAATGCGAAGGGAATCTGACACAAACGCTGAGACGAGAAACAGAAGCTTTGCAACTAGAAACCCAGTGCTATACGGTCGTGCCAGCGCACGTTGGTTTTCATTATGCACACTAACGCGCCACCACAGGAAGCTCAATGTTAACAGGAACAAGCCATACGCGATGGCAAACTGGCTTGCCTTTTCCCCTATTGCATCGTGGGCGAATACTGCCATTGCCGCCACACAAATCATTTGCAGAAATGTCAAGACACGCGTGCGGATGTCATTGTTGCCATGTGCATCGTGATAGGACATACCGTTGAGTCATGACAGCCAGACGATCACAAACAGAAATAGATAGTTGGCAAAGCCGCGCCAATCGATGTGTCCTGCCAAACTGTGTGCCAATTGGGCGACGAAAACGATATAGACAAGATCATAAAACAGCTCAAGAAATGCAACTGAGCGGTGTACAGATCGATCTTCCACTTTTCGTGGATATTGCCACCATTTACGGAAGTTGTTACCAAATAATTCCATTAGTAGGGAACCCAATCCATGCCAACGCCAGCGACATCGGCACAGATTGGGTCGATGTTAGTTTATTCTTGTGCATGAATGGCACGGTGTGTGCCATCACAAAATGGTTTGTTTTCTGATTCGCCGCAGCGACAAAGCGTCACCCGATTACGCTTTTCAAACGTTTTACCATCTCCATGTTCGACCAGAATATCCCCAGTCAGCCACAATGGCCCGGCAATTGGCCCTTCGGAGGTCATCTCAGTTGTCACCGCGATTTGCACGGGCAAGTCCGGTTCAATATCAGCTGACTCGTCATCCAAAGCATAGGTGTACGAGCCAGATGGGCAACGCTCAATCATCGCCATCACTTGTGCGCGAATAATTGAATCATCAGTCTGCTTAGTCAGCTTCTCGATATTCGCCAGTCGATGACCACAAAAACCGACTTCCGAGCAGAGCGAATAATCCCGTTTGACCACAATACCCGTGCCGCCTTCATGGACAATTTTGCGCTCTTCAAATGTACTGTTTTCGGCCGTAATCGTGCCATCAAAGTTAATCCGTTCGTGCGATCTATCACAGAATGGTTTGTCCGATGAGGCTCCACAACGACAAAGCCCTACAATCTCTCGACCCTCTGTGCTAACCGTTTCCATTGTTTGCCATGTCATCGGCTCACCGTGTTCAGAGCTGATCTGCTTTTTGCGAACAACTTTGATATCGCCGTAAACAAGATATGCCGCATCTTTGTAAATATAAACTTTTGCTTGATTATCTGTCTCTCCACTCATATTGTACCTCCATGAATTTTGTTAAATGACGAGTAAGCCATCCAGCAACGGACAATTTTCATCTAAAATTCTTCATTCACCTTTTTATTCCGCGCTTGCCCATAATGGTACGGGCATCAAACTCTATGTCCCCTTTATAGCGAGGGGCATAGGCTTCATACGCTTCTTCGATCTCACTCTGGCGTTCATGTATGCGAACGATGTTATAGGCGTGGGAGACAATGTAGAATTTGCCTTCTTTGATTTGTGACATAGCAATCCTCGTGAATTTATCGGTGTTCATGCCCATAGTAATGCCACTTCCTATCTCAGAATTGACGAGACCGGGGCAAATCAGCCCAACTTCCACAAAGTCTGGCACTTCTTCGCGCAGCGACACCGTCATAGCATGAAGCGCGTGTTTGCTGGCAATATAACCACTGATCAAAGGGCCCCCATTGAAGAGGCTGTTTTCTGAGCCGATGTTATAAATAGCGCACGGTGTGGCCTGTTTGATCATCCTCTTGCCAAAGACAGAGACCCCATTCCAAACCCCAAAAAGATTCACATCGAGGATTCTCATAATATCCTCTCGGCTCATTTCAACAACTGGCTTTAAGACAGGCCCCACACCAGCATTGTTCATAATGACATCGACCTGCCCAAATTTGCCCCAAGCAAAATCTGCTAATGCCTCTACATCAGCCACAATGGCAACATCACAGACGGTTCCTGCGGCTTCAATGCCTAAAGCTTGCAGCTTTTTAACCGCCTCATTCACCCGTTGCATTCGACGAGAGGCAATCACAATCTTGGCTCCTTCTCCCCCAAACTGTTTGGCAAAGGAAAAGCCAATACCCGTTGCACCACCAGTGATGACAACGACCTTATTCCTGAAATTGTTCATGATGCTTCTTACCTAGTAAGTCCATTCAACTTATCTGGCTCAGCACCAACTGCCTTATAAATCTCGCCAATACCGCTGTCTTTTTGTTTTAAATTCACAAGAAAATTCCATGTCAGTGTGCCAAATGGCATTTGTGCCACGCCAGAATCTGTTCCAGTCGTCGTAATAATCGCAAACGATGGCGTTTTATACGGTTTAGCTTGTTTTCCTGCCGCTGACTGTAGCAACATCTCTCCCAACATAGTCCCCTGTTTGCATGCCACATAACCATGTTTGCTTGTATCCAAATTGGAGCAATCACCTAGAGCATACAAATTTGCATACCCTTGTACCTGCATATATGAATCGACTTTGATTAAGCCCTTGTCATCCAAAATATCTGGTAACTCTGCTTGCAAAAACTCAGTATTCGGCAGCATCCCCACACACATATAAGCAATATCTGGCCGTATCGTTTCATTGCTTTTGGCATCCCGATAAACGTCGCCATCTTTCTCAAATCTGTGGTTCAACAATACCTTCACCCCATTAGCCGTTAATTGCTCTAATGCTTTGCGTTGGGCTTTTGGCTTAGCCTGTTCGAGCAGTGTGCCTGTGGCATGAGCCAAAGTCACCTCTTTATCGGGAAAGGCACTGGCAATATCACCCGCAAACTCGACCCCCACAAAACCACCACCGATTACGAGTACCGATTGGGCTGAGGCCAATGTTTGATGAGCCGCCAACATTTCTCGGCCACGGGCATCATAATCAAATGCAGACTCGCTCTTTGCCATTGGCAAGGAGGGATAACGGCTCCCTGTGGTGATGATGGCGCGATTAAAGCGAATGGTTTCGCCAGTTGTGAGCTTGGCTTCTTTATCATTCATCGAGGCGATGCTGCCTTGAATGAATGTCCCTTGTAAAAAATCCTTATAGCGCATGCGTGGTGTGTTGCCGATTGCCTTAGGGTGGGTCACATTGCGCAGGGTGGCAAAGGTGACTTCAAAATAATCTTTTCTATCGACCAAGGTCACATCAACCCCATTTTCAGCCAATTTTTGAGCGGCAGCAACGCCTGCAAAGCCGCCACCAACTACAAGTACATCTGTGTGTTGTTTCATTTTTCATTCTCCTGAATTCGTCCTAACATCGATGATGATTTATCGGACGGCCGTTTATCAAATTTCATTTTCTCGACAGATCATACGATACGTGACTCTGAGGAATTATTGAATACATATTCCTACACATCTCTTGCACAATCCTCTACACTGTGCAGAAATGTGTATACTTGGGCGAAATATTTTGATAGGATTGCAGTATGGATAAAACGGCAAGCAGATTACAAGAACTCAAGGCATTAATTGGACAGCATTCGCCACCAGACGGGTCTACTTTAACGGCCGTTCCCGGCCTGTACCTCTTTCGTGACCCCTCAGGACAACCGCGCCAAAACGAGATATATCAACCGCTAATTATCATTATGGTACAAGGTGAGAAGCATTTAACCATTGGGGGTCAGCCATACCGCTTTAAAGAGGGAGATGCCTTAACTCTGTTTTTGCCGATGGTATTACAAGCTGAGCGGGTGGAATTGCCCGAGGATGAACCGTACTTAATGGCTTGCCTTCAGCTCGACCTCAACCGAATTGCCAAAATTCTGCTTAAATTAGATACATTTGCCCCGCCCCAAGCCGTTACAGAGGAACCCAATGCCTCAGGCTTCCACTTTTCAACTATGAGCGACCATTTGCTTGATCCTGTCATCCGCTTAATAAAAACGCTTGATAATCCGCGCGATGTGACCATGTTGAGCGATTCGATTGTGGATGAAATTTATTATCGGTTGTTGTGTGATGAGGAAGTGGGTTTTGCCTCATTCCGTCGCCATTTAGAGCAGCGGGGGCAGATTCAGCAGATCGCTCATGCGGTTAATTTTATTCAGGCTAATTTGGAAACGGCCGTTTCCGTTGAGCAACTCGCTCATATTTCCAATATGAGTGTGTCCGGCTTTCATCGTGCTTTCAAAGAAGTGATGCACATCACCCCCCTACAATATGCCAAAGCGCTCAAACTCCATCAGGCACAAGCATTACTTCAACAAGGGCAAACAGCCAGTGAAGCTGGCTTATCCGTTGGCTACAACAGCCCCGCCCAATTTAGTCGTGAGTACAAGCGTTTTTTTGGTCTTACACCATCGGAATCACGGCTTGCTGTTCATTAGGCAACCCTTGAGTGGTAAGTAGCATAAATGATAAATTGGTGTGTACCTTTGATTGACTAGTCATTGAAGCTAATAAATCGGAACTAGCGTTCCCTAAAAGCACTCTCACTCCCAATAGCAGACTCATCTGCTAATATAAGAATAATTCAGTAGCAATTCTCCTTTGCTGCCAATTAACAAGATTGCTTGTGAAGCCATACTTTTGGATGTAGCTTTGCGGTATTTTGCCCTCAAAAGCTGCTGAAGTAAGGTATGATCGCTCAGGAACTAAGTTCCTCTAGAACTTGGGTTAAGGCTGCGATGGCTTTGGCGTTATCTTGGGGGCGGCCAATGGAAATGCGAATGTAGCCGGGCATATCGAAAACATCCATATGGCGAATAATGACTCCTTTCTGGTGTACAGCCTCAACCATCTGCGGCGCATCTACTGGCAAATCTTTAATCAAAAGGAAAAAACCTTGGCTGGGTAAATGGCTAATGCCTAATTTGGATAGCTCTTTATAAAAATATTCGCGTCCTTGGCGCACCATCTCAATGGTATTTACCACATGTTCTTCATCATTTAGAGCGGCAGCAGCTCCGGCATAAGCCATACGGCCGATCTCAAATTTGTTACGGCCGTTACGCACTGGCGTGATGGCGGGTAAAGAACCAAAGCCGTAACCAATACGCAAGCTGGCCAACCCATACACCTTGGAAAAAGTACGAGCTACAATCAATTTGTAGCCTGCGGCAACAAATTCCGTCATGCGTGGAAAAGCGGGGTCATCTACAAAATCAAGATAGGCTTCATCGACAACCACGACGACATGCTCTGGCACTTGGGACAAAAATGTTGCCATTTCCTCATGCGTAATTATTTGTCCCGTAGGGTTATTGGGATTGCACAGGAAGACAAGGGCTGTTTGGGGGGTGATAGCAGCGAGAACGGCCGTTAAATCAACCTGATAATTTTTTAGTGGAACCGGCGCAAATTGGCCGCGATGAAGCTTTGTGAGTCGCTTATACACGATAAATGTGGGCGTAGGCACAACCACTTCCATCTCCGGCAGAATATAAGTTTGGGCAATGGCCCGCAGTACATCGCCTGAGCCATGCCCCAGCACAAAATTGTCTGCCATTAGATGGGGATCAATGCGAGCAATAAGCTTTTCTAGCAGCATTTCTTCATGATCCACTGGATAGAGATTGGCATCCAGACTTGTGTTTTTTATGGCTTCAATAGCCATTGGCGATGGCCCCAGCATATTTTCATTCGCACCTAGCCGAACAAGTTCTCTCATCACATACCCCTTAACACAGTTGACAAATACAATGACGTGTGTCTAGGTTTGTCAGCTAATTTAGTGAAAGAACTTTTCTCCATTTGCCTTGAAAAGTCAAATATTAATTTGCTCTTCTCCCAGTTGCCCGATTTCAATACGCAAAAAAAATCCCATGTTACACATGGGATTTCAGATAAAAGCGTGCTTAATTAGCTACCTAACGGGGTGACCACACTTACATTTGGAAGGTCTCGTATACAGAAATTTGACCACCATATTTCAAGTGCGGATGACTTTGCACCCTGGCCATAGCGGCGTCAAGGGAATCGGCAGAGATAATAGTGTAACCGGTAGCCGGTGGCGAACTAATGGG
This sequence comes from Promineifilaceae bacterium (SeqCode), assembly GCA_965223555.1. Classification (GTDB taxonomy): domain Bacteria; phylum Chloroflexota; class Anaerolineae; order Promineifilales; family Promineifilaceae; genus CBDCWU01. The sequence continues at coordinate 437,447 of CBDCWU010000008.1, forward strand.
GCCATCATTTACTTGACCATCACCACCAATGCTTTTGGAAGCGCCAAAGGGATTGCCACCATCTACGATGGCTGCGCCCATACCTTCATACCAAGCACCCCAAGCACCCATCACAGCCGCTTGCTCTTCTTCTGTCTCGGGCATACCGCCGCCTGTGTACACAACTACAAAATTCGTCATTGTCATTTCTCCTTGTAAAAATATTTTGGCTTTTGTGCCATTCTATATAATACGACGAACGGCTGTTCTAAAAATCGACGCCTCTATGGACGAATTTGTAAAGAAGTGACAAATGCTCGATCATCCGCCACCCCCACAATGGGTACACGCTCACCCGTTGCTTCGCTATAAAGGCCAACGGCCGTTTCATACTCCCCCGCCTCAATTTCCGGCGCAATCCAAATTTGGTGCACCTGCAAAATAATGTCGCCCGTTTGCCATTGCCATGAAGGCACAGAGAGCAAATCTTGTTGAGCAATAATGTTGTGATCTGCATCCACCACATGGGTAAACATCTTGGTATCGGTGGCATCCGTGGGGGGAACTCGGGGGCCAATACGGGTGGGGTCTGTCACCTGCCAGGTAGTGAGCAACTCGGCTACACCGCCCGCCCGTGTACTATCTGCTAGCCACTGGGCCTGACGCAAGGTGATTGCACCGTTGAAGTTGATGGCTGTATTAGTCTGGTTGAGCCAACTTTGTAATTGGCTACTGTCTAGCTTGTAGACGGTAAATTGGGGATCAAGGTCGTCGGGGCGTAAGGTGACAGTATCGATGGCTTGCAGCCAGGGGGTGAAGAGAGGATGGGGGGGCGTAGATTGGGGAATTATAGGTTGGGGAGAACGGCCGTCTGGCACTATCAAACCAAAACGAGCGTCAAACCAACGGGCGTTCTTAGCAGGAGCTAGGAGCATGGCGATGGATGCGTCGTGGACTGGTCCAGGATAGATAGTGGAGAGGATAACAGCCGTATCCGTTGGATTTTCCCGCAAATAGGCCAACTCTTTGATGAGCGTATGCTGGTAGGCTCCACGCACATCGGGAGATTGCGCCCATCGCACGAAGTAGTCACGGCTGCTGGTGAAAAGGACGAAGATGAGCCAAACGGCTGGGCCTCCCCACACTAGCCAACGCATTTTCATACGGTCCGCTATAGTCACAAATCCAATAGCAGGTAGAATGTGAACGGCCGACAACGCAGCTAAGTTGCGCGTTGTGTTGGCTGTTGGCCCTGTGATAAGCGAAGGGATAATACCAATGAGGAACCAGAGGAGGAGAAAGGTGTGTGATATGTGGAACGGGGGACGAGCACCCATAAATGTTGCTTCATTGCGACTACGCCCCTGCAAATCGTAAATCGTAAATCGGACTGTAACGAAAAGGCCAATGAGAAAAAATAAGCCCGTCATCAAATCAAACACGGGACGGCCAGGAATATTGTAAGCCAGGAATCGGTCACCAAATCCGGGCCAGAAAAAGGCCAGTAAGGCTTTGCCAGCTCGCTGTAACATGGGCACAATATCCCCAGAAACAATTTGTCCAAGGGGATCACGGAACATACCCAAGCGGGTTTGGGCTTCGGGATGATTTTGCAGATACACAAACATGGGTGCCACTAACAGCGCAGCCAGCAGCAAAGCCAAGAGCGTTGGCCACCACACCTGCCGAAATTTAGCACGGTTGACGATAGCTAGATAGATGACAAAAGCGGGAAAGAGGAGCCAGACCACACGGGCAGCCAGATAGATGTGGAAGGTTATAGCAATAAGTAAGGCAAATAGTGTAATACGTAATACGTAATATGTGAGGTGCAAAGTGCGGGGCGTGGGGCTTTCCTGCTCCCTTGCTCCTCCGCTCCTTTGCTCCCCCACCCTCCTGCTTTTCTGCCCTTCTACCATCTGCCAAAAGGCCCAGACAGCTAATGCCATAAAAAAGGGTAACATACCGGCTCGTAGAGCTTGACGACTGCTAGCTAGGGGCCAAAAGGAGGTCGCCAGGAGAACGGCCGTTATCCATCCCACACGCTCGTCAAAAGCACGTTTTGCCCAGATATACGTTGCCGCAATAGCTAGGAGGCCAAAGACAACATTGATATACCGTAAGGCAAAAAGATTTTCGCCTAGCAAGCCCATGCCGCCAGCTACTGTGTAGCTGTAAAGAGGCTCACTGCCGTAGTTAAGAGGAAAGTAATAGAGAAAGATACCATCCAGTACGCCGATGGCTTCACGGCCATGATTGGCTTCGTCGTGGGTGAGACCAGGGGGAACGGCCGTTAAGTCATACACCCGTAAACCAAATGCCAACCACAAAATGAGCGAAATCGGTAGCCACTTCTTCATAAGCGGCCTAACTATGACGGAGAATAGGATGCAAGGCAAGTTGGTGTAGGACACTTGCGAAAAAAACCATAATCCTGAAGTCAGCAAGGTGCAAGGTTTCTTCTCTGCATAATAATTAGTGTTACATCAATTTGCGTAATCCAGTGGTGTTACTGTCCCGCCATTTAACGCGCTTACAAGTTGTCCAGATTCCGCCTGTAATCCTCACCACGAAAGGGCAGAAACTGCCCTACCGCTACAACGAGATGAGCGATAGGGCCGCACATCCAGCATGAAGAGGCGTGTTCGCTGGGTGTTGGCTAGAGCGATGGCCGTATTTGTCTCATTCTGCACCCAACCAGGTTGCACGACATGGGGTGTCAGCAATATCGCAAAAATACCGCTTTCCTTCAAACCTCAGTTAATGGATTGTGGCTGAGTGATACGGGATCGTGTGGGGCGTGCTGGTTTGGAAGGTAAGGGTTGTGCGGCAGATTTGGGGTCGCTCTTGCTCTAGGGCGACCAGCAGATTCTCCTTTATGTGATGTCGATTACAGCAAGAAATCAGTTCTATTTTGGGGTGGTGTGTTGGTTGACGGATGGGTGGGTGCATGTTACTATGCACGGCATGATGATGCAGCACGACTTTTATTATTATCAATATGACAGTGAGGGAAACGGCCGTTCTGTAGGCGGGTTGCTGGCGTATTGATAACAAACTAACTTGCAACTTCCAAAGACGCGGCCAAACCCGCGTCTTTTTTGTTTTATGGCTATAATTACGCGATGATAAGGACTAGGACTGGCAGTCCTCCGAGGATTGCCAGTCCTGATGCAGGAGTACAACGTGACAAGTAATATTTTTGAAGAGTTGCGCTGGCGCGGCCTCGTTTACGATTCTACTGAGGGCGTAGAAGCATTGGTAAGTAAAGAAAAAATAACCCTGTACAACGGTTTTGACCCTACGGGCGACACGCTGCACATTGGGCATTTGGTGCCCATGATGCAGTTGGCGCGCTGGCAGCGTTTTGGACATACGCCTATTGCTCTGGCTGGTGGTGGCACAGGTATGATTGGTGATCCTAGCGGCCGTTCTACAGAACGCCAACTGCTGTCCATCGAGCAAATTGAGGCCAATGTGGCCAAAATCAAAGTGCAGCTGGCCAGCATTTTGGACTTTGAAATCAAATCTAACCCAGCCCGAATTGTCAACAATGCCGATTGGCTCACTTCACTAAAGCTGATGGATTTTTTGCGAGGTACAGGCAAGCATTTCACCGTCAACTACATGACGGCCAAAGATTCAGTGCGCTCGCGGCTGGAACGGGAGGATGGCATTTCTTTCACTGAGTTCAGCTACATGCTGCTGCAAGCTTACGATTTCCTGCATCTGTATGAACATCACAACTGCGTGATTCAGGCAGGCGGCAGTGACCAGTGGGGCAATATTGTGACAGGCACGGAGTTGGTACGTAAGGTGGCTGGTGGCAAGGCTTATGGCCTGGTTTATCCCCTGATTACACGGGCCGATGGTAGCAAATTTGGCAAAACGGCCGATGGCGAAAGTGTGTGGCTCGATCCCAACCGGACTTCGCCCTACCGCTTCTACCAGTGGTGGCTGAATGTGGATGATGCTGATGTTGTCAACTATCTCAAATACTTCACTTGGCTGACCCGTACTGAGATTAATGAATTGGAACAGGCTCTGTTTGATCGCCCAGAACGGCGTGAGGCGCAGAGACGCTTGGCGCAGGAGTTGACGGGGATGGTGCATGGGGAAACGGCCGTTGCCAAAGCTGAAAAAGCAGCGGCCGTCCTCTTCGGTGGCGATTTGGATGGCCTTGATGCTGGCGACATCCGTGACATCTTCGCCGATGTGCCATCCAGTCAGCTCACCAAAGCTGAACTAGAGGGTGATGGTATTTCTGTGGTGGATATGTTGGTTCGCAGTGGGTTGGCCTCTTCCAAAGGGGATGCCCGCCGTTCGATTAAAGGTGGTGGCATCTACTTGAATAACGGCCGTGTCATTGACCAAACACAAACAGCAACGCTTTCACAAAGCATCGAAGGTCAATTCATGGTGTTGCGTAAAGGGCGGAAGCATTACCATTTAGTCCAGGTTGTAGAGTAAATATCAACATGTCATTCCGAACGCAGTCTTCGGCGTGAGGAATCCCGACGGATCAACAAGGCCATCGGGATTCCTCGGAAGACCTCGGATGACAGTGGGGTTTTGTGGATCAACCCATTGTTATTGGCGCAGGTTTAGCTGGTTTAACGGCCGCTTGTCATTTGGCTGAACGGGGGTTGCAGCCGCTTGTGTTGGAGGCTGATCCTGGTTTTGCTGGGGGGCGGTTGGCGGGTGGGGAGACGGTGCCAGTCGGGGAGCATCGTTTTCGTTTGGAGCATGGTGTGCATGGCTTTTGGCAACCTTATGTTAACCTAACCGCCCTTTTAGACCGTTATCAACTCAATCCTGACCTTGTTGCAGCACAAGAGGAAACCTGGGTGCATCGCCAGCATGGTCGTGTGAAACGGGCGGCAGTTGGTAGTGCTATTCGCGGTAGTTGGTTGCCCGCGCCGCTGCACTATTTGGCACTTTTTGTGCGCCCTCGCTTCCTCAACATTATTGGTTTGCGCGGCTTTGCTTCGCTGTTGTCTGTTTGGTACAGTCTCATTTTATCGGTGGGCATTGACCCTTTGCGCGAGCAGCAACCAATGGCGGGGTTGTCGCTGTTGGACTTCACCAAAGGCTGGTCGGACACGGTGCGCGACTTTGGCATTGGTTTGGCGCGGAACAGTTTGTCGGCCAATGCGGCAGATATTCCTATGGCGGGGTTTGTGGCTTTTTTGCGCTACTATACGCTGCTACGCCGCGATTCGTGGGCTTTTTCCTATTTGCCTGGTGATGCGGGGTCATGTTTGATTGAGCCGTTGCAACAAAAATTGGTGGCGATGGGGGGCGAGGTGCGGATGGCAACGGCCGTTACCCATCTCACACCAACGACAGGCAGCAACGGCTGGCACATCCACAGCAATCACCCCACACTCAGCACTAAGCATCTTGTTTTAGCCACTGACCCCGACAATGCTCACAAAATTTTGCAACAGAGTGGCCTGGTTGCCGAAAAGGATGAATTTTATTGGCCGAGAGGGCGGGAAACGGCCGTCTTCCGTTTATGGTTCGACCGTGCTCCCAACCCTGCCTCTAGTTCCGAAGCTGGTATTTTTACGGGCGAGTTTACAGTCGATAACTTCTTTTGGCTGCATCGGCTGCAACAGCCATACCGAAAGTGGCATGAGGCCACGGGGGGAAGTGCGATTGAGGTGCATATTTATGATGCGGAAGAGGTTTTAGTCCAGTCTGATTTGGTTTTGTTGACAAAGGTGGTAGGGGAGGTAACGGCCGTTTTCCCCGAACTACGCGGTCATCTCATTCAGCAACATGTGCAGCGCAACAGCGTCAATCACACCCTCTTTGGTATTGGCCCAGCGGACAAGCATGTGGGCGTAAAAACCCCCTGGCCTCATCTCACCTGTTGTGGTGATTGGGTTTATGATCCCGCGCCTTCTTTTTTTATGGAGCGGGCTACTTTGACAGGCATGAAAGCCGCCAATCGCATCTTGCAGGCCGAAAGTTTAGCCCCATTTGCTATTGAGCCATATCCCAAACCAGAGCCATTTGCGGCCTTTGTGGAACGTCTAATGCACCGAGGCAGACAGCGGTTATTAGTACGGCGGCAGAAGATTGATTAAGTTATTGCCTTATCTAGCGTAATGAGTTGCCGAAAAACTACAGGAGAATGTAGCGTACTTGGTTTTCCCACTCCGTATCAAAACTAGCTTCAATAATGAGGAGAACCTCTTCAATTGCCTGACCAATGGGCAATCTATCACTTACTTCAAGTACCCCTGGCATGAATAGTCCACTCTGTATTCTGTCGTAAGCAAAACCTACCAATGTGTTAACATCATGTGTAAGAAGGATACGGTCATTTTGAGCCGCCCACTCATGGACAATTGGATCTTCCGCCCCTGATACGGCCGTATCTTGGATTCTGACAATATCTAAATTAGATTGCGCTCGTCGTAACCCACGCAAAATAAGACCATTCAAATTTTCATCAGTGACAAATTTAGGCATTGTTTTGGCGATGACTTAACAGGCGCTCTCGGATATCTTCCTGAGCAAAATGTGCATCTATAAAGTGATGACTTGCTTCCGTCTCTCGCTCGCGCTTTTGCAAATAGTCTTCAATTTCCAACTGATGATCCAGATAGTAGGCGATGATGGCATGGACATCGGCTAACCTAAGAACATCAAACTGCTCAACAATTTCTGCTGCTGAATCACCTCTTTTGTATGCATAAACCACGGTGTCCAGAGGGACTCTCGTGCCGGAGACTAGCACAACGCCTTCACTATTTATGTGCAATGGAACAGGTTTTGTCTCAATTAAAAGTGTCATTTTTGTCACCTCATAAACGATTATAGCATGGAATAGGTGCGTAAATGAATTTCCACTCTACAATGGATCAACTCACGAGGAGATTAAAATTATGTTTGATATTTTGATCACGAACGGTATTGTAGTGACGATGGATAGGGCACGGCGGGTGATTGAGGATGGGGCTGTGGCCATTGTGGACGATAAGATAGTGAGGGTGGGCAAAACGGCCGATTTTGCCGCCAACGCCCATCACATCATAGATGCACACAACATGGTCGTCATGCCCGGCATCATTGATGCCCATGCCCACGCTGGCCACGGCCTTATCAAAACCATGGGCAGCGATGACTCCGACCTCTGGTACACGGCCTGCGAAAAAATCTACACGCAAGGTTCCACCCCCGAATTTTGGTATGCCGAGTCCCAACTTAGTGCCTTGGAACGGCTTAAATGTGGCACAACATTTGGCGTGTCTTATTTGGGTGGTGGCGAAAGCTTTATGGCCACCGATGATGCCAGCTTTGGCGATGGTTATTGTCGTGCTGTGGAGCAAGTGGGCATTCGGGCTATGCTGGCGGCGGGACCAGGTGGGCCACCTTTCCCACGTCACTACATTCGTTGGCAGGGAGACACATCCCGCGATTTGCTAGTGACACATGAGCAAATGCTGGAAACGTGCGCAGCGTTAATTGAACAGTGGCACGGTGCGGTTGACGGTAAAATTCATATTTGCCTTACTTTCCCCACGCCCAAACCGGGCCAATTTACGTCAGGAACGGCCGAATTCACTGATCTTGTAAGCCGCGCCCAGTCTACACACGAGCTCAGCCAAAAGTATGGACTGCTGTGGACGATGGATGGGCATGAAATGGGCACGATTGCCTTTACGCACGAGCATTTAGGCGTTTTAGATGAACGTGCCTTTTTGTCCCATTGTATTAACATCACGGAAGAGGAGATTGAAATATGCCGCCAAACGGGCACGAAAGTTGCCCATAATCCTAGCGCTGTTTATTCGATTATGGGTCGTTGTCCTGTACCTGAATTGCTTGATGCGGGTGTGACCGTCATGATTAGCTCGGATGGCACAGCCCCAGATCGCAGCTACGATATGTTTCGGCATATGTGGCAATGTATGCATTATCACCGCCGCCACTTCCGCGACCCTGAGATTTTGCCGCCGGGGAAGGTGCTGGAGATGATTACGATTGATGCTGCACATGGCTTGGGGATAGGTGACGAGCTGGGTTCGTTGGAGGTGGGCAAGAAAGCGGATGTGGTGTTGGTAGATATGGACAAGCCGCATTTGTACCCGCTGGTGATGCCCGTCCATCGCCTTATTTACTTTGCCAAGGGCAGTGATGTGGACACGGTGATTGTGAATGGTGAGGTGCTGATGGCGCAGCGGCAGGTGAAGACAGTGGATGAGAAGGCTGTACTGGCGATGGCGCAAGCGGAGATGAGTAAAGCGCTGGATCGCACGGGGTTATGGTCAAATCTGGAGGTGCGGGAAAACTTTTGGGGGAAGACACATTATTGAGCCTGCCGCAGAAAAGTTTTCTCTTCAAACGTGCGACTGGAGCAGTCTTTGAGACTGCTCCAGTCTGAGGGTTACTCATCAAAACGTAACTGATCAAAGTAGAGTGTGCCGCTACTGCTGGCAGATGTTGTAAATTGATAGCCCCAAATATCTGTGAGTGTCAGGCCATCATCGGGGGCGTTGGTGGGTTGATTAGACGAGCGGGTGAAGGAGGTAAACGGCCGTTCTATCAACTGCCATCCCTCAAAATCATCCACAAACGTTGTTTCAAACCGCTCGGCACTGGATGGTGCACCATAGACGCGCACATAATCCACGAGCATTGTTTGCGGGAAGGTTGTGGTCTCATTTGGATAGCCAGGCCAGTTGCCGCCGACAGCTAGATTGAAAATGATGAAAAAAGGGTGATCATAGACCCATTCTGTACCTGCGGGAATTTCGTCTGGGGTGAGCGTGAAATAGTTTTCATCATCTATGAACCAACCAATGCCTTCTGGCGTCCACTCGATGGCAAACGTGTGGAAATCATCAGCGAAGGTGCCTGTGGGCAGGTCGTAGCCCTGGCCGATGCCATTGCCGCCAGCGTAGCCAGGGCCATGCACTGTGCCATGGACTGTGGCTGGTTCGCGGCCAATATTTTCCATGATGTCAATTTCGCCCGATTGTGGCCAACCAACTTCGTCGAGGTCTGTGCCTAGTAGCCAGAAGGCGGGCCAGATGCCCTGCCCATAGGGGAGACGCATACGGGCTTCAATACGGCCGTATTCCACTTCCAAGCGATTCCAGGTGATGAGTCGGGCCGAGGTGTATTGGCAGGGGCCATAGTAGCAGCCTGGGTGGTCAGTTTCATTGGCTATGGCGTGAGCGGTGATGACTAGATTGCCTTCGCCGTCAGTGGCTGCATTGGCAGGATTGTTGGTATATGTTTCTAGTTCGTTGTTGCCCCAACCAGGAATGCCGTTGAGTGTGCCGTCACCAATTTCGGGTTGCCAAATGGCGGGATTGGGTGATGTGCCTGCCGGATGGTTGAATTCGTCGCTCCAGATTAGTTGCCAGTCAGTGGCGGGTAAATCGGCCGTTGTGGTGCTGCTATTGTCGAGCAGTTCGAGGGTGACTGTTTGGCCGCTGTTTTGGCCATAGAACCAGAAGCTCAAACCTTCGTGTTCGCTCCAATCTTGAGCAGCAGCGAAGGTTGGACCGAAGGTGGCGGCTCCGTTGAAATCGGCCTGTAATATGCCATTTTCCTGCCTCTGTTCTGGCAAAGCTAAAGCATCATCCTCATTGATAAAGGGTGTGGTAAGACTGATGATGCCAGTGGTGATGAAGGGTGGTGAGGTATCGAAGTTGGCGATGAGGTTGGGATCAGGGGTTTCGTTGTCGCGGATAGCGATGGTAGTGCGATGCAAGAAGGCCAACTCGGCATTGACAGGGTTGCTGAGAACGAGAAGTAAGCGTTCTAGTTCTTCTACGTACTCATCATCAATAGGGATGAAGGGGATGGATTGTACCATTTCGCCTGGAGGGAAGGTGAGTGTGCCGCCCAATGGTTCATAATCTTCGCCAGCAGTAGCGAAGCCATAGGCCACGCTGTAGTCTACGGTGACGGTTTCGTCACTGGGTTTGGTGAGGTTGAGGAGGATGGTGGTATGGCCGTTTTCGCGCAGCATGTAGGTGTCTTTGACAAACTCAATGGCGGGGGGGCGAATGGGGGCGACGCCATAAAGCTGCACATCGTCTATGTAGTAGGTTTGCGCTCCCATATCGACTGAGCCGAAGGTGCCGATAGCGTAGCCATGAACGGCCGTTAGGGTAAAGCCATCGTTGGGGGCATCGTTACCGATGTCTTTGCGGCGGAAATCGTCAAAAGAGATTTCAAAGTATTGCCAGCCGCTAAAGTCGTCTATGATGTCGTATGTCCAGCGTTCGGCGTCATCCCCGCTGGGATCCGGGTTGCGGTTGTCTAATATGTCAAATAGGACTGTGCCGCCTGTGTTGTTGCCGTGGAGCCACAAGGAAATACCCTCATAGGGACTCCAATCTTGGGACTGCCAACTGGTTAAGGCTTCGTTGCTGAGGGCATGTGAGAAGCCGGCCCAACCGCCAGAGCCAACGGCCGTATCTAGCTGTATGACTGTGTTCGCGGTCGTTTGTTCGGGTCGAGCTAAGACATCATCGGCTGCCACCTGAACAGGTTGGACAGAGACAGGACTGCCATCGCTCCAGGTGAAGTAGCCAATGGTGGTAGAACCATCTTGCCCAACGGGCAATGCGCTGAGTTCAAAGTCGTCTATGAGGGGCAGATCAGTTTTGGCGGAAACGGCCGTTTCGGAGACGGTTTCCTCTTCTGTTGTGGCTGAGGCGACAGTAGGCTCGGCTGTGGGGGCATCGGTTGGTTGTGGGGCAGTCGTGGCAGTAGGGGCAACGTCCGCGATGGTGGGGGCTGGATCGGGCTGCTCTTGGCAAGCAACGGTTACTATTAACCCTAACGCAAGTAAGATGAGCCAGCGGCGGCTAAATGGACGGGCAGGGGACAGGATTTGTGTTAATCTTTGTTTCATTTTAGGTGTTTTTTCGTTTCTGAATTGGTTTTGAGCTTACAAGGCAATTTTTACAATTGTAGCGTCATTTCGAGGTCTGCCGAGAAATCTCGACGGAGTTATTCCGCCGGGATTCCTCTCCGAAGCCGGCTCGGAGCCGGCTCGGAATGACAATTCTATGAGGCAATATTTTACAAAGATGACTATCTGTAGGATGAGTCATCTTCTTTTCTGTCTAACTGCCCACAGGGTTATTAACCATAACGAACGCGCACGAGTTGTACGTGACCATCACGATTGAGAATGTGTTGGGAGGTGGTAGCGTCGAGGGCAGAACCTATAATGTTTTGGCTACGGCCGTTCGTCTTAACTACTTCAATTTGAGCTGTATCATCTACTGTGTAGATGATGGGAGTCTGACAAAACGTGAAGGCTAGAGAGCGGGGGGGGAGTTGGTGCGTTTGCTGCTGCCCAGCCACATTTATGTAGGTAAAGGTACTCGGCTCGGCTGAAAATTCATCCGTCCGCAGCAGGGTGGGGGCAAAGTGGAGAATGCCAGCCTGAATCGATATGCCTAGTTCACCCCAGCGTGTCAAAATCTCCTCCTTGACTTGGCCTGTCATACCCGGCTGGCGGGCGCCATTGCCAAAGGGTGTATGCGAGTAAGGGTCGGTGGGGAAGGCACCATATTCTGCGGGGGATTTGTTGAAGCCTAGCCCTTGCCGGATGTCGTAGTAGGCATCAGAGAGAGCCTCGATAACGGCCGTTTCCATCCCCTCATTTACGGCCTGTTGATAATATTCCTGAGCAGCTAACAACAGTTTAGAAACCATGTGCCAGTAGATGCTGCCCAAGCCTTCATAAGCAAAAAAGGTGCCAGAACGGCCAGTGAAGGCGCGATGGTTAAAGGTTGTTTCAAATAGATCAAGGATGAAATCGCGTTCAGCGTTTACTAAATGGACATAGTCGGGTATTTGGGCCAGATCATCTAGGGCTTGGGCCACATTAGCAGCATTACGGAAACGGCCGTTAAAGTGGTATCCATCTGCCTCATCCCGAACCAGCAGACGGACATCACCCGCGGCTGTTAGGGCCGCTACTAAAGCTGAACCAGCCACTTGTTCCGCAGAGATATTATTCTTGGAGCGGAAATCAGGCAGCTTGCGATGAGGATAGAGCATGTAGGAATGTTGATCGGCCCGGTATAAGTCACTGTGACGCAGATTTTGTAGCAAAGCCAAAGCTTGTTTTGGCCTTAAGATGCCCGACGATAGCAGGGCCACCTGCCCTTCTAACATCAGATAAAGATGATCCACCGCCGCGCCTGTGTCAGCCAAGCGCAAGATGTTATAAGAATGATATAAACCATCGGATCGTTTGTTGGCCCGCAAGGTGTGTTCACTGTAGCTTTGCGCCAGCGTCAGGAAATCATACAAAGTCTGGGCCTCGATATTTGTCTGGGTGGTGGGGATGCCCCGCTCATAGATGGTTGTGCGGTAGGTTGTAATGGCTGTTCCCAAGGCATCCATGATGTCTCGCCGTGCTTCATTGTTAAAACCAATCTCCAAATTCTGTTGATAAACGCTAAAAGTAGCTTGTACCTCCGCCAAAAGGGCGGCAACGGCCGTATTCACCGTAAATGTTTCCCCATCAACTCTGGCCAATTGTGCCGCCAACTGTGTCCGCCAAAAGGCAATAAAGCGTCGTACATAAGCCACTGTAACCACTGACAAGCCTTTGCCCACCAGGGCATTGTTGGCATCGTTCCACTCTGGCCGCTGCGTATTCATCCAGATGCCGCCTTCGGGCACTAGATTGGTAAGTTTGGCTAGGAGCAACACTAGCAGTTTTTCGATCATGGTCACATGGATGATGTTGCCCTGACTGTCATGGTGTAAACGGCCGTCTGTACCGAGTTGGGTAACGGCCGTTTGGGCAGCTTCCTCGCCCTCCCAATCAAACTCAATCGTGTTATACCAATCGGCCAACATCTCTTGATATGGGCGTAAGCGGTAGGGGACATTGGCATAAGCAAAAATAGGCTGATGCCACAATTTGGCTAATGAACCTGGGTGAACCTGTTCGGCAATCTCCAATAGCTTTTGCAGGTAGATGATTTGGTGATCGCTCCAATAGCCGATATTGGACCAGGGATTGTGAGGTTCCGGTACTTCCCACTCCAGGCCATCACGGGTGACACGGTAAGGATTGTAGCCATCGGCGGTGGTGGCGTTAAGAAATTTGGCAATGACCCCTTCGACATAATCAGGGAAGGCCAGCAGCAGCGGCTCCCAGTTTTGAAAAATATCACGCCAATTACCCTGGTAGCCCAGCCGTGGCGACCCATCTTCGTTTTTCAGATGGATATCAAAGCGGTTCCAGGGGCGGCTGGGGTCGCCATGCCGACGACTGAAGGTGAGGGGCAAATATTCGTAGCAGAGGCGAATGAGGTCGGGCTGACCAGTAGCGGCGGCACTGGCGTAGAGGTCACGGATGGGTATGTGGGTGGGTAGAGCCGCGAACCAATTGGCTTGGTCTTCCAGAACGGCGCAATTGCGCACTTGTATGAAGTCGAGTAAGTCAGCACGGTCTACACGATAGCCATCGGTAAAGATGCCCCCGCGCATGATGTTAAAGAGGACGTTGGCAAAATGGTGGGAGGCAGTAGTGACTTGGGCTGAATGTTGTAGGCCATCAGCGGCAGCCACATAGTTGATGAGATCGGCCGTTCCCTGATCAATGTCGGCTTCTAACTGTTGTTGGATGGTGGCACAATCTTGGTTGAGGAACTGCATTAGACGGATGATGGCAGAGTGATCTTGATTAATATCGGCGACAGTGTGCCACTGTTTGGTTTCTGAAGGGGGCAGCACAAAGCTGCTATTGACGAGGTAGGCGGCGGCTTGGCCGCATAGGTCGTGTTCGGGGGTGAGGGAACAACCGTAACGAAAGCCATCTATCTGTTCTGCACTGAGCAAATGGCAATTTGCGTCTAGTCCTGTCTGCCAAGCAACGGTTGCCTTTAGCGACTCGCTGGGTTCAGCACGGTCAGTTAAAGTAGCACTGAGAGCAAATATGCCCAGCCCCGTGTCGAGGTCTAATTCATTGCGTTTATAGGCGTTCAATAAACTGCTCATGGTTGTTTGCAAGGCTTCGGTTGCGCCGTAAGGCAGCAGGTTTTGCAAGCCGTCAAGCAGCTCGATTTGGCAACTCTCGTGGCTGTTGTTTTGTAGCCAGCAGCTACGGATGAAGCCGAACCGATCGCTAGTACGCCACGCTGTGCGTTGCCTCAGTTGCAGATCGTGGTTGATTTCCTCAAAAATGAGTTTGTTGCCGTAGATGTTTTTGTACAGGTGGCGTTCAATTTGGTAAATGCCACTATAGTGGTTGGAGAAGGGTTCCCAGAGGTGGGAACGGCCGTTTCGTGTCACCCTCACTAGGGTTTTACTGCCCGTCAGGTCACTGTGAGCCGTAACCTTGTCTTCTGTCTCGTAAGGGAAAAGAGCTGAATTCGCATTGATGCGACCAGCTGTTAGCCCGCCACTGCTGGCAATGAACAGCCAATGGTCGGCACTGCTGACTAGGCTCATGAAAAACGGCGGCATCTGGTCATAATGGGCGATGCGATAATAGGTTTCGCCCAAGAGTTGGACGTAGCTGCCTGTAGACAGCCGTGTTTCTTTGTTGATTGGCGTGTGACCAATCAGGATGTTCGTTTTTTTGTCACTCATTAGGTTAAGCTCCTTTGCACAAAACAACCTGAAAGCATAAAGGCTTTAACTGAAAATGTTCCAGTTAAAGCCTCCATACCTGTTTGATATGTTATGAATGACTGTTATGGCCAGTCATAAATTAGTAAATTACGGCACAAATTCAAATGCACCGCTGTCGCAAGCTGCGTCACGAGCAACCCCGCGCTGATCAGTTGTGGGACAAACGGCCGTGTCCGCCCCACCAATCGCAACACTACCAGCCAACAGCGCATGCGTCAATGTTGGTCCGCCATTGTCAGCCAGTAGGCCCAACATCGGATCCGTATCCGGCTGATCGCCCGCTGCCGTCAAGTTGCAAGTAGCGTCACTGGCAATGTTATGACCACCTGATGATAGCGTTGGTACACCACCAAATTCAGCGTGCACATAACACCCAATCCACTGATTGTTAGCCACAATGCTATTGGTCAGGTTGATCGTAGAGAGTTGGTCAGGCGACCACGATCCGACAAAGATTGCCGATGGTGCCCAATCAGGCCCTACATTGCTGGTAATCGTCGAGTTGATGATGTCCATGACTCCATCAGTGTGGAAGATCGCGCCCCCCCACCAACCAGTAGCAATGTTGCCGCTGAGCGTGCTGTTAAGAACAGTGGCATCGCCAAATGTCCGCAGTGCGCCGCCAACACCACCTGAATTGCCAGAGAAGGTTGACCTCTCGATATGGATAGTTGTGCCCAAAGCGGCCAGCAAGCCGCCACCATCACCGTTGGCTGAACTGCCCTCAACCGTGCTATCAAGAAGGGTTAGAGAGCTGTTTTCGCCAACATGGATACCAGCTCCAGTTTCACCCTGCCCGTTGGCAATGGTCAAATCATTGATACTTACAGCTACACCACCACCAATTTCAAAGACTCGGCTAGCGTTGTTGCCGCTTATAGTGAGGCCTGGTGCTCCAGAGCCGTCAATCGTAAGACCTTTGTTTACCGCCAACGCACCAGAGGATAAACTGATCGTGCTATTTGCCAAACTGGGGTCAAAGAAGACTAAACCATCTGTGGTTACCAGGTTGATGGCTTCACGCAGCGAACCAGGACCATCATCATTCGTATTGATCACGGTCACTTCTACGGGAGCTAATAAACGTACCTGATCCACCAACACTGATTCCACTAAACCATTTGCCGACAGCTTGAAGCCATAGCCCCACACATCTGTAAGTGTCAAACCATCGTCAGGCGCACCTGCAGGCTGATCGGCACTACGGGTGAAGGCAGTGAAAGGCACAGAAACCTCTTGCCAACCAACAAAGTCATCCGTGAAGGTTGCTTCAAACCGTTCGGCCGTATCTGGGCCTTGGTAAACACGGACATAATCGATGACCATCTCTTGGGGCATGGTGAGGTCTTCGCTGACTGCACCACCAAAGTTGCCACCAATGGCCAGGTTAAAGAGGAGGAAAACGGGATCGTTGAAGACCCATTCGTTGGGAGCCACATCACCTGGGGTGGCTGTGTGATAGAGGATACCATCCACATACCATTCGATTAAATTGGGTTGCCATTCGATGGTGAAGGTGTGGTAGCTGCCAGACACGCCACCGGGGAAGGGATGGGTGTTGCCGTAGGCTGTACCGCCAAAGTAACCAGGGCCGTGAATGGTGCCAAAGACCTCTTCAGGCAAACGGCTTACATACTCCATAATGTCAATTTCACCAGTCTGTGGCCAGCCGACCAGATCGATGTCGGTTCCCAGGCTCCAGAAGGCGGGCCAAAGACCAGCTTCGCCGTCGGGAACTTGAATGCGGGATTCGATACGACCGTATGCAAATTCCGCTTTATGCCACGAGATAAGTCGCGCTGAAGTATATTCACAAGGGCCATAGAAGCATGTCAGCGAGCCGTCCGCTTCTTGGGCCGAAATGACTAGATTACCATTGCCATCAGTAGCGGCATTGTCCGTGCTATCTGTGTAATATTGCAGTTCATCATTGCCCCAACCAGGAATACCATTGACTGTGCCGTCGCCGATTTCATAGCCCCAGTTAGCTGAGTTGGGCGGTGTGCCTGCCGGATCGTTAAACTCATCGCTCCATACCATTGACCAGCCGGAGGGACCAGGATCGGGTGCCCGGTTGTCTAGCAGTTCCAGGGTGACCGTGTCGCCAGTTCCTTGACCGTAATAGTAGAATGTTAAACCATCGGTCAGGCTCCAATCTTCGCCAAGGGCAAAGTCGCGTCCAAACTGAACTTCTGTGCCACGAGCCGTGAAGGGCTGTCCGTCAAAGGTACGGCCGTTAAACGGCACGACATCCGGATCACAAGACAATCCTGTCTCGTTAAAGCGGAAATGGAACACCAGGTCCAAATCTCCATCATCATCAACATCTTCTTCATGCCGTTTAGGCTCGCCAGTTTGATTGTTTGTGTGGGTTTCGTAAGCATCGCCCAAAGTCACCGTGGTGTGATCGACATCTCTCACATCAAACTCATCTGTTGCGTACAGAACTATCGTAATCATGCCATTACCTTGATTACAGATTCGCCCCTGCACGTTAATGTCTGCAGGCACGGGCAATGTTGCTTCTAACGCATTTTCATAAGCACCCTGACCAGGCAAAGCAAGGGGATCACTATCGTCCATTTCCAATGCGGAAAGTGTTACATCGTCAGCGCTATCCCAAAGATACGCACCTAGCTCAAAATCATCTATCAATAATGGATCGTAGTTCTCGTCATCTACAATACTGGCTGCAGCTTGCATAATGAAACCAGGGGCTACATCCACTGGATTGGAAAGCCGTAAGATGACACGCTCCGTCCCCTCAAATTTGTTATCGTCGAGTGTTTCCAACGGGAAGGATAGTTCGGAGGGACCCCCTTGCACAAAGGTGAGTATACCTGCTGGCGGCTGTACAAAATCCCGTCCGGGTTCGGCCACGACTGTCTCCACAGTATAGTCAACCGAAACCTGCGCCGGATCATCCTCACCCAGGGGACGGTTCAAGGCAACTGTAATTTGCCCTGTTGTCCCTTCATCAATATCAAAATTATTAGCAGTAAAACCAACGGCCAGTTCGGGTACATCGGCATTGCCGTATAGCGCCACATCGTCAATATAGTTGGTGAACGTCTGACCGGCGCTGAAAATCCCAAAAGCCCAGCCATGTACTTCGGTCAGATTAAACCCATCAATAGGTGCGCCGTTGCCAATTTCCTTGCGGGTCATACTGTCAAAGGGGATTTCGATGAACTGCCAGCCGCTGAAATCATCAATGATGTCTATGGAGTATCGTTCGGCGGTGTCGCCAGTGGTGCCGGGTGCACGATTGTCTTGCACATCTATGAACAGGACACTGCCAGTATTGTTGCCATACAGCCAAAAGCTGATACCCACAAATTGGCTCCAATCTTGGGGTGTCCAGGTATCTAAGGTCTCATTTTCAAAAGCATGCACAACGCCACCCCAACTGCCTGCTGGTACATTGCTGTCCACCTGGAGAACCATATTGCCTGCCGCTGAATCGGGCACTGGCGATGGGAGTATATCCGTGTCTGTAAAGCTGACGATGGCATCGGGGCCTTCGAATTTGAAGAAGCCAATGGCATTGCCATCGCCATCAACACCAGAAGGCAAGCCAGACTCGAAATCATCAATGACTGTTAAGTCTAGGCCAACGTCGTCAAGTTGCAGCGTGCCAGCTGAACCATCTAGAATGACAGCCAGACCCCACATCTCGGTGAGAGTGAGACCATCATCAGGTGCGCCCCCGGGCTGGAAGTCGGTGGCACGGGTAAAGTCAGCAAAGGGAATGGTGATTTTCTGCCAGCCGCTAAAATCATCAACAAAGATTGTATCGAACCGTTCGGCGGTATCGCTGTTGGGATCAGAGCGGTTGTCCATGATTTCAAACTGGAGGGATTGGCCGCTGTTGTTGCCGTAGAGCCAGAAGGAAACGGCCGTAAAGTTGCTCCAATCCTGCGGCCCACCGCTCATAGAAAAATCCTGACCAAATCCAGCAAATCCAACTGAGGCATCAAAGGTCGCCTCGACAAATGTGTTATCTCCTACTTGATCAGGACGGGCTAACGGATCCGTATCGGGCACAGTGGGGAAGCTGGTGGCGACACCAGCGCCACCACCAGAAAAGGCAAACCAACCAGTTGGTTCGCCACTTTCAAAATCCATGATAAGTTGGGTGCTGTCAGCTGCTATTGGCAAGCTTTGGGTACCTATCAACAGACTGACTAACAGCGTAAAAATAAGCGAAAATATTTTTCTTGACATTGTTAAGCTCCTTTTTTCACGTGGGTGGTACTGAGGTTTTGGCCGTAGTACCAGAAACTAATGGCATCATAATCACTCCAATCTTGGGCGAGGCTTGCGCTGAAGCTTACCTAGGTGGTTGGAGGAACGTTGGCGGTGAGGGTGTGGGGCGAGGCAACGGCCGTTGTGGGTGATATCATCGCCAACAAGCCAGCCACTGCCAGGATAGAGCCTAAGGCTAATAACAATAGAACGGAGAATTTTTTCTGTTTCATCTTACTTCCTCTGGTATAGAAAAAGCGGATACTTGGGAGCGTTTTCATGAATTAAGCTTAATCATGGTATGATTTATGAAAGCGTTTTCATAAATCATACCAGCGACGCTTTTTTTGTCAACAATTTGCCCTTAATTGCAGCAATTCTCAATCTAAAACAGGGGGTGACATGAGAGGCAAAAGGTGATAGGGTCAGCGTTTTGCAGCAAGGAGAGAAAGATGAATAATAGTATGACCCTGAACAAAATCACAGAACGATTGGGACAATCGTGGAGCGAGTTACCAGATTATCGTAAGCTCAATAACAATACCAAATATGAGATAGCTGATGCAGCCAAAGCTGCTTACTCAGTCTTCTTCATGCAATCACCCTCATTCCTGGCCCATCAACGGGATTTGCAGCGACGAAAAGGGAAGGATAATGTAGAAGCTCTCTTTGGTGTGAGCAAGATACCCAGTGATAATCAGGTCAGGAACCTGTTAGACCCCGTCTCACCCGACCATTTCCAGGCCGATTTCCGCTGGTTGTATCAGGAATTAGAAAATAGTGGTCAGCTTGCTTCCTTTCAGGACTATAAAAGCACTTATCTGGTGGCTTTTGATGGGGTTGTTTTCCACTCCTCGACCAAGATACATTGTGACCAGTGCAGCCAGCGCAAAGACCGCAATGGCACAATCCATTATTATCACAGTGCCATCTTGCCAGTGATGGTCAAACCAGGTTCAGCCCAAGTGGTATCACTGCCACCAGAGTTCATCGTGCCTCAGGATGGACACGAGAAACAAGATTGTGAACGAGCGGCTGTCAAACGCTGGTTGAGCCAACATCATGACTATTTTCAACCCGGCACTGTGACCTATTTGGGGGATGACCTCCATTCCAATCAGCCACTGTGTCAGTTGATTGAGCAAACCTATAAGCAATCCTTTATCTTCGTTTGCAAACCAGATTCTCATACCATCCTCTATGAATATGTCGCCTCTGTAGAAGGGGTTGGTCGCCTGCAAAGCAAACAAGAGCGTCACTGGAACGGCCGTCATGGTGAAATCTGGTCTTATCGTTTCCTCAATGAAGTGCCCATCAAGGCTGGTGAGGATGCTCTCCTGGTCAACTGGTTTCAGCTAACCATCACTCATGAGGATACAGGTGAGCAACTCTTTCACAATGCTTGGATTACCAATCATCTCCTTACACTCAAGAATGTGGTAGTCTTGGCTCGCTGCGGGCGCACCCGCTGGAAGGTTGAGAATGAAAATATCAATATTCTCAAGACCAAGGGCTACAATCTCGAACACAATTTTGGTCATGGCAGCTCTCATTTGGCCAACGTCTTTTTCTCCCTCAATATCCTGGCATTTTTGACCCATACTATTCAGCATTATGTCAATCGAGCCTATCGTCTTCTACGCGACGCTTTAGCGGTGCGGCGCACCTTTTTCAATGACCTCAAGGCTTTGACCCGTTACATGGTTTTCGACAGCTGGGATGCTTTGTTTGACTTTATGCTTGATGGTCTTGAATTGGAGTTACCTCCTTGACCCTTTTTAGCCAATTTCAGAATGAGAATTGCTGCCTTAATTGATATTCTGGAAGTGGCAGAGAGTGTACGGTGAGTCGATGTATGATTACGGTTTATGACAAACAGGTTTATAATGTGCGGCAGGAGATGGTAAATGGCAGATAACAGTAAAGTTACGATTTTGCAGATTGCGGAAAGAGCCAATGTCTCGCCCGCGACGGTGTCGCGGGTGTTGCGCGGCACGGCCGCTGTGAAGGAGCATAAGCGGACGGCGGTGATGCAGGCCGTAAATGAGCTAGATTATCGCCCGAATGTGTTTGCTCAAAGTTTAGCCAGTGGTCAATCTATGACATTAGGTGTGCTGACACAGAATTTTGGCAGCCCTTTTTATGATGGCATTTTGCAGGGGATTTTGCAGGGGCTGGATAGTAGTGAGTATTCGCCGATTTTTGCTGACGGCCGTTGGCAAACGGCCGTTGAGCAGAAGGCATTACAAATGTTGCTAGATCGGCGTGTAGATGGCCTGATCCTGATAGGGGGACAAATCCCAGAGGAACAATTAGCAACTTTAGTGCAGCAGACGCCCTTGGTCGTGGTTGCCAGGGAGTTAACCATGCTGCCTAACAATTGCCTTTGTGTTGATAATTTTACGGCAGCCTATGAGGCCACCCGCTATTTGATCAACCAGGGCCATCGCGAGATTGCTCATATAACGGCCAAACTCCCCTATCAGGAAGTAGTCACAGATGTACAGCTGCGGTATGAGGGATACGTACAGGCTCTGAAGGACAGCGGCATGGGGCTAGACCCACAGTTGGTGGTAGAAGGGAATTTATTGCAGCAGTCGGGGGTATTGGCCATTGAGACGTTGTTACTGCGAGGACGGTCGTTTAGTGCTATTTTCGCAGCTAACGACCAGATGGCTTTTGGGGCACGGTTGGGGCTGTATCGGCGGGGTATTCGGGTGCCGGACGATGTGTCGTTGGTGGGCTTTGATGATGAGCCATCAGCGGCCTATTTTATACCACCGCTGACGACGGTACGACAGCCAGGGGTGGAGATGGGGCAAACGGCCGCTCAGGCTATGCTAGATAGTCTCAATAAGAAACCAGTACAACCACCTACGTTTAAGGGTGAACTAATTATCCGTGAAACAGTAGCTAGGCAAGGCTAGTTTCCCTGCCCTCTTGCCGCTTCACTACAACTAATGTGAAGTCATCAAAGGGGGGAATTGTACCGGCAAATTGGGTAACGGCCGTTGTAATTCTTTCGAGTAACATGGATGCAGAAACGGCCGTTGCCTCCTGGATCACTGCCTGCAAACGTTTTTCACCAAACAGTTCATTCATACCATTACGCGCTTCAGTCAAACCATCGGTATAAAAAACAAGAATATCACCTAGCTCCATCACGATCTGGTGTTCTACTGGCGCAATCACAGGCAACACACCCAACAAAAAACCAGAGGCTCTTAGATTCTCAACCGATCCCGTTTTCGCCCGGCGCCAATAAGGCCACTCATGTCCCCCATTAGCAAAAGTTACACAACCGCTTTGTGTATCTACAGACGCATAAAACATGCTCAAGAAAAGCCGTGCTTGCGCATCCTTGGCAATAAAACTATTTGTCCGCTGCAAAATCATAGCCGGACCATGGCCATGCCCTATTTCTGCCCGAATCGCCGTACGACTCATGGCCATGAAGAGAGCAGCGGGCACACCTTTGCCAGTCACATCAGCAATAACAATATTCATCTGCTGCGACCCATCAGGAGCCGGAACAAAATCATACAGATCGCCTCCCACCTGGCGGGCTGGACGATAGAAGGCAGCAAACTCCCAGCCCGGTACTTGAGGGCAGCTTTTGGGCAACAGGCTTAATTGAATCTGCTTACCAATGGCTAGCTCCTCCTCCATCCGTTGCCGCCGCACCTCCTCCGTCATAAAACGGCGCAATCTATTTGACATAATCTGCATGATACGGATGGCAAAGTCTGGATACCTCCGGGTTAGGGCGACGAAGCCAGCATAATCCACATAGAACAGCTTGCAATCCGTGGCCGCAGCCGCAGCCGCACTACGCGGCTGGGTGTCAATCAGGGCCATTTCCCCCAATACGCTACCTGGGTATAGATGATCTATGGGCAATCCTTCAATCGTGACACTCACCTCGCCCTCGACCACAATATACATGCCTTCACCCAAATCCCCATGACGAAAAATGATTTCTCCTTTTTTATAGGTGCAGTGGGCGGCGGTATTCTGGTAGAAACCAAACCCCCTCATCTCAGCAGAGTCAAACACTTTTTGCATATATTTTTACACCTTTTTGGTCATTTTACCGGGATTGTGACCAGTAGCGTCAGCAAAAAAAGATTGGATATGAGGTAGATCGGTGGCGTAATCACCCGTAGTATCAATGGCTGGTCCAAGGCGCAAGACTTTACGGCCGTAATCAAAAATGACAAGATAGATGGGAACCTGGGCTTTATGAGCAATGTAATAAAAACCGCTGCGCCATTCTCTTACCTTAGACCGAGTACCTTCTGGCATAATTGCCAATAGGATTTTCTGCCGGGAGTGAATTTCTTCAACCATTTTATCCACAAAACCTTTAGAACTTTGTCGATTAATGCCGATGCCGCCTAACCAGTGCAGCAGTACGCCCAAGGGCCAGAAAAAAATAGTGTGCTTGGCGACCCAAGAGAAACGAACACCCAAAGCAAACATAGCCCCAAATGTCAAGAACAAATCCCAATTAGAGGTGTGGGGCGCCCCCACTAACACCATTTTGGGTACATTGACAATTTTGCCTTCAATACGCCAACCCAAACGAGCTAAAATAGCCCTGGCTAAACCTTGGCTGAATTTATTGCCCCGGCGTGGCAGAGCATCACCCACAGCAAGTGGGTCGGATTGATGGGAATCTGGGAGGGGTGGTTGTGTCATCAACCTCAATTTTATATCAGATAAGGCTCAGCTTTGCTAGATTACGGCCGTTTGCACACAACCTCAACACGCAATAAGATTCCCATCGAGGTATTTTCATGGCGCGTAACCACGACCGCGAACTCAGCAAGGCACAATTCCAACAGCTGCAACAAATCACAGCCCATCCCGATCACTTACCAACACCATTAACCATCGAACCTGTTGGCGAGTTACGGAAGATGAAAAAGTTTCGTTTCCAACTGCTACATCGTTGGCTCATAGCCCGTTTTGAACCCGGCCGCGCCGCCGACATCGCTGGGGGCAAAGGGCTATTGGCTTATTTGTTGCAGCAGAGTGGTTGGGAAACGGCCGTTATAGACCCATTCAACCAACCTCTTCCCACCAAATATAAAGACATTACCAC
This sequence comes from Promineifilaceae bacterium (SeqCode), assembly GCA_965223555.1. GTDB lineage: Bacteria > Chloroflexota > Anaerolineae > Promineifilales > Promineifilaceae > CBDCWU01. Next base: position 461,421 of record CBDCWU010000008.1, read on the forward strand.
CAATCAGCGCGTCAAGATTGCGCCTGATATGTCCGTGCCCCACCTAGATCAGCCCTTTGTTCATGCAATGGGGCAGCAATTCGATCTGCTCATCGGCTTACACGCCCATGGCTGTAACATTGCCGTTGTGGAATCAGCCATTACCTATGGCTGCGGCTTTATCCTCTTTCCCTGCTGCGTCATAGACGAACCACTTATACCACCTATCGGCTTAGACTGGCTGGCATTTGTAGCCGATTATGCCGTCAGAAAAGGGATCAAGGTGACCCCCTTCCGCCTCAATTTCAAGGGACAGAATATTGGTTTGTACGGGGCCGGTCATCGGCTCCGACGGTTGGAAATATGACCGCTAGCGACGATTTCACCTATAAACCACAAGCAGTCAACTATCTCGGCTTCCTAGAAGCCCAACTACGCGATATGCAGGGCATCTATACGCTCGCCTACGAGCTGATCCAAAACGCGGATGATGCGCCCCCAGGCGTTGGTAATGAACAGGGCCCTGCCCACCCTTCCCCTATCACCCACCTCACCTTCAATATCAGTGATGATGCTTTACTCGTCAGCAACAATGGTGTATTTCGAGATGTAGACTTTCAGCGACTACAAAATATTGCCAGCGGTGGTAAGCGCCAAGAAGCAGGGACAACAGGAGCTTTTGGCCTCGGCTTCATCGCCGTCTATCAGGTCACAGATGCCCCAGAGATATTTTCCAACGGCCGTCACTGGCGCATCACTCCTCAAGCACCTGCCCAGCAGCGTATCCAGGAACGCCCAGCCCAAACCAGCGAAACCCTCTTTCGACTCCCCTGGGCCTTTGATCCGGCTTCGGTTGTGCGCCGCAGCCTGCGCTTAGACGCCATTCAGCCGGATCAACTTGACGATTTTGCCCAGTACATGGCAGCGGCAATTGAACCAGCCGCTCTATTTTTGAAACAGTTGCAACTGCTGGAGGTGCAGAGAAATGGGCAAACAATCCGGCGCATTAATCGAAAAATTCGGGGAGAGCAGCTTATTTTGCAGGAAAATGGGATAGAAACGGCCGTCTACCATCTTCTCACTGGCGATTTTGCCGCCACTGCTGAGCAACTCCGCGTCCAATACCCCTGGCAAATTGAAGCCAAGCGACATAGCCAAGTGCAAATCGCCCTGCCCCTTACCACACCCTCACAAATGGGCCGCCTCTACGCCAGTCTGCCCACTAGCAGCACCATGCCTCTGCCCTGCCACCTCAACGCCGACTTCTTCCCCACCACTGATCGCAAACGCATCCAGTTCGACAATGGCTATCAGGCTGAATGGAATCAAGCCGCTATCGCCTATGCCGCGCAACTTTTGGCTGAACGTTTTGAGACATTGCCTTCACTTTTGGGCCATGTCAATTTGTGGCACTTGTTGCAAAAAATGGCTGACACCCACCAAACCGCCCAAACAAAGAGCCTCCCTCCTATTTTCACCACCTTCTGGCAAACTCTGAAGCCATTATTGAGCCAAATGTCCATTATTTTTACGGCAAAGGGCGAATGGCGGGGGATCAGTGAAGTGCGATTAGGAGGCAAACAAACGGCCGTTGCCCTCCTTGACGCTCTCCAAATCCCTAGCCCCCATCCTGACCTGTTCCCCCATCTCCCCCTGCTGCGCCGTCTGGCCGTCCTTGACCTAAGCATCGCCGACATCACGGCTGCCTTAGCCAAAATAGACTTAAAACAGGGTCAATTCCTACACGAAGCGCCCCCTTATTGGCGTGATTTGGCTGCCTGGCAAGGCCTGTGGCAGCTTATTGACACCCTGCTGGGCTATTTGCCACCACGGGAGCGAGAGACAGCTTTGCAAAGTTTACGGCCGTTGCCCCTCATCCTCACTGAAAAAATGACAGTCGAACGCTTGGCCCACAGCTATCGAGGCCGGACTGAAGCCCGTGACCTCTTCCCTGAGGTCGCTTGGGCACATGAAATGATCACTCCTGACCACTTTCCTGGTCGCTATTTGCCCGATTTTGGGATGCGGGCGGCAGTAAATTGGTTGCAGGAACGGCCATTAGACCAATTAGAACAGGATTGGCGGCTGAGTCGGCTAGACATACCCCGCCTCTGGCAATGGCTGGAAAGGCGGCAAATCGAAATCAGCGACGACCCTAGCCTAGCCCAGACCATCCTAAAGCTGCCCCTTTGCCCAATTGAGGGGAGATTACGGCCGTTAGCCCACCTCTATCTGCCGGGTAACTTTGCCGACCCGCTCAATTTGGCAGGGCTAATAGATATAGCAGCCCTGGGCAGTAGTCGCCAATTTTTGCGCGACCTGGGTGTGCCGGAGCTAGATTTTGACACCTATGTCCGCCACCAACTGCCCCGCGCCCTTCAGCAACAGCCCGACCTGCCCTCCGATGGTCGCCATCAACTGTTGCAGCTATTGGCGGCCCGTCTAGGCCAGATGCGGGACGACGATGACTTACGAGCGCAATTAAGCCAACTACCACTCATTGCCTGCCTGGATGGCTCCTTCCGCCCTGCCAACCAGGTTTATGCTTCGCGGGAGGTGCAAACCTGGCTGAGAGAGGGTGTTCACATCGCCGAGCCAGTAGACAGCAAAGCTGTCACGGCTCTACATCATTGGCTGGGAGTACGGCAACGGCCGTCCGCCGCCGACATCGTACAAGCCATGCTCACAAGCCCCGGAAAGTCCTCTACTCCCGATACAGCAACTTCCCCAGGGCAAAATCTGACGGATATGCTCCAGCGCAGATGGCAATACCTACAAGAATTGGCCGCTCAGGGTGAGGTGGATACAGCAACCTTAGCCCCTTTGCAGAACCAGCCTGTCATCCCTAACCGACAGGGAAAATTATGCGGCGCCGATCAACTGTTTTGGGTAGATCGACCCGAATTGGCCGCCCAATTTGCGGGTCTAGACAAGTTTTTAGTGCCCGAAGCGGCCTGGACAGAGTTAACGGCCGTTCTAGGTGTGCGTCCTCTGTCGGCAGCAGTGCAATTGATCTTGGTGAACGCAGCAACGGCCGAACCCGATATTGTCACTCAAACGCACATTGGCAACCGTCGCCCTCTCATCGAGCGGCTGCTGCAGGCGGAGGGCATCAAGCCCTCAATTACCTTCTTCAGCAACCTCCAAGTCATCCAACAACCTCAGCCACAAGTACAATATCAGTTGCAGGCTGGCACAAAATTACTGACCACCAGCCCGGAGCCAGTAACCGTCAAACTACTGGAGACATTATTAGTGCTGGCAGAAGAATCATGGTCGTGGACGGCCGTTGCCCGTGAACTCGCTCGCGCCTTGAAAGGGGATCGTGCTTCTGGGAGCCTAGCACTAGGGCTAAAAGAGGTATTAACAGCAGGTACAGTCGCCGAAGCCCGGAAAATTTTAGATGAGTTGGGAATTGGCTGAAATAATTCGGCCGTTCGCTGATTGTACTATTAATGGATGAACAGGAAGAGGCACAGCTTGTACACTGTGCTCAGGCTGACCCAGCTCAATTTGTGCGGTTGTATGACCGCTATATAGGCCGGATATATGCCTATGTGCAGCAGCAAATGGGGGATGAGGCGGCAACACAGGACATAGTGTCTACAACATTTGTCCAAGCATTACGCTATCTGCCCCGTTATCGTTGGCGTGGCGTGAGCTTCGGAGCATGGCTATACAAGATTGCCCGTAATGAGATACGCCGTCACCATAATCGTGGTCGCTGGCTTTTGCCATTGATGGATCGGCTGCCAAGTGATCAGGATGTAGAGCAAGCTGTTCAAGATCAGCAAGAAAGGGCATTGCTTCGCCAAGCGATGCGCCGCTTATCCACCCGCGATCAAGAAGTGTTGCAATTGCATTATGATGAAGCACTCTCCCATGCCGAAATTGGTGTGATTTTGGGCTGCTCGTCACGCAATGTAGCAGTACGGCTACACCGAGCCTTGAAACGACTACGGCAACAGGTGGAGAGGATGGAGGTAATGAGCCATGCACTCTAAGAGATCAGTGACCAAGTTGGAAGAGGCTCTGCGAGAAAGTACTCCACCGAGAACGGCCGTGCCCACCCATTTCCGACAACAGCTGAGACGTGATTTACAAGCGGGAGCCATAGCTGATCCTCCCCCTCCACAATTCCGTCGTTGGGTGGTGGCTTCGATGGCTCTATTGGTAGTGGCAATCTTGGCCTTTTGGTTATCTACCCCCAAAACGACCGTTGAACCCGCTCTTGAGATCAACACCCCTCGTCCCGTCCCCACTGTCACCCCTTTATCGGTTCTGCTTAATCAGACCCAGGCCATTCAGGCCGCCCTCACTTTTGCCACCAACAAAACCAACAACAAACCCATCGGCGGCTGGCTCGTAAATACTGATTTGGAGGCAATTACGGCCACAGCAAGCTTAGAAAGTTATGACATATCATTAAACCGACTTGGCAGTTTCGCCATTGCCGAATTCGAGGGTTCTAACATTATTTTCCCCGAAAATGAGCCTGATCAGGTCTGGCTTGTTCATTTGCAGGGACGTTGGCAGCCTTTTGGGGAAACTGTCGATATGATTGAGCCATCTCGCTATGTGGCTGTCCTACTCGATCCGCTTACGGGCCAAGTGGTAGGGGCAGGTTCCGCCACTGTGCCCTTTGTCGTCGAGCCAATTACTCTATCTTTGAACGATTACCCACCTCAAGAAAGGCCTTATTTTGTGGAACAAGGGGGTGACTTTTGGTTCGTCAATCTCGGTTCACAGCTACTGGCTTTTGACCCTCGCTCCCCTTATCATCCTAACTTGCCACCGAGTGAGGGACGACCCGCTCGCTGTTTATATACATGGGTAGAGGCCAACGGTCATTTCACTGACCCTTGCTCCGGCGACGAATGGGAGCTAGACGGCACAATCAACCTAGCCGAGTCCACTGAACTATGGAGCAACCGCAATCTCGACCAATATCGGACAGAGCTTGCAGAAAAAGGCATCATCATCCATCTAGACGAAATCATCTTTGGTGGAAAAACAGTTCTTGAAATCACACCCCACCCTTTGCCCGAATCCACCTTCGACAGCAGAACAGTTCTCGAAACCACACCTACTCCTTCTATCGGTACATTTGAGCAACCTCAGACCGATTTTAAGGCGGTGATAGAGCAAACAACCGCCTTAAGTAAACAGCGTCAGACATTGTTATCTGGGCAAAGTGGATGGCTTTATACGGCCGTTCATGAGTACCAACCATTATACAATCAGGGAGAAGGTGCATCATTTCTTGACACCTTTTCCACAGAAAATATGGTGAGCGAGACCTGGTATCATGTCTTGGATAATGGCTCAGTGGATCAAGCCATCTACCGTTACACAAATGCGGATGAACTGGTGGTACTCTTAACTGTTTTCATTGATGGCTTTTCTGTTGACTTCTTTGGAGACACAATTTACCAAACCCCGCAACGATTACGCTCCATGCCCAATGAAGCCGCTTGGGTAGCTGAACTGTTAGGTGAAATGCAAGCATATACATTTAATGAGGCAACTGTATCAGCTTATATTGAACCGGTTGGCAACGACTCTCACTATCTCCTTAAAACCATTAATGTATACGACATACCCATCCCTGCGGAGGTGAACAGTTTGGGTCAAACCATAAATGGGGAAGAAGCCACTTACATAATTGATGTTGATACCGGCCAATTACTCTCGCGCGAGAATATTACCATTGTCGATTCCGGTGAACAATTGGTCAGTTTTAGCCGGACTTTTCAGGCAGAAGATTGGTTGGCGACATTGCCAGATGAAATCGCTCTATATCTGGCACAGGCGCAAGCTCGTCTCGCAAGCCGCAATTTAACCTGGGTCGCGCCCACACCCACACCGGACTTTAGTCCAGCCTTAGCCCAGACACGTGATACAAAATATGGCATTACAGTTACTGTTTTGGGCGCGAATAATATGCAGGGTGAGGTAGCAGTGATGATGATGACTCAAGTTGATTCAAGTTGGGAAGTAGTTGATACCTTTCCAATATTCCAAAATTTTCTTTCGCTCCCGTTTTTATCTGGACAACGGCCGTTTACGCTCACACATTCTTCAGGGGAAGCGATGGAGTTGGATGAGGCCACAGGCGACTGGTGGGAGAGTTCTACACATTATTTTGCGGGTAAGTGGGGAGAAAGAGAGACATTGCGGCTGGAAACGGCCGTTGACCTCTCAGCCCTGCACCGCGTGATCACTCTACCTATTTCCCTGAACAACGCAGAAGTGGGTCAAAGTTGGTCGTTAGAGTGGCAGTTGCCCCTTGGCCCCACCCAACTACAGGTGTCAGAGGTACATTGGTTAACAGAAACGACCGAAGGGCAAGCCCAAGTACAGCTACAGGTAGTGGATAATAGTTCAACCGATCTGGATGTATATTGTCTACAAATAGCCGTCACAGATCCCTGGCAGCAACAGTGCGCCATCTTTGAAGGGGAAAACACATACACACTCACTGTTCCACCTAACAAGCCAATAGTATTACACTTGCGAGCAAGTCTGCTGGTCAATGGTTTTGTGATAGCGTGGCAACCCTAATCAACAAATAAGGAGCTTGGTGGCTTGTGGTAATCAAATTCCCGCTAGATCGCCCCCTACTTTGGCCTCATGTATGTGACTGAAACACGTCCAGCAGGTGAGTTTAGCTCCAATCCCGTTCATCTATCATGCCGGGAGAATCGGCCGTTATGGTTCCAGCTGGTACAACTTCAAGCGCATCCACACGCACCCGGCACATATTTTGGATAGCTTTTTTGAACGGGGCAGCAACGGCCGTTTCATCCACCCTCTCTGCTAGTTCCACACGCAGTCTAAAATGATCCTTATGTCCATCTAGCCGCGATACCACTCCCTGCACCGCCTGGATACCCGGCATCTGCCCTGCCACAAAGCGTAATTGATTGGGATGGACAAACATGCCTCGCACCTTGGCTGCCTCACCAGAACGGCCGATCAGGGTAATAGATCGCTCCTCCTGTTTACTCTGGCCCGGATTGGGATCCATATTGATCGCCATATCGCCTGTACCAAAGCGAATCAGAGGATAATGGCGGTTGAAATTGGTCACAACCACCTCACCCGGTGCCCCCGTCTCCACGTCCAGCCCCGTTTCTGGGTCTACAATCTGGACAACGGGATCGGGAAACAGCTTCATCTGCATATCGCCCGACAAATCCATGGCCATGATGCCAAATTCGGCCGTGGCATAGGCGTTGGCAACCGCAATGCCATGTGATTCAATCTCTCGGCGCAAGACCGTCGGCAGAGGCTCTGCCGAAAGCACAGCTTTATTGATGCGAAACTGCTTGCCAAAAGTCAGACCAGCCTCTATTGCCTTATTGATGAGTACCATCAAAAAGCTGCCTGTCCCTGTGTAACCCGTCGCCCCCAAATCCACCGCCATCTTCAACTGTAAATCGCTACTGCCTGTCCCCCCAGGGATAACGGTACAGCCATATTTGGCCAAAGCAGCATCCAAGAAATAGCCAGCCGGAACAAGATGGTAAGACAAGCTATTCAACACGACTTCGCCCGGTTCAAAACCAGCTAATTGCAGGCTATATGGCCCCATCTCCCAGGCTGGATCATCCTCTGGCGGACCAGGTTCATATAAAGGCCCTGGCGAGAAAAAGATATGATTTACCTGGTTCATGGGGACAGCCAATAAACCTCCAAAGGGTGGGTTAGCCTGTTGCCTGGCTATCACAGTGTCTTTGGGCAAAACGGGCAGCTTGTGCAAATCGACTAGGCCACGAATATCGTCTGGAGCCAATCCTAGCTTATCAAATCTGGCCCGAGTTGCAGGTGCGTTACTATAGGCATGTTGAATTATTTCACGGAGGCGTTTGTCTATGTTCATAATCATTATCGGTCATCAGCAACCGGTTAACCGATAACGGATAGCCGATTGCCGCTCACTGTTAACCCAGCCAGCGCTTGCGCCGCTTATAATGTTTCACATCACGGTAACTTTTGCGTTCGCCAACGGCCGTTAGCCCTAAATAAAACTCTTTAATATCAGCATTTTGCGAGAGCTGCTCAGCCTCACCATCCAATACAATCCTGCCCGTTTCCATGACATAAGCGTAATCGGCCGTTTTTAGAGCCACCCGCGCATTCTGTTCGACCAATAAAATCGAGACACCTGACTCTTGATTAATTTGTTGAATGATACGGAAAATATCTTGCACCAACATCGGTGCCAAACCTAATGAAGGCTCATCTAACAACATCAAACGAGGCTTAGCCATTAACGCCCGACCAATAACAATCATTTGCTGCTCGCCACCTGACAGATAGCCACTGGTGCGGTGTCGAAACTCCAAAAGGCGAGGGAAAAAGTGATATACCTCTTCTAAATCACGCTTGATTTGGGCACTAGAGGCTTGGCGAAAGAGAGCACCAGTACGCAGATTTTCATCAACAGTCAGGTGTTGAAATAATGGCCGCCCTTCTAAGACCTGCACAATCCCCATCCGTGTAATTTCTTCTGCGGGCAAATCGCCTAGCTGTACACCATCAAACTCAATATTACCACGTGTCACAGAACCATCTTCACGCAACAACAAACCCGACACCGCTTTCAAAGTTGTTGTTTTACCAGCCCCGTTTGCCCCTAAAAGTGACACAATTTGCCCATTCCCCACCTCTAGGGAAACCCCACGCAAAACCAAAATGACATCACTATAAACCACTTCGATGTTGTTAATCTTGAGCATACGATTTTTCGAAAGTTCCTGGAAACTGAGATTTCCAGGAACTTTCACATCGGCATTTTCGGAAAAACAAATAGGACCTCAGCCCCAAAATGCCTCGGGCCAATTCCGAAAAACAATACAATTTCATCCTGATTATTCTTCGGGATTGGCCATCCACCTACCTATTCGCTAGAGAAGTTTTCAGCTGGTCGTAAGTCAGGCGTTGCTGCCCAATCTTGCAAAACAACAAACGCATCTGGGCCACCTTGAATCTGGCGAATTTGTGCCTGATGGGGCGAGCGACTGGTTTCGCTAAAATCAACACGCATCACACCATCAAGGATATCAACTTGACCTAGATTAATGAGGGCTTCGTACACAGCTTGACCTGTCAAATTGTCGAAACCTACCTCATCAATCGCATTTTCAATGGCAGTTACGGCCACTTCCACACCAGCCAAAGTTAATAAATAGCCCACGCCATGTTCGGCTGCAGGCCGTTCGTTAGCAGCAAACACCTCTTCAGCATATTGAACACCAGCATTATCCGAATCTGTCCACCACAAATAAGGAAATGCAGTCGTCAGACCAACGGCCAAGGCTGGATCAGACAGAAAGGCATAAGTTGCTAGGTCCATGGCCCAGTTGTTGGCTCCTATAAAAAACTCGTCCCGCAGACCTAATGCACCCAAACCATTTAGGATGGATGCTGGCCCAAAGGCAAGAGAGTTGGTGTAAATGACATTAGCACCAGCAGCCTGTGCATTCAAAATTGCGGTCGTTGCGTCGGCGGTTGGGGAGACTTCCAATATCTCATTCGCCACAATTTCAATACCAAGACTTTCGGCAAAGGCTGTACTTTCCTCAGTAATAGCTGCTTGTCCATAGGCCGTTGGCCAACTGATATAGGCGAGCTTAATTTCCTCACCGGCTGAAGCTGGCTTCACATCGGCCCAATTGGCTGCCAACCAGTCAAGAAAGAGACCAAATTGATCAGGGTAAATAGGGGCATAGCCAAAAGTATAGCCTGATTCGGGTCCATAGAAAGCCACAGAACTCAAACCAGCCGCAAGATTTGGGATTTGATCTTCAACGAAGCGACTAGCCAATGCTTCGCCATCGCCTGAGCCATAGGTGAACATCACCAGAACATTCTCATCTTCACTGATGTACCGATCATAAGCGGCAACTGCTTCATCCACGCTACTTTGCGTATCGGTAAACTGTAGTTCAATGGTCGCCCCGCGGATACCACCCCGTTCATTGATGGCTGCGACCGCATCTTCAAACCCATGAATCAGTGGCCCGGTAATCCCTGCCAGTGGCCCAGACAAATCACCAAAATGGTAAAATGTTATTGTTTCACCTTCAAGATTATCCGTTCGCATTTCATCTGTCATAATTTCTTCAGCAGTGGGTTCCGCTATTGGCTCTTCGGCTTCCTCTTCTACCACATCATCAGCCTCTTCGGCCGTGGGTTGAGCCACAGGCTCTTCTTCCACATCTGCATCAGCCTCTTCAGCAGTGGGTTGGGGTACAGACTCTTCTTCCGTGCTTGTATCGGTCTCTGGCGCGGGGGCTTCAGCACTGCTAGCACAGGCTGATAATAGGGCAGTCCCTAATAGAATTAATATGAGTATAAGTGACCATTTTTTCATTTCTCTCTCCTTATGTTATCCAAAAATCAAACTAACATTTGTCAACGCTCTATTATTTTTTATATCTATATACCTCCTTAACTAAACCATAGCGATGGCTAAAAGTGGAACTAAAGGATAGTTTATCATCTGGCAAACGGCCGTAACCGCCATGAAGCCTTGATTAAAGTCCAACGATATGCAAATCCGCGTGGCTCAAATATCAGAAACAGAGCCAGGGCAAGACCAAACATAAACGGCCGCAAGGCGGCCCCTACCCCAGCAACATCCACAGATAAGGAACTACTTTCTGCCAATTGGATGACAACTGGTGTAAGCAGGGTAGTAAACTCTTCCAACAAAACAATCACCGTTGTGCCAAAAATCGGGCCCAAACTGGACCCCAAACCACCTATGATCAGCATCCCCAACATAAAGACAGAATCGTTTAGACCAATTGTCTCGGAATTAACGTGCCGCAAATTATGTACTAAGAGAGCACCAGCCAATCCAGCATATACGGAGGCCAAGAAAAAGGCGCGCAGCTTATAGGCAAACAGATTGATCCCTAACAATTCCGCTGCCAAATCATTATCACGAATCGAAATAAAGGCACGTCCTAACCGGCTACGTGAAATATTGTGTGCCACAATTGTCGTTATGATAAGTATCGTGAGGGTAATGTGAATAAATTGGCTAGGTGTGGCAAACCGATATACACAAACGGCCGTTTCTGGATCAAATGTCGTACCCAACAGACACAAGTTACTCACGGGTGGTAAATTAATCACCGGCACCGGTACATTAATTCCCTGGGCGCCGTTCAGCACTTCCGTAAACGTATTACGCGTCAGCCAGGGGATAATAAACTGTGCGCCTAGCGTGGCCATCACCAGATAAAACCCCTTCACGCGCAACGATGGCAGCCCAAAAATAAGGCCGACAACACCCGCAACCAAAGCCGCTACTGGCAAAGCGACGAAAAAACTCCACCCCAAAAATCCGACTAATATTGCCGAAACATAGCCGCCCACTGTCATAAATGCCGCTTGTCCTAACGAAATCTGCCCCGTATACCCAGTCAGCAAATTTAGTCCCTGCACCGCAATCATAAAAATACAAATACGATTAATGAGCGAGACCAGCGAAGCAGAAGCATAAAAAGGCAAGGCATAAAGGGCAACTAAAAAGAGAATGAGTACCGCATATTGCCAACGATGGCGCAATACCGACATGTCTTGTTGATAGGAACGATCAAAATCACCTGCGGGTCTCAAAACAGCCATTCTAAATCCTTTCAATCCGTTTTTGCCCAAACAGTCCATCAGGGCGTACAAGCAAAACAATGAGCAAAATGATATAAGGGACAATAGCACCTGAGTTCCGTATGGCTTGAGCTGCTTCAGCACCAAGAAAAAAGTCATTATTAGGCAAAGCCACTAAACCTTGAGCCAAGCCCACAATCAACCCTCCCACAATTGCGCCCGGAATAGACTCTAAGCCACCTAATAATACAGCAGGAAACGCCGTCAACACAACGACAGGCAAACTTAAATCTAAACCACTGGCCGTAGCAATCAAAACGCCCCCAACGGAAGCAATGACCCCAGCAATAGCCCAAGAGAGACCAAAAACGCGGTTAATGCGGATACCCACACTCTGGGCTGTCTCATGATTTTCAGCAGTTGCTCGCATTGCCAAGCCAATCTTAGTATATTGGAAAAAGAGGCCCAAAATAAAAACACATGCCATTGCGACCAAGAATGACCAGACCAAATTCTGTTTAAGAATAACAGTAATGGGATTCCCATTAGAACTGAATGGCAAAGTGATTCTATACGGATCGGTCACAGAAAATATGACTGGGAAGTTGCGCTGCACAGTACCAAATACCAGAATTGTCATGCCCTGTAGCAATTGACTGAGAGCTAAAGTCATCAAAATAATAGACAGTAGTGGCTGACCAGTCATTGGGCGCAAAGCCAACCGCTCAATCAGTAAACCTAACAAAATTGTCAAAATGAGTGCCGCAATAATGGACATCCACAAGGGTAATCCCGCCCCAGAGTCTGGAGACCAAAACCACCAAGTAACCATCGCCCCAATGAGGACAATTTGCCCATGAGCAAAGTTAAATATTTCCGAGGATTTAAAAATGAGTACAATGCCTAGCGCAATTAGCGCAATCGGACCTCCATTTAGTAGGCCAGTAAATGCAAATTGTGGTAAAAGTTGCCAATTCATCGCTTATTGTCCACCTCTCTATACCGCCATCACCCGCACATCCGTCTCCACAAAGCCCTCGCTGCCATCCTGATATTTAACGGCCGCTCGCACCCTAATCGCCTCCTGCCCAGCATACATCGCTTCCACAATTTCGTTATATTTCTCCGCCAGCACATTACGCTTCAACTTACGACTGCGCGTCATCTCCGCCTCGTCAGCATCAAACTCTTTGTGCATAAGCACAAAATAGCGAATACGCGCCTTTTCTGGCAGATTCTTATTCACCTCGTTCACTGCCTCCTGAATGAGATCATATACCTCTCGCTTTTGCGAGAGATCAGTAAACGTTGTGTAGCCAAGGCCCTGCTTCTCTGCCCAATGCCCCACGTTCGCAAAATCCATGATGATCATCGCTGTCACAAAATCTCGTGTAGCGTCCCCCACTGCCATCACATCCCGTATATAAGGGCTAAACTTGAGCCGCCCCTCAATAAATTGGGGTGAAAAGATTTCCCCATTCTTCAGGTGCAACATATTTTTGACACGATCTTGGAAAATGACATGTCCATCCTCATCAATGTAGCCAGCATCGCCAGTGCAGAACCAACGACGGCCGTTTTCCACCAAAATATCCTTTTCCGTCGCTTCCTCATTCTTGTAATAGCCCAGCATCACTGTCGGGCCAGAAAACTGTATCTCTCCCTCAGCTGACACCCGTACCTCAACGCCATGCAAAGGCTTACCCACACTGGCGAACTTAATATCACCATCATGGTGCATCGTCCCACCTGCTGCAATCTCTGTTGAGGCATATACCTGTCGCAAATTAATGCCCAGAGCATGGAAAAAACGAATGTGATCGGGACTTAAGGCCGCCCCGCCCGTAAAAGCCGCCCGCAATTGTGACATACCCAACTGATCCCGTAACGGCCGAAATACCAATCGATCCCCCACTTGATACATCAGCCGCAATCCTGTCGGGATCATTTCTTTATTTAATTTCTTGTCTGCCACTTGGTAGCCAATAGGCAAAAAATAATCATACAATTTGCGATTAAGCCAAGTCGCATCCTTAATCCGTACCTGCACCGTCCCCACCAAATTCTCCCATAATCGTGCCGGATAAAAGAGATTATCTGGGGCAATTTCCCGGATATTCTCCCGCACCGTCTCCGGTTCCTCCGGGAAATTAACCACAATTCCAGCCACCACATGTGGGGCGATTCCCAAAGCCGGTTCCGCAATCCACCCCATCGGCGTAAAGCTCATATGATTATCTGTGTCATAGCGCGTATCCAAAGCCAAATAGCCACTGGCCACGCCAATCAAATTGCCATGGCTCAGCATCACACCTTTGGGCAACCCCGTCGTTCCCGACGTGTAGCACAACATGGCCACATCGTCATTTTGTCCCGTGGCCACTTCCATTTCAAAACGATCTGGCTCCTTCTGTCTTAACGCCTGCCCCAAAGCTAGCACTTCCTCAAACGAAAGCAGCCAATCATCATCATAGTTCCATAAGCCTTTGTCATCCCAATAAATCACCTTTTTGATCTTGGGAATCTGATCACGCAATTCCAAAAACTTATCACACTGCTCTTGATCCTTGGCCAGAGCCAAAATCGAATCACTGTGATTGATGATATACTCCATCTCATTGGGAATAGCATCAGTATACATACCAATAACGGCCGCTCCCGCCGCCTGAATCGCCAAGTAACCCCACAAATATTCCCGGTCATTGTCTCCAATTGAGCAAACATGGTCGCCCCGCCGCAAACCCAACGAAATAAGCCCTAACGTAAAATCACGCACCTGTTCATAGGACGCCTGCCAGCTAAATTCGCGCCAAATACCGAACTCTTTTTGGCGCACAGCCACCTTGTTCATATCAGCATATTTCTGCACTTTGTCCAAAAAATATTGTGGTAAAGTTTGTGGTTCACCCATTGCATTACCCTTGTCCTAAATATGCCTGAATCACCTTCTCATCATTCTTAATCGCGTCCGGCACACTATCAGCAATCTTTACACCAAAATCCAGCACCACCACCCGATCCGATATATCCATCACCAGGCCCATATCATGTTCAATTAAGACAATGGTTACATCACGCCGCTCATGTGTGTCCAGGATGAAACGAGCCATATCCTCCTTTTCTTCTACATTCATGCCCGCCATCGGTTCATCCAACAGCAGCATCTCTGGCTCCAAAGCCAAGGCCCGGCCTAATTCCACCCGTTTACGCAAACCATAGGGTAAAGCTCCGACCACAGCTTTGCGGATATGCTGAATCTCCAAAAAATCAATGATGTCTTCCACAAATTCACGATGTATTACCTCTTCCCGCTGGGCCGCACCCCAATATATGGCTCCAGCCACAGAACTCTGTTTCATATGAATATGGCGCGCAGCCATAAGGTTGTCTAAAGTGCTAAGACCAGTGTAAAGGGCAATATTCTGGAAGGTGCGGGCAATGCCCAAAGGAGCGATTTTGTGGGGAGGGGTTTGGGTGAGATCGGCACGATCTTTATAGAGAATACGGCCGTCTTGGGGCCGATAAAACCCACTGATACAGTTCAACATAGAGGTCTTGCCTGCCCCATTTGGGCCGATAATGGCACGAATCTCTCCCTTCTTCACATTAAAACTCACATCTGATAAGGCAGCATTTCCACCAAAGCTGAGTGATATATTTTCGACATTGAGAAGAACAGAGTTGGAACTCATTTCACCTCTATATTATATTTGCTTGGATTGAACCCCTTGGGAAACTATCTCTCAATTATTAAACCTGACAAAAGTTACCATAAGCACTTACGACTGGCAAGCATTAGCGCCCTGTCATCTTACTTGGTTTTTGAACGCTTCACCCCTGATTATCTTAGATACATTTGCAATTTGTCTAACTTCTTGCGACATATGACTTAACCAAGACTCCGCTGAAAAAGATGCATTTTTGGGGGTTACAAGTTACAATCTCATCCAAACTCCTAAAGAGATAGCTTATGACAACTGTTCTCGTTTCCATTGATGGTGTGCGGCCTGATGCTCTCATTGCCGCTAACTGTCCCCATATTACTGGACTACAACAGCGAGGATCATGGACATTTAACGGCCGTTCCGTCACACCCAGCATCACCCTGCCTTGCCACATGTCCACCTTTCACAGCGTGCCTCCTACCCGACATGGCGTCACTACCAACGATTGGCAGCCAATGGCCCGACCTCTGCCCGGCCTTATCGAACAAATCAACACCGCCAATCTTAAAGCGGGTTTTTTTTATAATTGGGACCCCCTCCGCAATCTTTGCACCCCCCTCCAACTCCACTTCTCCTATTTCCGCAACAACACCTATTCTGACCTAGAAAATGGCGACAATGTGATCGCTACCGAAGCCGTAAACTATATTAACAACGATACACCTGATTTCGTTTTTGTCTACCTTAGCACAGCCGATACGGCTGGGCACATGTTTGGTTGGATGTCCGATGGCTATTTGCAACAGGTCGAACGGGTAGATCAGGCATTTGGCATTTTGCTAGATGGCCTCCCAACCCAATCCACCGTTCTGGTTCATAGCGATCATGGCGGCCATGACCGCACCCACGGCACAGAAATGCCCGAAGACATGACTATCCCCTGGCTCATAATGGGGCCAAACATCAAACAAGGACATGAAATTGAAACGGCCGTTTCCCTACTCGACACTGCCCCCACCCTAGCCCACATCATGAACATCGATACCCACCGTGACTGGGAAGGGCACTGTATTGAAGAAATTTTTATAAACGGCCATCTTTCATAATAAATAACAACTTACTTTTATAGGAAAAGGAGGCACTTCTATCGCAAAAACGCAAAATATCAGCACATCCATTATCTTAATAATCAATTACTTGGAGAAGGAGACACAATGAAACGTAACCCATTATTACTATCTATATTACTCATATTCAGCTTCGTCTTAGCCGCTTGTAGTGCAGGCGGTGAAACAAGCGTCGAAACCGTTGTGGAAACTGTCGTCGAAACCGTTGTGGAAACTGTCGTCGAAACCGTTGTGGAAACTGTCATTGAGAACACAGAAGTCGAAGTCACTCGCGTCGTCGAAGTGTCAGTTGATGCGCCTGATGTCGCCACTGGCGAACTAATCGTCGCCATCACCACTTTCCCTAACGCCCTCACCCCACCCAATGCCGCCGAACGCCAAGCCATCAACGTCACCCAACAAATGTTTGACGGGCTTGTCTGGCGCAATGAAGACGGGGAAATTGAGCCTGCCCTCGCTGAAAGTTGGGAAATTAGTGAAGACGGCACCGAATACACATTTACCCTCCGTCAGGGTGTTGTTTTCCACAATGGCGAATCATTTGAAGCGGCCGATGTTATTGCTACTTGGGAAGCTGGCAAAGACCCAGCTAATGCTTATTATTATGTGTACGAACCTGTGACTGCCATTGAGGCCATCGACGATTATACTGTTAAAATCACTTCCGAAGAACCAGACCCTCTTTTCCTCTCCACTGGATTTCCTACTTACGGCATGTATCCCGGCGATTATTATGCCGAGGTAGGCTTTGAGGGTTTTGAAGCCCATCCTATTGGCACAGGACCCTTCCAATTTGTAGAATGGGTGAAGGGCGAAAGAATTGTGATGGAAGCCAACCCCAACTATTGGGAAGAAGGCTTGCCCAAAGTTGCCAGCCTCGTCTTCCGCCCCATCCCCGAATCAGCTACCCGTCTAGCGGCCGTGCAAACGGGCGAAGTCCACATCGCGCCTCGGCTCGTGGCCGAAGAAGCCAGCCAGCTATTTGGCTCATCCGATGTTCAGGTCATAAGCTACTCCAACGATCGCAGCTACTATATCGCCTTTAATAACCTCTCCAGTGGCATTGGTCTGCCCACGGAAGACACATTGGTACGCCAGGCCATGAATTACGCCGTTGACCGCCAGGCTATTGTGGATGCCCTCTTTGATGGCCAAGCCACTCTCTCCAGCGGCTACGTTTCACCATTCAACTTAGGCTATGATTCATCCATTGAACCCTACCCCTACGATCCCGATAAAGCCCGTGAACTTTTGGCCGAAGCTGGCTATCCTGACGGCTTTGAAATTGGTTTTGCCTGTCCTATTGGCGCCTACCCCAACTTTGAACAAGTCTGCGAAGCCATCGGTGGCTATCTGAACGAAGCGGGCATCACCTTTGACGGTGGTGAGATTCAATTTATGGAATCGGGTCAATATTGGGACTTGGAAGCCAACAAAGAGCTACCGCCGCTGTTTGGCGACGCTTGGTCCGTGACCAATGGTGAGGCTCTAGATCGCCTGACGGGCGCTTTAACGGCCGAAGCCAGTTATGCTGCCTGGGAAGATGCTGAACTACGAGCACTCATTGATCAAGCATCAGTCACTATTGACATTGATGAACGAGCCGAAGTCTACAGCCAGATTCACCGTCTGATGTATGATAATCCGCCCTTTATCTATCTTTACTACCCCAATGTCTTCGAGGCCATCAACAGTGCTGTACAAAATTACACACCGCGTCCGGCCGAAGATTACTACCTCAAAGCCGTCTTCTTAGCTGAATAAATAGTAATCAGTATCCAGTAACCAGTCGGTCGTTGGCTGACTGGTTACTGATAACTGGTCACCGCTCACTAAAATCATGCAACGTTATCTGCTCTCACGGCTCTTTCAATCTATCATCTTATTGGTGGGTGTGATCATCATTGTCTTTTTCCTCATCCGCTTAACCGGCGATCCGGTAAGTCTGATGGTTCCCAAAGAAGCATCGGCCGAAGTTCGTGAGGCGTTTAGGGTTGCTCATGGCTTTGACCAGCCGATCATGACTCAATTTTTTGACTACTTTTTTGGTGTCTTGCGTCTCGATTTAGGAGAATCACTTAAGTACCGCGTACCGGCTTTGGAGTTGATCACACAACGTTTTCCCCAGACCTTCCTTTTGGCAACATTGGCTCTGATCCTAGCCTTGGTTGTGGCCATACCCATAGGCATCATTGGCGGCTTTAGTCCAGGTAGCATGATGGATACAATTGGGCGTGGTTTAGGCCTGATTGGACAATCCACACCTAGCTTTGTGTTAGCCTTGTATCTTATTCTCTTTTTCTCAGTCAGCCTCGGTTGGCTACCGACCTTGTATGATGGCAGCAATTGGCGCACGATGATTATGCCAGCAGTGGCTTTAAGCATTGGGGCTATGGGTCAGTTGGTACGTTTGACACGATCGGCCGTTTTGGAAATACGCAACGAGGATTATATCCGTACCGCCCGTAGCAAAGGTTTGTCCGGTTATGCCATTGGCCTACGCCATGTGGCCCGCAACGCCTCGCTGGCCATCATCAGCGTCATTTCCATTCTCTATACCTACTCCATGGCTGGCACGATTCTGATCGAATCCATCTTTGCCTTCCCCGGCTTGGGAAATTTGTTAAACGGTGCTTTGATTGACCGTGATTTCTTTTTGATACAGGCTATTGCTGTCGTTTTTGCCTTTTTTGCGCTTGCTATTCGGTTTTTGACCGACCTTTTATATGCGCTGGTTGATCCACGCATTCGTTACGGCTGAGGATTGATATGACGACCACAAACAGTACTGCCGAAACTTTTGATCAATACGTGGCTCCCACTTGGCGCAGTCAACTTGGATATATCGGCCGTTTACTTTGGCGTGATAAAGGTGGATTGATCGGTCTATCTATTTTCGTTTTGCTACTCTTAACGGCCGTTTTCGCCCCCATCATCGCCCCTCCTGAAAAATTAGAGCAAAACCTAAGCGCAGGCTCTCAGCCCCCCGCTTGGCAAGAAGGCGGCTCTTGGGAACATCCATTGGGCACAGATCGCTTAGGCAAAGATATCTTTGCCCGCATTGTTCACGGCTCACGTATCTCTCTCATGGTCAGCTTTTTTGGCGTCCTTATCGCGGGCAGCATTGGCATGATTGGTGGCTTGGTGGCCGGCTTCATGGGTGGGCGGGTTGACGCCATCATTTCTGGCTCCATTGATTTGGTGCTCGTCATCCCCTACTTAGTCTTCGTTGTTATTATTGCCTCCATTTTAGGGCGCAGTTTGCTCAACGTGATCCTCATCTTTGGTATTACTGATGCGCCTATTTTTGCCCGTGTCACCCGTGCCGAGGTGTTGCGGATTCGGGAATCAGGCTACGTAGAATCAGCCCGCAGTCTGGGTATGAGCACCTCCCGCATCTTATTTGACCACATCTTGCCCAATTTAATCGGCCCCTTGATCACGGTGGCCACCTTTGAAATGTCGAACATGATCTTTTACGAAGCCGGCCTCAGCTTCTTGGGCCTCAGTGTGCCCCCTACCGTCCCTAGTTGGGGCAATATGGTGGAAGCCGGGCGCAAATTCCTAGCCAATTTGCCTTGGATGACAGTTTATCCGGCTCTAGCCATTGCCCTCACAGCTCTAGGTATGAATCTGCTAGGTGATTGGCTGCGCGATGTTTTAGACCCCAAGCTGCGACGAGCAAGGTAGAAGCATGGAAACAATACTCGAAGTTGATGGTCTTATAACCAAATTTCACACTGTTGATGGTACTGTTCATGCCTTAAATGGCGTTAGTTTCGTGGTGAACAAGGGGGAGACCCTGGGCGTTGTGGGCGAAAGCGGCAGCGGCAAATCTGTCACTATGATGTCTCTTGTCGGCTTAATTCCATCACCTCCGGGCAAAGTTGAAGGGGGAACGGCCGTATTTGTAGACACCAGTGGGCAAGAACGAGACTTGCTAGCTCTGAATGACTATGAGAAGCAGATGGTGCGCGGCGGCAAGATCGGCTTTATCTTCCAAGACCCTCTAAGCTCCCTAAACCCCACTATGCCCATCGGCAAGCAAATCGCCGAGTCAATGGTATTGCATCGCGGGCTAGACGTGAACAGTGCCCGCCAAGAAACAATCAAATTGCTCGAGGCCGTCGGTATTGCTGATGCCAAACGGCGTTTTGGCAGCTATCCTCACGAATTTTCTGGTGGTATGCGGCAGCGGGTGATGATTGCTATCGCTATGGCTGGCAACCCTCAAATTGTGATAGCTGATGAACCCACCACAGCCTTGGATGTGACAGTCCAGGCCCAAATCGTAGAGCTCATGCAACACTTACAAGCCCAAATGGGCATGGCCGTCATCTGGATTACACACGATTTGGGCGTGGTGGCGGGTATGGCGGATCGCGTGTTGGTGATGTATGGAGGCACAGTGGTGGAAGATTCCTTGGTGGAAGACCTTTATGAAGACCCACGCCATCCTTACACAATTGGCCTTTTGGGAGCCGTGCCCCGCCTGGATACGGGAGAGGGAGAGCAGTTAGCCAGTATTGAGGGACAGCCACCTAATTTGTATGAGGAGTTAAATTTGTGCCCCTTTGCCCCCCGCTGCCCCTATGTGATGGAGCAATGCTGGCAAGAACGGCCGTTGCTGCGCAACGTCAGCCCGCAACACCGCATTGCCTGCTTTTATGATGTTGGGGAGAAGACAAATGAGTGATACAAACGGCCGTTATCTTGTTAAAGTTGAAAATTTACAAAAACATTTCCCCATTGACGGCGGCTTTTTTAGTGGCAAGCGTAGTGCGGTAAAAGCAGTAGACAGAGTTTCCTTCTATATTCGGGAAGGCGAAACTTTAGGATTGGTGGGTGAAAGTGGTTGTGGCAAATCCACCACCGGACGGGCCATCTTACGCCTACACGAACCAACAGGAGGACAAGTCTGGTACAATGGGGCAGAAGTTACAGCGATGTCCTCTCAGGAATTGAAGGCCCTGCGTCCCAAAATACAAATGATTTTCCAAGACTCTGCCGCCTCACTTAATCCACGACATGCTATCGGCAAGATCATCGCTGAACCCCTCAAAATTCACACCACCAACAGCGATGCCGAGAATTTTGATCGCGTCAACGAATTGATGAAATTGGTAGGTCTCAAACCTAATTGGCGCAAGCGCTTCCCCCATGAATTTTCGGGCGGGCAGCGCCAACGCATCAACATCGCCCGCGCCTTAGCCCTCAATCCACAATTTGTGGTAGCCGATGAGCCAATTTCGGCCTTGGATGTCTCCATTCAGGCCCAAGTGGTCAACCTCATGCAAGATTTACAATCTCGCCTGGGCCTGACCTATCTCTTCATTGCCCACGATTTGAGCATGGTGCGCCACATTTCCAATCGGGTGGCGGTCATGTATTTGGGCAAGATCATGGAGTTGTCCGACCGCAACACCTTGTTCAATGAGCCATTACATCCCTACACGCAATCCTTGATGTCGGCCGTTCCCCACCCTAACCCCAGACTAGAGCGCAAACGGAAGCGAATTATTTTGCAGGGAGAAGTTCCCAGTCCCCGCAATGTGCCCCAAGGCTGTGTCTTTAACACCCGCTGCCCCCTCGCTTTTGATCAATGTTTCAGCCAAGTCCCAGAATACCGAGAGGTCAAGCCAGACCATTTTGTGGCTTGCCATTTGGTAGATGACCAAGGCAGCAGCATTATTCCCATACAGACCTCCACTGCTACTTCATAAACAACGTCTTCTGCATTCCTTCTCCATTCCAGCCTATCGCTGGCTCTGGTGCAACTCCCTGTTAGGCACAATGCGCCTTATCATGGTCTTCATCGCTCGTGGCTGGCTCGTGCTGACAATGACTGACTCGCCCTTTTGGGTAGGATTGGCCCCAGCTTTGCGCGGCCTCACCCAAATTGGGCTGGGCGCAGTATCAGGTGTATTGCTCGACCGCTTTAATCGCCGTCGTTTGCTCATCATTGCTGAAGTAGGCAATAGCTTGGTGGCCTTGGCTATCGGTTTTTTGGTCATCACCAATCAAATCACCCTGTGGCATATTTTAGGTGCCAGTGTGTTAGAGGGAATGTTTATTTCTATTCGTTGGCCAGCCATTAACACAATTTTGTATGATGTTGTTGGTTCGGAACGGGTCTTAAATGCCTCAGCCGCCCAGATGTTAGGTTTTAATTTGGGCAATATCATCGCCTCGCTGGCGGCAGGTCTGTTGATTGAACAGTATGGCATTGGCAGCAGCTATCTGTTAGCGGCCGTTTTGGGTTTACTCAGTGGCGGTGCTGTTTGGATGATCCAAGGGGAGTTTCGGCCACGTGTGACATCAGAATCTTTTAAGACGGCCGTTGGTGGTGGCATTCGTTACATCTGGCATAGTCGCTCCCTGCGCTGGCTGCTCACTCTGAGCTTTACCTTGTCTTTCCTGGGCTGGTCACATATCTCTATGATGCCGGTGATGGCCCGGGATGTGCTCGGCGTAGATGCGGCAGGGCTAGGCTTCTTGACCACAGCCGGAGGCATTGGTGCATTTCTGGCGACGTTATGGATTGCAGGCTTGGGTAATTATCCACATAAGATTCGTTTAGCTATGTTTCTGGCGGCAGCAACGGCCGTTCTCCTGATCCTCTTCGCCCTTTCACCCTGGTATCTGCTCTCTCTCTTCCTTAAAGCCCTATTGGAAGGCTGCTTAATAGGGTTAGAGGCCACCTTAACGGCCGTTGTTCTATTACTGACCACGGCCGAAGTACAAGGGCGGGTACAGGGCATCTACTCCCTGATATTTGGCTTCACTTGGCTGGGCGGCGTAGCTATGGGAACAGCAGCCACACTCCACAGTGCGCCCTTTGCTATTGCTGCAGGTGGATTGGCTGTTGGTATCGTAACGGCCGTTGTCTGGCGACCCATGCGGCAAATCAAAACAACACCCTAAAGCCCATTACCCATTTCAGCCCCTTTGTTTTACAATCTAGCTCATGCAACTCTCACTGCACCGACAAGGACAAGCCGCCACCATTATTGTGGTGGTGGTTGGCTTTTTCATCACCTTTAGCGCAGCCTTAGCGGAATCACCTTTTCCCTTTTCGGCCACAGATTTAGTAACAGGCATCGGGGCTGGGCTGGTTTATCTGCTGCTAGAGCTGGAAAGTGAGCGATTCTTCGCCCATTATCCCTCACCCCAGAGCACGGCCATCTTCTTTCTCGTCCAAATTGCGCTGATTTTAACCGTGCAGTGGTTCTTGTTCGGCTACCTCATCTGGATCATCGCCTTACCCTTAGTGTCAACGGCCGTTGAACAGCTCTCTCCCTATTGGCGTTGGCCCGTCTACGTCACTCCCATCATCGGTATCGTCCTGGCCCTTGGCCCGCAAAACGGCGATCCCCAACTGATCTGGAGCCTCTCCCTATCGGCGGCTACGGCCATCATCTTTGTGATCGTCTTCACCCAGCAACGCGTCAACGAACAGGCGGCACGAGAAAGAGCCGAGCAGTTGACCGACGAATTAGAAACCGCCAACCAACAGCTATCTGCCTATGCTGTGCAAGCTGAGGAATTAGCCACCATGGCTGAGCGCAATCGCTTGGCCCGAGAAATTCATGACAATTTGGGCCATTATCTCACTGTTGTCAATGTTCAATTGGAAGCAGCCCGGGCCATCATGGTCAAAAATCCTGACAAAGCACAAGATGCCATCAACAAAGCCCAGGACTTGACGCAAAAGGGGTTAACGGCCGTGCGCCAGTCCGTCCGTGCTTTGCGCGAATCACCCTTAAGCAATCGGCCGTTAGCCGAAGCCATCAACAACCTCGTTCGTGAAAGCCAAAGTGCGGGCATCCTTACTCAATTCAGCCTCAACGGCGAGCCATACAGCCTACCTGCTGACACTGAGTTAACCCTCTATCGGGTAGCCCAAGAGGGGCTAACGAACGTCCGCAAACATGCCCAAGCCCAGCAGGCGACAGTCAATTTGGATTATCAATCCCACCAAGTGCGATTAGCCATTACTGATGATGGTATAGGCACAGCCGAGCCCCATCCCAACGGCTTTGGCCTCATCGGTATCCGTGAACGTATCAGTCAACTTGGCGGCACTGTGCAAATTGATACGGCCGTTCAACAAGGATTCAGCTTAATCGTCACGATTCCAGTTAACGGTAAGCAGTAAGTAGTGATCACAATCCATGATTCGTATCCTTCTTGTAGACGATCAAGCTCTTTTCCGTGAGGGTCTTCACACCCTTCTCTCTGTCCACGCCGATTTAGAGGTCGTGGGTGAGGCCAATAATGGCCAAGAGGCTATCCAAAAAACGGCCGAACTCAACCCCGATGTCATCCTCATGGACCTGCGCATGCCCATCCTCAATGGTGTGGCCGCCACCCGCCGCATCACCGCCCAGCATCCTGATGTTCGTGTTATCGTCCTCACGACCTTCGATGATGACGAAGACATCTTTGAGGGCTTGCGGGCCGGAGCCATTGGCTATCTGCTCAAAGACGTCCCCTCCCCAAAGCTGGTCGAAGCCATCCGCGCCGCCGCCCGTGGTGAATCCTCCCTACAACCCTCTGTTGCCGCCAAAATCGTGGCCGAATTTACCCGCATGACCGCCCAAACACCCCCACCCCAACCCCTCGTCGAACCCCTCTCTGGTCGTGAACTTGAAATCTTACAGTTGGTGGGTACAGGCGCCAGCAACAAAGAAGTAGCCGCCCAACTCTTCATCGCCGAAGGTACCGTCAAGAACCACATGAGCAATATTTTGGGCAAATTGGGCGTGCGCGATCGCACCCAAGCCGTCCTCAAAGCCCGCGAATTAGGTCTCATTTAGCTGTTCACCACGGCCGATATTCTAATGACTGGTGGCGAAAATAAGTGGTGTAAAGTTCGGCGTAGTGGCCACCTTGGGCAAGGAGGTCATCGTGGTTGCCTTCTTCGATAATTTGGCCATCGCGCAGGACGATAATGCGGTCAGCGGCGCGGACGGTGGAGAGGCGGTGAGCGATGATGATGCTGGTACGGCCGTTTAACACACTCCCCAACGCCCGCTGCACCTGAGCCTCAGTCAGGGGGTCAATACTAGCTGTGGCCTCATCCAGCAGCAGGATGGCAGGGTCTTGCAGCAGCACTCGCGCTAAAGCCACCAGTTGCCGCTGCCCCAAAGAGAGCCGCGCCCCACGCTCGCCCACATCCGTTTGCAAGCCTTCGGGCAAGTCGTCGAGCCAACTGCCGTCGCCTAGCTGCCGCGCCGCCGTCTCTACGTCTTCATCACTGGCCTCAGGACGGCCGTATTTCACATTATCCGCCACCGTGCCCGAAAAAAGGAAGGGAGCTTGGGGCACAAGGCCCAACTGACGGCGATATTGGCTGAGATCGAGAGTGCGGAGGGAACGGCCGTCTACACACACATCCCCCGCTTGAAACTCATAAAAACGGAGCAGCAACTTCACCAAGCTCGACTTTCCCGCTCCCGTATGCCCCACAATGGCCAATGTCTCCCCCGCCGGAATCGTCAGCGAGAAATCGTGTAGGACGGCACTGCGGCCAGTGCTGTAGTTGAATGTCACTTTGTCGAACTCAATCTCGCCATGCAAACGGCCGACTGGCTCCTGCCCCGTTTGCACCACCAGCGGCTCATCATCAATCAGGGCAAAAACACGCTCGCTGGCAGCCAAACCCTGCTGGAATTGGCTCCAAAAGGAGGCGATACTGGTAATGGGGTAAAAGAAAATCGTCAAACCCTGCACAAAAAGATACCAATCACCTACCGAAATATCCTGCGCCAAAGCCATCAGGCCACCCACATAAATGATGACAGATACAGCCAGACCAGAAACGGTATTAAGCAAGGGGTAAATGCTGCCAAAGACAGCCACACGATTAAGTTGCACCCGATAGGCCAGTTCATTTGTATCTTGAAAATCACCATAAATGGCTGCTTCTTGTCGAAAATTCTTGGCGACGGCAATGCCGCTGACTGTTTCTTGAATGGTGGCATTGACTGTCGCTAAAGCCCGTTGTGCTTGCTGCATGGCTCGCCGCGCCAAGTGGCGAAAGAGCATAGCGATGCCAATCACCACCGGGCCGACGGTGAAGGTGATGAGAGCCAAACGTACATTTTGCCCCAAGAGGACAAAAGCAATGACCACGACTAGCACCAATTGTGCCAGTAAATCAATGGTCAAGGTAACAGTTGTCGCAAAATCATGTGTGTCGGAGGTGACGCGGCTGACGATGCGGCCCGAAGCGTGCTGGTCGTAAAAAGAGAGATCGCGGCGCATAACGGCCCGAAAGGCATCTTCACGCAAAGTCAGCACCACGTCACCCACGGCTTGGGCTGCGAACCACAAATGGATGAAGTTGAAGCCCCAACCCAACGCGCCCATGACGGTGACAATGGCGGCAAAGGTGAGCAGCAACTGCAGTTGAGGGTTTTCGGCCAGGCTATCTATGCCCCGCGAGATAATGAGGGGTGTAACGGTGGCGGTGATGGAAAGGAGGGAAACCATGAAGGCCACTAGCAACACTTTGCTAAGGTGAGGCCGAAAGTAGGCGACGATACGCTGCACCAGTTGGCGGTCGCTGTAACTGCGGTCATATTCTTCGGGGGTAAGTCCATCGGTTAGTCGCACGGGAACCCTTTGGGTGAGATTAGGAGGTCAAGAGGTTAAATCTCCCCATCTCGTCTTTCTACAAAAATCTGTCGGTACATGTTGCTCGTTGCCATCAACTCCTCATGTGTGCCTTGGGCGATGAGACGGCCGTTTTTCATCAACAATATGTGGTCAGCACTGCGGATTTGGGAGAGGCGGTGCGTAATGAGCAATGTGGTTCGTCCTGCCAAAATCTGGTGCATAGCGCGTTGGATTTGGTCTTCGGTGTTGCTGTCTATGGCGCTGGTGGAGTCATCTAGCACCAAAATACGTGGGTCACTGAGGAAGGCGCGAGCGATGGCCAGCCGCTGCCGCTGGCCACCGGAAAGCATCACACCACGCTCGCCAATCATGGTTTGGTAGCCTTCAGGGAATTCGGTAATGAAGTCATGAGCTTGGGCTTGCCGCGCCGCCGCTTCGATTTCGTCCTGGGTCACATCATCAGGGGCGCCAAAGGCAATATTTTGGGCAATGGTGCGGGAGAAGAGGAAGATGTCTTGCTCGATGGTACCGATTTGGGCGCGGAGACTGTCTAGGCTCCAGTCACGCACGTCAATGTTGTCTATGAGAATACGGCCGTTTGTGGTATCAAAAGTACGATTGAGCAGCTTGGTCAGCGTGCTCTTACCCGCCCCTGTTTGGCCAACAATGGCCACCGTTTGCCCTGGTTTGGCGTGAAAGGAAATCTCATTCAGCACTTGGGAGGTCTGGTCACCATTATAGCTAAAGCCTACCGCCTCAAAAACTACCTCACCTGCCATTTCTTGGGCGATACCTGATTCGTTTTGGTCGAGATCAGTCTCGGTCAGGATCATCTCCAGGATGCGCTGAGCGCTGGCCACACTTTGCTGCATAACGGCCACATTGCGCAGCAAAAAGCGGATGGGCGAGCGCAGTGTACCAATCAAGGCCATATAGGCGATGACTTGCCCCACCGAAATCATTTCCTGCATAAAAAGAAAGAGGGCATGGCCAAAAGCCAGGCCAATCATCAGCCCATAGAGCAGCAGGGGCAGGTAACGGGCAGTGACTTCGCCTTCACGCACGAAGGCGTTGCGGTAGGCGCGGGCGTTATGGCTGAATTGACCCTCTTCGGCTGGCTCCTGCGCAAAGCCTTTGACCACCTCGATGCCGCTGATGGTTTCGGCCAAACCGGCGTTCATCACGCCAAAGGTAGCCCGGAGTTGGGCAGCGACGGGGCGTAAATTGTTGTTGTAGCGTTGCAGGGTAATGGTGGTGCCGATGAGGAAGAGGATGGGAACCAGCAACAAATTGAAGTCGAAGGTGACGATGGTGACAAGAGGAACAAGTAGGGTGAGCAGAGATTCGGTGGTTGTCCCCAGCGCGGGGCTGACGAATAGGCCGACTTGCTGTACGTCGTTGGTGGCGCGGGCCATGAGGTCGCCGACACGCTGACGGCCGTGGAAGGTTTGGCTTTTACTCAATAGGCTCAAGTACAGTTCGTCGCGGGCGTTGCGCTCGACGCGCTGGGCCAGGACGCGAATGCTGAGGCTGTTCACGATATCGAAAAGACCGTAACCGACGTAGGCAGCCACAACATAGAGGGCGGCTATGGTAAGAGCAGCGCGACCTTCTGCACCAATAACAGTGTCGAAAGCCCAACCTACAGTAACGGCCGTCATGCTCTGCGAAGCCGCCATACCTATCGTCGTCAGGAAAAAGGTGACCCACAAGCCAGGATAGCGCAAAACATGGGATCGTAACCAGCGCAGCGTAGAGCGGTGGTCGTAGCTGTGGGTGTCGGCAACGGTGAATTCGCTGCGGGTCATAGATGGTCTCCTTGTGTCGGGATGAATTGTAGTCGGTTGTGGGGGGATGTCGAGCGAGGTGGGGCAGAAACTGCCGTTTCTGTATACTTCTACTTCTATGTCCACCCTCCCCTTTCTACTCGTCCTCATCTCTGCCCTCACCCATGGGCTGTGGAACTTCCTCGCCAAACGTGCTGACAACAAAGACATCTTCATCGGGCTAAGCAAAATCTCAGAAACCCTGATATTTTTGATTCCTTTTGGCATCGTGTTAACAGTGCGAGGTTATGGTGCAACCAATTGGCCGCTGTTTGTGGCCGTGGCCGCAGGTTTCGTCTTCCTCAACTATTTCTTCCTCATGCAAGCCTACAAACAAATTGACTTATCCATCGCCTACCCCATCTCCCGCGCCAGCACACTCTTTTTGCCGCTGCTGGCCTTCCTCTTCATTGGTGAGCGAATTGACAGTGTGGGTTGGCTGTCCATTGGGCTAATCACTCTAGCTGTTTTTGTTTTACAGTTACAGGAGTTTAGCTGGGCAGAGGCGGCGCAATTAGGGCGCAAGCTGGCCCGGCCTGGCATCGTTTTTGCCCTGTTGGCCGCCTTGATGGCCGCCTCCTACACGATTTGGGACAAGCTGGCGGTAAGCCACATCCACCCCTTCCTCTATTTTTATAGCTACACTTTTTTGACCAGTCTATTTTATGCGGGATTGTTAGTAGCGCGATTTGAGAAAACGGCCGTTACTCACGAATGGCAACAACATAAACGGGCTATCGTCGCCGTAGCCGTACTCAACACCTTCACTTACTTGCTCGTCCTCATCGCCCTCAACGTCAGCAAAGCTTCCTACGTGGGGGCTTTGCGCCAGGTAAGCCTTGTGGTGGGTGTACTGCTGGGTTGGCAATTTTTAGGAGAGCGTGTGCCCACCCCGAAATTAGTCAGCATTGGCTTGCTGCTGCTAGGCAGTGGTCTCATCACTTTTGCACGATAAGGAGATAAGAACTCTGGGGCGCAAAGAAAACATGATAAACATCAAAACCTTGACCCAACTTACCCTATCCGACATGCAGCGCGTCGCTAGCGGCTATCTATCCCATAAGAAATATGTGGTCATTCATGAAGAAAATGAAGACGAAGTTTCTTTTAGGCTACAGTCCGTGATCCTCAACCAACCGTTTATAAAAAAGTGGACCTACGATGAGGATTATGTCAACCAATACCAAGCCATCCTAGGGACAGGCTACTCGCATGGTGCCTATGATGGCGAGCTGCTGGTGGGCATGGCGATAGCTGAAGCACACCAATGGAATCAGTCAATCTCCGTGCGGGAGTTTCATGTGGCTGAGGCCTATCGCCATGAGGGCATTGGCAAACGACTCATGGCGTGTGTAGCTGCCAAAGCTAAGCAGGCAGGTTTTCGGATATTGGTCTGTGAAACACAAAACACAAATGGGGATGGCATTGATATTTATCGCCAATTAGGTTTTCGCATGGAAGGGATTGATATTTCTTACTACACGAACAATGATTATCCAGATGGTGAAGTTGCGGTTTTTATGAAGCGAAAATTACGGTTAAAATAGGCTTCACGTAACAAATAAAGAGAGCAATGCAAGGAAATAATACATGGCACACATAAATGAAAATCAATTTGTCCACAAACAAGACCTCAAAGAAGTGTATAGCGAAACCAACATCGATGAACGTGAGGCAATGATTTGCAGCATCACTACCTACCGCTCACCCAACAAGCTCAACGAAGGCGATACGATCCCCCATCTTGAATTAACAGCCCTGGCAAACAAACAAAAAGTGGATTTGCGCATCCTGGCTGAAGAACGGCCGCTTGTCCTCTTCTTTGGTAGTTATACCTGACCACCTTTCCGTCGCCAGGCTGGCGACCTGCAAGTAATGTATGATCAGTTCCAAGATCGTGCCTCCTTCTATGTAGTCTACATCGCCGAAGCCCATGCTGTTGGTGAGTGGCAATTGGACGTGAATGAGCGGGAAGGCGTCTTATTAAAACAGCATAATCAATTGAGCGAGCGTTTGGCAGCAGCTAAATTGTGTGCATCTGATCTGAAGCTACGGATACCCACGCTGGTGGATAGCATGGATAACGCTGCCAACACCCTCTTTGCAGCCTGGCCAGAGCGTATCTATATTATAGACAAAGGTGGCCTCGTCTATTATCGTGGTGGATATGGCCCTTATGATTTCAAGCCAGCAGAGGCGCAATTATCGTTAATGACGTTGCTGGGGGATTAAAGGGCACACCTTTAGACCTCAAACGAATGATAGATCGTGATGGCCTATCGTGTCTGATTCATAGATAATACCCTCCCACTGCTCCTAAGCAGTCAAATATCCTTACAAAAGAGTAATAACGATAAGAAATGAAATTCGCTAAACGGCTTGACGCGCAAAAAAACATTCACTGGGCAATTGTTCGCCAATTGCTGACGGAAAAGGCCAAAGACGGCCGTCCCATTATCCAACTCTCCTCAGGCGACCCTGACATGCCCACCCCCAGGCACGTTGTGGAAACGCTACGAGAATCTGTGCAGGATTCTACTTACCATCGTTACCCTTTCAGCTTTCAGACGGGTTTATCTAAAGCGGTGGCGCAGTGGTATAACGGCCGTTTCGGGGTCACTCTCGATCCAAGCACAGAAATTCGTTTAACAGCAGGCTCCCAAGCTAGCATTGGCGATATTGGTCTGGCTCTGTTAGAACCAGGCGACATTGCTTTGGTTACAGACCCAGCATATGGCAGCTATGCCCGCGCCACCGAATTTGCGGGAGCGGCCGTTCATTGGCTGGCTATCACCGAAGAATCGGGCTATTTACCTAATTTAGAGCAGATACCCGCAGATATTTTAGCCAAAACGCGCGTGTTGTGGCTCAACTATCCCCAAAATCCTACCGGGGCCATTGCCCCACTCTCATTCTTCGCTGAGGCAGTAGCTTTTGCCCAACAACATGACATCATTATCGTTCATGACAATGCCTATGCCGACATCACCTATGATGGCTATGTTGCCCCCAGTTTTTTGGCCACACCAGGGGCTAAAGAGGTCGGCATTGAGATAAACACCCTGAGCAAATCTCACAATATGGCTGGCTGGCGCGTGGGCCTGGCTCTAGGCAATACTGAAATTATTCGCGCCTTGCACATGGTTGGTGCCAATAACACAATGGGTTTGTTCGGCCCAGTCCAATTGGCTGCAGTCGAAGCTTTAACGGCCGATCAGGGTTGGCTAGCAGCACGAAATCTGATTTACCAAAAACGACGGGATATTGTGGTGGCTGGTTTGCGACAAGCTGGGCTATTTTCCCAGGTGCCCAAAGCCACCTTATACGTGTGGGCACGGCTGCCAGAGGGCTATGATGATGCCTTCGCTTTTTCCAAAATGGTGTTGGCCCAGACCGATGTGTGGATGACATCAGGCAACTTCTTTGGCACGGGCGGCAATCGCTATATTCGGGTCACATTGACCAAGCCAGAAGAGATGTTACAGGAAGCGATGGATCGTTTGCAGTCACTCACACTTTGATAGGTAGTTGCATCGAGAAATCTAATTTCAACCAAAAATCAGATGTCCAATCATTAGGCCGAAATTGCAAAATGTTCCGCAATTATATTTTCTGCAGCCGGCAACGGCCGTCTCTCTGTCACCCGCATCAGCAAAGGATCCTTGGGCCGCAACGTCACCAACGTATCCAATTCTACCGGCTTGGTGACTGCCAATTCTAGCTGTACCTGCTGCATCATCGTGGCCAAGATCACCTGCGCCTCCAGCATGGCAAACATATTGCCCAAACAGATGCGAGGGCCAACTCCAAAAGGATAATAAGTATATCGATCTGGCTCTGTTGCCTTGTCCATAAATCGCTCCGGTCGGAAGGCTTCTGGCTCTTCATACAAGTCTGGACGACGGTGCGTCACATAGCTGTTGAACAAAATAATAGCCCCCTTACGGAAATGATAGTCGCCCACAGAAAACGCTTCTTTAACGGTACGGCCAAAGCCAAAAGCAGGTGGGTAGAGACGCAATGCCTCTTTAATGACAGCTTCCAGCAAAGGCATAGCGGATAATTTGTCGAAAGTGATAGGATCACCACCCAAAACCTCATCAATTTGGGCTTGAAGCTGATGGGTAGTATGGGGATGTTGAGCCAATAGATACCAAGTCCAGGCAAGAGCAGCGGCCGTCGTTTCATGCCCAGCCACAAAAAGGGTCAAACATTCATCCAGTAGTTGCTGCTCTGGCATAGGATTGTCTTCTTCATCACGCACACTGAGAAGCATGGAGAGTAGATCGCCATGATCGTGTCCTTCCGTTTGCCGTTCATGAATAATGCGACGCAGGAGATCGGTGATATTTTTATAGGCGGTATTGAAGCGGCGATTCAGCTTGGTAGGCAGCCATTGAGGTGGCACAAAGCTCATTTTGAGCTGGGCTTCGACGACGCTGAGGATTTCTTTCATATTATGACCGATAACGGCCGTTTCCTCATCAATATCCACGTCATACATGGTTTTGGCAATGATGCGCAGCGTGAGTTGGGTCAAAGCCTGATCAACAGCCAAAGTGTCACCAACTTGCCAACCTGCTACCATATCGCGTGCATAGTCGGCCATGATGTCCGTATACTGGCGAATGCGCATAGCATGGAAGGCAGGTTGCACCAATTTGCGCTGCTTTTTCCAGGTCTCGCCTTCTGCCATAAAAACACCGTTGCCCATCAAGCGTTTGAAGACGCGAGAGACAAAGGGATCGCGGTGCATTTGGTGAGAGTGATGAATCAATACTTCGCGCAGCACAGTTGGCTCATTAACCATGAATAGATGCATCCATAACATTTTGAGGTGTGCCACACCACCGTGGGCAACGGCCGTTTTCTGGGCAAAGCCTAGTAAATCATTTTGCATTTCCTGCATTTCAACCAAGGTCATCTTTTTCATTGCACTTTATCCCAAATTTATCAAGATATGCAACGTAGTGTTGCAAAAATGATGATATTATTTTCGGCAAGTGGTGTCAATCAACAAAACTGCCGAATCTGTTGCCTTTGCAACAAAGAAACGCAAAATGTCGCAAACAGTTGGCCTATGAACACACTACACCTCACTCTTAATTCGAGATGTCTTTCAAGGATAAACCTACCGTTTTCTGGCCATCATCAAAATGCCCTGCTTGGGTCGTAGCGTAACAACGGCGTGTTCTTCAATGGGGTGATCGGGTACAAGCTGTAACCGGAAATTTTGCAAAATCATGGGCACAATAATGATGCTTTCCATCAAGGCAAACTGATCGCCAATACATTTACGTGCCCCTGCACCAAAGGGAATGTAGGCGAAACGATGTCGCGCTACTTCCCGTTCTGGCGTAAAGCGTTCAGGATCAAATTTTTCTGGCTCCAACCAAAAGGCAGGATGACGATGGAGGGTATAGGGACTGAGGGCCACAATGGCTCTGGCAGGGATATGGTAGCCCCCAATACTGTCATCAGCTAAGGCACGACGGCTGATAGACCATGCCGATGGATGAAGGCGCATAGACTCTTTGATGACTTTATTGCAGTATTGGAGTTGGGGAAAGTCGTTGATAGTGGGTAGACGACCGTTTAACACACTATCCAATTCAGACTCAATTCGCGTCACGATCTCCGAATACTGCCCTAACCAATACCACAACCAACTTAATGTATTAGCCGTCGTTTCATGCCCAGCTACAAGCAAAGACATCACTTCATCTCTGATTTGTTGATCCTCCATACCTCGGCCTGACTCTTCGTAACGGGCCTGAAGCAACATATCTAATAAATCAAGCTGCTCACCATGGGGTTGCTGACGACGTTGTTGAATAATACTGTATACAACTCCATCAAGCACTTTAAGCATCTCTTGAAAACGGCGTCGTTTTGGTTTAGCAATTTCGATAAGTGTGTTGACTGCTTGACCAACTAGCTCAGCTTGTTGGCCAATACTATAGCCAAATAGTGCTCGAGATACGATGATCAATGTTAACTGCATCATCTCATTGGCCATGTCAAAAGGCTCGTTGTGGGCAGCATATGATTCCAATCTAACTAACATGTGATTGGTTTCAGCCTGCATCAAACTGGCAAACTTAGCTAAATTTTTTCGATGGAAAGCGGGTTGAATTAGGCGACGTTGTTGACGCCACAGAGGGTTTTCGCTGGTTAGCAAGCCTTGTCCTGTGACGGCCTTGAGCATGTACTTGTTAAGATGGGTATCTTTATTATAGTTACGGCCGTTGCTAACCAATACATGCTTTACAAAATCGGGGTGATTGATTAGATAAGCTGGCTCTGGCGTCACGCGATATTGCACAACGTCGCCATACTCTTGAGCCAATCGTAAGAAAAACCGGTGTGGCTGACGAACAAGATCACGAACGCCGCCAGTAAAACTGGGAGGTTTTTGCAGAGAAGGGGTGGTTGGCTGCTCTGTCATTGATTCCATACTCTTTCACAGCAAATAGTTCGTATCACAAAGAAAGACCCACTAAATTATATACGCATCTTAGAAGGATATGACTCGCTGTAGCTGGATTCCTCATAACTAACTTGGAAACATGTTCCTAGAGCAGGACTCGTAGCCTTTTAGAGTGAATCCAACAGAGCCGCCAATCGTTTCAACCCCTCCTCTAACTGTACAGCCTCCCCACCACCAACACCAAGGCGGACATGTTGTGGACAGTTGTAGGCAGAGCCAGGAATCAGAAAGGTACGAGTGGGTGACGCTAATAAGCGGCGAGCTAAGGTTTCACCATCAAGGGGCAAATGTAGGCGGCACAGACCAATAAGTCCAGCAGACGGCCGTTTCCAACTCAACTCCCCTCTTTCTGCAATAAACGCATCCAATAACGTCAAATTACGCTGCCCTTCCGCTCGTGCTTTGGTCATTGCCACCTCATACCGTTCCTGACGCAGGGCAATCTCCGCCATCAACTCCCCCATCACATTCATAATTTCGCTCGTATTCTCCCGCAAAATCATTGCATCCCTTACCACTGCTTTGTCGCGACAGATGAGCCAACCTGTGCGTAAACCCTGTAAACCCAAAGCCTTGGACACGCTACTGGTGCTGATCCCCCGCTCATACAAGCCAGCAATAGACGGCATCCGTTTACTTTCCCATTCCAGCCCTGCATACACTTCATCCACTAGCAAATAGGCGCCCACTTGTTCCGCCAAACGCACCACCTCTGCCAACCGTTCCTCATCCATAATCTGCCCAGTAGGGTTGTTGGGATTACACAAAAAGATAAAGCGTGTCTGGAACGTAATAAGATCGGCCAATTCATCTAAGTCAAAGTGCCAATCCTTGTTCTCATAACGCGGCAGCACCCTAATTTTTGCGCCGATGGCTTCCCCTAACACAAAGGGTTGTGGCCAACCGGGTGATTCGACTATAATTTCATCATTGGGCTGCACCAGTTGGCTCATCACCAAAAAGTTGGCCTCGGCTGCCCCTGCCGTAATCAGCACATCATCAGCCGTACACACCCCACGCAAATTAGCCCGATCAATCACATGTTCGCGCAAGGCATTCAAGCCCTGAAAGGATTGATTTGACCAGTCGAGCGGAAACTCGGGATCGAGATCGGCAAGAAAATCACCTAACTTAGGTGGGGTGGAGAGAGAAAAGCCAAGAACGGCTTCCGGGGCAACGGCCGTTGGCCCGGCCACCGTCGTCAATAAATATTCAAAGAGCTTGTGTATTTTGACTTTCATGCAGCATTTCCCTATTGTATATTGCCTAAAGCACAGTATTCTACGCCATAAATCTTAGGCAAAAAAGGACAACCAAATGGACACAGTAAAACGCTTATACATCCTCGACTTCGGCTTATTTCAGGTACATGAAAACGGCCGAATTATTGGTATCCCCGGCTATCTCATTCAAACCCACGATGGACAAAATATCCTGATCGACACTGGCTTCCCGGCCAAATACGCCATAAACGCTGAAAAAGCCACCCTAGAAGATGGTTTAGAAACATTTGGCCGCGTCATAACCTTGACAAAAGACAATCTTCCCCCAGCGCAACTTGCCAAAATCGGTTTGGGACCAAATGATATTGACACACTCGTGATGACTCACAGCGACATTGACCATGTAGGCGGTATTGGCGACTTTCCTCGGGCCATACTAGTAATTCATGCCGATGAACGTGCTTTTGAACAGCCCAGGTATTGGAACGGCCGTTCCCCCATCTCCTGGCCTGCTAACAAAACCCAACGCATCAGCCAAGACACCCAACTTTGCCCCGGCGTTACCCTCCTCAGCACCCCCGGCCATGCCCCCGGCCATCTCTCCTTGCTGCTACACTTGCCCCAAACGGGCTATGTCTTGCTCATTGGCGATGCTATCGCTCGGCCATCCGAACTGACAGAAGGTTTTGGTGGAGCTTGGGATCACGACCTAGCCCGCGCTAGTGCCGACAAACTCATGAACATCGCCCAAAGCCACAACGCCTTTGTCATCTATGGTCACGATCCTGAGCAATGGCCGACATTGAAAAAAGCCCCTGAATTTTACGCCTAAACGTATTGCATATTGTATAAGGCAACGAAGCCGCAAAATTGTCCACTAAGGACACAAAGGACACAGAATATTTTTGCCTGCTTTGTATCATTCGTGGCCTCTGTAGATGACAATTCAGGCTCGTAACGCGCATAGCTGGTACGGAGTAAAGGGCTACGCAATACGCACTATCTTACATCCCGTCCCTGATTCAAAATAATCACATTGCCGCTAGAACAGTCCCCCGCTGGTGACAGTAGAAAAGCCACCCAAGCTGCAATTTCTTGCGGCTGCATCGGTTCACCACGGGGCATGGCGGCCAGTGCTTGGGCCAGCACATCTGGCTCCACAACATCAAACAGATCGGTGCGGGTCATAGCGGGGGCAATAGAGTTGACACAGATGCCTTGTGCAGCATACTGTCTCGCCAAATGTTTGGTTAGATTATCCAAGGCGGCTTTACTGGCACGATAATGGGCCGGGTCAAACACATCAAAGTTATACGCGCCATTAGATGAGATGTTGACGATTTTCTTGATACCAGGACGCTTCAGCATAATTGGCACAGCCTGCTGACAACAGTAAAAGGCAGCATCGAAGTTAATCGCCATCTGCTGCCTCAACTCTTCAGGACTAATGTCCACAAAATCATTCATGTAGCATGTGCCAGCATTATTAACCAGCACATCTAGGCCGCCAAAACGCTGTTTTACGTCGTTAAATAACTGCTGTACTTGTTTAGAGTCAGTCAGGTCAGCGGTATGGGGCATGAAGGGGAGCGGGGCCAGTTGATCGGCCGTTTCCGCCAACAGTGTCCCATTCACATCCACCCCTACCACGGATAAATTATCACGTAGCAATGCCTCACTAATAGCTCGCCCTATGCCTCGTGCTGCACCCGTGACAACGGCCGTTCGTGCTACCATATTCATCTCCTTACACCGTTACAAAGTCATCCAAAATGATGACATCAAGTTCAGGCGTTAATCGTTTGAGTTTTTTGTCATTGCTCGCCCAAGCGGTGGCTTGATGGGTAACGGCCGTTGCCACTTGCAAGGCATCTGCTGGATTCAAATTGTAATAAGCCCGCAACTGGGCAGCGCGTCTAGACACGCCCCGCGTCACATCTTTTATCTGCAAATGGGGAAGATGAGCCAATACTGCTTCATACTGGCGCGCAATATCGGCGCGGTGCTGTCGCCAGGGATGAACGGTTAGCTCCATTATGGTTACAGTAGAGATAACGGCCGTACAAGTGCCACCTTGCACCTGTTGCAATACTTTTTGAGTGAGGGGCAAATAAGTGGAGTGTGCTTCGAGATGGTAGATGAAAACGGCCGTATCCAGACCAATAACCTGATGGCGGGCTAAGCGTTGCTCGATTCCGACCATGCTGACCGCTCCTCATTCAAGTAAATCGCCGTGTCAACACCTTGCCAAATTTCTCGGTGTAAACCCGCCAAATAAGCCACATAATCTTCTGGCTCCGGAACCAGGATAATCATGCCATCTTGAACATCAACCAACAAACGATCTCCGGCCTCAATGCAAAGTTCTTTTCGGGCTAGACTGGGTAAAGAAATCTGATAGCGATTACTTACTTTAACGGTTGTTACTTCCATCTCATCACCTCTTGCTAAGCAAATGACTGTATTTGCTTAGTATTTTACACAAAGATGGACAAGAATCAACCCAGGGTCTCCCCAAGAAAACCCTAGCAGTCTGGCTACTCCGCCAGGGCTTCTCAGGAAACCTTGAAATGACAATTCCTCGATTGCTACTTTGCTGCTGCTAACGCTTGTGCTAAATCTTCCAGAATATCGTCAATATGTTCAATGCCCACACAAAGGCGAATCATATCTGGAGTGACACCAGCTGCTGTCAATTCCTCTTCATTTAGCTGACGGTGGGTAGTCGAAGCCGGATGGGCCGCCAATGATTTAGCATCGCCAATATTCACCAAACGCTTGAAGATTTTCAGTGCATCATAAAACTTCACACCGGCCTCAAAACCACCCTTAATGCCAAAGGAAAGTAAAGCTGATGGTTTGCCATTGGCGTACTTTTGTGCCAATTCATAATAGGGTGAACTGGACAAGCCGCCATAACTCACCCACTCCACCGCTGGATGCTCATTCAAATAGCTGGCAACGGCCAGAGCATTGTCACAGTGACGTTCCATACGCAGAGCCAGCGTTTCCATACCCTGCAAAATGAGGAAAGCATTGAAAGGGCTGATCGCGCCACCCGTATTGCGCAAAGGCACAGTACGAGCCCGGGCAATATAGGCGGCTGGCCCCATGGCTTCCGTGTAAACGACGCCATGATAGGAAGGCTCAGGGTTGTTGAGCATGGGGAACCGCTCGGCATGCTCATCCCAAGGGAACATGCCAGAGTCCACGATGAGGCCACCGAGAGAGTTGCCATGTCCGCCCATGTATTTGGTCAGGGAATGCACCACGATGTCGCAGCCATAATCAATGGGTTTGATGAGAATGGGCGTGGCCACGGTGTTGTCCACGATAACAGGAACGCAATGCGCTCGAGCCATGTCGCCAATGGCCTCTAAATCCACAATATTACCTGCCGGATTGCCAATGGACTCACAGTAAATGGCGGACGTTTTGTCATCAATGAGGGCGGCTAAGCTGTCGGCCGAATCATCAGCAGCAAAGCGCACTTCGATGCCCAAGCCGGGCAGCATATGTTTGAACAGAGTGTATGTGCCACCGTAAAGCAGAGGCACGGAGACAATATTATTGCCTTGTTGAGCAATGTTGAGGATGGTATAGGTAACGGCCGTACTGCCTGCACTCAAGGCCAGGCCGGCAATGCCCCCTTCCAAGGCCGCTCCGCGTTGCTCTAGCACATCAGCCGTGGGGTTCATAATGCGCGTGTAGATATTGCCAGGCACGGCCAAATTGAATAGGTCTGCACCGTGCTGAGCATCATCAAATTCATAGGCCACTGTCTGGTAGATGGGCACAGCCACAGCATGGGTGGTCGGCTCTGATTGATAACCGGCATGAATTCCTATAGTTTCTGGTTTCATTGAATCTTTTTACTCCTTTCGTGTTTTGGGAGATTGAAAGGTTAGCCCAATCTCCTGATCTCTTAATCTTTCTTTCTCAATCCCAGTGGATCGAGGGGGTCTACACTGGCGATAAACGGCCGTTTCCGATCCAAATCCGTCAATTGATACACCAAACCCAACCAATTATTAAAAATCGCCTTGCCTGTATCGCCCCATGTATTATCCAAATGAATCTCAATCAACTCCTCCGGGAACGAGGGAATCAGCGTATGACGTGCCTTAGCCGTCATCACTGTCTGCTCATAGGCATCGGCAATGGCCGCCGCTGAAGGCTGGAAATAGTTTTGCGGATGTGGCGGATAAGTTTCACGTTCATTATGGATAAATCGATTCACCTCCCGCTTGTACTCTTTGAGTAAGCTATTGTAATCATATTCAGGATGCCCTTGAAAAAAGACAATGCGAAATTGATCAGGGCTAGTTGCCATATGGATATCCCCATCCCGGCTTTCGGCTAAAATGGTCAATCCTTTTTCTTCCAACTGGCTGCGCGTTATTTCATTGTAACGGGAATGTGGCACATCAAAACGGGTATTAATTCCGCGTAGGAGAGGGTGTGGGACTGAAGTGATACGATGAGAATATACCCCCCATCGCTTTTGTGGCAACCTCTGCCGTTCAATGTGGTAGAGGTATTTTACGAGCGCATGAGTTGCTAGACAAGAACAGAGCACCGAAGTTACATGCTCTGTCGCCCAACCAATCACCTCCATCAACGGTTCCCAAAATGGCTCCTGGTCTAGTGTGGGATAAGCAGGGTTTGCCCCTGTAATGACCAGCGCGTCTAAGCCATCAATTTGTAATTGCTCGAAGGTCGTGTAATACGTGTCAATATATGCCTGTGTTTCTGCGCTACGTGGCAATTTTGGCACGGAAAATGGATGTACATAAAACTGAGCAATCTGGTTGCAATTACCCACCAGCCGCATAAACTGTTCCTCTGTCGCCTTCAAAGCGGCATCAGGCATCATATTGAGGAAGCCAATGTGCAGTTCACGGATGTCCTGGCGCATGGCCTGTTCCAAAGGCAAAACTTCTTGCCCCTTTTGGCGCAAACGGTCAAAGGTTGGCAGGGGTATGTGATGGACTAAAGGCATAGGTAATTCCTTAAAGCTAACGATTCAATCGAGTATGGTATTAAATCATTGGCCCTAATTATGTAGGATGGATTGTGAATTGTGAATGGTGAATGTAGCTGATCAAAATTCATCATTCATCATGCACAATTTACAAATTTTAGGTAGCGCTTGCTAGGAATTGGCGGATAGGATGGGGCAAGCTACACTTGGCGCATTATGCCTTTGATTACCATTAATGAGCAAGAAATTCACTATGTCCATAACAATATTGATGATGATGGTCCGGCGCTGGTATTGGTGCATGGGGCAGGTGGGCGCGTGCAAAGCTGGCCCTTGCAATGGCAGGAAACGCGCTTCGTGCCTTCGGCGCGAGGCAAGCGTTGGATTACTGATTTTCCTATTTACATTGTGGATTTACCGGGACACGGCCGTTCTGCACCTCCAGGGCGCACCAGCATTGCTGATTACGCGACTGACATCATGGCTTTCACCGAAGCAGTGAGCATCTCACAAGCTGTTATCACCGGTCACTCGATGGGAGGAGCTATTGCCCAACAGATAGCTTGGCAACGGCCGTCTAACCTAGCTGCTATCATTCTCCTGGGCACAGGGGCCAAAATGCCCGTCACTGACCTGATTTTAGATGGCTTACTGACTGATTTTCCCAAAACAGTGGACTTGATCACCAAATTTGCCTGGCACAAAGAAGCGGCCGATGTATTTACGGCCGTTGCCCGCCAACACACACTCGACACCGACCCTCTTGTCGTCCATGGTGACTTCAGCGCCTGCAATGACTTCGACTTTCGCGAACGCCTCGCCCAAATCAGCGTCCCTACCCTCGTCATCGGAGGTGACACTGACAAAATGATGCCCCTCAAAAACAGCCAATTCCTGGCCGACCACATCCCCAACGCCCAACTCGTCGTCGTTGCCAATGCGGGTCACTATATGATGACCGAAAAAACTGCCAGCGTCTCCAAAACCATCGTCGCCTTCCTCAACCAATTGCCCATAAACAGGTAGGATTATTATTCAAGTGGCCTAGGTACGGCATCTATCATTGTTGCTGTTTCAATTCTAATTGCGAATCTGACACCATGATGAGGCTGTGTAACCAGGGTAAATTCTAAGATGGTTTCATCAGACCATGCCAGGTCTATAAAAAATCGGTTTCTATTTAAAGAGGGAGCGGCTAATCTATATACTTTGCCAGAAACGAAATCCTCCACAAGAATATCACAGTAGGTTTGGCAAACTTCCATAGCTCGATTTTCTACCGGACAGAAAGGAAGGAAAATCTAACGAAAGAATAAGAGACAAAAAATCAGGCATCAGGTAAATTCTAAAGTTCAACCAAAAACAAAAGGAAGAACCTGATGGCTGGCAAGATGAAAGTATATACCCAAGTGCTAAAAACGCTCAAAAAGATGATGCCAACAACCAAACAATGTTTTGTGGTGACACTGGCGATGATGATAAGCGGAATCGTAACGAGCAAAAAAGCACAATTGAGTGTGATGAGTGGTGAGATAGCGAGCCAGGCTAAGCCAAAAAGTATCGAGAAACGAATGCGGCGATTTGTAAAGAATGAAAATGTGGATGAAAAGGTGATGTATATGCCATTTGCGGAGATGATTCTGCAACAACTGGCACAGCAAACACTCTATATAGCTATAGACGGCAGCACAGTAGGTCGGGGTTGTATGACTATTATGGTCGGGGTTGTCTATCGTCAGCGTTTGTTGCCCTTGGCCTGGATAACATACCGAGGTAAGAAAGGACACACTACAGCGGCACGTCACATCGAATTACTCGAACTATTACAAGAACGAATCCCTACAGGAAGCGAGGTCGTTTTGCTAGGAGATGCTGAATATGACACTGTTGAGATGTTGACTTGGGTAAAACAAGAAACAACTTGGCACTTTGTGATACGCTCTGCACCACAAATATCGATTACTCAAGCAGGTACTACTCAGAAATTGCGTGATT
Organism: Promineifilaceae bacterium (SeqCode); assembly: GCA_965223555.1. Classification (GTDB taxonomy): domain Bacteria; phylum Chloroflexota; class Anaerolineae; order Promineifilales; family Promineifilaceae; genus CBDCWU01. The sequence goes on from CBDCWU010000008.1 coordinate 504,958, forward strand.
TATCTCCAGAGCAGGGTTCAACTATTTCTTTAGCCAACAGCTACTTTACGGCTCAAGAGTTGGGACCTGTGACAGCCATTGCCTGGTGGGGTGAAGCTTATGAAAAACCGATTTATCTAATCACAAACCATGTTGACCCTCAGCGAGCCTGTCGCGACTATCGCAAGCGCTTCAAGATTGAGACGATGTTTTCTGACAAGAAAAGTCGTGGGTTTCATATTCACTATCTTTGCAGAAATCGCTCAGAGGCTCGCTCCGGTGAGTACCAGGTATAAGTCGGCAGGCTCGAGGCCAAAGCGAAAACGCTGATGAATCCAATCAATGAAATGACGCCAATGAATACGCTGAACCTGCCGCCAGGCATCACCAATAGTAATATGCTGGTCACTTTGTCTTTGATAACGGTCACGTTCCTGGTCCAAAAAGGTGTAGGCCAGCATGACCAGCGTCCAGAAGCGGAGAATGGCCTTAGCTGACATCAGTTGATAGTGGTCCAAACCCAGTAGTTCCTTGGTATCAGCAAAGAGAACTTCCACATCCCAGCGGGTGGCAATATGAGACAGCAAGGTATCCAAGTCAGCAGTCAGGTCAGAAGAAGCCCAATACATAGTCTTTTCCTCTTCATCATCTTGCCACAGCCCACGAGCAATGACCAGTTGGCAACGATACAACTTCTTAATACGAGTGGAGACCACATGGACATAGACTTGACGCTGCCCCTGTTGGCTAGGCCAGGTTACCAACTGCCAATCAGCTTCAGATAAAGTGGTCGCATACTCATCTATCCGTTGCCAATACCAACCTTTCTCTGTCTCAGGGTCTTCAATACGCAACGACCGATTGCAACGCAAGCCACTGGTGATGAGAAACCCGCGCTCACGAGCCACTTTCCAGATGCGCTTGGAAGTGTACCAGCTATCCAACAGGACATGTGTCAATGTACCGACCATCGGCTCAAAACTGCTGATCATCTCGGCCATGATGTCCACTTTGCTAGCAAAAGTCACCCCTTCTGCTTTACAAACAGCCTGTTGTCGATACATTTTGGGTGCCAAGGGACAACGCCGACCCAACAAGAGATATAACCCTTGCACTAAGCTATGCCCAGTGACTGTTTTCTTCTCGCTACCCGAGTAGTGTCGTCCCAAGCCGCCCATCTTTTTGCCACGCCGTTTACTCATCGTCGAGTCGTCCCCTATCAAATAACCTGTCACTACGGTTTTCTTAGGTCGTCCTCGTTTCTTTTTCTGCCGACGGCGTAATCGGGCATGTGCGGCTCTTACCTGCACGGCCATCTCTTGCTGAAAATGCTTTTGCCATGTCCGGGCCAAGTCCTCTGCTTGCCAGGGGGCTTGCCCCATAAATCGACTCGCTCCCGATAGGCTGACCCTACTGTTGACCTGCCGCATCAATCCCGACAAGCTTCGTCCGCTTTGGCACAGCATCAACCCCAGCAGTATGGTCACGAAATACTTGTACTGTGGTTGGCTAAAGCAGCCTCTAAACAGGTTCAGATAGTAGCGCAATCGTTGGTCTAGACATACTATTGGCAACCGCATAGTTCACCTCTTGGGTAGAGTAGTTTTGGTCAACCATCTTCTACCTCAAGGTGGGCTATGCTGCCACTATTTCATTATAAATGTACTTTTTTACCTATATCTCGTTATGTCAATATAATCTGCAAACCTAGTGATATTCACAAGAGCCATCTCTCTGAACCGAAACGAGTTGCTTCTCTTCTGATGGCTTCTTGTTTAGCTTATCTATGGATGATATATCTGGGAATCACAGTTATGGCTGATGAACATAAACGTGGTTTGATTGACCGGACTGACCGTGTTGATAAGAGTTTATTTCGCCTAGGGAAGGATTGGCTGACTTACTCCTTGGTTCGAGGGCTTCCTTTTGAGGTCTCTTTTTATTTACCTCCTTCCCTTCTCAATTCAACTGTCCGGTAGAAAATAGCTCGATAGGTTTTATCAGCGTTAATCACTTCTTCCTCAATAAAATCTGAAGGGTTTTCAACTTCTATCATCTCAAACCCTTCAGCGACGGTGGCAACCCATGTAGTAGCGGTACTGGTGGGGGTGATGGCGATGGTTTCTGGTGTGAGTGTGGGTGCGGAAACGGCCGTTGCACATCCCACCAACAAAACAATAACGAACCAACTTACCCCTAACCACTTTCTACTCACCATCTCACCAACCACAAATTCGCTTACTCTAGCCGATCCCATGATGGCACAGCTTCATCTTGGCGCACAGGCACTTTGGCCATCACCTCATCAAATTCAGCAATAATTTCGGCTTCGGTTTTACCGCGCCAGGTAGCAGACAAAAACCGTTCCGCTTCTAGGGCTGTCACTTTTTCGGTGAGGGCATAGGTTACAAGTTGATTGATGGACACCCCTTGTTCAGTCGCCAGCCGTACCACACGCTGCTTCAAATCTGCTGGTATGCGTAAAGTGATTACTTGCGTATTACTCATTTTCTTGCCTCCATTGGCGCACAAACTGTGCGGGTGTATCAATTATTAAGCCATCATGGCGCAAATCATTGTCCACTGAAAAATCCCGTACATTATTAGTGATAAGCCACTGACTACGACTGGCAACCGCCAATTCGAGCAGCATATTATCAGTCTCATCACGTAAATTGGGTCGCCACAAGTAAAAAATGTCATATGGTTTACCAAGATAGGCCAGAAGTCTCAGGAAAGCATCCACATCTGTTTTAATCAACCCCAAAGCAGCAAGCGTTTTTTCCCGGTGCAGAACATCTTGATACTCTACATACACAGGAACGGACAAGGCTAATTCAATTTTCCTTGTACGGACAAGCTGCAATATGCAGAAAGATGCACCATTCCGACTATAGAGGGCTTGATACATGACATTGGTATCAATTGTGACAATCATCCATTTATGATAGCGTATACGCTATCAAACAGCAAGATATTAATCTTTTCCCGCCTTGCCTGAATTAATGCTTATATTTTACGTTTTACGCCTTCCGCTTTACAATCCATCTATGGCACAGGACTGGCAAAAAAAGTTGCAGCGATTGGGTGTGGCTAAAGGGGCGCGGCACTTAAAACCCGCGCCGCCGCCTACGCCGCCATCCGCATCCCGCACTCCGCGCCCTGAGCCTTTTTCCACACACCTCTCCCCCCTTAGTAACGAATACGACGACGATATCCAACCCTTGGACAAACTGTTACCTGGCGGCACGCTTCAGCAAACGGCCGATGGCGACTGTTTCATCCTCGACAACATATATCCACTTACTCATCAGCATGGTGATGATCGGCTGGATAGTTGGCAGGGAGTCGATTGGACAGCAGCGGCCGTTTTCACCCAAGACCCCCGCCTAACCGACCTCGACTTCCATGACTGCCTCTTTGTGGACACCGAAACCACAGGGCTGGCCGGGGCTGGCACCATCGCCTTCATGGTCGGCACAGCCTTCTTCGAGGGCGATGCCATTGTCGTGCGCCAATACTTCCTGCGTGATCATGGCGACGAACCAGCCATGCTGCTGCTTCTAGACGAGCTCCTGGCCTCTAAAAAAGCGTTGGTCACATTTAACGGCCGTACCTTCGACCTCCCCCTCCTCGACCGACGTTTCCTCATGAATCGCTTGCCCGTGGACTTGCTAGATAAGCCACACATTGACCTACTGCACCCCGCTCGTCGTTTGTGGCGCAATCGCTTCGGCTCGGTGGCTTTAGGCGAACTAGAGAAAAAGCTGCTGGGCGTGCGCCGTGGCCACGCTGACGTGCCAGGCTTCGCTATTCCTGGCCTTTATCATGAATATGTCCGCACGGGCGATGCACGGCAAATGGCTCGCGTCTTCTACCACAACGAGATCGACATGCTATCTATGGTCACCCTGCTGCCGCGTGTCATTCGCCAATTTGCCCAGGCCGATGAAGGCGATCACGCTCTCGACCTCTATAGTCTGGGGCGTTGGCAAAGCCGGATGGGGCTGCAGGCAGAAGCAGAACAAAATTTGCGCCGCGCTGCTGCTGGTGACTTGTCATTGAACATGTTCCACAAAGCCCTCTATGAGTTGGCGGGCCTGTTGAAGCGCACTGATCGTCGCGCCGAGGCCTTGCCCTTGTGGCAACAGATCGCGGCCACCACTTTTGATGATGTAACCGCTCATGTGGAACTAGCCATGCACTATGAGTGGCAAGAGAAAGATGTGGCAACGGCCGTTCGCTGGACAGAACAGGCTTTGCAATTAACACAGGGGATGGGGGCAAACGGCCGTCTCCTCCGCGCCGAATTAGCCCACCGCCTGGCGCGTTTGCAGAGGAAAGTGGAACATGGTGCGTGAAGGGAGATTAGAGCCCAGCAATCTCCAATCTCTAATCTCCAGTCTCCTCTTTATCCTCTTCTTCTTCTTGGTGGCTTGTACACCACCCCAACCGCCCCGCTGCCCACAGTAGCCGTTGTAGCCGTTTTGTCCCTATCTACAGTAACGGCCGTTCCCTTTCCTCCCACCTTTACCCCTCTGCCCGATCACTACACCACAGCCACCCATACACCTACAAACACAACTATACCTACCATCACAGCCACGTCTACCATGCCCGCCTCTACCACGCCCACCCGCTTCGCCGTGCCCGATTTCTTAACTGTGGCTGAGGCGAACGCCCCTTTTTTAGAAACAATCCCCACCACCACTGATTGTGATGGCTCTGGCTTGCTTTTTCGCAGCCAATTTCCTAGCCAGGTGAGCCAGCCATTGGTCGATTATCACGCCTATTTGCCACCTTGTTATGGGCAAGACGGCCGTTCCTATCCCACCCTCATCCTCTTGCATGGCTCCATCCAAACTGACAGCCATTGGCCCGACTTGGGCTTGGCCCAATATGCAGATGGAGGCATTCGCGACGGCCGTTACCCCCCTTTCATCACCCTCATGCCCCATCTGGGTGAGTTAGGCAACAATACCTCAGGCGGTGATCACAGCGTAGAGGGATTGCTTATCAAAGAATTCATTCCCTTTGTAGACAGCACATTTTGCACCTGGGGCGAAGCCCGCAGTATTGGCGGCATTTCACGAGGGGGCTACTGGGCCTTGATGCTGGCTTTTCGCCATCCAGAATTGTTTACGGCCGTTTCTGGGCACAGCAGCCAATTGAGCCTCAACACAGACGATGCTCGCTACAACCCTCTAGCTACCTATACCACAGCCGATCTCTCCCAACTCTCTATCTGGTTAGATTGGGGCCAAACCGACTTCCTACGCCATGGCCCTCAGGCTTTGGCCGATGCCCTCGCTGAAGCGGACATTCCGGTCAATGTGAATACTTTTGGCGGACACAATGAGCGTTACTGTCAAGTCCATTTAAGGGATTATTTGGATTGGCATACGGCCGTTTGGCCCCAAACCCGCACCGATTATCCACCCTGTTGAGGATGGATTTGGGCAGCAACTGAACCCAAGAAAAAAGGCCGCTATCGGTAGCGGCCTTTTCCAAAACAAAGACTTTCTTACCCTAACGTCAATGGGCCTCCTTGCTCATTATCAAACCACTTGATTTCTACTTCCAGACTGTGCTGCACGCCTTTAGCCTTTTTGTCTTCATCCTCTACCTGTACCTCAAGGATCACACTGTGGGGAAGCTTCAAAGTGATCTCCTCCTGACCCTGGCTCAAAACGACTTGACCGTGCGCAATCTTATCAGCCAGTTGATGCAAGAATTCACCCACATCTAACCGACTTTTTCTCTCTTCACTCTTGAACAATCTTATTTCTTTTCCCATCATAAACCTCCTCTCAAGGGCATTTTCCATGTAAGGCCGATCTTAAAGATTGGCTTGAGACTTTTTCGGGTTGAAGCGGATCATTAAAATTCCGAAGAAGTCTAATGCAAGTTGGAAGACCACCCTCACGTTTTACTTGTAAAAAGCTCACTATTCACTTGAAAGTATATTATTATTTTTGACTGATAACAATACATGATGGGTCGGTTTGCAGGGGGAAGAACGGCCGTTCCCTCTATCACACAATCTACAACACAAACAAGAATCCAACTTTGGGCAACATTCTGGCGCATTGGCTTTATATCCTAAACGATAACTGATATTATGTGCTTTCAGGATTGACAGGTAGGCTCACCACAGCAAACAGCGTAGCATCAGCAAAAAGATATTCTATGGTATTTATCGGAGGATCAATTGTCCCCTATGTTTAAACAGCACCGCTTTTTATTTGTCGTTCTTTTTTTACTCACAACAACTTTGTCGTTTCTGTCTGCTTGCCAGCCAGAATCATCTGTGCCAAAAACGGCCGTTACCCCCGTCTCTGAAATGACGCGTAAAACCGAAACAGTCGTTGCCTCACCCATGCCAAGCTCCACCATCCTCCCAACCAGCACCCCTCTACAACCCACAGCTACGGCCGTTGTCACCCCTACATCTGTGCTCATCATGACACCAGCAATCACTCCTTCACAGCCAACCGAAACGGCCGTTGCCCCAACGGTTCCAGGGCAAACGGCAGCAGTTCCAATATTCGAGTCCATAGATGACGCCGCACCTGCTGTGGCCACCATGAAAGCTTCTGGGCAAACACCTGTTTATTGGGTGGATGGGAAGGTTTATTTCGATACGGCCGTTATTTTAGACATCCCAACAGAAACAGGGTGTTTTGCCGATATTCCCCCAGATATCAGCCATTCACCCAATCATGCTTACTTCTTACTCATTCCAGCCTGCTTCGAGGGAGATAACCATCTATTCCTATTCCAAGCTGATGGCACAGACAAATTGCAACTCACCGGTGGGTTCGAATACATCAACTTTTCGGAAATTGTGTGGGCGCCTGACAGCCAATCATTCACCTATACACGACTCAATTCATGCTGCCTTGCCCCTTCGGACATTCCCGTGGCTGCGCCACCGCCGGGGCAAGTACAATATGTGGTTGAAACGGGTGAAAAAATATTGCGAACCCCCCCACACGAATTCCTAGTACAGGTGGTGAATGTCGTACAGGGTGATACCTTAAACGTTCGTACAGGGGCTGGCATTGACAACCCAATCGCTGGGCAACTGCCCCAAGGCGAACTAGATATCTATGTCACGGGTACTGGTGAAAATGTGGGGCAAGTTGTTTGGCTACCCATCCGCTATCAAGATTTGACCGGCTGGGTGAACAGCACATTTCTGATCAGGCAAGATCGATAGGGACAGGCTAGGTGCAGGCAACAACGGCAAATAAAAGTAATTGCCGTTGTTACCTTCCATAGAAACGGCCGTTCCCTATCCCAACTCTCACACCTCAAACTTTTTTGCTATACTTCCCTCATGATGTAAACATCCTTCAGTGACACCTCGCCAGAAGCTGAAAAAGTTTTGATTCAACTTCTACGCCAAGCGGGCGCTTGGCGTAAATTCAAAATGGTTGGCGATCTCAATTCTACCGTTAAGCAATTTGCTTTAGCTGGTATTCGCGAAAGGCATCCAGGCGCATCCGAGGCCGAAATAAAGCGCCATTTGGCTGACATTCTGTTGGGTGAAGAGCTAGCTGCTAAAGTTTATGGGGAGTGGCATGAATTCCAATCTACCTGAACCCATTGCCGTTACTTTGCTCGTCATTGATGTTTTAGAGCAACTGAATATTCCATACGTGATTGGTGGCTCATTAGCGAGCGCGCGGCATGGTACAGCACGGGCAACGCTTGATAGCGATTTGGTTGTTCAAATGAATGACTCGCATGTATCAAAATTTGTTTCTCAGTTGCAAGATACTTTTTATGCGGATGAAATGATGGTACGAAATGCCATTAAGAACAAAAGCAGTTTCAACCTCATCCATTTGGAAACAATGTTCAAGGTAGATATGTTCATTGCCAAAGATGATGCGTTTGACCGTGCCCAAATTGACCGACGGATAGCACAGGCTGTTGCGGAAGACTCTGACCGCAAAATATATGTCCTATCAGCTGAAGACATTTTGCTTGCCAAGTTGAGATGGTATCGAATGGGCCGGGAGCAATCAGAAAGACAGTGCGTGACGTTGAGGGTATTGTGAATGTGCAAGGGGAACAGTTGGATTTTGATTATTTGCATAAAATGTCGGCCACAATGAAAGTTGAAGATTTATTAACTCGCTTATTGGGTTAAGTGGGCTTTTTCCAAACGGCCGTTTCCACTCCAACTCTCATCAACCCAAAAACCCTATTTCAGTCCCGTAGACGACATCTTATGCTATAATGCTAACCAAGTTTGACGAGGTACAATATGACAACTGTAACCATTCCGAATATCAATATCCAATTAACTGTCGAGCAGTTAATAACGGCCGTTAACCAACTAAAGCCACACGAACGCACCCAAATTGCCCGTGCTTTAACTGTCGAGAAACTGGATACAGAACTCGCTCAACTCATTGCAGAGCTTTACAGTCAGCCGCCAGTCACTGATATTTCTGATGAAGAGATATTGGCCGAAATAACGGCCGTTCGCCAACAACGCCAGTAAATCTATATGCTTCGTATTGTCATTGATACCAATATTTGGATACGCATCCTCTTGCGTGGTCGAATCACACTGCCTATTTTATCTGCATGGCAAGCTGAGCAATTTCAACTGATCACTAGCCAATATTTATTGGACGAATACACTGAGGTTTGGTAACGCCCTCGCTTATTGAAGCGAATTGATGCGCATCAAGCACAAACCCTCTACCGACAAATGTATGCTCGTGCAGAAATTGTCGAATTGAAAACCATCCCACCCCGTTGTCGTGACCCCAAAGATGATCCAATACTGGCTACAGCCATCGATGGGCAAGCCAAAGCCATTGTCTCGGGCGATGATGATTTACGCGCTGATGAAGAATTGAGAACCGCAATGGCTGAATATGGTGTGGAATTATGGGGTGTTCAATCATTACTTGAAGCGGTCAAGTAGCTAACCCAAACGGCCGTTCTCCACTCAACCTTCGCACTCCCCAAACGGCCGTTTCCTCAACGCCACATTACCAACTCCTACACTGTTTCCATCTCAGCCTGCAACAGTGCCCTTTCATCCGTATCGCTTGTGGACTTTAGCAACTGATATAACGCTTGTTGATGGGCTAGCCGTAGGGCGTCTTCAGGAACAGCATCAACATCGGGCACCACACCGTGACCTTGCCAATTTCCATTTGTAATGGGGTTAATAGCGCGTGCAATAGGCACCATTAATTTAAATACACGGTGCACTAGCACAAAATCGACCAAATGAGCCCCACCACGTGTCCGTTCACCAATGATGGTGGCTCGCTTGAGTGCCTGCAAATCATAAGCAAATGCTTCAGCTGCTGAGTGTGTCTGCCCATCTACCAAAACGTAAACAGGCACATTCGGCATCCGTTTGCCCGGAATTTCAGACAATGTTTGCACCATTGTTGTCTGCCCCGTGGCACGTGAATAAACGCCACTAAGCGGTTGTGATGTATTGGGAACCAAGTAGCTGATCAACAACTGCACCAGATCTGGTGACCCGCCGCGATGACCACGAATATCGAAAATTAATGCCTGGGTATTTGCCACAAAGGCCATTGCTCCAACCGCTATCTCTCTGGCAGGCGGAGCAAACTCGAGGATGCGCAGATAACCAATATTGCCAGCTAACCTTTCAACTTTTATAAAGCCAAAATTGTTGCGCTGGGCTTGCTTAAAGTGATGTTTCATTAGTTCTTCGCCATTAACGGCCGTTTGCTCTGGCACGTAATCCAAACGAAGATGGGTATCTTGAGCCATTGCTAAATAATCTTGTGTGAGTGTGCTAGCAAATTCAGTTGGATGCAGGGTCAAAAATGGCGCATCTGTTGCTACCACCCTCTGCAACTCATCAACAATCTGCTGCCCCATTTCAGGAAAGACATATTTTCGAGCTATTAGGTCAGCAATCTCTGTAACTATTTCAGCTTTGGTTTTGTGATCTATGTTCATGACATCAATTCCTACAAGTAAAGTCACCGACGATGAGGGAAGTCAGCACCTTTTTACAAAATCATTATAGGTTGCTTTCAATGGGTCGTCATATCTGGAAGAAGCGGCCATTCCCACTCAACTCTCACACCTCAAACGGCCGTTTCCCCATTATCAATTACCCGTTTTCCGTTACCCATTCACAATTCAAACGGCCGTTTCCACCATCACCTCTCACCCCAAATAAAACGGCCGTTTCCACCCCACCGCACAACCACCCAATCCCACACAGGAACAGCCCCGCAAACGGCCGTTTCCTCTCACCACATCTCACCCCAAACAAAACGGCCGTTCCTACTGTCGCAGTGCAGACAGCTTAGAAAGAACAAACTCAGGCCGAGTCAGAATCAACAGCAGTCTTCATCCCATTGTTACCTGTCGGATCCACTATCATTTCACGGAATTTTCGTGATATTAAACGCCCCATAGCATCCATTAAAGTTGGACTCAAGCGATAAAGCCACCACATAATTTTTGTTTCAGCCGTAACCGTAATAATCCCCTTATTACCAGCTACACCTTTTAAAATATGATGAGCGCACACTTCTGGCTCCATCATGCGATACATCGGATTATTAAGCCATTGGGTGCGATCAAAGGGGGTCACATCTTCTGATTTGTCAAAGATGGGTGTCCGAATAACACCTGGACAGACAACACTAACTTTAACTCCTTTTGCTGCGGCTTCCATCCGTAGAGAAGTTGAGAGTCCGACAACAGCATGTTTGGCCGTCGTGTAAGGCAGGCCCATCGGGGTTGGCACCAATCCGGCAGCCGAAGCTGTATTGACGATATGACCAAATCCCTGTTTAAGCATAATTGGGTAGGCAGCGTGTGTACCATTAATTACACCCCATAAGGAGACATTAAGTAAGTTGTGCCAATGGTCGAGTGTCATGTCTTGCGCTTCACCACTAATAGCAATACCTGCATTATTAAAAATGTAATCGAGCCGCCCATACTTTTGTGCAGTATTAGCAACCAACTCGTTTACGGCCGTTGACTGAGACACATCAATTTGAGCAGCTTCACTATTACCGCCTTGCAATTGAATCATTTGGGCTACATGTTGCGCATTGGGGTAATCAATGTCGGCGACAACAACAGTAGCGGGTTTTTGGCGACCGATAGTGAGGGCAAGGGCTTGGCCAATACCTGAAGCACCGCCAGTAATAATGACTACTTTATCGTGAAAGATGTTGGAACTCATATATATAAAGGGGAACAAATTGAAACAGCCTAAATTCTAACGTTTGCTGTCCATAGAATCTCTTTAGGTTGCAGTATAGATTATTTTTGATCGACTGCAATATTAATCAGTTTCGGATCAGGTAAAGACCAGCCATCCCCACCACCTCTTACCCAAGCAAAACGGCCGTTTCCTCCCACAGCACACCCTCCCCAACCCCACACAGGAACAGCTTCGCAAACGGCCGTTCCCACTCACCACATCTCAACCCAAACAAAACGGCCGTTTCCACCCAACTCCCCAACAATTCCAACTCCACATTCGAGTAGATTTATTTGATTTTGTGCGTTTAGCATTCTACTTTTTGCTTGTGTGAGTAGAACTAGTATTAATTTTTGCCATAGCCTGATCAAAATCATTAATAAACGTTCGCAATAAATCCTCAGATGACACAGCACTTGACTCATAGCCCAAATCTTTTCTCATTTCAATAACGATCTGCATAAGAAGAATCAATATTTGTATCTTCTGACTAGAGTCTGAACCTTCAGTCACGCCTGTTTTTCGCCAATCATTAAATGCTTTGATGACATTATCCCCTCCAATAATCCACAGTTTACCAGTAAACCCATATAGCTCCTGGATAATCTTTGCTTGATCTTTCTTGAGACGCGGATTACTTACGCCTTCCATCAATCTACGAATGATGTCAGAGAAATGCTCATATGTCTCCCACTTACGCTCATTAAATCGACTGCTGAATTCTTTCTGTAAATCTGCTTGAAATTGTTGGCGGATTTTTTCTGATTCTTGAAGCAAGTCAGCCTCTAATTGTTTTTTAATGCGTGGAATGGCAAAAATGTAGCCAGTTATAGCAGTGATCACAACTGTAATTATGCTAATTGCGAGGGTCTGAGGTAAAAATTGCATGGTTCCTCCTAAGTTAAAGCCAAAGGGTCACTGTAAAAATATCTTGGCAAAGATTTATTCAAAATAGAGAGAGGAGAAAACAATTGCCCCTCTCTCAAGCTACAGCATTATACAATAACTCCTCCTTCAATGGCCGTTTCCATTTCCACCACCCCAAAACTCAACTCACCATCACTCACATCCACAACCACGTGATCCCCCTCACGCACCTCCGCCTGAATCAGCTTCAGTGCCAGGGGATCAACCACACGCCGTTGCAGCACCCGCTTCAGCGGACGCGCCCCATACACCGGGTCATACCCCTCCGCAATGAGCAAATCCGTCGCCGCTTCCGTCAGGGCAATCGTTACCCCCTGCTTCGCCAGCAGTTCGCGCACATGGTTCAGTTGAATATCGGCAATCTCGCGCAAATGCGTTTGCGCCAAGCGATGGAAGATGACCACATCATCCACCCGATTCAAGAATTCGGGGCGGAAATGGCCGCGCAACGCCTCCAGCACCCGCTCTCGCATGGCGGCCTCATCACGCACATCCAAAATGTATTGGCTACCGATATTGCTCGTCATGATGATGACGGTGTTGCGGAAATCGACCGTGCGCCCTTGCCCATCAGTCAAACGGCCGTCATCCAACACCTGCAAAAACACATTGAACACCTCAGGGTGCGCCTTCTCAATCTCGTCGAACAAAATCACCGAAAACGGCCGTCTCCGTACCGCCTCCGTCAACTGCCCCCCTTCGTCATAGCCCACATAGCCGGGCGGCGCGCCAATCAACCGCGCCACCGTATGCCGCTCCTGATACTCACTCATATCAATCCGCACCATATTCTGCTCATCATCAAACAAGAATTCAGCCAAAGCCCGCGCCAGCTCCGTCTTCCCCACACCCGTCGGGCCCAGGAAAATAAAACTGCCAATCGGCCGTTGCGGGTCTTGTAACCCCGACCGACTGCGCCGTACCGCCGCCGCTACCGCCTCAATCGCCTCATCCTGACCGATGACACGCCCATGCAGCCGCCCTTCCATATGCACCAGTTTTTCGATTTCCCCCTCCAGTAGCTTGCTCACCGGAATACCCGTCCATTTGCTCACAATCCCCGCAATCTCTTCTGAACCGACCTCCTCGCGTAACATGGCTCCATCTTGTTGCAAATCCGTCAGCTTCGACTCCGCCACAGCCAGACCATCTTCCAATTGGCGCAAACGGCTAAACTTCAACTCCGCCGCCTGTTGGTAATCAAACTGCCGCTCCGCCTGCTCGATGTCCACCTTCACTCGATCCATCTCTTCCTTGACCGCCTGAATCTGTTCGATGGCCTCCTTCTCAGTCTGCCACCGTGCCGCCAACTGCATACTGTTCTCTTTGAGATTAGCCAGTTCTTCTTCCAGCTTCGCCAGCCGCGCCTTGCTGGCTTTGTCCTTTTCCTTTTTCAGCGCTTCACGCTCAATTTCCAACTGCATAATTTCCCGATCGACCACATCCAAATCGGCCGGTTTGCTGTCAATCTCCATGCGCAAGCGACTGGCCGCTTCGTCCACCAAATCAATCGCCTTATCGGGCAAAAAGCGATCGGCAATATAACGTTGGCTCAACGTCGCCGCCGCAATCACCGCCCTATCCGTAATGCGCACCCCATGATGCACCTCATACCGCTCCTTCAGACCACGCAAAATAGAAATCGCATCCTCCACACTCGGCTCGGCTACAAAGACAGGTTGAAAACGGCGTTCCAAGGCCGCATCCTTCTCGATATGCTTGCGAAACTCATCCAGCGTCGTGGCGCCGATGGCGTGTAATTCGCCCCGCGCCAACATCGGCTTGAGCATGTTGCTGGCATCCATCGAGCCCTCAGCCGCCCCCGCACCGACCAGCGTGTGCATCTCGTCAATGAACAGCACAATCTGCCCCTCAGACTCCTGAATCTCTTTCAGAACGGCCTTAAACCGCTCCTCAAATTCGCCCCGATATTTGGCCCCGGCCACCAGTGCACCCAAATCAAGCGCTACCAGTCGCTTCTCTTTCAGGCCCAGAGGCACATCGCCGTTGATAATCCGTTGCGCCAAGCCTTCAGCGATGGCCGTTTTGCCCACGCCCGGTTCGCCAATCAGCACAGGATTATTTTTGGTACGACGGCTCAATATCTGAATCACGCGCCGAATCTCCTCATCCCGCCCAATGACAGGATCGAGCTTCCCTTTGCGGGCGTCTTGGGTCAAATCACGGCCATATTTCACCAACGCCTCATACTGTGCCTCCGGGTTCTGGCTCGTCACCCGCTGCGACCCCCGCACATTCGCCAACGCCTGCAATATCGCGTTGTAATCCACACCATAACGAGCCAATAATTCGCGCACTTTGCCCGCCTTTGGGCTAGCTGTTTTCACAGCCGTCATCGCCAATAGCAAATGCTCGGTTGAGGTGTATTCATCCTTCATATTGGCAGCAATATCCTCCGCCTCTTGAATGATCTGGCTAAACGCACGGCTCATGCCCATCTGCACCGATGATCCAGTGGCCCTGGGCATTCGGTTTAGAGCTTGTTCGATACCCTGCTGTAACATCGCCCCATCCGCGCCAATGTGCTTCAACAATGAGGGGGCCACGCCGCCTTCTTGTTGCACCAATGCCAGCAGCAAATGCTCCGGCTCAATGGCCGGATGGTGATATCGCTCGGCTAAATTCTGCGCCTCTAAAATGGCCTCTTGGCCTTTCTGTGTAAATTTATCTAATCTCATGGTTTTCTCCACATCCGAGGAACTAATTTCCTTTGAGGAGCTTAGTTCCTGATCATCGCATATCACGAAGTTGTTTGATTAACTCTTTTTCCTCTTCGGTTAATCTCTCAGGCAATTTGGCATTAACAGCCACAAACAAATCCCCTCGCTCATCGGGCTGCTTCAATCTGGGCATCCCCTGCCCCCGTAAGCGGAACTGACGGCCGTTGGCCGTGCCTTCTGGTATGGTTAACTTCACATTGCCTGACAAAGTAGGAATGGTAGCTTTGCCGCCTAAGAGCATGGTATATACATCCACAACGGCCGTTACCCGCAAATCATCACCAGTACGCTCAAACCGATCATCCGGCAGCACTTCCACTGTCAAATATAAGTCGCCGCCATCATAGCCTTGTCCACTTAAACGAATGCGGGAACTACTGTCTACTCCCTTGGGAATTTTAGCGGTGAGAGAACGGCCGTCCTCCCATTGCAATGTGCACGTCGTGCCCTGAAAAGCCTCAACCAATGTCACCTGTACCGTACGCTCTAAATCGCGCAGGCGGGGTTGCGTCTGATAAGCGGTGAAGCCATCGCCAAAACCACCTGCTGACCGCCCCCCCATACCGCCAAACAGACTCTCGAAAAAGTCCGAGAAGCCACTGCTCCCCGTGGCGCCTCCCATACGGCCACCAAATAGCGCCTCAAACTCCTCTGGGCTAATCGTCCGTGTATAGGAGCCACCACCACTCGGCGGCCAGCTACCCATACCACCCATCTCCTGCCAACGCGAACCAAACTGATCATACTTTTGTCGCTTCTCCGCATCAGACAGTACCTCATAGGCTTCATTGACATCTTTGAACTTGTCTTCAGCTGCCTTATTGTCCGGGTTCTTGTCGGGATGATATTGCCGCGCTAATTTGCGGTAGGCTTTTTTAATTTCTTTGTTATCGGCCGTTTTATTAACGCCAAGTATTTGATAATAATCCTTGTATTCCATAAATATCTCCTCATACAGGCAATAGCCAAGGTCCTTTTGTGCCTTCGCTGCTAAGTCCATTATATTTTTTTAGGTCAGAATCGAGTTAGAGGTGTATTAGAGGAATGTATGAGGGAGGGGATAATAAAATCCGACGAGATCGAGCCAGAAAGTTAAAATATTTTGATAATCAAACTATTTTGGTCAGGGGAACGTTACGGCCGTAAACGCAAGGCTAAATGTTGCAGTTGGTGAAAGCTTACAGGTTTCGCTAATACAAAATCAGCCCGCTCCCACATATAACCAGCAAACGTACCATCAGCGCTAGCAATAATCACAGTCGCCTGATTCAGCCGATCATCTTGTTGAATCTCTGTGAGAATGTCTGAACCCTTGCTATCTGGCAAATGCAAATCTAGCAAAATGAGATGAGGTACTGTTTTCTGCAAGAAAGCCAGAGCTTGTTGGCCACTACCGGCAGAAGCTGTCTCATATTCGGCCGTTTCTAAGACCCTTTCAAAAAAGCGAACTTGCTCAGGATCGTCCTCAATAATCAAAGCGAGTGGTTCTGGCATGTACTACCTTATTTCTATCCATTGCTATCATCACAAAGCTGCCCTGGCCTGTTTATCACATATGATAGATGGCAGTCCGAGCGATGATAAACGTCACTACTGTTGTTTACCTACTTATTTTATGCTTTGTTTAGAGTCAAGCACCAATATGAATTCAACATCAGCGATTGAATCCATAACATTTCTAGGAGATTACCATGAAACAAGAACTGGTCAAAGTTTGGATGACAAAAAACGTCCTTACTGCTAATCCAGATACCACTTTACCTGAAGCCCACCAAATTATGATGGATAATAATGTGCGCCGTTTGCCGGTTGTAGATAGAAACGGCCGTCTCATAGGCATCATTACCTTAGGCGATGTGCGCGGGGCACAACCCTCGGAAGCCACCTCTCTGAGCATCTGGGAAATGAACTACCTGTTAGCCAATCTCAAACTCAAAAAGATCATGACCCCGGACCCCGTGGCCGTTGAGCCAGATGCCACCATCGGCGAAGCAGCTCGCATCATGCTAGAAAACAAAGTCAGTGGTCTGCCTGTCATAGATGAGGACGGCAGAGTCTTGGGCATCATCACCGAATCCGACATTTTTAGCATGGTCGTTTTGCACGAATGGGAAGAGGTTTACGCTTAAAGCAGGAATACAGACTATCAGCTACTATTTGCCAAGGCTCACTTTTGCAGGCTCATAGAATTGGAGGCCCATCATGGAAATTCCTTGGCTAGCTGTCATCGCTGTCGCAATTGTCATTGCGATCATCTTGTCTGTTCGCAATAGAAGTACCGGACTCACGGCCCCTTGCCCCCAATGCGAAGCCAACCAAGTGACAGAAATCAACCGTGAAATAATTGGCACACGTGCTTTTGAAATCGTTGGCCCCGGGACAGGTGCTGGCGCAGATATTAGGCTACAGTACGATCTGCTTCTTACCTTCAAATGTCAAAGTTGCGGCCTCCAATTTACGCATGAATTCACTCAAACGCAATGACACGGATAGATTTATTGATACAGTAAGCTTTCTTGTACACTGACGCGGGCGGCTTTTCGGGCAGGTAGGGCACTGGCAATAATCGCTAGTAGACAAATGATAACTAGCCAAGCAATTGCCCCCATTGGAGTGAAGCGATAAGCCAGTTGTTGATTGAGGGCCAGGGACAAAGCTTTCGTTGTCAGACCGTAGGCAGCGGGGATACTCAACGGCCAAGCGATCAGCCAGCTTAGCAACCCCAACAGCATCCCCTCCCCCACAAACAAGCGAATGACTTGCCATGAGGAAGCCCCAATAGCCCGCATCACGCCAATTTCGCGTCGCCGTTCCAAAACGCTGAGCGAGATGATGCCGCTCAACCCCACACCACCTACGAGAGCAATAACAATGGCCATCACAGCCAACAAATTAATGATGATGGCAAAACCAGCCCCCGTCTGTTCCACAATAGCCGCAATCGTAGTCTCGCCAAAGGGACTTCGGGGAGTGACGGTGATGCTGCGCTGTTGCAGGGCTTGTTCCAGAGCGATGGCCACGGCCGTTTGCGATTCCGCATCCGTCAATTCAGTTTGGGCCCACACACTGTTCACCTGACCATAGCCGCCCCAAGCTCCTTGCAAAGTTGTACGAGGTACAAATAGAGCTGCGCTTGTCGCCGGGTCAAACAAAATACCCACAATCTGCACAGCCAGCTCCCGGCCATCATTACTCTCCAGCGTAATCACGTCGTCAATCTGCCAGCCTCTGTCCTCGCTAAGCTGCTGGGTGACTACGACAGCCGTTGTATCCCCGGCTTGCAGCCAACGGCCTGCTTGCAGTTCTGGTTGATAAAGCTTTGTGCCTAATGGCTGTCCAAATATAGTCACACGGGCATCCGTCACGTCCTTGTCTCGTTGAGTCGCTGGGCGGGCACTGGCTGGTAATACCAGCCAACTCTCAACGGCCGTTACCCCTGCCACACGTCCCGCAATTGCCTCAACCTCCTGCTCACGCTGCCACTGTTCCAGACTCAATGTCACCTGATAATTGTGAATTTCAGCCAGCTTGTCGCCAAAAGTGTAATTCGTAGCATCATTCACACCCACCACCATCATAAAAATCGTACCCGCCACCACCAAGGCCAATTGAATCACCAGCACCCGCCGCTGATTGCGGAATGTGTTGCCAATGGTGAGAAGAATAGTTTGGGGCAGCCGCTGCACCCTCGTAACGAGTTGATCGACCAGGCCAATTGCACCAGTTAAACCATAGGTACTAATCGCTTCCCGCACTGTGATGTGCATGCCAGCCCGCAGGGGAATCAAGGCAGCTAGAAAAGGGGCAACTAGGCAGATAATAACTTGGACGAGAACGGCCGTCTTGTCCACACCTACCGTCGCCGCCTCCATATTCAAAAATTGGGTAAAGAAGCCTTGCAGACCAATGGCGGCTGCGCCACCGATGGGCACCGAAATAATCGCGGCCAATACCCCATAACTAAACACCAACAGCAAGTAACTCCATACCACCTGCCACGAATCAGCCCCGATAGCCTTCATCACCCCAATCTGGTTCACCTGTTGGGCCACAATTGCGCTCACGCTGTTATAGACCAAAAAGATACCCAAAATGACAACAATCACCCCAATCAGGCCCAAAATCAGAAACAGGGCATTCAAAATTGATTCGGCTGGTGGCGTGTCGGGTGGCACAATACGATCCTGAAAGGGAAATGATAAGCCAACCGAATCCACACCAATATCCTCAAAATAAGCCTGAATTCGCAAATCGGTCTCGACAGCCTTCGCCTCATCAAAGGCCACATCCCGCATTTGAATCACATTAACAGCATCAATACCCGTAATCAGGCGGAAGGTTTGGCGATTGGCATAAAATGTCTCGTCAAAAACAGGTGTGGGACCAACGGGATCCATTGTACCCGTAACTTGCACGGTGCGTTCAATATCGCCAAAACGAACCTGCACCCAATCCCCCTCAGTAATCAAATTTTCGCCTACTGAGATTTGGCCAATAGCCACTGTATTACGCTCCGGCCAATCACCACTGACCAGGCCATCAAGGGCCATTTTTTGCTGGGTATAATCTTCACGGCCGTTTAGGAAGCCCGTCTGCCACTCTGTCTCACCAGGAAAACGCCACTCAATGGGAGCACTGTACAACCCTTCAACTTCGGCTACACCCACAATACGTTCAATCCGTTCTACTTGATCTGGGGTTAAAGATGGATTCACACTTAATTTGATATGTGGTGGCTGGGCGGCCTGCCAACCAGAGGCAACTGAAGTAGCTGTCAGATTACGACCACCAATGACCAAGCCCACACCAATCGCACCCAAAGCAATAACTGTTACCACCTGAGCTGTACGTGATTTATCACGCCATAAATCGAACCAAACTTTGGCTAATAAAGTCAACATGATTAATCTCCCGCCACTGATATAAGGCCATTCTGGGCCAAACGGCCGTTCCAGCCTGAAGGTATGACCCTATTGCGAGTCGGATGGCTGTGCAGATTAGTCAGCCGCTGCGAACCATTATCCCTGGCAATACGGCCGTTGATAATCTCCACCTTACGTGGCACCAAATCGGCCAATTTCTTATCATGTGTCACCATCAGCATCGTCTTACCCTGCTCCTGCACCAATTTGAGAAATAGCTCAAACACCTGTTCGGCCGTTTCCGCATCCAAATTCCCTGTCGGCTCATCAGCCACTAGCAAAGCTGGGTCCGTGGCCAAAGCTCGAGCAATAGCCGCCCGCTGCTGCTGCCCACCAGACACCATCCCTGGCAATTTGTTGGCCTGGTCAGCCAGCCCCACCATATCTAATAAGTGCCTGGCTCGTTCGCGTCGCTGGGAACGACCGTATTGCTTGGCAAATTCCATCGGCAACAACACATTCTGCAACAGGCTCAGCGAGGGCAGCATCTGGAAAAATTGGAAAATAATACCCACCGACTGTCCTCGCCACTTGGCCAAGGCATTCTCACTCATCTTGTGCACGGGCCGACCCGTCACCACAACCTCACCGGCTGTGGGTCTGTCAATGCCAGTCACCATATTCAGCAGAGTAGATTTGCCATTGCCCGACGGCCCTACGATGGATACAAACTCACCAGGATAAATGTCAAACGAAATATCATGCAAAACCGTCACTTCATCATTAGCCACGGGAAATGACTTAACAATATCTCGTAAGGCCACAATAGGCTCGTGCTTTTTTACATTATGAAATTCCTGTTTTTTTCGCCGATTAAAAAAAGACATTGCTTACCTCGCCACGTTTCGTTTGATGATGGTGCATGATACTTTCTCAAACAGCCTGCACCTTTCGTTCAATAAGTTACGAAGCATACTATATCACAATTGAACATATTTTGTCAATATTTTGTCAATATTTCGCAATGCACTTTCAAGCGCACGAAACAAACTGGTACAAAATCACAGTGTGACCAGGCAATAGGGCTATGAAATTGGAACGGCCGTTAACAATCAACCAACTATGGCATCACTGCTCACTATCATGACTCCCCCAACTACGGGCGCAAAGCCACCAAACCAGCAATATACTCAGCCTCAAGGCCATGCTCCTCTGCCCCGGCGATCATATATTCCACATACTTTTTAGAGGGTGCATAAGGGCCAGCCGGATTCGCCACCCGGTACAATTCGCCTGAATGCCACTGTCCATCTTCCCCCAAAACCAAAAAAGGTTGCCGCAAATAGATTCCCTGCGGCACATCCTCTAAAATGTCCAAGGCCAAAATCTCAGCCTCGTCAATCTCATATAAAACCCCCTGCACCAGCCCGCCCGGTGCTTCCATAATGGTACTGATGCCACCTTGTAAATCCTCAGAGTAGCGCCGAAATTCAATATGAAAGTTGGGCAAAGTAGCCCGCATTACAAAGGTAGCACTAGGACAATAATTCCGGATGTATTGGGCAGACATGTTCGACCCATACGCAAAATTTTTCATGAAATTCACCTCGTCGAAATTGATGGAAGACGGCCGTTATTCTAACACAACCCATTGGCAACGGCCGTTGCCCTGCCACCACATGCAAAACAAAAAACACCAACCACAATGACGTGGCTGGTGCCAAAATGACAACGGGCCAGCTTTTATCGGGTTAGTTAAAGGTAAAAACGACCACTATCTTACACACTCTCCTTCATTGGAAAAACATCCTCTCCAGAATAAGCGTGTACTAATTTCTCCTTATCAGCCACTGCTTCACCACTGGTCAACAGCAAACTATTACGCCCCAGCAAAGCCACACCTGTACCAACCAAAATCACAGCGGCAATAACAGAGACCCAGCCAGACAAAACCAAAGACATCAGCGCAAAGCCAAAGCCAGAAACAATGCTCAGAATCGTACCCGCTTTGGCCAACCCACCCGACTGCTGCCAAGCATTTACCAACAACAGAGATAAACCTACAGACAGTGGCTCAAGTGGCCAAATAGCCGCCCATATTTGCCACAAGCCCGTTATGGCGCAAAACAAGAACACAAGCCCATTCAAACCAATAATCACAGCTGGAATCAAAAGCCAAACATTACGCATCCAGGCAGCAGCAGCTACAAAGCCCAGTGCCAAAGCAATGACAAGCATGGGCCAAAGGTGTCCCCACATTCCCCACCAATGCGTGAAGTTGGCTAACAGCAATAAACCACTAGTCATGGCGAGGGGGATACCGAGAATAAACAGCCCACCAAAGCCACGATGTTGTCGGACAAAGAATGGACCAACTATAAGCAAGAGCGCGATATTAGCCACAAATAAAGGCCATAAACGGCCGTTGCCCGTCGCTACCCCAAAAATCGGTAGTAACGCCCGGTAAACAAAAGCCTGTGCGCCTACAAAAATGAGCAATAAACCAAAAGCTGTTGAAGATCGTTTGGTCATGGTATGCCTCCTCGTACAAAAACATAGGTAAATAAATCTGCCTTCAGCCTACAAGATTGCAGCGTAGGCTGCCTATCCACAACCTAACCATTAGCTATCAATAGCAAACGCTGATTTAGCTCGATTGAATTTCGCGGACGATCCCACTGTTTGCAATAAACTGGCCCCATGATCAAAAAAAGCCATCAACGTGTCCGTTAATGGCTAAAGACTTAACAATTTTGCCTCTGCTACTCATCCAGAAAAAATCGAAACAATAGCCACAAGACCAACCACACCATAAGCAATGCGGCTAAATCGATGCCCTATCAATAGAGCGTGCTGCTGCGTTTCCTCGCCACGATCTGCCCATTTGAGCGTCCACCATACAATCCCCGTTATCAAAAAAATCACAAGAGGCCACGAATATGTCCAACCACCCCAAGCACGAAAGATATTTGAATAGGCAAACATCACACTTAAACCCAACAAGATACCCGCCGGAATGGTTAGCCAAATATTTCTATTTGACTTCATCATGTAAAACAGACCACCCGCCACCAAGGCGATCTCACCGGGCCAGAAGTGCTCGAAGGCACTGTGGCTGCTAAACAAGCCCATCGCCATGATCATGATGAGGTTGGTACTAATTAGGGTGAAAACGGCCGTTAATACCGCCGACCTCACCGACAAATCTGATCGTCGGACAAATACCTTGTCATCAATAGCATCGGTATTAGGTGGTTCAGCTACATGCTGCTTTTCAGCTTCTTTCAAGGCTGCTAGCTCAGCCTCCAGCCTTGGGCCAAGAGAAGCATCTGTCTCTTGAGCGGCAAAATCCGCACCCGCCAACTCCCCACGTGCTGTGCCAGAAACGACCACAACTGATTCGGAGGGGGCTTGACCAGTTGAAAATGAGAATGGCAGCGATATCCGTGTTGGCAGCTTAATATCTGCCGCTGCAACGGCTTGCCGCATAGCCTCAGCCATCTCAACGGCCGTTTGGTAGCGATCATCTGGTTCCTTAGCCAGAGCCTTCAACACAACCCGCTCTAAGGCCACAGGAATCGTGGGATCGATTTGGTGGGGGATGGGCAGCGGATCATTAACGTGTTTCATAAGGATGGCCAGGGGTGTATCTGCCCGGTACGGCGGCTGCTGCGTCAACATCTCATAAAAAATGATGCCCATCGCATAAATATCGCTGCGGGCATCGCAAGTACCTTTCAATCCCTGTTCGGGAGCCATATAATTCAGCGTGCCCAACAAAGCACCAGACACAGTATGCTGTGTGCTGCCAATAATTTGAGCAATGCCAAAATCGGCCAGTACGGCCTCCCCTTTCTTCGTCAACAAAATATTGGCTGGCTTCAGATCTCGGTGAATCATGCCCTCAGCGTGGGCATAAGCCAAACCGTCTAACACACTCAGCAAAATGCGAGCCATCTCCCCATAGGGCATCTGGCTACGGCGAATACGATAGTCATTGAGCCGGGTGTGCAATGAGTCTCCATCCAACAACTCCATAACCATGTAGTAAAAATCATTCTCTACATCAAAATCAAAGACCTGAATAATGTTAGGATGACGCAGGGCAGCCACCGATTGCGCCTCTTGCCGAAAGCGAGACAAAAAGGCCGAATCCTCAACTAAATCGGAACGTAACACTTTAATGGCCACATAGCGATCCAGGGTAGCATGATAAGCTCGGTAAACACGAGCCATGCCACCACTGCCCAACGGCTCTAATACCCTATATTTACCAAGTTGTTGCCCTGTCAGTGACGTTGCCATACTGATAACTCCAAAAATATTGCGTATTGCCTAAGGCGGCAAAGCCGCAAAATTTTCCACAAATATTTTACTAGCTCTGGCGGCGTAGGCCATTGCCTACCAGCAAAACGCCAATGCCGATGAAGATAACGGCCGTTATCCCATTAACTGTAGCCCAAGACCCATGCCACATGTCCCAAGAGAGGCCAAACAGTTCCATAACGGCCGTTGCCCCGCTCACCAGTCCTATCAAGAATAGTGTCACCGCACTGGCACTAATACTGCCTAAACGGCCGATCAGCTGAACCGACTGCCACAACGCACCTATAGCTGGCAGGGCGACAAATAAACTCCACCAGCGAAATTGTCCCAACACGTCCAAATTGATTACCCCTAATTCATTTGCCAAAAATACAAATCCTAAACCAATCATAGTGGCTGCCAACCAACGCACATAACCAATCCAAGCCGCCGCCGTTGGGTTCTGGCCATTCTTGCCACTGGCGATGAGCATCGAAAAGCCAGGTGTCATCAGCATCAACGGCCACCACACCGACCAATCTAAATTTATCAAGAACATGCCCGCCACTACTAGCACGAGTGTGCCGATGGCAAAGTTAAAACGGGCTAAGAAGGGTAAACGGCCGTTTGTCCTTCGATTAATTGCCCGTCCACCATAAAATAGGGCAAAGGCAGGCAACAGAATAAATAACGCCCACCAATTTTCCAGCGAACCCTTGAAGCCATTCAAAACCAACAAGCCCACACCCAATGCCACCAAAGACAAACCACTCCAATTAGCCAACCCCTTTGGCCCGCCCTTAGGCGCGTCCTCTACCTGTGCCACCGTCGAATGTGTTTCCATAATACGTCTCCTAAATAAGTGTTCTAAAAATTGGTTCAATCTTAAAGATTGACTTAACTGGAAAAAACACAAATGACACGAAAAACACAAAATTTCTCTCTGGAGGCTTTGCGCCTTTGCGCCTTTGCGTGATCTTTTTTCAGGAGACCCAAGATTGAACCAATCTCAATATTCAAATAACCATATTTACTTGGAGAGTGTAAAGGAAAAGCCGTGCTGGCTGCCTATCGGTTAGCTAACAGCCAGCTAACAAAAATGCTTTGAAACACAATGCTCAATCATACAGCACAAGCTTGTAACCCCGCCCACGCATCGTCAACAGCAATTGCGGATCACTGGCATTCGATTCCAACTTTGAGCGCAGCCGCCGCACCAAATTTTCAACCTGATAATCAAACACCCCATCCTGATACTCCGGCCACACCGCCAACCCAATTTCATCCTTCGAGCAAACACGCCCTCCTTGCTCATGAAGAAAGGCTAACAAAGAGAATTCTTTGGGAGCCAAAGCCACAATCTGCCGATTCAAGCGCACCACGCCAGCCGCTATATCAATCTCCAACTTGGGCAGAGGCGTATCTTGATGGGTCACATCTGGGTCATAAAAGGTAAAAAGCACATCACCCACCTGAATTTGATCACCATCCTGAAGCTGCCTCGGTTCATGAATGCGCTCATTGTTAAGATACGTGCCATTGGTGCTGCCCATGTCCTCCACAAAAATACGCCAACTCTCACGCCGAATTTGCGTGTGCTCACGGGAAACACGCTTGCTCGTAATCACAACATCATTCTCAACAGCCCGCCCAATAACGGTATTGCTATTTTTGAGCGGATGCTCTCGCCCCGTCGGATCGATAAGGTGTGGGGTTTGCTTGTCAACTGTCATAACCCCTGCATGTTACCAAAATCGTTGCTGAAATGCACTTTTGCTTTGGAGGTGGGGAAACGGCCGTTAACCCCACAACACCTCTTTCCAATTCGCCCACGTTAACCGCCGTTTGTCCGTCTCATACCTGTTTTGCGGCCAATCATAAATAAGATGCTCCCAGTATGGGGAACGTCGCCCCTTAATGTTCACCTTATCATCAATAAGGAATGTCCCGTCGACAACTGTCTTATCCGTAGTCAATATGATGCGCTTCGTCCAATCTGGACCCAGATGTTCATCCACCCATTCATACTTTTCCAAAACACAATGCTGGTATTGTCGCAGTGGGGTGGTGCAAATGAGTGGGTCAATGCCCAGTGATTCCATCTCATTAAGCGCAGCAATGCACCCTGTCATCACCGGTAAATCGCGAAAGAATCCAGGGGCGTTAATAATCGTCCAGATATCCTGTCTATATTCAGTAGAGTATTGCTCTGTCAGATAAAAGCTATTTCTTTCGGCAAGGGAAACAAACGGCCGTTCTGGATATAGTTCCCGCCACCTATTCAAAAAACCTTGCTCAAAATCAGCCAAAACACCATCCATATCAATTAACAAACGCATCACTCACCTCAACTTTGATTTGGCTGTGAGCTTATCAGAAATGGGAGATTTGACAGGGGGCTTACGCAGGAGGGATACACTGCACTAACTGTTGAGTTTTTCGGCTGCACCAGAATTTCAGCCGAAATGCCCAAGTAATTTTGCAAGCGATGGATCATGGGAGGGTTAACGGCCGTTTCTCCTCTATCCCCTCAACCGCTCATTCTTCACATCCAACAACGGCTCATCCACTACAACCCCATCAAAAAAGTTCCCCGAATAACGTACCTGTACCTGTGTCCCTACCTCCGCATACTGCGTCTCCACATAGGCCATCGCAATAAATTTGCCCACCGCGTAGCCCCAATTGCCACTCGTAATCCGTCCCACCACCTTGCCATCCACCAGCACAGGCTCATTGGCATACATGATGGCTTTGCGGTTGTCAAACGTCAAACAAACCAGCTTCCGTTCCACCCCTGCCGCCTTCTGCTGCAAAGCCGCTTCCCGCCCTACAAAATCCCCCTTCTGGTAACGCAACAGCCACTGCAAGCCCGCCTCATACGCATTGTACTCCGGCGTCACATCTGCCCCATACAGCCGATACCCCTTCTCCAAACGCAGGGACATGACGGCTCCCACACCACAAGGATGGATGCCGAACTCTTGCCCCGCTTCCCACAAAGTGTCCCACAGTAAACGGCCGTAACCCGCAGGCGCATAAAACTCCCAACCCAACTCACCCACATACGACAATCTGAGAGCCACCGTCGGCGCCATCCCCACTCCCAATTCACGTCCCGTATAAAACGGAAAGGCTTCGTTACTCACATCCGCCGTCGTAACCTTCGCCAACACCTGCCGCGCCTGCGGCCCCCACAACCCAAATGCAACCATCTCCTCACCCAAACTCCTAATCCGCACATCTCCCCATTCATAATTCATACTTCCTAATTCATAATTCCGCCGCATCCACACCAACTCGGCGGGCAAGTCCCCCTTACCCGTCAGCACCCAATATCTGTCTTCAGCCAAGCGCAACACCGTCACATCACGGCGCACGCCCCCATTGGACGTTAGCCACAATGTATAAATCACACTGCCCACTGGCTTATCCACATCATTCGTACAGAGGTAATTCAGATAGGCGGCTGCCCCCGCGCCCGTTACCTCAATCGGCGCAATCCCCGCCGACCAATCGATCAAGCCAACCCCATCGCGTACCGCCAAATGCTCAGCCCCCTGAATGGGTGACCAATATTGGGCATCCCAGCCTTCACGTATTGGAATTTGATCGGCATACTTCTCCACCAGCGGCGCGTTCGCCTCATACCACAAGGCTGTTTCCACTCCCGCAAAAGGCACATATTGCGCCCCCAAAGCGGCCGTTCGGTCATGGTGCGGCGACAACTTCAAGTCGCGTACACTGGAGGCCACCTGGGCCGGATGAATCACGTCAAACCCAATCTCATAAAAATATTTACTCTGCCGTGACAAATATTCCCGATTCATCTGATACGGCTGGAACCGATTAATATCCGCCATCCGCATATCCATCCCCGGATCACCATCCACCATCCAGCGCGCCAACACCTTGCCCAACTCACCCGCAAACGACAACCAGGCCCCCACCGACGTCCAGAACCCCTTCACAGGCGACTCCCCCACAATGGGGAAGCTGTCCACCGTAAACGAGAACATCCCATTAAACCCATGCGAAATCTGCGCTTGCTTCAGCGGCGGCATCAACCCCTGCATCAACCGCCAAGCATCCCTAAAATCCTCAGGCGTAAAAGGAAATTCGGCTCTTTTCTCCAACTTGTGCGGGTGAACCAACATCGCTTTGTGATGATAACTACCAATCCCCAACCGCTCCCCATGTTGTCGAAAATAGAGCGACAAATCATCTACCGCCACCACAGGTAACGCCACTTCGGTATGTTTGATGGAGTCGAGCTCGGCCACCGGATCAGTATAAATATATTGGTGCTGACCAGGGAAAAGAGGCATATTGACCCCAACCTTTTCGCACAACAACGGTGCCCAAATATTGCTACACAGCACCACTTGTTCACAGTCAATGCGGGGCATATCGGGATTGTTGGTTAAGACGGCTTTCACTCGTCCCTGCTCCACCACAATATCCGTCACCAACGTCTCCCCCACACTTGTCAGATTCCCCGTCGCCTCGCCCAACTGCCGCAGTGCTGTGGATACGCGACTCGTCTTCACTACGCCCCCATTAGGCAAGAAAACCCCACCCACAATCTGCGTCTCATCCAAAAAGGGAACTTTGGCCTTCACCTCATCTGGCGATAGCAAAAAGGTTGGCTCTCCATAAGTCATCCCCCACTCCTGCAACCGTTTATAACTCTCAAACCGCCACGGCTCCGAGGCAATCTGCAACGACCCCGTGCGGAAAAACTGTTCCTCTCCCTCCACTGCCAGAGGCAACTTATCATACAGCTGGCGCGACCGCGATCCCAGCCGCGTAAACCACTCATTAGCCGTCAGCACCCGCAATCCGCCCGGCGCATGCCCCGTCGAACCATCATTCACATCCAAATCTCCCTTATCCAACAGTACAATTCCCTCCGCACCCATCTCCGCCAAATGATAGGCTAAACTCGCCCCAATAATGCCTGCGCCAATAATCACTATATTCGCCTTCATCTCGTTTCGCTCCGTTCGGTAATGGCCCTGAACCAGGCAATCATTTAATCGTACAAATTCACATTCGCTAACTCTCTCTTACGTTGAGTCATGTAGTCGGCTAGGGCTGCTTTAACGGCCGTATCCAGCCACGGCTCCTCATACTGTTTCACTACATCCTGCCACAGGCGATGGGCACGCTGTACAACATCCTCGCTACCCGCCTCCTGCCATGTCCCCACATTGCGCCGATCATGCAAAAAAGCTGGGTAAAACGCCGATGCATACCGCGCCTGTGTGTGCGCCGTGCCAAAATGATGCCCCGCTGGGCCCACTTCATCAATCGCGGCCAAGGCAAACGCATCTTCACTCCACTCCGGCCCCTGCAACATATGCTGCATCATTGCCAAACCCTCCACATCCATCACAAACTTCTCCAAAGAAACTGTCAGTCCTGACTCCAACCAACCCACCGCATGAAGAACCACGTTGGTGTGGGCCAAGACACAAGGCCATAGCGACCACTGCGTCTCGGTGGCTGCTTGAGCATCAGGGATATTAGCCGTATTCAAGGCACCACTACCTCGATATGGCAGCCCATATCGCCGCGCCAACTGCGCTCCAATCAACAAGGCCCAGGCCCCTTCTGGCGTGCCAAATGCAGGCGCACCACTTTTCATATCCACATTAGTGGTAAAGCCACCATAAATGGCAGGTGCACCAGGCCGCACCAACTGCATCAGAGCAATCCCAGCCAAAGCCTCTGCATTTTGCTGGGCAATCGCCGCCGCCATCGTCACCGGACTCATAGCTCCCGCCAAAATGAAGGGGGTAACAATGACGATTTGCCCAGCTCTGGCAAAAGTAATGAGTCCACCCAACATCCGCTCATCATACACCAACGGACTGTTAGCATTGATCACCCCCCCTGTCACCGGCCCCTTGTCTGGTCGTAGGTCATCACCAAAGACGATTCGGGCCATGTCAAGGACACTTTGGGTAATTAAACGGCCGTGCGAAGTCCCCATCATCGCTTTATCCGTCAACACATACCCATACCACTGGGTCAGCAAATGCCTCTCATTCACAGGAACATCATGCATCACAATTCCTTGCGTCGGGGCAACATGCAACACATTCGTCATCTGAATCAATTTACATAACGTGACAAGATCGGCCTCCATCCCCTGCCGCCGGCCTCGGGCCAAATCGCGAACAAACACCATGCCCCCGTTGGGGAAAAAGTTAAGTGTATCCTCGCCAATGAAACGATCACGCGCCGGATTACGAGCGCGAAAAGTAAAGCTGGCAGGAGCCTTGGCTATCAACGCCATAACCAGCTCACGATCCAGCCACACATGCTGAATTTTATGATCCACTCTTGCCCCTGCTGCTTGCCACAAAGCCAATGCTTCCTTATCTAAAAAGCTTATCCCCGTATTTTCTAGAATGTGCATTGAAGCATCATGAATTGCCTCAATCTGCTTCGGGTTAGCAATCTCATATGGGGGCCAAGGGTTATGAATCTGGCGATAAGGTATGTCAAAATAAGGGCTATTTTGACGTACCTTTTTTCTACTCTTTCGTCTGCGAGAACGGGTCATATTCACCCACCTTTAGCAAATGAGAAATTGGGTAACTATCCGGTTGCTCGTTTCTCTTCAAAAACGTGTCCTAAGTCCGGGGTAATGTAAAAAAGAAGGTACAACCCGCGCCCCCCTCACTTTTGACCCCAACCCTCCCACCTAATCTTTGGGCAATACGTTGCACAATAGAAAGCCCCAATCCATGCCCTTGGGCCCGAATTTTGTGTAATCTAGTAAATTGAGTAAAAAGTTGCGCTTGTTGTTCTGGCGTCAGACCCGGCCCATTGTCTTTCACCCAAAAACAGACGTAGCCATCGGCTTGTAAAGAGGAACCTACTTCAACTGCAGGAGGTATACCCCCATACTTCAGGGCATTGCTGATATAGTTCACCCAAATTTCTTCAATCCATGGCCCATATCCTAAGGCCTTGTGCCATTTTTGGGGCATAGTGATTGTTGTTTGATATTCGTTGAGCATGGGTTGTAAACGGCCGTTTACCTCCTCCATCACCCCCTCCATCACTAATATATCAAGCGGAATCTCATCCATCTGGCGTACACTGGCGAGCAGCAACAATTCGCTAATGATGGAATCCATCGTCGTACTGCCATTCAGCATATATTGCAGATATTCGCGGATTTCTGGCAATGACATGCTTTCAAAATCATCAAAAAGAATCTGCCCATAGCCAATGACCAAGGACAGTGGGGTTTTTAGATCATGGGCAACTGTATGAGCAAAGGCATCTAATTCATCATTACTAGTTTGTAATTCAACATTAGCTTCAGTTAAGGCCTGATTAACCACAACCATCTCTTTATTGGTTTCCTCCAACTCCTGGGTCCGCTTCACAACCAAATATTCCAAATTGTCATTTAAGCTGGCATTTTCAATAGCCACAGCTGCTTGGTTGCTAAAAAATTCGAGAGGCACTAGATCATCAGGGTTAAATTGATCGCTTCTAGACCGATTTTCGACATAAATTGCACCCAACACCCTCCCTTTATTAATCAATGGTACACACATGATGGAGCGTTTGCGCTTGATAATGACACTGTATGCCCCAGAAAAGCGTGGATCAAAAAGGGCATTACGTACTAAAACAGACCGCTTGTATTGAATGGCTTCATCCAAAATAGAGTGGCTGATAGGATCGGCATCCGAGGTGATGTCCTGTCCATGTGCATTACGTTTAACCTGGAAATCCAGTGAGCCGTCTTCATTCAACAAGACAATATAACCTTGTTCAGCCCCAACTAACGTTAATACCTCATCAATAGCATAAGATAGGAGGGGGGTCAAAGCCCGCAAAGCAACCATCTGTTGACTGACAGAAAGCATATATTCAAGTAGTGTTGTTTTTTGTTGTTCGTTCATTGACCTTAATCATACAAATTTAAATTCTCTATTTCGGCCGTTCTCTGCTTGATATAGGTGGCGAGAGCTTACTTAACGGCCGTATCCATCCCTGACTCCACATATTGTGTCACAACTTCTTGCCAGAGGCGATAGGCATGTTGCACTATATCCGCACTATTTGCCTCTTGCCCCGTGCCAAAATTGCGCCGATCATGCAAAAACGCGGGATAAAGGCCGTCTCATACCATACCTGTGTATGGGCCGTGCCTACATTCAAACCGCACTAAAGTCCCGGGAAACAGCCCAAATCAGCCCTATGCTACCAGCCTTCGTGCGCTCAACCAAGCCCGTACCAACACCCAAATGATCAGCAAAACGATTGGGGGTACAGGTCCGAGGCCAAAACAGCTACTGACAGGCTCCCATACGGCAACCATAGTAAACACAAGCCAAAGGAGCACCACCATCCCAGACAGCCATAGCTGTTGGCTGCGCCTAGTCCAGCCCTCCAACCAATAATGAGGCGGCTCCAAGTGACATTCTGACATTCTTGTACAAAAAACAAGAAAGTGGCTCGGAGAAGATATGGATGCATTTATTGCCAATAAGCAGTATATTCAACGCAATGCAAAAGCAGTTGACTAACTGAACTGACAGGAAGATGGCAAATAAGGAAACATTGCCACTAGGTAACGAATGGATAAACAGTGGCAAATTTGCAACTGCTAAGCCCCTCTGGAGATTGGGCCAACTTGTAACCATAATCACCTCTATTTCCAGAGAGAAATTGGTCCAATCTGGCCAAGTAGTAACGCACCTTTTAGAACGGCCGTCTAGGAGATTAAGGAAAAGCAGATGACGATAATTTCATTAGGGGATGCCAAATATATCACCCTGGAAACATTTAAGAAGAACGGTAATGGTGTGAAAACGCCAGTTTGGGTCACCCCAGAAAATAGCAAGCTATATGTCATTACGGATGCCGATAGTTGGAAAGTGAAAAGAATTCGCCGTAATGGCTGGGTGAAAGTAGCCGAAAGCGATGCTCGGGGAACCGTGAGCGCAGACAGCCAATGGTTCGGGGGGCAGGCACGCATCTTGGATGGCTCCGAGGCTGTGGCCCGACAAAACGAACGGATAGCGGCCAAGTATGGCTGGATGTTTCGGGCTTATTCATGGATGACACGCTTGTTGGGACGTGAGCAGGTGCGCTGTGTGATCGAAATTAGCCCCAGCCCAGGCGATATGTAGAGTAGAGTGAGTCCGATGTCGAAACGGCCGTTAACCAATAACCGTCGCCTCCGCCAAGAAGCTGATCAAAAATTCTTAATAATGACCATTTTTACCCTGGTTGTCATCGGTGGTGGTCTCATTGCCTTGATCTTTGGAACACAAGCTTTATTGACAGCCTTACCTTGTTTACTTGGTGGCGCGGGGCTAATTCTCATCCCTTGGTGGCTGCTAACCGCTCTGGAAAAGTGGCGCAATAATTACGATTGAGAGAGAAGTAAGCATTCAGTTACACAGAAATTTTCAGAGAGCAATAGAGATTTTTCTATCTATTCTCAGCGTCCCTCTGCTTCTCAGTGTATCTCTGTGACCCGTCTGAACTATAATAAAAAATTTGTGAGGTAGATATGCCACACTTAATAGACCAAACGTTACTTGACCCTGTATTTGCTTATGTTGATGCCCATGAACAGAAGTTCATTGACAGGCTCATCACCTATTTACGCCAACCTAGCATCAGCGCTCACGGCGAAGGCATTCAGGAAGTGGCCGATATTTTGCTGGCATGGCTGCAAGATTTGGGTTTTGACGCCGAACTCAAGCCCAGTGATGGTTGGCCGTTTGTCTTCGGTCGTCGCATCGAAGATCCCAGTTTACCCACTATCATGCTCTATGGCCATTATGATGTACAACCACCAGACCCCCTGGAATTATGGGATTCTCCTCCGTTTGAGCCAACCATCCGCAACGGCCGTCTCTATGCACGTGGTGTCGGTGACAACAAAGGCCAACACGCCGCCAATCTATTCGCCCTGGAAGCACTCCTTGCCGTCAACGGCAAGTTGCCCTGCAACGTCCTCTTTTTGTTGGAAGGGGAAGAGGAATTAGGCAGCCCCCACATCGCCCCCTTTATCGAGAAGCATAAAGATGAGTTGAATGCGGATTTGGTAGTGATTTCGGACGGACCGGTACATCAAAACGGCCGTTCCACCCTCAGCTTCGGTGTGCGTGGCGTGGCCTCCTTTGAGCTACGCGCTCGTGGTGCCAACCAAGATTTGCACTCAGGCAACTGGGGCGGTGTTGTGCCTAATCCACTATGGACATTGGTGCATTTGCTAGCAACCATGAAAAATGCCCAGGGCGAGATTACTATCGACGGCATCTACGATAACGTGCAACCCGCCACCGACTTAGAAATTGAAGCACTCGCCAAACTGCCCATTGATGTGGAAGAGGTCAAAAAGAATTTGGAGATGAACAACTTGGACGCTCCCCTAGATCGTCCCTATTTTGATCGCTTGGCTCTGTGGCCAACCCTTACCATTAACGGGATGCACGGTGGCTACGGCGGGGCTAACTCTAAAACGGTGCTGCCCCACGAAGCGGCCGTTAAATGCGACATCCGCCTCGTTGCTGATCAATCCGCCGCCGAAATATTCCAAAAAGTGGAAGCCCATGTCAAAAAGCACGTCCCCAACGTCGAGTTTGTGAAACAAGGCGGCATGGATCCCTCCAAAACCCCACTCGACTCCCCCTACACCACCCCCATCTTCGATGCCATTGTCGCTGCCCAAGGCGAAGAACCCTACCTCGTGCCAGCCATGGGCGGCAGCCTACCCAACTACGTCTTCACCAAAACCCTGGGCCTCCACACCTTCGTCGTCCCCTACGCTAATGCCGACGAAGACAACCACGCCCCCAATGAAAATATGGAGCTATGGCGCATTGCCATGGGTATCAAAACGGGAGCCAGCATGTTATTACACTTAGGAAACCATGCAGGGATTAATTGAGTTTGGTTCAAAGGAAGGATTGCAGCACAGATGGAACGGCCTTTAAACATCATAAACGCCCCGCATATCGGCGGGCAGCATACCAGCAATCGTGTGCATCATGCGCTCCGTTAACTCTTGCGGTGATTCGCGGGGCAAGGGGTGAAGCGGTTCGCCAAAACGTACCTGTACTGGCACACGCAGCGGCCACCGCTGTTGCAAAACACGGTGTGTGCCGGTGATGGCGATGGGGATTAACGGCCGTTTACTCTTAATCGCCAAATAGGCTGGCCCCACCTTTGCCTCTTGCAACTGCTGCCCCTCACTCCGCTCTCCCTCAGGATAAATGCCCAGCACATGCCCCCTAGCCAGCACTTCGCGCAGGGCATACTTTAAGGCCCACGTGTCCAATCTGTCCCGATGTACCGGAAACGCCCCCAAATGGCGGCAAAAATAATCAGAGGCGGGATGAACAAAAATCTCCTCCTTGGCCATAAAAGAAATAGGTCGCGGCGAAATATATAACAGCAAAAAAGAGTCGATTTGTGCCAAGTGATTCGATACCAATAAGCAGCCTCCCTCAGCAGGAAAATTCTCCAAACCAAGCACTTGCAAGCGCATAGTAACCCCAAAATATAAGCCAAAAAAGAACATGGTCAATCGACTCAATTTCGTTTTATCCAAAAAGTACTCTTTTTGGCTTCTGGGGTCAGACTGCATAAGGATTAATCCAGGTAGTATAGTCTCATAGCTTAAAAGAACGGTTCCAGCTTACCAGTACTGCGCCACTCGGCAATCATCTTTTGAGCATAAGTGTAACCAGCATCTACAATGGCTTCCAAAGCCTCGAACTCTAGTGTGCCATATGTTTCAACAGGCGGGTAAATATAAACATCTGCCATCGCTTTAGCCACATCCAAAGCCTGGGCACTGCTTAGCAAGCTGGAGCGCATAATAGTAGCTCCCAATGAGGGAATATCCGGCGTTTCTACAAAAGGGTTCAGCCTCTGCCAAAGCAATTGCCAACCAGATAGATGGGGGCCAAATTCGGCCGTTGTCTGCAAATCCACAGGCGCACTCACATCACTGGCAATAATAGGACCTTGACCGTTGCGCTGCTGCATCTCAGTCACAGGCAAATTGTCTAACACACCACCATCTACCAAAAGATCACCATTCTTTAGCATGGGCGGAATGATGCCCGGAATAGCTGTGCTGGTACGCACTGCCTGCCACAAAGAACCACTATCATGCACAATGGCTTTGGCCTGGGTCAAATTGCTGGAAACACAAAAATAATCAAGCCATAAATCCTCTATTTGCACCTCTTCAAATAGATGTGTCACCATATTTGTCCAATTACGTCCAGTGATTAAAGCCGCTATGGGCAACGTGTAATCTAAGACAGATTTGGGTAGCGACGCTTTAGAACGCCGCACCATCGTTTGATAATCCCATCCCAACGCCAATTGGCCCGCAATCAACGACCCCATGCTAGTGCCGCCTACAACATCTATGCCGATGCCAGCTTCTTGGAAGGCACGAATCACACCGATATGGGCATAGCCCCTTGCCCCACCACCACCTAACACCAGGCCTACACGCCGCCCCGTCACATGGCGAGCCAATCGTTCGTAATCAGCTGTTTGTCCCATGCGAAAATGCTGATGATGCCCCACCTGGCGTGGGGCCAACCAATGCCGTGTCCCATTTGGTTCCTGACCCGCCTCATATAATAAGATTAGACTCTTAGGCACGCTTATTGTTTCATTGTCCTGTTGCAAAACGGCCGTTTCCAACCCACCCAACCCAGGCGAATCCATTGCTCGACCCACAATCAAAATATGATCCGCCTGCCGCAAACTGCGTCGCGTCCACGCCGTATCCGTCACATCCGTTTGGTATAGCGTAAACTTGTAACGCATTTCCTGTTCATTCAACCAAGCCACTAGGCGAATATTATTGGGATCATCTTGTGATATTTGGGAAATACCAGGAATCGCCAAATGCGCATCCAGGCGCTGACTGTCCAAAATCAAAGTCGGCCCTATTTTCTCCAAAACGGCCGCTAGCCCCTGCGTAAAATCGGCCAAAGGCACCGCAGGCGACACAGGCACAAGCACAATATCTAGGGCCATATCCTGATCTCGCTTCTCGGCCCCAGGCCCCTGAATCACCCGCCGCAAATCATGGGCAATGCCAATACTAATTTGCCTCAACACAGTAGGATATGTCGTAATCAACCAGTCAAATTCAGCCGGGGAAAACTTCACCAACTCAGAATCGCGAGCCGCATACAGCGTGACGGCCGACTCATCATTGGTCAATATTTCTGCCTCGCCAATACTCTCCCCCGCAACCACATCCCCCACCCGTTTCTCCTGACCTCGATAATCTTTCGTCTGGCTCAGGAGACGGCCGTTAACCAAAATATAAAAGTCCTGCACCGCCTCCCCTTGCCGCAACAACACCTCCCCACGTGGTAAAAACACCCATTCCAATCGAGCCTCAATCTGCTGCATCGTCTGCAAATCAAGCGGACCAAATAGCTTGGGCAAGGCTTCAAAAAGCTGATTACGCCGCAAACGTGCTTCAATAATCCGACCAACTCGGGCTAAAAACGGTGGGTATTTTTGGCAAATATCTTCAAAAGTCTCTTTGCTAATTGTAGCTAAAGTTGTATCTGTGGCAGCTCGAATAGAAGCCGCTCGCGGTTTCCCACTCAAAATTTGCATCTCCCCAATAATCCCATTTGGCCCAATATCACCCACAACCTGCTCCCCTTCAGCATCGGTTATCACTACTGCTTCCAACCTGCCAGCCAAGACAACATACAAAGCTCCACTGGGATCGCCCTGCCTGAACAACACCTCTCCAGTCGATAAATGTATCTGTTCGCCGCTCTCGACAACCATCTGCACCACTAATGAATCGAGATTGCCTGATAAAGTTGTGGTCACCGACTGGGCAGCCAAGTCCTCACCTGATGCCGATGAAGATAATTGTGTCATGAGGTATCTGCTCCTTACAGGTTTCTTCGCTTCGCGCCATTATCAAATGCAAGGCTACGACGCTTGGTGATTCTATCACGTTCGCATCTTCCATCTCAAGACGAAAAATGGTTGTGGGTGCGACAGAATTTGGTGTAAGACCAGACTGGCTGACTATAACAGTCTGGAAAGGCCTCTCAGGTTATACACGGAATTTACGCGCACCCAATGGTTGTTCGGGCTAGAAACTTTATTAAAATCTTAGCTACCGCTACGCCTTTGTAAGGAAATGGGTGTATAAATAAGGGGTTGACAACTTTCAGATTGAATCAATTGTACAATATATGACTGTAGCAGAACCAAACATCACTGAACCTAGCAACGAAACGGCCGTTTCCGATCCTCCACCACCAATCCCTAAATCACGATGGGAAAACATCGCCATCATCCCCCTCATCCTCATCCTGCTGCTGGGAGCCTATTTCCGTTTCACTGGCCTCGATTGGGATGCCAACTTCCACCTGCATCCTGACGAACGTTTTCTGACTGACACCACCAACCGCCTCCAAGTCACCTTCGATCCCTTCCTTTACCTACGCACCTCCGAATCCCCTCTCAACCCCTACAACGTAGACAAAAACTTCTACGTCTACGGCAACTTCCCCATGACCTTTACCCGTTTCTTTGCCGAATGGGTCAACCAATGGTGCGCTATGTTCGGGGAAGACTGCGACTATAACTATGCTACCTATGATGGCGTGCATCTAATCGGCCGTTTCCTCTCCGGTTTCACCGACCTCCTCTCCATCTTCTTCATCTTCCTGATCGGACGTCGCCTTTATGATTGGCGGGTAGGACTATTAGCCGCTT
This sequence comes from Promineifilaceae bacterium (SeqCode), assembly GCA_965223555.1. Lineage (GTDB taxonomy): Bacteria > Chloroflexota > Anaerolineae > Promineifilales > Promineifilaceae > CBDCWU01. Next base: position 543,795 of record CBDCWU010000008.1, read on the forward strand.
TACTCCTCGCCGCCGCCGTCATGCCCATCCAGCAAAGCCACTTCTACACCATGGACAACTGGGCGGCTGCTTTGACGACGTTTACTTTGTACACGGCCGTTCGCGCCGCTGGTTTCGGTGATAAAGACAACCGCTTCCAACGACGTTGGTATCTTCTCTTTGGCCTAGGGCTGGGCCTCACCGTTGCCTCTCGCATCAACGTAGCTCCCCTAGCCGCCATAATCAACGTATCGGCCATCATTTGGCTGGCACGGCGCGGACACACCTGGCAACGCTTCAAAGAAAACTGGGCTGGCGCAGACGGCCAAAAAGTGATTGGCGGCGTGATCTTAGCCGCCCTCCTCTCCATCCTCGTCTTCCGCCTGGCCCAACCCTACGCCTTCGCCGACAGCAATATTGTGCGCCAACATCTTTTAGAAACCACAGGCCGCGAGCCCGGCTTCCTCAGCCTCACCATTCGCTCCCTCATCGGCCTTAATCCTCAATGGCTAGGCAACATGGAAGAAATCCAACGCCTACAAGCCCCCGAAGCCTCCTTCCCCCCCGCTGTGCAGTGGACAGATCGCGATCCGCTTCTCTTCCCCTTCATCAATATCACCCTCTATGGCATGGGACTTACAGCCGCCCTAGCCGCCTGGCTAGGTCTGTTGTGGGCTGGCACACGCCTCGTTCGCTTCAAACCAGATTGGATGAGTCACGCCATTCCTGTTATCTGGAGCGGCTTCTACTTCCTATTTATGGGCACACGCTGGGTTAAGTCCATTCGCTACTTCCTGCCCATCTACCCCACCCTCCTCTTATTGGCAGCCTGGGCCCTAATCACCCTTTGGCAACGCGCTCAAGCCCATAAAGGCCGCTCCCGCTCCCTCCGCCAAGCTGGGGCCATCGCCCTCATGTTCATCGTCACCATCCCCACCCTTTTATGGGCTAATGCCTTCATCCAGATTTACCAAAAACCCATCACCCGTGTGGCCGCCTCCAACTGGATTTTTGACAATGTGCCCTCTGGGGCAGTTCTGCTATACGAATCTGAGGGACAAACAAAATCATTCAATCTACCCCTCAAAGGCTACGAGTTCCAACCGGGCAGTATCCCCCTCACCTTAAACTTCACTATGCCCGAAACTGGCAAAGCGACGGCCGTTCGCTTCACCAGTTTGCGTCGTCCCGCCACCGACAGCAGCAGTCAACAATCCCTCATCGTCACCTTAGATGGTGATCACCCTACTCTCGCTGATCTAGCCCTCACCGAAACCGAACAAACCGTTACTATTGATCTGCTCTCGCAACAAACGCTCGAAGCCGACTCCTATCACCAGATATTGGTTGAGCTTGGTCCTGGCAGCAGTGTTCTGGCCGACACCAGCCGCTTTGTCAACGAACATTGGGATGATCTATTACCTGTAGGCACAAACGGCCGTAACGCCTACGCCCAATATTACAGCGAAGTCACTGGTGGCCAACGCCCCGTCACCCACCCCGACAGCCCCGAAAAACGGGCCGAAATCGTGCAGTGGCTAGACGAGGCCGACTACATCGCCCTCAGCAGCCAGCGCGCCCTCTGGTCTCTGCCTCGCATCCCCCTCACTTACCCCCTCATGATGCGCTACTACGAAGCCCTGTTCAGCGGCGAACTGGGTTTTGAGTTGGTTCACCAAGAACATGCCGACTTTCACATCGGCCCTCTCTACATCAGCGACACCAGCGGCCAAATCGGCTGGGGTGCACCGCCGCCACAGGGCTGGCCCCCTCCAGGCAATCTAGCTGCCGAAGAAGCCTTCAGCGTCTACGACCATCCCCCTGTCTGGATATTCAAGAAAACGGAAAATTACAGCCACGACAACACGGTGCGGCTGCTGGGAGCCATCGACTTAAGTCATATCGTCATCATGAACCCCAGCGAGGCCACCCAATCGCCCAATGGCCTTATGCTGACGGAATCTGAGTTGGCCACCCAACGCGCCAATGGCACATTTAGCGAACTCTTTAATGTGGATGGGCTATTGTCACGCAGCCCAGCTTTGGCGGCGGCGGTATGGTGGTTAACGGCCGTTCTCCTCGGCTGGCTCGCCTTCCCCATCATGTTTGTCACCTTGCGCGGCTTGCCCGATAAAGGCTATGTACTGGGACGTATTTTCACCCTACTATTCATCTCCTACTTTGCCTGGCTGCTAGCCAGCCTCAACATCCTGCCCCACACGCGGGGCACATTGACCGTGGGACTGCTGCTCCTGGTCGCTATCAGCACTGCCATCTTCCTACGCCACCGCCAAGAAATCACAACCTTCATCCGCACCAATCTTGGTTATCTGGCCGTCGTAGAACTATTTGGCATCACCCTCTATCTGCTGGCCATCCTCATTCGCCTGGGCAACCCAGATGTGTGGGACATCATTTATGGTGGCGAGAAGCCGATGGATCTCTCCTATTTTACGGCCGTTCTCAAATCCTCCACCTTCCCCCCCTACGATCCCTGGTATGCCGGCGGCTACATCAACTATTATTACTACGGCTTCGTCTACGTCGGCTCCCTCACCAAACTGCTGGGCATCGTCCCCACTCTGGCCTACAACCTCATTCTGCCCATGCTCTTTAGCTTCACCGGGCTAGGAGCATTTAGCGTGGCCTTTAACCTAGTTGCTTATAAAGAGACTAGAGAATGGAACCTAGAGACTTCATCGTTTCACTTATCTAGTCTCCAATCCCTAGCCTCCAGTCTCCGCCACAAGGCGGTAATTGCTGGCTTCATCGCCGCTGCCCTCTGCGTTCTCCTGGGCAATCTGGCCCAACTAGGTGTTATCGGCAATGCTTGGCACCGGGCCGGGGATGCCAATTTAGAAAGTTTGCCCATTATCGGCTCCTTGGCCCGTACCATTGATGGTGGCATCAGCCTCATCGGCGAAGCCCGCGCCCCCATGCCTACTGGCGACTGGTTCTGGACAGCCACCCGCGCCATCAATGCCAATCCTGGCGAAGTGGCTCCTATCACTGAATTTCCCTTCTTCACCTTTCTCTACGCCGATCTCCACGCCCACATGATCAGCTTGCCCTTGCAGTTGTTGGCTTTGGGCTGGTTAGTGGCTTTGGTGTTGCAGGAGAAAAAGAGAGATGGGGAGATGGGGAGATTAGAGAATGGAAATTATGAATCTCCCCATCTCTTAATCTCTGGTCTCCAATGGCTCATTGGCGGAGTGACGATTGGCGCCCTGCGAGCCACCAACACCTGGGAATGGCCAACATATGTGGTCTTGGGAACGCTAGCTGTGTTCTTTTATGCCTATCAAGCACACGGCCGTTTTTCCCTCAAAATGTTCATCCAGGGCGCATTACAGACGGCCGTTCTCGTGGGCCTCTCCATCCTCACCTTCTGGCCCTTCATTGCCAACTATGGTGTCGGTTATACCTCTGCTCGGCTATGGGAAGGCTCCTACACCCAAGTCATCAACTACCTAAGCATCTACGGCCTCTTCCTCTTCTTCATCCTCACCCATCTGGCACGAGAATTCCGGGCCTGGACGCGCACTTGGACAGCAGACGGCTTACGTCAATTAGAATCCGTCATTGGTGGCTTACTTTTAGCTGTCGGCCTGTATCTCATTCTCATTGTACTGCTGCTGCTACAAGGCTATTGGATCGCCCCCATCGTCGTCACCCTCATCGTCCTCGCCGGCTTACTGGCCTTGCGTCCCCAGCTGCCCACCGCTCGCCGTCTAGTTCTGGCTCTAATCGCTTCTGCGTTAGGACTTACTCTCATGGTCGAGGTTTTTGTCCTTGAGGGAGACATTGGGCGCATGAACACCGTCTTCAAATTCTACATGCAGGTGTGGGTGCTTTTGAGTGTGGTCGGTGGCGCAACTGCCGTGTGGGCCTGGCCCGCCATCCAACGTCGTCAACTTTCGCGGCAAGCGTGGCAAATTGCCCTGGGCATCCTCGTCTTTGCCGCCGCCCTCTATCCCATTCTGGCTACCAAAGCCAAATGGGACATTCGCATGAGCAAAGAAGCCCCCAACACCCTCGATGGGGCCGCCTTTCTCGAATACGTCTCCTACGGTGACACCAACAACACAACCATTCCCCTAGCCCATGACTACAAAGCCATCCAGTGGATACAGCGTAACATCGAAGGCTCGCCCGTCATTGCTGAAGGCCACAGCCACAACAATGGCGGCTTTAGTCCCTACCGCTCCGTCACCAACCGCATCGCCATGTACACCGGTCTACCCGCTATCGTCGGCTGGGATTGGCATCAGCGTCAGCAGCGGGCTGTTTTACCAGGCAATTTGGTCAGCGACCGCGTCAATGAGGTCAATACGCTGTATAACACTGTAGATACGGGCGTGGCCCGCGCCATTTTGCAAAAGTATGATGTGGAATATGTCTACGTTGGCCTTCTGGAGCAAGTTTACTATAGTGCGGAAGGCATCTTCAAATTTGAACAGATGGTGGCTCAGGGCGATCTGGAGCGCGTTTATCAGGAGGATGGTGTGACGATTTATCATGTGATTGAGCAGGAGGAGGTTTGGAGTAATTAGGTAATTGAGTCATTGGGTAATTTGCTGTTCACGACCCAATGGCGTCATTACGTAATGACGTCATACGCTTTATGTATTTTTCCGACATTCTCGCGGCCTTGCGCTGGTGGCTGGTTCTCATGGTTTTGGGAACGGCCGTCTTCCCTCTCACCTTCACCCTTTTCCGACGACTGCCAGATCGAGGCTACGCCTTTACCAAAATGCTGGGTCTGCTACTTGCCAGCTATCTCTTCTGGATATCGGGTAGTCTGGGCATATTGGGCAACAACTTGGGCGGCATTTTGAGTTCATTGGTGGTGGTAACGGCCGTATCCATCTGGTTCTATCGGCGCGAAACAGTCAGGAAACTGGCTACAGCCATGACCTTGCGCCAATGGTTACACCAAAATCGCAGCCAAATCCTCATCACTGAGCTGATCTTCGCCCTCCTCTTTGCCCTATGGGTCTGGGTTCGTGCCCAAAATCCAGCTATTGCTGCCACCGAAAAGCCCATGGAATTCGCCTTTCTCAACTCCATAGGCCGCAGCCCTGCTTTCCCCCCCCTCGATCCCTGGCTGTCCGGCTTCGCCATCAGCTACTACTACTTCGGCTATGTCATGACCAGTCTAGTGGCACGGCTGGCCTTCGTGGCCGAACCCATTGCCTTCAACTTAGGCATCGCTTGGTTAGTAGCTGGCTCAGGCACGGCCGCTTTCGGGTTAGTCTACAATTTGGTTGCCACCAATGGGGTACGACGCAACGCTCTTCTCCTGGGCTTAATGGCAGCTCTCGCCCTACCCATCGCTGGCAATTCGCAAATCATCTTAGAACTGCTGCACGCCAATGGCGGTGGCTCAGCCGAATTTTGGGCCTGGCTCGATGTGCGTGACATCAATGCACCACCTGACATCAGCCAAACACCCCGCTACCAAACATCCAGTTGGTGGTGGTGGCGTTCCTCACGGGTTATCCACGAATATCATCTCTCTGGTCGCGCCGAGGAAGGCTTAGAACCCATTGTTGAATTTCCGGGCTTCAGCTTCGTTTTAGGCGACATGCATCCCCATGTGTTATCGTTGCCCTTTGCGTTCCTCAGTTTGGCACTAGCTCTTGTTTGGTTTTTAGAGACTGGAGATCGGAGACTAGGTCGCTTCGCTTCTGGAGATTGGGAAACGGCCGCTTGGCTGACAAAAATACGCCTTCTCTTAAGTGGTGTTGGCTGGCCGTTATGGTTGTTGACGGCCATAATTGTGGGCGGGCTTTCCTTCCTGAATACTTGGGACGTGCTTATTCACCTATTTGTCGTAGTGGCTGCATTTGGCTTGTCGCAGTGGCAGCGTGACGGTTGGCACAGCCGCATCCTTTCCCAGAGTCTCCTCATCGCTGTCCTGCTACTGATCCCCGCTATTCTGCTTTACCTCCCCTTCTATCTGGGCTTCCGTTCCCAAGCAGGTGCGCCCTACCTGCTGCCCATGCTCATGCGCCCCACCCGTCTGCCCCACTTCCTGATTATTTTTGGCCTGCCCTTGCTCAGCATAGTCACCTTACTAGTGGTGCTGGCCATGAAACAGCGTTTTGCCCAGCTAAAGGCAGGCTTGCTAACGGCCGTTTCCCTCCTTTTCACCCTCCTCTTCCTCATGCTCTTTCTCGGCATCCTCATTGCCAGCAGCCAGGAAGGTTATGGTCGTATCAACAATCTAGCCACTGAATTAAATTTAGTGCTAGCACCCCGACCAGAAGGAGTGGTGGCGTTCGGCTGGGGCATCACGGCCGCTTTCAGCCTCATTCCCACTGTTTTGGGAGCAAAACTGAGCTACCCTGGTGTAACATTACTACTTTTAGGCATGATCACCCTCATCATCATGATTTGGAATCACCCTAAAGCACAGAAAGATGAAGCATGGGGGGAGGACATTATGCCTCCTTCTATGCCTCAGGCATTTCCTTTTGTCCTTTTACTCGTCTTAACGGGGACCTTGCTTACTTTGGGGCCAGAATTTGTCTATTTGCGTGATAATTTTGGGCAGCGACTCAATACAACCTTCAAATTTTATTACCAAACCTGGGTCATGTTTGGCGTCGCCGGCTTAGTCGCCATTGATTATCTATGGCGAGAAATGCAGGGCGCGGCGCGTCTTGTGTCAGGGATAGTGACAGTGGGTTATACGGCCGTTTTCGCCCTCACCCTCCTCTTCCCCTACTATGCGGTCCAATCCCGGGCTATTGAGTATCGCGGAGCGCCCGCCTCAGACAATCGTCTACCAGCCAGCCTCAACGGCTTGGCCCAAGTAGAACATTTCAACCCCGACGAATACGATGCCCTCATGTGGTTGCGCCAAAATGTGGCAGGTGCGCCAGTTGTCTTAGAAGCAGTCGGCGGACAGTACAGTGGCTTCGCTCGTGTGGCTGCCAACACAGGCCTCCCCACCGTCCTCGGCTGGGCCGGGCATGAATATCAGTGGCGCGGCAGCGACACCTCCGAACCAGGCCAACGCGACCCCGCCATCCAGCAAATATACACTGATCCCACTTGGAATACCGCGCCAAGCTTGCTAGACCAATACAATGTAGAATACATTTACGTCGGTGGCCTAGAAACCAGCACCTACGGTATTCCCGGCTCCCAAAAATTCGCTGAGCAGCTAGAAGTAGCCTACCAAAATAGTGGTGTCACCATCTATCGCTGGCAACCACAATAAACACCAATATAGGAATTTTATTATGGGCAAACAAACGTACTATTTAAACAATGCAGATCGCAAAAAACTTGAGATTACTTGGAAAGGCAAGGTTCTGGGCGTTTTTAAAAAAGATTTCATTATTCGATTTAATGGGCAAATAATAGACACAATTCCTCAACAAATTGATTTAGAGAAAGGAAAAGTTTATACGTTACCAGATGATTCAATGATACAAATTGCTTTGAATCCAAACGATTTAGAAGTAACGCACAACAACACCCTCTTAGAACCTTATATTAATACAGCCTCACTCTTAAGAACGTCCTGTATCACTCTATCTTCATTTGGGGCACTATTCATAATCTTTGAAGTAGAAAATGTGGTTAGAGGTAGCATTTTGTGGCCGGAGGCAATTCGCCTTCTCTTAGGAGTGTCTATTATTATTTTGGGAACCATTGCCTATAAAACAAAATCCATCTTTGCCCTGTGGATTGCTCTTATATTGTTTGTCTCAGAAATGTTCATTTCTGATATTTTTGTTCCAGTTGCAATTGAAAATCAAGCTATTAGTTTTTCAGATATACTTGGGAGTCTTCTAATTACAATCATCTTAAGTTACACGATTAAAACAACAAGTAAAGCGCAAAAACAACCAGTCTTGAAGACCACTCTTCCAACCAACCTACAAAGAACTTTATGACTGAAATGACAGCAAATCAAGAGATGCAGACTCAACAAGGGCCAAATTGGCTGACACAAGTGACCGTAGCAGATGGGGTGATGGGCTTGGTGCTGGTACTAACGGCCGTTCATCATCTCATCAATCTGGGCACACTCCCTCTTTCACCGCAAGAAGCCGAGACAGCTTTGGCCGTATGGCAGTGGTGGCAGCCCGGGAGTATGACAACGGCCGTTGCCAGCCCCGCCTACTTCACCCTCACCACTCTGCTCACGCCCATACTGGGTTTTAGCGATGGCGTCATGCGACTTGTGCCCGCCCTGTTTGGTATCGGCCTGGTAGCTCTGCCCTGGTTCTTGCGCCAACGTTTGGGCCAGCTAGGAGCCTTCATTATGAGCCTGTTCCTGGCCGTGTCCCCTCTGCAAAGTATCCTGGCCCGGACAGCAGGCGGAGATGCCATTGCCTTATTTGCCCTATTTTTAACGGCCGTTGCTTGGCTACGTTACCAAGATTCGGCTCATACACCTTGGTTCAACACGCTCCTAGTAGCCCTTGGCCTTGGCGCAGCCAGCACACCCCTCTTTTACGGCGGCCTGCTGACCCTAGGCATTGCCCTTTGGGTGCAACAAATAGTGGGGCCACAACTATTGGCTGGTAGCCCCGTGCGTTGGCCTGAACAAAATGAGAGACGACAAGCCCTAATTGTCGGCCTTGGCACATTCTTAGCCCTCAGCACCCTCTTTTTGTGGCATTTAGGCGGGTTAGGCGCAGCCGCCCAAATATTAGGCGACTGGTTCATTCAGTTTCGTATCCAAACCGATGTAGCCACTTTCCTCAATCCAATTTTGCTCTTAGGTCGTTATGAACTGCTTCTGTTTGTCTTAAGTACCGTACTGATAGCCTGGGCCATTTGGCATAATGAGGCCACGGTCGTTTTCGCCGCTTTTTGGTTCACTACCCTCTTTATCCTCATTTTAGTGCAACATGGCAACAACCATAATACCGTTTTGCTCACCTTGCCTGGCTATTTTCTAGTGGGCCTCCTTACCAATACCCTGTGGCAAGATCGACAGGTGACGGTGAGTTTTGCCCTAACTGGTGTGCTCACTCTGCTTGGAGCTTTGATTTGGGTAAATGGGGCACGATACGGCCGTGTGGTCACCAGCACACCCGAGCAATTGAGCTACTTCTGGATTGCTCTCCTGGCTCTTGTTTTAGCCCTAACTTCCCTCTACCTCGCCATCCAAAACTGGGAAACCACCATTGCTTGGCAAGCCGCTCTAACCAGTTTGCTAATCCTATTCTTCTTCTACCAGTGGGGAACGGGTTGGTGGCTAAGCCAAACAGCGGCCAATGATCCGCGTGAACGCTGGGTGGCCTTGCCCGCTACCGATGATGATATGTTCGTGATGATCGATCTCTTGCACCAAATCTCCCGGCAAACTGCCAATTCAAAATTTGATTTAGCCCTATTTAGTACAGTAGATACGCCTATTTTGCGCTGGTATTTACGAGATTACAAGCAGGCTCAATTTGGCAACACCATCCCTACTAATGCCGCCTTTGAGGCCCTTATTAGTCCAGTGGAACAGACCGAGTTGGCTTTGAGCAGCGACTATATGGGGGCTGATTTTGGCCTGACGCGGGTCAGCATCGAAACACAACCTGGAAATTCGGCCGTGATTGACACCCTACGCTGGTGGCTGTTTCATGAATCAAGTACGATCATCAATCAGCAGCAGGTCATTTTGTGGGTGCGAGCAGATTTAGCAGGAGGCAAGAATCCGTAAACGGTTAACCGATAACTGTAAACGATAACGTATGATTGATCCACAAGCCTTAACCTGGCCCATAACGGCCGATTTACCCCCCTATGCTGATGCCGAAACCCACCAGCTTATTGCACGCTGTCTGGCAGGCGATGAGACAAGTTATATGGCCCTATACAACACCTACAGCAGCATGATTTATAGGCTGTCCTACAACATGTTGCAGCACAAAGAGGATGCTGAAGAGGTGCTGCAGGACAGTTTTGAATATGCCTTTCGCAAGTTGGCCCATTATGATGCCAATAAAGCCTCCTTTAAGACCTGGCTCTATCGTATTGCCATCAGCCGCTGCCGCAATAAACGACGGCGCAAATGGCTGCCTACCTTTTCGCTAAATCAGTTGATCGGTGCGGAAGCCACCGACAAAGAAACCCCAGCTCCGGCTGACATGGTGATGCTGACGGAGAAGCAGAAACAGGTGTGGGCCGCCTTGCAAGAACTTTCACCCAAATTACAAGAAACGGCCGTTCTGCGTTATTACGAAAATTTAACCTATGTCGAAATCGGCGCAATCCTCGATATTCCCGCCAAAACAGTGGAATCTCGTATGAGGTTGGCCCACAAAGCCCTGCGAAAGCTGTTGCTAGAGAAGGGGGTGTAATGACCATAATGAATCAAGAACATGTACGACATCAAATTCCTGACTATGTACTGGGTTTATTGACACGGCAGGAACGATTATGGGTGGAGCAGCATACGGCCGTTTGCAACCAATGCCGTCAACAGCTACACCAAGAAAGCGAACTTGGTCAATTGGTACGAACCACTTTGGCCTTAGCCACCCAGCCAGCCCCCTTACGCTTGCGCCAACTCATGCCAGCCCCACCTCCGGCTCGGCGACTTGGCGGGCAAGGTGCTAATTGGGCCAAGCAGTTCTCCTTGGCCGCCCTTTTGCTACTTCTCATTTGGAGTGGGTTCAACCTGATTCAACAGCAATATTCGGGGTCAACGACACCCCCAGACCAGTTGGCCGTAACAGCCACAATGACCCAAGAGCCAACCATAACATTGGCCAGTTTAGAAGAGGAGCAAGGGATAAAAGCCATCAGCACAGTCGTTCCCGACCTAAACCCTGAACCAGCATCACCCCCCGAACCCATCCCTACACCAATCGCTGCCCTCGACCCTTTATCTCTAAACTGATCGCCATTTACTGAATACTGTTTACCGTTTACTGCTTACCAATTACTAATTACCGACCACCGCTTATGAGTGAAATCACCCTTAAACCCGACGAACAAAATGACTTTCTGTCCCGCCCCTTGCTGGCCGCCTTTAATCTAGATTGGGAAAAAGCGATATACATCATCTTCATCCTCATTGCCATCGTCACCCGCTTTTGGGACTTAGGCAGCCGAGTGATGAGCCATGACGAGAGCCTACACACACAATTTTCCTATCAATTTTTCATCGGTGATGGTTATAACCACACAGCCTTGATGCACGGGCCATTTCTATTTCACATTACGGCCGTTTCCTATTGGCTCTTTGGCGATAACGATATGGCCGCTCGTTTGCCAGTGGCCCTCTTTGGTGTTGTGCTCATTGCCCTTCCCTATTTGCTGCGCCATTGGATCGGCCGTAAGGGAGCTTTATTCGCCAGCTTCTTCTTTCTCATTTCGCCCTACATCACCTACTACTCTCGCTATATTCGGCACGACATCTACGTCATCACCTGGGCCCTGATCGTCTTCTTTAGCATCTGGTACTATCTGCGTGAGCGCCAAGAAAAATACCTTTGGTGGTTTGCGGCTGGCACAGCGTTAATGTTTTCCACCAAAGAAGTTGCCTTCATCTACGTCGCCATTTTTGGCAGCTTCCTCATTCTTCGCCTCATCAGCCAGATATGGGACGCCACCTGGTTTCGGCAGATTTTGCCTAATCTGCGCACTGCCTTTTTAGTACTCATTGTGGCACTGCTGGTGGTGGCCGGTTCCTTAGCCGTTGATCTTTTGCGCGGCGATGAAACAACCGTCAGCACAACCACCGAAGCCACCGACGAAGGTTTTGCTGCCGATCCAGAACAAGATATAACGGCCGTTGCTGAAAGCAGCAACAATAAAGCTGCATTGGGCTGGATACAAGTCGCTGGCCTGATAACTTTATCCGTTGGTCTCATCATGATCGCCCGCCAAATGCGCCCCTACATTGATAACTATCCAGAATTCGACCTCATCATCCTCTTCACCACCCTCATCTTACCCTCCGTCTCGCCCCTCCTCACCACCCTCGTCGGCCAAAATCCCCTAGAATACAACATTCCTCCCTGCGTTCTAGAAGGCCAAGAGACCATGACCGCCCTCCAGATATTCCTAGCCCGCGTCGGTCAGGCCGAATGTTGGCAGCCCATTTTCAACACCAGCATCATTTATTCCGTTGGCTTCCTACTCCTAACCATCATCACCTCCATTCTAGTCGGTCTCTGGTGGCATCAGCGTCGCTGGACCATCTCCGCCATCATTTTCTACAGCATCTTCACCCTCCTCTTCACCTCCGTCTTCACCAACCCCGAAGGCTGGGCCAGCGGGGCCATTGGCTCGCTCGGCTACTGGCTAGAACAGCAAGAAGTAGCCAGAGGCAACCAGCCCGAATTTTACTACTTCTTCGTCGTCACCTTTTATGAATTTTTGCCCCTCACCTTTGCCCTACTGGCTATTCGCCACTGGCTGCGTCAAAATCGTATTAATCAACTCCTCGGCCATTGGCTCACCATCATCATCATCTCACTCCTCACCTTTAGTCTGGTCAACTGGTGGTATGGGCAACCCTTATTGCAAATTGGGCAAATCCCTAGCCAAATACCGGGCATCATTGTGGCCATTATTGTTTTTATTGTCAGCAGCCTCATCTGGTTTATCTTCACGCGCAAACGCATCTTGCAGCAGCAAGAAATGGCCACCTTCCTAAAAGCCACCAACCGGGAGGCGATGTTTTCCTTCATTCCGTCCGTTATCTGGTGGTTCCTGCTCACTTGGGTGGCCTACTCTTATGCAGGCGAGAAAATGCCCTGGCTCAGCACCCATTTTGTCATTCCTATGGCCTTTTTAGGCGGCTGGTATCTGAATGACAAGCTGAGTCTTGTCACCTGGCCCGCTCTATTCTCTCAAAAAAATCTACTGCTGCTGGGGTTGACACTGCTATTAGCTGTGACAGCTTTCGTCGCCATTGGCCCCATTTTTTTGGGCACAATTGAGTTGGGCAATCAGACGGCAGGAAATTTGACGGGCATCGGCCGTTTTCTGGGCAGTGTCGTGGCAGTTGGTGGTGTCCTCTATTTATGGCTGCGACAAGCCAACAGACAACTCAACGATCTTTTGCTTATTCGCCTAGGGGCCATACTGCTCCTCGCCGCCTCCTTCGTATTGGCCCAGGACAGCACCCTTTTCGACACCATCATACGCTGGGTCTTGCGCCTCGTCGCTGTGGTTGGCCTCGCCTATAGCTGGTGGCAATCACCCAAAGAACACAACCCGATATTGCAAGCCAATATCCTTCTCACTACCTTCATTCTCCTCAGTCTGCTCACCATACGCTTCACCTACATGGCCAATTACGTCAATGCCGATTACACCACCGAATACCTAGTCTATGCCCATGGCGCGCCCGCCACCAAAACAATTGTCTTAGATCAGGTGGAAGAGCTATCCATGCGCATTCATGGCGATAAGGGCATTCGCGTGGCCTACGACAATGATGTTTCTTGGCCCTTCACTTGGTATTTGCGCGACTATCCCAACCGCCACTATTTTGGGGCTTCTCCCAGCAACACCATCACCGAGTCGCCTGTGCTCATTGTCGGCCGGGCTAGTTGGGATAAGGTGGAGCCTTTCCTGGGTAATAATTATGAAACCCGCGAATACACCTTTCTCTGGTGGCCCATGGAAGAGTATCGCAAAATGGCCTCGTGGAACGCCATCTTTGGCGATCCCTCGCTCCCAGAAAATGAGCAGCGCGGTTTGGGCAATATCAATGTGCGCCAAGCTCTCTGGAACATCTTCTTCTATCGTGATTACACGAAGTACGGTGAGGTTTTTGGTGGCAATTACACCACGGGCGAATGGCCCTTGCGCCACGACTTGCGCCTCTACATTCGCAAGGATGTCCTGGCCAATTTGTGGGACTATGGCTTGGGAGCAACGGCCGTTGCCGAGGATTTCAAAGACCCCTATGAAGAAAATGTGCTAACCTTGGAACCTATCATGGTGCTGGGTGGTTCACCAGGGGTGGAAAATGGTCAATTTACCATCCCCCGCAATGTGGCCATAGCCCCCGATGGCACTATTTACATAGCAGATTCCGGCAATCACCGCGTTCAGGCTTTTGATCCAGAGGGCAACTTCCTCACCAGTTGGGGCAGCTTTGGCAGCGAAGCCGGACAGTTCAATGAACCTTGGGGCATAGTGGCTGATGAAACGGCCGTTTACGTGGCCGATACCTGGAATCATCGCATCCAAAAATTTGCCCTGGACGGCACCTGGCTCACCTCCTTTGGTATTAGCGGCTCCCCCACTGAAGATGAAACCGGGTTAGGCCTATTCTTTGGCCCCCGCTCTCTCACCCTGCTACCTGACAACCGGCTGCTCGTCACAGACACCGGCAACCACCGCATGCAAATGTTAGATCGAGACGGACAATTCCTGGCCCAAATTGGCTCGGCTGGGGCGGCTCTCGGTTTCCTAAATGAACCTGTAGGTTTGGCAACTGGGTCAGATGGTTCTGTTTATTTGGCTGATACGTGGAACGGCCGTATCCAAAAATTCTCACCCGATCTCATCGCCCAAGAAGAGTGGCGGGTGAATGCTTGGACCAGTCAAAACATTGGCAACAAACCCTACATCGCTGTGGACAGCCAAGCCCGCGTCTACGTCACCGACCCTGAAGGTTATCGCGTCCTCGTCTTTGATGAATCAGGCACCTACTTGGCCCAATTCGGCACCTTTGGCATTGACCTGAGCAGCTTCGCCTTACCCAATGGTATTGCCATAGACGCGCAGGACAATATCTACATCGCCGATGCCGACAATAATCGCGTTCTCAAATTTGCCCCTATCTTTGACCTAGAGCTTGAGCCAGAGGCAGATATCCCTGCCAATGAAGCCGATTCAGAAGCTGAAGAAGCGAACAACGACAACGCGGCAGACAACAAGGAAGAAGCCCTACCTACCCCCACAGAATCAGGGGAATAAGCCCATAACAATTGCAATTTCTCAACTATGCTTGCTTCATAATCACCTTATCCCATAATCAAGGAAGAGCCTCACATGATGAGTTTCAATGACAAAATCGTCTTAGTCACAGGTGCGTCGCGGGGCATTGGCCGCGCTATTGCCCAGCAATTCGCTGCTCGAGGGGCACAGGTTGCTGTGCATTATCACAGCAATGAAACGGCCGCTCACACCACCCTCTCTACCCTGCCCAACGGCCGTCACCTGATCGTCCAAGCCGACATCAAAGACCCCGATTCCGTTCAGCAAATGATAGACCAGGTTGTCCAACAAATGGGCCGCCTCGATATATTAATCAACAATGCTGGCATTTATGAAGCCCATCCTGCTGCTGAAGTTGGTTATGACGAATGGCAGGCGCAGTGGCGTGCTGTCTTGGACACCAATCTAGTAGGCGCAGCCAACGCCATGTACTGTGCTGCCCAGCACATGATCCCCCAAGGTGGCGGACGCATCGTCAACATCTCCTCGCGGGGAGCCTTTCGCGGTGAACCAGAAGCACCAGCTTATGGCGCCAGCAAGGCAGGTATGAACAGCATGAGCCAGTCGCTGGCTAAATATCTGGCTCCTTATAATATCTTTGTTGGTGTCGTCGCACCGGGCTTCGTAGAGACAGACATGGCCCACAACATCTTAGCCACCCCACGCGGTGAAGAAATTCGCAACCAAAGCCCTTTCAAGCGGGTGGCTACGCCCGCAGAAGTAGCTTACGCCGCCCTCTTTCTGGCCTCCGAGGGCGCAGAGTTTATGACGGGCGCTATTATTGATGTAAACGGGGCTTCCTATTTGCGGACGTAAAAATGCCTCCATCTCGTTCCGACGGTCTCCGTCGGAATGCTCCTTGGGACGCTCCGCGTCCGCACAACGCAGTGCGCCAAAGACGTTCCACGCAGAGCGTGGGAACGAGGGAGACAAAACAGCAAGAAACGTCAAGAATCGGCCGCGTCATGCGGTTACAATAGACGGCAATGAATGCTTCGCCGCTTGACACAGAACGACTGTTGCCGATTCTGGTATACATTCAAACCTCGTTAGAAGAGGATTTATCGTTGGAACAGATCGCCGCCCGGGCGGGGATGTCAGCCTATCATTTCCACCGAATCTTTCGGCAGACGGTGGGTGAGACGTTGAAGCAGTATACACAGCGCCTGCGCCTAGAACGTGCCGCACATGAACTGCGGATTCGGCGGGCGGCTGTGTTGGATGTAGCCTTGGACGTTGGTTTTCAGTCACATGAGACCTTTACCCGAGCCTTTAAGCGGCAGTTTGGCGTGCGGCCTAAAGATTTTCGGGGAAACGGCCGTTTGTCCCACCAGGCACACCCCTCGCCTCCGCCCGAACCCCTCAACAAATACACCACCCAATACCAGCTGTCCAAAGTACGTGTACAACAGCTAAACTCCATTCCCTTGGCCTTCATTCGCAATTTGGGGCCATATGTGGACGTAGACATCACCTTATTTGACCAATTATTGGCTTGGGCACAGGCCAGTCAGCTTTATACAGGCGACAATCTACTCATGGGCATCGGCCATGATGCGCCCGATGTGACCCCGCCCGACAAGCTGCGCTACGATGCCTGCCTGACTGTACCGAAGCCATTCCAGGCCGAGGGCAAGATTGGCTACCAACCCTTGCCCGCCGGAACCTTTGCCATCGTCACCTACATCGGCCCCTATGGCCCCACGCTAGAGCAAGCATACCTGGAAATTTTCCAGCAAGTGACACAGTTAGCACGCTACAATATTATTGGGCTGCCGATTATTGAGATTTACCGCACCACGCATATTAACCCTGAGTATGATTTGAACCAGACGGACATCTGTATTCCGGTAGCAAAAAAGTAACCCCAATGTCTTGCCCCAAGGACGGCGCAAGGCACTTTCCCCAAATCAAAAGGTGCAAGGCACGGAAGACCGGGCCACGCACCAGAGAAAAATATCTTTTTTGGAGGCTAATAATGGCAGGTTTTACATTGAGTGAATGGGTGAACGAAACACCTGAGGATGTAATGGATTTTGTGGTTGATCCGGGTAATGCAGCCCAGGTGATGAAAGATGTGGTCAAGATGGAGCAGGTATCACCAGGGCCGCTACAAGTGGGCACAGTTTACGAGGAGACACGGATGACGAACGGCCGTGCCACCACCACCGAACTAACCGTCATCGCTTATGACCGGGCCACTGGCAAATATTCCGTCACGGCTGAACAAAAAGGGCTCCGGGCCACCTATCATTACACCTTTGCGCCAGAGCGAGAGGGAACCCGCATCAACCTCGTCTGTGAAACAGAAGGCCGTGGGGCTAAAAAGTTGATGGCCCCCCTCTTCGCCCAAATCCTCAAAAAGGAAGATGGCAACCATTTGCAAAACTTGAAAACGGCTATTGAAAGGTAAGCAAGAACTAAAAGGATAGAGGCAACAACGGATGAAGTTCGACTTCATCCGTTTATTTTTGAATCCGCTGCTGCCGCTTGAGGGTGACGATGATGACGCCGATGATCACGGCCGTTCCCCCCACAAATCCTTGCGGTGTTGGCGTTTGCCCAAAGAGCAGCAGCGACCACAGAATGGCCACTACTGGACTCATCGTCAGCACAATGGCATGAAAGCTCATCTGCACCCGGCGTAATACCAAATAGTACAGGACACGGCTTAACACCACATCCACCGTGCCCGCCAGGAGCAAAAGGGGCCAGACTGAGGCCGACGGCCACACCAATTCTTGCCGGCCTAAGGCAAATAGGAAGAGGAAAACGACCGTTGCCGCCACCCGAAACAGGAAAAAGTTGGCAAATTCGATATTGTCGCCATACCGTTTGACAATAGCCACATGCAGCGAATAGATAAACGAGGTGGCCAACACCAACAACGAGCCAATGCGCCACACATCCCCCGGCTGAAAACTGACGATAAACACCCCCAGCAGAGCAATAGCTGCCCCCACCAACTCCCCTCTGCTTAGCCGCTCCCGCAGCCAAAATACACTGAACCCTAGGGCAAATAGAACGGCCGTTTGCGCCAACATCGAAGCCGTGCCAGGGTCAATATAAGCCACAGCCGAAAAGCTAATAATTGTAGAAACGGCTATCAAGCAGCCAATTGTGAGGAAAAACCAGGCGTGACGACGAAACACCCCCACATCAATACGTCCTTGTACACCTAAAAAAACGGCCGTTTCCACCGTCGCAATCCCAATCATAAACAAACCAGACACACTGGGTGGCAAATGAGGCAGCAGCAAGCGAGCAAAAACAAAGTGCAGACTGTCAACCAACAACAAAAATGCCACCAACAGTGGCACATGGTTCAGCAAGCGTCGTGATGTATCTACAAGTGCATTATTCATCCAATCTCCAATCTCCAACCTCCAGAAAAGCATCACTCGATAACGCCTGCAAGTATAACAAGTTTATCCTCATCTTGCCTTCGCCCCTTCTCCTGCCCATAACAAATCGCATTAACCTTCACTAAGAAAGCCACTCTTATTTTCTACCATACTCTAAAATAACGCCTTATGGCCGATGTGGATGCAACCTTATTAGCCGCCTTACTAAAGGAAAGTTTGCAAAAGGGGCAGCACCCTCGGCTGACGGTGACGAGCCGCAGCATGACCCCATTGCTGCAACCAGGTGATGAAATTATTTTGGAACTCGTCACTTTTGAGCAACTTCAACCAGGCGACATTCTGACAGTAAAAACAGAAAATCATCTGCAAACCCACCGCTACTGGGGGTCTGGTGAACAAGGGCACTTACTCACCCGCGGTGATCAATCACTTGAGTTTGATAAACCCTGGCCGGTGGATGACTTGATCGGCCGTGTACATACCCGGCAGCGGCAAGACAAAGTCTTGTCTTTGCGTGGCGGCTGGGGCCAATGGCTAAACAGGCAATTGACCCGATTATTAACGGCCGAATGGCGCTGGCTATTTCCAGCTCCAGAGCAAACATCCATGATTATCTTATTTCTTCGCCGCCTCACCCACCGCCTACTGCGGCTTGCCGCTAAAATATTGACAATCTTCGTGGATAGAACCAGCTAGCTTATGATCATTCGTCGCATCTATGTTCTTCTAACCTTAGCTATTCTTACGCTCATCTTTTTGGGAGTAGCCGCTTACAGCTTGTGGGACTGGCAAGCAACCACGAACCAGATCAATACAGCCATCGTACCTGATTCAGGGGTTGTTGCTGCGGAGATTCTCACTACTGACTCACCAGCAGCCCTGCGCCTCACAGTGAATGAAACAGGCATAACCGCCATTACAGCCCGCCAGTTGCAAGCTGCACGGCTTCCGTTTAGCGAACTATCAGCAGAGACAGTTCGTTTAACCAGAGCTAACAATTCAGTCCCTTTTTATGTTACTGGTGAAGGCCCTGATGCGGCTCTCTACTTTTATGCCCAGGCCATGACCAATACGTTGGAAGCACCGGCCGTTTACCTGCTTAGTCCGGGACAAGGAACAGAAATGCAGCAAAAAGCAGCCACGCCCCATACACCCGGGGATGCCAATGGCTTCTTCCATTATCGCTGGGAAAACAATCAACATTTTCTGGCTGAAGAAGTAGAAGGCGACCTTTGGCTTGGCCCCTTGCTATTAGCGCCTAAACGTTGGAATCTATCACTAGATGATGTACAGGCCAATGGGGGGCCAGCCCATTTGTCAGTTCGCCTTTGGTCTAGCACGGCCGATTTACCTGATCCCGACCATCATGTTGAAGTGCTGGTAAACGGCCGTCAAATGGCAAGTTGGTATTGGGACGGTATCCGCCGCCAAACGCTCTCTGTCACCCTACCCGAGGGCCAATTACAACCAGATTATCATAATCTCATTACCATTAATGTACCCGGCGACACTGGTGCCACTGGGGAGGCTTTTTATATTGACTGGATTTATTTGGAATATACAGGTCACCTAGACGCAGCTTACACGCCTTTAGAATTCAGCAGCAAGGCCAAAACCCTTCGCATTGATAATGTGACCACTCCCTTGCTGATTTTTGATGTCACAAATAAACAAAATCCCGTCATACTTACTAACTACCGTCAGGAAGCAGCACAAATTGAAGTGAGCGGACGGGAGCAAGGCGGCGAATACATAGCCCTCACACCAGCAGAAGCACTCCGCCCCACAATTAGTACCATGCCCCAACGACAATCCTCTCTACGAGACTTAGATCGTGGCGCAGATTATCTGGTCATCGTGGCTGATGGTCATGGTTTTGAGGAGATTCTTCAACCGCTTTTAACTTATCGTGCCGAGCAAGGCTTACAGGTAACGGCCGTTTCTCTCAGCCAAATCTATGATGAATTTAGTTTTGGTCAGCAAAGCCCCAGTGCCATTCGTCGATTTCTGGCTCACGCTGTTGCCAGTTGGCAGCCAGCCCCCCGCTACACCTTATTGGTCGGTGATGCCACCTACGATCTGCACAACCTCACGCATGGCAAAAATCGCAGCTTACTACCTACGGCCTATGTTGCCACCCAACAAGGCAATTTTGTCGCCAATGATGCCTGGTTTATAACAGATGTACCGGAGATGGCTATCGGCCGTTTTCCTGTGCAGACGGCCGTTCAACTACAGGCCATCGTCCAAAAAACCATCGCTTACGAAAACAACACAACGCCCACCTGGAGCCAACTAGCCCTTCTTGTTGCTGACGACGAACCAAAATTTGACCGCATTTCCGATAACTTAGCCACCAGATTGGACAATAGCGGCTACCAAACTCATAAACTCTACATGACCGAAGACGACAACATCCATTACAGCATCATCAGCACCCTAAATCAGGGCGTTGGCCTCGTCAATTATATGGGTCACGGGGGAGCCACCATGTGGGGAGATGAAGCTGTATTACGGAGCCAGGATGCAGCCATGTTAGCCAATGCCGACCGCCTACCCATTTTCACCACCTTCACCTGCAACAATGGTGACTTTGCCCACCCTCAAATAGACTCATTAGCTGAAAATCTTCTCTGGGTCAACGGCGGCGGCATTGTCGCCGCCATCGCACCCTCAGGCCGGGCCGCAATCGAGCATCAACTACCCACCAGCGAACGATTTTACAGCCACCTGCTCAGCGGCGAATACAACACAATTGGTGATGTACTCGTGGCTACACAGCTTGCTAGCACTGATGACATCAACCAGTCAGACGTCATGAAAACCATCAATCTACTTGGTGATCCGGCTCTGCAACTCAGACTACCCACCCCATAGCCATCGTCGGGATTTAAATGGGCTAACTGATATTACACGAACTGCTGTCCTATCTAATTCCCATAGGGCTGCTCTCCATTTCGAAGAATGCTGGCTCGGGGGGAAGACACTGGCCAGAGCAAGAGCGTAACACAAAAGCTAAAACAAAAAACCCGCTCAAAGCGGGTTCATTCTAAAGGTGGATATTGGTTTGATTTAACGACGTCGCCGCCAGGAAACATTTTTTGCTTGTGGCCCACGACCATAATCAACTTGTTCATAATCTACCATATCGCCATCATACAGGTTTTGGTAGCCCTCACCATCAATAGCTGAATAGTGCACAAATACTTCTTGACCACCACTTTCTGGTTCAATAAATCCATATCCTTTCAAACGGCTAAACCACTTAACAATACCTGTCGTTTTCATAATGTTATACACCTCTATAAAAATTACTGTTACGCTTACTAATGCTTACAAAGTAACGCACAAATAAGGCCAGGTCAATCGGTTTAGAGGTGTTTTCACACCACTTTTACAGGCTAAAAAAGGGGTGAACAGCTACTCTGATTGGCCCTCCCGATTCATCAGAAAGTAGACAACAGCTACAATGCCAGCTAGGATGGCCACACCCCCACACAATAACAAACTAAGACTAAACATGAACCTATTCTCCTTCATTTTAAACGGCCGTGCGCTACCTTACCCTTCTTAAACTGCACGTCACGTCTCTACCCTACAAACTCGACAACAAATCTACTAAGCCAGAGCGATTTCCCAATTGAACGGCCGATTCCTCCAAAATTTTCTCTTTATCTTCAGGGGTCTCATAATCCACACCGAAAACCCGTCCATCCCCGCTAATGAGAACGTTCAAGCTTTTCAAGACATCATTAATACTTTCAATTGGAACCACCAGCGAAACTAGTCTATCAGCTACCTCGACTTCTCTCTCGAAAAAGCCTATTCCCTGTTTATAAAGCGTCAAAGTCTGAATGGGAAGTTATGCCAATTTATTCAATCCTTTACGATCAAAAACAACAAAATAAGTGCATGGAAAACCTGATTTATACAGAAATTTATGCTATTCACCTGACTAAAAACACAGTTTTTTAATGTTAACTGGTCTCTTCCGGAACGCTCACAAATTATCCAGGAAGGATCAGCAAGGACTATGGCAGCAGATCCTGGATATTCTGTACGAGTAAATCTAATGACATCGGCTTCCTTAAGTAGCGATTGGCTCCGGCGGTCAAGCCATCGGTAATGGCCTCTTCTTGCGTTTTGCCACTCATCAAAATAATTGGCAATTCGGCCATTTCAGGAGTTTCCCGGACGTGGCGACACATTGTGATTCCATCCATGCGTGGCATCATCACATCTAAAATAATCAAATCAGGCTGTTCAGACGCTAATCTTGCCAAACCATCCACTCCATCTACAGCCGATCTCACATCAAAACCACTATATTCTAGCATTAGACAAACCATCTCGCGCAAATCTTTATCATCTTCTACAACCAAAACCGAATATGCCATCTCCTAACCTAAATTATTATTGGAGGTATTACGTGTTGGCAGTTCATTCTTATAGAAATCTTGACGGAATGAACCACCAAACCATGAGGGGCCACACTTTTCCTTTCTCGAATTTGAAACTGTGACATACATTTGGAGCGGCACTTCTGCCCTGAAGCATCATAGCGTAGAAATCTTACGATTTAGCCAAAGGTATATAGAATTTGATGACAACATTGTGATTACTACTCTCGGCGAGGCAACAGTAAGGTCAATAAACCAGCGATGAGGGGTAACACGGCCGTTCCCTGCAACGTTACCGCCAATCCTACTCCATCCGCAATTAGCCCCATCACATAACTACCCACTGACCCACTGAAAAACATCGTCCCCAATGCCAATCCAGAAGCCAAGGCCTTGCGGTTAGGCAACAATGATTGCACGCGCAAAATGAGTATGCTGTGTGGCATACCGCTAAAAAAGCCAGCTAGGCATAATAAAACAAAACGGCCGATCCCAGCTATTGGAATATAAAAATAGATCGGCAAAATTGCTGCTATCAACCCGCCAAAAATGACCCACCGCCCACTATAACGATCAGCCAATGCGCCCCCTACAACCCCACCTGCGGCGGACCCTAGCATGAACAAGCCACCCAACCAACCCACATAAGTCGGCTCAAACCCTAATTCTGTAAACAGCTTGGGTGCAAACGTCATCGCCCCAATACCCACACTGCTATAGCTCAAAATGATGAGAAACAGCAAACCCGCCGCCCGGATCAGTGATGCAGAAGCTTGAATACGTGGCATGACAACCGTTGGGGAAGTGGCAAGATCAGAAGTAGATGTTCGTTGGCGCACGAGCCATTGCCAGCCACCAACAAAAGCCAGCAAAGCCAGAACAGGCAGCACCAGATAACCAGGACGGCCGTATCCCTCCAACAAAAACCCTGCCAACACCGGCCCTACAAATAGCCCCAACTGCCCCGACATAAAGAAAACGGCCGTCGCCCGTCCCGTAAACTCTTTACTCGTTTCACTGGCAACCTTCGTGCCCGTCGGATGAAACGCCCCCGAACCAATCCCAGCAATCGTAACCGCAATCAAAGCTGGCCACTCCGACAAAGTCGCCGCCAGAACAAAAAAGAGTATCATCCAGCCTATGCCGCCCAGCACTAATACCCGCACGCCAATACGATCCGCCAGCCAGCCAAAGAGGGGCTGAGACAGCGAACTGCCAATGTTATAAATTAGCAAATTGATACCTAATTGAGCATTCGTCAACCCTAGATTAATAGCCAACAAAGCCATTAACAAATTGCGGCTGCTATTTAATACGTCTACAAAAAAATGAGTGAAAGCTACTGCCACATAGCTACGTTCTTTAAGAAAATTTGCCTGAATTGTGGTCATAACTGTTTGATGGCACGGCCCACCTGAGACGGCCGTTCTAACTCCTTATGTACTTCATAAAGGGCAGCAAATAGGGCCAAAATGTCAGGGGGAAAGGGCCTTACTCGCATCGTTGTCTGCTCCACATACAACATCATCGTCTCAAACGTCGCCGCCAAATAGCCTTCATCTGCCTGAAACATCTGATGGAACACCTGCATCCGCTTAGCATCATACCCCAATAACTGCGTCCTAAAATGCAACCGTGATCCCACCTTCACCTCTCGCAAAAAGCTGGTATGCGCCTCCACCGTATAAATCGTGCCTCCCGTCCGCAAACGATAAGCCGCCCCCATCCCCATATACTCAATAAAGGCGTCAGAGGCATTGCCAAAAGCCATAGCATAATACCCCTCCGTCATGTGCTCGTTATAATCCAGCCATTCTCGGGGCACAACGGTCGTATACAGTTCCAAAAGACCTTCATTCATACGCATATCCTTACTCATAGCCCCACAAGCATACGGCAAAATCAGATAACAGTATTGGCAATTCGTCCAGTATGTCCATAAAAACAGAGTCGCCCACATGGTTAACCACATGGACGACTCTCATCTAATCCACCTAAAATAATATCCTGATGGTTATGTCTGTAACTGTTTCAGAATGGCCTCCATCGCCTCATCAGCAATTGTCTGAATCTCGCTATCCGTGCGATCTTGGATAGGGTGTGGCACAAAAATAGCTGGTGCCGCAAAACCCAATGCTTCAGATTGGGCGCGGGCCGCCTCTACAAATTCTGTCGAGGCCACGAACATACCGGGAATCCCGCGCAGCTCTAGATTGTTGATGTCATGCACACTGCACGACGTACAAGAGCCTCAATCTGCCAAAGCTTCAATCACCACATCACACTCCGTAGCCATCTGCTGCTGTAAGGGCACGGGGGCGATCCGGGCAAAGGTCGGCTTTTTATAGCGATGGGTAGTTACGCCTTGCCCTTGCAACCACTCCTCTACGCGATCCAAAAAAACATCCCCTCGCGCTTTAGAGATGTCCAAAAGCCCTACTGTCAGTCCCACTAGAGAGGTAGGACGTGGTAGTGGCTCACGCTGCATTGGCTTCAATTCGGCCGTCGGGTCTAATAAAATTTGTGCTTGTTCCATCATTTACTCCATAGGCGATTGGCCATTCAATCGAAAATCGTCAATCGTTAATCTCCACAGTAACGGCCGTACTCCCCATTGGCCCATTCGCCGGCCAGCCTCCAATCACGGCCGAAAACAACCCTGCTGCACCGCCCACATGCACCACATGCAATCCATCCGGCTTAAATTTAGGCACAACAGAATCCTCGAACTGTTCGGGCACACCCTCAGCTATATCATGTGCTCCTCGTACTATCTCCTTGCCCTCCAATAGCAACAAGCTGTGAATCTCCTCCTTCAGTCGTGCCTTTGACCAGCCCGCTTGGGCAAACACCCGTGCATGTTCTGGCGATACCGCCAAAATCGCATCCGCCACCAGTGCAATCTTAGGGTGGCATACCACCCGCAAACAGGCAGCAAAAGACCGGGCCAATGACTCCGGTGTGCGTGACAACTGATCCATAATAGCCTGTACCCCATCCCCAGCAAACAGCGTCACTGTCGAAGCCTCTGGCGCAAAACCCCGTTCCACCGCCAATGATTGCCAGGGCGAATCTGCCTCTCGCTCGGCAAAACAAAATGTGTATTTGCCCGGATTGCCCATCATGGCCCGATCTACGCCACCAGGTTTGCCACCCCCGACATTGCGTACAATCAGTTGCAAAGCACGGCCAATTGTAGCATTGGCTCGATTGCCTTGTCCCAGGGCGTTGCCCCCTGAATTCATTCCAATGCGCTGTGCAATCGGACCATTCACAATCACCACCGGGCCTGAAAAGTAAGTCGTCGCTAACAGGCCGTGCATACAAAAAGCATCCAAACAGGCTGCTTCTATGGCAGCCAGCACCACCGGCATATATTCTGGCTTGCAGCCAGCCATCACGGCATTTATAGCTGCTTTTTGTACGGTACAAGGCGCATTATTAGGAGGCACAATGCCTGCCACTTCGTCGGCCAGGCGACTCGTACCACCTAGCATCCGCAGCACTCGTTCTGGAGTAGGTGGCACAACCGGTAGACCATCTGTCCAACCGCGTTCATAACAAGCTTCGCTGTCATCGCTCAACGGCGGCACTTCAATCTGTCGGGCCGTAATATCACTGTTGCCGTAGCGAATTTGCAGTAATTCGGCCGTTCCCGGCAGCATATTCAAAGCACCACAACCAGGTTTGCTAGCCACTAAACCCGAACCTAGACCAGTGACCTGGCTAATGCGCTCCCACTCATCCCGATTCCAGCCGACGGCACGGGCCATTTCACGGCCGTTTTCCACCCGAATCAAGGTAGGCACAATTTCTATATTGAGGTGAAATGATATTTCCAGAGTTTGGTCATATACGGCCGTTTCCCCGGGAAATGTGGGATCATCTTGCGTATAAATCGTTACCGCCTGCCCACTTGCCATAAGCTGCTCAAACACTGGCAGCAACAACGTACATGTGTCACAATCCCGCTTACACACAATGGTCAAGCCATCTGATAAAGTCAATATATCGCCTCCATTTCCGCCTGTTTATCTTCCAGCCTATTTTCTAAGCAATCAACCCCAAAAAGCAAATCCTCCGTTTTCCTCAATCTTTAGAACAGCTTCATAGGCCCATCAATATCCACACTAACTTTGCAGTTTTCGTTTACATAACGAAATCACCTCTGGTAGAGAATGATTACAACCACACATAGAAAAGGTCCATTGGCCTTAGGCTACCAGAGAGAAGAACATTATGTCGATAAAAAGTGCAAACATAGTGATCCAGTTATAGAAAGGTTTTTGTCCCTATTCCACAGAATATGGGTAGACTGAGGAAAGGAACAAGACGCAGGGTTGTCCAGTTCTGTCCCGCGAGTACTCTAAAGGGAATATGATTGTCTACAAAGGGCACGAAGTTCACAAAAAATATTAATTTGGTCGAAACCCTCCCCAAAGACAAGCGGCCGTTGCCTAACTAGATTGCCCTCCTCCCATCTACTGTTCTGTCCTCTGCCTGGCCTGCAAAAACTCCTGCCAGGCCAAATTGAAGGAACGGACATGGGCCGGCGAACCAAAACGGGTAACAATACTGGCCCATTTGCGATGCTCATCGGCCTTACGTCGCTGTGAGTAAGGATATTTCATGGCATCCACCTCATCCAACGCCCGCGCCAATCCCCCAACCTGATCTTGCCGATCCTTCTGCTGATTTAACCACTGTTGAAATTGCATTATTATTAGTCCTTTGCTCGCGTATAACTACCCAGCTAGCCAACATATATGAAATTTAGCAACCACCGTCTATCATCATTGGCAAACCTATAACAACGGCCGTCTGCCTACTATTCAGACTACCATATCTGTCAAATGGCCAATGGCCATCAGGTGCCAAGATTTAGGATACTCCCAAACAGTCCTGACCTCTGCCAGACCAGCTATTGCTTTAGTCTAATCTACTACTTACTCAGCTTTTCCCCATCCTGCACTCGTTTAATAACTGATCGATCCGACACCCAAGGTGCATAGGGGGCCATCGTCAAAGTTGCCAAGGCTAGCAGCACCGAATCATAGTTCACACGCCAACCCACAAAATCTCGCCACGCCTGCTCCCGATCAACCTTAAGCGGCACACCGTCCGCCTGTAAGCGCTGGCACACCTCCTCAAACTCATCTCGATTAATGCTTATAGGATCATCTGGCTGCGGCTCCGCCTCATACTCAATACCAAAAAAGTTGGCGATGTGGCGCAGCGATAGATAGCCTGTGCGGATACAAAAAGCAGCGCGTGGCTCCCAAGGCACATCCACCGCCGACAAAACCATAGCCGCTGCATCCAAAGCTGTGCCAGCGGCCGTTATCCAGGAACGATCCGGCTTGGGCGAACGAAAAAAGGCCAATGCGGCCAATGAGGTATGACTCTCTTCCAACTCTGCAAACCAAGTTTGCCAATTGAGCCATACCTCGCGCAACTGTTCCAATTCGCCTGTACGATAGGCGCGGGAGATCATCTGGTAAGCTGTTGGCGGCGAATCGGCCCAAGCCTCCCACAAAGCCACCTGCGCCTCACGTCGGGAAAACCCCGCGTAAATCGTAGGTAAATAGGCGATCAACAAAGCCACCATCACCAGCCCAATCATCGCCTCCGAAAACTCTAAAATCTTATGCGGCAGCGTATCTATCGAAGCATAGCCCAATGTCAGCAGGGATGAACCGCTCAACTTAAAAATCTCAGCAAAGGGCTGCGGCTCAACAGCCCAAAAGAGAAACATGTAGCCCACCAAAAGCATGGAGAGCAAAGCCAGAGGCATGATCACCAAAGCCACTGGCGCATACAAAGCCATGATTTTATCCCGTTCCTCATAAGTGGCTTGACGCGAGCGGAACCGAAAAAATATACCCACGATGCGGAACACCACCCGTGTCAACCAGACATTCACACCACGAGGCAAAACAA
This sequence comes from Promineifilaceae bacterium (SeqCode), assembly GCA_965223555.1. Lineage (GTDB taxonomy): Bacteria > Chloroflexota > Anaerolineae > Promineifilales > Promineifilaceae > CBDCWU01. The sequence goes on from CBDCWU010000008.1 coordinate 572,407, forward strand.
AAGTTTTGATAGCCGAAATGATTGTACCAGTCACGATACCCAGACCAATTAAACCTGCTATCAACCGCATACTTAATATCGCCATTTCTACCGCATTCATTACTCGTAAACCATTACCCTTAATTAGTGATCGGTTTTCAGGGTTTTGACCACCGATTACGAATTACCGACTTCTCAACTCCGCAACAAATACCCTTCTCCCCAGGCAGATAGAAGGTAGCGCGCGCGTTTGGGATCTATCTCAATATTCTCGCGTAACCGACTGACCCCCTTCTCCACCACTGAGCGCGTCTTGCCTTCACCCCAAAGAGCGGTCAATAACTCTTCAACCGTACATACCTCATCTGGCCGTTGTAAAAAGTAGGCCAACAGCCGATTCTCTAATGGGGTTAGGGGTACTTCCCGCTCCTCAATAGTCACCAATCTTTTTTCTGGCCTGTGGCTGATGGTGGTCGTCGGCCATTCTCGGTCACATTCACTTATCAGTAGGCGATATAACCAATAGCGGAAGGCAACAACAAAAAGAGCTTCGTCTGCTGTCACCAGACCCAACCGCTGCAATTGGACCAGCAAAATGGGATCAGTAATAGCACGGCCGCTTCCCCCGCCACACGCTCTGTCAATCGCGCTATTGGCTCCGTGCTGCCAATCACAAAAGCCAATGTGCCACTGTAGCGCGTTGCCAAGGAGCGTAACCAATCCAAATCTCGCCGCCCAATGCCACCACTGCTGCTTATGAGCAGATCAAAATCATCTACAAAAAAATACAATGCACCTCTTATCTGAGCTGGCCACAAATGCTTCAATGGCCTCGTCTAGAGTATCAAAATGAGCGCGAGGGTCAGAGTTAGAAACGGTTAACACTTGTCGAGCCTTGCCAGCCACCGCCCTCTACCAAGCTATCCACATCGCTTGCCAAAAAGCAGCTGAATCATGCTCAGGCAATGTCACTAAACACAGCCATACCGCCAACCCCATCCATCGTTGGTACAACTGATATAAAAAAGAACTCTTGCCCAGACGTGGTTCACCAACCACATTGCAGTTTTGTGGTGAAGATGGACACATTCGTCACCACAACCTTATACTTTTGCTATCTCTTTCGCCCAATGCCCACACTGCTGCCCCACAAATGGTTAAAAAACGCTCACCTTGCCCTGGTAGCCAGGCCGTCAACAAACCGGTCAAATCCCGTGGGGTGATATGGGGACGGCCGTTGACCAAAGATCCAGTACATTCATGTCCTAACTCCAAATGCACTGCATAGGCAAAATCTATAACTGTGGCCCCCTGTGGCAACCAAATCCCGTCCCCCCTTGGGGGTAAGGAAACGTATTTTGGTGGGGCGGTCAGGCGAACTCATTCAAGCCATCTTAGGCTATTTTTGTCAGTTTGTCTATAAGCTGACAAACGAATCCATGCAACAAAGACAGATGAATTCCCGTATTAAGGATATCTTGAAACTTCCCAAATGAGGACAAGCTTTTGCCATATGAAGCAATAGAAATGATTTACCCTGACCTGGCGCAGACACCTACTTATACCTTGCCTACTGATTATGCTCTACGCATGTATAAAGCTGGCGATGCAGGGCACTGGAATGACATCCATATAGCGGCCGATAAATACACCAATATCACGCCAGAACTGTTTAATGAACAGTTTGCTGACGATGAGCAGCAATTGGCTGAGCGGCAGTTTTATCTATTGGACGGAACAAAACGGCCGCTGGGCACAGCCACGGCTTGGCCAGGATGGGATAATGGCTGGGGCATGGTGCATTGGGTGGCTATTCACCCAGAAGTACAGGGTTACGGGTTGGCTAAGGGATTGATGACGGCCGTTTGCCAAAAATTCCTCGCCTTTGGTTACACCAAAGCTCATTTAGGCACTGCCAATGTGCGTATCCCTGCCCTCAATCTCTATCTGCACTTTGGCTTCCACCCTCACATTCGCCATGAGCAAGATTGGCAAGTTTGGCGCAATATAGAAACGAAACTAAAAGAACCTATCCCATGGGATAAGGTTCACGAGTACAAGGAGATTTATCATGAGTAGACGAACTGAAGATATTTTGGCTGAGCAATTTATTTGTAGCCACTGCAAGAACGAAGGAGCCCATGTGGAAAAGTTAGCTATGTCGGGCACCGGACTCTCACGGCTTTTAGAAATTCAGCCCCATCGTTATGCCTTTGTGTCCTGCCGCAATTGCGGCTTCACTGAGGTGTTCAATTTGAAGATTTTGGATGGCAAGGACAATCTGGGTACCTTCATTGATATTCTCTTTGCCAATTAGTCAGCCCAAGTAATACCTCATGCCACGCAGAGCGTGGCATGAGCATAGTGGACGCTCCGCGTCGCGCTGGACGCAGAACATTGCCAGAGGCATTCCCACCTTAAACAGGGGAACAAGGAGAGTATTCTCTTTGGCTCCTTCACATCTTAGCGACAGAACGGCCGTTAAACATCCCCCTCTAACTCATAATTGCGGGCAAAAACGTCTGGTAAGGGTCCACAAGAAAGGAGAATGTATACCCCACTACCTCTTCACTGCCCCCATCCGCCAGGCTCTTACGACCGCTCAACTGTACAGTCATCCGTCTCTCTTCATCCTGAATCGTCACTAGACCAAATTGACCTCGTCCTGGAAATGTGCCATGACTATACGGACCACCCTTAACTGAGCCAGACCGATCCAGGGCAGCACCGTGAAAAACCGGCATAGCCGCCCCCCCAGCAGTAGCATAATCGCTGTTAGTACCATCATCTATAGCTAGCATATGGGCATCACCACTCACAATTAATATTTGAGGGATGTTATTGTCGCGGATAAAGTCTGCTAACTCTTGGCGTTCAGTAGTATATCCTCCCCAAGTGTCAGCCCCACTGGTAGCCGCATCTATCCACGGCATTGTGCTAGCCCATACAATCAGAGGATAAGCCGCATCTTTAGCAGCCATGAGTTGATCTTTGAACCATGCCTTTTGAGCAGTACCCATCATCGTTTTGGCAGCATTATCAGGCGCCGTCTTAGGTGTTCGTTCCGAACGCAAATCAGAAAGGATAAAACGCACCCGACCAATCGTGAAGGCCTGATAGATGGCAGCATTGCCACTGCCTGCTGGCAGGGAATAAGAGGGGACAAATTCTCTATACACAAGACGAGCCGCTTCACGGCTAGGTGAGGTGGCATCACTATCATTGGGGCCATAATCATGATCATCCCACATGTAAGCAATCGGCCGATTGCGATAAAGGGCAGCTTGGCGCGGTAAGGTAAAAAGATGTTGGTAAGCACCCCGATATTGATGTAGCTCGTTTTGGCTAATATTACGATAGTGCATATCGCCTAAGTGCAAAAAGAAGAGGGGATCAGCCTCATCAATGGCCGTAAAGACCTCATGATTGGAATCGGTGTTGGCACAGGAACCAAGAGCAAAGGAGAAGCTATAATGCCCAACACCCGGGGTTTGGAAATGGCCAATATGGTTTGTGTCTACAAAGCCATCATCTGCTATGCCATAGTAGTAGTGAGTGTCAGGCTGGAGGCTAATGGCTGTCAAATCGATCATGAAGTTGTTACTGGGATTGACCGTTTGCTCAGGGGACACAAAGGGATTGCTCAAATCTGGTTGGGTACTGAGATGTATTCGCACTTTGCTGCTGGCATGATCAATTTGGGCTTTGAAGCGGGCCGAGTTGGATTTCAAGGCATCACACCACAGGGCCGCCACAAAGCCCCCTGCAGAAATAGGGGTGGAACGAGGCCAAAGTAAACGGCCGCTTACCGCAGCTAGAGTTGTTTTGAAGCTACCTTTTATAAACTGTCGTCGGGTTAGTCGTTTCATGTTGTTCTCACTCATTTATCTTAAAGGCTGGTTTTGCCAGGGGCAAGTATAATAGAGAAGGCCACAGGGTGTCCATCGTGCAGACATTTGATCATCAACTTAGATTTGGTTAGAAGTGAGTGGCACGTCTATAATCGTCCCCTATGGAAAGTAGCAAAGACGAAATCACTTTATCACCAGTTGCCCTGCTAGAGAGTATTCTATTTGTGGCCAGTGGCCCTGTTCCTCTACAACGCTTGGCTGCCGCTTTGGAAACCACCACAACGGCCGTTAAAAAGCTTCTCAATGATCTGGCAGAACAGTGCCAACAACGGGGCTTACGTTTGCAATGGTCTGGCAGTGAAGTACAGCTAACTACAGCCCCCGAAGCCAGCAGTGTGATTGAACATTTTTTAGGCCTCGAAGTGACAACGCGCTTGAGCCAAGCCGCTCTGGAAGTTTTATCCATTGTCGCCTATTTGCAGCCTATTACTCGGCCCCAAATTGACCAAATTCGAGGGGTCAATTCCGATGGTTCATTGCGGACATTGCTGAGCAAGGGGTTAATTGAGGAAAACGGCCGTCTCGATACTCCTGGTCGCCCCATTCTCTATGGCACAACCCCAGAATTCTTACAACATTTTGGCCTGGAGGCTGTGATAGAACTGCCTCCTCTGGCCGATAATGAAGAAGAGTAGTTAACCAATGGAACAAATTGCCAGCACGCCCCCCACGCCCGAACTCATCGAAACCCTCATCCAGCAAGGCGAGGTTGAGCAACTACGTCAACTTCTACAAACCATCCACCCCACTGACATCGCCCATCTCCTAGACGACTTATCCCCCGAAGATGGTGTTGCTGTCTTTGAGTTGCTTCCCCTAGAAGTAGGCAGTGAAGTTCTAGACGAAACTCATAGCCTTGTACGCCAAGAATTAGTCGAAAGAGTAGATGACGAACGTTTGGCCGATCTCCTTGAAGAACTACCAATGGATGATGCGGCCGAATTCTTGGAAGATCTACCCGACGAAATTTCCGACCGCCTCATTGATTTGATGGAGCCGGAAGAGGCCGAAGAGGTTCGTGAACTCTTGGCCTATGAGGAAGAAACGGCCGGTCGTCTGATGACAACCGACGTGGCTGTGTTGCGCCGCCACTGGACGGTGGCCGAAGCCTTCGACTATCTACGCAGCCTCGAAGATGCCGAAACCTTACATTACCTTTACGTGGTTGATCGCAACGGCCGTCTCATTGGTGTTACCCCCTTACGAGCCCTCATTTTGAGTCAGCCCGATGCCATCATAGACACCATTATGACCGCAGACATCGTCGCTGTGCCCGTAACGGCCGATCAGGAAGAGTTGGCCGAGATGGTGGCTCGCTACGATTACTACGCCATGCCTATCGTGGACCATCACAATCACTTGCTCGGTGTTGTTACCATGGATGATGTCGTAGACATCTTCGAGGAAGAAGTGACCGAAGACATCCAACGTCTCGGCGGTTCCGAACCGCTTGAACAACCCTACTTTGCCGCTTCTCTCTGGCAAGTCGTCCGCAAACGCATTGGTTGGCTAATGTTACTCTTCGTCGCCGCCACCCTCACTGGCACTGTCCTCCGTTTTTTTGAAGAGGAGCTTGTCCTTGTGGTCGCTCTCAGTTTCTTCATTCCCCTCATCACCGGTACAGGCGGTAACGCTGGCTCCCAAACTGTAGCCACCATTATTCGCGCCCTCACCCTCGGCGAAGTACGCCTGTCCAACATCGGCCAAGCTTGGCTACGCGAAGTCACCGCTGGCTTACTGCTCGGTTTAGCCATGGGCTTGGTCGGCTTTCTCCGTGCCGTTTTGTGGCAAACAGGTTATGAAGTTGCCCTCGTCGTCACCCTCACCCTACCTATCGTGGTTATTTGGGCCACCACCATCGCTACCCTCGTCCCCATCCTGGCTAATCACTTCAAAATAGACCCCACTGTCATCAGTGGTCCTATGATTAGTACAATCGTGGACACCTCCGGTTTACTCATCTACTTCCTACTAGCCAAACTCCTCTTGGGACTTTAAAATCGATAGCACTGAACTATCCAAATTGAGGCAGACAAGACAGCCGTGCATATTGAAATTCAACCCGCATTAATCACCTCCCTCCAACAAGCACGTCATATCGTGGTTTTAACAGGGGCAGGCATTTCGGCTGAAAGCGGTGTGCCTACTTTCCGTGAAGCGCAAACAGGCTTATGGGCACAATATGATCCACAGGAACTAGCAACCCCTCAAGCCTTCCAACGTAATCCCCAATTGGTATGGGAATGGTATGCTTGGCGGCGTAACTTAGTCGCCCAAGCAAAACCAAATCCTGGGCATCTCGCCCTGGTAGAATTGGAGAAGAAGGTTCCCCAGTTGACGCTGATCACTCAAAATGTGGATGGGCTACACGGCCGTTCTGGCAGCCAAAACATAATAGAGCTACATGGCAACATCACCCGCACCAAATGCTTCGCCAACCATCACCAAGTCAACACCTGGTCCGACAGCCAAGAAACACCACCTCTGTGCCCCCTATGCAGCAGTCCCCTTCGTCCCGATGTCGTCTGGTTTGGCGAGACATTACCCTACGCTGCTTTATCACAAGCTATTCGAGCCAGCCAAAAATGTGACATCTTCCTCTCCGTCGGTACATCCGCGCTGGTTCAGCCTGCCGCCTCCCTCCCCCTCGAAGCCCTACAGCATCAAGCTCTCACTATCGAAATTAATCCACACCCAACCCCCCTATCTCCTTATCTGCACCATACATTGCCAGGCAAGGCTGGCACTATTTTACCATTCTTAGTAACCCAAATTACTTAAGAAATCGGATATTTTTCATATTTTTCATTTTCGTGTACACTCAAAAGTAGGAAGAGGAAAATCACAAAAAAGGCACAAATATATGTCGGGGCTTACCTGGTCAGAATCAAAACCCAAAGTTTTAGAAGTCAACAATCTGAAAACACATTTTCATACCCAGGATGGCACTGTCCATGCCGTCAATGGTGTCAGCTTTCACCTGGATGAAGGAGAAATGCTGGGCGTGGTTGGTGAAAGCGGATCGGGCAAAAGCGTGACCATGATGTCGCTGCTCCAACTCATTCCCATGCCGCCAGGCCAAATCGCTGATGGTGAAGCTATCTTTAGCGAACAAGATTTGCTCACTATGAACATTGATGAAATGCGTCAGGTGCGTGGAGGGCAGATTGGCTTTATTTTCCAAGACCCCATGACCTCCCTCAATCCAGTTCTAACCATTGGTAAGCAGCTAACGGAATCATTGGAAACACACCTGAGTATGACCAAAGAGGCTGCCCGCAAACGCGCTGTAGATTTATTGCAGCTTGTTGGCATCCCCATGGCCGAATCAAGACTAAACGACTATCCGCACCAATTTTCAGGTGGGATGCGACAGCGAGTTATGATTGCCATTGCTCTCTCTTGCAACCCTCAAATCCTCATCGCTGATGAACCAACAACTGCCCTTGATGTTACGATTCAAGCCCAAATCATCGCCCTAATACAACGTCTTCGTGAAGAATTAGGTATGGCCATCATCTGGATTACCCATGATTTGGGCGTGGTAGCAGGTATTGCTGATAGAGTGATGGTGATGTACGGTGGCTTTGTGGTTGAGCGGGCTGATGTCGTCAATCTTTATCGTTCACCGCAGCATCCTTATACACAAGGTTTATTGGGGTCTCTGCCTCGTGTAGAATCTGAGCGTGCTGAACGCCTCACCAATATTAAAGGGTCTCCCCCTAATCTCTTAGCCGAACCAACCAGTTGTCCATTTGCCCCACGTTGTCCGTTCGCTTACGAACGATGCCATCAAGAAAATCCCCAATTACTGTCCATCAGCAATAAACAAGAAGTTGCTTGTTGGTGGGATACAGAACAATCAAGGCCACGCTATGAACAGTAACAATCAAGAGGTTCTGGTTCGCGTCAATAATCTAAAAAAACATTTCCCGATTATGAAGGGTGTTTTTCGGCGCCAGGTGGGGGCAATCAAAGCGGTAGATGGAGTATCCTTTGATGTACATAAGGGTGAGACATTGGGGCTTGTGGGTGAAAGCGGTTGCGGCAAGTCTACTGCTGGGCGGGTCATCTTGCGCCTTTACCAGCCAACGGAAGGGAGTATTGAGTTTGAGGGGAAGGATATTACAACGCTTGAGGGCAATGATTTACGCAAAATTCGGCCTAAAATGCAAATGATCTTTCAAGACCCACATGCTTGCCTCAATCCACGTATGACAGTGGGCAGCATCATCAGTGAGCCATTGGATGAACATGGGGTTGTTAAGGGACAGGCTAAAAAGAACCGAGTTGAGGAGTTACTATCTTTAGTTGGTCTCAATCCAGCTTATACTAATCGGTATCCCCATGAATTTTCTGGGGGACAGCGGCAGCGGATTGGCATTGCCCGGGCGATTGCCCTCAATCCAGAATTTATTGTCTGTGATGAGCCGATTGCCGCTTTGGATGTGTCTATTCAGGCCCAAGTGGTTAATCTATTGGAAGAGCTCCAAAATGACTTGGGATTGACTTATCTGTTTATTTCACATGATTTGAGCATGATTCGCCATATCTCGGATCGGGTGGCAGTGATGTATTTGGGCAAGATTATGGAGTTGGCAGAACGGAATGCTCTATATAATGAACCGCTCCATCCCTATACACAAGCTTTATTATCGGCCGTTCCCGTAGCCGACCCCCTCTTAGAACGCGAGAGAAAGCGCATTATTTTGCAGGGTGATGTACCTAGCCCTGCTAATCCACCACAAGGGTGTCCCTTTAATACACGTTGTCCCGTTACTGTCGAGCAATGCTTCCAAGTAATGCCTGAATGGCGAGAACTGCGACCTGGTCACTGGGCCGCTTGTCATGTAGCTAAGTGACAAAATAGAGGCATAATAGTGTCAGTAGCGGGTAAAAAGAGGTTGGCGAATTTTATTAATTTGCGCTATAGTTTGTAATACGATGTTTTTAGTGATCGTTTTACATCAGCAAGGAGGTGATGTAAGAAATATTGAGAAACCTTTCGCATAAAGTCACTTTTTTGTATCTATCTAATATATCTAAAATCGAAAATTTTCGGAGGAGATTGTGAAAAAAGTATATTTACTCTTACTGATGTTAGTTACAGGTTTAGTGGTCGTTGCTTGTCAGCCCCAAACCGTCGAAGTTACTCGTGTTGTCACTGAAACAGTTGTAGAAGAAGGCGAAACTGTTGAAGTCACTCGCGTTGTCACTGAAACAGAGGTCGAAACAGTAGTTGAGACTGTTGTCGAAACTGTGGTTGTAGAAGGTGAAGGCAGCGGCGCTCGTGGTCAAGGTGGCACCTTGACCATCATTTATTGGCAAGCAGCCTCAAACCTAAATCCCTTCCTTTCCGGTGGTACTAAAGAAATTGATGCCTCTTCTGTCGTCATTGAGCCATTGGCCAATTACGATGAAGCAGGCAACCTAGTACCTAAGCTCGCCGCTGATATTCCTACAGTGGAAAATGGTGGTGTTGCAGAAGATCTGATGAGTATCACCTGGACTCTCAAAGAGGGGATTCTTTGGTCAGACGGTACACCATTCACCTCCGCTGATGTTGTATTTACAGGTGAATACTGTATGAATCCTGATGCAGGTTGCTCCTCGATTCAATTCTTCGCAGGCGTAGACAGTATTGAAGCTGTGGATGATTTGACAGTTCGGGTCAACTTCTCTGAGCCAACCCCATTCCCTTATGGGCCTTTTGTTAGTGCCCAGGTCCCGATTATCCAAGCTGCTCAATTTGCTGACTGCGTAGGTGCTGCAGCTCAAGAATGTACCGATCAGAACTTCAACCCGATTGGGACAGGTGCCTATAAGGTCACAGAATTCCGGGCTAATGATGTTGTTCTTTTTGAGATGAACGAAAATTATCGTGATCCTAATAAACCATTCTTCTCAGAGGTCATTTGGAAAGGTGGTGGTGATGCTGCTGCTGCGGCACGCTCTGTTTTAGAAACTGGAGAAGCAGACTATGCTTGGAACTTACAAGTTGAGCCAGAAATTCTTTCGGCTATGGAATTAGCTGGTTTGGGTAAAGTTAGTTCAGCTTTTGCTACTAACGTGGAACGTTTGATGATCAATCAGACTAATCCTGATCCAGATTTAGGTGATCTCCGTTCTGAATGGACTCCTGACGATCCGAACCCACATCCGGCTCTGACCGATCCGGCCGTACGCCAAGCCTTATCGATGGCCGTTGACCGTGCCACCCTCACGCGGGTAGGCTATGGCCAAGCAGGTCGTCCTACATGCAACGTGTTGCCTGGACCTGCTGTTTATGTATCTACTGCCAACGATGGTTGCCTTGTGCAAGACATTGCTGGAGCAAACGCACTATTAGATGAGGCTGGTTGGGTTGTTGGTAGCGATGGTGTGCGCGAGAAAGATGGTGTGCGCTTGAGCTTCCTCTATCAAACCTCTACTAACTCGGTGCGCCAAGGTACACAAGCTTTGGTTAAGCAGTGGTGGGAACAAATCGGTGTCGAAACTGAGTTGAAGAATGTGGATGCGGCCGTTTTCTTTGGTGGTGATCCTGCCAGTCCAGATACCTACGGCAAATTCTATTCTGACATCGAAATGTATACCAATGGTGCTTCTGGTACAGACCCACAAGCTTACATGGCTAGCTGGACCTGCGACAACGTCGCTCGTGCTGAGAATCAATGGCTTGGGCCTAACGTGCCCCGTTGGTGTAATGAAGATTATGATGCTTTAGCAGCACAATTAGCCCAAACGGCCGATATTAACGAACGCGCTGAGATTGTGAAGCAGATGAATGACTTGCTTGTCCAAGAAGGAGCTATGATACCACTTATCCATCGTGGTAGTGTCTCTGCTTGGGCCAATACCCTCTTAGGTGTCCGTCATAACGCCTGGGATTCCGAAGTTTGGAACATTGCCGATTGGTCTCGTTCCGGCAGTTAGTTCACAGATTCTTGTAATCCGTCAGTTCTGCGATAACTGACCATGCAATTGAGTGGTCTACAGCCCATGAAGGCTGTAGACCACTTTATTAAAGGGGCTAGATATGGTTCGGTTCATTATTCGTCGACTCTTATCAGCTATACCCACTTTACTCGTTATCAGCTTTGTCATCTTCGCCATCCTCGATTTGGCCCCCAACGATCCAACAGGCAATTTGCCATTAACCATTCCCCCTGAAGTAAAAGAACAAATTAGGGAATCCTTAGGTTTAGGTCAACCATTTCACATCCGTTACTTTAAATGGATGCAGCAATTTCTCGTCAATGAGCCGCTAAATGTCATTGAACAACTATTTGATGTACAAATAGGGGATTCAGCTAATCGCTTACGAGTTCGCTCTTGGGCTACACGTGGGCCAGTTATAGATGTCATTCTGGAACGCTTGCCTCAAACGTTGTGGGTGCTGGGATTGGCCTACATTCTCGGGGCTTTAGTCGCCATCCCAGTAGGGGTCATCTCTGCTTATAAGCAATATTCCCTTTTTGATCAAATTGGCACATTTATCTCTTTGATTGGATTTTCGGTGCCTACTTTCTTCACAGGTCTCGTTTTTATTATTATTTTCAGTGTCACCTTGAAATGGTTGCCTTCTTTTTATGATACAACCCATGAAGTAACAGATTTAGCCAGCTTGTGGGTTCAAATCAAGCAGATGATCATGCCTGTGACCGTTCTTACCTTCTTTAACGCAGCCCAGTTGAGTCGGTTTACACGCTCCGCCATGCTCGACAATCTCAATCAGGATTATGTACGTACAGCCAGATCGAAAGGTCTAGTAGAACGTATTGTTATCCTTGTACACGTACTGCGTAACAGTCTAATCCCAGTTATTACACTACTGGCCCTCGGTATTCCGGGCATTTTCGGTGGAGCTATCATTACTGAACAGATATTCCGTGTAAATGGTTTGGGTCAGTTGCTTATTATTGCCATTCAGGGAGCTGATATTCCCTTGGTACAATCTATCACTTTTATCTTTGCTGTTCTCATTGTGATGTTTAATATTGTCGCCGATGTTTTATACGGTGTCCTTGATCCGCGTATTCGATATGACTAGATTTGAGGCCTATTGAGAAAAGTAACAATCCTAATCTAATAAGGAGTGGATTTTTCCCGACTGGCTTACCTAAAAAGATGATTCATCTTTGGGATAGTGAATAGGAGCAAAACAATGGCTGTCGCACCCGCTACTTTAGACATGGCTCAAATAGAGCAACAACATCGTTCTTTATGGATGGATGTGTGGCTTCAGTTTCGTAAACACAAAGGCGCCTTAACCGGCATGACTATATTGATCTTTTTTGTCCTAGCTGTGCTCGTTGGCCCCTTGGTTTATACTGTTGATCCCCAGCTTTTAGACGTTTTAGCACAAAATCAAGGACCATCAGCCACTCATCCACTTGGTACTGACAACTTGGGACGGGACATGCTAGCGCAGGTCTTAGTCGGAGGACGCATTTCGTTAGCTGTAGGGGTGACGGCAATGCTGATCTCTATTACTTTGGGAGCGGCAGTAGGCATCTTGGCAGGTTATTTCCCGCGTTTAGATGGCCCTTTGATGCGTTTGACAGATATGTTTTTATCGCTGCCGATTTTGCCGCTATTGTTGGTTGTCATTTTACTGTTTCGGGATACTTTGCGAGCTTTGTTTGGCCCCGAGACCGGTATCTTTTTGCTCATTGTTTTTATTATTGGTGTGACAAGTTGGATGCAAACAGCCCGTGTCGTTCGCGGTGAGGTGTTATCGGTTAAGAATCAAGAGTTTGTCACGGCCGCTATCAGCATTGGTACTCGCAAAAGCAAAATTATCTTGCGCCATATCTTTCCTAATGTGTTAAGTCCCGTTATGGTGGCTGCAGCCTTAGGCGTGGCCGGGGCAATTCTCACTGAATCTGCTCTCTCCTTTTTAGGACTGGGGTTCCCCTCTGACTTTCCAACCTGGGGGCGGCTGCTTTTTGATGGTAAAGATTTTATTCAATTAACACCCACCCGTGTTCTATGGCCGGGCCTAACGATTTCACTGACCGTCATTAGTGTGAATTTCATTGGCGATGGTTTACGTGATGCCTTAGATCCCAGATTAAGGGGCAGATAATCTTCTTGTCTTTGGGTTTAGGAAGTGGATACAATATCGGCAAGTTTACCGATATTTTTTGGAAATGTAGCTGATGTCGCGGCGGATGCAAGATATATTTGGAGGGGTTAGATTGTATCTTTTATGGGCCGTTATCGCAGCTGTCATGGTATTGGTCGCCTTTCAGATTCATGCCACAATTATTTATTTTGCGCTGAAAGCTGTGCAGCTACCAGCGCTTCATACCGTAGGTTGGAATACTCACACAATTCATGGGTTAGGACGGTTTCTCACGTTAGTCTTGGGGATGGTTTGGCTGTTTTTAGTCACGATGCTACAAGATTACTTACGCGATTCGCTGCGCCAGCAAAAAACAAAGGCCCGCGTTGTGCGCGTGGCCTTTGTTCTTGGGGGGATTTATCTTTTTTGTATTGTGCTGCTCTTTATTTTTTCATAACGCAGCTTCGTTTTGATAGGGTTCAACGTCAGTGGCTTCTGGGCCTTTGTGCGTATCTTCCACGTCGTATAACACCCATTCGCCTTCATTAAAACTCAAGGGATCGTGGGAAGCGCCCGATTTGTGGAAGAAGATTTCCTCACCGCCCCCACGAATGATGAAGCCGTAACCTTTTTTGGTGTTGTACCATTTAATACGGCCGATATATTTGCCTGTTTCAGGATCGATTTGGATATCTGAGGGAGGTGTAAAGGATAGCTCTTCAACGGCCGTTTCCGGCACCTTTTCCTGTGGTCTTTTCCTATCTGCGTAACTATCTGGACGACTACCTTGGGGCCGACTGTGACCTTGGGGTAAAGAAGCGAGCGAGGCGGGTTCAACCGGCAAACCAGCTTCGCTTAACTGACGCTGCATTTCCACAGTAAATACAAATTTTTTTCCACTTTCGTCTGTGGCCCATTCATCTCTATAGTTCATTTTGTTCTCCATACTCATTTTTTCTTTGGTTTTGGTCTTGAGCTTTTCTTCCGTTTGGGCTTGGCTGTTGGCTCCTCTATGAGTGAGAGTTGTTGGGCGACGGCCGTTTCCCCATTTTCCTCCACCCCTGGCCGGGCCATCGTCGTCAACGCCCCTGTAATTCGATTATTCATCCCCACCTTAAAAGCTTCTCGTGGTTTAATAGCTCGACTGCCAATAGCTGGCTTATCCCATGCCACTCGCTTTGTTGAGCCATGTGCCGTCAGAACTAGCACTTCCGCCTCGGCCGGTACAATCACGGCAGCCACAACTTCTGACGCTCCCTTCGGCAGCCGTACATTTATCACACCCTGTCCATACCGACCTTGCGTAGGATAGGCCACCATCGGCGTTGCCTTGGCTAGGCCATTATCCGTGATACTCCACAAATACCCCTCCGGTTGTACCACATCCATACCAATCAAGCCATCCACCTCATCAGCTAACTTAATCCCCATCACCCCAGCGGCTGGTAAACCCATCGCCCGCACTTCGGACTCCTTAAAACGAATCACTTGTCCAGCCGCTGTCGCCAGCATAATCTGATCTTCCCCGCTTGTCAACTTAGCCCAGCCAAGGGAATCTTCCTCCGCCACATTCATCACCACAAATGGTTCACTCGTGATGCCAGGCAAATCATCTAGCTCAACTCGCTTCACTACTCCCCCTAAAGTTGTCAAGAACAGAAAGCCGGGTGTGTCTAACGGCCGTACCAAAGCCGCTGCCAAATGGTCCCGCCGTGACAAACCCGTTAATTCCGCATAATGTACCCCGTCGCCCATCTCCCGGGCCTTAGGCAATTGGTGAATGGGCAGGCTCACTGCCCGGCCGTCCGCCGCCATGAGATACAAAATATCCTGCGTATTGGCTTCCATCAAAACAAAGGGCAACTCCGCTGGTTTCAGAGGAATCTTGATCAACTCTGGTGACGAAGTACGGGCCATTGTTCCCTTCTCTCCCACCAACACCCAGCATTTTTCATCCGGCAACAGATCAGCCGCCGTTATCATGCTGCTATCCTCATCATCCACAATCTGCGTCCGCCGCCCATCCCCATATTTCTCTTGAATCGTCAGCAACTCCTCCTTAATCACCCCACGAATCATAACCGGATTGGCCAGCAATCGTTCCAAATACTTGATCAATTTCAGCTTTTCTTGATATTCGTCCTGAATTTTGCGCCGCTCCAAGGCTGCCAAACGGCGCAGCGGCATATTCAAGATCGCTGTCGCCTGCGCCTCAGACAACTTGAAGTTCTTTTGTAGATTTTTACGCGCTGTATCGGCCGTTCTCGACCGCCGAATCGTATCAATCACCGCATCTAAATTATCCAGGGCCTTTAACAACCCCTCTAAAATATGCGCCCGCTCCTTCGCTTGCGCCAAATCATACCCACTGCGTCGCTGCACCACCTCTTGGCGATGATCCAAATACACCTTCAACGCCTGCTTCAGCGTCAAAATACGGGGGGTGCCATTTACCAGAGCCAGCAGTGAAATACTAAAAGTGCTTTGCAGAGGAGTTAGCCGGAAGAGATCAGACAGCACCTTCTCCGGCTCCACATTGCGCGTCGTCTCCAAAATAATTCGCATCCCATTGCGATCAGACTCATCACGCAAATCTGTCAACCCCTCAACCCGGCCGTCCCTATGCAAATCAGCAATTTTCCCCAACAAGTTCGTTTTATTAGCCTGATACGGTAACTCCGTAATCACAATGCGCGATTTATTACGCCCCATCTGCTCCACATAAGCCTTAGCCCGCACCGTAATACGCCCCTTGCCAGTCGCATAAGCCTGGGCAATCGCATCCTTATTCTCCGCGTCTGCCTTGCGCCGCCGGAAGATGAGGCCACCAGTGGGAAAATCAGGTCCTTGAATAAAGCGCATCAAATCCGTCACCGACACATCATCCAATTTGCGCCAATTGTCTAGCATATAAACCAGAGCATCTATGACTTCGTTCAAATTGTGGGGCGGCACATTGGTAGCCATACCCACCGCAATACCCGACGAGCCATTGACCAATAAATTGGGAATCGTAGCTGGCAAAACGGCCGGTTCTTGCAATGAATCATCAAAATTTTGACCATAATCAACCGTGTTCTTACCCAGATCATCCAACATGTCATAGCCCATGTTAGACATCCTAGCCTCGGTATAACGCATTGCTGCCGCCGCATCCCCATCAATCGAACCAAAATTACCTTGCCCATCCACCAATTGATAGCGCATCGAAAAGTCCTGTGCCAAGCGCACCATCGCGTCGTAGACCGATTGGTCACCATGTGGATGGTATTTTCCCAAAACCTCGCCCACAACACGGGCCGATTTCCTATGCGGGGTATCAGGACGCAGGTGCATGTCATACATAGCGTAGAGAATGCGCCGCTGCACTGGTTTCAAACCGTCGCGAGCATCTGGCAAAGCCCGCGACACAATGACGCTCATCGCATAACTCAGATACGATTCACGCATTTCCTCATCAATATCAATCTTTTTTACAAGTCCTAGTTCCATGGTTTCCGTATTGCGTATTCCGTAGTGCGTAAGCTCTTAATTTCTCACGCACTACGATAAAATGAAATATTTGTTCTAATAAATGGAAAGCCAAATATAGGGAATTTTACCGTTGCTGTCAAACGCAAAAAGAGCGCAGTTTTCTCGACTGCGCCCTTGTCTTTTTAGGTAAAAATGATGGCCAATTACCAATCATCTGGCGATTCAACATAGATATCATCCCCTTCAACTTTGACCTTATAGGCAGGGATGCTTGATGTGGCCGGCAAGCACAGGGCTTTACCTGTACGAATATCAAAACGCGCGCCGTGACGAGGGCACTCAACTTCGTAACCCGCTAACTCACCATCTTCTAACGGGCCATCATCGTGGCTGCACAAATCGGCTACACAGTAAAACTGACCATCCACATTGAACACAATAACCGACTCCTCCTCAAAATCGTACCACAACCGACTACCAGGAGGAATGTCCTGCACTTTTGCTACTTTCACGTAACCGGCCATTTTATTCACCCCGCATCGTATCAGGTTCCGGTATACCGTAAGCGCCTGCCTTCAACACTTTAAGAGATAACAAAGCACATTTCACACGGGCCATGCTCAGGGGGATACCTATGAGATCGAGTAACTGTTCTTTAGGAAAGGCTTTAACTTCAGCTAGGGTTTTACCGCGTACTTCTTCAGTTAGGAGGGAAGCTGAGGCTTGGCTGATTGCACAGCCATCACCCGACCAGGCGATGTCGGCCACACGGCCGTTTTCATCCAACTTCACATCAATCCGCACTACATCTCCACAGAGCGGGTTATCTTCCTCATAAGAAAAGTCAGCCGGATCTAACTCCCCATAATTCGAGGGGTTCTCATATAAATCAATGATCTGTTCACGGTAATATCCACTATCCATAAAGCAACCCTATCTATTGATCTTTAGGCAGGAACGGCCGTTTCCAATGTCACATCCACCTCCACACCAATCTCATACAAAAACTCTGGTGCAAAATCTGCTCCATTTGGCCACTCAACCGTATTAGTTTCCTTGTTTACTACCACTTGCTTAAAAAAGGGAATCTCTTGAATTGGTTCAAAAACTACCCCATACAATTCACCTTGCAAATCAACAACTTTCACAACACCATCATTGAAGGTCAGTTGGAGCTTGTAATCTTCAAGATATTTACTATCTACCACATGTAAAAACATAACAACCTCTACGACAGCGGTGGAATTTTATTCAAAGGCTGATGATTCTCAGCACGTTCCCAGTTTACTAATAATTCTTCCTGATGCTCATCTAGCCAGTCAAACAACAGATTCAGTGCCCGTCTTGACATCCTACCTTGTACAATACCAGTTTCAATTGTAGCCTCTTGACTTCCATACCGTGCATGGAAATGAGGTGGTGGATGTTCCCGGTAATTCATATAAACAACAATACCATAAAATCTGCTTATCGTTGGCATAAAACTTTCTCAAGTCATAACCACCACCAAAGGTGGTGGCTTGAACATGAGAACCGCTCAAAGCGGTTTGAATGTGTGAGCCGCTCAAAGCGGCTGACTGCTAGCCCCTCACTGGGGTAAGCACCTTAACTTTCATCGTCGAACAAGGTCAACTGGTCATATCTTCTGTCTTCTTGCTCTTGCTTCTGGATATATTCTCGTATCACTGCCTCCTCTCTACCTACTGTCGAGACATAATATCCTCTCGCCCAGAATTTTTGCCCAGTGAAATTCCTTTTCCTGCCTCCATATGTTCTAGCTATATGTATGGCACTTTTCCCTTTGATATACCCTACCACCTGCGATACTGCATATTTTGGTGGAATTTCTATCAAGATGTGCACATGGTCTGCTCTCAAACTCCCTTGCACTATTTCACATTCTTTATGTCTTGCTAATTCTTTGAACACTTCTCCCAAATGCTTTCTCAACTCTTTGAACAATTTCTTTTTTCGATATTTTGGTATCCATACGATATGGTATTTGCATTCCCATTTTGTATGACTTAGACTTTTTGCTTCCATTTAAGAATCTCCTTTTTTGAACTTTGAGCGGTTCTTTTTGGAGATTCTTAAATGCTCCCGTATCTGTCAAACTTTAGCAGTCTCCCCAGCATAGCTGGGGGTTTACTTTTTTAATTATAGCCGAAAAACTTTACGGACACGATTGAGACTTTCCACAAGCCGATCTACTTCCTCAGTTGTGGTATGCAAATAAAAACTGGCTCTTGCCGTGGCATTAATACCCATCTTCTTGTGCAGCGGCATGGCACAATGATGCCCTGCCCGCACCGCAATGCCATCTTTATCCACCAACTCGGCAATATCATGCGGGTGAATTTTGGCCAAGGTAAATGCCGCTACCCCCGCCTTTTGCGAAGCAGGTGGGCCAATCACTTTCAACCCTTCCACTTCGCTCAGCGCTTCCAGCGCATAATTGGTGATAAACTGCTCGTACCCGTGAATGTCGTCCATGCCAACGGCCGTTAAATAATCCACCGCCGCTCCCAAGCCAATCCCCTCCGCAATACTGGGCGTACCCGCCTCAAACTTATGCGGCAAATCATTCCATGTCGAGCCTTCAAACGTCACCCGCCGAATCATGTCACCGCCACCCATAAACGGCGGCATCACCTCTAGTAATTCCCGCTTGCCATACAACATACCAATCCCCGTGGGGCCGCACATCTTGTGACTAGAGAAGGCCATAAAATCGCAATCCCAGGCTTGCACATCCACCGCCATGTGGGGCACAGCTTGGGCCGCGTCCACCATGGCAATGGCCCCCACAGCATGGGCTGCATCCACCAGTTGGCGTACCGGATTGATGGTGCCAAAGACGTTGGAAACGGCCGTAAACGAAAAAATCTTCGTCCGCTCCGTCAACAACGCATCCAAATTACTCAAATCCAACGTACCATCCTCATTATGAAATGGCACATATTTGACAATTGCCCCCTTCTCCTCTGCCAAAATCTGCCAGGGCACAATATTGGCATGATGCTCCATCTCCGTCAGCAAAATCTCATCACCCGCCCCAATATTGCTCCGCCCCCACGTATAGGCCACCAAGTTGAAACCTTCCGTGGCATTGCGCACGTAAATCGTCTCAGCCGCATCGGGAGCATTAATAAACTGAGCAATGCGCTCACGTGCTCCCTCATAAGCATTGGTGGCATCCTCACTCAAGCGATGAATGCCTCGATGCACATTGGCATTATAGCTACGATAATACTCGTTCATCGCCTCTATCACCTGAATCGGCTTTTGTGAAGAAGCAGCACTATCTAAATAAATGAGAGGCACGCCGGGATGCGCCTCCTCCTGCAATATAGGGAACTCAGCGCGGATTTTGTTTACATCAAGCATATTCATTTACGATTTACGATTTTAGATTTACGATTTACGATAACTTATGCACAATCGTAAATCGTAAATCGGCAATCGAAAATATTAAGATTTAGAAGGATTCTCAATCGGAACCCCGACCAAATTACCCCACTCCGTCCAGGAACCATCGTAGTTACGGACGGAAGGATAACCCAGCAAGTAGGTGAGGACAAACCAGGTGTGGGAACTACGTTCGCCAATACGACAGTAAGCTACCACGCTTTTGTCAGGCGAAAGCCCCTGTTCCGTTTCATAGATGGCACGCAGCTCAACGGCCGTCTTAAACGTCCCATCTTCCGCCACTGCCCGGCTCCAGGGCACATTAGCCGCACCCTTGATATGACCACCGCGCAGCGCACCCTCTTGTGGTGATCCAGGCATATGCAATAACTCACCACTAAACTCTTGCGGGCTACGCACATCCACCAACGGCTGGTCAGCACGGATATGATCCAATACTTGATCACGAAAAGCGCGGATTTTATAGTCAGTACGAGCGGCCGTTTTATAATCAGTTCTTGCAAACGAAGGCTTATCCTTAGTCAATTCACGCCCCTCATCCATCCATTTCTTGCGGCCGCCATCCATCACTCGACAATCGGCGTGACCAAACAACTTAAACACCCATAGGGCATAACAAGCCCACCAATTATTTTTGTCCCCATAAAAGACAACCGTCGTATCATTGCTAATACCATTATTAGCCATCAATTCCGCAAATTTCGCCTCATCCAAATAGTCACGCCGAATCGCATCATTCAAATCAGCCACCCAATCAATATGAACCGCATTTTGAACATGCCCCGTATGGTATAGTAACAAATCCTCATTCGACTCCACTAAACGGATGCCATCCGTATTGCCCAAATTCTCCGCCACCCAATCAGTACTGACTAAGACCTCATCGTGTACATACCCTTTATCACTCATTGAAAACTCCTTTCGTGGTGAATAAATTCACCGCCTAAAGTTAATTTCTCAACGTGCCTTCAGCACGTTTCTTGTACCAGCCACCGAATTCCATTCGGTGGCGCAAAACCGTTTCAAAAACAAAACGGTGGCATTCATGCCCATTCACCATGAATTCGGCGAGAAAGGCTGCCACCGTTCGCAAGTTCGCAAGCGTCAATATGATTGCGGCGAGTCAGCTACCCTTCTCGCCCCGTACAGATACATCTTTGCATTGTAAATGGTAAGCCGTGAGCAAAACGATCACTGACCACTACTTACTGCTTACTGATTCATCTTCTCCAAAATACGGCCGAAAATACGTTCACGCACCCCCTCAACCGGAATCCGCGTAAGCAGGGGATGGAAAAAGCCCTCCACCACCATCTCCACCGCCCGCTGGCGGGGAATACCCCGGGCCATCAGGTAGAAGACCTCTTCCTCATCCATCTTGCCCACAGTGGAGGCGTGGGTACAAGCCACATCATCTGCTTCAATCTCCAAACCCGGAATCGAATCAGCGCGAGCCGTTTTGTCCAGCATCAGATTGCGGTTGGCCTGGAAACCATCGATTCGCTGCGAATCGGGCAAAGCTTTAATCATTCCTTGCCAAACAGTACGCGATTTATCTTTGAGAGCACCCTTGTAGAGTAAATCGCTGACAGTGTCAGCCGCATTGTGGTTTTGCTGGGTATCAAGGTCTACGTGTTGACGGCCGTTTGTGAAAAACGCCCCTGACATCCGACCCCAACCACCGGGCTGATCCAGCTCTAAAGTCTGGAACGCCTTCACCATGCGCGAACCCATCCAGCTTGTCACCCAGTCCAACTTAGCATCGCGGCCAATGCGGCCCCGCTCATGATTAAACATCCACACATGCTTGCCAAAATCCTGCAAACCAGAGTAAATCAAATTCGCATTATCCCGCACCAACAGTTCAATCACACCATTGTGCAAAGCTTGTCCTTCGCCATCCGCCGAGGCATAAACATCGAGCAAGTTGGCCTCGGAGCCTTCCTCCATCACCACCAATGTGTGGGAGAACGTTTTGCCACTGGCCGACCAGAGCGTACTGTGCAGCGGCGCCGCCGCTTTCACATTTTTAGGCACATAAAGAAACGTGCCACCACGCCAAAAAGCCCCATGCAAGGCGGCAAATTTGCCGTCGCTGACCTTGACGCCTTCGCTCATAAAATATTTTTGCACAAGATCACCGTGTTCACGAACGGCCGTATCCATATCACAAAAAATCACACCCTGCGCTTTCAATTCATCACTCAACGCATACGTTACGGTGACCCCATCAATCTGGGTCAACATGCCGCCTGATGGCTCATCAGCAAACTGCGCCTCCAAGTAATCCGGTACAGTCGCCGTCGGTGTGCCGCCATTCAGAAATGGCCCAATACTATCCAGCTTCAAGCGGCGGATATTGGTGCGCCGCCAGGCCTCATCACTCGTCGTCGGCAGCGGCATACTCTGATACGCTGCCCACGCCGCCAGACGAAACTCCCGCATCCATTCTGGCTCATTCAAATGCGCGGATAATTCAATTACTGCTTCTCTTGTAAATGCTGTCATGTCTCAATCAGTATTCAGTATTCAGTATTCAGTATTCAGTGGTGTCCACTGATTACTGGTCACTGACCACTGATTACTATCCAATACTCCCTTCCATTTGCAACTGAATCAAACGATTCATCTCAATCGCATACTCCATTGGTAGCTCCTTCACCAGCGGCTCAATAAAGCCATTTACGATCATCGAAATTGCTACCTCTTCTGTAATGCCACGGCTCATCAAGTAGAACAACTGCTCCTCACCCACCTTACTCACAGATGCCTCATGACCAATCGTCACATCCTGAGCATCAATTTCGATATAGGGATAAGTGTCAGAGCGGCTGGTCTCATCCAACAACAGGGCATCACATACCACATTAGATTTGCAATTATCAGCCCCATCTTCTACCTTGAGCAAACCGCGATAAGAGGAACGGCCGCCATTCTTGCTGATGGATTTGGAGATGATGCGGCTGGTTGTATTGGGGGCCACGTGCACCACCTTGCCGCCCGCATCTTGATGCTGCCCAGTGCCCGCGAAAGCAATCGACAAAATCTCACCATGCGCCCCTTCACCCATCATGTAAACGGCCGGATACTTCATTGTTACTTTGCTGCCCAAATTGCCATCCACCCACTCCATTGTGGCGTTTTCATGGGCCACAGCCCGTTTGGTAACGAGATTATAAACATTGTTTGACCAATTTTGGATGGTGGTGTATCGGCAACGGCCGCCTTTTTTGACGATGATTTCGACAACGGCCGAATGGAGCGAATCTTCCGAGTAAATCGGGGCTGTACAACCCTCAACATAATGCACATAAGCTCCTTCATCTATAATGATGAGCGTACGCTCGAACTGGCCTACGTTTTTAGCATTAATGCGGAAATAAGCCTGCAAAGGCATCTCCACACTCACACCCGGTGGCACATAGATAAAAGAGCCACCCGACCAAACGGCCGTATTCAGGGCTGCAAACTTATTGTCATTATAGGGAATAATCGTGGCAAAATGTTCCTTCACAATCTCTGGGAACTGGGCCAAGCCATCATCCATCCCCAAGAAAATTACACCCTTCGCTTCCAAATCCTTCTTGATATTGTGGTAAACAACCTCAGACTCATACTGAGCCGCCACACCAGACAGGAATTTTTGCTCCGCTTCAGGAATGCCCAATTTGTTAAAGGTATCTTTGATGTAGCTGGGAATGTCTTCCCAAGTGTCACCTTGTCGATCTGAAGGCTTGATGTAGTAGTAAATGTCCTCAAAGTCAATGCCAGACAAATCCGCGCCCCAATCGGGCATCGGCCGTTCCAAGAAATGTTGATATGCCTTCAAGCGAATATCGAGCATCCATTCTGGCTCATTCTTCATCAGGGACATAGCCCGGATCATCTCTTCATTCAAGCCTTTTTCGGCCTTAAAAACGTAATCTTCGGCATCAGCGAAGCCATACTTCGTCGCATAATCCTGATTGATTTCGGCAACAACTTCTTCTTCGGTCAATTCACGTTCGACGACTTCAGACATTTAAGCCTCCTCTAGTTCACTATGCTTGGCGCGAATCCAGTCGTAACCATGTTCTTCCAATTTCAAGGCTAAATCGGGGCCACCGCTTTCCACAATACGGCCGTCTAGCATAATATGCACATAATCAGGCTTAATATAGTTGAGGATGCGTTGATAATGCGTAATCACCAAGGCTCCCATGCCCAACTGCTCCCGCAAACGGTTGGCACCCTCTGACACAATGCGTAAGGCATCAATATCTAATCCCGAATCCGTCTCATCCATGATGGCGATCTTTGGCTCCACAGTAGCCATCTGCAAAATTTCAACTCGCTTCTTTTCACCGCCCGAGAAACCTTCATTCAGGTAACGACCAGCAAATTTCTGATCAATGCCCAACATAGCCATCTTCTCTTTTAGCAATCGGCGGAAAGCTGGAATTGAAATCCCTTTAGAATCAGGGTCCTCGGCTTGCATCCGTGAGGTGATAGCTTGACGCAAGAACTTTGCTAAAGTCACACCAGGCACAGCTGCCGGATATTGGAAGGCCAAAAACAGGCCTGCACGAGCACGTTCATCAGCTTCTAGCTCAAATAAATCAATGCCATCAAAAATAACTTGTCCGGCGGTCGGTTCATAAGCGGGATGTCCAGCCAAGGTATAGGCCAAAGTGCTTTTACCAGAGCCATTTGGCCCCATGAGGGCGTGAACCTCGCCCTGTTTTACCAGCAGGTCAATGCCCTGCAAAATGGGCACATCACCCGCATTAACATGTAGATTCTTGATCTCTAAAGCAATAGTCATTCTAACTAAATCTCCTGTGAAGGTTTGGCGGTATTGAGGTAATTGAACAATTCGCTAATTACTCAATCACACAATCATTTGTCTATTTATCAAACAGGCGGGATTATAACAAATGGGTTTGTTCACGTCAATAATTATGATATTAATGATAAAAATAAGATAAATTGACAGCTTTTTAGGGGATTGTTATAATGCAAAGCGGTTTGGTAAAGGAAATTATATCGTGAAATTTGTAACAAACAACCAAAAACAAAGTACCCGCGAGGTGATTTTGCACAGCATCAAGTCATCACCGGAATCAACCATAGAAACTTTGGCTGAGGCCGCCGATGTCTCTCCCGTGACGGTACGTCACCACATAAATGGTTTGCTGGCTGATGGACTAATTGAAGCAACGGCCGTACGTCGCAAAGTAGGACGGCCGTTTTATGCCTACACCCTCAGTCAACAAGGCCAAGAACTCTTTCCCAAACGGTATGTGCGCCTCACCAGCCGCCTTCTTGATGAGCTTAAAAGCCGCCTGCCTGATGAGATGGTGGCCGAAATCTTCAAAGGTGTCGTCCAAGGAATCATCGCCGATCATGCTGGTGAATTTGAAACACTTTCTATCGAGCAAAAACTGGACTATTTGGTGGACATGCTGGGCGAAGAAGGCTTCTTGTCAAGTTGGGAAAAAACGGCCAGAGGCTACAAACTTATTGAATACAGTTGTCCCTACATCTCCGTTGGTCACGAACACAGCGAAGTCTGTACTTTCGACAAAGAGCTTATGCTCACCATCCTACAAACCCCCATCCAGCAACACAGTTGCATGTTAGAAGGCGCCAACTGCTGCGAATTTTCCCTAGGAGCGGAGGTTACATAGTACAACAAAGTTGTTTCCTTGCTACCCCTTCAAACTGATGATTCGATTCCGTATTTTGTAAAATCGTCAGCCCTTATCACATGAAAATTAAAACAGGAGCCAGAAAATGGTCATCAGTAAAGAAGAAGAATTAGTTGAAACCTTACGGAACGTCATTGACCCCGAAATTGGCATGAATATTGTTGAGTTAGGTCTGGTGCGGAACCTAGACATTGATGAAGATGCCGACACAGCCATCATTACCATGATCTTAACCACTCCGTTCTGTCCTTATGGGCCAGCGATTATTGAGCAAGTGCGCCAGGTTGGCAACAAGGTTATGTCGAACAGCGTTACCGTCGAAATTGGCACCGAACTATGGGATCCGTCTATGATGGAAGAAGGGGCCGGAGGGGACTGGGGACTTTTCTAGTTACCTGACTGACACTGTAAAACAAAAAGACCCTTCGAGTAAGGGTCTTTTTATGCGAATTCGGGCCAACGATCTGTTAAGGCATAATGAAACGCATCCTCTAAAAGGACATTGCCACATTCATCTTCCAATTCCTTTTGCACAGACTCACTAACAGCTTGCCGGGCGGGGGCTATGAGGCGAGCCAGCTTCGTCTCTTCTGCTGGTGACAAGGGCGCTCCAATTTCCTCGCGTAATGCTGCTGCGACCCCTACCAAGCGCAAAGCACGTAAGGGCTCAGTCTGCATCGCTGCCATCACTCCCATATCTTCCAACACATACGCCAAAGCCCACTTCTCGCTTAGCTCCTGATTCAAAGTTAAGCTCTCACTGTACAAATCAAAAGCAGCCTCAAAATCGCCCTGATCACGGGCTACATTTCCCAAATTAATTAAAAAGTTGGCAATGTAAGCCTTATCACCTACTTCTCGTTGAATGGCGAGTGCTTCTTCTAAATAGTAACGCGCCTGTGTGAAATCATGCCCGTCCAAAGCCAGATTACCCAAATTATTCAGGGAAATAGCAATCGCTCTACGATCACCGATTTGCCGTCGCAGCGTGAGGCTTTCTGTGTGAAGTATGTGAGCGGCTGATGGATTACCTTGAAAACGAGCCACAACCCCTAAATTGCTTAAGACATTGGCTACTTCAGGCTGATTGCCAAGCTGACGCTGGGTCAACAAAGTTTGTTCATATAGATCCGTAGCTAGATCGTAATTTCCTTGCTGTGCGGCGACTGAACCAGCCTGTTTAAGCACTTGCCCTACCCCTGCCTGATCATCAATCTCCTCGAATGTTCTCTGAGCTTTTTGCAACCATTCCAAGGCTTCAGCATATTGACCTTGCTTACGTAATAGCTCGGCTGTGGCTGTTTGGGCCCAAGCTTTGTCCTGACGATTCCCTTGCTCGTCGGCCAATTGCATAACTTGATGATATGTATCCCGGGCTTCATGCCAACGGCCGACTAGCTCCAATACGTTTCCTAATTTGAGCAAGACAGGAATTTGCTGAGCGGCCGTTAATAGAGGTAGCACCCGCTCAAAATAATTAATAGCAACCGTATTGTTATAATCAGCTTGAGCTGCTTCTCCTGCTTTAAGCAAATACTCTCGTTTTTTGGCTTCATTCTCGCTGTGTTCAAAGTGATAGGCAAGCAGATCGATATATTGGTCTACCGTGTCAGTATAGGCCTGTTCCATATACCGTCCCACCATATCATGCAACATAGAGCGGGTGGAAAAAGGCATACTACGATAAGCAACCTCTTGGGTCACAATATTTTTGAACAAATATGTGAGTTCTGGCTCTGGGGTATCCAAAGGGGTCAAATCGAGCCTGCTCAATTCATCCAACACCAATTTGACTCGTTCCGCATCTCCCAATTGAGGATATGACCCCCATAAGATCATGGCCTTGAACAAACGGCCGACCACGCTCGCAACCTTAATCGTACTTTTTTGTCCTTCTGTGAGTTGATCAATTCGGCTCAAGATCAGACTATGCAAGCTATCTGGCAAA
This sequence comes from Promineifilaceae bacterium (SeqCode), assembly GCA_965223555.1. GTDB lineage: Bacteria > Chloroflexota > Anaerolineae > Promineifilales > Promineifilaceae > CBDCWU01. Next base: position 599,905 of record CBDCWU010000008.1, read on the forward strand.
TCAAGCAACTCCACAGCATGGTTATCATCCAGAACGATATTGCGATCTTGTAAATAATTGATCAGTTCTTCGATGTAAAATGGATTGCCCCCAGCCCGCTTAACAATACGTTCAACCCAAACCGGCGAAGCCGTTGCTTCATGGTCAAACAACTGCGTCAATCTGGCCCTGATCAAATAGCGGGCCTCTTCCAGAGTGAAGTCTGCTAGTACAATTTCGGTGAAATAGGGCAGCTTGTTTATAGGTGCAGATGATACATGGGGTAGTTCTGGCTGGCGCGCCGCTAACACAATAACAACCGGCAAATCCACAATCGCCCGGGCCATGATTTCCAAAAGCTCAGAAGAGAGGGGATCGAGCCAATGACAATCTTCTAAAACCAGCAGCACTGGCTCTTCTTGGGAACGAATGCGTAGACATTCCACTAACAGACTTTCGAGAGAGGTTTTACGCAGTTTGGTATCGAAAGTTTGAGTCAGATCATTATCGGGAAATGAAGTGTTCAGCACTGTGCCAAGTAAAGGCAAACGGCCGATTAATCCGGCATTGATCAAGGCTAATTGCACCTCTAATGCTTGTATCTGCTCAGTTGCCGTCCAATCTGGAAAAACGCCAAAAAAGCCCTGCCAAATTCGTTGCCAGACCAAATAGCTGGTATTCATCCCATAGGATTGGCATTCACCCCCATACCCCGTCAACCCCTTTTTAGTAGCCATATAAATGGCCTCAGCTACCAGACGGGATTTTCCCATGCCTGCTTCACCATAAATGCCAATGATCTGTCCTTTGCCTTGTAAAGCCAGGCCGATCTTCTCCTCAATCAAGGCTAATTCAGTTTTTCGCCCAATCATGGGCAAAGCATATTGGGGTTCAGTCAAACGAATTGTTTGTTGTTTTTTGAGGCCAACGAGATTAAATAATCCAATAGGGCTTGACTTCCCCTTAACCATGACACTAGGCAAGGTTTCCCATTGGAAAGCGTTGGCCACAGTCTCTTGGGCCGTTTCACTCACGAGAATCTGTCCAGAAACGGCCGTTTGCATCAATCGTGCCGCCAAATTGACATCATCACCCAACACCCCATAGGTTCGGCGCATCGAGCCACCATAAGCCCCCGTCCGTAACCGTCCCTGACTTATGCCAATTTCAATACAAGTAATAAAATCCAACGTCTGTATCAACTGGCGCAACTCCAACGCCGCCGACATTGCCCGTACCGCATCATCCTCATGCGCCACTGGTGCCCCAAAAGTAGCATACAATAGGCTGCCCTTATCCCCTACCGATAATTGCAGCATATTACTTTGATATCGCATCAAAATACTTTGCACAGCCTGAGCAAATGTATCTAATTTCTCCCCGGCTGCTGGATCATTATCGTAATCGATGCCATCAAAACGCAAGAAAAGGGCAAAAGCAGGACGCAACTCTGCCAAAAACTCACCTCCACCACTTTGTAGCCGCTCATAGACAGGTGGCAGAAGCCAACGCCGCACTGCTTCATCAGCCAAAATTTCGGGTGATAAAGTAGGCCAGGGCGCAGCAGTCACTGACCCTACAATGCGCTCTACGACCGCATAACGATGCCCCGTCTCTTCATTTTGCCGCCAAGCAGCAATCTGAATCCGATCAGCTAGTATTTGGGCAGTGGTTGCGTCCAGCACCACTTCACCCTTTTGAGTGTGGTACTCTACCTCAGCCAGCCGATTTAGGGTCATCCCTGCTAACACATCGATTAGCTGCACCTGGGGATTGCCCACTACATATCGGCTCGCCTCCCCCGTCGTCACGGCCGCTTTCACAGCAATAACAACAGGCGTGCCCGCAGGCGTTCGCAAATTGGAAAATAGATGCATGATTTGCTGCATTGCCAATCCACAAGCCGCCGCTCTTAAACCAGTATCGTCATTCAGCCAACAAGTAATGGCATCCCCACTAAAGTTGATCACACTGCCACCAAAGCGATGTAATTCGGCAATGAGCGCATCATAAACGAGATTTAGGTAATGTGTTAACTCTTCTGCCCCTCGTCGTGGCCCCAACTCCCGTACCAAGCCTTCGGTCAGCGGTGTGAAGCCTGAAATATCAGCAAACAGAGCAGCACCATGCGCCCGGCTAGGCAAATCCTCATCCTGAGCCAATGCTTGCCGCCGATCCATTGGGATATATGCAAAGGGTCTTTCCATAACAAAAATTGTACCTGAAAACAATGAGACCCCCTACAGGAACCACTAGGGAGTCTCATCGAATTAACTACTAATTTACTACCTCAACTACTCTGAGTTGAATCATAAAGCGGCCCTTCATCAATAGCATCAATTTCCTCACCATTTTGATCATGATCCACAACAGGTAAGCGTAGTAGATCGGAAGAGCAAGAGGCTTGGCCATCAGAAGCAGTGAAGCCAATATGATAAACACGGCCGTTTCCATTGCCAGCCCGTTCCGCACGGACATAAGCCGTATCCGTACCAATGCCCATGCCGTCGGGGCTATTATTGCCGTGTCCAACTGCCTCATCCTGATAAATCGAATCAATCGTAATCATAATCGGATCACCATCAGCATCCGTGACGCCCAGAATATTCACGGGTACAAAATTCTTGTCCGGCGGCCAGATAAAAGTGATGCTACTTGTAGCCCCACTACAGTCAGGTGCTGTATTTGATGGGAACACTGTAATTGCTACAGTTGCTACATTGGAGAAAGAAACACCATCATAGGCTTGATAGGTGAATGAATCATCACCCACAAAACCCAAATCAGGCATGTAGCTAAAGGAACCATCGCTACTCAGGGTGAGGGCACCATCATTCGGGCCATCTTGCAGAACGGCCGTTAACATATCACCTTCCTCATCACTATCATTGCCCAACACACCCGGCACATTCACTGTGAGTGAATCACCTGTCACCACACTATAACCATCATTGACCGCTACTGGTGCATCATTGACTGCATTCACACTGATTGTCACCGTTGCCAAATCGCTCTCGTCAGTACCATCATCAGCACGATAAGTGAAGCTATCAGAACCATTGAAGTTTGCCTGTGGGAGATAACTAAAGGAACCATCAGCATTGAGGGTTAATGTCCCATGTGAGACATCAGTAACGAGAATGGCCATTAAATCATCACCATTCACATCACCATCATTGTCCAACACACCGGGCGCAGCTGTCGACAATAAGGTATCCTCATCTGTGCTATAGGCATCATCAACCGCCTGAGGAGGCGTGTTCGGTTGTGTCAACGTGCTGGAAGCCGTGGACGGTAAATAGCGATCATCATCCAATGTCACTGTCACTCCTGTGTGCAGAGGAATGACGCCGCTAAAATAAGCCATCACATTATAGGTTCCAGCAGGCAGCATTAAATTATTTAACACAGCTTCGCCTTGATTATCAGTGATGACAACTGCACTCATGCTGCCTTCACTACCTGTCACAACGAAAAATACACTCTTTTCCGCTAAACGCCGCTCGCCTGCCTGCAAAATCGCTATCACCTCACCGGCTGCTGGCCCTGGCTCCAATGTCAGTGTAGTTGGTTGCTTGGTAATCCAAAACACTGCTGAATCCGTCGCCGCCAAATATTGGCCTGTGCCAGCAAAAAAGGCCTGTGCTTGGTAATCTCCCGGCAAGCCTAAGAGCGAGATCGTCACAGTGGCTCGGCCATTGGCATCTGTCACAGCCTGTTTACTCTGTGAACCCAAATTAAAGAAAATCTGATGATCTGCTAACAATGTACCATTGCTAGATAAAACAGCGCTAACAGTAGCTTGCGAGCCATACACACCACTACTGCTTGGAAGTTCAAGGGTCAAGGTTGTCGGGTCTGCATTGGGCACAGGCGCATCCCCATCCACGCCATAATAAGCACCCTGATTGGTATCCAGGCTTACCAGACCAACGCCATTAGCAGCTTGAATCATGTATTGAATCTCTTCGGCTGGTGCACCATTTAATGGCAAACTAGCCGTCCACAAAGCCGAGTTCAAGGGGTCTTGTATCAAATCGAGTGACTGCCACTGGCGTGGGTAAGCAGCCGAGTTATCGGTGTATGTCACCCATACCTCCTGGACACCTGCGGCTGGATTGCCATTCACAATAGCTGTGAAATGTAGATTGCCATTATCAGGAACGGCCGTAACCCACACAATCGTTGGTGCATCCGCCAGCGCGGGCACGCTGCCATCTGCATAGGTGGCAAGGTTATGGCTGTAATAGAGGCGGAAATCCATACCGCTAAAGTGTCGCATCGTCCCTAAAGGTGCACCAGAAGTAGTAGATTTATAGTGAGCAGGTGTCACCATCAACCGCGTTGATCCCTGATCAGAGTCAGTCAATACGCCAAAGTAATTCGGCTGCCACAACTTCACTGGATAGAATACATCCGTCAAGAAAGGTGCGTGGACGCCCCGAATCTCCGTCGTGGCCGCGCCTGTAAAAGGCAGCACATCGGCCAAATCCTCATAACTGCCGCCGCGGAAGCCGACACCACGCAGCACCGTCCCCGGCACAGTCACATCATTGACTGACAAGGGCAGCGCTGGCTCTGCCGGATTACTCATTACACCATCAGGGCCAGAGAAGTAAGTAGCTGTAACTGGCGCTAACGTGGCCACATCAGACATAATCACCGTGTGAGCTGTCAAGGCCAAAGGCAACGATACATCTGCGTATGTCAAACCCAACTCAGCTCCAGGATCAGTGCCAAAGGTAGTTGTGCCGGGCACAATGGAACTTGGACTTGCCACCGTCAGCCGATTGCCAGGCATATCCACACTTAACATCGGCAAACCAAAGAGTGTTGCCTCCAACAATGATTTCTCATGAATACCACGCATCTCTGGTGTCGTAGCCAGGTAGGCTTGTTTAGCTGCCACCAACGCTTCGCCCACCGTAACAGCATCTGTGCCTGTGCGTAACTGCTGGCTAAAGAGCAAATATAAACGTTCGCTGTACTCAATAAAGTCCGTGTCGCCGTACTGATAGCCGGAGCCAGCAATGAGAGTTGCGCCCTTTTGGGCAAAAGCTTGCGGCCAATCTAGCGGTTCCGTCACTTGTGGTATGGCATGATCATTGACAATGTTATAACCAGCATGGCAGCCTGCGCTGAATACAATACTGTTGGTGAAGTCAGTTGGGGAATTGAGCAGGTCATCTGTCACCAAGCGGCTCGAATAATCGGCCGCCAACATGCTATTGGCACTAAAATGCGCCGCCAAGAAAACAAGATCATGGCGACTGCTAAAGAGATCGGCGGCTAGATCATCAGCCGTCCAAGTTGAAGGATCGGATGGAGAAACAGTGTTGGGCAAAATCAATGTTTCGGCCACTATCCCCATTCCTTCTTCTAATTCATATTCTACAGCTCTAGCCCCATCTTCAAGGAAATCATAACCGCTGACAAAAGCACTATTGGGCGTGGGCACAGTACCATTGTTTGTCCCATTTAAGTAAGCATCCAGCATAATGGTCGCATCCGCCATCGTCTCCACTAAACGGCCGACTGCCAAATCTGGTATGGGCAACTCATTCGTCTTCGACGACACGCTCAACGAAGCACCATAGGCATCCTGTGTCAAAATATAACCCAGCTTCAAGCTAGCCTGTGAAGCCGTAAAATCCAGCACGGGTGGCACATAATTCTTCTCGTTCGCCAGCATCGCCTGGTCGGGGTAGCGATAGAAAGGAATCGTGTCATCATTACCCAGCAAAACAATGTAGCGTAAATCAGGACTGAGAGCGCGGTAGCCGTCAATGATCTCCTTAATGGCATCGGCCACCAAATTCTTGGCATAAGGACAAGCCGCATTGGCATCAGCCTGAGCATTGGCCGCCAATACCTTATCATCACTGCTAAGATCAATCACAACGCCAGCTACCTCTGGCTCGTCTATAAAATCAGCTAGACGGGCTTCCAAGGCTAGCTGGTCAGACGAGCCATACCCTTCCATACGGGGAAAATCAGTGAGGATAATTGTCTGGTAGCCACCAGCCATCGGGGTTGTACTCGAATCAGGTAAAGCAGACGATACACTACCACAGCCATTACTAACCAATTGCACATCCAACTTAAAGGGGGAAGCCAATGTGAACGCACCTTGCCGACCGCGCACTCGAATATAGAAATCGGTTGCATTGTTCCAGGTATTCAGGCTCACACCTTCGCTGGCTGTGCCTTCAAAAGCTGAAATAGCAATGAGGCTACGGGTTTGAGCACTAGAGAAAGCATCTGGTGAGAAAGCATCTGGACTAAACGCATCCGGGCTAAACGCGTCTGGACTAAACGCATCTGGTGAGAAAGCGTCTGGACTAAACGCATCCGGGCTAAACGCATCTGGACTGAACGCATCTGGACTGAACGCATCCGGGCTGAACGCATCCGGGCTGAACGCATCTGGACTGAACGCATCTGGACTGAACGCATCCGGGCTGAACGCATCCGGGCTGAATGCATCTGGACTGAACGCATCTGGCGAGAACGCATCTGGACTGAATGCATCGGGGGCAAATTCAGCACCAAGCAGGGCTAAATCGAGATTGGATTGAGGGTTGGCAAAGGCCGCGCCAATATCTTTGTAGACTGTAAGATCATAATTGGCGGGCAAACCTGTGAGGCTCACAATAAGACGGCTGTTGGGCTGGACGGCAAATTTGTACCAACGGGATTGATTTTGTTGATCAAGATACTGTTGAACGGCCGTTGCTGGTGAATCTGGCACAACAGCCAAAGCCAAAGCATTGGGCCAGGAGTCATTTTTGGGGCCTATGACTACACATTGAGACAGTTCGGAAGTGCTACCAGAACTATTGGTATCGAGGTCGGTGTAGGTAGCAGTAGCCGTCACAAATTGGTGACCACTGCCAGGTGTGGCCAGGTTTTCAGCGAAACGAGCGTTGCCGTTGCTATCAGTCGTGACAACGGCCGTTCCCAAGCTATGTTCTCCCTCACCGAAGTTAAAGATATCACAACTGCTGTTGCTGAAAAATTCAAGGGTAAATGTAGTATCGGCCGTGCTGTTCAAACGACCTGATACTAGCGTGTTACTGCTATTAGCCACCGCACCCGTTAGTACGGGGAAATTCTGCTTATCATTAGCTCCATCATCCCCATCGCCAATGTCATTGACAGTAACTGCGTCACTCTCCAAACCAATCCCCAATAGACCATTGGCCGAAATACTATTGCCTGCAATCGTGTTTCCTGTACCAGAAAGCACCTGAACACCATGACAGCCATTGCTCGTAATGCTGTTACCCTCGACAACATTATTCCCCGCCCCTTGCAATACCAAACCACTGCAATCAAAGTTGGTTATGACCAAACCGCGTACTAAGCTATCACCACCACCTAATGTTAGGCCATTTGCCTCCTCTCCGGCCAAACTACCATCTAGAATGACTGCACCCCCGGGCTGAGTCGTACCATCCAAAGTTACTGGCTGGTTTAGTATAGGCAAAGCAGAAGTAGGCTGAATGGTAACAGTGATAGTGCCAGAAACATTGAATCCAATCGTATTTGCGTTGCCGTTAGCCGCATTAATGGCTTCACGCAAGGTACAGTGCAAGTAGCTGCACTCGCCATCATCATCGTCATCATCTGTATTCACTACCACTACATCGCCATTTTGCAGAGGGTCTTCATTCTCATAAGCACCAATGTCACAAAAGGCACCGATAGGCCGAGCTATACCCCGTTGATCAGTAGCAGGACAACTCGCATTGCTGCCACTTTCAATGGCAGGGCTATTCTCTAAAAGGGCATGGGTTAAGGTAGGTATGGGACCACTGTTGACGGCCAACACATCTAACAAAGGGTCTTGGTTTATAATGTTGCTTGTTAAATCACCATTGAGGATGCAATCTGTGGTATCGGCAATGAGGTTGTGGCCTTGCGAGGAGATTATTCCGGTGCAGGCGGTGAAGATACTGTTATAGGCATTAAGTGTGCCAGAGGAAACGGCCGTTTCCCCCATCACCGTCACAAAACTCAAATCTGTCGTGCCGCTACTTCCCAGACCATGCCCACTAATGGTGCTGTTGTTAATAGTGGCTGTACCATTGTTGATAAGTTCGTGGGGATCAAGAACGGCCGTATTCGAGACCACAGCACTCATCGTCATTGTCAATGTGCCATTATTGTAGACACCACCACCATTTTCTTCAGCATGATTATCTGCGACGATCACATTCATCAGTGATAAGGAGGCTTCATTATAAACACCGCCCCCACTTTGGGGTACATTGCCACCACTCAAGGTCACTCCAGATATGGAAACAGCACCATCCAAAACATGAACAATGCGATCATGAATGTCAATCCCTTCAATAATCGTCACATCAGCACCATCTCCAACCAAAGCCAGATCATCCAAAATATCCAGATCACCTGTAGAGGAGGAGTCCTCATTGCCTGAATCAGAGCGGGTAATCGTATAAATGCCAGCAGGTAATAAAATGGTATCAGCCCCGCTGCCAGCAATACATTCATTCGGTCTACCACCTGACGGTCTGTCCCTATTAGCCGCAATGACAGCCTCACGTAAAGTACATGTACCATCATTCCTAGCCACATCTTCTGTGCTGTTAACTACAATAGTACTGGCTGCTTGGCCCTGTCGATGCGGCGACAATAGCAAAATAAAACTAAGTAGCACCACTTGAATGAGGAGTGAACGAATACGATAATGCTGTGCAACGCTGTTGGTACTCATGAATATTCCCTTTATTTAGCCTCTTGATTGACACAAATTTGTTCGTGCCCACTGCTTTATTAAACCGATGATCTGAAAAGAAACTACCTAAAACAGGCAAGGAATCCAATTGATATTGGTTTGGGTGTTTAGGGTGTTTCTTAAAGAGTACAGTAAAAAAAAAAGCCTCTCATAATACCTCCTCCTGTCCTTCTTTCTCAAATTCAGAGGCCAAATAAGTTGGTGGCCCAACTTTTTCGGGTGGTATTGCCACTTTACAGACTCACTTCACCGGGGGAACGGCTGCTAGTTAGTGGCGAGGATGAGGGCATACAATACCAGTATACTCAATATCTTTCTCACTAGGCGTGATAATCATGTAAAAGTTGTATGAAAACGATGGTTATTCACGCTAGATGCGAACCGGGCATTGTTATAATTTGCCATACTCAAGTTACCATAAACTAGTTACAATCTGTCTTAAGCAAGGGTCTCACAATTTAAGGCTGTAAGTCTTTCCGCATCAGGAGCAGTGATTATGAAGTTTAAAAAGGTTGAATCATGGCAATCTATCCCAGCTCGCTATGGATTTGGGGTCATTTCGTGGACAATTGCTCTCTTAGCCATCACAACTCTATTCACCTGGCTACTACCCGCGCCTAAGCCCGTTCACGCTAGAGACAAAATCTCACCAGATTTACAAGTAGCTTTGCAAGACAGCGGTGCCAACGATCACTTGCGATTTATTGTTCATTTGCAAGCAAAGGCTAGTTTCCCTCGTGCCTCACTCCCCGCGGATAAGTTGGAAAGACGCACCTTGATCATCCAGCAATTACAAGAAACGGCCGTTATCAGTCAAGCCTCTCTCATTGCCGAATTAGAAAACTGGCAAGCAAACGGCCGTGTTCATCACTATCGTTCTCTGTGGATCATCAACGCCATCGCCGTCCAAGGCACTCCCGACACGATTCTACAAATCGCCGCACATCCTGAAGTCAAACAGATCGAACTCGATAGCACGATTCCACTGATACCCCCACCTGCCCAGCTAGAACATGAGACATTCTTCCAATTCTTACCCACCAATCCACCAACAGAGACCTTGAGTTGGGGCATTGACCGAATTCGGGCCCCTCATGTGTGGCATGGTTTAGGCTATGATGGCAGTGGTGTCACTGTGGCCATCATGGACAGTGGGGTAGATTGGTTGCACCCTGACCTATTCCCCAACTATCGTGGCAATTTGGGTAATGGTAATATTCAACATACGGGCAACTGGTTTAATGCGGCCAGCCCCACCATGACTGTTCCCATAGATTTTATTGGTCACGGAACACACGTAGCCGGAACGGCTGTTGGTCAAAATGGTATTGGTGTCGCTCCTGGTGCCCAATGGATCGCCGTGGCCATCTCTGGTCAATCAGGCCTCATCTTTACCAGTTATATACACGCTGGATTTGAATGGCTATTAGCTCCTAATGAGAATCCCAATCTTGCGCCTGATATTATTAATGGCTCATGGGGCGGGCCAGGCGCCAATAATTTATTTCTGGAGGATATTGCAATGCTTCATATGGCTGGTATCGTCACAGTATTTTCGACAGGTAATACTGGGCCAAACGAAGGTAGCATTCAAAGACCGGCCAGCTATACAGACACCCTAGCCGTTGGGGCTAGTGATGATCGAGATGAATTAACTTGGTTTTCATCACGCGGTCCTTCTCCCTTCACAACCGAGCCACATCCGCATCTCATTGCTCCCGGTACGCGAATTCTTTCCACCTTTCCTGGCAATTTATATGCTTTTGCCACTGGTACTTCTATGTCAGCACCGCATGTTGCCGGAACTGCTGCCTTATTATTGTCAGCCAATCCTGCTCTCTCGCCTGAGCAAGTGAAACAAACACTGCAAACAACGGCCGTTCCCGTCCACCCCCCCCATCCTAATAATGACAGTGGTTGGGGACGGTTAGATGCTTATACGGCCGTTAGCCAACACAGTACCGCTGGGACCTTACAGGGAAATATACAAAGCCAGGGCATCCCTCTACCCGGCATCCCCATCACCATAATCACCCCCGGTGGCGCAAATCTCCCCCTCGTTACTGATGAAAACGGCCACTATCAAGCTTCACTGCAACCAGGAACATATGCTCTGGTCATCAATAGGTTCGGCTATGATCCCTACTTTGTCAGCAATTTAACCATCAACAGTATCAGCCACACGCTTATCCATGATATAGACCTTATCGCCTTGCCTACTGGCACCATAACTGGCTTTGTACAAACCTCAGAATCCCCTCATACCCCCTTAACAGCCACCATTCAAGCTAAAGGAACGCCCGTCGCAGCCGAAACAGATAGTAGTGGCTATTACACCCTCACTTTGCCAGCAGGTCAATATGATTTAGTTGTAAAAGCAATCGGCCGTCGACAAAGCCACGCCACAATTACCCTAACTCCCGGTCAAGCCCTTAGTCACAGTTTCTACCTTTTAGCTGGCCCGGCCATTTTGCTCGTAGACAGTGGCCAATGGTATTACGATTCCAAGATACACTATTATCAAGATAGTCTAGATAATCTAAATTACAGCTATCAGCTATGGGAAATCCATAATCCCTTTACTGGCTCACCTACCAATGACGATTTACAAAGTTACGACACTATTATTTGGAACGCCCCCTCAGATTCGCCTGGAATTGTATCGGCTGGCGCGGTTCTTACTCACTTCCTTAAAACAGGGGGAGATTTTTTTGTCAGCGGACAAAATATCGCCAGCTTCGATGGTTTTGGGTTCGGCGTACAATCTTGGTGGTATCGTGATTTAGAAGCACGATATGTTGGCCCGGTGAACAATGAACCATTCACTTTAATGGGGGCTGTTGACACTGTTTTCGAAGGCTTAGACATCACTCTAAATGGGACAGCCAGTGCCCAGAACCAAACAGAACCAGATAGTTCCATACCGGCTTCTCAATCGTTGACCCAACCTATTTTTCAATATGGCGACGGCCGTTTTGGTGGTCTACAACGAAGTCACTGTAAGCCATTTAGTCTGGTGTATCTCGGCTTTGGACTAGAAGGTGTGACAGGATCAGCCAATAGGCAGGCTATCCTAGAACGCTCTTTTGATTTCTTTAATGCGCCACCTATAGACGTGGGTCTGCGCTGGCAAACGGCCGATATTGATGATTTCGCCCTCCCTGGCAGACAGCTTGTCTACACAGTCACTCTACAAAATCTGAGCGAGACGCTTACAGATACAATCCATTTCCAGCTTGAAAATTCTCAGTGGAACACAACACTCATCACTGAATCACTCTCTATCGGGCCATGCCAAACAGGACAAACTGTATTTACCTTAGATGCGCCTTCTGATCTGCCTATTGGCACCATCCACACAATGGACATAACGGCCGTCTCTACTAATAGCCCCGCTGATACAGCCCAACTGCATATCCGTCACAAAATACCCGACAGAATCCTATTCGTAGATGATGATCGCTGGTATGATCGTCAAGCAACCATTTTAGACACCCTGGATCAGATGAGCCTAACCTACGATATTTGGGAAACAGGTTGGGCCGCTCAAACCGGGCGCGGCAGCCCCTCTGCCGAGTTTCTCCAAGTTTATGACTTTATCATTTGGTACACTGGCTATGATTGGTTCCGGCCAATTACCGATCAAGAAAATGAAGCCCTATATGACTATCTGGCACAAGGTGGTCGGCTCTTTTTAACCAGCCAGGATTACCTTTACTATCATGCACACCAACCCATGGTGGACGATTTCTTTGACTTACTCACCTACCAAGAATCCATCACACCTACGCAAGTTTATGCTGGCGATACGGCTGTTGTGTCCAACAAATTGGCTGGCCCTGTGCCATTAGGCTACCAACCTTATCAGAACTTCAGTGATGGCCTCATCTCTAAGCAGCTTGAACAAGCTGTTTTATGGAGTGATCAGGGCATGGCAGTCGGCATTGCCAACAGCGGCCTCACTACGCATAATCAAGATTGGCGGCTAGTTTTTTGGAGTATTCCTTTTGAAACCATGACCAACACAGCCCATCTACCCGCTATGAATGGTATCATGGGCTGGTTGGGCGACTTGGGTGAATCTACATTTGGCACAGAAAATCACGTTGTTGCCAGGGGCAATCCCCAAACGTATACGCTGCGACTTAAGAACCTGCCAAGTGCGCCCGCAAACCAAGTACAGGTGACAAACACCTTGCCAGCTGGTTTAGATATTGTGCCAGGGACAGTAAGCGGTGGCGCTACTTATGATACAGCCACCCATCAATTAACGTGGCAGGGGAATCTAGCTGCTGGGGCAGAAAGAGTTATTCGCTATCAAGCCATTCCCAGTGGCGGACTACGATTGGATAACCAGATCACTGTTGCTTACGAGCGACACAAAATCGCGTTTAACCAGATAGCGACGGTATGGGTGGATGCACCAGATTTGAGTGGATCGCAGCTAACGGCCGTTGCCAACACTCCTTATTCCCCTCTCATCACTTATACACTACGTCTGCAAAATGATGGTTTCACAACTACCCAAGGTATATCAACCGTTGTGCGCTTACCTGATGCCTTCCACCCCCTCACAGACACACTATATTTCGACCAAGGCACAGGCTTTCTAGCCGATCAGCGTATAAATTGGCATGGTAATTTGACACCCAATGAATCGATGACCCTGACGCTGGCTCTCACCACGACTACCCCCTCCAAGCTTAGTTGGCATTCAGCCACGGCCGTTATCCAGGATGGGGTGACGGATACTCAAATCTTTAACCACGTATTAGCTTTGCGGCCGTTCACCTATTACTGGCCTTTCGTTGCGAATCAGTAATCAAATCAGGTATGATTAAGGGCATAAGGAAGCACTAATGAATGAGGCAATCAACATCGTTTATGTAGAAGATGAACCCAATATCGCGGAACTCCTCAGCGATGGTCTGAACCTTTTTGGTATCACCGTACACCCGATATATGCCAGTGCCGAAGAGATGCTGGAGCAACACAAATCATCCACTTTGAAACATGCAGATATGTTCTTCTTCGACATTCGACTGCCACGAATGACAGGCTTGGAGCTAGCGGCACATCTACGGCAATTGGGAGAAAGACGGCCGTTTATCCTGGTCAGTGCCTGGCCACCCCCACCTAAACAAACCCTGCAAGATATTGATGCCCTTTTTCTGCCTAAACCCTTCTCCTTCCCCGACATGGTGCAAACTATCCATCATTTAGCACAAAACAAACCATAACTTTATGAAAAAACCATATAAACCTGTTGCCCTCATTATTCTAGACGGCTGGGGCATCCGTGAAATGACACATGGCAATGCCATTACCCAAGCCAATATACCTAATCACGCTCGTTGGCTACGCGAAAACGAGCGTTCTATTCTTGATGCTTCCGGTGAAGCAGTTGGTCTGCCCGAAGGCCAGATGGGCAATTCCGAAGTGGGCCATCTCAATCTCGGTGCTGGTCGCACCGTCTATCAAGATTTAACTCGCATCAACCTAGCTATCCGCAATGATGAATTTGCAGACCAGGACGCTCTGCGACAAACGGCCGTTCACCTACGACAAACTGGCGGCAAACTGCATCTCATTGGCCTCTTTGGTCCTGGTGGTGTCCACAGCCATCAAAGCCACCTCTACGCCCTGCTGCGCTTCGCCGCAGCCAACAATCTTGAGCCGATCTTGCACCTCATCACCGATGGCCGCGATACCCCACCCCGCAGTGCCCTAAAAGCAGCCCAGACTTTGGAAAGCTATTTACAAACCCATCCCGGCACCATTGCTTCGGTATGCGGCCGTTATTACACGATGGATCGGGACAAACGTTGGCCGCGCACAGAGAAAGGCTACCGGGTGATAGCCCTGCATGAGGGGGATGAGGGCCAAACGGCCGAAACAGCCACCGCCGCCATCCAACAAGCCTACAATCAGGATACCACCGATGAGTTCATCCTGCCTGTGGCCATCAACACCGACAAAAATGTGACCATCGAAGCAGGTGACTGCCTCCTATTTTACAATTTCCGCGCTGACCGTATGCGCCAAATCGTCACCGCTATTTCTGACGAAGGTTTTGCTGGTTTCAGCCGCGACTTCATCCCCAACTTGCGTCTCGTCACCATGACCGAATACGATCCTGCCTACCCCGTTTCTGTCATCTTCCCCCCCCAAGAAATCGTCAATCCCCTGGCCGAAGTCATCAGCAAAGCCAATCTCCAGCAGTTTCATGCCGCCGAAACGGAAAAATATCCCCACGTCACCTACTTTTTTAATGGTGGCATCGAAACCATTTTTGCTGGCGAAGAACGGCACATCGAACCTTCGCCCAAAGTACCAACCTATGATCTACAACCCGAAATGAGTGCCCACCCTCTCACCGAAGCACTATTACAGCGGCTGGCTAACCATGACGATGATTTTATTCTGGTCAACTTTGCTAACCCAGACATGGTGGGGCACACGGGCGTACTTGAAGCAGCCATCAAGGCTGTAGAAGCAGTAGACGAATGTGCCGGACGGCTGGTTGAGGCCATTATGGCTAAGGGGGGGGTGGCTTTGGTAACGGCCGATCACGGCAACGCCGAGCGCATGATCGACGAAACTACTGGCAACCCTCACACCTACCACACCACCCAGCCCGTCTCCTTCATCGCCATTGGCAACGGCCAATATTTCAACCTGCGCCCACGTGGCATCTTGGCCGATGTCTCCCCCACCATCCTCCAACTCATGGGGTTGGAACAACCAGAAGAGATGACAGGGGTAAGTTTATTACAATAGGATTAGGACTGGCTGTCCTGCTGAGGACAGTCAGTCCTGCACAATTATGCAAAACGGTAATAGTTTTTCCGCCTTTATTAATGAAGTTATCCAACTTTTGGATGACAAAAAAGTAGTTGATTACTATACAGAAACCTTGCCTTCGGCTACTGATGAGATGTTTTTGGGCTATTGCCAGCGCTTTATGCTGGCTTCTGCGCCTCAACGAGAGCAGTTCCAAGAAGCCCTAGCCCAAGAACATCGTTCACTCTTTGGCATTTACGGCCATCGCGCTGCTACGCTGGCAGCACGACAAGAGTCACGTGACTGGCTGCTCAGTGGCCTAGTGGGTGCGATCATTTCCAACTACGTCATCCCTCCCAAACGCAATGTCGAGGTAGGCTTGGCTGTTTTCCACCACTGCGCCCGAAAACTGGACATCGCTCCGCCAGATTTATTTGTCGAAGCCGCCAAATTTGCTGATTTTGATTTAGCCACACGCCTCATTACTTTTGGCAATCGTGCTGATGTTTTGTTGAGCAAGTTTGGCTGGCAAGAACAGAAAACGCCCGATGGGGTGAAGTACAAGTTTAATTATGGGTAGCTGAGTCAATGGCAGAACGCATACAAAAATTAATGGCCCAAGCTGGTTTAGGGTCGCGGCGGCACAACGAGGAGCTAATACGGGAGGGACGGGTGAAGGTAAACGGCCGTATCGCTTACCTGGGCCAAAAGGCAGATCCCACCACCGACCGCATCGAAGTAGATGGCAAAATGCTAAACTTAGAGAAGGACGCTGCCATCTATATCGCCTTGCACAAGCCCAAAGGGGTGCTGTCTTCTCTTGTAGACGAGATGGAAAAGGGGCGTACAACGGTGCGTGATTTGATTGATGTAGAGGGGTATTTGTACCCAGTCGGCCGTTTAGACCGCCAAAGCGAAGGACTGATTTTGATGACCAATGATGGCGATTTAGCCCACAAACTCACCCACCCCCGCTATGGTCATCGCAAGATTTATGAGGTAACATTAACGGGCAATATTTCGCCGGAGGCTCTCTTCCAATGGGAGCAAGGCATCATGCTTGATAATAAGCGTACTGCTCCAGTAAGGACCGAAATCATCCAGCGGCAAGGCAGTATCACCCGGCTCAGCTTGCAGATGCGCGAGGGACGAAAACGGCAAATTCGGCGGGTAGCGGCGCAGTTAGGCTATCCCGTACAGCGTTTGATAAGGCGGCAAATTGGCCCTCTTAAATTAGGCAGTTTAGAAACGGGTACATGGCGGCATTTAACGCCTAATGAGGTGAAACGACTGAAACAGTCTGTTAACACCCCCAGACCCAAACGGCCACAATCATCCCGCCGCAAGCGAAAATAGTTGTAGAGCGAACCAGTTGGTTCGCTCTTATTATGTAATTTGAAAGTAACCATAGTGGGCAGACTAACCCTTGTATAGTTACACTTGGAAATATGAATTATCCTCAAACCATTGCCATTGATGGCCCGGCTGCCTCAGGCAAGACGACCCTAGGCCGGATGTTGGCCGAACAGCTTGGCTATCTTTTTTTGGACACAGGCTGCATGTATCGGGCGGTAACGTTGGCAGCGTTGCAAAGGCAGGTGGATGTGATTGATGAAACGGCCGTTACCCATCTCGCCCAACAAATAGACATAGACATTCAGCCAATTGGCAGCAAGACAGACGGCCGTTTCTACACCGTTCTTGTGGATGGCAAAGATGTCACCTGGGAGATTCGCTCCCCAGCCGTCGATGCCAATGTCTCGCAAGTGTCTCAATATGTAGGCGTGCGCCAAGAGATGGTGGAGAGGCAGAGAGCATTTGGGGCAAACGGCCGTATCGTTATGGTCGGTCGTGACATTGGTACAGTCGTCCTGCCCGACGCCCCGCTAAAACTATACATCACCGCCTCCCCCGCTGAACGCGCCAAGCGACGTTGGTTAGAGCGACAAAAGCACGATCACCATGATAGCTACGAGGTTATCCTAGCTGATGTCATTCGCCGCGATGACATCGACAGCAGCCGCCAACACTCGCCTCTGCGCCCCGCCACCGATGCCATCATCGTGGACACCACCGGCAAAGGACCACAGGCTATTTTAAGTGAACTGGTGTCTTTAGTAACGATGCAAACACAGCCAACATAACCCTTATGGCTCTGTTCCAGGAACTCGATCTCACCACTTTTTCCGGTGGACGCATAACGGCCGTTGCCCCAGATAGTGTGGCCGATGATATTGGCTTACAAGTGGGTGATGAGCTGCTGGCCATTAATGACCACTCAGTGGAAGATGTCATTGATGTGCAGTTCTACAGTGCGGAGGAGAGCCTGGAACTGCTGATTCGGCGCGGCGAAGAGTATCTACTGTTTGAGGCCGAACGCGAATATGAGCAGTCGTTGGGCATTGAGTTTGCCCACCCCACATTTGACACGGATATTCGCCGCTGCAATAACCTATGCGAATTTTGTTTTGTGTTGCAAATGGCGCCCAAATTCCGACGCACCCTCTACATTAAAGATGACGATTACCGCTACTCCTTCCTCTTTGGTCACTTTGTGACGCTGACCAATCTGAATGAACATGATTGGTGGCGCATTGAGACGATGGGGCTTTCCCCCCTTTATGTGTCGGTGCATGTGACGGATTGGGAACTGCGCCGCCAATTTTTACGCAATGCCACTGCTCCAGACATTTTGCCGCAGTTACGCTGGCTGGCAGATCGGGGCATTGAGACGCATACTCAGTTGGTGGTTGTGCCTGGTTTCAATGACGGCCGTTTCCTGCAACAATCCATCAATGACCTAGCCGAACTATGGCCAGCTGTCCAATCCATCAGCGTCGTTCCCGTCGGCCTCACCAAGCAGCACAAATACAAAATGCGCCCACACACAGTTGAAGAAGCAGCGGACACACTTGACTATGTGGAGTCGCTACAAGCCCATTATCTGGAAAAATTTAGTAGTCGTTTTTTATATCCCACCGACGAATGGTATTTGGTCACAGGACGGCCAGTGCCACCTGTAGAAGCTTATGATGGACAGCAGTTGCACGAAAATGGGCTGGGCATGGTGCGGCGCTTTTTGGATGAGTGGGAGGGCGTGAAAGGGGAAATTATCAATTATCAATTATCAATTATCAATTATCAATTACTCACCCTGGTGACAGGGACGTTATTTGCGGGGACGTTGGCCCAAGCGGCAGCAGAATTTGCGGAGATGACAGGAGTAGAAACGGCCGTTCTGCCCATCACCAATGAACGATTAGGCGCCACCATAACGGCTGCGGGTCTGCTCATGGGCAATGATGTGTTGAACCAGTTGCAAACAGTTGGTTATGGCGAGCTAGTCATCCTGCCTCGCGTCATGTTTGACCACCCCGACACCATCACCCTGGATGATCTATCCCCCCAGGATATGGCCAATAAAATCGGCCGTCCAGTGGCTCTAGCCGACACCTTGGGCGATGTCTGGGATGCGTTGACCGGACAGTCGCAGGTTGTTTATGAGCCAGGCTCAGTAGTCACAGCCAGTATTTCCTTGCGCCTGCTCAATGACGATGACCTCAAAAGCAATCACCATCTCTCGTAATTGGGTTAACAAATAAGCGTACCAACTGAACTATCTGGCTGCAGGAGCAACGTTTTCAGCAAGCCATTTTGCAACCCAGAGAAAATGCGGATGGAGAGATGGGGGTGACCCTCTACCAGATCAAGCATCATTTGCACTTTGCTGGCCATGCCCCCCGTCACATCGGTGCCATGGGAGCCACTCAAGGCAGGCTGAATTTGAGCGAAATTTGCGGAGGTAATGGTGGGAATGACCTGTTGCTGGTTATCGTAAACGCCATCAGTGATGCCTGCTAAGAGTAACCAAGACGGCCGTAATTCTTCCGCCAAGGCCATCATGACTTCTTCAGTAGAGATGATTGTCCCGCCTCGTTTCGTGTCAAAAGCGACGTCGCCATGAATGACAGGCACGAGGTTATATTCAAAAGCATGATGGATGGAAGTCGTGGATAGTTGAGTGATACGGCCGTCCTCGCAAACGGCCGTTGCTGAGGGTTGGAAGCTAATGGCTGGCACGCCAGCAGCCAATAAAGCATCAGTAACTATTTTGCTAAGACGCGACGCAGCCGAACTAACTTCAGCAAAACCATACCATTGATCGGCCGTGTGTACGCCACTGCGCGTATCATATTTGGCAGCTGCCACATGCCCAAAAGAGCCACTACCATGTCCAATTAGCAGCTGCAAATCATCATTCTCGACCCTAGCTGCCGCAATCTCTTGGGCCAAGCGCCTGACGCTCTCATGACGCACCTTCTCTACACCTGTCTTATCTGTAATGAGCGAGCCACCAAGTTTGAGAAAAATCATATAGCTGCCAGGGGCGGAAATTAAATAATATCATGCAATTAGGTCGTTCCCGCTCCTTAAAGCTGACGCGTCAGCCGCTGACGATTCATTTCCCTATTTTATTTAATCGTCAGCCCTAAATGAACTATTATTATCTACGAAGGGCGCGAAATTCACTAAAAATTGTAATGGTCAATAATAGGTTGAACGGCGGAGATCACGAAAAACGGAAAGGTTTCTCCTAAATCTCTCTGTGAAGCTCCGTATCTTCTCAGCGTATCTCTGTGTAGCAAACTCTTGACGATTGCAGAAGTTCACTAAAAATGCCGCATTTCGTGAATCTTTGTACGCTTGGTGGATAGCACAGCTGAGAACTGAACAGTCCTTAAAGCCACATGTGCCCATGATGTTGCCCATAATTCAACCCCATTTTTAAGCACACGGCAATGTAATATAACAAGTAGTACCAGGGCACGCTTGTGGATCATAACCTGGGCTTTCCAGACGGATAGATCCATTGAAGGACTGCACTAGCCCCTTGGCGACAGGCAACCCCAAGCCCAACCCACCACCACGAAATGCATATTTATTGCTGCTATGATTTTGTAATGACCCTAATACGTAAAAAATATCAAAGATACGGTTCTGTTCTGTCAAAGGGATACCAATACCTGCATCTTTTACCATCAACTCTACCTGATTTTGCAATTTCCGGGCAGTAATCTCAACACTTCCCCCATCAGGTACATACTTGATTGCATTACTCAAAACATTATCAAGTACAATCTCTAGCTTTTCTTGATCTGCTAAGACTGATGGCAATTGTGTCAAATCTTCCAAGTGCAATGTCAATTGCCGTTTGGCTATAATGTCGCTCACATTTTCCAACTGCTTGTTTATCACTGAATACAGGTCTACTTCTTCTAAATATACCTGAAGTTGACCCGATATAATACGGACGATACTTATTATTTCCTGGATTGTCTTATTCATCCGTATCACCGATTCATTCAGGTGCTGAGTATATGTTCGAGATTTCTCTTCAAAAATTTTGGCGTCACCCTTTTCAGCTAGTTGGTTTAGCAATTGTGTATATACACTCACTGTTGTCAATGGCGTGCGCAATTCATGGGATATCAATAAGATAAAATTATTTTTCATCTCATCCAGTTCACGTAAGTCCTGATTCGCTTTTTGCAACTGCTCATTAAGCGTAGCGTTTTCAATGGAAACGGCCGCTTGGTTGGCAAACAGCTTCAGAGGAATCAAATCCTGTTCACCAAAGCGACCATGGACCACACGATTTTCTACATAAATTGCGCCAATCGTCCGATTTTTGGCTACGAGCGGCACACACATGATCGAGCGCAACTTTAAATGCATCACACTCATCGCTTGGGAAAATCGTGGATCGATCATGGCATTTCGCAAAAGCAGCGGCTCACCCGTATTCAGGACTTCACTAATAATCGTATGGCTGAGTTCATCAGCGCCCACTAGCAATTCGTTCCCCTCATGATCCCGTTTAACCCAGATATCAAAGTGTCCATCATTCATCCCTAAAATGATGAACCCTCGCTCTGCTCCTACCAGTTGCAGCACTTCATCAACCGCATAGGACAACAGAGGATCGAGTTCTCTTGTTGCTGACAATTTTTGACTCACTTCCAACACGTGTTCTAGAAGTTGTGTGCCTTGTAATTCAGTCATTATCTTTTCCCATTCATAAAAGTAATCAACGTTTACCCACTATCTCAGCTCAAGAAAATACAAGAAATGATCAGCAAATATATTGAGACCTAAAGTAGGATAACCGACAGATGGGCCCCTCAATGTTATGGTTTGGTGACAACTTTGTGATAATCACCCTATACACCACTCTATTTAGCAAAAGAACCAGTAACATTGCGTACCAATCAAATACCTGCTTAACAAGGTTGATGCCACTTTGTAATCCCATTGTTATCACATATTGATCGTGCTAAATTGAACATCTATTATGCTGGCAAAATTGGATAGTGGGTTACAAGCGCTTGTCGTTGAGACAAGGCAAACAACCGTTAAGTGTTTGGCGATTCATTATTATAGAGAATTCAGCGGAGTAAACCGCCAAACCTGAGGTGTCACAGTTTTCCTTCCTCTAATTTTAAACTGTGACACACTATATGTTATTGTCCAGAAAAATGGGGCGGGAACGGCCGTTGAGTAGCAAGTGCACCAGCTTGGTGGCAACATCAGCAAAGACCTACCCGTCATCAACGGTTTTGCAGCGCAGTTGCCTATAACGGTCGTTCACTTATTGGCAGCAGAACCAGGTGTCAAAATTATCTCACTAGATGTAGCTATCCAAAGCTCCTCCGGCGGCAGTAATCAACTAAACAATCCCGGTTTTGAACAAGACTTCTCTAGCTAGTGGGCTTCAAACAGCATGACAATTAATGCCACGGCACACAATGGCAGCAAAGCGGCCCGTGTTGGTTCATCGAGTAGTGGTGGCTATGGAACATTGGGAGCAGGCACGTCTGATTTACCAGCCCCTACAACACGGCCGGAGCCGTTAGAGCCAAGCCATGAAGATGTATGTATTAGTTGGGCCAGCCAATCATTACTGCCCTTATCACAAAGGCTGGGTCGGGTGGTCATATTAACCCTTGTTCTCACAATCAGCACTCTACTACTCTAAACCTAGCCGAAAGCAAATAGGAATGATTGCGTAAACTAAAAAGGGACTGAGAAATCTATTCTCAGTCCCTCTTTTATCTTAATTTGACAGCTCCAACAGCTTAGAAATCCTCTTCGTCTGGTCTACCCTTACTAATGACCTCAACGGAATCGGCCGAGGGCATATATGTTTCATCCTCTTCCTCTTCCTCTTCCTCTTCTATTTCATGAATCACCTGCATGCGAACAATAAGCATTTCGGGATCGGTAAGGATGGTAACCCCGTCAGGTGGTTTAAGCTGCCCAACGGTAATCTGATCATTCAACTGTTCAATAAGACTCAAATCAACTTCAATCTCAGAAACAAGCGCATCAGGCAGGGCCTCAATGTCAACCGAACGCAATTCCTGTACAGGTGTTCCACTGTTATCCGCTTCAGGACCAGAACTATTGATCGTGACCAAATCGGCCGTTGTCGTAACAACCTGCTTCATATTCACTTCCAAAAAGTCAATATGAATCAAATCACCACGGGTGACGTGCTGTTGAATATCACGAACCAATACGGTGCGATGATCGTCGCCAATTTCCAACTCCAACAAATCAGAAGTGCCTGCCGCCCTCAAAACGCGCCGCAAAGGGCCATTTTCTAATTGAATTGTGATTGGCTCTTGTTGTCCATAAATCACTGCTGGAATCCAACCATCTCGACGCAATCGTCTTACTTTTTTGCCCACAAGCGTCCGGGGTTCTGCCACTAGAGAAAATTTATCAGCCATTTTTATACCCTCAACAATCTTTAAAAATCTAGTAACGGAAACTGCCTAAAATCTTTGATATTTTCTCTTCCAACTTGAAGAACTTGAACAAACATGTCAAAAAGCGGCATCGTTACCATAGGTTTAATACTCTCGCGCTAAAAAGCGGAGACTTAATACCTTGACCCAATATCAAGTGTCCCGCTCTTAAAAACTGACGATTCAAATCATTACTTTATTTAATCGTCAGCCCTAAATGAAACGCTTAACAATTCCTTGCTAAGTGTGCCTCATCTCCATCTTCGATTTATAATTGTGACTTGATGGAAGTTTAATAAGGTTCTGAGTTACAGACCGGGAAGTATAACAATTTACAGCAGATCGTCAACATGGAGAGTTAAATGCAGCAAGATTTGAATCGTTACTATCAACAAATTCAAACTTTAGGAAAGTTACGGACCGTCGCCCATGCCCAGCGTTGGAGCACGGCCGTTCTCAATACTTTAGGTGACAATATAGACGGCCGTACCAAAAAGCGTCTAGCTAAAGCCTTGCCAGAAGAGTTATCATCTGATCTAACACGAATATTCCGCTTCAAACGTTTTGTTTATAAAGAAATGCCCGCTTGGGAATTCCAAAACCAGGCTGCTCGACGTGGCGGCAATACAGACCCACAATTTGCCAAGTTTCCTGTTATCGCTGTTTTTCATGGTCTCAAAAATTTCCTGGACAACGATCTAAGCCAGGCTGTTGCTGACGCGCTACCTACCGAGGTGAGTTCTCTTTGGCAACAGGCATAAGCCGTCGCAGGCGATTATCGCTAGTTCATGCGCTCTTGTTCGGCCTCTTCTGCCTGCTACTGACCAGTTGTGAGCAAACTCCGCCAGCGCTTGTCAGCCGCAAACCTACTCAAATCACGATAACGGCCGATCACCAAACAACCAACCTTACCACCCAAGCCTCCACTGTCCGCGAGGCTTTAGAAGAGGCTGGTATGGATGTCACCGATCTTGATGAAGTAACCCCACCTCTTTTCACCCCTCTCGAATCTGGCATGGACATTGCTATCGTCCGTATCAGCGAAAGCTTAGAAACCGTCCTAAAGACCATTCCCTTTGGCATCCAAATCGTGCGCAGCGATGCCCTAGGCGAAAATGATCCTCCTCTCATTGTACAAGGGGGCAAACCAGGATTGGTCGAAGAAACTGTGCGCATTGTCTACCATGACGGCATCGAAACAGAACGGTGGGTGACACAAGAAGTAGAAATTGAAGCGGCTCAAGATGAAATTCGCATGGTAGGAATTAGTGCTATTCGCGGCAATGTTGAATTTCCTGGCATCTTAGCCTTTCGTAATGGGGGCGCGGCCATAATCATGCGTGGCAATACCCTTGTCCCAGAGCAGTTAAACATTGAAGGTGTGTTAGACGGCCGTGTCTTCACCCTCTCGCCCAATGGCGACCACCTACTATATACTCTCAATGAATCTAGCAACAGCTTTAGCAATAGCTTGTGGGTCATCAGCACAGAGCGAGGAGCACAACCACATGCCTTGGAGGTGAACAATATATTGTGGGCAGATTGGAATCCAGGACAGTTGGACCAAATTGCTTATACAACAGCCGAAACCAGCAACCAACCTCCTGGTTGGGAAGCTCGTAATGATTTATGGATGGGCACGATACCATCCAATCGTCTCATAGCCTTTGCGCCTACCCTATTAATTAATACCTATCCCGCAACTTATGGCTGGTGGGGGGGCAGCTATGCCTGGTCACCAGATGGCAAGGCTATTGCTTATAGTTATGCCGATGAGGTCGGTGTGATTGATTTGAAGGCCAATCGAGAAACCGACCCACACCGACCATTACAACGATTCACTGATTTCAACACCTTAGCCGATTGGGTCTGGGTTCCCACACTCACTTGGTCTCCAGACGGCCGTTTCATCGCCTTCACCAATCACAACAGCGAAGAATCTACAGAACAGGTATTTGATAGCTGGTTAGTAGACACCTCTACGGGTGCATCTGGGCGTATCATGCCCGATACAGGCATGTGGGGGCATCTCCATTGGGCACCCGTTGGTGGCACGCCCTACACCAACACAACCCCCCTCAGCTATACGCTGCCCATCACCGAACCCCTTGCCAACAGCCAAATTGCCTTTCTCAAAGCCACCGATACCGATGATAGTCAGCGCAGCCCTTATGTTTTGTGGCTCATGGATCGGGACGGCAGTAACGGCCGTCGCCTCTATCCTGATGCAGGCGAAAACGCCCTCTTCCCCCGTGAACAACGCTTTATGGCTTGGTCCCCGGACGGCAGTCTCATCGCCTTCATCTACAACCAAACCCTGCATCTCTACAATCTGAGCACGGATGAAGTAACTCTGGTCACCCAAGACGATGCCCCGGCAGCCTATCCCACATGGGCCCCATATGGCATTGGCAAGCTCAAAACCAGCCAAGCAACGGCCGTTCCTCCAGCCACGGAGGGCATCCTCCTAGAACCAGACATCTCTTCTGAAGACTTTCGACAATAATCGCAACTTGCCTGAACGATTTTAGAGGTTGGGCTACTATGTACTTGAGATTGACAACTATCAGCGCAACAGTTTGATCTCTAATATCCAGAAGCGCAGCAACCCAATCTTCCCTAAATATACACACCAACGACCCTTACCTATGTAATTAATAAGGAAGATTGTAAGCCATGCACATCTACAAAATCCATGTTAACATAGAGTCCATATGAGCACGCGCCGCGCCACTCTGCAAGTAACAGCAAATCTGACAGAGCTGTTAAAAGTGCGACAATTTGTAGTAGAAACGGCCGTTACCTGCATTAACAATCAGCAAACAATCAGCGACATCGTGTTAGCGATAGACGAAGCCGTCACCAATATCATTTGCCATGGTTACCAGCGCCGTTCAGGTCATATCGAGATCAGCATTCATTGTGAGCAAAACAAGTTTACAATCAAAATTCACGACAACTCCCCAAATTTTGATCCGACACAGGTCATCCCACCGGACCCAAACATCCCCTTATCACAGCGCAAACCGGGTGGCATGGGTATACATATGATCCGTCAGCTAACCGATGACTGGCACTATCAAAAACTGGCTGACGGCCGCAATGAATTAACACTCATTAAATATTTTGAGGATAACTTGGGACAACGCCCATGTAGCTCAAGTTGAAAGAGGAGAAGAGCATGAATATTACTGTTGAACAGGCTCAAGACAAGGTCCCTGTCACGATTATGCACCTACAGGGAGAATTAGACGCATCTTGTTATCTGGACGTGATTGAGAAGGCAAAGGAACTTTATCAAGCTGGCACCCGCAACCTACTGTTGGATTTGAGCGAAATGTCTTTCATGTCCAGTTCAGGTCTCGTCTCCTTACACAATATTGCCATGCTCATGCGTGGTGAAAGCTCACCAGACCCAGAAGCTGGTTGGGGGGCTATGCACTCAATGGCTGATACAATTGAACGAGCAGTTGGGTATGAGGTACATTGCAAATTATTAAATCCCCATCCTCGCGTCGAAAAAACATTGGCTATCACGGGCTTCAACAATATTTTCGAGGTGTTTACAGATCGCGCCCAAGCGATCGCCTCATTTGGCTAACAACCAATCACTGTTTCAAAAAACGATCCGATCGAGTCAAAGGGTAGGGTTGATTGCCCGCCTATCCACTTGGGACAGTACGCGTTGCACTGGTTTGGCCTCAAGAAACTTGCGCCGCAAAGATTCGTCCTCAATCGGATAAATCACCTGATCTATCATCTCAGCCGCCATTCGTTGGTGAATAATAGCTAATTCAGGAGTAGGAGCAATTTGGGCCAAAGCAGCATGAAGCTGCCAGATCAACATCTGCTTGCCTGCTTCATGGGCAATGAGAATCGCTTGCTGCCAGTATTGTCGGGCCTCCACATGTTCTTCCAAATATTGGTGACACAGACCCAGAGCATGGTAGGCGTCTGCCAAATAGCCCGTTGCCTGACCTGCCTCAGCCAACTCTAGCAAAGCAGCAGCATGTTCCTGGGCCATAGTAATTTTGCTTTGTTGCAATTCTGCTAGAACAAGCTGATAAAGTGTTTGCATCTCAATATCTGGTTGACCAGTATCTTTGCTCAAAGTAAGTGCCGTATAGAGGTGTTCAATGCCTCGCTCCCACTCGTCTAGATGTATCAGATCGACACCGATATTTTTACAAATATCAGCTACAGCCGATGGCGCATCAATCATCTCTGCCAAACGCATCGCTTCTTCATGGTAAACAAGTGCCTGTTCCATATCAAATAGACATTGATAACATTCACCCAAATTCCCTAAAACTATAGCCCGATGCCAATTATCAATACGATGTTGATCCACCTCTAAGGCAGATTGATAGGCAGCAATAGATTTATCTATTTTGCCCAAATCTAGATATGTAAGGCCTAATAAGTTCCAGACACGGCGTTGTTGATAAAAATCATTTAATTGCGTAAATAGAGCCAAGGCCTTTTCCAAATTAGGCAAGGTTTCTTCCAAGCGACCCAGCCCCCACAAGGCGAGGCCAATGCCACTATAGGCTTTGGCCCGTCCTTCCGTTTCATTCAAAGCGGTAGCAAGCTGCAAAGCTTCCCGGTGTGCCCCCAGAGCCTTTTTGTGTTGCCCCATTAAGCTTTGTTGGTGTCCAATGAGAGCCAAAGCATCAATGGCGCGTCGACTCGTACCTGCTTCCAAATAGTAACGCTCGAACCTTTCCAAACCAACCTGTTGATTGCCCAAACGATGCCATAATTGACCCTGTTCCCGTAAGGCCGTCAAACGCATCTCTTTGAGATCAAGATCGGCCGTTTCCCGACCAATTTGGGCCAATAACTCTTCATACAGATGAATTGCCTGCCCATAATGTTCGAGAGCTTGTGCTTCTTGTGCCTGTTGTAGTAGTTGTGGTGGTGTTAACATCTTTATCATTTCATTTTCTCTGGAGAAAGATACACATTCCTCCAAGTTCAGTGTAGCACAGCAATCTTGCCATTTCATTTAAGATTCACGCTTTCTTTGTGTGAAATTGAATTGACACAAGGTCAAGAACTACCTAAGCTATATGATTGTGGGCAATAGGAAGTCATCATGTCTGATTTAGTAGGCACAACTATTGGCAAATTTGAAATAACGGCCGATCTTGGTGGCGGTGGCATGGCTGAGGTTTTCAAAGCCTACCAGCCTTCTCTCAACCGTCACGTCGCCATCAAAGTCATCCATCGCTTTTTAGCTACCAATGAGGAATTTTTGGGCCGTTTTCAGCGCGAGGCTCAAAACGTGGCCGCCTTACGCCATCCCAATATTGTGCAAGTGCATGATTTTGACATTGATAACGGCCGTCCCTACATGGTCATGGAATTCATAGATGGCCCCACCCTAGATAAGCGTACCGCTGAACGGCAAAAAGAAGGCAATCCCTGGTCGCTGGCCGAAGTGATACAAATTATCAGTGATATTGGCGCAGCTCTAGCCTATGCTCACGAGCAAGAGATGATTCATCGTGATATTAAACCGGGCAATGTGATGTGCCATCCCAACGGCCGTTTCATCCTCACCGACTTTGGTCTCGCCAAACTTCTCACAGGAGCCAACGTCACTGCTACAGGTACTATCATGGGAACCCCCGCCTACATGTCCCCAGAACAGTGCCAAGGCGTAGCTGGGGATCACCGTTCCGATATTTACAGCCTGGGCATCCTGCTTTACGAGCTGGCCACAGGCAAACTCCCCTTTGAGGCTGATACCCAGGTCGGCTACATTATGAAACATGTCAGTGAGCAACCACCCTTACCTGACACCATTAACCCTCAACTACCCACCTGGTTAACGGCCGTCATCCTGCGCGCCTTAGCCAAAGAGCCAGACGGCCGTTACTCAACCATGCGCGACCTTTTGGCCGATCTCCAGCAGCAGACTCAGCCAACAGTACCGGCTATCCCCACCTCACAGACAACATCAACCTCACCCACACCCGCTATCCGTGAAAAAGCTGAATCCGTCGGTAAATTCTTCGCCGCTCGTTTTAAAAAAGAGCCAAACGAAGCGATTGAAAAAGACACACCCACCTCCTCTCCTGCCTTTGAAGCCGCTAAAACCAAAGCCGAATCCATAACACGCTTCTTCACGACCAAACCAAGCAAAGCAGATGAGCCAGATGAAACAGCTAATCAGAAGCTTGCTGAGTCACAGCCTCCCCAACACGACAGTAAAACAAGCATTTTCAATGTCCTTACCAACAAGGAAGAGCGAGCCACCTTACAAGATGAAATCAAAAGCGGTTTAGAAGAGGCACGCGCCTCTCTAGGAGCCAAGCAAGATGAATTGACAAGTCGTGGCCTGGAAACGGCCGATCGCCTACGCGGCAAACTGCAATCTACCCTGGAAACGGCCGTCGAAAAAACAGCCGCCGCCCAACGTAAGCGTTATACGATCCTCATCACCAGCACTGTCGTTAGCGACATCAACCAACAACCCGATTCCACTCTTCTGCAACAGGCCAATCACGATCTCCACAGCATCATCGCCAGCCACAATGGCGAGTTGGTACAGCTAACCGATTATGGCTTCATAGCTCTATTTGAAACACCCAGTGGTGATAAAGAAGCTCCCCTCCAGGCCATTGCCGCTGGACAAGAGTTATTGGAAACTGCCACAGCTATCCAAACGGCTTTGCCCCCCTTCAAACTACGTGTGGGCATCCACACCGGCGTTTTGGCTGCACACGAATTGGACGGTGATAGCATCGCCATTACCCGTACTGTAACTGATGCCACTCCCTTCGGCCAGCTATACCTTTCCCATGCCACCTACCGCCTAGTTCTGTGGCAAATCCAAATTGAAAAACGGGACGTCATCAACACAACGGCCGATAAAACCCTCCAACTTTACACAGTCATCCCTTAAGGCGTTTTAGAGAGGTGCTTACCCGCCAATCTCCATCCCTCGCCGCTTCTCTTCAATAGCTGCCAACAACACATCAAACGACTTAGCAAAGGCATCCACCCCATCCGCCTGCAACTGTTCCGTGATTTCATCCAAATCAATGCCCAATTCCGCTAAATGATCTAGGACCAATTGGGCCTCTGCAACATCTTGTTCGAGCGTGTTGGCTAAACGGCCGTGATCTCGAAAAGCCTCAATCGTGTTGGGCGGCATCGTATTCACCGTTTCCGGCCCAATCAACTCGTCAATATACAAAGTATCAGGATATTCAGGGTTTTTTGTACTCGTCGAAGCCCATAACAGCCGCTGCACCGCCGCCCCCCCCTTTTTGCAATTCCCCAAACCGAGATGCTGCTTCATGAAAAATCTGCTTAAAACGCTGATACACTACCTTTGAATTGGCAATCGCCACCTTGCCCAGCAAAGCGGTCGCCGCCGGATCATCTAGGGCTGCCAGCCGTTTATCAACCGCCGCATCCACCCGACTTACGAAAAAGGAGGCCACCGAAGCCACCTGGCCCGGATCCCCCCCTTGCGCCAACAACATCTGCAAGCCATCCACATAAGCCTGAGCCACTGCCTCATAATGGGCCATACTAAACATCAACGTGATATTTACATTAATCCCCGCCCCTATCAACTGCCGGATGGCGGGAATCCCCTCTGGCGTGGCCGGCACCTTAATCATCACATTGGGCCGACCCACCGCCGCAAACAACCGCCGTGCTTCAGCCACCGTACCCTCGGTATCCCGCGCCAAATAAGGCGATACTTCTAAGCTAACAAAACCATCGCCACCGCCCGATGCGGCATACAAATCGGCAAACAGATCACAAGCCGCCTGAATATCGTCCAAGGCCAGCGCCTCATAAATGGCATTCGTATCCTGCCCATCTGCCACCAAGGATTGCATCTGCTCATCATAATCATGGCTTCCCGCAATTGCTTTTTGAAAAATAGCCGGATTCGATGTCATACCGCGCAAGCCATCCTCGTCAATCATGCCTTGTAATGTGCCATCATGTAAAAATTGACGACGAATATTGTCATACCAAAAGCTCTGTCCATAAGCGTACAATTCAACTAAGGGATTGCTCATTTAATGCTCCTTATTGTGTTAGTAATCAGTATTCAGGGTCAGTAGTCAGTAACGCGTCTTCCGATAAGCCCACCTACAGGTATTGAAACGCCAAGGTGTCCGAAAATATCCGTGTCATCTGCCATTGTCCACGTTTCGCTTTCGGACAATCGGCTATTAACTCAAAAATGCCCGTGCAATCGTTACAAATTGTTCCTGCTGCTCCACCATCGGCAAATGACCACACTCTGGCAATTTATGAACCACCGTATCTGGCATCACCTCTGCCAGCACATCCGCATCGCTAGGCGGCACAACGTCATCATTCTGGCCCCACACCAAACAAGTCGGCTGGCTTATCTTATTTAGCGAATCACGAACATCATAAAATGCTGTTGCTTTTAGCACTGAAGCCGAAGCACGCGCTAACTCATAATCCTTTAATCGTCGCTCCCACAAACTCTCATCAAAACGCTCTGCATCATAAAAGGGCACCTTAATTTGCTTTTTTACGACAAATTTTGACTGCGAAACGGCCGATCCCATATCCACTAATCCCAAACCAATACCCACCTTCTTCAATAGCTCTGGATAATTCCCACCCGTCAAAATGGCTGGAGCCAATAGCAACAATCTGTCCACCTCTTCTGGGTATGACAAAGCAAAGCTCGTGGCCAAAACGCCGCCAAATGAATGACCCAAAAGTGCCATCGGGGGCAAGCCCAACGTCCATTGCAAATCGGCCATCCACTCGACCAAATGTGGAATTGTGTACGGGGCCGTATTTTCACTATAACCAAAACCGGGGATATCAGGCGCAATCACCCAATGTGTCTCAGCCAGCTCATGTATAATCTCACGGAAACTATCGGCCGAGGTGGACATACCATGCAGCATAAGCACTGGTGTCCCGCCATGACGCTGCCCCGCCATATAATAACCCGTACGAATGTCATAAGCCCCTGCAAAATATCGTGGAATTTCTGGATACTTCATACTTATCAAACTCCCAAAATGATACTCAATCATACCAACGAGCGCGTCACTGTGCGAGTGCATTTCATTATGAAGCCGCTATAATAGCCGCATGATACAAGAACCAACACCGCCACAGGTGATACAAATTCAGCCGGAGAAAAATCGTACGGCTCTTTGGATACTTATTGCTGTTAGCATTGGCTTTTTGCTGCCCGTTTGTGCTTGCGCCGTGTTAATGGTAACGGCCGTTACCAGCCTCGGCACCTTAGCCTCAGACACGACCACCACTATTGGCACAGGAGATGCTGTCGCCATCGTCCGCGTCGAAGGCACCATTTTTAGCAGCGACGATACCGATGACTTCACCAGCGGGGCCAGCAGCGGCGTAGTCATGGCCGATTTGCGTAAGGCCGTGGCAGATGACAGCGTTAAGGCCATTGTCTTGCGCGTGGATAGTCCTGGTGGTTCTGTCACGGGTTCCGCCCAAATCTACGAACTACTACGCGACATCGAAAAACCCGTCATCGTCAGCATGGCTGGCGTGGCTGCTTCCGGCGGCTATTATGTCAGTGCCCCCGCCGACTATATTTTCGCCCGTCCCGACACCGTAACGGGCAGCATTGGCGTCATCATGACCCTCTTCAATGCCGAAGAGCTAATAGACGAAATTGGTGTAGATGTTATTAACATCACCAGCGGCCCTAACAAAGCCTTGGGCAGCAGTTGGGATGAATTGACCCCGGAACAACGCACCATCCTCGAAGAGTTTATTGATGAAGCTTATGATGATTTTGTGCAAATTATCGTAGACGGCCGTTCCCTAGATGAGTCCACGGTGCGTCAAATCGCTGACGGCCGTATCTATTCTGGTCGCCAAGCCCAGGCGAATGGGCTGGTAGATGAACTGGGCAACCTCCAAGATGCCATCAGCAAAGCTGCCGAACTGGGCGGCATCAGTGGCGAGCCACGTATCGTCGAATACGAACACCTGCCCACCCTAGAATCCTTCCTCGCTGGCCTCTCCAGCCGCCTCAACCAGAGCCAAGCCGACCAGGCCCTAGAAGCCATTGAGGAATTCACACTCCCCTCTATCGAGTATCGTTATGTCGGGCCAGCTTCCCAATAAACAAGAAATTTCACCCTCACCCCAACCCTCTCCCTCAGAGGGAGGGCTAGGGTGGGGGTCAAGCCGCATATTCCACACCCATCGCTGGACAACGGCCGTTCTCATCCTCATCTTCGTTCTCATCACACTCTTTTCCCGTGCTGAAACCGCCCAGACCCAAGGCCAAACCCGCCTCGTCCTCGCCTTCTACTACGCCTGGTTCAGCCCCGACTCCTTCGGCCCTGGCCGCACCCCCTACACCCCACCCCAACCCTACTTCTCCACCGATGCTGGAACCATCCAACGCCATGTCAGCGAAGCCCAATCAGCAGGCATAGATGCCTTTGTGCAAAGCTGGTATGGCCCCGAAACAGTCAACAACCAGACCGAACCCAACTTCCAAACCCTGCTCAATACCGCCAGTGCCTCCGGCTTCAAAGCGGCCGTAGACTTCGAGACAGGCAGCCCCTTCTTCAATAATAACGACGACCGCATCAACGCCCTACGCACCTTGCTCGGCGGCCACGCCAATCATCCCGCTTACCTGCGCATCGATGGTAAACCTGTCGTCTTCTTCTGGGCCAACTGGCTCCTCACTCCCGCCGAATGGGTCACAATTCGTGGCGCCGTAGACCCTGATCGCAACTCGATTTGGATCGCCGAAGGCACCAATACCGCCTATCTCAATGCCTTCGACGGCCTCCACCTCTACAACACCGCCTGGTCAAATAATCCGGCGGGCACAGCCGCTACCTGGGCCGCTAATACTCGCGCCGCCGCTGCCACCTATGGCGGCTATAAATATTGGGTAGCCACCGCCATGCCCGGTTGGAACGATACGCTGCTGGGACGAGGCGATGCCGCCTTTGTGCGTGACCGAGCCGATGGCAGCTATTATCAGGCCAGTTTTGGCGGTGCCGCCACCAGTGCCCCCGACATGCTCATCATCACCTCCTACAATGAATGGCCCGAAGGCAGTCAAATTGAACCCAGTGTCGAATTAGGCAGCTTTTACCTGGAATTAACCGCTCAACTCAGTGCGGGCTTCAAATCTGGCACTTTGCCCGTGCCTTCTGTGCCCCCCACCCAGCCACCGCCCCCCACCTTTACGCCTGGCCCATCACCTACACCTGCCCCACCCACCGCCACCTTGCCGCCCACCGAGACACCCACTCCGTCGGACACACCACTCCCTACTGATACCCCTACCCCAACCCAGACACCGACCCCCATTGTCACCCCCACAGCCCAGCCAGACGGCCGTATCCTCTACACCATCCTCCCCGGCGACACCCTCATCACCGTTGCCGACCGCTACAACCTACTCCTCACCGACCTTTACGCCTACAACAACATCACCGCCGAAAGCATCCTCACCGCCGGACAAACTCTCATCATCGGTTACGACAGCTTTGCCGATGGCTCCACTCCCCTGCGCGGCTTCGCCCAAGCCCGTGTCCAACAAGATGGCACCATCATCCACATCGTCCAGCCCGGTGATAGCCTCATCAGCCTAGCCGAAACCTACGAGTTGACCCTAGACGAACTGTTCACACTCAGTGGCCTCAGCCTAGACAGCATCTTACAACTCGGTCAGCAAGTCATCGTGGGCACACGTCCGGCCCCTCTAGCGGCTGGTGGTTCCACCGACCTCCCCGCCCCCCTGGCCTCACCCACCCCCCTCCCCACCGCCACCCTTATCCCCCCTACAGCTACCACCACACCGCCACCTGAATCTACGCCAACCACCACTCCATTAACTATTAACAATTCACCATTAATGATTGACAATTCTCCCACCCCGCCTCCCCCAGCACCCCCTCCCGCCTCCCCCTCCTCCCTCCTCTTGCCCGTCCTCCTCCTCATCATCAGCGCCCTCGTCTTCCTAGGTGTTCTCTTCCTCTACCTATCACGCAAGTAGTCCCAACTTCACATCTCGCTCCAACCAATTTCATTTTGTGGGAACCATTCAACAACGGCCGTCGTCATAAGGCAAACGGCCGTTTAACAAACATAAAAATTGGTATGGTTCATTTTATAGATAATCATCTTTACAAATTACTATCCCCTTAAATTGTCATTTCGACGAGTCTTCGAGGAGAAATCCCGACGGAGCAACGCCATCGGGATTTCTCGGCAGACCTCGAAATGACACTTCAATTGTAAAGATTGCCTGGTAAATTCTGAACCATGCCAAAAAATCTATTGGATGGAGAACCAAAATGAAACGCACAACTCAGTATCTGATAATATCCCTCATCACCTTACTCATCATTGGCTGTCAACCAGAAACAGTCACCGAAACTATCATTGAACAAGTAGAAGTCACTCGTGTCGTCACCGAAACTGTCGTCGAAGAAGGCGAAACAGTAGAAGTTACTCGTGTTGTAACACAAGTAGAAGAAGTCGAAGCAGAAGAAGCGTCAGCCGATGAGGCCATTGCTTCCGCCCCCCAGACCACCCAAGCCGAATCCATCGTCGTGGCCACACCGGCCCCCCAACCTACCCAATCCATCACCCCCCGTGACATGTTCTTCCAGGACTATGGCGTCAATCCCTACATCCTCACCAGTGAAGACAACCTATCCACCTTCTCCCTGGACGTGGACACCGGTTCCTACAGCATCGCTCGCCGCTACATCAATGACGGCCTCACCGTCCCGCCCGAAGCTGTGCGCGTTGAAGAGTTCGTTAATTCCTTCCCCCAAGGCTACGCCCTGCCACCCAACACCGCCTTTGCCGTCTACGCCGACGGCGCACCCTCCCCCTTCCACAACGATGGCACTCACTTCCTGCGCATCGGTGTCCAAGGCTATGATGTCACCCGCGAGCAGCGTTCCCCTGCCTCTCTCACCTTTGTCATCGATGTTTCTGGCTCAATGGCCCAAGAAAATCGGCTGGGTTTAGTCAAAGAATCATTAGAACTATTGGTTAATCGTCTCTTCCCCAGCGACAGTATCGCCATTGTCGTCTATGGTTCTGAGGCCCGTGTTGTCCTCAACCCGACCCCAGCCAGCGAACGCTCAACCATTCTCAGCGCCATTTACGGCCTGCAAACGGAAGGTTCTACCAACTTGGAAGCTGGCTTGAATCTGGCCTATGACCTGGCTAACCGCTCTTTTAACCCCGGTGGCATCAATCGCGTCATCGTCGCCTCTGACGGCGTGGCCAACGTCGGCCACACCGACCCCGATGTCCTGGCCCAACAGATTCGTGGTTATGCCGATGCCGGTATTTATCTCACCACTGTTGGCTTTGGACTAGGCAACTATAATGACGTCGTTATGGAGCAATTGGCCGACCAAGGCAATGGCAGTTATGCCTATGTAGACACCTTGGCTGAAGCCGAAGACCTCTTTGTCAATAATCTTGTTTCCACACTGCAAGTGATTGCCCTCGATGCCAAAATTCAGGTAGAGTTTGATACGCAAGTTGTGCAGCAGTATCGTCTGATTGGCTATGAAAATCGGGCTATTGCTGACCAAGATTTTCGCAACAATGATGTGGATGCGGCCGAATTTGGGGCAGGGCACAGTGCCACAGCCATCTATGCAGTCCAATTAGTTCCCGGGGCCAACGGCCGTATCGCCACAGTCAACCTGCGCTGGCAAGACCCCGATACCCGGCAAGTCACCGAAATCAGCGGCGACTTCTTCACCGACAACCTCTCCGCTAATTTTGACGCTGCCCCACTACACTACCAACTCGCCGTCGTCGTCAGCCAATACGCCGAACTACTGCGCCACAGCTACTGGGCTGAAGGGGTCAACCTCAACGATTTACAGATTCGCAGCCAACGCTTGGCCGGACAGATGGAACTGGCCGATGTCATAGAGTTTGCCGACCTGGTAGCTAGTACACGAGAAGGTTAAATGCAAAAGTGAGAATAGTCGTGTTTATAGCCTGCTAACTATAAAGAGACGGCCGTTTTTGGGAAACGGCCGTCTCTTCTAAAATTAAAAACAACTATCCTTCTCCCCTTTTACCCAATCACCCATCGGAATGAATTGTTGTCAATATACGTACACAGTATTAAGGTTGGGTCTTGGAGCAACAACAAAAAATCAGAGGAGAGGCGAAATGAATGCAAAGAAAGCAAAATCAAAACTGTTCCAAAAAAAGTTGCTAACGAAATGGGAACCATTCTTGAAAGAGGTAGATCAGTTTTTGACAGATGTGGGGCCAGGCAATGTGATTGAGATCATTCGGATTCCCTCGGAAACAGGCCAACACTTTCTTATTTGGTATTGGACAGAGCAGCCCCCCGATGATGAGTTGGTTGTTGTAAAGATTTAGATGTGGGAACTGCAAGGTTCCCCCTACCGGCCCCTCATTGTCTAATACCTAAATTCCCAATTACCCCTCAATCAACCCCATCACCTGTGCCAGCAAACGGCCGTTTGTGGCCACACTATTCCCCCCATGAATCGTAGCCGTGCCTTGCCAATCCGTAAACGTACCGCCCGCCTCCTCCAAAATCACTTGCCAAGGGGCACAATCCCAGACGTGCATGGTGGCATCCACCATGATTTCTGCCCGACCTGTAGCTACCAGGGCATAACCATAAGCATCACCCCAGGTACGCTGAATGTAAGTGGCCGCTAACAAACGCTGCCAGGCAGCCCCTTTACCCACTGGCTCAAAATAGGTCAATTCACTACTGAGCAGCACGGCATCTTCTAGCTTATCTACCTGAGAAACTTGGGCACGACGGCCGTTCCAAAACGCCCCGCCCCCCTTTGTGGCATACACCGTCTCATTAAGGGCTGGAAAGTGGGAAATGCCCAAGATCGCCTCATCCCCATCTAGTAAAGCCAGCAAATTAGCATAGAGGGGCACACCGCTGATAAAGGATTTGGTGCCATCAATGGGATCAATCACCCAAGTGTAGCGCGAATCGGTGGCAGAACGGCCGTATTCCTCACCCAATATCCCATGTTCCGGCCACCGCTCGTCGATCAAGCGCCGTAACAACTGCTCCGCCTGCCGATCGGCAATAGTCAGCGGTGAATCATCCGCCTTGCGCTCCACACCCA
Source organism: Promineifilaceae bacterium (SeqCode) (assembly GCA_965223555.1). Classification (GTDB taxonomy): domain Bacteria; phylum Chloroflexota; class Anaerolineae; order Promineifilales; family Promineifilaceae; genus CBDCWU01. The sequence goes on from CBDCWU010000008.1 coordinate 638,391, forward strand.
CACCCGTTTGGAAATAACCCAACGTTACCCGCCCTGCTTGCCAGATCGCATCTAGCGCGAAATCCAAAAACTCATTCATCGTTGACCCCAATATTTCAAAAGCGTACTGCCATCCGTAAAGCCCAAAGGCAGCAATGCCCCTATGGTAAAAAAGAGCAAATTGCTCCAAAAAGCATACACCACTAGCCCGTAAAGCAGACCGCCTAACGGCCGTAAAGCTATGGCCACTAAGCCCATCATCAAAGCCAGCAACAAACTGCCTATCGGCCCACCCAAGGCCCGCTTGATGTGAACGGCCGCTGGCAGCTCCGGCTCGTCACGCGGGTACAACGTGCCGCCCAGCACCCACATGTACATAATGCCGCTCATGGGGTAGCCCGTCTGCCGTGCTGCAAAGGCGTGGCTCAGACAGTGCCACAGCTCATGCAAATAGTGGAGCAATGTGGCTAAAAAACCAGCCAGAACGGCCGTTGCCAGTGAGAAATCCCAAATCCACATCACAATCCCGCTAAAAACCAACCACAAAAGCAGCCAGCCCACCACCATACTCCCCTTGGCCATGATCCGCAATCCTGCTAAATGTCCCAAATGTATCGTCTTGTTCATTGTGTCCTCATAGGCATGGTATCCCTACCACGTCTTGATTAATTAGAGATGTTCCTGACGAACCGCAAAGGGACACAAAGACAAGCGGCTTCACTCATTGTCTTCCTGTTTTTGCGTGTGACTTCGTGGACAAATCTTATTTGGGAACAACTCTATTGCCTTAAAATTTCGTTCCAAAACCACTCCATCAATCATATTGCATCTCTAGTCTATTGGGCGAATAAATGACACAATTACGCTATCACCTACCCATTCTTCTAGGTCGCCCCTCCCAAAACGGCCGATTCCCCCATCCCTTACTTCTCCTACAATACTCCCAACGTGACCCGTGCGGCGGGGTGAGTACCCTGCCACCCACCCCGCCGCATGAATCACATAAGATTGAACCAATCTAAAAGGAGACTCCCTATGACAAACACATTAACTGATTTATCCACAGCCCTAGCCCAAACCGTCGCCGACGCTGGTGCTGGTGTGGTACGCGTCGAAGGTCGCCGCCGCATCCCCGCCACCGGCATTGTCTGGTCAGCCGAGGGCACTATTCTCACCGCCCACCATGTCGTCAGCCGCGATGAAGGCATCCAAGTCGGCCTGCCCGATGGCAGCAGTGTAGCCGCCACCTTGGTAGGCCGTGATCGCTCCACCGATTTAGCCGTCCTCAAAGCAGACGCTTCTGGCCTCGCCCCCCTCACAGAAGCCAATAAACAAGACATCGCCGTTGGTCATTTGGCTCTGGCCTTAGGGCGACCGGGCAAAACGGTTCAAGCTACATTGGGCATCATCAGTGCCTTTGGTGATAGTTGGCGCACAGGGCATGGTGGCCACATTGATCGCTATTTGCAAACCGATGTGGTCATGTATCCTGGCTTTTCGGGCGGACCCCTCGTCAATGCCAGCGGCCATCTGATTGGCCTCAATACCTCCCACCTGGCCCAAGGCGTCAGCCTAGCCATCCCCACCAGCACCCTAGCCCGTGTAGCTGATTCACTGTTGGCACACGGCCGTATCAAACGTGGCTACCTGGGCGTTAGCACCCAACGCGCCCGTTTGCCCAAAGCTCTGCGCACTGAATTGGGGCAAAAATCTGGCTTATTGATTGTGTCTGTAGAGGCGGACAGCCCGGCAGATAGGGGTGGCTTGACGATGGGCGATACAATTTTGGCGGTGGCCGATACGGCCGTTCATCATCACGATCATCTTCTAGCCCAACTCACCGGCGACCGGGTCGGTCAGGCTGTCCCCATCAAAATCTTACGGGGCGGCCAAACGCAGACATTGGACATGACGATTGGCGAGCGGTAATCGGCCATTGGCAAGCCGTAATCGGTGATCAGTTCACCAATGACTGCTTACTGATAACAGACCAAATGAACCACCTACTCACCCACATCAACAGTGACATGACGGCCGTTATCCAGCGCGTCCAGCAAAGTTTGGTACAAGTGCAAAATGGGCGACATGGACATGGTGCAGGTACGATCTGGCACGAAGACGGCCTAATCTTAACCAATGCCCATGTAGTGCAGCGACGACAGCCCCAAGTCACTTTGTGGGACAGCCGTTCCTTCACCGCTCAACTACTGGCCTATGACGAAACACGTGATCTAGCCGCCCTCTCCATCCCAGCCAATAGCTTGCCCACTATTGACTTGGGTAATTCCAAAAGATTGCAAGTGGGACAATGGGTCATTGCGGCTGGGCATCCTTGGGGCGTGACGGGCGCTGTCAGTGCTGGGGCCGTCATTGCCATGGATGTGCCCTTGGAATTGCCTCACTATCCTGGCGAACTGATTCAAATCGGCTTGCAACTGCGCCCTGGCCATTCAGGTGGACCCTTGGTGGATGGCAACGGCCGTCTCTTGGGCATCAACACCATGATCGCTGGCCCCCAGGTTGGCTTAGCCATTCCTGTTCATGTCGTGGCCGACTTTCTCAAAGAGAATTTGGGACATGCGGCTAGGGCGGAAACGGCCGTGCAATTCGTTTAAAACAAAAATGCCGAGCAAACGAAACTTTGCTCGGCACCTCATCTAATCCTTAACGATCAAAACCAACCACCCCGGCTAAAACGCTGCTCTTTCCAAGGATCAGCCTCATTGTGGTAACCTGCGTTTTCCCAAAAACCGAGCTTATCAGTAGCGCGAAACTCCAAACCACGCAGCCACTTCCCCCCTTTCCACAAATAAGCCGATTTCGCCTCGCTGCGATCAGCAAAGGCCCCAATAAGCCCCCGCAGCGGAAAACCATGTTCCACAGGCAGAGGTTGGCCATCATAATGGGTGGCTAATAAGAAATTATCCTGCAAAATCAAATCCAGCGGTGTATTGGTTGTGTAGCCATACTCGCAATGCTGCACCACAAATTGCGCTTCAGGCTTCGGTTTGATAAAACCCTCATCAATCAACGTCTTCACTGATACGCCTTCCCAATTGGTGTCAAACTTCGACCAACGAGTGACACAATGTAAATCCATCATGATCTGGGTGCGTGGCAACTTATTAAATTCCTCCCAATTCCAGACTTTCTCTTCCTCTACTAGACCAAAAATACGGAAGTCCCATGTGTCGAGATCAGTTTGGGGTGTGGGACCATAATGCAGCACCGGGAATTTATTGGTGAGCGATTGGCCGGGTGGCAGTCGATTCATAGACGCGACTTCTTGTTCTAACTGTTTGCGGCGTAACACCTTGTTCAACATAATCCATCTCCTACTGATTACAATCTATTATTGATAGAGGGATTATAACGCACGATTCTTACACAGGTATTATCCATATGTTAGCGATCCGTAAGATTCTAGTACACAAGCAAAATTGTTAGGGTTTCACACCACATGCCAGGCAAATTTTTGTCTAGGCCTTCCAAAAAACCAAACATCCTTCACCTGCCAGCAGATATGCCCACTGAGCTGAATTCATATATACTTCCAATAAAGTAAAGAGTTTTCATATTTTTTATGGTTGAGGAAAGTATAAAATCGCTGGGGCCCCCTCTCAGTCCCAAAGGGCTGTTCAAAAACCGGCCAGAGCCGCGAAGCTTTCTTGTAAAACCAGTAGCTAGAAATAATAAATTGAGGATAAAAAAATATAATGAAAGTATTGATGCCCAATCATTTTCCGTTGCAAGGCTCAGGCAGTGGAATCTATACACTGAATGTTGCCCTGGAGTTGGTCAGAGCTGGACATGAAGTTATTGTGATTACTCCAGATCATCAGTCAGCCGCTGATGGCCCTTTCCCCACAAAAACCATCCTATTTAATAATGGTCATAATGATGGTGCAGAATTAGATTTTAACTTCCCCTGCTTTACCACGCATCCCCGCAGCAAAAAGACCTTTTATGAACTCACCGATGCTGAGCTTCAAGCCTATTTGAATGCCTGGCGACAACATATGAACGAGGTTATTTCAACTTTTGAGCCGGATGTTATTCATGCCCATCATGTGTGGATAACGCCTTATGTTGCTCATGAAACTGGCCTACCTTACGTCATTAGTTGCCATGGTACAGATTTAATGGGCTTCAAAAAAGGACCTCGTTATCGTGAATATGCTCTGACAGGTGCCAAAAATGCACATGCCATCATTGCTATCTCTAATCAAGTGCAAGCCGACGCTGTGAGCACCTATCAGGTACCTAAGGCCAAAGTTCCCCTAATTGGCAATGGCTTTGGCACAGACCATTTCAAGTTGTTGCCTGAGGTGTCTAAGGCAGATGTATTAAATGAATTTGGGTTAGGCAATAGTGACAAACCCTTGATCAGCTTTGTTGGGAAATTCACTGATTTCAAAGGTATCGATGTCTTACTCAACGCGGCTGCTATTTACGAAAAACGACTTGAAGGAGCACAGACTGTTTTGGTAGGACATGGCGTCTTGTGGGATGAAATGCACGCGCTGAAAGAACAGCTTGGTTTGCAGGGTGTTCACTTCTTAGGCCATCAATCACAAGATATTCTGGCTCGCATTTATAATGTGGCTGATGTCTCTATTGTGCCTTCACGCATTGAACCCTTTGGCTTAGTAGCTGTAGAAGCATTGGCTTGTGGCACACCTGTAGTGGCGACCAATGCGGGTGGCTTGCCAGATTTCATTAATGAGGAAGTAGGCGCTTTGGTTCCTGTTGATGATTCAGAGAGCTTGGCCCAGGCTATCATCAATGAAATCGAAAACAATACGAAAAAAACCAAGGGCGTTTATGCCAACCAATACGCTTATGAGAATTACACTTGGAAACAACAGGTAGCCAAAATGGCAGCTCTTTACGAGCAAGCTACGGTGGCTTCGTAGATACATTATAGATAGGGTAAGGAAACGGCCGTTTCCTTACCCTCCTCACCCCTCGCGCCAATTTCCCGTATAATTTCATCAAAAGAGCCATTTTACCCGAGAGCAGTTGACAAGCGACCGCTGGTCGTTTATAATGAATACCATAAGCGACCGCTGGTCGCTTACAAGGAGTCACCAATGCCTAAAGGCATACCCCTCACCAAAGAAGAGCAAGAAAGACGGCGCAAAGAAATCTTTGACGCTTCAGTACATCTCTTTTTGGAGCAAGGCTTTAATGAAACGTCGATGCGCCAAATCGCTACTGCTGCGGGTATGGGCAAGTCTACCCTATACAATTATTTCAAATCAAAAGATGAAATCTTAATTTCCTATTTTGAAAACGAACTTGAAGCAATTACGGAGCAAGCTCAAATTATCATTCAGCAAAATCTGTCAGCAACTGAGAAGTTGAAGCAGATCATGCTCATGCACCTCGAATATCTGGTGGCCAATAAGAATTTCTATCTCAAGCTTAGTGTTGAAGGCCAACGGCTGGCGCAGGAAAGCCAATTAAAGATACAGGTCAAGCGTTATGCTTACCAGGACATGATCCGCGAATTGATTGAGCAGGGCATCCGACAGGGAGAATTTCGCCAAGTGGATACGCTATTTGCGGCACGGAGCATCAATATGCTCTTAACCAATGCCGTGTTCACTTCCCGCCCAACGGGCACACCTGAGGAAATGTTAGCCGAAGCGCAGGGCATTTTATTTAACGGAATTGTTGTCTAATATTTTTTTGTCAAAATAAGCGACCATCGTTCGCTTTTTGCAAGGAGAATGAAATGAATCCTTATATCTTACCCCTAGCAGACCCGCAAGCTAACCTATTAACGGTCGGCGGTAAAGGCATGTCGCTGGCCAAGCTAGCCAACGCGGGCGTAACGGTTCCTGGCGGTTTCCATGTGACAACGGCCGCTTACCGTCACTTTATCCAACACAACAACCTACAGCCTGGTATTGTCACCGCTTTACAAACGATAGACATCTTACGACCAACCACCTTAGAAGCTGCTTCTACAACCATACACCAACTTTTTGCCCAAGCTGAGATTCCTGACAATTTGGCTCAGGCTATTATGGAGGCTTATACAGGGCTATTTGAGTTGAATACGGCCGTTGCTGTGCGTTCATCTGCCACCGCCGAAGACCTACCTGAAGCATCTTTTGCTGGTCAGCAAGAAACCTATCTCAACGTCATTGGCACAGACCAACTATTACAAGCTACTCAAAAATGTTGGGCATCCTTGTGGACAGCGCGGGCTATTGGCTATCGTGCTCGGCAAAATATTGTTGCTGATGGCGTGGCTCTGGCTGTAGTCGTACAGGAAATGGTTCAGGCAAAGGCGGCTGGTATCCTATTCACGGCCAACCCCCTCAATGGCAAACGGGACGAAGTAATCATCAATGCTGCCTGGGGCCTGGGTGAGGCTGTCGTGAGCGGGGCCGTGACACCTGATACAGTTACAGTGAATAAAAAAAATGGCGACTTAGTTAAACGAGAAACGGCCGAAAAGCTCGTAATGACCATCCTCACAGAAATCGGCACAGAGGAGCAAGCCACACCTACGTCCTTAATCAATAAACCAGTTCTGAGCGATAAACAAGCCATTGAATTGATGGAATATGGCGTAAAAATTGAAAAACTATACAGCATGCCCATGGACATCGAATGGGCTTTGGCTGATGGTCAATTCGCCATTGTACAAGCCCGCCCCGTCACTGCCCTGCCTGAAGAAATAGCCCCTCCCCCCACCGAATGGAACCTACCCGATCCCAAAGCGCACTATGCCCGCGGCAGTTTGGCCGAACATACGCCCAGCCCCGTTACCCCTCTGTTCGCCACCCTAGGGTTACGTATCGCTAACGAAGCGACCCGCCGACTGTGGCAAGATGCTATGAATATTGACCCCTCCATTATGTTCGTTGGGGATAGTTTTTACATACCTATCAACAACTATGTTTATGGAGGTTTCAAGTTTGGCTGGCAAGCAACCTGGATAATGATCAAGGTCTCATTTACCCAGCTTGGTTCGATGATGCGGGGCAGTGTGGCCCGTTGGCAAGCCGCTCACCAGGAACTTGCGGCTGTTGTAACTGACTGGGAGCAAAAAGATATTATGGCTTTCTCTCCATCTGAGTTATTGGATGGTATACAAACTGTTTTTGGTGCGGCTGTCAAATATTACACGGTTATCCAGACCACTTTGCCCGCCGCTTCTATGGCCGAGGTCTTCTTTAGTCGTTTCTACAATGGCTTTGTCAAACGCAAAAGCGATCCTGAATTTACGACCTTGCTATTTGGTTTTGAGACGATGCCTATCCGCGCCGAAAAATCACTCTTTGATCTGGCAATGTGGCTCAAAGAGCAACCTGCATTAGCAGCGTATATAGTCCAGACTGCTGCTGAAATTCTAGTAGCCGATTTCAACTGTGAAATAGCACCTGAAGGCATTCCTGAAGGGTTATGGGACAGGTGGCAAGCGCGATTGAATGAACATTTTGATAAGTTTGGACGTACGGCTTACGAGTTTGATTTTGCAAATCCAACACCAATGGAAGTACCGCATCCGCAGTTTGAGGCAATTAAGCTGTTTCTTGAGGGCAAGGCGATTAGTCCTTATGTTCGGCAGGAAACGGCCGCTACCCAACGAGAGTTAGCCACCGAATCTATCCTGACCCGCATCGGCTGGCCTCGCCAAAAATGGTTTATAAAACTGCTCAAATGGGCGCAAGAGACAGGCGCAATCCGTGAAGATTCTATCGCTGATATGGGCATGGGACACCCGTTCATTCGCCGCATGTTTGCCGAACTAGGCAACCGTTTTGTTGCTGGTGGGGCCATCGACAGTGCCGATGACATCTACTGGCTCGAAGAACAAGAAGTGGAAAAACTGGTGACTGCCCTCGAAAAGAGACAGCCTTTGCCGATTTTTGCAGACAACATCCCTCCACGTAAAGCCGAGTGGCGTGCCGCCTTACAAATTACACCCCCTGTGGCTCTACCCCAAAAATCCTTCATTCTAAAATTGGTGGGTGGGGGTGAGGCACAAGAAAAAGATGGCAAGATCGTTCTCAAAGGTCTGGGCACGGGCACGGGGCAGGTAACAGCACCTGCCTGTGTACTCTTTGGCCCTGAAGATTTCCCCAAGATGAAGCCCGGTGATGTGCTGGTCGCCACCACAACCACGCCTGCCTGGACACCGCTTTTCGCCATGGCCTCGGCCGTCGTCACCGATATAGGCGGCCCCCTCAGCCACAGCAGCATTGTGGCTCGCGAGTATGGTATTCCGGCCGTGATGGCCGCCCGCAATGCCACTCGCCATATTCGGAGCGGACAGATGATCGCTGTGGACGGGACGGCGGGAACGGTTATCCTGGAAAGCAATGGCATTGCCCAAAAATAGGTTAGCGCATTGGGGAACTTAGTTGCCCCAAGCAACCAAGTTCCCCGCCAGACATTAAAATGGGGGCTGACAAATGAATACACAAAAGCGTGACCTTTACATTCTCACCTTTGTTCTTTTTGTGGTTATGCTCGGTTATGGGATTATCATCCCCATCTTCCCCTTTTATATTGAGAGCATGGGAGCTGGTGGCATGGAATTGGGCTTACTAGCGGCATCATATGCTGTCATGCGCCTGATTTTTGGCCCTATCTGGGGTAGCATTTCTGACCGAGTTGGGCGTAAACCCATCTTGCTCATCGGTATCTTGGGCTACGTCATCACAATGATTTGGTTTGGGCTAGCCACTCACCTATGGATGCTGTTTGCTGCTCGTATTTTGGCAGGCATCTTGTCATCGGCGACCGCACCCACGACGATGGCCTACATTGGGGACAGTACGTCCGAGGAGGAACGTGGTGGTGGGATGGGGATGCTGGGTGCAGCGGGTGGAGTTGGCACAATTATTGGCCCTATTATGGGGGGCTTCCTGGCCTCCACATCCCTTTCTCTGCCTTTCTTCATTGCCGCAGGTTTAGCTTTCTTATCTCTGGTACTGGCAATCCTCTTCTTGCCTGAATCATATCCCGTTGGTGAAGCGGAAACAGGGGAACCAGAAGCAATTCTCGATTTGAATGCCTGGTGGCAAGCTCTCTTCAGCCCCATCGGAACGCTGTTCCTCTTAACGTTCATTTCCACTTGTGGCCTGATGATCTTTGCCAATGTATTTGGTTTATACGGACTGGAACGATTTGGTTATGGCCCAGAAGAAGTAGGCATTATCATGATGGTGTTGGGCTTTATATCGGCTCTGACTCAAGGGCTTTTGGCGGGGCCTGTTAGCAAACAGTGGGCGGATGAACTGGTGATTAAAGTCGGTTTGCTGGCAACAGCCGTTAGTTTTGGTCTGTTATTATTGGCTGACACCTTCCTGACAGTCATTCTGAGCACCGCTTTCTTAGCCTTCACGGTTTCGCTGCAAAGTCCAGCCTTACTGTCGCTTACTTCCCGTCGCGCTACAGTTCCGCAAGGGATTGCCATGGGGCTGAGTAACTCTTTTGTCAGCCTGGGGCGCATTGTTGGGCCAATTTTAGGTGGGATTGTCCTGGATATTCATCTCAGCCTGCCTTATATCAGTGGCATCATCGTTATGCTGCTGGCCTTTTTGGTGAGCGTATTTTGGGTCAAACCTCAACTAACAAATGATCATCTTCTGCCGGAGTATTAGATGTGTTGTTAATGAACCGCTTGGGCTTGCTACAAAAAATGAATGTGATTAGAGTTATGGGTGATGTCCCCACTGCATTCTCTACACATTCGTCTTGTCACCAACGATGACATCCCTCAACTCACCACCCTGGCCGCCGATGTTTTTTGCCAAACCTATGGTACAGCCATTCCTGCTAAAATTTTAGAGTCATATTTACGACAGAACTTCTCGTCAACTGCCATCACCGATGACATCGCTTTGCCCTGTCATCACTACCTGGTGGCTTATGTCGGCGAGCGGCTGGCTGGGTTTTGCAAATTAGCAGCAACGGCCGTTCCCTCCACTATCACCACGCACAATCCCCTTGAACTTGTCAAACTCTATCTCCACCCAGATTATCACGGCACGGGCACTGGCTCCCAATTGATGCAATATGCCATAGAAACGGCCGTTCACCATAATCATGATGCCCTTTGGCTCTGTGTGTGGGAGCAAAATACCCATGCCATTGCCTTCTACAATAAATGGGGCTACAAACAAGTGGACACAACCCAAATTTTTGTTGGCCCGATTGTGTTTGATGATTTGGTACTCATCAAACCGTTGTAAAAAATTGGTTCAATCTTGAAGGCTTACCCTGAGTATAGCCGATGGGTTGAACCAATCTGATATTTGGAGACACCCATGATTAATGACCCCGTCTTACTCAACGATTGGCATCCCGTGGCCAGCTTAGATCAACTGGCCAAACAGCCGATTTTGCCCGTCCGTCTGCTTGGTGAAGACCTCGTGCTCTGGCACAGTGCCGACCAAATCCATGTCTGGCAAGACTTATGTATTCATCGCGGCGCACGCCTCTCATTGGGGCGTAGTGATGGACAAACATTGATGTGTCCCTATCATGGTTGGACGTATGGTGCAAACGGCCGTTGCACCCACATCCCCGCTCATCCTAACCAAACACCACCAGCCAAAGCCAAGGTTAAGACCTATCACGCCCAAGTAAAGTACGGGCTGATTTGGGCATGTTTGGGTGAACCAGCCAATGACGTGCCTGTGTTTCCTGAGGGGGAAGACGGCCGTTTTGCCCATGCCCTTTGCGGCCCCTATCCTCATCTTCACGCCCACGGCCCACGCCTCATTGAGAACTTTCTCGATGCCGCCCACTTCCCCTTTGTTCATGAAGGTGTTCTTGGTGATCCTAACCAACCCGAAATTGGTGACTACGAAGCACACATTGGCCCGAATGGTGTGGCCTCTGATCCCATTGCCGTCTACCAACCCAATCCCTACGGTGATGCCTCCGGCAACGTCACCTACACCTATCATGCCTTCCGCCCCCTCACAGCCCACTTCACCAAACATTCCGATAATGCTACCAATGGCCTCCTCCTCACCATCACGCCTCATGACGAATTGGATAGCACCGCCTGGTTCATTGTGGCCACAACTATCATGGATGACAATGCTGCTCTGCAAAAAGAGTACGAACCCCGCATTGCGGCCATCTTCGAGGAAGACCGCCTCATCGTCGAAGGCCAACGCCCTGAATTACTGCCGCTCGACTTACAAGCCGAACTTCATTTGCGCTCTGATCGCATGGCCATTGCCTACCGCACCTGGTTGCGCCAACTGGGATTGAGCTTTGGCACAGCATGAGAGCGCGTCTGATACCACTTTTGTGGCAATTAGTTGCCGTCTTGATAGGGGCTATCATAGGCTTTCTTTCACCAACTATTATCGATCTTGTTAGAATAGGGATAATCGAGGTTGCCTATGACTATACATGGATTTGGATTTTAATCGTTTTCTTGTTTGTTTGGGGTAGGCGAGCTACTTTCAAAAAACACGGCTGGTTGAATGGCTTATTAATGATTGTGATCTACATGGTCACTCTCCTAATTTGTTGTGGTGGCTTTATAGCAGTAGCAGCGAGTCAACGACCCAATATGTCAGAAGGGTTTCCCACAAATCTTGCTATGCTGACCGTCCCCTACTAGTGGATGTATACGATTTTAGGTGGTTTAGCTGGTCTATGGTTCAAGCAAATTTTCAGAATGTACGATAAGGGATTGCGATTTCTTTATCATCGGGGGGTTGTTCCTTTTCAAACCCATTGGCGAGCGAGCGATGAGTCATTGAAATAAAAATGACCCTTGACGGATTCATAATACCTGTGCTAGACTGTCGCCCATATCAATAAATTCTACCTAAAGGAGGTACGTGACAATGCAAACGAAGATGATAACCACCACTCAAGTCGGAACCCTTGTGCGTTGTTCCCGTACGCCTGCTCTCTGGTAGTTTCCCCCTTTTCGTGAGAATCCTCCAGCCACAGGCGTACTAGCCTGTGGCTTTTTTATTTACGTATTACGTAACGTGTATTGCGTATTTAGCCACAGGTCTGCTATCGGCCTGTGGCTTTTTTGTGCCACTTAGTTAACCAAAAATAGATTACCAAAATGAATACGATTCTCGACGATGCCTTCGATTACGAAGGTTACGAAGATTTTGACTTCGATGATGAAGGCTACTATGTAAATGGTGATCGGGCGGCACACCGCCAACGGCCGTTTACTAGACTCAAAAAACAAAAGAAAAAAAACAAAAAACAGCGCATGGCCGATCTCACCGACTTCAGCGACGATGCCAATGATTGGGTGCCCAGCTATGCGGCAGCTCTCGACCCCCTGCACCACGAACGCCAATGGGTGATTGATTCGGTGGGGCCGTTTTACCATGATGAAATCATTACCGATCTGACGCGGCTGGTGAAAGGTGGTAAAGAGGCCAACGTGTATGCCTGTGATGCTCATCCCAATATGGGTATGGAGATGATTGCGGCCAAGCTGTACCGCCCACGCTCGTTACGCAGCTTGAAGAATGATGCTATTTACAAGGCAGGGCGGCAGTTGCGAGATGAATCGGGCAAGCAGCTAAAGGGGCGGCGGGTGAAGTTGGCTTTACGCAAAAAGACAAAGTTTGGCAAGCATGTAGACATCCAGTGGTGGATTGGCAATGAATACCGCACGCAGACCAAGCTGTACGAGGAAGGGGCGGATGTGCCGCAGCCAATTGCCCATCAAGGCAACACGATTTTGATGGCCTATATTGGCGATGAGTATGGGCCAGCTCCGACTTTGAGCGAGGTTTCGCTGCCGCGTGCGGAAGCGCAGCCACTGTTTGAGCGGGTGATGGATAACGTGGCCCTGATGCTGGACAATCATTTTGTGCATGGCGATTTATCGGCCTACAACATTCTCTATTGGGAGGGTGAGATCACGATTATTGATTTTCCCCAACTGGTGGAGGCGCGGCACAACCCCCATGCCTTTGAGTTGTTGCAGCGGGACATCCAGCGGGTGTGTGAATACTTCAGCAAACAAGGTGTGCGAGCTGATGCTAGGCAATTGACGATTGATTTATGGCAACCGTATATGGGGCGGGTGGATTGATGATGTATTTTACTTGCTATTCTGAGCCAATCATTGTTGTGCAAGTTTCGGGGCTACAGGAAACTCAACCTATATGTCATGCCGATGTCTTTCGAGGCATCCCGACGGAGCAGCAAGACCGTCGGGATTTCTCCTCGAAGAAGCCTGCCCCGAGTGGGCGAGGGGTCGAATGACAATTGGGTTATGGAGATTTTTAAGTGAACAATTATATTGACCAATATGACGAATATGAAGAGATGTTTGATCCGGTGAAGGTGGATCGCAAGGGGCGGCGCAAACGGAAGGTGCGTGTTGATCCCAATTTAGCGAAGGATGGCAAGAAAACGGCCGTATCCAAAATTGCTGAAGCCACTGCGTTGGAAACGGAGTTTGAGACCAGCTACCAGACGGCTCGGCATGAAGCGGGTTGGTTGTTGCAATCGTTACGGCCGTTTTACCAGCAAGAACTGATTAGCGATATTTTGGCCCAAGTGAAGGGTGGCAAGGAGGCTAGTGTGTATCGTTGTGCATCGCATGCGGCGTTGGCTGTGGAATGGGTGGCGGCCAAGGTGTATCGACCGCGTATGTTCCGCAGTTTGAGCAATGACAAGATGTATCGGCAGGGACGGGTGACGTTGAAGGCAAACGGCCGTCCTGTCAAAGCCACCGACACGCGTATGATGCGAGCTATGGGCAAAAAGACGGCCTTTGGCCAGCAAGTGGCGCATACCTCTTGGCTGATGTACGAGTACACGACGATGGAGCTGCTGCATGAATTGGGCGCATCCGTGCCTAAGCCGATTGCGACGAATGAGAATGCGATCTTGATGGAATACATTGGTGATGAGCAGATGGCTGCGCCGCCGTTGAGTCAGATTTCGCTGGAACAGGATGAGGCGATCCTGGCGTTCCGTGAGGTGATGCGCAATGTGGAGCTCATGTTGGCCAATGGCCTCACTCATGGCGATCTCTCTGCTTACAACATTCTCTATTGGGATGACAAACCCATCCTGATTGACTTCCCGCAGGTGGTGGACTGCGACAGCAATCCCGATGCGTTCACCATCTTCGAGCGGGATATGCAGCGTGTATGCGACTACTTTGCGCGGCAAGGTGTGCCGTGTGAGGCGGCTCTCATCGTTAATGATTTATGGGAGCGTTATGTGCTGGATGATGGCAGTGACCGACTGGCACAAGCCTCTCGGTTTGAGGGGATTGAGGCATGATTAGAATAGATTTAAGTAGAGAGCAGATGATAACTACAGTTAATGATTCAAATGTCATTTCGACGAGTCTTCGAGGAGAAATCTCGACGGTCTTGCTGATCCGTCGAGATTCCTCAGAGGACTTCGGAATGACAATTGATAGAGATTGTTTCCTTCTTAGAAGTTTGTTCTGTACTGCGATCTATTGTTGCCTAGAATGAAAACTATGAATACAGAAACTTTTTCTGCCAGAGGGTTGCTCTGGCGTTATTTGAAACCATTGCAAAAGAAGGTGTTGCTGTTGACGGTGCTGCTGCTGGGCAGTATTGGCTTGCAGTTGGTTGCGCCGCAGGTGGTGCGACGCTTTTTGGATTTGGCACAAGGTGGGGAGACGGGACGGGTGTTGTTGACGATGGCGATTATTTTTTTCGTCACAGTCACGGCGCAAAAGGTTATTGTGCTGCTGACGGCGTATGCGAGTGAGGATTTGGGCTGGACGGCGACGAATAATTTGCGGGCTGATTTGGCCGAACATGTGATTAAGCTGGACATGGGCTTCCACAAAAGCCGCACGCCTGGTGAATTGATTGAGCGGGTGGATGGAGATATTGGCAATCTGACGGACTATTTTTCCTCTATCATCATCCATTTGTTAGGCAATGCCCTTTTAGCCATTGGCATTATCAGTTTGCTGTTCCGTGAGGAGTGGCGTGTGGGTTTGGTGGGGCTGGTTTATGGGTTGTTGGTGCTGCTCTTTTTGCGCCTAATTCAAGCGTATGTGGTGCGTTTTTGGCGTGATGTGAGCCAAGCATTTGCGGAGCTGTTTGGTTTTATTGAGGAGCGTATGGGTGGTTTGGAGGATATTCGCGCCAATGGGGGTGAGGGGCATGTGATGGCGCGGCTGTATCCGCTGCTGCGCACGACGTATCAGGCTCGGATTCGGGCTGAGGTGTCGGGTAGTGCAACTTTTATCGTGGGGTTTCTCCTCTATGTGCTTAGTTTGCTGGCGACGTTGGCGATTGGGGCGCGGGGCTTCCAGCAGGGAGCCTTGACGATTGGGGCGGTTTTTTTGCTGACGTATTATGTGCAGCAGTTGGAACGGCCGTTGAACTCGATTCGCCGCTCTATTGCTGACTTGCAGCGTGCTTATGCCAGTGTGGGGCGCATTGCGGAGTTGTTTGGGGAGCAGCCGAGGGTGCAGGAAAGGGCAACGGCCGTTGTTCCCCGCAGTGCGCCGACGGTTTCGTTTGCGGGCGTGTCGTTTGCGTACAAAGATGGGTTAGCGGTGAACGGTGAACGGTTATCGGTGAACGGTAATCAGTCTCCGGTCTCCAGTCTCCAGTCTCCAAATGTCTTACAAGAAGTGTCGTTCACATTGGAAGCTGGCCGCGTACTGGGTTTGCTGGGGCGCACGGGCAGTGGCAAGACGACGATGACGCGGCTGCTGTTTCGGCTGTACGATGTGGATGAGGGGGCAATTTGCCTGGACGGGACAGATGTGCGGACGCTGGGGTTATCTGATTTGCGGCGGCATGTGGGCATGGTGACGCAGGATGTGCAGATTTTTGCGGCGACGGTGCGGGACAATTTGACGCTTTTTCAAAATTATAATGATGAGGCTGAACAGATTGCCGATAGCCAGATTATTGCGGCTTTGGACAGTTTAGGGTTGGGTGAGTGGTTCCGCGCTTTGCCCGATGGTTTGGATACGAGGCTGCAAGGTAGCCAAGGTTTGTCTGCGGGTGAAGCGCAGTTGTTTGCCTTTACGCGGGTCTTTTTGCGGGATCCAAAGTTGGTGATTTTGGATGAAGCATCGGCGCGGCTTGACCCAGCCACGGAGCAGTTGTTGGAACGGGCCATTGACCGTTTGTTGCAAGATCGCACGGGTATTGTGATTGCCCATCGGCTGGGAACGGTGCAGCGTGCTGATGATGTGTTGATTTTGGGGAATGGGAGTGTGGTGGAAAACGGCCGTCGTGCCCAACTAGCCACTGACTCCAATTCTCGCTTCTACAAGCTGTTACAAACAGGGTTAGAGGAGGTACTCGTATGACCCAAAACCGCAATGTAAAATTATCAACCTTTCAATCGGAGCGTGAAGCGTTACAAAGACAAATTATAGAAGATTTACAGAATGACCCACGAATTGTGGCAGTCTGGTTGTTTGGCTCATTAGGACGCAATGACGCCGATGAACTGAGTGACATTGACATCTGGGTCGTTGTGGCCGATGAGCATATTCAGGACATTGTTGAACAGAGGCAACAGGTTGTGGCTCGCATCAAAAAGCCTGCGTTTTATGTGGAAGCGCCACAAAATGCACCACAAGATGGTGGCTATCTGATGGCCTATTACGACATGCCAACCGGCCCTCACCAAGTAGATTGGTATTGGCAACCTCAATCACTGGCCTACATTCCCACAGAAACGCTTGTTTTATTTGATCGTATCGGCTTACCCCACCACGATCAGCCTGTTGAATTTCCTGATCGGGAGCCAGTTAAAGAGATTGTGGAAACGCCTGTGCATTTCATCAGCTACTTTTGGGCGATGTTGCTGATTACGGCTAAATATATTGTGCGAAAATCAGAGAGTGAGGAAATGAAATTGTTGCCTTACGTGCTACAGCCATTCCATAAAGCAGAGCGGCTTTTGGGACAAAGCCCGACAGCCATTGATATGTCGCAGACAACACGCCGAGAGAAATTGGCTGTTTTGCGTCACTTGGGAGATGAGATGAATGAACTCATGTTGGAGATGGTAGCGCGAGGAACGGCCGTTCCCGATGAAGCTCCAGCGGTTGTTTACAAATACCTCGACCTGATTGAGGAGGTGCTTGTATGACCACGATATTAAATGTAAATAAAGAAGAGGTGATTCCTGTTTGGCAAGCGACTTGGGCTTTAGTGCGCTATCGTCCCAGCGTTTTTATTGCCAATGTGTTGTCTCAGGGTTACTTTTTGGCCACGCGCATTGTGCCAGGGTTGTTGATGCAGCGTTTCTTCGACACGCTGACGGATGATGCGCCAGCGACGCTTGGCATTTGGACGATTTTGGCTTTGTATTTGGCGGTGGAAATTACGCGCATGCTGTCTAATTTGGGGGCGGCCTGGAGTGGGGCGGCGGTGCGTAATACGAATGGGGCTTTGTTGCGGCGCAATGTGATTGCCAATTTGCTGGAGCGGTTTGGTGCAGAGCCATTGCCCGTGCAGCCTGGGGATGCGGTGACGCGGCTAGATGATGATGTGGCTGATTTTGCTGATTTTCCCACGTGGATGCCTGATGTGTTTGGTCATTTTTTGTTTGCGGCGATTGCAGTGGTGATCATGGCGCGGATTGATCTAACAATTACGCTGGTGGCGGTGCTGCCGCTTTTGGGCGTGATTTTTCTGAATCGTGTCATTTGGAAATATTTTCTGCATTACAATCGTGTTAGCCGCCAAACGGACAGTGCGGTGACAGCCTTTTTGGGGGATATTTTTGATTCGGTGCAGGCGGTGAAGGTGGCGGATGCAGATGCCAATGTGATGGGCTATTTCCGTGTGTTGAATGATAAGCGGCGTGAGGCGAATGTGCGCTTCCAGGTGTCGTGGACGATGTTTGCCACGGTGTCGGACAATTTGGGCGATGTGGCGGTGGGCATTATGGTGTTGCTGGCGGGACAGAGAATGGCCAGTGGTGCGTTTACGGTGGGTGATTTTTCGTTGTTTGCCACGTATCTGTTTTTTGTGGCGCGCTTTCCGGCACAGGTAGGCAGCTATCTGTCGGAGATTATTCAGCAGAAGGTGGGTTTGCGACGGATGCATGAGATTGCGCCGCAAGCCGAGCCAGAGAGTTTGGTGGCGCATCATCCTATCTACTTGAAGGGTGATTCTCCAGAGGTGGAGGTGGTGGAGAAAACGGCCGATCACACATTAGACACGCTCGACATTCATAATCTTAGTTACACGTATCCCGATAGTGAGAATGGTATTTATGACATTCATTTGCGGCTGGAACGGGGGTCGTTTACGGTGGTGACAGGGCGGGTTGGCTCGGGCAAGACGACGCTGTTGCGGGTGTTGCAAGGGTTGTTGCCGCAGGATGGTGGGGAGATTTGTTGGAACAGACAAACGGTGACGGATCCATCAGAATTTTTTGTGCCGCCGCGCTCGGCGTATACGCCGCAAGTGCCGCGTTTGTTTAGTGAGACGCTGCGGGATAATGTGTTATTGGGGATGGATGATGGGGGATTAGAAGGAGCTGTGAAGACGGCCGTTCTGGAGGATGACATTGCCACACTAGAAAAGGGGCTGGACACGGTGGTTGGCCCACGCGGGGTGCGGCTGTCTGGGGGGCAGGTGCAGCGGGCGGCGGCGGCACGGATGTTTGTGCGGGGGGCGGAGTTGCTGATTTTGGATGATTTGTCGAGTGCGTTGGATGTGGAGACGGAGCAGAAACTGTGGGAGAGACTAGAGACTAAAGATTGGAGATTGGAGACTGGCGTACGCACGACGTTTTTGGTGGTGTCGCACAGGCGGGCGGTGTTGCGGCGGGCGGATAGGGTGGTGGTGATGAAAAACGGCCGTGTTCATGCGCAAGGCACGTTGGATGATCTGTTGGCGTCGTCGGAGGAGATGCGGCGGTTGTGGCAGGGCGAGGTGGAGTGATGGGTATTGGCGATTTTGGATATCCAAAATTACCAGACGATAGGAACAAGACCGGAAGCAGTGATTTCTTCGTCGCGGGTGAGCAGTGGAGCATTGATGATTTTGGTTTCGGCGACAATGAGGCGATCAAATATGTCTTTCAATTGTGTTAATTGTGATGCAGTAAGAACGGTATGCCAATGGAGATGATTGATCTGGTAATTGCTACTGTTTGTCATCTGATACACAATCTTTTCAAATTCGCTTTTTGTGACTTGGATGCGCTTTTTTCGATAACCATCAAAGCTTCAGCAATGACAACAACGGGCAGGTTCAAAATGGCTTCATTATTGTCTACTTCTTGCAAGGCTTCTCTTGCGGTAGGACCTAAGCGAGATGGGTCAAAAAGATGCCATAAAAGGACGTGCGTATCGGCAACATAAAGTTTAGTCATTATCACTGTCGGTTGGCTCATCAAAAACGTCTAGGAATTTTGCCAAGTGTTGCTCATGCATTTCTCGGGTGATGGCTTGAATTTCTTCGTAGGAAATGTCACCTAGCCCAGACAAAGCTCCTGAGAGATTCAGGACTAGTTTTTCAATATCTGGTGGGGGCAAAATTTGTATTTCTACTTGCTGATTTTCAGCAAGATCGAGAGGTTTATGTGGTTTTAGGATACCGTTTTGGTAAACGGCCGTAATTGTTTGACCCATCATCGTTAAGCCCCTTTTGCTTGACGATATTATACACATAAAATGCAGGCTAAACATGACTGAACTCGATGCACAGATATTTTCACGGCTGTTTCGCTTCCAAAACGGCCGTCGCATGTTCAAATTTATGAAATCTAGAAGCAAAAAATTCTTGTCCTATTACCAGCCCTATATGGGGTTGTTTTGGGCGGATATGGTTTGTGCGCTTTTGGTTTCGGTGACGATGTTGCTGATTCCTTTGTGTGTGAGCTATATCACGAAAAATATTTTGGGCGGCGATGCGCCAAATATGCTAGGCCAAATTTATGGTATGGGGGCGGTGATGGTGGGGTTGATTGTTATCCATGTGCTGAGTAATTCGTTTGTGGATTATCAGGGGCATATGATGGGGGCGATGATGGAGCGGGATATGCGCCGTGAGCTGTTTGACCATTATCAGAAGCTGTCGTTTGGTTTTTATGATGAGCAGAAGGTGGGGCAGTTGATGACACGGATTACGAATGATTCGTTTGATTTGGCGGAGTTGTTTCATCATGGGCCGGAGGATGTGGTGATTTCGTTGTTGAATTTTGTGGGGGCGTTTGCGATTTTGTTGACGATTAATGTGAGGCTGGCGCTAATTGTCTTTCTTTTTTTGCCTATCATGGCGGTGTATGCTGTTTATTTTAACAAGAAGCTGAAAGAGGCTTTGCGCCACAACCGTGATCGGATTGGGGATATTAATGCGCAGGTGGAGGATTCGTTGGCGGGGATTCGGGTGGTGCAGTCGTTTGCTAATGAGGCGATTGAGCGGGAGAAGTTTGGGGTGGCAAACGGCCGTTTTTTGGACAGCCGCCGCGATGTTTATCGGAAGGATATGTATTTTTATAATGGGCTGTTGGGGTTTACGCAATTGATGCCGGTGGCGGTTATTGTTTTTGGCAGTATTGGCATTGTGAATGCCTCGCTGGATTTGGCGGATTTGATTACGTTTTTACTGTATGTGGGGATTTTGGTTGAGCCGATTCGCCGGTATGGCAATTTTACGCGGCTGTATCAGGAAGGAATGGCGGGGTTTGCGCGGTTTATGGAGGTGCTGGAGGTGGAGCCGGATATTGTGGATGGGGAGAATGCGGTAGCGTTGACACAGGTTGAGGGGAAGGTGACATTTAGAGATGTGAGTTTTGGCTATAATGTGGGGAACGGGTATGCACTAAGGAATATTTCGTTGGATATTGGGGCGGGAGAATATGTGGCCTTGGTGGGGGCTTCGGGGGTGGGGAAGACGACGTTGTGTTCTTTGATCCCCCGTTTTTATGAGGTTAATTCGGGTGAGATTTTATTGGACGGAGTGGATATTCGAGATATTCGGTTGCAGTCGTTACGAGGCAGTATTGGTATTGTGCAACAGGATGTTTATCTGTTTCCGGGGACGGTTCTGGAGAATATTCAATATGGTAGGGCTGGGGCGACGTTTGATGAGGTGGTGGTGGCGGCGAAGCAGGCCAATGCCCATGAGTTTATTATGGGGTTGCCTGATGGCTATGAGACGGATATTGGGCAGCGGGGGGTGAAGCTATCAGGTGGGCAGAAGCAGCGGCTGAGTATTGCGCGGGTGTTTTTGAAGGATCCGCCGATTTTGATTTTTGATGAGGCGACGAGTGCGCTGGACAATGAGAGTGAACGGGCGGTACAGGAATCTTTAGAGCGATTGGCGCATCAACGGACGACGATTGTGATTGCGCATCGCTTGTCTACGGTGCGTAATGCGGAGCGGATTGTGGTGTTGCGTGAGGGGGAGATTGTGGAGGAGGGGACGCATGAGGTATTAATGGGGTTGGGTGGGGTTTTTGCAGATTTGTATAACGTGCATTTGGAGATTTGAGAATATTGCGTATTGTGTATTGAGAACGCATTTATGGAATACGCAATACGTGGTATGTTTCAAAATTTACCAGGCAATCTTTACAATTGAGATGTCATTTCGAGGGCTGCCGAGAAATCCCGATGGGGGAATTCCGTCGGGATTCCTCGCCAAAGACGGCTCGGAATGACAATTCTATGCGATAGTAAATCGTAAAAATGCTTGTTCGTAAAATGAACCATGCCCAATACGTAAAATGGATGTAATGAAAAATTTGACAGGATATGACGAAGTAGATGGGATGTTGGCGCGGTTGCTGGCTGAGGTGCAGCGTATTTTGGGCGACCAATTTGTGGGGATGTATCTGGATGGCTCATTGGCGTTGGGTGATTTTAATGAGGAGACGAGTGATATTGATGTGCTGGTGTTAACGGCCGATTATTTGCCCAGTGAGATGGTGGCGGCGTTGGCCGCTATGCACGCGCAATTTGGTGAAGGTGAATCTAAGTGGGGGCATGAGATGGAGGTGTCGTATATTCCGCAGGGAGTGTTGGGGCAGTTGCCACGACGGGAAAAGCAGTTTGTGCTGCCGCGTATTGAGCGGGGTGAAACGTTGACGCTGCGGGAGCATCATATGGATTGGGTGCTGCATTGTTACATTTTGCGCGAATATGGCATTCCGCTGGTGGGTGAACCGCTCACGAATTTGATTGCCCCAGTTACGCCGGAAGCTATGAAAAAGGCAACCCGCGATTTGTTCAATTTTTGGTGGCGACCGATGGTCGATGAGCCTACCCATTTGGAGTCTGTAGGCTATCGTGTTTACAACATTCTGACGATGTGCCGCATTTTGTACACGGTGCGGCAGGGGGCTCTTGTCTCTAAACCAGCGGCGGCGCGGTGGGCTGTGGCGATATTGGATGAAAGGTGGAGACGGTTGGTAGCAACGGCCGTTCACTGGCAAGGAGAGGAGATAGATAATTTGGCGGAGACAGTAGCTTTTATTCAGTTTGTGGCTGGGGAGGTTGGGGGTGGGGATTGTTTGGACGCGGATAGGGGAGAACACGGATAGGAGATTTTTTATGAGTTTTGAGTTTGTTGAGGTTAATGGGACGAAGATTCATTTTGAGGCACAGGGTGAGGGAACGGCCGTTGTGTTTATTCATGCGGGGATTGTGGATTTGGGGATGTGGGATGAGCAAATAGCGGCCTTTGTCGGGCAATATCAGGTGGTGCGTTATGATGTGCGGGGCTGGGGACAAACGGCCGAACCAGCAGGCAAATTTAGTGATCACGCGGATTTATGGGGCTTGTTGACCTATTTGGAAATTGAGCAGGCGATACTTGTGGGTTGTTCGTGGGGAGGCAAGATCGCCATAGACTTTGCCTTAACCTACCCTGAAATGGTCAAGGCATTGGTGCTGGTTGGCTCTGGTTTGGGTGGTTATGATTTTACAATGACTGGTGTTGCGGAGAAGAGTAAGGCAATTGCAGAAGCATATGTAGAGGGCGATAAAGTATTGGTGGCGGAGTTGATTACGCAAATTTGGTTTGATGGACCTAATCGTACACAGAAGCAAGTGGACAACATAAAGCGAACACAAGTTTATGAGATGGCTCTGCATATGATTAAATTGCCTGAACCGGAGGGGAGCCAACGGATTGAGCTTGATCCACCGGCAATTGAGAGGCTGGCGGAGATTGTGGCCCCAACGTTGCTGGTGGTGGGACAGGAGGATGTTGAGGATATTCATCACATTGCTGCCATTTTGATGGACAATATTGCCGAGGCAGAAAAGGTGATGGTGGCGGATACGGCGCATTTGCCGAATATGGAGAAGCCAGATGAGTTTAATCGGTTGGTTTTAGCGTTTTTGGAGGATGTGAATGGCAGTTAGTACGAAGGGAAAGCGGAAGGTGAAATATAAGGGACGGCCGTTTATCTGGTATGTAGAAAGTAAAAATGTGCATGTGCCAGAAGAGGGTGGTTTGGTGGAGCACGGTGAGGCACGTTTTTTGCACATTATTGCTACCAATAAGAAGTTTATTGTGCATTATCGCTTGCCGCAGGCAGGCGATCCTCATGCCGAGTTGCGGGTGGAGGGGGGGCAGTTCCCGCGCCGGCCAGGGGCGAAGGTGGTGGAAGTGCCTCGCTGGAAGCATGATAATAAGAGGTATCCGACGAATGATTTTGTGCGGCGGCTGATTGGCTGGTGTATGGAGAGGGGAGGGTGAACAGTGAGTAGTGGGCAGTATTCAGTATTCGGTGAACAGTTAAAAAATAGATTAGACTAATCGGGGATGTCGAGGGCGATTTTGAGGGCTTGGTTGAGTTGGTCAATGAGATTTGGTAATAGAGTCCCAGTATAGTTCGTGAGCATAGATTTAGGGAGACTAACCAACTCATCGCAATGAATGCTGCTGTCATGTTGTAGTCCTTCTTCAATGCCGACTAGCACCTGAGAGGCTAAACCATGATGAGCAGAGTAAATAGGCGCACAAATGACGCTGGAAAAACGAGAGGCGATCAAGGCTTGGCGGCTGACAACGACAAAGAAGCGATAACGACGGGGATCTCTGGCTGATGGGTTTTCGACGCGATAGAGATCACCACGCCTCATGGGATGACCTGGTAGCTGAGAACATCTTCGGCTTCGGCGTTGAGTTCGTCGGCATGTTGGTTGATGATTTTTAGATCACGGGCATTTTGTTCAGCACGTATGAGTTGAGCGATGAAGTTGCGAACGGCCGTTTCGATGAAGTCGGAACGATTTTTGAAGGAATGGGAGAATTGATCAATGGTAACTAGCAAGTCTTCAGACAGGGTAATGGAGGTTTTTACTTTCATACCACGAATATACTACTTTTGGATAATCAAATCAACAGTTTACATTTTATCACTCGGAATGGAGTCTTTGGAGTGAGGAAACTATTCACCCCCTCGTGCCATGCTCTGCGTGGCATGAAAGCAGTGGACGCTCCGCGTTCAGCACGACGCGGAGCGTCGCCAGAAATATTCCCACGTAGAACGTGAGAATGAGGAAGCAGTATACTGTAGGTTTTTCAGAATGATAATGAAGGAAATATATGGCTAAGAAGAAGAGTAAAAAGCAGAAGGAACGGATGAAGCAGCGGCGTAAGCAGCGGCTGTTTGGGGGGAAGGCGGAAAAGAAGAAGGTGATCCGTCATAATACAGCGGCGAATCAGGCCAAACATCGGGTGGATTGGCAGCCCTTGCAGCCGGATGAGGAAGGGGAAGTTGCGGATCGGCGCATTATGCCCAAAGATGAATTGGATCGGCGTAAGGGGCTGCTGCTAACTTCTAAGTTGGAGTTTCAGGAAGATTTTGCCGATGCGATGTGGCAAATATTGGCTGATCGCTCGGCGTTTGAGTTGGGGGTGGTTGTGGAGGTGGGGCGTGGTTTGTGTCGCGCTGCGGTGAAGGGTGAAATGATAGTTTGTGATATTCGCGGCACGCTGATTGCCGAGGGAACAGGCTTTACCAATGTAGTGGCGGTGGGGGACCGGGTGTTGGTGCGGCTCCATTATGAGGGACGGGGCTTGGTGGAGGAGGTGCTGCCGCGCCGCAGTGGGCTGGCGCGAGCGGATGTACATAAGTCTCATCTGCGGCAGATGATGGCGGCCAATGTGGATCAGTTGCTGATTGTGGCAGCTTGGCTAGAGCCGAGAATTTGGTTTCAGATGATTGATGAGTATTTGATTGGGGCGATGCGGAATGATTTGGAAGCGGTGATTGTCATTAATAAGGTGGATTTGGCGGAGAGTTGGACGGAGGTGCGAACGGCCATTGATCCCTATCATCAACTCGGCTATCGCGTCATCCTGACGAGCACGGTGACGGGGGAAGGTGTAGATGAGGTGACACACTATTTGCGAGGCAAGACGACTGTATTGGCGGGGCTGTCTGGTGTGGGCAAGTCATCGCTGTTGAATGGTGTGCAGCCAGGGCTGCGCTTGCGCACGGGTGAAGTGAGCCAGCTAAAGAGCCGCGAGGGGCGGCACACAACGACGAAGGTGAATATGCTACCGCTGGCGATGGGGGGCTATGTGATTGATACGCCCGGTATTAAGGATATGGGGCTGACGGGGCTGCATCCAGAAGATTTGATTTTGTATTATCCAGAGCTTGAGGCGGTATTTGGGCAGTGTCGTTTTAATGATTGTGCCCATGAGCAGGAGCCTGGTTGCGCGGTAAAGGCAGGGGTGGCAGACGGCCGTATTGCTGAATGGCGCTACAAAAATTACACAAATTTGTATACCAGATTACTCGAGGCGGAGAGTTCGTAGTGAACAGGATACTATATATAATTTGAGTTTATATTGTACAAATGATTGGAGCTTATATGAAATTATTTGACCTGGGCACTGTTGAAATGAGGACAAGAGCAGCGGCGGCGCTAAAAGCGAACAATATGACCGCAGATGATCTGTTGGCGAGGCATCAGCGAGGAGATTGGGGTGATATGCATGAGGTTGGGAGGCGAAATAATGATGCCGGGATAGAGAATGCCTTGCAATTGTACTCCCGTTATCTTCTGCCAGATGGCACAGAAGTTCACATTGAAACAGGTGGTGATCGGGCAGCGACGATTATTTTTCTTGAGGAAGAGCATGTTTTTGAAGAAGTCGATACGCGCCAGGGATATGCTATTTGGGCCGAAAGTTATGATAAGGGACGCAATCCTTTAATCGAAGCCGAAGAAATTGTTCTTGAGGAACTGATTGGGAGTTTGCCCATTTCGTCAGTGCTGGATGTGGGCACGGGGACTGGACGGTATGCGCTGCAATTGGCGCGACGCGGGGCGAGGGTAACGGCCGTTGATCAGTCGCCAGAGATGTTGGCTTTGGCACAGCAGAAGGCCAAGGCTGAAGGGCTTCATATTGATTTTCATTTGGCCTCGCTAGATAACGACCTTCCTTTAGCAGCGAACCAGTTCGATTTTTTGGTGTGTGCCCTGATGTTGTCCCATATTCCCGATCTGGCCTCAGCTGCACGGAAATTCCATGATCATTTGCAAACAGATGGCTATCTTTTGCTCACCGCTTTCCACCCTGACATCATCGCCCATGGCTGGCGCACCAATTTTGATCAGGCAGGTATCTCTTATGGCTTGCCGAATGTGTTACGTACCCGTGAGAGCTACTTAGAAACTTTAGTGGCCACAGGATTTACCAATTTGAATGTCTTTGATGTCCCTATTCGTGATGTGCCGGCAGGGATTTTCTCGGAAGCTGTTATAGAAGCGATGGGGGATGTAAATTTGTGTTTGATCATCTTAGCTCAAAAAGGATAACGTTGTTATGGCTCAATCTACATTTGACTTCACGGCGTTTCCGATGCTGACGACAGAGCGGCTGGTGCTGCGGCAGGTGCAGCATACGGATGCGGCGGCGGTGTTGGTGTCGTTTGGTGACTATGAGGTGCAAAAGTATAACGGGCCGGTGTTGGATTTGAATGGAGTTCACGACTTGATTAGTGAGATACGTACTACGTATGAGGAAAAGCGGGGTTTGGCTTGGGGGGTAACGCGACGGGGAGATGATACGGTGATGGGGATGGTGGGGCTGTGGAATTGGAGCAAACATCATCGGCGGGCGATGTTGGGCTATGATTTGGCGCGGGTCTATTGGGGCAATGGGTATGCGACGGAGGGGGTAACGGCCGTTCTCAATTTCGCCTTCACCCGAATGAATCTCAATCGTGTGGAGGCATACACCATTGCCGACAATCATGGTTCAGTGCGCATGTTGGAGCGGTTGGGCTTTGTGCGCGAAGGCACACGGCGGGATCATTCATGGGAGGATGATGGCACGTTTCATGACAGTGCCATTTATGGCTTGTTGTGCGATGAGTGGCAGTTATGATTATTTTGGAAAATGACACAGCTTCGCAGAAGAGGTGCGGAGAGTCACAGAGATTTTTTAAGCCTCTGCGAATCTCTGCCTCTCTGTGGTTCTCTGTGTCCCTATTGAAGATTATCAGAAAGGAAGATGAATGGTTATTGAAGGCAGAAAGATTGTATTGCGTGATTGGGTGATGGCTGATTTGCCTGTTTATGAAGGATGGATGTCGAATGATTATGAGTGGAAGCAGTTTAATGGCCCCTATTTTGTGATGGATGAGAGCAAGGTGCCGGAGCGGATCGGCCGTTTGCGGGAAGCCATCACAGCAGCGGGATGGTCAGACCCGCGCCGTCGTTTGGTGATTGCGAATAAGGCGAACAATGCTTTCATGGGCATTGTCAGCCGTTATTGGGAAATTGAAGAGACGAATTGGTTATCGACGGGGATTGTGATCCATGATCCGGCTTTTTGGGGCAGTGGTGTTGGCTTTGAGGCCTTTGGCTTATGGAGTGATTACATTTTGCGGGAGATGCCACAGTTGGTGCGGCTGGGGCTGGGCACATGGTCGGGCAATGTGCGTATGATGCGGCTGGCGGAGAAACTGGGTTTTAAGCAGGAAGCACGCCGCCGCCAGGCACTCATTGTGCGGGGGAAGTATTACGATGCGATGGGCTATGGTATTTTGCGCGAGGAGTGGGAGGAATTGTATCCAAGGGGATTCGCGGCTTTTTTGAGTAATAGAGGTGTGCATGCGTGAGGATTGGGATAATAAACCACTAGCAATTGAAGTAGTGGAGGGATGCGAGCCGGAGATCGGCCGTTTGGTTTGGCTGTTAGAGGTGGCGCGACAGCGGTTGCTGGAGCGGTTGGAAGGCGTTGATCATTCTATTCTCGACTTCCAACTGCCCGGTGAGAATAGCATTGGCACCTTACTCTATCATATTGCCGCGATTGAGGCAGATTGGTTGTATGCGGAGGTGCTGGAAGGGGCAGCCTTTCCACCTGAGGTGGCTGAGTTGCTGCCTTTTGAGGTGCGGGATGAGGAGGGACGGTTGACGGTGGTGAACGGCCGTTCGCTTGACCAACATCTGCACGTTCTGGAGCGCATTCGGCACTATCTCTTGAAAGCTTTCCAACAAATGGATATGACTGACTTTCGTCGTGTACGTCACTTTGAGCATTATAGCTGTACGCCAGAGTGGGTGCTGCACCATCCTATCCAACACGAAACAGAACATCGGGGTCAGATGATGGCGATACGAACGCAGGCAGAATTGGTATAGGGTTGAGGTGGTTAAGGGTTGGGAAACGGTCGTTATAACTGTGTACGATACAGCTATTTTCGTGTAGAATTGTCTCCTAATTTCTTACCACTTGTTTTTCGTAGGCGGCTAACAACTTTCCAAGGCTGTTTGGCGCAACAGGAAACGGTAATGGATCCAATTACAACCACAATTTTAGCAGCATTAGTGGCCGGAGTTGCAGCAGGAGCGACGGAAGTAGGGAAAAAAGCCATTGTAGATGCCTATGAAGGTCTGAAAACCATCATTAAAGGAAAGTTTGGCGATCAAAGTGACTTGGCTCAAGCAGTGCAAAAGCTGGAAGACAAACCTGACTCAGAAGGACGGAAGGTAACACTGCAAGAAGAGGTAGAAGCTGCTCAAGCAGACAAAGATGCTGAGATTTTGGCGGCGGTGCAGGCTTTGGAGGAAAAGCTGAGCCAACACGGAGATGAGCGGGTGCAAAAGATGCTGCGCTCTGAGGGTGGGGAACAAATAATGCGGGGGCGGGGGGGTAAACAGACTCAAGAGATGAGTGATTCGCCCAAGGGCAAACAAACAATGGAATAATTGGCTATGGCTTCTCTGGCACATTTCCAAGATCGTGAGGCAGCTATTGCTGCTTTTGACCGTTTGTGGGACAAACACCCTCCCTGGATATTGGCCTTTACAGGCTTTTCCGGCTATGGTAAATCTACCTTGCTGGACTGGTTTGCGGCTGAGCGGTGCCAGGCGCAGGGGATACCGTATGCTCTTATTGGTGTGGGGGAATATGCGGCTGAGATTCGGCAAGCTCTACATGCGTTGTTGGAATCACCCACTGGCAACTTACGCCGTCATATTTCTCAGGATAAGAAAAAGGCATACCGACAAGAACGCCGAAAGGCCCTCGATGCCCGTAACCAGCGTCAGATGGTGTTGTCTCAGCGGCAGGTGATGCGTGGTGCGGATGGGGGCGAACAGCAGATGTCGGCTAATGTGGCTGAAGCGTACCGTGCAATGGAAGCGCAGGCGGATGAGATGATCTTTGAGGCCTGGCTTGATTGCTTTGATGGGTTAGAGGATCAGGCTCGGGTGGTGCTTTTGCTGGATAATTATGACACTTTTCAGGATAGTGCTGCGTTTGAGACGTTAAAACAGTTCTGGTGGGTGTTAGAGCAAGCTTATAGTCGTGTGCCAGGCTTGCGGGTGGTGCTTGTCAGTCGAGAGGCTGTTCGTCATCGTCATGATTTGCGGGTGTTTCATAATGGGTTGGCCGATGACGATTTGCAACCTTTGGCGGCGACTGATAGTGAGGCTTTGCTGCTCAATTTAGGGGTCACGGACGCGGCTTATCGGCAGGCAGTGTTTACGAACCTGGCACAGGGACACCCTTTGGTGACACGGATGGCAGCAGAAGCGTGGCACGAGGCCAATGGCGAACTTGAGGCCAGGGCTGTACCGCGTCAAACAAGCCGGGATGGGGCGGTGGAGTGGGTGCAGGGGCGGATATTGGAACGATTGACAGGAGCATTGAAAGAGGCGGTACGCTGGGCGGCCTTACTGCGCTGGTTTCAGGCTGAAAGTTTGGCGACGGTATTGGGGAGCAGACTTGCACCAGATGAATTTCGTGCCTTGACACGTTATGCTTTTATGATTCGTCCACGTCTGATGCCGGATGCTTGGGCCTGCCATGATTTGGTGCGCCGAGTGCAGAGTGATTATTTACAACGTGAGCGACCACAACAGTTTAGAGCGTTTCATGAACAAGCACGAGATTATTTCCAAGAACAGGAACGGTCACTAGAGCACTATGTTTGCACTTTTTATCGACATAATGTTCTTCTCTCTGGTAGCCTAAGGCCAATGGACCTTTTCTATGAGTAGTTGCAATCATTCTCTACCAGAGGTGATTTCGTTATGTAAACGAAAACTGCAAAGTTAGTGTAGAGGCTTTATATCATCATTTCTTTTTGAATCAAGCAGAGGCATTTGAAGTATGGCAGGGGCTGGAAGGACGAGCCGCTTTTGCTTTTGATCATGTCAAATGGTCGGCTTTGATGGAGATTGGGCTGGCTCCCGAACTACATTTGCCAAATGATATTTTAGCGGAGGTATTGTACCGCGCGGGACGGCGACATTACTATCGAGCGGAATGGGAACAGGCTGAATGGCATTTGGGGGAAGCGCTGCAACGGTTCAACGACATCGGCTCCCTCTTGGGACAGGCCAACGTGCTGAAGGCGATTGGGGATGTGCAGCAGTTTCGAGATGACCGCGACGCGGCCTTAGAGAGCTACGCCCAAGCCTTGCAACGGTTCAACGACATCGGCTCCCTCTTGGGACAGGCCAACGTGCTGAAGGCGATTGGGGATGTGCAGCAGTTTCGTAAGGAACTCGACGCGGCCTTAGAGAGCTACGCCCAAGCCTTGCAACGGTTCAACGACATCGGCTCCCTCTTGGGACAGGCCAACGTGCTTACCGATTGGGACAGGCCAACGTGCTTATGGCGATTGGGGATGTGCAGGGGATGTGCAGCAGTTTCGAGATGACCGCGACGCGGCCTTAGAGAGCTACGCCCAAGCCTTGCAACGGTTCAACGACATCGGCTCCCTCTTGGGACAGGCCAACGTGCTTATGGCGATTGGGGATGTGCAGCAGTTTCGTAAGGAACTCGACGCGGCCTTAGAGAGCTACGCCCAAGCCTTGCAACGGTTCAACGACATCGGCGACCGATTGGGACAGGCCAACGTGCTTATGGCGATTGGGGATGTGCAGCAGTTTCGAGATGACCGCGACGCGGCCTTAGAGAGCTACGCCCAAGCCTTGCAACGGTTCAACGACATCGGCTCCCTCTTGGGACAGGCCAACGTGCTTATGGCGATTGGGGATGTGCAGCAGTTTCGTAGAGGAACTCGACGCGGCCTTAGAGAGCTACGCCCAAGCCTTGCAACGGTTCAACGACATCGGCGACCGATTGGGACAGGCCAACGTGCTGAAGGCGATTGGGGATGTGCAGCAGTTTCGTAGAGGACCTCGACGCGGCCTTAGAGAGCTACGCCCAAGCCTTGCAACGGTTCAACGACATCGGCGACCGATTGGGACAGGCCAACGTGCTGAAGGCGATTGGGGATGTGCAGCAGTTTCGTAGATGACCGCGACGCGGCCTTAGAGAGCTACGCCCAAGCCTTGCAACGGTTCAACGACATCGGCGACCGATTGGGACAGGCCAACGTGCTTATGGCGATTGGGGATGTGCAGCAGTTTCGTAAGGAACTCGACGCGGCCTTAGAGAGCTACGCCCAAGCCTTGCAACGGTTCAACGACATCGGCGACCGATTGGGACAGGCCAACGTGCTTATGGCGATTGGGGATGTGCAGCAGTTTCGTAAGGAACTCGACGCGGCCTTAGAGAGCTACGCCCAAGCCTTGCAACGGTTCAACGACATCGGCTCCCTCTTGGGACAGGCCAACGTGCTGAAGGCGATTGGGGATGTGCAGCAGTTTCGAGATGACCGCGACGCGGCCTTAGAGAGCTACGCCCAAGCCTTGCAACGGTTCAACGACATCGGCTCCCTCTTGGGACAGGCCAACGTGCTACAATCACAGGGGAAATTGTATTTACAACAGGCCAGTCAAGATAACATTGAGATGGGGACGACGATGCTTGATCAATCTCTGGCCCTCTATCAAGAAATTGGGGATCGTGTAGGACAAACAAACATTTATACTTTTCGCAGTCGGTGGCTGGCAGAGCAAGGACAATTAAAAGAAGCTCTAGGCTGGGGACAAAAGGCACTGGATTTGGCCCGTTCATTTATTCCCAATCATCCCTTTACTGAATGGTTAGCCGAATTTGTACAGGCGTTGGTCGCCGAAAGTGAAAAAGATACAAGCTCTGAATAGCTCACTTCAGCTATTTTCTGTTTCATCCCCCAAAATTGATGGTAAAATCGTGAAACAGTTTTAGTCATTCTGCCCCAATCCAACATGACATCCCTCACCAATGTTCTTCTTTACCCCATCAACATCACCACCACAAAGGGCAGCAAGCACAACAAAGCCAACAGTGGATGACCCCGCCGCTCGGTGTTGCGACTATCCCAACTAAAAAGGTAAACAGCCAGGACAAAAGCCAGCACACCAGTGGCAAACAGAGCAATCACTGACCCCCAAGGAGTAAAGTCAGCCCCCTTCCCCATAGCCAGGGCGTTGAAGGCATTCATGGCCTGGGTGGCGGGCAGGAGTTGGGCTACTTTTCCGGCGGCGGCTGGCAGCAGACTGTAAGGAAACATCATGCCGCCCAGCAAAATTGAGGGGATGAAGAAAAGTTGTGAATAGAGAACTGTTACACGGGAATTGGGGGCGACAACTCCAATCAGGACACTGATACCAGCCATGACAAAGGCCAAAGCCACAAAAATAAGGGCATAGTTGAACCAGTTTATGGGCAAGGGCGCGTCAAAGAGTAGAGGCGCGACGATGGTTATGATCACGGTCACGATGATCAGATGCAGCATGGTGGTCAGGACGGGCATGATGAGGATGTTTACAGCGGGGATGCCGTTGATTTTATAGCTGCGAAAGATGCCCGTTTCACGGCCGTTCACCAGTGGATCGGGGATGCCCAATAAGGTTGCTGCCAGGACGGCAAAAATAACCATGGCCGGGACCAACGTTTCCAGAAAAGGAGGATTGATGCCAACCATGACAAAGCCCATCATCAAGAAGAACCCGAGAGGGAAGAGATAATTCATCAGCAGCAGCTGCTTATTGCGGATGCCGGTACGGAACTCGAACGAGAAATGATTGGCAAAGGCTCTCACTTCGCACCTCCAGTAACTGTGATTTTAGTGTCAGTTATTTCCAGGAAACGATCTTCTAATGACGGCCGTTCCACACGCAAATCAATCAAAACATCCCCTTCAGCCTCAATCTGGGCAATGATGGCCGCTACCGTCGGCCCAATATCGCTGCTGAAAAAGATGTCATACTCATCTTTGTTCACATACTGCTGCACGGCGGGGAAGGTGAGGGAGGGAGTGGATAAACGGCCGTCTTGGGTGCGCACAGATACCTTGGTCAAACCAGCCCCAGTGGCCGTGATTTCCATTGGCGTGCCAATCGTGGCTAATTTGCGATTGAGCAAAATGGCCACTCGATCTGACATCTCTTCGGCTTCAGCCATATCGTGTGTGGCCAGAATAATAGTCGTATCTTTGGCTTGCAACTCCCGCATCAGATCGTGTAGCTCCACGCGGGTAGCCACATCCAGACCAGCCGTTGGTTCATCCAAGAAAAGCACCTGTGGCTCGTGAGCCACAGCTAAGGCCAAGGCCAAGCGACGTTGCTGCCCAGTAGACAGTTCGTAAAATTGCGCCTGACGCTTGTTCTCTAGCCCCAGTCGGTCTAATAAGTCGAGTCGGGGGGCAATGCCATGATAGGCACTAAAGAATTTCATAGCTTCATCGGGAGTGATACTCTCCGGTAATCCAGACGACTGTAATTGCACACCAATCACATGGCGTAATTTGTGCGGCTCGTGGGCAGGATCGATGCCAGCTACCCGCACTGAACCCCCGCTGGGCGCACGTAACCCTTCCAGGCTTTCGAGCGTGCTAGTCTTGCCCGCGCCGTTAGGGCCAAGCAGGCCAAATATCTCGCCCCGCTGTACGTCGAAGCTAATGCCATCCACGGCCACGAAATCACCATAGATTTTGCGAAAATCTTTTACTTCGATAACTGAGTCATTCATAAGAACAATCTCCTTGTCTTCGCTGATTTCTAGCTGACGAAACTTTCAAATCAGCCCTTATCTTCTATGCCTTCTTCTTGCTTTTGCAAAGCAATTAGAGCCAGAGCAAATAGGCCAATGCCTAATAAACTCACCTGTGTACTAACATCTATGCCACCTAAAATCCCGAGGGTCACAGAGGCCACAGTCATGCCAATTGAACGTATAGTAATGGATAACGGCCGTTACCATATACTGCTATTCCTCCCCAATCCAATATGACATCCCTCACCAATTGTCTCTTGAATGAACTGACCCCCATGATTGCTGGTACAATTGTCGTTAATCATTGCTTAATACGGCCGTTGCGTACATTGATGTCCATCGCTTGCTGGCAGCGTCTGATTGTAGACTGAGGATGTTGGATCGGAAAACGGCCGTTGCCAAAATGCAAAATCTGGCAAAAGCGGCCAGCCGTGTAGGCGAAAGGAATTAATTATGACTATTCATACTTCTTATATGATTTGTGCTGTTCAGAGAAGTGGCAGCTTTTTATTGTGTGAAGCACTTAAGAATACAGGCTTAGCCGGAATGCCGGAAGAGTATTTTTTGACACATGAAGGCGAGAATTGGGAAGAGGGCTGGTGGGCCAAACAACATGGGGCCATCTCGCGTCCGGCCTTTCTAGACCTTGTTTTGGAGAAGGGCACAACAGCCAATGGTGTATTTGGAGCTAAGTTAATGTGGAACTATCTTCATGATGCGATTGATCATTTTCAAGAGCTACCGACCTATCAAGAACTAGAAGCAGCCGAAGTGTTGTCAAAATTTATGCCCAATCTCCACTACATCTGGATGGTGCGGGAGGATAAAGTGAGGCAAGCAGTCTCTTGGATGATTGCGGCCCAGACGGGCATCTATGCTGCCTGGCAATCTGAAGGTAAATCAGTGCCTGAGCCTGTCTTCGATTTTGAACAAATTGACTTACTTTACAATTTGGTGTTGGAAGGTGAAGCAGGTTGGCAAGCTTATTTTGAAAGTATAGGTGTTGTGCCACTGAAAATTATCTACGAAGAGTTGGTTGACAGTTATGAAGCGACAGCTTTACAGGTTTTGGATTATTTGAGTGTGGCTTATTCGCCAGATTTGGCATTTGGAGAGCGACGTATGAAAAAGCAGGGAACTGGGCTGAATGAACGATGGGCAGAAAAGTATCGTGAGATGAAGTGGGGGTAGCTGTGTCTAAAAATATGCAAAATATTCTTATTAATGAAGGCTTGAATTTTGAATTGTTGGCGGAGTTGCAAAAAAGGCCTCAGCCTTTTGCGCCAGGGGAACCTTTGTTTTGGGATGACCCTCATATTGCCCAACAGATGTTGCAAGCACATCTTAACCCCAATACAGATGCGGCCAGTTATCAGCCAGAGAAAATTGAGCAGATAGTGAGTTGGTTGGTGGGGACATTAGGTTTGGGAGCAGCCTCAGATTCTGAGGCGACGGCCGTTCTCGATTGTGGTTGTGGTCCTGGTTTATACACCTCGCGGTTGGCAAAGTTGGGGCTGCGGGTGACGGGCGTGGATTATTCGCGTAATTCGATAGCCTATGCGCGCGAATTTGCACGGGAACATGATCTACCCATCACTTACCGTTATGAGAACTATTTGGAATTGGCAGATGAAGATGAATACGATGTGGTAATGCTGATTTCGGGTGATTTTTGCCCTTTATCGCCGGAGAATCGCAAGCGATTTTTGGCCAATGTGCGGCGAGCGTTGCACGAGAACGGCCGTTTTGTTTTGGATGTGACCACGGAGAGCTATCGGTATCGCACGGGTGAAAAGAACTGGTATGCGGCCGAAGGTGGCTTTTGGCGACCAGGTTGGCATTTGGTGTTGGAGCAGGGGGTTGAGTATGGCTTGACTTCAAGCGGGGAAACGGCCGTTCATTTGGATCAATACATTGTGATTGAAGCCGATGGCACGTGTGCTGTGTATCACAATTGGGTACAGGAATTCACATTAGAAACAATTACCGCTGAGCTAGAGCAGAATGGCTTTGCGGTGGAATTCGTTGGCAGCGATTTGATGGGCACACCTCTGGCGGCAGAGTCGGAGATGATAGGTATCGTGGCCCGAAAGCGGTGATAGCGATGAAGCCCTTTGAAAAGTTGACTTATTTGGGGCATTTGCGGCGGTTGCGCCAAATGGCGGTGAGTGCCTTGACGCATTATGACCTGGATGTGGAACGGCTGGAGTTAGTTGGTACTGAAACAAATTTGATTTACCGGGTACGGACGGCCGTTGGTGAGCAGTTTGCTTTGTGGGTGCCGCGCCGGGTTGGCGCACGTTGCAAGATTTGCAGTCTGAAGCTATGTGGCTGGAAGCATTAGATCGGGATACAGATATTGTAGTGCCAGTGGTGAAGCGGACGCGGGAGGAAGGCACTTCGGCCAATTCAGGGCAAGCCGTTGTTACGGTATCTGCTCCTGGTGTTCCTCAATCTCGCCACGCTATTCTCATGCGTTGGCTGCCCGGCGGTTTGCTGGGCAAACGGCTAACGGAGGTCAATCTATACAAAATGGGCGAACTATTTGCCCAAATGCACCAACATGGAGCTAATTGGCAGCCCCCAGAGGACTTCACCAGGCGCAAATTTGACAAATTTTTATCGCGGGGTGAGCCAGAAATGTTGTTTGCTGAAGCACAGATGTCGGCGTATACCAGCCATCAACTCACTGTATTCCAAGAGGTTCGGACGCGGGTGGAGGCAGAGTATGCACAACTTGATCCGACTGATTTGCGCGTGATTCATTGTGATATGTGGCATAATAATATCAAAGTTCATCACGGCCAGCTTTGCCCCTTTGATTTTGAGGATACGGTGTGGGGCTATCGGCTGCATGATATGGCTATGGCTTTGTTGGATTTGATGGAGGAAACAAACGCGGAGAAATATGCCAGACTGTTAGCGGCTTTTAAGCAGGGGTACACAACGCATCTTGATTGGCCGGAGGGCAATATGACTATCTTGCAATTGGGTCGCTTGTTATGGTTGAATAATCATTTTGCGACGCATGGACGGAAATGGTGGGGGGAAACGGCCGTTCCTTTTTACACGGCTTTGTTTGAACGATACTTGGCAACTGGGGAGTTGATACGGCCGTTAAGAGCCTGGGGTTAGCATTTGTAGTCCACAGCACTGGAGGTAGTTGGTATGAACAGAGATGAAATCTTGGCACTTTATGATGAACAAGAACGGATACGAGGCGAACACCCTTCCTATCGGCGGGAAGTAACGCCAGAGGTGGTACGGTATATTGCCCATCGGCCAGAACGGTATAGTTTTGTAATGCATAGTCAATTAACGGCCGATAATGCCGATGCCATCATCCAGCGTGAGTTAGACTATTATGGCAGTACAGGTGGGGCTGGCTTAGAGTGGAAACTGTATGGGCATGATCAGCCACCAGACCTAGGTAAGCGGTTGCTCGCACATGGCTTTGAGCAAGATGAACAGGAGGGATTGTTGATCATGGATTTGGAAAACTTACCAACCGTGTATCAGCAGCCAATCGCGGGCAATGTTCGCCGTCTCACCACCCCAGCCGAGATTCATCATGTGGTTCAGGTAAATGTCCAGGTATATGATGAGGATTTTAGTTGGCTGCAAACGCAGTTGGAGGAAAACTTGGTAGCTCAGCCTAGTTATTGGGCCATTTATGCCGCCTATGTGGATGGTGAACCGGCCAGCGCAGCCTGGATTTCTTTTCCAGAAGGGAGCAGCTTTGCTGGTTTATGGGGTGGAGCAACGATAGCAAAGTATCGTCAGCGTGGCTTATACACCCAGTTGGTGGCGATACGCGCCCAAGAAGCGATTCAGCGTGGCTATCGCTTCTTGACAGTGGATGCCAGTGATATGAGTCGACCGATTTTGTTGAAGCGGGGATTTGAGTTGCTGACATATACGACACCCTATTTGTGGCAACCCGAAAAAAGCAAATAAATTGTCTTGTGGATTTATGGTGATACGAATGGGGGTAGGCAGCAAAAAAGGCCGAAGCCTGGTGGCTCCGGCCTTCATAGTTACAAAAAGGGGTAAAGCTGTAGATATCTAGGCTGTAGGGCGATTTTTTAGCTCAGTTTCAATGGCACGCAGTAACGTGACACGATTTTCGTGAGCAGTTTCATATTGCGCCAGATAGTTTAGTTCAGCAACGGTCAAAGTGCTGAGGTTCGGTTCGATTTCTTGAATAGTGAGTTGGTCGTAACGAGCGATGGGCATGGCCTGGAGACGGCCGTTTACTTCACGCAAAACGGTCACGCGATTCTCACGCGCCATTTCATACTCTTTGACAGCTGTTAATTCTTCAATGCTCAATCCAGCTAATTTGCTCACTACTTCTTTGGCCGTCATTTGCTCATATTGGGGCCATGGCTCTTGGCTGGTGATATCCATTTCGACCATAGCCACTTCTTCAATTTTGCGGCTTAGTGTCTCAATTTTAGCATTTAGGCGGGCAATTTGTTCGCGGCTGGGAATGTTGAGGCGATTGAGGACAGCTTCAATACGAACTTCAATCTCATCACCCATTTGCTCTTCCACTTGGGCCGCATTACGGCGCACACGGTTTTGTAGCGTGCTGATGCGTGAACCAGCCTCCTCATAATATTTTTGGGCTTCGGTCATGGCTTGCTCATCTAATTTTTGGCCACGATTTTCAGCCCGTTCCAGAAATTGTTGGCTTTGCTCCCAGCGAGTTTTCGCTTCATCATAGGCCAAACCTAAAAGGCCCATGTAGGCTCGCATGGCGCGACGACTCATGTTCTGTAAGCGTTGGCTGCTGTTTTCTACGGTTTCTTGCGCTTCTTCTATGGTGATAGTTGATATATTCATTGTATGTTTCCTTTTCTTTGATACGCTCTTCTTCAAGCAAATGTATCAAGTATGATTTTTAGTTTCATAACGCATCGCGTCATAAACTACATTATAACGCATTGCGTCATAATGTCAAGTAGGTAAAATATTTGGCTTAGCGAGGTAAGAAATGGTACTTAACAGGGTAGACTTGTCGAGGCATATAGAGCAAATGATGGATACGGCCGTTATCCCTGGTCTTTCCATCGC
Organism: Promineifilaceae bacterium (SeqCode); assembly: GCA_965223555.1. Lineage (GTDB taxonomy): Bacteria > Chloroflexota > Anaerolineae > Promineifilales > Promineifilaceae > CBDCWU01. The sequence goes on from CBDCWU010000008.1 coordinate 677,786, forward strand.
CATTGTTAATGAAGGACAACTAACACTCTGACAAACTTCTTTTGTCGGACAGAAGCGGTAGCTTCTGCAAGGTGCGCCGCGCTGTCTTATCCGTCAATAGGTGTTTGGCGCACCACTAGCCTGGGCAACGTTTCTCTTACTCGGGCGATGGCTATAATCTTTTACAGAAAATTTTGGCACACAAAGTTGATCACTATCTTTGCAGAAATCGCTCAGAGGCTCGCTCCGGTGAGTACCAGGTATAAGTCGGCAGGCTCGAGGCCAAAGCGAAAACGCTGATGAATCCAATCAATGAAATGACGCCAATGAATACGCTGAACCTGCCGCCAGGCATCACCAATAGTAATATGCTGGTCACTTTGTCTTTGATAACGGTCACGTTCCTGGTCCAAAAAGGTGTAGGCCAGCATGACCAGCGTCCAGAAGCGGAGAATGGCCTTAGCTGACATCAGTTGATAGTGGTCCAAACCCAGTAGTTCCTTGGTATCAGCAAAGAGAACTTCCACATCCCAGCGGGTGGCAATATGAGACAGCAAGGTATCCAAGTCAGCAGTCAGGTCAGAAGAAGCCCAATACATAGTCTTTTCCTCTTCATCATCTTGCCACAGCCCACGAGCAATGACCAGTTGGCAACGATACAACTTCTTAATACGAGTGGAGACCACATGGACATAGACTTGACGCTGCCCCTGTTGGCTAGGCCAGGTTACCAACTGCCAATCAGCTTCAGATAAAGTGGTCGCATACTCATCTATCCGTTGCCAATACCAACCTTTCTCTGTCTCAGGGTCTTCAATACGCAACGACCGATTGCAACGCAAGCCACTGGTGATGAGAAACCCGCGCTCACGAGCCACTTTCCAGATGCGCTTGGAAGTGTACCAGCTATCCAACAGGACATGTGTCAATGTACCGACCATCGGCTCAAAACTGCTGATCATCTCGGCCATGATGTCCACTTTGCTAGCAAAAGTCACCCCTTCTGCTTTACAAACAGCCTGTTGTCGATACATTTTGGGTGCCAAGGGACAACGCCGACCCAACAAGAGATATAACCCTTGCACTAAGCTATGCCCAGTGACTGTTTTCTTCTCGCTACCCGAGTAGTGTCGTCCCAAGCCGCCCATCTTTTTGCCACGCCGTTTACTCATCGTCGAGTCGTCCCCTATCAAATAACCTGTCACTACGGTTTTCTTAGGTCGTCCTCGTTTCTTTTTCTGCCGACGGCGTAATCGGGCATGTGCGGCTCTTACCTGCACGGCCATCTCTTGCTGAAAATGCTTTTGCCATGTCCGGGCCAAGTCCTCTGCTTGCCAGGGGGCTTGCCCCATAAATCGACTCGCTCCCGATAGGCTGACCCTACTGTTGACCTGCCGCATCAATCCCGACAAGCTTCGTCCGCTTTGGCACAGCATCAACCCCAGCAGTATGGTCACGAAATACTTGTACTGTGGTTGGCTAAAGCAGCCTCTAAACAGGTTCAGATAGTAGCGCAATCGTTGGTCTAGACATACTATTGGCAACCGCATAGTTCACCTCTTGGGTAGAGTAGTTTTGGTCAACCATCTTCTACCTCAAGGTGGGCTATGCTGCCACTATTTCATTATAAATGTACTTTTTTACCTATATCTCGTTATGTCAATATAATCTGCAAACCTAGTGTTGGGTCTAAATTTGGTTGATCTCCTGCATGATTTACTGTTCATCCCCTTGGGTATGACACAGGCAAAACCAATAGAGGCTGGCTTAGAAGCATTTCATGTGGCAACGGGGCATGATCAGGCGGGCGAGGCGACGGAAACAGATGTACGCGGCTGCTACCTCACACTGCCCTATACAGCTACTGACGATTTATATTTGCCTCATTCACAATCTTGGAATGCAGAGGCACATCCTCTAAGAAAAAACGACGCTGCTCCTTATCTACAATTGAGATTGCTTGCCGTTGTAACAGTTCATAAGCCATCTGCAACACCTGCCCCGCCCGCGCATCCTGATGATCCAATAGAACCTGATAACAAGCCATATAGACGCGCAACGGCTGCAAACATCCCCGCACATGTTGGGCCCGTCCCTCATACAAAATCTCATTCACGTACTGCAAGGCTTTCCGGCCTGATTTCTGTTGCCACAAGGCATGCACCAACCCCGCCAATGAATCCATGAGCAGATGATCCTCTCCTGTTTCCTGTCGCACTTGCACAGCTTGTTGAAAAACAGTAGCGGCCTCATTCAAACGCCCTAGCCCCATCAAAGCATGACCTAAATTTGTTAGAGCATATCCTTGCGAAGCCGGATGCTGCAAAGCTTGCGTCAACGTCAAAGCCTGCTGACTATAATCATACGCCACCACATCATCCCCCGTCTGGTTATACAATAAAGCCAGCGCTGCCAGCAGCAAAGCCTCTCCCTTACGATAACCAATTTGCCGGGCAATCTGCAAACCCTCCCCCAAATGATTCTTTGCCGCCCCATAATCGGTCATCGCCAGATAGATATGCCCCAACAGCATCATCGTAATACTCTGTCCCTTAAGAAAACGCAAATCAAGATGAATTTGGAGCGCGTCTTGCCCATATTGCAATCCCTGGCCCAACTGCCCCTGCACCACCGCCAAATTCCCTAAACTGTGATAGACCCAGGCTTCCCCCATCCGATTACCGATATCCTGTTGAATCGGCAGCACTTCAGCAAAATAATGTTGGGCCGCATGAAAACGCCCTTGGTGAATGGCCAGTAGCCCCAAACTGTTCATCACTTGCCCGATCCCCCGCAAATCGCCAATTTCACGCTTCATGCGCAGGGCTTCTTCATAATAGGCCTGCGCCATCATCGATTCACCCTGGTTGCTAGCAATATTACCCAACGTATTAAGTGTATTTCCCTCCCCATTTCGGTCACCAACCTCCCGCTTAATTCGCAATGAGCGTTCTGCAAATTGCCGTGCCGTCTCATAGTTGCCCTGATTAGCCCAAGCACTAGCCAAATCATCCAGGGTTGTCCCCTCTCCCTGCCGATCACCTATCTCGCGCAAAATCTCTAATGCCTCTTCATGATAAGTCACGGCTTTGGCGAATTCTCCCTGCATCCGCGAGGCACTACCCAGACTATTAAGGCTTTGCCCTTCGCCGCGCCTATCGCCAATCTCCCGTCGGATCGTTAAAGCCTGCTGATGATATTCCCTGGCTTTAACCGTTTCCCCCTGGCCCCGGGCCACTAAGCCCAAATCACGCAAGCTGTCCGCCTCCAATTGGCGTGCGCTTACTTGTTGGGCCAGCATCAGGGCCTTTTCCAGGTGGGGTTGGGCGCTGATGTACGTACCTTGATTCGTTAATGCTTTTCCCCATTGCAGATAGCCAGCCGCTTCACTTTCACGATCATCAGCTTGTTCAGCCAAACGTATGGCCTCTTGCGCCGCCAAGATGGCGGTGGGGTAGTCGCTGGTGGCAGCAGCAAAGCTGGCCCAGCGCACGGCTACGGCCGCTCGTTGTTTATCATCCCCTAACTCATGAGCAATCGCTTCCAGTGCCGTTAAATCTTGCTGCTGTGCCTCCCGCATCCCTTGTAAGTTGTAGACACTTTCACGCGCAAGCAGCAGATTGTATTGGGCTTGAGAATCGGCCGTTTCTGTCAGTTCCAAGGCGCGGCTGAGATAGTGCACGGCCTCCGCATTGGCAAATTGCAACACTGCCTGATACCCAGCTAAAGTGGCATAATGCCGCTCCTGAGCCGCGTTGCCAGCATGGTGATGGTGATGTACAAGGAGAGATAAAACCAGGGACGAAGGCTGGGGAGCTTCCTCACCAGCACGGCCGTTCACCTGCAAACCATAAGTTACCTCATACCAAGTCGCTACTGCATCATGTAACTGCCGTCGCTGCTCAAACAGTAATAAATTATAGGCCACCTCTTGGGTGATAATGTGCTTAAAGGTATAAGTAAGTTCTGGCTCTGGCGTTTCCATCGCCATTAAGGCCCGCTGCTCCAATTGACGCAGATATTGAGGCAATCGGGGTTTGTCCTCGCCAATCGGATAGACATCCCGCAAAGTATTGTAGGCAAAGAAACGGCCGATTACACTAGCAACCTTCAACGTCAACTGCTCACCGGGCAGCAAGCGATCAATCCGGCTCGTCACGATCCCTTGCACCGTATCAGGCAAACTCAGTGCATCAAAATCAACCTGGGGCGACACTTGACAGCCCCCATTCATAATCGTCACATAGCCCGTATCTCGTAGGGCAAATGCCAATTCCTCGCTGAAAAAGGGATTACCGCCTCCCTTCTCCAAAATCAAATTCGCCACTGGCTCTGGCAGATGATCCACACCATAGCGGTGCTGAATTAGTGTTAACGTCTCATCTGCCGCCAGCGCTCCAAGCCTAAGATGGTGTGTCTGTACAGCCGTTATCAACTGTTCATAAGCCTCCGGCCGCGGCTCAGGCATCGGCCGTAAAGCCAACACCAGCAAACAGGGTCGTACCCGCCGACTCGCCGCCAAGGCCAAATCCCAAGACACCGAATCCAAGAGATGCGCATCCTCCAAAATGATCAGCTTTGGCGAACGATCCACCGAATCTTGTAGCAGACGAATCAGCAAATCTCGCGTATTGTCGGCTCGCGTTTGCCGCGTCATCTGCGCCGTCAGCTCATTATCAGGCAAATTAAAGGGCAAAATCGGGTTTAACAGCGAAATACGCTCCAAAATTTCCGGTTCATCCTCTAATAGATTATGCAAATGATGCTGCTGCGCTTGGGCATCAATCAAAATGCCAATGTCAAACATTTGACTAAAAATATTACGCCAAGCATGATAAGAAGCTGCCCGCTCAACCGTCGTACCACTTCCGACAAACGCGCCGACGCGCATCGCCTCCGCCTGTCGCTGCAAATTATGAACCAACTGAGATTTGCCAATCCCAGCCTCACCCTCAATCACTATCGTCTGGCTCTGGCCCTGCATCAAGCGATTTAGGGCCTCCCCCAAAACCATGCGCTCCTTCTCCCGCCCCACCACCGTAATAGTCGCTTCACTGTGAATCGCCTGTCGCTTTTCGCCCAACGGCCGATACACCTTTATCAACCCATGCTTGCCCTTTATCGGAATCGGCTCCAATTCGGCAAATTGCACGCGGCTTTGCGCCTCCTCAAAGGTGGCCTCATCACACAAAATCGGCACGTCCCCTGGCCCCGTGTGGGCAGCAGCATTCTGCATAAGCCGGGCCGCCATATTGACCACATCACCAATCATCGTATATTCACGACGAGTGTTATTGCCAATCGTGCCACAAAAAGCACGCCCCGTCGTCACGCCCGCCGCACCGAGGAAATCCAGTTCCTTCAAGTCAGCATATAAAGCCCGTGCTGCCTGCACCGCTAATACAGCATCATCCTCATGAGCCAACGGGGGTAGTCCTAAAGCAGCTAATAACGTCAGCCCTTTATCATCCACACTAATTTTGTTCACACTACCCTCAAAGCGGTACAGAGTAGCTTGTAAGGTTTCCATGATGGCTTGGGCACGGGGCAAAGGGGTATCTGGTGTTAGTCCGGGCAAGGTCATGAAAATAACACTCACTCGGCGCAAATCAGCCAACCAATCTGTTTGGCGAGCAGTGAGGCGATCTTTGATAGCACCAGGAATATAAGCATAAAGGGCATCTTGGGCCATGTCGGGCAGGGCAGGAAATTGGCGTTGGCGGATAGGTACAGGGCTATGAATGGTTTGTAACTGCACATAGCCTGATTCATATTTGTATCCCAAACAGCGATCCATCATCAACTGCCACGCCGAAGGGGCCACAACAACCTGACCGCGCTGAGAAAACTGCTCAGCAATGCTCACTTCGGACAGGGGGATGCCATTGATGACAAATTCCCAACGGCCGTTTCGCCCACCTAAATGTCCACTTATCACCCGCCCAGCACTGATGCTAATCTTCAACAATAAACGCTGCCGCTTTTCGCCAGCCCGGAAAGCCAACATTTGCACATGCAAGGCCAAGGCCGTCTGCGCTGCCTGCATGGCAGCCTGAGCTAAGTCAGCCTCCTCGGCCGGCCACAAGGCCAACAAGCTGTCCCCGGCAAACTTAACCACATCGCCGCCATAGGCTGTCACCGTGTCTACCAACTGACCAAAATAATCATTCAAAATACGCGACAGATTCTCCACACCGTTGGGGCCGCTATTGACCATATCCTCTGTTAAGGGTGTGAAACCAGAAATGTCGGCAAAGAGAACGGCCGCTTGGAAACTATCTTCCTTGGCCTGGGCCAGTGGAGACGGATCAAGTGCCACTTGCTGGGCAACTAGAGAAGGGACATAACCAGTTAGGGTTTCAATGAAGGTAGACATGATGATTGTGCTTTGAGGCGGGACCACTTGGGCCAGCCCAATTTTATTGAGCCGTTCAGTGTCAGTTGATCTACAAAGACCGCGCCCTTACTACCAAGTTTACTTGAACCCCTCTGTAAAGTCGATGCCATTATCCTAAACGTCTGTTTGACATCCTTCCCAGTTTCCCTATAATTTTTAGCAACTTTTGTCGAGTTTTCTATGTTGGAGAATCTGAACCAGGTCATAGATTGTCCACGCCCAACCAAAGGAGAATAACCATATGGGTGTCAGGTATTCCGTTGTGGCTCAGGAACATCCACATGATCCTAATGTACTAGCTATATATTGACCCTTCAGCCAAGCATAAAATTTTAACAGGAGACAGGAGAAGGTAATTGCTTGCTTTTATTCACAGACACAGGTTTATCCAGCACGATTGCAGCATAAACTATCTTTAAATCTTATCAAGCAATATCTGCATGAATTTGTTGAATATGAATGGTTTATGCCGCACATCACACATGATACCAAAAGAAAAGGCAGTATTATACTGCACCGGTGCAGCCTAAACTTAGGCGGAAGGGAAGAGTAAATTTTTCGGATTCAAAGAGGAATTCTTGATGACTTTGCCAGAGTTAGCACGCAAAATTGCAAAAACATTTAACATAGGAGAGTTAAAAAGTCTTTGCTATGACTTAGAGATTGAGCATGAAGAACTCCCAGCAGGAACACGCAGCAATATAGCCAGAGAACTTGTCGAATACTGCAAACGCCATAGTAAGCTTGAAGAACTAATAAGACAATGTGACAAATTGCGTCCTAAAGAATCTTGGCATTTCGATGAATCTTGGTACTTAGACGAATCAATTCCGAATCAATTTCTAAACAGCAACAATTCTCAACTAAATCGTTTATGGATATTGGGATTAGTGATTGCAACTTCCTTAATAATTGGACTAATTATTTTTGCCCCTTCTTTATTTGAACTTGATAATGAAGATGCACCAACAGAAATTGCCTCCGCTGTAGTTACCCCCCCCCTCAGTCCTACTGAACAACCAACTAATTCGTCTACCAGCATCTCAACCCAAACTATTGACGAATCACTTACACCACCAGATACACCCATTCTACCAAATTTTACACCGGCCTCTCCCTTAGAGACACAAGTTATTCCAACAGTTAGTATAACTTTCAATCTTAGTGACATTACCCCATCTCCAACATTTACTGCTTCTCTTGCACTTTCAAATACTATTGCTTCTCCAGAAAGTAGCGCACAAAACTTAACTAAACGAATAGTTTTCTCCGCAGAACGTAATGGAAATGAGGATATTTACATCATTTATGCAGACGGTTCCAGTGAAGTACGTTTGACAGATAATCCCGCACGTGATACCTGTCCAGCTTGGTCACCTAATGGTGAAGTCATTGCATTTCAGTCGCACCGCGATGGAAACGGTGAAGTGTTTTTAATGAATCCAGACGGTTCTAACCTTGTGAACATTTCAAATCACTCCGCTGATGAAAGTTGCCCAACTTGGTCTCCAGACGGAACTAATACCAATTGCCTAATGAGAGGCCACAAAAGAATTGGGGAGACCAGCGACAGCCAGACGAATCCAATCCCAGCCAGCTAAGGCTCTAATTTTCTCTGGGGAGGCAGCTAAGGTCTCCAGTTCCTTTTCAACGGCAGCCTTTTTGGCCGCAATGGAGCCATAGACATGGCCTTCAATCTTATCACGCAGGTATTGAAAGACCCGCTCGGCGGGATTGAGTTCAGGTGAATAGGGCGGTTGCTCAATTAGCTTGACAGCCACCTCAGCATAAGCAGGGCCGCGATGGCCACGAGCACCGTCCCAGACAATAACATCAATACCCTCGTAGTTCCACTGTTGCACAATGGGAGCAATGGATTCACCTTTCATATTCTGGGCCCATTGCCAACGCACTTGCCCTGTCAAACCGTTGACAACCAAATTTAGGTAGGACCAGGCGTACTTGTATTCCAATAGCTGTACCACTTTGACACCAGGCGGTGCCCAGACACGGCGTACCTGACCTATCAAGCCAACTCGCATTTCATCACCCCAGTACAAACCAGCCACATCGCCACAGGCAACTTCTTCCAATTGTGCACTTAGCCCCCTTTTTTCCAAGCCTCCTGCACAGCAGCAGAAGCCTTGGGATTACGTGGACGGGGCACTTTCCGCTTTAACCCTAGACGGACAAAGATGCTTCGCATCCCCCAATAGCTGTAGCTCACCCCCTGGTGTTCTTTCACCCATTTCATCCCATCTTGAATGCTGTGTATCTCGCCCTCACCGGCCGCTGCTTTCAATTGTTCTAGCTGTTCCTGGCTTAGCCAGGACACTTTACCTCCCTTCTCTCCCTGTCGCTGCTTGAGTACTTTGGCTAATCCTCCCTGCCGATACCAGGCTACCCACTCTTGTATGGTTCGTTGGTGTCTCCCCACTATCTCGGCCACTTCAGCCGTTGTCTTCCCTTGCCGTAATTGCCACATCGCTTGCAATCGTGTTCGTCTTTGCGATTCTTTCTCTGCTAGATATCGCTCTTTCAAAGTAGCTTCATCTTCTTCCCATTCTATCTGCATTCGTCGTCCCATCTTCTTCTCCCATTATTTTTGCCCCTATTATATGATCTTTCATCCCGCAATTGGTATAAGATAACTTTTACATCAACCCGGGAAGGATCCTATGGTGGAATTTTCTCAATGAATCCAGATGGCTCGAACGTTTTTCAGTTAACTCCAGATAGAATTTCGATTTATTATCAATGGTCTCCCGATGGAAACTATATTGTGTATAGTTATCTGTCTGGCAATGACGAATGGACTTTATACGTGATTAACTCCGACGGTTCTGGTAGAAAACAGCTAACAGTCAGCAATGAATATCAGGCTCGTTGGTCTTGGTCGCCCGATAGTTCTTATATTGTTGTTGTCTCCGACCATGTTAAAGATGGAAAAAAAGATATTTACGCAATAAACGTTGAGACATTGGAAGCAGTCAGGCTTACGAACAATTCGACTGTTGAATCTAGTCCAATTTGGACAAGCGATGGGAAAAAAATACTTTATAGAGCGGAGAGAGATGGACAAACCCGAATTTACGCTCTGAATATAGACGGTACAGGAGAAGAAATTATTGATAGTGAAGTCATTCCACTCTTTGGCTTATCAGATTCAAATTGGTCACGTGATGGTTCTCAAATCGCATATACCTCGTATTTAGGACTAACGGTCGTGAATGCTAATGACTGGACGCTAGAACATATATCAACAGATGCAGAGGACTATTGTTGCGTGTCTTGGGAGCCATAAATAAGCCACGGCTATAGTGTCGGCCACCTAACCAAGCATAGTGCGACCTGAAAAGTCGCTTGTTTAGCTGTTGAAACGCTCCGAAAGGAACGGATTCAGCCTGATGTTCTGCCATCAGTACCCTACCGACACACGTGTTGCGAGTAATCGCAGGGTGTGAAGCTGTCGGGACAATGTGCCGCTATCTGCCAGCAGGGAAGCGGATAGAGGGCTAGGGTTGAGCAGTATGGTTAACGAACGTGAATCATTTTAAGCGTCCCTTCGGTTACACTCAGGGCAGGCTCCGTTAGAACAAGTGAAACCTGCTGAGACACTTGGACCAAAAGGTAAGGGGGCAAGTGTAGGTACTCAAGCGATACCTACCGCAGATGTTGTACCCTCGGCGTAGGAGATGGAACCTAACCTGCTCAGGTAAGCAAGCGGAACAGGGTAAGCCCAATGCCTTCCCTTTTGAGTAGGGCGGTCGCAAGACTAACCGATGAGGCAGTGGGTAAAGGATGCTGGAAAAAGCGAAGGCTATGCTGTAATGGCATGGATAGCGGTTCAACCTTTACCGCACCGAAAGGGGGCAGACTTCCAACAGGTGTCTCACCACGAAAAACGTGGACAAACGACCTTGACATGGGAAAGCAGATGACGGCAGATTTCGGTCTAGCTGGTGCGCTCATGAGCAGCGATGCATGGTTGCTTCCATTGATTATCGTGAAATCTGTATGGCAACATGCAGATGGGTCTAGCGACAGGCTTTTGAGATGCTTGAGCCTACTGCGTTAAAAGGCGCACGGTGGGTTCTAAGGGGAGGGAGTGGCAGCAATGTCACTTCCTTACCCGACCGGCCGACGCCAAGCGCGGCTGAAGCAGGCGTTCATATTGAAAGAGACTTATTTCACCCTTTTGTGCTGATATTGGTTTGGGGCAGTAAAAAACACAAAAGGCACGGCCGTTCTCACCCTATCACGTAAATGAAAAGATAGAAAAGAACGGCCGTTTCCTCAGACTCCTCTATCAGTGAAACACATCATGAAAGATCAACTAGAATACCAAATTATCAATTTCGTCAAAGGATACTATCAAAACGAGCCAGGAATTGTTGAAACGACGGCCCAACTTTTAGAAACGGCCGATTATCTGGGTTTGGTTGCTTTTATGGAACAGGTTGGCAAAAATAGTCGATACAAGCCGGGTGTCCTTCATTTTGAGCTTCTCGGTTATGTGTATCAACTCAACGGAGAAACTTTGGCGACACACGACATTGAGGCAGCAATTGTCAACTATGAAAAAGCCTTAGCAGCCTATGAAAAAGGGATGCACTTTGCCACGGGATCAGGTGAAGGATGGCACTTTCGGGATCTCTACGACGCTGCTAAGAAACGCTCTCAACGACTTGTAAGGCGGCATCGGCGTTGATTTTATGTCAATGAAAGCAATTGCTAGTTGAAGCAGCAATCCAATAGAGGCAACGGCCGTTCTACATCACCCCTCTACTCCCTCACAGTCACCGCAAACACCCCATCTACTACTTGGACAGATAAGTTATCATCCGTGTTCGCCTGTTGAATCGTACGAACGAGACGGCCGTTTTCGTCACGCACAATAGCATAGCCACGAGACAGGGTAGCCAGCGGACTAACCGTGGTTAGTTTGGCCTCCGCCAAGGCCAGCCGCCCTTGCCACTGCGCTAGCCGTTGCTCTAGCCCTTGCTCTAGCTGAGCCGCTAGCATATCTACTTTTTGACGATTGCTGTCCAGACGCAGACGCGGGCTAAGGTGAAGCAAAGCCCGGCCCAAAGCACCTACTTCCCGTTTGCCAGCCAGCAGCCGTGTTTGCATCTCCGCCAACAACTGTTCCTGCAAACCGCGCAGCAACGGCCGTATCTCCCCCAAATCGGGCACAGCTACCTCTGCTGCCGCCGATGGTGTAGGCGCCCGCAAATCAGCCACAAAGTCAGTCATCGTAAAGTCTACCTCATGCCCTACACCACTGATGATGGGATGCTGCGCCGCAAACACAGCCCGGGCCACCTGCTCATCATTAAAGGCCCACAAATCCTCCATCGAGCCACCACCTCTAGCCACAATGATAGTGTCAATATCGGAACGGCCGTCTAGCCACTGCAAAGCCCGCACAATTTGGGCTGGCGCCAAATCCCCCTGTACCAACGTTGGCGCGATCAGCACCGACACCAGCGGGTAACGTCGCTGCAACACATTCAAAATATCTCGCAAAGCGGCCGCATCCGCTGAGGTGACAATGCCAATCTTGCGCGGAAAAGCCAGAATCGGCTGTTTATGCTCCGGCGCAAATAATCCCTCTTGCTCCAAACGCTGCTTCAACTGTTCAAAAGCTACCGCCAGATCGCCGCGCCCCGCCTGTACCAATTGATCGGCATAAAGCTGATAAACACCGCTGGCCTCGTAGACCGAAATACGGCCGCGGGCTATCACGGCATCACCATTTTCAGGAAAAAAGAGCAGCCGCTCGGCTGCCGAACGCCACATGACACATTTCAACTGAGACTGTTCATCTTTGAGAGTGAAGTAGAGATGCCCTGAACGCGCCCGGGTGAAGTTGGAAATTTCGCCCGTCACCTCTACCTCTTGCAGGCGCAAATCTACCTCGAAAAGCTCACGGATATAATTCGTAAGCTGACTCACCGTCCAGGACGGCCGTTCCAACCTAGGTCTACTCCTTATAAAACCTGCCATGATTTTCAACTCCAGGGCCACACACCAGTATGATACTCTTTCTCATGATGCTATTGAACCAAGCACCATAGAACATTCGCTCTCATTGTAAGAGCCACCATCCCACCTGTCAAAAGAGATTCACAAACCACTATTCATCCCTCACCGAATACTGCTCACTACTCACTAATAACTGTCTACTGATAACTGCCCCTCTCCCGCCAACCTTGCCCCTCCTTCTATCTCCATGTTAAAATCCATTTATTAAATCACTTGGAGGTGGCATCTGGAAAGTTTAGAGTTAGCTCATTTATTGGTAGACACCCTTATTGACAAAAAAGGCAACAACCTCGTTTTACTAGATATTCGTGATCAAGCTGTTTTTGCCGACTATTTCCTCATTTGCAACGGTGAAAATATACGCCAGTTACAAGCTTTAGCCGACAGCATTACAGAGGATGCGAAACACAAAGCATCCATTTTACCTTTAGGGATGGAGGGAGATGCCCTAAGTGGCTGGATTTTAGTGGACTTTGGCGACCTTGTAGTCCACCTTTTCGCCCCGGACAAACGAAGTTACTACAATTTAGAAGATTTATGGCGCGAGGCACATCCCGTGCTGAGAATGCAGTAGCAGGTCAAACGCAATTGCTTGCGTTTGACCCTGATTATATTATTCTCGAATCCAACTATCAGTGACTCGTCCCCAACTGACCAATTCATCCTGATCAAAGAACAGGTTCACTTCTTTGACAGCATTTTCTGGGCTGTCAGAGCCATGCACCAGATTACGGCCGATTTCCATGCCAAAATCACCGCGAATAGTGCCAGGGGCTGCTGTGGTAGGATTGGTCGCCCCCATCGTCGAACGGGCAGCAGCAATAGCATCCTTACCCTCCCACACCATAGCTACAATAGGGCCAGACACAATATAATTGACTAGATCATTATAAAACGGCCGTTCCTTATGCACCCCATAATGCTGTTCGGCCAAAGCGCGAGACATTTGCATAAACTTCATACCTACCAGCTTCAAACCACGCCGCTCAAAACGGCCGATAATTTCTCCCGCCAATCCTCTCTGGACACCATCTGGCTTCACTAAAATCAATGTTTTTTCCATCAAACTACTCCTGTATCAATGTTTTAGACAAAGAAAAAGGCAGCACCACTGTGGCAAGCTGCCTTCTCGTTTTAACCGGGCTAATGATAAACGATCCTACATTTTTTACAACTCATCTAAGGCAATGCGGTATGTTTCCAAAGCCCGTTGTAGCTGACCATTGCGCATATAGGCATCACCCAAAACACGGCGCAACATAGGTTGCTGATATTCTTCGGTAACTGATTCCAAGTCGGCAATCAGCGCACTTAAGCCCTGACCTTCATCAACCAAATGGCGATACTGATCCATCGCCACATCGTAATTGCCACGGACCAAAGCTTGACGCGCCAAGTTCAAAACATCCTCATTCAAGGTAAAAACTGACGTAGATATTTCCTCTACCTCAACCTCATCCTCATATAGCTCATGGTCTGACTCTGGTTCAGCAGGTGAGTCAAAGGTACTCGTAAAAGAAGAGGGTTGTTCCGGCTCGGCGGGGATAGGGATTTCCTCAAAAATATTAGCCGCCATAACCTCTTCTTCAGCTTCTAACCAGCCTGCTACATCAGGTTCTGGCAAGGAACGCAACCAATCTGTATGACCGGGCATTCGTTCTTCATCATCAAACTCTAGCCAATCGGGCAATGAATCAGCAACAGTATCATCATCAAAGCCCAGTGAATCTTGATCAGCGGCCGATTCCTCTGCTTCAACCGAGTCCGCAATAAAATCCGCCGCAAAATCCTCATCTAACTCCGGCAAGATGTTATCAAAATCTTCCACACTCGTGATGGGCATTGCCTCATCATCTTCCGCCTCTTCCAGGTCCTGCAGCCAGCCAATAGCGTCATCCGCGTCATCCAAAGCTTGGCTTGCCTCTGATTCGACTTCCTCTATCATTTCATCAGCAACACGAGTAACCCCAAAACTGGGTACAGCATCGGGATCATCAGGATTAAAGGAAACATCCTTTTCTGGCACAAAAGAATCTTCATCACCCAAAACAGAATCCATAAAGGCCATGATGTCATCCTCTGACATCTCATCATCTATGTCTTCTAGTTCAGTTGCTTCCTCCAATTCTGGTAAATCTACAGCCATATCTTCAACGGTGTCTACGGCCGTTTCCAGCCCATCTAAGGCAGCTTCCTCAGCTTCCTCTACGGCCATTTCCACTGCGTCTTCTGCCTCAAGCTCAACCTCTTCCACCTCTGATGCTGTATAAAAACTGGGCACAGCATCGGGATCATCTGGCGTAAAAGAGACATCCTTTTCTGGCACAAAGGAATCTTCATCGCCCAAAATAGAATCCATAAAGGCCATGATGTCATCCTCTGACATCTCGTCCGGCATCTCGTCAGCCAGCCCATCGGCCACATCTTCAAGCTCAATCACTTCCTCTAATTCTGGTAAATCTACAGCTACATCTTCAACGGTGTCTACGGCCGTTTCCAGCCCATCTAAGGCAGCTTCCTCAGCCTCCTCTACGGCCATTTCCACTGCATCATTTACCTCAATCTCAGCCTCTTCCACCTCTGGTGCTGTATAAAAACTGGGCACAGCATCGGGATCATCTGGCGTAAAAGAGACATCCTTTTCTGGCACAAAGGAATCTTCATCGCCCAAAATAGAGTCCATAAAGGCCATGATGTCATCATCTGACATCTCCTCCGGCATCTCGTCAGCTACATCTTCAAGTTCAGCCACTTCCTCTAATTCTGGTAAATCTACAGCCACGTCCTCAACGGTGTCCACGGCCGTTTCCGACATATCTACAGCCACATCTTCAACGCGGTCTACGGCTGTTTCCGACATATCTAACAAAGCTTCCTCAGCCCCCTCTACGGCCATTTCCACTGCATCATTTACCTCAATCTCAGCCTCTTCCACCTCTGGCAAGGTTAGGGCTTCTTCCCAGCCTGCATCAGCATCTAAATCAGCTTCCTCATCAACCACAACCGTATCCAGAAAGGCCAGAACCTCTTCATCAGTTTCATCCTCCACTGCTAACTCAGCTTCATCCGTCAACAGTTCCAAATAATCGTCCTCTGCTATCTCGACTGCTTCATCAACCGCTTCAGACACATCCACATCAGCAGCAACAGGTGCTGCCAATTGCGCTTCTAGCCAATCTAAAACATCATCCAAGCTTTCTGCTTCTGGTGACTCATCGCCTTCGACCACATCTATTTCTACCGGGCCGCTATCTTGCAAGGCCAGCGCTTCCAACCGATTGAGGGCTTGTTGCAAAGGATCAGGTGGTTCTGGCTCTACCTCAGGCTCGACAGCAATCTCCTCCACCATCTCTTCTTCGGTCTGTTCTTCAGCTAAGGCCGCCAACCAATCAATTTCAGCCTCATCCTCTTCAAGGATGACATCTGTCTCTTCGGCTTCTAAGGCTGACTCCTCATCCAAAAGGACTATTTCATCTAAAGAAGGCAGCGTATCCACCTCTTCTATCTCGCCTTCAGCTTCCAGATTATCTAACCAAGCCATCGCCTCTTCTAAATCGTCAGGCACTTCCACCGCTTCCAATAGGTCATCCGTATTAGAAACGGCCGTTTCCGTCTCATCAACCAGTGACACTTCAGATTCATCCAAAGCATCTAGCCAATCTAAGGCTGCCTCATCATCAGAGACCCTCATTTCGGCTAGAGCCAATTCTGTGTCATCCTCTGCTAATTCATCTGCTACTTCATCAGCATCCAGGAATAGATCATCGCCCGTTTCCTCCACCAACGTTTGGAGATCAGCAAACTCATCAGCTTCATCCTCAAAAGCATCTAGCCATGATAAGGCGGCTTCATCATCCTCTTCGAGCAAATCAGAAACCAAGGCTGCTTCTGCATCATCAGCTTCCACTTCTTCTGCACCTAAAGCTTCCAAATCAATAACAGGCTCCGCGTCTCGCACGGCTTCCATCTCTTCTGCTATTGTCTCCTCTACTGCTTCAGACATATCTATAATCCTGTCTGCTTCCTCTTCAGCAGCCAAAGCATCATACATACTGGTATCCAAAATACTGGGTAAATCTTCAACAGGTTCATCTTGTACCGCAGCCAACTGATCCAACCAAGCCATTGGATCATCCAGATCAGTCTCATCAACAGCTGCTGCATCTAGATCGGCCAGAAAATCATCTGTCTCCATCACGGCCGAGTCGTCAGACAGTTCGACCTCTAAATTAGCCATTAGCTCATCGGCCGTTTCTGTTGACACCTCAGGTTCGCCACTTTCCTCAGCCGTTAACCAATCAGGCAACTCCTCAGCCACGACCGTCTCCTCAACCAGCATCGCTTCATCCGCAGATTCAGCAATCACATCCAGAGCCTCTGCTTCCTCATCACCCGCCTCTTCATCAAGAATAGTAGCCTCAGCTTCATCAGCCTCAGCGAGCCAATCGGACAACCCCATATCAGCATCATCCTCTACATCAGCATCATCCGTCAGAGCCGCCAACCAATCAGATGCTGCATCGTCTGCCTCATCTAGGCCCAAATCATCTAATTCTGCTACAGTCTCTGTCGCTTCATCAACCACATCCAACCCATCCGTTAAGGAATCAGCTTGCTCCTCGGCTACTTCATCAAAAGCGAATAGATTTGTGTCAGGATCAGCAAATAGTTCTAGGACATCTTCAGCCCCTTCCTCTTCAAGTCCTTCCAATTCAAGGGTTGGCATCTCCTCGCCCTCAGACTGATCGGCCAACCAATCAGGTAGGTCAACCTCTGCCACATCATCCACTTGATGATCAGTTTCAGCCTCCGCCTCATCTGAACCCTCAAATAGGGCCATAAATTCGGCCGTTTCCGCAGGCATATCACGAACTGCCTCCATATCATCTGCAACCAATTCATCCAGATCACTGTCAGAGCCATCATCTATGCTGGCTAACCAATCTTTGGTGTCCCCCTCACTCAATCCTTCGAGTAAATCAGTAAATCCACCTTCCTCTTCATTTGCATCAGGGAATAAATCCAGCAGGTCATCATCCTGATCAGCCACGGCCGTCTCCAACACCAAATCATCCGCTTCATCCGCTGCAGACAGCCAATCTGGCAAATCAACCTCTTCTGTTACTTCCAAATCAGCATCAGCCGCAATCACATCTACTTCAGAGGTATCATCCAAGAACGAGAGATCAATAGCAGGATCGGCTTCCTCTTCAACATCATCAGCCACAGCTAACGCATCTAGCCAGACTGTACTCTTATCCTCCTCGCCCGAAATATCTTCATCTATAAAGTCCAGCACATCCTCATCATCAGTCACTTCTTCTAGCCAATCAAGAGCATCATCATCTGCATCGGGGAGTTCCGCCAATGGTTCCTCAACAACAGCTACATCCTCCTGATCTGACAAACCGATATCCATATCTGGAGGTGGCTGTAGCCAATCTGGTAAGTTGGCCATTGAACCACTAATACCCTCAGGCTGTAAGACAGAAGTTGGTTCCCCTAAATCTTTCAACCAATCAGGCAAATCTGTATCAGTCAGGGTAAGGGAAGGTTCATCGGTATCATCAGATAGAGCTACCTCACTATCTGAGGCTGGTTCTGTTAATTCTGACAACCAATCTGACAGACCCGCCTCCTTTTCGTCCGCACGCTTTTTATCCTTATCTGGCGAATCATCCTGAGCAGCTAAGTCATCTAGCCAATCCATGTCATCGCCATCGTCTGGCATATCATTCATATTGTTTTCAGGCTCATTATCTATCATGATCACTGTCTCCCTTTCTTCCTCGCCGCTGTCGCTTAGCCAATCAGGAAGTTCTTCCTCATCGTCAACGACAAACTGTGGCCCCTGAAATGTTGGTACTTGATCAGATAATCGGTCAAGTAACGATGATTTGGGTGTTAGAGGCACATCCTCAGCTACCTCATCCCCTGCTGCAACCTCAAACAACTCTGCCTCATCTCCAGGCACATCCTCCTCATCAAGAGTACTGAAAAGAGCATCCTCTAACTCTGATGATTTTGAATCATCAACCCAATCAGGAAGATCAACAGTCAATTCCGAGAGTAATTCATCTGTGCCTACTAAGCCTGACACAGCTTCGGCAGAGGTCTCCTCACCATCTTTTTCATCATCCTTCAATTCTGATATCCAATCAGGGATCTCTTCTCCTAAGCTCTCAAACAATTCAGCTGTACCAATAACGCCTGCTGCCAGACTGTCGGGGTCTTCTGGTTCAGGTTCAAGGCTTTCTGCCTGTTCATCATCTTCTTCGCGGAATAACCAGCGGGGCACCTCTTCCAAATTTTCGCCTTGCAAATCGGCCGTATGCAAAGCGGGTGAATCGGGAGCATCTTCTGGGACAGCGTCTTCCCGCAGCCAATCGGGAACATCTGTACCCAGGTCTGCCAATAGTTCGGCCGTGCCCATCAAGCCAGCAAACTCGCCCGTTAGGCTCTCATCCGAGGTTTCAT
Source organism: Promineifilaceae bacterium (SeqCode) (assembly GCA_965223555.1). Classification (GTDB taxonomy): domain Bacteria; phylum Chloroflexota; class Anaerolineae; order Promineifilales; family Promineifilaceae; genus CBDCWU01. Next base: position 696,687 of record CBDCWU010000008.1, read on the forward strand.
CCTGCATTGGAGCAACATCTGGCTCCGCTTCACCACTCTCTTCAACATCCTCAGCCCCTTCCTCTTCAGTTAAATCGCTCGTACCTATTAAGAGACCTGTAAAACCACTTGGGACAGTATTTGGATCTTCAAATGTAAATGCTTCGGCATCATCAGGTTCTAGCTCAGGCACATCATCATCAAATAAATCACCTGTTCCCATTATGCGATTCATACGGCGAATCAGACCGCTCTCTACGGGGCCAATTTCCTCTTCTTCCGAGTCGCCTTCATCAGCTAACCAGCCAGGAACTTCCTCGTCCAAGTCTCCAAACAGTTCAGAAGTTGTACCTAAAAGATCTAAGAATCCTTCAGATGCAGTTGATTCTTCCTCTTGCGAATCATCCGCCAGCCAATCTGGCATATCGTCCATCACACCTGACATCAACTCATCTGTCGTGATCTCAGCCTTATCTGAGGGTGACTCTAAAGGCAGGCTATCTACATCCTCACTATCTTCTAGCGACCAAGTAGGCTCCTCTGAAGCGAAGAGATCGCCCGTCCCCACAGCACTGTCTAATTCCAGATCAACCTCATCTACCTGCTGCCTACTAGGCTCTAATGGCGCATCTTCCAATTCCGCCAACCAGTCGGAGAAATCCTCTCCCTCTTGCTCGTCAGGTACTTCAGCGGCAACCGACAGTTCCATCAATTCTGGCTCTACTATAGGTTCCTCAGGTTCCTCAGTTGGCGTGGTGGCTTCCTCTTCCACTAGCCAATCAAAGTCAGCCTCAGTCACTTCCGATAATAGATCACCTGTACTCAAAAGCTCAGAATCGGCCGTTTCCTCTGGCGTGTCTTCTAGGGTAGGTTCGGTTAACCAATCAGGTAAATCTGTCTCATCCTGACTAGCTGCAATAACATCATCAAACTGTTCCTCTGCCTCAACCTGAGCCTGAGGCTCATCTGCAGGTGCACCAGCATCACTATCTGCCAACCAATCAAAATCAACTTCAGCAGGGTCCGATAACAAATCATCTGTGTTAATAGGATCGGGGGTGGATGTTTCATCCGGTAATGCGGCAGTAAACCAATCCAATTCACTCTCCACATCAGCCACAGTCTGATCATCAGCCTGGCCCTCGGTATCAGCGAGCCAATCGGGCAAATCATCTACTGGCTCAACGGCAACGGCCGTTTCCGAATCAGTCCAATCTAATGAATCATCCACTGAGTAGGCTGCCTCATCTTCAAATAGATCGCCTACATCCTCAGAAAAATCAAATTCATCATCTGACTCAGGTGCCACACCCATTTGCTCCAACCATTCAGATGTTTTCGCCAAGCTCTCTTCCTCAGCTGGGGGAACCTTCAACTGATCTGTAAACCAATCAGCTTCTTCCTCATCAACAGTCTCCAAAGTCCCCAACAGCTCCCCAGTATCACCACCATCGCGCAGCCAATCATAAACGGCCTCATCTTCAACAGGCTGCTCCGTGCCCTCACGGCTACCAGCATCCAACCTATCCACATCGGCCGTTTCGCGCCATTGCTCCACAGAAATAGATTGCGGCAAGGCAGGCGCCCCATCTGCTCGGAAAGCTTGGCCTACAACCGAGTCAGGATCGAGGTGCGTCTGGTCAACCTGGGCTAACAAACGAAGGTGCTGCAAATAAGATTGAGCTTCCTCTGTTCGTCCCGTTAAAAGCCAAATTTCAGCCAAAATCGCATTCACGATAATACTATCCGGCAGCTTCTCCAAAACCTTCAAGGAAACATCAACTGCATCTACACGCTGATTATCACGCCATAAAGTTTCCGCTAACAAAACCTGCAAATCAATGCGGTCATCGCCATTTTGACCCAGAAGAGAGCGTAACTCGTCTGCGGCTTGCTGATATAACTCACCCTTAAAGTAAATTCGAGCCAGAGCCGCTTTCGTTAAAGGCAACTCCTCAAGCAAGCGATCATCCTGTGCCGCGTAAAGCTCACGCAGCACTTCTTGTAAATCGGGATCATATGGAGACATCTCATAAGCCCGTTCCAGATGCCAAGTAGCCTCAGCCAATTTACCGTCTTCTCGGTAAATATCGGACAACCCTATATGGGCCACAAAATCATTGGGATCAGCACTCAATATACGCCAGAACATTTCAGCGGCATCTTCAAATTCTCGATTTTCAAGTAAGGCTCTGGCTAGGATACGATAAGTATCCACGTGGCGAGGAAACTGCCTCAAAAGATGGCGACAATGGGCGATAGCTTCAGTCGGCTGTTCATCTTCAAGAAGACGATTAATTTGTGCCAGGTAATCATGCAATACGATTTTTGCCACTTTTACCCTCAACGCTAAAACGTAAGATGAACAACAATTACGTTTTACATTAGTTATGGTAAGTTAAATTCATATTATGCAAAGTTTCCCCTAATTTCGCAAGTGCCGTCGCTTGAGGTTTTCTAGCAAATCAGTCACATTTTGTTCAGCTTGGCGCATGGGGCCAATGGGATCGCGGATATCGTCGCGGCCGTTTAAGGCCAAAAACACATTGGCAACCCCCAAAGTCAGCACATCCAGCTTATAACCACCCTCCAACACAAACAAAATCCGCCCATCACACAGCTCATCTGCCAAGTCCACCAATGTCTGTGCCATACGCCCATAGCCTGTCAGGCTTAGCCCCGCCATCGCCAGTGGATCCTGCCAATGGGCATCAAACCCTGCTGACACCAAAATCACATCCGGCTGGAATTGGCGGGCGGCTGGCACAATCAGCTCTTGAAAAAACAGGTCATAGCCAACATCTCCCACATAGGGGGGCAAAGGCACATTCAACGTATACCCTTCCCCTTTTTGTAAACCCCACTCCTGCAAAGAACCCACACCAGGATAAAAATAGGGTGCAAACAGATGAAGCGAGGCAAACAACACCGTATTATCCTCATAAAAAATATCCTGCGTGCCATTGCCATGATGCACATCAAAATCCACAATCAACACCCGTTTGGCACCATGCACCTCTCGTGCTTGTCGGGCTGCTACGGCAATATTATTAATCAAACAAAAACCGCTCACTTGGTTAAACTCAGCATGATGGCCTGGTGGTCGTACCAAGGCAAAGCCCCTTTGTGCCTCGCCCGTCATAATCTGATCCACGGCCTGGCAACAAGCCCCGGCTGCTAACCGCGCCAACGCATAACTCTCAGTCGTCGCATAGGTGTCACCATGATCCAAAAGCCCACCACCACGCTGCGACACTCGCTCAATATGTTCAATCAGTTGTAAGTCATGGGCACGCTGGATTTGTTCAAGTGTTGCCGGTTGGGGGGCAACGGCCGTTACCCCCGCCAAAACCCCCATCTCCTCCAACCGCGCCACCATCCCTTCCAATCGCGCCCGATTCTCAGGGTGTCCTTGTTGGGTATGCGCCAAAGCTGGTGCATAAGTCAAAAGTGTCGTCATGAATCCGCTCCTCAAACATCACCTCAATAATTATCTATAACAGCTCCGTGAAATCTAGAAAATGGTACAAGCAATTGCCATCCTTCCAGTCCCCTTAAGCAATCATTTGGAATTCGCCAAAGTCATAAAGGCTACGACCTTTTCATCTTCATATACAGGCTCTCCCAAATGCTTTGTCAATTGCAACCGGAACATTTCTTCCTCAGATGCTGTCAAGAAATCGCGCTGTAATACAACATACGCAATACCATTCTGATCCAAAATCTCCATATGACCATCGGTAACTGCTTCAGTTAACTCCTGCCGAAAATCTTCAACTTCAGGTGGTGTACGGTAAGCACGCCCGGCCGTAATCGGCCGTAAATGCACCGTCTGATACAACATAGCATACTTATCAGCCATATAATTATCGGATGGCAAATCAAATATAGCACCAGCCTCACCATCGGCTGCAATCTGCTCATAAAATTCAGGAATCGATAGCTCCAACATCGGCCAGGGAAAGTGAGTTTTAGAATCTAGAAAAATGAGCAATAGCAAGGCTGCCATGAGGGATAGCCGCCACACAGAACGTTTTACGCGCAAAAAAAGCCAAGCAAGACCATAACTTGCTAAAATCGCAACAGCGAACATAGCCGTAAAATGCAACCGTGCTGGTGTTCTTCCCCATGATAAAAGAGGTAATTGGGAAACAAAATAATAAGGCAAGTTTATAACACTTCCATCACTCAAAGTGATCACCTCACCCGCAACTCGTAAAACAGAACCTAGTGCCAAAATTGAAGAAACAATAGCAATGAACAACCATAGCTTCACATCAGAATACTCCTTCCCCATCTTTATAACACCTAAAACCGCCCATGCTAAGGCCACCCAGCCTATGTAAACAACCGCTTCAAAAAAACTAACTCCAAAATAATAAACATTTTCAGATAAACTCAATAGAGATGGCCAGACACGGTTGAGGAAATGGCCAGGGGGTGGCACAACAATACTAATCAAATCAGCCGAAAAATCTGTCAACCCACCTTCCTGATACCATCCTAATCCACCTTGCATAGCTGGCAGCACGAGTGGAAAAAATAACGGAATCATCACAAGAGCTATTATTACTACCCCTATGCCCAAACTTTTCAACATAGCATCAGATAACAAATACATCCGGTCTTTAAGCAAGAAAAACAATAGCATTGTCCCAACCACTGGTACCGCAAAATAAGCAAGCGGCATCAAGTCCACTGTAGCTGTCATGACAAACGCCGTCCCCCACCAAACACCTCTTTTCAATGTGGGCTTTTTCCAAATCCACCATAAGGCCAACACAAGCAAAGGGTATGTATATGTTAAAATTTGAGTAAAATGACCACTCAACGCATGCATATTGCGGTTCGGGAAAAAAGCAAAAATAGCACCACCAAGAATAGCCGCCTCACGATTGCCCGTTAACTCCCGACACAGAAGCGACATAAACACCCAAGTAAACACATACGAAAAAAACAAATGAACATTATAAGCTTCCTGCATAGAGGCCCCGAAATAAACGGCAAAAGAGGGCAAAAAACGGGACCAAGGTGTTGCAGTCATCAAAGGATGACTATATTCATGAGGGTAATAAAGAAGATGAATTTCAGCGGGTGAATGTCCAAGATCAAAAAAAGCGTGTTGATACCACCAAGCATACCAAGCATGATTAATGCCATCAGAAATAGCGAGTCCAGGTATATGCGTTCGCCAAAATAGTACAAGAGGAAAAGTGAAAATAGCCGTAATCAAAACAGCATATATAAAAACGATAATGGCAAATTCCCACGTATTCAGTGTGTCCTCTTGCCCTTGGACATGGCTCCTTGATATATTGTGTTCAATCTTTGATGTCATCGATCCCTCTAGGAAAGGCAATAAAGCTTTGGACGAGACAGAATCATCCTATAAATCCTGTTTACACCATCATGTCCCTAACCTGGACAAGCCAGAAAAACAGGGCATAAAGTGACACTAGAAAAGCAAAAACACGCAAAGAATAATAAGACAATTCTTCTCGTCCTTTGCGAATCTTTGCACCTTCTCCGTGATTCTCTGTGTCATATTCTTGTTATCAATACCAGAATTTTACCGTAACATAATTATCCCTGCTGATTATAGTGTTAGACAACAAAAAAGGGGCACAAGGCCCCTTTGAGTTGTTAGTAAATCGTAAGTAGTAAATAGAACAGTCGCCTATCGCTTACTGATAATCACTAACTTATCCACCAAACCACAGTTGAATCCAGCCCACGCCATTGCCGACGGCCGCTACCAAACCAGCAAAGACCACAGAAGCCATAGACATCAACTTAATCAAAATATTCAAAGATGGTCCTGACGTATCCTTAAAAGGATCGCCAACAGTGTCACCGATCACAGCACCTTTATGGGCCTCAGAACCTTTACCACCATGATGGCCTTCCTCAATATATTTCTTGGCATTGTCCCAAGCGCCACCAGCATTGGCCATCATAATGGCCAGGGCAAAACCGGCTGTGAGGGTGCCGCCCAGCAAGCCCAAAACACCAGCCACACCAAAGAATAAGCCCGTAATAACCGGCACAATTAAGGCCAAAGCGGAGGGAGCTATCATCTCTCTTTGGGCGGAAGCTGTGCTGATTTCTACACAACGCGCGTAATCGGGCTTGTCTTTGCCCTCTAAAATGCCCGGTTTTTCTCGGAACTGGCGTCGTACTTCTTCCACCATGCCGCCTGCGGCCCGACCGACTGCCCGCATGGTCATAGCTGCAAAGTAAAAGGCTGTAGTCGCTCCAATAAAGATGCCAATGAGAACGGCCGGATTAATCATAGTGACATTGTAAAAGGTCATGAAATCCTGCATCGTCCACTCAGCAATGCCACGGCCGTTTACCACCAACTCCTCCGAACCACCATGCAGCGTCAGAGCCAAACGTACTTCTTCTAAATACGCAGCTAACAGAGCCAAAGACGTCAAAGCCGCCGAGCCAATCGCGAAACCCTTGCCCATAGCGGCCGTTGTATTACCAACCGCATCCAACTGATCCGTCTTCTCCCGCACACTGGGATCCAGGCCAGCCATCTCAGCATTGCCACCAGCATTATCCGCTATAGGGCCATAAGCATCCGTAGCCAACGTAAAACCAAGCGTCGAAAGCATCCCTACCGCCGCAATACCTACACCATACAGACCCATGGAAACATTCTCTGCACCACCAACAGCAAAGTAGCTGACAGCAATACCAACAACAATCGCTAGCACCGGAATACCAGCCGATTCCATACCTACGGCCAACCCCTCAATTAATAAAGTAGCTGGGCTGGTCACCGCCTGTTCCGCAATATTGCGCGTCGGCTTAAAGGCATGAGACGTGTAATATTCGGTCGCCTTACCCACAATAATGCCCACAATCAAACCAACCATGATCGCGGCCCAAACTGCCCACTTATTGGGTAAATCTAAAATCAAAACAATGGGAATGGACAAAATAGCAATCCCCACCGAACTGCCATATAAACCACGGCTCAAGGCGTTAATCAATTGTGCTTGTGATGCTTTCTCATCCGCCCGCACTAGGTACACGCCCATAATAGAAAGAACTACACCAACCGCCGCTAACACAATGGGGGCTGCGATATAGCGCAACTGCAAATCCATCTGCTGCAAAACTGTGGGCGATTGTCCATCAAACAAGGCCGAACCGCCAACCACAACGGCCGCTACCCCCAAGGCAGATGTAGCCAAGATAGAACCAGCATAGGACTCATATAAATCAGCCCCCATACCGGCCACATCGCCCACATTATCGCCCACATTGTCAGCTATAGTCGCCGGGTTACGGGGATCATCTTCGGGAATACCCGCCTCCACCTTACCCACTAAGTCTGCCCCCACATCGGCCGCTTTGGTATAGATACCGCCGCCAACACGAGCGAATAGTGCTTGGGTAGAAGCCCCCATGCCAAAGCTCAACATCGTGGCTGTGATTTGGGGCAGAGGATTAATGGCTTCACGTATAAATTCAGCCGGGGGGATGAAATATAGAATCAAAAACCAAACAGTAATGTCTAGTAAGGCAAAGCCAACGACAACGAGACCCATCACAGCCCCCGCCCGTAACGCCACCTGCAAACCACCATTCAGGCTCTTGCTGGCAGCATGAGCCGCCCGCGCCGAAGCATTTGTGGCTGTCTTCATACCAAAAAAACCACAAAGACCAGAGAAAAACCCACCTGTTAAAAAGGCTACTGGCACGATGGGGTTTTGCAAACCTACTACGGCCAAAATAACAAAAACAACAAATAGACCAGCGAAAACCATGCCCACAACACGATACTGCTGTTTGAGATAGGCCATTGCTCCCTCGCGGACAGCTTGGGCAATTTCGATCATGGGCTTGGTACCCTCACTCTCCTTCATCACTTGTTGATAAAAGTACCAGGCGTAGCCAAGTGCCAAAAAGGCACCAACCAAACCAAGCCACCAAAGCCCCGGTATGGGTGCTCTCTCAGCAGCCTCTTGCGCCAAAAATATTGTCTGTTCCATATGACTTCCTTAAAACCTCCACGGTATCAGTTAGGCAGTAAACAGTATTCAATGGACAGTATTCAGCCTGCTTACTGTTTACTATTTATGATTTACTGCTTCCTGTTTCCTGTAAAAATATGGGTGTAAAAATGCCCCCGAAGAGGGGGCAAAAGCGGTGCGATTGTAACGAATTGCACAAACGATGTCAAACGAGATTACCAATCACTGGCCTGGAAAACGGCCGTTAGCACCCCCTCCCTCTCCGCCGTACTCATCACACGGGGGCAGCAGTAACTTTCAATCAACCCCGTCCACAGTTCCACACTCAACAAACGGCCGTCATATAGTACATACGTATCCACAAACGTCTGCCGCGTTCCCAAGATGTCCATCTGGTCAAAAAAGAGATTGCCTAAACCATAATGGATAAACGCACCTTCATAAAAGGCAAAGCCCTGGGCATGATGGCCTTGACTACCAGAAACGGCCGTTGCTCCCGCCGCCGCCACTGCTTGAAAAGCCTCCTTTTGCACAGCCGTAGCCGCATAATGATAATATTCCTGATACTGTAACGTAGCCACCACCAGGTATCCCTCATCCCGTAACTGACCTATCTGTTCATAAAAACCCTCAGCGCACGGCCGCGAACCCGCCCGTTCTTCGCCTGCCCAAGCGTACGTCGGCCCCACCGGATTGCAGCCCATAAAGGCAATCCGATTGCCATGATGTGTGAATAAAGCAGGCTCCTGTGCCAAAGCCGCGTCCCGACCCCCGCCAAAGGTCAACATCCCAGCTGCTTCATACATATCTAGCGAATGAGCCAAATTCTCCGGCCCATAATCATTGACATGATTGCCCGTTAATTCCACAACATCAATGCCCAACTCGGTCAACAGTTCAAAATAGCTGTCCCGCGAGCAAAAGCCTGTGCCACCCACCGGATCAGGATAGGGACAGTTGGGCGAGAAAGCCACCTCATTGCTTACATGGGCAATATCGGCCGTTTGCAACACAGGGGCAACGGCCGTTCCCGGCACCAACACCCCCCGCGTCTCCATCTGCCAGGCCGTAGCCCGTGTCAAAGCCGTCACCCCTGTCATGGCAATACGCGTCAACTTGGCCGCCTCCCGATTTGTCATCACTTCTGGCCACAGGGCCAAAAATTGGTCAACGGCCGTATCCGCAACAGTTGCCGCGCCCATCACCCCCACCTTCACCTGCAACGGATAGACATCCGCTGCAAAATCAGCCGCCAACGGCGACATCCCTTCCACTGCCAACACCTTCAAATCTGGTGTCAATTCAGCAAAAGATAGCAACCCTAGCGACGGCCGATCCGCCCACAAAGCCGCAGCCACACTTTCGGCGACCAATGGTGCCGCCACAGTCCCCCACCGCTCCCCTAAAACCGCCGCCATTGTCCCATCCACATACAGCTGACCCGCCAGCCATTGTGCCTGCAAATCAGCCAGCGTCACCCCATCTGCCACTGTTGGAAACGCCCCCACAACTGCATAAACCCATTCTGCTATCGGTTCACCAGCATGGACTGTTAGCCAGAGATCGGCCGTTTCCCTTTCGCTCCAAACAAATGAAGCAGATTCCGCCACAACAGCTTGCGCCGCCACCACCAGAGCTGGAGGAACGGCCATATCTGCTCCCACCCGCAACGGCAACGGCGTCGCTGTCGGCATGGGCGTGGCCGTCATCAATGGTGTCGGCGTCATTAGCGGCGTGGCCGTAGGCGTCACCGGCGTGGGCACAGGCACGAGCAGTGGCCGCTGGCGACAAGCCATAAGCAACAACAGGCCCAAATAGGCAACGACTCCTGGCCAACGCTGACACAATAAACGGCCGTTACCAAATCTCATCAAGGCCATAAACACACAGTTTCTCTTAGCCAATCTCCAATCTCCAATCTTCCTACTTCCTTATACTGGACAAATCAGCCAATCCTCTATAAAGTTAGTTGAAATCGTCCGTATTTGCCAATAAACGAGGTATCAAAATGCCCGAATTAGATTTGCACAACCCCAGCTACTACATCAATCGTGAACTCAGCACTATCGAATTCCAACGTCGTGTCTTGTATGAATGTTATCAAGAGCATCCACTACTAGAGCGAATGAAATATCTAGCCATTGTTAGCAGCAACCTGGATGAATTCTTCATGGTGCGTGTCTCCGGCCTAAAACAGCAGGTTTATCTCGGCATCACTGAACGGCCGTTTGATGGCCTTACGCCCCGCGAACAACTGGTTGCCATCCACAATACCGTCACCCCCATCTTCAAAGAGATGATGACGATTTGGCGAGAACAAATCTATCCCGAACTTGAAGAACAAGGCATCAAAATTCTCGATTACGAAGATGTCAAGAAAAAACATCGCCGCAATCTACGTGATTATTTTGAAGAGGAACTCTTTCCGGTACTTACACCACTTGCCTTCGATCCTGGACATCCCTTCCCCCATATCTCCAATCTCAGTCTCAACTTAGCCGTCGTCATCCAGGATCCTGAAACTGAAGCCACCCATTTTGCTCGCGTCAAAGTTCCTAGTTCCTTGCCACGCCTCATTCCCATCAAACGTGTGGACCCTGATGAACTACTGTTGCCCTCAACCCTGCGCTTTGCTTGGCTAGAAGAAGTCATCGCCGCCAATCTAGATCGCCTCTTCCCCGGCATGGAAATCATCGCCGCCTACCCCTTCCGCATCACCCGCAACACTGACATGGAAATCCAGGAAGAGGAAGCCGATGATCTCCTGCTCACAATGGAGGAAAATCTACGCCAGCGTCATTTTGGCTCCGTCGTCCGCTTAGAGATTGATGAATCTACCCCCGACGACATCCGCGACATTCTCATGAGCAATATGGGCATTGGCTCTTTTGATGTCTACACCTTCAATGGGCCGCTAGGCTTGAGCAGCTTATGGGAGCTACACGGCGTGGAACGGCCAGAACTAAAGGATGATCCCTTCCAACCAGCCACACCACTGCCCTTGCGTTCCGGCGACAATATTTTCCAGGTACTCAAGCGACAGGATGTGCTGCTGCACCATCCCTATGATAGCTTTTTGCCCGTTGTGAATTTCATTGAAACGGCCGCTGCCGACCCCAAAGTTCTTGCCATTAAAATGACCCTGTACCGCATCGGCCCCCATCCACCCATTGTGCGTGCCCTCATGACAGCCCGCGAGAATGGCAAGCAGGTTACAGTTCTAGTCGAACTCAAAGCCCGCTTCGACGAAGAAAGCAATATCGAATGGGCCAGAGCCTTGGAAAACGCAGGCGTACATGTCGTTTATGGCCTCATTGGCCTCAAAACGCATTGCAAAGTTAGCCTCGTCGTTCGCCGCGAGCGGGATGGCCTGCATCGTTATGTACATGTTGGCACGGGCAATTACAACACCAGCACTGCCCGTCTTTACACGGATCTAGGCCTGCTAACCCACCGCCAGGCCTTTGGCGCCGATGCCTCCGACGTCTTCAACTTTTTAACGGGGTATTCCAAACAAACGGATTACCAAAAGTTCTTAGTGGCCCCCCTCACCCTGCGACCCAACCTAATGCGCTTTATTGAGGAGGAAACGGCTCATGGTGAGAATGGCTATATTGTCTTCAAGGCCAATTCCCTTGTGGATGGCAAAATCATTCGCGCTTTATACAAGGCCTCGCAAGCCGGTGTAAAAATAGACTTGATCGTTCGTGGCATTTGTTGCCTGCGACCAGACATCAAAGGGATCAGTGAAAATATTCGAGTGCGTAGCGTCGTCGGCCGTTTTCTGGAACATAGCCGCATCTACTACTTCCACAATCAAGGTGAGCCTATCGTCTATTTAGGCAGCGCCGACCCCATGCCGCGCAACATTGACCGCCGTGTCGAAGTTGTTTTCCCCGTTGAAGATGTCGTCATGCAGCAAGACATCATCCATAACATCCTCAATGTCTACCTGCAAGACACGGACGCTTATCTATTACAGGCAGACGGCAGCTACCTGCGCCAATCAGAACGACTAGAACCAGATGCACCGCTATTTAATAGTCAGGCTTGGTTTGCTCAAGGCCGAAATCCCGAAACCCTACTCCGTACCCATCTCCTTTGCCCCCATGTCCCTAGCGAAGAGGAGACGGAAGAAACAGCAGAACCTATTGACGAAGAAATAGTAGAATCTAATGCTACAGCAGAAATAGAAGTGATATTAGAAACAGAGTCGGAAGCAGACCTGGAAACCGAGCTAGCAAAAGAGCTTGAGCCAGAACTGGAAACTGCCGCCGATTAATATTTGAAGAAGCCTGCGAATTGCATTCCAGGCTTCTTTAAATACACCCTTACTTTACGCCGCCCCTAGCCACACAGCCACAAACCACACCAAAAAATCATACTTCATCAACTGGCTTAACTGCTCCAACTGCTGCCCTGTCCGATCCTGCGTCACCCGCAGCAAAATGTAAAAAACCACCGGATAAACCCCTATCAGCACAATATAAACATAAATCGGTGCATAAACCGCCTGCAAATAAGGCAGCAGCATCACCCACATCGTCGCCGCTGCCAGCAAATAAAAGACCACACGGGCCCGTCGTTTGCCCCACACCGTAGCAATCGTGCGACAATGTTCCCGCAAATCTCCCTCATAATCGGCCAACGTCTTCAGCACTTCTCGCCCCATAATGCCTGTGCCAATAATCAACGCTAGCCACAAACTGGGCCATATATTCCCGGCCGCCATGCCCCCCAAAATGGCACTAAAGGCCGAGGTCACAGCCACTGTGGCATTACCAATCAACACTGTACTCTTCAACTTCCAGGAGTACAGATAGAGGAGCAGGACAAAAAAGAAGGCCACATAAAATATTTCTACGCTAATCAAACAGCCAATAATCAAGGCTACGATAGAAGTTACTATCGAAAAATTTCGGGCCAATGGTAAACTAATAAGACCAGAGGGTAACGGCCGTTTCGGTTGATTAATCTTATCAATTTCAATATCCAAATAATCATTCCAAGCATTAGCCGCCGCCGCCACCAACAGCGTAGCCAACCCCGCCAATCCGACTCTCAGCCACTCGCCTGTCTGGGCCACATAGCCCCCCAAAATCACCGCCAGCACTCCACTAAAACTGGACAGAGGCCGGCTCAACTTATAAAGCCCTTTAATCTGCTGCATCATTCCCGTTATCCGTTATCAGTTATCCGTTATCCGATTGCCGTTCACCGTTCACCGCTCACCATTTACCATTCACCGTTTACCGTCTACAATTGCCCCATGATCACCAGTCTCAACAACGACAAAGTCAAATATATCCGCCGCTTACAAAACGAGCGACGCTTTCGTACCCGTGAACAAGCCTTCATCGTTGAGGGCACACGTTGGTTGACTGAGTTCCTACAAAGCCCTCAATCACCTGCTCTGATAATGTATACGGCCGTTTGGCAAAACAATCATGCCCCTATTTTACAACAGCTAAAGGTCCCTTCCCAAATCGTAAGTGAAGCAGTCATGGCCGCCATCAGCGACACCGAAGCCCCCTCTGGTGTGCTGGCCATCGTCCCCATCCAGCCCCGGCCCCTGCCAGACACGCCCACTCTGCTCCTCATCCTTGATGCTGTCACCACACCAGGCAACCTGGGCACGATGCTCCGCTCCGCCGCCGCTGCTGGGGCAGATGGGGTGCTTTTAGCTCCAGGCTGCGTCGATGCCTACAATCCTAAAGTCGTGCGCGGCGGCATGGGCGCACATTTACGCCTACCTATTCATCATCTCACTTGGGCCGAAATAGCCCAACGATTAAAAAATATGTCTGTGTGGGTAGCCACCGCCACTGGCGAGAAATCCTACACGGCCGTTGCCTGGCAAACCCCCTCCGCCCTCATCGTTGGTGGCGAAGCCCACGGCCCGGGCACAGAAGCGCTGGAGTTAGCCAACGGCCGTATCGCCATCCCCATGCACCGCCACACCGAATCCCTCAATGCGGCCGTCGCCGCCAGCGTCATCCTCTTTGAAGCGGCTAGGCAGAGGCAGGAAGTAAATGTGTAATGTTGGCACAAGGGGGGTAGCCGTTGGATAGGATTTTGAGTAATGCTTATCCGTCGGCGGTGGAGGGGATTACGAATAAGCTGATTACGGGGTTGGCTCTGGGGTGGAATCCACGCAAGATGGCTAGGGAGATTTTGCGGAATGGGGGGCTTGATAGGGCTTTGAATCATATTTTGCTAGTGGCTAGAGACCAGCAGATACGACATTATCGGGAGAGCCAGAGGGAGGCTTACGGCCGTAGCAGGGTGGTGTATGGTTATAAGCGTTTGGCGGCGAAGAATGACAGGACGTGTACGGCCTGCCTGGTGTTGGACGGCACGATTTACGCGACGAAGCAGAGGATGGAGATTTACCCTCAAGATAGATGTGCGTTGGTGCCGTTGGTGATCGGCCGTTCTATTCCAGAGTTGCAAACGGAGCTTGGATATTTCAAAAAGTTGCCACCGAGCACACGTAAGAAGATGCTTGGCCCTGGCAAGTTTGCGGCTTGGAAAGCTGGCGATTTTAAGCTTGAGCAGCTTGTGACCACCAAGGAAAATGAGGTCTGGGGGGATGGTGTCCAGGCAACATCTTTGAAGGTACTAAAACGAGGCGGGGGGTAGTGTGCCTGCCCAAAGACGTTATACGGTAGATGAGCTTTTGAGGCTGTATAGATTGGATTTGATTGCGGCCGATGAGGATACTTAGATTATATTTCCTCCAGTAGTCCAGAGCTGTGTAGGGCAGATAATATAGTTTAATCAATCAAAATTGCACCAGCTTCTTTGGGGTCGAAGTTACCAGGCCATTTTGTTGAGGTATTGTACCTTGCCTCGCTCAGGTCAGTTTCCCTCAGATCGGTCTCACTCAAGTCAGCCCCACTCAGGTCGACCCCACTCAGGTCGGCCCCACTCAGGTCAGCTCCACTTAGGTTAGGATCATTCAAGAAGGCTCCACTTAGATTGGCACCGCTCAGGTCAGTTTCACTCAGGTTAGCGTCGGATATTGGACTATTAATAATCTTCCAAACTAACAACCATTTGTCGTCAATTTTGGTTGCCTTATCTATCCTAGCTCCTTTGAAATCGACACCACTCAGATCGACACCACTTAGGTCGGCCCCACGTAGGTTGACATTTCGCAGGAAGGCCCCCCTCAGCCTGGCCTCACTCAGGTCAACTCTACTCAGGTCGGCCCCACTCAGGTTGGCACCACTCAGGTCGACTCCGCTCAATTTAGATTTATCTATTTCACGATTAACAATCTTCCAAACTAACAACCATTTGTCGTCAAGTTTAGTTGCATCGTTTATGCGAGACATTCTCAATTCGGTCCTGTTCAGGTTAGCCCCGCTCAGATCAGCTCCGCTCAGTTCAGCCCCGCCCAGGCTAGCTCCACGCAGGTTAGCTCCACCCAGGTTAGCTCCACGCAGGTTAGCCCAATCTAGGTTCGCTCCGCTCAGGTTAGCTCCGCTCAGATCAACCTCAATCAGTACGGTTCGATTCAGATCGGCCTTTCTCAGGTCAGCTCCGCCCAGGTTGAGATCAGTCAGATCGGTTCTACTTAGCTTGATATTGCTTAGATTCAGATCGTGTAGGCCAGCTTGTCTTAAATCTTTTATAGAGCCCCGGTAAATCTTATTTTCTAGTAAATTTCGCTCATCTCTGCTGTTTACTTCTAAACTGATCTGAATAAATTCTTTCTCTCCATCTTCTAGCTGTATGGCTCTGTCTTCCACCCACCTTCTGGTTTGCTTCAGCAATGTACCACGCAATAAATCTCCATTATCTTGTTCACTCTCTTGCCATTGCTGGTAGGCACGGCGTAATTGCTTATACCAGGTCAGGAATTGACGGTCATCATTGACCCAATCTTGCAACTGCTGCCAGCCCCAAATGAGGGCTTCATGGATGACTTCGACTGTTTCTTCGCTCGCATCGTTTTGGTCGGTGACAATGAGGCGGGCATCGGCCAGCTTGGTGACTAGGGGCCAGCGTTCTGTGCCAACCTCTGATTTGAGGGCAAGGCGTTTGGTGTCTTCGGTGCCTTCGCCGGGTTGGACTAATTTGAGGAAGATGAAGCGGGCTTGTTCTTGTTCGGCTTGGGGCAGCTTTTGGTATTGTTCATCGGCATATTGGGCTAGAGCGCCGGAGACACGGCCGATGGCTTCATAGGTCTGGTGGTGGATTCGGGCATCTTCGCGTTTGTGCCAGAGGAGGCTTAGGGCAAATTCGAGGAGGGGTAATTGGCCGGGTTCTTGGGCTACATCATCTAAGATGCGGTCAATGAGGGTGGGGTCGAACTCTACGCCTGCATTGAGGGCGGGGTATTTGATGGCCTGTCGCAGTTCGGCACGGCTCATGGGCATGATTAGTTCGAGACCGCTGCGCACGGCTTCGACGAAGGGCAGGTGATCGTTTTGCACCTGCCCTAAAAAGTCGGAGCGTAGGCTGAGGGTGAGCAGATGAGTGGGCCTAGCTAGATGGCTCTCGTCGGCTTGGGCGGCAAGTAGTTGGTCGAGAAAGTTATGGCGTAGGCTAGTGTCTTGGCAAAGGGTATAGAGTTCTTCAAATTGGTCGGCGACGATAAGGACTTTGGTATCTGGCTCGTGTCTGTCAAGAATTTGCTCGATGAGTTGATGTAAGGTGACTGTTTTTTGGTGTAGGTAGTCGAGCCATTGGTTGAGTTCGGCCGTTTGTTGAGCCACGTTGTCGGGGTGAAGTAGGCGCAGCAAGGCGCGTAGTAGGGCTTGGAAGGGCTTGGGGCCAGGGCGGAAGGTGGCAACTAGCCAGGTTCCTTGTTGCATGAGGCGGGGCAGTAGGCCAGCCATGACGAGGGAGGATTTGCCACTACCGGAAGGGCCGACGACGGCTAGGAAGGTTTGGGTTTCAGTGGCTTTTAGTAAGCGGTTGGTCATGGCTTCACGGCCGAAGAAGAGGTGTTCGTCTTCTAGACGAAAGGCGTGAAGGCCGAGGTAGGGGTTGGGGAGGTCGTCGGGAGTGCCTTCGAGCCAGTTGATATTGGGCCTAGCCTCCTGCAGGGTTTCGATGAGGAGGGGGATGCACTTGCGGCGTTGTAGGTGTTGGAGGAGTTTTCTGGATTTCTCTTGTTTGGTTTTGCCAGGAATATCCTCCCATTCAACGTCTACATTGAAGGCAAGCTCCTCTAGTTCTTCTAAGTTGAAATGTTTTTCGAGTAACGGCCGTAATCTTTTCCAGTTGTCCATAATATGAGATGGCGATATGACTTATATGACTGGCTACTACTATAGCTGATTCTTGGATTTTGTTCTAGGGAGTGTTGGCCAGTTGGCCAATAGGTCTAGCAAATCTAACAGGTTAAACGTATGGTATAATTGAGGGCATGGTTGAGGTTAAAATTACCTGGAATCTTTGCACCTTTGCGCCTTGGCGGGAGCCTTTTTCGGTAGGCTCAAGGGTTCTTATCCAGCTACAAATAACTGACGTGGAAAGTTGGTCAATCGCTCATATCCCGTTTGCGTAACAGCAATTGTTTCCGAAATGCCAAAACCGCGTGCCAACACATAGGTATGAAACACCATACCCTCTGCAAAAGCCCAAGTCGACTCTACGGTAACCTCCAATGGCTCACCGCTAGTTGGTTCAAACATCAGCCCAATCGAATATAACGTCTTATTTGTGTACCGTTTCCGCAACCCAGCTTTCAGAACACCTTCGCGATAGACATGTAACCCAACCTGCTCGAAGATATGGGCAACCGAATACGCTCCAGCACAGGTGGTTCCATTGCCCAAAATAAGAAGATTCTTGTCCATCGGTCAATAGAGCTTCATAATCCCCCTCCCTCAATTCACCCCATTTATAACTTCACTCGGAAAGTCGCCCCACCCTCTTCATCACTCTTAAACGAAAACTGGCGCGAACAAGCCACACAACAACCCTCATAATGATAATAATCCACATCCAACTGCACCCCAAACGCCTTATGCACCAACATGCGTGTTTGGTGATCCCAGGTCAGTGTTAGCCAATCGGACAGACCTTCCTGAACGGCCGTTTCCAACTCCTGTTGCCCATGGGCACTCGTATAGCTACCCAAAAAATAACAGCAGCGACCACAGGCAGCAAACCGCGCCTTAATCATCTGCGTTGGATCAGGCGGGGCAGCAGATTTAGCCTTTGCCCTGTGCCCTCTCCCGCCTTTTCTACTGTTATGTCCTTGGCCTTTACCACGCTTCTTTCGATTTCCGCGCTTTTCTGAACTGGTCTCTCTCGTTCCTGCTGGCAAATTATTAGAAGCATCTATATCAGCTGTTTCTTCAGCAACTTCACTCACAGCCGTATTGTCATCTCTCATATCACTCTCCGAGGTTAGGATCATTGTTTACCCTCTACTGGTTCATTCTAACCCGCCCCCAGTTTCTGTCAAATTCAGCCAAACCTCAAAATCTTGCTACAATACGCACCATAAAACCAGCATAAAGCGCAGGAATCCATATGGAACCCGAACCTACATTAGCCGACATTCAGGCTACTCGTCAACGCATTGACCCCTATATCGTAAAAACACCTGTCTGGCACTGGCGCAACCGTGACATCACTGAAATTGTCGGCGACGATACCCAAATCCATCTCAAACTCGAACTCTTCCAACACACTGGCACCTTCAAAGCTCGTGGTGCCATTAATAACATTCTCAGCCTGGATGAAGAGACACGGCGACGCGGCGTAACGGCCGTTTCCGCAGGCAACCACGCCATCGCCCTCAGCTACGCCGGTCAAATACTCAACTCCCCCGTCAAAGTGGTCATGCCCCAAAACGCCAATCCTGCTCGGGTGGCCATCTGCCGCAGCTACGACGCTGAAGTTGTTCTCATGCCCAACGTCCACCAAGCCTTCGCCGAAGTCGAACGCATCGAAAAAGAAGAAGGCCGCACCTTCGTCCACCCTTTTGAGGGCCGCACCACCATTTTGGGCACGGCTACTGTTGGTTACGAACTCGTCAACCAGCTACCCGAACTCGATGCCGTCGTCATCCCTGTGGGCGGTGGCGGGCTATGTGCGGGCATTGCCACGGCTGTTAAACTGGCCCAACCCACCTGCAAAGTCTACGCCGTCGAACCCGAAGGCGCCGACACCATGCGCCGCAGCCTAGCCAGCGGCCAACCCGAACATATCGACGCCGTGCGCACCATCGCCGACAGCCTGGGCGCCCCCTTCGCTGCCCCCTACAGCTTTGGCCTCTGCCAAAAATACGTAGACGAACTCGTCCTCATCAGCGACAACGAGCTGCGCCGCGCCATGCTGCGCCTCTATCGCGGCACCAAGCTGGCCGTCGAACCTGCCGGAGCCGCTACCACTGCCGCCCTCGTTGGCCCACTGCGCCAAAAACTACAAGGCCAGCGCCTGGCCCTCGTCGTCTGTGGCAGCAACATCGACATACCCACCTTTGCCCAGCAAGTCAGTGAGCAGTGAACAGTAATCAGTGAACGGTAATCAGTGAACAGTAATCAGTATCCGGTAAAATCTGCGTCATCCGCGTAATCCTTGATTCAACCTCTTCAAACAGTATGACAATCTCCCAATCTCCCAATCTCCAGAAGCGAAGCGACCCAATCCCCCAATCTCGCTCCCTCAAACAACTCCTCGCCGACTGGCAAACGGCCGTTGGGCAAACGGGAGTTAGTATCCACACCACCCACCTACAACCGCCCGCCTACAGCGGCCCCGACATCAACCTCACCCATCTCACCGAAAAAACCAGCGAAGTGCGCCCCGGTGCCTGTTTCGTGGCCCGCGTCCGCACCGGCAGCGACGGCCACCCCTGGATCGGCAAAGCCATTGAGTTGGGGGCCAGCATGATCTTGGCCCAACGCGCCCCCGCCGACCTCAATCTCGCCATTCCCGATACCGTCGTCTACCTCCAAGTAGAAGACACAGCCGCAACCCTAGCTTGGCTGGCCGCCGCCTGGTACGGCTTCCCCAGCCAGCAACTCACCGTCATTGGCATCACTGGTACAGACGGCAAGAGCAGCACCTGCCGCCTACTACACGAAGTTTTGCTGGCGGCTGGCCTCAAAGCGGGCCTTCTCAGCACCATCAAAGCCATCATCGGCCACAAAGAAGAGCCGCTAGAGCTACACGTCACCACCCCTGAAGCCCCCGTCGTGCAAAGCTATTTGCGGCGTATGGTTGACGCCGGTCTCACTCACTGCGTCCTGGAAACGACCTCCCACTCCCTGGCCCAACATCGCGTCACGGCCGTTCACTTCGATACGGCCGTTGTCACCAACATCACCCACGAACACATCGACTATCATGGCAGCCACGCCGCCTACTTCGCCGCCAAAGCCCGCCTCTTCCAGTTGGCTACACGAATATCCGTCCTTAACCGCGACGATTCCTCCTACCCAGAATTAGCCCAAACAGCCATCACTCCTCACCTCAGCTACGCCATCCACCAACCCGCCGACATTACCGCCACCAACATCACCTACGCCCCCAATCAAACCACCTTCACCCTCACATTCCCCCCCTCCCCCCCTCCCCCCCTCTCCACTACCCCCCTCCCCATCACCACATCTCTCGTTGGCGAATTCAACATCTACAACATGTTGGCCGCCGCCGCCGCTGCCCACAGCCTTGGCGTTGCCCCCGAAGCCATCAAAGCGGGCCTAGAAGCCGTAGATGTCATCAGCGGCCGTATGGAGCGCATAGATGAAGGCCAGCCCTTCCTCACCATCGTCGATTTCGCCCACACGCCCAACGCTCTGACACGCGCTATTGAAGCGGGTAAACGCATGGTGCCAAACGGCCGTGTCATCACCGTCTTTGGCAGCGCAGGCAAGCGCGACATAGAAAAACGTCGCCTCATGGCCCAAGCCTCAGCCCGCGCTGCTGATCTCACCATCCTCACCGCTGAAGACCCCCGCACCGAATCCCTCAACGACATCCTATCCATGATGGCCGACGGCTGCCGCAGCCAAGGCGGCCTTGAACACAAAACCTTCTGGCGCATCCCCGACCGTGGCCGCGCCATCCACTTTGCCCTCAGCTTGGCTCAACCGCAAGACCTGGTTCTCGTTTGCGGCAAAGGCCACGAGCAATCTATGTGCTTCGGCACCACCGAATACCCCTGGGATGACCGCACCGCCACCCGCGCCGCCCTCCAAGCCTTTCTTCATGGCACAGCCATGCCAGATTTAAGCCTACCTACCTTTGCCCCAACCTAAAAGTAGGGTCAAGGCATGCTTTTGACCCCAAAAATCTTCTAAAAAGGCAAAATTTGCCTATAATAGGCCACGTTGCAAAGTAGCGAGCGATTTACAGAAATATTCCAGTCTCTGTCAGCTTTTCAGTCATCCTAGAAGTTGTTAGAGCTTTTTATTGCCCATTTTTGTAAGTTGCTCAAAAGGTGCCCAGATGAAGAAACTGTTTATTTTGTTGTCCCTGATTTTAGCAGCCTGTGCCAATAGTCAGGCAGCGATTGACACGGCCGTTCAGCAGACTTTTGCTGCTCAAACCCCAATAGTAGAGCAAGTCGAGGCAACCGTAGTCATGGAAGTGCCTGTCACGGTGGAAGTAATGGTCACAGAAAAAGTGATCCAAGAAATGGAAGTGACCCGTGAAGTGGTCGTAGAAATAGAAGTGACCCGCATTGTGGAACAGGTGGTCACATCAACACCAGAACCAACCCTGCCCCCCACAGCGACGGCAACACCCCTGCCTCAACCAACGGCCGTTCCGGGACAAAATAATGACCAGGGCAACAGCGGAACCAGCAGTGGTGATATTAATGCTGAAGTTTTGGCTCATTTGGAATATGTCAAAAGCCGGTTAGATGATTATCGTGGCAATTTGGGAGGGTCTATCAATTGTCAGGTTGAAATTGCCATCGTTGATGAATTAACGGCCGTTCGTCAATTCGACCTATCCACTGCTACGCCAGAAACTCAAAACGCTTACAACAACTATGTCAATGGCATCACCGTTTTTCAACAAGGTATCAAAGATTTAGACACTCACTGCCGCGACTTTTTAGCTGACAATTCAACGAGCAGCAGTCAAGTCACCCCAGACAAGTATAGCTTTGCCCTCAATGGCGTCGAAGATGCCATCACCATCTTGCGCAATGCCATTCAATCGCTTGGCGGTAACGTGGATGCCTAATAGTATAACGAGACTTGCCCAAAAATGATTTTTTGAGCGGAAAATCCAAATCTGGTTTTTCAAAAAACTCTTGACGGTTTGCTTCACACAAAATGTGCTCGGCCAATAGTGAGCAGCAACTCGATCACGCTTTGCAGTTCGCTGATTACGGATTATCATAATCTCATGATCCAACTCCCCAGCCAAGCCCAGATCGTCATCATCGGTGGTGGTGTCATGGGAGCCAGCACCACCTATCATCTAGCCCAGCGCGGCTGCACCGATGTTGTTTTGCTGGAAAAACAGCCCTTCTTCGGGCTGGGAGCCACCGGCAAATGCGCGGGCGGCATCCGCTACCAATTCAGCACCGCTATCAACATCCAACTCTCCCAACTCAGTCTGCCCATGTTGGATCGCTTCGAGGCCGAGATGGGGCAAGCCATAGACATCCAACGCTGCGGCTACCTCTTCCTACTCACCAACGAAGCCGACATAGCTGCCTTCCAACACAATGTGGCCCTGCAACACAGCCTGGGCGTACCCACCCAATGGCTCACTGGCGACGAAGCACGCCGCCTAGTTCCTCAACTGGTTGCCGACGATGTATTAGCGGCCACCTTCCATGATCAAGATGGCCTGGCCGATCCCCATGGCGTGGTGGCTGGCTACATCAACAACGCGCGGCGGCTCGGTGCCACTTGCCTGACAAATCAGGAAGTGGTGGGGATTGAGACCGCTGGGGGTAAAGTGAAGGCGGTGGTGACAAGAAACGGCCGTCTCCCCTGCCAAATCATCGTCAATGCCGCTGGCCCTTGGTCCGCCCAAATCAGCCAGATGGCTGGCATACCCTTGCCCGTCCAACCCATTCGCCGCCAGATGCTCACCACCACTCCCTTACCCGCCATCTCCCCTGACTTCCCCTTCGTCATAGATTTCGCCCAAAGCCTCTACTTCCACCGTGAAGGCCAGGGGCTGCTCACTGGCATGTCCAACCCCCAGCAGCCCCCCGGCTTCGACGAAAGCGTAGACGAAGCGTGGGAACTAGTACACATGGAAGCAGCCATGCAGCGGCTGCCCCTGCTGGCCCAAGCCAGCCGTGCCGCCCACTGGGCCGGCCTCTACGAAGTCACCCCCGACGCCCATCCCATCATCAGTACTGTGCCCCAGTTAGAAGGCTACGTCGTCGTCACTGGCTTCTCCGGCCACGGCTTCATGCATGGCCCCATCGCTGGCCTCCTCACGGCTGAGATCATCCTGGATGGGCAGGCTACAACATTAGATATTGAGGTGTTGAGTTACGGCCGTTTCCAACACAACCAACACCTCAGCGAATACAACGTCATCTAAGCGGAGATTGTTATGCCAGACCCATTACTCAATCAATTCGCCTCGGCCCGACAGGCCTTCTTCCACAAAAACCACCAGTTGCTAACCCAACTGACCCAAGAGGGGCAGCACCCTCAAGCCCTCTTCATCACCTGCGCCGATTCCCGCATCACCCCCACCGACCTATTAGGGGCCAAACCGGGCGACCTCTTCATGCTGCGCAACATCGCCAACATCATCCCCCCATATAACCAGAGCGAAAGCGGCACAGCCTCCGTCCTCGAATATGCCATCCAAGCCCTCAAAATACCCCACATCATCATCTGCGGCCACACCGACTGCGGCGGCATCCTCAGCCTGGATAAACAGCCTGACACCAGCCAACAGCCCGCCCTCTCCCGCTGGCTGTCGTTCGCTCAACCCGCCCAGCACGAAGTGGATTCCTGGATGGACGATCTCACCCCTGCCGCTCGCCACCAGGCCATCGTCGAGCGCAACGTCGTCCTGCAACTGAGCCACCTGCAAAGTTATCCCTACTTGCGCCAGGCTATGGCCTACGAGCAACTGGCCCTGCACGGCTGGGTATACGACCTGCACCAGCAGCACATCCGCGCCTACGACCCCATAGCCGATACCTTCCTCATCATCTGACATTTCCCCGCCCACCCCCACGTACGGGCGGGACGGCGCGGCACGGCGGCATCTGCTACCCAACACCTTCTCTCCGCGCCATCTCGCCCTTGTGAAAGATGATCCTGACCCTTTTTCCGGTATAATGGCGGCAAGTGATGTAAACACCATGAGCCAACTTTTTCTCGTTCCCTTTCGTCGTAATCGTCGCTTTGTTGGCTCGCCTAAACAAACCCTAAACAGGCTCCCCCCTTTGCCCACAAAGTCGTATAATCCCCGCCTGTGACGAATATCAACCGACGACAACGCTTTCTCCTCAAACTGATCCTCCTCAACCTGACCCTCCTCAGCCTCAGCCTCATCACCTATTGGCAGCAGCCGCAGCACAGCCTGCAAATCGCCCTGGCCAAAGGCGGCCAGCTCTACGCCATGACCCACACCCTGCCCGGCGCCACCTTCAACAGCAGCCAACTGCATGATCTGGTTCTGGCTGATGGCCGTATGGCCGAGCTGCTGGCGGGCAAAGAGGTTGGCTTCCTCAACGCCCTGCCCCTCAGCCCCGGCGAGGCCCGCCCCTGGCAAGAAGCTGGCTGCAGCCAGCACAACTGCCTGCAAGTGACGCTGGTCAACTACAGCGACGGCGGCACGGTGGAGGCTGTGGTCAACCTGGATCGGGCTGAGGTCGTGGGGCAGTGGCTCAATCCCCAAGCCCGCCCTGGCGGCAGCCCCCACATCCTGCCCCAAGCCATGGCCATCGCCGCCGCCAACCCCCAAGTGCAAGCCGTTCTGGGCGACATCGGCGCAGGCGACCCAGCCATGATCCCCATGTCCGGCTGGCTGCTGGACGACGACTGCCGTGAGGATTGGTGCGTGGATTTGACCTTCCACGACCCCGCAGGCACAGGCCGCATCTTCCACGTCTTTATTAACATGGCCCAAAACAAAGTGGCCCGCACCTTTTACACCCGCGCCCGGCCCGAACGCAGCTACAATCGCTCCCCAGAGCAGCGCAACGCCTACAGCGACGGCTGCTTGGAACAGCACGGCTGGAGCGTCTGTTGGGAGATGACGGCCCATGATGGCGTTCACTTCTACGATGCGGGCTTCCAGGGCACAACCATCTTCACCAGCACCAAAATCACCCAGGTGGAGGCCTGGTATCCCAGTTGGCCTGGCGGCTACCGCGACGAAATCGGCTTTGCCGCCTCCGTGCCCCCCTTCGGCGACACGGGCATCACCGACTTGGGCGATGGCTTTGAAGTGCGCCAACTGTTCACGGAGTTCACCCATTGGCCCAACTGCATCTGCTGTTACCGCTATGAGCAAGTGATGCGCTTTTACAATGATGGTGGCTTTGAGGCCCGCTTCGTCTCGCACGGGCCGGGCTGTGATGATTTGTCGGTGTATCGGCCGTTTTGGCGCATAGACCTAGACTTGGACGGCCCCGACAATGATCAGGTGTGGCAGTGGGACAATACCGAGTGGGTGGAAATGAGAAGGGAGTTTGAAACCCACCCCTTCATCCGGCCCGTCTCGCCCGATGGCTTTAAGCTGGCCACCATTGATGGCGAGGTCAGCTACCGCTGGCGCATGGAGCGCGATGATCCCCTGAGCTTGGACGAGGCCCGCTTGTTTGGCATCTCGCCCAAGGAAGCTGAGGGCCAAGGGGCTATTCCCCCCGGCCCAGGCGACACCTTCGAGCCGCCGCGCCAATGGCTGGATGGCGATCCTTTGTCGGGCCAGGACATTGTGTTGTGGTTTGTGCCCAGCCTGAAGACGAAAAAGGGCGGCCCCTGGTACTGCATGCCCGATCCTGAACCAGATTTTTCGCCCTGCGAGGCCATTTTGCAGGCCCAACCGGCCGGAGAGCTGGTGCAGCCCACGGAGGAGGAGGTGTTGGCGGCCATGGAAATAACGGCCGATCCTCCCCTCACCCCCACGCTCACCACAACCACACCCGAACCAACCCCGACCCCCCGCCCTATCCAGGGAGAAACGGCTGAGGAGATCATCCTCAACTCCGGCTGCGGCGCTTGCCACGCCATTGGCGAGTTGGGCGAGAAGGGCAAAGTAGGGCCGGATTTGAGCTTTATTGGGGAAACGGCCGTTAACCGCATTGACGGCATGTCCGCCGCAGAATATCTACGCCAATCCATCCTCGACCCCAATGCCTTCATCACACCCGCTTGCCCCAATGGGCCCTGCCTAGCCAACATCATGCCCCGTGATTACAACATGCGCTTGAGCGAGGCACAGATCGAGATGATGGTGGCCTTTTTGTTGGAACAGCGTGCAGAAACGGCCGAAGTCACTCCCCTACCCACGCCAGCTCGCATCGGCGATGACACAACACCAACGGAACCTCTTAACAAAGCCTTCCCCGCCCCCAAAATAGCACCAACTCAGGACGACAACACGAATCTACCTTACCTCGCCATCCAAATCTTGCTTGTCAGCCTCGTTTTTCTACTGAGCCTATTTCGCTTGCTTAAACATCCTAATTGAGCAGAGCTTAGCTCGGAGACCGGGGACCTGTCAGCGAACAGCTCCCGATCGAGTCGTGAAAAGGCTTGTTTATAGATTTTGATGTATAGTAGTTTCGTTCATGTTAGGAGAGTGAGTACAACAAAAAAGGGTAAAAAGATTATGTCATATGCTATGTTAGCCTTGTTCTTAAGCAGCCAAACTTCGCCATCTTTCACTGTTTTAGCCTATTTAGATCCTGGTACAGGGAGCTTTATTATTCAACTATTGATCGGTGGTATCGTTGGCGCTGGCTTACTATTGAAAACATATTGGGGAAGACTCAAATCGTTATTTAGTAAAAATAATCCCGAAGAACCAAGCAACCCAGGCACCGTTCCAGACATCAACGAGACAGATGATGCCTAAGGACACCATTTTATCAGCCTCTTTTCGTGATCCCAGTGGCTTCCTTTTCCGCCGGAATCATACACTTTATCGCCAGGTCAATACCGTTTATCAAAATGATTACGAGAAACTTATCAATTCTGGATTGTACGACAAATTAGTACAGTTAGGTTCTCTTATTCCACATCGGGAGGTAGATGAACCACCAGCAAGGCCTGAATTCGCCTATCGAACTATCCAACCAGAATTTGTTCCCTTCATTTCTTATCCATATGAATGGAGTTTTGGTCAGTTGAAAGATGCGGCCTTAACCACAATGGCCGTGCAGAAGCAAGCCCTAAGCCATGGCCTGTCGTTGAAAGATGCTTCAGCTTATAATATCCAGTTTTATAACGGCCGTTTCTGCTTAATTGATACCTTGTCATTTGAAACATATCAGGAAGGCAAACCTTGGACAGCCTACCGTCAATTTTGCCAACACTTTTTAGCCCCATTAGCCCTCATGGCTTATAGAGACATTCAGCTCGGCAAAATGCTGCGACTATACATCGACGGCATACCCTTAGAAATAGCGCGTAAACTCCTACCTTGGCGGACACGCTTCTCACCTGGTTTATACATGCACATCCACCTACACGCCTCCGCCCAAAAACGGTATGCAAACGAAACTCGCCAGGCAGGCAAGCACACAGCTCGAAACATGACACACACATCCTTTGTCGGCTTGATGGACAGCCTAGAGTCAACTGTAAAAAAATTAAACTGGCAAGCGGGGGACACTGAGTGGGCCAACTATTACAATGACACTAATTACAGTGATACAGCCAGCGAGCATAAAGAGGGCCTTATCCAGCAATTCTTAGACAAAATCACGCCAACAACTGCCTGGGATTTGGGCGCAAATACTGGCCGTTATAGCCGCCTAGCCAGTCAGAAAAACATCTTTACCGTCGCCTTCGACATTGATCCTAGTGCCGTAGAACATAATTATCAGGAAACAGTTGCTCACAAAGAAACATCAATGCTGCCCTTAGTCATGGATTTAACAAATCCTAGCACCGCATTAGGCTGGAATCATCAAGAACGGGAATCTTTGCGGCAGCGCGGCCCTGCCGATACCGTCCTTGCTTTAGCTCTCATCCATCATTTAGCCATTGCCAACAATGTACCCTTAGAACAAATAGCCCTCTTCTTTAGCCAGTTAGCACATTGGCTAATTATAGAATTCGTCCCTAAAAGCGATTCGCAAGTGCAGCGACTCTTAGCCTTCCGCAAAGATATTTTCATCAACTATACGCAAGAGGGCTTTGAAGAAGCTTTCATGCATCATTTTGTCATTAAAACAAAAGAAGCTATAAAAAACTCCGAGCGAACATTATATTTGATGGAAAAACATAACGACTAAGCCAGCCGAGACGGACCCAAAATATTTCTAGTTTAGACATACCCCTATGAAACGATATTGGATAATACACCCGTTTCTTTTTGCTCTGTATCCAGTTTTGGCCTTATTGGCAGCCAACCTAGGCGGGATCGCCCCAGAACGCACAATACGGGCCTTGGTTATTGTCCAACTTAGTGCCCTTACTTCCCTCATCGTTTGCCGGGTGGTCTCCAAAAGCTGGCGGAGAGCTGCTTTATTGACATCGCTATTTTTATTGTTTTTTCAATCCTATGGGCATTTATGGCGGTGGTCGGCCGATAATATGCCCCTGGCATTTACCCAACTACAAAGATTTGCCATACCCCTCATCTGGCTAACTTTACTGACTCTAGGCACATGGTTTATCTGGTTTAAAATTTCTGATACACAGAATGCAACATTAAACTTCAATCTTGTGGCTATAGCCATCATTCTTTTGCCTTTGGGGCAAACTATTGTACATTTTGCCCAGCCAGAAAATGACTTTTTCACGAGAGAAAACGCGGGTGGAGAAGAGATTGCTGAACACAATACTTTTACCCGAACCCCAATCCAGTTACCATCAACCACATCTGATAACCTGCCAGATATTTATTACATTGTGCTTGATGCCTACGGCCGTAGTGACACATTACAAGAACTATATGAGTATGACAATAGCAACTTTATTAATTTTCTGGAGAATTCCGGGTTTTATGTAGCTGATCGGGGTATCACCAATTACACAAGAACATTATTCGCTCTGTCAACAAGCCTCAATGGCCAATATTTAGATGATGTTGCTGCGGTTCTTGGCCCTGAGTCCAACAACACCGTACCGCTAGAAGGATTAATCAGCAACAGCCGGTTCATTACGGCATTGAGAGAAACGGGCTATGAGATTGTTTACATCTTTTCCGGCTATTCAGAAACTTCCCTGCGTAATGCAGATAGATACTACCGTTTTGATGCTAATGGCCTGAATGATTTTGAGTCTTTATTGATAAAAAACACGCCTTTGGGGCCGTTATTTGGCAAGGCATTTGGCGATCTATCTATTTATGAATTGAAGAGGGCCCGCATAAATTTTGCCTTTGAGCAGCTTGGACAGATGGCAGATATATCCGGTCCAAAATTTGTCTTCGCCCACATCATGGCACCACATCCACCCTATGTTTTTGGCGAAAATGGGGAAGAGATAAATTTACCTGGCGATCCCTTGCTGCATGATCAATTACCACTGGAAGAATATACAATCGCTTATCGTAGACAGGTTGCTTATACCAGCCAAAGGACACAAGAGGTGATTGACTCTATATTAACGAATGCAAAAACACCACCCATCATTATCCTGCATGGGGATCATGGACCTTGGGTTCGCTTTGCGGCCACACCAGAAGACACCTGTTTGAAAGAACGTTATACCATTTTAAGCGCATACTACTTTCCTGACAGCGATTATGGTCAACTATATGAAACGATCTCTCCTGTCAACTCTTTTCGCGTGGTCATGGATCAATATTTTAGTACTGACTTGGGTTTGGTAGAGGATAAAACGTACTATTCGAATTGGCCCAATCTGTATGATTTTGTTGATGTAACCGATGATGTAGAGACGTGTACCTGGAATCCCCCTGAGTAGTCTCAAAAATGGTTGTCGGTTATTGAGTGTGACTGCTACTGCCGAAAATTTTGAAAAACGCCAATGTCCACCACCTAATAACGATACTTCTCGCGTAAGGCCCGCTCCACTTGGCGATTGGCATCCTTTCTGGCGAGGTCGGCCCGTTTGTCTGATTTTCGTTTGCCTCGCGCCAAGGCGATTTCCACTTTGGCACGGCCGTTTTTCAAATACAACATCGTGGGTACAATCGTCAAGCTCTTTTGCGCCACCTGATCAATAATTTTGTTAATCTCTCGCCGATGCAGCAGCAGCTTACGCGGCCGTGTTGGCTCGTGATTTTCCCGATTGCCATATGCGTAGGGAGCAATATGGGACTCAATCAACCACAACTCACCCTGACGGTTCTGCACATAGCTGCGCTGCAAATTGGCTTGATGGGCACGAATAGACTTGATCTCTGTACCCGTCAGAGCTAGGCCTGCTTCAAAACGCTCCAACAGATGATAATCAAACGTGGCCCGTTTGTTTTTGCTAATAACCTTAATACCTTCTTGCTTGGGCATAATGGCAACTGGTAATTGGTAAACCGATGACGGATCACCGATTACCATCTACTGTCCTGATAATAAATACTCTACCGCCCGTTCCAATTGTGGGTCTTCACCCTCAGGCGTATCCAGCGGAAATTCTACTTCAATATCAGGGGCCACACCTTCCTTATCAATAGAATGGTTGGCGGGCGTGTACCAACGGGCAATGGTTACACGTAATTCTGACCCATCCGATAGTTCACGCACTGTTTGCACAGACCCTTTGCCAAATGAGGTCAAGCCAATCAGGATACCACGATTGGTATCTTGAATAGCCCCAGCTACGATTTCTGAGGCACTGGCGCTGCCCGGATTGATCAGAACCACCATAGGAATCTGTTCGGCTAAGTCGCCATTGTCAGAACTGAAGGTGCGATCCAAACCACTCACATTGCGCTCAAACAGCACTACCCCATCAGGTAAGAAGAGGTCGGCAATCTCCACCGATTCATCCAAAAAGCCACCGGGATTGTTACGCAAATCAAGGATGAGGCCCGTTGGGTTTTGGGCCAATAGTTCTCTCAGAGCCTCTTCTAAATGGTCAGAGGCGTCGCGGCTGAATTCAACCAATTGTACATAGGCCAGACCATCTTCGCGCATTTCGAAATTGACAACAGGCACTTCAAAACGAGCGCGCACAATGGTGAAGGCCAATGCTTCTTGCTCTCCAGGGCGAGCTACAGTGAGGTCAACGGCCGTTCCCTCTTCACCACGTACCAACAAAATCACCTCATCAAAACTAACACCAACCACCGACTCGCCATCCACCTCAATAATTAGATCGCCCGGTAACAGCCCTGCCAATTCGGCTGGCTGACCCTCGATTGGTGAAATAATCTCAAAAAAACCGTCCTCATTTTCACGCACAAAAGCCCCAATACCTGATACGGCCCCACTCATATCTTCTCGCAAACGGGCCGCCACATCCGGCTCAATATAGCGTGTAAAATCATCACCCAGAGCCTCAATTGAACCGCCAATAAGCGCCTGCAAAATCTCCTCAGTGGGCGGGATTTCACCGTCATAAACTTCCTCAATAAAGTCCCAAGCCTCATAAAACACTGCCAGATCGATCTCATCTACGTCGGGGCGAGGCAGTTGACTTTGGGCGGGTGGACTGGTAGGGTCTGGAGCTGGGGTATCCGGCGCAGCCAAGGGCTCACTACTAACCGTAGACGCATCTTCTTCCTGGCCAGTTGTGCTGGCAGGCTCAGAGTCAGATTCGGTCGTATTGGCCGTTGTTTCAGTTAGCGTCAAAATCTCAGCGATGGCTTCAGTAACGCTGATGGGTTCTGCAGTGGAATCGGCCGCGCGCCGACCAAGAGCAAAACTGGCCCAGGCCACCACCCCGCACAACAGAGCGATCACGACCACGCCACCAATAACCCAACCCTTATTTCGTCTTTGTTCGTCCATCATCTTGTCCATATACCTTATATGTAAAATTCTTGTACAGATTTACGGAGAAGGTACAAAAATCACAGAGAAAGAGAAGAAAAGTCTTTTAATTCTCTGTGTGTCTCTACTTCTCTGCGCCACTCTGTGTCCTATTTTCCTGGCTTATCCAGGTTAGATTATTACAGAAAACCTTAATTACCATTCTGCAAATAAGCAATCGCCTTGTTCAATATCTCATCACGGCCGTTATCAATTGCGTCCTGTGTAATTTCTACTGCCATATCGGGTTCTAACCCCTGCTGGTCAATTTGGTGACGGTCAGGCGTAAACCAACGGGCCGACGTCACATGAACCGACGAGCCATCACTCAAATCAAACACCAATTGTACCGATCCCTTGCCAAATGTGCGCTGTCCAATCAACATGGCTCGTTCACGGTCACGCAAGGCACCCGCCAAAATCTCCGAGGCACTAGCCGTGCCACTGTTTACTAAAACAACAAGCGGTATATCAGGGGCTAATGTCTCGGCATTAGCCTCATACACCCGTTCCTCCTCGCCCTTCACTTGTTGGTACAAAACAGGCCCGTCCGTTACAAAGTGATCCGAGACATCTACGGCAGCATCTAACAGCCCACCGCCATTATTACGCAAATCCAACACCAGTTTCTCTGCCCCTTGCGTCATCAAAGCTGTTAGGGCATCTCTAATTTCATTACTGCTTTCTCCACTAAAGCGGCTCAACTGAATGTAACCAATCGAGTCATCTTCAGTCAAAAGGCGGTAGGTGACGGAGGGAATCAGAATGTCATCCCGCTCCACCTCAATATCTACTGACCCAGCCGCTTCAGGGTGGCGCACGGTGAGTACAACCGTCGTGCCCTTTTCACCCTTTATCATGTCCACAATTTGGGCCACTGTTAAATCGGCCGTTATCGCCACTCCATCTACCGCCAACAAGACATCTCCCGTCAAAATCCCTGCTATTTCAGCTGGATTACCTGGGATTGGGTCCAAAAAAACATCCCCACCATCCTCTGGGCGTGAGAGGTAGGCACCAATACCGCCAAAACTGCCTTGCAACTGTTCCCGCTCCTGAGTTCGTACCACCGGTTCAATGAAAGTCGTATAGGGATCATTCAAGGAGGTGATAACCCCTTTAATGGCACTATAGGTCATCGTCTTAACTGCGGGTAATTCGCCAATAAAATTACCTTCAATATGACCCCAGGCCTCCCAAAACAGATCAAAATCTGTCTGCTCGCGTACAACCGTACCGCCCGTGCGTAGCTCCACGAAGTCATTGGTGAAATAGCCAGCAATGAAAGCAATACCTGCCAGCAAGAACAGCATCAGCATCGTTAATACATTTCGTACTCGGTCAGACATAGTTATATGTTAGTGATGTCATGTTTTGGAGAAATTATCAACTATTTATGGACAATTTTCACCCTCAAAAATAGTCATTATCAAATGATAGCCCTATTCATAAAAAAGCCAGATGGGGTCGCCATCTGACTAAGGCCAATTCCTTTTAATCATACCACAATGGTTGGTTTGTCCCATGGAATTAGCTAGAGGTGAAGCTGCCTAGATAGTCTATTTGACCAACCATAGCAACCTAAATGGATTGTAACACAGGTGTTATGTGAGGCAATCTACGTTATAATGAAAAGGCGTTTCCATTAGGTCATACTCATCTTGGGAACGTGTGACGTAAGATGTAAAGAAAAACGCCGCTTTGCCTCTTTTACGTTTTACAAATGGGGTGCTTGGTATATTTGTATACGGATATATCGGTGAATTTGTGTCATGTCTTTGCCATGATGTCCACAAATCTGCATGCCAAGATACCCATCAGCACAAATTAGGATTCAAACCCTCTGGTGATCTATAACCAATGAGACAATTTTGGCGAGTCTGGTTGACGGCCGTTCTCCTTATTCTACTCTGGACAAGAAGCAGCCCAACACCACAAACGGCCGTTCACGCCCAAACGGAACCCCCTAGCAAAGCTGAGACCTGGTTCGATGCCATGTCCACCGCTGAGCGCGTGGGGCAACTCTTTCTTGTGCCTCTCCAGGGCGATACAGTCACACCTAACAGCGATATTGCCGACCTTATCGCTAACTATAAAGTGGGCGGAGTCATTCTGTTGGCCGAAAATGACAATATCACGGGCTATGGCAACCCCCAAGATGTGCCCCTGCAAATGGCCCAACTCACCAACAACTTGCAAACATTTGCCTTGCAAGGCCTGCCACCTCAGGAGCCGGAACCCACCGAAGGTGATGAGACGCCAACACCTATCCCTCCCACCAGCACCCCGGCGTCGGCCCTGCCAGCTGTGCCCCTACTTACAGCCCTTAGCCATGAAGGGGACGGCTGGCCCTATGCTCAAGTGCTTTCTGGTCTCACGGAACTCCCCAACAATATGGCCATTGGGGCTACCTGGCAACCACAGCAGGCAGAAATAGTGGGTTCTATTGTGGGACAAGAGTTAGCGACCTTGGGTATCAATATGCTCCTAGGCCCCGCTTTAGATGTTTTAGAAAATCCAACTCCTTTTGGGTCTGGTGACGTCGGCTCGCGCAGCTTTGGTGGCGATCCCTATTGGGTCGGCTTGATGGGGCAAGCATATATCGTAGGCGTCCATACCGGCAGCAACGGCCGTATCGCTGTCGTCCCTAAACATTTTCCAGGCAATGGCAGTAGTGATCGCCCAATTGCTGCCGAAATACCCACCGTTCGCAAATCTTTGGAGCAGTTACGCCAAGTAGAGCTCGCCCCCTTTTTCGCTGTCACTGGACAAGGAGATAATCCTCTGCAAACGGCCGATGCCCTTTTCAGCACCCACATCCGCTATCAAGGCTTTCAAGGCAACATTAACACTAGCACCGCACCTGTCAGCTTTGATTCCCAAGCCCTCAACGCCCTCATGGCCTTGCCCGAATTTGCCCCCTGGCGACAGGCAGGCGGCCTCATCGTTTCCGATGCTCTCGGTGTACGTTCTGTTGAGCGTTTTTACGATGCCACTGAGCAAGAGTTTCCCCATCGGCGCGTGGCCAGAGATGCTTTCTTCGCTGGGAATGATTTACTCTATCTGGGTAATTTTGCTCTGGGTGATGCCCCCTACAGTGAGCAGCTTGCCAATATCCAAGACACAATCCTCTGGTTCCAGGAAAAGTATGACACAGACCCCTCCTTTCAAATGCGAGTAGACGAAGCCGTTCTACGCATCCTACAACTGAAATTGCGCCTCTACGACAATGATTTTAATCCAGAAAACATAATCGTTTCCGAAACAGACATATCCATTGGCAATAACGACGTACCTATATTTGAACTGGCGCAAACGGCCGTTTCCCTCATTGCCCCCGGCCCGGAAGAACTACTGGAACGCATGCCCACACCACCCGGCCCCGACGATCACATAACGATCTTCACTGACATGCGCCAGGTGCAACAGTGCAGTTTTTGCCCCGACCAACCCCTCATTGGTCTCACTGCCCTTGAAGATCATATTCTCAACCTTTACGGGCCTCAAGCGAGTGCGCAAGTTAATGGTGCTCAAATAGAGAGTTTTTCCTTCAGCGATTTAGGCGCTTTTCTCGATGCTGGCCCTGGTCTCATCTTCCCTCCTACCATCATTACTGAAACGGCCAACTTTCCCGACACGCCGCTCGAAAACGAAGACATCGTTCCCATAACGCCCATCCCCACCCCGACACCTGATCCTGCCTTCTTGGTACAAGAGTCCCTACGTGGCACAAATTGGATCATCTTCAATCTACTTGATGCCAGCCAAACCTCACAAGCCCTCAGCCGCTTTCTGGCCCAACGGCCCGACATCATCAGTAACAGCCACATCATTGTTTTCGCCTACAATGCACCCTACTATCTAGACACCACCGAAATCAGCAAATTGACAGCCTATTTCGGTATTTACAGCAAAATCAACAGCTTCATCGACGTGGCCGCCCGTGTCCTTTTTCAAGAATTAACGCCAACAGGAGCATCTCCTGTCAGCATCGAGGGCATCAGTTACGATCTGCTGCAACAAACCCAACCCGATCCCCAACAGATAATCCAACTTTATGAGGCCCCTGCCTTAATCGAAGCCACACCACAAGGCACTGCGGAGCCGCCCAGTTATATCGTTGGCGATACCCTACGCTTGCAAACAGGTGTCATACTCGATCATAATGGACATTCTGTGCCCGATGGCACAATTGTGCGCTTTATCCAGCAAGATCGCATCCAAGGCACAATCAACATTATTGCTTCTGTCCCCACCACAAATGGTATTGCTAGGCTAGATTATGTGCTAGAAGCCAGCACTGGCCCTGGTAAATTCCGCATCACGGCCGAATCTGGACAAGCTACTCAATCAATAGAGGTAGACATTACGATAGAAGGCACAGGTGAAGGCATCCCCGAAGTGACGGTCATCATTGCCACAATTCCACCCACTATCACGCCCAGCGTCACTCCCACATCATCCCGCACACCTCCCCCCACAAGGACACTCACCCCAACACCAACTACCACCGCTACGCCTGTACCCCCTCCATTGGAACCAGGCATTCGAATTGAGCTTTCTGAGTTTGAAATGCTGGTGACGGTTGCCATCGGGATGATAATGACAGGCACGTTGGGCATTTTTTTGAGTCGGCGACTGCAACGGCCGTTAATCCAACATATTGGCTGGCCCTTATGGGGCATCATCGGCAGTTTGCTCGTCTATAACTACTACGCCCTTTCCCTACCTGGCTCCAACTCCTTTACTTCACTCGGCATTTGGGCAGGGTTAGTTACCACCCTATTTGGCGGCCTGCTAGGCCTGCTGCTTTACGGTTGGTATCATCGTAGCCATCGGGATGATTCGTAAGCTGTAATCCGTGAGCCGTAATCCGTGAACTGATTAACGATAACCGATTACCCTCTCCTAGCCATCTAGCGATTTCAACACATTCATATAGTTGGCCCGTTCCAAGGCAGCCGGATCAGCCACAGATTTTTGAGACATACGGCCGTGTAGCTCCCGCACCGACTGCACCCCATGTTCTTTCAACCATCGCTCCAACTCATCCAGCAAACGACGAATATGTTCGATACCCCGATTCAACAACACTGAAGCCACCATCGTCGCCTTCGCTCCCGCCATCACAGACTTCACAATATCCGAACCAGAATGGACGCCTCCCGTCACCACCAAGTCAGCCTGAATCAGATCATGCAGAATGGCAGCCCAGCGCAGCCGTAAGCGTAATTCCGTCGGTTGACTCAAATCTAGGCTGGGGACCACTGCTTGGGTCTCTATATCAAAATCAGGCTGATAGAAACGATTAAACAATACCAGACCATTCACCCCCTCCTGATCTAGCCGCACTGCTAAATTTGCCAAGGCACTAAAATAGGGACTTAATTTCACCGCCACCGGGATCTTTA
Source organism: Promineifilaceae bacterium (SeqCode) (assembly GCA_965223555.1). Lineage (GTDB taxonomy): Bacteria > Chloroflexota > Anaerolineae > Promineifilales > Promineifilaceae > CBDCWU01. The sequence continues at coordinate 734,096 of CBDCWU010000008.1, forward strand.
CCTCAGCCTTCACATTTTGTACTAGTTGAATGAGCATCTTCTCAATTTCTGAGCCTGTAATACGTGGCTGAGCGGCCAAATAATAAACATTCAACTCTAGAGCATCAGCTCCAGCCGCTTCAATCAATCGTGCATATTGTGACCAGCCACCACTATAATAGCCATTCAAACTAGCAATAATAGGTATATTGACTGCTCGTTTAGCTTGATAAACCAAAGATAAATAGCCATTGGCTCCCTGATTATAACCAGCCATATCGGGAATATGTTTCAGTCCATCCGGTAAAATAGCTTCTAGATGGGGATAACGGTCTACACCAAGGCTTTGGCGCTCAATCTGTTCTTCAAACAGGGAGGGCAAAACCACTGCGGCTGCCCCCGACTGTTCCATACGTTTCATGTTGTCAACGTAAGCTGAAAGGGGTGAGGCTGAAACAATTAATGGATTCCGCAAGTTCAGACCAAGGTAAGTCGTCGTTAAATCTGTCATATTTCCCTCTCTTTCCTGTCATTCGGTGACCTTGAGATTGGGCAAACCTTATTGCCACAGCATACCTTTGAATCATAACAGATTATCAAATATTCGCTCTATTAAAACGTGATGGATGTCAGCAGGGACGGATTACATTATGCACTGTCTATTTGGACAGTAGTTAGTACACTCAGTAAAATAGAATGTAACGGAGGTTGTTTTCATGGCAAAACGCAGAAGAAAGCAAAAGAAAGTAGTAAAACGCCAGACCAATTGGATGCTAATTGGCGGTATCGTGGTGCTAGGTCTCATTATTTTGGGGGGCTTACTCGCCCTAGCTCTACAAAATTCTGGCACGACTGAAGTAGTGACATTGGCAACCTATTGCAATAATAATCCAGACAATTGTGTGAGTGAAGGCTCTCAGGAAGCGGCCGTTACCATTGTCGAGGTATCAGATTATGGCTGCTCCCACTGTCGCGACTTCCACAAAGAGACATTGCCTGCCTTAAGGCAGCAATATGTAGCCGCGGGGCAGGTGCGCTGGATCACCCTGCCCTTTGCACTGGGTGGTGATCGGATTCCCGCAACCAACGCTTCAATGTGTGCCAATGACCAAGAAGCATTTGATCCGATGGCTGAGTTGTTATTTGATCAACAAGGGACACCCATCGCCTTCACTCGTGATGGCTTTATGACAGCCGCGGCCGCCTTAAATTTGGACATGGAGACTTTTGCAGAATGTGTGGATGACAATCGCTATGAAGACACCATCCTCCGCAACATTCGGGTCGCCAACGGCCTGCGCGTCGGCTCTACTCCCACCTTCTTCATCAATGACCGCAGATTTGAAGGCGCTCAACCCTTCGCCGCCCTCCAACAGCAAATTGAAGCAGCGTTGAATGCAAACTCGTAAAAGGCTAGAGAATGGAGACTAGTGGCCCTTTTTGCTCTTGAATCTCTAGTCTCCAATCTCTAATTACAATTATATGCGTCCACACGATTGGCAAGTCCGACTCATCCAACTGTTAACTGTTATCGGCCTCTTTGTCGCTTACTACCTGCTTTTGTTTCACAATGGTGATTTGGTTGCTACTTGCAGTGGCAGCGGTTGGGATGATTGCGGCAAAGTTAGTGGCCCCGATGCTCCTTATTCTAGCATCGGCCCTGTGCCTGTGGCCCTTATTGGTCTCATCGGCTATGCTCTCATCTTCCTGCTCACCTGGCTGCCTGACTGGTGGCCAAGGTTGGACGACTATTTGCCCGAGCTTTTGGTGGGCACAACTGGCCTTGCTTTTCTTTTTTCGCTTGGTCTGATGGCCTTGGAGCTATTTGTCATTCACGCCGTATGCCGTTATTGTGTAGTATCGGCCGTTCTCGTCACCATCCTCTTTGCCCTAGCCATCAGCTACTTGATCAGCCTCCAAAAAGAAGGGAACCCTTAAAAAAGCCTCCCATCAATCACCACTGACTGCCGCTGTTTACTGCCCACTGTTTACTCGCCTCCCTCCCTCTCCCATAGTACAATACCCGCCATGACTCCAGGCTGGCAGGTAGAGGCTCTGATCGAACTGGTTCGCCTCCGATATGAGGCTTGGACAGATTTTGAGCATCCCCCCTTTGTAGCTGATGAAATCGAATATAAGCAAAAAGCGGTAGCCCAAGCCACTGAGTGGTTGAGCCAAGCTGAACTTGAGCGGCTCATCGCCAATGAAGCCTTTGACACCTTTCTGGAGAGATTAGATAAGTTAGCAAAAGCCACAAATTTGCTCTTTTTGCGCGTGCCATCACATGGGGATACGGCCATTCTCCACACCCCCCATCTAGACAAAGCCACCTTCTGCACCCAATTTCGCAACCTTCTTTACGCCGACCGTCCCAGCCCAGATCGCCTGCAAAGCTTCTCTGACTATCTCGCGGCCCACAAGTTGCCCAATAAATGGCCCTTTCCCACCTACTTCCTGTTCCTCTGCCACCCCAACCGGGAAATATTTGTCAAGCCGCGCACTGCTGCCTGGTTCCTCAAGTTCATGGGCCAAGCACAGCCAGTCATAGCCCCGCCGGATGCCGACATCTATACCGCCCTTCGCCAACAGGCTCACACCATCAAAAACGACCTGACCCCCTATGGCGTACATGACATGGTAGACGTGCAAAGTATGATTTGGGTAGGCTATCGGGAGGCGAAGGCCAGGATCGGCCGTTTAGACCCCAAAAGCCAAGTTGAACTAGATGTGCCGGGCAAAACAACCTACGAAGTGACGCCTCGCCATGCTCTGCTGGCCGAATCTGATAAGGTATATAAAGAAAAAACTGAGGGCATCTTGGCTCAAATAATAAAAAATCCAACTTATGAATTGACAAAATGTGCTGCTGAAACAGGTTTTGCCGCAGCCGATTTAGAACGATGGGTGCGGGCCATTGCGCGCAAGGGTCAGGCCGTTTTTTACGGGCCACCGGGCACAGGTAAAACCTTCCTCGCCGAGCGACTGGCGCAGCACTTGGTTGGCGGCGGCGATGGCTTGGTGGAGTTGGTGCAGTTCCATCCAGCCTATGCTTATGAAGATTTTATGCAGGGCATACGGCCGTTAATGGGTGATGATGATTCCCTACGCTATGAAGTGGTAGACGGCCGTTTTTATACCTTCTGTCAAAGTGCAAAAAAGCGAAGCGGTATTTGCACCCTGATCATCGACGAAATCAATCGAGCCAATGTCGCCGCCGTTTTCGGCGAACTGATGTACCTGCTAGAGTACCGTGATAAAGACATCTCCCTCTCTGGTGGGGGACGCTTTAGCATTCCCAGCAACGTTCGCATATTGGCCACCATGAATACGGCCGATCGTTCCATCGCCCTCGTAGATCACGCCCTGCGCCGCCGCTTCGCCTTCATCCACCTGTCACCCAACTACGATCTGCTGCGCCACTATCACCAAAACACAAACTACGACCCCACCACCCTCATCCGCGTCCTAGATCGCCTCAACAAACAGATTAGCGACCCCCATTATCAACTGGGCACCAGCTACTTCATGCATTCCAATCTCGCCGACCAACTTGAGGACATCTGGCGTATGGAAGTGGAACCCTATCTCGAAGAGTATTTCTTCGACCAAACCAATCAGATCGAAGCCTTTCGCTGGCAAAAAATAGAGAAAGAGATTGGGGATTCTCCCAATCTCTAATCTCCAATCCCCCAGACCCTCATGAACCTTACTTCCCAACAGAAAGACCTACTTACCGCTACCCGTCAATTTGCCCTTAAAGAAATCGCCCCCTACGCTGCTCAGTGGGATCAAGAAGAGCATGTGCCTCGTTCCCATGTGCAAAAGTTGGCTGACGCTGGCTACTTGGGTATGACCATGCCCTCCCAATATGGCGGCAAAGGGTGTTCAACGCCTGATGCCATTTTAATCATCGAAGAAGTGTCCCGGCACTGTGCCATTACGGCCCGTCTCATTGTGGATCATAATTTTGGGGCAGTGGGCACCATTCTTAACTTTGGCACCGAAGAACAGCGGCAGCGCGTCCTACCTGCTATCTGTTGCGGCCAAAAGTTGATGAGCATCGGCATGACTGAACCTGAAACTGGTTCAGCCCTAACGGATTTGCGGACGAGTGTACGGGAAGAAGGGGAATGGCTGGTGCTAAACGGCCGTAAACGCTGGATCACAGGTGCAGGCGAACGGGAATACACCCTCGTCTACGCCCGTTTCAACGACGTGCCCGGTGCGGCTGGCATTGGTGCTCTCCTGGTAGAACAAGGTATGACGGGCTACCATCCTGGCGAACGCATCCCCTCCCTAGGTGTGCGCGGCGTGCGCGAAGGCGAACTTATTTTTGAGGATGTGCGCGTACCAAAAGCCAATCTGGTGGTGCCACCAGGCGGCGCTTTCGGCCGTTTGATGTCGGCCTACAATGGGCAGCGGGTGGGTGCCTCGGCTGTGGCTCTGGGCATTGCCCAGGGAACCTTTGACTATGCCCTGGCTTATGTGGAAAAACGGCAGCAATTCGGCCGTCGCCTCAGCGATTTCCAGACCATCCAGTTCAAACTGGCCGACATGACAATTGATCTAGAAGCGGCTCGCGCCCTACTCTACAAAGCAGCCGCCACGGGCAAAGCCACCATCACCGCCCGCTATGAATCCAGCCTAGCCAAAACCTATTGCGCTGAGATGGCGATCCGCGTCACCAACATGGCTGTTCAATTGATGGGTGCCGAAGGATACGGCCGTCATCATCCTCTAGAACGCATGTTGCGCGATGCTCGTATGTTCACCATCGCTGGTGGCACCGTGGAAATGCAGCGTTTGGGCATCGCCGGACATGTTTTGGGACGGCCGTTACCTCAAGATCAGTAAGCTGTAAACAGTTTTCAGTCATCAGTGACTATTGCCGGACGCAACCAAACATCACCAAACGTGGCAAAACCATGCTAAAAATGACGATTTCTTTGGCCATTGCATCTCACCATTAGCCACCTAGCAATGCTCGAATATCGGCACTGGCTGCCATATCTCGTGTCCAGCTAAAGCTGCCTTGTGTCATCATTTCAGTGCCGGCCCGTAATATCGGGGCCATAGTGGCATAGGCCAAAGCCCCACCAATACTCAGACGTTTGGCTCCCGCCTCCGCCAATTGGGCCAGCGTCACCCCTGGTAGCATTGAGACCAGCACATTGACGGGCTTGCTCACAGCACTGGTCACTGTACGCACCTGTTCCAGCGTCCGCAAACCAGGCGCGTATAGCACATCAGCCCCTGCCGCCTCAAATGCCTGCAACCGCCGAATGGTGTCCTCCAAATCCATGAGCCCTCGCAGCAGATTTTCCGCCCGCGCTGTTAAAGTAAAGGGAAAATCCAATGACCGCGCTACTGTCACAGCCGCTTGCACACGCTCCACAGTCTGGTTGAAATCATAGATATTCTCCCCGCTCCAATCTTCAATAGAGCCACCTACAACTCCCGCCGTGGCTGCCAGCCGAATTGTTTCTGCGGCTTGCTCTGGATCATGAGCAAAACAGTTTTCCAAATCAGCACTGACAGGAATGTTCGTGGCCGCACAAAGGGCACGGCAATGGGCCAGCTTTTCCTCCAACGTCACCATGCCATCTAGACGGCCAAGGGTATAGGCAAAGCCAGAACTAGTTGTGGCTAAAGCAGCAAAGCCCTGTCCTTCTAGCAGCCGTGCTGAGCCTACATCCCAAGGGTTGGGGATGATAAAAGCCTCTGATCCTTCATGCAAGGCTTTGAATTTTTCTGCTTTTTCCAGTTGTGTCACAGGCTTATTTGTCATGATTCCATCCTGGCGTAGGCTCGTTTTTGGGCTTTAGAGAGTTTCCTTATGCTATGGCCCCACTTATTAGTGACCAAGAAGGGCTGGCGTGGCAGACTGTCAGGCCAACGGCCGTCTACCAGCATTCCCGCCGCCGCCCAACCCAATGTATCCGACCCCTGAGCACTAGAGCCATTACCACCCGCCGCAATAAACAAACGGCCGCTGTCGTCTCCCGGTGCCTGATCAATTGTAGGATAACCCGAAGGAGTATAGGTCACAATACAGCGATGGCTGGTCATCTTGACAAAATTGACATCAGGCAACATGCTTTGCAAAGCACGTATCATGGCTGGCATATCCTGGTCACTGTTGCCATTTTGGAACCAAGCCTGCACTTCGGCCAAGGTCTGTGGCCATAGCTCGCTCACGGCATTGCAGCCCAGTTTGATTTTATAAGTGCCATCAGGATAAAGAACGGGTGGCGCCACATAGATATCATCAATACGTGGGTCATCAATGTTATAGCCCACACCGGGCATTGTTTGCAGACGAACGGCCGTTGCCTCATCCACCTCTCCCCACACCATAGCCTCCGTCTTCAAGCGCAAAGGGATAGGCTGCGGCAATAAATTGTTGAAATTCGTGAAAGCTCCACAAGCAATCAACACTTTTTCACCCCTGTATTGGTTCCCCTCAGCCGTAGTGATCGCCACAGAATCGGCCGTGGTTTGCACACCTACCACACACTCCGCAAAGATCTCGGCCCCCTGCTTCTGGGCGATCACATTTTGGGCTCGCAGCATTTGGCGTGGGTTAATGTAACCAGCCGGGGGCGGTTCATACAAAAGATCATAATCGGGAGGGAAGTCTAAAAAGGGGAACACCTTCTTCCAAGAGCGATCTCCTTGCTCAAAATATTGATAGGCAATGTCATACTCTTGACTAGCCTGCTCCAACCAATCTAAATATTCGCGCCGCTCCTCCGCAGAAGGATTGTTGGCCGAAACTCGCCCTACGGGATCATGAAAAGCCAAACCAGACTTCTCTTCCAGCATGCCATAATTTTGCACGGCTCGTCGGGCTACAACTGACCAGATTGGGTCTAGGCTCAACTCCCGCGTCAGCCGCCCTTGGTCATAATGGCTGCTGAAAACCCCCTCATGTGTCGTCTGATCAGCAGGTTCAGCCGGTCCAATAATGGCTACCGAACCGCCCATCTCACTTAAATATCGCCCCGCCGCACTGCCCATCAGGCCATTACCAATCACAATGTAATCATACTTTTTCATATCACTTCCTTGCTTTCGTTATCCGTTATCCATAATCGGTTCACCGATTACCGTTCACCGGCTAACCAACCAAATAATCGACCCATCACCCCCAACGGCCGTTCGCCTAAGATTTCGGCCGTTTGTCCATTTAACAGCACATCATAAACTGTATCTTCTAATTTGTAATGTGCCAGCCACAAGGGCAGCAGCACTTGCTTGAACGACTCCACAATCATCTCATTGGTGCTGATATGCAAATTTCTGACAGTGGATTCATTAGTGAGACGGAACGGGTGGCGGCGTAAATCAGTCAAAACTTGCTTGCGGGCCTGAATGGCTGCATCCCCCAACGCAATCTGATAACGTTCCGCTGGCCAATCGGCCAGATAGCGCACATCATACTGCACCAATTGGCCCAAATCATAACTTGACAATAGCTTACTTGATAGTTTTGAGGGCAGTTTGTGTGCAGCCAGAGCCAGCACATCATCATAAAAGATCGCCTTATCACCATTCACTGCCACCCACTGCTGATTGTCTCCTTGTCCTCGCGACACCATACCGCGCCACTTGATGATCCCGCCAATATCAAACGTCCACAGAGGCAGATACATACCGACAATGGGCGAGACGCGAGGGCGGTTAATTTTATGGTGCTTGAACCAGCGTCGTAGGCTTTTTTCGGCCATTTCCAACGACACAGCAAAGGGAATCAAGGCTTGGGGCGGCAACAGTTCCCGCGCTTCGGCCGTTTCTGTGACATAGACCGAATCACAGTAGGGACAGGTAACGGAAATCGTTTCGGGAGCCAGCACAAACTCCACAGCACAAGCCTGGCATTGGAAGGTGGGCATTTGTACCGGGCGCAAATGCCCCCGTTTCGTGTGCATAGCAGCAATAAAATCCTGCTCAAACTCGCCCAAACCATATTGAGAACGTATTTGCTCTGCCTCAATTGCTTGTCCATAATCACAAAATTCGCAAATTAGGCTTTTTTTATCAGGGGTGTAGTTGAGACGGCCGTTACACTGGGGACAACTAAATTGCTCCGCATCGGCCGTTTGCGTTTCCGCTTCAGCCACATCCAATTTATCAGGGTCAATAATCTCATCAGGACGTAAACGGCCGTCCAACACCGCCAAGCCCCGCCGGGCCAACAGATTTTGTGGCTGATGGGCCAACACCTGTGTCAAACATTTGCGCCGTGCCACCGGATCATCATACAAACCGCTCAACCACAGCCAAGCCTTAGCCCGTTCCTCATCGCTCGATTCCGTAAGCAAAACCCGCTCCAAATAGTAAAAAGCCTCATCATCCTCCCCATTTTTGGCTGCCGCTACCCCCCGCACCAACAAATCACGCACACTCTGGGCGCGAAATTCATAAGGGCGCAGCGAAGAAGCCACCCATTTTACTGAGCGAATCAATTCATCCACATCAGGTCTGTCATTTTGGCTTACCTGAGCTTCTTTATAGCCGCAGCGCTCACAGACGAGTGAACGGCCGTCTGGCGCAAAATACAATCTCTGTTGGCAGTTGGGGCAGGTATGGGTCTCTGTCATAATCACATCAGATTTTGGCATGGTTCAAAAGTTACCAAGCAATCATTATTTTGCTAGTTTTAATATGGCAGCGGCAGCTTGTCAATTCAAAACAAATGTTCTAACATTGACGCACGTTCAAGAAGTAGATGGGCAAGAATCAAGCTCAACACATATGGCAGTTCTGGAGGTCACCTAATGACAACAGTTTTAGATTGGAACAATAATCGGGACATGTGGATTCGCGTTCTTGAAAAACAGACAGGCAAAGACCTAGATTATTGGAACAAACGCATAGAAAACGAATATCTTAAAGATGAAAATCGCTTACGTGCTTGGCTAACCGAACAGGGCGTGACAGGCTATGCGGCAAACTTACTCGTGATGGAGTCATTTGGTTATCCCGACTGGGTCAGTGCCTCTGCTGACGATCTTGTCGAAGGTCAATATGCAGACCGTCCACATTTGCGGCCTATCTATGATGCGATCATCAACGCTGTATCGGAATTAGGTGAATTCACTATCCAAACGCGCAAAACATATGTATCACTCTTAACACCACGGCGGACATTTGCGCGTGTGCGCCCCTCGACGAAAAAACGCGTCGATGTTGGTCTTCGTCTTGAAGGCAGGATACCCGGCGGACGTCTTCGACCTTGCAACCTTCAGGAAACGATGAAAGTCCAACTTAGCCTTATTTCTTTGGATGAGCTAGATGAAGATGCTATTCACTGGATGCGGCTAGCATATGAGGAGAATCACTAGCGGCTACATAGACTCTGAACCATTGTCGTCTATTTGTTAAAACATCTTCATCTAGTAATTCATCTACTACATTTCACGATTCATCGTTTCATGGTAGAACCTGCCTCATGAAACGATCTTTTATCATTTTACTATACAAAACAGCCTATCAGTTGAATCAGTTGCGGCGATGGCTGTTACGGCCGTTAACCCTCGGTGTCAAAATCATGCTCATTCAAGATAACCAGGTGCTGCTCGTCCGCCACACCTACCAGCCCGGTTGGTTCATCCCCGGTGGCGGTGTCAAGCGCGGCGAAACTTTGACCGAAGCCGCCCAGCGTGAAGCCTGGGAAGAGCTGGGAGCCAAGTTGCACGATCTATCTTTTCTGGGCATATACAGCAATATCAAAACCTACAGAAATGAACATATCGCTGTCTTTGTCTGCCACACCTTCACCCTAGCAGACAAACAAGATTACGAAATTGCCGAATCAGCCTTTTTCCCCATAGACAACCCACCCCAAGGCATAGACAGAGGCAGTCGTCAACGTCTGCAAGAGTATGGCCAACTCGCACCAGTCAACCAAGCCCGCATTTGGTAAAACTACAAAAATCTGCAATAGTCAAGAGTAGCTTGAACCATCAAGCGCACAAAGAACACGAAATCAAACTCATCAATCTCTCTGTGAAACTTAGTGCCTTCTCTGTGTAACCTTCTTTTGACCATTATAAAGACGATGGAAATCTCCAGAAATTTGTATATTTTCACGAAACTTTGTTATATTTCTATAGATTTATGGAACATGATTGGTTAAATTTAAGCGAAACGGCCGATCTTCTGGGCGTTCATCCAGCCACAGTACGAGCTTGGGCCGATCAGGGCAAATTACCCACACGCCGTACCCCAGGTGGGCATCGTCGCTTTGTCCGCTCCGATGTAGAAAGCTATGCTCTAGCTCAGAATCGGCAGCAAAACACGGCCGTTCAACTCGTCATTCAAAATATGATGGGGCGGGCACGTTTGCAGATGCATGATGGCCAGTTAAATCAAAAAGGTTGGTATCAACAGCTAAGTGACAGTGCCAAGCAGCAGCATGGCGAAATCGGCCGTCACCTGTTGCATCTCGTCATCCGCTATCTGTCTGATGAAAGTGACGAAAACATCATGGCAGATTTACACCAAATCGGGCACGACTATGAACAGCTTGGCCGCGAACATGGCCTCACCCTTTCCCAAACCACCCGCGCCTACCTCTTTTTCCGCGAGATCCTATCCGAATCCGTCTATGACATGATAACCACCTCTGGCACACAGAGCCCCACCGACTGGGGCGACATTCGTCGCCAAATTGTATTTGTAACCAACGAGATTTTAATGGCCCTTATTAAGGCGCATGAAGAACATGTAATTGGTGGACCGTAGACCGATTACCGATAGTCAATGACCACGAACACAACATTCTCCATCTGGCGCACCTTGCGCCTCAGTAGTTTTCAAATTGGCTCAGCAATGGGCGAAATTATTACAGCCAGCGTTTGGAATCGGGTAATGATTGCTGATCTTGGACTGCCAGCCTGGCCTGTTGGCCTCTTGTTGGCTTTACAATATTTTTTAATGCCCATTAGCCTGTGGGCGGGCCACCGCTCTGATACAACTATCTTTTGGGGAACTCGGCGTACTGTTTATATTTGGCTGGGGCGAGGACTGATGGTCATAGCGTTGCCATTATTAGGCTTGAGTATACAACGTTTTGAATTGGGTGAATTAACAGCGGGTTGGATCATGTCCACACTCTGTTTTTTGTTGTTTGGGATGGGCAAATTGTTATCTGGCAGCGTCTACCTGGCCCTGGTGAAGGAATCGGCTCCGCCGCAAAAGCAAGGTGTGGCTATTGGTATTGCCGAGACAATGCTGATTGCTTTTTTCCCCGATTGTGGCAATTGCTTACGGCCGTTGGATGGAAGTGTACGAGTTAGACGTGTTCTGGCAGATGGTGGGGGCAACGGCCGTAGTCGCTGCCTTTTTCTGGTGGTTCGCCATCTATAAAGCCGAGCAATTCACCACACCACGCATCACCCAGCCTGATCTTGTAGATTTTGTGACCAAATTCAAGACCATTTGGCAAAACGAAACTGTGCGCCGTTTCTTCCTGTTCCTTTTCGTTGCCACCTTTGCCGCCTGGATGCAGGATAATATTCTGGAACCTTTTGGCGCCGATGTGTTCGGCCTAGAAGCAGGCGATACAACTCGGTTTACAGGGTATTGGGGGGGGGCCACTATCATAACCTTGTTACTGTTGTTTCGCATTTGGCGGCACCATCGTCCAGAAACACAGGCAGGAACAACAAAAATAGGACTGTGGGTGATGGCTTTGGGCATGACTTTGTTGGGGGGAACGGCCGTTATCAATCAAACCTCTCTCATCACGCCAAGTCTACTCGTCTTCGGTACAGGGTTTGGCATCTATACATTTGGCGGTTTAAGTTTAATGGTCGTCATGTCTCCCACAAAAGATGCAGGAGCGTACTTGGGCTTATGGACTGTTTCTATTCTCGTATCGAAAGGGTTGGGGACATTTGCTGGCGGCTTACTGCGTGACATATTCCTGTCACTGTGGTCCACCGGTTGGGGATATGGCCTCATTTTTATGCTAGCCGGTCTAGGATTGATAGGAGCCACTTTTGTCCTAAATCGTTTAGACATCCCTCGTTTTGTCCAGGATGCACAAGAAAATGATGTTTGGGCAGAAACTCAAATGGCTAATGCCGATTGACAAGTAATGACACAATCAGCTTGACAATTTAGAACATTTGTACTATATTTTGCTGCACAAACAAGTGTGGCAAAGCGCATCATTCAAAGCAGTTCTGACGGCAGGCCTCTGTTGAATTATGTGCTTTTTTGATCAGAAAAGGCTTTCCGAGGGCATTCGGAAAGCCTTTTTAAGCCACTTGCTAGGAGAAGGCCCCAGCAAGACTCGCCTACCTGGATTTTACTCCTCCCCAACTCCTCCTGGCAAGTTCAAAAAAGGGAAATCTGATGCAATGGACAGTTGTAGCCGATATATTACGGGCTGTGGCCGCAGGCATAACGGCCGTTATCGCCGCCCTCAAATTTATCTATGACATTCGCCAGAAACAACAAACCGATGCTGACAAAGAAACAGATGAGATACCAGCACCCCACACAGAACCTGAACTGGATGATACAACGGCCGAATAACTCTAACCCAAGCACGCTTGCAACATAGGCTGCATTTCTTCAATATGCCCTAGATCGTGCCTGTACATCTCTTGTAATAGGCGGGGAATCGTCACTTCACCAAACCAATCATGCCTACCAGAAACCGCAAGTTGTTCTGAACTCAAAGCTCGTACCAAAGCCCCTATTTGTTGACGGGATATACTCCACTGTATCACCCATTCCTGCAAGCTGTGTTCCATAAAGTCCCTCCCTGTGTTCAGATAGGTATCAAAATACGGCCGTTCAAAGGCCGCTAGCTGGTGGATGCGCGGCTGCCAACACTCGCTATCGGTAACAGCCATATGCCCCGCTAAATAACGAAACGACCACTCCTCCGGCGCCAATCGCCAATCCTGCTGCTGGCTCACCGAAAGTAATAGCTGGCTCATCTGCTCACACGATTCTGCCACTTGTTTACTAAGTTGTTCAAGATTCATGGAGCACTCTCATCCTTGTATTCCTGTACTACACGGGAGCAAGCAAAAGGGCTGGGCCTAAAAACCAAAACCCAATTGGCGCACTGTTGCCTCCTCCAAATTACTCACACCCACACCTAACAGCCTCATCCGTTGTCCCACAGGCCAGTACTCCTCCCAAATCAGGTTGGCTATGCGCAAAATATCAGCTTCACCGTCTACGCCTACGGAGATCGACCTTTGGCGAGTGAAAGTTGTGAAATCAGCCCAGCGAAATTTAACATAGACAGTACGGGCCACTAATTGCCGCTTTTGCAAGGAACGGGCAATAGTGGCGCACATTTTCTCCAACTGCTGGCGCAAAATAGCCGGATCATTGATGTCATTATTAAACGTCCACTCCTGGCTGATGCTTTGCGGTGGTCCCTCGTGAGGCTGCACAGGGCGTGGGTCGATGCCTTGGGCACGTTGTTGTAATTCAGCCGCCATATTGCCCAGAGCTGCTGGCAACCGCCCCCGAACGGCCGTTGCCAGTTGTCCACAATTTTGGATGCCGAGGTTGGCTAGTTTTTCGGCCGTTTTTGGCCCAATTCCCCAAATAGCTCGGGTAGGTAAAGGGGACATGAAGGCCGCTTCCGTACCAGGCAGCACAATCGTGCAACCCTGTGGCTTATCGTGATCAGAGGCAACTTTAGCCACCAGTTTGCTGGTCGCTAGTCCCACAGAACAAGGAAGATGGGTTTGAGTGTAAACGGCCGTTTGCACCGCCCGCGCCACTTCTTCCACCCCATCTTGTTGGCTTACATCCACATAGGCCTCATCCACACTCATCTGCTCCACCACTCCATACTGAGCCAAAATTGCCATCACCTGGGCCGAACATTCACGGATGCGTGGCCAATTGGCAGGCACGATCTTTACTTGGGGACAAAGGCGCACGGCTTGACTACAAGGCATCGCCGAGCGAATGCCCTTGGCCCGTGCCTCATAACTGGCTGAAGCCACTACGCCCCGTTGGTCTGGTTGTCCGCCAATAACAAGCGGAATCCCTTTGTCAGCAGGGTTATCCAAAATATGCACATTAACGTAAAAGGCATCCATATCCAGATGCAAAATTGCTCGTGACCAGTTCATTAATAAACATCAGCCGCCTGTGCGGCTTAGAATGCTCACAGGGAAATTACTCGTCTCAGCCGACCGTTATCAGATCACGAGGCAAGGTTGTGAGCGTTTGGATTCCATCGGCCGTTATCACTACATTGTCCTCAATGCGCACGCCACCACGCCCCGGCAGATAGATACCCGGCTCAACCGTAAACACATTACCTGGGGCCAAGGGAGTTGTATTGGTAGCTACCATATCGGGTGGTTCATGAATTTCCAGGCCAAGTCCATGTCCCGTACGGTGGATGAAATATTCACCATAGCCCGCATCCTCAATCACATCACGGGCAGCGCGATCAACCTCAGCGCCCGTCACACCAGGACCAGCAGCCAATTTGCCTTGCTCATTGGCCAGCTTGACAGTTTGGTAAATGCGATGAAATTCTGGCTCAATCTCGCCCACAGCAAAGGTGCGGGTGATGTCAGAAGGGTAATCATCACGATAACAGCCCCAATCTATCACCAAGAGATCGCCGGCCTGAATCGGCCGATCTGTGGGCAAAGCATGGGGGGGAGGCGCTGTTGGGACCAGCCGAAACAATGGGACCAAAAGCAACAAAGTCAGCCCCCAGATTGAATAACTCCTGACGCAAACGAGCCGCGATCTGCTTTTCTGTCTGCCCAATTTTAATGGTGGGGATGAGGTTCTTCATGGCCTCTTCGGCAATGGCGATTGCCTTTTGCAAGGCAGCGATTTCATCCTCATCTTTGACAATTCGCAAGGCCGTCATTACCGGCTCGGCATGGGCCGTTTGCAGACCAGGCGCATATCGCTTGAGTGTCTCGTACTCCAGAACGCGCATGTGCAAGGCTTCCACACCAAGCAAATAATCAGCTAGTTCCAAATGAGCACAACATTGCTGGAAGGCTCCTGTGAAGCCATCTTCGTCTGTCCAGCCGAAAATGCGCTCTTCAGGGATACCTACTTCGTGTGCTTTCATGGCTTCCAAATTGGGGATGATGATGGCGGGGTCATCGTCGGCGGGGATGATGAGGAGTATCGGCCGTTCGCTGAGATGTGAATGAATACCACTGATATAAGCCATATTGGGGCCAGGCATTAGAGCAAGGCCATCAAGACCGTGAGCCACAATCTGCTTTTGCAGGTTTTGCAATCGGTTTTGGTTCATAGGGGAGATTGGAGATTGGAGATTGGGGCTTAGAGACTTTATCAATCTCCAAACCTACTCTACAGCCTCATTAATTTCAATAAGAGGAACACCAGCTTGGATGGATTGGCCTGCTTCACAATTTACGGCCGTTACCACCCCAGCCAGCGGTGCTTTAATAGGAATGATCATTTTCATAGATTCGAGCAAGATTAACTTGTCGCCTGCCGCTACTTGGTCGCCGGGGCTGACCAGAATTTGGACCACGACGGCGGGAATGGAGGAAGAAAGGGAGCCACTATGAGCGGCTTCGACAGCGGCATGTTGGCGTTGGCGCGTGTAGGTAAGAGTACGGCCGTTCACCCATATCTGTCGTTCATCCCCATCTATATGCCCAGCGGTACGAATGAGTTGGCGACGGCCGTTTTCAGCCTGATATTCCAACACAAGAGAGGGGCCATTTTGGTGTACGAGGCGCAGATCGGCTGTGCGACCATCGGGCAGAGTAACTTGTAGCTGTTCGCCTTGCCTTTTGATGTCGAGTTCAGCTTCCTGATTGTTGAGGGTGATTTTGAATTTCATCAACAAAAATACCTAAGTGTTTGGCGGTTCTTTATTATAGAAAATTCAGCGGAATAAACCGCCAAACCTGAGGTGTCACAGTTTTTCTTTCTCTAATTTTAAACTGTGACACACTTAAATTTTGCCAGTGATGTAATCTTCTAGATGGTTAATGATTATTTCCTGCTCATTAATGACGGCCCTAACCACATCTCCGATGGAAATAATGCCAACCAATTGCTCGTCATCAACAACGGGTAGATGGCGGAACTTTTTGTCAGTCATCAAACGCATACACTTATCCATACTTACGTTAGGGCGAATGGAGATAACAGGACTCGTCATAACCTCATTAACAACTGTATGGCGCGATGATTTGCCTCTTAGAACAACTTTCCGCGCATAATCACGTTCCGAAAAGATGCCAGCAATTTGCCCCTCTTCTATAACAAGCACTGCACCAATATTTTTATCAGCCATGAGTTCTAATGTCTCATAGACCGTCCTATCCGGTGCCACTGTCCAAACTTGATTGCCTTTCCCTTGTAATATTTGGCTTACAATGGTCATGTTTTCACCTCCATCTGTCTGTTCAGGTCACACTTGACTCTTTTCAACGTGCAGAGTGATGCCAGTAACGGTCGTTACCACCACCAGTTCATCCTTATCAATCGGTTCATCAGCTATAGCTCGCCACAATTGGCCGGATACCAAAACTTGGCCAGTATAGGGTGACTTATCTCTGGGAGAAGTGAGGGCACGGCGCACAGGGCCACTTTGCCCCACCAATCCCTCCTTACCCGAAATGGGTTGGGATTGTTGGCCACGAATGGCCTTATAGACAATAAACAGGAAGAAAACGGCCGTTAACACACTAATCGTCACCGCACCCGCTATCGAAATACGGGCATATTCAGGCGTATCAGGTGAATTAAACAAGACCAACAAGCCCGCCAACATAGCTGCGGCACCACTGACAGATAAGGCACCAAACGTCGGCGTAAAGGCTTCGCCCACAAAAAGGCCAAAAGCCAAAATAACCAAGCCAAAGCCGAGCCAATTCACCGGCAATTGTCCAAAACCATAGAGGGCCAAAGCAATACAAACTAGACCAATGACACCTGCCGCATAACCGCCAGGATTAGACAACTCGATAATAATTGCTTGAACCCCAATGGTAATCAAGATGCCCAAAATAATTGGATTTGTGAGCAGGATAAGCAATTCTTCTGTGAAGCTTAAGTCTAGAGGCGTTTGCGTCAGATCGGCCGTTTCTAGCACCGTCTCTTCACCATCCACCAACACCGTCAGACCATCTAGTTGCGCCAGCAAATCATCAGGATCAGAGGCAATCACATCAATGAAACCTACCTCTAACGCTTCACTGGCACTCACAGCCCGCGCATCCTCAATCATCTCTTCAGCCAAGGCCACAGCCTCTTCACCGCGCCGTTCTGTCAGACTGCGCATGGTGGCTTTCATATCCTCCACTGCTTTGCGATAAGCCGTTTCGTTGATATCTGATCCATCAGAATTGATGGGAGAAGCTGCCCCGACAACTGTTTCGGGGGCCATGCCAGCAGCATGAGCCGCTGCTGTAATGACACTGCCAGCCGAGGCCGCCTGTGCCCCTTGTGGGCCAATATAAACAATAACGGGCAGTTGAGCGCGACGAAAAAGCTGAACAATGTCCAGAGTGGAGGTGAGGTCGCCACCAGGTGTGTCTAGAACGATAAGCACGGCCGATGCCCCGTCTCGCTCAGCCGTAGTGATACCCCTTTCAAAATAGTTAGCCATCGCCTGGGTTACTGGGCCATCAATTGTCAGAACCAAAATTTCCCCGTCATCCTGAGCGGTCACACTGCTAGCAAATAACCCAGTACTCAGCAACGTTAACAACGTCAGGCACAAAACAGGAAATTTAATCAGAGGTTTCATAAAATCGTTAATCATCCAATCATGCTGATGGGGTCAGCGGCAACGCTACAAAGAATTTACTTCCAGTTGGCTGCTTATTTTCCACCCAAATACGGCCGTGATGCAGTTCCACCAACTCTTTGGCAATGGCTAAACCTAAGCCCATACCTTCATAATGACGGCGCATATGATCTTCCACCTGATAAAAACGGGTAAAAATGCGATCTAATTTATCGCTGGGGATACCGATACCGTCATCACTAACCGTAATCCAGGCCTCATTACCGCGTTGCTCTAAGGCAACTTCAATGTGACCACCTTCGGGCGTGAATTTGATAGCATTACTGATGAGGTTATTCATCACCACTTCAATCATGCCTGAATCGGCAAAAATGGGAATAATGGCCGTGGGGAAGTGGAGCATGATGCTTTGGTTTTTGGCAACGGCCGTTTCATCACGACTATCCACAATATCCCGCAGCATGGAGACACAATCCACTTGCTTCAATTTCAATTTATTCTCACCAGCCTTTGTGTATTGAAAATTGAGCATGTCTTGGATAAGGCTACGTAGACGTACTGCTGCTGTCATCACAAAATCGAGCTGTTCGGCCGTTTCTGGCGAGGCATCATCCCGCAAAAAGGACACATAGCCCAAAATGACTGAGAGGGGTGTTCTTAGTTCATGAGAAGCCAAAGCAATAAAGCTTGACTTCATCTGATCCAATTCATTCAGCTCTGTGTAAGCCGCCCGCAGCTCCTCAACGAGGCGGGCCCGTTCCACCGCCACCCCTGCCAAATCAGCCAAGATCGCCAATGTCTCCACATCTTCATAAGTAAATGATCCCTCATGCTTGTTAAGTGCTTCCAAAACGCCCACCGGCCGATCCATGTCATGCATGGGCACACCCAAAATGGACCTGGTTTGAAACTCAATTGCTTTGGACACACCCGGATTCCAACGCGGGTCCCTTTTGCACATCATCAATAATCAGAGGGCGGTTACTGGTAAGGATGGTGCCAGCAATGCTGTTCTCCAAAGGTACTGGCATATCAACCATTTCCGGCCGCATCTGACTAGCAGCCTTAAAACGCAACTGTCGTGTTCGTTTGTCTAACAATAAAATTGAAGCGGCCTCGGAGCCAGTCAATTCGGCCGCTTCTCGAATAATATAAGTGAGCAAATCGTCAATTGTTGATTTAGAATTAAGAACTCGGCTGATTTCAACCATGCGGGCTAGTTTGCTGTGAGAAATTAAAGATGCAGTGGTCACTCGGTTTACCTCAAAATTAGGATGAATTATCAAGCCTATAATACGAAATGCAGGCAGGTAAGACAAGGGCATTGGAGAAGGAAACACAAAACGTCATCTGACAAAATGCGTATTCAAGCTTTACGTTTACTATTTTGTCCCTATAATCCCGCTCATGAACCCATCGTTAAGCCTCTATCTCCATATTCCCTTTTGTCGCCATCGCTGTTCTTATTGTGATTTCAACACCTACACCAGTTTGCATGATTTGAAAGAGGCTTACGCGACTGCCCTGTGCCGGGAAATTGAACAAGTAGGCACAATGCACAAGGAGGTCAAACGGCCGATTCACACCATTTTCTTTG
The DNA here is from genome assembly GCA_965223555.1 of Promineifilaceae bacterium (SeqCode). Lineage (GTDB taxonomy): Bacteria > Chloroflexota > Anaerolineae > Promineifilales > Promineifilaceae > CBDCWU01. Next base: position 753,430 of record CBDCWU010000008.1, read on the forward strand.
GCGGTGGCACACCCTCCCTCATGCCAGCTACCACCATCAAGACCATCTTGGACACGGTACACCACACTTTCGATTTGGCCCCAATGGCTGAAATCACTTTAGAAGCCAATCCTGACACAATAGATGAGGCCTATCTGTCCGCCCTCAAAGCAGCCGGCATCAACCGTCTCAGCTTCGGCGTACAAAGTGCCGTCGCCAGTGAACTGGTCCTGCTAGAACGGGAACATGATTTTGCTGCCGTTGAGGAAGCCGTGCGGCTAGCTCGTACTGTGAGCTTAGACAATTTCAATTTAGATTTGATTTATGGTGTGCCTAGGCAAACATTGGTCTCATGGGCAAAGAGTTTGCGAGCAGTTTTGGCCCTACGGCCGTCTCATCTTAGTTGCTATTGCCTCACCATTGAACCTGGCACCCCCATGCAGCGTTGGTTGACAAACGGCCGTATCAACCCACCCGATCCCGACCTCGCCGCCGATCAATATGCTCTCACATGCCAAATCCTAGCCGAAAATGGTTATGACCATTACGAGATTTCCAACTGGACTTTGCCTGGTTTGGCATGCCAGCACAATCTCACTTACTGGCGCAATCGCCCCTATTTAGGCATGGGCGCAGGGGCGCATGGGTTCGCGGGTGGTTATCGCTATGCCCTCGTCAAACAGCCCCGCAGCTACATTCGTCGCCTCAGCCAAGAAACGCCACGACATTACCCCCTCTCCGCCGCCGTCGCCAACTATCACGCCGTTGACAGTCGTGAAGGCATGTCAGATACGGTGATCACCCAATTGCGCTTGCTCAATGAAGGGCTAGATTTAACCGCCTTTGAGCAGACATTCGGCCAATCATTGGACGAAGCTTTTAAGGGAACCGCATCCCAATTGCAGGATTGGGGATTATTGCGACAGGAAAACGGCCGTCTCCTTCTCACACCCAAAGGCTACTTTCTCAGTAATCAAGTCTTCTATCGCTTCATGTAAAAAAGGGCAGGTCTAAGACCTGCCCCTTGCCTACTCAATACAAAAACATCGGCTTACCCAGCACGTGCCGCACTTTGGGCCGATACTCCTTCGCATCATACAATTCATCCACATCCACCCGCTTAATGCCGCTGGTCACGGTACTCATGGGAATGTGTGTGTATGTGCCATCACGCAAAGCCACCATACGACCACTAGCTCTATTTTTGATCAGATCCATAGCCATGTTGGCAAAATTAACAGCTACCATCAAATCCAAAGCATCCGGTGCGCCCGAGCGCATCAAATAACCCAAACGTTGATTGATGATATTTTGCCCGGTCAATTTCTTCAGGGCTTCGCCCGTAATTTCGCCAATGCCACCCAATTTGCGATGACCATAAGCATCCGCTTCACCATATTCAACCACCTTACCGCCCTTCATATGGGCCCCTTCACTTACCGTAACAATGGCATAATTGCTGGGGTTCATATTTTTATCCTGCATGATCAGTTCAGCCAGTTTCTCCGGATCAAAAGGAACTTCCGAAATAAGGGCACGGTCTACACCAGCTAAATAGGAGCTGATGAGACTGGTTTCGCCACTATTACGACCAAACAGTTCTATTACAGCGATGCGCTCATGGGAGCCAGTGCTGGTACGAAGTTGGTGAATAAATTGGACGCTACGGGTAACGGCCGTACTGAAGCCAATACAGTAATCCGTGCCATACACATCATTGTCCATCGTCTTAGGAATCGCCACCACTGGAAAACCTTCACTATGCAACCGTTCTCCATAACTGAGAGTATCGTCACCACCAATGGGAATCAGCGTATCAATACCCAAATACTCCAAATTCATGATAACGTGTGGTGTAAAATCACGCAGTCGCTTATCCTCCGCCTCTGCTTCAGGATGCTCCGGATCGCGCAGAAACTCAGGCACATCACTGGGTTTCACCTTACTCGGATTAGTCCGGCTGGTATGCAAAAAAGTACCGCCCGTGCGGTCAATCGTTCGCACTGCCTGATTATCCAAGCGAACCAAGCATTCATCAAAACTGTTGGGATCATCTCGATTAAATCCAAGAATACCACCCCAACCACGCCGTAGGCCAACAACCTCATGGCCCTCCTCTACAGCCCGATTAACTACTGCCTTGATGCAGGGATTCAAACCTGGCACATCACCGCCACCTGTTAAAATACCAATTCTCATTTTATAAACTCCTTCTCACGGTATTAATTTGTTCCACTTGGTGCCGACTGCGCCATGACACGGGCAATCGGCCGTAAAGCCAGCCACCACTGTTCTTTGGGACGGCCGTATTTTTGATCCAATAAACGGGGGACATCCTGCAAATCGGTAAACTTGACTCGACCTTCAACCATACCGATACAAGCACTATATCCCGAATCTTGTGTAATCTGCTCCTCCAAAAATTCAATGCATTCTGCCGCAAAGCGGGTGGCTAATATCCGATCAAAAGGCATCGGATTGCCCCCTTGCTGCATATGCCCCAAAATCGCTTGCCGGGCTGTAAACAGCTTTTCACCATCCGCGTCCTTGCTTTCCTCCTCAAAAAGGCGGCAAACAAAGCTGGTAGAGTAGGTTGCATTGGCATCCTCTGTACGAATGATCAAACCGAGCCGTTGTCCCAATTGAAACCCCTGTTTGAGCCGTTCCACATCCGATTGCAAATCTTTGAGTGTGATCCCCTCTTCATGCAAATACACCTGCTCTGCTCCAGTAGCCAGAGCGCTCATCAGGGCCAAATAACCACATTGCCGTCCCATCACTTCCACCACAAAAACCCGCCGCGAGGCAACGGCCGATTGCTTGATTTTATCCACCGCTTCAGTAATATTATTCAAAGCTGTGTCGGCCCCCACACACAATTCAGAACCCGCCAAATCATTATCAATTGTGGCTGGCAAGCAGATGATGGGGAGATTAAAAGCAGGGAAGGTATTCCGCAATTTATACAGTTCCAGGACAGCCTGATAGCCTGACCAGCCACCAATTAGGAGTAGTCCTTGAATTTGATGCTTTTCAATATTGCGCGCCATCGCATAAAAATCACTATCCTGAGGGATATAGCGATTGGTGCCTAATTCAGCCCCGCCACGCCAAGCCCAACCATTAACACTCATCCAATCCATCTCTTCAATCTCGTCGTCAATCAGGCCCTGAAAACCATGTTGAACCCCCAACATCACATGCCCCTTATCCAAACCCAATCGTATCGCCGCCCGCACGGCCGTATTCATTCCCGGTGACGGTGCGCCAGCATTCATCACCGCCAAACGCAAGCGGCGTTGTCCTGGTTTCACAGAGTGGGGCTTGGCCCGTACGAGCGTTCGCACTGTGTTGAAGGCCGTGACAAAGCTCCCCCCTCTTAACTGCATCGCCGTTTCATAGTCGCCAGATTGCACGGCCGTTGCTAGCTGCTTCGTCATCGCCAAACAATCTGCTAAGGGTACACGGGTAATATCATTATCTTTGATACCGATCAGATACGCCGTGCCCCGATAGGCATCATCAAAAATAGCATCTATGGCATCCGCCCCCAGCAGCGTACTCAAATTGCGATCAAAAGCACTTGGCGAGCCGCCTCGTTGCACATGGCCCAAAATAGTGACCCGCGTATCCTCCCCCAAACGGGTTTCCAGCACCTCTTTTACGTACTGGGAGGTAATCGCCTTCCCCTTCCGATCAATAGCTCCCTCAGCCACAATGACGATACTATCACGCCGGCCGATTTCCCGGCCACTCCGCATCGCCTCACACATGATATCTTCCCAATTCTCCACATCTGGGGGGCTTTCGGGAATAAACACCCAATCAGCACCTGAAGACAAGGCACTCATCAGAGCCAAATAACCACAATGTCGACCCATTACCTCTACTACAAAGGAACGCTGGTGACTAGCTGCCGTGCTGGTAATAGCATCTACTGCATCTGTAATTCGCCGTAGAGCAGTATCCGTGCCAATGGTCATATCAGTTCCAACCAAATCATTATCAATCGAGCCAGGTAAGCCCATGATAGTGAGTTGGTCATGCTGAGCAACCGTTTCTGCTGAAATCCGTCCCTCATCGCGCAGTTCTGCTAGCAGTCCAGGCCACTCCTGGCGGAACAAGTTGGCACCAGTTAAACTGCCATCACCGCCAACCACAACCAAGCTGTCAATATTTCGTTGGATCAAATTGAAGGCCGCTTGGCGGCGGCCTTCTCGGGTACGGAAAGCTTCGCTGCGAGACGAGCCGATTACCGTCCCGCCTTGATGCAAAATGCCCCCAACGCTAAACCATTTCATAGGGCGAATATTATTCTCCACCATACCCTGATATCCTTCATAAATGGCAAAAATCTCAGCCCCTTTGTCTAAACCTGTGCGGACAATAGCCCGAACGGCTGCATTCATACCTGGGGAATCCCCACCACTTGTCAAAACACCAATCTTTTTCATGTAAACTCTATTTAAGTGTTTGGCGGTTTATTCATGTAAAAATCTTGACGGAATGAACCGCCAAACACTTAGAAGGTTGCTTCAATAAACAAAATACCCAACTCAGTTGACACCAACCTCAAGTCAATCCCTTAAGGCATCTCGTCCAATGAGCGATTAGTTTGGAAAAACAGTCTATATGTTCCTTCAATTTACTGTGGAACTCGTGGGAATGTGTGGGAACTGGTGGGTTATCTACCTCATCTAACTGACCTGTGGGAGGAGGTCGGCTACACGATTTCAGTTTACCATTATCTGCTAATCCAGCAAGCCAGAAACCGACTCTACTCCAGCCCACCAAGTCCGTAAATTCTCTGTCATCTCTGCCACATAAGTCGCCCAGTCACCACCTACTACAGGCAGTAATCCAGTTACGTAACGAGGTTGACCCATATAGACCCAAGCCATCACCAAACGGCCGTCAACCAACTGAACCTCCCGCACCTCTCGCTGATACACATTGGTCCCTGGTTGCGCTGGATCATACCCTTCCAAATGATCAAAACAGGCCACTAATTCCGCATAGGCCTCAGACTTCACCCACAGCAACCTACCTTGCACAGGTTCATCGCCCTCTTCGAGCAACATAGGGTAATGTCCCACGTTATAAAGACGGCCGTTTGCTAACACCGCCGGCTCGTGCGACACTACCATCTCCGCCCACAAGAAATCATTTGGCTGCCCTGGTAAAAGGGTGCCATAAACAAAGAAAGGAGGGTTAGAACTTTCCAGCATATTTGCTATAATCCCATCAACGGCTGCAAAATGCAACCAGCCCTCGTAGCTCAAAGGATAGAGTAACCGCCTCCTAAGCGGTAGATTCTGGTTCGAGTCCAGACGGGGGTATTTTTGGAGCGATTTTGCTTGTGAGCAGTTATCGTTTCCAGGAAAGTTTTGTTATCAAATAAGCGCTTGTAGGGAATCTATTTATCTGGTGATCTTTCCTTGCTTGAGTTCCATAAGTTGCCAACAAGCCATGCCAGCCTTTTCAGGAACAGCAGAAGTCACCTAGTATTGAACTGTTTCCCAACGGACCATTGAGAAACAGTAACCGGTGAGGGGGAGCGGTAAATGGTGAACCATATACCCAACCGTTAACCAATTATAACAACGGCATCCTGATAACCTTCTCCCCCATCTGGTTGTATGCGACCTTATTCATCTTCTTCATCACGGACAAAAGTACAAGTGGCATGAAGGAAGCCAAAGCCGCTAGTGGGTGGCACAACTTCTACCACCTCAACAATCTCAAACACCATGCCATTAAAGTTCACCTCATCACCAACTTCGGGGATACGATCTTCGGTTATAATCGCCCCAGGGTGTTGTCCACCCTGAACCAAATAGGAGACTGTATAGAAAACTTCATTTTCTTCACTCATCAATTTCTACCTCCGCTTACTCTCTATTATACCCATTCAGTCAAAGGAAAACAGCACGACTACAGGGTTATGATCAGATGTATGCTGGGCAGTGGAATCGGATGGACTAGTGAGGGGGTAATCAGCATTGAGGTGAAGGGCGTGAACGGCCGTTCTCCCTGTAAACAATCCCTCCGATAACAAAATATGATCCAACGTCTGCTGCCCCTCAAAAATATAGGTGTAGGGCAGTGGCCTATCCAAAAACTTATAAGTGTGGCGTCGCCCAGCCGCTTGCAACGACAACGGCCGTTTCTACAGCCACCAATATCCCTTAGCGTGCCTCTGAGACTTATCTTACTTTTGCTGTTTTTTCCTGACTTTGGAATTACCATGCCGCCTAGTCATTCGGTTGATCCTGCCCCCGCCCATGATATAATCGGAGCATTGTGTAGAACATAACAGACATAGATTTGTTTACGCATGACCCCATTCCCGCCATAGTATCGATCTTTTGTGGAGTTTAACACCCATGACCACAACTCTCAGCAGACCCAACCCTCCCCGTAAAGTATTCAGCGGACGTAGAGGACGACTGCTACGCGAATATCTGACGGGTTATCTCATGATAGCCCCAGCTGTTAGTCTCATCCTGCTCTTCGGTATTTTCCCTGTTGGCTTTGCCCTCTATGTTAGCCTTCATCGTTGGCAACTGGTGCAAGGGCCATTTCGGGGTCTGGGTAACTACATCAATGCCATGGGCAATCTAACCTATGTTGTCCTGTTTATCCTAGGTATTGGGGGGCTCATTGGCGCCTTCTTTGCCCTACGCTCTATCAGACGACAGGCGCGACAACATCAGCACCGCCCCTGGCTGCTAGCCTTACCCGGACTTGCCTATGCTACTGCCATCGCCGCTTGGTTACGCTGGGTTTATCTCCAACTGCCCGAAGTCCTGGCTATTGCCATGAAAATTAGAGGGGTGGAGCGAACCCGAGAGCTTTTTCTAACTCTGTTAGATGAAGCCTTTCATATGCCAACGGTTTTTCCAGCCTGGCAACTTTTTCTGCAAATTTTGGCTGCAGCAGTCATCATCAACATTGTGGCTGTTCTCTTATGGCGTAAGCGACAAACTAGCTTTTATATCGTCACCTTCATGCTCGCTTGGGTAGGAACCGCCGTCGGTATCGCTTTGCTGTGGGCGATGGTGACACAGATTAATGGAGTGTATGAAACGGCCATTGCTGCTGGCGAAGACCCCGGCACCTGGCCCCAAGTTATCACTATTCTGGCTGGGATCATCCTGTTGATGATCGGCTGGCGTGTTTGGCAAAGTGCCCAAAAACAGGACTCAACAGCCCACTTCGGGTTTCGCCTTCTAGCAGGTCTGGTTCTGGCGGTAGGAGCTATACTGCTCATCTTTGAAATTCCTTCTGTGATCGATCAAGGCAACCCCGACATGTGGCAGGGCCTGAAAGTCACTATCTTCTTTTCCCTGGGCACGGTGCCTGTACAACTAACGATTGCCCTCTTCCTTTCTGTGCTTCTCTTCCAAAAATTGAAAGGCTCAGAGCTATTTCGCATCATCTTCTTTTTGCCTTACGTCACCCCCGCTGTTGCCAGTGCTGCCATATTCAAAGCTCTCTTTTCAGCCCGTGCTGCCTCGCCAGCCAACAACATCTTAGGCTGGATGGGCATCGAAACCCAAGCCTGGCTCAGTGAGCCCAGGGGCATTATAGAACTGATTGGCGATGGTTTAGGCTTGGAGATTGCAGCTTGGGCCGCTGGCCCAAGCCTGGCCTTGTGCGTCATCATTCTGCTATCCATTTGGACTTATGTGGGCTACAACACCGTCATCTATCTCGCTGGTCTGGGCAATATCTCCACTGAACTCACTGAATCGGCCGAGATTGATGGGGCCAACAAGTGGCAGGTTTTCCGGCATATTATCTTCCCTCTGCTTTCACCCACCACTTACTTTCTTTCTCTGCTAGCTATTATTGGAACATTTAAGGCCTTCAACACCATTTGGGTCTTGCGCGACGGGGCCGCATTGGGCACCACAGACCCCTTTAGCGTGGTCATCTTTAATGAATTTTTCACCAAGACGCGCTATGGTTATGCTTCCGCCCTCGCTTTCGTCCTCTTTGCTATTATTTTGAGTCTGACGCTTATCAATAATCGAGTGCAAGGCTCACGGGTGTTTTATGGCTGACACAACTTCTCTACCATTACAAACAGAGGTAAAGGAACGGCCGTCCGGGTTAACGGCCGTTCAAATCAGAAACATCCTCTCTTACATCATCCTCACCGTCGGCGCTGTTATCTCCCTCGTTCCCTTTCTCTGGATGATACTTAAATCGGTCATGTCCCTTGGCGAATCAATGAGTTCGTCCATTATTCCCACCACCATTCACCTGGAGAATTACATTGAGGCTTGGCAAGTGGGCAACTTCTCCGAATATTTCATCAACAGCATCCTCATTACTGTCATCACTTTAGTGGGCGAGTTGCTCTTTAGCATCTTAGCTGCCTACGCCTTTGCTCGCATCGATTTCCCTGGTAAAAACACCATTTTTGCCTTGCTCCTGGCGACCCTTATGATTCCTGCAATGGTCACGACTATCCCCAACCTACTTACCGTTACCTGGCTAGGTCGCGTCGGGCCATTTAGCTGGGTCAACAATTGGCCTGCGCTTACAATACCCTTTATGGGTAGCATTTTTTCCATCTTCCTGCTGCGGCAATTCTTCATCCAAATTCCCGACGAGCTATATGATGCTGCTCGCATCGATGGTGCTGGACATTGGCGTTTCCTGGCGCAAGTAGTTGTTCCCCTGTCCAAAGCACCCATCATGGTCATTATTGTCCTTTCCTTCATTGGCTCTTGGAACTCATTAGCCTGGCCCCTGCTCGTCACCAATTCACCAGAATGGCGACCCATCGCCGTTGGCTTATCCAACTTCGTTGATGAAGCCGGACAACAAGTCAACCTTATGATGGCCGGTGCCTTCATTACCATTATTCCCATCCTTATTATTTACTTTTTTACCCAACGGCAATTTACCGAAAGCATATCAAGAAGTGGCATTAAGGGTTAACTCATATTTAAGACATTGATTCGGCATGACTAAAATCAATGCTATACTTCTGAGTTCAACATTTTCAAGCAAACCTGATGAGAAGGAGGTGGTTACATCTAGGCATAAAGAGAGTAAGGAACCGAATTTCACTATTTTCAAACAATATTCAAGGAGAAGAAAAATAATGTCTTTCAAAAATATAAAGTGGTTAGCAATTTTGATGCTGACCGCATCGTTTACACTTGTCGCTTGTGGAGCCGAGGTGCCAGAAGAAGTAGGGGAAGTTGTGCAGCAGGTAGAAGAAGCTGCAGAAGAACTACAACCCACCATAGAAGCGGCCGTGGAAGAGGTACAACCAACTGTCGAAGCCGCCATCGAAGAAATACAGCCCACTGTGGAAGCGGCCGTGGAAGAGGTGGCAGAGGAAGCTGAAGAAGTTGTAGAAGAAGTCGAAGAAGCGGTAGAAGAGGTCATGGAAGAATTAGCTGTCGATCCTTCCGGCCAAACTGTCCTCTTTTGGCATGTTTGGGACACTGGTTCAGCGGCTGAAGGCTTAACCCAAATCGTACAAGAGTTTAATGATAGCAATGAATGGGGTATCACCGTGGAAGCCATTGCTCAAGGCAATCAAGGGGATCTGCAAGATGCTGTGAATGCTGCCGTTGCCACTGGTGAACTTCCCAACGTCACCCCTGGCTTCCCCAACGCTATAGCCACCTGGCACAGCGTTGGAGTCATTGCTGAACTAAATGATTTCATTAATGACGAACATTTTGGCCTTACGGCTGAAGAGCAGGATGCTATTTATCAAGCAAATTTGGCCTCCGGACGCTTAGCTGATGGCACTCAGATTGGTATGCCCATCCATCAATCTGCCAATGTGCTTTTCTATAACCATACTTGGGCGCAAGAGCTAGGGTTTGATGCACCACCAGCAACAGCAGATGAATTCAAAGCACAAGCCTGTGCTGCCGCTGCTGCCAACAATGAAGATGATAATCCTGACAATGATGGGACTGGCGGCTGGGTCTCACGTGGTGTGGGGGCCTCTGATGTCGCCTCCTGGCTATTTGCCTTTGGTGGCAGCTTCTTAAATGAGGCTGGCGATGGCTACGCCATGAACACTGAACAGATGCAAGCAGTCGCCCTCTTCTTAAAAGACCTGCGTGACAATGGTTGCTGGTTCGCCATAGACGGTTTCCCCAATCCTGAGTTTGCCGGCCGGCAGGCTTTGTTTGCCACGAGCTCAACGGCGGGCCTGCCCTTCCAAGCCAGTGCTTTTGAAGACGCTGGCAATGATGATGAGTGGGGTCTTGTGGCTTTCCCAGGTCCAGATGGCAATGTAGCTATTAATGCGTTTGGTCAATTAATCGGGGTTGTGGATCAAAATCCCGAGGTCAATTTAGCCTCTTGGATATGGTTGAAGCATTTTACGTCACCAGAGATTCAGGCACAGTGGATTAACTTTAGTGCCTATTTCCCGTCGCAGTCCACCACAGAGCAGTTCATGGGTGATTATGTGACCGAAAATCCCATCTATGCCACTGGCTTAGAATTGAGCCAATATGGCCAAAGTGAACCAAACTTGGCTTCTTGGGGTGTGGTACGTGGTGAGATTTCTGACGCATTTAATGCAATTATTGCAGCAGATGCAGCAGAGGTGGATTCACTTTTAGCTGATTTGGATGCAACTGCGGCTCAAGCGTTGGCTGATTCACAGTAAAATGATGTAAGTAGTGAGCATAAATGCACCCTGCCAAGTTTGGCGGGGTGCATTTTTTATAAATAATGGAATTGAAAGACTTATTGGTAGTTGGGACGGAAACGGCCGTTGCTGCTGCCAATCTTGCCCGCGAAAAGTTCATGGAGCCGCGCCAACTGCAAAGCAAAGGCTTCCGCGATATTGTGACAGATGCCGATATAGCTGCTCAGAAAGTTATTACTGATGGCATATTAAGTCACTTTCCCGATCATGGTTTTATAACTGAAGAAGATGACAGCACTTTGCCAACATCTGGCCCCATTCGCTGGGTCATAGACCCCATTGATGGCACAACCAATTATAGCCGCCAATTGCCCGAGTTTTCTATTTCCGTGGCCGCCGTTAATGAACAGCAAGAGGTACTTGTTGGGGTGATTTATGATCCCATGCGCCAAGAGCTGTTTCAAGCAGTAAAAGGGCAGGGGGCATGGTCAAACGGGCAACAACTCTCAGTTAGTTCGGTAAACAGTTTAGCCAACAGTATTATCATGCTGGATTGGAGTCGGCAGCCAGTGTTACGAGAACAGGTTTTGGCGCGGCTGGGACAGGTAGCCCCCCATGTTCACAGCCTACGTGCCGTGGGCACGGCCGCGTTGGCCCAAGCCTGGGTGGCGGCTGGTCGGGCTGATGGCTATTTCAATTTTAGCCTAAGTGCATGGGATGTGGCGGCTGGTAGCTTGCTCATACAGGAAGCGGGTGGGCAAGTGAGTGATGGCTGGGGACGGCCGTTTCAGTGGCAAGACACAAGCGCAGGCATACTGGTTACAAATCAGCATCTCCATTCACTGCTTCTCAAACAATTCACTTAACAATACAGGAAGTTTCTCTTATGCGTTGGCCCTTTTATAAACATATTTTTTTTGATTGCGACTCAACCCTAACAACTGTAGAAGGCATTGATATTTTGGCCGAACTAGCCGATAAAAAGTGGCGAGTAGAAACCTTAACCAATGCGGCTATGAACGGCGAACTTGATTTGGGTGATGTTTATGGCAAAAGATTAAAAGCCATTAAACCCACCCGCAAACAAGTAAAAGCCATCAGGCAAGTATATAAGCGACATTTGGTGGAGGATGCTGCCGAAGTCATTAACATATTGCATGAGGAGGGACATCACGTTTACATCATTAGTGGTGGGCTGGCTGAACCTGTTGCAGAATTTGGCATATGGTTAGGGGTTCCTAAGGAGCGTATACGGGCTGTGGGGCTAAATTATGATGCCCTGTCTGGCCCTTGGTGGCAAGCCGGATCAAGTGGTGAGGAAGCTTATCTTAACTTTGAAGAAGGTTCCTTGACTGTGAGCGATGGCAAGGCAGACATCGTGCGCGAATTATTAGGCGAGCAGGACGGCCGTTCCCTCCTCATTGGCGATGGCAGCAGCGACCTTTTAGCTTGTCCTGCTGTAGATTTATTTGTCGGCTTTGGCGGTGTCATCAGACGCGAAAATGTCTTCAGAGCCGCCCCAATCTATCTAAACAGTGCCAGCCTAGCCCCCATACTCCCGCTAGCAGCAGGCCCCTATATTTTGCGACAACTAACAAACACCCCCCACAAACATCTCACTACAAAAATCCAACAACTTATAGAACAAGGAGCACTCACATTTAACGATGAGCAAATCAGCACGAAATTCAACAAAGCACATCAAGCTGTTTATTCCCGGCCCCACCGAGGTTAGGCCAGAAGTTCTCGATGCCCAAACAGAGTGGATGATTGGCCACCGGATGCCAGAATGTGCCGACCTAGTCAGCAACATTGAGCCAAAACTACAACAACTCTTTTTTACCGACAAGCGTGTCCTCATCAGTGCCTCATCAGGCACTGGATTAATGGAAGCGGCCGTTCGCAATTGCGTCAGCCAAAAAATATTGCACTGCATGAACGGAGCCTTCAGCAGCCGTTGGCATCAAATTAGCCAAGCCAATGGTAAAGCCACCGACACCATAGAAGTTGAATGGGGACAACCCATTCTGCCAGAACAAGTAGCAGCTAAATTAGCTGAAGGCGGCTTTGATGCTATTGCCATCACCCACAACGAAACCAGCACCGGTGTGACCAATCCCATCCAAGAGATCGCCAAAGTTGTGCGTCAGGCCCCTAACGGACAAGAAATCATGATATTGGTGGATTCTGTAAGTGGGATAGCTGGCACCCGCTTAGAGTTCGACGCTTGGGATTTAGATGTGGCTCTAACCTCTAGCCAGAAAGCCTTTGCCCTTCCCGCTGGCCTAGCCTTTTGCGCTGTGTCAGATCGAGCCATGGCCAAAGCTAAAACCATTCCCCATCGGGGCTACTATTTCGATTTCATCGACCTAGACAAATATCTGCAACGGAGTCAGACGCCAGCCACACCGGCCGTTTCCCTACTATTTGCTCTAGACAAACAACTTACGGACATGCTGGCTGAAGGCATGGAGACCCGGTTTGCCCGTCACATTGCCATGCGTGACAGAACCATTGCCTGGGCGACGGAGCGGGATTTTGTCCTTTTTGCTGCCCCTGGCTATGAGTCTCCCACAGTTACTTGTATTAGTAACACGATGAATATGGATATTGCCGCCCTAAACAAATTTCTACGCCAACGGGGCATGATCATTTCCGATGGCTATGGAGCCTTAAAAGGCAAGAACTTCCGCATCGCGCACATGGGCGATATGCAAATAGATGATTTGGAAGAGTTATTTGTGGCAATAGATGAATTTATTAATCAATGATTGCGTAACAACGTAATTATGTAATTAGTGGAACTATGTACAAAATATTAATTTCAGACAAATTAGGCCAGGTAGGCTTAGATCGCTTGGATGAGATGCCAGATGCTACTTATGACATGATCACTGGCATGAGTAAAGAAGAACTCATCGCCAAGATTCCCGAATATGATGCCTTGATCATTCGCAGCGGCACACAAGCTGATGCTGATGTTTTAGCCGCAGGCACAAATCTCAAAGTAGTCGGCCGGGCTGGCATAGGGATTGATAATATTGATGTGAAAGCGGCCACGATGAGGGGCATTATTGTCACCAATACGCCAGGCGCCAATAGCATTGCCACTGCCGAACAGACAATGGCTCTCATGTTAGCAACTAGCCGCCATACTGTGCCTGCCCATACCTCATTGGCCGCAGGCAAGTGGCAACGCGCTAAGTTTACGGGGGTGCAGCTATATCGCAAGGTGCTGGGAATTGTTGGTTTTGGGAGAATCGGCCGTTTAGTAGCCAGTCGTGCTCAAGCCTTCGGTATGGAGGTGATCGCGTATGATCCTTATGTATCTGAAGAAGTCGGCCGTGAATTGGGTGTGGCGCTGGTAGATTTGGAAGATTTGTGGGCACAGGCTGACTATATCACCTTACACACAGCCCTTGTGCCGGAAACTGAGAAACTGATCAATGCCGAGAGCCTCAGCCAAATGAAAGATGGGGTGGTGATCATGAACGCGGCCCGTGGCAAATTGATAGATGAGCAGGCTTTGGCCGCTGCCTTGCAGAGCGGAAAAGTAAAAGCGGCGGGATTGGATGTGTATAGCAGCGAACCACCAGCACCTGACAATCCTTTAATTGGTTTGCCCAACGTGATACATACCCCCCATGTGGCTGCCAGCACCATCGAAGCACAACGAGATGTAGCGATTCAGATCGTGGAGCAGGTCTTAGACGCCTTGCGCGGGGCAGACTTCCGCAATACGGTCAATATGCCCTTCCATGCTGGTCCTGATTTTGCAGCAGCCCGACCGTACATGACAGTAGCTGAAAAGCTAGGGACCTTGCACGCTTGTTTGGCTGAGGGGCCTATCCAGCGCATCAAAGTAGAAGTACATGGGGAAGCAGTGAGTGAACTAGTGCGGCCGATTGCAGCTGCCCTGCTCAAAGGGTTGTTAGAAAAGAGTATTCCAGACTCTGTTAACTATATCAATGCCCCCATTTTGGCCGATGAGAATGGCATTTCCATCTCGCAGACAGCGGGAACAAGCCCAGTAGATTATCCCAATTTAATCACTAGTCAGGTTGAGTGGGACGGGGGGCAACGTGTGTTAGCTGGTGTACTGTTTGGCGGCAGCCAGCCACGTATTGTACGCGTGGACGAACATGAATTAGAGGCCAAACCAGAAGGGCCAGTGTTGATCATGCAAAATTGTGATGTATCGGGTGTCATAGGCCAAATCGGCACGATTTTGGCCGCCTATGAAGTGAATATTGGGGAATGGCGCATGGGGCGTAACCAGCCAGGGGGCGAAGCCATATCATTTATCAATTTGGACAGTGAGCCGCCAGCAGCAGCCTTGGACGCTTTAGCCAGGATCACGGCTGTGCTTCAAGTGAAATCGGTCACCTTATAAAAAAAGGCCCTTTGGAAAACCAAAGGGCCTTTTTTTATTTCGGAATAATTCTCACTTTTCGGCGATTCCCCTCACCAAAACTCTCTGTATATACTTCGTCATGCTCGCGTAAGGTCATGTGGATAATGCGCCGCTCGTTAGGAGGCATAGGCTCTAGTCCGATTGATTGACCACGTTGGACAACCTTTTTCGCCATGCGCTCTGCCAACCTGGCCAACGCCTGTTGGCGGCGTTGACGGTAACCTTGAACATCTATGACGAAATTGACGCGCTGATGCAAATTATGGCTAACCATTAAACGAGTTAGGTACTGTATGGTGCTGAGGGTGTCGCCACGGGGGCCGATCAAAACGCCTAGATCGTCACCGTTAATTTCGATGACATCAATTTGTTCACCTGTGAGATCATCTGGGTCTGACAAAGTAGCAGTGACGCTGGCAGAAACTTGCATTTTTTCTAATAACGTCTCGATAAATTCTAGGGCGACATCCTTTTGTGTCAGGGTTTCTTCGGTTGACTCTATTGTCTCGGCTGCTGGTGGTGGCGGAGCAATAGGCGGGGGGGGTGGGGCAACGGCCGTTTCGACAACTTCTTCCACGACCTCTTCCACAACCTCTTCCACAACCTCTTCCTTTACTTCTTCCATCACTTTGGGTGGTGAAGCCACCATGTCTGGCTCGGGACCTGATGACGTCCGCGTGAGGCGAACAACCGCCTCACGACTGCCTATACCCAACAAACCGCGGCTACCCTCATCCAATATTTCGATCGCCACATCGGCCCGATCCACACCCAACTCAGCTAGACCGATTTCAACGGCCGTTTCCACGTCCCGACCCTTCGCTTCAATTTCCTGTTGATGATTTGACATACGTTTTAGCTCCAAATTTTCTTAGAAAACCTAGTACTCTAACAAACTTCTTTTGTCGGACAGAAGCGGTAGCTTCTGCAAGGTACGCCGCGCTGTTTTATCCGTCAATAGATGTATGGCGCACCACTAGCGTCTTGCACGACGCTTTCTTTTCGATGTTTTCCGCTTGCCAGAAGTATTTTTGCTGACATAGTTGTTGCTACCTGAATTTAGAGAAGCTGGCTTTGATGCTGCTTTCTTCTCACTCTTTGGCTCATCATCCTGTTCAGCCACCTTCCGTTCATTGGCCTGCCGTCGTGCTTCTGAGGCCTCACGATGGGGGGCCATCGCTTGACGTACATAATAGCCTTGAAAAATACCGATAATATTGGCTAAGACCCAATAAATTGACAGACCTGACGAAAATTGCAAAGACATTACCCCAAACATGATAGGCATTGTGTATTGCATAGTCTGGGTCATTTGAGCCGTGGGATCAGGTTGTTGGTTCTTTTTAGCGTTTTGGGGTTGGTCTTTCTTAGCAGGGCTCAACAATTTTTGCTGAACAAACATGGTAGCAAACACCAAAACAGGTAACACATAAAAGGGATCAGGCTGACCTAAATTTAGCCATAGAAATTGATTATCTATTGGCAACAAAGACCCTAAATCTACAAAATCATAGGCCCGCTCTGTAAGTTCAAACAATGCCTGAGGTGTCGCACCTAGCAGAAAGAAAATAGCTCGATATAAGCCGATGAGGATGGGCATTTGAATGATCAATGGCAAACAACCGGATAATGTTTCAGCCGGATTATATCCAATTTTCTGAAACTCTTCCTGCATCTTTTGGGGATTGTCGCGGTATTTATCCTGGATAGCCTTGATCTGCGGCTGCATTTCCTGTGTCTTAAGCATGGATCGCTGTTGGCGCAAGTTCAAAGGCAATGTAACCAGGCGGACAATGACTGTAAAAACTGTTAGGGCCAATACAAAGTTATTGCCTAAGATATCATACAACCAGAGCAGGCCATTAACCATCGGGTTGAGAACGCCTTCATTCCATAACAAGCTAAGCATAACAAAAGTCCTGTTTTATTGCGGTGGTAAATATTGCCACTGCTGTGTACCTGTTTCCAAGTTATAACCAATCAGTAGCGCAGATTCACTCTCTAAAGCAACGATGATACTATCGTCAACGACAACGGGGTTAGTGTAAAGAGGTGCTGGTGTGATTTGCTGCCACAGTTGACGACCGTCTGCCGCAGCCAAGGCGGTTAAAGCACCTTGTTCTGTCTCAGCAGCACCCTCAGATGCAATATAAACCACATCATCGACAACGATGGGGCTGGTTTGCACAGATAAGTTAATACTCTGTGACCAGATTTCGTCGCCGGATTGGGCATCCACCGCATAAACATTGCCCTGCACGTCCACGAAATAGACAACATCATCCACTAAAGCAGGGGCGCCCCAGATCCAATCTTGACCATCTGCCACCCACTTAGATTCGCCACTACTCATAGATAGAGCATGAAGTTGCCCATCAAAACTGGTAACATAAACTAAGTCCGTGTCAACAACAGGACGACTAGCTAATGCACCCTCAAAAGTAGCTGGTTCATCCCAAATAGGTTGACCTTTTTCAGCATCAATCGCATAAACTTTCTTGTCCAAGACAGCCACAAAGACGATACCATCTTTATAAGCGGGTTGTCCCCAAACACTGTTACCAACTTCAAAATCCCAAAGCAGCGCTCCATTGGTTGCATCCAGAGCGATGATATGGTTGTCGGCTGTGCCAATAAAAACGCGATCACCCACCTGTAAAGGGGAAGCCACAATACTTGCTTTGGTAGCCTCGTCGGCTGACCACAAGATAGGAGGATTTCCTTGTTCGGTATCCTGCAAAGCATAAATGGTTACAATGCTACCTGGTGACAGAAAGCCACCAGAAGCCCCAAAATCAGCGATGATAATACGGCCGTCTTCAATGGATGGCGCCGCATATATTGGAACACGGCTAGCTTCCTCGGGGAACGTCCAAGCTGGGGCTTGACTGGCGACATCATAAGCAATGACACCTGTACCATGGGCCACATAGACTTTGTGTCCATCAGTTGATAAACCTGGCCAATTTTCGGTTGTCAATGCAGTGGAACAGGCAGCTAGGATAAAACTAGCGATGATGAAGAGTAGAATAACGGGCCGCTGTAACGGCCATCTTGCTTGATACAAGTAAGTTGCCTCCAAAGTTATGGCACCGGATCGTAACCACCAGGATGAAAAGGATGGCAGCGGCCAATACGCTTGAGTGCCATCCAACCACCCTTCAAAAAACCATGTTTTTCAATCGCCTCATAACCATAATGGGAACAAGAAGGCGTAAAACGGCAGCTAGGGGGAAACGCCGGTGAAATATATTTTTGATAAATCCGAATGATAGAGAGGGTCAGTTGTTTCATGTCAGAAACAGAACTCACTGTCGCCATAGATTGGCTCGGATGAGAAGTTGAGTAATGGCCGTATCCACTTCAGCAAATGAAGCTTGAGGTATTCTCTTTCCGGCGATCAGCAGACAGTCCCATCCCACCGAAATCTGGGGCAAATGTGTGCGCACAGCCTCACGCAACAAGCGTTTGGCTCGGTTACGAACGACTGCATTGCCCACCGCCCGGCTGGCAATGAAGGCAAACCGACTTATTTCCTGTTCATTGGCTCGTATTAATAAGACAAAAAGAGGGTGTCGCCAGCTTCGCCCCTGTCGCCTCACCCGCATGACATCAGAAGATCGTTTCAGGCGGTGTTGCGAGGGTAACACATTCGACCGTTAACTATCCCCCACCATACCGCTTGACTGAGCGATAAGCAGTGGCACTAGACCCATTCCAGTTAATCCGCTTCACATGATTATTCATCTTGACTGATAACTGTTTCCGGCCCTTAGCGCGGCGATTCTTGATGACATTCTTACCGCCTTTTGTTCTCATGCGCTTCAAAAAGCCATGTACACGCTTGCGACGGCGAATTTTTGGTTGATATGTCCGTTTTGGCATTTCTTTTTCTCCATAAGGGCTGAAAACTAAATAACTTCCCGAAATTACCTCTTGGGGCTTTGACCATTTTCAGCTATCTTTATGTAATGATTTAATTTCTGTTCCTAATCCATTTAGTATCTAAAAAAACAGGGCATTAAAGCCCTGAAAATTTGTGACAAATCGCGGTTATTTTTACAAGTATATGGGTCTTGCTAATATCTGTAAATAAACCTTAATCACTCAATTATAAAGCGACAGATAATTATACCTAAGCCCATATGTGTGGTCAAATGCGGACTTTGCGGATTTTCCAAGAATAATGAGGCAAGCCTTTGGCGGTATGGAAAATCCGCAAGGCAAATTCCACTTCGTCACCTACTTTCAAGCCACGCGGATCGCCATCGGTAGAAGCGTTGGTAATACGGGCACCTTCGGGCGTATCGGCCGTTATCATACCTACTGGCGGCACAGGTGTGGGAATAGCCCACTCTGCCACAAAAGAGGCTACAGTCGCTTTGCCACTCAAACGCACTGCGCTGAAATCTGTCTCATTGCCACAGTCATAACAGTTGGGACGATGGGGCCACCAGACTGAACCACATTTCCTACACTTTTGGGCATGGAAGCGCAGCAGCTCATCCCGCTCCCGATACATGAGCGGCAGCGATGTCCAGGGGTCGACTGTTGGTGGAAAAAGCGGTTTGTTTTGGAAGTTTTCGCGAAAGTGAAGAGCCAGGTTATAAGGAAGTTCAGCTTTTGTATTCAGCCAGGCTGCTGTCGGCCGTTTTGGGGGTCGGTTCGCAATGGCCTCCGTCACCCGGAATAGAAAGGCATCAGCACCATCACCATAACCCACTAGAGCGATATGATCGCCAGGCTCGGCCGTTTCCAACAGCAAGGCCAATTGAGCTATAGCAAAAGCCGTACCTAAATTACCCGCCTGCATGAGCAGGCTGGGCGCAGGGCCTTGTCTGCCCATGGCCATAAAGGCCGCGCCCAGAGGTGATTGCTTGGCCATTTTCATATAAGCACGGCCGTCTGGTACATAAGCCGCTACCCCTTTCACATCCGCCGCAGCTACACCGCTTGCCTGCAACAATCCGGCCACACTTTGCTTCATCATGGCGAAGTAGCCAACTTGGTTGGTGTAGGCTTCGTCGTCGGTTTGTAAATAACGGCCGTCACGCACCCGCCAAGTATCAATGGTAGGATCACTCACATGATACTGTCCCACCAGTTCGGCGATGACACGCTCACCGGAACCCAGCAGCAGAGCCGCTGCCCCATCGCCAGAAATGGCCTCTAAAATCGTACCCGGCTCAGGTCGGCGTATATCGGCCGTTGTTACCAACGCTTGCTGGATAGAACCAGCTTTGAGGGAGTCGAAGACCTGGGCAACGGCCGTTGTCCCCGCCCGCAAACTATTGCCAAAATCGGCCGTACGGCTGGCCGCTACATCACAGGCCATCGCCACCACTGCTGCACTGCTCTTCTCACCAAACGGAGCCGTCGTCGAAGCAAAATAGACCGCATCCACCTGCGCCCCATCTTGCCCAGCCAGCGCGTGCAGCCCCGCCTCCGTCGCCAGCGTCACACAATCCTCATCAAAGCCAGCCACCGCCCGCTCCCCAATCAGCAGCAATTTGGCCTGTTCCATCTTCCACGCCTCACCCATCGCCTCTCGTGATACGCGGTAATGAGGAATATAAGTGCCAAAATCAAGAATTCCAATTGTCATGTTTTGTCCTCAATCAATACAAATTTTAGGGACCAAAAGGTGCCACTATGTTTGCACTTTTTATCGACATAATGTTCTTCTCTCTGGTAGCCTAAGGCCAATGGACCTTTTCTATGTGTGGTTGTAATCATTCTCTACCAGAGGTGATTTCGTTATGTAAACGAAAACTGCAAAGTTAGTGAGGTGCATCAACCCTATAAAATGTTATCGTTTCAGTTTCTCCATTTACGAACTCAAATATCATTTTATAGTTATCAGGCAGAGATACATTTACCTCAGTAGGCTCACTATTCCCCACCTCAAATAATATCGAATTAGGATCAATCGCACTAAACTTGAAATGTTCAGCATCTACAAACTCAGGGGCAAATTCCGCACCTTCACCTGTGCGATAAAATTCATATATAGTAAATTTGTCATTTGGGAAATGCCTTATCCATCGCCCGACCATACACTTTTCCAGGCTGTCCAACTCACATTCACCCACTTTATTGAAATCAATATGGTACCCCCCAGTGACATCGGCATCCCATACTAACTGTGACGAAGTAGGCATCTTTATATCCACAAAAATGCTGTAATTTTCTTGTGCTGAAAACTCTAATTTTTCATCTTCAACAAACTCATAAACAAAGGAAACAGGTGCATAAAAATTCTCCGAGCTGTCTCGCATAAGGCCCGAGCCATCTTCGTAGAATTCATATATGTTCAGAATCTCGTCCTGACGTGCAACCCATGTGCCAACAATATCTGTTTTTAGCAGACTGATTTCCTCAGCACGTGAGCAACTTATCAAACTAAACAGAAAAACCACATAAAAAGCAATTCTCAATTTCATGGGGAGGCTCATTTTGATTCTAGTATTCCTTTTTAGGCAAATAATTTTTGAAGTTTGGTCGAAAGCACAATATTACCATTGATTTTGAGTTTGCCAGACATAAAAGCCGCCTGAGGATCGAGTTCGCCAGTGGTAAGGGCCAGGAAGTCGGGGTAGGAGATGGTGAGAGTGCAATCGGGGTTGGGAACGGTGCCGGGATAAGCACGGCCGTTTCCCGCCTTCAAATCAACCACATACATGCCCCCATCATCACCCGTCAGGTTGAACTGATAAACGGCACCCACCTCCTGCACCCACTGGGGGTTTTGGGCAATACGCTGCTGGATATGATCAAAAATTGCCAGCGAACGGGGCGGTGCAGCAGGAGCAACCACCGCTTCTGTCTTATCTTTTTCGACGATAGGATGTAGTTCTACCACCGCATTAGACAACACAATCTCATCGCGCTCCTTCACCTTGCTCTGAAACACAATGCGGGTATCTGATTCGCGCCACATCTCTGTCACAATCGTTTCACCAGGGAAGACATGCTTGGCAAAACGTACCTTGATACTTTTGAATCGGGCTGGGTCATTGTTTGCAAAATATTTCAGCACAGCCCGTCCAGCAAAGCCAAAGAAGCAGAGACCATGCAGAATCGGCCGTTCAAAGCCGCCGATCGCCGCCATGGCAGGATCGGCATGGAGCGGGTTGCGATCTCCCGACGACAGACGATAGAGCAGAGCCTGATTTTCATCCGTTTTCTCCTCACAAACAGCATCAGGCACACGGTCAGGCGGCTGGTTAATGTTGCCCGACGGGCCACGCTCACCACCAAAGCCGCCAATGCCGCGAATGAAGACGGAGCTTTGGTTGAAGGCCACTTCCTCGCCATTTTCGTCCAGGCTGCTGATGTCGGTGATGATGAGAGCCCCTTTACCTTTGTCATAAATTTGGCTGATTTTGGCCTGCTGCGTAAATATTCCAGAGGTGGGCAACGGCCGTTTCAACTCCAAATATTGTTCCCCGTGCAGCAGCAGCATAGGATTAAACTTGAGGCCAGGCACATCCATAATCTGCCCCAACACTACAAAAGGAAAGGTCACAGCAAAGGTTGGTAGTGCTCGAAAGCCAGCCCCATTTAGCTCATAAACAAATTGCAACTCTTTAGGGTCAAGGGGGTCTTTGGCCGCACCCACCGAGAGAGCGTAGAGGCTTACATCCCGTTCCGTGTAGCTATACACCTCGGGCTTAAACTGGTAGCTCAAGGCTTTAGCCACATCCACGAATTCATTGCCCAGGGAAACGGCCGTTTGTGCTTCTTGCAAGCTGCGTGTGATAGGAGCAAATGAGTCCATCACCGTCGTTGGATTTTCCGCTTCGGCAAAATCATTAATCACCGACCACTGCTCACCAATCCGCTCCGGCGTAATGGGCTGACTGACGGGAAAAAAGGACCCTTGGCTACGCTGCCAGCGCAGCCGTGACACCCAACCAGCCCCCAATTCAAACAGTTGGCCCGTCACCCCACAGCTTTCATGGCACAAATAGGCTACCAGAGGGGCCACATAATCCGGCTTTAATACTGCAACCATCTCTTGAGGTAGCACCGTCTCTGTCAACCGCGAACCAGCTACTGGAGCGATGGTGTTAACATGAATATGACGCTTCTGCCCCTCAATAGCCAATGTATTGGCTAACCCCAACAACCCTAACTTGACCGTGCCATAATTGGCTTGCCCAAAGTTACCATAGATGCCCGCCGCCGAAGCTGTCATGATAACACGGCCGTATTGCTGGTCACGTAAATAAGGCCAGGCGGCATGGGTCACTTTGAAGGCACCATAAAGATGCACCCGGTAAATCAGCTCCCAATCCTGCTCCGTCATCTTATGGAAGCTGGTATCCCGCAAAATGCCAGCATTGTTGATTACAATATCCACCCTCCCAAAGTGATCCAACGCCGTTTGTACGATTTTGTCGCCATTTTCTACAGAGTCGTAGTTGGGGACGGCCGTTCCCCCCGTCGCTACAATCTCTGTCACCACCTTATCGGCAGGGGCAGCATCCGCCCCCTGCCCAAATGCTGTGCCGCCTAAATCATTCACAACCACCTTCGCCCCCCGGCTTGCTAGTGAGAGCGCATAAGTGCGCCCTAATCCCCCGCCAGCACCTGTGACAATCGCCACCCGATCTTCAAAACGCATTTCCTCGCCCATTATCACTCCTTCAATTTGGGATTATTGGCGTGCCGCTCTTTGTCCCTTTTCGTCTTTTTGTCCATATTGCGGTGGAAAGCTTCTGTCAAATCCACACCCGTCTGATTAGCTAGGCAAATCAGCACAAACAGCACATCAGCAAATTCATCAGCCAAATTGTAGGCTTCATCTGACTTTTTGAAGCTTTGATCACCATAAACACGAGCCATGATACGAGCTACTTCGCCCACTTCTTCCATCAAAACGGCCGTATTTGTCAACTCTGAATAATAGCGCACCCCAATCGTCTGCACCCACTCATCCACCACGTTCTGGCAATCTTTCAACGATAAATCCATTATGAAATTCCTCTTTTATTTGCTTATGTTTTAGATAGGCTCTTTGCTAAGGCAAAGCCTCACAAGACAATGGGTAGCTTCCTACTACACTACCCTGTTTGCTCAAGCCATAACGGCCGTATTCTAACACAATCTATCCCCAAAACGGCCGAAAACCTACACTCTGTATAGAAAGCAAAGTCACTCTATGATAATATCAGGACAATATGAGCGTACAGGGGCAACAGGGAGCATGGGCGATTGCCTAAATCCCCATCAACCCCAGCTATAATAGTCGAGTAGCCAAAATCATTACTGCCCTCAAGCAAGAGAGGCTGTAGTCTGAACAAAACAGGAGATTAATTGTGACAATCCACTATGATAAAACCAAGGATTCTTTACAAATCACTTTGGGCAAAGCCGTTGGCGATTCATATGAATTGGAAGCCGGCAATTACGTTGTTATTGTGGATGATGACGATGGCTTAGTAGGTATTGTCATTAAAGAAGCGAGCGAGTTCTTAAAGAAAGCAACGGCCGCTAAGGTAGTCGGTGGCAAAACGGCCGTTGTCACCAAACCTAGCAAACCAGTCTGGGAAGATGTAGATTCCAGTATGATCAGTGCCTTCAAATATAACGAGGCAGAACAGGTATTAGAAGTCGTTTTCAATCGCACAGGTATTTATCGCTACTTTGATGTGCCTCCCGATGTAATCAAAGGCTTACGCGAAGCCTCATCCAAAGGCAGCTACATGCGCTGGGCGATCATTGACATGTACAGCTTTGAAAAGGGTAGGTGAAGCCATATACATATAAGGAATAGCCCCAAAGTGCTGCACTGAAGACGGCACAAGGCACTGGCGACTATGAGCCAGACAATATATATCTCAACTGCAATGCCCCATCTGGCGCGATCCACCCACAACGGCCGCCTGCTTCTAAAGTAACAATTTGTCCGCCCTGGCTTATCTGTGCGCCGCCGCCTTCGGCATCAGCACCAGCTAAGATGAAAGTAATAGCTTCATCTAGGGCTAAGCTTGTGCCAGTCAGGTCAATATTGCCCCGGCCCAGGGCCGCACCAGGTTTTGCCTCATTGCAGCCCACTACACGGCCGTAATCATTGTAGGGGACGCGGCTGTAGAGGGGCACAGTACCACTGACCGTAGCAAAGGTACGATCGGTGGCATCAAGGGTTAGCTGATGAAGGTTAATGCGAACTTTGTCGTAGCGCGTAATGAGTTCGTCGCTGGGATAGGCAGTACTAGCAAAGTTGACATTACTGCCCGTATTGACAAGGCTCAGATACTCTATCGGGTTGCCAGCCATATTGTGGCAATAGATGCTGACAGGAAAAGCCGGATTACGGTTGAGGAAAAGCGTGTAATCACCATCAGCCGCATTGGGATCACCCAGTCGGACGTCGGCACAGGTCATAGGGGGGAGAACGGGGGTGGGAACGGCCGTAGGCACAGCCAATGTCGCGCTGATGGTGGGGGTGGCAACGAGAATAACTTCGATTACTTCAGGGAAGGGGGTAGCAGGCAGAACGGCCGTGTCACCTTCGCTGCGACCCGTTTGCCAAATATAAAAAAAAGCCATGAGTGTGGCACAGAGAAAGATGAGCAAAACTAAAATGGCAAGCAATAGATAAAGCGTCACGTCTGGCACAGCGGCTTTATGACCATTGCCATTGCCATTGCGAGAGTAGATAACATGCGAGCCGATAAGACCTTTGTTTAAGCGGGACCGCAAAGTGGGCGAGCCAGTTAGCCAGGAAAACATAAAGCCTATGTTACCAGAAGGTATGGGAAATACTTATTCATTCAGCAACCTCCCATAAAAATAAGTGAATTGATTAATCGAAACAGTCCCGGCTAATGGCACATACGTTAGCGTAAGCAAACAGAGGATAGTCAAGTAAACGGATCAACAAGAGAAAAGCTGTGTAAGATTGTCTAGATGGCAACGGCCGTTGCCATCATCAGCCCTTCCCCTAGGCTCTACAACCCTAAAATCTCTTCTGCTTTTTCCAACAATTCATCTGGATCAAACGGCTTCGTCATATACACATCGGCTCCAGCCATCATCCCCTTTTCCACGTCAAAATCTTGACCTTTGGCTGTAAGCATCACAATTACAACATCATTGTATTCCCATTCATGCTTCACGGTATAACAGACATCAAAACCGGTCACATTCGGCATCATCACATCTAGAAACACTAGATTCGGCCGTTCTTCTTTGATAATCTCCAATGCCTCGGCACCATCTTCGGCCGTTATGATTTCTACACCATCGCTTTGCAAATCCTCAAGCGTCAATTCAATAAGCATCCGAATATAAGCTTCATCATCAACAACAAGTATTTTTGCTCCCATGCAATTCTCCTATAACAACCTTACATTTGGGGTCTCATTCACCATGAGCCTCACCCCTAATAGTACCAAATTCGGTACCTAACTCCTAATTTCCCAGATTTTTAGGCATTTCTGACAAAACAAGCATCTGTTCAACCCAATAGATCCGAATTCATGAGCCCCTTTTGCCCGCCAATAACGTCCGTAATAGTGGTTCAATTTTCTGCAATGCTCGTCCCCTATGGCTGATTTGATGTTTAACGGCCGATCCCACTTGCGCCATCGTCATCTGCCATTCTGGCAAATAGAAGACAGGATCATACCCAAAGCCATCTTCTCCGGCTGCCTCCGTGGCAATTGCCCCTTCACACACCCCTTCAGCTTCGCCCACAATCGTCCCATCCGGCTGCACCAAAACAATAACCGCCCGAAATCTAGCTGTGCGTTCAGTCGCAGCTATTGCTTGCATATTCCGTAACAGAAGACGATAGCGAGCCTCGTGTGACAATCCCTTTCCACCATATCGCGCCGTATACACACCTGGCCGACCACCCAAAGCGTCCACCTCTAGTCCCGAATCATCTGCCAATGTCAGCAAACCCGTCACTTGCGCGTAAAACCGCGCTTTCAAAATAGCGTTTTCTCGAAACGTTTGTCCTGTCTCCTCCACATCATCCACCACCCCCACATCTCGCAAACTCAGCCAAGCCACATCCAAGTCTGCCAACATCTCGGAAAACTCTTTCACCTTACCTTGATTATGCGTCGCCACCAAAAGCTTCGTATCCATTAGTGTCTCCTTACATTTTACGCATTATGCGCCACCTATGCTATACTCTTCGCTCAATTTTGTCGCATGGAGTTTAATCATGGGCAACAATCCCCCCTCACGCTTGCGCTTTAATTTTGGCTTTTTGCTTGAAGCCTCATTAGGCACAAGCCGCATGTATGAATTAGATTATCCAACGATTCGCGTCATGCCCGATGTGACGCTGAGTCCCTTACAAGGAAATTTTAATGCTACACGCACCTCTGAAGGCGTGTATGTTAGTGGCAGCCTTCACAGCAAAATTGCTGTGGACTGTGTGCGCTGCTTAGAAACGGCCGATCAGCCTATTGCCATCCAAATTGATGAACTATTCTACTATCCATTCCACCAAGCACCACCTTTAGCCATGGCCTTCGATGGCGACACGGGCTTCATAGATTTAGCGCCACTCATACGCGACCTCAGCTTATTAGAGGTTCCCATCAATCCCGTTTGCCGTACCAACTGTCAAGGCCTGTGTATCGAATGCGGTCAAAATCTAAACGAAAGTGATTGCGATTGTCAACACGACCATATTGACCCCCGCTTAGCCGTCTTAAGCCAGTTTCTAGACCAAACCTGATAGAGTAATCCCTCACATGTTCTACGACCGAGCCAAAATCTACGTTCGCAGTGGCGATGGCGGTGATGGCATGATCAGCTTTCGCCGCGAAAAATACGTGCCCTTAGGCGGTCCCGATGGGGCTGACGGCGGCAAAGGCGGCGACGTCATCTTTGCTGTCAACGCCCATTTGAACAGCCTCATACGCTACCACCGCAACAACCATTATCGGGCAGGCAATGGCGTGCATGGAACCACCAAAAATCGGACTGGCGCCAGTGGTAAAAATGTACGTTTAGAAGTACCTCCTGGCACCATGATCCGCCACACTGATAGTGGCGATCTATTAGCTGATTTGACAGACCCTGACCAGGAAGTTCTGATATTAGCTGGTGGCCGGGGGGGGCGCGGCAATGCTCGCTTTGCCAATAGTGCCAATCGCGCTCCGCGTCTAGCAGAACGGGGCGAACCGGGCGAAGAGCTTTGGCTGGAATTAGAACTCAAGCTCATCGCCGATGTGGGCATTGTCGGTGTGCCCAATGCTGGCAAGTCCACCTTGCTGTCTGTCGTCAGCGCGGCCAAACCAAAAATTGCAGACTATCCCTTCACCACCCTGCAACCCAACTTGGGCGTAGTGGAATTAGACGGCTATGAAACAATGGTGCTGGCCGATATTCCAGGCCTGATTGAAGGGGCAGCTCAAGGCATTGGCTTGGGGCATGATTTTCTTCGTCATGTGGAGCGTACACGCGTGCTGATTCATTTATTAGATGGTTCCGCCACAGAGCCGCTCACTGATTGGGCTATGATCAATCAAGAGTTGGCCCTTTACGACACTAAATTGGAAGAACGGCCGCAGCTTGTCGTCTTTAATAAGATGGATTTACCCGATGCCATTGCCTGGGAGCCTCTCATTGAGGAAGAAGTGAGTAAACAAGGGTTTCCCTTTTGCTCCATTTCCGCAGCAACCGGACAAGGTGTGCGCCAAATGCTATATCAAGTGAAGCAGATGCTTGATGAGACACCCGAACCCGCACCAGTAGACGAAATGATCGTGATTACACCCGATGAAGATGATGAAGCGTTTTGGCTTGAACCAACGGATGATGGTTGGCGGGTACATGGCAAGCGTATTGAGCGCATTGCAGCGATGACCTATTTCGAGTTTGAGGCAACGGCTTTGCGTTTCCAGCGCATTTTGGAAAGCATGGGCATCTCAGAAGCATTACTAAAGGCCGGTATTGAACCCGGTGATACAGTTCATATTAATGATGAGGCGCTGGAGTGGATGGATCAGTAATCTGTTGAGGATCATACCTAAACCGATTACTGTGCACCGGTTATTGCATGAAGATTGGACTGTTGGGCGGGACGTTTGACCCGCCACATTGGGGACATTTGTGGTTAGCAGAGACAGCCCGGGCACAATTAGGCCTGACAAAAGTGCTGTTTTTGCCAGTTGGTCAGCCACCACACAAGGGACGCCAATCTGTTACAGCCGTTTCCCATCGTCTGCAAATGACCCAATTAGCTATCCAAAATACGCCCCATTTCGAGTTAGACATAACCGATATAGAGCGGACACCACCGCAGGTAACCGTAACCCTGTTGCCCCTGCTGCAACAAATCTATCCCCAAACACAGTTGTGGTGGCTGATTGGCAGCGATTCGCTACGCGATTTGCCTATCTGGTACCAACCACAAAAATTGATTCAATTATGTCGGCTGGCGGTATTGCCCCGCCCTGATGTTGAGGTAGATTGGCACAATTTACAAACGGCCGTCCCTGGCATCAAAACGGCCGTCGACATCCTAGATGGCCCTCAACTCAATCTCTCTTCAACCGATATTCGACAATGGGCCAGGGGCGGACACTCCATTCGTCATTTATTGCCAACGGCCGTTCACCAATATATCCGCCAGAAGAACCTTTACCACATACCACAGAGAATCATTACATAGCTACTCTACATTTTGTTGCGGGCGGGGCACAAAGCGACGCATCTGCTTAACCGAAACCTTAACCGTTTTGCGACAACTGGGACATTCAATTGGATGTGATTTATGGTTTTTTTCGGCTGCCTCAGAAACCGCTTGTGCCATAAACTCCCGGCTTAAATTGAAAGAATGGCGACAGTAGGTACAATGGACATTCATTGGTATACTCCTAAGGTGAAAGATTTAGGCATTGTAGTCAAATGCCCATCCCCTGACAAGGGAAACTACTATTGGCATGAACAGACTCGTTAATTCCAAGACGGAATTCTTAGTCGTTCTCTTCACCATGTTGCTGCTTTTCAGCGTAGGCATATGGCTATCACAACTTGTGGCTGGCTTTTGGCTCATCGTCGTCTGGCTGGTAACGGCCGTTTGCCTTATTGCCCTCCTCCTCTACTTCAACCAACGTCATCGCCACAAAACAGACCTTTTGCGTCGTCAGATCGAAACCAGCAGTGCCTTTAGCCAGGAGATTACAGCCTATCTCGATTTTTCTGCCCTGCTGACACAGATCGTCACCCTCATCCAAAACCAATTCCACTACGACTACATCGGCCTCATCGTTCTCAACGAGAAAGGCCTTGTTGAGCACCAAGCACACATTGGGGCACAACCCCAGCAGCCACTGGAAATCGGCCAGCCCTTGACTGCCAGTGCCCCCATCGGAGTCGCAGCGAGCCAACGGCAACCAGTTTGTATCAATAACGGCCGCATAGACACAACCGCCGTGCAACCCAATATGCTGCCCAATATGCACTCAGAACTGGCTCTACCCTTGGTCATCGGCCATAAGCTGATTGGGGTGCTGGATATTCAAAGTCAGAGTCAAGCAGGCTTCGATACCGATCATATCCTAGTTTTGCAATCATTAGCCGCCCAAACGGCCGTGACCATCCGCAATGCCAATCTCTATGAACGGGAAGCCAATCGTCGCCAACTGGCCGAAACCCTATACGATGTGGGTTTGGCCTTATCCGGTACACTTGATCGCCAAAAAATTCTCGATCTTGTTCTAGAACAACTGGCTACCATCGTCGCTTATGATCGTGCTTCACTCCTCATTCACCGCCAAAATGAGATGGAGATCGTTGCCGCACGCGGATTTCCCCCTGAATCTAACCCTTTGCAAATCCGCATTCCCATAGACAGTGCCAATGAAAATGATGTCTATTTGCAAATCAACCGTAGCCGGCGGCCACTGGTTCTGCCCGATCTCTCCCAACAAGAAAACTGGGTTCATGTAGAAGGGCTGACACCTGCCAAATCTTGGTTAGGTGCCCCCCTCATTCACGGGGAACAGGTTATTGGCATGTTATCTCTGGTACGTGAAACAGATAATCCCTACAGTCAAGAAGATGTCGCCCCCACCATCACCTTCGCCGTGCAAGCGGCCGTTGCTCTAGAAAATGCCAACCTCTACAATGAAATTGCTCGATTCAACCACCAGCTAGAGTATGAAATCCAACAGCGCACCGAAGCCGTTCTACAACTCGCCCGCCTCGATCAGGCCAAATCCGACTTCATCAACATCGCTGCCCACGAACTGCGAACACCCCTTACTACACTCAAAGGCTACAGCCAAATGCTGCTACAAGATGATCTTATTGCCAAAAGCGACACGCATCACAGCATGGTCAATGGCATGTACCAAAGCACCGTTCGTCTCCATGATATCGTGAACAATCTTCTCAATGTGGCCCGCATCGAAAATGAAACACTCACCCTTCATGCCCAGCCCATCTCGCTAGACTTGATGCTCCAGCGTATTGAACGAAACGTAAAAACGGCCGTCACCGAACGTAACCTCACCCTCACCGTCCAAGATTTCAGCCAACTTCCAGAAGTAACGGCCGATCTCGACTCGCTGCACACCGTCTTTTCCCACCTCATAGCCAACGCCATCAAATACACGCCCGATGGAGGCACTATCACCGTTTCAGGACAAACAGCCACCTTAGATAGCGACAATCCTGGGCTAGAAATCATCGTCAGCGATACTGGCATCGGCATTGCGCCCGATGTACAAGAACTCATCTTCACCAAATTCTATCAATTAGGCAAAGTCCAGTACCATTCCAGTGGACAAACCAAATTCAAAGGTGGCGGGCCAGGCTTAGGTCTGGCCATCGTGCGTGGCATTGTCGAAGCCCATGGCGGCCAAGTCTGGGTAGAAAGTCCCGGCCATAACGAACAAACCTTTCCTGGCAGTCAATTTCACGTCCTTCTGCCCCTCCAGCCCGTCCTCAATGAAGCCTAAGCCTTCCATAAAGTTACCGTCCCAGAGACCAATTAGTCTCCAATATCAAGAAGCGGAGCAATCTGCTCTGCAAAGGCCAAACGTCGTATAATCGTTCATTGCACCACGGCCTTGATGGGATATGATCGGCCCATGCGAAAACATCTCCCTATAGTCTTGATTCTCCTCCTCTACCTCCTTATCGGTCTGCTCTTCGCTAGCTACACACCGGCTTGGCAAGCTCCCGACGAACCAGCTCACTACAATTACATCCGCCAGCTTGCGGCCGGCTACCTACCCGTCATCGAAGCTGGCGATTATGATCAAGAATATATCACCGAAGTCGTGTTTGAATCCGGCTTCGCCCCCACCTACTCACTAGATTCCTTAGAATACGAGGATTGGCAGCCACCCCTCTACTACCTACTGCTCACGCCCGTTTATTGGCTCACAGACGGCTCACTGCTGGCTTTGCGGCTAACCTCCTTGATCATGGGTGCAGGCCTTGTCGTCCTAGCCTACTCGATCGCCAAAAAAGTAACTGGGCACGATTGGCTGGGCTGGACAACGGCCGTCTTCATTGCCCTTCTCCCTCAACATCTTGCCCTTCTCGCCGCCATCAACAACGATGCCTTAGCCGAACTCCTCATCGCCGCCATTTTATGGCAGTTGGTAAGCTTAGAGAGTAACCAACAACAACTAAAACCGGATCATCAATCACTGAATAGGCATTGGTTCACTATCGGCTTACTCCTTGGCCTAGGCTTCCTCACCAAAGGAACCGTCTATGTAATGGCTCCCGTCATCGGGCTGGCCTTGTTATGGCACTATTGGGATGCCTGGCCCACACTTGGGCGAGCCAGTTGGTGTGTGGCCGTACCTGCCTTATTACTTGGCAGCTTGTGGTGGGGGCGTAACATCGCTATTTATGGCGGTCTCGATATCTTAGGCAAAACCGCTCATGATGCTGTTGTCATTGGCCAACCGCGAACGGCCGATTGGATTGCACAATTTGGCCTGTGGGGAACCATACAACGATTCCTCCAAACCACCTTCAACAGTTTTTGGGGCCAGTTCGGCTGGATGACCCTGCCCATGAACCATCCCAGTTGGCTCTATCCCCTGCTGCAACTCTTCACCGCTATCATCATCCTTGGCCTAATCGCTCACACCTTCCAAAAGAAACGCCACACCCCACACTCCACACTCCGCGCTCCACGCTCTACACCCCGCACCCCACATCTTATCCCCCACACTCCCCTCATCCTACTCACAACCTTCCTCCTCACAGCCACCCTCCACATCGGCTACAATCTCACCTTTGTCCAGCATCAAGGACGCTATCTCTTTCCCGCTTTAGTGCCAATTAGCATTGGCGTGGCTGTGAGTATGAGCGTTTGGGGACGGCCGTTTAACCAACGCTGGCCCGTCACCCAAAATCTACTGCCTCTGGGGTTAGCCCTCGCCCTGGCTAGTCTCGATCTATTCGCCTTATTTCGGATTATTGTGCCCAATTTGAGTTAAAATAGATTGAATTACACTTGACAGCTTACACCCCTTTCGATAGAATTCCCACGCTTAACAACCTAGTCAGGTGTAGTACCTGCCGGGATAGCTCAGTTGGTAGAGCACTGCACTGAAAATGCAGGTGTCCCCAGTTCGAGTCTGGGTCCTGGCATCTTTAACTTATTAACTTGCGGGCGTAGTTCAGTGGTAGAACGTCTCCTTGCCAAGGAGAAGGTCACGAGTTCGAATCTCGTCGCCCGCTTAATCGGCAGGTCATCAAGTACCTGCCGATATTTATTTACGGCGACGTGGCCAAGTGGTAAGGCAGGGGTCTGCAAAACCCTTATCACCGGTTCGAATCCGGTCGTCGCCTCAAAACTCAAGAAGCCCTTGTTGCCTGCAAGGGCTTCTTGCTCTATAACGCACTTAGGAATTATTCATGAATATCCCCCCACTCCCCACGACCATTGATGATATTGACCCACGACAATGGGAAACCTTTGCTCCCTATTTTGAGGCTTTGCAGGTTCACCCTCTCACGCCCCAGACAGCCCACACTTGGCTAGAAAATTGGTCACACATTAGTGAGGTGCTCACAGAAGCCTTTCACGCCATTTACATTGCCAAGGCCATTGACACAACTGATTCTGAAAAAGAAGCAGCCTTTCTTGATATGCTCGATCAGATTATGCCCCAAGCCCAAGTCGCTGACCAAGCCTTGAAGGAACGCCTTCTAACTCTCGTCAATGGTGATACGGCCGTTTTTGGTGAGGATATGGCCCTTGTTATCCGCAACATGAAAAATGCCGCCGACCTTTTTCGTGAAGCCAATATCCCCCATCTGACCGAGTTAGCCAAACTCGACAATGAATATGATAAATTAACAGGTGCGCTAAAGGCTGACTGGGATGGTGAAGAGAAAAATCTGAGCCAATTGACCGTCTTTTTGCAAGACAAAGAGCGCGCCATTCGTGAGCGTGCCTGGAAAATTTCCATGGAGCTTTGGCTTAGTTGTCGTCAATCCCTCAATAAACTCTATACCGACATGCTCGCGCTGCGCCAGCAAGTGGCAACCAATGCCGACCTACCCGATTATCGGGCCTATGCTTTTCGGGAGAAAGGCCGCTTCGACTACACACCCGAAGATTGCTTCACCTTTCATGAAGCTATTGAATCGGTGATAGTGCCAGCTGCTCAGCGCATTTACACTCGCAAGCAACAGCGTTTGGGGCTAGATGCATTGCGCCCCTGGGATACATTCGTTGACCCCAGCCAGGCTCCCACCCTCAAGCCCTACAACGAAGCGCCAGAACTCATCGAAGGTAGCTTAAATATTTTCCAGCAAGTTGATCCTAGTTTAGCGCGGCATCTAGCCACGATGGCTGAGGAACATTTACTAGATTTGGATACACGACCAGGCAAGGCCTTAGGTGGATTTTGTGCTGAATTGCCCTTGCGTAAACGGCCGTTTATCTTTATGAACGGCGTTGGCCTACATGATGATGTACAAACCCTTCTCCATGAAGCCGGACATGCCTTCCATGTCTTTGAAACGGCCGACCTACCCTTCATCTGGCAAAAAGACCCCCCCATGGAATTTTGCGAAGTCGCCTCTATGAGCATGGAACTATTAGCCACCCCCTATCTCACACAAACTCATGGGGGCTTTTATAATCCGTCCGAAGTCGCCCGTGCTCGCATCGAACACCTCGAAGGCATCATCACTTTCCTGCCCTACATGTCCGTTGTAGATCTATTTCAGCATTGGGCCTACACCCATATTGACGAAGCCATGAACCCAGACATGTGCGATCTTGCTTGGAGCAGGCTTTGGCGACGCTTCATACCCAGCATCAATTGGCAAGGGTTTGCAGCGGAACTTATGACTGGCTGGCATCGTAAACCCCATATTTTTGGTAGTCCCTTCTACTACATCGAGTATGGCATGGCCCAAATTGGTGCCCTGCAAATCTGGCGCAACAGCCTTTATGATCACACGAGAGCTATAGCCACCTATCGCCGCGCCCTCGCCTTAGGCGGCACTAAAACTTTACCCGAGCTGTTTGCTGCTGCCGGGGCTGAATTCCGCTTTGATACCGCTATGTTATCTGGTTTGGGGGAGCTAGTAGAAAAAACAATCGCTGACTTATCCTTGATCGCAGAAGAGTAATAACACTTGATAGACCATTGATCACCCCTTTATCTCCATTCGTACCAGCAACTTGCGGGCTATGGCCAATTCGGAACGGCAATAATGTATGTTCCATTCAACAATCATAGCCGCATATTCGTTTTCTGTATCATCAGCCAAGAATTCTTCAACAATAGCCAGCTGAGCCAAATTCTGCTGCATATCCTCAATAAACTCCCGTAATAGATTTTGAATCACATCTGGCTCAACGACGTGACCAAAGAAAAGCTTGAGCAGCAAAGGATGCTTCCGGACGGTGGGGGGTAATGTTTGGTGGGTGATCCAATCGCGGAAAACGGCCGTTCCCTTCTCTGTGATGCAATAAAGTTGCTTGTCTGGCTTGCCTGTTTGTGGCACATGATACGACGTAACCAATTGATTGGCTTCCAAACGACGTAGCTCTCGGTAGATTTGGCTCTGTGCTGGATTCCAGTAGAAATATTTTAAACTTTCACCCGCCTTACGAATCTCATATCCGGAACGCTCCTCACCAAATGAAAGTAGGCCCAAAACAATATAGCTAGTAATAGGTAAATCTTTGCTCATGATCATCATTATACGTGACTAATTGACATATAACAAATAGTCATATAAAATACGCATATCATATGACAAATAGTCACACAAGGAGATGACCATGACAAACCAAACAGAGATGATGCAAGCCTTACATCCCAACCCTGATAAACAGGGAACGCGAGTGACAAAAGCAACCTACGATCAATATCGCGAGGCACTTTTGAAGGTTATCCTCCCTACCGAAACAGGGATTCTATTTTCCGAGCTCAGCCGGGCGGTAGAGCCACATCTATCTGCTGAACTATTAGCAAATACATCACCGGGTTGGTGGGTAACCACAGTCAAACTCGATTTAGAAGCACGCGGATTGATCGAACGCGTACCAGGCAAAGGTAAACAGCGGCTGCGATTAACCCCCAAGGAATCTTCTTAATCTTTATTGAAGTTAGATAAGAGTGGCGATGATCATGGTAAAATACAGACTGCATTCTCTACATCACCTGTTTAAGAAAGTAGTCAGAAGACTGAATGACACAATTCGAGATAATAAAACCACAAAAATTATATCCTGGTGACAAAGTTGCTACTATCTCTCTATCCTGGGGTGGACCAGGCACTTTCCCCCATCGCTACCAAGCTGGCAAACAACAGCTTCAAGATGAATTTGGTCTGGTGGTTACTGAAACGCCTCATGCTTTGCGAGATGCAGCCTGGCTACAGCGCAATCCACAAGCAAGAGCAGATGATTTAATGCAGGCTTTCGTTGATCCCACCATCAAAGCAATTGTATCCACAATTGGTGGTGACGATTCCATCCGCATCTTGCCTTATTTGGATCTCGATGTCATCCGGACACATCCTAAAATTTTTATGGGATATTCAGACACGACAATCACACATATGGCCTGCTTCAAAGCTGGACTGATTTCGTTTTATGGGCCAGCCATCATGGCGGGCTTTGCTGAAAACGGGGGAATGTTTCCTTATATGGTCAATTCAGTTCGCAAAACGCTGTTTTCCTCAAAACCTATCGGAAACCTGGCGCCAAACAAAGACGGTTGGGCCGTGGAGGTGTTGGACTGGGCGGTTCCAGAAAATCAACATCGTAAACGCAAGCTGAATGACTCATCAGGTTGGAAATTTATCCAGGGACAAGGCACTCGGCAAGGGCATTTGCTAGGCGGTTGTCTTGAAGTTTTAGATTGGCTACGAGGCACTGATTTTTGGCCTGAACCAAGTCAGTGGCAAGATACTATCTTATTTTTAGAGACATCTGAGGAGGCACCCTCGCCCGAAATAGTAAAGAGAAGCTTACGATCTTGTGCAGCGATGGGCATTTTGAAAAGACTTTCTGGAATCTTGTTTGCCCGCCCAGGCGGGCAAGTTCCTCCAGAAAAATTCGCTGAATATGATGAAGCCATCCTGGAAGTTGTTGTAGAAGAAGAAAGGCTAACGAACCTACCAATAATCACACATATGGACTTTGGACACACCGACCCGATGTTTGTGTTACCTTATGGAGTAATAGCTGAAATTAATTGTGATCTACACCAGTTTACAATTATAGATAATGCGGTCGTAGCTTGAGTATGTTGATTTGATCGAAAAAAACTCAATCGGACAAACTAAAGACTTACTTGTAGGAACCTTATTGAAGACGTTTCTTAATCGTTGCCCAAACCCG
Source organism: Promineifilaceae bacterium (SeqCode) (assembly GCA_965223555.1). Classification (GTDB taxonomy): domain Bacteria; phylum Chloroflexota; class Anaerolineae; order Promineifilales; family Promineifilaceae; genus CBDCWU01. Next base: position 791,284 of record CBDCWU010000008.1, read on the forward strand.
CATCTTTGGCTTTGATAATTGCCTGGGCTCTGTTGACCACTTGCAGCTTGCTAAAGACGTTTGTAATGTGATTCCGTACAGTTTTGGGGCTAATCACTAGGGCTTCGGCAATATCGCTGTTATTTTTACCTTGAGCGATGAGTTGTAGCACTTCGCGCTCTCGGTCAGTGAGTTCGGGGAAGGTAGGAACGGCCGTTTCCTGTGGAACCTCACGCTGGAAAAAATTGGTCAAACGATAGGCAATTTCAGGACCAAACAGGGCTTGTCCTTCGGCAACGGCCGTCACTGTCCGCAATACCTCGGCTTTATCGGCCCCCTTCAAAATGTAGCCCCGCGCCCCAGCACACATGGCGGCAAAAAGCGAATCGTCGTCCTCCAGCATGGTGAGCATGACGATGCCCACCTCCGGCAAAGCAGCCAAGATGCGGCGTGTGGCCTCAATGCCGTTCATTTCTGGCATTTGGATGTCCATCAAAATAACATCAGGAGATGCTGTTTTGGCTTGGGCAATGGCTTCTGTGCCCGTGCCTGCTTCGCCGACAACGGCCGTTTCTGGTGCAGCATTTAGCAAGGCACTCAATCCTTCACGGAACAGTTTGTGATCATCAACAACCAAAATACGAATAGGATCAGGGATGGGCATGGGTCATTACCTCCTGAATACGCGCGACCGCCGTGGCGACGCCCGCTTCTTGTCGGATTTCTTGTCCCAGTGCGGCAGCCCGTTGGCGCATCTGAGAGTTGGATACGGCCGTTTCGATTGCTGCGGATAATCTGGTGACCGTTAATCGTTTGTGGGGTATGGGGGTAGGTCCAACGCTTAAGGCTTCAATGCGGCGTCCCCAATAAAACTGGTCAAATAGAAATGGTATCAAGATAGTGGGCACGCCTGCCCAAAAGCCAAAGCCTGTAGTACCGGAGCCACCATGATGGATGACTGCTGCCATTTTAGGGAAAAGCCAACCATAAGGCGCATAATCCAACAGATAGACGTTTGCCGGCAATGATAGTTGGCCAATGCCAGCCCAACCTGCTTGTAATATAGCTCGCTGCCCAGTACGTTGTAAGGCATCCAGTACAACCTGTGTCACCTGCTGAGGATTCTGCATAGACATACTGCCAAACCCAACAAAGATAGGAGGCGTTCCATCTGCCAAAAAATCAGTTAATGTTTTGGGTGGTGTCCAATCAGGTTCCTGGGGCAGCCAGTAGCCTGTGTAATGAATGTTGGAACCCCAATCGGGTGGACGAGGCACGATGGCTTCACTGAAGCCGAGCAAAGTAGGTATCTGTGTCAATTGTTGAAAGCTGCCCAGGAACGGCCGTTTAGCCAGCCCCAGCACCTCTTGTCGCCACCGATTGATCGGTTTGCGAAAGCCAGACCAAACAATTTGTTCTGCAAGACGATAAGATAAGGCATTGTAGCCGGGCAAGAAAGCCAACCATGACGGGAAAGCCACCATGGGGAAGGTGCTGGTGCGCTGGAGAGGCATCACTGCGGCGGCAATCAAGGGAATTTGCAGCTTTTCTGCCAAGCTCAGACCATACAGACTGCCCGGCAGTTGATTAATGATGGCATTTGTTTGCCAGATATGGGTCTGAGACAATACATCGGCAATGTCAGTAGCCATTTGCCAAAAGAGACTTTTGGCAGCTTGCCACATTTTCCACACATTTTGTCCTGATTCTGTCAGGGCCATGCCACCGCTGCTGCTCATTAGCTGTTGCGCATCACCCGGTATTGCTTCAAATTCAAGGCCATATTGGGCCACCAAGGGCGCAAAATTTTCAAACGTAATGACGCGCACATCAAAGCCCGCTGCCTGCAAACCATGCCCCAGTACGACATAGGGAAACACATCCCCACGGGAACCTAGCGTCAAAATGGTTAGATGTGTCATGGGTCGGTAGCTACATTTTTTTCATACAGAGCCGCTTCATAATCATGGTCGCTCACCGTACCGCACAAGGCAAAGCCCTGTTCTTCATAATAGCGGCGCAAACGACCGTTGGCCATTGGCACATCCAGCCGCAGAAGGGAACGATGTCGTTGTCGAATCTGCTCTGCGGCCCAATTGAGCAAAGCCCGCCCCATCTCTTGCCCATGCACCTGATTGCAAATTGCTAGCCGATGAACATAACCAGCTTGTCCATCGTCGGGCCAATAAGCATCTGCCCAGGTAAGGCCCAAAGTTCCCACTGCTAGGCCTTCCTGATAAGCCAGATAAATCTCGCCTCGTTCAATAGCCGCAGCTGTGCGCCGCCACCAATGTTTGTTAGGGGGATAGGGCCACTGCTCGATGCCTTTTGCCTCCAGCCAAGCGGCGGCCTCGCCGATAATCTCCATCACCACTGGCAAATCCTCTGACATGGCAACGACGATTTGGTCGTAAGGGTGGCTGAGGGGTAAAACGGCCGTTAACAATGTACCTCGAGGGAATTGCGGGGCAATAGCGAAAGTACCACCCAACTCCTCCACCCGTTCACGCATGGATGTTAGTCCCACACCTGGCTGCACCTGGCTGGGGATGCCACAGCCATCGTCGCTAATAGTTAAGGTAAGTAACGGCTGCTGAGTACGGATGGCAACGGTACAGGTAGCAGCTTGGGCATGGCGCAGCACGTTGTTGACCCCCTCTTGCACCAGGCGATAAATGGCCACTTCCACAGCCGCCGCTAGAAACTCAACCGTTTCGGGTGGCGTATGTAAATGGACCTGCGTGGCATGACGGCCGTTTAGCTGTTGTACGTGGATGGCAAGTGCTTGGGCCAGCCCTAGTTCATCCAGCGTAGGGGGACGCAATTCATAAACCAGGCGACGAATATCGGCCACTAGCGATTGGTTTTGCGTTTTGAGGCCACGCAGCAGGTCAGCAGCGGCCGTTGGGTCTGTTTCCAACAGATCGAGTGCCGTATCCAGGGCAAAGGTTTGGCTAGCCAAGGAGGGGCCCAGCCCATCATGCAGATCGCGCCGAATGCGGCGGCGTTCTTCTTCACGGGTTAGCACCAGCTTTTCGCGGGAGCGTTGCAGCGCGGTGGTTAGACGAGTGGCATAGATAGCGGCGCCAGCCTGGGAAGCAATATCGCCTAGTAACTGTTTTTCGTGATCAGTAAACCATTCTCTCGGTGAGCGGGGAGCCACAGCCAACCAACCAATGATTTGACCCTGATAGCGCAAGGGCCACTCTTCTTGTAAAGATGCCCATTGGCCGCTGGCAGCAACAGTATTGCGTCCGCCAGCTTCTGTTTGCACTATAATGGCTGCATAGGGCAGCTTGAGTGTTTGGCAGATAGTAGCGGTGATGGTGGGCAAGGTTTGTCCGGGAACGGCCGTTTCTTGCAGTTGTTGTCCCAATTTTGATAAAACAGCATAAGGATCGTCCCGTTCGCCGAATATGAATCGGTTCACGCCACGTTGCAACCGTTCCCGTACGGGCTGGAAGAGGACGGCAATCAATCCTGTAGCCAGCAAGGAGATGAGTAAGTTATTCTGGCCTTGAAAAAGTAGACTGAGGCCGCCAACCGTCAGGGCATAAACGGCCACAACGCCCAGTGACAGTCCACCATAAACCAGGGTGCGATTGATGATGATATCAATTTGCCACAAACGGTAGCGCAATAAAGCGATGGCAATGGAAAGGGGAATAAGCATTGGCAGCAAGGGCAAGAAGAGAATGGCTCGGGTTAATAAAGTAGGCGACAAAACATGCTCGAACGTGAGGAGAAGAGCAATACCCAACAGCCCCAAATTAGCCACAGCAAAGCCGGCAATCACCCATTTTGTCTGCTGTTTCTCATCTGAGCTAGAGATGTGACGGTAGCGCCAGAGCTGCGCCGCCACACCCAGCCACATAATACCGACAAAAACAGCGGCAGGCCAAATGGTTTGGGCACGATGAAGATTAAGTTGGGGCCAAAATAGCCATAAGAGGACATAGCCTAACCAAACGACGGTCGCATAGCGAGACCAACGAGGATAGAAACGGCCGTTAGGAAACAAACATAAAAATAAAAATGCTGCCCCAAACAGCCCTGCTTGAAACAAGGATGTGGGTAAATGCCAAGCTGGTGCCAACAGAGGCAAAAAGATGATGGTGGGGGTAAAGCCCAGGCCGATGGCTAGTAACAGCCATGAGGCCAATATACCCATCACCGCGTCCGATTTACGCCAAAAGAGGAACAGACCAACGCTGACAAAGATGGCGGCTTGGATATAACCAGCAATGAGGACAATGGGATAGAGATTCTGGCTTACAAAGAACTCACTCTCAAAGGGATTAGCCAAAAGAGGGGCCGCATCTAGCAGTTCTGTCGGCAAAAGTCGCCAGAAACCGTGCTGGGCTTGGTAGCGCAGCCCAACGCTAAATAGGATAAGAGCCAAAAGGGTAAAAAAGCCCCAAGTTGCCCGCAACCAAGGCAGTCCTATCACCTTGCTTTTGGTTCCTGCCTGCTTGATAGGTGGTCGCGGCAACCAGTTATCTACTTGATGTTGCCACTTGCGGTGCAACGGCCGTATGCCTCCTATCACAAGTATCGTCGCTACCAGCACAGCAGCCAAATTGCTTTGCTCGCTGGCTGCCAATGATCCAACACTAGCAACAAGCAGGACATAAACGGCCGTTACCCCTGCCGTTAACCCCCCATACACCAACGTCCGATTCAAAATAATATCAATCTGCCACAACCGATAGCGGAAAATGGCAAAGGCCAGCGTGAGTGGGATGAGCAGAGTCGATACTAATAGCAAGACTCCCAGCGTAAGTGTAAGGACAGTATTTGAAAGGAGGTCAGTCCGCAAAGCAGGAATAGCCAGCATCAAAATGGCATTAAATAAGCTAATAAGAACGGGGATGGTAAAGCCCCAGACCACCCATTTTGTTTGCTGCTGTTCAACGGCCGTCGACACACGTCGGTAACGATACCATTGCCCGATAAGCACCGGCACAAACCAGGCCACACGGTAGATGAGCCAAAGGGCATCTGCTAAGGTGTTGGTATTGGGCATGATGGCTGTGTCAGCTAGGCCTCCCGAGAAAAAGAGAAGCCCCACGACTACATTAACCAACCAACCAACCAGGACAAAACGAAGCCAGCGGGGGACAAAACGGCCGTTGGGAAACAGCGAAAATATTACTATCAAACCGGTGAAAGCCAATGTCCGCAAAAAGGTGATGGGCCAAGTCCAGGCAGCATTCGCCAGGATGAGACCATCCAGCAGTGGCGGTACAAAACCAATCAACATCAGTGTGACGGCCGATAACAGGGCAAACCAATCATCACTTTTGCGCCAGGCGATAATGACACCCACACTCCAGGCACCTACCGCCAACAACAGTTCCCAAAAGACAAAGTAGCTGGCAAAGAAGTGTAGCGAGATGCCCATGACAGCCAGCGGCGCACTGTAGCCATAAGGATCATCGAGGAGCATTTGGTAGCGTAAGGGAACGGCCGTTATCACTAGCACCAACACCCCAATGGCGATAACTAGCCAAAGAGTACGCGCCACGGCCGTTAATCTATGTTCATTCCTATCAAGTGGAATTCCTGCTGGCTGTTCCATTCTCTAATCCAATAGCTGCATACAGTCTAAATCATCAAATGCCGTCAAGGTACGGCTAACCAGCCCATAGCGAAACTCATTCCAATCAGGGTCGCCACCGTCACTCATATATTCGACGGCACAGGGTACGGTGAGGGCAACGGAGAGGCGATAATCTTCATAAAGTTGCTCCCATGAATACGTTGTGATGCCGCACTCGACAAGCGTTTTATGATAATGATGCAGGACGGGTTGCTCCAACTCACGCCGCAACCCAATTCCCCAGTAAAGGGCCATGATATAGGCCAAATCGTAAGCACCAAGCCATGTGGTCAGACTCCAATCAAAAGGTTGTTGATCGATAAAGTATAACGGCCGTTCCCCCACATGGGGCACCAAAATATTACCAGGATTGGGATCGCCATGAATCAGTGTGAAATGGGTCGTATCTTGCGCCCGTTCCACCAGAACATCGGGCAATTGATTATAAATTTGCTCTATCAACGCCAGCCAATGGGGTTTCAGCCGATCCCCAAAAAGTCGCTCGACATGGGGGATGCCTTCCCTGCCAATGGTGGCCGCTTGCCGAATATGAGCCGCATCATGAATAGGCGCACCAATCTGTTTTAGCCGTGCTTGGCCCCACCAATGCGTGTGCAAAATCGCTAAGGCTTCGGCCAGGACTTGCCCTTGTGCCAACGTGGGCTGCAAATCATAAGCTGCTTTATGCGTGGCCGACATATCAGCCAATAATAAATGGTAACGATGTTTGGCTACATCGTACACGCCATCATAGCAGCGCACCAGCGGTGCCGTGGGCAGATCGACATAGTCGCGGGTGTAGTAGTTCACCTCGGACGGCAGAAAAAATTCACCATCACCCAGATCGGTATTGACCAGCTTTAAAAAAAGATGTCGTGGACATTCGCCTTGGGCATCGCGACTATAGGTGAGTGCGAGTTGGGCATTCTGTGACCAGTGCCCCGTCCCGCCGTCAGCCGCAAAGGCAACCACATGCCCAGTTGTCAAGGCCCCACTCTTTCTAAGAACGGCCGTTAACCACGTCTCGCTCACATGCTGCAGGTCACAAATCACCTTTTCGCCCATACAGGCCAGTTTACCATACATTTTTGGCTACAATCCATTTACTTTACGGCCGTCAGCAATGTATTCCCCGGCAAGCTACGCAGGTTATGAAATTGGATGCCGCTAAAGCTGGCCCGTTGGCACATCTCAGTCATCTCGTCGCGGGAGAAGATACGGCCGTCGGCAAAGACGTAATATTGCAAAGCGATGAGTCGAATGAGAGCATTAATGGCTTGCCCCGGAATCTTACCCGTGATTTGGTCTAAAACAGCGACTTGTCCACCAGGTTTCAGAGCCGCTTTCGCCTTTTGCAACAGCTTCACATTCGTCTCAATATCGTATTGGTGCAGCACATTAAAGAGCAAAATCATATCAAAGCCCTCACCCCATGCTACCTGCCACATATCCCCTTTCAGCAAATTGATCCGCGACGCATAGGGCTGACCCGCAATCTTCTGTCGCGCCGTTTCCAAGCCCGCAAAGTAGTCCAAAATCGTGGCCTGAAGCTGGGGGTATTTTTGGCACATGAGGATGCTGTATGTGCCATGTCCCCCGCCCACGTCCAACAAGCGCGTGGGCGTATCTGGCAACAGCAGCTTTTTGACCACATTCGGTCCGGCTGTTGCCGCATTCATTGCCAGTTGGCGTTGGTAGGCGTCCGATAGTTCCGCATCGACTTCTGTCCAGGCATAGAATTCAAACGGCCGTTCGCCAGTGCGAATAATCTCGGTTGTATGAGGCAAAAGCTCGCACCCCGCCTTGCTCCAAAAATGGAGCAAAGCTTGGGCATCAAAGGTGTCATGATCCACGATCCATTTGCTGGTGAGAGGGCTGTTGTGGTAACGGCCGTTTCGCTCTTCTACATAGTTCAATGCCGCCAAAGCTGGCATCAAGGCTAGTAAACCCCGCTCTTGTATTCCCAACTGGGCTGCTAGTTCAGCAATGGTACGTGGTTGTTTGGCTAATGTAGGGAAGATGTTGAGTTCAACGGCCGTTGTCACTGCCTGCATCGTCAACATCCCTGCCAAGTCCAGCATCATCGCTGGCGCTGCGTTGAGGGTGTTAAACGCAGTTCGTTCTAAAAAATTAGGGTTAACAGGCATCAGGTTTCTCCTCATGTCACACCATGGAAGATTTGCCTTCCATACCTTTTAAGAGGTTCGATTTATTTGGTGTTTTGTGGGTTTGTAAGAGCGTACCCTTATGGTCGCCCCTACCATAGAATTGATCAAAAACGAGATTAGACAACTACTCACTTACCTTAGCCATAGGTTTCACTGTCTGCAGATAGGTCCAAATAGCGTGAATTTCTTCATCAGAGTAGAAGCTCATCGTTTCCCAGGGCATATCGGTGCTAATTTCCGTGCCATCAGGCCGCACCCCCTCACGGATAGCACGCGTCCAATTACCAACGGCCGTTTCATGTGGCGTAATATTGGGGCTGCCCATCATCTCAATGCCCGTGAAATCTGCGCCATGACAAGCGGTGCAAAAAGCCGCTCGTAGTGCGCCGTAAGCCAAGACCTCATCTGGCGCAGTTGCCGCTAGGGGAGGTGTGTCCATATCCGCCCTTTCGGCCGTGACCAAGGGGAACTGATCTGTTGCATGCATGACACGTATCATAGGTCCTGGTCGCATTTCGGGATAATCAGTGTCAACAGGAGGCACACTGCGAATGTAGGCGATCAAGTTTTCCATATCGGCCACATTGATGGCCGGGCTGAGTTCGGGCGGCATAATCACCGTCGGCGAGCCATCAGGCTTGACACCATACCAGATGGAGCGAGCCATATCTTCATAACTGAAGCGGCCCCCGATGCCCCCGGCTCCATTGGTTAAGTTGGCGACAACGATTTGTCCAGTCATAAAATCGCTGGCCGTTTGTCCGGCCAAATCCTCATTATGACAGGATTGGCACATGATGGTGTAGAGTCTTTTGCCTTCGGCAATGCTTTCTGGATCATCAAGAACGTTGAGGCTGAAATCGGCCGTTACTTCATAAGACCGATTCAACCGACTGGCACTCAGTACCCATATCACCGCATAAGCCAATAATACAATACCCAGCAACCCACCCAACCCAATACCGATCCACTTCAAAACACGTCTCATTGGTAGGTTCCTTTATGTTCTACATACTATATTTCTCATATTTTGCTCGGTAGCCGAGCCAACGGCCGATTCCCCCCAACACCTTAAGCAACAGCTTCATCACTGGCACGGGCACATTGGGATCATAACTGTCGGCGAGTGGAGCCACGACCGCCAATTGCAGCAAATTGGGCAAGCCATTGCGCCCCACTTTGCCATCTTGAGCCAGGCCAAAAACTGTTTCCCAATAGGTTTGTAACTGCCCTGGTGGGCGCACATCCGTGATGAAGCGTAATTCGCCATCGCCTGCGTTCCAGAAGGTGTGCGGCCTGCCTGGTGGAATGACCACTTGTTCACCCACCTTTAAGACACGCCGCTCACCATCCAGCAAAACGCCCAACTGTCCGCTTACGACTTCAAACCGCTCCTCGCATTTGAGATGTTTGTGCAAGGGGATGGCTGGTTTGCCTTCAGGTTTTTCTACGCCATATTCGATTTGCAGAAGACGGCCGTTTGTCTCTTCACTTGTCTGTAAAAATGTCACCCAATGTCCAATGGCTGGGTTTCTCATCGTTTTGTTCATTGCGATCCTCATAGTTATTCATTACAATGTGGTCGCCAATGTGGCGCATTATCCACATAATGATAGATAGAGATAGAAAATGAAAACAATTCAAATGACAATTGATGAGGCATTATTAACTCAAGTTGATCGCACCGTTCAGGATTTACAAACAACTCGATCTGCCTTCATTCGGCAAGCATTGGAACAAGCCTTGCGCCAATATCAGGTGCGCCGTTTGGAAGAGCGGGATGCAGTAGGGTATACTGCCGTTCCCGCCACCGCCGCCGAAACCGACGAATGGGCATCCGAACAAGCATGGGGGGATGCATGGAACGCGGCGAAATAAGATGGTACACTTTCTCTGAACCCGATAAGACGCGCCCTGTTCTCATTCTCACGCGCAATTCTGCCATTCGCTACCTCAACGCTGTCACGGTCGTGCCAATTACAACAACCATTCGCGGCGTACCATCAGAAGTACAACTCTCAGTAAACGATGGTCTAATGACCGATTGCGCCGCCAATTTCTACAATTTGCAAACTGTGCCAAAGTCAAAAATAGGCTCATGGATTATCACCTTATCACCACAGCGAATGGCTGAAGTAGATGCTGCCCTGCAATTCGCTTTAGGCATTGATCCTCACTGATTATTGTCCCCTGTTTACTGCTTACTGCCTCACGGCCGTTATCAAACTAGACCCCGGTGCCTGCCGTATCTTCGTCACCTGAACCTGCCCAAAACCAGTCTCACCTAGCAACCCTGTCATCTCCTCAACCGAGTAAACACGGCCGTCTGCAAATAGATAAAACATCAAGGCCAACAATTGCACGATGGCATTGCTAGCACTGCCAAAGACACTGCCTTCAATCTGGTCAAAAATGGCGATCTGTCCGCCCGATTTTAGGGCAGCGTGGGCTTTTTGGATGAGTTGGCGATTGCTGTCTAAATCGAAGTGATGCACCATGTTAATCAGCAAAATGAGGTCATACGATTCGCCCCAGTTCATTTGCCACATATCGCCAGCTTTGAGGTGAATACGGCCGTTTAAGCCATGCTTGCCAATATAGGGCTTGGCCGTCTGCAAAGCTGCCTCCGCATCCAAAATAGTGGCTTGCAATTGGGGATGGGCATTGGCCAGCACCATGCTGACCACACCATGCCCGCCCCCCACATCCAGCACTTGTGCCGCAGGCGGCAAGGTCAGCTTTTTGAGCAGTTCTGCGCCCACTATGTAGGCATTGCCCTCCATCATATGCTGGAAGCTGTGTGCCAAATCGGGGTCGCTGTAGATGAATTCGTAGAAGTTAAACGGCCGTTTTCCCCCCTGAATAATGTCCACAGAGTGGGGCCACAATTCACACACAAACACATCCCAAACATGAAAACCTGTGCCGATGTTCATGATGTCACTTTGCCCAAACCATTTGTCCGTCATGGGGCTGTTGTAGAAACGGCCGTCCCGTTCCACCACATAGCCAATCGCCTGCAAGGCACACAGTAACGACTGGATGCCCCGCTCTTCGGCGGTTAGACGTTGAGCGAGTTCGGTGGGGGTGGACGGCCGTTCAGCCAATGCTCTAAAAATGTTCAAGCGAACGGCCGTACTCACCGCCTGATAAGCCAACATCCCCACCAAATCCAGCATCGGGGCAGGTGCAGCATTCAGTCTAAAAAAAGCAGTACGTTCTAAAAAATTCGGTCGAATCGGCATTGTTTCTCCAGTGAACAGTGATCAGACGGTGAGTACTGTTCACTAATTACTGTATGCTTTCCTCTGTCCTCTGTCATGAGACCCATGTCCCAAATCTTGTCCCAAATCTATCTAGGACATCTCCCACACCGCCGCCACACTCATATCCGTCTGCTGTCGTTCCTGGGATGGCTCATCTTCCAGCATCACTGTCGCCCATAAAACGCCTAACAAACGGCCGTTCCCCCATACACCACCGCCTGAATCACCACTCACCACCGCTTCCCCCTGCAAACGCCAGACAGCCACCCCATCCTTCACTCCTGTTTCCACTAGTCGCACAGGCGAAACCACCACTTGCCCGCCTTGCCGATGTGCCAGCAACAGTTCATCATTTGTGAATGCGTTAACGTTCTGGCTCACAGCCAAATGTTGCCAAGCGTCTGGCAGCGACAACACCATCGTGCCCCCGTTGCGGGCTAAGATCAGTTGCCTAAATTGATACAAATCCATATCCATCAATAACACCCCAGCTGCATCGCGGAACTGCACCTCACCTAAATCGGCCGTTAGTTGGCTCCAATGATCGTGCGTGATGAGGAAAGTACGGCCGTTCACCAACACCACTGTCCCCAATCCTTCCGACACCACATACGTTTCCGGTCTGGCAATCGGCCGATACTCATCCGGCGGAATCGGCAGCGGCTCAAGATCGCTGCTTTCTGTCTCTGCCAACTGCGGTACAATCATCGTGATTTGCACCGTTGCTTTTAAAATCTGCTGCTCTGCTTGCGCCGCTTGCCATTGAGGATAGCCAAACAACCCTGTGATCATCACTGCAATTAAAATGAATAACTTTGTCATCGCTGCTCACCTCTTGGTATAGTTGGCAGCAACATATCAATGGGGCGTATGGCAAACGTGCGCCAAACGATCGGAGATGAGTAAACGACTGGCAATTCACTGTTTGGGAGCCTTTTCCGTCACACTGGACGGCGTAGACGTGACTGGTTTCGAGTCGAATAAGGCCCGCGGCTTGTTGGCTTATCTGGCTACAGAAGCAGAGCAACCCCATCAGCGCGAACGGCTAGCTGGGCTACTCTGGCCCGATTTTGATGATCGGGCTGCTCGCACCAATTTGCGCCGCGTCCTTAGCAACGTACGCCGGGTCATTGGCGACCGTACCAACACTACGCCTGCCCTTCTCGTCACCAACCAAACTATCCAACTGAACGTCGCCCACGTCTGGGTGGACGTACTTGCTTTCCGAGAACAAATTGCTTCAGATGATTTAGAGCAATGGGAGGAGGCTGTGGCGCTTTACAACGGCCGTTTCCTCGACACACTCTCCCTTAAAGATAGCGACATCTTTGACGGGTGGCTCAGCCTCACTCGCGGCCAATTACAGCAGCAGATGATGCAAACATTGGCAAATTTGGCACGAGACTATGAAAAACAGGGCAACTTCGACAAAGCAACCACTTTCATACAACGGCAATTAACTCTAGAACCCTGGCAGGAAAGGGCACATCAGCAATTGATGCGCGTCTTGGCCACAAACGGCCGTCGTGCCGAAGCCCTGAGGCAATACGAAAGCTGCCGCTCAATCTTGGCCCAAGAATTAGGTGTGACACCGGAACCAACTACCATCGATCTGTACGAACAGATACGGGACGGCACATTACATCAAGAAACGGCGATTGAGCCAGCAGCAAGACAACTGGGCAATTTACCCACTCCGATACGGCCGTTAATTGGTCGTCAACAAGAAATGGCCGAGCTAACGCGCCTTTTACTGGGCGAAAAACGGCGGTTGTTGACGATTTTGGGGCTAGGTGGCAGTGGCAAAACACGGTTAGCTATTGCCCTGGGCAGAGCCATACATCATCATTTTCCGCATGGTGTCACCTTGGTTCCCCTGGCCGAGCAAGGCACTGTTGAAGCCATCATTCCTGCTATCGCCGCAGCCTTGGGCTTCACTTTTTATGAAGATCAACCCCTCAAACAGCAGCTTTGTAATTATTTACGCTCCAAAACAGTTCTGCTCATCCTCGACAACTTTGAACATTTGCAAGGGGGAAGTTCTTTGGTTGTTGATCTATTACAAGCTGCGCCCCATCTCAAAATTATCACTACCTCGCGGGAACGGTTAGCTTTGCAAGGCGAACAACTTTACCCGCTCAATGGCTTGGACGTGAAGCGGGCAGATGGAGAAGCAGTCCATCTATTTGTGCAAGGGGCGCAATTGGCTCAATCTGATTTTGTACTGACACCAACCAATCAAACGGCCGTTCACCATATCTGCCGCCTTGTTGAAGGGATGCCCTTAGCCCTGTTGTTGGCCGCCTCCTGGATCACCATCTTTACCCCTGCCGAAATCGTCTCTGAATTAGAAAAAGCAACCGAAACGAACACCGGACTTGACTTACTTCAAACTGATTGGCGTGACATGCCCCCACGCCAGCGCAGCCTGCGCAATGTTTTTGACTATTCCTGGCAACTGCTCTCGACCACTGAGCAGGATGTTTGCGCTCAATTGGCCCTGTTTCAGGGCGGTTTTACGCCACAAGCAGCCCAAGCCGTAACAGGTGCTTCATTGTCCTTATTGCTGGGGCTAGTTCATCGCTCCTTCTTAAACCGCAGTGGAAACGGCCGTTTCACCATGCACGAGCTGCTACGACAATATGCAGCCGAACGACTAGCCCAAACATCTCATTTGCAAGCCATAACGACCACCAAACATGCCCACTTCCATACCCAGTTTGTCAAACAACAGACAGACCATTTGCAAGGTAACGAACAAGAAACAGCCCTCACCCAGCTAGAAAAAGATAACGAAAATATCCGTTTGGCCTGGCAATGGGCCATTCAGCAAAAAGCCGGAGAGAATCTAGCCCAACTCTGGCCGGGGCTAACGCTCTTTTTCCTAGAACGACATCGCTATCAGGAAGGAGAAGCGTGGCTGGCAGAGGCTCGTCGTCAAATGCAGGGCGGTGAGGATGAATTGGTGGCCGGGTTAACGGCCGCTCAAGCCCACATGCTGGCCCGGCAGCAACATCATCAAACGGCCCAAGCCTTAGCCCAAATAGCAGTCAAACGGTCTCCCCAAAACCCATTTACCCATTTGCAAATCGGCCATAGCTGGCTGCTGCAAGGCGCCTTGGCAGAGAGCCAACATCACTTTGAGCAAGCGGAGCAAGGGTATCAGGCTGTGGCCGATGTCTGGGGCGAAGGGCAAGCCTTAGCCGGGCTAGCAGAAACAGCCAATATGCGGGGTGACTATGAGACGGCACAAGCTCACTTTGAGGCAAGTTTACGCCTACTGCAAACTTGCGAGGATAGGCGAGGGCAGGCATTAGTGCTAGAGCGATTGGGCTATGTGCTGCGTGATCAGGGGCAGTTGGGGCTGGCAGAACAGCGTACCATGATGGCCGTAACCCTGTACCGTGGCATCGGTGACCAGGAAAAGATAGCTAGTGGTTCACTGGCCTTGAGCTGGTTGTTGATCTATATGGGACGCTCTGAGGAGGCGTACACAGCGGCGGAAAAAGGGGCTGCCCTCTTGGCTCAGGCAGGACGACCAATCCCCCTGAGTTTGCTGGGTATTATCAACGTGGACCGGGGACATTATGCTGAGGCTCAAAGTTTATTACAGCGGCATATAGCCTTTTGCCGCCAAAAAGAGGACTTAGTGGAGTTAGCACTGGGGTTGAATGTTTTGGCAACTATTGAAATAGTTAACGGCCGTTACCCCACAGCCCAAACGTTGCTAGAGGAAAGTATCCCTCTGTTGCAGCAGATTGGGATGCAGGATCGATTGGCCCACGCCCAGGCTTTCTGGGGCTATATGGCTCGGGGCATGGGCAAAACAGAGGAAGCTTGGCACTATTTTCGGTTGGCGTTGCAAACGGCCGTTGACATTCAAGCCATTATCCCCTTGCTCTTTAGTCTACCGGGCATCGCCCTATTGTTGGCAGATAAGGGGGCCATCGAAAACGCAATGGCCATCTATGCCCCCTTACTAGCCATGCCCATCATTGCCAATTCCCAACTGCGCCATGACTTGGCTGGCGCAGAATTAGCAATCATGGCCCAGCAATTACCATCAGAAACACAAAAAACGATCACACAACAAGGTGAAGGAGCAAATATATGGGCAATAGCTGAGATGTTGTTGGCAGAAACGTTTGCGCCAGCCGCCTAAAACGCTTTCCAGAGCATCATTTTTCTAAGTGGCCTTATGTCTTGATGCTTTGGCCAGACTGACCAAATAGATCAGGGGCAGCCGTGTCGGGGACGAGAAGGCGCAGGGCACCGGACTTTATTTCGCAGCGCAGAGGGGTGTGGCCCGCTTTGTCACCGTCAGTTTGGCAGGGGAAGATGGGATCGGTGTAGATGGTGATGTAACGGCCGTTGACCATCATAGCATCAGGGAAACGGCCCAATTTGGCCTGAACAATCTGGTTCATCACCTGGGCTGGCCCCTGCCCTTGAAAGAGCCAAACCTCGAACAACCCATCATCCAATTGCGCTTGGGGGCTGAGCAAAATCTCGCCGCCACCATACAAACGGCAATTACTGACCAAAATCAAGGTGTAATAATCTTCAAAAGTGACATCATCTATGGTAACGGTGGCCCTCATAGCCGGAAAACGGGGTGCCACGCTTAGACCCTGTAGGAAATAACCGAAAATGCCCAAGGTTTTGGACCATTTGGGGCGAGGTTCTAACTGATCTACCAAATAGCCATCGGCCCCTGTACCCGCCCACAGCAACCAGTAACGGCCGTCCCCACCAGGATGATAGGTGTAGCCAAGGTCCAGGTGGTGAATACGGCCGTTGGCTAGAGAATCGGCCGTTTGCAAAAGCTTATTTCGATTGAGCCAATTAGGGAGAGGCATTTGCAGCTCTTTGGCAAAAGAATTTGCTGTACCTGCTGGCAAAGGAGCCATCGCTGTTTCTGTCCCCACCAATCCATTAACCACCTCCCCCAAGGTGCCATCACCGCCAATAGCAAACACCAAATCATGCCCTGCGGCTGCGGCCTGACAGGCCAACTCCGTGGCATGACCACGCGCTTGTGTGGGCCGGATCACCGTCTCCCAACCACGCGCCTGCCAGGTGTCGGCGACTAGTTTAATTGTTGAGGCTAAGTTCGCTGGCCCAGCGAGGGGATTGTAGATCAGGGTTGTTTTGGGCATCGGCTTCACTTTCCAGCCAATAATGATACAGTCTTTTTGCCAAAACGTCAGGGGGAGTAGAAGTTGTATCTACGATGAGATGTGGCCCCACCACTGGCTCTTGTGTCTCCACCATCCATTTATAAACAGTCCAATCGGCATCAGACATGTCTGTTTTGCGGCGGCCACCGTTGATACGCTGATAAAGGCGGTGTTGAATAATCTCTTGAGCAGCCTGTACCGAGCAGATCGTCATAGGCGCCCCACATTTTTCGGCTAATCTTGCTAGATAATCACGTCGTGCTTGCAGATTGTTAGATGCATCAAAAACAACACGCTGTCCCAAACGCAAGCGCCTTTCGATGAGGGAATAGCAGACCTCATAAACAAGAGCCATCTCTGCTGCTGTATAAACCGGGCTTTGGCGCACATGAGCACGCACACCATCTGTACTGATGACGACAAGGGGAGTATGGGTTTGCAGGCTTTCGACAACAGATGATTTGCCCACACCGGGCAAGCCAACCATAATGAGTAAACTACCGCCAGGGCGCACAATGGGAGTATCCCCTAAATCCAAGTCTATATCATCAACTATTTGCTCTGCATACATAACTATCTCGGCAGGGTTTATAGATATTCGGTTTCATTACCAAGTTTGCTTTTTAAGTGATTGATACAATTTTTAGGGGTACTCCAGATGATAGCCTCCACTACATAGGGCTGACAAGGGCTATGTTATCAAGAAACGCTTGCTTTTCACCTTACGAGACCACCTTTTTCCAAGACCTCTTGGGCAATTTGGTCAGCTGCTTCTTCTGGCGAAAAGTGGGCAAATTGCTGGGGGTGAATATCTATCCGGCCGTTGTCACACAACAACGACAAAGGCACTTCATAAACCACACCTGGTTCCTCAACGTGATATTGGCGTTCAGCTTGGAGACCTCGTTCTTTCAGCGCGGCATAAAGACGATCAACATATTCACCCCCCTCCACAAATAAATCGTTTATCTCCGTGGCATCCTGAAAACGATCCCAGGTAGTATGAATAAAAGTGATACGTCGCCAACGCAGACTGATGATCGGCCGTTCCAATTGCCGCAAGGGGCCAAGTTGTATCTTGTAATAGAAATCATCAGCCCGGACATGGTCGGCTTCATGAGGCAGCAAGGCTCGTCGGGTTGTCAATTCATGTCCCAGACGGGGTGCATAATAATGGATGGCCCATTTTTGGTCGTCGAAGCGACGGCCGAAATAGAAGGCAATATATTCGGCATAAAGCCCTTTAGGCACATGTTTTTGGGGAATGCGGTACCAGCCTTTTTGCTGAATAATGGCGAAATCTGTCGGACGCGGTAGATAGGCTACCAATACGCGATCTTCTGGATACATGATTCTACTCGCAACAATTAGCAACAATTAGGAAGGATATTCTAACCTGGTCAAGCCAGAAGAATTTGTTTACAAGAATTTGATTCATAAGGTACCATTGCCTAGTTGTTTGTTCGGACATCTCTCCGTTTCCGGGTATAATCGGGAGTCATCATAACATGTTTTAGGCAGAGACCCAATAGCCCATATTTTTTATTGGACGAATGATTGGATAAGACAAACCAAGATGCCTGAACTACCGGAAGTAGAGACGACAGTACGTGCTTTGCGACGGCCGTTAGTGGGACAAGTGATAACGGCCGTGCGTAACAGTTGGCCCCGCCATATTGCCACCCCCACCCTGCCTGAACTGCAAATGCGTATCAACGACACACGTATTGAGGCCATCTCCCGCCGTGCCAAATATCTGGTCTTTCATTTGAGTCAGGGCGAGACGCTAGTCATTCATCTAAAAATGACGGGGCATTTATTTGTTACAGCTGCCGAGACCCCGATAGACAAACATATCCACACTGTTTTTGAGTTAGCCAATGGACAAGAGTTGCGCTTTCGGGATATGCGCAAATTTGGTCGTGTCTACTTGGTTCACGATCCTCAAGAGCTATTTAGCAAGCTGGGACCAGAACCTTTGGCAGAATCCTTTACTGTCAATCAATTCCAAGACAGGCTAAACGGCCGTAGCCGCAGCCTGAAACCACTTTTGCTAGATCAAACCTTTATTGCTGGTGTAGGTAACATTTATGCCGATGAAGCTCTGTTTGAGGCCAGACTGCATCCTGAACGAAAAGCCGATTCATTAACAACGGCAGAGATAAAAGCCCTTCACACAGCAATTCAAAAAGTGTTACAATTAGGCATTGAGCGAGAAGGGGCAAGCATAAGTGATTATATTAAGCCCGATGGCAGTAAGGGTGATATGCAAAATGCCGTTGCTGTTTTTCGCCGCACCGACATGCCGTGTTATCGGTGTGGCAACTCTATTCGCCGCATTGTATTAGGGGGCCGCAGTACGCATTTTTGCCCCAATTGTCAAACATAGACTTTTTCCACTAGGTTTGCAGATTATATTGACATAACGAGATATAGGTAAAAAAGTACATTTATAATGAAATAGTGGCAGCATAGCCCACCTTGAGGTAGAAGATGGTTGACCAAAACTACTCTACCCAAGAGGTGAACTATGCGGTTGCCAATAGTATGTCTAGACCAACGATTGCGCTACTATCTGAACCTGTTTAGAGGCTGCTTTAGCCAACCACAGTACAAGTATTTCGTGACCATACTGCTGGGGTTGATGCTGTGCCAAAGCGGACGAAGCTTGTCGGGATTGATGCGGCAGGTCAACAGTAGGGTCAGCCTATCGGGAGCGAGTCGATTTATGGGGCAAGCCCCCTGGCAAGCAGAGGACTTGGCCCGGACATGGCAAAAGCATTTTCAGCAAGAGATGGCCGTGCAGGTAAGAGCCGCACATGCCCGATTACGCCGTCGGCAGAAAAAGAAACGAGGACGACCTAAGAAAACCGTAGTGACAGGTTATTTGATAGGGGACGACTCGACGATGAGTAAACGGCGTGGCAAAAAGATGGGCGGCTTGGGACGACACTACTCGGGTAGCGAGAAGAAAACAGTCACTGGGCATAGCTTAGTGCAAGGGTTATATCTCTTGTTGGGTCGGCGTTGTCCCTTGGCACCCAAAATGTATCGACAACAGGCTGTTTGTAAAGCAGAAGGGGTGACTTTTGCTAGCAAAGTGGACATCATGGCCGAGATGATCAGCAGTTTTGAGCCGATGGTCGGTACATTGACACATGTCCTGTTGGATAGCTGGTACACTTCCAAGCGCATCTGGAAAGTGGCTCGTGAGCGCGGGTTTCTCATCACCAGTGGCTTGCGTTGCAATCGGTCGTTGCGTATTGAAGACCCTGAGACAGAGAAAGGTTGGTATTGGCAACGGATAGATGAGTATGCGACCACTTTATCTGAAGCTGATTGGCAGTTGGTAACCTGGCCTAGCCAACAGGGGCAGCGTCAAGTCTATGTCCATGTGGTCTCCACTCGTATTAAGAAGTTGTATCGTTGCCAACTGGTCATTGCTCGTGGGCTGTGGCAAGATGATGAAGAGGAAAAGACTATGTATTGGGCTTCTTCTGACCTGACTGCTGACTTGGATACCTTGCTGTCTCATATTGCCACCCGCTGGGATGTGGAAGTTCTCTTTGCTGATACCAAGGAACTACTGGGTTTGGACCACTATCAACTGATGTCAGCTAAGGCCATTCTCCGCTTCTGGACGCTGGTCATGCTGGCCTACACCTTTTTGGACCAGGAACGTGACCGTTATCAAAGACAAAGTGACCAGCATATTACTATTGGTGATGCCTGGCGGCAGGTTCAGCGTATTCATTGGCGTCATTTCATTGATTGGATTCATCAGCGTTTTCGCTTTGGCCTCGAGCCTGCCGACTTATACCTGGTACTCACCGGAGCGAGCCTCTGAGCGATTTCTGCAAAGATAGTGTTTTTCAAAAAATACGGAGGCCACTATGCAAAATCCTGTTGTTGTCATGCGCGTGTTACGAATGCCCCCAATGGGCAAACTCGTTGTTGAAGTCAATAAAAATCGTTTTGAGAAGTGGAACGAAATTGAAGATGAAAATGTCCAGCGACTGCTATTAGCGGCAATTGGTGAGTTAATAGTCTTTGCCGATGGGTATGACAATCTGGTGGCGGCTGGTGTAGCTCCCCCGCTGGCTACTGTCACATCTGAGGAACCGGCACGGCCATTAGAAGAGCGCCAAGCAGAGTTTTTGACCTCATTAGAAGCCGAGAAAGCTTCCGTAAGCGCCACCCCGAAACCAACCAGCTTTATAAAGCGAGCTGCTCGTCAACCTGGAACGCAACATGTCGGGTCAGTTTCAGAATCACCCAGTGTCGTTGCCCAAATAGATGCGATTCTGCAGAGACACCTAGTTACCAATCCCGAATTGGCAGAACATGATATTCATTTGCGTCAAGATGCTTCAGGAGGATTACGCATCGTTGTGGATGATATATCTTATCAATCTCCAAAAGAGATTGAAGATCCTAGCATTCAAAAAGTTATTAAACGCGCACTACAAGAGTGGGAACGATCTTAATAGACGTTATATCGATTAGTTTAGCCGAAAATGGACAATCATGATAATCTGTTGCAAATTTGTGCAATGGAGGAACTCCCAATCAGATGACCCCTTATCAAAAATATGTAGAGAAGCCAACGCAATTCATGTCACTGACCGGTTACACTCGTGAAGAATTCGAAGCATTGTTACCCTATTTTAGCGAATGCTTTTATGAACGGATGGACACTTATTGCATCAGTGGAAAGCTACGAGGCAAGCGCAAGTATGTTGATTATCATAATAGTCCATTGCCTACTATAGAAGACAAACTGTTTTTCATTTTGAGTTGTATCAAAACCAACAATCTGCAATCTGTACAAGGCGCGCTTTTTGGTATGAGTCAACCAAAAGCCAATACATGGATACATTGTTTACATCCAGCATTGAATCAAGCGTTGGAACATCTAAAGGCGTTGCCAGCCCGTGACATAGAGGATGTGGATTTTGAAGATGCCCCAGGGATACTCTATTATCAAGATGGCACGGAGCGACCAATACCACGACCAACCGATAGCCAAAAACAAAAAACGTTTTACAGTGGTAAAAAAACAGCACACAGTCAAAAATAATACATTGAGCACGAGTTCGGGAGAAGTCGTGTGGTTAAGCGATACGGTAGAAGGCAAACGGCATGATAAAAAAGTGGCAGATGAGAGCGTTACCGGCCTTCCCGAAGGTATCATTCTGGTTCAAGATACTGGTTTTCAAGGTTTTGTACTGGAGGGCATAACCATTATGCAACCCAAAAAGAAACCTAAAGGGGGAGAGTTATCGGACATGGCAAAGCATGTCAATAGTTGGATTTCATCGATCCGCATTCGGGTAGAACATGCTATAGGTGGTGTCAAGCGATACCGGATGGTAAAGGAAAAGATTCGAAATTGGAAAAGGGGGTTCAGGGATTCAATAATTGAGACTTGTTGCGGCCTACATAATTTTCGTTTGCGATTTCGTCCTTGGAGCTATGAGCCAATTCAATTGCATTTATTCGCTCACTATTGGTGAAAAAGACCTAATTTAATCGATATGATCTCTAATAAAAGAGTTACTGCGTTCACAATCAGCCTGACCCATCAACGGGCAACACTTTTTCAAAGTGAGCAACAAGTCGTTTACGGTCGTCTTCTGGCAAAAAGGTGGCAGCAGCAGCATTCAGGATAAATTGGCGTAGATTGTCATACGTGACCCCTAAGACACTTGTCGCTACCTCATATTCATCTGTCAAGGTCAAATCGCTGACGGTGGGATCATCCGTATTCAAAGTCACCTGAACACCCAAATCAGCCAAATCCATCAGGGGGTGATGTTCCATAGCATACACAACCCCTGTCTGTAAGTTACTCGTCAAACATACTTCCAGAGCCACATTTCGATCCCGAACCAGTTTTAGCACCTGCGAATCCTCAATAGCGCGGATACCATGACCAATACGGTCTGCATAAAGGTCTGTGATTGCCTGACCAACACCAGCAGCACTGGCCCACTCCCCAGCGTGGACAGTGACCCCCAAACCGACTTGTTTGGCTTCTTTAAAGAGGGGTTGGAACGGCCGTGCATTATACTTGGCCTCGTCACCAGCCAAATCGAAGCCGACAATCCCCTTATCTACACGCTCAAAGGCTACCTCAGCCACTTGTCGTGCCTGCTCAACTGGATCATGACGAACTAACGTAATAATCAAGCCTACTTCAATATTGTGATCTTGGCTGGCTCGTTGGGTTGCAGCAATCACCCAATCTGTCACATCAGCCAAGGCAAAGCCCCGCACCCGTGCCAAAGCCTGTGGACTAAAGCGCAGTTCCATATAATGAATATTGTCAGCGGCTGCATCAGCCACAGCTTCATAGACTAGACGATCAATGGCTTCTGGACTACGATAAAAGTGGCGCAGAACCTCGAATTTACTTAGGAAGACATTGTGATCAGGTGGATCATCCATCACTTGAACATACGGCCGTAATGCTTCAGCATCTTGGGGCAAATCCAGATCATGTTTTCGGGCAATGTCCAGCAATGTCTCTAATCGTAAAGAGCCTTCAAGATGGCGATGTAATTCAATTTTGGGCATTGCTGCCAACGTCTCACGTGTTAAATGCTTTTCCTGCGCCAAGATACTTCCCACTATGTTTGCACTTTTTATCGACATAATGTTCTTCTCTCTGGTAGCCTAAGGCCAATGGACCTTTTCTATGTGTGGTTGTAATCATTCTCTACCAGAGGTGATTTCGTTATGTAAACGAAAACTGCAAAGTTAGTGCTTCCTTTTGTCGTCTCAATTTCAAACATAATTTACAGAATCGTCAAAGTTAAAAACGGCCATTATCTAAGTCAGGCTACTTCCAGACGGGCCTTGGGCAATGTGAAATAAAAGGTACTCCCCTTATTAATCTCGCTTTCAACCCAGACACGCCCGTGGTGGGCATCAATAATCCGCTTAACAATCGCTAAGCCTAAACCAGTTCCCCCAAAACGGCGGATAGCTGATCCATCAACTTGATAGAAACGATCAAAGATACGCCCTCTTTGATCTTCGGCTAAGCCAATTCCTTGGTCTGAAACAAAAACGCATATTTCACGCTCCCTATCTTCCAACGATATAGTAATCGTACCACCATCGGGACTAAATTTCACAGCATTGCCAATGAGATTGTCTAATACTTGATTAATCCGCCCTTTATCGACGATAACTATGCCCTTTTCTTCGGGTAAGGCATGCACAACCTCAATACCTTTATCATTGGCTACAAGCCTATGCCCAGCAACGGCCGTTTCAATCAAACTAGACAGTGCTAACTCTTCCAACTGTAAATTACCAGAGTCAATGCGTTGCAGAGCCATTATATCTTGGATCAGGCGCGTGATAACATCCGTTTTTTCCGAAACAATGTACAAAGCCTCAATTTGCTCAGGTGTCATCACCCCCATCTCCCCATCCATAAGCAAATCCACATACCCCTTAACAAAAGTCAAAGGTGTCCGCAATTCATGAGATACATTTTGCACAAGCTCATCCTTCAAACGATCGCTCTCTTTTAATTCTTCATAGGCCCGGCTCAATTCGGCAGCACGCCACTCTAACTCTTCAAAGAGGCGGGCATTGGCAATGGCAATACCCACCTGAGCTGCCGCTACTGTCATTAGCTGTATATCAGATTCGGCAAACACACCCGGTTTATCACTATCAACAGTGAGTGTACCCACCACTTCATCCCGAGCAATAAGGGGAAAAACGAGCAGACTGCGAACAACCTTATCAAAAAACAGGAAGTCTTTATGCTCATATGTATCCGGGATATAGATCATCTGTCCCTGCTTGACTACCCCACCAGAGACCGTGTCATTCAATTTAAGGCGCAATTCCCGCATATACTGCTTTTTGATACCAGTTGCGGCCGCCAAAATCAGTTCGGTGCCGTCCTCTGACAGCAGCGTAATCGTACTAGCTCGTGCATGGAGAAGACGTTGAATAATCTGAACGGCCGTGTCCAGCACCGATGTTAGTTTCAAATTGCGTGTGACCTGCTTCGCCATGTCCACCAGCACCTCTGTGTCGCGGGCACGCCTTTCCACTTGCGCAAACAGTCGGGCATTCTTCACCGCTACGGCCGCTTGATCGGCAAATAGGTGCAAAAGCAAAATCTCATCTTCTGTAAATTTATGGGAGAACAAATAGGTAATTGTAAACGCCCCAATCACCTCGTCCCCCTGCTTCAAGGGAAAGCCAGCAATAGCCTGAATTCCCCAGGCTTGAGCTGTTTCGGACTGGAACAACTCATGACTGCTGGCATCATTTACAATAATTGGCTCCCCTCGCCGCACTACTGTTGCTGTTAGGCCATTACGCCGTAAGGATTTGACCGCAGGCTCCCGCCGACCATCATTCCACAAAGCCGAGCCAGCCGTAAACTGCTGCGTTTTTGTGTCGTAAAGATAAATATGCAAATTGCTGGCTGAAATCAGCTTCAAGGCTGACTCCGTAATCGCATCCAGGACCGAACTCAAGTTCAAGGGTGTATTCAACTTCAAAACGATCTCATGGAAGGTAGACAGCTCATTAATGCGGCGCTGAGCCTGACTAAAAAGGTGAGCGTGTTCAATAGCCACTGCTGCCTGACTGGCTAAATTGCGAGCCAACCGCACCTGCCTGTCGTTATAAGGACGTTGAGAAATCTGCCCAAGGGCCAAAAGGCCCAACATTCTCTGACGTTGGACAAGTGGAACAAACAAAATCGAATCAAATTGAACCGTATCCAATAAAGCCAGTTCGTCGAAATCTTGCGTCTGGAAGCGATTCAGATAGTAAATTTCTTGTGCCGTAAAGATGCGACGCACTACAGGGTGCTCTTCCAGTTGATCTAATGCACTCAGACCCATAGCTTGTTCACTGATATCTTCATCATCAAACAAGCGGCTTTCATGAGCGGCTGGATAAAGTGTCTCTTGCTCAGTGTCCCATACTAAAATGGTGCAGCTATCTGCACGAACAGCCTGAACCATTTCCGTTACCACAGCCTGCAAAACAGCATCCTGATCCAGATCGGCCGTCATCGTCGCGCTGGCTTCGTACAAAGTGCCTAATTCGGCTAAACGCTGTTCAGTACGTTGATGTAAACGGGCGTTTTGCAGGGTGACTGCGGCATGATTGGCTAGGGTAGCAGCCAACCACTCTTGTTGCTCCTCAAAGCCATTCTCGAAATGACTATTTAACATCAATACCCCTATTGTCTCGTCTTGGATAAGCAGGGGCACACCTAACCACGATCTAATAGATTCACCACCCTCAAAGGGTTGCCAATGTTCATCTGCCGCAACATCTGGCAGGCTCAACGGCCGTTGCTTAGTCAGAATTTTCTGTAACAAAGGACTGTTGCCCCAAACCGTTTCGACAACTGAAGGCACAAAGGCAGGCGGATGACCTTGAAAATTGTGACTGGCAGCAAAGCGTAAGTTGCCAAAATCATCAAGAAGTACAAAGGCACTATCACACTGGATAATATTGCCAATCGCCACCAGGAAATTTTCTAAAACGGCCGTCTCTTCCAACCGTGAATTGCTGATGATGGTAATCGCCTGACGCAGGGCAACGGCCGTCATATAATCCTGCGTCCCTTTGTCCACCATCGCCTTCGTCGTAGTATAACGCCGGGCATTTTGGACGATAACACCTACATGATTGGCAACGGCTGTTAATAGTTGAAAATCCGTCGCATCAAAAGCATGTTTGGCATCGCTTTGAATCGAAATCGCCCCCAAAACATGCCCGTCAGCCCGCATCGGTACACAGACTATTGAGGTTGGTGCATCAAAACGAATCAATCCTTTCACCGGTTTTGAATCCACTGCCCAATCATCAGTGATATAAGGCTGGTTATTCGTGATCACCCAGGCTGCCAAACTATTTTCATCACTGACAGATACATCCGCCATTGCCACTGGCTGTCCATTATCCACTGCAAACGGGAACGAGACGAGCCGGGTCTCATTGTCATATAAGGCAATATAACAAGTGGGGACCGAAAAAGTGGCCACCAATTTTTGTTGAATCTCTGCTAACGTCGGGCTAAGTGGCTTTAGCTCCCTGGCCGATTCTGTGACTTTATAAATGGTTTCTAGTTCATTTACTCGTTGCCAGGTCTGCTTCAGTACTTGGCGATTGCTCAATGACATTGCCAATGACCCAGCTAACAGCTTGAAAGTTGTAACATCACTATCATGAATCATATCGGCTTCATGATATTCGCCTTGTAAAATGGCTTCTACCACATTATTAATCACAATTGGCACCAGGATTTGGTCAGCCAATACGGCCGTTTCCTGTTGCTCAATCACCCCCGCCACTGTTTCATCAATGGGCATGGTCATCAAATCAACGGCCGTTGTCACCTCACCAAATACTGCCCGTACTGTCAATCGCTTCGTTTGTGCCTCTACTAAGAGCAAACGGCCATGCACCCCTGGAAACGCAACCTCAAATCCTGGTTCCATCATCTTAATCACTGCAGAAAACCGCTGCTGGGCCACAATGGCTTGATTCACTTCTTGCAAAAATGTTAATTGTTGAGGCAGCGGTTCACCCTTTGCTGGCATATGGGGGGCAGTCGCCAATAGACTAGCTACAATCTCCACAAAATTGACTTCACTCTCATCAAATGGCTCAGTTCGTTCCAATCGCAAATAATAATTCGTCCGCCCAACAGGAACCTGGACAACCAAAGCAGGCACAATAGGTGCTGGCAGCAGTTCAGCCATATGAAAAATAGCAACTGATTCAGAGACTAGCACCTTTCTTAAAAATGAGTTGACAATATTTTGTAACTCATTTAGTGAAGCAGCCTGAGCGAGTTGAGCTGGCAATGTTTGTAAGGCATAGAATGGTGAGTGTGTTTGCAGCATAAGATTCTTATATTATGTTTCCAATACAGGTCTTCTAGTAAATAGGACATTACGCATACTGCCTAACATAAAACCACTTTTTCCGATCAACGTCAATTACAACTAGTGAATTCGTCGTAAAAAGTTATTTAACCCCCCCTCTATTTATTTGCTACAATCAGGAAAGTAGGAAAGCTAAAAATCCATGGAACGTAACTAAAAATCTTTAGAGCGTTTTTGCATCTCAGGCGAGGGATAATATGCGCAAGAAAGTAACACTTATCACTGGAGCTGTTGGTGAAATAGGTCAAGCACTCATTCGGGAATTGGCCCAAAAACGGGGTTACGATCTACTTACAGTGGATTTGCAGCCGATACCGGACGATTTGCGGGATGCATCAATCCACATCATTGGCGATATTACAGACCGTAATCTCTTTGCCCGACTCGTCACGGAGTATGATTTAGACACAATCTTTCACCTAGCCGCTCTGCTTTCTACACGCAGTGAATTTGCACCTGAATTAGCTCACCGTGTCAACGTAGATGGCACAATGCATCTGCTCAACGTAGCGGCCGAACAATCACAACGGCGCGGCGCAGCTGTCAAATTCATTTTCCCTAGCTCTATCGCCGCCTATGGTCTACCTAGTCTAGAAATTAAAGAGCGCGACAATAGAGTGCGTGAGTGGGAATGGAACAATCCCATCACCATGTATGGCTGCAACAAGTTATACTGTGAGTTGCTGGGCACTTATTTTAGCCAAAATTATCAACAGTTGGCCCGGAACCGTCCTGAAATGCTTGATTTTCGCAGCGTACGTTTTCCCGGTCTCATTAGTGCCTATACTCTGCCCACTGGTGGCACAACAGATTATGGCCCTGAAATGCTCCACGCGGCAGCTCAGGGCCAATCTTATGCTTGTTTTGTGCGCGAAGATTCTATTTTGCCTTTCATGGCGATGCCAGACGCTATCACAGCCTTGTTACGACTGGCTGATGCCCCCCGAGAACAGTTGAGTCGGTTGGTTTATAATGTGACGAGCTTTAGTTTAACGGCCGTTCAAATTCACGATCTCGTTCTCACCGCCTTCCCCAAAGCCCAAGTCAACTTCGCTCCCGATTGGCAACGACAAGGCATTGTTGATAGCTGGCCCGCTGGCCTCAACGACTACGCGGCCCGCCGTGACTGGGGTTGGCAACCCTATTATGATGTGGCTAAGGCATTTGATGAGTATCTCATACCCAACATCCATCAGAGGTACAGTAAACCGTAATTCGGTAATCGGTTAACCAATTACCAACAGCCATCTATGCCAAATCGTCAACACTTGACACGTTTCGCCTGGCTTTCCCTTAGCACGGCCATTATCACTATAGCTCTCAAAGCTGCCGCCTACTTTTTAACCGACTCAGTGGGCTTGCTATCCGATGCTTTAGAATCGGGGGTGAACTTGATAACTGCCGTTCTCGCCCTCATCATCCTCTCTATCGCTGCTCAACCTCCCGACGAAGAACACGCCTACGGCCATGACAAGGCCGAATACTTCTCTGGAGGGGTCGAAGGCACGTTAATTCTTGTTGCCGCCGGAACCATTATCTTTTCAGCCATCAGAAGCTTCTTTAATCCACAGCCTTTAGATCAACTAGGAATTGGTATTACTGTCTCAATGGTAGCGGCCGTTTGCAATGGCATTACCGCACGTGTCCTATTACGTGCTGGTGAACAGCATAACTCCATCACTCTCACCGCCGGAGCACATCATCTCCTTGCCGATGTCTGGACCTCAGTAGGTGTCGTTATCGGCATTGCCATCGTCGCCGTTACTGGCTGGCAGCCCCTCGATCCCATATTAGCCGTCATCGTCGCCTTGCATATTCTTCGTTCCGGCTTACATCTAGTACGCCAAGCCATTGACGGCCTCATGGACACCTCCTTGCCACCAACAGAATTAGCCAAAGCCACCGAAATTCTGGAAAAGCACTGCACCCAAAACGTACAATACCATGCTCTTCGCACACGACAGTCGGGCGCTCAACGTTTCCTCTCTGTACATATTCAAGTTCCAGGAGCCTGGAACGTCCAAAAAGGACACAGCTTGTTAGAAGAAATCGAACGGGATTTGCGTCAGGCCATCGTCCCTATATCCGTTATCACCCACCTGGAACCTGTAGAAGACCCTGTGTCATGGCAAGACATTCCTCTGAATCGTGAAAAGTAAGGCCGTTGCGAAATTAAACGATCTAATTCCATACCGAAAAGTCTCAAGCCAATCCAGTACAGCCTACTCTTTTAGGATCATTATTCTTCTGGGTTTTTCTAAATTCTAGTTCAAAAAATCTTTCAAATGATGTTGAATGGCATACGCAGCAGCTTCAGCTCGGTTAGAAACACCTAATTTGGACAAAATACTACTCACATAATTGCGAACCGTCCCTTCACTCAAAAAGAGCGAATCGGCAATGTTGCGATTCGTATTGCCCTCAGCGATGAGCGACAACACTTGCATCTCTTGGGTCGTCAGCTCATCAAAAGCAGAAGCTTCTTCCCGTTGCATAGAACGGCGCATTTCACTAAAGAGCTTTTGTGTGAGGGAAGGATCAAGGGTGGCTTCACCACGAACGGCCGCTTCAATCGCTCGCATCAACTCAGCACGGCCCACCTGTTTTAGCACATAGCCCACTGCCCCGGCCCGAATGGCAGCAAATAACATTTCGTCATCAGCAAAAGAGGTCAAAATAAGAATCTTCGTCTCAGGCAACTTCGCCATAATACGCGCACTAGCATCCACGCCATTGCCACCTGATAAACGAACGTCCATCAAAATCACATCTGGCTTGTGCTCAATAGCCTTGTCTACTGCCTCATTTTCAGATGATGCTTCTGCTACCACCTCAAATTGTGCATGGCGTTCCAGCAGACTCTTCAAGCCTAAACGCACTACCTCATGATCATCAACCATCAAAATTCGTATTCGGGACATAGCATAAGTATAGCGATTTGCTCTAAAATGAGCGAAATAGACCGAACAGGAGTGCCTTTGTCAAGTTGCACCCTTTCAATTTTTCGTTCTATGGGACTGAAATCCGTTTAATTTCAACCATCAAGCGACCCAAATATTAGTGACATATGTCATGGATGATTTTCGCAGCTTAGTTTATAATCTCCAAGCTTCAAAATCTTAGGCATTACAAAATTTCAGGAGGACTTCTATGAGTCAACAGGACCCACGAGAACCCATTCAATCGGCACGCATGTTAATTGTGAGCTTAGTCGCTGTCATTATTGTTATTGGCCTGTCGCTGACGGTTATGGTTATCGGCCGTTCAAGTGCTAGTAATAATGTTAATGAAGAGGGAGAAGTAAACGCATTAGCCAACAGCGATGATGAATGTGTGGTTTGTCATACCCGCACTACCCCAGGCATTGTGGACCAGTACGGTCACAGTACCATGGCAGCAGCCGAAGTCACTTGCAGCGACTGCCATGAAGTAGATGCTGATTATCCTGGAGCCATTGAGCATGAAGGAACTCATGTACTCAACCAGCCTACAACCGCCATGTGCGAAACATGTCATGAAGCCGAGGTAGCCCAATATAATCGCAGCCGTCATGGCCTACCCTCCTATGTGGCCTACGCAGGGCAAGAAGTGCTCACATCTGAACAGCTTGCCATTTATCAGGCTATCCCCGAAGGTGGCTACAATGATGACAAGATTCGTGCCCGCAACTCTCTCCATGCAATTGAAGGGCCGGCGATTACCAAATTTGCCTGTGAAAGTTGCCATGATGTAGGCAAACCCGCTGCTGATGGCTCTGTTGGCGAATGTCAAAAGTGTCATTTACGGCATGAATTCAGCCTAGAGCAAGCCCGCAAACCGGAGACTTGTAACGCTTGTCATATTGGCCCAGACCATCCTCAGTGGGAAATCTATCAAGAGTCACCCCATGGCATTGCCTATGCCGTTGATGGTGACAATTGGCATTGGGAAGCTGAGCCGGGCACATTGAATACAGTAGATTTTCCAGCTCCCACTTGTGCAACCTGCCATATGAGTGGCTTCGGGGCTACAGGCACAACACATGATGTGGGCGACCGTCTCACATGGTATTTGGCTGCACCTATCAGCAGCCGACGTCCTGTTTGGCAAGAGAATATGACCCGAATGCAGGGTGTTTGCACAGAATGTCACAACAAAAACTTCATCGAAACCTTTTATACCGATGCCGATGCGGCCGTTGAGCGCGTCAATGAATGGGTTATCGAAAGTGATGAAATCATTGCACCGCTCAAAGAAAATGGTTTACTCACCGCTGAACCATTTGACGAACCCATTGATTTTGTATATTTCAACCTGTGGCACCATTGGGGGCGCACCGCCAAATTTGGCACCTGGATGCAGGGGGCCGATTATGTACAATGGCATGGTGCCTACGAGATTTTGCACGAACGGGCTGAACTGATCGAAATTGTCAATGAGAAGTTGGAAAAAGCGGGCATTGAACCTGGAGAGTGACCGTAGGCAGTAAATAGATAGTAAGCAGTAACAGTGATAACTGCTTCCTGCTTACGCATCACAAATAACAGATTATGAATTATCTTGCTACGATTTACCCACGTGTACGGCGGCGGCGGATGCCTATTTCGCGGGATCAGGCCATTTTGCTAATGGCTGCATTTAATGAAATTATGTTGGGGTTGGATACCTACCTCTCGCATGTCTTGAATCATACAATTGTAGCTCGGGAATGGGTTCCAATTATTTTTGGGCCAGTGGCGGGTCTTGTTTTGTTAGTGGCTGGATTGATGGCACTGCGAAATCGGTCATTAGCCTCACAACTGGCAACGCTAGTGTTTATTGCCAGTATGATTGTGGGCTTATTGGGAGCATATTTTCACATTGTGCGTGGCACGTTGCCTTCTGCACCTGTGGGACAGCGCATTACGCTTGATTTATTAGTTTGGGCACCACCGGTATTAGCCCCATTAGCTTTTGCTGGTGTCGGCTTATTGGGGCTAAGTGCTGCTTGGCCAGAAAGGCCTGTGGGCAGTGGCCTTTTGCTCTTGCCCTTAGGTCGTCGTTTGCAGTTACCATATAGCAAAACTCGTGCCTACTTTTTCATGGTCAGCATGGGCACATTAGTAGCTTTGATCAGCAGCGTTTTTGATCATGCACGACAGGCTTGGGACAATACTTCTTTTTGGTTGCCAGTGGCAGTGGCAGTCTTCGCTACGGTTAGTGCAGCGATGATGGGCAGTCACCGAGAACGCCCGTCTCGCCAGGATGTGGTCGTTTATCTCATTGCTATGTTGCTGCTCATTTTTGTGGGGGTGTTGGGTACATACTTCCATATCCGGGCTGATCTCACAGCCAATAGTTTAATTATCCCAGAACGCTTTTTGCGGGGTGCTCCCTTTATGTCGCCCTTGCTCTTTGCCAATATGGGTATCTTCGGCATCTTGGCTGCTCTTAGCCCCAAAGAACTGCTAGAAGAGTAAGACCAATTCCCAAAACATATCGCTTTTAGGGCCGATGTTATCGAGACAAATTCCCTTTTCTGTCATGTGGCGCAAGCAGATTATCTTCCCCGCTGAACATGGCTCTTGGTCATGGTTATTAGTTCCCTTTTTTGTAGGTGTGATTGTGGCGGGTGTATGGAATACGGCCGTCTCCCTTACACTATTTGGTTCTTTGGCTGCTTTCCTCATGCGTCAACCAGCAACCATACTGTTGCGAGTGCGGCAAGGACGTACCAACAAAGCCAATGGACCCATTGCTTTGGCTTGGCTGCTCATTTTTGGCACGATAGCTGCTGTCTGCCTGTTATGGCTATTGCTATCAGGGCATATGGCCCTTTTGTGGTTGCTTTTGCCCATTACTGGGATTATGGCGGTTTATCTAGTGGCCGTGCGTCAACGTCGCTCTTTGGGGATGGAACTAGCGGGGGCGGCTGGCTTAGCTGTGACCAGTGCAGCTGTCCTGGTAGTGGTAAACGGCCGTTTCTCTACCACTGCTCTTAATCTCTGGATTCTCTTAGCTGCGCAAAACTGTCTAGGTGCGCTCTACGTTCGTTTACGAGTGGCAGATACCCATAAACGGGCCACAAAACGAACGGCCGTGCTCATTCCCCATTTTCTTGGCTTCATTCTCTCTCTACTTAATGGTCTCCTTGAAATCACCCCGCTCCTGGCTGCTCTCCCTTTCCTTGGCTTTCTGCTACGGGCTGCTTGGGCCTGGCCACAACCGCGTCCTATCCCCAACATCAAACAGTTCGGCTTCACCGAAATTGGCGTCGAAATCATCAGTGGCTTCATCATCGCTCTCAGCTACAACATAGTCTAAAACCCACTATCGGCGATTGTGAGCTATTCATCCAAAAACGGCAGCTATTCCGGATAATCTAATTATCGCATACCAATATTCGACCTCTTCTGTGTTATACTTCCCCATCTTGCTACCTGCCATATAAGGCAGGAAGAGGTTACAGGAAACTCATTTTGACTGATTTAACTACCACCTATTTAGGCCTAAAATTAAACAGTCCCCTTGTTGTCTCCGCCTCCCCTCTTAGTGATAAAATCAGCCAAGTTAGGCAAATGGAAGATGCAGGGGCAGGGGCCATCGTTTTGCGCTCCCTCTTTGAGGAGCAAATTACCCGGCACGATCATGGACTAGAGTATTTATCACGCCGTCCCGAAGACCCCAATGAACAGCTTGGCCCTTTTCCTGAGCTTAGCAGCTATTCGTTGGGGCCTATTGGCTATTTATCATATATTCGTCAATTAAAAGAGATAGTAGGCCTGCCTATTATCGGCAGTTTAAATGGTTTCACCCATGATACCTGGGTGCGCTACGCCCACCTCATCGAAGAGGCTGGGGCCGATGCCTTAGAGCTGAACACCTATTTCACAGCCACTGACCCTACTGTCACCAATAGTGAAATCGAGCAAATGTATCTAGACGTGGTGCAGGCTATCAAAGAGCAGGTAAAGATTCCCGTTGCTGTCAAAGTCAGCCCTTATTTCACCTCGGTAACGAATATGGCAACACGTTTGGATGCCCTTGGTGTGGAAGGCCTGGTGCTATTTAATCGTTTTTATCAGCCTGATATTGATTTGGAGAGCGAAGCCTTTCTTTCTAGCTTGGAGCTGAGTGATTCGACCAATTTGCGTTTACGCTTGCGTTGGGCAGCTATTTTGTCCCCCCACTTGCAAGCAGATATGGCGATTACAGGGGGTGTGCATACGGCCGTTGATGCTCTCAAGGCCATTATGGCTGGGGCCAAAGTGGCGATGATGACCTCAGCCCTTATCAAACATGGGCTAGGCTATCTAAACGTTGTCAACCAAGAACTGGCTAATTGGTTAGCAAACCATGATTATGATGCTGTAGACAACGTTAGAGGAGTGATGAGCCAAACGGCCGTTACCAACCCCACCGCGATCGAACGTGCCAATTACATGAACGTTCTCAAGCAAAGCTAAATCCTACTTCGCCACAAAAATCATAAAATCCATGTCTCCTGGTGAGTAGCTACAGGTTGCTAAATATTGCCCAATCTCAGCCCGATGATGGGTGCTGTGGTTCACCACATGTACCAAAATATGCCATAATAGTTGGTGGCGTGGCTTAAATCTAGGACGCGTAAAGATATGCATCTGGTTGAGTTGCCCATCTTCCAGCAGTGATACATAAGCCAGCATACTCTTCATCTCCTCCCGCCACGCCTTCCGTAATGCAGCCAAATCTGAAAATGCCAAGTACTCACCCGGCATCTTCCCATCCTCACAAACTAGCCGCCAACTCCACTCCGCATCCAAAACATGCGTCATCGTTTGTAGCAGTGTTTCACCACTAAGCCAGGGGATTGGCTCCGTCAACTGCGCTTCACTCACCTTTCCCGCAGCTCGCAAAATACGATTATTGGCCCATTGATTATATTTGTAGAGTGTGATCACATCTTGTTTGTTCATAATGCGAATCCAAACCGCCAGGGTACATTGTCCATCATCAGATCTGACAGCCGCGCTTGTCGTAAAGCCTGGAATCGAGGTTCCATCTCACTGATGCTATCGCCCCCTAACTTCTCTAGCAAAGCATCCGCCAGCGTGATCGCCATCATGGCCTCACCGACAACGGCCGCTCGCGGCACAGCACAAAAATCTGAACGTTCATAGACGGTCAGAGCCTCTTCTCCCGTTGCCAAATTGACTGAACGGCGTGGATCCAATACTGTTGAGATTGGCTTCATGGCAGCCCGCACGACCACTGGCTCGCCCGTCGTAATGCCTCCCTCGAAACCGCCGCTGTTATTGGTTTGCCGTGTCAAGGATTGTCTATCTTCAGCCAGAAAAATCTCATCATGTACCTGCGAACCCGGTAGATGGGCATTGCCAAAACCGCGCCCAATCTCCACACCCTTAATAGCCTGAATCGAGCCAATAGCCCCCATCAACCGCGCACTCAAGCGTCGGTCCCAATGCACATAACTGCCCAGTCCTGGTGGTAATCCCAAGGCCACGATCTCAAACACACCCCCCACCGTATCCTTGGCTTGCATAATTTCCCAAATCTTGGCTCGCATAGCCTCCACCGCTTTGGGAATAGGGCAGCGAATGTCATTCTCTTCAGCAGCAACAAAGCGGTCAGGGTAAGGCATAGTGGCCGGAATATCGGCTTCTATAGTGCCAATGCTGGTCACATAACTGCCAACGTCAACCCCAAAATGGGCTAGATACTGCTTACAAATAGCTCCTACGGCCACCCGCGCCGCCGTTTCTCGCGCCGAAGCCCGTTCCAAAGCCAAACGCAACTCACCGTAGCCATATTTTATTGTTCCGGTCAGATCGGCATGTCCGGGTCGTGGCGTAGTGATAGGCGTAATATCGCACTCCTTCCACTTGACATAATCTAGGTTAAGCAAGTTGGCAGCAATGGGGCTACCTGTGGTACGGCCGTTCATCACACCAGCCGTAATTTGCACAGCATCCTTCTCGATCTTCATCCGCCCCCCAGAGCCATACCCCTTCTGGCGACGAGCCATCTGCTGATTTATTTCACCGACATCTAGCACCAACCCGGCTGGCATCCCTTCAAGAACGGCCGTTAACTGTGGCCCATGCGACTCACCTGCCGTCAAAAAACGTAGCATCTTTTCCTCCTAAGGCTTTTTCAGAAAAATAATTATCCAACATATTCTGAAAAAGCCTCAAGCCAATTCCAAAAATTCCTTCAAGTTTGGGTGATTTATTTTTGGAATTGGCCTAAAACCAAAACAGATGGATGACCCTACTTTCACCCATCTGCTCTTTCACATTAATTGTAAACAATGAGGTCAAACAACCGCTATTCATTAAACAATGTCCAGCCCAAATTCTCTGCCTTAGACAATCCATCTCTCAAAATCTCAGCCCCATAATGCTCGCTAGTAGGTTGCCCACAAGCAGAAGCCACAATCAACTCTGATGTGCCTTGATCCACAACAACAACCCCCGCTGTATCTAAGTCAGCTACTGCTTCATCCAAATCTGCGTACTGCCCTCCCTCCTCGCACTGGATACCAACTGGGAACACAACCCAAACAGTATCTTGCTCGGCCGGATAGGCCGCTTCAGGCTGCACAACTGGCGCTTCATTAGCGGGATAGGACGACTCCGGCTGCGTGACTTGCGCGGGCGGAGGGGGATAACCATCAGGATCATCAATCTCTTCCGGAGTAGTAAGCGATTCGCTTCCACTACCTTGCGGATCGGGCGTAATGGTGGGCCGGGGAAATACATCACCTTCGCTTTCAGCTCCAGTGCGATCTGGTGTGGGCGCAGTTGATTCAGGTGCAGGCCCACAAGCAATTATCAAGCCCAAAACTGCTACACACAAAAATATTAGTTTTGATTTTCTCATCAATTAGCTCCTTGTCTTTTCCTTAAAAAGTGGGCTGGATTTTACCCTGTAACCATTGAACGTGGTAAAATCCGCCGTCTGTCTAAATAACGGTGGAACGCTATTTTTAGTTCCAAGAGGTTAATCCTATATGAAAAAACACCTATGGTTGATATTTATTCTAATTTTACTCATCGGCTGTGGCCCCAGTGGAGCCGAACCTGAGATCGAGGCCACACAACCACCAACCACAGCCGCCGAGCCAGAGATAGCAACGGCCGTTCCTCAAACCACTACCAGTGATGAACCTACCGTTGCACCCACTCAACCAGCAGCCAGCGACGATCTACCCACAGCCACCTTTCCCGCCACAACCATTGCCGAAGCAGCCATTCTTCGGGATAGTGATTGGATAGACGGAGCCAGCGATCCCGCCATCACCATTATCGAGTATGGCGACTTCCAATGACCGGGCTGCGCCGCTTTAGCTCCCGTGTTGGAGCAACTCATCACAACCTATCCCGATAAAGTACAAGTCATTTACCGTCATTTCCCTCTGACCCTCCACGCCAACGCCCCCAAAGCTGCCGAGGCAGCCGAAATTGCAGGTTCCCAAGGTGAATTCTGGCTTTTCCATGACGCACTCTTTGAAGACCAAAGCGAATGGGCCAACCTGGATGAAGCTACCTTCCGTGAATTTCTCATAGATATGGCTGGCGATTTGGGCTTAGATGAAGAGCAGTTTACGGCCGATCTCGATGCAGGTACATACACCGAATACGTCAACTCCTCCTTCGAGGAAGCCATCAACTTGAGTCTGCCTGGTACACCAGCTGTCATCTTTAATGGCGATCTCTTAGCCGGGGAGCAACTCCCTCCTCTAGAATATTGGATTTGGGATGCCTTCGTCCAGCTAACCCTACTTGAAGAACGCCAATACGCTGCACCTCCCAAAATGACGATTAACCCCGATACTTCCTATCTAGCTACCGTTACAATGGAATCTGGCGACCAATTTGTAATTGAACTGCTACCCCAATCAGCGCCTGAAACCGTCAACAACTTCGTTTTTCTAGCTAACGAAGGCTGGTTCGATGGGGTCACTTTCCATCGCGTCTTACCCGGTTTTATGGCCCAAACTGGCGATCCGACCGGCACTGGCTTTGCTGGCCCCGGCTACACGATCCCTGATGAGATAGACTCTGCGCTGTCACACCAAGAACCAGGCATGGTCTCCATGGCAAATTCAGGCAATCCTAACAGCGGCGGCAGCCAATGGTTCATCACCCTAGCCGATGCCTCTCATCTGAATGGTAAACACGCCATATTTGGCCGTGTCATAGAAGGCATGGCCGTTGTAGAAGCCATCAATCCACGCAATCCGGCCCAAAACCCAAGCTTACCACCAGGCGACAAAATCATTTCGGTCACCATTGAGGAAGGGGAATAACAGTGAATTGTGATTTCACATGATTCACCGTTCACTCTTCACAACAAGAAAAATCATGTACCCTAAACAACACCCTCTTAGGGCATTTTTGCTCATATTGACGCTCACAGTTTTGGCCTGCACCATACCTGGGCGAGACCCGTCTGGCCCCGCCCCCACACCAACCCCGCTTGGCGATACCTTGACCTTCAAAATTCCTGTCTACACCTACAATTTAGAGCCAGGCGGCATCGTACCAGGCACACAATTAGAGTACGTGGGACGAGATGAGGGCATCTTTAATGTGAAAATTGATGGACTGCCGGCCAGTAAGCGTACAGGAGACTCCTTCATCTGGAACGGCATTATGGCTCCCGGTGTTCATGGCAGCTACAATTTACGCATCACCACCGCCATTTTGGGCGGCTTGCCAGTAGGCGGCCCGGTGGATATTACGATTTTCAATCCAGATCCTCTAGAACGGATCAATGCTCCACTTAATGAAGAAATATTCTTGGGCTTTAGCAACCTTTTTGTTGATTATCAAGTTCCGGCTGGGCGGCAGATTCCTGGTTCTACGCTCATCTTTGAGAGCCTTGTCACTCAGGGAGAAGGAGAGCAAGCCACCCAGCTTGCTCAATTATCTGGCCTCACTGGATATCCTTATTTGGCTTTGGGGGACTCTTTAGTATGGATGGGCAATTTGCGTGACAATGTAGTGATTCGCTACAACTTGCGCGCCTTAGCCGTCAATGAAAATGGCCTACGCCTGGATGGCACAGCCGAATTATGGATACTGAATCAGTAAATAGTTTTCAGTAAGCAGTAAGTAGCACCACAGACTCTTGTTACAACTTACTACTTACCACTTACTCTCCCAAGTATGTCCTCCTCGAAATATCAATATGCCCTCGATGACTCAGTAGGCCAGAATCCCTTTCGTGATCGGGCTTATGAATTTTCACCCATCCCTCCTTTTTTGGAAGTGAAGGCAGATTTGCCTGTGCCCATTGTACCTGATCGGCCGTTATGGGAAGAGATGTATTGGCGTGCTTGGGAGATGGCCTGGTCACACTTGCGCCGCCCTTCTACAGAAAGTGGCCTTGTGGCTAATTTTATTGAATCGGCCCTTAATGATCACCTGTTCATGTGGAACAGTGCCTTCATAATGCAATTTGGCTTATACGGCCGTCATCATTTCAACTTCATGGGCACGCTGGACAATTTTTATGCCAAGCAGCATGATGATGGCTTTATTTGTCGTGAAATTGATGCTCAAAACGGTCAGGATTTCTTCTACCCCTTTGATCCTAACAGCACCGGGCCGAATATTTTGGCTTGGGCCGAGTGGCGTTATTTTCGAGTGACTGGGGATAACGGCCGTTTAGCCCAAATCTTCCACCCACTTCTTGCCTATCACAACTGGTGTCGTCGTCACCGCACCTGGCCCTCTGGTCTATATTGGGCCACAGGCCTCAGTAGCGGCATGGACAACCAGCCTCGCGTCCCCAACAGCCGCTTGCATCATCGCCATTGGGCTTGGGCCGATGCCTCCATTCAGGCTGCCCTCAACTGCCATATTCTGAGCCAGATGGCGACTCAGCTTGGCGAAACGGACATTTCCCTGGCCCTCAATGAGGAACGCAGCACATTGGTGCAGCTCATTAACACCCAGTTGTGGAATAGTGACACCAAATTTTATCAGGACGCGTCCAGCAACGGCCGTTTCAGTTCCGTCAAGAGCATTGGTGCTTATTGGGCTTTGCTCGACAAAGGCATTATTCCCAAAAAGAATTTAGCCGACTTTGTGCAACCCCTGCGCGAAAATTGGGCCTTCAAACTCGATCACTGTATCCCCAGTCAATCAGCTGACAGCGATGGCTATAATCAAGCCGGCAACTATTGGCGGGGCGGGGTTTGGGCCAACACCAACTATATGGTGCTCAAGGGACTACGCAATATCGGTCAGCATACCCTAGCCCATGAAATCGCTGTCAACCACCTAATGAATGTTGCCAACGTCTACCAACGCACCGATACCTTTTGGGAATATTATCGGCCCGAGTCAATCAAGCCAGGCAAAAAAGCCAAGCCAGATTTTGTGGGCATCACAGGCCTCACACCTATTGCCATTTTATTAGAAGATGTTATTGGCGTGAGCGTAGATTGGCCGCAGCGCCGCGTATTATGGGACAGGCGACTAGATACACCAAATGAATATGGTGTCCGCAATTACCCTCTTGGTGGTAAAGGCACGCTGGATTTAATAGGCGATGCCAAAAAAGCCACAGTGATTACTGATGTTCCCTTTACGCTGACAATCCAACTCAATGGCGAAAATGTGCAAGCGGCCGTGTCCAAGGGAACGACAGAAATTGATTTAGGCTGATAGGGTATGGAAATCACCGTCGCCACCATTAACTTACGTCACCGGGCTGACCGTTGGCGTGAACGCCGCCAAGTATTGGTGGCCCAGCTAGTAGATGCCGCACCTGATTTAATCAGTTTGCAGGAGATTAGCTTTCCCATTACGCAGGGCAGCTGGCTGCGTAATCAAGTGAATGCTCGGCTCTCCGGCTCGAATAAACGGCCGTATCAACTCATCCAAAAACGCAAGCACCACTTCCCCAAAGGTTATTACGAAGGCATTGGTATCCTCACCAAATTGCCCATTTTGTATAAAGATTGGGTCTCTTTGGGTTATGGAGGCCGGGTGGCAGTACGAGTAAATGTCGAATTGCCCTCGCGCCAAAGCGTGGACTTTGTGGCCGTTCATTTGCATCATATCAGCAGCGACAAACAAGCGCGACAGGATCAAGTGATGAAAATGACAGCTTGGCTCAACGGCCGTCGCCGTGTCCCTCATCAAATCATTGCTGGTGATTTCAACGAAGTGCCTACCGGGCCGGCCATCCAGACGATGAAACAAGCCTATCGTTCCGCTTACGCCGAAGCAAACGGCCGTGATCCACTCGCCACCTTTCCCACTGCCCTAGTGCAACGCCCCGATGATTGGACTGGCTGTCTCGACTACATTTTTCTCTCTTCCGCCATTGATAGGGTACAATCAGCCGCTATCTTTTGCGACAAACCTGCCGCTGATGATGATACTCTCTACCCATCTGATCATGTAGGCTTGCTCGCCACCCTAACAATAAAGTGAGAGGACCCACTTATGGAACATGTCACTGGCTTACGGTGCGTGATTTGCGGCCATCTGTACCAGCCTAATGAAGTTAATTATGTCTGTCCCAAGCATGGCAATGAGGGCATTTTGGATGTTGAATATGATTATGAATTGATCCGACGGCATGTAACGGATAATCCACCCTCAGCACGGTTGCCTCGCCAGGGCATGTTTGCTTATCGGCCGTTTTTGCCACTCCAAGCTGATACACTAGAACTACCCCTTTTCATTGGGGCGACGCCCCTTTATGAAGCTCCTCGATTGGCGGCGGCTT
This sequence comes from Promineifilaceae bacterium (SeqCode), assembly GCA_965223555.1. Lineage (GTDB taxonomy): Bacteria > Chloroflexota > Anaerolineae > Promineifilales > Promineifilaceae > CBDCWU01. The sequence continues at coordinate 833,134 of CBDCWU010000008.1, forward strand.
GCCAGGTGGCCCAACTGTGGGTGAAGGATGACGGCCGTAATCCTACTTCCTCCTTCAAAGACCGAGCCAGCGCCATTGCCGTGATGAAGGCTCGCGAAAAAGGCGCGGACATTGTGACTACAGCCAGTACAGGCAATGCAGCCGCTGCCCTTGCTGGCTGCGCCGCCAGTATCGGCCAAAAGAGCGTTATCTTCGTCCCAGCCACCGCCCCTCCAGCCAAAATTGCCCAACTGCTGGCCTATGGCACCACCGTCTTGCTCGTCGAAGGCACCTATGATGATGCTTTCGACCTCTGCTTGGAGGCAACCGCCGCCTTTGGTTGGTACTGCCGCAATACCGCCTACAATCCTTATATGGCCGAAGGAAAGAAGACAGTGGTATACGAATTGTACGATCAGCTAAAGATGGGCGATTTCAGTCTCCTATCTCCAACCTCCAATTCACAACCCCCTCTCACCCACATCTTTGTCTCGGTTGGTGATGGTTGCATCATTAGTGGTGTGTATAAAGGGTTACGGGATTTGGTTAGAATCGGCCTTTTATCCCAAATGCCCCAATTGATGGGCGTACAGGCAGCTGGATCAGCTTTCCTGTATGATGCTTGGCGCAATGATGAGGACGTGTTGACAAAACGACCGATCACCACCAATACTCTGGCTGACAGTATCAGTGCGGGACTGCCCCGGGATAGGATCAAAGCCTTAACGGCCGTGCGCCAAAGCAATGGAGCTTTTATTAAAGTGAGTGATGAGGAGATTTTGGCTGCTATTCCCGCCCTGGCCCAAGGCTGTGGTGTTTTTGCCGAGCCAGCCGCCGCTGCCGCTTATGCTGGTCTACAAAAAGCGACCCGTGATGGCCTTATCGCGCCTGATGCACGTGTGGCCCTCCTCATCACGGGCAATGGCCTCAAAGATGTGGGCGCAGCGATGAAGGCAACAGGAACGGCCGTTTCAATTCAGCCCAAACTGTCACTTGTAAAAACCGCAATGGAGAAAATGATGTAATTGAGTCCTTACCAATTACTAGTTAGCCAATGTCAAAACCTACCATTTCAATCGTAGCACCTGTTTACAATGAAGAAGCTGTTTTGCCCGAACTACACCGGAGGATAACGGCCGTTATGACCGAACTAGGTGAGTCTTGGGAGCTCATACTGGTCAATGATGGCAGCCGCGATAATACGGCCGAAGTAATCGCCAAACTCAACGAGCAAGACCCCCGGGTAAAAGGTCTCAGCTTTTCACGCAATTTTGGCTTCCAGATTGCAGCTACCGCCAGCCTGGATTATGCCCAGGGCGATGCCATTATCTTAACCGACTCCGATTTACAAGACCCCCCCGAACTCTATCCAGAAATGATCGCCAAATGGCGGGAAGGCTATGATGTTGTGTATGGAGTACGTACTAGCCGTGAAGGTGAGACCTGGTTCAAGGAGTTCACAGCCAAGATGTTCTACCGCATCATCCACCGCATCACGAGCATTAACATCCCTCTGGATACGGGCGACTTTCGCTTGATGGATCGGCGCGTGGTGGAAGCCATCAAGCGTATGAAAGAGAGTAATCGCTTTTTGCGTGGTATGGTCCCTTGGGTAGGATATAAACAGACAGGCGTACCTTACAAACGTGAACCCCGCTATGCTGGTGAACCATTTTTCAAGGGCATTCGTCAAATGGGGCCGTTTGCTGTGGATGCCATTACCAGTTTTTCCTATTTTCCTTTGCAATTAGCCACCTATCTGGGCTTTTTGATGGCGGCTTTGAGTGCAGTTGCGATTTTGGTCGTCATCTATTTACGCCTTTTTACAGCCTCTACCCAACTTTTGGGGCAGGCGACCACATTGGTAGCCGTACTCTTTCTAGGCGGTGTTCAGCTTATTAGCCTAGGCATTATTGGCGAATATTTAGGGCGGATTTACGATGAGGTGAAGGGACGGCCGTTATACTTGGTGGACCAAAAATGGGGATTGTCAGAGGAACCTGAGTAATATTGACCTTATAACGACAATCAAATTATACTACCCTTGTTGATCCTTTTTATTAGGGTATTCCGTGCGCCATCATATAAGCAGTCCGGTTCACTGATTACCAGCTACCGAACAAGGAGGTTTCCATGTCCTACGAGTTTGATCAACAACAAGTGCCAATGCCGCTCTCCGAAGCGGAAATGTCCCAAACCTTTATTGCCGCCATGCAAAAGGTGTATACATGGATGGCTTTAGGGCTGCTGACAACGGCCGTTTCTGCTATTGCCGTCTTTTCTTTCCCTTTCTTAGCCGCCATCATCTTTAGCAGTCCCATTGTCTTTTATGGCCTGCTCATTGGTGAAATTGTTTTAGTCATTGCCATTGGCCGTGTCGTTATGAAAGTATCCGCAGGCAAAGGGCTGGCCTTGTTTTTCCTATATGCCTTTCTCAATGGGCTTACACTGTCTGTCATCTTTTTCGCTTATGATCTTGGCACCATTTGGCTAGCTTTTGGCACAACGGCCGTTCTTTTCGGCATCATGTCCATCGTCGGCTACACCACCAAAGAAGACCTTTCCGGCTGGGGCGGCTTCTTGATGATGGGGCTTATTGGCCTTATTATCGCTTCGGTCGCCAATATGTTCTTTGCCAATAGCACCCTGGATTGGATCATCACCTATGCTGGTATTCTGATCTTCCTGGGGCTAACCGTCTACGATACCAATCGCATCAAAAAGCTAACTCAAGCTGCTCTAATCAGCGGGCAAACGGACGTAGTGGCCCGTATGGGCGTCATTGGCGCGCTGCGTCTCTACCTAGATTTTATCAATCTATTCCTCTACATTTTACGGTTGCTTGGTCGTCGTCGTTAGACCTTTATCAATTCGCTATTAGAAACGGCCGTATATCCGTATATAAAGAGGCAGCGAACTTGCTGCCTCTTTTTTGTTGGCTAGCAAAGTCCATAAACCCAAACTGTTTCCATATCTTTAGCAATTTGTGACGCTTTCAATTTCTTAGTGTCCAATAGCCTAGATGTTAATTTGACAAGGAGTTAATGATGAGTGATGAAGATTTGAGGCAAGAAATGGCAAAGTTGCGTCAGGCGCGTGATGATCATGCCCGTGGCAAGCAGGCCAAGCCAGTCAGCGATAAGGCAAAAACAGCCCGTGAAGCTCGAATGGCCAAATTAGGGAAGAAAGAAGCAGATAATAAATCAGCCTCTCCTATGGCAAAAGAAGCGAAAGCGGACCTGAAAACTGAGACAACCACGATGGCCGAACACACGGTCGCCAGCGGGGACACACTCAGCCATATTGCTCAAAAATATTACAATTCTGCCGCACGTGACAAGTGGATGGCCATTTATGAAGCCAATAAAGAGATGATTGGTGACAATCCGTCCCTCATCCGCATTGGGCAAGTCTTAAAAATTCCAAAGCTGTCTGACTGATCACCTCTGGAATTTGGGAGCTTTTAGAAAAAGACGGTCGTTTCACACGACCGTCTTTTTCTTTTTATTGTGAGATGCCTCACTCGCGCAACGGCCGTCTGCCCAGTATAATTGTTGCTCAACCATTTCCCGGCTTGAATCTGAAAGGAGCAATCCATGTACGACCAACAGAAACTGGCTGAACTGGCCAACCATCATGACAAATGGGAGGAAACCACCCTCCAAAAAAACATTGCCCGCTTCCCCGAACGCAAAAAACAGTTCATAACCACCTCCAGCGAACCCATTCGTCGCCTCTATACCCCGCTTGATGTCGCCGACATAGACTATATGCAGGATTTAGGCCATCCTGGCGAATATCCCTACACACGTGGTGTTCATGCCACCATGTATCGTGGTCGCCCCTGGACAATGCGTATGTTTGCGGGCTTTGGCACGGCCGAAGAGACCAACGCCCGGTATAAATATTTGCTAGAGCAAGGCAACATGGGCCTCTCTGTGGCCTTTGATTTGGCCACGCTCATGGGCTATGACACCGATGCACCTGAGGCCTTGGGTGAGTTCGGACATTGTGGCGTGGCCATTAGCAGCTTGAAGGACATGGAGATTTTGTTTGATGGCATTCCCCTGGACCAAGTTAGCACCAGCATGACCATTAACAGCCCGGCAGCCATTATCTGGGCCATGTATATTGCCACCGCAGAAAAACAAGACGTACCCATGGATCAACTGCGGGGCACGATTCAAAATGACATTCTCAAGGAGTATATTGCCCAAAAGGAGTATATTTTTCCGCCTGAACCCTCTATGCGTTTAGTAGTGGATACGATGGAGTTCGGCTCAAAAAATTTGCCGCTGTGGAACACGATCTCGATTAGTGGTTATCATATTCGGGAAGCCGGCTCAACGGCCGTTCAGGAGTTGGCCTTCACCTTAGGAGATGGTCTGGAATATGTGCGTTGGGGCGTCGATCGCGGTATGGACGTGGATGATTTTGCTCCCCGTTTGAGTCTTTTTTTCAACTGCCACAATGACTTCTTTGAGGAGATCGCCAAATTCCGGGCGGCCCGCCGCATTTGGGCACGGGAGATGAAGGGAACCTTTGGCGCTAAAAATCCACGCTCCTGGTTGTGCCGTTTCCATACCCAAACAGCCGGTGTTTCACTCACTGCCCAACAACCCGAAATTAACATTGTGCGTGTGGCCATCCAAGCCTTAGCGGCCGTTATCGGCGGCACACAAAGCTTACATACCAATAGTATGGATGAAGCCTTAGCCCTGCCAAGTGAAGAAGCTGTTACAATTGCCTTGCGTACCCAGCAAATCATTGCTGAAGAGAGTGGCGTGACTAACACGATTGATCCTCTGGCAGGCTCCTTTTTCGTGGAACATGAAACCAACAAAATGGAAGAGCAAGTCTACGCCTATTGGAAGCAGGTAGAGCACTTGGGCGGCGTATTACCCGCTATCGAACAGGGTTTTTATCAGCGTGAAATCAGCAGTGCTGCCTACCAATATCAACGCGAGATAGAAAGCAGTGAACGTGTCATCGTCGGTGTGAACGGTTATGCTGATCCCGATGAGGAGATGCGAATCCCCATTCTAAAAATGGATCCACAAGGCTACCAACGCCAAATTAATCGCCTAGAAACTCTCAAGCTGGAACGGAACAATGAGTGTGTGGGACAACGCTTGGAAGCTTTGCGCCAAGCAGCCCAAGGCAGTGAGAATACAATGCCCTATATCCTGGACGCTGTTCGAGCTTATGCCACTTTAGGTGAGATTACAGATGTTTTTCGGGATGTATTCGGCCGTTATGAGGAACCAAATTGGATATGATGAACTCATTCTTCTTCGTCAGCAAAAACGGCCGCTAATCCTTTTGCCTCCGCAATCCATTTGGCTGGCTCGGCATTTTGCCACTCTTTTAGCTGCACAATTTGGCCCACATTTTCAGGCTCTGCCCCGGCTAAATCAGCCAATGTCTTGATGCCAGCCGCCTCTAAACGCCGGGCATAAGCGGGGCCGATCCCCCGTATCAGCGTCAAATCTTCTTTGCCCTCCAAGCGCAAATAGACAAGTTGATCTTGAGCCTCTTTCAATTGTGCTTTGAGAGTTCTGATTTCCGCTTCAGATATAGCAATTTGTTTGCGCAGTCTTTGTGTTTCTGTGAGCTGCAATAAAGTGCCCTTAACTTGGGCGTCCAGACGGCGGGCTTCAGCTTCGGCCGTTGCCAATTTCTGTTCCAATTCTTCCTTATCTGCTAATAAATGGGTGGCTTGCTCGCGCCAGCTAGCAGCATCTTCCCAATCTTGGCGCAGGTTTTCAGCCTGGGTTTCAGCAAAATTAAGCTTACTCTCCAAGCGCAATGCCTCATTTTTCTCTTCTTGTATACGCTTGTTCAGAATAGTGCTGTCTACAATTAAAGTGAGCAGAACACCAGCGGCCAGACCAACCAGAAGGATTATGGTGAGAGTAATAGTATCAGGCATGGTAATAGGCGTGGGCATCAGCCAAAATAGCTTGAGCACGATTGGAACCGATGTCAAGTAGGTCGGTTAAGGCATCAGAGGACAATGCCAAAAAGCTAGCTAAAGTGGTAATGTCTGCTTGGTGCAGACGTTGGTTAAAGATGGGGCCAATGCCTTTTATGGAAGTAAAGTCAAAAGGTGGTTCAGAAACGGAAGGGGCTGGAATTGCGTTTGGCGAAAGGGGAACGGCCGTTTGCCTAGCTTGTTCTCCCAAATGCCTCTGTCTTTCTGTGGCCGCATACTGTTCAAGCAAATCGAGCGCCCCATCTTCTGCCGCCGTGCTTTTTTGCCAATACCACAAAATCACACATAACAACAAACCAATCAAAAAACCAATGGCAAAATTCGAGTTTCGTGTTTCATCCATGCGGATAATTCTAAAACGGAACGTGGAAAACGTAAAGAGCGGTTAGGAGTTTATTGATTATCAAACCTTCTGCACGCTTTCTGAATCCCTCCACAAACCCACTTTATGGTGATGCTATTTCATGGGACGACAATGAGTAAATCTGTGGTTCGCCATTTTGCAGGATGATGATGCTCTCACCCTCTTCATACCAATCTACTAACTCATACCCTTCTCCCAAATCAAAGACTTCGGTGATGGTATAAATGTCTTCAGCAAATTGAAAGATTTGCAAAGAGGGGCCAAACATACCTTCATATTGCATAATAAGCTGCTGTTGAGAACTAGACCAAAGCATTTGGAACGGCCGTTTATCTACATCCATCACATCCCCTTCTGCCGAAATTGGTTCATAGACCTCCACACCATCTAGAGAAACAAAAGTGACCGGAAAATCCGCATAGGCCAGCAAACCATAGGTAGAAAGCCACAGAGGGGCATCCCCAACCCAACTACTCTCCTGATACATATCATTGGTCAATGAATATGATTCCTGGCCATCTAAGGACGTGATGAACAGTTCACCATCCCGCACAAAAGCTATTTGTTCTCCATCTGGCGACCAAGAGTAAAAGGGATCAATATCTTTATTCAAAATGACCCAATCATCCGGACCAGACATCAGCACAAGATCAAAGACCGTGCCATTATGTAAAGCAACAGCCAAGGTGTCTTGTGCAGGTGACCAAGCTGCACGCCCCACATTACCATCGAGCCAAAGTTCGCTTTCGCCAATGGCATAATCATAAATCCACAGATCCGTCACAGCATCTAAGCCATTATCAGCCGCATACCAAAATTCCATGCCAAAAGCCATACGGCCATCAGCATAATCAAAGAAAGCCTCAATGGCATCTGGTTCATCCTCATAAACAATCTCGCCATCCTGTAGAGTCAAGACAGGGTTTCCGTAACTGCCACTACTATAAGGCAGCCAAACGAGATCAGGCACACTCGCCATCGTGCTCTCCTCTTCATCCACTGCCACAGCACCCTCGTCAGTCTCCTCTTCCTCTGGAGTCTCCTCAGTCACAGTCGGTTCCGGTTCTACAATCGCAGTAGGTTCCATCGTAGGCTCTACCGTTGGCACATCAGTTGGGGTTGCTGTAGGTGCGAGCGTAGGGGCAACCGTAGGCGGCTCTGCAGTTGGTTCAGCTTCTGCTTCATCAGCAGCCGGTTCACCAGCAACTACCTCTTCCGATGCATCATTTGAATCATCCGCACTGTTACTGCTACAGGCCACCAACAAAAAGATCACTATAAGAAAAATAACTAGTCGTTGTCGCATTCTAACCACCTCATCTACTATACTCACCCATAATAAAAGACAATCCTATTGTCCCTACAAGTTGCGATTGGGCAAAAAAACGTCCAATCTGTGGTTGACAGTCTTTCTCTGCTTGTTATAATTTCTTTTCGGCTTAATAAATGCGTCAATTTCCCAACCACATGATGACACAATCTATCTCCACAATAGGTCAAGACATCATACCATTGACAATAACATGACGTAGTTATTCCTACAACCACAGTAAACGCCCGGCACAGGAGAACTTATATATGAGCGAAGTAAATAGCGAAACAGAAGAGACAGGGGTGGTTGCCGCCCCAACAAGTCTTGCCGAATTACAACCCAAAATGAAAGTAAAAGGAAACGTGCAACGCTTAGAGTTGTATGGTGCTTTTATTGATATTGGGGTTGGAACCAATGCCCTTATTCACATTTCCCAACTCAGTGAGGATCGTGTCAATCGCGTCAGCGATGTTTTGAATGAAGGCGATGAAGTTGAGGTATGGGTCAGCAAGATTGACCCTGACCGCAATCAAATCATGGTGTCCATGATCAAACCATTGGCGGTTGATTGGCATGATCTACAAGTAGGTCAGGTTTATGACGGCCGTGTCACCCGTCTAGAAAATTTCGGAGCCTTCATAGACATTGGTGCAGAACGAGAAGGCTTAGTACATGTCAGCGAATTAAGCCATGACTACATCAAGCATCCTAGCGAAGCTTTACGCGCAGATGAAGAGGTAAAAGTACAAGTCCTCGGTTTCAGCCGTCGCAAGCGGCGCATTGATTTGAGCATCAAGGCTTTGCAACAAAAAGCAGAGCCAGAAGTTCAGGTTTTTGTCCGAGATGATGGCAAAGTAGCTGCTTTTGATGAAGAGGAAGAAGAAAACTTTGACATGCCAACTGCCATGGAATTAGCCATGCGTGAAGCTATGGGCAGCGATTTTGATTATCAGGCCCACCGTCAAAGAAAAGCCAATAAGAAGAAGCGTCGCCGAGAACGCAGCCGTCGGCAGCAAGAAGATATTTTGTCGCGTACCTTGAATTTCCGGGATTAAGGCATTTGGCTTGTTAATGAAGTTGGTGCAGTAGAATGCACTGACTTCATTGATCTAGAAAACTGTCTCCGGCCAATCCAGCATCCAAGCCTGTAACACCTCGCCAGTAGAGACTCGTTTAACGCCCTCAGGCACGATCAATAGCGCATTAGCTTTGACGAGTGAGGTCATCATATGCGATCCTTGGCCGCCAGTGGTAACGACCGTATACCCCTCACCTTCCCTGCTGACTACTGCCCGAATATAACTCTCTCTCCCATCTGAGTGAATTGTTTCCTGGACAACGGCCGTCACCGTCGGCCGTTCCCATTGTCTGTGCCCCCCCATCTTCAATATAGCAGCCCGTGCAAAACGTTCAAACGACACCATAGCTGACACAGGATTGCCCGGCAGACCTAAATAAGGAATACCCGCATACGTGCCATAAGCCAATGGCTTGCCAGGGCGCATCCGCACCCGCCAAAAGCCCACATTTCCCTCCTGCTCCAACACCGCTTTCACCACATCATAGGCTCCCACCGATACGCCGGCCGAGCTAATGAACAAATCAACTTGCTCATCAATGCCCCTTTGCAACTTAGCCCGGACATCTGCCTCCGTGTCCCGAGCAATGCCCAATGAAACAGGAGCGGCTCCCATCGCTAAGACCTGGGCCGTTTGAGCATAGCCGTTGCTGTTACGAATTTTGCCAGGGAGTAGGGCATCCTCAACGGCAATCAGTTCATCGCCAGTTGCCAAAATGCCCACACGTGGGCGCCGAATAACAGGAACTTGGCTCACACCCAGGGAGGCCAGTACCCCAATTTCTTGAGGACGTAACCGATGCCCAGCCAACAACACGGTCGTTCCCGCCAAAACATCTTCCCCTGGCTGACGTACATAGTCACCTGCTTGCACACTTCGTTTAATCTGAATGGCATCGGGTAACGGCCGTTCTGCATCTCGCCATGCCTCATTGGTATCTTCCACCGGCACAACGGCATCTGCACCAGTTAGTAGCGGTGCACCCGTCATGATTCGCGCTGCTGTACCAGCCGTCAATGTCACATCTGGCACGTTCCCCGCAGCAATATCGGCTATCACTTGCAAAACGACTGGTTGATCAACCGTAGCTCTGGCCACATCGGCCGCTCGCAACGCATACCCATCCATAGAGGAATTAGCAAACGGGGGCAAACTATCCTGCGCTACTATTGGTTCTGCCAACACCCGCCCCAAAGCGGCTAACAAGGGCACCGTTTCTGCAGGTAAAACAGACACACCATCTAATACGACCGTTAACGCCTCCGCCACCGTCAAATATTCAGATTCTGCCATAAAACTGTCTGCTTACTGAAAACTGCTCACTGATTTGCCAAACGGCCGTCCAACTCCAAAACCGCAGCCGCCGCCTGCATCGCCGTCAACACATTACCAATATGCTGCCACAACTCCAGTTGTCCACCAAAACATTCACGGCTGAAATCGGCCGTTACCTCTGTCACATGCTCCCGATCTACCCCCGCCGCAAAACGGAGCGTCTTCCACTTCTTGCGAATCGATCTGATTTTGACATCGCCAATATTGCGAGACGGCCGTACCAAAGCCGTAGCAATAACCAGCCCCGTGATCTCATCACAGGCCAGCAGCGCATAATCAATTGGTTTCTCCCGCTCCACCCCTGTCCCCTCTGTGTAATGGGACAAAATCACACGGATCGTCTCCTCATCCCACCCCCGCTCCCGCAAAATCGGTGCGCCCTGAACAGGATGCCGATCCAGATCAGAATGAACCTCCCAATCAAAATCGTGAATCAACCCCACCACTTCCCAATAATCGGCATTCTCCCCCAACTGCTCTGCATAAAAACGCATTGCTGCTGACACCGCCAGCATATGCCGCCGCAAGCCCACATCCTTCACAAATTCACAAACCAAATCCCAAGCTTCATTTCGTGTTTGCATGCTTACTTTACAGGTAATCGGTGATTATTCACACACAACTACCTCAACACCTGCCTACCGGTCACAACCTACGCTTACTGAAAACTGCTCACCGCTTCGCCCCACACGTACAACCGCCACCTTCATGGCGGTCACAACCCGATTCAGCCTTCTTCTTCAAGGCCTCCAATTCCGCCAAAGGTTCAATCTCATGGCGGAACACCTCATGGCGTTCTCGCTCCTCACCAACCACCACCACCACAGATTCTCGCAACGTGCGAACATCAACCACCTTGCCTTCGCCATAAGGTGTACCAATGCGTTTGCCCGTTCGGGGCAACTGCTTCCTGGCCTCCACATATTGTTCATATTCATAAACCAGACAGCAGCGTAAACGACCGCACATCCCCGTAATCTCTTGTGGGCTTAGAGAGACCCCCTGCTCTTTCGCCATGCGAATAGAAACAGGACTAAATTCTGTCAGGAAAGTGGAACAGCAGCGCGGCGCACCACAAGCACCGTGCCCACCCAAAATCTTGGCCACATCACGGGGACCAATCGAACGCATCTCTACTCGCACGCCGTAGATATTGCTCAAGGCCTTCTTTAGCCCCCTCACATTCAATTTTTTATTTTCCGTTGCGTATTGAATTGTGAGCCAGGAGCCATCAAAACTATATTCTGCCTTGACAAATTTAGCATCTCGAATATTAAGGTGCTGGGCCTTTTCTCGGCAAGAAATTAGCGCGTCCAGCTCTTTTGCTTCCCAAACCTGCTTCATTACCAAATCACGTGGTGTAGCCTTCCGTAAAACAGACTTCATGCCTTTCAATTTAAAAATCTGCTTGGGATCGATAAAGGCGATCACCTGACCCAATTGGCGGCCACGTTTTGTCTCTACCACCACATGATCGCCCGGTTCAATACCTATTACATCACCTACTTTGAAGTGGTATAATTTGCCCAGCTTTTGAAAACGAATCCCCACGATTGAAGACTTCTCTACTATTGCTAGTGCCATTGTTAAGCTCCAAATTACAACCGATTTACCTAAGTTAGCCGTAAATCAGGACAGTTTTTTCAAAAAATCATCCCCGTAAAATAACATAATCGCCTGAAAATATCAAAATCAAGTAGGCAGCAAGTAGGCAGAATAAGGTTACGCGATACAATCAGTTTTATGGCAACTCTGACTACATTGGTTACACAAACACTCGACGAGATGGACATCCCTTACCGTCTTTTTCAGCATGTTGGACCTGTCCACTCATTGGCACAAGCTGCTCAAGAACGCAATCAGCAACCAGAACAGATCATTCGTAGCATCGTTTTCCGCTTAAAAAGAGACGCATATGTGATGGCGTTAATCGCTGGCCCACAGCAGATTTCGTGGGGAGCATTGCGGCAGCATATCGGCCGTTCTCGGATCACTTTAGCCAAACGGGAAGAAGTTCTACAAGTCACTGGTTACGAAATAGGGGCGGTGTCCCCTTTTGGTTTGCCCCACCCCATGCCTATTTTGGTCGATGAGAGTGTCTTCATACCCGATGAAGTATCTATCGGCTCTGGCAAACGAGGTATAACAGTCATCATCAAAAGTGCCGACTTAAAGCAAGCATTGGGGAAGATTGAAGTGGTACAGGTTAGTGAACAACAGCAATAGAGGTGAAAAATATGGAACAGGTTGACAAATTAATCATTCATGCTCATTTGTTTACGATGGCGGGTCATGGTGTGGGGTATATTGAGGACGGAGCAGTAGCAGTGCGTGGCGAACGCATAACGGCCGTTGCCCCCACCCCTGCGCTCCTAGCCAACTACCAAGCCCCAGCTAATCAGATTATAGATGCCACTGACCACGCCGTCTTACCCGGTTTGGTGGATGCCCACATGCACACGCCCTGGGCCATTGCTCGCGGCGTGGCCCAAGATGTCAGCAATTGGATGCAGCAAGCCCTGGCTCCTTACTCACGCCATCAAACGGCCGCTTCCATGCTGGCGGGTACAAAACTTAACGTCATCGAAGCCCTCAAAGCGGGTACGACCACTTTTGGCGACTACACCAAAACCTTCCCGGGTTGGGCTGAGTTTTACGACTCTATTGGCGTGCGGGCGCGGCTCACACCCACCATTAATGCTTTGCCTCCTGGTGGTATGGCTGGCTGGAAAGTGGGCGATGTCTATCCCCTGAGTGATGAAGTGGGGCAAAAGAGCATGGACACGGCCGTTGCCTTTGCTAAAGCGTGGCATGGGGCGGCTAACGGCCGTATCACCGTCATGCTTGGCCCTCAGGGAGCCGATATGCTGTCCAAAGAACAACTGCTGCAAGTCAAACGCATCGCCCAGCGTGAAGGCTGGATGATTCATTTGCACTTGGCCCAAGGTGACCGCGAAATTGAGCAGATGCTCAAACGCTTCGGCCAGCGCACCCCCGTCTACCTCAGCAGCATTGGCTACTTAGACGAACAGTTACTTGGCGTCCATCTCACCGAAGCCAGCGATGAGGAAACCGAGATGATTGCCCGCAGCGGCACACGCATGGCCCTTTGCTCGGGCAGCATCGGCATCATTGACGGCATTGTGCCCCCCGCCCACGTTTTCCGCCAAGCGGGTGGCCTCGTGGCCCTCGGTTCCGATCAGGCCAGTGGCAACAATTGCAACAATATGTTCAACGAGATGAAGCTGGCGGCCCTATTCAACAAAATCAAGTACCGTGACCCCAAAATCATGCCCGCTTGGGAGGTATTACGCATGGCCACTATTGAGGGGGCGCAGGCCATTGGTTTGGGCGATGAAATTGGCTCACTGGAAACGGGCAAGCAGGCTGATTTGATTTTGGTAGATTTGCGTGAACCCAACTTATCACCTGTTATGGTGGAGCCGATTCGCAATATTGTGCCTAATTTAATTTATGCTGGAAACGGCCGTGAAGTGCGTCTAGTTATGGTAGCGGGCAAAGTGCTGCTAAAAGAAGACGAGGTACAAACGGCCGATGAAGCTGCCATCCGCGCCACCGCCCAAGAGGAAGCCCAGGCCCTGGCCCAGCGTGTCGCCGCCGACCCCGTTCACAAAGGCATGGCACTCTTAGAACCAATGCGCGAAGGTCGCTTATAAGCTAAAATTCGCTATGTTTAGTCGCAAACCCCGAACTCCCCGCGAAGATGCTGAATACACGCCTTTGGTAGCGATATGGTATCAGACACGCACAGCTCTAGCTGAACTGATCATCCCCCTGCTGGCTGGCTTAAAAACAATGTGGCTGCTTTTTGTGGCCCCTGTCCGTTTTTTTGAAGTGGCTTTCCAGCGCACACGGCCGTTAGAAAGTCTGCGCTCTCCCTTTGATCCCTTTTGGCGGACATTGACATCTGAAGAGAGAACACCGCTTGACCCGGCGCACTTCCTCCTCTTTGGCATCTTTGCCGCCGTTTTGGCTAATTTCGAGTTCGACAATAGCAATCGCCTATTAGGCTTATTAGGGGATGGCGAATCAGGCTTTTTGGGCACGGCTATTGCGGCTCTAAGCAATCTAATCCCCTCACAAAGCGGCCGTCTAGCCGCTATTCAGGCTTTTTTTGAGGGCGAATTGTTCAGCCAACTACAAACCTTTATTGATCCGACGCTAACAGCCGTTATCACCGAACTCATCCTCAACCTCATCCTCATCGTTATCTTCGCCTACCTCTTTTATTTGCTCAGTGGGCGACGCATTAGCGCCACCAATAGTTATGCCTTCTGGCTCTATATCGCCGGCATACAGTTTGTGACAACGGCCGTTTCCCGCCTTCTTTTCAACTTCATCTCCCTACCCACCTTCAACCTCCCCCAAATCACCCCAGACCTCATCTTCGTCATCATCGAAACTGGGTTGCTCATCCTTTGGTATTATCTCTACCCCGCCTATGTTCTGCCCCGCGTCTTCCCCAGCGCCATCACCCGCAAACAGGTCCTCATTACCGCTCTTTTGGGACGTGGCATCTTAGCCGTGGCTGGCTGGCTGATTTTCGGTGGCTTTGTCTTAATCGCAACATTGATTGGTGGCTCATAGAACCACCCTTTCTAGATTGGTTCAATCTTGAAGATTGAACCAATCTGCACAAAACTCTAATGCCCAACTGGTGGCCCTTCAAAAAACATCCCAAAGTTGATTCAGCAGTCCTTTACGAAGCTGCCGCTCAAGAATTGCAAGAATTTTACGACTCACAAACGGCCGTTGGCCTCTCTCGCCAAGCCATCTTACAACATGTCCAGATGCAGCTCACCTTGCTCGAACAGCAGCCCGAAACGGCCGAAATCAAAGCCAAACTGCGCGCCTATGACGGCTTTCACCACCAACTGCAGGAAAGCATCCGCTTCAACCTATCTGCTGGCAAACAGCACGAAATCGCGGGCGAATTAGAGCAAGCCGTGGCCCATTACGAGATGGCCATCCAAGATCAGGTCTCCACCCGCTTCCCCTACGAGCATCTACGCATCATCTATCGTCGCAACAACTATTTAGACGATGCCCTACGAGTGTGCCAAACGGCCGTTGCCAACCCGTTCCTCTCCGAAAAAGACCGCCACCACTTTCAAAACTGGGTCGAAAAATTCGAGTGTCAAATTGCGAACACAGAAACAGGAGATTAAGTTACTTTGATGATAGAAGCCAACAGCCGCTCCAAATCGGGATGATCACCGGCATGGCTGGCGTAATGAGCATATCGGATCACACCGTCACCATCTACAATAAAGGTAGCACCCAACCTGGCCACATCTCCTGTGGCTTTACCCTGAACATGGCCTGCTGCCGCCGCCCGCACACTAGCTTTGATTTGGCCAGGGTTCATGACAGATGACCAGCCAACTTTGCCAATGCCATAGGCTCGGTAGACATCACCCTCTTTATTGGTGAGGCAGGTGATATCGGCCGTTAATTTACCACAATAACGCCGTGCATGTTTGGGTTCCCCCATGGCCACCGCCACTAGCTGCAAACCCTTGGCCACAATTCCATCCTTATGTGACTCCAACTGAGCCAGCCATTCTCGACAGAAAATTCAGCCAAAGTGACGCAAAAAGGTCAAAAAAGTCGGGCCACCAGCCCACAACGAAGCCAAGTCAACGGCTTCGTCATCCACATTAATGGCAATCGCTGCTGGGGCAACATCACCAATCTTTAATTGTTTTGCCATAAAGAATCTCCTTTCCGAATATTATTTTCGGTTCAGCCCTTATCGCCGCTGTTTATACAAGCAAACGGTATAAAATGGTATTTTTAGAAGTCTGGGGCTTGGCAGATGAGAGATTAATCATTTTGGAAAATTTTGCCTGGAGGTATTCTCAATGCGCTTTAGTTTACGCTTAAATAATGATCTACCCCTCGCCCAATATATTACCCTCGCCCAAGCGGCCGAAGCGGTTGGCTTTGATCAGTTTTGGGTGAGCCACGATCTGTTTTTGCGCAGCAGCATGGTCATTTTAACGGCCGTTGCCCAAGCCACCAGCCGTATCCAAATTGGTTCCGGTATTTTTAACCCTTACACCATTAATCCCGCCGAATTAGCTATGTTTGCGGCCACCATGGACGAGTTAAGCGGCAATCGTTTTAATCTAGGTCTGGCAGCAGGTGCCAAAGAGTTTTTAGAGTGGATTGGGCTGGAACAGGAACGGCCGTTAACCACTCTACGGGAAACCATCCACCTCACCCGCAAGCTACTAGCAGGCGAAACGGCCGCTTACCAGGGTCACTTTCTGCAATGGGGACACGAAGCCTATCTGCGCTTCCCCGCCTCCCGCATCACCCCCATCTACCTTGGCGCCATGGGGCCAAAAATGTTGGCTCTCGCTGGCGAAACGGCCGACGGTGTGCTCCCCCTCCTGTTTCCACCCGAACATTACTTCACTGTTAAACCCTTTTTAGAAGTTGGCATTGCCCGCCGTTCATCAGATTTGTCACTCCTGGATTTGGCCGCCTGCATCTGGGTCTCACTCGCCGACGACACCACTGCGGCCCGAAATATTTTGGCTCAAAAAATCGCCTACTACGGCCAAAGTCTCGGCCCTCTCATTTTGGGCCAGCTTGGTCTCACAACAACCGACTTTGATCCCATTCAACAAGCTCTGCATGTTGAGCAAGATGAAGCCAAAGCAATGCAATTAGTGAATGAGCGCATGTTACGCATTGGGGTTGTGGGCCAACCAAAGGAAGTCATCACGCGATTAGAGCCACTCGTTGCTGCTGGCGCACAGCACCTTAGTTTCGGGCCACCATTGGGACCGGACCCAGTAACGGCCGTTGCCCTCCTCGGCCAAGTTATCACTCACTTTCGCCCTTAATTCCAAACGATTGTCATTGATGAATCTATCTAGTCTACATCCTACCACGAATGGCTATGCGCAATATGTGATGACTTTATTGACTTTTGAGCATTACAAGGTATGCTTCCTGTAATATTATTAGCTTCCAGTTTGGTTTGCCACGATTTGTAGCCCCCTAAATTGGATTTAGTTTTGGAGAAAGTTTAAATTGTCAAAGAAAATGTATGTTGGAAATTTGCCATTTGAAACAACAGAAGATGAAGTTCGACAGTTGTTTGAGGAATATGGCGAAATCGAATCAGTTGCAATGATCACAGATCGTGATTCAGGGCGTTTTCGTGGTTTCTGCTTTGTGGAAATGGAAGATAGTTCAGCTACGGCGGCTATTGCTGCTTTAGATGGCAAAGATTTTGGTGGTCGGGACTTGCGCGTAAATGAAGCACGTCCGCGTGAAGACCGTGGTGGCCGTAATCGAGGTGGTAATCGAGGCCGTGGCGGTTATAACAGCCGGGGTCGCTTCCCCGATAGTGGCGGCAACCGCCGCTGGTAGTATAAATAACATCTTGTGGGCAGGCTGAGCCTGTCTCGCAAATGAGAAACGGCCGTCTTGATATATCAGGACGGCCGTTTTTGTTTTCCTAGTGGATTATATGTGGCTATTTGGCCAAACATTAATTCCCGCCTGTCCTTTGGTACAGGGCAATAAACTGTCCCATAGAGCAGGTTTCAGTCGGTCAGTTGCCAGAAGGCAAATAGTTGATTCTCATTTATGCTATCAATATGATCCAACTGTTTAAGCAACAAAATCCAAGGAGTATGACATGACCACTAAATTTGTCCATGCAGCTTCAGTAACCGATATCACCGAAAACAGATGTAAAACCGTTCAACTAAACGGCCATGTCGTGGCCCTCTTTGCCCATCAAGGGCAAATATTTGCTGTAGATAATCGCTGTCCCCATATGGGTTTTCCCTTAGACAAAGGTACCGTCAAAGATGGCATTCTCACCTGCTACTGGCACTATGCCCGCTTCGATCTGGAAAGTGGTGGCACCTTTGACCAGTTCGCCGATGACGTGCGTGCCTTTCCTGTGGAAGTACGTGGTGATGAAATATGGGTAGATGTTGCCCCGCACGGTGACCCTAAAGGCCAAGCACGGGAGCGTTTGCTGGTTGGGTTAGAGCGGGATTTACCACTCGTCATTGGCAAAGCAGTTCTGGTTTTATTGGATAATAATGACGATCCAGTTGTTCCCTTCCGAGCTGGGCTAGAATTTGGAGCCAGATATCGGCGCGGCGGTTGGGGGCAGGGGCTGACGATATTGGCCTGCCTGATGAACATCTTGCCCCATCTGCGCCCTGAGGATAAGCCCCGCGCCCTGTATCAAGGATTATCGGCTGTGGCTCGTGAGAGTTTTGGTTCCGCGCCCCGTTTCCCCATACGGCCGTTAGCCAGCAAAACCAGCGACATTCCCACACTCAAACGCTGGTTCCGCCAATTCATCGAAGTGCGCGACGACGAGGGGGCCGAACGCTGCATCGTCTCCGCCATCCGTGCTGGCGCTGGCCATCGGCAACTGGCCGACATGCTCTTCGCTGCCGTCACTGACCATCGTTATATTCAAATTGGGCATGTGGCTGACTTCACCAACAAAGCCTTTGAAGCTTTAGACATCGCGGGCTGGGATTTGGCCGAAACTGTATTGCCTAGTTTGGTTACAGCTTATGCCAATGCCAGCCGCCAAGAAGAGTCCAATGCCTGGCGCAATCCCATTGATCTGATTGAGATTTTAGACGAGGCTTTTGTCAAGCTGCCCGATGCGGTTGAAACAGGGCAAGAGAAAAGAGGGACATGGAACGGCCGTGCTGACCTTATCCCCACTCTTCTTAGCGACAATCCCCACGACATCGCTGCCGCTCTGCTGGCTGCCCTCGAAGCGGGGGCAACCGAAGAAGAGCTGGCTGCCTCTGTTTCCTACGCGGCCGCTCTACGTATTGCTCGCTTCCACACGAGCAATGAATTTGGCGACTGGGACACAGCCCTGCACACCTTCACCTTTGCTAACGCCATCCAGATGGGGCTGCGCCGTGCCTCATCTGTAGAACTGCTACGTGGTGTCTTTGATGCAGCTATGAGCGTCTACTTGGATCGTTTCCTCAACATTCCTGCTGCCCGTGTACCCCAACCTAATGGCACAGTAGACGATCCGGCCAGCGTCTTGGCCGAACTACCTGCCCTTTTAGATAGACAACAACAGGTGAATCAGGCGGGCGAGCGGATCGGCCGTTATCTTTACAGCGATGGCGACAGCGATCAACTGCTAGCCACACTCGGTGAACTGCTTTTACGTGAAGACCGCGACTTCCATACGATCCAGACTATCGAAGCCGCCTTCAACCAGTACAAATTGCTGCAAGGCCACCCTGAAGCCCCCCATGTTCTCATCGCCGCCGCTCGCTACTTGGCCGCCCACGCTCCCACCGTTCGCGCTCAAGGCCAAACCTACCAGATCGCATATCGGCTACATCGGGGAGACAATTTGTTTGAGGAGTAGTCGGCAACTTTCGCAAAGCCACTGAATGTTCAATCTTTATTGGCCTATTTCAGATACGTCGTATCTATCTGTCAGGTCTCCCACAAAACGTTACCAAACCCCAGGCAAACTGGGTCGTTGACGTTGGATTGTGCCTTGTGTTATGCTACGTGACATAATCTTGAAACGTATAGGGAGTTCATGGCTGATCAACAACAATCTTCAACAAATGAGTCACCTTCATGGATGCCGGGAGCCTTGATAACGGCCGTTGCCACCTCTCTTGTCCTCTTTATCACCCTCATCCTACGTTACCTACAGAACCTAGCGCCACCACTATCATCTGCGCCCGAGCCGCCGCCACGGACTGCTGAATCGGCGCTAACTGCGCCACCAACCCTGAGCGACCATGAATACAATCCCGATTACGACTATCATATCGAATCGCCACCTTGGGGACGATACACCAAGATATTCGTAGCCGTTGCCGTTATTCTTTTGCTTATCGCCGCTACCCAACGCTTCCAATCCCTCATCGCCCAGCTCGTCATTGCTGCTATTGTGGCTTACATTTTGAATCCAGTAATCAATTTCGTAGATCGCCGCACAAAGGTTGAACGGGGAACAGTATTGATTGTGGCCTATTTGTTGCTGGCAGCGGCTGTGATTTGGGGCTTTATCTCATTAGGAGTAGCTGCCTTTGGGCAGACAGGTGATTTGATTGAACAAATGCCGGAGATGGTGGCTCGGATAACTGTTCAGGTAGAGGAGTGGACAACGAGTACCGAGCCCATTGATATTTTGGATGGTCTGCTGACCTTTCAGCCTAATGCCACCTTTTGGGCCACAGTTCAAGATCAGTTAATTGGTTTAACCCAATCAGTGGTCAGCCGGGGCGGACAAATCGTGGGCCAAATATTGACGGGAACAGTGAGCGTCATCGGCAACATGCTTTTTGTTTTTGTCCTGTCAATTTATATCGCCATTGAGATACCCAAATTAAGCGGCTATGTGGGTGATTTTGCTCAAACGCCTGGTTATCGTAAAGATGCCGAGCGCTTGATGCGTGAATTTAGCCATATTTGGAGTGCCTATTTACGCGGGCAGGTTATTTTGGGCTTGACGATTGGTCTCATTGTCTGGATTGGCTTGTGGATATTAGGAGTTGAGAATCCTGGGGCCTTGGGATTGTTATCTGGTTTGTTAGAATTCATCCCTATTATTGGACCTGTCATTGGTGCTGGCGCGGCTATGGTGGTGGCCTTTTTCCAGGCCAGCCATTGTGGTGGCGTTTTCCAATTCTTTTTTGAGGCTGATAGTTGTGGGTTGGCTGGCTGGCAATTCGCATTGATTGTATTGGCACTTATGTTTGTGATTCAGCAATTAGAAAATAATATTTTGGTGCCACGCATTGTGGGCGAGGCTCTGGATTTACATCCCTTGTTGGTGATGATTGCCGTGTTTATGGGGGGAACGTTGGCCGGCATTTTGGGTGCAATTTTAGCGGCTCCAGTAGCGGCAACATTGAAATTGGTGGGTATTTATGGCTGGCGCAAGATGTTTGATGACTATCCCTTTCAGCAGCCAGAGGTGATTGGGCCAGAGCCGTTACCACCTCCACAAAGTTTACCTGATCGTTTGCGTTTGTTGGCATCCAGTTTGCGTAGCTCTCGTTGACTATGAGTTCTGACCAGTTACGTGCAGCAGTTACGGCCGTTAAAACCAATCATCGCATCAAAGCCCGAACTCTGCTGCGAGAGGTGTTGGCGGAGGAGCCAACCAATGAGATGGCCTGGATTTGGCTCAGCGAGGCCTCTGATGAAACCAATGAGAAGGTATATGCGCTCAAGCAAGCCTTGGCTCTCAACCCTGAGCGTACCGCCATCAAAAAACAACTAACCCAATTAGAAGCACAACAGGAGGCTGAGGGGCTTGAAAGCGGGGATCGTCTGGCCGAGATCGTGGAGATGGCAGGAGACGGCCGTTTCCAGGAAGCACGTGATCATCTCCTCGACATTGCCGAAAAAGATCAGGGTGATGTGCAAAATTGGTACTTGCTGGGCCTACTAGTGGACAATGTTGAAGACAAAATCGTGGCTTTAGAAAACGTCCTGCAATTGCAGCCTTATGATGGAGAAGCCCAAAAGCTGCTTAAACTGCGAACGCAAGGAGAGGTGGATAAGCTGACGCAGGGCCGGGCCTACGAGCAAAAACAAGACTGGAAACAGGCGCTCATAGCTTATGAAACGGCCGTTGTCATCTCTCCCATCATGCAGGAGCGCGAGATTGCCAGACAACGTGTAGCCGCTATCAAGAAATTTTATAATCCCAATCTCACTACCCATCCTACCCTCACCCTGGTGCGCCTGACGGTCGGACCGCCAATTTTGTATGGGCTGCTCGTTTTAGTCCACAGTGGCCTGAATCCCCTGCGTGTACCCTTGCTGGGCTGCCTCGGCGGTCTCTTGGTCCTATTGGGCAGCTTCATGTGGACGGCCGTGCGAGATAGCTTCAAGCATCCCTTGTGGGAAAAAATCCCACCTATCATTTACAAAAACCGAAACATCTTACCTATTGCTGGTTTTATCCTGACACTCATACCCTTTCTGGTACTCATTGTCACAACCATCAATCGGTTAGAGGCTTATCAGACAACCTTGCCCTAAACATGTTCCCCTTAAATGATACCGAGCCAAACCGCTATACAAGCTTACCCTTCATGGTGCTGAGCATCATAGCCGTCAACATTTTTGCCATGGCCTATCAGTATGAGATATTGTGGACACAGGGCGAACCAGCGCTAATAGCCCAAATATACTCATTTGGTTCTATCCCAGCCCTCGTTTTGGGACGTCAAGGGGGTGGTGCGCTGACTTCACTGACCCATATGTTCATGCACGCCGGTCTACTGCATTTAGGTGGCAATATGTTAGCCTTGTGGGTTTACGGCCGTCGCGTTGAAGATGTTTGTGGTCCCTGGCGTTTTCTTGTCTTCTACCTAATCTGTGGCGTCTTTGCCGACATCGTGAGTACGGCTGCTCAATACCGCTCCGATATTCCTGGTATTGGCGCCAGTGGCGCTGTCTTTGGCATTATGGGCGCATACTTGATTCTATTTCCTAAGGGACGCATTCGCACCCTGCTTTTTTTCTCCTTTATCCCCACTTTTCCCAAAATTCGAGCTTACTGGATTATCCTTTACTTCTTTGTCATTCAACTTCCCCCAGCACTCAGCACCCTAACCAATCCAGATGCCGCTTACAATATCAATTATTGGGCGCATCTAGGGGGCTTTTTTGGCAGTTTGTTTGTTTTCCTCTTCCTTCGCCCCCAGGTTTTCCACAATTACCAAAACGATTTAACGTTATAATTTTTCACGAGACTTGTATACGACTGATATCTTAGTCATAGTACAATCAGCAAATCGCATATAATCCTCTATAACAGGCTCAACTTCGGCTTTTTCAGGTATTAACTGCTCCTGCGTAATCCCCAAAAAGCCTCAAATCATTTCAAATGAATTAGGAATACCATTTTCTTGAATTGACCGTCTAGCTTATGTGGCCCTTTACACTCATTCTCATTCTGTTGTTTATCTCTAGTTCCAGTTCGGCCGTTCTGGCTGTGTATGCTTGGCGTAGAGGAACGGCCGTTTGGGCCAAAGCGTACGCCGTTATGATGGCAACTGCTGCTTGGTGGACACTCACCTATGCCATTGAGCTGCTCCTGCCCACTCTCATGGGCAAACAACTTATCAACAACTTATCATCACTCATTGCCAATACCATTGGCGTTAGTTGGCTCATCTTCACACTTCTCTATACCAATAGAAGCCACCTTGTCAGCCGACGCAACATCCTTCTGTTGCTCCTATTCCCAGCGAGCACCGTCTTAGCTTTGTGGACAAACAGTTGGCATGAACTTTACTACAGTCAGAATTATCTCTCTTCAGTTGGTCCTTTCCTGGTGCGGAATCCAACACCAGAAATTTTCTTTTGGTTCCAAGTCGTCACCTCCTACGTCAAAGTCATGATCGGCATCATACTCCTTATCATCGCCTTCATACGCTGGCCACTGCCCTATCGGGGGCAAGCTGGTATTTTGGTTGGCGCTTCACTCGTTCCACTCATCGCCAATATCATCACGAACTTCAATTTTCTGCCTCTGCCAAACTTAGATTACACTACATTAGCCTTTAATATCACGGGACTTCTCATGTTTTGGGGCTTGTTTCAGTTCCGTCTCTTCGATCTGGCACCAGTTGCCCGCAGAACGGTGGTAGACAGCATGGCAGATGCTGTTTTTGTGGTTGACAATAATAATCAAGTGGTAGACCTGAATCAGGCAGCTCTAAAACTGTTCAAGAAAACAATTGTTGAGGCAATCGGCCGTCCGGTACAAGACCTCGTTAACCGTCCTGAGCTTATTGACCAATTTCAAGAAGAAACCAAACTCCATACAGAAATTTCCATAGATATTTCTGATATTGAAGATGGTACAATGCCTTGGCGCAGCTATGATCTCACTATCAATCCCATTATGGATCAGAGACAACAGTTAATGGGACGACTGGTTATCCTGCGCGACATCACTTCCCAAAAAGTAGTTGAGCAAGAGCTACGTAGCCAAAAACAACTGTTACAAGATTTGGCCGAAGAGTATCGCAAAGCCAAAGAGGAAGCTGAAACAGCCAACATAGCCAAAAGTATTTTTCTAGCAAATATGAGTCATGAGCTTCGCACCCCTCTCAATGCGATCATCGGTTACAGCGAGATGTTACAAGAAGATGTGGACGCAGGTGACTATGAGGCCATGCCCAATGATCTCAGTCGCATTGAACAATCTGGCCGCCACCTGCTAGGATTGATCAATGACATTTTGGACTTATCGAAGATAGAGGCGGGCAAGATGCACCTACACCTGGAAAAATTTTCCGTCATATCTGTCATCCAAGAGGTGGCCGATACCGTTCGTCTATTGGTAGCCCAAAATAATAACACGCTCACCATTCAGACGGATGATGATGTCGGCGAAATCGTGGCTGACATGATTAAGTTTCGACAAGTGTTGTTCAACTTGTTGAGTAACGCTGCCAAATTTACAGAGAGTGGCGATATTTCCTTACACGCGACCCAGGAAACGGCCGATTTCCAACCAACCCTCGTCATGACAGTGAACGATACGGGTATTGGCATGACCCCCGAACAGCTTGCCAAGCTGTTCCAACCTTTCATGCAAGGGGATGATTCAACTACTCGCAAATTTGGCGGCACAGGCCTTGGGCTTGCAATCAGCCGCCGCTTTTGTCAGATGATGGGCGGCGATATTACCGTCACTAGCCAACCAGATCATGGCTCCACTTTTACCGTCTATCTACCTATTCACGAAACTATTGGTGAAAAGAACATCATTACGGGCACATTCATGATTCCACCAATACAATAAGGCTTTCGACAATTATGATCCAAATATTCTGACAAAGCCTCACACTAATTCCAAATTTTCCTTCAAATCTGGATCATTTATTATTGGAATTGCTCTAAATCAACGACTTATTCATGCAAAAAGATCTTCATCCAGCCATCCTAGACATGCAAAGCATGTTGCGCCGGGACAAAATTACACGGCGTGAGTTTTTGCGTTTGGCGACCCTATTAGGCGCATCGGCCACTACAGCCTATCTCCTGGCTGGTTGCACACCGACTCAAGCTGATGATCATGCGGCCAGCATCAAACGCGGGGGCAACATTCGCATTGGTACAACCATCCAGCCTATTGATCATCCTGCTCGCCTCTCTTGGGTCGAAGGAGCCAATCAATTGCGCCAAGTGGCAGAATATTTGACTGAAACCGGCCCTGACAACACGACGAATCCGTGGTTATTGACGGGTTGGGAGGCCGATGAGGATGTAAAAACCTGGACATTGCATCTGCGTCGAGACATTCATTTTAATAATGGTCAGCTTCTAACGGCCGATGATCTCCTCTTCAACTTCCAGCAGTGGTTAGACCCCACTGTCGGTTCTTCAATGCTTGGTCTGCTGTCTTATCTGGACACCACTGGTGTGGAAAAAGTAGATGATTATACAGTCCGTCTCCATCTCAATGAACCCCAAATTGGCGTGCCAGAGCATCTTTTTCATTACCCTGCGCTTATTTTACCCCACACCTTTGAAGGTGATTTTATGGAGCAGCCTGTGGGTACAGGCCCCTTTATGGTGGCAGAATTTACACCAGGCGAGCAAATGGTGCTAAAGCGGCGCGATAGTTATTGGAAAGAGGGGGCAGACGGCCGTCCTCTACCCTATCTTGATGAACTCATTTATCTCGATTTGCCACCCGATAATCGCTTGGCCGCTATGCAAGGAGGTATCCTCGATACCCTTTACATTCCCCGTCCCGATGACTGGCAGGGGCTGCAAGCCGCCCCCGACATCACGATTCAGGGCGTTAGCACGGCTCAGACCTTTGTCTTGCGGATGCGGGCCGACCAAGAGCCTTGGCACGATGTGCGAGTGCGTCAAGCCCTCAAACATTGTCAGGATCGCCAAAAGATCCTCGATCTCTCTTACTTTGGTCAGGGTGATTTGGCTATTGATGCCCATATAGCCCCCATTCACCCCGACTATTGCCCCCAACTAATTCCTAATTATAACCCCGAACGCTCTCGCACATTATTGGCTGAAGCCGGCTATCCTGATGGCTTGATGGTGACGCTGACCACTAAGAATGATCAAGGCGAGCCAGCCATTGCCCAAGCTCTGCAAGAGTTGGCCGCACCAGGTGGGTTCAACATCCAGCTGAACATCATCGAACCGGCTCGATATTGGGAGCAGTGGACTGAAGTGAATTTGGGGATCACAACCTGGGCCCATCGGTCGTTAGGCACAATGGCACTGGCCCTAGGTTACACGGCTAATGCTGCTGGCCAACCTGTTGCTTGGAACGAAACCCACTGGATTGATGAAGAATTTAATACTTTACTACGCCAGGCCGAACGCACTTTGGACGTTGAGATGCGACGCGACATTATGTGCCAAATTGAAGACCTGATGCAGGAGCGTGGGCCAATTGGCATTAGTTATTGGCGCAAAAGCTGGATGATAATTCGGTCCGAGTTTCGCAACGTCAAACCCCATCCAACTGGTTACGATCTTTTTTATGATTTGTGGAAAGAAAGCTGAGAACGTTGATGACACCTGACATTTCACCACAAGCCAAATTCGCCATCCAGGCGGCCATTATTTATCTGGCGGCCATCATGGCTGTTTTTGTGGCTGAACTTTATTTCGCCTGGACACAGCCTCAAGTCTGGCAGTTTGATGTGATGATAGGGGCCGCCTTGGTGCAAGCACTTGTCCTTGTTATTGCTATTCGCTGGCACAAACAGGGACGTACGCTCATAGCTCACTGGCTGGTGATGGGGTCGACGTTTATTCACATTATTTTAGTAGCCTGGCTCATTGCCAATCTTGGTCTGATTCTCGCTTTGGCCATTGTCTTGTCTACTCTGGCTACAGCTCCTCAAGTTGTGTCCGCGCAGCAAGTACGTTATCTCCTCATCGGCAGCATCTTCACCAGCATTATTGTGGGCATCATTGATTTATTGGCTCCCTCTAGCCAACTTTCCTTACCCACCCTGCAAATATATATTTCCGCGCTCTTGGGTATTTTGGTTGTGATCTATGCCATCTGGTTTGTGGCTCGTCTCAACACCTATCGTTTACCGATCAAGTTAACGGCCGCTTTCCTAGTGGTCTCTCTCTTGCCTTTGGTTCTCTTGGCTTATATTCATGATGCGCGCACACGGGCTGATTTAACGGCTCGGGCCAATCAAGATTTGTTGGTGGCGGCTACCCAAACGGCCGTGACGATTGACTCTTTCCTCACTGCCAATCTGGAAGCGATACAGACCGAAGCCCAATTGCCTGCCTTTGCCAACTTTTTGAGTCAACCAGCTGAACAGCGTGCTGACAACTCAGATGAAGCCTTGAACACCTTGCGTGAACTGAGTCGAAAAGATCGGCCGTTTATCCTCTCTTATGCCCTCCTAGATAATAGCGGCCATAATGTGCTAGATACATTTGCTCCGGCCATTGGTCATGATCAATCAACCCGCGATTTCTTTCACCGCCCCATGATGACAGGCTTAGCCTACCTATCCCCTGTTTCTATTTGGCTCGATCCTGAAACGGCCGTGACCAACAACATTCCTGACGAAGACAATATCGTTCTCCATTTCAGCAGCCCTGTGCGCAATAACGCTGGAGACATTATTGGCATCCTACGAACTAGCTACCATGCTGCTATTTTGCAAAGATTCCTTGTGGCTGCCAATGATAGCGTAGGGCAAGCCTCTTTTGCTATTTTGTTAGATGACAATCTGATTCAACTGGCGCATGGGACAGAACCCGAACAACGCTTTCAGATAGCTGGTATACTATCACCAGATGAGATTGCTGAACAACAAGCAAACGGCCGTTTTCTCAACATACCTGCCAACGCCATCGCCAATACCTCCGAATTTGCTAATGGAGTGCATAAAGGGTTAACCACCCCCAACTTTAGCTATGAGTTCAACGGCAATGAAACCTATCTAGCGGCGGCCAAGCGGCTAGAACAGCAACCTTGGACCATCGTTTTTAACCAACCCCAATCCACCTTGCTCCAATCTCTACAACGGCAGAGCCGCACCACTTTTCTCCTGGTCATTCTCATCAGTACGGTTATTGTCATCATTGCCTATGCCACAGGACAACAAATTGCCCGCCCTGTTGTGGAACTAGGCCACGTTGTGCAACAATTTAGTGATGGCAATCTAGAGGTCCGTGCCCCCATTCAAGCCGATGATGAAACAGGTGAATTGGCCACAAATTTTAACGAGATGGCTGCACAATTGGGTGATCTTCTACAGAATTTAGAGGCCCTTGTGGCTAAGCGAACCTTTGAACTGAGATTGGCTAAAGACGAAGCCGAAACAGCCAATCGTGCCAAAAGTAGCTTCCTGGCTAATATGAGCCACGAACTCCGCACACCACTGGGGGCCATCATTGGTTACAGTGAAATGTTGGAAGAAGAAGCCCAAGAGACGGAACAAGATGGCTTGGCTAATGATTTGCAAAAGATACAGTCTGCCGGACAACACCTCTTGGGCCTCATCAACCAGATTCTTGACCTTTCTAAGATTGAAGCGGGTAAGATGGAACTGTACATGGAACCTTTCAAACCGGCCGAATTAATCGAAGATGTTGTGGCCACCATCAAGCCAGTCTTGCTCAAAGGCAATAATGAAATTCAGGTGGAGCCTCATGAAGATTTGGGCATTTTGGTGGCGGATTTGACAAAGGTGCGCCAGGCTTTGATGAATCTGCTTAGCAATGCGGCTAAATTCACGCACAACGGGCAAATCACGATCACGGCCGTTCGCCAAAGTGAGTGGCTGCAAATCAGTGTACAAGACACAGGTATTGGTCTAACCACAGATCAGGTAATCCACCTCTTTCAGCCCTTTGTTCAAGCTGATAATTCCACCACCCGCCGCTATGGTGGCACAGGTTTAGGTCTCACTATCAGTCAACGCTATTGTCAAATGATGGGCGGGGATATCACCGTTGCCAGCGAAATTGGACAAGGTTCAACCTTTACCATCCACTTACCAATCAATGGCAAGGCCAGTGGCTTTTAAGGCCAACAATGCCGTTACTCTATTATCAAATAATTCGGGGTAAGAATCGCCCCGTTTGTTGCATGTAATAGCGATAGTCATCACCGAATTTCTCTATCATGGCAGCTTCTTCATTTTTGAGACGCAGAACAATGATAATAGTTTGCATAACAAGCAAGGTGCCCGCAATGAACCAATTGGCCGTTAGGAGCAAGATGGCAAATAGATGTAGGTAAAGTACCGTGTACATGGGATGACGCACCCAACGGTAGGGGCCATGTGTGACCAAAGTGTGTTCAGCACGGACATGCAACCGCACTTGAAAGTTAACGTCTAAGGCCCACTGCACCCACCAAATGAGGGGGATGCTGATAAGACCTAAAACTAAGCCCAACCATTGTGCCCAGATAGGCAACGACCATGTGGCCCAACCCAAAATGGACGGCCGTATCATGAATGCCACAAATAACAACATAAAGGGCACACCAACAAGACGTCGGATGTATTCATGCCGTTTGCCTTCCTTAAATTCAGCTTCCCCGCCCAAAGCATTGGCCTTCTTCTGGTAAGCAGCTCGAATGCCCCAGAAAATGACAAAGATAATAATAAATGTGATATGGAAAAAGGTGTTCATGATAAACTCTCCAGTTACTAAGGAATCTCCACAAATAGAAATTCAAATCAAGAGGACGGTTCCTCAAGCAATGATCGTTTTTCCGCTAAAAATGTAAAAAGTTAAAAATGTTCATTGCCTAAATTACTCAAGACATTCTACCGTGCCAGCGCCACCATTCACCCTAATCCTGTCGCCTGTTTGCAAGCGCATCGTTGCATTGCCTGTGCCTACGACGGCTGGGATACCCAGTTCCCGGGCCACAATTGCGGCATGGGAAAAGGGTGCGCCCACATCTGTCACAATGGCTGCTGCTCGTGGGAACAGCGGCGTCCAACCCACATTGGTCGTGTTCGTGACCAGAATTTCGCCTGGCAGTAGTTGGTGGCCTTCATCGGCTCGATCCAAACGGCGCACGACGCCATTCACCACACCCGCCGCTCCAGCAAAGCCTGTAATTGCACCATGAGACGGAGGCGGTGCTGGTACATGGGAATCATAAACATCGCTGCGACGATTGGGGTCTTGTGCCCAAGCAATAGGATCGAAACGGCCGCTTATCACGGCCGGGTAAGGGGGCAAGGATTTATACAAAACATAGGTTTCGCGTCGGGCAGGAATGTGTTGCAGAACGGCCGTTTCTCCGGCTAACACAACAGCTAACTCAGGCCACGACAGGAAAAATACATCATCGCCTAAACCCGTCAACTCGCCAGCCCGTAGAGCAAAAACACGCAGTAGACCCAACATGCGCACTACTTCCGAGCGCACCTTTTCCCGTATTTTGGCCGCCTCACCCATCTGGGCCAGCAAATCTTGATACTTTTGGGCCTTACGCGGATGTTGTTGCACAAATCGTTGCCAGGCTTCTTGCCGCGCTTGCTGCTGTTTGCTTAATAAATCACCAGCGTCCATCTGATTGCGCTGGATTTCTGTAAGCTGGCGCTCCACCCAAGCTCGGTCTTCATAGGGGCGCGGTGTCGATAATTCAAATTCATCGGGGCTGCGGTGGCCATATTGGCTCAAATAATCTTCATAGCTGATTTTGTCTTGTGCCAGTTTGGTTAAACCGAGTAGTGGCCCTAAACTAGCCAAATGATCTGACTCATTGCTCATGCCGGACAGTAGTGTATTGGCATCTGCCTCGCCCACTAGCTTTTCTAGATTGATGTGTAGTTTACGGAATAGGCGCTTGGCATCGCTTGTGCCGGAAGCTAAAAGTTGCATGGTATGGTGCAGGCGGTCTTGTAAATCATCTTGCCAAAGTTGCCGTAGATCATCGGGGGTATTCGCTGTTTGAATAACGGCCGTTAACCGTTCCACAATCTTGGGGGTCTCAGTCACAAAACGGGGCACATCTGCTTGCAAGCCCTTCACCAGTTTGGCCCGCCGCCAACCCTTAGGCAACATTGTCTGCAACGTTTGCCAACGCGACATGGGAACTGTAGGAATATTCATGCCTTCTGGCACATCACCGAACACCTCAGCAATCATGCGTTGCATTTTACGCCGCGGCAAGCCAATAGCATCCGTTGCCGAGAGGAAACCACTGATATTCAAATAGAGACGCCCGCCAATATTGCCTGCAAAAGGCATATAATCTGTTTCAATACCCAAGCTGTTGGCCTCAAAATAGCTAGTCATCATGGACCAGGTCAGCGGTGTCATCACATCAGGCACGGCTTCACCCACATTGCCATTGACCCAAAAATAATCACCCGTCAACGTGTGATTCCATTCACCTGTGGCCGGATTATGTGGCTGCATAGTGGTGATGGGGCGTGACTGTAAGATGTAGACTTGGCCGTCAGCAATGGCCCACTCAATGTCTTGCGGCCAACCTAGCTCTTGTTCAAGTTGTTGCGCCAATTTGAAAAGGCGTTTGCCAAACTTTTTGAGCAGGACCGTCCCACTCCCTTTGCCGTACGGGCGTGCCAGTTGGAAGGGTTCACCTGTATTTTCGCCAGAAACGAGCTTATCGCCCAGGCCACGCACGACCGTGCCGACCATGTTGGTGCGGCTACCTGTGATGGGATCGGCGGTAAACAGCACCCCCGACAGTTCGGCTGGCACCAATTCTTGCACCACCACCGCCACCTTATGCTGGGCAGAGATACCTTGAGCGGCACTATATGCTGCCACTCGCTCATTCTGCTGTGAATGATGAACTGTGCGAATAGCGGCTTGGACAGCCTCGTCACTTTGCACATCTAGCACTGTTTCAAATTCACCCGCGAAGGATGTGCGGCTGCCGTCTTCAGCTACGGCCGATGAGCGCACGGCAAAACGTGTGCCGTTGCTCTGCCGCAACTGTGACAGTTGGGCTTGCACTTGTGACCAAGCGGCTGGTGTAAGCTCTTCGTTGTGGAAGGCTTCGACTGGAATGACGAAGCCGTTGGGCACTAAATAACCTTGCTGATAAAGCTGAGCCAGGACACGGCCCTTGCCCCCAACGGCCGTGTCTTCATTATCCCGCCACTCATTAAAAGGAATGATCATTGTCATGGTGGGTATGTCCTCCGTTGTGAGGTATTTCCAAGTTGGCTGTGGGAATGGGTTGGCCATGTGGATCGTGGGTAGGGTGATTGAGAACGGCCGCTATACGTGCCTCCAACTCCTCAGTTAATACATGGTCTAAGCGGTTGGCTTCTTCGTGGGCTTCATCGCGGCTAAAGCCAAGCTCCCGGTAAAGGAAGGTTTCTAGCAAGCGGTGATGACGCAGGAGTTCGAGGCAGGTTTTTTCGCCAACGGCACTTAGCGTCACCCCCTTGTGCTTGCGATAAAGCAATAGAGGGGCCTCCCCTTGTGACATCTTCTTAAGCATATTGCTCACAGATGCTGGCTTTACGTCTAGCGCCGCCGCAATATGCTTTGTGGTGGCACGGCTGTTTTCTTTAGTCAGCATATAGATAACCTTTAAGTAATCTTGGTGGGCTTGGGAAATTGTGATCATGTGTTAATCTCGCTTGATTTTCGCCTAAATAAATATTTAGTCTTGCCTAATTTAGATATGTCTAAATTATACATTTCCAAGACAAAATGTCAATGCCCAATTTCTTCTACCTATTCGCCCAATAGCCTTATTTGCGGCTACAATTAGCTACTATTTGCTATGAAGGAACTTGTTATGCGCGAAATCAGACCTCTGCAAAATGATGATTGGGCGGAAACAGCCCGCATTAAGGCCGAAGCTTACCCAGGCACAGGCGCGGCTGATCTAGAACGCAGCCAGCAAAACATGATAGCGTACAATAAACGGCCGACTATCACCTATTACGGCTTATTTGAGGCGGGCAAACTGTTAGGTGTCATGACCCTGCATGACTTTCAAATGCAGCTGCTGTCTACTCAAGCTTTGGCCGGTGGCGTAGGTGGCGTGGCGGTGGCTTTGCAGCACAAAAAAGAAAAGGTAGCCCGTGATATGATGCGCTACTTTTTGCGCCATTATCGTCAACGTGGAGCTTGTCTGACGGCTCTTTACCCTTTTCGTCCTGATTTTTATAAGCAGATGGGCTTTGGTTTTGGTAGCAAGTTGAACCAGTATATATTTGATCCGAAGCAACTGCCACACGGCCGTTCCAAAGCGCATCTTACTCCCCTCACCCACAGTGATCTTCAAGCTCTCCACGACTGCCATCATCGTTATTGGCAGCACACCAACGGTCTCTTCCAACGCACCCTACCCGAATGGGAAGACACCCTCAAGCGTAAAGGCTGGCACGGCCTCGGCTATAAAAAAGAGGGCCAGCTTTTGGGCTATCTGATCTACAGCTTTCAAAAAGGATCACCAGATAATTTCTTGGACAATAATCTCGTCATTGAGGAATGGGTCTACGAGACACCGGACGCCTTTTTAGAATTAGTCACCTTCCTCTATACTCAGGCCGATCAATTTGCCTACATCCTGTACACCACCTACGATGATGACCTGCACTTTACCCTACCTGATCCACGCCACCGCGATACCAAGTTGCTTATGCCCCCCTCACACACCGGCAATGTGCAGGCAGTAGGCATCATGTATCGCGTTATTGACGTGCCCCGCTGTTTTTGACAATAGGAAAGTGGTTCTTCCACACTTTGCGTGAAAACGGCCGTTTAGCGAGGAGGTGAAGGATAATTCAATCATTTTCAAATAGGAGTATCAAAAAATGATTGAATCGCTCTTCCCCTCAGAAACACAGCTACTGATAGATGACATTCAGGTGCAGACAAATAGGATAGATGTTTATGCCAGACGCAGTACCACCAAAGAACATTGCCCAGATTGCCAGCAAATGAGCCAGAAACCCCATTCATGCTATCATCGCCATCCTCATGATTTACCCTGCTTTGGTTTCAGGGTGCAATTGCATCTGAAGGTGCGACGCTACTTTTGCCACAACGAGGCTTGTGAACGATGCACCTTTGCTGAAAGCTTTCCGGAGTTGTTGCAATTTAAGGCACGGAGAACTGAAAGATTAACCCAGCAACATGCAGCCGTCGCTTTTGCTGTCAGTAGTGAAGCAGGTGGACGGCTCTTACCATTATTAGCCATGCCCTTGAGTGGTGACAGCCTCATTCGAGGCATTCGGCGTGTACCAGAAGAGACGCATGAAACACCAAACGTATTGGGAATAGATGACTGGGCTAAGAAGCGAGGGCAAACTTATGGCACTATCTTGGTTGACCTTGAGTCCAACCAACCCATTGAACTCCTTGATTCTAGAGAGACAAATGATGTCATCGATTGGTTAGAACAACATCCAGGTATCGAGATTATTAGCCGAGACCGAGGGGTCAACTATATCAAAGCGGCTACTGAAGGTGCTCCAGAAGCAGAGCAAGTGGCTGACCGTTGGCATCTGCTCAAGAATCTGAGAGAGGCAGCCGAAACCATGCTTAATCGCAAACCAGCCACACTGGCTGCCGCTGGTGAGACCGATAAACAGAATAGCGACAATCAATGTCAGGCTGAACAAGAAAGCGAGGAAACACCAATTATTAACAATACAGTCCAGAATGAGGCCTGCAGGAATGATGTGGCCTCTGTGCCGGTCAAGCAACCGAAGACGAAAGCCCAACAAGCAAAAGAGGCTTGTCATGCGCGCCGGCAAGCCCGCTTCGAGTTGGTCAACCAGCTCCATCAAGAAGGGCATTCTATGAGAGCCATCAGTCGTCAACTGGGTCTAGCCCCAGCAATTCTCATTCTGAAATTGGCTAAAAAGGGTCAAGGAGGTAACTCCAATTCAAGACCATCAAGCATAAAGTCAAACAAAGCATCCCAGCTGTCGAAAACCATGTAACGGGTCAAAGCCTTGAGGTCATTGAAAAAGGTGCGCCGCACCGCTAAAGCGTCGCGTAGAAGACGATAGGCTCGATTGACATAATGCTGAATAGTATGGGTCAAAAATGCCAGGATATTGAGGGAGAAAAAGACGTTGGCCAAATGAGAGCTGCCATGACCAAAATTGTGTTCGAGATTGTAGCCCTTGGTCTTGAGAATATTGATATTTTCATTCTCAACCTTCCAGCGGGTGCGCCCGCAGCGAGCCAAGACTACCACATTCTTGAGTGTAAGGAGATGATTGGTAATCCAAGCATTGTGAAAGAGTTGCTCACCTGTATCCTCATGAGTGATGGTTAGCTGAAACCAGTTGACCAGGAGAGCATCCTCACCAGCCTTGATGGGCACTTCATTGAGGAAACGATAAGACCAGATTTCACCATGACGGCCGTTCCAGTGACGCTCTTGTTTGCTTTGCAGGCGACCAACCCCTTCTACAGAGGCGACATATTCATAGAGGATGGTATGAGAATCTGGTTTGCAAACGAAGATAAAGGATTGCTTATAGGTTTGCTCAATCAACTGACACAGTGGCTGATTGGAATGGAGGTCATCCCCCAAATAGGTCACAGTGCCGGGTTGAAAATAGTCATGATGTTGGCTCAACCAGCGTTTGACAGCCGCTCGTTCACAATCTTGTTTCTCGTGTCCATCCTGAGGCACGATGAACTCTGGTGGCAGTGATACCACTTGGGCTGAACCTGGTTTGACCATCACTGGCAAGATGGCACTGTGATAATAATGGATTGTGCCATTGCGGTCTTTGCGCTGGCTGCACTGGTCACAATGTATCTTGGTCGAGGAGTGGAAAACAACCCCATCAAAAGCCACCAGATAAGTGCTTTTATAGTCCTGAAAGGAAGCAAGCTGACCACTATTTTCTAATTCCTGATACAACCAGCGGAAATCGGCCTGGAAATGGTCGGGTGAGACGGGGTCTAACAGGTTCCTGACCTGATTATCACTGGGTATCTTGCTCACACCAAAGAGAGCTTCTACATTATCCTTCCCTTTTCGTCGCTGCAAATCCCGTTGATGGGCCAGGAATGAGGGTGATTGCATGAAGAAGACTGAGTAAGCAGCTTTGGCTGCATCAGCTATCTCATATTTGGTATTGTTATTGAGCTTACGATAATCTGGTAACTCGCTCCACGATTGTCCCAATCGTTCTGTGATTTTGTTCAGGGTCATACTATTATTCATCTTTCTCTCCTTGCTGCAAAACGCTGACCCTATCACCTTTTGCCTCTCATGTCACCCCCTGTTTTAGATTGAGAATTGCTGGTCTAGCCCAACGTACTGTACGCAAATATATTGAAGCTGACACCTGTCCTCAATATACAAGTGGGTATCCTCATCCTAGCAAATTGACACCTTGGTTGCCTTATCTGGAAGAGCGATGGCAAGCTGGCTATACCAATGCCACCCAGCTATGGCGGGAAATTGTGACTCTTGGTTTTTCTGGCAGTCGCGGTTTAGTTGCTCGCTGGGCGGCTAAAGAACGCAAGTTGCTGCCAGCAAAAAGTCAGTACAGTCGCCAACAACCAAAGGGTGTGAAACCCGTCCTTACCAAACAGACCCAATCCGCTTCTTGGTCAGCTCCACGAGCATCCTGGCTCTTGGTTAAAGAAAGTACCCAACTGGATGATAAGGAGAAGTCAGCTTTAGCTCGCATGAAAGCTTCTGACCCTCAAGTGGCTCTGGCCGCCGATTTGATTGAACGATTTGGCACGATGGTTAAGCAAAAAGAGGCTGAGAAGCTTGAGACTTGGTTGATTGATGCTGTCGCTTCTGGTATTCAGGCTTTCATTAGTTTTGCCAATGGCATTCGTCAGGATCTTTCGGCCGTTTACAATGCCATGTCTATGATTTGGAGTAACGGTCAGGTCGAGGGTCAGGTGAACAGGCTCAAGTTTATCAAGCGCATGATGTATGGTCGGGCTAACTTTGACTTGCTGCGCAAACGTGTTCTTTATCAGCCATCCACAATCTGATTTTCACGGAAAGTGCGGAAGAGCCACTTTCCTATTGTCATTCTGAACGAAGTCTTCGGAGTGAGGAATCCCGACGGATCAGCTAGATCGTCGGGATTTCTCGGCAGATACTTCGGCTCCGCTCAGCACAGACTCTCGAAATGACATTTGGTGGCAATACATTTCCTATGGCTAACACTTTGGTCAATCCCACAAACTGCCCTTTTGTGCTTTCAGCATCAACTTCCCAATTTTGAAGCGCAAACTCTTTCCCCTATCCAGCCGCGCTTGTAGTGCCAATAATTTGTCCAAATGTGTGCCTACAGAGAAACCTGCTACCGACCAAGGAACGGCCGTCAAGTAATAAACAATCGCCCCTACATCATAAAACGTCAAGTACCCCGTCCAACTTTGCGCCAGTTGCAGTTGCAAATCTGTCTCGCGCAGCAGTTTGTCCAAGGTGTAATTGAGCGTGAAATAGGGCCATTGCGGTTCGGTTCCCATGAAGCGAACGAGGTCTTGCAGCCAACGGCCGTCTACCTGCTGCGTCAAAAATACTCCCCCGGGCTGCAACACCCGCTCCACCTCCGCCAAGTTGTATGCCGTGTGGCGGCTAATCACCAAACCAAAACTCTCATTAGGGAAAGGCAGTAAGCTTACCTCATCGCTGTTGGCCTGTACCACCTCCGCCCCCAACGGTAGCAACCGCTGCGTAGCCAATAAGAAATTCGGCTCCCACTCCTCCGTCGCCACCGTCTTGCTCGGCCACAAATCCTGAAACTTCATCAGCCGTTCACCGCCACCCGTCCCCAAATCCAGCAGCGAATCCACCTGCGGCAACACCTCGCGCACTAGTTCCGTATATGTCCAAGACGGTGTTTCTTCCTGCCAACGGCCGTCTAAATAAATAGGAAAAATCCCAGCCTGTAAACGATTCTCGCTCCTCTCGCCGCCAAATTTCAATCAACTCATCCTGGTTTCGTATCATCCAACCCCCAATCCATCATCTCTCTTCTGCTGCTTGCACAGGCAGCTTCGCCTGCTCCCAGGCCAGCATCCCCCCTTTCACATCCAGCACCTCATAGCCAGCCTTAGCCAATTTACGGGCAGCAATAGGACTGCGATGGCTGCTGCGACAAATGGTGAGGATCGGCCGTCCACGTGGCAGCTCCTCAAACCGCTGTCCAAATTCTGTCAATGGTATCAGCACCGCCCCGCGCACCGCCCCCGCTTGCGTCTCCTGCGGTTGGCGCACATCCACAATTAGCGGCGGGTTTTTACCTTTTAATAAGTTGTGTGCTTCCTGCACCGAAATTTGCGCCACTTTTTTGCCAAACAGCCAATCAAATAACCCCATTTTTCTTATCCTTGTTCTTGCTGCATCATCATCACAAACTTATCAAATAATTCATCCGAATCATGCGGCCCTGGTGAGCTTTCGGGGTGATATTGCACCGAAAAAGCCCGATATTCTGGCGCATCCAACCCCTCACAGCAATTATCATTCAAATTCACATGCGAATTCGCCACCCCTGGCGGTAATGTTTCTGCCTTCACGGCAAAGCCATGATTGTGGCTGGAAATCTGCACCGCCCCACTGGCCGCCACCTGCACCGGCTGATTGCCCCCACGATGTCCAAACTTCAACTTATACGTCTCGGCTCCCAAAGCCAAGCCCAAAATCTGATGTCCTAAACAGATGCCAAAAATAGGTTTCTGCCCCAACAGTTTGCGCACAGCCGTAACCGCATAATCACACGCTGCCGGATCACCCGGGCCATTAGATAAAAAGATGCCATCTGGCTGCATCGCCAGCACATCAGCCGCAGACATCGTCGCTGGCACAACCGTCACCCTGCACCCCCGCGAAGCCAATAACCGCAAAATATTGCGCTTGATGCCAAAATCATAAGCCACCACATGAAATCTTTTCTCCCCTGCTCCCCTACTCCCCTGCTCCCCTGCTCCATTCGGCTGCCACCAGTCGGCGGCTTTCGTCCAATGATAGGGCTTGGTGCAGGTGACTTCGATGGCGAGGTCAAGGTTGTTCATATCACGAGAATCACGAGCTAGTTTGATAAGGCGTTCGGGATCAGGATCGGCCGTTGACAAAGCCGCCCGCATAGCCCCATGAGTGCGAATGTGGCGCACCAACGCACGGGTATTGACCTCCGTAATCCCTACCACGTCCCGCTCCAACAGATATTCGGGCAAACTTTGCCGCGCCCGCCAATTGCTCACAATCGGGCTGAGACTGCGCACCACAAACCCTGCCGCCCACACCCTGTCACTCTCATCATCTTCAGGCGCCACGCCATAATTGCCAATATGAGGCATGGTCATGGTGATAATTTGGCCGTGATAGGAGGGGTCAGTTAGGATTTCCTGATAGCCAGTAAGGCTGGTGTTGAATACGATTTCACCTGTCGTATCGCCCGTCGCTCCAAAGCCTAGACCAGGCCACAGACTACCATCTTCAAGAGCCAATAAAGCGGGAGCATTTGCTTGCATAGTGCCATCCTTTGTACGGATTGTTCCCAAAACGGCCGTATTCTAACAGAACCGCTAGCAAAAGAGGATAGCAGTTTTGCTAAATTCTCCTCACCCAATTTTGGACAGTGTGACTTAGCTTCTCGTTCCCCTGGCACAAAAAAACCCGCTTCCTCAATTAGAAAGCGGGCCACCAAAAACAATTTCCAGCTATACAAGCCCAGAGCCATACACTGCCTGCGGCGTGTGGCACTTTGAAGTGCAAGGCACTGCCCAGCAGATGCTTGCTGGATTATGCCCATAAGGGCAGTGCCTTGCACTGAGTTTTTCATTATTGCGTCACTGTCAACGTGCCAATCTTGCCACCAGCAGCGTGACCGGGCACAGTACACACAAAAGTATAGGTACCCGCTGGAGGCGCGGCAAAGGTCACCGTGCCGCTCTGACCACCAGGCACAATACCAGTTGCAGCCCCGCCAAGGGCATCCGTATCATCTGCCTCTACTGGGTCAACCGTGCCCGGAATCAAGGTCCAGCTATGCTCCAACACACCTGTATTCTCCAGTGTCAGCGTCACTTGTGCTCCTGTTGGTACACTAAGCGTCTCTGGATCATAACGAAAACTATCCTGGCCTTTAATGTCGATAGAAACTTGCTCTGGCTCCTCAGTCCCGCCGCCACAAGCCGCCAGTAAAACAGATAACATAACCACTAAAATTACAATGGTCGAACGCTTCATAACACACCTTTAGAAGGAACCAAGAGCTGACGGGTCTGGCAAACTTGTCAGCTCTAAGCCCCATTATGCCTCAAACGTATTCGTGGCGATGACAGGCACAGGACAGTTAACCACAAAGCCTGTCGGGTGGCTGTCTGGTGTGCCATTGAACAGTTCCACCTCTTCGGCATTCATAGCATCTCGGGCATCTCTGGAGTTACGCAGTACGCGGGGTTCTACGCCATCCTTCCAACGCAAGGTGAAGTGATTCCAAAAGGGACTCCACTCCGGCGAACCAGCTTGGTTATCGAAGATAGCGGGCTGGAAGCCCATCACACCACTGCCTTCAATACCATTGGCAAAGACCCAAATTTCGTCCACACCATTCGCATCCACCATTCCTTGCGAAGGCGGCGCAGCAGAGATGCTCATCATAGGAGCCATAGGCGCGGCTGAGGTATCAGTAACGATGTAGCGGCTGCTGGGGAAACATTCATGCAGCTTGAAAGTGACAGTCATATCATCCGTGTTAACGGCCTCTAAAAGCTGCCCTGTGCCCAAGTATTCAGCCTTGTCCTGATCGACGGAGAGTTCGCCACCGGGCCATTTGACAACGGGATAGTTCACCAAAACGCCACTCTCTTCAATAGAAACACCGCCACTAGCAGCAGCCTCTTCAACGGCCGTTGCCGAATCCAACGTCAATCCTTCCTCATTTACTGTCACATTTTTGACATGGAAGAGTGAAATGAAATCCTCATCTGCTGGTGAAGTGCTGAGAACGGGCATCTGATCACCATCAAAGAGATATAACGAAGCCGCAATATCGGTGCCACCGCTAAGTAAGGGCACAAACACCAAGCCATTGGCTGAGGCAAATTCTTGATCTGAGGCATCGGTGCGGATGAAGTAAACTTGTTCTCCGTTTACACGCCCCTCATTCAACTTAAACTTGACAAACCCAAACGCACCCGGCCAATCCTCACTTGTCAGGGCATGTTCCAACACATCCCCAATCAACACCGAACCAGTATTTGTGGCGGCCGCTGGGGCCGTTGTAGCAGCTGGAGCTGAGGTTGCTGCTGGAGCAACTGTTGCCTCTGGGGCAGCACCAGCGCCACAGGCAGCCAAAAGAGCGGCTCCACCACTGATAGCACTAAACTGAATAAATTGCCGACGACTTATTTTTTGACCAGACATAGGTTTCCTACTCCTTGTAAATAACGGCCGTTCCGCCAACAAATCCCGCCAACCGAACGACCTCATAATAAATTGCATTAAGTAGGGAATTGACACAGCCTGGACTTTGTGCCAAGATCAGGCTAGTGTCGTCTACTCCCTAGACTACACGCATAAATGTACCCACAAGGTTCTGGCCGGAAGCTGTGGGTACATTTTTTATATACAGCCATTATTATAGGAAAAAAGTGCCAAGTGAGTGTAAGCTGCCCTACTTGACGCAGCGCAGGACAATCAGCAACGCGTCATATACTTGAGGCCCCCTAGAGACGGATATTAAATTTAGGTGAAAAGTTGTGATTTTCCCCTCGCCTCGCGTACAATGCCTGCTCATGAGCGTCCAATCCATCAATCAGCAAATACTGCGTCAAATGATTATTGAAGCGTTTAATGAGAGTGAACTGCAAACGCTCTGTTTTGATCTGAATATTGATTATGAAGCCCTGCCACCAGGCAGCAAGATTGACAAGGCACGCGAACTCGTTGCCCGCTGTTTGCGTGAGCAACGGACAGCAGAACTATTATCATTATGTAAAGATGTACGGCCTAATTTAGAGTGGCAAAGGGTGGCAGAAACGGCCGTTTCCAGCCAGCCTCCACCCTTCATGGGCCTAAAACATTTCGATGTGGCCGATGCCCGCCTTTTCTTTGGTCGCAAGACCCTCAGCACAGAATTAGCCAACCATCTACAAAGCAGCAGCTTCTTGGCCGTGGTAGGAGCATCAGGTAGTGGCAAATCCTCATTGGTGCGGGCCGGACTCGTACCAGCCTTACAGGCCATAGATCCCAACCTACTCGTCTATGTCTTGACCCCCACTCACCATCCCTTAGAGACCTTAGCCGCAACTCTGACACGCAATAGCTCCTCCCTCGGTGTGACAGCCAAATTTATAGACGCAATGGCCCAAGACAGCCGCAGCTTACACTTAGCGGCACGGCGACTGGTGACACAGGGTCAAAAATTGTTGTTAGTCATTGATCAATTTGAAGAGTTATTTACCCTATGCCGCTCTGAAACAGAACGGCAAGCATTTGTCGATAATTTGATAACGGCCGTCTCCTCTGCAACCCATGGCCCTACCCACGCCGTCATCGCCCTGCGAGCCGATTTTTACCACCACTGCGCTCAATATGATGCTCTGCGCCACCTACTGGAAAATCAGCAGCGTTTCATTGGCGCCATGAGCCAAAGCGAACTGCGTCGCGCCATCGAAGAACCCGCCAGCCGCAGCGGCCTCACCTTTGAACCAGGCTTGGTTGATTTGCTCCTGCGTGACGTCGGCGCCAGTGGCGATCAATCCCCCGAACCAGGCGCACTCCCCCTACTCTCTCATGCCCTGTTAGAAACATGGCAGCGACGCGAAGGCAAACAGTTGACTTTTAGTGGCTACGCGAAGGCTGGCGGTGTGCAAGGTGCCATTGCCCAAACGGCCGAATCCATATTCCACGAACAACTCACCTCAGAGCAACAAACCATCGCCCGCAACATCTTCCTACGTTTAACGGAGCTAGGAGAAGGTACGCAAGACACCCGCCGCCGCGCCCTCACCAGTGAACTACTGCCCGCCAACGATGCCGCCCAGGAAACCCAAGCTGTCCTTAGCCTGCTATCTGCAGCCCGACTGGTGACCACCCATGAAGAATCAGTCGAAGTGGCTCATGAAGCCCTCATTCGAGAGTGGCCTACGTTGCGCTTTTGGCTCAACCAAAATCGGGAGGGGTTACGGCTGCATCGCCACCTAACAGAATCAGCCCAGGCCTGGCAGCAGCTTGACCATGATCAGGGTGAACTGTATCGTGGGGCACGGCTAGAACAGGCACAAGAATGGGCAAATCAGCATGATGACGAGCTAAACGATATGGAACGAGACTTTCTAGCCGCTAGTCTAGCCAGCCAACAGCGGGAAATTGAAGCCGCCCAATCTCAACAACAGCGAGAACTGGCTCAAGCACAGCAGCTTGCGACAGCTCAAACTCAGGCTGCACGTCGTTCTCGAAACTTCAATATCGCTTTGGTTGTGATTTTGCTTTTGGTAATCGGAGTGGCACTAGCAGTGATCAA
The DNA here is from genome assembly GCA_965223555.1 of Promineifilaceae bacterium (SeqCode). Lineage (GTDB taxonomy): Bacteria > Chloroflexota > Anaerolineae > Promineifilales > Promineifilaceae > CBDCWU01. Next base: position 876,677 of record CBDCWU010000008.1, read on the forward strand.
TGTTCAACGCACCCAAGAAACGGCAGATTCAGTGGCGGCAAAGGCAACGGTCGCGGCCGTTGCCGGACGGGAAACGGCCGTTGCTGCGGATCAATTAGCCGTCCAAAGCACCACAAACGCCCTGGCCGCCGCCACCGTCAACGCCCAGGCCACCAGCGATATTGCCGCTAACGCAACTAGAGAATTCCTGGCCGCCGCTACGGCTACGGCCGTTTTGCTCAACCAAGATGAGGATGGCGATGGCTTGACCCTGACCCAAGAAGAAAATCTCGACACTGACCCCACCCTAGCTGACAGCGATAGTGATGGCCTGTCAGATGGTGTTGAGGTCGCTTTGGGTACAGATCCTAACTTTTTTGACACTGACTTTGATGCTCTTTTAGATGGCGAAGATAACGCCCCCTTACGGCCATACATCACCGCTATTAATCCTGATCCCACCAGCATACCTGAGCTAGAGCCAGTCATCGTGCTCCATGATATGTTCATCACCAACGACGAAGACAGGCTGCCGCTTTATGGCCTCTCCATATCGCCCGATAACACAAGAATCGCGGCCGGCAGCTACGCAGAGGGCCAAAACACAACTGTTTACGTTTGGTCGCTGGATGGATCGATGTTGACCCCTCATGATATTGGTGCCGAAGCAATTGTTTGGGACACTGCCTTCTCAAGCAGCCAACTGTTTGCAGCGGTAGGCGATAGCATTCAGGCCTTCGACTTCACAGAGCGAAATGAGGGTTGGGTGACGATTCCAGGTACAACTTTTGGCAATACTCTTTACAGTGTAGATATTTCTGCTGATGCCACATACCTCTTATTTGGTGGGCAAGCAGTTTGGGATTTTAGGCAAATTATTGGGGATGAGGCACGCACCATTGAGCGCCAATCACAAAATGAAAACACCAACGTCCAAAATTTTGTGTCCTATTTCTCCTATGACGGCCGTTTCTTTGGTCGAGTGCGTGATGACGGCTCCGTTTTTCTGGGGGAAACATTTGCGCGCAGTTTTGGACGGCCGTTCAACAAAAGTGCTACCGGCGCCTTTGACATGGCCGTATCGCCATCTGGCGATATTCTAGTGGTTGGGTTTGAAAACGGCCGGGTGGAACTCTATGATTACAGCGAACGACGCGGTGGCCCACCCATCATTTATAGCCTCGAGGCTCATCCTAGCCTGGCTCATACAGTCTTGTCACCAGACGGCTCCATTCTGGCGACCAGAAGCTCCGCAGAAGGTATTGTCAAGGTATGGCGGGTGGAAGATGGAGTCCTCCTGCAAGAGCTAACAAACCAAGCAAGTACATCTAGCATTACCTCCATGATTTTTTCTCCGGATGGCCATTATTTGCTATTTGGCACAACTGAAGGTGAAATCCATGTCTATGGACTACCAGAAATAGAACCGTAGCCTATCCCCGTAGGGCAATCGACGACTAGCCAGAGAACGGCCGTCTAAATTCTCTACTCCATCTCCTCTAAAATACCTCTACTCAAGCACAGGAGGAATCTATCTTGTTTAGAGTCAGTTTACTTTTTGTCCTACTATCTCTGTTAATAGCCTGCACACCTGCACCTGCCACACCCGCCACACCCACTGTGCCATTTGTGATACCGACACCTCTACCCGCCGTTGACAGCACTGCCCTACTACCTATCCTCCTGCCTAATGAAGCCAATCAATGGATCACGTATCATGAAGACTTATCCGACTTTGGTCTGGCTCTACCCCAACAATGGCGTATCACCCCACCCGATCCCCATGCCACCCAGGCGACACTCACCGTCGCCAATTTCGATCCGACCCTCATTGAAGCAAGTTGCCCTTGGCCCAATCAGCTAGCCCATGTACTCTTCACGTATTGGTCAATCACCCCTGAACAAGCCACGCTTGATTGGATAGGCACGAATATGACAGATGTACAATCATTAGAAGCAGCCAACAACGGCCGTTATGCTGGCTACCTCCTCACCACAGATCAACAGCAAAACCTGATTCTGCGGCTCACCCCTACCCTCCTCATGCAAATCCAAGTCATGCCCCAAATGGCCTGGCAGCTACCTGATGTACAAAATATCCTCAACTCATTAGCTGCCCCCGGAGACCCCATCGACCTACCTGCTGCTCGCCCTACAGCACCAGTGGCAGTGCCTAACTTCTGCCAAGATGCAGTTCACTTATATTCAGGACCAGGCACTCATTTCGAAGAAATAGGTCTGCTTTTTGCCAATGACTCCTTACCCGTGATCGGCCATTCCCGTGACGGCCGTTGGCTCAAGCTCCTCTACTCCGACAGTAACAACAACACCGCCTGGGCCCCCCTCCAAGACACCATCGCCACCGCTGGCAAACCCCCTATCGAATCCATCCGTGTTCAACCGGGCAATAGTTAGTTTGGGTGCTTTGCATCCATAGACAAAGCGATGCGGTAAAAAGCCAAGAGGGAAAAAGGGGCAAAATTGAACAAAAAGTAGGCAAGCTAACACACCTGCTAGTAACATGTTAACAAAGAGGAAAGATGAACAACCGAATTGTACCTCTCAGTTCAGTACGAAAAACGGATATAGCTCAGGTGGGCGGCAAGGCCGCTGCTTTGGGGGAGCTATTGGCAGCAGGTTTTCCTATGCCACCAGGGTTGTGTGTGACAACGGCCGTGTTTCATGAAGCTCTGGCCCCGTACAAGAATGAAATTAATAGATTATGTCAACAAATAGATGGGCTTGTGCCAAAAACGGCCGTCACCGCTAGTGGAAAAATTCTCGCCATTTTACAAAATATCACCATTCCCAAATTGGTAACGGCCGAATTGGGAGGATATTTGGAAACTGAAGATTGGAGACTAGAGACTCATATTTTCCAATCTCCAATCTCCAAAAGCGAAGCAACGCCGACTCCCCTCCTGGCCATCCGCTCCTCAGCCACAGCCGAAGATCAAGAGGAAGTAAGTTTCGCCGGACAGTATGCCACTCTTTTGGGTGTGCATGGCCAGCAAGCTGTTGCAGAGGCCATTCTCACCTGTTGGCTTTCCTTTTTTACACCACAGGCGCTGATGGCCCGAGCTTATGCAGATGCCATAGGCCCAGATGAAGGTATGGCCGTCCTCATTCAACCTATGATTGAGGCAGAATGTGCTGGTGTCTGCTTTACAGTTGATCCCATTCAGGAGCGTGACGATATTATCATGGTCAATGCGGTTTGGGGATTAGGTGAAGGGGTTGTAGATGGCTCCATGCCCACAGATTCACACTGGGTCAGGCGACGCGATTTGAGCCTTGAATGGCAGCGTATTGTGGAGAAGGATGAGATGATTGGATTGGAGACTGGCGAGTGGCAAGGGGAGGCTAAGCCATCACACTTACATCAATCTCCAGTCTCTAGCCTTCCCGTCCCTGCGGAACGGCAGCGGGCAGCTTGCTTGCCAAAGGCATGGCTGCAACGAGTGGCTGCTTTTGGGCTGGCAGTGGAACAGGTGACTGGTTTGCCGCAGGATATAGAGTGGGCAATTGCGAACGGCCGTTTTTGGCTGCTGCAAAGTCGGCCCCTTACTGCTTTACCAGAGGCGATTGCGCTTGTTCCCCATTTCCCGGTGGTGTGGCAGGTTGAGGCGGAAAGCCGTTTTTATTGGCGGTTGACGGAACATTGTGAGGGGCCTGAACCTCCCCTGCCTTTGGAACATGATTTTATTGAATTACGGGAAAGCATTCGGGAAGAAACCTGCCGCTATATGGGAGCAGATCGGCATGAAGCGTGGCGGATGTGGAACGGCCGTTCCTATCGGCGACATATTCCCTTAAGCCTGACTGAGGCTGATATGGCTTTACGGCGACAGGCTGTGGCAGATTTACATGATCGGCTGCAAGCAAGCGGCTGGACTTCATGGGACTATTGGGGGCCAGAGATAGAGCAGATGACGGAGCGCTTACGTGAGCAGTGGCGTAACTTGGACTGGAACACAGCCACTGGCCCTATTTTGGCCGATCATTTGGCCCAGGCACAAGCTGTCGAGCGGTATTGTATGGCCATCCATCCCCGTATTTTGTTCCGACCACGCCAACAATATTTTGAGGCGTTTGCGGCCGTTTCAGGCTTATCAGGTGCGGCCGCGGAAACGGCTGCTTATCAACTGCTTGATGGTGAAGAAAGCAAACTGACACAGTTGATTGATAGTCTCTATGAGTTGGCCCAAGTAGCTAAGGGGGAGTCGGCCGTGGCCCAGCTCATCACGATCCTGCCAGATGATATCATGGCCCAACTCAAGATTTTGCCGGCAGCAGCAGAATTCAGGGCAAAATTCACTGATTTGCTAGCGGAATATGGTGAGCGGATAGGACATGGATATGGCTCGGAGATGACAGTGTTAACCCCGACTTGGTATGAGGAGCCAGAACGCGCTCTAGATTTGGTGCGGGGTTACTTGACCGTGGCAGAGGCGCCTGCCTTCGTACGAGCACGGCTGCGACAAACACGAGACGAGCAGGTGGCTGATTTGTATGCGGCCTCTGAGGATGAAACGGCCACTGCGACAAGCCCAGCGCAAACTATTGCCGAATTTCAACGCCAGTTAGCATATGCGCGTCGTAGTATGGTGGGCTTGGAAGATCATAATCACCAGATTGAACAAGTGGCAGGCGGTCAATTGCGGCTAGCCATCATAGCCGCAGGGCAAGGGCTAGTGAAGCAAAATCGTATAGCCGATGTTGACGATGTATTTTGGCTCACGTTTGCCGAGATTGAAGCGGCTTTGCGAAATGACCCACCCTCTCCTTTGAGAGAAAGGGCGTCTGCTGCTCTCTCCCTGACAGGGGCAGAGTCAGAGTGGGGGTCAGCCCAGCTACAGAAAATAATCGCCGAACGGCAGGAGGTGTGGCAACAGTGGGCCACAATGGAACCACCACCGATTTTGGGCATACCGGAGGCTATTTTGCCAGCACGACCGCCTTTTGCTGATGAGGTAAATGTGGAAGAAGATGGAGAGGGAAACGGCCGTCTTGTTGGCCTAGGAGCCAGTCCAGGGGTGGCTGAAGGGCAGGCCTGTATCATGCGGAAAGGCTATCTTTTACCAGAATTAGAACCAGGCACAATCTTGGTAGCCCCAAATGCGGGGCCTTTGTGGACACCCTATTTTCCACAGTTGGCTGGCTTGGTTTTGGAAGAAGGGTCATTGGGCCAGCATGCAGCCGCCGCAGCCCGCGAGTATGGGATTCCTACTGTGATCAATTGCAAACGCGCCACTCAACTCATTCAGGATGAAGCTTGGCTGCGGCTGGACGGAGCGCAAGGCACTGTGGAATTTGGGCAGTGAGGGCAGGTCTTAGCTGGTAAGAGATTGTTCAAATTGTTCCAAAAAGCGATGAACTTGAACCATTTCGCCATGATGCAGGCTGAAATTTGGCGGTGGCTGCCGTCATCAATTCTTTGGCTTTTTCTTCGGGTAAGTCATCTAGGTCAGATAATCATTACCCTAATATCATTCTAAACACGCCTAACAATATAGGTGATGATATCACTCAGCGAAACAAGCTGTCCGTAATCGGCTTCTGGTACATTCACACCTAACAATTCTTCAATACCAATCAGAAAGTTAAGGAAATCAAAGGAATCTATATCCAAGGCTTTCTGCACATCCACATTGGGATCAAGTGTGGTGTAATCTACCTCAGGCGCAATCGTTTCCAAAATGGATACGAGTGCTTCCTTAATCTGTTCATTTGTGATTGTCTTCACGGCATTCATAGCTTTTCTGGCTCCTGTAAATAGTTATTGAGTATGTCTAAAAATTGACCACCGCGACGGCCGTCGCTGGCGCGATGGTCACCAGCCAAAGTGGCTGACAGCACTGGGCGAATTCCCATCATGCCGTTTTCCGCCCACACTTGCTCCGTCATTTTGCCAAAGCCAACCAGAGCCACTTGGGGCGGATAAATAACACCAAATACCTTTTCCACACCGATATCACCAAGATTAGTGAGGGTCACAGTCGCATTGGTCAACTCGGAACCACGTAAACGGCCGCTTCGCGTGCGCATAATCAGATCGCGCATAGTTGCCATCAACTCATCCAAACTTTGCAAATCAGCATGGTGAATGGCTGGAGTCACCAGCCCACCTTGCCGTAAAGCAATGGCAAAGCCAATATGAATAGCCTCTTGCGGCTGATGTACATCATCCTGCCAATAGCCGTTTAGCTCAGGCACATCACTCAGAGCTTTAGCGGTGGCCTTAATGAGCAACACAACTGGCAATATGCGATCTTTTAGCGAACGCTTAGCATTTTCCGCTTCCAACCAGCCCAAAGCCCGGCTCATATCAATGCGTGTTTCCAAATAGTAATGAGGAATGTCCTGATTGGAGCGGGACATGGCGGCGGCAATTGCCCGCCGCATGGCTGTTTGCGGATCAACCTTTGCCTTTTTCACAGGCTTTGGCGAAGCTGCCGGGGGTGCAGCCGTCAACTTTTGCGCCACTGCCTGTTCCACATCAGAGCGACTAATGGCTCCATGGGGACCTGTGCCCTTGACGGCTTTCAAATTAACGCCTAACTCCTTTGCCAGTCTACGCGCTACCGGAGAGACACGTACCGCTTTGTCATCAGTGTGTTTAGCGGCTGCCTGTTCCTGGGCCGCCTTCTCCACATCCGTCTGGCTGATCGCACCACCGGGGCCCGTACCTTTCAGGAATTTCAAATCCAGACCCAGTTCGGCTGCCCGCTTGCGCGCCCGAGGCGAGGCTTTGATCCGCCTGGTGCTAGCAGCGGCTGGTGGTTGTACCTCTGGCAACGATTGGATTAGCGCTCTTTGATCCATTGGCTGGCCCTGACTGCAAATAGATTCAGCCATGAATAGCTCTGGGCTAATTGTCATCTGCTCTGTGATTGGCGATGGTTCGGGTACGGCCGTTTTCGCATCAGCTTCAACTGTACCAGGTGTAACAGACTGCTCAACAGTCTCTTCGGCACCAATCAAGGCCAACAGCGTGCCCACAGGCACTTCCGTCCCTGCTGGCACCAAGATTTCCTCGATGACGCCATCCTCAAAAACTTCCACATCAATGACGCCTTTGTCTGTTTCCACCTCAACAATAATATCGCCCCGTTTGACATGATCTCCTGGCTTCACTTGCCAATCATAAACGGTACCTACTTCCATATCTGCGCCCAAACTGGGCATCCGAAATTCAGCCATTATTGGTCTCCAATTTTCAAGGTGCTAAGGAACGGGTATTAAATAACCTACAAAAGTAGGCAGCCCTGTTCCTTAGAAGCTGGCGATTCAGTTCCGTATTTTATTTAATCGTCAGCCCTAAATCATTTGGCGAACGGCCGTTACAATCTTCTCTGGTTGGGGCAAAGCCGCTTCTTCCAAATGTTTGGCGTAGGGCAGGGGCACTTCAATCGTACAAACACGCTCAACTGGCGCATCTAGTTCATAAAATGCCTGCTCCATAATGCGGCTACTCACTTCTGCCGCAATGCTCACACTGCGCCAGCCCTCGTCCACAATGACAGCCCGATGGGTCTTGTTGACTGAGTTGATGAAGGTAACATCGTCTAACGGCCGTAATGATCGCAAATCAATGACCTCAGCTTCAATCCCCTCTTCCGCCAACATTTCAGCCGCTGTCAGTGATTTATACAATGAAGCACCATAAGTGATAATCGTCACATCATCACCTGGTCGCCGCACGGCCGCTTTATGAATATCAACCGGGCCTGCATCCACTTCTAATTCGCCCTTCATGTTATAAAGCAGAGAATGTTCAAAGATCAGCACCGGGTCTGGGTCTTGCAGAGCCGTCCACAACATGCCTCGTGCATCAGCCAATGTAGCCGGAACGACGACTTTGAGACCGGGTACATGAGCGTACCAACCCTCCCAGCTATGGGCGTGTTGGGCCGCTAACTGCTTGCCACCACCAGTGGCCATCCGAATCACAATCGGCACGTTAAAAAGCCCGCCTGACATATGCAAATAGGTTGCGGCCGTATTCACAATTTGATCAGCGGCTAGCAGGCTGAAATTACAAGTCATCACCTCGACGATGGGACGCATTCCCCCCATAGCCGCACCAATCCCAGCCCCGGTGAAAGCCGATTCTGACAAAGGTGTATCCCGAATCCGTTCCGGGCCAAACTCCTCCAAAAGTCCCATACTCACGGCAAAACAGCCGCCATAACTACCGACATCTTCTCCCATCAAGAAAACACGTTCGTCGCGCCGCATCGCTTCCCGCACAGCCTCGCGCACAGCTTCCCGATAGGTTGTTTTCACCATTTCTCGTGTACCATTTCCATTGACACTCATGATATTGTTCCTCAACTAGGTTGCGAAAAAGTCCTGCTGTTCCCTGTTTTCACTCTGAATAGACAAAGCGTTCCAAATCTTCAACCGGTTCCCACGTGCCCGCTTCGGCAAAAGCAACAGCTTCGTCAATCTCAACAGCAACTTCATGCTCTAACGCCACCATATCCGCCTCGGTCATCAACTGTTGTTCCTGTAATAGCTGGGCAAATTTCTGTATAGGATCACGCTCTCTCCAGGATTTAACCTCCGTTTTTTGCCGATATAATTCAGCATCGAACATGGAGTGGGCGCGAAAACGATAAGTACGACATTCGATAAAGTGGGGGCCTTGTCCCGCTCGAATAGCAGCGACGGCTTCTTGAACGGCCGTTTCCACAGCCAACACATCCATACCATCTACAGATTGGGACACTAAATTATAAGCGGCCGCTCGCTTGGCTAAATCCGTTTCCGAGTGCGATTTCTCTAGCGACGTGCCCATGCCATACATATTGTTCTCACAGATAAAAAGCACTGGTAATTGCCATAACACTGCTAGGTTAAGAGATTCATGGAATTCGCCCTCAGCTACAGCCCCATCACCAAAGAAGCAACAGGCAATGCTAGAAGTTCCCTGCATCTTATTAGCTAAGGCCAAGCCAATGGCAATGGGCAAGCCGCCGCCGACAATAGCATTGCCACCATAAAAGCGGGTTTTGTTATCAAAGATGTGCATTGACCCACCACGACCACGGCTACAGCCTTCCTGCTTACCATACATTTCGGCCATAATGGCTCCGGCTGAAATGCCGCGTGCCAATGCTTGTCCATGCTCACGGTAGGTGGCCACAATCTGGTCATCTGGTGTGAGCGCTTGCATGGCTCCCACCGCAATTGCTTCTTCACCAATGTACAAATGCAAAAAGCCACGAATCTTCGTGGCACTGTACATCTCGGCTGATTTCTCTTCAAAACGGCGGATGCGCAACATCTGGTGCAGTAAATGCAAACCATGTTCGTGGTCTATTGGCGCAACGGCCGTTTTCTTATCTTCGGTAGGCATTGTTTTTGTTAACATGATCAATCCTCTAGCCAGATGGGTTCAATCCTTTGGCTATGCTCAGGACAAGCCTTCAAGGCTGAACCAATCTCAACTTAGACTTTGGCCGTTTTTAACTTTACATTTTGTTACGATGCAATCGGCCAAAGCTTGAAGTTTGGCCGCTGTACATCGTTGATTGCTGTAAGGTTGTTTGCGGCCAAACAATTAGTCCGCTTCCAACGTCGAAATATCCCCTTCCGGCAAACCCAATTCACGGGCCTTGAGCAAGCGACGCATAATCTTGCCGCTGCGGGTTTTAGGCAGGTTTTGTTGGAATTCGAGCTCTTTAGGGGCCACGGCCGATCCTAATTTTAGACGGCCAAATCCAAGAAGTTCTAAGCGCAGCTTAGGGTTGGCCTCATACTCTGGATTCAAGGAGACAAACGCTTTCACCAGTTCACCGATGACGGGGTTCGGCTTCCCAATCACCCCCGCTTCGGCCACAGCCGGATGCTCCATTAGGGCACTTTCTACTTCAAATGGCCCCACCATGTGCCCCGATGTTTTGATAATGTCATCAGCTCGGCCCACAAACCAGAAGTAGCCATCTTCATCCTGCATCGCCAGATCACCACTGATGTACCAGCCATCTATAAAGCACTTGTTATACCGTTCTTCGTCGTGCAAATAGCCACGGAACATGGCTGGCCAACCTGGTTTCAGGGCTAACTCGCCATCTACACGGGGTTGAGTTACCAATGTGACCTTGTCTTTTTCGACACGACGCACAATAGTCGCCCCAATACCCGGCAACGGCCGTCCCATGGAACCGGGCCGCACTTCTTCGGCAGCAAAATTGGCAATCATGATGCCGCCTGTCTCTGTTTGCCACCAATTGTCATGAATCGTCAAGTCAAGCGTCTCTTGCCCCCAAACAACGGCCTCGGGGTTGAGCGGCTCACCCACGCTGGCCACAAAACGCAAATGACTGAGATCATAAACCTCGCATGGCTTCATATCCAGACGCATCAAGCGGCGAATGGCAGTCGGAGCTGTGTACCAAACATTAACACGCTGTTCTTCAAGAATGCGATACCAACGCTCGGCGTTAAATTCAGCTTCATCCACAATGTTGGTCACACCATGCACCAGTGGCGCAATGATGCCATACGAAGTCCCCGTCACCCAACCAGGATCGGCCGTACACCAGAACACATCATCTGGGTGCAAATCTAGGGCATATTTGGCTGTCAGGTAATGGGTGTAAACCGCATTATGAACATGGATAGCTCCCTTGGGCATCCCTGTCGTACCGCTTGTGAAGTGTAAAATCGCCATATCTTCTGGATCAGTTGGTGGAATCTCAAACAAACCAGAAGCAACATTCATATGTTGAGACAGGGATAATACATCCTCGCTCACATCTTCATCTACATCGGCTAATAAAACGTATTCAAGATTGGGCAAATTATGGCGTTGATTGGCAATTTTCTTTGTATATTGCTGCTGCGTCGTCACCAATACTTTAGCATCACCTCGGCTCATGCGTTGGAATATGGGTTCTGGGCCAAAGGCCGAAAATAGAGGACAAAAAACGCTGCCATTTTTTAATGTCCCCAAAGCTGCCAAATAGAGTTCGGGGATACGGCCGCTTAAAACAAAAACTCTATCGCCTTTGGTCACTCCCAATTCTTGCAGGACATTGGCAAAACGATTGCTATGTTCCTTTAAGTCAGCATATGTGAAATCAAAAATTGCACCATCGTGGCTCAGCCAGCGTAGGGCAACATGTGCGCGGCGCGGCCCATTAGCATGGCGGTCTACCGCTTCATGAGCAATATTTAGACCCCGGTTATTAGGTAAGCCTTCAAGTTCATGAGTGACATCCTCCCATGAAAAGTTATCCCGCGTCTTTTGGTAATCCCAGAGGTTGGGTTGGGTAAGCCAATTACCAGGTGTTTTCATTATCGGTTGAAAATTCATGTCAATTTCTCCAAAATCGCATCCATATATTATTGATCGTTAGCTTGACTATTCAGGCTTATCACCAATGCGTTCATACCAGAAATGAATCTGAGCCGAACCTCGGCCTTCAAAGTATTCGACAATGAGGGTGTGCCGACCATCCAATAGAACATTGGTAGCATAGGTGGTGCTGCCATCATTAGCATGCCATTTACTGATCACGCGTTGCGTATCCACAGAAACTTGTACACCATCGTCGCTACGGACGTATAGGCGATAGGTGCCAGGGGCAAAGTTAAGGGTGCGTGTCCAACGAGCTGAGAACTCATCAGCCGGCAACCGGGGATGGGGTTTTCCTTTACCCCAATCAAAATCAATTTCCTCGTCGTTACGTACCAGAACGGACCTGCCAGCTAGGTTTTTATTAGCCCAGTATTCGCCACGCCACTCCGTGAAATCATCCTCTTTTTCCCAGCTCACCCTGACCAAGGCAGCCCCTACGTGTTCATAATATTCGACCCGTAGATCGTGCTGCCCTGCGGCTAACCACGTAGTGGCACTCATTTCTCGATGGCTGCCATCGCGCCACTCATTTATCAACAGAATACCATCTACATATAGGCGTAAGCCGTCGTCCATGCCCACATGAAAGCGATATTGACCTTCATCCAGGGGTAAGCTGCGCGTCCAACGTACAGAGAAATTGTCGGCGGGCAAGCCAGTTGCGGGGCTGCCCGTACTCCAGTCAAAATCAACGGCCGTATCGTTCCGTACTAACGCAGACGGGCCATTCAGCGAGCTATTGGCCCAATATTCACCGCGCCAATCGGGATAAGCACTTATTCCCTGCCACCAAACTTGAATCTGGGCAACGCCTAGTGCTTCATAGAACTCAATCTGCACGATGTGATTACCCGTTCCTAAAGGAACTTCAGCTACGTAAGTGTTGTTGTAGGCATTGTGCCACTCGTCGATGACCAGACGGTTATCTACCCAGAGACGCACACCATCATCAGCATGGGCATAAAAGCGGTATGTGCCACCATCAAAGTGCAAGCTACGTGTCCAACGTGCAGAGAAGTTGTCAGCAGGCAAGTCTGTGTGTGGTGAACCATTGCCCCAGTTGAAGTTAACGGCCGTATCATCTCGCACCAAAACAGGTGTGCCACTCAACGAAGTATTGCCAAAGTATTCGCCACGCCAGTTGTAAACGACAGGGGTCGGAGTAATGGGTGGTGGTGTGGCTGTAGGTGGCAGGGGTGTGGGTGTTGGGGCCGGTACGATGATGCGCACAAAGTAACGCTGACGTAAGTTATGCCCTTCTGGCAAACGCAAAGTCCAGTAGCCTACATAAGTACCTGGCGTGGTGGGGGCAATGAGGTAAACGGAAACATCGGCCGTTTCCCCTGGATTTGTTATGCCCACTGGCAGCGCATCAGGGCCGTCCATCTGATTGCCAGTCACAAAGACCCAACTTGTGCCTGCTGGCCAAGGGCAATTGCCGCTGTTGCGGATACGCCATGTTTTGAGGAAACCAACGCCTGGCGGGATGACGGTATCATCGGCGATGCTGATATCGGCGACGAAGCTCATGTTATAGAAACAGGTGGGTGTGGGGGGAACGGCCGTTGCTGTTGGTTGTGATGTAGCGATGGGGATGGGGGTGGGAGTGGGTGTATTGGGCAATAGCTTGAAAATGGCTGATACTTTTTTATCATTGCTGACAGACTCAGCCAGAACCGATACGTCCGGTAAACTATGCCATTGGATGTTGTCGGGAAAGGTAAAAGTGGTGAAGAATTGCCCAGCGGTATCAGTGTGAGCCTGACTGTAGACGGGTGGTTGTGCTTCGTCACCCAAATCATCCAGACAGACATTTACTATGTCATTGGGCTGCCAGCCACGACCCCATACCGTGATGAGCGTGCCCTGTTTGCCGCTGGTTGGTGAAAGTTGAATTTCTGGTTCTGTGACGACAGCGGGCACAGTTGCTTCGGCCAGAGGGGTAGGCAGGGGCGACGTGCTGAACTGGTCGCGTAGTTGCTGAATTAGCAGGCCTATTACGATGATGATTAAGAGAAGTAAAATGATGAGCAACGGCCGTTTCCAGGGGAAACCAGAACGGCCGAGTTGCCGTTGTTGTTGAGGAATAGGCTGAGTTGTCATCTCTCATCCCTCCGAGCAGAGAAGGCAGTGGTATTCACACTTCCCTATGCTCCTAAAGCGGAAAAATAAGAATGTCTGATTTGGTAGGGTATGGCTGATAGGACGGGGTGCAACAGGGCAAACTCACTTACAGTACAGTGCAAAACACCTTTGCAAACAAGCCTACCTAATCACTATTTAGTATGGCACACAGCAGAGGGTAACTATAGTGACAAAAAGCATATTAGCTAAAGCCGAAAATCATACTTGACAATATGTATCAATACTGACACCCCAATCGTGAATCATGTCGAGTTCATGGGCACGTGCGGTGTTGGAAAAGAGGGCCGTGGAATGGGCTGTTCAGTTTTCGGCTTTGCTATCCACCAAGCGCACAAAGATTCACGAAGATGCGGCATTTTTAGTGAACTTCGTGCCCTTTGTAGACAATAAGAGTCCATTTAGGGTACCCGCGGGATAGAATTGAACAAACCTGGGGTCGTGGAGCCGTCTAGCTAATGATTCGCGTCCACCGCGCAGCCGCTTTCATAAGCAGTTTGCATCAGTTGTTGCCGATACGTTTGCAAAGCGAGTGAGTACAATCTCAGACCCTATCTGGCTCTGTGTTATGAACCCCAGCCGCCGTGCCAGAGCCACACTTTTCCCATTCATCGGATCAGAACGAATAATTAGCTGGTCGCACGCTAATGTGTCAAAAGCAAAATCGATAACGGCCGTTGCCGCTTCCGTCATATACCCTTGACCCTCGTAGCCAGTACGTAACCAATAACTCAGTTCAAAGTCAGCCAGTGACCACTCTGGGCGACCTAGACCACAAACGCCTATGAGTGGACTCCTCCCCTTAGCAAATAAGTAAAAATCAAATTCCGTGCCATTTTGAAAGCGATAATAAGCATAACGTGCTGTCGTTTCACTACTCGCCAACGTTAGATTTTCCTCAGTCGCCCAAGAAAACCAGGGGCGCAACTGGTGAATCAAATCTAGGATAGCCGCGTGCAAAATCGGACCATCTTCCGGGGATGGGCAACGTAACAACAATCGCTCTGTTGCTAAATGGTGACAAGGGGCTTGGCTTAAAGTTGCAAGGCCATTATTCAACTCAAAGCCACCCCTCCGTGCAGTTTCTTGAATGGTCAAGGGGTTTACCTTTTTGCTAATTTATGTGGTTCGCACACCCCTTAAGCAACAATGTATGATGCTTGTGGCTCTAATTCGGGTTGGCTAATATGGGTTACGGCCGTTTCCCCATACCCATTGGCTTGCCGCCAGCAAGCAGATGTGTGTGCGGGCGCGACAGAGAAGAGAGGGGGAACCTCTAAAAGGCATTGCTCCATGACATAGGGACAACGGGGGGCAAATGGACAAGCTCGGAATTCTTGACGTAGATCGGGTGGTAGCCCCTCAATCGAAGAAAGGCGCGTCTTCTGTTTGGCATCTATGCTAGGTATGGATTGCAATAATGCTTTTGTATATGGATGTCTAGGTGCTTTGTACAGGCGGCGCACCGGAGCCATCTCAACAATAGTTCCAGCGTACATCACCGCTACCTTTTGCACCAGACCAGCTACAATGCCCAAGTTATGGGTAATCCAGATGACGGCCATGCCCATCCTTTCTTGGAGATGCTTAACCAAGTCTACAATTTGGGCCTGAATCGTGACATCGAGTGCCGTGGTTGGTTCATCAGCAATGAGGATCGCAGGGTTGCACGATAAGGCCATGGCAATCATGATGCGTTGCCGCTGTCCACCTGAAAATTGATGAGGATAGGCTGTTAAACGCTCTTTAACATTGGGAATGCCAACCATATCTAACAAATCGGCAGCACGGTTGTAGGCTTCGTTCTTGCTCATGTGCAAATGCAACATGAGTGCCTCAGTTAGTTGACGGCCGATTGTCAGTACAGGATTGAGGGAAGTGACAGGGTCTTGGAAGATCATAGCAATTTCTCGCCCGCGTACTTGGCGCAGCTCTTCAGGGGGGAGCTGGAGAAGATCACGGCCGTTAAATATCGCCTCGCCCTGTTCAATGCAGCCCGGTGGGTTAGAAATTAAGCCCATGATTGAAAGAACACTCACGGATTTACCGCAACCACTTTCCCCAACGATCCCCAAAGATTCCCCTTCGTCCAATGTATAGGAAATATTGTTGACGGCGTTGACAATGCCATCTTCAGTATAAAACTTGGTGACCAAGTTTCGAACTTCAAGTAAATGGGTCATGATCCAGGCACTCTCTTTACCTATTCATCATAAGCTGATAAATAAGCCTCAGGGTTCGCTCAAAATCTTAAGAGTTTTGGTACATAAGAACCCATAAAGCTCACCTGTCAATTACATAGTTAGAAACAGATGAGCCCTAATCACCCATACTGGCAATATATATCCTTTTAGGGTGCGCTTGGTAGTGGCAAAAGGCATATCTGGCTGGTGATAAATATCACTATATGAGCAATTCCTGACATTTGGCACTATGGGTCACTCGACGATCAACATTGGTAAATTGCCTGCCCCAAACAATCTCTCGCTCACTGAACGAGACAAAGGTGACCCAGCTTGTCCGGTGATGATCAAGCCAACCTTTAATTGGGACAAAACGGCCGCTAACTGTTCGATGTCCAAGACCATATGATACTCAATTTGCAGCGTATTATCAGCTGCCTGCTGATGGATAGTTTGTTGCCACAGTTGCGCTTGAGCTTCGTCATTGGCAATGAGTAGAACGGATAAACAGCCGCCCGCCCTAGCCAAAGCTACAGCCAAGGGAAGAGCCCGCTGCGCCGCCGCTGAACCATCATAAATGAGTAACGGCGGCTGGTTCAGATTGTAATGGGATGACATAAGGAGTACAGGACGTTGGTGCTGGGCAATGGCTGTTCTGGCAGTCGAACCAAGCCAGTAGCTAGTACACGAAGGCGTAAATAGCTGATATATTGTGGGGTAGAAAAAGTAGTAACGAGAAAAGGTGGGAAATGGCAAGAATAAGAGCAATCGAAATACAGCTGACAAAGGAAGAAGAAAAAGAGCTGAAGAAAATCGCGAACAAGCATAAAGCGAGTCAACAAATGGTCAGGCGTGCGCGAATTGTGCTGGCAGCGACCGAAGGGAAAAGCCACGGGCAAATCATGAAAGAGGTGGGTGTGAGTCTCAACACGGTGAGGCTATGGCGTAGCCGCTGGATGATGTTCAAAGCAGTGCCGCTATCAGAATTGAGCGTGCAAGAAAGATTGGCAGATGACGCTCGACCAGGCTCTCCAGCGCGAATCACAGCAGACCAGCGGTGTCAGATAGAAAAGTTGGCATGTGAAAAACCAGAGGGGAGCGGTCGCCCGATAACCCACTGGACAAATCGAGAGATAGCAGATGAAATCATCAAACAAGGCATCGTAGAAACCATTTCCCCACGACATGCGGGACGTCTTTTAAAAAGAAGCAGATATCAAACCACATCACATTCGGTATTGGCTAACACCAGGGGAGGATGAGCAGTTTGATGAAAAGGTCAAAGATATCAATCAGCTATACAAAGAAGCGGTCGATTTAGCTGACAAGGATGAAAAAGTGCTATGTAATGATGAGATGACGGGCGTTCAGGCACTCCAACGCAAGCATGAGGGTCTGCCAATGCGTCCAGGCAAAGTGGAGCGGCGCGAATATGAGTATATTCGACACGGAACGCAGAGCTTTATCGTCAATTTCGAGGTGGCAACAGGGCGGGTTGCCCATGTTTCTTGTGGCAAGACCCGCACTGAACAAGATTACCTCAATCACATTCAAGCGACAGTTGAGGCTGAACCGAATGTCAAACGCTGGCATTTTGTTGTTGATAATCTTAACACGCATAAATCTGAAAGCTTGGTTCGTTTCGTCGCTGCTGAATCCGACATTTCAGATGATGCCCTTGGCGTCAAGGGAAAATCTGGTGTTTTGAAATCAATGGAAACCCGCGCTGAATTTTTGACCAATCCTGACCATCGCCTTGTTTTCCATTACACACCCAAACATGCATCTTGGATGAACCAAGTCGAGATTTGGTTTTCTATTCTGGTGCGTAAACTACTCAAGCGTGGCAATTTCACCTCTATCGAACATCTGAAAAACAAAGTGCTCACCTTTATCATTTACTACAATGACACGATGGCCAAGCCCTTCAAATGGACCACCAAAGGGAAAGCACTTGCCGCCTGAATGTATCTGTTATTTACGCCCTGATGTACTAGGTACAGTCTGACGGCTGGTGCGGCCTAGAACCAACAAGTCAGCCTCTTCAGCCGCAGTCAGCAGTTCGGCCGCTACGAGACCTCGCAAAACCTGGAAAGACCACTCCAAAGCATACTGTTCGGCCGTCTGACGTAGGTCGTTCCGGGCACGATCAGCTTGCGAGCGCAGCTGTTTTTCCATCACATCCTTATCCAATTTCTGGGGGGTGGCCGAAGCGTAATGGATTTCTTGAGCAAAGGGTAGCTGTGCCAGTCGCAGCAGGTTCATATCCTCTACATACACACCTATCAGTTGCGCCTCTAGCCTAGCTGCCAAGTTTGCGGCTGCTGCCAGAGCAGCTCGGCTGTGGGGCGATGTATCCAAAGCAACTAAGATACGTCGAATGAGTCGTTTTTTCTGGTTCATGCTGTTTGCTCTTCTGTTACTTGCCCATTGGCTGATGGTGGGGTAGCAAAGGCGCGAGCCTTTTCAGCTAGAGTTGTTAGCCGAGAAACGATACGGCCGTTCACACTTTGTGGCGGATAATCACCAGCTGCATCTAATTCGCCAGCCGCTATTCCCGTCAACAACTCAAGACCCTGATCAATGGTTTGGACGGGGTAGATGTGGAATTGATTATCGGCAACGGCCGTCACTACATCCTGACGCAGCATTAGATGTTTGACATTCGCCTCTGGAATTAAGACACCTTGATCACCGGTGAGGCCGCGTGTCTGGCACAGGTCAAAGAAGCCTTCGATTTTCTCGTTGACACCACCAATGGCCTGCACCTGCCCTCGTTGGTTAACAGAACCAGTGACGGCCAATGATTGTTTAATGGGCATCTCAGCCAAAGCCGATAACAAGGCATATAGTTCAGCTGAGGAAGCACTATCCCCTTCTATACCACCATAGGATTGCTCAAAGACGAGCGTAGCGGAAAGGGATAACGGCCGTTCTGCCGCATACCGTGCCCCCAAAAAACCCGATAAAATCAATACACCTTTAGAGTGAATAGGGCCACCCATCTTCACTTGCCGTTCAATATCGATTACCTCGCCCTTGCCCAAGCGCACTCGGGCCGTGATGCGGCTGGGCTGCCCAAAGGCATATCTGCCTAGGCTAATCACCGACAGACCATTGACCTGTCCTGTCACGTCGCCTTCTGTGTCAATGAGTATTGTCCGGCGTAAGATATTTTCTTGGGCGCGTTCACGGATGCGACTGGCGCGGTAGATTTGGGTATCGAGTGCTTGTTGCACATCAACGGCCGTTACGACCTCGTTCTCTGCTTCACTGGCCCAAAAATCTGCCTCGCGCAGCAGGTCGCTGATGCTTTGCATATGTGTCGTCAGCCTGGCCGCATCCTGCGCTAGACGAGCACTGTGTTCAATAATACGTGCGACGGCGTTAGCCGCAAAGGGCCGCAACTTTTCCTTGCGTGCTAGCCCGGCAATCAGGTGAGCATAGGCCAAATTATTGTCGGCATCACGCACCATGTCATCCTCAAAATCGGCTGCCACCTTAAACAACTCCATAAAGTCTGGATCATAATAACAAAGCAGATAGTAGAGTAGCCTCTCGCCTAACAGAATGATTTTTGCGTTTAGGGGCACAGGCTCTGGGGCTAAAGAGACGGTGCTGATCCAGCTATAGATTTGGCCTAATGATTCAATATGAATCTGGTTGGCCCGCAGGGCACGTTTTAAGCCTTCCCAGGCAAATGGCTGTAACAGGAGCTGACGCGCATCCAAAATGAGATAGCCGCCATTGGCACGATGCAAGGCTCCCGGCTTGATGAGAGTGAAGTCAGTCAATAGCGTCCCCATTTGTGACACATGTTCCACGCGACCAATTAAGTTCTGATAAGTGGGCTGATCTTCATAAATGACGGGTGCTCCTTCCGCCAAGCTGTGATCGACAATGACATTGACTTGATAGCGATTGAAGGCGGCTTTTGAGGAAGGTTGGGATGAGGCAATGCCACCTAGTGCCATTGGCGACTTCTCGTCCGACTCGATGAAGGTATCCACCCTGGCCACAATATCTTTGTGTACGGCCTCTAAAAAGGTCAATATATCGGGCAGCTCTTGATATTTCTGCTGTAGTTCCTGGAAAAGTGGCTTGATGGTAAAATCGGTCGTTTTCTCCTGCAACTGCTTCACCTTTTCCTGCGTCTCCCGCTGCCATTGCGGTATCTGATGTAACATCTTTTGTAGGGTTTCCTGCAAAGCGTTAATCTTGGCCTCAATAGCTCCCTGTTCTTCTACCGTCAGCTTGAGGAACTGCTCTGGGCTGATAACCGTGCCATTGCTCATAGGGGCAAAGGCAAAACCAGCCGGGGTGCGGATGAAGCCGATGTTTTGGGTGCGAGCCTGTTCTTCCAGGACTTTGAGAGCCTCAGCTTCGCGCTCTTTCAGTTCGGTGAAAATCGCCCCTTTTTGTGTTTCATAGGCCTCGCTCGTCAATGCGGCTGGGATGATAGTGAACAGCCCTTCGATGAGTTCCTGCACGTCATCACGCAGCGTCACACCTTGGCCAGCAGGCAATTGGAGCACTTGCGGCTTGTGTGGCTCAGCAAAGTTGTTGACATAACACCAATCAGGTGGCGTTTGTTCAGTGGGCGCTTTTTGGGATAGGAATTTATGAACGGCCGTGTACTTGCCAATGCCATTCGGTCCCAAAGCAAATAGATTATAGCCTTGATGCTGGATGCCAATGCCAAATTGAATAGCGTCTACGGCCCGGGGCTGGCCGATGATAGTATCGTTGTCCTGGAGATCGGCCGTTGTTGTGAATGAAAATTGTGTCGGCTCACAGTGTTGAAAAAGTGCAGTGGGAGCTAAAGGTTGAATCGTGGTCATGGTATCTCCTTCTCGTCAATCACCAATCATTTAATCTCTCGGACAGATAATGTCCGATGTGGGCGACGGCCATGGCCACAGATTGTTCGGCCGTATTTACCGACAGTTCTGGGGCGAGTGGTGGCTCGTAGGCCACTCCCGCCCCCGGCAGAGTCGCAATTTGACCGCTATCTGCTTGCTGCCATAAGCCCTTGGGATCACGGACACGGCACACCTCTGAGGGGCAATCCACATACACCTCGACAAAATGGGCGAGACGATTACGGGCCGCCTCACGGTAAGCTCGTCGTGGCGCAGTAGCCGCGATAATGACGTTGACGCCATTATCTGTTAGTAGTTCGGTCAAGAAGACAATCATTTCATAAAACCAGTCGCGTTCGGCCACCGAATAGGTGGGTTGCGGTGTCAATTTCTGGCGTAGTTCGTCAGAGTCCAGCAGTTGGACAGAAATGTCTTGAGTAGCCAACTGCTGGCTCAAGGCCCGCGCCAACGTTGTTTTGCCGGAGGCAGGTAGCCCTGTCAACCAAAGAGCAAAGCCTGGCTGAGTTGTCATTAGGCAGCCTCCAGATAATGGTTCACCAGGGTGTAGTCGTAGCTATCTAGGCTGAGGACATGGCTGGCAAAAGTGAGTAGTTTGCGCCGGATCTCGTCGCTGAGAGTTGGATACCAGATTGGGCTAGCTAATACCAAAGCTCGCCAAGCGAGCCAGGGTTGGATGACCGTTGCTATCTCCTCGTCATCACGTGCTGCCAGGTAAGTTTGCCAGAAATGATCGTGTAGCTGTGTAAACGGCCGTGCCAATCGCCCTACTCGTTGCAAGGAGAAAAAGATGTAGTTGATTGTCATACAGCTCATATCATCAGCCGCTTCGCCCCAGGCTCCACGACTGCGATCCAGAACATAAAATGCCATATCCTGGTTGAAAATGATGTTGAAAGGGTGAAAATCACCGTGAACCTGGCATAGTCGGTGAGCTAATGGTTTCAGCCGCCAGCGCCAGCAGTTAGCCGTTTGTTCAATATGCTGTAGTTCTGGGGCAGAAATGTAGGCTAAATCTAGGGGATAACTGTCGGTCAGCCCCATAATGCCTTCGCCATGCCCCACCAGATCGCGTAGGCGGCGCTGCCACAGGTTGGGAGCATCCTTGGTGACGGCATGAATCTTGGCTAGGTAACGAGCGAGGGTTTCGGCTCGCTGCTCATCTAAAGGCTGACTGATGCCTTCGTCACGCAGCCGCATCAAATCGTTAGCATAAAGTTGACCCGGTTGGTAAGCGGTGACCAGGAGTAGGTCAACGGCCGTTTGCAAGGATTGCAACTGGCCTTGCTTCGTCAAAGCTAACATGTCAACAGCCCGCACATGGTGTGGCAGTTCATTAAAGGTCTTGTAATCAAGCCAAATCGCCGCTGCCAAATCATCCTGACGTTCCCGCCCAAAGGCGTTGCGACGCAAGCGATGGAAAACTTCCTGTCGCTCCTCGTTACCCAAGCGATAGGTAACAAGGAGTGGCCGCCCATAACCGAACTGTTTCAATGTAGCCGTATCGGCTGTGGCATGACCGAGTTCATGGATGGCTTCGATGGTAACGGCCGTGTCCCAGCGTTTCTCTAAATAGCTGGCCAATGCCTCATACAAATTGGGCGGATTAGACATCTGCCTCATCTTGATTCTCTCCTAACCTGGGCGAGCCAGAACCAAAAATGGGACACAGAGAGACGCAGACGAACAGAGATACACAGAGGCTCAAAAAGATAAGCCCCCTCTGTCTCTACAAATCTCCGTGTCTTCTCCGTGAATCTGTGTCAATTTCTTGTTTTCTGTACAAGCATCTCACTCGTGAGGTACTAAAAGGGCTAAATCACACACTCAGTAACCTGTTGGAGAACGGGGCAATTTGGGGGATGAAGCAGTGTTGACAGCAGGCACCAAAGCCCACAGCTCCACACCACCACAATACTCCCTTAGCCATCAAGCCGATAGTGGCAAACAACACAAATCTTCGGTGATTTTTGTCACTATTGCCCCACTTTCCATTGTGCCATACTAGATGGTGAGTTAATGGGCTAGTTTTGGACTTTGATCGTCAACTCTTTGAATGTGCAGTAATATGAAAAACGAGTACGGGCATAGGAACGAGCGGCAAAATTTTGGATATTTGCGGCGGCAGATGGTAAACGAACAGCTTAGGGCACGGGGCCTGGCTGATACGGCCGTTTTAACCGCCATGGGCACAGTTCCCCGAGAATGTTTCGTACCAGCCTCCTACCAATCATTAGCCTATGCCGATGCACCTTTGCCTATTCCATGCGGGCAATCTATTTCCCAGCCCTATATTGTGGCCTATATGATTAGCCTACTTTCCCTGAAGGTTACTGATCGTGTTTTGGATATCGGTACTGGCTCTGGTTATGCTGCTGCCGTTTTAGGTTGTATTGTCCAAGAGGTGCACAGCGTTGAGCGACATGAGCCTCTGGTACGGTATGCCAGCCAACGGCTATCTGAACTCGGTTATGACAATGTACTTGTTCATCTTAGTGATGGCACACTAGGCTGGCCAGAACAGGCTCCGTATGATGCTATTCTTGTTTCGGCTGGTGGGCCGTCTATACCGCACTCCCTCTGCCAACAACTGGCTGTAAACGGCCGTTTAGTGATGCCTGCTGGCCCGCAGCAAAGACACCAAATATTAACACGTGTTACCCGAAACAGTGACACAAAATTTAGCACTGAAAAGCAGGGATCGGTGGCTTTTGTTCCGCTCATCGGCGAAGAAGGATGGCTGGAAGAAACAGATTCAGCCCCCAATGATGATTTACCTTGGGAGGCATCTGTCATTTGAGTAGTAAATATCCTAAGCCGCTTCCCATAGCGCGGTAATTAGAGTGTGGCCAATAGATAATCATAAGCACTCGAAGCGGCCTTGGCTCCTTCACCAATAGCAATTAACACTTGTTCCGTGTGGGCGTTGGTGACATCACCAGCGGCAAAAAGACCGGAGCAACTGGTACGATTGAGATTGTCAATCATCACAAAACCTTCACTATCTAACTCAGCCACTCCCTTTACTGATTCTGAATCGGACAACAGGCCTAACTCTATAAAGATGCCATCAACGTTTAGGTGTACTTCTTTGCCTGTTTGATTCTCTAATATCACCCGATTAGCAAACTTATTGCCGGTAATAGCTTTCACTCTATGCCCTTCCCAAACAGCCATCTTCAAGTTGTCGGCGAGTTTTTTGATGAGGGGAGTATCCAAAATGCCATGTGTGGGCGGTGGTACAATGAGCTGTAAGCTTTCAGCAACCAGGGCTAATTCAGCCACAGCCCGAAAAGCTAATTTTGCATCGCCAATAACAGCCGCCTGTTTACCCCTAAAAAGCTGGGCATGGCTGACGGCCGAATAACTCACACCCTTTCCTACAAAATCAGCCTCACCCGGCACGTTCAGATGTCTCACACGAGCACCTGTAGCTAGAATAACGCTTCGCGCCTCTGCCTGTGTTCCTGTTTCTGTTTGTATGGTGAAGGTATCTTCTTTTTTGTCCACCACAGTTACCCGCTCCAAGGTATAGGCAAAATCAAGATACTCTAATTCGCGCCGGAATTTTTCAATAACTTCAGAACCACGGACGGCTTGATGGGAATCTGTGCCAGGCAAAACCATTTGATAGTTTGTTTTGCCTCCTAAGTCTGGACTAATCAAGAGTGTGTCTATCTGTTTATGGATGGCATAATTGGCGGCCGTTAATCCGGCTGGCCCACCCCCCACAATGATTAAATCATACATCGTTCCACCTCATTGCCATTATAAATGAAAACGGCCGTCAGCATAAACTAACGGCCGTTGCCTAATACTCAACACCGCGTAGCAAATAACTGATCAGAATAGAAAGCACGCCAGCCATAACTGTTTTCAGGCCAAAGAGCCATAAGTTTTGGCGCGAGATACGCCCTAAAAACATACCTAAGCCAAAAAGTGTTAACAGAGCTAGACTCAAAGCTGCATAATAAATCCAAGTAATAGGCCAAGTGCTAGCAGGCCAAAATTGGATAATAATGAATGGTGATAAGACCATTAGTGCCGCTAGTAAGGGCGAAAGTCCATCAACCACAGCCACAATGATGACGGCCACCCGTGAAGCCTGACCAATGCGTGAATTGTTAAGGTCTGTCAGGGTATAATGGCTGAGATCATCTAATTCTCGCTGCCGTTCGGCCGTTTCCGTCAGATAAGCCCCCCACAACCCTGACACACCCATGGCTATGGATGTTGTCAAGCCAGTGGTCAAGACAATAGCTGGTTTATCAACACCCGCTGCCAGATTGCCCATGAACACGCCAATCATTGTCAGCACCCCATCAAAGGCATTCATAGCAAAGTAGCGCCGGGCAATCTCACCAATGCCTACCAAATTGTCATAGGCTTTTAGATTGTGCCAAACAGCTTTTAGGGAGGGCATTTTACTAGCCTAATCTTGCAGTGTCATCGCATCATCAATGATTTCTTTGCCGGCCACAACCTCATCAATCGAGTGAATGGTGCCTCCCAGTTCCTGAACAAGTTGACGTACTTGATCGTATGAAATGTTATCGCCCTCAATCGTGATCTTGGCATTCTCTACGTGGTGATCGACCTCATAAATGCTGATATTGACAGAAGAAGTGCCATCTGGTTCACTAATGAGCGCAGCCCAATCAATGATATTCGGTTCGTGCGGTTTCAAGGTGTCTAATACGAGTCGTCGAATTTTAGCCATTTTTATCTTTTCGTTGCGGTTTGGTACAAATGAGTTGGTTTAGTATCAATGTAAACTGAAGGGTTATTTAGCGGCAACTATCTACTAACAGCCATCTCAACCAACATATCATCCAAGTCCAATGGTTCATTGATACATAGCTCTGGCAACAGGCTTCTTTCATGTGGTGGCACATCCTCACACTGCCCTGCTGTCGCTAACTCAGGCTGGCAGTCGGCTTCCTTATACCAAATAGTGATAAAAACCACATCATCTTTCGTAACCATTTCCGCGATATTGATTACCTCAATCATGTCCGAATGATCACTCACGTTGTAGTCAAACATTTAAGCGTGTTCGGAACGAATCTCGGACAGTCATGATTGAACACACCCATAAAGAACCTCCATTCATTCCACATACAACAGATGCACGGACATGCTTTTTACAAATAGTTAATATATTTTCCGAATTTTCAACTGTGTTGTGGTGACAATGATCCAATGATTATTATTGGCCAAAATGAGGGGGCGGCTCTAGTGACGAATGGCCGTTTCCTACGCGTAAAAAGTCATGTCCCTAGGTGTCACTCCAGACTGTGAGCCACGGGACAAGACAAACCATTGGCTAATAAGTAGATATTATTTTCATCATGTGGGGAGATGATAACTGTCACTATCTGGGATTATGCGGCTGATCTATTCTATGGTAGAGGTGGTGGGCATGATTATAGATTCGCTGTTGATGTTAATGGCTCTGCTTTGTGGCTGGCAGGCCATCCGAGCCAAAGCTTTATTGACGGCAGCCTTGTGGCTGGCTGGTGTAAGTGCTTTTGTGGCCTTAGCCATGTACGGGATATTGGCAACAGAAACGGCCGTTATCGAGTTAAGCGTTGGGGCTGGGTTAGTTACTATTCTTTTCGTCTTCGCCATCACCATCGCTGGTGACGAAGCAATGAGTGCTCCTTCAATTATTCCCAAGCTCCTACGCTGGCTGTTATTAGTAGGAATTATAGCCACTTTGGGCTGGTTCATCCGGCCGGTGGAGATAGGGGCAACTATCGTAGACGAGACGCCATTTACGGCCGTTCTCTGGCAAGAGCGTGGCCTCGATGTCCTGGTACAAATAGGCCTCATTTTTTCTGGTGTGATGGGCATTTTGGGCCTACTTTCTGAGAGGCGAGCACCCCAACCCGCATCGACACCAACTGAAAGCCAACCATCTTCACAATCTCTCTCCCCTACCCCCCACCCTCCTGTCTCCCCACCTCCTCACTCATCGGCCAGGGAAAAGCTCGCATGAACAGCACTACTATCCTCTTCTTCGGCGCAGTCGGGCTGTTAGCCATCGGGTTATACGGGCTGCTGCGATTGCGCAATTTAATTCAGATCATCATTGCCGTACAGATTCTGGCCAAAGCGGCCGTTTTAGCTCTCGTTGTTGCTGGCCAAGCCAGTGGACAACTCAATCTTGGTCAAAGCCTGGCCGTAACCGTGATTGTGGCCGATACAATGATTGCCGTCGTCGGGCTGGCCTTGGCCGTCCAGGTGCAGCGGCGTTTAGGCACACTTGATATCAAAGCTCTGGCCACCCTGAAAGGGTAATTACGCCATTTTGCGATTATGTAAACTACACATCCATGTTTGATCTAATTCCCCTTATTCTTTTATTACCTCTGGCTGGTCTAGTCGTCAATATCGTCGCCCGCCGTCGCTGGCGCAAACCAACGGCGGGCATCATTGCCAGCAGTGCCGCCGGACTAGCCTTCATAGTGGCTATCCTTCAATTCAGCGCCTTGTTACGCCAACCCGGAGGCACTATCATCACCCTGACAAATTGGCTAGAAGTGGGCAATTTCAGCGTGCCCTTGGCCTTCCAAATAGACACCCTCTCCGTGACAATGATGCTGGTAGTAACAGGCGTGGGCACCCTCATTCACATCTACGCTATCGGTTACATGCGTGACGATCCCAACTTTACCCGCTTCTTTGTGTATATGAACCTGTTCCTGGTAGCCATGCTGCTACTCGTAACGGCCGATAATTACCTGCTCATGTTCGTCGGCTGGGAAGGAGTGGGGCTATGCTCTTATCTGTTGATTGGGTTCTGGTTTGATCGTGGCGAGGGCGGCACGGGCAACGCCAGCGCTGGCCGCAAGGCCTTCATCGTCAACCGTATCGGCGACTTTGGCCTGATTATGGCCATGATCCTGATGTTTTGGCATTTAGGTACACTCACTTTTCGTGAGGTATTTGCCCAGGCAGAAACGGTATTCACCGTTGGTTCACCCATTGTCGTCGCTATTACCCTGCTCCTTTTACTGGGGGCAACAGGCAAAAGCGCCCAAATTCCGCTGTTTATCTGGCTGCCGGATGCTATGGCTGGCCCCACGCCCGTCTCAGCTTTGATTCATGCGGCCACCATGGTCACAGCCGGGATTTACATGATTACTCGCTCCCACGTTTTGTTTGCTTTGGCCCCGATATCACAAACGGCCGTGGCTTTCATCGGTGCGGCCACAGCCTTGCTGGCCGCCACTATCGCCATCGCCCAATTCGACATCAAGCGTGTGCTGGCTTACTCTACGATTAGCCAGCTTGGTTTTATGGTGGCGGCTGTAGGGTTAGGAGCCTATGTGGCCGGGATTTTCCACCTGGTGACACATGCTTTCTTCAAAGCACTTCTCTTCCTGGCTGCTGGTTCAGTTATACATGGTCTAGAGCACGGCGCGACTGGGACGGCACACGATATGCAAGACATGCGTATCATGGGGGGGCTGCGAAGACGTATGCCGCTTACATTTGCCGTGTATGTGCTTGGGGCACTGGCCCTGGCAGGCATCCCACCATTAGCAGGGTTCTTTTCCAAAGACGAAATTTTGACCGATGCCCTGGCGCATAACACGGCCGTTTACATCCTTCTCACTTTAGCTGCTTTCGGCACGGCTTTTTATATGGGGCGGCAAGTATGGTTGGTTTTTATGGGAGAGGCGCGGAGTGACACGGCCGTTCACGCCCACGAAAGCACCCGTGTCATGACCATCCCCCTCATCATCTTAGCCAGTCTCGTCACTCTCGGCGGCGGCCTGAATTTGCCAGGTGTTCATTCATTAGGACATTGGCTGGGATACACGCTGGGGGAAGGAGAGATGTCTGTTTTCAACCTCACAGTTGCACTCACCTCAACCCTGCTGGCATTAGTAGCCATCGGCTTGGCCTATTGGCTTTATGGCCGTCAACCTCTCACCGCAACTGATTCTGATCCACTGGCACAGCGGCTTGGTCTTCTATTTGTGGCTTTTAATCGCCGCTGGTGGGTGGATGAAGCCTGTGAGGTACTGTTCAGACGGCCGTATCGCCATCTCAGCTTCATCTTGGGCAAGAGGGACGAATCAACTTTTGCCTGGGCGGAAGGATTATTGGTGAAGATGGTACGGGATGTATCGGCCGTTTTACGCCGTACCCAAACCGGGCAATTAAATTGGAATGTAGCCGGAATTATAGTTGGGTTAATTGTGATTTTAGTGATGTTGGGAGTAATGTGAGAATGACAATTCCTATCTTCATCTGGCTGATCGGATTGCCGTTGCTGTTATCGCCGCTGGTTTATTTAGTTGGGCGACTACTGCCAGAGCAGATGGCCCGCTGGATGGCGCAGCTCACTCTCCTGGTGACATGGCTGCCGTTGGGGTGGACATGGCAGGCATTGGCACGGCAGGGCGATCTGACCTTTTCGCTGGGTCAGATGATGTTGCGAATGGACGGTGTTAGTTTACTAGTAACGACCGTTGTCCTCACACTCACCACCCTCATCACCTTCTATTCAGATGCCACCCTATATGGCATTATTGGCTTAGAAAAGTATTACGCCATGCTCGTCGCCATGTGCGGCAGCATGATTGGCCTTAGCTGTGCTACCGATCTTTTCAATCTGTGGCTCTGGTTTGAAGCCATGGCCGTGACTTCCTATTTGCTGGTTGCCTTCTACCGTGACCAGCCCGCTTCATTGGAAGCTGGTGTGAAATATCTGGTGCAAAGTGTAGCCGGTTCGGTACTGGTGTTGTTTGGCGTGGCCTTGGTGCTGGCCCAAAGCGGTACACTCGACTTGTTCACCATTCGTGAACAAGCTGAACCATCACCCATGCTATTGGCAGCCAGTGCCCTCTTTATCGTCGGCTTTGGCGTGAAAATCGCCATCGTCCCCCTCCACACCTGGCTGCCTGATGCCCACGCTCAGGCCCCCAGCGGCGTCAGTGCCCTGCTTTCCGGTGTGGTGATTGAAGTAGGGCTGGTGGCCTTGCTGCGCGCCATGGCGGCCCTAATGGGCGTGGTCACTTCCTGGGGCATTTTACTCTTATGCCTAGGCGCCTTGAACATGCTGGTGGGCAACCTGCTAGCCCTGCCACAAACAGAGGTGAAGCGGCTGTTGGCCTTTTCCAGCATCAGCCATATTGGCTACATGCTGACGGGCCTGGGCATTACCGTTTTTGCTGGCGAAATTATGGGCGCCCAGGGTGGCTTTTTCCACTTACTGACTCACGGATTGATGAAAGGTCTGGCTTTTTTGGCAGCGGGTGCGTTGTTATATGGTCTGCATACGGCCGTTGACGATCACACACCTCTCACCATTGATGAACTATCCGGCACAGTCGGGCGCTACCCGTTGGTAGCAGTGGCTTTCACCCTCGCTTTGCTTGGCTTGGGTGGCATGCCACCCTTGGCTGGCTTCACGTCCAAATGGCAAATCTTAATGGCCGGCATGGACAGCGGCCAGACGATACTAATTGGCTTTGTGACCTTTGCCGCCCTGAACAGTCTCCTATCCCTAGCCTATTACGTGCCCCTGGTACAGATTGTCTTTCGGCGTGATTTGTCGGTGGCCGTACAGAGTGGACGGCCGTTACCCTTCAGCATGAATCTGCCCATCCTCCTCCTGGCTGTAGCCATTGTTGTTATTGGCCTCTGGCCCAGCCTGGTCTATGGATTAACTGAGGGGGCAGGAGCGGCCTTGCTATCGGTAATCGGTCAACCATAATTGGTCACTGTTATCTGATTACGGATCACCTATTACGGATTACGGAGAGAAAATGACACAACTACTCCTCACTCCTCCCCTTGCCTTTTTAACCTATTTGCTGCTGGTTGGCATCCTGTCAGGCATGGGTCGGGTGTTAGCGGGGGAGGAAAAGCCAAATCCTGTTAAATTGAGCACCTATACAGGTGGTGAACGGCCGTCTGCCAGTAAAGGTGTGCCAGGGTATCGGCCGTTTTTCGTCATCGCTCTCTTCTTTGCTGTCCTGCATCTAGGGGTGTTGATGTTAGGTAGCAGTGGCTTGGCACCTTTATCCGCTATCTATCTTTTAGGTCTTTTACTGGTTTTGATCGCCCTTATTTTGGGCTGAACCAAAAGGCATAATGAATTGGAGGTAAATGATGAGTAACATCACCCATCCCCAACAAAAAAATGGCTTTAGCGAGTTACGTTTATTCACCAAATCACTGCTGCTTTTGGCACTATTGACCGGCCTGATTTATCTGCGCGTTTTCATCGTAGAGATCATTCCGGCGATGCGTGACAATGGCTCAACGGCCGTTGAAATTGCCAAGCTGGTGATGCTGGTGGCAGCCATGCTGGGTTTGCTATTAACATGGCGGTACGAGATGATGGGAGGCGTAACGGCCGTTTTAGCTGGCCTTGTCTTCGGCATCCTTGTCTACCACACCACTGCCCAAAACCCATTCCTGCTCACCTTTTTCTACAGCTCACCCTTCGTCATTTCCGGGGGTTTGTCGCTGCTTTGCTGGTGGCGACAAGTGGGAGGACTAGAGATTAGAAACTAGAGACTATTTCAGTCTCCAATCTCCAGGCCCCAAAAGAGGCCATTGATGACTCTGAATTTAACCCAAACCTGGCAAGATGCCCTGGAGAAGGTGCGAACCTGGGCACGACTCAATTCGCCCTGGCTCATCCACTACAACAGCGGCTCGTGCAACGGCTGTGACATTGAGATTTTAGCCACACTCACACCCCGCTATGATGTGGAACGCTTTGGCATCAAGCTGCAAGGTAGTCCCCGCCACGCCGATGTGCTGGTCTGTACTGGTCCTGTGACGCGGCAATCCAAAGAGCGGCTGCGGCGTATCTACGAGCAGATGCCCGAGCCAAAATTTGTCATCGCCATTGGCTCTTGCGCTATCTCTGGTGGTGCTTTTCAGGGTTGCTACAACGTCATCGGCCATATTGATGAGGTCATTCCTGTAGATGTCTTTGTCCCCGGCTGTCCGCCGCGGCCAGAGGCGATCATTGATGGCGTGGTGAAGTTGCTGCAAAAGTTGAAGACGGGAGAAGGAGTATCAACTATTTAGGTGTCATGTGTCACCAGAACACGACACATGGCAGAATGAGATGACTACGAATCAACGATTGGCAACGGCCGTTTCTCTCCTCGAACCCTACATCCAGGCCACTGACCAACCGGCCCATAATCGCTTAGATGTGATCATAGTTGTGGCTGATTTGGTGACGGCCGTTCAGACTCTCCACCAAGCAAAATGGGGCTACTTAGCTGCCATTACAGGCCTAGATTTGGGCGTAGATAGCGGTCAATTAGAAGTGCTGTACCACTTTTGCGCAGAAGCAGCAGTGGTAACGCTCAGGGTGAAAGTGGAGCGGGAAACGGTGCAAAGGCCCACACGCGCCATTGTACCCACTATCTGCTCTATCATCCCCTCGGCCAGCTTCTTTGAGCGCGAATTAAACGAGATGTTGGGCATCACTGTCACTGGTACCCCCAACCCCGACCGTCTTTTCTTGCCCGATGATTGGCCAGACGGCGTGTATCCGCTGCGGAAGGATTTTCAGATGGAGATGGTTGGACAGTGGGAGTCACCATGAAAAGTAATGAACATTTACAAACGGCCGAAAAATTCATCGTCCCCATCGGCCCCCAGCATCCAGCTCTGAAAGAGCCAGGCCACTTTGAATTCACCGTCGAGGGGGAAATCGTTAAAGCCGCTTCCGTGCGCCTGGGCTATGCTCATCGCGGCATTGAAAAGGGTACCGAATCACGCAACTGGGCGCAAAACCTTTATTTGTTAGAACGTATCTGCGGCATCTGTTCCCATATTCACGCCACTGCCTACTGTTTAGGCGTGGAACAGTTGGCCGGGATAGAGGCCCCACCTCGTGCTCAGGCCATCCGCACACTGGTGGCTGAATTAGAACGGATTCACAGCCATCTGCTTTGGCTAGGTGTGGCCGCCCACGAAGCAGGTTTTGACACGCTGTTCATGTACTCCTGGCGTGACCGGGAAACAGTGATGGATATCTTGGAAACGTTGACGGGTAATCGCGTGAACTATTCAGCCAATATGCTAGGAGGTGTAAAGTATGATGTGACTGAGGCGCAGGCGGACACAATCCGGCATGGACTGGATTATTTGGAGGAGCGGACTCACTACTATCTTGATGTCGTGACATCAGACCCGGTATTTGTACAGCGGACAAGGGGGATTGGGGTGATGACGGCCGATCGAGCTAAACGGCTCGGAGTTGTCGGACCAACAGCTCGTGCCTCCGGAATTACTCGCGACATCCGCGTCGAAGCCCCCTACGCCGCCTACGTTGATTTCCCCATCAACCCCATCCTGGCCAAGGCCGGCGACTTAGAAGCCCGTTTCGTGGTGCGCCTGCAAGAACTATTTGAATGTTACCGTATCATCCGCTGCCTCCTGGCCGATTTACCCCCAGGCAATTTAGCCGTCAAGCGGATGCCGCGCCGCATCAAGCCAGGCGAAACCGTCAGCCGTGTCGAAGCACCACGTGGCGAGTTATTCTACTTCATCAAGAGCAATGGCACAAACATGCCCGAACGCATCAAAGTTCGCACGCCTACCCTGTGCAATATGGCCTCCGTTCTCACCCTCACTGTCGGCCACAACCTGGCCGATGTGCCTATGATACTGGTGGGCATAGATCCCTGTTTCTCCTGCAATGATCGCGGTGTCATTTTGGCCCAGGGCAATCGGCATGCGCCTTGGACATGGGAGCATTTACGACAGTTTGGTATTAATTATTACGCGGGCAGGGAGACAACACATGATCCATAAAATTGTTGCCCTTCTCTTTTTCCCGGCTGGTCTCTCCCTTCTTCTGGCAGGCATGGCTTTTGAGTGGGTGGATCGCAAGCTACTGGCCCAGTTGCAAAATCGGTTGGGACCGCGTTGGTTCCAACCCTTGGCCGATACACTGAAACTACTGGCGAAGGAGGAAATTGTTCCCACTGGTGTGAATCGGCTGCTGTTTGTGGCGTTGCCAGTGGTAGCTTTGGCCGGAGCCTTAACGGCCGCTCTTTATGTGCCTCTGTGGGGATTACGGCCGTCTTACAACTTCTCCGGCGATTTGATTGTAGCCATCTATCTGTTGAGCCTGCTTACGCTTTGCACTGGGCTGGCGGGGGCCAATAATCGCAGCGGCTTTTCGTTAGTAGGGGCCAGCCGCACTCTAACCCAACTCTTTGCCTATGAAGCCCCCTTCTTGCTGGCCTTGATTGGGCCAGCTCTGGTAGCAGGGAGCTGGCAGATTGACGAAATCATGGTTTACACCCACGGCCGTTGGCTGCTCCTAACCCAACCTATCGGCTTCATTGTGGCTTTAATTGGGCTGATGGGCAAACTAGAAATGCCGCCTTTTGATGCGCCGGAAGCAGAGACGGAGATCGTGGCAGGGGCATTGACAGAATACAGCGGGCGCGGGCTGGCCCTATTCCATCTGGGACGGGGTGTGGAATTGGTCATTGGCTTGACGTTGGTGGCCGCCTTTTATCTGGGTGGTGTCATCCACCCAGTGACATTTTTACTCAAAGTATTGGGGCTACTGCTCTTGATCGCCATCGTGCAGTCACTGATGACGCGGCTGCGAATTGACCAGACAGTAGGGCTATGGTGGCGCTATGGAGCCTTGTTAGTGTTGGGACAGTGGTTGGTGATTTTGGCAATTGGCAATTGGTAATCAATTGCTAATGACGAATTGACTTTAGGTGCAAGCATGAAAATCATGACAATGCTGCGGGATGTGCTTCGTTCATTATGGCAACGGCCGTTTACTGAGAAGTATCCTTTCGAGAAACGGCCGTCGCCAGAACGGCTGCGGGGGCAACTTCATTTTAGCCCGGAAGCCTGCACTGGCTGCTGTTTATGCGTGAAGGAGTGTCCTGCGGATGCTATCGAACTGATTATGCTAGATAGAAAAGCTAAGCGTTTCGTGCTGCGCTATCATCTAGATCGCTGCACTTACTGCGCTCAATGTGTACAAAACTGCCGCTTCGCTTGCCTCACAATGTCGCCAGACGAGTGGGAGTTGGCTGCGACGACCAAAGAACCATTTACAATTTATTATGGAGAGGATACCGATGTCGCCACTGTCTTGGGAAAGTTCGCTGAAACAAACCCTGAGTCAGGGTAATCGAGAACGGCCGTTACGCCTAGCCGTTCTCGGTATTGGCCATGAACTGCGGGGGGATGATGGCGTAGGCTTAGCCGTGGCGGAGGGGTTACGGCCGTTTGCTCAAGAAAACTTCCTCGTTATCGCCGCTGCCCACGCGCCCGAAAATCACACGGGCTGTGTCCGCCAATTTCGTCCCACGCTGGTACTCTTGATAGATGCCGCCCAGATGAATGAACCCCCCGGCACAATTCGTTGGCTGCTGCCGCCGCAACTCACCGGCTTGAGTGCCTGTACCCACACCATGCCCCCCACCATGCTAGCCCGTTTTCTAACGGCCGAATTAAACTGTGAAGTTGCCCTCATTGGCGTTCAGCCCCAGCAAACCTCTCTGCATAGTACCCTCTCACCGCTAGTGCAAAATGCCGCAAATCATATCACTCAAACATTATCCGATTTGACCACTCTGCTCATCCACTGATTGCTGCTTTGGGCCAGCATGCAGCCGCCACAGCCCGCGAGTACGGAATACCTGTGGCAATAAATTGCAACCTTGCCACCCAACTCATTCAGGATGGAGCTTGGCTACGGCTGGACGGGGCGCAGGGAACTGTTGTCATTGGGAAGTGAGGGTAGGTCTCAGCTAGTAAGGGATTGTCCAAATTGTTCGAAAAAATGATGAACTTGAGCCATTTCACCCGCAATAGGCTGAAATTTATTGTTGATAGGTTCGTTTGCTGAGGTAGTCCATCGGCAGCAGTTTTTGCCAGTACTGATGAATATTTGGCTGGTTTGACAGATAGTGATCTAGAGCAGAAGCTTGAAACACCCGTTGGAGAGCGCACCGTTTTTGACATGCTTAATGGAGCAGTTTTGTTTAACATTGCCTGGCACACAGGTGAGATTGCGGCTCTAAAAGGACAAAAAGGGCTAAAAGGATACCCGTTTTAGGCGCAGCCTGCAGTAAATAGCAAAAAGCAAGTAGTAAGTAGTAGAGGGCTGGAGAAGAAACTTCAGTCCTTTTTCTTTTTGGCCTTCCCTTTTGGGCGAGTACAATGGGCGCATGGAAAAAGTTATACGTGAACGCTTTAACGACAGGATTTTAGCAGCAGCGCGGCAGCGGTACAGATTGGCTGAGGATGCTTTGACGAATGTGGGCGGCTTTGAGAGCTTTATGTACAGCTTTGAGAGGGAGGATGGGGCCTATATTTTACGAATTGGACATAGTCGGCGGCGGTCGGTGAATATGATTCAGGGGGAAGTGGATTGGCTGAATTATTTGGCGGCGGGTGGAGCAGGAGTGGCACGAGCCGTCACGTCCCCGAATGGGAAACTGGTGGAAATGCTGCCGGATGGGCATGGTGACCACTTTTCGGCCACCGCGTTTGTGAAGGCAAGAGGCGGGCATGTGACGGAGGAAAGGTGGGGAGAGAATTTTTGGGTGGAATACGGCCGTTTCCTAGGCAACATCCATGCCCTCACCAAAAGCTACGAACCGAGCCAACCCCATTGGCGACGGCCCGATTGGGACGATCCGATTTTTGATGAAAGTGATTGGTTGCCGGAATCAGAGTGGCGCATACGGCAAAAATATGAAGCGTTGATGGCCTACATAGCCGCCCTGCCCAGAGACCGCAATAGTTATGGGCTGGTACATCAAGATGCCCATCGCGGTAATTTTTTTGTGGATGACGCGGGTCAGATAACACTGTTTGACTTTGATGATTGCATGTATAGTTGGTACGCTTTTGACATTGCCATGGTCATTTTTTATGCCATCACCAATGAACCAGAACCAGCTGAGTTAGCCAAAAACTTTTTCAAGCATTTCCGGCGAGGATATGAGGAGAAAAATTATCTCGATCCTATTTGGTACAAAGAAATCCCCCACTTTTTGAAGCAGCGGGAAATTGATTTGTATGCTGTCATTCATCGCAGTTTTGATTTGGAAGCTATCACTGACTCGTGGGCTGGCCGATTTATGCAGGGACGCAAAGAATTGATTGAAAATGATGTGCCCTATGTGAGCGATTGGGACGCTTTACTGCTTGAGATTGGAGACTAGAGACCCATGTTATGGATTAAGCTGGTGCGTTTTGGCTTCCGCTTGTTATACAACGAGATGGCTTGGACGTATGATGCCGTGAGCTGGTTGGTGTCGTTAGGGCATTGGCGAGCTTGGCAGGCGGCGGCTTTACCGTTTGTGATGGGTGAGCGGGTGCTGGAAATTGGACATGGGCCTGGACATATGTTGGCAGCACTAGAAGCTCAGGGT
Organism: Promineifilaceae bacterium (SeqCode); assembly: GCA_965223555.1. Classification (GTDB taxonomy): domain Bacteria; phylum Chloroflexota; class Anaerolineae; order Promineifilales; family Promineifilaceae; genus CBDCWU01. Next base: position 913,647 of record CBDCWU010000008.1, read on the forward strand.
TTTGTGGTAACAGGTCTGGATTTATCGCCCTACATGGGCCAGATGGCGCAGCGACGCTTGGGAGAAAGTGTGCCGTTGGTGCAAGGGTTGGTACAGCAGTTGCCTTGGCCATCGGCCGTTTTCGATACCATCCTCTCCACCTTTCCTACTGAATATATTGTAGCCCCAGAAACGGTGGCAGCGTTGTGGCGGGTGTTGCGGGCAAACGGCCGTCTCGTCATTGTTCCCGAAGGTCATTTAACAGGTCACGGGCTGGTTCATCGTTTCATCGACTGGCTCTTCACTATTACGGGCCAACGCAGTGTCCCCTTTGATTTTAGTGAAAAGGAATTATGGGCAGCATTTACACGGCCGTTTCAGGAAGTTGGCTTCAGCGTAGACATACACACGATTCAGCTTGAGGGCAGCACAGCCACAGTGATCGTGGCCACAAAGCCGCGCAAACATTCGCCAAACGGCCGTCCCTTGGTACAATGAAAGTATGATGAATGAACTTGAACCGATTTCTTCAGAGGAATTAGTCGAGGAGGTTTTGCCGGAGCCTATCTTGGAACAGGCAACGACAGGCCAGCAGATGTTTTTGTTTATAGTAACGGCCGTTGTCGTTCTCCTCGATCAATTCAGCAAATATCTGGTGGAAATCAGCCTCCCCATCTACCAATCTTACGCCCCCATCCCTGAAATTGCAGCTCTGTTCCGCTTCACTCACGCCACCAATACAGGCGCGGCCTTTGGCATTTTCCCGGCGGGCGGCTCCTTTTTTACGGTCGTCGCTATTGTCGTCGGCACAGTCATCCTCTATTACAACTACACCTTGCCTGCTGGACAGATGAGCTTACGCTTGGCGCTCGGTTTGCAGCTTGGCGGCGCTTTGGGCAATGTGATTGACCGTTTCCGCCTGGGGCATGTGACAGACTTCCTTGATTTTGGCCCTTGGCCCATCTTCAATGTGGCCGACACTTGCGTCGTCACCGGCGTGATTATTTTGGCCTGGTTGATGTTCAAAGAGCAGCAACATGAGGCAGCCTTGGCCCAGACACAGGCAATGGATATGGAAACGGCCGGGCCAAGCGGTGCCGAGCAACATTCCCCTCTCTCCAATGAGTGAACAACAACTGGCCCTCACCCTGAACCAGCCTGGTGAGCGGCTAGACAAGGCCCTATCCGAAGCGGCGACCGATCTGTCACGGATGCAGTGGCAAAAGCTGATTAAAGAGGGGGCGGTATTGGTCAACGGCCGTCGCGTCAAAGGAAGTATGCGTTTGGCGGGTGGCGAAGAGATAACAGCCGTTATTCCAGAAGTTGTGGAAACCGACCTCATCGCTGAAGACATCCCCCTGGATATTCGTTATGAAGATAACGACTTGCTCGTCATCAATAAGCCAGCCAGAATGGTTGTTCATCCCGGCACTGGCCATGATCGCGGCACTTTGGTCAATGCTGTGCTGCACTACTGCCCCGATGTATTAGGCATCGGCTATGAAAAACGACCAGGCATCGTCCATCGCCTCGATAAATACACCTCCGGCCTCATCCTCGTCGCCAAAAATGATCGCGCTATTCGATATTTGCAGCGCCAATTCCGCGAGCGCACCGTCGAAAAAGTATATCTAGCCCTCGTCGAAGGGGATTTGCAGCCCCCGGCGGCCCTCATAGACGCGCCTATAGGCCGTCATGTGCAAAAGCGCAAACGCATGGAAGTCATTCCCCCCAACCGTTCCGCGACGTCCAAGCCAGCCCAGACAGCCTATCAAGCCCTCGTCACCTATGGTGATTACACCCTGGTTGAATGTCGTCCTAAAACAGGTCGCACCCACCAGATTCGGGTGCATTTGGCCTACATTCGCTATCCTATCGTGGGCGATAATGTCTATGGCTCCCGGCGCACACGGCGTACACCATTGGGTCGGCACTTTCTCCATGCCGCCGGGATTACGTTTAATCGGCCGTCTGACAACGAACCCATCACCGTTAAAGCTGAACTTCCCCCCGAACTAGAAGCCTTCCTCAAGAAATTAGAAGCCTGACATAAAACAAAAGCGAACCGTTCACACCCCCTTCTCGTTCCCACGCTTAGCGTGGGAATACTCTTGCGAACGCTCTGCGTTCTCCCCGACGCAGAGCGTCGAGATACACATGCCACGCTGAGCGTGGCACGAGGGGACTGAAGTAATCAGTAATCGGTATTCAGTAATCGATGCCAAAGAAACCTGTTACTTATTGCTGCTCATTACTCACTGAATATTGCTTAAAGTAACATTTATGGATGGAGGTGCTTAACCTGCCACTGTTGGCAAAAATCGGGGTGGGCGACGCGCTTGCGTGGCCTGCTCAAAAGCGTAAGCCAACCGGATGAGCGTCGATTCACTGAAGGCACGTCCCATGAAGGTCAGACCCACAGGCAGTTCACCCACAAAGCCTGCTGGGACGGTGATAAGCGGATAACCTGCCCTGGCCGCAGGTGAAGAACTGCCAATGTGGCCTTTATCCCCTGTTTCATAATTGGTCAGCCAAGCGGGGCCACCTGTGGGCGCAATTAAGGCATCTAGCTGGTAAGCATCCAGCACAGCATCAATGCCATCACGCCCGCCCAACCGTTGGCTGGTGGCTAAAGCAGTCAGATATGCCTCATCCGTGAGTGGCCCTTTGCTTTGGCTCAGCTCAAAGATTTCCTGGCCAAAGTGAGGCATTTCAGCCTCACTGTGCGCCTGATTAAAGGCAATGAGATCGGCCAGGGTGCGAGGGATTGGCCGTTCCTGCTCCACTCGCTCATCAGCCACTCGTGTCGCTAAATAAGCAGCAATATTCGCCTTAAATTCATAACACAGCACCTCAAATTCGCTCTGGCGATCCTCACGCATGGCTTGCATGGTGGGAATATCAGCCGGGTCTACAATGATGGCCCCAGCCTGTTGCAAAGCAACGATGCTGCTCTCGATGACGGCGGCTAATTCCGCTTCCAACTCGGTATAGCCATCACGCACCACGCCGATACGTGCCCCTTGTAGGCCGTCGGGGTCAAGGAATTGGGTATAGTCATTGTGAGTATGCGGAGCGGCAACGGCCGTTACCCCATCCCGTTCATCCACACCAGTCAAAACCCCCAACAATATAGCTGCATCGGCCACAGTGCGCGTCATTGGGCCTACCGTGTCTTGCGAATGAGAAATGGGAATGACACCAGCCCGGCTCGTCAAACCCACCGTGGGCTTGAAGCCCACAATGCCATTTTGGTGGGCCGGACACACAATCGAGCCATCCGTCTCCGTGCCTAAGGCTGCCACGGCTAAATTGGCCGCAATAGCTGCCCCTGAACCCGAACTCGAGCCGCAAGGATTACGATCTAGCACATAGGGGTTGCGTGTCTGCCCACCCCGCCCACTCCAGCCGCTGGCCGAGCGCGTGGAGCGAAAGTTGGCCCACTCGCTCAGGTTGGTTTTACCCAAAATAATGGCTCCAGCCTGTCGCAGCTTACTGACCAATGTGGCATCTTGAGTGGGGCGTGAACCGATGAGGGCCAAGGAGCCAGCCGTGGTGTGCATCGAATCGGCCGTATCAATATTATCCTTCAACAACATAGGTATCCCGTGCAAAGGGCTACGCGCCCCAGAGTTTGCCCGCTCCTTATCCAATGCTGTCGCAATGGACATCGCTTCTGGGTTCAGTTCAATCACCGAATTAATGGCTGGCCCATTGCGATCAATGGCCTCTATCTGTGCCAAATAATGTGCCACCACTTCTTGGGCGGAAATGTTGCCCGCACTCATGGCTTTTTGTAAGTCGCTTATGGTTGCTTCGTGTAAATCTATCATCTTTTTGTTGCCTCTGTTACAAGCGGAGCAGGTTTGGATGAGGGCATAGGTGAGGGTAACGGCCGTTGCTCGTTGTAAAAAAATACGCCGATTCATTCTGCAAATTGTATCCTGCCCGTGGGTGCGTTGCACCTATTGCCATTTGGGGTCAATCCCACTGCCTGATACAATTCCATCAAGACAAACACCAGCAGTAGGGCAAGGCACGGAAGACCGTGCCACGCACTGGAAAGAGAGGCAGGAAACATGAATATTGCAGGCAAAACATTTATAGTCACTGGTGGCAGTTCTGGTCTGGGCGCAGCCTGTGTGCGGCGGTTGAGCGCGGCTGGGGGCCAAGTTGTCATTGCAGATTTGAATGAGGAAGGAGGAGCAGCCATAACGGCCGATCTGCCCCATAACACCCGCTTCGTCAAAACCAACGTTGCTGATGAGACTGATGTACAAACGGCCGTTGACACAGCCATCAACCACTTTGGTGGCTTGCACGGTGCCATCAACTGTGCCGGTATCGCCATCGCCACCAAAGTGATTAGCAGCAGCCGTGGGCCGCATGATTTGGACATGTTTAGCAAAGTCATCCAGGTCAATCTCATTGGCTCCTTTAACGTTATTCGGCTGGCGGCGCAGGCCATGAGCCAGCTAGAGCCAATCGATAGCGGCGAGCGCGGTGTGATTATCAACACCGCCTCGGTAGCCGCTTTTGATGGACAGATTGGACAAGCCGCCTATTCCGCCTCCAAGGGTGGCATCGTGGGCATGACCTTGCCCATTGCCCGCGAGTTGGCCTCAGTGGGCATTCGCGTGATGACTATTGCCCCAGGCATTTTTGACACGCCCATGCTAGCCGGTCTGCCCGAACCAGCCCGCATTTCGTTGGGTAAACAAGTGCCTTTCCCCTCCCGCTTAGGGCAACCAGAGGAGTTCGCGGCATTGGTACAGCATATTGTGGAGAACGAGATGCTAAACGGCGAAGTCATCCGCCTAGACGGCGCAATTCGCATGGCGCCGCGTTAGGGTCGATAAGCAGTGAGCGGTGAACAGTCAGCAGTGAGCAGTAAACAGTTGTCAGTGAACGATCCGCAATGATTGGGCGGTGACAGCTATTTTTGAGGAACAGTAACATGAGTGATTATTCGGTGGAAACACATAGATTAGCAGCTAATACGATTCGGGGGCTGGCGATGGATGCGGTACAGACGGCGGGTAATGGCCACCCGGGGATGCCCATGGGCATGGCAGATGTGGCGGTGGTGCTTTGGTCACACTTTCTGAAGCACAATCCCCAAGACCCCCATTGGCCTAATCGGGATCGTTTTGTGCTGTCGGCCGGGCATGGTTCGATTTTGCTTTACAGTTTGCTGCATTTAGCAGGCTATGATTTATCCATGAGCGAATTGCAAAACCTGCGGCAGTGGGGGAGCAAAACGCCGGGGCATCCTGAAGTGGGCCATACGCCCGGGGTGGAGACCACGACAGGGCCATTGGGCCAAGGGGTGTCGAATGCAGTGGGGATGGCCTTGGCCGAACGCTGGTTGGCGGCACGGTTTAATCGCCCTGGCTTCCCCATAGTAGACCATTTTACCTATGCCATTGCCAGTGATGGCGATTTGATGGAAGGGGTAGCCCAGGAGGCCAGTTCGCTGGCGGGGCATTTAGGGTTGGGGAAGTTGATTATTTTATATGACGATAATCAGATTACGATTGATGGCACAACGGCCGTTTCCTTCTCTGAAGATGTGTTGGCCCGGTATGAGGCTTATGGCTGGCACACACAGCGGGTGGATGGGCACGATGCCCTGGCGATCAAGGCAGCGATTGAGGTGGCGCAAGGTGAGGGGGAACGGCCGTCCATCATCGCTTGCCGCACCCACATCGGCTTTGGCAGCCCCAATAAGCAAGATTCACCTAAGTCGCATGGCTCCGCGCTTGGCGAGGAAGAAATCCGGCTGACAAAAGAGAATTTGGGCTGGCCTCTGGAACCTACTTTTTATGTTCCAGACGAAACACGCCAGTTTATGCGGGGTGAGGGGGCAGACCAGGCAGCTTGGTTTGCTCAATGGACGGCGTATGAGGCAGCCTATCCTGATTTGGCGGGGACGCTGTTGCAAATGTGGTATCGTACTGATTTGCCGGACAATTGGGAGGCGATTTTACCCACGTTTGAAGCGGGCAAATCGGTGGCAACCCGCAAGGCTTCAGGGATAGTGTTGAATGCCATTGCCAAGCATGTGCCAGCTTTGTTGGGTGGTTCGGGTGATTTAACTGGCTCGAATAACACCGATTTGGAAGGTGAACCAGACATTACGGCGGCGGATTTTAACGGCCGTTACATTCGCTTCGGGGTGCGGGAACATGCTATGGGGGGGATGATGAATGGTATGGCTCTACACGGGGGCATACGGCCCTATGGCGGCACTTTCTTGGTCTTTTCCGACTACATGCGGCCATCTATTCGATTGGCTGCCTTGATGGAGCAGCCCGTGATTTATGTGTTTACGCATGACAGCATTGGCCTGGGCGAGGATGGCCCTACTCATCAACCAGTGGAACATCTGATGGCCTTACGCGCTATGCCTAATTTGACAGTGATTCGACCAGGGGACGCAGCGGAAACGGCCGTTGCCTGGCAGGCGGCTTTGGAAAACAAGTATGGCCCTACCGCCCTCATTCTCACCCGACAAGGTGTCCCCACTGTGGATCGCCAGACACATGGCGCGGCCACTGGCTTACTACGGGGAGCCTATATACTGCGTGATGCTGAGGATGCCCAACTGATTTTGCTAGGGACTGGCTCAGAAGTGCAGTTGGCCCTGGCAGCACAGGCACAATTGGCGGCACAAGGCGTGTCAGCGCGAGTCGTTTCCATGCCCTCATGGGAGCTGTTTGCCGAGCAACCAGCCGCATACCAACAGAGCGTCTTGCTACCTAATATCAAGGCCCGAGTCTCAATTGAAGCCGGGGCTACTTTTGGCTGGGAACGTTATATTGGCGATGCTGGCATTGCCATTGGCCTGGATCATTATGGGGCATCGGCTCCTTACCAGACAATTTATCAGGAATTTGGCATTACGACAGAGAAGATGGTTGAGGTGGCTTTGTCGCTATTATGAGATTAGGTCGCTTCGCTTACCTCAATCTCTTCTTAAAATTATGATCAAAATAGCACCTTCTATCTTGGCGGCGGATTTATCACGGCTGCAGGCGCATGTGCGTGAGGCGGTGGCAGTGGGAGCGGATTGGCTGCATGTGGATATCATGGATGGGCATTTTGTGCCCAATATCAGTTTTGGGCCTAATGTGGTGGCGGCTTTACGGCCGTTAGCCGATGAACACAACCTCTTTCTCGATGTCCATTTGATGATCCAAAACCCTAATCAGTATATTCCAGCTTTTGCCCGGGCTGGTGCGGATAATCTGACAGTTCATGTGGAGACTTGCCCTCATTTAGACCGCACTTTGCAAGCGATTAAGGAGCAAGGCGTTCAGGCAGGCGTGACACTAAATCCAGCGACACCATTGATGATGCTGGAGGAGGCATTACCATTCGTGGATTTGGTGCTGATTATGTCGGTGAATCCTGGTTTTGGTGGGCAGTCATTTATTGAGGGCAGTTTGGGCCGGATCGGCCGTTTGCGCCAAATGCTCAACCAGGCCAACCCACACGCCTGGCTACAAGTGGACGGTGGGGTAAAGGTGACTAATGCGGCCGAGATTGTACGGGCGGGGGCCAATGTGCTAGTGGCCGGCAGTGCTATTTTTGGCGGCGAGCAGTCCGTGGCGGAGAATATGCAAGCGTTTCGTGAGGCTATAAGCTCCGCAGGGTTTTAGGCCACGAATAAGGCAAGGCCTCGGGTGTAAAACCCTGCGAAACTGGATAATGCCATGAATCCCTTCTCCAAATATTTGCGGCAATGGTCACAAAACAGCAGCCTAGATGAATTTGTAGAATATTGGGACAGGCTGGAAGCGGTCGTAGTGGGTGTCTATCGGCAGAAGATGACGATGGCAGAGGCGCAGGCAGCGTTTGATGAGGCATGGCCTTGGTTACGAGAGCATTATGGGATATGGGAGGAGGTGTTACGGCCGTTTTGGCAACAAACTCGTGCGGGCGGACAACCCACGCAGCTAGACCCCTTCCTACTGCTGTTAGCCTTCACCCAACCCGAAGATATTGTGGGTGATTGGGCAGCCATGCAACACTTGCCTGCTGCCCGTGAGGCTTTGAATCAGTTCATTTGGAGCCAATCGTAAAGCTCACTCAGCACCTAGCCATTTGGAACTGACTGTGCCCCCATTATCGACAATTCATCCCACCATTTCTCTCTACTCTAACGCAATAGTGTACGTTCCTGACGATGTCTCATCAAAACCACGCACCACAATGAGGTATGTGCCTGCGGCAGGTAAGGTAACATTTTCTAAGCGAGAGTCTAGGCTGTCACCAAAATCGTCATTTTCATCTATGATGGTGCCATCAGGGCCAATGAGAATGAGATAGGTGTCGAGAGATTCGGCAACGGCCGTTACGCCAATCGTCACCCTCTGCCCCTCTGCCCCCTCAAAAGCCCATAATTCACCCTGTCCATTGGTAATCAACCCTTCCGCAGATGTACGCACAGTAATGGTCTGGGTTTGTGATGCTGCCAAGTCACATAAGGGAGCAACCATGATCGTAATACCGTCGACTGTTTCTCGCAATTGGCAAATTTGGTAGGCTAAATAGCCATCTTCCGTATCTGAGGCTAACGCCGCTACATGTTCGCAAGCGGGGCGTACTGTGTCCGTTAATTCTGGCATACGCCCTAAACCACATAGCTGTTGATTTAGGACCACATCCTGACCACTCGTAGCTTGGCTCACAGCCGCCACACAAGCACCCATGACAACGGCCGTTTCTCCCCACTCCGTTCCCAATTCACACAATTGATACCACTGCTCAGCCCCAATTTCGGCCGATGTATCAAGATTTTGGGCCTCGGTAAAGGCAGTTACCGCTTCCCGTATATGACCTTGCTCAGCCAAACGCAAGCCATTCTGCAATATTCCTTGCACCGCCTCCGTTCGCGCTTCAGTATCTGGATCAAAATCCAACTCAGCTCCCAAAGCAATGGCATGTTCAAAGCGAACCACCGCCTCATCGATCTCTTGTCTTCGGGCCAACTCTCGGGCTGATTCAATGTAGGAAGGATGCACAGGCAGATCAGGACAAGTCAGACGATATTCATCTCCTTCCAAATAACGCTGCCATTCAGCCCAACTCAAATTGCGATGGACTTCGCGACAAGCCAATAATACAAAACCATCTACTTCTGCATTCCACACCCGAACTGTTTCGTCCAAACTGGCAGAAAACAAAAGCTGTCCATCAGCGTTGAACGCCAACTTAACCACTTGACCAGAATGACCTAAAAGCGCTGACGGTGCTATCGAAGGCTGATCGGCCGTAATCGCTTGAATATCCCATAAATTTATTTTTCGATCCCAACCAGAAGAAGCCAAGAAATTACTATCCGGCGAGAATACAACATCATAAACAAAATCATCGTGTCCAATAAGATCAATGGGTCGCCGATCCAGATGATCTAAATCCCATAACCGCACGCTCGTGTCATAACTGCTAGAGGCAAAGAGATGCCCATCTGGGCTAAAGGCTACCGATGAAATATCATCTTCGTGTCCACTTAAACGCGTTGGCACTAAATCTGCCAAATCTTCTGGCCCCTGAATTGGACTTAAATCCCATAAAAATATAGTTGGCCCACCGCCACCAGAAGCCAAAACCTCGCCATCTAGACTAAAAGCCAAAGTCTCCACCCAACTTTCGTGCCCAGCCAGCGCTGAGAAAGCAATTTCCCCACCTGCTAGAATATCAGCCAACGGCCAAAAACGAATCAATCCATCATCGCTGCCCGAAACCAATGTGAGGTCATCGGGGCGAATGGCTAAGGCATAAACGGGTCCACCATCACCATTCAGACTAAATTGGGGCCGATCGTCAACGGGAGTCAAACTCCAAATCTGGATCATGCCATCTGCCCCAGCTGAAATTAACATTTGCCCGTCGGCTGTCACCAGCAAATCTGTGATGGCCTCTTCATGTCTCTTTAAGATGGCCAAAGGTTCTTCAGAATTTTGGCCTACATCTGCCATATTCCAGATATAAATCTCCCCACTTTCGTTGCCAGCTATTGCCAGTCTTTCATCAGGAGTAATGGCAACGGCCGAAAAACCCGAACCCTGCCCCTCAAGAGTCAGCGGAGCAGCTGGAGCTGGCCCTAAGTTCCATAATCGCACCGTCATATCATCACCGACTGAAGCCATTTGCAGGCCATCAAAGCTTATGGTAATGTCACGTATATTGGAGGTGTGTCCCATTAGCTGTACCGAATCACCCTCGCGCGGCATGATGCGCCGCTCATCCTTAAAAAAGGATAAATCCCACAAAATAACAGATAAATCTTCCAGTTCACCACTAATCGAGGCCAACATACGGCCGTCTGGAGCCAAGGCGATCTCACTGGTACCATCTCGGGTTTCAATTCGGGCTGGCACAGTGCTATTTGACGTCAAATCCCAAATGCGAATGATGCCTTCCGCGTTGGCAGCAGCCATTGTCTGCAAATCCTGACTAAAGGCAATGGAAGTGATCTCCGCCTCACTACCCTCAAAAAAGAGAAAGATTTGTGCCACCCCAGGCAAAGTTAAATCCCAAAGGTTGAGGGTATTGAAGTTATTTGCTGTCAACAATATTGTGCCATCTGGGCTAAAACCGACAACTGTATGGGCAGGGTTCAGACCAAGAATGCGTTCTGGTGTTGACCCTTCCCCGTCCGTCAAAGTGGCTAAAGGCCAACGGTACACCAAAGCAGACGCCTCAGCTGAAACCAGTCCATTCTCTTTAGTGAAGGCGATATACTCAACCGCATTGTCATGCTGCTCCAAGCGAAAAGATGTTTGCGTGTCCACATCCCAAACAAGGATCAGACCATTGCGATCGGCCGTTGCCAGCCATTGATTATCCGCACTAAACACAACCGCATTGATAGGAGCCTCGTGGCCTTCAAGAACAGTTGCTGGAAAATTCGACTCTGTTAAATCCCATAATAGTAAGGCCCCACCAGTATCGGCCGTTGCCAATAAGGTTTTATCATGGTTAAAAGCAGCCTGGGTCACAAAATCTGTATGGTGTTCTAATACGAGATTGAAATTGGGTTCAGCCAAAATCTCGCGCAAGGAATCATCTACAGATTCAAGCAATTCAACATTCAGAGAGCGATTGATATGATAGGCCTCTACTGCCAATAAGGTAGCCAACTCCGTATTATTCGTTCGATCAACCAGGCGCGGAGCCACAGAACTTATTGATTGGGCCAGGGAAAGTCGGCTCAAAAACTCAGCTTCGGCCGCCTTTTCAGCTGCCAGCTCGGCATTTAATCGCGCTTCAGCCGCACTTGCCTCAGCCTCAGCTTGGGCCGCTTGGGCTGCTTGTTCATTGGTCGATGCCAGGACTGCATTTGCCACCGCTTCAGCCTCTCGGGTGGCTGCTAGGTTCGCATTTTCTTCTGCCAACTGAGCATTGATTAAGGCTTCGGCAGCACTCGTGGCCTCAGCTTCAGCGTGGATATGAGCCTCATGTTCACGGGTCGCCGCCAATTGAGCATTGGCTTCGGCGGCAGCAGCATTTTCTATTGCTATTCCCTCATTTCTATTGGCCTGTCTCGATTCATAAGTTGCTAAAATGGCCGCGGCCACGGCAACAATAAAGACAATAATGAGGGCTATTGTTAAACGGCGTAACACTTGTGCCGTGCGAGCTTCAGTCTCGGCCCGTTTGCGCTGCTCTTCCATTTCGCCCCGCGTTTTTTCTAAGTCCCGCTGGCTTTGGGCATCCTCACTGGTAGTTAGGAATCTTTGTACAATCGGTTCTAAGGATTCGCGATTGACCCCAGCTAATGCTTCTTCGAGCTGCTTGCCCTGAAACAGTTGATGGCGAGGCCGACCAGCGCGATCCCACTCTTCCGCCGCCCGAATAAGAGGACTTTGTTGCAAACGCCAAGCCTGGTTGGCCTGCAAAATAGGCGTGACAAAGCGGTCATGAACCAACTCATACCAGGTACCGCCTGCCCGAATTTCAGCTCGGAGTAAGAACTGATTAGCTAAACGCTGAACAATCTGATTTGACAAACCGGCCGTTTCTTCCCGACCTTGATACACTGTACCCCTTGTTTCTGCTTCAGTAATTAGTTGACGGTCAAACCAGTTGCGTAAGCTAAGTTCTGAAGTGCCTGTCTCATGCAAAACGGCTGCAATGGCCTGTTCATAAAATTGAGAAAGGGCAGCGTCTACATTACCTAACTCGTTAACATCTTCCAGTGTGATCGGTGCTATCGGTCGATCTTTTAGATTTTGCCACAGTTGATAACAAACCACCTGCAATTGCACTGGTTCGATAAATTGACCAAGCAAGACTTCATCTTGTTCATGGGCACGCAGTTGACGCAAGTTGTCTACTAATGTTCTGGCAACACCTTCAGCAAAGGGACGGCCGTTTTGTTTGGCTGGTTGTTCAATCGCCTGCCGGGCCGCCCCAGCCCCCATACGCTGCATGTGAAAACGGGCTCGCAAACGATTAGGCAACATACGAGCATATGGATCCAAAGCTGCCACAAAATCCTCGCGCAAAGACAACACAACCCACAAAAGGGGATCATTGCGTATGGCATCGCTCAACTGTTCAAAAAACGCCCGGCGCTCTGTCCAGCGAGACAAATGTGTTGTCACAATTTCCTCAAACTGATCAATGATCAACACACGCGCTGGCTCTTCATCATCCTCCCAATCATCTTCTTCATCCAAATCTATTGGCTGGAAATTGGCTAAATCCTGGGCCTTCCTCTCCTCCAAATAGTCAGAAAGCGTCGTTTTTGTCATCTCCCCCACAGCTACGCCCTCACTGCGAGATAAGCTCAACAGCAAATTAAACACAAAGACATTTTCAACATCGCCAATTCCTTCTGGCAATTCACCACCTACACGGCCTACAGGTAAAACCACAAAGCCTTCCTGCCTCATGCCCGGTATCAAGCGAGTATTGATTATCGAGCTTTTACCAGCACCAGACTGAGCATAAAACAGAACCAAGGGTTCAGAGATGACTAGTGAAAGCAGGTCACGGGCTTCACGATCGCGTCCAAAGAATAATTTAGCATCTTCTTCTTCAAACGTGCGGGGGCCAACATAAGGATTTGTGATATGCTCAGTCATGATTAACTTTCCCAGTTCTCCCAAAGCTCCTGCAAAAAGGCTAAGGTGTCTCCCCAATAAATATCAAAGTTGGCTTTGCTAAAATAACGTTCCACATAATCTTGCACATCTCGGACATCCACATTTTCTATGGAAATCTTCTCGGGATCAAATTGTATAGATACACTAAGTCGGCGACGGCTGGCTCGTTTGGTTTTAATCAGCCCCCGAAAAATGACCTTGAAGTTCCAATCTTCTAAACGAAAGCCCGTAAGTAGCAAGGAGGAGTCTACTAGAGTTTGAGCCACGCGTCGGGGGATGGCTTCGATGTCTTCCGAAACCTTGACAAGGAAATCTAGATAATCATCTTCCGTCAGCACTAAAGAAGAGGGATGCTCATCTGTACCATGCAGATGATAGACCAATGGTGTTTCCGGGGATGGATCGTAATCAGGTTCATCCTCAAATATGGAGGGTATATCGTCTAATTCATCATACCAATAACATACTTCTGAATATGGTTTCTTGCCGGCCTGACGCAGGGCATCCTCTAAAAAGTCATAGTAGCTGGTCGTAATGTAGATAGAGATCGGCAGTTCAGCCAAAATCCGCAGTGGGTTCTCAAAATCATCTTCATATTTTGGAAAACCGACTCGGGCACAGGCTTGAGAAAAGGTGATGTCATATATTTCATCTTCGAGAATATCAAGGATGTTTTCTTGTTCGGCCGTAGCTCCCTCACGTACTGTGTCAAGCATGTACTTTTTGGAAAAGTCTAAAAAGTCTTCCTTGGCTGTTAGATCATCACGACTCGTTGCACTTAGGAATTGGGCCAATTGCGGTATGGTTGTATTTTTACTGACAGGATAAGGGTAGGTTATTTCGTCAGCCCAATCTTGAATGAGAGAGTTGGGACCAGGAAAGTAAATTCTATCGCTAATGATAGGCACAAATTTTCCGCTTTTGATGCGCCGGATAAGGGTACGCCAATCGGTTCTGTTTTTCGCCATAATGGAAATTCCTAATAGTCACTTGCATAAGCAGAGGCAACTGATTCATTCGATAGTCACTTTAAAAGTGGGATAAAGCTAGTCTAAAGCTGCGCCGCCGATCTTTATTGTCGGGAACGTACCAGTTACGGGCAGAGCAGCGGAGATCATTGAGGCTGCTTTCGTAAGAACCACCACGGAAAATGCGATAGATTGTTCCTTCGGCCTCGAGGTTTTCCCGACCGTCTTGGGCTTGATAGGGATAGGGGTAGTCACTTTCGGCGACACGACCTCCCCATAAGGTGGATGTCCATTCGCTGGCATTGCCCACCATGTCTAGGCAGCCGTAAGGGCTAGCTCCAGTAGGATGGGCAGTTACGGCCGTTGTCCCACTACCTCCTCTATGACACCGATCTTCTTCCCATTCATTGCCCCAAGGGTAAAGACGGCCGTCCTCTCCTCGTGCTGCCTTTTCCCATTCCGCTTCGGTAGGCAGACGATACGGCCGTCCCGTCTGTTCCTGCAACCAGCCACAATAGGCCAGGGCGTCATTCCAACTCACACCAACAACCGGGTGATCTAGTTTTTTACCAGGCGGTTTGAGACCAAACCAGCCCACCTTTTCGGGCTTAGGGTGCTTGGCAGCCTTGACAAACTCAACATATTGGGCATTCGTCACCGGATATTTACACAAATAAAACGCAGGCAAATCCACTTCATGTTGAGGTTGCTCATAACTGGACACCTCATCCCCAGGCCGACTGCCCATTAAAAAGGGGCCAGCCGGAATCAAGAGCATATCCTCACTCACTGGTTCATGTGGCAAAAAGGGCTTGGCTGATTCGCCATAAAGTTCTGCTTGGGAGAAAGGATGTGTGGTATCGGGCCAGGCAACATTTGGGCGATATTGGCGAGCCGCTTCGATGAGCTGGGACAGACGGCCGTTTTTCTCAAACACCCGTACCAATTCCAAAACCTTACCCGATTTACCCAAGGAGGCTGGCAAATCTTCAAAATCGTATTCTACATCAAAAACCAGCTCTTTGAGTTCTTCTTCGTCGAAATAAGTACGTATAAGTTCCACTACATTTTTCGTTTCTGCGGACATGACATTACCTGAGAGAGTTTCATCAATTATAGTCTGGTACTATAATGATAGAGTGACATAAATGCAAGAGGAGTGAATTCGTTCCGCAAGTCTCCCAATTTAATTGACAATTGAACAGTCGTTTGCTAACATCCAGCCCATCATGATGAATCAATCTTTCACACAAGCCGCCGCTGCCGCCAACCAAGCCACCAGTTTGGTGCGGCGCCGTGTTGCCTGATTCAAACAGCATCATTACACAAGCCACAACCGCCAGACCGGTGAACATCAGTCTGGCGGTTTTTTGTTGGCAAGGTAAAATCTCACTATTCAGTAGTCAGTAAACAGTAATCGGTAATCTGCAATCCGATTACCGTTCACCGATTACCGATTACCGATTACGGAGTAAATATGTCACAACCAAAAACTAGCAATGAGATTCGGCAGGCGTTTTTAGATTTTTTCCATGAAGTAGGGCATGAAATTGTGTCCAGTGCGCCATTGCCGCAATATGACAACCCTACCTTGCTGTTTACCAATGCCGGCATGAACCAATTTGTAGATGTATTTTTGGGCAAGGAGCAACGGCCATATCGCCGCGCCACCACCTCCCAAAAATGTATGCGTGTGCAGGGTAAGCACAATGATCTGGAAAACGTAGGGCCATCACCCTGGCACCACACCTTCTTTGAGATGCTAGGCAACTTTTCCTTTGGTGACTACTTCAAAGAAGGTGCCATTCGTCTCGCCTATGACTTTTTAACGGCCGTATGCGGCCTCTCCCCCAACCGCCTCTGGTACACCGTTCATACCAGCGACGATGAAGCTTGGGGCATTTGGGTAAATCAAATTGGCATAGAGCCAGAACGAGTGCTGCGCATGGGCGACAAAACCAACTTCTGGATGATGGGCGATATTGGCCCCTGCGGCCCCACCAGCGAAATTCATTGGGATTGGGGACCAGAAGCTTGTACCTGCCACAAACCAGATTGTAGCGTACTACTAGACAATGAATGCGGGCGTTGGCTAGAACTATGGAACCTCGTATTCATGCAGTTCAATCAAGATGAAGAGGGCAATCGCACACCCCTACCCAAACCGGGTGTGGACACAGGTTTGGGCTTGGAGCGCGTTGTCAGTGCTGTACAAAACACACCTGTCAACTACGATAACGACCTCTTTTTGTCCGCTATGGCTCAGGTACAGGCGCTGCTTGGCCACTCTGATGCAGAGCGGGCGGCCAGCTATGTGGGCTATCGTGTCATTGCCGATCATGGGCGGGCGGCCACCTTTATGATTGCCGACGGGGTGATGCCGAGCAATGTAGGGGCAGGCTATGTGCTGCGCATGGTGATCCGGCGAGCAGCACGATACGGCCGTAAAATTGGCTTCACCCAACCTTTTATGGCAGAAGTTGCCCAAGTCTTCATAACTCAAATGGATCAGGCTTATCCCGAACTACAGCAGCGACGAGAACATGTATGGCACACATTGACGCAGGAAGAGGAGCGATTTGCCCGCACCCTAGATCGCGCCTTAGCCTATTTGGATAATTTGATGGCTGATTTACACCATCAGAGCCAAACCACCATTCCCGGTAAGGCGGCCTTTGATTTGCATGCCACCCATGGACTAGCCTTGGAAATTACGCGAGATGTGGCCAAGGAGCGCGGCTTCACGGTTGATGAAAAGGGGTTTGATGAGGCGAAAGCGGCCCATGCCTTGGCCAGCGGCGCGGGAGCTTTTGCCGATTACCAAACAGGCACAAGTGTGTATGGTGATCTATTGACAATGTTGGTGGAAAACGGCCGTCTCCAAGCCTCTGGTGTAGACCACGACCCCTATAGTGGGGCCGAAATGGAATCTGAGGTGTTGGGTCTGCTGCGCGATGGCCAGCCTGTTGAGAGCCTAAAGGCAGGTGATAAAGCTGAGGTGGTGACAGCAGCCACACCCTTTTATGTGGAATCAGGTGGTGAGGTGAGCGATACCGGTACAATCACCATCTCTAAAAGTAACGGCCTCTTCCGCGTAGATGACGTCATCCGGCCCAAAGATGTGCCCGGTCTCATTCTGCATGTGGGCCAAATGGTTTCAGGCAAATTGGAAGCCGGCCAAGTGGTGCAGTTGCAGGTGGATGATGTACGCCGCCACGACATTCGGCGCAATCACACCGCTACCCACATTTTGCATCAAGAGTTACGAACACATCTAGGCAACCATGTGACGCAAAGGGGGTCACTGGTAGCCCCCGATAGGCTCAGGTTTGATTTTGCTCACGGAACGGCCGTTGATAAACAAACTCTCCACAACATCGAACGGGCCATCAATGAGACCATCCTCAGCAATATGCCCATTCAGGTCAGCTACATGGGCAAGGATGAGGCGGTGGGACGAGGAGCGATGGCCTTGTTTGGCGAAAAGTATGGTGATGTGGTACGAACCATCTGTATTGATGAAACCTGCGCCGACAATCCCTACAGCTTTGAACTATGCGGCGGTTTACATGTCAGCGAAACGGCCGAAATTGGCCTCTTCCGCTTCCTCAGTGAGGGAGCCGTTTCGGCTGGTGTGCGTCGCGTGGAAGCTGTGACGGGACGCGGGGCACAAGCTTTGGTGGCGGAACGACTAAACACATTGGATCGGCTGGCGCATAAACTGAACGCGCCGCTGCCAGAGGTGGAAGTGCGGCTGGAATCGTTGCTTAATGACAATCGCTCTTTACAAAAGGAGCTAGAACGCTTACAGCAGCAAATGGCAAAGGGGCAGTTTGATAACCTGTTGGCTCAAATGCAGCAGGTGCAAGGGGTCAATGTGCTAGCAACGCAGGTGAATGTCCCGGATGTAAATGGACTGCGCCAGATGGCGGATTGGTTTCGGGATAAGGTAGGCTCGGGAACGGCCGTTCTGGGCACCGTCAGCAAAGATAAACCCATCATCATTGCCGTTGCCACCCCGGACGTGATTCAGCGTGGCGTGAAAGCTGGTAATCTTGTGCGCGAAGTCGCCAAAATGGTGGGCGGCGGCGGTGGTGGTCGCCCCGATATGGCCCAAGCCGGGGGCAAAGATGCTAGCAAGTTGGGCGAGGCCCTGGCGGCTGTGCCCAGTTTAGTAGAGAAAGCTCTACAATAATTAGGAAATGGAGATGGGAAGATTGGGAGATTGTGCCGCTGCTTAAGCCCATCTCCCAATCTCCTAATCTCCTAATCTCTTATGTCTGACCCTATCCTCTTCCAAAAAATCGTCACCCTTATGCCTAAGGAATTGAAAGAGCATAAGGATGAGATGCGTGATGGTGTGTTGACGTTAACAGCACACAACCTTTCCTTTGTCCAGCGACACAATAAAATTGCGCAGGGCATTCCCTGTGTGGTCGTAATTGGGCTGGCCATTGCCTTTATGGTGCGGTCACTGAATGGCACTTTGCCTATCAGGGGTGAATCTATTTTAACCTTTAGCTGGGCTGCCGCCATTGGTATGTCCCTCTACTGCCTCTATCGACTCTACCAAATTGTGACATCACCTACGCTGGCCTATCAACTAGACATTCCTCTTGTTTCTATCGCCCAACTCTCAGAAGAAAGTCTACGTTTCACACGACACCGCCGCATCTTTCAGGTGAAAACCTATCAAGGTAAAACCCATCGTTTTGCTACGATGTCAGAAGTGGCTGACTGGGCGGATGTGGTTGGTAATAGTCTACAAAAGGGTTATGAACGCTCCTTGCAATTTCGCCAGGATGGGGATATTCCGACATGGCGGGTGAAGGGGCGATGAAGGGAATATAATCAAAGATTAGAGGTTAGAGATTGGCTACTGAGCCAACATAGCTTATTATGGGGTGGAGGCAATCAAGGCCAATTCAGTTTGAATTGGAGCATTTAATTTCCGAAAAAGTCTAAGACAATGGCTGTTTTAAGTGAAACGAACTAAGTTTTCGGAGAAAAAATCTCGCAATACTCTCGAGTAGAGTGCGAAATTCTTCTGCCTAGATTTATGGAATTTTTCTTCAGATCACTTAAGTGAAACGAACTAAGTTTTCGGAGAAAAAATCTCGCAATACTCTCGAGTAGAGTGCGAAATTCTTCTGCCTAGATTTATGGAATTTTTCTTCAGATCACTTAACTTTTACATTTTTAGCGGAAAAACGGCCATTTCTTGAGGAATCGTCCCTCGATTTGAAATCTTATTTGTGAACGATTCCTAAGCAATATCGGGCGCAGATACGGCCGTTATCTACACAATGGGACAGGTGACTATGAGTGAGCAACAAAGTGCTTTTAGTAAAGGAATGTGGGTTGTGCATCAATCCTATGGTGTCGGCCAGATTCAGGGCATCGAGACGAGACATATTAGCGGTGAAGAAGCCTCCTACTATCATCTCATTATCAAGGCAACCAATAGCCATATCTGGATACCTGTTGATAAATTGGCCGAAGACGCACGGCAAGTAACCTCCCCCGCCGAGTTCCAAGAAGCCTTAGACATTCTGGAACGACCACCACACCCTATGGACGCCCAGTTAAACCAACGTACTAAGCGCATTGCCGATGTTCGCGCCCAAAATTCGCCCACAACCCTAGCCCGGCTCCTGCGTGATTTATGGGCCAGGCAAAAAGAACAAGGTGCTTTGTCACAAACTGAGACAGATGCCATGCGCCGCATCACCGAGCGTTTTCTGGGTGAATGGGCTGTATCTATGGGGCTGGACTTAGAAGATGTGGAACAAAAGCTAGTGGAGCGGCTTCAACGTGGTCGCCAAAAAGCAACCGCTAACGATTAGGAGTGTTACATCCACTAACATCCTCGGCAGATGTTCTCAAGCCGGGGTAGCTATTCAGGTGTCATTGCCCGCCCTCACCTCAGCCCTCTCCCTCAAGGAAGAGCGAGCCGAATTCCCACCCCTATTTGCTACCTCCCATGCAAATCATTCAGTTAAGCACAGATGACGACATCGTCTCCATCAATGATCGCCTGGACTGGTATGAGGAGCAGCAGGTGTTATTGGTGCTGCCGGAGCGAAGCCAGGTACTGCGCGAGGGGTTGGATTTAGTACGGTTGCGTCGCCATGCGGATGGCTTGCGGTTGGAGGTGGGCCTGGTAACGGCCGATCCCGATCTCAGCGACGAAGCCAAAGCCCTCGGCTTCCCCACCTTCACCAGTGTCGAATCGGCTCAAAACAGCCGTTTGGGCTGGTGGCGGGGCAAACGGCGGCGCGAAGTGGTGGGCCTGCCTTCAATTGGCGGCTGGCGCAAACCGCCCCGCCAACTCGATTTAGGCGACCGGGCCGAAGTGCATCGCCGCCTCACACCGGCAGCCCAGTGGCGGCGGTGGCTGCTACGTTATGCGGCCATTCTCCTTTTCTTCCTTACTATCGTCCTGCTCTTTGTTGGCTTCTCTTATGCTGTCCCTGGCGCAACCATTACTCTGCGTCCTCATGTGAAGACGTTGCAAGTGGCGCGGCAAATTGTGGCCGATCCAGCTTTGGCTGAAGCCAGCGGCGCCTCTGTGCCCGGTCGGGTAATGGTCGTGGTGGAAACGTGGCAAGCTGATGTGGCGACAACGGGCAGGGCTACGTTTCCCAATGCACCTGCCCAGGGCACAGTTGTATTTCTCAATCAGGTGGCGCAAGTTGTCACTGTGCCAGTGGGCACGCGAGTCAGCACCTCGGATGGCAGCAATATTATTTTTCAGACGGTGCAAGAGGTTGTTGTGCCTGGCGAGGTGGGAGACACGGCGGAATCGGCCGTTATCGCTATCGAACCAGGGCCAGAGGGCAATGTACCCGCCAATCTGGTGAATCGCCTGGAAGGGACGTTGGCCTTGCAGCTAGAGGTGGTTAATTTGGAGGCGATGAGTGGGGGCGCGGTGCGTGAGGCCCAAGTGGTAGCAGAAGAAGATCAGGCGCGGCTGCGGGCACAAGTGTTGCAATTTATCCAGGCTGTGGCTCGGTCGGAGATGGAGGCGCAATTGACAGCGAGTGAGTTTTTGGCAGTGGATTCGCTGCGGGCGGGACAGGTCTTTGCCGAAACATACTCCCATTTTGTGGGGGAGCAAACTACCTTGTTGTCACTGGAGATGCGGGTAGAGATGGTAGCAACGGCCGTTAACACTAGTGACGCTTCTGGCTTGATTTTTGATGCCCTGGCTGAGCAAGTGCCTGAGGGTTTCACCCTGGTTCCCACCAGTATCCAGTTTGAGAATGGTGAGGTGTTAGGAGTGGCTGATGACGGCCGTATCACCTTCGAGATGTTGGGGACGGCCCGCATCGCCGCCGATTTAGCCCTAACAGAACCGCTCACCGCCATCAGCGGCCAGCCACCTGATCTGGCCGCTACCTACCTTTACCACAACTTGCCCCTGCGCGATGTCCCCGCCATTCAGGTCTGGCCCACCTGGTTTGATCGCGTGCCCTACCTGCCCGCCCGGATTCAGACAGATGTGGAAACGGCCGATTAGGTGATTTGGCTATGGGGTGTTGGCTGAATGCATCGCTGGACAACATTGATGATTAATGAGAAAGACGGCCGTTTCCCCACCCACGCTCCCCCATCGACCCTCCCCTCTGTTTGTCCAGCCAATCTATCTATCCTAGCTACTGCCCCACCTCACTAGCTTACGCCTACAAACTATAAAAATATTGTGAGGTCGTATATATGCCAACGCGGGCCATATTGTACAAATACAGCCCGCGTTTTGAATATTACCGAAAACGCTTTGTCATGTCGTTAGCTTTTTAAGGAAAGCTGTTGATCCATTCCAGTACTTCTGGGATATCGACACGGCTCGAATAGCCAACGCCGGTACAGTTAGAGTTGGTAACATATGAGTTAACAGCCAGCACAGTATTAGTGTCAGCCAGCAGATCAGGGCCGCCTGAATCGCCGAAACAGGTACCGCCCGATCCCCCACCTGGGTTCAACGCGACCTTGATAAACTCGTCACTATGCACAAAGTTGCCAGAGATAAGTTCGCTTGGAGCATAGAGACGATTCCTCAATCCTGTCCAAACCGGTGGGCCGCCACCATGCTGCTGTTCCTGGACACCGTAGCCAACGAGATCCAAGGCGGTCTTGTTCGCTAGCGTGTCTACCTGACCAGCTACAGGCAGTTCAGCATACTCATCTAAAACAGTGAGCGGAACCGGCTCATTCAAGACGACCACTCCCACGTCGCGGATGGCAAATCCGGGAAGCCCGTTCCCACACCCAATGCAGAAACCGGGGTTGGTGTAGGGAGTTCCCTCAAACGAGGTTGTACCCCCAAAGGGATATTCAGGATTCCCCTCGACAATTTCATCAAACCAGATTCTTGCCGCATCAGCACCACTCGTGCAGTGTCCGGCTGTAAGGACGACTGTTGGTGAAAGCAGAGCTCCGCTACAGCGCCAGGCTGGCCCACCACCAGCGTCAAACACTAGCAAGCCTACATAAGGATGGTCATTTCCATCAGGTTGACCGTTGGTGATAGCTGCTACAGGAATTACCAATACCAATATCAAAAGTATTGTCCCTAAAATCAGAATGTATTTTCTATTCACAATTTTCTCCTACGTCCAGTAGAGTATCAGCCTGATTATCAGGTACGCGACACAACTACGTAACACAACATATTCTCTTCCACGATCTAAACAGACAGTTGAGTTTTCTATAATTATAGTTTTTCTTGGGTCAATGTTTTGTTTTGTCACCTCCTCTCATGCTCTCCTGCTTCAGGGATAAATTCAGGATATATGCTGTGTGCTTTGCAACAGCAAGAGCGATATCTATTTATTTTTATTATTGAACAGCATACTACAGTTATAGGTTCAAACAAACGACCATTTATAGAACATTCACTTTGTAATTTTCGTTTACCTAACGAAATCTCCCCTACAGTGATGGGCAAAGCGTAGGGGAATCGCGCTGGCTAAAATTGACTTTTTTTGAGATGCTAGAGAGTGATGGAACAGAAAGGCCGAGTAATGGCCATTGATTTAGGTGAAAAGCGTATCGGCATTGCCCTTAGCGACCCACTGCGCATGGTGGCCAAAGGTCACAGCGTGATTAAGCGCAAGTCGCGCCGCGAGGATTTTGCCCGCTATCAGCAGATCATCAAAGAACAGGCGATCACGCTGGTAGTGATGGGCCTACCCGTGCCCTTAGGTGGTGTGGAGGGAGCAAAGGCGGCTTGGGTGCGGGATTATACGGCCGATCTGCAAACTCATCTCACCATCCCCATCGTTCTCTGGGACGAAGCCCTCACCAGCAAACGCGCCGAAGAAAGCCTGCGCGCCCAGGGCCGGAAGTTGAAGAAAATCAAGCAGCGCGTAGATGCAGTAGCCGCCGCTTTTATTTTGCAAGATTATTTGGAAGCAAACCAAGCTTCGTAATTATTCTCCTCGGAGGTCATCATTAGTCGGGAACCCATTCGCAAAAATCCCTATGCGCCACCAACCAAGCGGCGGTCGCTGTGGCTGGCACGATTAGCCATTTTGTTTATTGTGGTAGTGGTAGTCGGGACGGCTGGCTGGCTGCTGTTCGGCCGTTTTCAGACTGCCTTTCGAGGCGGTGTGGTCGTGGGCCAGGGCAATCCCAATTTGAGCACAGCCGAACGGCTCTATCTGCAAGCCTATTTGGCCCGACATGCGGACGAATTGCAAGAAGGGCATGGTCAGATTGATACGGTCACCTTTTTCACAGTTGCGCCAGGAGAGACAGCCAATGTCATTGCCACTAATTTACAAGGGGTGGGCTTGATCATGAACCCTGAACTTTTTGTGAATTATGTGCGCTATTATGGGCTGGACAATCAGTTAGAGGCGGGCGAGTTCCAATTTAATGGCCAAGTGCCCATCCCTGAAATAGCTCAAAACCTTACTAATGCCATAGCCCAAGATGTGGAACTGCGCTTTTGGGAAGGCTGGCGTGTGGAGGAAATGGCCAACTATCTGGCTGTGACCAGGCCTGCCCAAATTGACTCCGATTTGTTCCTAGCCATTGCTCGCCGTGAAACTGCTTTTGATCTCTCCCCCTACAATCTGGCCTTACCAGATGATGTGAAGCTGGAGGGATACCTTTTCCCCGACACCTACCGCTTGCCGCAAGAGGCGGATACGTATGATCTGGTAGCCACCATGCTGGCAAATTTTAGGGGGAGGGTGACCCCCGCGCTGCGGCAGGGCTTTGAGGCTCAAGGGCTGTCGCTGCACGAGGCGGTAACATTGGCCTCGATTGTGGAACGGGAGGCAGTGGTGGCCGAAGAACGGCCGATCATCGCTCGCGTCTTTCTCAATCGTTTAGCCATCAATATGAAGCTGCAAGCAGACCCCACCACCCAGTATGCCTTGGGCTATCAAATGACAACGGATAGCTGGTGGAAATTAGGGCTGACTTTAGAGGATTTGCAATATCAATCTCCCTATAATACCTACTATGCCGAAGGACTGCCGCCAGGGCCGATTGCCAATCCTGGTTTGTCTTCGTTAGAGGCAGTAGCCCAGCCAGCCACAACCGAATTCCTATTTTTCGTCGCTGATTGTGCCCCAGGCGCAAACGGCCGTCATCTTTTTAGCACCACCTTCGAGGAGCATCAAGCCTATGTGGCCCAATGCCAATAAGAGAGAGACTGGGTCGCTTCGCTTATGGAGATTGGAGATTAGACCGCTTGGCCAACAACCCAATCTCCAATCTCTAATCTCCATTTCTCTTTTTTGTTTTCTACTAGTCGCCTGCCAGAGCATTCCTCCCATCATCAAAATCGGCCTAGTGGGGCCGTTTGAGGGGCGGCAGCGACAGATTGGCTATGATGTGATTTATAGCGCACGGCTGGCAGTGCGGGAAATCAATGAGGCGGGGGGTATTGCCGGCTATCGAGTCGCTTTGGTAGCTTTAGATGATGGGGGGGACACAGAATTGGCCCAAGCAACGGCCGAATCGCTCATCCTCGATCCAGCTGTAGTACTGGTGCTGGGGCATTGGTTGACAGAGACAACGGCCGTGGCCGCACCCATTTACGCCGCTGCCGATATACCCTTCATCGCTATGAATCAGGTACCATTCGCTGCTTATGATCCCGTCCAACTGCCCGCCGATTTTCAGGCTGCCTATGAAGCTGTCACCCCTTTCGACGAAGTGGCGGGCGAGTATGCAGGCACAACCTATGATGCCTTCCAATTGGTGTGGCTGGCCCTAGCCAGAGGGGCCGAGAACGGCCGTCTCACGCGCCAAAGTGTGATGAATAGCCTAAACGGTTTAGAATATGAGGGAATGACGGGACAGGTTTATTGGACAGGAAGCAGTAATCGGTAATCGGTTAGCCGACAACCGATTACCAATTACCGAAATGACAGACTTTATTCCTGGTTTGAAGCTCAATGAACTGTTTTTTGAGGAAGTGATACGGCCGTTGTTGGCCCAAACCTACCCTGCCCTCACCTACAGCGCGGCTCGGCTAGGCAATGGCTCAGACGTTTTGGGCTATGACACGCCCATGTCCACAGACCACGATTGGGGCATCCGCCAGCAGCTATTTTTGAGCGAAGTCGACTATGATCAGCACGGGGCTGCTATCCACGAGCAGTTTCGGCAGCGTTTTCCGCCCCTTTTTCAGGGCTATCCCGTACATTTTGGACCACCTGACGATGAGGGGACACGCCTGCTGGCTGAGAAAACAGAAGGGCCTATTGATCATCGCGTGGAAGTGACCACATTCGGCCGTTTCCTAGCCAACCAACTGCCATTTGATCCCTTGGGCGAGATAACAACGGCCGATTGGCTGGTGACACCGCAGCAGAAATTGTTGGAAGTGACAAAGGGGCAGGTATATGCGGATGGTTTAGGAGAGGTGACGGCTGTGCGCCAAAAGCTGGCCTGGTATCCCCACGATGTCTGGCTCTATATGCTGATGTCCCAGTGGGCACGGATTGGGCAAGAGGAAGCGTTTGTCGGTCGCACTGGTGATGTGGATGATGATCTTGGATCACAACTATTAACCGGACGGCTGGTGCATGACATCATGCTCCTCTGCTTCTTAATAGAGAAGCAGTACGCGCCCTACCCCAAATGGTTTGGCACAGCCTTTAGGGAGTTAGATTGTTATGCAACATTGCACCCAACGCTGCGCCAGGCTCTGTTAGCTCCAACTTGGCAGGAGCGAGAAAAACATCTCTGTGTCGCCTATGAATTTGTGGCTAACCAGCACAATGCGTTAGACATCACAGAGCGGGTGGAGCCAACGGTGCGCTATTTTCATGGACGGCCGTTTCGGGTCATCTATGCTGATCGTTTCGCAGCACCACTGCGCCGAGCCATTTCAGATGAAGGTAGCCTCAGCATCCAGGCCGCCATCGGCAATATTGACCAATTCAGCCATAATACCGATTTGCGGGAACATTTGGCCCTGCATAAGCGGCTGCGCGTGCTGTATGAGTAGAAACTGGTACTTTGACAAACATAGTTTGCGCTACGGAGGAACTTAGTTCCTGATCCTTACTATCTTACAAGGAGAAGCATATGTTCAAACGCATTCTTGGTCTAATAATGATTTTGATTGGCCTTTCTGGCGTGGCTGTAGGCATCATTGGGGCGCGAGGGGCGGGAACGGCCGTAAATAATATCGGTACTGCCCTGGAAACAAACCTAGACCTGCTGTCTCAAAGTTTAGACACGGTCGTAGATTCACTGGTTTTAGCCAAACAGACCGTGGCTGATGTGAACAATGGGCTGATCACAGTGGAGGATACGGCCGTTGATTTGAGCCGAACCATTGATGACACCCAACCCATGCTGGATCAGGTCAGCGACATCGCCAGCAGCGATGTGCCCACCAGCATTGAGGCTGTCCAAGCCGCCATTCCTAATATGGCCGAAGTGGCCGGGGCCATTGATAACACCCTCACCACCTTGAGCCAATTTGGCCTGGATCGCACCTTTGAAATACCCAATCCCTTACCTGGTGACAGAGACCCCCTATACAGCTTTGATATACAATTTGATTTGGGCGTTGATTATGATCCCACCGTGCCCTTTGACGAGACCGTGCTGCAATTAGGTGCCAGCACAGAAGGTTTGCCCGAAGAGCTACGTGGCCTGGCCAATCATATTGAAACCAGCAGTCAAAATTTGACCGCCATCAGTGAGAATATTGAGACGATTGGTGAAGATTTAGGTGTCGTCAATGAGCGCATCGCCGAACTTGATCCGTTGCTTGATGAATATATTCGCATTGTCACGGAACTCAATGATCAAACCCTGTTAATGCGGGCTGGAATGAGTACCCAATTAGAAGGCATCACACAAACGATCAACATCATTATGATCTGGTTTATCCTCACACAGGTTGCGCCCCTTTATTTGGGCTATGAATTACTGACAGGGCGGCGCATGTCTGAAATTGAAACATTAAAGGCAAAGGTTGCAGATTTGCAAACGTCTATGTAAACATCTTTGTAAACAACTATGGTAGGGAATGGATAGACAAATAACAAGTGAAAAGGGGCAGATGGCAGATGGCAAGTGGCCGATGACTCTGCATACCGCGCTCCTATGCCTCATTACTTTGCTGCTTGGTTGCAGCCAACCAGAGACAGAAACGGCCGTTTCTCTACTCACTGAAGCCACAACAACGCTCATACCCACCCCCACCCTTGTCCCTGCCTTAGCGGCCCTAACACCAACGGCCGTTGTTTCAGATGCTGCCGCCGAATCACTCCGCGTCTTCACATCCACCATAACACCTACTGCCAGCCTCACCCCTAGCCCTACGCCCTCCCCCACCGCCACCCCGCGCCCTGAAATTCGCTTGGAACAAGCACGCTTTCTGTTCCACAATGGCAATTATGGCGGAGTGATTGAACAGTTGGAACCCCTTTTGCCGCAGCGCAGCAGTTTGAGTGAGGCTCAGCTGATCGAGGTACTTTACACCTTGGGACGGGCTTATGGACGAGACGGCCGTTATACAGCCGCCATCAATACCCTCAACGATCTGTTAGCCGTGACTGCTGGAGAAGGGCCAACGGCCGCTTACTTCTTGTTGGGTCAAGCCCAGCAACTGTCTGGCAATCATCCCGCCGCCATCAACGCCTATGAAGCCTATTTGGCCCGTGAACCCATGATGGCCGCCTACGTCCAGCCCCGCCTCGCCCAAATGTTAGAGGGCGATGCAGCCGTGGCTGCCTATGAAGCCGCCCTGAAAGGGCCAGCCCACCGGCTGGCACGGGTGCAAATCCATCTACAATTGGCCCAATTCTATCTAGACGCGGGCAACTATCAGGGAGCTGTTTCTCAATATGATGCCGTTCATGATCTGGCCCAGACGGAACGGACACGGGGCGAAATGACCTTTCTAGCTGGCAATGCGCTGCTGTTGGCGGGCGATGTGGAGGCAGGTTATACACGTTACGAGACGGCCGTCACCAACTACCCCCGCGCCTATGAAAGTTATTTGGGACTGGTGGAACTGGTTGAGGCCGGCATTTTTGTGGATGAGTATCAACGGGGCCTAGTGGATTATTATGCCGAGGCCTATGAACCAGCCATTGCTGCCTTTAATCGGTACATTGCCAATGATCCCGCTACTTATCGGCCCGAAGCGCATCTTTATTTGGCCTATTGTTATGAAGCCCTGGGCGATGTGGCCTCAGCCTACACCGAATTGGAGAAATTTGGCCGGGCGGATGCGGCCAGGGCCACTATTGAACAAGCTAAAATGGCGGCACGAACTGGCGATAGACTCACGGCCATTGACCTTTACGGAACCTATCTGCGCAGCTATCCTGAAGGGACCGAGGCTCCTTTTGCCGCCTGGTGGTTGGCTGTGCTGACCGAGCGCAGTGGGGATACTGCCCGTGCCCTTGACTATTATCAAACAATGGCTGCCAACTATCCTCAGCATGAAGATGCCTCGGAAGCACTGTTCCGCGCTGGTTGGGTAGCTC
Source organism: Promineifilaceae bacterium (SeqCode) (assembly GCA_965223555.1). Classification (GTDB taxonomy): domain Bacteria; phylum Chloroflexota; class Anaerolineae; order Promineifilales; family Promineifilaceae; genus CBDCWU01. Next base: position 942,693 of record CBDCWU010000008.1, read on the forward strand.
AGTTGCAAGGGGATGGGGCAACGGCCGTTGCCCTTTGGCTGCAACTGGCCGAAAATTACCCTAGTAGCGAATTTGCCTCAGCTGCGCGAGTATGGCTGCTGCGCATGCTGCCCGATTTGATTGCCAGACAACCCGTAACTCCTGAACCAACAGCCACGCCCACCATCACAGCCACGGCTGTCATCTCGGCTACCGGACCTATCACTGCCTTGGTTGACATAACGGATACAGTGACGGTGGATTATACGGCCGTTTTGAGCCATGTAGAATCCCTAGTACAAACATCCACCACAGCCGACTACTATGGTGTTCGGGCACGGGCCATGGTGGCGGGAGAGGCCCCCTTTGTAACCCAAAATGAATTTGCGATACCTGTCGCTGAAACGGCCGAACAACAAGCTGCTGAGCAATGGTTACGCAACTGGCTGGGGCTGGCTGAGGGCAGCGATGTCCGCACCCTCTCACCTATCTTAGCTGACGATCCGCGTTTGATCGTGGGTACGCGCTTATGGGAATTGGGCTTGTGGGAGGAAGCCAAATGGGAGCTAGAATCGCTGCGGATGGCCCATAGCGACAATGCCCTGTTTAGCTATCAATTGGCCCTCTATTTCCGTGATTTGGGCCTGTATCGCTCCTCGATTATAGCCGCTAGCACAATACTAACCTTGTCAGGACAGAGTGTGTTTAGTGCGCCCCCCTTTATCGGCCGTTTAGCCTATCCCATCTACTATCATAATCTCATTGTGCCGCTAGCCGACCATTATGGCTATGATCCTCGCTTGCAATTTGCCCTAGTACGGCAAGAAAGCCTCTTTGAGAGCTTCGCCCAATCCAGCGCGGTCGCCCAGGGCTTGAGTCAGGTCATTCCCGCTACAGGGGCTTATATCGCCGACAAATTGAACTGGCCCGATTTTGACAACAGCGACCTCTATCTGCCTTATGTGGGCCTAAACTTTGGCGCGTTCTATATCGCCGAGCAGCTCAACGCTTTTGATAGTCAAACCCATGCCGCTCTATCAGCCTATAATGCTGGCCCCGGCAACGCCGCTCGCTGGTATGCTGAAGCTGGCACAGATTTAGACAGCTACCATGAAACCGTAGATTTTGGCGAAACCCGCCTCTACATTGAGCGCATTTATATTGGGTTCGTGGTGTATGATTATTTGTACAGTGGATCGTAATTACGTCATGATGTAATTACGTAGTTATTTCATGTCCTTCGATTGGCAAACACAAGAAGAAATTAGTTGGGAAGAACCACCGCCGCTGCCGGAAGCGCCAACAGAACCGACCTCGCAGCGACGCTGGTGGCTATATATCGTTTTGGCCGTTTTGGTGGGGGCAGCCACGGCCGTTTCCATTGTCGCACGAGAACTAAATCGGCGTGTAGATAATGCAGAGGTGGAAGCGCGACAGGCTGTGCTGTCTAGCCATAACGTCATTCAACAAGCTGCTCTTGAGGGGGATGCAGAACTCTTCGTGGGCTTTTTATCAGGGCGGGATGCTGACTGGGCCAGCAGCCAAGAAGAAGCCATCAAGGGGGGAGCTTACTTAGACCGGAATGGGCTGGGCTTGCGACGTCTCAGCGATGTGGTGCCTGCAGCCGAAACGGCCGTTGTCACTTTTTCACCCGATTTAACGGCCGCTGAGATGACGCTGACACAGACTTATGGCGTAGACATTGGCAATGGGCTGACAGAAACGGTGTTGTTGGGACAAACGGCCGTCTACCGTCTTGGCCCTAATCGTTGGTTGTTAGCCCCACCTGAGCCTGAGTTTTGGGGGGAAACTCGCACCAGTAACGGCCGTTATCTAACCACCACCTACCCTGACCGTGACACCGAAATCGGCCGTCGTCTGGCTGCTGATTTAGATCGCAAACTGATTGAAATGTGTGCTCAATTAGCGGACATCAATTGCCCACCTAACCTCCAAGTGCACCTAGAACTGACAACAGACCCTTCCCTTTTGCTGCTCATGCACGAGGGACTCGTTACTACTGGCCATCGCTTGCGGTTGCCTACGCCCACCCTTATTGGAACACCCCAAGACGAAAATGGCTATCGCGCTTTGCAAAGAGGCTATGCACGTTGGGTAACGGCCGTTGTCATGAACGATCTCGTCGGCTGGGTGTGTTGCGATCACGAACGCTTCCAGCAAGCCATTATCCACTATCAATGGCAGCAATTAGGACTGCACAGCTTGCGACCCATAGCCTACGCGTCTGTCCAAGACAGCGCCAACCGATTAGACACATTTGTTGACCTGTGGAACAAACCAAACGACGATGCTACACATTTAGAGCAGCAAATGGTGCAGGCCCTCATTGAATTCCTAACGGCCGAAATTGAAATTCCCTCTATCCAGTTACAACATGAGTTCGGTGAAATCACCTACCGTAACTGGCTGTTAAACGTATCTGGCATCCCCTTCGCCGATTTAGAACTAGCCTGGCAGCGTTTTTTGGATGAAAAGGCGAGGAACTCATAAACGCTCGTAAAGTAGCTAGGAAAACGGCATATCTCCTTCTGACTGTACTCTATGGTAGGGAAAACGGCCATCTTGCAACCACATCCTACTATTTGTACCGTTGGCGAGTTTAATTTAGGGCAGGTACAATTATGCCCATCCAAGATTTTTCAATTTTGAAGGAGATTTTCGTACTATGCCCCACAAACTTACCAATATGTTAGCCGATGTCCCCAGCGACATCGACATCGCCCAAGCAGCCGAATTACTACCCATTGCCCAAATCGCTGATGAGGCTGGCATCTTGCCTGATGAGCTCGAACTGTATGGAAAATATAAAGCCAAAGTACAGTTGTCTGTCCGTGATCGCCTGGCTAACCAACCCAACGGCAAATATATTGTCGTGACCGCCATCACACCTACCCCTTTGGGAGAAGGCAAAACCACAACGACCGTCGGTCTAAGCCAAGCTCTGGGCGCACATTTAGACCAAAAGATTTTTACCTGCGTGCGCCAACCTAGCCAAGGGCCAACCTTTGGCATCAAAGGTGGCGCCGCGGGCGGTGGCTACAGCCAAATCATCCCTATGGAAGATTTCAATCTACATCTGACTGGCGATATCCACGCTATCACGGCTGCCAATAATCTTTTGGCGGCGGCCATTGATGTCCGTATGCACCATGAATCCTATCAATCGGATGAGCGGCTTTTTAATCGCCTCTGTCCAGTCAACAAACAAGGCAAGCGCCGTTTCTCGCCCGTCATGCTGCGTCGTCTGGCCAAATTGGGCATTGATAAAACAGACCCCGACGATCTGACAGAGGCAGAACGCAGCCGATTTGTACGCTTAGACATTGATCCCGACAGCATCACCTGGCGGCGGGTCATGGACACTAGTGATCGTTATTTGCGTGGCATTACCATTGGCAAGGGAGCCAAAGAGAAGTTCGAGCGTGAAACAGGCTTTGACATCACCGTCGCCAGTGAAATTATGGCCATTTTGGCCCTCACCACCAGCTTGGAAGATATGCGGGAACGCCTAGGCAACATGGTGATTGGCACGAGTAAGGCAGGTGAACCGATAACGGCCGATGATCTTGGTTGTGGCGGTGCGCTCACTGTTCTTATGAAGGATGCCATCATGCCCAACCTTCTGCAAACTTTAGAAGGGACACCTGCCTTTGTCCACGCTGGGCCATTTGCCAATATCGCCCATGGCAACTCCTCCATTGTGGCCGATCAACTGGCCCTCAAGCTAGTGGGGGAAGATGGCTATGTCATCACCGAAGCCGGGTTCGGGGCTGATATTGGTATGGAGAAATTTTTCAATATCAAATGCCGCTACAGTGGCCTCATTCCCAACTGCGTGGTGCTGGTCGCCACCATTCGTGCTCTAAAAATGCATGGCGGTGGCCCCAAAGTGATCGCTGGTGCGCCTCTTGATCCAGCCTACACTGAAGAAAATCTAGAGCTATTAGAAGCGGGTTGCAGCAATTTGACCAAGCATGTTCAAAATGCCACACGCTTTGGTGTGCCTGTCGTCGTTTGTATCAACCGCTTCAAAGACGACACAGATGCCGAGGTTGAACTGGTCAAGCGCAAAGCTATGGAAGCTGGGGCGGCCGATGCTGCCATGTCCAATCATTGGGCCGAAGGTGGTGCAGGCTCTGTGGAATTAGGCAAAGCTGTTATGGCTGCCTGTGAAAAACCGAGTGACTTCAAATTCCTCTATCCATTGGAACAGACTATCAAAGAAAAGATTGAAACAATCGCCAAAGTAATGTATGGAGCAGATGGCGTGGAGTATTCGGAGGAAGCAGAAGAGAAAATTGCTTTGTATACACGGGTTGGCTTTGATAAATTGCCCATGTGCATGGCCAAAACGCATCTGAGCCTCAGCCATGATCCGAATTTGAAGGGCGCACCCACGGGCTTTACGGTTCCAGTGCGGGACATTCGTGCCAGCGTGGGGGCAGGATTCCTCTATCCGCTATTGGGCACAATGAGCACGATGCCTGGTTTGCCCACACGCCCTGCCTACTTCGAGGTAGATTTGGACCTGGAAACGGGCAAGATTATTGGTCTATTCTAGATTATTAGTGTGACACTTATTGCATAAAAGCCCAGCATTTTAGCTGGGCTTTTTGTTTGGAAACGGTCGTTTTCACAGCCATTTAATTATGAGTTACTCACAAATAAATATCGAGTATTTTCTGTCTTAATGCGCTTAGGGATAGGGCTGTTTTATGCAAATTGGCTTCTTCTAAATAGGCTGCTAGCAAGGCCAAACCAAGGCCAAAGGTCTGGCTGCGATTGGTGCCGAAGGCAGCATTCAGCGTACCGTGTGCCCGACCTAATTCGATATTTTGTTGGGGCGATACGCGAATAGATGTCCATTTCTCCGCCTCATCCGTTACGGGCGCAGTCAAATCCCAAAGCAGGTAAAGTGACTCTAAATCGGTGACCCCCTCTGGAATTTCCCGGTTGCGATCTGCCAAAGCCCGGCGCAAAGCTTCCAGCCGGGCATTGAGAATAGAAATGGTGAGGTCTGGTACATCGGCCCGCTTCACTTTGTCTGGCAGGAAAGAGGCCAATCGCTTAATCTCGCTTTTCTGAGTTGGCGTGAGGGCCACATAAACATTTTGACGGCTTACGTCTCGTGTGGGGCGACCTCGCTTGGGCTTATCTTCCAATAGAGCCGAGATCGTGCTGGCTTTATTCTTGTTGGACATACTTACTTAACAGTCCCGGCCTGACGGTAGCCTTGATGATGATCTAAAAAGTCGGCCACGAATTGAGGCGTGATCTGATCGCCATTGGTTGTTAGCAACTCTAGGCATAGATGCAAACAGAGCAAGCAAATACTGCGGGGATAACCGCGTGTTTCGCGCCAAATCGGTAGAACCGATTCATCTGTAAACAGGGGTGACTCTTTAGGGTCGCGGCCAGCGGCTAAGAGCCTGTATTCTATGAGGGCTTTGGTATCATCGGGTGTGAGAGGGTCAAGCGAGGAGCGGGTAGCAACGCGGTCATTGAAATCTGGGGCGTCACGCAAGTTGATGTCAAGGTCAGGCCGCCCTAAGAGAATGATCTGATAGGCCTTGCCCCCACGTGGGTCGCGGAAGTTGAGCAAGCGGCGCAGCTCAATGAACTGCTCTGTGCCCAGTTCATGAGCTTCATCAATAATGATGAGGGGCAAGACGTTTTGCTGGCTCTGCTCAATGAGGAAGGCGCGGAATTCATTGAGCTGGTCTTCTGTGGCCCGGCGGCCTCGTAAGCCAAATTCAGCAGCAATGCGCCGCAGCAAGAGCAGGCCGCTTTTCTTGGGTGGTTCATCTACTTTGGCGGCTACGAAGTCGGGGCGGCGATCATAACGGCTGTGGAACCAAGAGGCGAGTGTGGTTTTGCCTGTGCCAATCTCGCCCACAACGATGGAAGCCCCTTGTCCGGCATCTACCATATAGCTGACGCGGGCCAAAGCGCGCCTCGTTTCTGTGGACAAATACATGAAGCGTGGGTCAGCTTCGATGGTAAAAGGGGGTACGACTACGCCTAACCTGGCCCAATCTGGCTTATACTTTTCAAATTCACTTACTAAAAGTCTATTATCTTCCATAATATGATCGTACATAAGTAACAGGTTGTTGTCAAGGGGAAAACAAAGGTTAATCATGGGACATCAAGCCAATTCATGTTTATAACTTGCAAATAACAGAAATCTATATAGTATAGATTGTTGACAGGCTACTTCTATTTTGTTAGACTGTGCTGATAAGTAGTCTGTTTAACTTAAAAGCTCATTTTAGGCGGTCGTTTATCATGTTTTGGAAGGTGATACGGCCGTTTTTCATTCATCCACTTGGATCGAGAATATTTGGGTGGATGCCCCAAGGATGCGCATGACTTAGCAATTAGATAAGGTATAGTGCAAGAGAAGACGCTTGCGCACAAAAGAAAAGACCAAGTGCTGCCACACTTGGTCTCGGGTTTGGATCAGAGCTACCTGTTCGCTGTTCAGATGCCGCCAACACCATTTTTCAGCGCCCCTTAATTGGGGAGGGGATGTTTTTGTCTCCTAGAGTAGCTCTCTAGCCAAGTAAAAGCATAACACAGGCATGTACCACTGTCAATGAAACGTTTGATCGGTTCTCGACGGAAGGGTGTGTTTGTGTTGCCACTTTTACTTGACCGAGGGTTTGGATTTGTCTCGGCCGGAAGCTGCCACTTCTATTGTGTCGCCAAAACTATGGGCGGCACAGCAACGACTTTTAGAACTACGGAAGGGGCGACAAGCCACTAAGGTTGTCGTTGGGACGCAAGACGGCCGTTCACTGAGAGAATCCGTAGGGCAGGGAAAGGGAGCCAGGGACAATCTCGTAGATGTCGTGGCTCAGTTGCCAGAACATTTGGGGTGGGAAAGTGTCCGCGTTACGGCTGTCTGCCGCTCAAAAAGTTCACATAAGGCTAAAGGGGCGGACAGTTCTTGGTGGCGGAATTTGGTGGCGGAACCGGTGGTAGACACGGCCGTTTCCTCAAGTTCGGAGCCGGCTAGTGCCCCCACCCCATCGTCACAAATAACTATTAGATTATACCCTTCTTTGGCTTTGGCCATGCTGCGCGAGGGACATGTGGCCGCAGGACGCATTTGGTTGCTACTGCGCCATATGGATGAGGTTGGATGTGGCTGGGTGGCGATGGCGCAGGCCCGAGCCTTGTTGTGTGATAAGGCATCGGGACTCCGTGTTTGTGGCTGGCGACAGTTACGCAAGTTGTTGGCGGCAGGTGAGGGAGTTTTTTGGCAGCGCGCGGGTGAGCGGCTATGGCTGCGAGCGGTGGGGAAGGTGGCGGCAACATTGGGCATCGGCCGTTTAGCTGGCAAGCCAGTCGCCCTACCAATCCATATTTTGACAGGGGGAATCGGCACAGTGCGAGCCCATTTTTATGCTAGTTTTCATAGTGGGCGCGATGAGAAACGGCCGATTGCGCGGCAAACTTTGCAGCGATTAGGGGGTATTTGTCCACACACCCAACGAGTGTATGAGAAACAGGCCCGGGTGAAGATGCAGCGCAATTTTGCCATTGGCCCTAAAACCAAATCAGCTCAGGCGAAAGATGCTGCTTGGCGACAAGGCAGTGCTTGCTTTGAATTGACAGATTATCAAGGACAACTGGGACAACCAGGCATAAGTTATTTAGCTTGGCAGTTGCCCAATAGCTATTGTGGCCCGCACGAGCCAACAAGCCGAGGCGGCCAAAGACGTTTGAATCGAGAACTGGCAGACCTGCCGCTACAAGGGACAGCGGGGAACGACCAGATATTGGTAGCAAAACGTTATTATGGCGACGGGCAGTTGGCAGCGAAGGCTTTTAATCGGGGTCAAACCGGCATTTATTGGCAGGAACGTGCAGAGCGTTGGTTTTGGCTTGGAGAAACCAATTTAGAGATTGAAGAGTAGCGATTGGGCTACTTTGCTCTTAGAGATTAGTCGGAACAAAGTTACCTGCCTTTTCAGGGATTAATCTATTTGTTATTCTTGGCTCATGGAAATCTTTACGCTTGACTTACAGTATCAAAATATCCCGCAAACAATCGCGGCTTATCTGGTCATTGGTCCTGAAGGACCGGTTTTGGTGGAAACTGGGCCAGGTTCGACTTTACCAAATCTGTTGGCTCAGTTGGCCCATCATGGTTTTCAACCAATTGATGTAAAGCATGTGCTAGTGACGCATATTCATCTAGACCACGCAGGCGCGGCTGGTTGGTGGGCACAGCAGGGGGCACAGGTGTATGTCCACCCAGTTGGTGCGCCCCATCTGATTGATCCTTCGAAGCTATTGGCTAGTGCCACAAGAATTTATGGTGACTTAATGGATGTTTTGTGGGGCGAAACGGTGGCGGCACCAAGGCAAAGGGTAACGGCCGTTTATGACAATGAGCAAATCCAGGCGGCTGGCCTCATCTTTACAGCCCTCGAAACACCTGGACATGCTTACCACCACCATGTTTACCGGGTGGGAGATGTGGCTATCATGGGCGATCTAGGCGGTATTCGCTTGCCCAATTCTAAGATGATAGATTTGCCAGCACCTCCACCGGAATTTCATATGAAGAAGTGGCTAACATCGTTGGATCGGGTGTTAGTGGAGGACTTAGAACGAATTTTTCTGGTGCATTTTGGCGAGGTGACAGAGGTTCGAGAGCATCTATTGGGCATGAAGGCGTTGGTGCAGGAAGCGGCCGTTTTTGTGCGCAAGCAAATGGAAACTGGGGTAAGTCAAGCACAAGTTATTGCCAATTATGAAGATTGGAATCGGACACGTGCCCAAAGGCTAGGGATCAGTACCAGCACACTTCGCCAATATGAAACAGCCAACCCTTGGTACATGAGTGTTCAAGGAATCGTGCGATATTGGCGAAAACAACGGGACATCTAGGTATTGGCAGCAGACTTGCTAACTCCCAGCTATTTTGTTTGCAAATAAAGTTGATCGGCCCAGTAAAAGGTTCCAATGAGAAGGATGAAGGAAGCTATGCTGCCAAAAATGAGGATAGGGAAAGGGGCAACGGCCATAGTCACGGCTATCCCGGCCAATGAATAGTAGGCCAGGAGGATGGCTAACCAAAGAATGATCAGCGTCAAAAAGGCCAAAATTGCCAACAAGATGAGCTTTAGCTCTTGAGGCCAGTTCAAATATGCAGGCACTTTAAGGAGACAAAAAACCCCTACAGCTACACCTATTGAGAGGAGAATAGCAGGCAGAAACTGTCGCCACAAAAGCAGAATATCGTCAGGGAGTGGGGGTGATTGGCTGTAAGTATGAAGGGCAACAAGGGGAGGAACGGCCGTTAAACCAAGTACAAATAACCACTGAAATAAGCGTTTCATAGACTGATAATCTCTATGATTTGGATTTTATCACAATTGCGATATGGCTGGCAGCATAAGGATAACACGAGTGTATTGTCCCGGCACACTGTCGGTAGTGAGAAAACCACCAATGACGGCCATCATGGTGCTGTGAATAGCTAGTCCTTGACCGCTACTTTGCTGGGGGGAGACGGCCGTTAAGCCCACACCACTATCCTCTATACTGACCACCAAGCCCTCTTGCCACTTTACTTGAATACAAAGGTGAAACGGCCGATCCGCAGCCCGACCATATTTGGCAGCGTTACGTACAGCTTCACGAGCGGCATAAAAGATCACTTCGGCTGTGAGTGAGGGGATTTGAGCAATACGGTCTGAGGGTTCAATTTGCCAATCAACAGCATCGAAAGCTTGACCAAAATCATCCTCCACGGTTTGTTGCAGAGCTTTTACTAGCCCCAGACGAGCTACTTCGGGAGCCGTGGTGGTGGGCATGGCATGGAGGAGATCGGAAATTTGGCGATGGGCATCTGTGAGCATGGCGAGTGCTTGGGATACTTGGGAACCGTCTGTAGTCTCACCACTGAGGTTGATCATCGTGGCTTGCAGGGAGGGCAGGATTTCGTCATGCAATGTGCGCCGGGTGCGTTGGTCAATGACTTGGGTCTGGGCCAGTCGTTGTCGCTGCAAGCCCATCAGCCGCCTAGCCATTTCCGCGCTGGCTTGGGTATCAATGAGGCGCTCGCCGCTGACGCGGGCAATTTCAATCTCTTCTTGAGTGTAGAGGCCACCATCTTTCTTTTTGCCTAGCAAAAAGAGGCCGACGAGACCCCGTTCACTCCACAAGGGAATGGCCCAAACTGCACCACCATATTGGTCGGGATTAATGGTGAGGGGAGTTGTCTGCCGCGAATCTATGGGGTCGCTGTTGAAAAGGGGAGTGAGGGGGGGGAGTTCGGTGGCGGATCGGCCATAAGCCAGGGGTGATCCAACGAGGGGAGCTAGTGGACCTAAGGCAGCCAGGTAAGCCACTTGAGCATCAAGCACTTTGGCACATAAAACGCGAAAAGGGGTGGCAATGTCTACACTAGCAGGATCAGAAGGGGCAAGAAGTTGATCGTAAAGGCGTTGGCTAGTGACAAACGGCCGTAAATTGTCAATGTATCGCTCTCTATCTACAAAAGAACGCCAGCTGAACAGGGCAGCAAAAAGGGTCATGAGCAAGGTGGTGAGGAGCAGACTATATAGCTGGGGTAGATTGAGAGCCAAGCTGCCACCTACGATGAAACCATAGCCCATAGCTAGAAGGACGACACGCCGCCAATGCCGCCACAAGCCGCGCCGAGGCAATGTTTTGCCAGTGAATACTTCATAGGAAATCACAGCTTGTCCCAGGAGTAGAATGGCGACGGCCGTTAGCACAGTAATGAGCAGATCAAAGGAGGCAATAGTGGTTAACTGGTCTTGGTAAATCTCCCAAAAAGTACGTTGGCGGGAATCTTGGACAATCCACAGCATTACCCCGGCGACAAGTAAGCTGACCAGGAGCAAGATGACAGAAACGGCTGCTAGCCAAGGCCTCGCCCGCTGCCGAGCCAGGTCGCCCATCATCCGTTGGGAGGGGCCTGGCCGTCGTAGGGCACCTAGCGACAGCACAATACACATAATAACGTAAATGGAGTAACCAACAGCCAATAAGGGGATCCCGGCGATAGACCAACGTACAAATAAACGTAATTGTATAAAGTCGCTGCGTGAGGTAGATAGCAGAATGATACCTATGGAGATGGTGATCAGGCCAGCAATAAGCATGGCAATAATGAGCCAGAACCAGAGACGATGACGTTGGTAGAGGGGAGACGCCCGATTTTCCCAGTAACCATTGTACCAGAGGATGATCATGTACCAGGCGAAGGGTAAGATAATGGCGGGTATGAGGCCACCCGTCCACCATAAAATCATGCTGCGGCCAATTGCAAATAGGCCGACACTTAAAATTACGGTGTGACTGATGAAGAAGCCCCCTCCCATCAGCAAACCGGCTGTAGATAACCAGATGCCCCAGGCCCGCCGCCGCTCAGCGCTGAGTAGCACAACCAACCCCAACCAGGATAGTAAAATGGCATTAAAAAGGGAGATGGCTAAGATGGGCCAGTTGAGGAAAAGGGTGTTGGTCATGATCAGTGATCGATGGGCAGTAAACAGTGGTCAGTAGTCAGTGGCTGCGGTCACTGTTTACGTCTTCCCATTTCACCCATTCACCGCGCTCATCCATCATATGGGGACCGCCGTCATCGTCCCAGGTGAGCAAACGGCCGCTGTTGACAATGATGGTCGCTCGGGTGCGAGCGACCTTCTCGTCGGTGGTGGAGCTATTGAGGTTCCAGGCTGTATAAATCTGCCCATTAATGCGGCTAATGGTGCGTTTGTCGCGGAAGCCCATCTGCTTAGCAATCTGTTCGTTGCTCATGCCTTGGGCCACCATACGAGCGACTTGCTGCTCATTGGGTTCGAGCAGGGACATGGGCGCTTGTTCATCCTTGTGGCGCACTTCCTGGACGCGAGATTCGATGTCGGGGTCTATGAAGGAACGGCCGCTTACAGCATCCTGCAACAAGGGCACGATCATCTGAGGCAGTAGGTAGTTTGATTTCCGTACATAGGCATAATGACTCAATATCCCAGAACGGCGAAAAGCGCGATAGTAGGCGTCATCATCTTGGATGGAGTAAAAGACAACGGGCAAACGAGGGAATTCGCGGCGAATGGTAACGGCCGTCTCCACCCCATTCATCTGCCCCGCTAACTGCACATCCATCAAAATGGCATCAGGCTGCTGCTGCAAACAGTACTCCAAAGCAGCCTCACCCGTGTCACAATCATGAATGACTTCTACTTTTTTAGTGTTTTTTAGCCCGGCTTTAAGCGCTGGTCGTAATTTGGGATTGTCTTCAACAAGTAGAATTTTTAGCATGATTCCGTAAAAAAGTGTCCATCGTGCCTTAAAACTGTATTTATTCTACCATCGCTGAAAGCAATCCCATAGGTCAAGCACTCAAGTGCATGGGTATCTGGGTTTGAGGCATCGCCTGCTCCCAGCCCTTAGCGTAAGCTAATCAGTGACAAAACAAAGGACAAACAGTCTCCCCAATTCGGAGAGGGTGTAAGATGATACCGTTTATGAACATTTATCAAAATAAAAATGTAAAGGTTTGGGCAACGATAATCCTGTTATGCAGTCTTGTTCTCTTTCCCTACGGCTGGCTGGCAAATAATTGGGCACCAATGGGATGGGTAGTAGACACAATTTTTGGTGCTGAGTGGATGCATTGGTTGGGCCATATGGTGATGTATGGGATGATGGGAACGGCCGTTCTCATTATTTTCCCTCAATTCCTCGACCATCCTCATTACTACTTTGGCTTACTTTTAGGTATTGGTCTAATGCAAGAAACTCTTCAATTGGTCACATTTAAGCATCGCTTGTTTACAACGAATGAGCTATTTGACTTGCTTGTTGATTTACTGGCCACCAGTGTAATTTGGTTAGTCATCAAATATAGGAGTCGATAATGGTCGACATAAAATACCCCAAACAATTTTTATGGACAGCATTAGCTTTGGGTTGGTGTATGGATTGGCTGTTTTATAGCAAGCAGTGGGGCATTAGTCTGCCTATTTTTGTGCTGATGGTGGTGATGGCACTATTAGGTTTGGGGAAGATGGAAAGAAGGGCAAATGTAGATCTCCATGTCATGAACCAAAACCTGTGGCTCATTGGGCCGCTTTTCTTCTTTGCCCTCATGTTTGCCATCCGTGACAATCTCTTTCTTGTCCTTTTTAATGCCCTGGCTTGTGTGGTGCTGTTAAGTTACCTTGCCTTTTTTTATGCAGCTGGGCGCGTGGTGAATTTGGAGCTGTTGGTCGCGGTATTTTTGCCGGTGCGAATGGGTCTGCAAAGTGTGGGTGGGACTGTACCAATCATAGCTGATGTTGTAGATGTGCCAATGCTACGGACCAAAGGGCGGCAAAATGTCTTTCCCATTTTTCGGGGTAGCCTATTGGCTTTGCCACTGTTGGCTGTTTTTATATTCTTGCTCACTTCGGCTGATCTTGTTTTTGCCGATTATGTGAATCAGGTGTTTAGTGGACATTTGTTTAAGAATGTGGGTGAATGGGCCTGGCGCGGTGTGCTGATTTTAGGATTTGCTTGGTTAATTGCTGGCGGATTGGTCTATGCGATTGGTAAGCGGAAGACGGCCGTTTCTGATAAAGGCATGATTGAAGGGTTCATTGAAGTGATAAATGAGCATTTCTCTCTGGGTTTCATAGAAACGGCTACTATTCTTAGCTTCATTAACCTACTCTTTCTAGCCTTTGTGATCGTGCAGTTCACTTATCTATTTGGCGGCCAGATCAATATCGAGACAAATGGTTTCACCTATGCTGAATATGCGCGACGGGGCTTTTTTGAACTGGTGACAGTAGCGGTATTGACACTTGGACTCATTTTGGGGCTGAATTGGGGTACGCACCGTGAATCAAAAAAACAAATTCGCTACTTTAATGCTCTCAGTACACCTTTGGTTGGGTTTGTACTGATTATGCTAGTAGCTGCTTTCTATCGGATGCGACTTTATCAAGCAGAGTTTGGATATACGGAATTGCGTTTATATGTGTCGCTGTTTATGTTGTGGTTAGGATTGGTATTTTGCTGGTTTTTGTGGACGCTGTGGCGTAGACCAGAGCGATTTACGATTGGTTTGTTATTAGCTGCTATTGGCTTCTTAGCCTCGCTAAATCTAATCAACCCTGATGCTTTTATTATACGTCAAAATTTTGCCCATTATCAGACAACTGGTGATTTAGATGCTGATTATTTGTCTACTTTGTCGGACGATGCTGTGCCGAAGTTAATGTTTCTGCTGCAGGTGCTGCCAGAGGATACTTGTCCCTATAATGCACCTGATGATTTGCAGTTTTTTGATGCTCGTTCTGTCGGTCGAACTGATTTTTATGAGCTAGATGGAGAGGGGCAGGCCTGCCCACGAACATTGGTAGAAAGTGTTTACCAGAGAGAATAGGGAAAATAAATAATTATGTCGATAAAAAATCTTCTTATAGATCACAAAATGAAAATCTTGATAGCTCTGCTGTTTGCTTCAGGCATTTCAGTTATCATGTATATGGCTCGTGTCCTGTATGTGGCTAATTGGACATATCGCTTTTTAGTATCGAATCTGTTTCTCGCCTGGTTGCCGCTCTTATTCGCAGCATTAGCTTATCATTTCCAGCAACGTAGTATGCCTGTGTTATTGTTCAGTGGTTTATGGTTGCTCTTTTTACCCAACGCACCTTACATCATCACCGATTTAATGCACCTATCGTATATTCCTGGTGTACTGGCGTGGTATGATGCGATTATGGTTTTTTCATTTGCACTAACAGGATTGTTGTTGGGCTTTGTATCGTTGTTTGTGATGCAGATGATGGTGCTACAGCGATTTGGTTGGCGATTTGGCTGGCTGTTTGTGACAACAGCATTGGCTATGAGTGGCTTTGGAGTGTATATTGGCCGCTTTCTGCGCTGGAATAGTTGGGACGTGTTCACCAATCCGCTTCCGTTGCTGCAAAGCCTTCTTAACCCCGACCTGTTCCTCAAAGCTTTTGTTGTCACGGCTTTATTAAGCCTCATTTCCATTTTTGCCTATGTAATCATGGTTTCCTTACCCCGCTTGTTGTTGGAATTGGTAGGCGAAGTATGAATGGAGTAGTATATGAGCAGTTATCCTTACTATCCAGAAGAGAGACAAGAGTTACCAGTGTTGGTGGTCGTTTCAGCTTGGTTAGGGTTTGGGGCCGTGGTGGCTACGGCCGTTCGCCGCATTATTATCACCAAAACAACAACACTTTGGGCGGATCCGCTCCTTAGCCTTATCACCGTTGTGATCATCGCCCTTACCCTGGCATCAGCCCTCTATATACGCCATAGCGGCACCATTAATCTCAAATTGGCTGCCATTCCGCTCTTCATTAACATCAGCACCTTGCTGGTTGTATATCTGGTGCCTTTTGCCGAGCTGTGGCAGGACCTGCGCTTTCAATGGCGTTGGCGTGATTATCATGAAGTGGTTCGCTTGGTGGAGTCAGACCAGATACAGACTGATACCACAGGACAAGCCCCATTGCCGGATGCATTGGCCTATTTGTCGGTAAACGGCCGTATCAAAATCAGCCGCCAAGCCACCACTACCCACATCTTCTTCACCAATCAAAGCAGTAATCATACGACTGGCTACCTTTACGCCTCTAATAATCAATTGCCCAATTCAGCCGATTGGCAAACTGGCTGGCGGTCCGTGCAACAAAAACGGTCGAATTGGTTTCGGTGCGTGCTGTCCTAAATTGGCTACTTCTCCCAGTCACCCTATAATCCTCCGTCCTGGCTATCGCCAGATTTTATGCCGCAACGGAGCATCCTGTGACTGTACAAGCCCTACCCTATATCATCCTTCTCGGCTTTTTTTGGGGATCAACCCTCATTGCCTCACGTTTTAGTGTCGGCCAATTTCATCCCACAACCTATATTGGTTTACGCTTAAGTATGGCTGGTTTGGGTCATGTTGCCATCTACACCCTATCACGGCAGCGACAGTGGCCACGTGATAAACAAGTGTGGCGACATGCAATTTTGTTGGGTTTGTTAGGAACGGCCGTTCCCATGACCACCATCGTTTCCTCCCTGCAATACTTGTCCAGTGGCATTACCTCCATTATGCTCACCACCAACCCCGCTCTCACTATTATCTTTGCCCATTTCTTCTTGCAAGACGAATCTTTAACCAAGCGCAAGGCGCTAGGTGTTTTTTTGGCTCTGAGCGGAGCAGCTTTGCTGGCCCTCAGAGGCGAGACAGGTTTATCAGATGAAGGCCAAAACAGTTGGTTAGGCTACTTGCTCATTGCCATCGCTATGCTTTGTGGCAGTAGCATGACCATCTATGCTCGTAAGCATATGCAAAATATGGATGCTTTTGATGTGGCTAGTATTCGTATGCTTGTGGCCGCATTAGTTGTTATGCCCTTATCGGCCGTTTTTATTGGTTTCGATCTGTCCCCAGTGACCACATCAGGCTATTTGGCCTTAGCCTACGCCGCCCTCATCGGCACATTCTTAGGCATGATGCTCTCGTTTTATAATATCAAGCGATTTGGAGCAACGGCTGCCGCTATGACTTCTTATGTAATGCCTATTGTGACTGGTATTGGTGGTTGGTTATTGTTAGATGAACAGATAACGCTTGGTATGCTGGCGGGCGTTGTGCTGATTATTAGTGGTATTGCCCTCATCAATCGCAAATCTCGCCGAATTGTCAACCTCGGTTGACACATAGTTTGCGCATAGTTCTGCAAAAAGCCATTATTTTATGAGTAGCTCATAATTAAATATTGTGAGTAATACAGGCGGTTCATGAAGCTAGTTATGTGTTGTGGCTGCGCCCATAGCTAGTGAAGGGAGCAGGGAGTTTCTTACACTCAGTCTCAAACCTTAACCCACACTCCAGTTTGCGGTTCATCGCAGCTGCTATTGTTGAAAGTAGACGGCCGTTCAACCCAAAGTTAGCATGACATACGAACACTTAGACAGCGTGTGACCCTCTAGAGATGCTAAACAATTAGTCAACTTATACTACTATGCGAATCTCGTGTAATTTGAACAACGGCCGTCTTGGTCTTTTACTCAGTTAGATAGCAAAACGGCCGTTGCTGGCGAATGAGTTGTCTTGATTTGATCTACCCTACCCTACCGACGGAAATTAGGTATGTTGACCTTAATCATATGCAATCTGTACCCCAGACGGAATAGAAATCACGATCACATTAGGATCATTACTCGTTGTGGTAATGACCTGCATACCTTCAGGCACTCGCACCCTTAAAATATTATTGCTTATTTCGTTTGTTGTGCCAGATTCAGTCGTGCGTTCTGTAGAGGTGCTTGGTGGTGTCGCTGTTGTGGTAGCGGAACCCGCAGCCACAGCTTCCAATTGAATACCATCGATAAAGAAATCTTTCGGTGCTTGCCATTTGCTCTTAACACGGATCATAATCTCAATCATGCCATTAGCTGGTACAGTAACTTCTGTTTCATGAGTATACCAATTTCGGCTGCCGCCCATATCATGGCTGTTGACCCAGTGCCCTTCGCCATTGATCCATACGCCAGATTCAGCCGCATAGGGATCTGTATCATTGTATAGCACAACCAAAATTGGGGTTGATAGCTTGGCGGTGCTACCTGGCTGTAAGCCAGTCACGGTTTGAGATAGCGCTGCACCAAAAATCGCATTGGAGTTAAATATCTTATAGGTAGTGTCCCCTTCTAAAATCAGGGCGTTTTTGGCACCTAGTTGCTCATTGCCAGGCAATTGTCTGGCTAATTTGTGAACACATTCAGGTACGCCAGTAACCTTGTCCCCAGAGCCAAATAAATCTTCGCCAACATCCAGCCAACGCAAGTTCCAGCCATTGGGTTCCTGATTAATTAAGTAGCCGTAAGGGGCTTGTACATCTTTCCAGCCTTCTGTGAATGAGCCATTTTTTAACATGAATCTACTCCTTATTGTGCTTAGTAACGCTGCGGATGTTTTGATTATAAACGGTGATGGGCAAAAGGAAAAGGTGGGAAGATGGGAATGGGAATATGACACTAGAAAATTAGTGCATCAATTTAGTAGTTGACAAAGTGTATAAAAGACACTATAATGGCTGCTATAAGTGTGCTAAATACACTATTTAATTTATTACTTTATCTATCATCAATAACAGTATCAGGAGCAAGATCATGTATAAGTTTACCGTTATTATTGCTGGAGCAACGTTGGTTGCAGGAATTTTGTGGGGCGTGATAGGTATGGGGATTACGGCCGTTCTCACCACCTCTCTCTTCCTTATTTGGTATCTCTATCAATGGTCATATGTGCGTGTGCCTGAAATGGAAATCGCCGTCGTCTATCATGCAGAACGCCGTGCCTTCAGCCGTTTTTTGCCCACAGGTCGTCATCGTCTCACGCCCTTTTTAGAAGAAGTGGTAGATACCATTTCTACTGCCCCCACCCCAGCCAAAGGTTTTAGTAAGGGTTTGCAAACCATCGGTGGTATTGCGCTTAATATTGAGTGGTCTATTACCTATACATTGAATCCTTTTAAGACTGACCCTGCTGGTTGGCCGAAATTGGCACGAAGTTTGCCCACAAAAGCAGGCATCATTGCCCAAAACTTCATGAACAATAGCCTCCAGCATATTATTGGCGAGTACACGATTGAGCACCTGACCCAACCGGGTACTCACAAACGATTGGAACGACAAGTAAAGCAACTCGTGTCCCAACGATTGGCCTCCTTGGGTTTTGAGCTTGGTAGCGTTATGATCGGTGCTATTGAGATGCCCCCCCATGTCAAAAAGGCATTAGAAGCAGCCCACCAGCACCATCTGCAACTGGAGACCGAAGCCAAAGGCCTGGCCCGTATGCAGCAAGTCATCAGTCAATTCTCTGAAGATGACATGCAGCGGCTAATGGAGTTGGAGCGGATTTATAAAATGGGTAAAAATGGTGTGGCTCTGGTTTATCCGGCCATGTCGGCTGAACGAGATTTTGCCAGCAGCCCTAAGAACTCATATACCAAATTAGCGGCTAATAAAGCCGTTGTGGCCCCAGGAGTATCATAAGGTGGTGAGACTTCTACCAAGTCAAAAGCTACGAAGTTCACTCCTTGCAGTCCGCGTAGCAAATATTGCGATTCCCAACTATTAAAGCCACCCACTTCAGGCGTGCCGGTGGCCGGGGCAAATGTCGGATCCACGAAATCAATATCGAACGTGAGGAAACATGGCCCGGTCCCGGCCCGTTTTTTAACGGCCGTTATCACCTCGTCAAACCCCGCCCTGCGCACGTCACTGGCCGTAAACACCTGAAAGCCTAAATCCCGCGACATCTGAATATCATCAGCATCATATGTAGAACCCCGCAAGCCAATTTGGCTAGAGCGCATCACATCAATCAAGCCTTCCTCGATGGCTCGGCGGATGGGTGTACCATGCGTGTCCTTGCCCTCAAAATAGCTGTGCCACACATCCCCATGGGAGTCAAAATGGACGAGCCCTACTGGCCCAAACTTGTGTGCCACCGCTCGCAACTCTGGCAGGGTAACAGAGTGATCACCGCCTAAGCCAATCGTGGTTACTCCGGCTTCCAGAATGGGCAATAGTTGCTGGGTGATTTTGGCATGGCTTTCGGGCAGATAGCCTGGCACGGTGGACAAATCGCCATAATCCACACCAGATAAATGCTCGAAGATATTAATGTTGAGTTCGGGGTGAAACGGCCGTAACAACACCGATGCCGAGCGTATTCCTTCTGGCCCAAACCTGGCCCCCACCCGATAAGTAGCCCCCGTATCAAAGGGAATCCCCACAATAGCAAAATCCACACCCGCCAAATCCGTCACATGTGGCAACCGCATAAACGTGCGTAAGCCACTAAAACGGGGAAAATCCATTGCATCTACCGGTCCATACCCTTTCATCATTGCCTCCAGAAATATATTTGGCCCCACTATACCAACTCTTGCCATAACTAAAAAACGGGCTGACAGTCCTGCGCATTTCTGTTAAACTCTGCCCAATTATCCCCCATATTATGGCCATGATAGGAGGATCATCATGACAACCGTAGTAGAGAAGTCCATTGTTGTTCAGGCAACCCCTACAGAGGTAGATGCTGTTACGTTAGATGGCAACTTATTGCCCCAATGGTATGCTGGTGTGCAATCTGTTGAACTGGATGGTACCTATCCTGAGCCAGGTGGCACCGTCAATATGGTGTATCGCTCGGCTGGTATCAACTTCAAAATGAGCATGACCACTTTGCGTTTGGTCAAAGGCCAAAGCCTGCTTCTGAAGCTAGATGGCATGATCACCGGCAAAAGTCGCTGGTTCTACACACCAGAAGGTGATAATACACGCGTCAACTGCCGCTTTGAATACGAAATGCCTGGTGGCAGTATCGGTCAGGCCGTCAACAAGCTAGTTGTGGAACGCATGAATGTGCAAAACCTAGAAAAAAGCCTAGCTAACCTTAAAACTCTAGTTGAAAACGGCTAAGTGTTAGCCAAAATTTCATAGTGAGGGCATAAATAGCTCATGTGTGGCTTGCTTTTTTCATTTTATAAGATGATCTTGCCAGCCAACACATATTTTACAGTATGGCACTTTGCGCTGACTGTGGTTATTTTTGCTTTAGGTGGCTTGATTGTTTTTGCTACCCTTTACTTTATCATTGTGAATCTTGTTTTTCCTCGTTATCTTGGAAAATATATATAGAGTGACTGACTAGTGGTGCGCCAAACATCTATTGACGGATAAAACAGCGCGGCGCACCTTGCAGAAGCTACCGTTCCTGTCCGACATAAAGAAGTTTGTTAGAGTATTAGGGTAAATGGCAATATCTTGGTTGAGTCTGATGCCATTTTTAGCGAACATCACGGCTAAATTGCGAATCAATTGGATTATTGGGACAAATGTTCTATAATTAGGGCATGGAAACGGCCGTTAAACTCCAACTCACCGCTACCCAAATGCATCTGGAACCAGCCGAAGAAACAGGCACAGGCATTGCCCCCTGTGGTCAGGTTATTCCCAAAGAGGCTTTGTCACCCAAAAAGAGTTCACTAGGCATTTATCCAGCTTCGGCTGGCGGTAAGACCATTCCCCTTCTCAAAACCATGCTCACCTCTGCTTGTGAGCGGAACTGTTACTATTGCCCCTTCCGCGCTGGCCGCAACTATCGCCGTACCACCTTCAAACCTGAAGAGATGGCCAAAACGGTGTCCGATATGCATCGTGCTGGACTAATTAATGGCCTGTTCCTCAGTTCGGGCATCATCAAAGGTGGAATGCGCACGCAGGATAAGCTCATCGAAACGGCCGAAATCCTACGCCAAAAACACCAATTCAAAGGCTACCTGCATCTAAAAGTGATGCCCGGGGCCGAAGAAGCCCAAGTCGAACGGGCTATGCAGTTGGTTGACCGCCTCTCAGTTAATCTGGAAGCACCTAATGAAAAACGGTTAGCAGCCTTGGCTCCCAAAAAGGAGTTTTTTGAGGAGTTATTACGGCCGTTACAGTGGGTGGAAAAGATACGACGCTCACAAGATAGGCAAAAGGGTTGGAACGGCCGTTGGCCTTCAACAGTCACCCAATTTGTGGTTGGTGCAGTTGGTGAGAGTGATTTAGAATTGCTGCAAACGGCCGCTTACCTTTACCAAGAGTTGCGATTGCGCCGCACCTACTTCTCTACCTTCAGTCCCATCCTCAACACACCCCTAGAAAACTTGCCTGCCGAAAACCCCCAACGCAAAAATCGCCTCTACCAAGCCTCCTTCCTCTTCCGCGATTACGGCTTTGATTTAGAGGAGATGCCTTTTGATCAAAGTGGTAATTTACCATTGGCTACAGACCCTAAAGTGGCCTGGGCCCAAGCTGAACTACGAGAAAACCCCGTCGAAGTGAATCGTGCCAGTCGGGATGAACTGCTGCGTGTACCCGGTGTTGGGCCTAAGGGGGCACAGGTCATTGTGCAAGAACGACGGCACAATAAGCTGCGCGATTTACAAGATTTGCAGGCGATTGGGGTGCAGACAAAGCGGATGGAGCCATTTGTATTGGTGGATGGCAAACGGCCGTTACGCCAATTACGCCTCTTCTAGTACAATCTGGGCCATGCGCAGCTATTGGCTCATCCTCTTACTCATTTGTCTTATTGCCTGCAACAGTGATGCGAACGAAACGGCCGTTTCCAGCGATGACCCCGCTAACACCACCCCCACTGGCAGCCTCATCTTCACCCAGCTCGAATCCGGCGAACTCAATCTGGTAATGTACGATTTAGCTACAAAAACGACTACTACCCTTTTGGCTGTGCCAGATCGGGCCTGGTTGTCATATGCTCAGGCCACCGCTGACGGCAGCCAACTTGTGTTGGCTTATGCCCCAGCGCCACCCGAAGGGGAAATCCAGTTTGGCTACACCAACCTCTATCTCATGCTACCTGAGGCAGATGCAGCACCACGTTTGCTGGATATGCAAGCCGGCCCGGAGGAGACCTTTTTTAATCCTGTGTGGTCACCAGACGGCCATGCGCTCACCTATGCCCATGTTATACCCGCCGACAATAGTAACGGCTTCATCACTCAATTAGAGCGATTAGATAACGAGTCAGGTGAGATAATCATCCTCACTGAAGATGCCATCTGGCCACGCCTGGCGTCAGATGGCCGCCAATTGGCCTATGTGTTTATTCATCCCAATACATTGGTGAACGAATTGATAGTGGCTGATGCGGACGGCCGTAATCCCATCTCTCTTCTTCCCTCAGGTATGTTTGAAGCAGTAGACGTGCCCTTTTTCTCGCCCGATGGCACAATGGTCTACTTTAGTGGCGCTTTGCCCACAACTAGCCAATTGCCTTGGTGGCAGCAATTACTAGGGGTGCAAACGGCCGCGGCCCACAACCTCCCCTCCGATTGGTGGCAAGTATCTGTGACGGGCGGCGAACCTAAGCTATTGGCCGACATTGATGAAGTTGGTTTGCATGGTACGTTTAGTCCAGACGGCCGTTTCATAGCCTATATCAGCAACAGTGGTCTGTACATTATGAATCCCGATGGCACAAACAGACAGCGGCTTTTAGAAACCACTGCTCTCAATGGTCTTTCTTGGGTTCCCTAAATTTAGTAAGCTGTGAGCAGTCGGCAGTAGGTGAGATATGATGAGTCAGGATACCCGCTTCATTGGTGAGCCAATAACCGTTGAGTTTGACGAGTTACCTACATTCTCCAAGAAGCCACACTGCCCCAACCGCCTTATCTGGGGGGAGGAAAAACTGGCAATTGTGAGTTTATTAGCGGAATGGCGTGATTATGAACGGCGGGGGCGTATGTCCCAAAATATGCGGCCTGAACATGCAACTCGGGCCACTAAAAAAGGCTCATGGGGTGTGGGGCGTTACTTCTTTCGCATCCAGGTGGCAAACGGCCGAATCTTTGACATCTACTATGATCGTTCTCCTAAAGGGACCGCTCACCGAAGCGGCAACTGGTACATATATCAGGAGTTATTTCCCTGAGATACACCAATCATGCTTCTAAGCCAGAACTTATCATTTGCCTTCAAACTGGCCTATCCCCTTCTTCAATATCTCTTCAGCGTCAGTGGCTACATTGGGATAGTTGAGAACAGCATCTACCTGATCGGCAAGGGAGGCAGGTAGTTTGTCTTTGATGAAAGTGATAACAACTTTGGCAGCCTTTTGTGCTTGAACTTCTGAAAGACCAGTTTGGGTTACAACAGACTTTATTAATTCATCCATGCTTTTAACTCCTTGTAAAAGTAATGGGAACGTCTGTTTGTATTAGATGGAGAACAAACTAAAAAGTCACAAATTTAGTAGCTACTGTTGGTTTGGCATCGGCCGCCATATTTTCCAGGGCAACTTAGAATGGCACACCTGTTGTAATCTCTTGATGCCACTCCGTCAGAAAATTCAAGGCATCTTCAAACTTTTGGGCGGGCAAAGCTTTGTAAGAGGTAATACCATAGCGGCGGTAAAGCTCACCATAACAAGCCCCGAACTCATTCCGCTTAGTTTTCTTGCCCAAAGCAATTGCCACTGCCTTCACTGCTTGGCTGATTTGGCTGGCTTGATCAGGTGTGACTAGTTTTTCAGGGTTACCCAATTGTGCTTCGAGTGTATCCAGGCGTTGTTCGGCTTGGGCCATTCGCCCATCTAACAATATCTGGTTGCGGGCCAATTGTACGATAGCTTGAGCCATTTGATAAGCTTGTACAAGCCCTTCATCGGCCGTCTCTAATAGTTCGTCAAAGGTAGAATCGGTTGTTAGCCGTCCTTCCTGAAACGCTTCAGCCAGTATCTTGTAGCATTCGCGCTGATAGCGGATCAATCGTTCTCGGGTCTGTGCTTTTACCCGATTTGCATTAATACCAAATAGCCAACCGCTTAGATAATCTAGGGGCAAACATATCATTTCTTGCGGGTTAGCAAACTTATTGTCATTGAGCGGTGTGGGCGTAACAACCACACTGCTCAATTCTTCTGACAAGACGGCATCACGTCGGGATCGTTGTAGCTGTGCAGACCAATCAATGCCTAGATATTCGCAAATTGGCCGTATAGGAACATATACTACAGTGTCAACTCGCACGGCCGTTATCTCATCCTCATAAAACAAGACCTGTTTCTGTTCAGTAGGAACTAGCATTTGGCCCATGACTGCAACCTCCTAAAATAGCACACTCGTTGTAATCTAACGCCGCACACATGTGACGGATAGACACATATATCTGCCCATCTTCAGCCCGAATGGCCATTAGCTGGTCATCGTAAAAATCAACTTCTCTTTGTTCAATTACGGTTAGCTTCTCGCTCATATTTACCTTTATCAGTCCCCAGTTACTCCCCCCCCCCATAAGATTGCAAGGCTTCTAATAATGAAGCAACATCTTGCTGAATGAGTTGTAATAAACGCACCATTTCCCGGCGTTCAACGGCCGTTAAGCCCTCTCGATTAATCCGTGACAGGTGGGAGCGAATATATCCTAATCGATCAACATCCGTGGGGGCACCGCTGCGAGCAGGAATGATACTGCTATCTGACCAAGGAATACCGGAATGAAGTGGGCGTTGAGGATCGGCCGTTTCTTCACCCGTTAACGACATAGGCCGCACGGGCATCTGCCGAATCACACCAATCGCTTCTGGCACACTCATTTGTGGATCCGCTTTCAATTGCCGGGCTAACTTTTTCATTTCAAAAGGAGCTACATCTTCTGCCATGCGCGCCCGATGTAAAGCCCGTTGGGTAGGCATGGGCAGCCCTTGATAGATGCGCGTTTCCCGTTCCGAGAGCGTCCCATCTTGCACAGCTTCCTTAATCTCATCGGGCAGCTTCAGCAACTGGATTAATTGATGTACCCGTTGCCGTGAATAGCCCAAACGTTTGGCCACCTTGGCCCAAGTAAACTTGCTACCCCAAGGTTCATCCGTTTTCACGCCTTCCGCTTGTGCCTTATTCAATTCCTCTTGCAAAAGTTCTCTCAGCCGCAACAATCCCGCCGCTCGATCTACATCATTCAAATCCTCACGCTGGATATTTTCCACCAATTGGCGCACAAAGCGGGTTACTTCATCATAATTGCGGCGGCGGACAATGGCAGGGATTGTTTCCAAACCAGCCAGTTGTGAGGCTCGCCAGCGCCGCTCACCATGGACAATCATATATTGTTCTGCCCCAATTTGTGTTACCTCAATGGGTTGAATTACGCCATCCTGGCGAATACTGTCGCTTAACTCCTGTAAACTTTCTTCGGGAAAAACGCTGCGGGGCTGCATGGGATCGGGCATGATGGCATCTACCCGCACTGCCATCAATTGCAGGCCCGAGGCCTGTTCCGTATCCTGATCTGTGGTAAATAGCTTTTCTAAATCCCCAGTGCGGGCACGAGCGGGCTGGGCTAGATTAACTTTAGGCTTTTTACGCGCCATCCTTGCCCCCCTTTATCAATTCACGAGCTACTTGGCGATAGGCTGTCGCCCCTTGACCTTTGGGATCATAGGCCAATATGCTTTGTCCGGCCACAGCACTTTCGGCAAAGCGGACAGAGCGTTTGATAATGGCTTTGAAGATACGAATATTTGCTCCATATTGCTGGTTTACGGCTGCCAAAATATCCCTTGTCAGGGTGGTGCGTGTGTCGGCCATGGTCAATAAAATGCCGCTGATCTTCAAATCAGCATTGAGGCGTTTGCGGCGTACAGTTTCGATGCTAGACAAAATCATTAAGGCACCGCGAGCGGCCAGATACTCCGTTTGGATGGGGATGACGATTTGGGTAGCGGCTGTGAGAGCGTTAATCACCAATAATCCCAGAGAAGGATTGCAATCAATTAAAATCGTGTCGTAATCATCTTTCACATCCTCTAGCATCGTTGCCAGAACCCGTTCGCGGCTTAATGTATTGATTAGACTAAGTTCGATGAGGCTTAACTCTGGCTGTGAGGGTAATAGATGAAAGGCTTCGTCAGTTTCGTAGATGGAAGCGGCAATGTCACTTTGAAAACCATCTATCTCGGCTTTAAATGGTTCGTAAATGGTGGGAGCGATTTGGTCGGGATCGAAGCCTGCATGTTGTGTCAGGTTGCCTTGGGGGTCTAAATCTATGGCTAAGACGCGCTGCCCTAATTCTGAAAGAGCAGCGGCTAGATTGATGGTGGTGGTCGTTTTGCCCACGCCACCTTTTTGCATGGCTACAGCAATAATTTGGGTCATAAAAGTCTCCGTATCGCCCAGAACGATTGTGCTACAATTGTATGGTGGAACGATAACATGAAGCATGAGGCTCGTCAACAAAGTGTCAACTCGGGTTGACACTTTTAATCTAAAGATTGGGTCTGGTAGATTTTGACGCGGTGTGTTATGATATTGACGCAGTGTGTCGTATTGTGGGACTATAACGGTCGCCACAGTGCACCATCCAGATAGACATGAAAGAGAGTTACGACTTTATCATTATTGGCTCCGGTTTTGGCGGCAGTGTGTCTGCCATGCGCTTGGCACAAAAGGGTTATCGCGTGTTGGTCTTAGAACGCGGTAAGCGGTATCGTGCTCAGGATTTCCCTAAAACAAATTGGAACATCGGTAAATTTTTGTGGCTGCCCACCTTGCGCTGCTTTGGCATTATGGGCATCAACTTTCTGGATGACATGATGATCCTCAATGGCAGTGGGGTAGGTGGGGGCAGCTTGGTTTATGCCTCAACCCATATCCGCCCTGGGACTGCTTTTTTTGATGCTTCCGAATGGTGCGATTTAGCTGATTGGCAAGCGGAGCTGCTGCCCCATTATGATACGGCCGAATTTATGCTGGGCGTGAACGAAAACCCCCAATTTTGGCCTGCTGATCACACCTTGCACAAGATTGCGACTGAATTAGGGCAGGAGCATACCTTTAAGCCTACACCTGTGGCCATCTTTTTTGGTGAACCGGGCCAGACTGTGCCCGATCCCTTCTTTGATGGCGAGGGGCCAGCCCGAACAGGCTGTATTCATTGTGGCGGTTGTATGGTGGGCTGTAAGCATAATGCCAAGAATACCCTGGACAAAAATTATTTGTATTTTGCTGAGAAATGGGGTGCAGTTGTCCAGCCAGAAGCCAATGTAGTAGACATAAAAATGTTACACGGGAAACATTATGACAACTCTCCCCGCTATGAGGTTGTCTACCAAAAGACCACTGATTGGGTTGTTAAGCGAAAGACGGCCGTCACAGCCCACAATGTCATTCTCTCGGCTGGTGTGCTGGGGACAGTAGATTTATTGTTGCGCTGCCGTGATGAGACAAAGAGCTTGCCCAATCTGTCACCACGTTTGGGGCGTATGGTACGCAGCAATAGTGAAGCCTTGATGGGAGTTACAGCCCGGCGTGATGGCGAGTCGCCAGAGCCTGATACAGATTTTTCACAAGGAGTGGCAATTACGTCCCATTTTTGGATTGATGATGTGACGAGTGTGGAGCCAGTGCGCTATCCGACTGGTTCCTCCTTGATGCGGAATTTGGCTGTGCCCTTGGTAGATATGGAGGAAACGCCGGGTAAACGTTTTTTGCGTTTTTTAGAGGTGATGGTGAAACGGCCGTATGACTTCCTCAAAGTCCGCTTCTTGCCCAATTGGGCTGAGGATTCCACTATTTTGCTCATTATGCAGACGATAGATAATCGGATGCAGCTCAAGCGAGGTCGTAGTATTTTCACCTTGTTCCGCAAGGGCTTAGTCAGTGAGCGCAATGAAAAAACCCCTATCCCTGTTATCGAAGCGGGGCGCAAGGTCACAGAACGCTTCGCGGAACTGATCAACGGCATCCCCCAATCTTCCATTCATGAAGTGCTGCTCGATAAGCCTTCAACAGCACATGTGTTGGGTGGAGCAGTCATTGGCAAGGATGAGACGCAGGGAGTGATTGACCATCGCCATGAGGTGTTCAATTATCCTGGTCTTTATGTGGTTGATGGTTCAGCCATCCCAGCTAACCTGGGTGTGAATCCTAGCTTGACGATTACGGCTATGGCTGAAAGAGCCATGAGCTTTGTTCCTGAAGCCCCAGAACGTTCTGAACCGCAGACGCAACTACCAGGGGGTGTAACCAGCCATTCACGTTCTAGTCGTTTTCCTTATTGGCTGCTAACAGCCGTTCCTCTCGCCATGATTGTGGTAAAATTGCTCAAACGAACTTGGCATAAGGAGTAGGAGACAAAGCGTTCTCCTCACAAATCCCATGAATACAAAAACAATACCCTTTATTAGCCCTGCCACGGGTGAAAACTTCGGCGAGGTGGCCATGGCTACTGTAGCTGAGGTACAAGCGGCACGGCGAGAAATGGCTGCAACGGCCGTTACTTGGTCACGAAAATCAGTGCGAGAACGGGCACGTATTTTGCGCCAGTTGCAGCAGTTGATGATTGATGAAGTAGACGAGATTACGGCCGTTATGAATCAGGACGGTGGCAAGAGCCGGCAAGATGCCCTGTCAGAACTGTTCATCACCGTAGATTTGCTCAATCAATACAGTAAAAACGCCCCACGCTGGTTGCGACGGCGGCGCGTTTCGCCTGGTTTACAACTGTTTAAGCGATGTTATACGGAGAAACGGCCGTTTGGTGTGGCCGCCGTCATAAGCCCCTGGAATTATCCCCTGGTGGAAACTTTGCCGCCTCTTGTTGCGGCTCTGTTGGCGGGTAACACAGTCCTGGTCAAACCCTCTGAGGTCACCCCCGCTGTAGGCGTGATGATGGCCAATTGGTTCCAGTGCATCCCCGAATTAGCCCCTTATGTGCGCTTTTTGCATGGAGACGGCCGTATCGGAGCCGCCCTTGTCGAAGCCCAACCTGACGTCATCTATGTCACTGGCTCCACGCGCACTGGGCGCCTCATTATGGAAGCTGCCGCCAAGACAATGACCCCCGTCATTAGTGAACTGGGTGGCAAAGACCCCATGATCGTGCTGGAGGATGCCGATATTGCTGCCGCCGCCCGTTGGGGCGTGTGGGGCGCATTCTACAATTCGGGGCAAACGTGCATGGGCGTGGAGCGTGTTTACGTGACTGAACCAGTTCATGACGCCTTTGTGCAAGCTGTTATAGAGGAGACGCAGCAATTAAAAGTGGGCTACTCATCAAAAATTGATAATCCTAATCACCTTGGTCCGCTCACTTTTCCTCGGCAGCTTGAGATCATCGAAGATCATGTACAAGATGCGCTGGCCAAAGGGGCCAAAATCTTGATGGGTGGGAAGCGTGAGGGCATGTTTATGCAGCCCATGATTATGGTGGATGTGGATCACGGCATGAAAATTATGCAGGAAGAGACCTTTGGCCCTGTCATGCCCATTATGAAGGTAATGGATGAAACTCACGCTATCCAACTCGCCAATCACTCCGATTTTGGTCTGAGTGCCTCAGTCTGGAGTCAAAACATGGGTCGAGCTAAGCGGGTGGCACATCAGTTGGAGGTTGGGTCTGTTAACATCAACGATACATTGACCCATTTTGCTATTCCTAATCTGCCCTTTGGTGGTGTAAAGCAATCAGGCATTGGCCGTGCCCACGGTGAGGAGGAGGTGTTGCAATTTGCTCGCACCCATGCCTATGCTTGGGGCAGGCCTCCGCTGCCATTTGATATAGCCACAATTATGCGGCAGCCAGGAAATTACAAACTTGGCTCAGCCATTATGCGTTTGGCCTTTGGTGTGACCCCTAAGCAGCGTTTGCGTCCAATTATTGAGTCGCTGCATACAGAAGAGGAAGCCACTGAGGTGCATCCGGCCGTAAATGGGTCTCATTCTCGCCAGGGAGCCGGAGTTTTGGCAGCAGCCGTTGGCCTCACTGCTGCCCTCTTTGCCTTCATCTTTAGCCTGTCACGCGGGAGGCAGTAAGTAGTATTCAGTAAGCAGTATTCAGTAAAAAGTTGACTGTTTACTGATCACTGACTACTGATTGCTATGAACATCCAAGCCTTGCCCTATGTCCTCCTGACGGGTTTCTTTTTTGGCACCAGTCTCATCTCCTCGCGCTTTGCTATTGGTCAATTTAGCCCTATTACTTTTGTGAATTTGCGGCTTTTTTTGGCAAGCATCTGTTTTGTACTGATTTATATGCTAGATCGGCGACGGCATCCTTGGCCAACGAATCGTCGTTTATGGAAACATGGGGTGGTGTTGGGGGTAGTGTCAACGGCCGTTCCCATGCTGGCCTTTGTTACAGCCCTGCAATACCTCTCCAGTGGCGTCACCTCTGTCCTGAATACTTCTGGCCCTGCCCTCACTATCATTTTGGCCCACTTCTTCTTACCCGATGAATCGCTGACACGGCGCAAAAGTGTGGGTGTGGCTTTGGCCTTCGCGGGGGCGATTATGTTAGCCTTGCGGGGCGAGAGTGGCTTAACGGCCGTTGGTCAAGCCGACCCCATCGGTTACATACTCGTCCTTGTGGGACTCGTCAGCATCAGTGGCTCCACCATTTATACTCGTAAATTTACCCGTGACCTCAGTTCTTTCGATATCACCAGCACCCAGATATTTGTAGGCACACTCGTTTTGCTCCCCGTTACCTTGCTGAGCGGAGGGTTTGATGTGAGCCAAGTCACAGGCCAAGGCGTATTTGCTTTGGTCTATGGTGCGCTCATTGGTACAGTTGCTGCCTTTTTGATGTTCTTCTATATCATCCGCCGTTTTGGGGCCACGGCCACGGCTATGGTTCCCTACATTGTGCCTGTTGTGGCCACGTTAGGCGGCGTTTGGGTTTTAGACGAAACAATTACGCTCGGTACAGTCGTGGGAATGCTCATTATTGGCCTGGGCATCGCTATATTGAATTCACAAGGACGCAAATCACGCATAAGAGGCTTTTTATGGCGGTAGTAAGGGGGGATTGGGAGATTGAGAGATTAGGAGATTCAATCTCTCAGTTTCCCAATCTCTCAATCTCAAATTTAGATACCAGCACGAGATTTTTATGATAACAATGACTCCCTTTCCAACCCGTGACAAATTAACAATCTGTTTTGGCCATTCAGCCTACGCCATGGCCGCTACCTTTGCCCGGCACGCCCCCGATATTCGCCATTTCCAGGTTTGGACCTTGGCCGAGTTGGAACAGTGTATTGATGAAGTTGATGTTCTGGTCATTTCTGGCATGTGGCATAATGGGTTAATTGCCTTCGCTCCTCGCTTGCGCTATCTCCAATCTATCAGCGCAGGTATAGATCGCTATGATTTGGCCGCTTTGCAGGCAAAAGGCGTGATGGTGGCTAGTGCCGCTGGCGTAAACAGCCAAGCCGTGGCCGAACATGCCCTGGCCCACATGCTGGCCTTCACCCGCCACATCCACACTGGGCGCGACCACCAGCAGGGGCGATTTTGGCGTGAAATGATTAGCGATCCGACCCAGCGTGAAGCTGAGCTAGGCAGCAAGACGTTGTTGATTGTGGGATACGGCCGTATTGGGCAACGTTTGGCCCATTTAGCCACTGCTTTTGACATGCGTGTCCTTGCTACCAAGCGTAACACGAGTGGGGTGAGGGGGGCTGAACTGCACACGCCCGATCAATTGTCCCAACTGTTGCCCCAAGCTGATTTTGTTGTCCTTACTTGTCCCCTTACCCCCCAAACAGAGGGCTTGATCGATAGCACAGCCCTCTCCCAAATGAAACCTACCGCCCATCTCATCAACATGGCGCGGGGGCGAGTGGTGGATGAGCCAGCCCTGATTGCCGCTTTGCAAAACGGCCGTATTGCCGGTGCTGGCCTTGACTGCACGTGGGAAGAGCCATTGTCACCTGATTCTCCCTTATGGGCAATGGAAAATGTGCTGATAACCCCTCACACAGGCGGCGAAACACAGCAATATGAGGAGCGGGTGGTGGCTATTTTGCTGGAGAATTTGGAGCGATTGTGGCGGGGGGAACGGCCGTTGGTCAATGAAGTTCATTGAGGGCTTCCTGGGCGCGACAGAAACTGGGTTACTATGACTAAGAAGTGCATTACAGGAACTCCTGCTTTCGGGCAGAGTTCTATTTAGCCAACTTTCTTTTAGTTTTGGTTGTTAGACTGAGGTCATAACTTTCATCAAGCCACTTTTCCCAAAGTTGCGAGGGTATGGGTTTGTCGGCGGTAAACCTAGCCGTGACCCAACCCATCGAACCCACTTCATAGCACTCTGGTTCTTTCTCAGCTAATTTGGTGGCTTCGGGTATGGATTTTTGCAATTTGAACATGGCCTTATAACGGCCGCCTTGTTCCCCGATGTACAAAAAAGCCTTTTTGCCAGCCTTAAAGGAACTTTGTGTGCAAGCAGTGCCTTCATCCACGCCAGGATATTGGCTTGCTTTTAAGCGCATTGAGTCAGTTGGGTCTTTTATGTCAGTAGTCATTTGGGTTCCTTATCCTGCTAACATCCATTGGATGCGATACTTATCAACCAACATGCCAAAGTTATTCTCTAATGGAAATTGAATGTGCCCGTTCTCTGCTAATTTATCAAACACCTTTTTCTGCTCGGCATGATCAGAGAAGGTGACGAATAGAGCAAAATTCGTGCCGACGGCAACCTCATGACCTGGCATATCATCCGAGGCCTTAAAGCATATGTTATCTGCCCGGAATTCAGAGTCGAATATCCGGTCTTGATGTTCTTCTGGCACATCCAAAGGGGACTCTCCTACTGTCTGTATAGATGCTATTTCGCCATTAAGGCACTCTTCGTAAAACATCAGTGCTTCACGACAGTTACCAGAGAACATTAAATAGGGCATTACTTGTTTCATGATTTTTGCCTCCTACAATTTGTACGGGAATTCGGGTCAATAATGCGACAGGTTTCTATACTTTAATCGCGTCTTTGATAAGAATTTCAGCTAGCTTTTCAAACCCTGCTGACCAACCGGCCATCACAAATTCGCTGTAGGCGGCGGATAAGTTATCCTGTGTAAGACGAACCTGGGTGTGAGAACCTTGCTCGATAAATTCCACGCGTACAGTCATCGTGTCGTTGTGGTAGAGAT
Source organism: Promineifilaceae bacterium (SeqCode) (assembly GCA_965223555.1). Taxonomy (GTDB): domain Bacteria; phylum Chloroflexota; class Anaerolineae; order Promineifilales; family Promineifilaceae; genus CBDCWU01. Next base: position 976,216 of record CBDCWU010000008.1, read on the forward strand.
CGGTCAATTCATAGGCCAGCAACGCTGGCGGGTCAAACTCTGTGATAAGCCCGTGATGGGCATAGTCACCTTGGTTATTGAGTGTCATTGTGTGAGCATATTTTCCACCCAGCCTTGGCTCAATTTCCGATTGGACTTTTGTGGCAAATCCACACCCCCACCATAGTTGGACTTGGCTGGTTTCTATCCAGGCATTGAAGACCGCTTCGCGTGGGGCATTGAATAGGCGTGTGATGATTAAACGGCCGTTTTCATACGAAACATCACTGCTCATGTCACTGCCTCACTTTGCTTCAGGTATTCTTCCACAGCATCGAACTGCTGCTGCCAAAATTGAGCATAATAGGCAATCCAATCACGGGCCTGTTCAGCCGGTGCCGGGTTGGCACGAATGATATATTCTCGCCCGCGCCGCGTCCGTTCAATCAGACCTGCTTGCTCCAAAACCCGCACATGCTTAGAGATGGCAGGTTGCGATATTGCGTAGGGTGCAGCCAGCGTGGTGATGTTTGTTTCTCCATTTGCTAACTGGGCCAACATCCCGCGTCGGGTTGCATCCGAAAGCGCACCAAAAACTCGATCCAATTGCACATCATTCATAACCATATGGTTATATATACTCAATTATTTGGATAGTGTCAAGTCATTGCTATATTTTGATCATCAGTTATTGCCAAAGAAAAAAGCCTGGCAGAGCGCCAGGCTTTTTCTGTAGGTAGTCGGGAAGAGGCTAAAAGCCTGACCACCTGCCAATTATCCGCCCGACGGCCGTGCGCCGAGGGTAAGTGGTATCGTGATTGCCTCGCCATTGCGTAAAACGTCAAGCGTGACGGTCTGGCCAACGGCTGTGTGCTGCACCAGGTAGCCCAGCAAATCTTCTACAGCTTGGACGGGTTGTCCATCTATGGCGGTGATGATGTCGCCGCCAAAACCTTGAGCATTGCCGCCACGTAGCCCGGCGGCAGCGGCGGGGCCGTTGGCAGTGACGGTGCTTACGACGACGCCTGCCGTGCCTTCACTCAAGCCCAATTGTTCGGCCCCATTAGACGAAAGTGCCCCACCAGAGATGCCCAGCCAGGGATGGGAAACGGTACCATTGGTGATTAGTTGGGGGGCGACGGCTTGGACGATGTTGGCAGGTACGGCGAAGCCAACGCCGGAAGAGCTGTTGCTGGCAGAACGAATAGCCGAGTTAACACCAATGACACGCCCTTGAAGGTCTAGCAGGGGGCCGCCGGAGTTGCCTGGATTGATGGCGGCGTCTGTCTGGATGACGTCGGGGATGAGATAGCGGTTGCCTTCTAGCTCCCGATCTAGGCTGGAGATGATGCCTGTGGTCATGGTGCCGGACAGACCAAAGGGATTGCCGATGGCGATAACGATTTGCCCGACTTTGAGCTGGTCGGAGTCAGCCAGGGTGATGGGTGAGAGTTCGTTGGCGGGGACATCTACCTTGATAATGGCTAAATCTGAGTCAGGGTCTGTGCCGATGAGTTGGGCTGGTTCCTGACGGCCGTCTGCAAAAGCCACCACAATTTGCCCACCACCTTCAACCACATGGTTATTGGTGACAATATGTCCCTGAGTATCATAGACGAAGCCAGAGCCTTGGCCGCCACCTACACCGATGTGGACGACAGCGGGATTAACCTGCTCATAGATGTTGGTAAAGGCTTGTTCTTGGGTGTAAAGGGCAGCCAGGCCATCCTGGGAAATAGGGGCCTGGGTTTGATTTTGGCTGGGACTGGGGGCAATGGGTTCTGCAACTGTTGGTTCGGCAGCGGGCGGATTGGGCACAACGGCCGTATCCGGGGCCGCTTCCCCATCATTAAAGGCGGGCTGGGTGATGGCTTCACCTCGCCCTGCTAAACCAGCACAACCAGTCAAGGCTAAACCAATCAAAAAAACGATAATAAAATGATTCCAAGCTGAACGCTTCACTATTTCTCCTTCAGACTTGGCGGGCTTCTGCAACTCGTCAGGTCTGGCTACGTTATTGATGGGGACTATTATTAGGTGGCTAAGTAAGTAGAACCTGACAGAGGCATAAGGGGGAGTTTAACTTTCCATAAGATAGAGTTAAGTAGAGGATGAGCCAGAGATGAGTCAATCGGATATACTTGCTTATTATGGAGAGAAAATGCACCCACCTTGATCAAATTCAAGAGGCATTTCCAACGAGTAATGAATGTGCGGCTTGCGTAGCTGAAGGAGATACCTGGCTGCATCTGCGGCAATGTCTGGTGTGTGGCGAGGTGGCTTGCTGTGATGATTCCAAGAATAAACATGCCAGCCAACATTTTCACGCCACCCAGCATCCGATCATTCGTTCCCTCACACCAGGTGATCCCTGGCGCTGGTGTTATGTGGATCAGATGTATTTGGAGATGGAGGGGGAAACGGCCGTAGCCATACCCATTCCCGCTGCTGCCAATCAAGTTATCCGCAACTATCTGACCATCGCTGGCCTATACACGCTGTCTGCCTCGCTCATCTGGGGCGTAAATACCCTCTTTTTGCTGGATGCGGGTTTGAGCTTGTTTGAAGTGTTCCTAGCCAACTCTATTTTCACAGGCAGCATGGCCCTGTTTGAGATTCCCACAGGCGTTTTGGCTGATACACGGGGTCGTCGCGCCTCTCTTTTATTAAGTGTGGCCATTGTACTGCTGGGAACATTGGGTTATGTGGCTGCCGCTGCGAGGGGCGGGGGCTTGCTTCTGTTTGGTTTGATGTCGGTTGTATTGGGGTTGGGTTATACTTTTTACTCTGGGGCGACAGAAGCTTGGTTGGTGGATGCGCTGCAAGCCACGGGTTATAAGGGCAAATTGGATCGGGTGTTTGCGCGGGGGTCGATGGTATCCGGTGCGGCTATGCTGTTGGGTTCAATTGGGGGTGGAGTATTGGGCAATTGGGATTTGTCCATTCCATTTTTGGTGCGGGCTGGGCTGTTAGCGGCCGTTTTCATCGTCGCCTACTTCACTATGTTTGACATCGGCTTTACGCCGCAGGCCATGAACTTGGCTCAACTGCCCGCCGAGATGCAAAAAATCGCCCGCATGAGTTTGAAGTATGGTTGGCAAAAACGGCCGATTCGCCTACTTATTATGGCCGCTTTCATCCAATCCATCGTCATGGCCTGGGGCTTTTATGCCTGGCAGCCTTATTTTTTGGAGCTATTGGGACAAAATCTAACCTGGGTAGCGGGGGTTGTTGCCGCGCTTATTTCGATTGCCACCATAATTGGTAATGTCATCGTGGAACGGCTGACTCAATATTGTGGCAAGCGTACCACCTTGTTACTGTGGGCAGCTGGCATTCAGACCGTAGCAATTGTGGGGGTGGGTTTGGTAGATTCCTTTTGGACGGCCGTTCCCCTCTACCTAATCTCTATGGGCGCGATGGGCGTGTGGGGGCCAGTGCGCCAAGCCTATATGCACCAAGTCACACCCTCTGAGCAGCGGGCTACCGTTATTTCGTTTGATTCGCTGCTGAGCAGCACGGGTAGTGTGTTGGGGCAGACGAGCCTGGGGCGTTTGGCCCAAATGCAAGGCATTGCTGCGGGTTATGTGACTGGTGGTCTTACAACGGTGCTGGTATTACCCGTGATTTGGTTATTACGCCAGCGTAATGAAACGGCCGATCTCATCATTGGCACAGCTGGTAAACAGGGTATTTGTGCGGCCCAGGGTCTGCCCAATGTGGCTTCGGTGGATACAACCCCGCAAACGGCCGTGTAAACAAACTATTAAGAAGCTCAACTGCAAGAGGAGTTAAGAATTTAGCATGTATGCCCCAAAACCTGAAAATAAATTCACCTTTGGCCTGTGGACAGTCGGTAATATTGGCCGTGATCCTTTTGGTGAGCCAGTGCGTGAGCCAAAGTCACCTGTCGAACTGGTGCACTTACTGGCCGAAGTCGGCGCCTGGGGCGTGAATTTCCATGACAATGACTTGGTGCCGATTACGGCAACGCTGGCTGAACGTGACCAGATCGTGGCTGACTTCAAAAAAGCCCTTAATGAGACGGGTCTTGTCGTGCCAATGGCCACAACAAACCTGTTTAGTGATCCGGCCTTTCGGGATGGTGCCTTTACCAGCAATGATTCCAAAGTTCGCGCCTATGCTCTACAAAAGACGATGCAGGCCATTGATTTGGGCGTGGAGTTGGGGGCCAAAATCTATGTATTTTGGGGTGGGCGCGAAGGCACAGAAACAGATGCGGGCAAGGATCCGATTACGGCCGTTAAGCGCAGCCGCGAAGCCATGAATTTCCTCTGTGAGTATGTTCTTGACCAGGGGTACGATCTTAAATTTGCCCTGGAGGCCAAACCCAATGAGCCGCGCGGTGATATTTATAATGCCACCACTGGCAATATGTTGGCTTTCATCAATACGCTGGATCATCCTGACATGGTGGGGGTGAATCCTGAAGTGGCCCATGAGCATATGGCTGGGCTGAACTTTACCCACCATGTGGCCCAAGCGCTGGAAGCAGGCAAGCTGTTTCATATTGATTTGAATGACCAGGCATTCGGCCGTTATGATCAAGATTTTCGTTTTGGCTCGGTCAATTTGAAGTCGGCCTTCTTTTTAGTGAAGCTGTTGGAGGACAATGGTTATGATGGCAGCCGCCATTTTGATGCACATGCCTATCGCACCAGCGATTATGAGGATGTGAAGGCCTTTGCCAGAGGCTGTATGCGTACCTATCTCATTTTGAAAGAGAAGGTGGCACAGTTTAATGTCGACAGTGAAATCCAAGCTCTCCTCACTGAAATAAACGCTGATGATGGGGCGATGGCTGGCTTTCAAGGCAGTTACTCGACTGAAAAAGCGCAAGGCTTGCGCATGCACCAATTTGATCGCCTAGCCTTGGGGCGGCGGGGGCAGCCGTATGAGCGGTTGGATCAGTTGGTGATAGAGTTGTTGCTAGGGGTGAGGTGAGACTGGGCGAATAAAATTCGGCGCGAATCGGAATTCGCAGCAACGACTATAAAGTCCACCTTCGTAGTTGTGGCGGCGGTTTCAACCGCCGGAGCCGGAGTGATTATGAACTATTACATTGGCATTGACACCTCAACAACGGCCACAAAAGCTTTGCTAATGGATGCGGCGGGGCAGGTAGTTGGTGTAGCCTCGTCGGAGTATGGCTATGAGACGCCGCAGCCGCTGTGGTCGGAGCAGTTGCCAGATTTGTGGTGGCATGGAGCGCGTGTCTCTGTTCATCGAGTCATGCGAGAAACGGCCGTTTCCCCTCACCAAGTCAAAGGCGTTGGCCTCACCGGACAAATGCACGGCTTAGTGTTACTCGATAAAAATGGGCAGGTTTTGCGCCCGGCTATCCTCTGGAACGACCAGCGCACTGCCGCCGAATGTGATGAGATGCGGGCGATTATGGGTAAGGAGCGGCTGATCGCCATCACGGGCAATGAGGCTCTGACGGGTTTTACCGCGCCTAAGATTTTGTGGATAAAAAACAATGAGCCGGAGATTTACGGCCGTATTGCCCATATCCTTCTCCCCAAAGATTATGTGCGCTTCAAACTGACGGGCGACTATGCTATGGATAAAGCAGGTGGGGCAGGTACGCAGCTTTTTGATGTGCGTCAACGTGATTGGTCACAGGAATTGGTGGCGGCCTTGGGGATTGATCCGGCATGGCTGGCGCCGACGTTTGAGGGAACGGCCGTTACTGGCACACTTTCCCCAGAAGCCGCCAAAGCCACGGGGCTACCCGCAGGCATCCCCGTTGTCGGCGGCGGCGGTGATCAGGCGGCCAACGCTGTGGGGACAGGCGCGGTGGTGGATGGGGTGGTGGCCCTCAGTTTGGGGACATCGGGTGTAGTTTTTGCCAGTAGTGACAGGGCGATTGTGGAGCCAGACGGCCGTTTGCACGCCTTCTGTCACGCCGTTCCTGACAAATGGCATCTCATGGGTGTCATGCTTTCCGCTGCTGGTAGTTTGCGCTGGTATCGGGATACCCTTGCCCCACAAACCAGCTTTGACGACTTGCTCGCTCCTGCCACTGACATTCCCCCTGGCAGCGATGGTCTTTTCTTCTTGCCCTATCTTACTGGCGAACGCACGCCCCATCCCGACCCCTTGGCACGTGGGGCCTTCATTGGCCTCACCGTGCGCCACACCCAGGCACACATGACGCGGGCTGTGCTGGAAGGCGTAGCTTTTGGCTTGCGTGATAGCTTTGAATTGATGAAAGTGGCTGGTTTGGCCGATGTGACGCAGGTACGAGTCGCTGGTGGCGGCACACGCAGCCTGCTCTGGCGGCAAATTTTGGCCGATGTGTTGGATGCGGAGATTGTGACGGTGAATACGACGGAAGGCGCGGCTTATGGGGCGGCCTTATTGGCAGCAACGGGTATGGGGGAGTTTAACAGTGTGATGGCGGCGTGTGAGGCGGTGGTACGGATAAACGGCCGTACCCTACCCAGCCCGCAGACACCTGCTTACAACCAAGCCTATCAGCTCTATCGCAACCTTTATCCAGCCCTCAAACCCACGTTTGTTGCCCTTGCCTAAAAATTATGAACCAACTTTCACTCCCAGGAATTAGCAAAACGCTTATTATCGCCAGCGGTAAAGGTGGTGTGGGCAAAACAACTGTTACCGTCAATTTGGCCTTAGCCTTGCAGCGCACCGGAGCCAAGGCAGGTATTTTTGATGCCGATATTTATGGGCCAAATGTGCCCCTTATGCTGGGCATTCACCAGAGCCGAATCAGCCAGGGCTATGTCCCCATTGTACGCCCTAAAGGAGCACTGCCCTACATTCCCACAGTCGAACGTTTTGGTCTCCATTTGATGTCCATTGGCCTGATCATGGGCGAACAGCAAGTCATCAACCCTTTGCCTGACGAGGTAGGACGGCTGGTGGTGCAAACGTTGCAGGATGTGCTGTGGGGTGAATTGGATTACCTGCTCATTGATTTACCCCCTTCGGCGGGACAGCCGCAGGCCGATTTGATCAAGCGTATCAAATTGGATGGTGTGGTTATTGTCACTACGCCGCAAGACCTGAGCCTACTTGATGCCGGCCGTTCCCTGCTCATGTTCCAGCAGGCGGATGTGCCCATTTTGGGTATTGTGGAGAATATGAGCTACTTTATCTGCCCCAACTGTGACGAAAAGCATGAGATTTTCCAGCAATCTAAGCAGTGGCGACCACCAGCCCTAGCTGATGTGCCTGTGCTGGGCCGCGTGCCGTTAACGGCCGAAATCTCCCGCAGCATTAACCAATCTGACCCCCTCATGCATGACAATCCCACTGGTGTACAGGCGCAAGTGTTTATGGAGATAGCTAGGGTGTTACAACAGCATAGTTCAGTTTAAGTGTTTGGTGGTTCATTCTTATAGAAATCTTGTCGGAACGAACCGCCAAACCTTGAGGTGTCACGAGTATAACGCAAAAATGTGGGGGCACTTGAGCAAGGCCCCTTCAAGCTTCCAGAGTATCCCCACGATTCTGCGCTATACTCAGGTGTCACAGTTTTCTTTTCTCTAATTTTAAACTGTGATACACTTAATCAGCGCGGTGGAGGATGTTTTCCAGGCGGTTCAGGGCGCGTTGCACCTTGTCGTACAAGTCCCATAGATCATCAATATTATCAGGTGTGTTCACGGCCGTTTCCGCTAACTCGGCACTGGCACGTAAGACACTAAAGGTTTGTGACTGAATAGGCGCAGTGCGCTTTCCCTTCAATTTTTTGCTGACTGTTGCGGCTTCTTTGGTCAGCTTTTGCCACTCTTTGGTGGGTAGTTTAGGTGCTTTGGGCGTTGTTTTGGCTTCGAGGTTGGTAATAATACGGCCGTTTTGCTTGGCCGCCATATAACTTTCACGCAAACTCGCCCGGACGCCCGAGCCAAAATAGATGCGGTAGATACTTAATAAGCCATCATAAACGATGTGGCCTTTGAAGGGCAGCAGCACGGTTTGTACGCGAATGGGTAATGGGGCACCTTCAAATACCTCTTGCACACTGTCATATAAGCCCCAAACTTGATAGACGTCGGTCTCGCCTTGGCCTAAAAAGATGGCCCCTTTTTTTAGGAAGCGTTCGATAAAGAAATCGCTCACGATGGCATGTTCGCGCCAGCTTTGCACGATGGCCAAATCTTCATCTGTCAATTGAGCGGGATTTTCTCGGATGAAGTCGTCAATCAGAGGGCGATTTTCGTAAACGGCCGATCGCACTGGTGCTTTCTCCTCCATCGAAGCCACCTTATAGGCTTGGATAGTGTCTAAATAGGGAGCAAGTTGCAACCTATGGTTGACATAAAATTGTAAGGGCCACATTAAATCGAAGAAATGTTCAGCATCAGTTGTAGATAATTTCATAGGTAGAGATTAGAAATTAGAGAGTGAAAATTGGCAGCAATTTCCACTCTCTAATCTCGCTTACTGCCAATTTTCAATGGCTGCTTTAAACGTCACCATAAAGTCGTCAGCCCCTTTGCCATCTAGGATACGATGATCAAAAGTGAGACTGACAAAGGCTAACGGCCGTATGGCAATGGCATCATCAATCACTTTCACCCGTTTCTCAATCTTGCCCACACCCAAAATAGCGCATTGTGGCTGATTAATAATGGGCGTCCCAAATAAGCTGCCTGACGTACCATGATTAGTCAAGGTAAATGTACCGCCTTGCATTTCACCTAGTTGTAGCTGCTTGCTGCGGGCGCGTTCGGTTAACTCATTGATGGTGCGGGCCATGCCTAGCAAATTAAGACTGTCCGCATTTTTGATGACGGGCACAACCAGACCGTCCGTTAGGGCCGTAGCCATACCTACGTTGATAGGGCGGTGGAGGACGATGCCCTCATCGCTCCAACTGCTGTTGACCATGGGATGGGCCTTGAGGGCCTGTACAATGGCAGTCATGATATAGGCAGTGAAGGTCAAGTCGGTTCCATCCTGCTTGAACTGCTCCTTATGGGCGGCGCGATGGGCAGCAACGGCCGTAAAATCCACCTCGAATACCGTTGTCACATGGGGACTGGTGTGCTTGCTGCGTACCATATGCTCGGCGATGGTGCGGCGCATGGAGGTGAGGGGGAGGAGGGCGCGAGGTGGGGGAGCAGGGGAGGGGGGGGGGCAGGGGAGCGGAGGGGATAGGGTCAGGTTGGGTGGTGCGCTGTTCGATGTAGGCTAGGATGTCTTTTTTGGTAATACGGCCGTCTCGCCCTGTGCCGGTTATCTGATTCAAATCTACTTGATGTTCGGCAGCGATGCGGGAGACCACGGGGCTAATACGCCCTGTATAGACTGGCCCGGGTTTGCCGTTGCTGTGAGAGGAACGAGAGGCAGGGGGTGGGACAACGGCCGTTGCTGCCGCAGTGGCTACAACCGCTTTTGGTTCTGCAGGGGCAGCTTTCTCACCCTGATCGCCAATATAGGCCAGCACCGCGCCCACAGAGGCCACATCACCTTCAGCAAAACATTGCTGTAACAGATAGCCGGCCACCTCCGAAGTGGCCTCTACCGTGACCTTATCTGTCTCAATCTCCAAAACAGGTTCATATTGTTCCACATACTCTCCAACCTGTTTCAACCATTTAGAAATCGTGCCTTCGATAACCCCTTCGCCCATCTCTGGCATTAGCATTTTACTTGTCATAATGTTTGAGAATTACGTAATCACGTAATTACGTAATTGTGTAATTACTTATAAAACATCGGATATGTTGCTGGGTCGGCTTCGTTCATCATCTCATAGACCATCTTAAATATATCCTCAACATTGGGTTTTGAGAAGTAAGCACCATCGCTGCCATAGGGGGGACGGTGGGGCTGGGAGGCCAGAGTGCGTGGTTCGGCATCTAAGTGCCAGTAGCCACCCTGCTTCTCGAGGACTTCTTGCATCATGTAGGCGGTTGCACCGCCGGGCATGTCCTCATCTAGGAAGAGGATGCGGCTGGTCTTTTTGAGAGAGTCGAGAATACGGCCGTTTATATCAAAAGGCAGCAGCGATTGCACATCTACTACTTCCACGTCTATCTGCACTTTTTGCAGCATTTCAGCCGCTTCCAGAGCCAAAGTACACATCGCACCATAGGTCACAATCGTCACATCTTCACCAGGGCGAATGATTTCGGGCACGCCTAAGGGCACAGTGAATTGGCCGATATTATCGGGCAACTTCTCCTTCAAGCGGTAGCCGTTGAGGACTTCGACCACGATGGCTGGCTCTTCGGCCTGGATGAGCGTGTTATAGAAACCGGCCGCCTGCACCATATTGCGCGGCACGAGGACGTGAACGCCGCGCACCAAATGGATGATGCCTGCCATCTGCGAACCGGCGTGCCACACACCTTCTAGCCGATGGCCGCGTGTACGCACGATGACGGGAGCTTTTTGCCCGCCAGCCGTGCGCCAATGCACCGTTGCCAGATCATCGGAGAGAGTTTGTAGGGCGTAAAGGATGTAGTCGAGGTACTGGATTTCGGCTAACGGCCGTAAGCCACGCATAGCTAGGCCAATGCCTTGCCCCAAAATGGTGGCCTCCCGAATGCCCGTGTCGGAGACGCGCAATTCACCATACTTGGCTTGTAAACCAGCAAAGGCTTGATTAACGCCGCCGATTTGGCCCACATCTTCACCGAAGGCCACAAAGCGCGGCTCGCGGGCCAAAATGGCATCAAAACAGGCGTTTAATACCTGGTAGCCGCTTATGATAGGTGAGTTAGCTGAGTAGCTGGCTTTGATTTCGGGGACATGTAAGGCGGAATCGGCCGTTTCGCTGTGCAAATGTGAGCCATAACGGTGACGATTGCGAGAAAACTCCTGGTCGCGCCAAGCCATTAACTGTTGTTTGGCTGGCGAGGCTTGGTTACGGGTGATGATTAAGGCTTCATGGATGGTGGCAAAGATCTCTTTGCGCGTGGGGGTTTGCCGGGCTAAAAGTTGCCGCCGAATGTCGGCCAATGGTTCACGCTGCGCTGATGTGGCTTCCATCTCACGCATTAATCCAGCGACGATCTCGCGCTCCTGATAAATGGGGTGCGTGAAGGCTTTCCAGGCGCGCTCACGGATATGTTCCATGTGCTTTTTGGCGTTGCGCTCAATCTGGTCCAATTCGCCATCAGTAGCAATGCTCTGTCCGATGATCCATTCCCGCATTTTGCGAATACAATCAAATTCAGCTTCCCAGGCCAGGCGTTCGGCCGTTTTATAGCGTTCATGGCTGCCAGAAGTAGAGTGGCCCTGTGGTTGGGTTAATTCTTGCACGTGAATAATGGCGGGAATGTGCTGCCGTCGTGCTGTTTGGGCCGCTTTGGCGTAGGTTTCAATTAGGTTCAAATAATCCCAACCTTTGACACTATACACATCGAAGCCCTCATGGCAACCGGGTTCGCGCTGAAAGCCTTTGAGTAGTTCGGACAGATTTCGTTTGGTAATTTGATGAGCGTTGGGCACAGAAATCCCGTAGCCATCATCCCAAATGGAGAGGACGACAGGTGCTTTTAAAACGCCAATAGCATTCACAGCCTCCCAAAATAAACCCTCAGCACAAGAGGCATTGCCGATAGTGCCAAAGGCAATCTCGTTGCCTCGCCGTGAAAATTGGGTTAGGTGTTGTAATTCATCCAATTCACGGTAGAGGCGGGAAGCATAGCCCAGCCCCACTAACCTGGGCATTTGGGCCGCCGTAGGGGAAATGTCGGCGGAGATGTTGGGTTGTTGGGTCAGGTTGTGCCAACGGCCGTTTGCATCCAAGCTGCGTGTGGCAAAATGGGCATTCATCAATCGTCCGCCCGAAGCAGGTTCCGCCTGCACATCGGCATGAGCATACAGTTGGGCAAAAAAGCGTTGGATGTTGCTTTCTTCCAAAGCAAACATCAGGGTTTGATCACGGTAATAGCCAGAGCGAAAATCACCTTTTCGGAAGACTTTGGCTAAGGCCAACTGCGGCACTTCCTTGCCATCGCCGAAGATGCCAAATTTAGCCTTGCCGCTCAAAACTTCACGACGGCCGATCAGGCTTGCCTGCCGACTTTCGACTGCCAGTTTGTAATCTTTCAAAATAGTAGATTTGTGTAGCGGAATTGGGCTCCCCCCAAAAATAGGTAGATCTACATCATCATCGGCATGTTTCGTGGGGCGATCTGTTTGGGTCTTAGCCATTTTTGCCCCTTTTGTTTACATAATAATTGGCTGACAAATAAATGCTATCGTGAAGAGTTATCAAGTGGGAAATATCACTCATAGGTTCAGTGGCGTCCTTATTATTTAAAAATAGCAGTAGGTTGTGGGAAACCTAACAGTATTTTGTTTACTAAAGTATGCCAAAATTGTCTTGCGGGTATTGTTAAGATGGGTGATTAGATGCTATTTTACACGATATTGGTGGGGTTTTGAATAGGACGCTCAGATTATTACCAGTCTAATTGGTGGCAGCTTCAAGTGGGGAGACAGTGAAGTTATCGAATTGTACTTGGACACCACCCAAGCCCAATGTTTCGGCCATGATGCCAATATCACCGCTACGGAAGCTGTTGTCTGTCACCCGGCCGACTTCTTGGTCGTTGACGAAGAAGATCATGTTACCACTTTCAGCATGAACGCGCAGGACGTTGGTTTCGTTAAGGCCTGTTTTGACAGTACTAGATTCAAACCACCAATCTTGCACCAATGGCGTATTTTCTTCTAAACCGCCGCTGACCAATTTGCCGATCCAGACGAAGCCATCGGAGCTGATTTTGAAGAGGTAGAAGTTGTCGGCATCGTCGTCTAGCCGCAGCACCATGCCGTAGCTGTTGTTGACTGGTCCGGAAACGGCCGTTGCCTCTACCTCATACACCCCATCCCCAAATGACTCCCCTGCTGAGGCCCAAATTAGTAAATTATCCGCCTTCACCAGCAGTTCATACACTCCATTGCGGACATCTCCCTCCACATCAATATCACTGCCCGCACTCCACGTCCCTGGCTCATCAAACGTTTCAACATAGGTGTCGTTGCCACGACAAGCAGTCGCGGTAAGAGCAAATAGGCTAATCAAAGCGACGAACTCAAAGAATCTTTTTCGGAACATAAATCATTTCCAACTAGATTGGGCCAATCTCAAAGATTGACCCAATCTGAGCGATTTAAGCCATCGCTTCAGCGACTAATTCGGCAACGTCTTTGACTTGCATGGGTGCCCCAGATTCTCGGTTGGCGTCGTGCATCATTTGGGCGCAGAAGGGGCAGCCAACGGCTAGGGTTTTGGCCCCAGTACGACGGGCTTCGGCGAAACGAACAGCGTTAACGGCCGCTGTGCCATGCTCTTCTTCCTTCCACATTTGGGCACCACCGGCCCCGCAGCAGAAGGAGTCTGTGCCGTGTCGCTCCATCTCTAGCAAGTTTGCACCTGCTTGAGCTAGAGCAGTACGGGGGTCATCAAGAATGTCGTTGTGACGGCCGAGATAACACGGGTCGTGGAAGGTTACGGATTCTAGGGTACGGCCGTTCATCCTTAACTTGCCCTGCCCAACGAGGTTAGCAATCATTTGGGTGTGATGATAGACGGTGTAATGGCCGCCTAGTTCTTGGTACTCTTGGCCCAGGGTGGTGAAGCAGTGGGGGCAGCTGGTGACGATGTGCTTCTTGTCTACGCCAGCGGCATTGAGTGTTTCGATGTTGCCCATGGCCATTTCGTAAAATAGGTATTCGTTGCCAGCGCGGCGGGCTGAGTCGCCTGTGCAGCTTTCGGCATCGCCCAAAATGGCGAAGCTGATGCCCGCATGATGCAAAATAGTGGCCACCGATTGTACTGTCTTTTGGGCATCGGGGTTGAAGGCTCCAGCACAGCCGACCCAAAGTAAATATTCAAAATTGGGGTTTTCTTCGACAGTGGGCACATCAAAGTCGAGGGCGTTGGTCCAGGCCATGCGGCTTTCAGTGGACATCCAGGGGTTGCCTGTACGCTCCATGCCACGAAATGCGCCTTGTAGCTCGTCGGGGAAGTTGCTTTCCATGAGCACTTGGTTGCGGCGCATGTCCATGATGTCGAGCATCGGTTCGTTGCCAACGGGACAAATGTCTACACAGGCGGCGCAAGCGGTGCAGGCCCAAACGGCACTTTCGCTGATGGCATAATCAAGGAGAGGGGTGGTCATCAAATCCTGATCGCCATTGGCTAAGCCAGCCATGTTGTCTTTGAGGAAGTAGCGTTTGTTGACTTCGAGAGCGGCGGGGGACAGTTCTTTGCCCGTGTTGTAGGCGGGACAGACCTCTTGGCAGCGGTTGCACATGATGCAGGCGAAGGCATCTACGATACGGGTCTGTTCGAGGTCGAAGAGGTTAGCGACACCGAATTGTTCGATGGTTTCGTCTTCAAAGTCGAGGGTGCTCATTTCGCCGAGGAAACTGCGCTCGGGGCGGGTCATGAAGTTGATGGGACCCATGAAGAGGTGGGCGTGTTTGGTGCGGGGGAAGTAGGGGAGAAACATGATGGCCAAGCCGAGTGCCATCCACCAGCCGAGATGCCAGCCGAAGGTGAGAAGAGATTCGGGTTGGTTCATGAGGAAGGTTTGGGCGATGAGGTTGGCGAAGGGCTGGCTCCAGTCGTTGCCGCCTTCTTGGGCGATGAGGAAGGCGACGCTCAACATACGGAAGCCGATGTGCAGGAGGATGAAGAGAGCCACGACGAGGGAGTCTTTGTAAACGCCGCCAGCGCGGGCTTTGGGGTTGAGTTTGACGTTGTCGCGGATGGCGAGGGCTTGGTCGCGGTAGAGGAAGCGGCGTAGGATGAAGTAGATGACACCGATGAGGACGATGCCACCGAGCACGTCGGCGAGGAAGCGGTAGGTGTCGCCAATGATGTTATTGGGTAGGAAGTGGAAGCCTGTGATCATGCCTTCGAAGGTGTCTACGCCGTTGACGATGAAGTAGAAGAGAAAGCCCCAGGCAACGCCCCAGTGGAGGATGGAGGTGAGGCGGCGGTGACGTAAGATGCGGCCTTGGCCGAAGAGAGCGACGGCACCAGTGATGACACGCTGGGGGAGTTCATCTAAGTTGAGCTTGCCCTGACCACGGTTGATGATTTGGGCCATTTGCAGAAAGCTGTTGTAAGCGGCGGTGAGGCAGATGACGACGAGTAGGATGAAGAGTCCTTTTTCGATGGGAGATAGCATTTTTTGTCCTTTTTTCCGTGATCGGTGATCAGTAATTCGGTAATCAGTGAACAGTATTCAGTGTGGATGTTTTGTACTGAATACTGAATACTGATAACTGGTTACTGTGACAAAGGGAAGTGTATCATGAGGGGAATGGGGGGGCAAAGTTGTCGGTTTTGCTGATTATTGGCGGTAAAGTGCGCCAGCTTTCATCATTTGGTGAACTACGATATGGTGAAACGGCCGTATCACATTAAAGTATAATGGTCCCGTCCAATGTTGGTAATGAACCAAGATTATGACAGAATAATGATTCTCATTGGCAGCAATTAATCCTTGTAGCTGGGGCACAAACTTTATTAGTGGTCCTTTTTCATGAAGTCACCTGTTTAATGTCACATATCTGTTCAATGTCATTTAAGCGCAGGAAGGCATTGAATTGGATGAGTAAATCATTTCCAATAATGGGTGGGTGCATTTGTTCTGCCCCTACGAGGATGATGTACATCATTATGGCTGCGGCGGAGGCTTTTTGTTCATCTGGGATTAGTTCACGTAGCAACAATTCTACGTAAGCAATACGCTGTTGATCGACACGGGTTTGAACAATGCGGGCGGTTTCGTCATGCATGGCCCAGGCGCGCAGCATATTTTCAGGATTAACATCTAATTGAGTGGAAAACTCTACAATGAAGGCGATCAACCTATGTAATTTTTCTGAGGCGGAATCGTACGATTTTAGGGTTTCTATAATTGATAGGGTGCTTTCTTCTTCATAATGTTGCAGAAAGGATAATTTGAAGTCCTTATAGTTTTCAAAATGGTGATAAAAAGAACCTTTAGTTACACTAAGCTGCTTGGCTAGATTGTCAATGGTCAAGCCACCTGGTCCTTTTTGAGCAAATGCGTGAACGGCCGCTGCTAGCCAGTCTCGTTTTGTTTTTCTAGTCATGTTTATCCATTCACATAATCAGTTAATAGTTGTAGTTCTTCGCGAAAAATGCGGCGCATAATGGGAGGATTGAACAGTTTTTCCAAAAGTCCTTGTACACCGCGACTGGGTTTGGCAGTCGTGGCAATCGTAACTTTAGATTGGCTTGTGTTAGGGATGGGATCGACAGTGAAAGTTGTCTGTACCCCTGCATTGGGATCAGATTCGGCCAAAACCCGGCCTGGTTCCGGTTCGCTTACTGTCATATGATATATTCGTTTGACTCCCATTACATTCATCCAGACTTGAATGACTGTTCCAGCACCGTTGCCACCATGTTCAACTTCCATTTTGGTGAAGTAGGGTTTGGGCAATATAGCTTGGTGTCCTTCGGCGTAATCTGCAATAACGGCATACACTTTTTCAGGAGAAGCATTGATCTTTGCTGAATATTCGACATGTATTGGAGACATATTTTCCTCGCTTTCTTTGTTGACAAGCAAATACAGTACCATACCAGATGGTATGTTTGAGCGATATAATACCATACTGTATGGTATTGTCAAGGGCAGAGCCATATGTTTGATTGGTAACGGCCGTTTTCGCCCTCATTTCTAAAAATGTATAATCCACGCCTATGACATGGAAACGAGTGGTTGTTATTTTGGCTGTGGTCGGTTTATTGGTGTCGTTGTGGCCCAATGCATCGTCACTATATGATTTGACGGGGGAGGAGGCTGTGCTGGCACAATTGCGGGGGGTGGTGCATTGGTTGAATACGGCCGTTCGTCCCCAACCTCAGCTTGCGCCCCATGAAGTGACGGAATATGCCGATGTGCCAGTGATGGGGATTAATACCTTTTTGGAACAAGAGGCGGAGATTGCCAAGCGTGAGGAGAGTCTGCGGCTGATTAGGGAAGCAGGGTTTAAGTTTATTCGGCAGGAATTCCCTTGGGAGGATATTGAGGTTCATGGGAAGGGAAATTTTGAGGATCGGCGTAATGTGGAGACGGTGGGCGTGGTTTCCAGTTGGGCCAAGTATGACAATATTGTGGAATTGGCAGAGCAATATGATATTGAGATTATGGCGCGGTTGAGTAATCCGCCGTCCTGGTCACGGGCCCTGACGGATACGATTGGGACGCAGGCGCCGCCAGATGATGTAGGGGATTATGGGGATTTTGTAACGGCCGTTGTTGAGCGCTATGCGGGTCGTATTACTTATTTCCAGGTGTGGAATGAGCCGAATATTTACCCAGAGTGGGGGGAACAAAGTGTAGACCCAGAGGCGTTCACGATTTTATTGTGCCATGCTTATGAGCGTATTATGGAGGTCAATCCTGAGGCAGTGGTCGTGGCCGGCGCCATGTCGCCGACGGTGGCTATGAACGGCCGTAATATGAATGACCTCGTCTTCTTGCAGCGCATGTACAATGCGGGGGCGGGGGCTTGTTTTGATGTGTTGTCGGCACAAGGGTATGGCTTGTGGTCAGGGGCGCGGGATCAGCGGTTGCGGCCGACGGTGGTTAATTTTCCCCATCATATGCTGCTGCGGGATGTAATGGTGCGCAATGGCGACGCACATAAGCCGATTTGGCTGAGTGAAATGGGCTGGAACAGTGTGCCAGATGGCTTGCAACAGAATTTTGGACAGGTGGATGAGGGGCAACAGGCAAAATACGGGGTTGAAGCTTATGAGCGGGCGCAGACGGATTGGCCTTGGCTGGGGGTGGTGTATTATTGGTTTTTCAAACGGGCTGCCCCGCAGGAGGACCAGGCATTTTATTATTTTCGGGCGATGGAGCCAGATTTTAAGCCGCTGCCAGTGTGGGAGGCGTTGGCGGATTATGGCAATGGGGAACGGGTGGTTGAGGAGGTGGCTGATTGGGTGTGGGTGTGGGGCAGGATACGGCCGTTTTTGTTCATCATGAGTAGTGCCATTTTGTTTTTTGCATTGTTGATCTATCTTGCGCCGGAAGAGTGATTTGGGTCTGTGGGTGTTCGTAGGATTTGGTGTGAGGTTGTCAATATGTGGATAGCTCGGACGTGTTATAATAAAGGGCAGATTTGATTCAGAACCAGAGGCAGAAATAAGGGGCAAACAAGATGAACAGCGAGATACAACCGCTTGATGAATATGAAGGCATTCGCAGAATATGGGATGAAAAAACTAGTCGCTGGTGGTTCGTAGTTGTTGATGTGATCCACCTTTTAAGTGCAGCAACGGATCCCAGTCGCTATTGGGCCGATATGAAACGTCGAGATGACTCTGGAGAACTTCTCGCAATTTGCGAGAAGTTCCCAATGAAGAGCCGCCAAAATAATCGAACCTATCAAACAGAATGTGCCGATCAGCGTGGAATTTTGCGCATCATCCAATCAGTTCCTTCTCCCAAAGCTGAGCCGTTCAAACAGTGGCTGGCGATGACGGGCAGCCGTCGCCTTGATGAAATCCAGGCTGATCCCCTTGAGGCTGAACGGGAAAAGTACCGTCTAGCGGGATATGACGAAGATTGGATCAATGCTCGCATCGGCTCCATTACCACTCGTAACCAGCTCACAGACGAATGGCAGAATCGTGGTGTACAGGGTCGTGAATATGGTATTCTCACCAATGAGATTCACAAAGGTACCTTTGATAATCTGTCTGTGCAGGAACATAAAGAGTTAAAAAGTGTTAAAAAAGGGAATTTGCGTGATCACATGACGCCGCTTGAACTGGCTTTTACGATTCTTGGGGAAGCTTCGACTATTGAGGAAATTCAGGAAGAAGATGCCAAAGGATTTGAGGAAAATAAAAAGGCAGCAGAGAAGGGTGGGAAGAACGCTGGAATTGCCCGCAAATCATTTGAGGAAGCTTCTGGTCGGCCAGTGATTAGCGATCAATCCTATCTTGCAAATCGTAAAAAACTTGGAGCTAGTGACAATCCAGACAGTTAACTTTCTTCATTGATGCGACGAGTTTTACCTGTTTTGATTCTACTGCTGGCGTTTGGGCTGCGCTTCTATCGGTTGGATGCCCAATCCTTTTGGAATGATGAGGGCAATAGTGCCCGGTTGAGCGAGCGTTCTGTGGCCTTGATTATTGAGGGGACAGCCAGTGATGTACATCCGCCGCTGTATTATTTGATGCTGCGTGGTTGGCGCGAGCTAGTGGGGGACAGTGAGTTTGGTTTGCGATCTTTGTCGGCTTATGCTGGGGTGCTGACAGTGGCGGTGACGATGGGGATCGGGAAGCGGTTATCGGTGAACGGTGAGCGCTTAGCCATGGTGGCGGGGTTGTTAACGGCCGTTCACCCCGCTCTCATCTACTATAGTCAGGAAACGCGCATGTATGCCTTGTTGGGGCTGTGGGCGGTGTTGTCTACATGGTTGCTTTTGGGGTTGTGCGATTGGGAGACTGGAGACTGGAGACTAGAGATTGAGTCGCCCCGCTTCTGGCAATTAACCATTCCTTATATTCTTTGCCTTACAGCCGGTCTTTATACCCATTATTTCTTCCCTGCAATTTTTGTTGTGCATGGTTTGATTGTGCTAACTGGCTCTTTACGCAATACGCATTGCAACCAGCGGTTGCCCGCAATACGTAATACGTTGCGCTGGTTGCCCTATCCCCTGGCCGCGCTTCTTCTCAACACTCCCTGGCTGCCCATTTTCCTGCGCCAAACAGGTGGACGGCCTAATACAGGTATTACGTTTTTGCAGTTTTTGCGGGATGCGGGGCATTGGTTGGCCTTTGGTGAGACTTTGCCAGTGGGTTGGGGGGTGTGGTTAGCGGTTGGGTTGGTGCTGATGGGGGTGTGGAACGGCCGTTCCCATACCCGTATTCCCCTCATCGCCATGGTCATTCCGCTCTTGTTTATGTTTATGGCTGGCTCTATTGCGCCGCAGTTTTATAAGTTTTTGGTAACAGCCGTTCCCTTTCTCTGTCTCCTCATAGGATTTACGATTTTGGATTTACGATTTACGATTTGGCGCATGGCTATTTACGGTTCACTGATTACTGTTTACTGTTTACTGATTACTTTTTCACTCACAAATCTCTACAGTAACCCCGCTTACGCTCGTGCCGATTATCGGGGGATGGTGGCCCGAATTGAAGCCGAGGGACATCCCAATGCGGGTATTATTTTGGATGCGCCCAACCAGTGGGAGGTGTTTACCTATTATCATCGGGAGGGTGCGCCGGTGTATCCGCTGCCAACGGGCTTGAGGCAGCCGACACCAGAGAGGATTGAGGCTCAGTTGAGTGAGATTGCGGGCCAGCATACACGGTTGTATGCCATTTTTTGGGGGGAGGCGCAGCGTGATCCCGAACGGTTGGTGGAGCGGTGGTTGGATGAACATGCCTTTAAGGCCACGGATGAGTGGCTGGGGGACGTACGCTTTGTGACCTATGCCCTACCAGATGAAGCGGCCACGGAGATGGAAACGGCCGTTTACACCCCTTTCGGCGATCACATTACTCTAAATGGTTACACGCTCAACAGTGAGCAGTTCCAGCCGGGTGATATTGTGCAGGTGACGCTGTTTTGGGAGACGGCCGTTTCCCTTAGCCAACGCTATAAAATCTTCTTGCACCTAGTAGATACCAGCGGCCAACCCATAGCGCAGCGAGACAGTGAACCGGGTGGAGGCCTTAACCTGACCACCATCTGGCAACCCAATGAGGTCATTAGTGACAATCATGGCTTGCTTATTCCGACCAACACGCCGCCCGGTCAATATCGTGTCCTGCTTGGCCTTTATGACATCACCGATCCCACAATACGGCTGCCCATCATCACAAATGAAGGCGTGCAAGACGCTATCACTTTGGCCATTTTTGAGCTTAGAAATTAGGCTGGGGGCTTGAATATGAGCTTGTTTACGGTATGATGTTGGGAGATTTTAGTGTAACGACCATTCGTTTCACACATTCACACTAGGTAGAGACACGGAAACACACGATATGAACAATAAACCCCACCTTTTGTCCCGACGAGTGAACCGTTTTTATACTGTTGGTGAGGAAATTGCTAACAGCATTACCCACGGTATTGGCGCTATGTTAAGTGTAGCGGGCCTGACCTTATTGGTGGTTTTGGCTTCCATTTATGGCGATGTTTGGCGCATTGTGAGTGTCAGCATTTATGGCAGTTGTCTAGTGATTCTGTATCTTTGTTCGACGTTGTATCACAGCATTCAACTACCGCAAGCCAAGCGCGTGCTGCGTATTTTCGATCATGCTGCCATTTATCTGTTGATTGCTGGTTCCTACACGCCTTTTGCCTTAGTGACGATGCGAGGGCCATTAGGCTGGACGATTTTTGGCATTGTATGGGGCTTGGCGGTGTTGGGGATTTTGTTTAAGGTGTGGTTTATCGGCCGTTTTGAGGTTCTGGCTACCATCGGTTACGTGCTGATGAGTTGGATATGCGTCATTGCCCTCAAACAGATGTTTGCCCTGTTGGGAGCGGGTGGCATGACCTGGTTATTTCTGGGCGGTGCAGCTTATATGATCGGTGTTATCTTCTATGCTTGGCAAAAGCTGCCCTATAATCATGCTATCTGGCATCTCTTTGTCCTCAGTGGCAGCGTCTGCCATTTTTTTGCCATCCTCTTTCATGTTTTGCCAGTGGCCTAAGGGCTAATTCTCGTGAACCCATTCACTTTTAGGGTACGTTTACACATTTAATCTTATTTGCCTCACCTATCTCGTTCGAGTATCATATTCAATATCTGAGCATCTGCTCAATTACTCATGTTACACGAGGTCCAAAATTGCGTAACAGGCATGTTTTCCTAAATGATTTACACATTTTACCGGAAGACTTATTGGACGATATCGTAAAAACATTCAGAATGCTCAGCGACCCCACGCGAGCCCAACTTGTTTACCTGCTGACCCGGCAAGAATACAGCGTCAATGAATTAAGCGAATTTGTAAAGGTATCAGCATCGGCCGTATCCCATCATTTGGCCAAGTTGCGGGCAGTGAAACTCGTTCGAACCCGTCGAGAGGGAAACCAAATTTTTTATTCAATCGATGATAGGCATGTAGCCGCTCTATTTGTTGAAGCACTGAGTCACCTTGATCATGTTCGCCAAAAAACGAATGAGCTACATCAAACCACAGATAAAGCCTGAAGGAGTAACATTTATGTGGCTACGAATAGTCAATGCGAAAGCAGACCCGACTAAGGTGATAGACATTAGAAACCTATACAACAGCCAGGAATTGAGCGATTTTTTTGCATCTCAAAAAGGACATCGCTTCCATCACCTGCTCGAATCTAATGATGATCCAGAGGATATTGTATTTCTTACTGCCTGGGATAGTTTGGAGGAGATGACTGAAGCCTTTGCCAGCGATGCCCACAAAGAGGTAGGTGGCAAATTTAAGCAGTATTTGGTTGCACCTTCTGTAAGAAAGGTGTACGAGGTTCATGAGTAAGATGGCGGGCCTGGGTTTACGGCCGTTATCAGAAAGCCACCTATGACAAAAATTGCTTTTTTAGGCACGGGCATTATGGGCGAGGGCATGGCCCACAATCTGCTCAAAGCCGACTATAGTGTCACTGTTTATAACCGGACTGTGGCCAAGACTCAGGCATTAGTTGCCGCTGGTGCCGCTAGCAGCGCATCCCCGGCTGAAGCAGTCGTTGATGCAGATTTTATTATCACCATTGTTGGTGACGATGATTCATCAAAGGAGATTTGGCTAGGGGAAAAGGGGGTACTTGCAGGCAACCCCAAACAGAAGGCCATTGCCATCGAAAGTACGACGATCTCCCTCGGCTGGGTGCGCGAGTTGGAGCAGGGCCTGACAGCCAAGGGACTGCGTTTTATTGACAGCCCCGTTACGGGCGGGCGCAAGGGGGCAGAGAACGGGACACTAACTCTTTTGGTTGGTGCAGCAGAGGATACTTTACGTGCCGCCCGACCGATTATGGAAGCCTATAGTCAAGAAATCATTCATTTCGGCCAGGTTGGGGCAGGCACAACCTATAAACTGATCGTAAATCTAATGGTGGCGGCTCAGGCAACGGCTCTGGCCGAGGGCTTGTTATTGGCTGAGAAATCTGGATTAGATATGGCGCAGGTCGTGCAAAGCTTAACCAGTGGGGCTGTGGCCAGTCGGATTGTGAAGGCTTATGCGGCCAACATGGTGCAGGGCGATCATGAGCCAGTCAATTTTGCAGCCCGCTGGCTGCACAAAGATGCAGCTTATGCCCTTGATTTGGCGGCAGAACTGGGGCAAGCTATGCCGCTTTCAGCGGTAGCTGCCCAACTTTACCAAATGGCTCTGGCTAAAGGAGTGACAGAGAAAAACGCAAGTGCTGTGATTGAAGCCTTGCGCTAAGGTTGATTGGATACTACTACTTTAAACATACAAGTTGCAATCGATTAACAGCTAATGACAGAATGACTTGAATTAAATAAGGAAAGAAGGATTATATGACATCACAAATGACGCATTGGGAACGTGTTCGGGCAGCTATGAAAGGTGAAGAGGTGGACTATGTGCCGATTAGTCTTTGGCGGCATTGGCCCATTGACGATGAAACACCATCTGGTTTGGCTGCCGCTACGCTCAGTTGGCAAAATATGTATGATTTCGATTTGGTTAAATTTATGCCTACAGGCACTTATGGAATTGAAGATTGGGGAGCAGAAACGATTTACGAGCCAAATTATAGTGGCATCCGTACAGTCACAAAATTCGGTGTGACTGATGTGGCTCAGTGGCCTAAATTAGAATCACTGGATGTTACTAAAGGATATTTGGGCAAGCAAATTGAGGCCTTGCGACTATCAGTTGAAAAACTTCAGAATAGCGTGCCGATTTTGCAAACGATTTTTAGTCCCCTAACCACCGCTCGCAAATTGGCAGGCGAACGGGTTTTTACAGATTTGCGCCGTCAGCCTGATATGCTTAAAGAGGGTTTGCAAATTATTGCGGAGGCAACCATTAGATTTGCTCAGGAGTCGCTCCGAGTGGGGGCACATGGCATGTTTTTTGCTAGTCAATGTGGTACGTATCAACTGCTGAGCGAGGCAGAATACCAGGAGTTTGGTGAATATTTTGATCGTCTTGTACTCGATGCGGTACAAGATGCTGAGTTTAATATGGTTCATGCGCATGGTGAAGATATTATGTTTGACTTGATGAGCCGTTATCCAGCAAATATGTTTAATTGGCATGATCGCTTGACTTGGCCTACGCTTAAAGAGGCTGGTGAACAGTTCTCAGGTTTGCTGGTGGGGGGTGTAAGTGAGCGCCAGACGTTGGTGACTGAGTCGACGGAAATGATTCAGGCTCAGGTGAAGGACGCTATTGCTCAGACAAACGGCCGTCACCTGATGATAGGGCCCGGCTGCGTTGTGCCTGGGCATGTCCCTGCTGTTCATATTCGGGCAGTCATCGAGGCTGTTAAAGAGTAAGAGGTGTTTATGGAAATAGTATGAGCTTTCACTTTATGTCAACTTAATGAATAATTGAAGAAGTTAATCCAATTGGAGGAAAAATGAGAATAAAAAAAATGCACTTGATGGTGATAGCCTTTCTGTTTTTGGGGATTTTAGCTGCCTGTGGTGCCCCAGAGGCAGAAATCCAAACCGTCGTTGAAACTGTTGTCGAACAAGTAGAAGTGACTCGTGTGGTGACCGAGACCATTATGGAAGAAGGAGAAACGGTAGAGGTCACACGTGTTGTAGTAGAGACACAAACAGAAGTTGTGGAGGTCACGGCCGTGCCTGAGGCTGAACCCGAAATGTCTATGGAGCCACAGGCAGGTGGTATCTTGAATTTATCTCTAGGCGAGGACTTCATTACCTTCCACCCCTATTTTGATGTGAGTACGGGTCAATTTAAGCCCATATTTTTCGAGGCACCCATTCGCATCAGTGATGATGGAGATTTTGAGCCTTGGCTGGCTGAATCTTGGGAAGAAAGCGAAGATGGTCTCTCCGTTACGCTGCATATGCGTCAGGGCGTCATGTTCCATAACGGCCGTGAAATGACCGCCGACGACGTAATCTGGTCTGTAGACCATGCCCGCAGCACAGAATTTGGACACCATCTCAGCGATCGTTTCTTGCTGGCTACTGGCGCAGATAAAATTGACGATTACACAGTACAGATTAATTATAGCGAAGTTGGCCCTAAGCTCGACGGCATCGCCACCATGCAAATATTCCCCCAGGAAGCATTAGAAAACATCGAAACCGTGCCCATAGGTACAGGCCCCTTCAAATTTGACGAATGGGTACCAGGTGATCGGCTCGTTGCTTCTAGGTTCGAGGATTATTGGCAAGAAGGTCTGCCTTACTTGGATGGCGTTATCATTAAACCAATTCCTGATGAGCAATCGCGGATGGTCAATCTTCTGGCTGGCAGTATTGATGCTTTGCGTGGCGTTCCCTTAGTTGATAAATCGCTCCTAGAGCAAACGGAAGGGGTCACTGTTTCTACCAGCCCACCTGGATTCTTTTTCTACGCCTTCATCATGAACATTAACGAACCACCATTTGATAATCCTTTGGTGCGACAGGCCATGAACTATGCCGTAGATCGGGAAAAAATTGCTCTGACAGCCTTTCATGGTGCCGAAATTCCCGTCTTAGAGCCCTATCCCGAAACATCTTGGGCCTATGCCCCAGAATTAGCCGACTATTATACCTTTGATCTGGATAAAGCTAAGGAGCTTTTGGTCGAGGCTGGTTATCCTGATGGTTTCCAAACCTCGATGTTGATTCGTGGGTCTGCTGGCCCCTATTTAGATCAAGCACAGGTATATCAGCAGGATTTGGCCCAAATTGGTATTGAAATGGAACTCTTGCCCACCGAACTGGCCCAATACTTCCCGGCCCTCATTGGTAGCGAATTTGCCATTGCCTCTCATGGTACTGGTGATGCAACTGTTGATCCTAGTGGTTTGTTTGAAGGCGCTGCCTGCTGTCGGCCATTCCGCAATTTCTTCGGTATCACAGACAACGATACCTGGTTCCCAGAATATGCAGATCTCGTTGCCCAAGGTCGAGCCTCTTTAGATCAAGAAGAGCGCAAAGCCTTTTATCAGGATGCCTTAGCCATTCAGATCGAGCAGGGTTGGAATATTCCCACTGCTTGGCGGCAAGAAATTTATGCCTACAATGACAACGTACATAATTTCCGAACCGATATGGCTGGTAACATCTGGTTAAATGAGACTTGGCTATCTCCCTAAATTGGGGAGACATAATCTGGCTTTTGGAACTTCATGAAGTAGCATTGGTATAGCTCATACCAATTGTCATAACTGTGTGATAAAGTGAGTGACGGGCAAGGCTTTGGTCTTGTTCGTCACTCCTTGTAGAAGAATTAGACAAAATGGGCAAATACATTCTTAGGCGTTTGTTGCAAATGATCCCGGTGCTATTTATTGTATCGATCATCGTCTTCTCAATTATCCATCTCATTCCTGGGGACCCAGCCGAAATCATCGCTGGCTCTAATGCTACAGAAGAACAAGTAGCAGCTTTACGTCACCAATTTGGCTTAGATAAACCCATATGGGTTCAATATTTTATCTGGCTGGGGAACGTCGCCACCGGAGATTTAGGCAACTCTTTAATCAATGGATTTCCTGTGAATGAGCTGATCAGGCAACGCATTCCAGCTACTGTTGAGTTAGCCCTGGCAGCCGCCTTCATTGGGGCCATCATAGCCTTGCCTCTGGGAATTTTTTCAGCACTGCGGCCAGGTAGCATTCTTGATTTTGTTACTACCTTGTTTTCGGCACTGTCTTTTGCCGTGCCCGGATTCTGGTTAGCCATTCTTTTGATTCTTTACTTCAGTTTGCAGCTCAAGATATTGCCACCATCGGGCCGCCCGGAGTTCAGCGAGCAGCCAGTAGAACACCTGCGATCATTGATTATGCCTGCCCTCACCTTGGGAATAGCCATGGCTGCCAGATTAACCCGCTACTTGCGCTCCTCAATGCTGGATGAGTTGGGTAAGGACTATACTCGGACAGCTCGAGGCAAAGGTTTGAGGGAGACCGCGGTTGTGCTGAGCCATGTGCTGCGCAACTCTTTAATTCCAATTGTCACAGTATTTGGGCTGCAAATCGGTGACCTCCTGAGTGGAGCCATCATTGTGGAATCAATCTTTGCCTGGCCGGGTGTGGGCCGCCTAACAATCCAAGCCATTGGTTGGCGAGATTATTCCATACTGCAAGCTAGTGTGATGTTTATTGTTGTAGCCTTTTTGGTTGTCAATTTGCTCACAGACGTTATTTACGGTTTTATCGATCCGCGGATTCGTTATGAATGATTTCGTCATGAACATGGCAAGGGAATTCCATTGGCAACAACGAATTTGAACTTGAATGAACAAGGCAACGTAGAGCAGTTTCTGCAACCTAACAAGTCTGAGAGACCCACTGCCATAGTTATGCGCGCCTTCTGGCGGCATCGTTCAGGTATGATTGGTTTGGTTATCATTCTCGTTATGGGCCTGATTGCTCTTTTTTCGCCCCTGCTAGCACCGTTTGATCCTCTGGAGATACATGCAGAAGATCGCTTCCATGAGCCAGAGGCTCCTTATTATTTGGGTGCTGATGAATTTGGGAGGGATATTTTGAGCCGTATTCTCATTGGCTCCCGGATTGCCTTTACTGTTGGCCTTGTTTCTGTGGGTATTTCGACTATTGTTGGAGTGACGATTGGCTTGATAGTGGGCTATGCAGGCGGCAAACTTGATGCTGTCATTATGCGTATTTTTGATGCCCTTCTGGCCTTTCCGGTTATTTTATTGGCCATCGTTATTTTGGCTATATTGGGGCCTGGTTCTACCAATGCTATTTTGGCCATCGCCATTGTGACGACACCCGCATTTGCCCGTTTAACGCGGGCCAATGTGCTGGTCGAGAAAAATAAGGTTTATGTGGAAGTGTCTCAAGCTATAGGAGCGACGCCCGCCCGGATTATTTTTCGACATATTTTCCCCAATGTTGTTTCGACTATTTTGGTTCAAATCACTATTACGATGGCCTCGGCAATCTTATTGGAATCGGCCTTGAGTTTTTTGGGGCTGGGTACGCCGTTACCAGCCCCATCATGGGGATCCATGTTGAGTATTGGTCGGGGATTTTTGCATATTGCCCCCTGGTATAGCATTTTCCCTGGCTTAGCGGTTATGTTTCTGGTGATGGGATTTTATCTACTGGGTGATGGCTTGCGAGATGCCTTAGACCCTCGGCGGAGGCGATAGGTTAGTGGATGCAGGCTTGTTTGGCAGCTGCAGCTAAATAGAGGTTAGAGCGCGCTGTTGGCCCTTTCACCATAGCTTATAATGTCAATTATCTATACCTTTTGCCATTTTTAATGGACTTTCTTGGTTATTTTCTAGGTATAGCAAATACTTTTCTATAAAACTCCCTGCAGTTTTTCTTGCCAACTCAAGTTCAGTTTGCTTTGCTGGTCGGAGAATTCCCGCTGACTTGCCTCGATGCCGTCCTTCTTTTAGTGGTTCGTTATTTGCCAGATTACCGATTACTTTCCAGTCTGTTTTGTTTATATCCAAAGCCCGCATTGCTTTCTTGTCTTTGCCAAAACGAGCAGAAAGAGCATCCCTAATTTCGTACAAGTGAACCAGTTCATCTTTTGGGTCTTTAACAGCCCTTCTGTAGCTTTTAAGCATTTGGGCGAGTGTTTTATCTGTTTGATATTTTCCAATTCTTTCGGCTAGCCTCTCTTGCTTATCTAACCTTTCTTGCTTTGTGTCTGATACTATATTTCCATCCTTATCCCGATGCACGAAGTCAACTAACCCGCCAGATAATGTCAAGACCAGAGGTTCAACGGCGACGAACACGTTCTTGTTTCCATCTTCTCTTAATTCGCTGCGGCTTGGCTTACTCAAATCAAAGCCTTTATGAGACATAATTTGTATAGCAAGCAGCCTGCTTTCAATTATATGAGGGGTGTGCATAGAAAAACAGAAAGAGTTGGCATAGTCAGCCAAAAAGGGTTTAACTGTAAAAAAGACCAATTCATTACAGGAGAACCCGATGGAAAAACCAACTCTAACTGACTATGCTCACCTAATCATTACCTTATTTGACCAATTTATTCAAACAAATCCGACTATCTTAAGGTATCAGAATCTTTGCACCTACAAATATCGGGAGATGATAATCTTTTTCATGCTGATGCAATTTCGACGAATCTATCAGTTCAAAGCGCAACATCGTTGGTTGAGCGTTCATCCAGAGGTCTGGGAGCTTCTCAACTTCGAGACAATCCCCCACCGGACAACCCTGTCACGGCAATACAAGCGATTAGGAGAGGTCGTCACCGAGTTTGCAGCCTTTGTGGGCAACCAAGTGGCCGACTTAGATGAAGCGTTTTCCAACATGCATTTAGCTGAGGACAAAAGCCTGTTTAAGGCCAATGGCCCTGTTTGGCATCAGTCTGACCGTCAAGCAGGACGGATTCCGCCGAAGTTACGTCACTTGGATACGGATGCCACTTGGGGTAAAAGTGGGTATCAAGGCTGGGTTTATGGCTATGGTATCCATATCACTTGTACTGAGACCGCTTTTCCTAAGATGGTTCAGACAGAAACCGCTACCGTCGCTGATAGCGATGTTCTCGACCAAAAGGCTGACTTTATCCTCAAGCAACTCAACCCAGCCAGTTTGTCGGCGGATGACCGTTACACCAAAGCAATGAGAATTCGTCGTTGGATTAAACGGGGTACTTTACTTCTTACCCCTGCCTTGCGCTGGCATAACGGCCGTTATGCCCAAGCCTATCATCAACTACTGGCTCAACCTGACATCCAAGAACGCTTCAAGAAGCGAAAAACCAGCGTTGAACCCTTTTTTGATTTGATTGCCAAAGTTATTGGCACGACCTCTCGTCAAAAAGAGTTGCCAATACAAAAACTTGTAAATGTTCGCATGCTCATGGCTTTAGCTACCTTATCGGTGCAAATTGCCATGACCATGAATAGTATTTTGGGGTTGCCCCTGAGAGAAATTTCTTCTATCAAAGCTGCTTTCTCCTAAGAGGATGCACACCCCTCAATTATATTTGTCAAGTACTCTTTAATTTGCAGGTTTTGACTATAGAAAGTTGGATCCATTTTTGCTAGAGCTATCCCATTGGAAATCGAAAGAGCATAACCAGCTGCTTCAACTTGAATAGCCTCTTCAAGATAGTTTTTAGGTGTGTATTTCCATTCCAATTGAATTTCAACGACTTGACTCATTTTCCCTAATCACAGTTTTTATAGGAGTTTGGAGGCGAAGGCGGGGAGAGCGGCCGTTCCACCTGTGTGCCAAAACAAAACCGACTGGCCTCTTGTGAAAGCCCCCCAGCGAATGAGATCAATCAAACCGCCCATAGTCCGACCCGTGTAGACGGGATCGAGAAGGATGCCTTCGAGTTGGGCCATGAGTTGGATGGCTTCGCGTTCGGTTTCGCCAACCTGGGCGTATCCCTCGCCTAAATAATCATCGTTGACTTGTACTTTTTCGGCGATGGGCAACATACCCAGGCCGAGATGGGTGGCGGTGGCGGTGGCCAGAGCTGCTACCTGTGTTTGTAATTCTTCGGCGGGGCTGTCTATGCTGATGCCCAGGATTTGGCCGTGAAAACCAGCCGCTTCAGCCCCGACGATCATACCTGCTTGGGTGCCGCCACTGCTGCTGGCGTGGATGATGAAGTCTATGTTGATGTGATCGGCCGTTAATTGCGCCATTAACTCTTCTATAGCCAACACATAGCCAGTGGCCCCCCATACATTGGAACCACCTAGAGGAATAGGGTAGGGGTGTCGCCCCATCGCTGTGAGTTCGGCTACGACCTCGCTCATGACTTCTTGGCGGTTGCGATCTTCGGCCCAATAAAGATGGGCCCCCAGCAATTTGTCGAGCAGTAGGTTGCCCGTGGTTTCAGCAGGCGCTGTGCCGCTCAGGACGAGGGCGCAGCCAAGACCAAATTTGGCAGCGGCAGCGGCCGTTTGGCGGCAATGGTTGCTTTGCACTGAACCAACAGTGACAAGATGATCACAGCCTTTAGCTAGAGCATCGGCGACGAGGAATTCGAGCTTACGCGTTTTATTGCCACCTGTGGCCAGACCAGTTTGGTCATCGCGCTTGATGTAGACGTCTGGCCCACCCAGATATTTGCTGAGACGTTCCAACTTCTCTAGAGGAGTAGGGGCATGAACCAGGGAAACACGCGCAGGGTAGTTTGGTTTCATAGAGGGCGATTATAGCTTGTTTGCAAACGGCCGTCAGCTTTGGGAAAGTGATCAGTAATCAGTAGCCAGTAATCCGATCACCGATTACCGTAGGACGGCTCACTGAGTACAAGGGGTAAATAAGTAGGAAAATTAGCCCCAACCGGGTTGGAAATGGCAATAGTGTGGGTAGCGGCGAGGCTGTTGAATAGGTTTTGAGCAGTGACAGTGAGGGTGACCATAGCGGCTGTGGTCCAACTTAGGCTGATGACGTCAAACAGGCCAGTGGTGTGGGTGACGGGTGTTTGCCCATTGGCTTGCCAATGGTAGGTGACAGGTTGGGAGGCGAGGGTAGGCTGAACGGTGGCAGTGAAGGTGTAGCTGCGATTGAGGATACCATCTGTGGGGCCAGTGAGGGTGAGAGACTGCAGGAGAACGGCCGTTTCCTCCACGCGTAACTTGGTGACAAAAATATCATAATTGCCATTGTGGCTGGTATCATAAGCCAATGTGCTGGTAGGGAAGTCAGTGGAGCGTGTCTCACCTGTCACATACACATGCCCTAGGCCATCAGCCGCGATACCAAAACCATGATCCCAATCGGAGCCGCCTAAATAACTGCTGGTGAGCAAACTCGTGCCATCGGCTGCAAGCTGGGTCATAAAGGCATCTTGACCGCCTGTTAAGGAACCATCGAAGGGCAGTGTGGTCGTGGGGAAATCAGATGACCAGGTTTCGCCCACCAGATAAGCCACACCGCTGCCATCTACATCTAACCCCCAGCCCCAATCTTCGTCACTACCGCCCAAGAAGGTGCTGTAGATTAGATCACTACCTTGCGGATTCATTTTGAGGATAAAGCCATCATAGCCCCCATTATAGGTGGTATCAAAGGCGTTGGGGGTCGTATAAAAGTCTGATGAATTGGTGTAACCAGCAACATAAGCATACCCTGTGCCATCTACATGTAAACTAGTAGGTTTGTCTTCGCCTGTGCCTCCCAAGAAGGTGGCATAGACGAGCGTATCGCCAGAAGCATTAAGTTTGAGCAGGAAGCCATCGAATGTGCCACCATCATGGCTGGTATCAAATGCACCTGTGGTGGTATAGAAATTGGTCGAGCGTGTCCAGCCTGTGACGTAGGCGTTGTGGGTATTATCGAGGCCAATGCTCCAAGTTTCTTCTTGATCATCTGCTCCTAAAAAGGTGCTGTATTCTAGGTTAGTGCCGGTAGGGTCGAGTTTAACCATGAAGGCATCGCGGGCACCGCCATGCGTGGTGTCGAAGGCTCCGGTGGTGGTGGGGAAGTTGGCCGACCAAGTGCCACCAGTGATGTAGGCATTGCCTTGTTCATCCACGGCGATAGCGCGACCAATGTCCAAATCATTGCCACCCAAAAAGGTACAATATTCTAGGGCAGTGCCGTCGGGGTTGATTTTGAGGGCGAAGGCATCACCATTGTCGTTGTAACTTTGGTCATAACCTGGCACCGTACCAAAAACATGGCAGAGATCGCTAGAGTGCGTGTCGCCGGTGACATAAGCACTGCCGCTACTGTCTACGGCGATGCTGTAGGCATAGTCCTCAGCGAAGAGCGTGGCAGCGTTGAACCAGAAAACATAGGCTACATTGCTGCCATCGGCATTGAACTTGGTGACGTAAACATCTATGCCATGTTGGCTTTTGCCGCTATGCTCTCCATTGAAGGAAACCGTGCCGGTGGGGAAGGTGGTGGATTCGGTGAAGCCGACGACGTAAGCGTTACCATCCTGATCAAAGGTGATGCTGCGACCTTCTTCTGGCCCACTTTCGCCCAGGAAGGTGCTGTAGATGAGGTCACTACCTGCTTGTGAATTTTGGGGACGGTGGGCAGAGAGAACGGCCGTGACCCCAACTAACCATCCCAAAACAGTTACGGTCAAGGCTCCCACCATTAAGAATCGTTTATTCACGTTATAAATCTCCTTCTACCAGAGTATGGCTAATTCTATCAGTCTCGTCTGTGAAGTTAAAAGCATGCTGGTGGTCGGTGGGCGATTCATAGCTGCCTGTTACAATATTCATTCTAAAGGCCTTGGTATGCCACAATAGGTCAAAGGAGTTTGATATGAAAAAATATCTCCTTCGCGTAGCGATTATTATGATGCCAGCACTGCTGCTGGCAACCATTTGGCATGGTATGCAGCGAACCAGTGCGGCGGGAGTGAACACAATGGCTGCGGCCACTTGTGTTAACGGCATGGCTGATGTGTATCCCTGTGATGATGTGGACTTCCTATCTTTTATGCCCTTAGATGAACTAGGCACAGAACAAGGGTTTAAGGCTGCTAATTTGTGGGGCTGGCTGGATTCAGAAACGGGCAAGGAGTATGTGTTATTAGGGATGACGAATACGCTGGCAATTATAGACATCAGTGATCCCATCAGCCCTGTTCAGGTCGGCCATTTGCCCAATCATACGATAACGAACCCGACAACGTATCGTGAGGTCAAGGTGTATCAGAATTATGCTTTTGTGATTGCTGACCAGCCAAGCCTGCATGGGATGCAAGTGTTTGATTTAACGGCCGTGCGCCACATAACCACGCCCACGACCTTCAGCGAAACCGCTCACTTTGATGGCTTTACAAACGCTCACAACCTCTTTATCAATGAAGATACGGGTTACGCTTACGTGGCACGTACCACTGATCCTGGCGGGAACCCTTGTGCAGGGGCTATTTATATGGTGAATATTCAAGACCCCCTGAACCCAACTTCTGCTGGCTGCTTTGCCGAAGCGACAGGATTAGCATCCGACAGTATGTGCGCGGTTTATCATGGCCCGGATACTGATTTCCAAGGACATGAACTTTGCATTATTGCCAGCGATGACAACATTGTCGTGGGCGATGTTACTAGCAAGACTATGCCAATCGTGTTAGCTGAAAAGACCTATCCTAATGCCACGCGGGCACATTTAGCCTGGCTCACAGAAGATCATCGCTACTTTGTCTCGGCGGATATGAATGATGAGAGAGATCATGGTCTAGACACACGTATCTTTATTTGGGATTTTACTCAAGTAATGACGCCCACACTGATGGGCATTTATGAAGGGCCGACACCGGCTAGTGACCACAATGTTTGGGTGGCTGGTGATTTCGCCTATATCGGGAATTTTCGGGCGGGGGTTCGCATTTTAGACTTGGGACGCATTGGTGAGACAACAATGGGTAATGTGACGGTTGAGCAAGCGGCCTTTTTTGATATGTACCCAGCTGATGATAATGCGGGGCATGTAGGCGGGGCTTGGGCCGTTTACCCTTATTTTGAGAGTGGTGTGTTGGCCGTCGATGATAAAGAAGCAGGGCTGTACTTGCTGCGGCCTCGGCTTGAGGCTGCCTTTTTGCCGTTTGTGGTACAGTAATGCTGAGATTGGGCCAATCTCAAAGATTGGCCCAATCTTGACAATCTAGTCGCGGCTGACATAAGGCAGATGGATGGTAAATTGGATGAGTCTGGCGGTGGTGGTGAGATTAGCGGTGGTGCTGGTGGCAGGGTTGTTTTGGGAAACGGCCGTTATCACTGTCGTATCCATCTCGCCGTCCATGGCTTCGGCTGGAATTGCCACCCACACTGCGATGGATGCGGAGACCCCAGGGACCAAGCCGAGGCTGCTTGTAGATATATCTGCCATCCATGCGCCGTCTGTCTCCAGATCGTAGGTATCAGTAGCATTACCTGTATTGGTTATCCAGATTGTATAGGTGACAGCAGTGCCTACTTCGCCGCTTTGGGCTGGGGTCATTGCCTGTAGGTCAAAGGTATAAACGGCCGCTGCCGATGTAGTCAGATTGGTAGTGGCGCTGGCAGCGGGGTCGTTTGTGGAGGTGGCCGTGAGAACGGCCGTGTCCATTGCGCCATACAAAGCATCAACTGGCACCTCAGCCCAGAGCCAGACCTGTATGCTGTCACTCGCACTTAGGGTGGCATTTGTGGGGGAAACGGCCGTCGTCCAATCACCCATAGCCGAGATGTCAAAAGAATCTGTCACATTCCCCGAATTTGTTAACCAAACAGTATAAGTGATCGCGCTTCCAGGTGGAACCTCCTCCGTTTGATCAGGGGTAAGATTGACAGCATAGAAGGGAGCAATGGCAGTGGTAGTCAAGTGGGTGCTGGCACTGATGCCAACAGGGCTGTTTTGAGAAACGGCCGTGATCGTGGCTGAATCTGTTTCCCCATTACTGGCTGCCCCTGGAATCTCCGCATAAACTTCAAACGAAGTGCTGTCTCCAGCCAATAAAAAGGTGGAATTTGTAGACAAAGTAGTTGTCCAACTATTGCCACTGACAGCCAAATCAAACGTATCAGAGAGAGCACTACTATTAGTAATCTGTACCGTATACGTGACCGTTTGTCCTGCCCAATCCATTGCCCCATCAGCTGGCAACAACTCAGCCCCATAAATGAAATCAATTGTGGTAGGTCGCAAGACAAACAAGCCATTTTGCCTATCGTTGGCAATAATAATCCCACTGTCGAAGTAAGGGTAATTGCTCCATTGACCATTAAAGTTCACGTTATTGTTAGCTGGATACGTGTCAAAAAAGGCCTCCTCACTCAATATCCCACTGGACACATTCGAGATATCTAAAATGCGTAGCCCACTTGAATAATTTGACTGAAAAACATACTCTTCCCTCACATACATATTGTGATCAATCGAAGCGTTGGCCGCTGTGTAATTCCCAATCAGGGAGGGACTGTCCAGATCGGAAACATCCCAAATATATGTACGTGTATTATGGCCCGAATTTTGTTCGTCCAACTCATCGCTCAGCAAAAAATAGGTATGATCCTCAGTTAGCCAACCCTGATGAGTATAGCCCCTGCCACTATAGCCCGTACGGGAGAGCTGAATAGGCAAAGTTTTTGTGGTCACATCAGCAATGGTCAAGGTATCTTCATTAGAATTGAAGCAAATCTCTTTGCCTTGGTGGGTGACATCGGGGCCATTGTAGATGACGCATTGGGCATCATGTGTGTAGCCATCGGTACTGAAACAACCAGCAAAGGCAGGGCTGGTAGGTGTGCTAATGTCTACCATGTGCAAACCACTACTACAGCTATTTGTACCCCCTACTAAAAAGGCATAACCAGTTTGTTCATTAATAACGACGTTATGGGCATCCTGAATTTGATTGTAGTGGGCCGAATTGCTAAAGGTTACAGGTGGGCTGACAACAGTGCGGAGCTGGGTCAGATCAAAAATCTGCATGCCATGCCCATTATTGCCATCTGCTACGATGAAGGCGTGGTTAGCATACACTTTCATATCGCGCCAGATACTACTTATGCCATTATGGGAAGGCAGCCGACCTAAATAGATAGGGTTGAATGGATCACTCAGGTCAATGAAGGAGGTGCCCGTTGTACTGCCTATCAGGGCATACTCTGTGCCATCTAAAGGATCTGTCCAGCCCCAAATGTCGTTGCCAGTGCCCCCGCCCATGGCAGCATGACTCAGGTGGCCTAACAAATCTACATTCTGGCATGGGTAGTTACCCGCCATACCGTCTGCGCATGGAACAGGGGCTGTTAGAGATAATTCCTGGGGCGGTTCAGTTTTTTGCATCTGGGTTAGCAACTGTTCGGTTAGGGATTGATCATCACCTTTGGTATTTCTGCCTTTATCTTCTTGTGCTTGCAAAGAAGTCCAACGCAGTGCCAGAATAAGCGTGACGAAAGCTACCATTATGAGGAAATGGGAAGAGCGAGAGGAAAATGGATGTTCCATAGAGGGTAATATCTCCTTAAGTTGGATAGGGATAAAGATTCTAGCGTACTTATGAAAAAAATGTAGTAACTCTCATCAGTACATTCAGATTAAGCGGCGTATCCGTTTTCAAGGCGAACATATTTCAAGTACAATTCGCGCATTCGGCAGATATCAGGAAATAATAGCCAATGAAAACGGACTTGCTCGAGCTTATCTGTTGCCCCTCTTGTTATCAAACATTGACAGTAGCAAGCTATCATACTCAAGAACAAGAAATTTGGGAAGGAATGCTGCTTTGCTCTCACTGTCACCAGCGATACCCTATTTATAAAGGGATGCCCTATCTTTATGTGGATAATGTCTCCTGGCAGCCAAAGGCCATAGAAGCAGAAGGATGGGTGACGCTTCACAAAAACCAAGGCAATTATGAACCGGGTGAGGATGCTGTCGATCTACAAATCCCATATTTCCCACACCCACCCTGGATTTCCGTCGCTCGTTCATTTGATATTGCTCTGGAGCAGCTTAACTTAACGGGAAATGAAACCATTTTAGATTTAGGAGCAGGCCGAGGCTGGGCATCCAAACATTTTGCCTTGCGCAACTGCAAAGCTGTAGCTCTTGACGTGCGTACTGATGACAATACTGGTTTGGGGCGGGGCAAAGCCTTAATGGATGATGCTAATGTTTATTTTGAGCGTATTATTGGCGATGGTGAGAATTTGCCCTTCCTTGATGAGAGCTTTGATATTGTTTTCTGTGCTGCATCCTTACATCATGCTATCGATCTGTCCCTCTTTATCAAAAATATCAGCAAGGTTCTCAAGCCTGGCGGACGACTCTGTGCTATCAATGAACCCTGTTTGAATGTGATTACTGATGCAGAGAAGCTGTTGGCGCATAATGCAGCCAAAGAGTTAGCGGTGGGCATCAATGAAACACGCCCCACTTTGCTAGATTATGATGAAGCGCTGAAACAGGCGGGCTTAGAAAGCGTTGCATCTTTCCCGCCAGTCAGCTATTCGATGGATGATGATCGTTTGCGCCACTGGGCAACGCATATTGGGGCTATTCGACCACCCCTGCAATTGTTGCTGAGTAAACATCATTTCTGGAGCTGGGTGCATTATATAAAGTTGCGCTTACACGGCTTGGCTAAAGGCTCGTTATGGTCGGCACATCGTTACAAGGCCACTACTAAGCGACGACAAGTTGAGGCTTCTATTTTGTTATGGGTGAGCAGCGAAATTTTTTTGCTAGCGCGTAAACCTTATCAAAAGTGATGTGAGTAGGGCATGGCGGCGGCTTGTCGCATCCCTTCTTGCAGCAAGGGGATGTATTGGGCGACGTCTTGGCGAATGATGTTGCCGTGACTGGGGGCAAAGATTTGGACATCGTATCTTTGGAAGAGTTGGGCAACGGCCGTTGCCACTTCTTCCGCGTCGCACCAAGCCAACCAGGGAAATTGATACCAGGCATTCACCTTTACATCATCTATGAACAGCCTGTTTGTATAAGAATCAGCCACCATCTCATCCAAAAATTGGAAACATTGCCCACAAGCTGGTTCATGTAAATTGTGACCCCAATCAGCCGAAAAGAAGAAGCCCGTCGTTCGTTCATAGAGCCATTGCGACAATCCATGATCCACAAATAGGGGGTCAACCATCTCCACTACATGCTGACCCAAATTCAGAACATCGCCTGGAGCCACTTGTAAAGCAGTGGCCAGACTGTGCAGTTCATAATGATCGCCCCCGCGCACTGTCACCAACTGTGCCTCGGGGTGCTGCCGCTTCAGGGGCACTGCATTGCCAGCATGGGGCAGTTCGATGTGACTGATCCAGATGTAGTCTAACGGCCGTCCTGCCAAAGCAAAATCCACCGCTTGCAACATCGTCTCCTTCTGACGTGGTGCAATCGTGTCAATCAGCATACTTTTCTCATCCACAATCAGAAAAGCTGAAAAAGGATAATCTACCACTCGTGTACCTGCATACTCATCGGCGTTAGGCAGCAATGAGAAATATTCAGCATAAAACTCCTGAGCCAAATCACCCAAGCAGTGTGTCAGCCAAAAAATATTGTCAGTGATCGGCCGTACAGCCACCCGTTCTAAACCTTTGCCGAAAATGGTGATGTCGTTCATAAAAGCCTCGTTAGAGATTAGGAGATTAGCTACTGTCTCAACCTCCCATTCTCTCAATCCCCCTTCGATACGGCACACAAATCTCGTGAACGGCCGTCTGCAACCGCTCCACCACCACAGCCACATCTCGGATGGCATTGCCATGAATTGGGGCAATAATTTGCACCTGCCGCTTTTGGAACATCTTCGTCATATCCGCATTCAACCGTTCCGGAAGTACCCAGCGTAGGAAGCGAAAGGCATTGTGATGATACGGCCGTAATTGATCTATCGTAATCCCGCCCTCCATCTCATCGCTAAACAGCTCACACTGATTTGGCGAGTGATAATAACCAAACCCATCACCTGTAAATAGCGTCTTTGTCAGCGAATCATATAACCATTGTGAACCGGGTTGATCTTTTAGTAGGGCATCTACAAACTCCAAACGACGTTCACCAAACTCAAAAACTGTGCCAGGGGTAACGGCCGTTATCTGCCCCAACGGCAATACCGGTGCCAGTTCAATATAGGGTAACAAAACATTTGATACCCATACCTGAATCTCCGGCCACTTTTGGGCCACCATCTGTAAATTGCCGGAATGGGGTAGTTCTGAATGCGTCAGAAAGATATGCTCCGGCACAGCCCCATCCAGCAGCCCCTCTAATTCCTGCATCAACGCCACTCGGTGCAAATGGGAACCACAATCAATGAGAATGGGACGGCCGTTGTTTAACAACACATACACCCGCACTGCCTCATGTCCCGCTTCCCCCGCCACACACTCACCAATCTGATACAAATCTTCTGTAATATGTCGTAACATGTCGGTTATCCGTTATCGGTGAATGGAAATCGGATCACGGATACCCGTTCACCGATTACCTTCAAATATGCACCACCACTTGCCCAGCCTCCACCGTCACTGGATAGGTTCGCACACGGATTCTAGTATCAACCAAGCATTGACCCGTAGGAATTTCAAATTCCCAGCCATGCCAGGCACAGCGAATAATTTCACCCTGACGGCCGTATACAAAAGTATACTCATCCGTTGGCAAAGTTGTGCCTGTCACCGGCCCTTCACACAAATTCCCTGCCATATGGGGGCAGCGATTGAGCATAGCATAATATTCGCCGTTCACATTAAACACACCAAGGCGCTTGCCATCCACTTCCACTACCCGGCGTTCCCCTGGCTGCCAATCGGCTGGGCCGATGGGGAAATGTTTGCGGGTGTGTAACGGCCGTTCTCGTTTTACTCTCTCAGCCATGGGCCACCTGCCCATTGCTCACCGTCTGATCCAAGCGCGGCAGCCGTTCATATACCTCTAGCGCATTTTGCCAGAACACCTGATCCTGCCACTCCTTGGGAATATTGATCTGGGCTGGGTCATCAAAATCCCAATGTGGATAATCAGAAGCAAACATCAAGACATGACGACCGTCCATCATCTCTAATAACTGATGCAAATGCTCCTTTTTCGGTGGTTGATCCAATGGCTGTGAGGCAAAACGAATATGATCCCGTGCATACTCACTCGGCAGCCGTTTCACCCAAGGCGTCTCCTTGCGCAAAGCCTTATAATTTGCGTCCATCCGCCACATCAAACCAGGCATCCAAGCAATGCCACACTCAATCACAATAAACTTCATCGTCGGCCACTTCTCAAACACACCCTGAGCAATCACACTGGCCACATGCGACATAGCTGGCTGCACCAATAACGCATGGGTGGGCCAGTAATAGGTCATCGGCCCGCCTCCAATTGGCTGATAATTAATGCCACCTTGCCCACCCAAATGAATCGCTACCGGCAGCGCAACCTCTGCCGCTGCTTCCCAAATGGGATGATAAAATGGGTCGCCATACGGCCGATATGAGCCATGTGACATCAACACCTGCACTAAATCTGGATGATGCCCCAATCGTCGAATTTCTGCTGCTGCCCCCTGCGGGTCTTGTGGCGCCACAATAATTGAACCCTTAAACCGCTTATCACGAGGCAGCCACTCATGAACCATCCACTCATTATAGGCTCGCGCCAAGGCTGAGGCATAATGGGGATTGGCTAACGTTGAACATTCCAGGGCTTCCTCGCCTGTCAAAATTCCAATCGTAATATCATGCTTATCCAGCAAATGTTGGCACATTAACTCATAATGTTCATCATCCGTCTCCGGTTGAATGTCATGACGCCGAAAATCTTCCGGATGTAACCAGGGACGATGAGCATGGGGAAAAGCCCCTCGTGGTCCCGGCATCTCCCCACGAATCATATAATCCCGGAAATTGGGATCCATATAAGGCAACAATACCTCCGCCGAACTCCAATCATTATGCACATCACAATCAACAATCATGGCAAATACCTCCGTAATCAAGCACACACTGGTGCATCTCGATACATTGTCCAACGCACCTCATTAAAAATTAGACCTGTCTTCTACACGGGATTGGAATAAATTTCTGGGCCAATGATGGATTCCACCACATCTAATTGAGCCACCTCACTATCGCTCAATCTACCGCCCATCAACTACCTCCTTGATTGATGCCTTACCATCTTTCCTCTGACTCATACCCCGCTGCGCGCAAGTCTGAATGTAAGTCATCCTCCAGCATTTTTACCACTCCCGTTGACCAAAACTTTCCCCCATAACGGCGCATAGCACGGGTCAAAATCTGGTCAGCTAGACCGCCCATTTCCAGAGGAACACTATGCTGCTGTGCTATCTGATGCACAAGCCGCATATCTTTCGCAGCTAGTTCTAGCGTGAAGCCGTAGTCGTAGCTGCCATTAAGAATGGGTGGACCTTCGGTCTCTGCCACAAAGCTGTTGCCACAACTGGCTTTGATGGCCTCAAAGGTGGCCCCTACATCCAACCCGGCTTCTTTGCACAGCATCAGTCCTTCGCCTAATGCCCACAAATGGATGAAAGCCAACATGTTGGTCGTCACCTTAACGATGGAAGCACTGCCCACTGGCCCCAAATGTATAACTGGATTGCCGACAAGTTCGAGTAACGGCCGTTTCTCTGTCACTACCTCTTTCTTACCGCCTACCAACACCGTAATCTCTCCAGCATAAGCCAGGGGGATACCACCGGTAACAGGGGCTTCGATCACCTCTACACCCTTCTCAGCCGCTATCGCTGCTAGCTTTTTGAGCAACTCCCCATCATTAGTGCTGTGATCTATCCAACAGCTACCCGACTTCAGTCCAGCTAATGCACCTTCAGCCCCCATCATCACCGCTTCCACAATGGGTGGGTTGGGCAAAGCTGTGAGCAGAACGTCAACGGCCGTTGCTACAGCCAGCACACTCTCGCCCCACTCCGCTCCGCGCAACAAAATTGGCTCCGCTTGCTCCCGCTGCGCATCATATACCATCAATGTATGGCCAGCCCGCAACATATTTCCCGCAATCGCCTTACCTAACTCACCAACACCGATCAATCCGATTTTCATAAAACAACCTCAGCGAGATAATTGGTAGTTGCTGTGTAACCATACAGGGGGTGATTCCCACCCCCTGTATGGTTACAGTACCTCTTCAAAACAACAAATCCTGCACCTTCTGTGTCAAGCGTTGGCTTGTCTGCAAAATCAGTTTCGTCATCGCCTCCCACCGTCCTTCCGGCGGGAAGCGAAAAGAAGGGCCATAGATATTCAAAGCAGCAATGACATTGTTTTCTTTGTCAAAAATAGGGGCAGCCATGGCATTCAGATCGTCGGCAAATTCGCCAGATGACCAATCACAGCCCCGTGTGCGAATTTCGGTCAGAGCAGCCTGGATGCTATCAGGATGGGTAAGAGTTTTGTCGGTGAATGCTGGTAACGGCCGTTGCAAATACCGCGCCACAAATTCTGCCGACTGATAGGCCAGCAGCAGTTTGCCCGTCGAAGTTGTATGCAAAGGGAACCGTTCCCCCGTCCAATCCCGCACTTGCACAGCCTGATCTCCAG
Source organism: Promineifilaceae bacterium (SeqCode) (assembly GCA_965223555.1). Classification (GTDB taxonomy): domain Bacteria; phylum Chloroflexota; class Anaerolineae; order Promineifilales; family Promineifilaceae; genus CBDCWU01. The sequence continues at coordinate 1,019,345 of CBDCWU010000008.1, forward strand.
ACACCTGATCCACATACAGGACATGGTCGCCATCTGGAATAGCTAAACCAACGTCTTCTTGAACAGCCACATGCAAGTCCCACATAAAAGGCTGGGCCAAAGCTATCAAATTTTGAGGAAAGGGTGACACACCCAACAACGAAAGAAAATCAGGGTGAAGTTGATAACCACTAGAGTGGCTGCGAGTAACGGCCGTTACCTCCTCCAACGTGCTCAACAGCCGCGAGACCGTACTCTTGTGCAAATCCGTCCGCACGGCAATGTCCGTCACCCCAATTCCCTCAGGATATTGTGCCACTGTCCGCAAAATTGCAAAAGCCCGCTCTACAGATTGCACCGTCATCGTTTCACCATACGAAACAGTTTTGTAATATGCAACAGAATGGCGGGATTATACAGCACAAAAAACGGCCGTCAACCCCAAATACACTATTCGCCGTAATCCCCAACCATTGTTACAGTTAACTGATGCAAATTCATTCTCAACCAACAGCCTCTCCTCGCAGCGTTAACCCGCAACAGCTCCTCCACAGCCTGCTTGTCCCCGCCATCATCATGCCTCTTTCCGGCTGGATGTTCTCTGTTTCTTTGCCCACCATCCGCGACGATTTCGGCATTGCTGCCGATCTTGCGGCCTGGATTGCCACAGCTTTCACCCTGCCATTTATGATCTTGATGCCCGTATACGGCCGTGTCAGCGATGGTTTGGGCAAAAGACGCCTACTTCTTCTGGGCATCACCACCTTCGCTCTTGGTTCCCTCCTGGCCACCCTCTCCACCAATCTTTCCAGCCTTATCCTTGGCCGTATTATTCAAGGGTTGGGTGCTGCTGGGCTCGTCCCCCTCTCTTTGGCCCTCATTAGCGAAGCCTTTGCTCCTCGTGAACGCGGCAAAGCGATGGGGCTATGGAGTACTATCGGCCCTCTCACAGGGGTTATAGGCCCTGTCCTGGCCGGCTTCATCGTCACGGCTTGGGGCTGGCGGGCCGCCTTTGTACCGGCCATGCTCGTAGCCCTCATCAGCCTCCTTGTTGTCTACCTAATCATCCCAGCCACGACCCGGCAGATTCGCTTTAGCTTCTTTGCCACTTTCGATTGGATCGGCGTAGGACTACTCTCCACCACCCTAACCTTTTTCCTCTTCTACCTCTCCAGCCGTCCCATCACAGGCCAGCCCCCGTTGCAAGATTGGCGTTTATTGGGTCTCACCGCCCTTTCTGTGGCCGCCTTCATTTATTATGAAAGCAAAAAACCAGATCCCTTCATCAAGCTGTACATTCTCCAGAATCGCTCCCTTGTCATTGGCTCTCTTTGCGCTTCTTTGCGAATGATGGCTCTTAGTGGAGGGCTGGGTTTCATTATGCCCCTCTACCTAGCTGATATCATTCAGCTGGACCCTACGCGCTCCGGTTTTTTTCTCATGGCAAATCCAGCGACTATGGTTATTTTCGTTCGGCTAGGTGGCAGCATATCTGACCGTTTCGGCAGTCGGTTCATTGCCATGACGGGGTTCAGCATCATATCGGCCGTTATGTTTGCGCTTTCACAGCTACCGAGTACTGTTCCATCGGCGCTTCTCATTATGCTTTTCATATGTTTTGGCATAGGTGCGGGGCTAATGTTAGCCGCACTCCATCGAGCGGCCCTCAATGACATACCTGAAGCTGATTTAGGCACATCCTCAGGCATCTACAGCATGATCCGCTTCATGGGATCGGCCCTGGGAGCAGCAACGATTTGATAATCGGGTGTAACCGCCAGAAAAATGAAGAGATAGAAGCAATCATGGCCACAACTGTTAGCAATTTTGTAGAGTCCCCCGCTGTCAATAGAATAACCAAAAGCAAGGCAATAAAGATCAACTTGGTTCCCGCAACCCAAAACACCAAATAACGAACAAATTGGTGCAGTTCTGGATCAACTTTAGATTTCTCCCAAGCGTTGAAAACACCTAATCCGTTTCCTTTTTGCGATCCGGGATTAAAGTACAAAGTCATTACGTTTAGGCTTTCAAGCAAGATAAATATGGTGATGGCAATAGATAGAATATTCATTGTATAGAATTGTAGAGGTTTGTTTCATTAGTGGCGAGTACTGCCCTATGACAAAACTCCACTTCGTTGCAAATGGGTTAGAAGTATATTATGGTAGGATTTGCCATAATGTTGGAGCAATTTCATGAAGATAACCATCATAGCTGTAGGTACACGAGGCGATGTGCAACCTGCCATTGCCCTAGGCAATGGCCTAAAACAACAAGGACATAATGTACGACTGATTGCTACTGGCGATTTTTGTGAATGGATTGAGCATCATAGATTAGAAGCGGTAGGAACCAGCGTCAACATGCAAGAGTTGATGGCTAGTGAGGGAGGTGTTGATTGGGTAGAGCGCGGGCATAACCCATTGTTGCAAATGCGCCTGATGAAACGGCTGTTGGCCGAATATGGATGGCAATTGACATGGGATACATGGCAAGGGTGTCAGGGATCAGAGGTGATTATCAGCAGCTTTACATCAGATGTGTATGCAACGGCGGTGGCAGAGAAACTCGGTGTGCCGCAAATTAGTATAGCCTTGCAACCACCGATGATGACGACGCGGGCGGGCTGGGCATTATTGAATGCGCCGTTGCCCAATCATACAAGCTGGATTAACTATTGGTTTGGTAAGTTGGTGATGGAGTCGGCTGGATGGCAATTGACAGGCGATTTGACTAAGCGGTTGCGGCAAGAGTTGGGTTTGCCTGCGCAATCAGGACGAGAAAACAAGCGGTTGCGGCATCGTTTGTTGACTTTGCTGGGCTATAGCCGCCACATAGTACCTCCTGCACCTGATTGGCCGCCAAATGTCCATACAACAGGATATTGGTTTTTGCCCGAGAAGACAGATTGGCAGCCTCCATCTGCATTGCAAGATTTTTTGGCGGGAGGCAGCCCGCCAGTTTATATTGGATTTGGCAGTATGACAGGGGGCAATGCAGAACGAATGATGCGGTTGCTTAGTGAAGGGGTGCGGTTGAGTGGACAACGGGCAATTGTAGGAGCGGGTTGGGCCGGATTGGGTGGTGCAGATGTCTCAGATGATATTTTTCAGATTGGATCTGTGCCACATGATTGGCTGTTCCCAAGACTTGCTGGGGTTGTGCATCATGGGGGAGCAGGGACGACGGCCGCAGGGTTGCGAGCGGGTGTGCCCACGTTTGTTGTGCCCCACTTTGCTGACCAACCTTTTTGGGGGCAACGGATGGCCGCTTTGGGAGTGGGGCCTAAACCTGTTTTTCGCCATAAATTAACGGCCGAATTATTGGCACTAGGAATTCAGGTGATGGTGATGGACAAGGAGATGCGGGCAAAGGCTGGTGTCATTGCTCAAAAAATTCGTGCTGAAGATGGCATTGACAATGCGATTAGGCTCATCGAAAGGTATTTGGGGTAATGATTCTTTTTCTCGGCGGGTAGGCTGCACCTGAGACGGCCGTTTCTCAACACCTCATCACCTGTTCCAAAGTGTGTTCAATTATCTGGTGTAACCCTGTGCTGAAGATGGCGCAGAATGCCAATATTTTCTCTACCAGATATACTATGATTCTCAACAAAAATTAAAATCCATGCAATGGTTAAAAGAAGGTTACACAGAGGTACACATAGAACACTATCTTTGCAGAAATCGCTCAGAGGCTCGCTCCGGTGAGTACCAGGTATAAGTCGGCAGGCTCGAGGCCAAAGCGAAAACGCTGATGAATCCAATCAATGAAATGACGCCAATGAATACGCTGAACCTGCCGCCAGGCATCACCAATAGTAATATGCTGGTCACTTTGTCTTTGATAACGGTCACGTTCCTGGTCCAAAAAGGTGTAGGCCAGCATGACCAGCGTCCAGAAGCGGAGAATGGCCTTAGCTGACATCAGTTGATAGTGGTCCAAACCCAGTAGTTCCTTGGTATCAGCAAAGAGAACTTCCACATCCCAGCGGGTGGCAATATGAGACAGCAAGGTATCCAAGTCAGCAGTCAGGTCAGAAGAAGCCCAATACATAGTCTTTTCCTCTTCATCATCTTGCCACAGCCCACGAGCAATGACCAGTTGGCAACGATACAACTTCTTAATACGAGTGGAGACCACATGGACATAGACTTGACGCTGCCCCTGTTGGCTAGGCCAGGTTACCAACTGCCAATCAGCTTCAGATAAAGTGGTCGCATACTCATCTATCCGTTGCCAATACCAACCTTTCTCTGTCTCAGGGTCTTCAATACGCAACGACCGATTGCAACGCAAGCCACTGGTGATGAGAAACCCGCGCTCACGAGCCACTTTCCAGATGCGCTTGGAAGTGTACCAGCTATCCAACAGGACATGTGTCAATGTACCGACCATCGGCTCAAAACTGCTGATCATCTCGGCCATGATGTCCACTTTGCTAGCAAAAGTCACCCCTTCTGCTTTACAAACAGCCTGTTGTCGATACATTTTGGGTGCCAAGGGACAACGCCGACCCAACAAGAGATATAACCCTTGCACTAAGCTATGCCCAGTGACTGTTTTCTTCTCGCTACCCGAGTAGTGTCGTCCCAAGCCGCCCATCTTTTTGCCACGCCGTTTACTCATCGTCGAGTCGTCCCCTATCAAATAACCTGTCACTACGGTTTTCTTAGGTCGTCCTCGTTTCTTTTTCTGCCGACGGCGTAATCGGGCATGTGCGGCTCTTACCTGCACGGCCATCTCTTGCTGAAAATGCTTTTGCCATGTCCGGGCCAAGTCCTCTGCTTGCCAGGGGGCTTGCCCCATAAATCGACTCGCTCCCGATAGGCTGACCCTACTGTTGACCTGCCGCATCAATCCCGACAAGCTTCGTCCGCTTTGGCACAGCATCAACCCCAGCAGTATGGTCACGAAATACTTGTACTGTGGTTGGCTAAAGCAGCCTCTAAACAGGTTCAGATAGTAGCGCAATCGTTGGTCTAGACATACTATTGGCAACCGCATAGTTCACCTCTTGGGTAGAGTAGTTTTGGTCAACCATCTTCTACCTCAAGGTGGGCTATGCTGCCACTATTTCATTATAAATGTACTTTTTTACCTATATCTCGTTATGTCAATATAATCTGCAAACCTAGTGATAGAAGATACTAGATACTAGTTTCACAGAGATATTCATGAGTTTGATTTCGTGGCCTTTGTGTTTGGTAGTTCAAGCTACCCTTGACTATTGCATAAATAGGAGCTAAACACTTCCCAGACTGGAACAGTCTATAAGACGGCTCCAGTCTCTCTGGAAGAAACTTCAACTACGTAAGTCCTAATAAAAATTAAAATCAATCTGGAGAGCAATATGAATATTAACCGTAAACACACCACTGAGCGTATGAGCAAAATCGTCATCAACAATGGCGTTGTTTATCTGGCTGGTCAAGTCGCGGCTGATCCCGAGGCTGACGTACAGGAACAAACCCGCTCTACCCTGGCTAGAATTGAAGGTCTGCTGGCCGAAGCGGGCAGCAGCAAAGAGCATATTCTTTCTGCTACTATCTATTTGCGCGACATCGCTAACCATTTTGGCTTGATGAATGAGGTATGGAACGCTTGGGTGCCGACTGGTCATGCCCCGGCACGTGCTTGTGTGCAAGCCCATATGGCACGCGCCTCTTTGCTTGTCGAAATTTCTATTGTTGCAGCGGTTGCAGAGTAATTATGGCTCAGAAAATAGACAATACAGTTACCCTTAATAACGGTGTGGAAATGCCTTTATTGGGATTAGGTGTTTTCCAGTCGAAAGATGGGCAAGAGGTGATCAATGCGATTGACTGGGCCTTGGATGCTGGCTATCGCTTGATTGATACGGCCGCTATGTATGGCAATGAAGAAGGGGTGGGCACGGCCGTTCGCAATAGCCACATTCCCCGCGAGCAAATCTTTGTGACCACTAAATTGTGGAACAGCGCCCAACGTGAAGACCGCGTTTTGCAAGCCTTTGATGACAGTATGGCAAAATTAGGGCTAGAGTACGTCGATCTCTATCTGGTTCATTGGCCGGTTGCGGGCAAATATAAAGCAACGTGGCGGCATTTGGAATCACTTGTCAAAACGGGGCGGGTACGAGCCATTGGAGTGAGCAATTTCATGCCCCATCATCTGGACGATCTGATGCAAGATGCTGAAATCACCCCCGCCGTAAACCAAGTTGAGTTTCAGCCGCGTTTACAACAACCTGACCTCATCGCCGCTTGTCGCCGATACGGAATTGTGCCCCAAGCGTGGAGTCCGATTATGAAAGGGCGGGTGTTGGATATTCCTGAGTTGGTGGCAATGGGGGAGCATTATGGCAAAACGGCCGTTCAAGTCACCCTCAAATGGATGTTGCAGCAAAACATCAGCACCATCCCCAAATCAGCCAACGAAAACCGTATTCGGGATAATGGCGATCTGTTTGATTTCACACTTACCGATGAGGAGATGGCGCAAATTGCCCAACTGGATACAGGGCAACGTGTGGGCCCTGACCCCTATAATTTTAATTTTTAATGACATGTAGAGACGCCTCGACGAGGCGTCTCTACGTCCTAAATTTGCGAAATGCTGCATTGGCTTGTTGCCGCACTTAAGTCAATCTTGGGTGATGCGAAACAATTACATCGCTCCAGCTTGCTCCCTTTAATTGTGCCATTTTTGCTATTAATCGTGGTTGGCACGATTGTCTACGCATTGCTTGAAGATTGGACGTTGTTTGACTCTCTCTATGCCACCATCATCACGATTACGACGGTGGGCTATGGGGATTTGTCGCCACAAACGCAAAGCGGCCGTATTTTTGCCATCTTTTTTACCCTCGTCGCCATCGGCTTGGCAGGGTATGCGATTTCCAGCGCAACGGCCGTTATCTTTGAAACACAGCGCGAAAAAAATGAAAAAAGAAAGTATGAAAGACGCATGAACGAGATCTCAAAATTATCAAATCACATTATCGTTTGCGGGGGCGGCATTTTGGGCAATCGTGCCGCCAACGAATTCAAACGCCGCCAATTCCCATTTGTCTTTATTGAGCCAGATGAAGCCAAACTCAAACACGCCTTGCTGTGGATGCACGAATCCTACATGAATAAACGGATGCGCCACTATGAGAGCCTAGACGAGGTGGATTGGAGCGTTGAAGAACGCATGAGCATCGACGAATTAGCGGCCGATACAGGGATTCTTTATATGCTTGAAGACCCCACTGATGAGCAACAGCTTCGGGCGGCTGGCGTTCACCGTGCTTATGGTGTTGTGGCCGCGATGGAGGATGATCGGGATAACACCACGATTATTCTGAGTGCCCGCGATATGGCAAAACGGCTCAATAATCCCAAATTACGTGTCGTTGCCAGCGCTTTGGATGAAGCTCACATGCACACTCTCTATTTGGCTGGGGCGAATCGCGTGATTTCGCCCAACATGATGGGGGGCTTTGCCGTTGCCTCTAATATGTTGGATCATGACGCGGCTGAGTTTTGGGACAATATGCTTTATCACCAGAACCAAAACATGCGCTTTGGTGATATGCATGTGCGAGACTATCCTCAAGTTGTAGGCTGGACAACGGATGAATTACGTCAAAAGTTGTCTCAACTCGTCATCGCCATTCGTCGTAATGGGGAATATGTGTACACGCCAGCCCCAGATGAGGTGATTCTGGTGGACGATGTGTTGATTGTGATTGGGGACAATCTGAAGTGAATCAGGTGAAAAGTTTATGATCAAAACATTTGAAGAAGCGCATTATTTAATTCGGGAATTGACGATTTGTACGATATTTGAAAGCTCCAAAACGAAGCTGCCTTCACTTTGGGAGCATATTGACCTGCCGGAAAAGCAGGAGGGTGAGAAAGGGTGGGGGGAAAAGGTAACGGCCGTTTGGGATTGGAAAAACCGCTTACCCGCCACCTATCCCGAAGAGATATTCTACGGCAAAATCAAAGGGGGCTTGGCTGTGCTCATGACAATGGATTACTTGCGCGATGTCCATTTTGCCGCAGCCTACAAAAGCGTCTATGCGCTCAATCGTTTGGCCCAGCACGTTTATGAAAAGATTCGGATGGAGCCTTGGGAGACGGGTCCGCTGCGCAAAGAGGTGGTTGATGAAATGGGCTGTTCAAAAAGCCAGTTTGATACTGCCTTAAAAAACCTGCAAATTTCCATGAACATTGCCCGTTCCAATGACCCTGGCATCGAGCGCGATACGTGGTTAGCCTTTGTCGAGCTTTACCCCGACATTTGGCATCAGTATGTTGTTGAGGATTGAGTTTTGCGGGATTATAATTATAATCATATCTCCTCCTCCATAATTCAAGGTACTGCCAATTGATGCGTATCCTAGCTGATCTTGGAATGGACTAGCGGTCAATTTCCACCGATTTTAATCATTTGATACGCCCATAGCGGTAGGGCAATCGGGTATCTTATGTAAACAAGGGGGGTGTATAACAAGAAAAAGCTGAGATAATGGGGAGAAAAAAGGAAAATCCCCATGAGTATCGAAGTCGTAGCAACTATTCAAGAGCATTTTGGTGAGGTAAGAGACCCCCGACAACCAGGAAAAGTAGAGCATCCGCTGATTAATCTTATCTTTATAACAATCTGTGGTGTCCTTTGTGGAGCCGATGGCTGGGTGAGCATTGAAGCCTTTGGCAATGCCCAGAAAGAGTGGCTGAGCCAGTATTTGAACCTAGAAAAGGGCATCCCCTCCCACGATACATTGGGAACGACCTTTGCCATGCTAGATAGAGAACAATTCAGTCAGGGTTTTGTGAGTTGGATGCAAACTGTATGCGACCTGGTGGCAGGGATTGTGGCTATTGATGGTAAACAAGGGAGACGGTCGCATGATAAACATGTAGGCAAAGAAGCCATCCACCTGGTAAGTGCTTGGGGCGAGGCCAACGGTCTCGTTTTGGGGCAACAGAAAGTAGATGAGAAGTCCAATGAAATCACAGCCATTCCTTTATTGTTGGCTGCCTTAGATTTAACCGGTTGTATCGTGACCATAGATGCGATGGGTTGTCAAAGAAAGATAGCAGCACAAATCGACGCCCAAGGTGGTGATTATGTTTTATCTCTCAAAGGCAATCAAGGGCAGTTACACGAGGATGTGGCAGAGATGTTTGCCTATTTCAAAAAGATAGACTTTGCTGACATTGACCATGATTGTCACAAAACGGTGGACAAAGGACATGGACGGCTTGAGATTCGGGAATGCTGGGCCTTTAATCCTCATCACTGGTCAGAATATTTTCGCACACTCGATAATTGGCAAGGCTTACAATCGGTAGCTATGATTCGCACTCAACGCATTGTAGGCGAGAAGACGACGATTGAAACGCGCTTTGTCATTGCTAGTCTTGTCGCTCAAGCCAAACAGATTTTACAAGCCAATCGCCATCACTGGGGTATTGAGAACAAGCTTCATTGGGTCTTGGATGTGGCCTTTGCTGAAGACCTCAGTCGAGTTCGTCAAGGCTATGCAGCTGAGAACCTGGCAGTGATTCGCCATTTGGTCTTGAATCTGCTACGACAGGATAAACGTAGTAAGCTCGGTGTAGAGAACAAACGCTTGCGATGTGGTTGGGATGCTCACTATCGCGCTCAGATACTCAATGGTATTACTTCGTTATGTTAACTTTCATCCGATTGCCCTACCCATAGCGGTATCAAAGTTGCCCAATAGCCCGTCATCCAAATGATGCCAATGAACCCGCCCCACGCTTGGGAACTGCTTGTGGGGTTTTTGAGGGCGATGGCGCGATGCAGCCCTTGCTTGAGGGTTTGTGGGGTAACGGCCGTTGTTTCTACTAAATTTTTTGGGAGAGTGATGTGCTGATTGCCATCGGCGACAATCTTTAGGAAGCTTTGTTCAACTGACAGAAGCCCGCACTCGCAAGCTAAATCGTAACAGGATAAAATGTATTGCCTACGCGTGATAAAATCACTGGCAAAAACAATCATATTGGACACAGGTGGTTCTTGTAGAGACGCCCCGCCGGGGCGTCTCTACCAAATATCAACCCAATTTCACCCAAATCCGATCACATAAACGCCTATGCAACAAAACATCCTGCAATACGAATCAAAAATTTGGGCAACGGCTGACCTCCTCCGTGGCTGTGGCATCAAAGAATCAGAATGGCCGTCTTTCATGATGCCCTTCTTTGCCCTCGTCATGATCGAAAGCCGATTGATCCGCTTGCGTGATGAACTGTACGCTGAACATGGCGCAAAATTTATGGCCGAGCTTGAACTTGATGATCTGCAAGAGCTAGTGGGCACCGTGGGGCAAGGGTACAACAAATATATCTTTGAGCGCATCATGAGCCTCAAACCTTATTTTTGCGCAAATAGAGCGCATTTCTATTCTGTTTGACATAATCCATGCAAATAGGGGCCGTTTCTATTCAGAATTAGAGCCAAAACGGCCCAAACAGTACTTTTCCAAACAAATAATCAGTTCATCAGCGTAGGGATGCGAAGCCAACAATTCGATTCGTTTGAGTTGTCCCGAACGGAAATGGAGCCGACCCGGAAGCGCCAGCAAATCGCGGACGATACGTTTGAGACCCCAAGCGGCAAAGCGAGAATCAACCAAAGCGCGTCGGTGGAAATCGGCTAATAAATTATGAGCGAGGTCGGTGAGCAGAATCAATGCTTTTTGGGCGGTAAAGCTCTGCTTACGGCGTGCCGACAAATGTAAACCACTTTTGTCATTGCGAAATTGTTCAATTTCAGCACCGCCTCTCTGGTTGTAGCGCTCCATGAAGGCCCTCTTAGAAGGAAAGGACAAGGTGGTGGCATAGTAGCTGTGCTTTAGTTTTCCTTTGTGTTGCCGTCGTTTGACTAAAACTTGGACAGGCCGACCTAGGTCAAAGGTCGGGTCAACCCACCCCAGCCAGCTTTGGTCAGCATCGGCATCCCAGCGGGAAACGTGGGCTGCCAGTGCTTTGGCCCGCTTGCCAGAGAAGCCTTTCCCCACAACCTGATAGCCTCTGTGCAACAGCCAACGCAGGTTTTCATCGGTGCCTGAACCACCATCAAGGCGATAAAGCGTCCGTTTTCGTAGCTCTAGAGCTAACTCAAATGAACTTTCGACAGCTAAGACCGCTTGTTGTAAACATTGCATCGTCAATTGGTTGCCCGGAAACAGGTCGGACCATAGGGTTTCACGATAAGAAACGGCATTTATGCGGGCTAATTGGCGTACAATCTGGTTTTTTTACCGCCAGCATACCCTTTTTGGCCGCCTTCGGCCTGCCTACCGCAAGGTAGAGCCGATAAATCGAAGTCCAATTCCAAAAAGGCACGCCAGTCATGCGCTCGGGTTTGGCTGCAACGGTCGCTGATTTGGCGGACGGCGGCCTCCAATTGGCTGAGATTCATTTGAGTTAGCTCATCTAGCCCTCTAGAGAGGGTTGATTGGTCAGCAAAGTGACCGATTCGTTTGACTTGTGCTAATTTTCGCTCTGGGCGAAGTTTCGTATTGACCACAGAAATATATTCGCAACCAGCCAAAATGCTCACGAGAAGCTGTTCAAGCTTCTCCGCCAGCGTAAAATCGCCACTTTTGGCTGCTGATGTGACTGATTGTAAAGGTTCAAGGGCTTTTTCGGCTTCGTAATAAGCCAGCAAAGCCGCCAAGGGCGCATACTGGGTGTTCGTCAATTCCTGGGTTAAACTAAATTCTAGCTTCATTATTTCGCTCTCCTCGTGACCTAAGTCAAATGAACTTTTTGAGGATAGTGACACAATTGCTGAAAATGGCCTAATCAACGCCCAAAATTGGAATAGAAATGCCCTCTGTTTGCATCAATTTGTTCAATTTGAATAGAAACCGCCTCTGTTTGCACGTTTTCGTGCAAAAATAAGGTCAAAGACGTTTGCCAAAACGACAAATCATTTGAAATCGACTTTAGCGGCTATTTAGATGGCTTTGACGGTGAAACCAAAGATTTATTGGGTGTAGAAACAGACGAGGGCAAAAAATACCTGGACATTAAAGGGGTGATTGCCAAACTCCGTGCCAAGAAGGTGTTATTTAGCTACACCAAAGAGTGGAGCGGCATCGATCTAAAACCATTTAACAATTCCGAGATCACCACCCTTGAAGAGCATATCAAGCGCAGATGGGCAGACATCTCTGCCGAAACGGCTGGTGAACAGTACACCCCCAACGATGTTATTACCCTCATCGCCGACATTGTTGCTGCCAAGATTGATGACAGTGACAAACTGCTCAAAATCTATGATTGTACTTGCGGCGGCGGCAACTTGCTCTTTGGCGTAGATGACCGCATCAAAGAGAAGATGCCCCACCGCTTTACCCAAACCTTTGGCCAAGATTGGAACGATGCCCTCTACGCCTTTGCCAAAATCGAAAGCCGCTTCCGTGAAGATTCTGAGATCGAACATGGCAATACGTTGACCGATGATCGCTTTCCTTTCCAAGAAATGGATGTGGTGGTGGCGAACCCACCCTATGGGGTCGATTGGAAAGGGTATCAAAAGGATATTCGCAACGACAAAACGGGGCGGTTTCACTATTGGCCGTCAGTTTCTGACGGCCAACTGCTGTTCTTACAGCATCTTGTGGCTAAGATGGCGGCGACGGGTATTGGGGTTGTTGTTCATAATGGATCGACCCTCTTTTCGGGGGATGCGGGGTCGTCTGAAAGCAATATTCGCAAATGGTTGCTTGATAAAGATATTGTGGAGGCGATTATCCAACTGCCGACGGATGAATTTTTTAATACCGACATTCATACCTACCTCTGGATACTCAATCCCAAAAAGCCCAACTCTTGCTGTGACAAGGTAATGTTGATCAATGCTAGCCAGCACTTTGTCCCCCTCAAAAAAAATCGAGGTAAAAAACGTAGACAAATCGACCCCAAGAGTCGTCGCGCCATTGTGGCTGCTTTAATGGCATATGTGGACAACGACTTTGCCCGCGTCTTTGATAAGCACTTTTTCTACTACAATAAACAGGGGATTGAGCTGACCAATGTCGATGCGGAGGGTAACTATTTAGCCGAAAAGCGCAAGCTGAAGCCGATACGCCTGACGAATGGCACACATACTCTAACGGATTTCACCATAACGAAAGCACCTGACGCGATGCCACTGCGACGCTATTTTGATGAGGAACTAAAGCCGTTGCTGAAAACGTGGGATCACAAAAGCCAACCGCTGTGCGTGACCACGGAGGAGGCCGACTATAGCTATGACGCGGAACGGGAGACGCTGCTGGAAAAGGTAGGAAAGACGGCTACCGCGCTCGGGTGTGGCAAAATTGTCGTCAAGCCCAGCTTCAAAAAGCGCACCAAAACCCAACCCGACCGCATTACGATTGAGGTGACGTTAATGCCCGACACCGTTAAGGATTACGAGATTATCCCTTTCCATACCGACGGGGATACCAACAAACAGGCAATTGCTGACTTTATGGCAAAATACATTTTCAAGCCGTTTCGCTATCTAAATAATATTGTTGGTGTTGAAATCAATTTCAATAAGATTTTTTATGAGCCGGTTGAATTACCAACCGTATCTGATATTTTGATCGAGATTCAACAAATCGAAGAGCAGTTGAAAACATTAGAAGAGGCCTTTTCGATATGAAGCTTAAATCATCTGTCTACGAAACGTATATTGAGCATAACAATGAGTGGGTCGCACAACTTCCGAGTAGTTGGGCGGGTGAGCGCGTCAAAAATCTATTTCGATTGGTTACTGAAACTTCGCCTCCAAATCATTCGTTTGAACTACTTTCCTTGTATGCCAGCATTGGTGTAAGACCACGCAAGGAGCTTGAGCAACGCGGAAATAAAGCCGTATCAACAGATGGGTATTGGCTTGTAAAAAAGGGAGATATTGTCGTCAACAAGTTGTTGGCGTGGATGGGATCAGTTGGCCTATCTGCCTATGATGGTGTCACCAGCCCAGCCTACGATGTATTGCGAAAGATTCATCCTCAAACAGATGCTCGGTTTTTTGCTTACCTGTTCCGAACTGAATTAGCACAAGCCATTTTCAAAAGATATTCACGCGGCATTATGGAAGTTAGATTGCGCTTGTATTTTGACAAATTGGGTGCGATTGTCGTACCAACCCCACCATATGAGGAGCAACAGGCGATTGCGGATTATTTGGATGAGAAGACCAGTGTCATCGACCAAAAAATCACCCTGCTAACCGAAAAAGCGGCGCAGTACGCCAAGCTCAAACAATCCCTCATCAATGAAACGGTGACGCGTGGCCTCGACAAAACGGTGCCTATGAAAGAGAGTGGTATTGATTGGATCGGCCGTATTCCCGCCCATTGGAAAATTGTAAGAGTAAAAGATCAAGTAATTATCAATCCTCCAACACCCATCCCCAATGAATTAAGTGCAACAGATGAGGTTGACTTCCTCCCAATGAAAAATGTAGATGATTTATTTGGGAAGATTAAACGATTTGATACATTACAACTAAATCTAGTCGCAAAGGGTTACACAAGATTTCAAAATGAGGACGTAATTTTTGCAAAGATAACACCTTGTATGGAAAATGGTAATTGTGCCGTTGTGCGAGGATTAAGAAATGAAATTGGCTTTGGAAGCACAGAGTTTTTTGTCTTGCGCTCATCAAAAGATTTACTGACATCATATCTTTATTATTTTTTGTTCAACGAATTGTTTAGGCAAAATGCTGAACCAAATATGCGCGGCACAGCAGGGCAAAAACGCGTTACTACTCATTACCTATCAACCCATAAACTACTCTTACCACCATTATCTGAACAAAAGGTGATTGTCAAACAAATCAGCCAAAAACTTTCTCGTGTGAACAAAATTGTTGAGATAATTCACGAGCAAATCGAGAATTTGAAGGAATTACGAAAATCGCTGATCAACGATGTGGTGACGGGCAAAATCAAGGTGGTGGCTGGATGAACGAACGCCATTTGCAAGACCGCTTTCTGGTCCCCTTCATCGTCGAGGGGCTGGGCTACCACGAAATCAAAGCCAACACCGTCAGCCGCGCCCTCATCATCGAAGAAGATTTGCACGCCTTCATCAGCGACACTCCCCTTAACCACAAGCCATACCAAACCCTCCTGCGCAAATATGGCGGCGACAGCCAAAAACTGCTACGCGACCTCATCGCCCTCATCGAAAAACGAAGCGGCCGCAGTCGCAATATGGCCCTCTTCTTCCACAGCAACCAATCGGTGACACTCAACGGGGTGCAACTCCACCTCTTCTACCCCAGCGATAGCGTGTTGCACGGCGACACCCTGTTCAGCCACAATCGCTTCGCCGTCGTGCAAGAGCTTCCCTTCCGCTTCCAGCATGAAGGGCGCACCCTCTTCCATTTCCGTCCCGATGTCGTCTTCTTTCTCAACGGCCTCTACATTGGCTACAGCGAGCTAAAAGCCAACTTTAGCAACCAAAGCGCGCGCAAAAACGGGCGCAAAAAAGTGATCGCCGACTACATCAATGCGGTCAGTGTCTATTACGAGCATTTTGAACGCAACGAGATGTTGAGCGAAGCGGAGAAAACAGCGATACGCAAACAACTACTCAAACCATTTGAACGCGCCATCCACCTCAGCAGTACCGATCTGGGGGAAACCTTCTTTATTCGTAACATCGCCGCCTTCTTCAACCCCCTGCTTGAGGCATACAAGGCGGGGCGTTTTGACCGCGACCACCATGCGGCCAATATCCGCGATGTTTTCAAACCATACCCCCTGCACCAGCTCACCGCCCCCAAAAAAGAGCGGCTGAAAGAGATTTTCACGGCTCATTATGGCCAGTCCTTCATCGAAAAAGAGATTTTATATTACAATTTTATTGAGCGGGAGATGATCCAAAACGGTGGGGCAAAAGTGGCAAAACGAGAGGGCCGCTTGATTGCCCCGCGCCCCAAGCAAAAGTTTGGCACGGACAAGATCATCGCCAAAATTGATGAATTTTTAGCCCATGAAGATGATGATGCCTACTTTGAGCGGCAATTGGTACAACAGCTTGCCCACATCTCAGAGAAGAAACGGCAAGAGTTGCTGGAAAAGCGTAAGCGGTATCACAACAATAAAAACGTCTACTCGCTGCTGATGCAGTATGCGGCGGGGTTTGGCAAATCAAACATCATCGGCTGGACAGCGTTACAGCTTAAAGATTTACAGCGGGATGGAACTTACATCTATGACAAAATCCTGCTGGTGGTGGATCGCATCCAACTGCGCGACCAACTCGACAGCAAATTGCTCAACATGAACATCGAAAACGCGCTCTTTGTGGAGGCGCGTAACCGCCCTACCTTTGAAGCGGCTTTGGCGGGAGAGACGCGCATCATCATCGTCAATCTACAAAAGTTTGGCGCGTTGCGTGAAATATTAGCCCCTGAAGTGCTGCAAAAGTTGGCAACCCAGCGTGTCGTCTTCCTCATCGACGAAATTCACCGCTCGCAAGGCGGGGATCAACACGACGAAATGATCACCATCTTTGACGAGCTACAAAATGTGTTTGACACCAATACCGCTTATAACGCCGCTCGCCGCAAGAAAAATCTCATCGTCGGCTTTACGGCAACCCCCTCAGATGAGACGCTGGCTCGGTTTGGCGAATTTGGGAGCTACGCTGAAAATCAACCCCTTTGGGTGCCCTTTGATGCGTACACGATGCTAGAAGCAATTGAAGATGGCTATATTCACAACCCCATTGAAAATGTGGTACCCGTCGCCTCCAAAATGATCTTTGATTTGCCACGCCATCGGCAAGCGGGGTTCAAAGAGCCGAACTATAAAGATATTGACAAGAAGCAGATTTATGAAGACCGGGATCGCATCGACGCCATATCGGCATATGTGGCCGATCTGTTGGTCAACGATGTGTATCGTCAAATCAAGGGGAAGGGCAAGGGGATGTTGGCCGTCTATTCAATTAATGCGGCACTCGAATATCATCAGCGCGTGACGGCCCATTTTGCTGATTTGGTAGCTCAATCCAAATATAAACGGTATGCGGAGGCTCCTATTTTCATTGTTTACTCGGATACGCAGGGCGCACCCACGCCTAGCACACTCAATGGGGGTTTGACGGAATCGAAGGTGCTGGATGCCTTTGCTCGTGCCAAAAATGGGCTGATCATCGTGGTGGCTAAGCTGCAAACGGGCTTTGACGAACGCCGTTTGCACACACTTTTTCTGGACAAAGAGGTGCGTGGCATCAACGCCATTCAGACGATTTCGCGGGTCAATCGCACCACAAAAGATAAAGTGGATTGTAAAATTGTTGATTTTTCATATGACAATGTGAATGTGCAAAATTTGAAGGATGCGTTTGAACATTTTTCT
Source organism: Promineifilaceae bacterium (SeqCode) (assembly GCA_965223555.1). Classification (GTDB taxonomy): domain Bacteria; phylum Chloroflexota; class Anaerolineae; order Promineifilales; family Promineifilaceae; genus CBDCWU01. The sequence goes on from CBDCWU010000008.1 coordinate 1,036,710, forward strand.
AACGTGGTGGTTAGTGATTTTGATCCGCTGGGGGAAGCCAAGCTGCTTGACCTGCTGTATAGCTGGTTGAAAGAGAGTGCGGTCTTCGGTACCTTTTTCAACAAGTATATTTTGCTGTTGCAGGATGAAGGGGAGATTGATTTCTGGGATTTGGAGGGTGATTTTGAGCGGTATATTACAAGTGCGGAAGATGAGGCGGCCAATACGAAAGCGAAGGCGGCGCAATTTTTCACGATCCTGAATCGTATTGCGTATGTGATCACGATTGATGAGAAGTTCCAAGATGAGCACTTTTTGGATTTCTGGCGTAAGTTTAATGTGATTTACAATCAACTGAAGCCAAGCCACGGGGAGCGAGACCCGATTGAGGTTTATTTTGATAATCAGATTGGGATTATTGAGGTGGAAACGGCCGATTCTCCCGCAAAGAAAAAGTGGGAATTGAAGTTGGCTGAGGCGCAGGCGGCGTTTGGCAACGGCCGTCAGCTTGCTATCCTCGAAATTATCGAAGCGCGTAACGAAAATGAGGCCAATAAAGCTGAGTTGATCGCAGAATTCCAGGCCAAAATGGAGACGTTTTTCGCCTATGTTAAAGCGTCTAAAGAGGGCAAGCGACTGATCGTCAAAATCAAATCGGGAGAGCCGGAAGACGCATTAATAGATAGCTTTGAAAAAATTTACCGTCGTTACAAAATCATTAAGCGGAAAGAGGTAGGGGAATACTTTTTTAAGGAAGCAGGGAGCCTGCTTAATCAGCTTTATGCGCTGTTTGAGCGATCAGTGCGGGAAGAGACAGAAACAAAAATTTAACACCTGTAGAGACGCGCCGTCGGCGCGTCTCTACACAATACGTATGATAAAATACACCCCATGACGTTGTTCAAGAACAAATATCGTGTTGAATCGACCCGTTTGCCAGGATGGGATTATGGTCAGGCGGGTTATTATTACGTCACCATTTGCACCAAAAATCGTGTACATTTTTTCGGGGATGTTGTTTTGGCAGATGTGCATTTGTCGCCAATTGGTGAGATCGTCGCGGAGGAATGGGTGAACACGGAATCGATCCGGCCTAATGTCGAATTGGATGAATGGATTATCATGCCAAATCATGTTCATTTGATTTTGAGCATTTTGTATAAAATTGATAACCCTGTAGAGACGCCCCGCCGGGGCGTCTCTACGCCGCAACAAACGCAAACGCAGGCGGCTTCGGAAAAATGGGCGGCAAATACGCTGGGTTCTATTATGGGTCAATTCAAAGGGGCGTGTACCAAACGCATTTGGGACGATGGGTTTGCGGATTTTGCTTGGCAGCCTCGTTTTTTTGACCGTATCATCCGTACAGAGGAAGCGTTACAGAAGGCGCGTCATTATATTGCGTCAAATCCAGAGAATTGGGATAAGGATCGTGATAATGTGGCGGGATTGTATATGTGATGTTTGATTGTATTGACGTATTCAGGAGACGCCTCGCTGAGGCGTCTCTACGTTGTTGTTATTCCACCAAAATTCGCACGATACCTGTTGTGCCGTCCACCTCAACCAACTGCCCATCTTGCAAGGTGGTGGTGACCCCTTGAATGCCCGCCATGTACGGTTTGCCGTATTCCCGTGCCACCACACCGCCGTGTTGCAGCATCCCGCCTATTTCTAAAATAATAGTCTCTGCATTAACAAAGAGCGGTGTCCAGCCGGGATCGGTGGTGTAAGCGACCAGCACATCCTCTGTTTCGACTGGCTTTTCGCGGGCGTGAGCAGCACCTTGATGCGCCCTTTGGTCACGCCACGCGAAATGCCTATGCCCGCCACCACCATCCACGCCCCTTTTTCTGTTTTGTGTCCCATGAAGTAGGTTTCACCCAAAGTCAGTCCCTCGCTGGTGACAAATGATTCCAGAGCCTGTTGATAGCCATCACCCACCATCTCCAGGCCAAAACCCAATTGCTCATCAGTCATATCGAGAACGGGTAGCGTTGCTTTCATGCCGGGCGCGTACTCACCGCTGACAAAACGTTTGGCATAAATATCGGCCACAATAATGCTGCCTTCTGCGGCGTTGGCTTTGACTGTACGTAATGTGTTACGCACGGCCGTTTCCCCCAGATACAACGTCACCCCTTCCCAGAGGAAAATGGTTCGCTTGCTGGCATCATACCCTGCCGATTTCAAGGTGCTAAACCAATCTTCTTGCGAAAAATCAGTCTCCACAAAAGTAACATGTGCTGTATCTATGCCTGCTTTTTGCAGATATTTCCGTTTAAGCTGTTGGGTCGTTGTCTGGTCTAACTCAAACATCTTTAGACCACTATTTTTTAGATCATTGTAAGCACGGGTATCAAGCCCGGCACCCATCACCACAAATTGCTCGGCATCATCTTTGGCTTTGTCGATGATGCTGTCAAAATAACCGGTGCGGTTCATGACTAGATTAGCCAGCCCTTCTTCACCCAATTCTGCAATCACAGGATATCATCGAGTAGACTCAGCAATGCGCGAATAAACATAGAGGGGGAAGAGCGCCAACCACAAGCCGAAGGTGGAGGTATTGGGGAGTACAGGGGTCAGTTTTGCCGCAGCATGGTCATCGCGCAAGCCAAAAATGTGCATAGTCCAACGGCCGTTAATGATCTCAACGGCCGTTTGTGAAGCCCCCAACTTCTTGCTCACGACAATTTGCTTGTAGCCAACCCAAACAGCCCCCATAATGGCTAATGGGATGAATAGAATTTGTAAAATAATGAATACGATAAGTGCCGGGATGCTTCCCATTGATGATTTCCTATAACTTTTCAGCCCAAACCATACGTTCAATCTTCATGGAAGGGAGGTTGCGGCCAATCGGTTTTGCATAGCGATTGTTGAGTTCTTCATAGCTAAGGTCTTCGATTAAACGCCAGCCATAGTCACCCAGAAAGTCAGCGACCTTAGCGGGATCAAACCCGAAATGCCATATTTTATCTTTGACAAGCATGCGCTCGTAAAACTTTTCTTGGCCGTAAAGATTTTCACTGTCGATGAACTCTTTGAGGACGTAGGTGAAGGTGAGTTGACTGCCTGAGGGGGCTTGGGCGAGGAAGCTGAAGGTTTGGCGAACGGCCGTTTCCGTCAAATATTGTGACACCGCTTCCCAAACAAAGAAGGTCTTCTTGTCACCCGCATACCCATGTTCATTGAGCACCGCCCCCAAATCCTGTGTGATGAAGTTGATCGGTACCAGTGTGACGTGGGGTGGGATTGCGCCTAAGGTATTGTGCAATCCTTTTCGTTTGGCTTCGATGTTCACAGGTTGATCCACTTCCCAAGCAGGGGTGGTTGCTAAAGCGGGGAGGCGATAAACACGCGTGTCAAATGCCGCACCCAAATTGACGATGGCGGCGACAGAGCCATTTCTGGCTGCAGCGACAATCGTCTCATCAATGTACCGTTTACGGCATAAGAAGGCACTTGACGCTCCTTCAATCTGCTTTTCGGACAGGTTGATCATCCATTTGCGCAACAACGGGATGCGTAGCAGTTTAAGGAAGAATCGTTCTCCTGCTGGAAGGACTTTTGCTGCTAAATTATCATCAATGATACGTTGTGCTGGCGGCTCATATTGTTCCATTGCGACGAGGAATGTGGGGCCGCTGCCTGTTTGGGCAGCGGCGCTTGTGTCAATTGTTTTGTTTGCTTGGGGCATAGTTTTGTCTTTGTTAATCTTTTATTGTCTTATTATCGAACCAGGTGATGAGGGTTTCATCGTCAACGATGGGCATGGATCCTGATGGTGCATTGAGGAGGCGTTCGACGGCCGTTTGCACAGCAGTATTCTTTTTTAAGGCCAGCGTCGTTGGGTCATCATATTTTTCATAATTGAAAATCAGTTCATTCATGGTTTCGCCGGGAGTTGAGATATTGACCATCATGATTTCGGCTGTTTCCGGAATATGCTCTACATCAAAAACACCTTCGTCAACCCCGTGGGAAATAATTTTAGCCATTTCATTAGCCACCACTTTAAGCATTTTGGTCCGCATCTTGTGAACCAGTAGGATGTTTTCATCCATGTGAATTAATCGACTTGCCTCGATCATTCCTTATCCTTTTTGTGCCAACAAATAGATATATTTAGCCGCATTGTGGGAATCTTGCGTTTTAGTTATCAGCCCCTCAGCCTCCAGTTTGTTGAGACAGTTGGCAAGGATAAACGACTCCTACGCAAGGAAGCTTAACCAGATGTTCTATGGGATCATTGAAGGTAAGAAAGCAGGAAATGCTCTATCGGGGCATCTTGACATTCTGTTTTCACCTGCGCCTTTTCCACCAAATTAGCCCAATCACAACGCCAATAAGCATCATGAGCAGTGCTTTTTTGCGAGTTGTCGATCTGGTTTCTGGTGGGGCAACGGGTTGAAGGTCTGTTACGTCACCCACTTCATCAACTAACGTTACCGTTCCTAAATCACCATCGACGGCCAGCATCATGCCGGGCTTAATGCGATCTGTGGCCACCCCCGTGCCCATCACTGCCGGAATGCCATACTCCCGCGCCACAATAGAACCATGTGCCAAAGCCCCGCCCACATCCGTGACGAGTCCCACTGCTTGCGAAAAGAGAGGTGTCCAAGCCGGTGTCGTCGTCGTGCAAACGAGGATGGAATTCGGCTGCATCTGGTCGAAATCGGCAATGGTATGAATGACGCTGGCGGGAGCGGTAACGCGCCCTGTGCTGACGGCATAGCCGTTCAAAACGGGGCCTTCATTGACAGCATCAGCGGGTGTGGGGTCAAATATAGAGAGATCAAGTGGGCCAAATTTCATTGTGGCACGTTCAGGCACCTTGGCTAGGGGCGTTAGGCGTTTTCTAGCTTCACGTAGATCATACCGCTCTTGAGCCAGTTGGGTATAGTTGGGAATCACTTGTTTATTGGTACGCGCTTCAATAACGGCCGTAATCTCACCGCTATCCAAATAGTAAATATGCTCTGGCTCTCCAATAGCCCCTGCATCCGTCAGACGCTGACCTAGTTCGCGCGCTAGCTTGCGTACCGTCGGCCAAGCGGCCCCCATATAAAACATGACGTGTTCACGGTAGGGAGCATACTGTTTCGTCCATTTCCACACCCATTGAAACAGCCGCTGTGATAGTGGATTGAGTGATTGTGCAATTTGCTCAATCAGGGCATCCCGCTCGGCAGCCATCTGGGCTTGTCGTGACCGGACAGCTTGTCCAGGAGCATTTTCTACCAATGCTTTTAGACTGAGCAACATGGCTATTGGATCTTCACTGGGTGTTGGTGCCACAAAATCGAGATTGTAGATTTGGTGACCGTATTCATCTAAGTAGTGTTGGATAGCATCTAGCACGGGTTGCCCATCTGGATGGGTGGCTAAGGCTTCTTGCAGTTTATCGGCCGTTGTTGTGGCAACCAATTGGCGCAACCCTTCCGACTCGCGGATGGCATTGGCGATGGCTTCCATATCGGCTTGGGCGTCAAGCGCCTTAGAGTCAAAGCCGCGCAAGAAGGCAGAACTGCGAAGGTGTGGTTGGGGTAGGGCATGGCGGAAAAAGAATGATTTCAACAGCCGATCAAATGTAGGGTCTAAAATGCGTGAAAGCCCCAAATTTGCGGCCGATCCAAACCAGTAACCACTATCGGCCGCTGCCATCTCGCTGATGCCTTGCAACAATGCTTTGTCTTCCGCTGTGTCGAGATCAAGCATGTCCCAGTGGGCAATGGTTGCTCGATAGTCAGGTAAAACAGTCCCGTCCCAATCGAATGCTGACAATGCCAGAAATTTATGGAAGCGACTATATATTTTTAGAATCGACCAGAGATCGGAGGCGCTCATTTTGAAGCTGCCAGTTGTGTAAGCATAGCCATTGATAGTGTCAGCAAACCCATGGGGCATCATTGTTCTGATATCAAAATGTGCGTTGCCCAATTCGGCCATTGCCCCCAATAATTTATCCATGGTTTGATCCATCCCCTTTTTCAGATAAAGGTTTTCAAACAGCGGCGAGAGGGGTTCAGGCATATGTTCCACGATCTGGCGACGCATCCAAATGGTGTTTGGCATAGGCGGTTCCCAGACAACATTTTGCAGGGGGGCGGGTGGCAGAGAGGTGATGGGACGTGCTTGGAGGATGACCAAGCGATGGAGACCATCGCTACCGTCAGCAATGGCCCATTCGATGTCCATGGGCATGTTGTAATGGGCTTCGATTTGGATGCCGAGTTTAGCTAGGGATACGGCCGTTTCATCTCCCAACACTGCAACATTTTGCTTATCTGCTGGGACGGCTTGCTCTTCAGTCCCTGCGGCTGTGCGTATCGTCATCAACGTTTTGGTCATTGTTTCACGAGCGAGAATATCAAGCGTAGACTTATTTACAATTATTGTGTCGGGTGTTACTAGTCCTCCCACAATCGCTTCCCCCAAACCCCAGGTAGCATTAATAACAATCTCGTTCCGCTCACCACTCATAGGATTGGCCGTAAACAAAACGCCAGATGAATTAGCGGCGATGAGCTGTTGCACAATGACGGCTAAGCTTACAGAACTGGGATCAATATCTTGGCGTAATCTATAAGAAATGGCGCGAGCCGTCCATAGGCTGGCCCAACATTTTTTGATGGCATCTAAGAGAGCCGCCTCCCCTTGGATATTTAGGAAGGTGTCCTGCTGTCCAGCAAAACTGGCTGTAGGCAAGTCCTCAGCGGTGGCAGATGAACGGACGGCAACGGCCGTATCCCCAGCCTGCATCAACCCTTCATAGGCACTCTTTATCTCTGATGCCAAATCATCGCCAGCCTCACCCCCCATGAACAACGCTCGAATTTTGTCCGATACCGTCTGACTGGACTGTGGATCGCTGGCGGCAACGCTCTGCGCCAGTTCGACGATCTGTTGTTGCAAGTCATGTGCTTGCACGAAGGCATCGTATGCTTGGGTGGTAAGGACAAAACCTGGAGGAATGGGGAAACCAGCTCTGGTCATCTCACCTAGGTTGGCCCCTTTGCCACCTGCTGTGGGGATGTTGGTTTTGTCCAGTTGTGAGAATGGGATTATGTAGGTCATTGTCATTGTCTCCATATTTTGCCGCATACTTAACCAGATTGTAGCATGAACGCCCACTGGGCCAATTGTAAGAATGAACGATCCTAACCCCCATCAGTGAAGAAACGGTCGCTGGACAGTTCGGGCAGGGAATTGTTTGGGAGATTGATTTTGACGGAAATAGTAGAACAAACACCTTGTTTCACTTATCCTTACAAATTAAGAGTACTATTTACTCGATGGCTTACACTAGATCTAAAAAGGAAAAAAGATGAAAAGTAGTTCGAAGAATTATGGGAAACAGTCGCTCCACTGATTTGCCAATGCTTAGCTGGCAAAAGCAAGCCTTTGTCTGGAATCATTGGCTCATTTTGCTAGTCACGCTGCTGCTCGTGTCTAGCGGTTTTGGCATCCTGTTATTAAGTGGAATTGGGTCGTATCCAGCCAATGTTGTGCCAGATCTTATTCAGGATGTGCCCCACGTGGATTTCACAATCTTGGCTCGCTATTGCTGGCGCTTTTATTCCTCATGCACGTTGGTGGCGTTCTGCACTATCAATTCACAGAAGGTGATACATTAGGACGCATGGGACTCAAGCTGTTTCAGCGCATATGAGTAACCGCGTTTCTTTCTCTTTCAGGCAGGTAAGGGGAGGCTTAGCTGCAACATTTTCTGCGGGCAGCAACTATAGCCACCCCTTTTGGGCGGCGATGGCAATGGCCGCTGCTCGCGAATCCACGCCAAGATTGTTGTAGACGCTGGTTAAATGAGCCTTCACTGTCCGTGCCGAAATGCCCAGCCGGACAGCAATCTCTTTGTTCTGCCCTCCGGAGGCAGCCGCTTGTAGCACTTCTAATTCACGTGGGGTTAGTTCAATTGGGGTTCAGATGTCGCTGGTCAAGCCTATATCTCGAAGGATTGATGCTAGAAAGTTGATCCTATAAGGCCAATTTCTTCAAATATCGTACTAATTCATCCGGCACAGGCAGCGCTTGAGCCCGAGTGTGCCCTTTTTGTTTCACCACAAAGGTTTCGACTGCTTGTCGTAACGCTGGCGTTGTTTTGCCAGGGGCAGATTAGTACTCTGACAAACTTCTTTTGTCGGACAGAAGCGGTAGCTTCTGCAAGGTGCGCCGCGCTGTCTTATCCGTCAATAGGTGTTTGGCGCACCACTAGTCATTAAAAAAGAATTCTTGCCTTACAATAATAGAGCCGACCATCATCAAGGTCGGCTCTATTCGCTAAATTATTTTGCTCCAATCAATTGGAGGCCATTTCAAGGCAATTCGCCATCTTATCAAAGGCCTGTGACCAACCTCCAGCTGCATTTGCTGGAACGCCTGTGTGAGTCAAGATCATTTTTGTACGCCCACCAAGGTCTTCTAGTAATACAGTGACTTCAGTCGTCGCTGGATACCCTTCAGGCATACCCATAGCCTGAGGCGAGACTATATTGCCATTTTTATCGGCTGGGCTGTCCGTGTAAACAAGACGTTTATTTGGAACAATTTCTGTGTATTCACCTGTTGACCACATCTTCATGCTGCCATCTGGAGACTCCATGCAGAATAGGTGTTTGCCACCGACACGTACATCCATTTCGGCAACAGGCACGGTAAAACCTTGTGGACCATACCAATTTTTGAAATGCTCCGGCTCTGTCCACATTTGCCAGATGAGGGTTGCTGGCGCATCGAAAATGCGCTCAACGATGCAAGCTATCTCAGAATTTGTATTACTCATTATTACTCTCCTTGTGATGTAGTTGATTGATATAGGCGTCCATATTGTCAAAGCGTGCCTCCCAAAGATGGCGATATTGCTCTGTCCAGTTGGAAATTTCTATTAAGGGTGTAGCGTCGAGTGTGCAAGGCCGAAATTGTGCTTTTTGTCCCTGTACGATAAGCCCTGCCCGCTCCAATACTTTGATATGTTTAGAAATGGCTGGCAGGCTCATATTGAATGGCTGCGCAAGTTCATTAACGGTTGCCTCCCCCTCGGCTAAGCGGGCTAAAATTGCCCGTCGTGTCACATTGGCCAAAGCGGCAAACGTTTGGCTCAGTTTGTCTTCTTCACTCGTCATGATCATCTATCTTATTTAGCCAATCAGTTATTTAACCCATTGATTAATTAACCTAATGGTATAATAATATAGTTGATTCGATTTGTCAACTGTTTTCCAAGATTGTACTGAACAGGTGGAAAAGGGTGTCTAAATATACAAAGACCAGCAATTATGCTGATCGTGCTCTACCCAACGGCGAAACCTGGAAAATTCTTGATGATTTAGTTGTCGCTTGGCAAGGTTATGGTTTACAAATAGCGGGGGTGATGGAACTATATCACTTTGTCATTCTTGCCTGCTAATTGACGTAAATATTCGGTTTGTCCAAGATGGTACCCTTCATGCCAGGCGAGAAAGAGCAGACGTTCAGCCACGGAACGGCCGTTATCGTCTTTCTCCGCTAATTGTTGTTCGGAGATTTCAGCAAAACCGTTGGCTATCTGTCCTTGTGTACGCTCAAAGTCAGCCAGTAAGCGATCAAAATGAAGGATAGCCGGATCATCGGTCGAAGTGATCGGCTCCGAATCAAACTTGTAGCGAGCGATTTCCTCTTCTGTCCAGGTGCCTTCAATACCCAGCATATCTAGGATCCGCTCGCGGGAAACGAGAATGTGTCCCAGCACCCAATTGAGGCAATTGCCACGAAAGGGAAGCTGTAGTAAGCTGTCATCGTGAGTGAGACCGTCAGTTTGATGGGTCACTACCCAATGGTTCGTCTCAAATAGACCGTGAATCATTTCTTTATTCATATTTCCTTCCTTAATATTGTGGATTCAGGTGGTTCCATTAGAACAAATGTACCAAATTATGAGTTACGAATCAAGGGCTGGGGCCTTCTCTTTCTCTGGCAGCAAACTGCGCCGTAATTTCCCGATTTATGACCCCCTTGGCGATGAGACGGAACACTTCGAGCTCCCGCCCAGTAAAATTGAGTAAAAATCGAGGGGCAAAGAACATTATCTATTCCACAAATTACAAAATTACTTTAGACTAAGTGTACGATGAGCCTTTCTAAGTTAGTCGCAGATATTTATTACATCGAAAATTTAGAAACAGATCTGATTGGTCAGGGGGCCATGGGGGAAGTCTATCGAGCTCTCAATACTCAGACAGGTCAAACTGTTGCTATCAAAGTACTCAAACCAGAAATTGTAAGTAACAATCCTGAGCTAGTCGAAAGGTTTGTGCGAGAAGGGGATGCCCTAAGCCACTTGAATCACCCCAATATTGTGCGTCGGTTTGCAGCAACGTCCCAACAGAATGACCAAACAGGCAAAATTGACCATTGCCTAGTTATGGAATATGTCGCAGGTGGTTCCTTGCGTAACTTATTAGAAAGCCAAGGCCAATTGCCTGTTAAGCAAGTGTTGCAAATTGGCCTCGAACTCTCAGATGCTCTATCACGCGCACATCACTTAAAGATTATTCATCGTGATCTGAAACCCGGCAATGTGTTATTGGCTGAAGATGGTACGCCCCGTCTGACAGATTTCGGTATTGCCCATATTGCTAGCAGCCCCCGTTTAACTCAAACGGGTATGATGATAGGGACAATTGCCTATTTAAGCCCAGAGGCCTGTCAAGGCGGGAAGCTAGATGAACGAACGGATATATGGGCTTTTGGCGTGATGTTGTTTGAGATGCTGATAGGCAAGCTTCCCTTTAAGGGTGAAATCTTAGCTAACACATTGACGGCCATTCTGACTCAACCTTTCCCCGACATGCAAACATTGCGTCCAGATGTACCCCTAGCTGTTGTCGAACTTGTTAAGCGCATGCTAGAGAAGGATGTTGAGCGACGTTTGTCTAGTATGCGCTTGGTGGGGGCGGAAATTGAAGCAATATTGAAGGATCGGCCGTTAACCCCTAAAACACCTATCCCAACCATCCCCACTGATGGGTTGCTCTTTGACACTCTGCTTGAGGTCGATAATCCTTATCGAGGTCTTTATGCTTTTCATGAGGAGGATGCACATCTATTCTTTGGCCGCGAAACCTTTAGCGAACGCCTCCTAACCATCGTTCCCCAACAATCTCTGGCAGCTGTTATTGGGCCGTCAGGTAGTGGTAAATCTTCAGTTGTTTTTGCTGGCTTGTTGCCCAAATTACGCCAGGAGGGCAATTGGCTCATTACTCACTGTCGGCCAGGCCAGGGGCCTGTTTATAATTTAGCAAAGGCCCTGACCAAAGTGACCAACCCAGATGAGAGTCAAGTCGAAAGATTAAATAAAGCACGCGAGCTGACCCAAGCCCTTACAGATACAGAATCCCCATTACCCCTATCAGATTACCTCAACGATATTTTGGCAGCGAACAAAAAAGCACGGCTGTTGCTCGTTATAGACCAGTTTGAGGAGATATACACATCACATCTAGAACAAGCAAGCCGCCACCAATTCCTCGATATCTTATTACAAGCTCTACCTAAAAATGATGCTGAGAATCAAACGTCTTTCACTCCTCATCCAAACAGATTTCACGTCGTCCTTACCTTGCGTGCTGATTTTTTGAATCAAGCGCTAGACTATCGTCCCCTTGCTGATGCGCTACAAGATAGTGATTTGAAATTAGGTCCTATGAATCAGAGTGAATTGGAAAGTGTGATTTCCCAGCCCGCAGCGGAAGTTGGCATGTTATTTGAGCAGGGTCTAGTAGCTCGCATCCTCAACGATGTTACGGGACAACCTGGTAATCTGCCGCTGCTGCAATTTGCCCTGACTCTGTTATGGGATCGGCATACAAGAGGCCTCTTGACCCATGCAGCTTACGAAGCCATTGGTCAGGTTGAGGGGGCTTTGGCCAGCCATGCCGACAGCATTTATGCTCGTTTAACTGAAGCTGAAAAGGCTCAGGCCCAGCATGTTTTTGTGCAGCTTGTTCAGCCAGGGGCAGGTACAGCAGACACACGACGGCAGGCGACGCGAACAGAGCTAGGCGAACAAGCTTGGCCAGTGGTGCAACAGCTAACTGGAGAAAATGTTCGTTTGTTAGTCACGACCGGTGATGAGAAGGGTTCCCAAGTGGTCGAAGTGGTCCATGAGGCACTCATTCAACGGTGGGGGCAGTTACGTGAATGGATGGCGGTTGACCGCTCTTTTCGCCAGTGGCAAGAGCGTTTGCGCGCAGCGATACGCCAATGGAAAACGAGTGAAAAGGACGAAGGTGCCTTGCTGCGGGGAGCGCCTTTGGGTGAAGCTGAAGGATGGTTAGAAGAACGAAAAGCTGATCTGAGCCAAGATGAACAAGACTATATTCAGACTAGCATAACTCTACGTCAAAAGCAGGAAGAGGAGCGTGAAGTTAGGCGGCAACACGAGTTAGAACAAGCTAGGAAATTAGCTGAAGAGGCAGAGGCTCGCCGCCAAGCTGAAGCAGCGCGGGCCGAAGAGGCGGAGGCTCGCCGCCAGGCTGAAGCGAGGCGAGCTACAGAGCAAAGCCAGACAGCAAAACGTCTACGTATCGGGGCGGTCATTCTCTTTGTTGCCTTTATGGCGGCCGTTATTGCGACGCTGTTAGCCAATGTGGCTCAGCGGGATGCTGATGCCTCCAGGACTATAGCCGAAGCCGAAGCAACTCGAGCGGATAGAGCGCGAGCGACAGCCGAAGCCGAAGCAATCCGGGCTGACGAGAATTTTCTTGTTGCAACTCGCAACCTGGCAACGGCCGTGGCTGCCCAGGCTACCTCCCAAGCTAACGTTGACTTGGCAGAAGGGGGACAAGCAACTGCGATAGCTGCCGCTGAAGCCGAAGCTAAAGCATTGGCTACGGCACAAGCTGATAGGACAATAGCCGAAGCGTTGGCCCTAGCAGCCCAATCGGCCGAGGCCCTGGACGGTAACCTGAAGGTCGCACTGCTCAAGGCGATTGAGGCTGTTGACAAAACACAAGCAGATGGTGCTGTAACCACTGAGGCCAGAGCAGCTCTATACGAGGCTCTAACTGTGCCACAGATGGAAACTGTGTTTATTGGCCATAGCAGCCGGGTAGAGTTGGTTATCTTTAGTCCTGATGGTCGTTACATTTTGACGGGCAGTAACGATAGCACAGCGCGACTATGGGACCGCACAGGTGCCCTTATTGCCATTCTCGGGGGACACAGAGAAGGTGTCGTGTCCGCCGACTTCAGCCCTGATGGTAGCCTTATTGTGACCGCCGGTGAGGATGGATCCTTACGCTTTTGGGATGGAGAGGGCAACCTCCTGACAGCTTCAGAAGGACATTCAACTGACATTAATTCGGTTAGCTTCAGAAAAGATGGTCAACGCATTGTGACAGCCGGTGATGATGGCTTAGTCCGGTTGTGGGATAGGGAGGGTCAACTCTTAGAAACTATAGCAGGAAACGCAGGTGCAGTGAATTCGGCTTACTTCAGTCCAGATGGCGAGCAAATTGTAACAGCGAGTTGGGATGGGGTAGCACACTTATGGGACAGTACCGGGCAATTCATTACTGCCTTAGAAGGGCATACAGGCCCAGTGAAGTCAGCTACTTTTAGCCCAGACGGACAACGAATTGTAACTGCCAGTGACGACAACAGGGCAATATTATGGGATAACGAGGGCAATTTACTGGTGGTCCTAATGGGACATACAGGCCGGGTACGGTCGGCCGCTTTCAGTCAAAATGGACAGATTGTCACAACGAGCGAAGATGGCACAGCTCGGTTGTGGGGTACCGATGGTCAGGAATTGGGCACCTTGGCGGGGCACACGGGGCTCGTCTCATTGGCTGCGTTCAGCCCTGATGGCCAGCAGATTTTGACAGCCAGCGATGACGACACAGCCCGACTCTGGGATATCAATGGGCAACTGATAGCTATCCTGGCAGGGCATGCAGGCTCAGTCACTTGGGTTAGTTTTAGTCTCGATGGGCAGTGGGTGGTAACAGCCAGTGATGATGAAACAGCACGGCTTTGGAAAATGGAAGGTCAGTTGTTGGCAAAATTAGCAACCCATGAGGATCGAGTCACGTCAGTCATGTTTAACCCAGACGGCCGTTCGCTTGTGACAGCCAGCGAAGACGACAAAGCCATTCTATGGGATTTAACCAATCTCAACCTTGCTCCGATCGTCTTGGATCAGCACTCTGATGTGATTAATTCAGCCAGTTTCAGCCCAGACGGACAGCAGATTGTCACTGCCAGCCGAGATGGCACAGCTCGGCTCTGGGATAGTACCGGTCAGCTCTTGGCCACTATGACCGAGCACACAGGTCCGGTGCAATCAGCCAGCTTCAGCCCCAATGGGCTACAGATTGCGACAGCTAGTGATGATAACACAGCCCGCCTTTGGAACGAGGCGGGGCAACTGTTGACTACCCTGACAGGTCATACTGATAGAGTCTGGTCAGCCAACTACAGTCCCGATGGGCTGCAGATTGTGACGACCAGTTCAGATAACACAGCCCGACTCTGGGATCGAGAAGGGCGGCTCTTGGCTACGTTAATCGGACATACAGATGTAGTCGATTCAGCTAGCTTTAGTGACGATGGTCGCTATATCGTGACAACGAGTTGGGATGGAACAGCCCGACTTTGGGAAGGCGGAGAGGGAGGGATCAATAAGGTCCTACCTTTGGAAGGGCACGACAGTCGGGTATGGTCGGCCAGCTTCAGCCCCGACGGACAATGGATTGTGACAGCTGATGATAATGGCACGGCTCGCCTCTGGGATATCGAGGGACAGCTGCTAACGATCTTAACAGGGCATACAGGCCCGATCCGATCAGTTGACTTTAGCCCAGACGGCAGCCGTATCGCGACAGCTAGTGATGATAACACAGTCCGGCTCTGGGACGCCTCAGGCGAACCGTTGACGATTTTGACGGGACACACTGACGAGGTATTGTCGGCCAACTTTAGTGCAGATGGACGGCGGTTAGCAACGGCCAGTTCAGATGAGACGGCTCGGCTGTGGCTAGTGTTCCCAGGTGATATCGAGCATATGAAAGCCGAAGCTACCTGGCGTGTCTTGCCTTTGCTTACTGATATCGAATGTCAAACACTGTTCGGTGCCCTTAATGATTGTGAAGAAGTTCAGATACAAGTGCAACGCATATTGGATCAATAAGCAGCCAGTTACGGCAAATCGGGGCAGATAGGATGGGGGGAAACTCCTGGCAAATAGCGTTCCCACTCAGCCGCAGTTAGGTTACGATGTACTTGTTGGCAACCTAATGAAATAAGCTCATCTAGGAGTATCCATAGGCGGATGGTTTCATCATCGCTGCCACTGACCAATGTTTGTCCATCAGGAGTAAAGAGTACTGCCTCAACATTACTCTCATGTCCACGCAAAATGATCGGTTCGGCCATCATATTGGTCAGGTCCCACAGATAGATAGCATTATCCTCAGTGCCACTGGCTATGGTCAACCCATCGGGACTGAAAGCGACTGTCCGCACACTGGCCTCGTGACCTGCTAAGATGAGAGGAGGAATTTCCGGATCGTTTTTTGTCATATCCCATATACGTAAGGTTCTGTCTGTGCTACCTGTGACCAGGTTCTGGCCGTCAGGGCTGAAGGCACCGGCCCATACTCTTCCTTCGTGTCCGCTTAGCACGGTAGGCTCGTTATCAAAGTTTGCTGTATCCCAAAGACGAATGGTCTGATCTTCACTGCCACTGGCTAATATTGTCCCGTCTGGACTATAGAGCAGCCACCACACGATATCATCATGACCTTCCAATACGGTTGGCTCTGCGCTGAGATTATCAAGGTCCCACACACGAATGTCTGTGCTGCCACTAGCCAATTGACGGCCGTCAGGGCTCCAGCTTACCCAATATACAGTATCTGAGTGTCCCTCCAAGACGATAGGCTCCGCATCAAGATCATTCAAATCCCATAAACGGATGGTTTGGTCATCACTGCCACTAGCCAATCTCTGGCCATCAGGAGAAAAAGCTACAGATTGTACTGTGTCGTCATGTCCGCTAAGCATAATTGGCTCAGCCTCAAGATCGGCAAGATCCCAAATAAGAAGGGCCCGCTCCTCATCACCACTAGCCAGCTTCTGTCCATCAGGGCTTATCGCTACCGTCGCCACAGAATCCTCATGTGCGCGCAATACGGTGGGTTCAGCACCGAGATTTCCCACAGTCCACAGCCGGATCGTTCGATCATTGCTACCACTCGCTACCGTTTGTCCATCGGGACTGAAAGCAACGGCCCGTAGACCTCCTCGTTGCCCACGCAATATGATCGGGGCACTCTCCAGATCGGTTAAGTCCCACAGGCGTACTGTTAGATCGTCACCACTACTTGCTAGGTGCTCACCATCTGGAGCGAAAGCGATTGACTCTATATCATTTTGGTGTCCGCTCAGTATCAGGGGTTCAGCCTCAAGATTAGCCAAATCCCACAGAAGAATAGTTTGGTCTTCGCTAGCGCTGGCCAATATTTGCCCGTCAGGGGAAAAAGCAACTGCTTTTATGTCATCGGTGTGTCCAGGTAGCTCAATAAGTCCTGTGTCAGGGCTAGTGACATCCCACAGGCGGACTATAGCATCATTGCTGCCACTGGCTAAGGTCTGCCCATCGGGAGAGAAGGCTAATGCTTCTATATCGGAGCGGGCACTGCGAAGCACAATTGGCTGGGCATCAGGGTTAGTGGCATCCCAGATGCGAATGGTCAGGTCTTCGCTGCCGCTGGCTATAGTCTTGCCATCGGGCGAAAAGGCGATGGCCTCTACATCAGCCTCATGACCACGAAGGACAATCGGTACATTTTCGGGGTTGGCTAGGTTCCACAATCGAATTGTCAGATCCTCACTGGCACTGGCCAGGATCTGCCCGTCAGGAGCAAAGGCTAATGCTCTAATACCATCCTCGTGTCCCGTTAACACAACTGGCTCAGCTCCCAAATTACTGGTGTCCCATAAGCGGACGGTGTCGTCCGAACTAGCACTGGCCAAGATTTCTCCGTTGGGACTGAAGGCAAGTGAGCGTATTACGTTGGTATGACCGCGCAGAATGCGACTAAAGTAAGGTGGTGTCTGATCCAATAACGGCCGTAAGGCACTATCAATGAGCGAGGCAGCCGTACCACCTTCTATTTCTGAGTTAAGATTATACGCTTCGATGGCTAACAGGGTGGCTAACTCCGCATCGAAACCATCTTGGTAAGTTGCCACGGACAAGGCGGCTGCATAACGTGCCAGCGTCGTTTTCAATTGATCCGCTGTTTCAGCACCACTAGCCTCAGACATTTCGATTACTCTTGTAGCTTCTGCCGCTAAAGTAGCGGCAGTGGATTCGAGCTCAATTATTTGCGTTTCAGCAGCGTTAACTGCATCGGCTTGTCTACTAGCCTCTGTCTCTGCCTCATCCCGGGCAGCTTCGGCAGCGACCAGATTGGCTTCGGCCGTAGCGAGTAAATCTGCTGTAAAGGTTACAGTTGCCTGCATATTATTATCATTTGGATCATCTGAGCAAGCTGCAAGAGTGAGAGCCAGTAACAAAACAAACCATAGCGCGCTTCGGCGGGGCCGGCGGCCACCTTCTCGGCCCCATGCATGGACGTAATTAAGCTTTGCTCCCCCTTGCTTCGGTTCCAGCTCTCGTTTACATTGCCAAGGAATAACAAATTTTAAGGGCATGGCTCTTTTCTCCTTTATGTCGGTAGCATTTAACAACACACCATATATTGCCACGTTTTCTATAAATACAATCAGCCAATGGCTATCTGATTCTCTAGGGATAGCGTCATTTCTACGCCTCTTTGCCAAAGGAAATTGCTATACATCATTGTTGAAATAGTGGGTTGCTCGTAGACTTGTTTACACTCTCGTTTGCCAGGGCATCAACTGGACTGCTCTTGGATGTTGACGCGAACACTGCCTATTTTAGGCCAATCGAGAAAATAATGATCCAAAAAAGGAAGGTATTTGTCTCGACTGGCTTGCAGCTTGTTCAGTTTAGGTGGGATCATTCAACTTCTGGATAAGTCTTAATCAAACATCTGTTTAAAAGTAGATGGCTACTATACTATACTTAGGGTATTCGTGACAAGTTAAGTTGACAAGCAAATCGATATCCCGAAAGCCCAACTCAAACCACCCACTATTTGCGAAAGCACGTGTGATGAGGCTATACTGTTAACAATCTGTTAACAATTCCTACAGGCCAAATAGCATGAGTCTAGCTTTAATCATCCTAATAATAAGTGCCCTACTGTTCGATTTCCTAAATGGCTTTCATGACAGCTCCAATATTGTTGCTACTCCAATCGCTTCTAGGGCTTTGTCACCACGAGCGATCTTGTGGTTAGCCGCTGTTGCCCATTTCATTGGGCCTTTTCTGTTTGGGGTCGCTGTGGCGGAGACAATAGGCAAAGGTTTGGTAGAACCAGGTTTAATCACCATGCCAGTGGTCATTGCAGCCATGTTATCGGCCGTTGTTTGGAATGTTGTGACCTGGTGGTTTGGTATTCCAGCCAGTTCTTCTCACGCATTAATAGGTGGGGTCATTGGGGGTGTGGTTGTTACAGAAGGGTTTGATGCTATCCAATTGACAGGATTGACAAAAGTTGCCATTGCTTTATTTTTTTCACCCATCTTAGGCTTGCTTATCGGGTTTGTTTTGATGAAATTGACCTATTTTTTGGCGCGCGGAGCTGCACCGAAAATCAATGAGTTTTTCAAACGGGCGCAACTGGTAACGGCCGTGAGCCTGGCTCTTAGTCATGGAGCCAACGATGCTCAAAAAACAATGGGCATTATCACCCTCGGATTAGTTGTTGATGGCGTTATTGATGAGTTTCAGGTGCCCTTATGGGTTGTCACCGTTAGTGCTGGCATGATTGCCTTAGGCACAGCAATGGGAGGCTGGCGGCTTATTCGTACATTAGGGGGGCGTATTTATAAAATCCGCCCTGTACATGGATTTGTGTCTCAAATTGCAGGGGCCTCGATCATTTTAGGTGCAGCTTTATTTGGAGGCCCCGTTAGCACAACCCAAGTCATGAGTTCATCAATTATGGGTGCCGGCTCCGCTGAACGCCTCACAAAGGTGCGCTGGCACGTTGGTTATGAGATGCTCGTTGCTTGGGTCCTAACTATTCCGATCTCAGCAATTTTAGCAGGTTTACTCTATATCCCTTTGGCCGCGATACTAGGGTAATCATAATTTATGTCAAGATACACTATGGCTGTCGTCTTAAAATAAGCCTTCGGAACGGACAATATACTCGAGCATATGTTAAGATGACAAATGTCTTTGGGAAAGAATCATGAATTGGATCACTCGATTTTTCAACCCCCCACAGAGTAATTTCTCGAAACTGCTTGTACAACAAGGTGATTTCGCTGTCAAGACAGTAGAAGCTTTGCAAGATTACTTAAAGAAGCCAAATACCAAACGTCGTGAGCAAGCACGCCAAATGGAAAAGGATGCAGACGAAATCCAGCGTATTTTGATACATGAGCTAGAAGATACATTTGTTACGCCCCTAGATCGTGAAGATATCTTTGCTCTATCCCGCGCTCTCGATGATTTTATAGATTATGTATATGACACGGTTGACGAATTGGAGATTTTTCAGCTTGAGCCTTCTGATGGCATGAAGGAGATAGGCGATCTGCTGTTGACGATGGCCGGGGAATTACACCTGGCAACCCAACAGTTGCTCGAACATCCGCGTGTGGCTTATGATCATGCCCGTCGCATTAAAGGGCTTGAAAATCGTGTCGAGACAGCCTATAGGAAACATCTTGCTGACTTGTTTGAGGGGCCAAAAGATAGTGATGAAATCATGATGATGCTTAAGACTCGTGAAGTGCTGCGCCACATGTCAAATGCATCTGATATGGGGGATCGAGCAGCCAATATCATTCTGGATATTGGTGTTAAGTGGAGTTAAGTAGCCGTGGAAATTAACTTAGCACTTTCCAAACCGATCGGCTACTTGAAGCCCATTCGCCGATTCCTTACTTTTTGTGCAGAATAAACGTAAGCTCATTGAAGGGCAGCCCGTGTTGGTTGTGATTGATATTCAAGGGGGCGCATCACAAGGTGCTGAGTCATCAGCTATTCCCTTTATGCTAGACTATCAAAAGAATATGGATCGTGCCCCTGCCCTCATTGAGAAGGCACGTCAATGTAATATTCCGATTGTGTTCTTTCAGGAGGTACATCGACGAGATTTGATTGATTTTGGCCGGGAGTTAGATGGTGCGGAAGGGATCCATCTCCTTGAAGGTGATCCAGGCACCGAAATTGCCCATGAACTTGGAGTGCGACCCGAAGATTACCTGATCCGCAAACGCCGCTACTCTTGCTTTTTTGGTACTGACTTTGAAATTCTACTAAAGGGATTACGAGCCAGCACCTTGTTCTTGATCGGGGGTCATACGGATGTCTGTGTCCATTATACCTTTGTTGACGGTCATCAACATGATTATTTTTGCCGGGTTGTTGAAGATTGTGTGGCAGGATCGAGTTGGGAGGCACACGAGGCCGCTCTGCGCAATGGCTTATTTGCAAACAGAGGCCCGGTGCACATCGGTTGAGGTTCTGACCGCTTTCGAGATATATAAAAACGAGGCAACTGCTAACAGGAAAGCCTAGCTGCCATAAATTGCCTAAAACACGGCCGTTACCATCTCTCATCTCTATGCCACAGGAAAACAAAACTGTCGGAAACATATGCAAGAGCAATGATCCAAAGCCAGGCATGCCCTTTTTCTCCTCTACTCGGGAGCGGCGCCTTTGGGGTTGGACACTCATTGTCGTCATTGCCATCTATGCCACCCTGGGCTTGGCAACAACATTGACTGGATTATTACGTGACAGAGGCCTACTCGGTGTAGCCTTCGGACTTGGCATGCTCCTAGTTGGGACAACTATAGTGGCCTTCGCTGTGAGGGCACGGCCGGGCAAGGTTGAGATTGGAGTACTGCTAGGTGTTATAGCTACCTATCTCATGGTATTTCTTCGCATGACGATCCCAGAGGAGCGTAGTCACCTTATCGAATATGGTGTGGTAGCCACTTTCATCTTCGAGGCACTCAAGGAGCGCGCGAGTCAGGCTCGTGGCGTGCCCGTGCCAGCCCTGCTCGCTGTCGCGATGACAGCATGTTTAGGCGCCATCGACGAAGGTATTCAACTATTTCTGCCCAGCCGCGTGTTTGATCTCCGTGACATTCTATTCAACGCCTTAGCTGGCCTGATGGCGGTTGCGGCGAGTATAGTATTAAGCTGGGCACGGCGGCGGAATAATTCAACTCGTTCTCAAAATCAGACCATTAGATAAGTTAACATAAGAATAAGACACATGACTCACAAGAACAAACTTGCCTACGCTCATTCACATACCGTCGTGCGCCTAAGTGCTAAACGGTATGAGCAGTCGCCCTACCTGGAGCGATATACCAACGATGAGATAGTTTTCAGCCTATACGCGAACCGATTTACTCCTTTATCAATTGGTGGTGACAGCATTGCCGACTATTGGAAATTGCGTCGTGAGGCAATGCTTTATGATGTGCCCGAAAAGCCTCTATCTATCAAGGGACGTGAGGCAACAACATTACTGGAGCGTATTTTTACGCGCAGGGTTGGCAATCTGAAGGCGGGCCGGGCGCGATATGCTATTGCTTGTACACCACAAGGTAAGATTCTGATGGATGGAGTATTGCTCCGGCTGGATGAGGATCACTTTTGGTATGTAAAGGCCAACGGTGAGTTTGACTCTTGGCTGTTGGCCTATTCTGATGGGCTGGATGTGGTAATAAGCGATCCTAAGTCATGGGTGCTGCAAATTCAGGGGCCAAAGTCGTTGGATGTGTTGCGAGCGGCAGCCGATGATCCCATTCCTGACAGCTTCAGCTATTATCACGCGGGTAGGTTCAGGCTGGGTGGGCAGGAAGTATTGATTTCGCGTACTGGTTGGACAGGAGAGATAGGTTTTGAGGTTTATAGTAACCCTGCTATTGATCATTTGGCACTTTGGGATCATTTGCTGGCTTGTGGCCAGCCATATGGCCTGGCCTTTGGCAGCGTGGAGTCTATGGGGATACGGCGCATTGAGGCTGGGATTTTGGATAATGGCACAGATATGGATTTGGGAATGACACCTTTTGCGGCGGGGTTGGGCCAATTTATTGACTTTTCTAAACCCAATTTTGTGGGCAAGGCGGCTTTGGAAACGGCCGATCGCCGTTGTCTCCTCTTTGGCTTGATTAGCGAAACGGGCATTCCTAAGGCTGGGTTTGAGGTGTGTGAGGGTGCTGAGGTCGTGGGAAGGGTGACGGCTGGAGGTTGGTCACCCACGCTGGAAAAAGGTATAGGTTATGTGCGTTTTCATGCGCCAGCCACTACCCAGGAAAGCTGGCTTGGGCAAGGGTTACTATTGTGTGATGATAACGGCCGTTGCCACCCTAGTGAAGTTGTTTCATTGCCCTTTTTCGACAAAGAAAAACGTATCCCACGCGGCTTGGTCTAGAAGCGAGAGAGGCAAATTGGCTTTTGTGGGGTGCGGAACAGTTGCGTGATGGTGGGGATCGCGCTGACATCTGAAATATGGGCCAAGTTATAGCTGTGTAATTTGTCAAAAGTGACGGCTCCTGTGACCATAGCTGAGAATTCAGAGATGTCCATTTCGATGGTAATGTCGTGTTCGGGGTGGGTGGAGAGGTAGGGTTTGCCGGCATCAAACCAGACAACTGTGCTGCTCTCGTTTTCGGGTAAAAAGCGATCTTGCACATTGATTTGTAGACGACAAGTTTGCCCGCCGAAATTATGCTGGGCCAGTACAGTAAAAAGGCGGGGTGTTTACGATAAAGTAAAAGTGGTTCTTCCGCACTTTGCGTGAAAACGGCCGTTTAGCGAGGAGGTGAAGGATAATTCAATCATTTTCAAATAGGAGTATCAAAAAATGATTGAATCGCTCTTCCCCTCAGAAACACAGCTACTGATAGATGACATTCAGGTGCAGACAAATAGGATAGATGTTTATGCCAGACGCAGTACCACCAAAGAACATTGCCCAGATTGCCAGCAAATGAGTCAGAAACCCCATTCATGCTATCATCGCCATCCTCATGATTTACCCTGCTTTGGTTTCAGGGTGCAATTGCATCTGAAGGTGCGACGCTACTTTTGCCACAACGAGGCTTGTGAACGATGCACCTTTGCTGAAAGCTTTCCGGAGTTGTTGCAATTTAAGGCACGGAGAACTGAAAGATTAACCCAGCAACATGCAGCCGTCGCTTTTGCTGTCAGTAGTGAAGCAGGTGGACGGCTCTTACCATTATTAGCCATGCCCTTGAGTGGTGACAGCCTCATTCGAGGCATTCGGCGTGTACCAGAAGAGACGCATGAAACACCAAACGTATTGGGAATAGATGACTGGGCTAAGAAGCGAGGGCAAACTTATGGCACTATCTTGGTTGACCTTGAGTCCAACCAACCCATTGAACTCCTTGATTCTAGAGAGACAAATGATGTCATCGATTGGTTAGAACAACATCCAGGTATCGAGATTATTAGCCGAGACCGAGGGGTCAACTATATCAAAGCGGCTACTGAAGGTGCTCCAGAAGCAGAGCAAGTGGCTGACCGTTGGCATCTGCTCAAGAATCTGAGAGAGGCAGCCGAAACCATGCTTAATCGCAAACCAGCCACACTGGCTGCCGCTGGTGAGACCGATAAACAGAATAGCGACAATCAATGTCAGGCTGAACAAGAAAGCGAGGAAACACCAATTATTAACAATACAGTCCAGAATGAGGCCTGCAGGAATGATGTGGCCTCTGTGCCGGTCAAGCAACCGAAGACGAAAGCCCAACAAGCAAAAGAGGCTTGTCATGCGCGCCGGCAAGCCCGCTTCGAGTTGGTCAACCAGCTCCATCAAGAAGGGCATTCTATGAGAGCCATCAGTCGTCAACTGGGTCTAGCCCAACGTACTGTACGCAAATATATTGAAGCTGACACCTGTCCTCAATATACAAGTGGGTATCCTCATCCTAGCAAATTGACACCTTGGTTGCCTTATCTGGAAGAGCGATGGCAAGCTGGCTATACCAATGCCACCCAGCTATGGCGGGAAATTGTGACTCTTGGTTTTTCTGGCAGTCGCGGTTTAGTTGCTCGCTGGGCGGCTAAAGAACGCAAGTTGCTGCCAGCAAAAAGTCAGTACAGTCGCCAACAACCAAAGGGTGTGAAACCCGTCCTTACCAAACAGACCCAATCCGCTTCTTGGTCAGCTCCACGAGCATCCTGGCTCTTGGTTAAAGAAAGTACCCAACTGGATGATAAGGAGAAGTCAACTTTAGCTCGCATGAAAGCTTCTGACCCTCAAGTGGCTCTGGCCGCCGATTTGATTGAACGATTTGGCACGATGGTTAAGCAAAAAGAGGCTGAGAAGCTTGAGACTTGGTTGATTGATGCTGTCGCTTCTGGTATTCAGGCTTTCATTAGTTTTGCCAATGGCATTCGTCAGGATCTTTCGGCCGTTTACAATGCCATGTCTATGATTTGGAGTAACGGTCAGGTCGAGGGTCAGGTGAACAGGCTCAAGTTTATCAAGCGCATGATGTATGGTCGGGCTAACTTTGACTTGCTGCGCAAACGTGTTCTTTATCAGCCATCCACAATCTGATTTTCACGGAAAGTGCGGAAGAGCCTGGAAATTGACGCAGCTCTCTAAAATAGACGAAAAGGGGAAAGTGTGGGTAGACGAACAGATATAACAACGATATTGATCCTTGGCTCAGGGCCAATTGTGATTGGGCAGGCTTGCGAATTTGATTGTTCGGGGGTGCAAGCCTGCAAGGTGCTGCGCCGCGAGGGGTATCGGGTGGTGCTGGTGAATTCTAACCCGGCCACGATCATGACTGACCCCGAATTGGCTGATGCGACGTATGTGGAACCGTTAACGGCCAATCTCGTCGAAAAGATCATCGCCATTGAAAAACCCGAGGCCATTCTGCCCACAGTGGGTGGCCAAGCCGCGCTGAATTTGGCGGTGGAATTGGCCGAATCGGGCATCCTGGCACAGCACAATGTGGAGCTGATTGGCGCTGATTTACGCGCCATTCGTATAGCCGAAGATCGCTCTAAATTTAAGGAAGCTATGATTGCGGCCAATGTGCCTGTGCCTGTGAGTGCCTTCGTATATTCATTAGAGGAGGCTTGGGAGGCTGTTGCCGGAATTGGCTATCCCGCGCTGGTGCGGGCTTCCTTTACGATGGGGGGCGCAGGTGGTGGTGTGGCACAGGGGCCAGAGGATTTTGCACGGGTGGTGGCGCATGGCTTGCGCCAAAGTCCAGTGGGTGAGGTGCTAATTGAACGCTCGCTGCTGGGCTGGAAGGAGTACGAGTTGGAGGTAATGCGGGATCGGGCTGATAACTTCGTGGTGGTTTGTTCCATCGAAAATGTAGACCCAATGGGGGTACATACGGGCGACAGCATTACGGTAGCACCGGCGCAGACGCTGACCGACCGCGAGTATCAACATTTGCGGGATTTGGCCAAGACGGTGATGCAGGCGGTGGGGGTAGAGACGGGGGGCAGTAATGTGCAGTTTGCGGTGAACCCAGCCAATGGCGAGACGATTGTGATTGAGATGAACCCGCGTGTGTCGCGCTCGTCGGCTTTGGCGAGTAAGGCAACGGGCTTTCCCATTGCCAAGATTGCGGCGTTGCTGGCGGTGGGTTATACGTTGGATGAGATTCCCAATGATATTACGCGGGTGACGCCAGCTAGTTTTGAGCCGAGTATTGATTACTGCGTGGTGAAAATTCCGCGCTGGAATTTTGAGAAGTTTCCAGGGGTTGATCCCACGTTGGGGCCGCAGATGAAGAGTGTGGGTGAGGTGATGGCCATTGGGCGGACGTTCCCCGAGGCACTGAATAAGGCTATTCGGGGTTTGGAGATTGGTGCGCCTGGATTTAGCCGTCTGTTGGCGCAGCAACCGGGAGCCAATCACACGATGCGGATGCCGACGGCGCAGCGGCTGTTCCAGATTGCCACAGGTTTTAATAAGGGGATGTCGGTGGCGGATGTGGTGGGGGAGACGGCGATTGATCCTTGGTTTGTGACGCAGTTGGGGGAGATGTTGAGGGTGGAAGAGGAGATGGGGGAATTAGAGGTTAGCGACTGGGGACTAGAGACTAATAATCCCCAGTCTCCAGTCTCTAGTCTCCTTCTGAAAGCTAAACGGATGGGTTTCTCTGATAAAGTCATTGCTCAGGCTGTCGGACTGACTGAACTAGAGGTGCGGGGGTGGCGCAAGGAGGCGGGGATTGTGCCGGTGTATTATCGGGTGGATACGTGTGCGGCGGAGTTTGAGGCGTTTACACCTTATTTGTATTCGACGTATGAGACGGATTGTGAGGCGAAGCCATCGGACAAGCGTAAGGTGATGATTTTGGGCGGGGGGCCGAATCGTATTGGGCAGGGGTTGGAGTTTGATTATTGCTGTGTGCAGGCCTGTTGGGCGTTGCGGGAGTTGGGCTTTGAGACGATTATGGTGAATTGTAATCCTGAGACGGTGAGTACGGATTATGATACGGCCGATCGCCTATACTTTGAACCGCTAACGTTTGAGGATGTGATGAACATTGTGGAGTTGGAGCAGCCTGAGGGAGTGATTGTGCAGTTTGGGGGGCAGACGCCGATTAATCTGACGGCCGAATTGGCGGCGGCGGGTGTGCCGATTTGGGGAACGCCACCAGACTCGATTGATTTGGCCGAGGATCGGGGGCGGTTTGGCGCGTTGTTGCAGGGGTTGGGGATTGATCATCCAGCTTGGGGGATGGCGCATTCTGAGGCAGAGGCGTTGGCGATTGTGCATGAGATCGGCTATCCGGTGTTGATACGGCCGTCTTTCGTGTTAGGTGGCCGGGCCATGGCCATTGCTTATGATGATGACTCTTTACGACAATTTTTGGCGGAAGCGGCGCGAGTGTCGCCAGGTAATCCGGTGCTGATTGACCAGTTTATTGAGGATGCCTATGAAGTGGATGTGGATGCGGTGGGGGATGGCGAGCAGGTGGTGATTGCGGGGGTGATGCAGCATATTGAGGAGGCGGGAGTTCATTCGGGGGATAGTGCTTGTGTGCTGCCACCCTATAAGATTAGCCTCTATCATTTGAGTATTATTCGGGACTATACGGCGCGATTGGGGGAAGCCTTGGCGGTGCGGGGGCTGATGAATGTGCAGTTTGCCATTAAGGATGATGTGGTTTATGTGATTGAGGTGAATCCGCGGGCCAGCCGCACGGTGCCGTTTGTGAGCAAGGCGACGGGGGTGCAGGTGGCCAAGCTGGCGGCGAAGGTGCAGGCGGGCTGCTCGTTGGCGGAACTGGGGTTTGAGCAAACGCCGACGGTGGCGGGCTTTTTTGTGAAGGAGGTGGCGCTGCCGTTTAATAAGCTGCCGGGGGCGGATACGCGCCTCAGCCCAGAGATGAGGAGTACGGGCGAGGTGATGGGTCATGCAGCCCATTTTGGTCATGCTTTTGCCAAGTCGCAGATGGCGGTGGGGACGCCGCTGCCGACGAGTGGGGCGGTGTTGATTACGGTGAATGATTTTGATAAGTCGGCGGCAATGAAGTTGGGGCGGGATTTGCACCGGATGGGGTTTGAACTGTATGGGACTGAGGGAACGGCCGTTGCCCTAAAACGCATCGGTTTACCCGTGACCACAGTGGCCAAAGCCTTCCAGCCAGGGCAGACGACGGTGGATTTGATTAGCTCGGGTGCGGTGAATCTCATCATCAATACGCCACTGGGGCAGCAAGCCCATGCCGACCAAACGGCGATGCGCTCGGCAGCGATCCAGCATGATGTGTTGTTGATTAGTACGTTGTCGGCGGCGCAAGCGGCCGTTAATGGGATTCGGGCTTTGCGGCAGAAGGGGTTGCAGGTGCGGAGTTTGCAGGCGCATCATGGGGTGGGGGGAACGAAGTAAGGTAAGACATTGAAGCTATATATCTGTGCGATTACGAGGGATTAGGTAATGATTAATGCTTATCTAGTTATTATTTCTCTGTTTACTTGGATAATATTTGTTCTCAAAAAACTAATGTTTTTGAATACAATGCTTGAGAGAGATGGAGAGTTGAATAGAATTACTCTTAAGCAGATACTGTTTCAAATTTGGCTTACAGGATTACTTGCATACGGCACATTGGCTTTAATAGGGTTGGGGCCTTTTTATGGTTCAACTTATATTTTTTTTCAGCGTATTTTAGGGTTAGGCGTTCTCTTTCCAAGCGTTAGCGTTGTAGTTGGTTATGTATTAGCTCTTCGATATGAACGAGAACATAAACAAAAACATCAGCAGAGCTTGTCGGGCGATATAAATCAAGAAGTTTAGTGGTGAAGAGCGACCATCCATTCCCACAATAACCTGAGCATGAACAAAAGGGAAGGAAATGGCAAGGGGTTGCAGTTGTGGGGTGGATGATGGGGTGTGGAGGGGAAGGGGATGACAACAACGGATGGGAGAAATAAATGAATTGAAGACATGGCAAAGGGATCATCAATGTCAATCGTTAATCGTCAATGACGATATTTCTCGTCGTCCCTCATTCATGTTACACTTGCAGTAGTTGATTGATAGTTGATGGAGGTCAATGATGAATCGAACCAATCGCATCACAATTAACCCCGAAATTTGTCATGGTAAGCCAACAATTCGTGGCTTGCGCTATCCCGTTGAAACCATGCTCGAGCTCCTCAGCGCGGGGATGACAATCGAAGAAATATTGGAAGATTATGAAGACCTGGAGCGAGAAGATTTGTTGGCTGTTCTGGATTATGCCACGCGCTTAAGCCGCATCAAGCGTATTGAACCAGTTTTAGTATGAAGTTTCTGGTTGATGCCCAACTACCCCGCCGCTTGGCAACTCTTTTACAACAAGCCGGCTATGACGTGCTTCATACATTAGATTTACCCCTTGGTAATCACACGCCAGATAAAATCATCAATGAGCTTTCTGTCAAAGAGCAGTGCGTCGTCATGACGAAAGATGCTGATTTTGTTGATTCCTATTTAGTGAGCCAAAAGCCCTGGAAACTCCTGCTTGTCTCCACAGGCAATATTCGTAATGATGAGTTGATGGTTCTGTTTGAATTAAACTTGGCGCAATTAAGTGATCTGAAGAAAAATTCCATAAATCTAGGCAGAAGAATTTCGCACTCTACTCGAGAGTATTGCGAGATTTTTTCTCCGAAAACTTAGTTCGTTTCACTTAGCTGAAGGGTTTGACCTATTTGATTTCATTGAAGTGAATCAACGTGAAATTGTCTTCCATTCGTAATCGAGCTGATAGTGTGCTGCTGGCTGATCAGATGACGATTCGGCATGATGGGTTTGGTGATTAGTACGTTGTCGGCGGCGCAAGCGGCCGTTAATGGGATTCGAGCCTTACAGCAGAAGGCGTTGCAGGTGCGGAGTTTGCAGAGGCATCATGGGCTAACGAACAGTATGAAACTTCAAGGTTGAGAGCGCATGTTATCAAAATGCAACGATAAAGAATACATTATTGAGCTTTTAGGACAATTCCACGCTTTTAGTAATTTGGGTGAGGTAGGAGTTTCTCTAAAGTTGTTGCAATATGACAGGGATTCTCTTTTCGAGATTCTCCGAGATATTTTGGAAACCGAAGAAAAGATGCGAAATGTTACAACACGGGCAATGATGAAAATTGATGAGAATCGAGCATTGCCTCTTATTCTACCTTTACTTGATGATCCAAATCCTGATGTCAGATGGCATATTTGTGGCTTGCTAAGTCAATGTCAAGACGACAAAGTATTTAAACCATTAACCCAAAGGTTGCAAGATTTAGATCCAGAAGTTCGTTCTATTGCCACCTTTGCTCTTGGGAAAATAGGTGATGAGAGTGTGCTGCCAGCTTTAGAATGGACTAAGCAAAATGACGAGGGAACAGATTTTGAAGGCCGTCCGGTTAGCTTGTTGGCAGAACATTCAATAAATGAAATCATTGATCGGCTGAAATAGTGAACGGCCGTCTACCCTCTCAATAACCTGAAACATAAACAAATGGGTGGGGAGGGCATGGTCAATGGGAAGGCAACAGCAAGAGGTTGTAGGTGTGGGGTGGGTGATGGGGTGTGGAGGGGAAGGGGATGACAACAACGGATGGGAGAAATAAATGAATTGAAGACATGGCAAAGGGATCATCAATGTCAATCGTTAATCGTCAATGACGATATTTCTCGTCGTCCCTCATTCATGTTACACTTGCAGTAGTTGATTGATAGTTGATGGAGGTCAATGATGAATCGAACCAATCGCATCACAATTAACCCCGAAATTTGTCATGGTAAGCCAACAATTCGTGGCTTGCGCTATCCCGTTGAAACCATGCTCGAGCTCCTCAGCGCGGGGATGACAATCGAAGAAATATTGGAAGATTATGAAGACCTGGAGCGAGAAGATTTGTTGGCTGTTCTGGATTATGCCACGCGCTTAAGCCGCATCAAGCGTATTGAACCAGTTTTAGTATGAAGTTTCTGGTTGATGCCCAACTACCCCGCCGCTTGGCAACTCTTTTACAACAAGCCGGCCATGACGTGCTTCATACATTAGATTTACCCCTTGGTAATCACACGCCAGATAAAATCATCAATGAGCTTTCTGTCAAAGAGCAGTGCGTCGTCGTGACGAAAGATGCTGATTTTGTTGATTCCTATTTAGTGAGCCAAAAGCCCTGGAAACTCCTGCTTGTCTCCACAGGCAATATTCGTAATGATGAGTTGATGGTTCTGTTTGAATTAAACTTGGCGCAATTAGCTGAAGGGTTTGACCTATTTGATTTCATTGAAGTGAATCAACGTGAAATTGTCTTCCATTCGTAATCGAGCTGATAGTGTGCTGCTGGCTGATCAGATGACGATTCGGCATGATGGGTTTGGTGATTAGTACGTTGTCGGCGGCGCAAGCGGCCGTTAATGGGATCAGCAATTCTCAATCTAAAACAGGGGGTGACATGAGAGGCAAAAGGTGATAGGGTCAGCGTTTTGCAGCAAGGAGAGAAAGATGAATAATAGTATGACCCTGAACAAAATCACAGAACGATTGGGACAATCGTGGAGCGAGTTACCAGATTATCGTAAGCTCAATAACAATACCAAATATGAGATAGCTGATGCAGCCAAAGCTGCTTACTCAGTCTTCTTCATGCAATCACCCTCATTCCTGGCCCATCAACGGGATTTGCAGCGACGAAAAGGGAAGGATAATGTAGAAGCTCTCTTTGGTGTGAGCAAGATACCCAGTGATAATCAGGTCAGGAACCTGTTAGACCCCGTCTCACCCGACCATTTCCAGGCCGATTTCCGCTGGTTGTATCAGGAATTAGAAAATAGTGGTCAGCTTGCTTCCTTTCAGGACTATAAAAGCACTTATCTGGTGGCTTTTGATGGGGTTGTTTTCCACTCCTCGACCAAGATACATTGTGACCAGTGCAGCCAGCGCAAAGACCGCAATGGCACAATCCATTATTATCACAGTGCCATCTTGCCAGTGATGGTCAAACCAGGTTCAGCCCAAGTGGTATCACTGCCACCAGAGTTCATCGTGCCTCAGGATGGACACGAGAAACAAGATTGTGAACGAGCGGCTGTCAAACGCTGGTTGAGCCAACATCATGACTATTTTCAACCCGGCACTGTGACCTATTTGGGGGATGACCTCCATTCCAATCAGCCACTGTGTCAGTTGATTGAGCAAACCTATAAGCAATCCTTTATCTTCGTTTGCAAACCAGATTCTCATACCATCCTCTATGAATATGTCGCCTCTGTAGAAGGGGTTGGTCGCCTGCAAAGCAAACAAGAGCGTCACTGGAACGGCCGTCATGGTGAAATCTGGTCTTATCGTTTCCTCAATGAAGTGCCCATCAAGGCTGGTGAGGATGCTCTCCTGGTCAACTGGTTTCAGCTAACCATCACTCATGAGGATACAGGTGAGCAACTCTTTCACAATGCTTGGATTACCAATCATCTCCTTACACTCAAGAATGTGGTAGTCTTGGCTCGCTGCGGGCGCACCCGCTGGAAGGTTGAGAATGAAAATATCAATATTCTCAAGACCAAGGGCTACAATCTCGAACACAATTTTGGTCATGGCAGCTCTCATTTGGCCAACGTCTTTTTCTCCCTCAATATCCTGGCATTTTTGACCCATACTATTCAGCATTATGTCAATCGAGCCTATCGTCTTCTACGCGACGCTTTAGCGGTGCGGCGCACCTTTTTCAATGACCTCAAGGCTTTGACCCGTTACATGGTTTTCGACAGCTGGGATGCTTTGTTTGACTTTATGCTTGATGGTCTTGAATTGGAGTTACCTCCTTGACCCTTTTTAGCCAATTTCAGAATGAGAATTGCTGTAATGGGATTCGGGCTTTGCGGCAGAAGGGGTTGCAAGTACGGAGTTTGCAGGCGCATCATGGGGTGGAGATGGGGAGTGGTTTGTGATGGACAGAGAGGTGTTGAGGATGCCTGTGCCAAAATGATGAGAGAAATAATATCCACCGAGTGGGCTGTGGCTCACTCGGCCGCCACTAGCTCGGCAGTTGGCATTATCTTGGATTGCTTCTGAATTCTCATTTTTGTGTCATTGCTTCCGCGTCTTTTTTTCTTGTTTATTGTCTATTTTCAGAGGTCATTCCATTTGCACAAAATCTAGCATACTCCACACTTCCAAAATCAGGCATTTGCGCGTCTGATTTGTCGAGCTACAGCTCTCTGGCGACTTGCTTCCATGTCTGATAGCTGCTGCCGCATCTCTCGAATCCATTTGAGTTCAAGCTCATGCTGCGCAATCCAATTACGGTAGATCATTTCCCAAATATAGCTTTCGCGCTCAGTGCGCTCGGGCATATTGGGCTTCCTGTCAGCCTGCACTCTCAGGAAAAACAGCTTTTCACCCACCTCATTTAGATACGCAGCCAACAGTTGATCTATTTCTGCGGCCTCAAGCGCGTCTGCCCACATGAGTTGAGTCAGGAACGGTTTCTTGGTTTGGGGGGCTTCCGGCGCACTCAGCATCCATGCTTTGAGAGCATCTAAACCAGCTTCGGTGATGGTGTACACATGGCGGTTGGGTGTACCCATTTGCGTTTCGATTGCTTTGCTTACCCATTCATCTTGATGGAGGGTGACTAAAGCACGGTAGATTTGATTGTTATTGGCCGACCAGGGCAGGGTTTCTGAATCAGCAATTATCTTTTTGATGTCATACCCTGTCATGGGTCGCCAACTTAAATAGCCTAAGACTACATATTTAATGGACATGGTGTTCGACCTCCTTTGCAAGAATGTTACATAGACCATATGTTATATATAGCATATGGTCTTGTCAACCCATGTTTGTCTAATCAAATAGCGGTCTATTGAATAATAACTATTCACCCCTCTCGTGCCATGCTCTGTGTGGCATGAGGGCAGTGGACGCTCCGCGTTCAGCGCGACGCAAAGCGTCGCCAGAAACATTCCCACGTAGAACGTGGGAACGAGGAGGGGAGTGAACGATTACATTGAATATTAGCCAGCCGTGGCAATTAATCTGGCTCCTAACACAAGTAGCAGCAATAGCACAAGCGTTTGAAACTGCTTTTGATTGACAAAGCGTGTTAAATATTTGCCTACGGCCAAGCCTATGAGCATGAAGGGTGTGGTGAACAGCCAATAGGAGATGACGGTGCTGGTTAATTGTCCTGCGGCATAGCGGCTGATGAGGCCAAAGGATGAGATGATGAGTAGGAAGCTAAACGTGTTGAGGCGAAAGCGTTCTGGTTGCCACTCTTGGGCAGTAGCATAAATAACGGCAGGCACGCCGCCTACGTTGAAGGCGCCGCTAAAAAGGCCAGAAATAATACCAAATAGCCAGCCCCAATGGGGGTGGGTGAGGTTGGGGTTGGGTAGCTTAAAAAGTCGGTAGATGGCGTAGCTGATGCAAATGATGCCTAAGGTTAAGCGTAGGGTTGGTTCGGGGATGATGAAGAGGAAGTAGACGCCAAAGGGGGTGGCGATAACGGCCGTTATCATCACGCCCGCCATATCCCGAAAGGTCAACTCTTGCCACTGTTGATAAAGCGTGACAGAGAAGGTTGTCATGCCAAACAAGTTCATGAGTGGAGAGGCTGCATGTAGCCCGATGAGGGGGATGAGCAGGGGCATGGCGACTAAAGAGCCGCCAAAGCCAGCGATGCGGACAACGACCGTGGCTGCAAACATGATTCCCCCAGTGCTTAATATGGTTATCCAGTCCAATAGATGATTCCTTTTTTACAAATTTCCTGCCAAGCAAGGGGAATCATACGGCAAATTGTGCTTTTGGGTGAATGAAGTGAGTAAGTGTTGCTTATTCTATTAGGGAGCAAGGTGGTGAGGGAAACGGCCGTGAAAATTTCCCCTTTTAGCTGGGGCGTTTTCTTTTTTAGCTTGGCACACCTCTTTGATACCAATGAGGACAGATAGACTCGCGATGAACATGAGAACGGCCGTTTGCACAACTGCCTTATGTATACTGAAAGATAAAAGATTTCCCCGGCAAGTAACTCGGATTGGTTCCATCTGTAAGGCTTACCCCCAGCGAAGCTGCTGGATTGAACTAATCTATTCCCCCACAGGACAACTATCCAGATATAGGTATTGCTGACATTCCTGCTCTGTTAAAGCACGGCAGCTATGGGAGACAAACTACGCACAGATTTAACGGCCGATCACGCCCCACCCAAACTCATTGCCAAAGATACGAGCCGCTCCTACCAGCATATTACCAAAGCACCGTTGCTCATTTTGCTATGCCTCACTATGGATGATATGGACACTACCCCGACCCCATGTGCCAGCAGCACGAATGGACAATGGCCGTGCAAAGCACAGCCATGGTTGCCCAAAATCTACTCTTGGCCGCCCACGCTCTCGACTTGGGAGCTTGCTGGATGTGCGCTCCACTCTTTTGCCCCGATTTGGTCAAACAAACCTTGGCCTTGCCCCATGATTGGCAACCGCAAGCTTTGCTTGTTGTTGGCCATCCGGCCGAAGCGAAGCAGAAGACAAGGCAGCCATTGGCTTCACGAGTGCTGTATCGTTAGTAGACGGCCGTTTCCCCCACCAACAAGCAAATCAGACTGGTTCAATCTCTGAGGCTTGTCTGAACAGAGCCAAAGGATTGAACCAATGCAGAACTATCAACTTCTTTTGTAGCCTAAATATCTGCTAAACACCCCCCAAATTTGGTTGTAGCTCTGCCACCTTATGTATTTACCCCTAGAACCTTCTATTCCCTCCAATCTGATTCAATTGGCACACAGACAGCTAAAGGATCTGTTTCTGCATCAGACGGCCACTCGCAGCGTACAAATATGATTTCATCTCCAATAGTCTCTGGAAAACAGGGGTTGTCTTTCATGACTACGGTAATTTTGTTCTGCTCTATTGACTTGACATCCAATGTTGAACTTGCATCTGAACAATCACTGAGTAAATCGCCGCTTTCATGAACATAAAAAAGAGAGGACTCATCAAATTTATAAGTTCCCGCTAGATACAGCCTATCGCCTGTGAACCCTATCTTACGTTCGAACGTACCATCGTTTTCAAACTCGAAAACATGTAAATTGAGGTCAGCCTCTCCATTTTCGTCGATCCATGCCATTGCCCATGATCCTTGAATAACCTCGCTGGGAACAAGAGTTGGCGTCGATTCAGTGCTACAAGCAACTAAGACGCAAAGACTTAAAAATAGAGTAATAATCCCAAAGTTTGTTGTAAATTTTCTCATTTTTTTCTCCAATAGTAGGATGCCAACTGAAGTGCGGACACTTTGTTGGACGGATTTTTGGGATGGTTCATAACCACCCGAAGATCGCTTCCGTACACGTACGCTAATGAATAGATTTAATAGACACTCAATATTCGATTTTTGATTTAATGATTCATAATTCACCACCATCCTTAAGAGCGTTTCTGTATCTGTGATATCAGTAGACGTGCTGACAGATACGGCATGAAGCCAACAAATAAACTGTTATTTAACTGTAGAATTGTGTGTTACGGCCGTTTCAGATGAACAAACAAAATGAAAATAAGATTGACTCAATCTAAAAAGCTACTCCTCCACAGGGCAGCTATTAAGATGCAAATATTGTTGACACTCCACTTCTGTCAAATCGCGGGTTGTCCGAGCTTCAGCTAGAGCTAGCAATGTTTCAAATGGCAAAGCAAATGCCCGCACATGACCACTCCGCGTACCTAAATAAAGCCAATTGCCATCAGGGCTCACAGCCACAGACATCGCTAAGCTATCTATCAACGGTATGACCAACTTTTCCAGACCACTTTCCATATCCCAAACCCGAACGGTTCCGTCAAAACTCGCGGATATTAACTCTGTCCCTATATGATTAAAGCTTAGGCGCAAAATAGTACTTGTGTGACCCTTAAGATCGAACAACATAGATTCTCTCGTTAAATCTAAAACTTGTAGATCACCTCCAGACATGGCGACAGCTAATAGTTGGCTGTCAGGACTAAAGGCCATATCCCAGCCGAAAATTGGCATCTCAAAGGTGGCTATTGGTTCATATCCCGCTGTATCCCAAACAATCACCTGACTGGGTATTGTGTCATTATCTCCCTGAACCATTGTGGCTAAATGCGAACCATCTTCATTGAATACGATATTGTTGATACTAAATCCAGGCCCAATTGGAGTACGTGAAATAGTTTCGCCACTGATTAAATCATGAATGAGTAAGAATCCATCTGCGCCTGCTGTCACCAGACTGTTTTTGTTTTGTGGATGAAAAGCGACATCCATAACGCCAGGGGCAAAAGCATTGCCTTGCTCTATATCATGATCGTCTATAGTTATAAGTTCTGCACCCGTTTGCGTATCCCATACTTTAGCCGTGCCATCCTTACTAGATGTTGCTAAAAATGCTCCGTCGTCACTCAAAGAAAGTCCCATTATCCCATCTAGATGACCCGTAAAGGTCTGAATAATGTTTCCATTAGAGGCATCTAGGAGGTAAGCCAACCCGTCAGCAGATGTTGAGGCGATGAACGAACCAGAATTGTCTACTCGTAACTGCTCCACATCAAACATGTGTGCTTTTTGATTAAACAGTTCGGCCTGACCGTCATCACTAATGTCCCAAATCCTTACAGTTTGGTCCACACTTGATGTAATAAGCCTTTTATCATCGTTGGTGAAGGAGACACCATTCAAAAAACTTTGATGGCCATTCAAGGTAATTAAGAGTTCTCCTGTACGCATATCCCAAATTTTAGCTTTGCTGTCAAGACTGCTTGACGCCAGCTGAGAGCTGTCAGAATTGAATGCAACACTCTCAATTATATTGTCATGGCTAAATGTATAAAGAAACTGCCCTAAATTTGCATCGTCTGAGGCTTTTAAGTTCCAAACAATTCCAAAGCCCCCTGAGGTCGTGACAAGGAGTGAATCATCAGGGCTAAATTCTATAACTCTTGGGAAACCCTCAAACAAATACGGTATGGTTATGATGGGAACTATCTCGTCTGCCAAAAGAGCATCTACCGACCATAATTTTAAGTCTGTCTTGTCGCTAGTGGCTAATTGAGAACCATCATGGCTAAAGCTCAATCGTGTCCGTTGGCTATGGGCTGGAAACCTAACTCGCAACTCGTTTGCTTGAATATCCCATAAGTCAACTGTCCCATTCTCATAAGCAATGGCAAACAGGGTAAGCCCTGAGTTGATTGCGTAATTGACGGGAACGGCCGTTTCCTGCCCAGGCAATGTGGAGAACATAAGCGTTTGTACTTCTTCGCCTGCCACCATTGATGGCACATCTAAACTGATGATCTGCACGTCATCCTCACCACCACCTGTCATGATGATGAGTTGTGAATCATCCTCACTAAACATCAGCTCTTCCCGAAAATGTTCAAAGGCATCAATCTCATAGGTAAAGAGCTTTTCCCATGTAACCGTATCCCACAATAAGACGAGTTTATCCCTGCCGAGCGTTGCCATATAACGGTCGTCGCTACTCATAACGACAACATCAACAATACCTGTATTGCCTGTTAATCTCGTGCGAATGCGTGACTGTTGCAGAGCCAGATGGAGCGCTTCTTCACCTTCCCGCGTATGAACACGCGCTAATGATTGTTGAGCTAATAGAATACTCAGCTCAGGGTCTATCTCAAGCGTACTGTTGGCTCTGAGCGCCAATTCACGAGCCGTGGCTAAATCAGCTTGTTCCTGGGCGATAATACGTTGTTCTTCGGTTAAATTCCGTTCTTGAACAGCTATTGCTTCGGCTGTTGCTCTAATATTGGTTTCAGCTTGCGCCGTGGCTTCTGCTGCTATAGCCGCTTCCGCTTCACCTTGTGCGCGCCCGCGTTCTACTTCCGCTTCGGCTTGAGCGGTGGCGCGGGCATTGGCGGCAGTTTGGGCAGCCTCCCGTTCGATATCAGCACGTTGACCCTCGGCAACGGCCGTTGCTTCATTATCTAACGCAGCTGCTTCATTACGAGCCGATTGCTGACTAAATAACCCTGCCGTAATCGCCAAAACAACAGCGATCAAAGCGGCCACTCCCAAATAGATAGCACGACGGCGCAGCGTGCTAGCTGATAGCGCTTGCTCTTCGGCGCGTTGCCGTTCCGTTTCTGCGAGCTGTTGGGCTGTCTCCAATTCCCGTTGTCGGCGGGCTTCTTCCTCGGCCTGTTGCTGTTCACGGGCATCGAGGCTGGCATGTAAAAATGCGCTTTCCTGTTGAGTTAAAGCGACTGTTGTGGTGCCTGCCCAGCCCTCAAATTGGGAGAGGCGAGAGCCACGTAAAAGATAACTGGCATCTTTTTCTGCCCACTGCCATTCTTGAGTACCAGCAGCCAGCAGCCGTTGCATCCGAACATCGCTGCGGCTTTCTGCTAGCCAATTTTGTAATCGTGGCCATTCCCGAATCAACGCTTCATGGGCGACCTCAACGGTTGATTCGCGGGTAATGGGATCGCGGTCAAAGGTCAGTAAGCGATACTTGCCGTAGGCGTGAATAACCTCATCCAATGTAGCCGATGTTGGCGTTTCAAAAACGCCAACATCGGCCGCCATAATTGTCCCCAACTCAGAGCGTAGGACGCGGCGGCGGGTATCGGCGGCTGGATTGTCAGCCGTGGCCCCCTCGCCCAAGGTAACGAGGCGCAAGAACAACTGGCGTGTAGATTCCTGCGCTTCGCTAGTTAATCCTGTAAATATTTCATCAGCACGATGGCCTAATGCGCCTAACACACCGCCACTGGCTTTGTAAGCGGCGCGGGTGAGACGGCCGTTTTCATGCCGTTCAAATAACTCAGTCAATGCATATTGCAAAAGGGGCAATGCGCCTGGTTCATGCCCCACATCGCGTACAATTTGGGCAACCAGCCCCTGCTCAATGCCCATGCCCAATTGCATGGCGGGGCGGGTAATCGCTTCCTCTAATTCGTCGGAGCCCAAGGGCAAAACGAACTCGGTACGTTTGCGCACCAGTTCGCCAAAGTCGGCATATTGCAACGGCCGATCAGTAAAATCGGCCCTTAGGGTGATGATGATGTGAACACGGCTATGTTCGTCGAGAACGGCCGTTATCAAACTGTCCAAAAAGTGCGCTCGCGCTGCTTCATCTGCCACCAGCGTAAATAGCTCCTCAAACTGGTCAATGACCAGCACCAACTCCACATTGGGGTCTGGCGGTAAAATGCGCTTGCTCGCGCGCAGTAAACCACGTTCATCCTCACGCAGTTGGGCTAACAAACTTTCGGGTGGGTTAACAGCGATACGCAACAAGGCTGCTTCCAACTCTTCCATGGGACGCGAACTGGGCATCATCTCCACAATGAACCAATTTTCGGAGCCAGGCAAGCCACCACGCCGCAAGGCGGGAATCAACCCTGCTTTGACGACGGATGATTTGCCACTACCACTGGGACCGACAACAGTCAAAAAGCGGGCTAAGTCGTCTACTTGGCTTAGACGGCCAAGAAGCTCTTGAATAAGCATGTCACGACCGAAGAAATTGTCGCTGTCTGCTTCGGAAAAAGCGTGTAAACCTTTGTATGGATTTTTTAAACTTTCCCAATCAATGTCGGGAAGCAGGTCGGAAACGGCCGTTGCCGTCAACGTCTTACCCGCTACTACCTGCCCAACATCAGACAGAAATGATTGAATATCAGGATAACGTTCAGTTGGCTCTTTGGCAGTTGCCCGCTGCAGCACCTCATCCAATCCCGCTGGCATGTCGTCGTGCGCACGAATCAATAAGGGCAATGGCTCATGCAAATGCTGCATGACATACTCAACAGGGGTTGACCCCTGAAATGGTTTATGCCCTGTCAACATTTCATACAGCACAACCCCTAAACAATAAATATCGGCTTGCGGTCGCACAACTTCCCCTCGAATTTGCTCGGGGGAAATGTAGGCAGGTGAGCCGACCATCAGCCCCATTTGGGTCATATCTTCCGCGTTGGGGTTGCCCAAATTTTTGGCGATGCCAAAATCAGCGAGGTATGCGTTGTTGTCCTCATCAAGCAATATATTGGCAGGTTTAACATCGCGGTGGATGATGCCGATGCGGTGGGCGGCGTGGAGGGCTTCCCCGATTTGGTTGAGCAGGGTAACGGCCGTTTCTAATCCTACCGCCCCTTGTTGCAAAAAACTCTGCAAATTACCGGCACGTAACAGCCGCATGACCAAATAGGCCACTCCTGGCTCCCGCCAATAATCATACAACGGCACAATGTGGGGGTGTTCTAGCCGTGCTACCAATTGCGCCTCGGCCTCAAAACGACGAATAAAATCGGGATGATCGGCATATTGGGGCAGAATGATTTTGACGGCCACTTCCCGCTCTACCAGGGGCTGGATGGCACGGTAAACAGCCCCATAACCACCCATGCCTATCTTTTCACCCAGTTGATAACCGCGAATGGCGCGACCGCTCAAATCCTCTTCGCCTATCTCTTCGGGCAGGGGGCGTGGTGTGGGCAGTGGGGAAGGTTGGGGCGTATCGAGAGTGGCGGTGCGAGCGAGTCGCACGAAGTCAGCACGCTCTTCTAAAGGAATGCCCAATGCCATTGCCAAGCGTTCGGCAATTTGTACAGACGGCCGTAAGGCATCTGCTTCAATCTTGCGAATCGTAATCGTGGCGCAGCCAACCCGTCGTGCCAACTCGGCTTGTGTTAAATCGCGGTGTCGCCGCCGTTCTTTAATAATGTTGCCAAAAGAGAAGTTGTCGCTCATCAAAGGCTCCTTATTTGGGATATTCGCCGATGTGCTGGTTGGACTGCTTGTCAGCGTTTGAAGTAGTGTATGTGGAGTAACGGCTGTTTTCAAGCGAAAATATCGTTTATATCGCTTTTTATATCGCTGTTTTTATAGGCACTGATAGAGCAACTGGATAAAAACAAAGATGGATAAGGCGGTTGGGAAACGGCCGTTGCTGCAAAAAACCTTTAATTTTCATTTACAGCAGCCTGTATTAAAATAGAATCCATGCTTCCACTTACCCCCTTCATTGGCCGAGAAGAAGAATTTACCGATATTCAACAATTACTGACACAACCCAATTGCCAATTGCTGACGCTAGTTGGCCCAGGTGGTACGGGCAAACACGTTTGGCATTGCAATTAAAAGAGATAAATGAGGAGCGGTTTGCTCAGGGAACGGCCGTTATCCTGCTCGAACCCCTGCGCTCAGCCGACTTCTTCATTCCCGCCATCGCCGACACGTTGCACTGCAACCTGTCAGGCCAAGCCCCGCCACTGCAACAACTCGGCCACTATTTGGCCGACAAAGAGATGCTGATTGTGCTAGACAATTTTGAACATATTTTGGACGCGGCCGATCAGTTGCTGCAGTTGCTGTCCCTAACTACCCATGTCAAATATTTGGTGACCTCGCGCGAAGCCCTTAATTTGCAGGAAGAGCGGCTCTATTCTGCCACAGGGTTGGCCTTTCCCACAGGCGCAGAAGGCACAGATTCGCCTGATCAAGTCCAAAATCATGATGCCATCCAACTGTTTGATGAACGAGCCAAGCGCGTTTATCCAGATTTTTCGCTGGCGGCTGAATTGGGTTCGGTGGTCAAGATTTGCCAATCCTGGTTTCACTTGCGGCTAGGCCATCCCGCTGAAACTGAGCGCGGCATGAAGCAATGTTTGGCCGTTTACCAGCGTCTGGGCATCCCTTTTCGTGACGACTTTACGTCCGACCCTATCTCTTTCTTGGGCATTATTGCCATGATACGTGGTG
Source organism: Promineifilaceae bacterium (SeqCode) (assembly GCA_965223555.1). GTDB lineage: Bacteria > Chloroflexota > Anaerolineae > Promineifilales > Promineifilaceae > CBDCWU01. Next base: position 1,079,087 of record CBDCWU010000008.1, read on the forward strand.
ATTTTGTGGCGGCGGAACAGTAGATACTAGAGTAGCAACGCGTGACATAACTCCAAATTTGGGGTGGGCATGGTCAAATTAACTTCGAGCATGACTATCAAAACAGCATTTCGACCCTAATTCCAATGTGAGTTTTCAACTTGATTGTTTAGCCCTTTATGTTATCGAAGCTCGATTTGCGGGAAGTCTTCCCGCAAGGCGGCCTGGTAGCTTCTAAGTTTATCGGTGATAATCACCCGAGGTTCATAATCGAGACCCTTTAACAACTTTAGTAAAAATTGTTTCGCTGCCTCTTTGTTCCGACGTTTTGTGACCAGAATATCCAGAATTTGGCTTTCTTGATCGACGGCTCACCAGAGATAATGTGTTTTGCCATTGATATTGATGAAGTTTTCATCAATGTGCCATTTGTTACCAGGTTGCCCTTTTCTTCGTTGCAGTTTTCGGGCATATCTATTACCAAACTTCAGACATCATTGGCAGATAATTTCGATTGGAAAGGGATGCCGTTGGTAGATTGGAATCTCTTTTCGATGGCCATTTTCATATTATGGCATAAATTTCATTTTGATGTTGGTTAAATTGACAATATCGCTAAGACGCTAAGTAAGAAAAAAGCTTTGCGTCTTAGCGTTTTTGCGTGATCGATCTTTTTACACTCACGGTACACGTTTTGCGTTCGTACGCAGTAAAAGGGTTTAGAAATTGGCTGAAATTTTTATGCAGTCTTATCATTATCGGTAGCAAAATAAGTTGTGCATTTGGTTCACAAGGAGTACGAAGCTACGATGAAAACAATAGGTTTATTAGGTGGTATGAGCTGGGAATCAACCGAGTTGTATTACCGCCTCATCAATGAAGGGGTGAAAAAGAAATTGGGCGGTTTGCATTCGGCACGAATTGTGCTGATGAGTGTGGATTTTCAAGAGATTGAGGTTATGCAACATGCTGGCGATTGGCAGGGCGCGGGGCAAGCCCTGGCGCAAGCAGCGCAGCAGGTAGAGGCGGCAGGGGCTGACTTTCTGCTCATTTGCACCAACACTATGCACAAAGTTGCCCCAGAAATTCAGGCTGCCATCCAAATCCCCGTGCTGCATTTGGCTGACGCCACGGCCAAGCGCATTCGGGCGCAGGGTTTGCAGACGATTGGCTTGTTGGGAACCAATTTCACGATGGAGCAGGATTTTTATAAGGGGCGTTTAGAGGCGCATGGTCTGAAGGTGCTGGTTCCGCCTAAGGTGGATCGGGACACTGTGCATCAAGTCATTTATGATGAGCTTTGTTTAGGGCAGGTGAAGGAGGCTTCACGGCAGCAATATTTACGGATTATGGCCAATCTGCAGGGGCAGGGGGCGGAAGGGGTTATCGAGGGCTGTACGGAGATTGTGATGTTGGTGCAGCAGCAACATACGGAGATTCCGCTGTTTGATACGACTTCGATTCATGCGCAGGCAGCAGTAGCTGAGGCTTTGTCATGAGTGAGTTTGATTTAACGGCCGTTCGCCAAGAATTCCCCATCGTCAAAGATTGCGTGTATGTCAATCATGCCGCTGTTGGCCCCATCCCCCGCCGCGTGCAACAGGCCATGCACGAGCAGATTGATTTGCACTTGACCCAAATTGACACCTCCCGCAACGCTGTTTTAGCTCGCTATGCTCAGGGGCGACAATTGGCAGCGCAACTGGTGGGGGCTAAGGCTGAGCATATTGCTTATATTCAGAACACCTCGCACGGTGTTTCGCTCATCGCCAATGGCATTGATTGGCAGGCGGGTGACAATGTGATTTTGCCAGAGTTGGAGTTTCCGTCTAATTATCTCGCTTGGTTGAATCTCAAAGATAAGGGTGTGGAATTGCGTTTTATGGAGGCGGAAAACGGCCGTTTACACGCCAACCAACTCCACCAACTCATAGACCAGCGCACCAGAGCCGTCACCATGAGCCATGTGCAATTTTACAATGGCTTCAAGTGCGATTTGGCCGCCTTTGGTGAAATCTGTCAAAAGCATGAAGCTTTGCTCGTGGTCGATGGCACACAATCTATCGGCGCAGTAACAGCAGACGTGAGCGCGATGGGGGTCGATGCCTTGCTTGTCAGCGCCCACAAATGGATGTTGGGGCCGTTGGGCATTGGCTTTATGGCCTTGTCTAGTCGCGCCTTAGAGCGGTTGGCGGTGATGGCACCTGGCTGGTTGAGCGTCAATGATCCCTTTACCTTTCGTCGTGAACTTGATTGGCTGCCAGATGCCCGCCGTTTTGAACCTGGCACAGAAAATGGCGCGGGCATGTTTGGCCTGACAGCGCGGCTGGCACAAATCGCCGAAACAGGGGCAGATGTCATCGAACAACGGATACTGGCACTAACCGATCGGCTTTGTGACGCGCTGGTGCAACGTGGTTTTGAAATTACCAGTCCACGGGGAGCCGATGAGCGATCGGGTATTGTCACTTTCATTCATCCGAACATGGCGAGTGAGGTATTGTTTGAGCAGTTAACACGAGCCAATGTGCGTGCCAGTCTGCGGAATGGGGCGGTGCGCGTTTCGCCCCATTATTATAACTCGGAAGACGAGATTGATTTGATTGTGAGTACGCTGTCGCCTTGAAGTAACTGTGTAACTGGGTAATTGGCACAGCCTTACTCAATTACCTGATTACCATCCTCATGACCATTGGTTCTACCATTACCCTAAAACACCTGCACGACAGTCCCTATTTATTGTTACAGCAGCTATTGGCTCATGAGCCAGTGAGTTGGGTTCCCGAATTAAACATGTGGCCGAATGCGGTGGAGGAGGTGCTGCGCTGGGAGGCACCGGTGCAGACGGCGTATAGAGTGGTGAGGGTGGATACGGCCGTTTCTGACATCCCCCTTCGTGCTGGGCAGATGGTGCAGTGCATGTTAAGCGCGGCCAACCGCGACCCCCGCCTCTTTGCCCAGCCCGACCGCTTCGACATTGACCGCGCCAACGCCGCCAAACATCTCAGCTTTGCTCGTGGCCCACATTTCTGCTTTGGTGCACCGTTGGCACGGCTGGAAGCTACTATTGGCTTGCCCATTTTGTTGGCACGGTTGCCCCACCTGCGCTTGTGCGACCCCGCCACCAGCCGCCCCGTTGGCCACGAATTTCGCGGCCCACCCTCGTTGTGGGCTGAGTGGGATGAGCGTAAAACGTAATGCGTAAAACATAAAGGGCGGCGAGGCGTATAACGGTTTTTTGAGGAGTTGTGCTGTCATAACAAAGGGCATCATTTTATTTTGGGGTAGAATAATAGCTTAAAGACTGGCAAGGAGTAATTCTGTGCGGTATCAATTTGATTGGGATCCGGCAAAAGAAAAGCAGAATATTCGTAAGCACCAAATTACCTTTCGTCGGGCAGCTTCTATTTTTCGAGACCCTAACCAACTTTCGGCGTTTGACGCTGAGCATAGGGAGGATGAAGATCGTTGGATTACAATGGGCATTGATAGTGGCGGAGTACTCCGCGTTGTTGTCCACACATTTGAATAAACTGACGAAGATTTGTATGAGATTCGTATTATTTCTGCTCGCAAAGCAACTTTAACCGAATCGAACCAATATAACGAAGGAATACATTCATGAAAGCAGAATATGATTTCTCAAAAGCGGAACGTGGGAAGTTTTACCATCAAGAGGCCACATTTCATTTTCCAGTTTATCTTGATCAAGATGTTGATGAGTATTTGAGTGAATTAGCAGAAGAAAAGGATGTAGACATTCAAAAGTTGGTAAATGAGTGGCTGAGAGCCAACATCGCCTTAGTTAAAAGTGTTCATTAAGGTCGCGGCCAGGTGAGGCCTATATTTTTGGTTTGTTCGCGGGCTTGATTGAAGTCAGTGAGAATTTTGACGCGCCATTGTTTGTTGATGGCACAGGCAATATTTGAAACGTGGCAGTTAGTTTCGCTGGATTCGGTTTTTAGCCAATATTCTGTTCAGTTGTTTGAGTAGGGAGTGAACGACCGTAATTGTTTTCAGAAATCGTCAATAGTAAAATGGATGGCTCAAAGTAATGAACAATTTGGTTGAAACACTCGAGGTACAATTCATTCGATATTTTGAAAAATTGGTAGAGGAGCTCAAGGATAAATATCCAAACTATAAGTTTCATGTCATAAGTTACCTTGTTGGGGCAAATACACCGCATCAAGGCCACCACATTTGTTTGGAATGTGTATTGCCTGATATGTTATCAGATCAACCGGACAGTTTAGCAATCATGGTTCAATTATCTCATCTGATGGCAAAGCCACGCTTGATGGTTGATGTTTCATGGGTCACAGGGCAAATTGAAATCGAAATGGATGATTGGATCGCATCAAGCGAATGGCCTGAAATTACGGATCAGACTCTCGAAAAGGCTATTGCTTTGCCGAAAATTAGTCGAGTTTTTGAAGAAGCTATCCATCGAGGATATCCTTTACAGAAATAAGGAGCAACTAAAACGACCGTGTCCTTCCCCCTCACACCCTCACAAAAATAAACGGCCGTAACCCCCAAAAGAGGAGAAACATATGAGATTGATTGTAGACAATGAGCCAATCGCCTTCAATGAGGGCGATTCTGTGCTGATCGCACTGCTGCGGGCGGATTTGCGGCCAACGGGTGGCGGTTGCCTCTGTTTGGGTGGTGATTGTCCTAATTGTGTGGCCACGGTGGATGGTGTGTCTTATGTGCGTACCTGCCAAACGAAGGCGCAAGCGGGTATGGTGGTGGAACGTCATCATTTGGGGGAGTATCCGCCATTGCCACTGACGCAGAATATTCAGCGGGAAACAGAGGTGCGTCATCAGCATTGTGATGTGGCGGTGATTGGGGCGGGGGCGGCGGGGCAAACGGCCGTTGCCGAGGCCGAAGCCGCTGGCAAACAAGTTGTGTTACTGGATACCCATCAGGGGCAAGAAGTAGTAGGCATTTATAGTGGGCCGCTGGTGGTGGCGCGAACGGGGACCGGCATGTTGCAGGTTCACGCCAAAGAAGAGGTCATTGTAGCTACGGGTGCGGCTGAGATTCAGCCCGTTGTGCCAGGGTCGGAACTGGCGGGGCTGGTGACGGCACGGGCGGCAGCGCAGTTGGCGCAAGCGGGGATCGATTTGGGACGAGTGGTGGCGGTGGGGTCGCCGCCGGATGGGGTGGAGGCGGATGTGGTGGCGGGTGAGCTGGTGCGTTTTGAGGGGGATAGGGGTCGGGTAACGGCCGTTGTCGTGCGTGACGAATCAGGCCAGGAAAGCAGCTATCTGTGTGACACCGTTTCCCTGGGGCTGGGTTCACATCCGCGTGATGCTTTGCGCCGCATGGGGCATGATTTGCTTGTGCGGGCTGTGGGCAGCGCAGCGCTGGAATCGGACATTCCCACTTGTCCCGCCGAGGGCATGGTGTGTCCCTGTTCCAATGTGAGCGTGGCCGATCTCAATTATGCTTGGGAGCAGGGTTTTCAGGAGATGGAACTGATCAAACGGGCTACGCTGGCGGGAACGGGAACCTGCCAGGGTTCGGTGTGCATCCCCTATTTGCGCAGCTTTTTGGCGCAGCGCGGCGAGGAATTGCAGCCAGCCTTCACCGCCCGACCCGTGACGCGCCAATTGACGATGGGTGAGATGGCGGCGGGAGCGCATCATCATCCCACGGCGCAAACGGCGTTGGATGCGGAACACCGCCGCTTGGGGGCGCAGATGGAGCGCAGTGGCGGCTGGTGGCGACCGTGGCATTATGGTGATATGGAGGCGGAGTATTGGGCGGTGCGGGAGGCGGTTTCCATCATGGATGTGAGTACGTTGGGCAAATTTATTGTTTCGGGACCAGATGCGCTGGCCTTTTTGGAACGCATTTACCCCACCAAGGTGCGTACTATTCGTGAAGGGCGGTCGCGCTATGTGCTGGTGCTGAATGAGCGCGGCTATGTGTTGGATGATGGTATGGTGTGCAAGGAGAGCGACACCCGCTACACGCTGACTTTTACGAGTGGCGGTGCCAGCATGAGCGAAATGTGGCTGCGTGATTGGGCCAATGGCTGGGGCATGGATGTGCGTATTTTGAATCAGACGCACAGCCTGGGCGCGATTAATGTGACGGGGCCGTTGGCGGGTCAGTTGTTGGCGCGACTAGGTGTGGATGAGCCACCCGCTTATTTAGGGCATAAACGGCTGTCGGTGGCGGGTGTGCCTTGCCAAATTTTCCGCCTGAGCTTCACAGGCGAGCTTTCTTATGAATTGCACCATCCAGCGGAGCAGTCGGTGGCGTTGTGGCGGGCTTTGCTGGCGGCAGGGGCGGATTTGGGCATTAAGCCGCATGGGCTGGATACGCTGTTACGTTTGCGACTGGAGAAGGGACATGTGATTGTGGGGCAGGATACGGATTTTGATTCGACGCCGCGCCGTATTCATCATGAGTGGGCGGTGAAGCTGGATAAGGAGTTTTTTATTGGGCGTGGGGCTGTTATTCGTACCAATAAAATCCCGCTGGATAAGTTGTTGGTGGGGTTGGAAATGGATGACAAAGACTCGCCTTATGAGGGGGCGGTGATTGAAGTGAATGACCAGTATGCGGGTTTTGTGACGTCGAGTACGTATTCGCCTGTGCTGGGGAAGAGTGTGATGCTGGGATGGTTGTATTATGTGGATGGGGTGCTGCCTGATAAGGTGGTGGTGGACGGCCGTTTGGCTCACCGTGTCCCTGTTCCTTTTTATGATAAGGAGGCGAGTCGTGCCAGAGCTTAAACGAATGCCAGCCACGCGAATTGTGGCGACTCCTACAAGTTTGGATGAGGTGTCTTGGCCGGATGAGGCGTTGGTGCTGCGGACAGCAGCAGATGAGGCTGTGGTGATCCCACCAATGGGGTCTGTGCCGGTTGGTGATCCGCACGCGATTATTATTGCGGATGGCGGTTTTGCGGGAATATGGGTGGAGGCTGATGAGGCGTTGGCTTTTTTGGCGCGGGCGTGTGAGTGGGAGTTGCCTGGGGAACGGCCGTGTTTGGCGCAAGGTTCGGTGGCGGGTGTGGCCACGAAGGTGTGGCTGGACAGGGATAAGGTTTTGTTTGTGGTGCAGGCTCCTTATGCGGCTGAGTTTGCGGAGAGGATAGGGCATCATCCACAAATGTAGGGGCAGTGCCTTGTGCCTGCCCTCTTGGGGCGACCACAAGGGTACGCCCCTACATCGGGAATCGTGAAACTATGAATGAATTCAAGGAAAAAAAGGTCAAGTTGCAGTGGCATGAGCCGAAGGCGACCTATGATGTGATTATCATTGGTGGCGGGGGGCATGGGCTATCTACGGCCTATCATTTGGCGACGCGGCAAGGCATTACCAATGTGGCGGTGCTGGAGCGCAAATATATTGGTGGTGGCAATTCGGGGCGCAATACGACGATTATTCGCGCCAATTATGGCATTCCTGAGGCTGTGAAGTTTTATCAGCATAGCCTAGAGTTGTACCAACGGCTGGAGGAGGAGACGGATCGTTGGATTATGCACAAGGAGAAGGGATTGCTGTGGATGGCGCATACGGAGGCGGGTTTGCGCCAGCAGAAGGCGCGGGCAGAACTGAATAAGGCGTTTGGAGCAAACACGGAGTTTGTAGGGCCGAAGGAGATTCGGGAGATTTGCCCGCAAATTGATATGTCGGGTGGGGGCGTGTGGCCGGTGATTGGTGGGTCTTATAATGTGAATGCGGCTACGGCACGGCATGATCGGGTGAATTGGGCGTTGGCCGAGGGGGCGATGCAAAGGGGAGTGCATATTCATCAGCGAACGGCCGTTACCGATCTCATCAAATCGGGTGACAAAGTGATTGGCGTGGAAACAAATCGTGGGCCTATCCATGCCAATATTGTGATGAGTGCGGTAGGTGGACATGTGACCACGTTGGCTAGTATGGCGGGGTTGCGCTTGCCTATTCGCACCCATCCGTTGCAGGCCTTTGTCACCAACCATTATGAGCAAACGTTTCATCCTATTGTGGCTTCTACTGGTCTGAATTTTTACGTGTCGCAGACGGCGCGGGGTGAGATGTTGATGGGTGCTGAAATTGACCGTCAGCCCAGTTACTCTTATCGGTCGGGGCATCATTTTATTCAAGATTGCTCTCTACGCGCTCTGACACTATTGCCTTTTATGCGCAATTTGCGGATTTTGCGGCAGTGGACGGGCGTGTGTGATATGAGCGTGGATTATTCGCCCATTATGGGCAAGACGGGCGTGGATGGTTTTTATATTACGACCGGTTGGGGAACTTGGGGCTTTAAGGCGATTCCAGCGGGTGGTGAGCAGATGGCTGAATTGATTGCCACGGGCGAAACGCCAGAACTGATTGCCCCATTTTCATTGGATCGCTTTGCCAATGACCGCACGAAGGCGGATCGTGGCTCGGCGGGAACGCATTAGGGATTTACGATTTTGGATTTACGATTGACGATTGGAGCCTTCGTAAATCGTCAATCGTAAATCGTCAATAGGCTTGTTATGAGTATCAATATTCCTTGTCCACACTGCGGGCTGCGGCCTGTGGAAGAGTTTGTTTATGGTGAGATTCCGGCGGTGCCGGAGGAGATTGCGGGTGATGATGCGCGGGATTTGGATCGGGCTTTTATGCTGGCGAACCCTGAGGGGGTGCAGATGGAGGCGTGGTTTCATAGTTACGGCTGTCGTCGCTGGTTGAAGATTCGGCGAGATACCCGCACGGATGAGATTGTGGGGTAGAGGGGAGACTAGAGACTAGAGATTGGAGATTGATTGGCTAGTCTCCAGTCTCTAGTCCCTAGTCCCTTTAGATTTATGGCACGATATACGCGGTATCAGGGGGCGATTGTGCGGGGGGATGAGATTTTGTTGATTCGGCACGCGGAGCATGGGGTGAACGGCCGTTCCTACTGGCTGCTTCCGGGTGGAGGCATAGAAGCGGGTGAGACAGAGGAGGAGTGTGTCATCCGAGAGATGCAGGAGGAGACGAATCTAGTAGTGTGGGTGGAGCGGCTGCTGATGGTAGATCGGGTTAAGGATCGGGGTATGTATCAACAGTATAATACTTATCTGTGCCGGGTGGTGAGTGGAGAAGCCAGCCCTGGCTATGAGCCGGAGGAGGAGGCTGCCGCCATGTATGGCATTGTCGAGGTGGGTTGGTTTGATCTGCGCCAGCCACAGGCTTGGCCTGCAATAATCCGTGATGATGCCCTCACCTTACCTGTTTTACAACGAATACGTACGGCTCTGGGATACGTCGGATAAGGGGACATGGTAGGTAAGAAAAAGGTTGGTTTGAGTTAGCCTTCGTTTCCATTGTCCTTGTTTGAATTACTGCTTTAAGGGCTGTAAGTTATCGTTCCATTACGCCACCTCCAGTTTGGCCAGGAGACCGGTTGAGACAACTTCCCAATACCTGAAAGTTTTGCGCCATTTTTACGGTGGAGAGGCCAGTTTATGGTTATGATTGTTGCGTGGGGGCAGGGAGCTGCAAGCTGATGATTGATATGGTTAATTGGTGCCAAGAGTAGGGTTTGTTTGTCTTAGACATTGAGATGTCGGGCGTACCTTTTATAAGGGTTGTATGAATTTGGAAACAGTGGTTGCTGCAATTTTATTATTTTTATCTGCTGTTGCTGCTGTGTCAGTAGGGCTATTTGCTTGGCGACAGCGGTTTGTATGGTCTCGGTGGTTTGGTTTTGCTTGTTTTGCCATTGCTATATGGTCAGTGGGTTATGCACTAGAGTTAAGCGTGACGACTTTGGTAGCTAAGACGATTTGGGCTAAGTTTGAATATTTGGGGATAGTGTCTGTGCCGGTTGGTTGGTTTTTGTTTGCCCAGAATTATGGGGAACGGCCGTATTGGTTGTCACGGAAGCATGTCTATATCTTGTTTGTGGTTCCTGTATTAGCTTGGATTATGGCAGTTACAAATGAGTGGCACTACCGTTTTTGGGAGGCGGTTACGCTGACGGTTCGCGGTGATTTTGTCATTTTTGATGCAACGTATAGTTGGGGCTGGTATCTGTTTTCAGCTTATGCTTATGGGCTGCTTTTGTGGGGATCAGTTGTGTTGTTCCTGGCTTTACGCAATATGGCTACAACCTACCGCTGGCAGCTTTATATTTTGCTTTTTGCACTGGTGTTGCCCTGGGTAGCTAATTTTCTTTATATCACTCAGCTTGTGCCTGTTCCGCTCGATTTGGCACCTTTTGCCTTTACAATTAGTGCTTTGGTTTTGGCTGCTGGTATTTTGCGTTTCCGCCTGTTTACTTTGGTGCCAATTGCCCGTTCCACTGTGGTAGATAATATGGAAATGGCGATGTTGGTTTTGGATGCAGATAATAGGGTTGTCGATATGAATCCGGCAGCTCAGCAGCTATTTTCTATTCGGGCTGAGGTAGGTTTAGGGCAACCAGTTTTAACTGTTTTAGATCAGTGGGGAGAGATCGTTCAGACTTATTTGAATCTGGCGGAGGCGCGAACGAATATCAGTTTGCCAATTGAAGGGGATGTGAAACATTTTGCTTTGAATATGACGCCGATTATGAGGGGGAAGATGTTGGCGGGTCGTTTAGTGATGTTGCAGGATGTGACGTTGCAAAAGCAGACTGAGGATCAGATTCGACAGCTTAACAATCATCTGGAGCAGCGAGTATTGGAACGCACGGCTGCCTTGGAGGCTTCGCTGCAAGAGAAGGAGGTGTTGCTGCGGGAGGTTCATCATCGTGTGAAGAATAATTTGCAGGTTATCTCGAGCTTGTTGAGCTTGCAGGCAGATTTCAGCGATGATGTTATGTTGCAACAGGCTTTACGGGAGAGTCAAACACGTGTGCGTTCGATGTCACTAATTCATGAGCGACTATATCGTTCTGGTAATTTGGCACACATTGATTTTTCTCATTATCTTGAGGGCTTGGTTAACCATTTGCAATCGGCTTATCATGCGCTTGCCCGGCAGGTAAAGATGGAGGTTGTGGCTGAGTCGGTTTTGATGGACGTGGAAACGGCCGTTCCCCTTGGTCTTGTGCTTAATGAACTCATCTCTAATGCCTATAAACATGCCTTTGGCAATGGTTGTGCCGGTCATATCCAAATCACGCTGCGCTCTGTGTCATCTGACTGCTTCGTTTTGCGGGTGGCTGATGATGGTTCAGGTTTGCCCGCAAACTTCAGTCCAGGCCAAACTAATTCCTTAGGCTTAACTATTGTCTTGGCTTTGATAAAACAGATAAAAGGCACCCTGGAGTGGCAAAATGAGGAAGGTGCTACCTTTAGCATTATGTTTCCGCACACGATAGCAGGTGAAAAATCATAAAGATAGGGTAATCGTTCACTCCCCTCCTCGTTCCCACGTAGAACGTGGGAATGTTTCTGGCGACGCTCCGCGTCCAGCGCGACGCAGAGCGTCCACTGCCTTCATGCCACGCAGAGCATGGCACGAGGGGGGTGAATAGTTACAAGACAGGGTAGGGCTTTGCCCGTCCACCAATGAAGGCTTATAATTTCAGCATGTTAGTTAGGATTTGGTCTCGACGTATTTTTGGTGGAACAGTTTTTCCTGGTTTAGGGTTCCTGAATGAATAGATGATTGTCTATATGTTTGACTGATTTTTGAGCTTTTGCAAGCCACGGGAACCTTCTCGTGGCTTTTTTTTGTCTAGTGCGTGGCACTTTCTTAAGTGCCTTGCCCTACTGATTGACGGAGAAACAAAAAATGAAGACGATTCCAGTACGAGATTATTGGGCGTTGTTGGCGCGGTATTTGCGGCCGCAGCGGGGGCGTGTGGGGCTGTTGGGCGGGCTAATGTTGCTAATTTTGGCGGCGCAGTTGGTGAGTCCGCAGTTGGTGCGGTTGTTTATTGATGCGGCGGAGGGGGAACGGCCGTTAACATTGTTGTGGCGAGTAGCGGCCGTTTTCATCATCGTTGCTATCGTCGAGCAAATTTTACTAGTCGCAGCGACCTACGTAAGTGAACTGGTGGGTTGGACGGCTACCAATCGCTTGCGTGAAGATTTGGCCTTACACTGCTTAAAGCTGGATATGGGCTTTCACAACCAGCACGCGCCAGGAGAGATGATTGAGCGCATTGATGGTGATGTGAATGATTTGGCACGCTTCTTTTCACAATTTGCCTTGGTCTTGCTGAACAATTTTCTGCTATTGGTAGGCGTGTTGCTATTGTTGTGGTGGGAGGATTGGCGGGTAGGTTTAGCGATGACGCTGATTGCGGGAATAGGGTTGGTGGGGCTGAATAAAATTCGCGTAGCTAGTATGCCCCACTGGCAAGCTGTGCGACAGGTGAGCGCAGAGCTGTATGGCTTTTTGGAGGAACGATTTCAGGGACGGGAAGACATTCGCGCCAATGGGTTGACGAATCATGTGATGCAGCAATTGTTGGAGCTGATGCGACGCTTTCTAGAGGTTTCGTATCGGTCGCGTTTGTGGCAGGTGGCTTCGTTGTCGCTACCCTTTTTGATTTTTGGCCTGGCCTACATGGCGACGTATCTGTTGGGTGCTGGGCTGTTTCGGGCGGGGGGTATGAGTTTAGGCACAGTTTATTTGTTGTTCCATTATTTAGGCCTGTTGAATTCGCCATTGTGGCGGATTGTGAATGAGGTGCAGCAGTTGCAGCAGGCAGGGGGAAGTATTGGCCGTATCCAGATACTTTTCCAGCAACGGAACCCGATTCAGGACAGTTCAGATGGCGAATTTGCAGCGGGTGCGTTAGCGGTAACGTTTGCGGGGGTGACTTTTGCTTATGGTGCCGGGGGGGAGACAGTATTGGACGGGATTGATTTTGAATTGGCAGCGGGGCGGACCTTGGGTCTGCTGGGACGGACGGGCAGTGGCAAGACAACATTGACGCGGCTGTTGCTGCGGTTTTATGAGCCAATGACTGGTGCGGTATGTTTGGGTGGGCAGGATGTGCGAGGAGTGCGGCTGGCGGATTTACGGCGGCGTGTGGGGGTGGTGACGCAAGAGGTTCAGCTTTTCCGAGCCACAGTACGCGAGAATTTGACCTTTTTTGATACGAGCGTGGCGGATGGGGTGTTAACGGCCGTCATCCATCAACTTGGCCTCATAGAATGGTTCAACACATTATCCGACGGTCTGGATACGATGCTGGACGCAGGGGGCGGAGGCTTGTCGGCAGGGGAAGCACAGTTATTGGCTCTTGTGCGCGTCTTTTTACAAGACCCTGGTCTTGTCATTTTGGATGAGGCGTCATCGCGGCTTGATCCAGCCACAGAGCGGCTGGTGTCACGGGCGGTGCAACGGCTGTTGCAGGGGCGCACGGGCATTATTATTGCCCATCGACTGGAGACGGTGCAGTGGGTGGATGAGGTGATGGTGCTGGCCAACGGCCGTATCGTGGAGCATGGTGAGCGGGAGGGGTTGGCGGGGGATGAGGCGTCACATTTTTATAAATTGTTGGGGACTGGAGACTGGAGATTAGAGACTGGAGATTGGGTCGCTTCGCTTAAGGAGACTAGAGATTGATGAAGACGCATACATTTTTTGGGCAATTGATTCGGTATAAGCCGGGTTTGTTTATGGTGGATTTGGTTTCGATTAGTTTGTACTATCTGTTGACGATTGTGATGGGGTTGCTGTTGCAGCACTTTTTTGATGGGTTGGAAGGGGCACAGGGAGCCTGGTCGCTGGCGGGGGTGGTGGGGTTAACGGCCGTAACGACCGTTGCCCAAGCTGTCAGCCTGGGTAGTGCCAACATCTTTGGCTTGTTTTTTTCGATGTATACGCGGGCATTGCTGTTTCAGAACATGCTGCGCCAACTTTTGCGGCTGCCGGGGGCTGTTCCCATGCCGGAATCGCCCGGAGCGGCGATTAGCATTTTTCGAGATGATGTGAGCGGAGCCATGGAGTGGCTGATTTGGATTCAGGATGAGGTGGGACTGTTGTTAACGGCCGTTATCGCTTTTACCATCATGGCTCAGATTGATATCTGGGTGACGGTAGGTACATTTGCACCGCTGATACTGATTATTCTGGCCGCCAACTGGATGAGCCAACGCCTGGAGGAGACGCACCGCCAGAGTCGGACGGCGACAGGGCAGGTGACGGCAGCCATCAGCGAAATTTTTGGGGCGGTGCAGGCCATTAAAGTGGCTAATGCGGAGGAGCAGGTGATTGCTTATTTGCAGCAGTTGAATGAGCGCCGGCAGGAAACGGCCGTGCGTGACCGCCTGATGACGCAGCTTCTGGATGCCATGAGTGGTAATAGTGTGGCCATTGGCACAGGATTGGTTTTGCTGTTGGCGGCAGATGCTATGCAGCGTGGCACATTTACAGTGGGTGATTTCGCCCTGTTTGTGACTTACATCTGGTCTATCGCTGAACTGTTACGCAGTGCTGGTGAGCTGTTTGCCAAGTACAAACAGTCGGGGGTGTCGCTGGCGCGGATGCAGCGGTTGATGGGGACGGCACAGCCGCATGAGTTGGTGGCGCACAGTCCCGTTTACTTGCGTAAACCGTTGCCAGCCTTGCCCCCACTCACACGCACAATGGATGATCAGCTAGACAGCCTGACAGTGCAAAACCTATCGGGTGAATTTGGTGTAGCGGGGGTGGATTTGCAGTTGCGGCGCGGCACGCTGACGGTAGTGACGGGGCGAGTGGGAGTAGGGAAGACGACGTTGTTGCGGTTGTTGTTGGGGCTGTTGCCCAAAACGGAGGGGGAGATTTGCTGGAATGGGGAGTTAGTGACTGATCCCGCAACCTTTTTTGTGCCGCCGCGTGTGGCTTACACGCCGCAAGTGCCGCGTCTGTTTAGCGAGTCGCTGCGGGATAATATTGTGCAAGGGTTGGTGGTGACGGATGATGAGGTGATGGGAGTGGTGGAAACGGCCGTTCTCACTCCTGATCTGGCTCAATTGGACAGCGGCCTGGCTACCTTAGTTGGCACACGTGGCACACGCCTTTCTGGCGGCCAAATCCAGCGCACGGCGGCGGCGCGAATGCTGCTGCACCAACCAGAATTGCTGGTGTTTGATGATCTGTCGAGCGCATTGGATGTAGAGACGGAAGGGGTGTTATGGGAAAGATTGATGGGGAGCAGGGGAGTAGGGGCGCAGGGGGAAACTTCTGTTCTCTCCCCTGCCCCTCTGCCCCTCCGCCCCCCTGCCTCTTACCTCGTTGTTTCCCATCGGCGAGCCGTGCTGCAACGGGCGGATTGGGTGGTGGTGTTGAAGAACGGCCGTGTTGAAGCTCAGGGAACGTTAGCCGATTTACTGGCGACTTGCGAAGAAATGAGGCAGCTTTGGGCAAAAGAGAAAGAGGTTTCTTGATAATGGGGGTGGTGATACACTTACGCTGATCGGTAATCGGCAGACGGTTAACCGATTACAGATTACGGATAACGGATAACGAGTGAATGACCAATTTACAACTTTTTGCGGTGACAGAGACAGGAGCACAGTCGTTACGTGTGCCGGAGCAAGCGACAGACTTTAGCAACCTCTATGATAGTTTGGCAGTAGGGGTTTATTCAGCCTTGCGTACGTATGGACATAATAAATTTTTGGGTTTAGATGACCATTTGGCCCGCACGGAGCGTTCGATGGCTCTGATAGGCTGGCAAGAGGAGCTAAATCGGGCGCAGTTGTGCCGAGCGTTGCACGAGGTTTGCACAGCTTATCCCAGAGCAGAAGCACGGGTGCGGTTTGATGTGCTGACTGAGCCGGCCAGGCAGTTGGGTACAGACAGCCGGGTGCTCATTGCTTTGATGCCATTGACGCTGCCGCCAACCCGTTTTTATGAGGAGGGGGTGGCAGTTTGTTATGCTCAGGATTTGGTGCGGGAGCAGCCTCTGGCGAAGACGGCCGATTTTGCGCAAAAACGCCGTCATTATGCGGTCGGCAGTCAGGCCCATTATGAGTATCTGCTGCTGGATGAGGCGAGGAACATTCTGGAAGGGACTGGGTCTAACTTTTATGGTGTGCGTGATGGTGTGGTTTATACAGCCGGTGAGAGTGTGCTGGAAGGGATCACCCGCAAGCTGATTTTGGATTTGTTGCCGCAGTTGGGCATTCCAGTGCGGCTGGAAGCGGTGCAGGCGGAGGACGTACCGCTGTTGGCTGAAGCGGCAATAAGTGGATCGTCGCGAGGGTTTTTGCCAGTGGTACAGATTGAGGGACAGATGGTGGGGAACGGCCGTCCTGGCCCCGTCAGCCAGCGTATCATGGCAGCATATGGGGAGGCAGTACAACAATTGGTGAAAACGGCCGTTTGAGATTACCCATCAATAAACAGTTTGTCAATGGCCGACGAAAGCTGTGCTAGATTTCGTACCACATGTACGGCATCGCACAGCGGTGCATACTCCAACATATCGCTGTCGCCTGTACCCCATTGGCGTGGTGCTTCTGGGTTAAACCAGATTAGCTTGCGGGCACGATGTTGTAAATCTTTCATTAAATCAATACGAGGTGAGTTGTAGTTGTTGCGGCCATCTCCCAAAATCACGACAGTGGAACGGCCGTTTACAGCATCCAGCCAATTGTCATAAAACGTGTTCAAACTGTGTCCAAAATCTGTGGCGTAAGCACTATAGGGGAACTCTTTTAGGATGAGTGGAATCGCCTCATTCATCGGCTTACTGGCCAGCGTCAGACTAACCTCGCGCATATCATGATAAAAGCCAAAGCTGCGCGTCTTTGACACCTGATCCTGCAACTGATAAATCAGATAGAGCATAAACTCTACCACGCCCCACATCGAGCGTGACATATCACAGATCACCACCAAGCTCGGCTTCAATTTACGCTTCTTAAAGCGCAGCTCCATGGGCACGCCCCCATAGCGTTGGTTGGCCCGAATCGTCGTTTTAGAATCGAACTTGCCTTTATTGCCCCGCTTGCGCCGTAAAGCAGCCCGGCTGCGCAATTGTGTCACTAAGCGCTGCACTTCCTTGCGCAATATATCAGCTTCCGTGTCTGAGAGGGCATCAAAAGGCTTGTGCATTAGGTCAGAGCCGTGTAAATCTTCGGGACGATTGGCCCGCTGTTGGGCAATTTGTAGCCCCACTTGCTGGGCTGCCTGTTCGGCCAAAGCTTCCCGATTAGCCTCTACCACACCTAGCAACTTCTCAATAGCGTCTTGGCTCATACCCATCTCTTGCAGCTTTTGCACCAACTGTTGAATTTGCTCTTCCAAATGGGCAAATCCCATCTGCTGTAACATGCGACGTGATACATAACGCGCATCACGTGGGTCATCATACCATTCTGCACCCGCCCGCCGTGCCAGCTCCTCTAGCTCTTCTTTGGTAGGGCCATCGCCACTTGTTAACCAGTCCATGAGTTGCTGTAAACGGCCGCTCATAGCCCCCAATGCTGCCTGCAACATCTCCTGCTCACCTGGCGATAAATCATCCATGGCACTTTGCAGCATGGGGCCACCACTGCCAAAATAGAGCGGGAACAACTGCTCAAACACAGCCAAATCCTCGTATTTCTTAATCAGTGTGGAGCGTAATGACTGGCGGAACACATCTTTTTGGGTGATGCCTAATGTCTCCATGGCCGACAAGGCATCCATCGACTCCGCCAACGACACACGCACCCCCGCTGCTCGCAACCCTCGCACAAATTCAATAACCCTATCGTCCATGATGAGTCTTCCTAAGACCGGACAGGCTTCACAAATCTGTCCGGTCAAATCCACCTAATAATCCCGCCCTCGTCGGGTGCTACCTCTACCGCGATAACTGCCACCATCACTCATCATGCGTCTGGCTTTGGCTACATCCGCTTCATACTTGAGCAGGACAGTAAGCGTGTTGGTCAATGTTTGTTCATCAATAGATTGGGCATTGAGTGTAACCAAGGCGCGGGCCCAATCGAGCGTTTCACTAATGCTGGGTACTTTGCGTAAGTCCATGTTGCGCAGTTGATGCACCACGGCCACGGCTTGTTGTGCTAATTCCGGCTGTAAATTTGGCACTTTCAAACGAACAATTTCCAATTCACTATCCTGAGTGGGATAGTCTACGAAGAGGTAAAGGCAGCGACGTTTGAGGGCTTCGCTCAGTTCTCGCGTGTTATTGCTTGTCAACAGCACCATTGGCTGATGTTTGGCTTGGATTGTACCCAGTTCGGGCACACTCACTTGAAAATCACTCAAAATTTCTAATAAAAAGGCTTCAAATTCCACATCGGCGCGGTCAATTTCGTCGATGAGAAGGACAACGGGTTTATCAGAGGTGAGGGCTGTGAGTAAGGGGCGAGGTAGGAGGAAGTTTTCGGAGAAAAAGACGTCTTCTTCCTGGGCTAGACGACTGGCAGCCTCTTTCAAGCTGCCTACGTCGCCCAACACATTACGCAATGTGTCGCGCAAAAGCTGCGTGTAGAGCATTTGCTTGGCATATTCCCATTCGTAGAGGGCTTTGCTCTCGTCCAAACCTTCATAGCATTGCAAGCGAATGAGAGGAAAACCTAGAGCAGCCGACCAAACCTTTGCCAATTCAGTTTTACCCACACCGGCTGGCCCCTCGGCCAAAATAGGCTTGCACAGAGATTGTGCGAGGTAAACGACTGTACCGATTTCTTCAGAAGTAATGTAACGCTGGGCGCTGAGCTGTTTGCGTACATCGGCTACGTCTTTGAATGTCATAATGTTCTCCATTTTTAACGATTGGTGATTGAGTCATGGACAAAATAGATAATTGGACCATTACCTAATGTCAATGATGCTCAATTCCAGAATCACCTGTTTTCACAATGATATGATTGTAAGGTGTGATGAGAAAAAGGTAAAGGCTTACTCATCTTTTTTAGGGGCATGGTTTGCCCAAGTGAGCCAGTCAGTACAGAAGTACGGGTTAACTGTCTGTAAGGCTTTTGGTACTATCGGCGCGAGTTGAAGCGGAATAGCTTTGACGTGACATGGTTCATTTCCAATCCAGCCTGCCTTGCAATAGTAGTTTGTTTGCAAAGGTTCTTCGATCCATTTTGTTGAGCCAAATTTGTATAGTTAAATGGAGCAAGTGATGCAATCGAAACCTTGGCAACGTGTCCCTGTTTTTCTCTTTTTGATAGGAGCTGTGTTGGTGATAACGGCCGTATTCCTGCCCCCCTCCGCCCGAGCCACACCCCAACAAGTAGGAGGATTACCCGATATAATCTTCATCGCTCGCGCTCATTTAGCCACCCCAGATGTCATTTTTGGTGATGAGCTGAGCCCAGCGGGCCAGTGGGGGACAGGCATTCCTAAATTTGCGCCGGGTAGCCAGCTCATCCAGCGTGATACGGATGGTACATTGCATGTTTACAACCTACCTGGATTGGTAGATGTGCAGTCGCCAGATGTCAACTTTGCAGCTACCAAGATTGTTTTTGCTGGGGCAACGACGATTGATTCCAATGATGCAGCTTATGGTTGGCGTCTTTATGAGGTTGATGTGGGCGATTTTGACGGCAGCAGCCTGACTCAACTTACTTTTACTGATCGCGCGATCACCATTCCTAATGCAGGTCAGTTTGGCAACTCGGAAACTTATTCTGATTATCACGACCTGTTTCCAGCATATCTAGCAGACGGGCGTATCGTTTTCAACTCGTCTCGGTACCCCACCCGCTCCCATTATGACCATCGGGCCAGTTTCAATGTCTACATCATGGATGGCGATGGCTCAAATTTGCACCGCATTACCACCGAGCGAGCTGGGGTGCTGCACCCGACCCCTTTGCCAGACGGCCGTATTCTTGTTTCGCGGTGGTGGAATCAGTTCAACCAGCCCTCAGAGCGCGGCATCTATAATCGTATTGACGATGCTGATGTGGATGTGCTGCTACCCGATGGCACGCGCATTTTGGCCAATCCAAATGCACAGTTTGATCCAGCCCGCGCCATCTTGCCTGGCGGTTTTGAAGTTCGTGATGCCCCCAACACTTGGCATTTGATGACCTTGAATCCCGATGGCACAGATTTTCAACGATTTGCTTGGACACCCTGCTGTTTTTGGAGCTTGACCGATGATTCAGGTCATGGCGACACATATGCTGCTGCCCAACCGGCCGTTGTCATCAATAACCAGCAGCTTTATTTGGCTTATACGATGCAGCCGGATCAATCTATGGTACATACGACCCTGGAATCAGGTATTCGGGTGGCTCTGCCTGGGGTGGAAATGCTATACGCCAATGCCGTGGATTCTTTAGCGGGTTTGACCTATGAGCAGGCCTATTCGGGTGATGATAGTGGGCCCTATGCTTTACATCCTTGGGGGCTGCCAGACGGCCGTATTCTCTACGCTCAATCTATCGAAGACAACAGCCTGCCCAGCAGTGGTCAGTATAATGGCTTCGACCTACAAGGCTCCAACTTGCGTTACCAGCTATGGACAATGAATGTAGATGGATCAGGTCAGACCTTGGTTCCTATTGATATGGCTCCATTGGGTTTGGCAACGGCCGATCTCATGGATGCTAAGCCCATTTCGCCGCGTGTGGGCTGGTCAACGGTGCCAGATGTTTTCACCGATATAGCCAGCGATGATCCCATAAACAGCAACATTCCTAACACTATGCCCGAATATTGGTTTAGCCAAAATGGACCAAGCGATATTGAAACAGCCACGATTCACAATCCCAACGTCTATGCCAATGCCTCGCTTTATGCACCGTATGTCAACAATTCGCCGCCACCTGGCAGCGTGGCAAAGGCCCAGTTGTGGCTAGATGCCAACCAATTTACGGGTGCATATTGCTACAATGGCTGGCCCCAACCCTGTGATGATTTCCGCCAAGATGTGCAGGTTCGAGCAGTATTGTGGGATGAGGTAGATGTGACCCCAGCCGGAGCTTTCACCATGACCGTTCCCGCCGACACGATGGGATTTATCATGTTGCGTGATGCCCAAGGACGATTGGTGCGTCGCTGGAATCGTGGGTACAGCACTATTGCCCAGGGTAATGCTTGGGCACGCCCTGGTGAAACAGTCACTTGTGTTGGCTGCCATATGGGGCATGTGAGTGGCTCGCTAGATGATGTGGAGGCCGACGCTGAGAGTGGTTGGCAAAATGTGTCTCCCTATGCCGCTGCCTCAGCTAGTTCGCACAAACCTGGTGATATGTACAGCAATTTTGGCCCAGAAAAGATCAAGGATAGGCGTGGCTGGATACCATTGCCGCCAGGTGGGCCCCCAGCCCCTTTCTTTGATCAAGATCATCAAATAGGTTACCAGGATGATGAATTAGGTTGGATGACAGAGGATGTTGATCCGATAGGGCAGTGGGTAGAGTTGAACTGGCCCATTCCTATGTTTGTAAAGCAGGTGAGGCTGGTTGGCCCGCCGCCGGAGGGCGGTGATTGGGGTGGTTTTGGTGATCCAGCGATGAATGGCCCCTATTATGTGGATGAGGCGACGCTGGACTTGTATCTGGATGGCAATTTAGTGGATAGTCAAGCCACCGGCCGCATTGAGCCATTGGACAATGGCGGGACTTTGTTGACGTTTGACACACCGTTAGTGATAGATCGACTGCACTTGACGGTACAGAGTGTGAACGGCCATTGGTATTGGCAAGAAGTGGCCGCCTTGAATGAAATTGAGGTGATAGGCCAGGCCACAATGCCCTGGCCAGAATTGGAACTTTTTTATACTTGGTTGCCCCTGATTAAAGAATAATTGGTTATGGCTGGTTGACGATCATAGGTATTAGGTGACAGGCAATCTGAAAGTGCCTGTCACCTTTTGGCAAAATCAGGCGGTTATGTCAAAAGCTAGATAAGTGAGTGTGTAGTCTAGCTTAAAGCCAAGACTGTGGTAGAGGTGGTGGGCTGCTTTATTGCTGTTCCAAGTACCAATGCAGATGCGGGTGGCTCCTCGTGTCGTCAGATTGTGAATAGCGGCTTGGAGGAGAAAACGGCCGTAGCCCTTGCCTTGCCAGCTAGGTACAATCCCTATCGGTTCAATCTCCCCTCCCCCCGTCATCAACATTTTGGTCCAGGCAAAACCAATCGGTTCATCCAAATGATGCAAAAAGAGCAAATCCTGGGGCCTATATAGCGCAGCCGCTGCTTCGGCAATGGTATAGGGTTGATACCAGGGATGAGGGCCAAAGCTGGCATCGTAGAGGGTTATAAATTGGCTGATGGCTTGGGAGCGAGGGAGAGTTGCTAGGGTGAGATTAGGTAAGTGGGGGCTTGGATAATTGGTGAGTTGGAGTACCATGTGATGTTCTTGGTGTTCAATGAAGAAATAATGATGGCGCAGAAAGTGACAAACGGCCGATTCTGTATTATCTGTGCATTGTGAGAGTTGGAGAGAGCCTGTTATGCTCCAATCCCTAATCTCTCGTCTCAAATTTCCAATCAGGTGTCGCAGTAATTGACTGCCAAAGCCCTGCCTTTGCCATTGTGGCGCAATAAAGCCATGTAGGACGCGTACATGGGGCAGGCCGGGCACAGTGGAAACGGCCGTATACCCCATGACTTCTCCCGAAATCTCGCCCACCCATAAATGTTCATAAGATAAGAGATCGTGGTGGAGATCAATGGCCGTTAAAATCTCTCCATCAAAAATCTGATTGTGAAGCTGGCATAAACTTGTTGCATCCATTACCCGATAAGAACGAATCTCCATACCTCCATTTTAAGATATGGCTAGAGGGCTGACAATCTATTCGCCTTATATGCTACTTCGGTTAAACTTACCCGCTTATGCAACCTCAGGCCTTCCCCTACATCCTTTTGCTCAGCCTCTTTTGGGGCACGAACATTGTCGCCAGTCGTTTTGGTATTGGCGAATTTGATCCCTATTTGTTCATTGCGTTGCGTTTGACAATCGCCACCCTCTTTTTTGTGCCGATTATGCTTATTAACGGCCGTCATTGGCCTACGGACACCAATATTTGGCGACTGGGTATAGTTAGCGGCATTTTGGGAGTTGCTATCCCCATGACCTCTTTCATTTTATCGCTGCAATATCAATCGAGCGGTGTTGCCAGCATTTTTGTTACGGCTTCTCCAGCCATCATCGTCATCATGGCCCATTTCTCTCTGCCCGATGAAAAGATGACCAGAAATAAAGGTCTGGGTCTTGTTCTGGCATTGCTAGGCGCACTTTTTCTTGTCTGGCGCGGCGAAAGCGGTTTGGCTGATGTGAATCGTGCTAGCCCTTTAGGCTTTGGGTTGGTGATGCTAGGGCTGGTATCAGAGGCGATTAATACGATGTTTGTCCGTCGTCGTATGCGAGACATTGATCCCATGACCATAACAATCATTCGGCTCTTGACAGGGGCCGTTATTGCTTTAGTGATAGCCTTGTTGGTGGGAGACTTTACATTAACGGCCGTTAGCCCGGCTGGCTACCTTTCACTCGGTTATGCGGCTCTGATTGGTGCTCTGGCGGGCCAATTCACAGCTTTTGTCATTCAACGCCGCTTTGGAGCCACTGCCTTTTCTCTCACCTCTTACCTCATCCCTGTCGTAGCTACCACTTTTGGCGTGATACTGCTCGATGAAATCGTCACTTGGGCTATGCTAATTGGCGTGGTTCTAATTGGTAGTGGCATTTATTTGATTAGCAAACGGACAGGTACAGCTGTTCGCCGTTTGCCCGTCCGCTAAGGCCAAAATCTTCAAAATCAACAATTTCTTGACCCACCAAAGAGCCAATGATAGAATTCCCCCCGCTCGCCCCCATCGTCTAGGGGACTAGGACGTAGGCCTTTCAAGCCTAAAACCGGAGTTCGAATCTCCGTGGGGGCACAAGGTGCAGATGGCACCAACATCTGGATTGTTATTATTTGGGGTGACTATGACCCAGGTGGTAAGGATCAGATGACAAAAAGAGCCACCTCTCTGTGGAAAGTTAGGCGGCTCTTTTGTTTTTACTCACATGCACCGATTGGGATGGTTTGAGTGATTCTGAATTATCCATCATTTCTATTTGAATCCCCCCCTTTTTTACTTACCTCTCCTACATCAAATCGGCCATCAACTTGTCCAAAGTTGCCTTAGGTGGTCGTAGCTGTGTTTCTGACAACTGTGCCAGCGGTGTATCTACCAGATTCTCAGCTTCGGCCAGATTAGGCCGCTGGGGATCATAATAGATCAAGCCCGTTATAAACTCTTGCTGGGCCTCGGCCCATTGCAAGCGATGCACAGCCCCCAGCTTATCCGTTGGATCATAATCTGACTCTAGTTTCCGCAACTGGATATGCGAGCCATCGTGCATCTCCACCACACGCATCTCGCCCGGATCATAATCGCCAATCATGATCTCTTCAGCCGGAGCCACCCAGCCGATGTCGTGCAAAGGCTGCTCATGGTCTTTGCCATATTTGAAGCTTTTGGTGGAGGTTTCATGATTGTTGAAGGCCACACAAGGGCTTATGATATCTAAAACGGCCGTTCCCCGATGACTCAACGCCGCCTTCAACAGTTCCCGCACTTGCTTAGCATCACCAGAGAAAGAGCGGGCCACAAAGCCGCAACCGGCCAGGATCGCCTCCAGGCAGATATCAATAGGTGGCAATTCATTCTCCCCCGCATATTTCAGCTTCTGACCCTCATCGGCTGTGGCCGAAAATTGCCCTTTGGTTAGACCATAAACCCCATTATTCTCCACAATGTACACCATACGCACATTGCGCCGCATCAGATGCTTAAATTGGCCCATACCGATGCTGGCAGTATCACCATCGCCACTCACACCAACTGCGCTCAAATGATGATTGGCCATTAAGGCCCCCGTGCCAATCGAAGGCATCCGCCCGTGCAAGGCATTAAAACCATGTGACATGCCTAAAAAGTAGGCGGGCGACTTGCTAGAACAGCCAATACCGCTCAACTTGATAATCTCCTGCGGCTTAATGCTCAATTCATAAGCTACCTGAATAATCTGACTAGAAATCGAGTTGTGGCCACAGCCCTGGCAAAGTGTGGTAGGACGGCCATTATAATCCACCTTCGCCAATCCAATATCATTTACACGCATTCGTCTTTTTGTTCCCATAATTCGCTTTGCTCCCAGTGATCAGTGAGCAGTAAATAGTGATCAGTAAGCAGTGAGCGATGTCTTGTCACTGCTTACTGTTGTTACTACCTACTGTTTACTCTTCAACGCCTCCACGACCCAGCGTGCCGTCAATGGCATTCCATCCAAATGAGCCAAAGAGTGCAATTTCAGCACCATCTCCGGCATCTCTGTGCGTAAAATCATGTGGACTTGCCCATCTCGGTTCAGTTCCACCACATACACACGATCATGCTTAGCCACAAAGTCCCGCACCGTGTCATTGATAGGCAAGGCACGCAGGCGCAAAAAGCTGGTTTTGATACCCTCAGCCACCAGCCGATCCCGCGCTTCTTCAATAGCATATTGACTGGTTCCATAGCCAATAATACCAATCTCTGCCCCTTCCTCCTCATCCACAAAGGGGGCCGGAACCGTGTCACGGGCCGTATCAAATTTGCGTTTGAGCCGATCCATATTGTTCAGCCAATCATCCCCCCGCTCACTATAAACGGCATGTTCATTATGTCCCGTCCCACGCGCAAACCAGGCCGAACGCGGGTTCTCATTACCCGGCACAGTGCGGTAGCCAATGCCATCACCATCTACATCCAAATAGCGTGAGAAACCATCACCAACTTGTTCGGCCGTTAACACTTTGCCGCGATTTAGAGGCTGTTCAGGGTACTCAAAAGGCTCCGACATCCAATTATTCATGCCCAAATCGAGATCACTCAGTACAAACACTGGTGTTTGCAACTGCTCGGCCACATCAAAAGCCGTGCCTCCAAATTCAAAACACTCCTTGACGCTGCCAGGGAACAAAATGACATTGGTTGTATCACCGTGTCCCAAATAGTAGGTGGAAATAACATCACCCTGGCCTGTACGGGTAGGCAAACCAGTGCTAGGGCCAACACGCTGTATGTCCCAAATAACGGCCGGAATCTCGGCAAAGTAGCCTAAACCCGCAAACTCAGCCATGAGCGAGATGCCCGGACCAGAGGTGGCCGTCATGGCTCGTGCTCCAGCCCAGCCAGCCCCCAAAATCATACCAATGGCGGCTAATTCATCTTCAGCCTGCACCACTGCATAGGTGGCTTTACCCGTTTCGGGGTCTCGGCGGAAGCGGGGCAGATACTCATTCAACCCATCTACCACGCTGGTGGAGGGAGTGATAGGGTACCAGGCGGTGAAGGTGACACCACCAAAAACCGCACCCAGTGCGGCAGCCTCATTGCCCGTAATGGTGATGAGGCCGTCGGTCTCGTTCATTGGCGCCACCCGATACGGATCAATCTTAGTGATATTTTCGACTGTCCATTGGTGCGCCTCGCGCACAACGTTCATATTGGGGTCTATGAGTTTGCGACGGCCGTTAAAATGTTTACTTAAAGCCTCATCCATGGCCGCTAAAGGAATATCCAACAACTGCGCCACCGCCCCCACATAGACCATATTGGCGATATAATCGCGCAATTTGCCCTTCATGCCCGTGCTGCGCACAAATTGATTCACAGGAATGGCATAATAAATCACATCATCCCGCTCATAAACGCCCCCGCGCCAATCGGCGTTATAGATACAAACGCCACCGGGTGGCAGATTCTTCACATCTTCCTCTTGAGTAACCTCATTGAAGGCCACCAAAATCTCAGAGGTGTGTCGTCGGGCCACATAGCCCTCATAACTCACTCGGATGTGATACCAGGTGGGCAGTCCTTGAATATTAGAAGGGAAAATATTTTTGCCATTAACCGGAATCCCCATCTTGAACAGGGCACGGAGCAAAGCCAGATTTGAGGTCTGGCTGCCCGTCCCGTTGCGGGTCGCGGCCACAAGCGAGAAATCATTGACAATTGGTTCCCTATCTCCCATGTTGGTGGAGGTTACTGCTACACTGGGTGCTACAATGCCCATACTTAACGCTCCTTGTTAATTTGACCAGTTCTTTTTAATGTGTCTCACGACATCGCGGAAGGAAATGATGCCATCAGGGCGGTTGTTGTCATCTACCAAAGGCAAATGACGGAAACCGTGTAAGGACATAACATGCAAGGCGTGAGCAATAGATAGATCGGCCGTTAACACAACAGGATCAGGGGTCATATAGTCAGAGATAACGGCCGTTGCCATATCATCCACCAAACCAACTACGCGCCGCAACACATCCTGTTCCGTGAAAATACCCATCAGCTTATCATTGGCATCCGTCACCAAAAGACAACCAATATTATGGGCATTCATCTGCCGAATCGCCTTCGCCAACGAGGCATCCGCATCAATCGTAATCGGCGCAGCCGGATTCAAATCAGCGATACTATCCTTCGTCATCACATCCTGTATCACCGTTGTGCTGCTAGCCTCCTTATCCAATTCATCGACATATTCATCATCTAATTCCAAAGATAATTGACCAGATACCTCTGGTGTAACTGATTCTTGTGCCGTAACTGTCCATGAATCGGCCGAACGGTAAAGGGTATTCAAATCCCCAATCCCCTTCACCTCCTGTGCCTTAGCCACCTGTGCCATCAATCCATCGCTATAAGGCACCTTATCTACCTGCCGGATAACACCCATTGGGGCCGGGTATTCTGGATACTCCATACTGCTCAAAATGTAGGCCAACTGCGTAGATGTCTCATCGTGAACTACCAAATCCGCTTCAGTGATGCCATTGCCTAGCTCAACCACTTCTGGCCTAAAGCCATTTAAGCGAATGCCACGATCACTGTTCTTGCCAAAGACCATCGGTTTGCCATGTTCCAAATAAATGATGTTCTCATCCCGCACCCGCCGATCATCTAAACCTTCCCACTCCGTCGGGTTGAAGATGACACAGTTTTGATATACCTCTACAAAAGATACACCTCTATGCTGGGAAGCAGCATAGAGAACACCAGCTAGATGGTTGGTATGGGCATCAATGGAGCGGGCAACAAAAGTAGCTTCGGCCGCCAAAGAAAGTGCAATCGGATTCAAAGGCTGTTCCAATGACCCCATAGGTGACGATTTAGACCGATGCCCCTGGCGGGATGTTGGTGAATATTGCCCTTTAGTCAAGCCGTAAATGCGATTGTTGAACAAAATAATGTTCAGGTTCACATTGCGGCGCAGGGCATGAATGAGATGGTTACCCCCGATAGAGAGACCATCTCCATCACCCGTAATAACCCATACGCTCAGGTCAGGGTTAGCGATGGCCAAGCCTGTAGCCAAAGTAGGTGCACGGCCATGAATGCTGTGAATGCCGTAAGTGTCCATGTAATAAGGAAAGCGGCTAGAACAACCGATGCCAGAAATAAAGACGATGTTTTCTTTGGGGACGCCAATATCGGGCAATACTTTCTGGATTTGGGCCAAAATGGCGTAATCGCCACAGCCGGGACACCAACGCACGGTTTGGTCGGAAACAAAATCTTTTCGGGATAGTTTGACGGGTATGTTTGTCATATTTCAGTCTCCAGGCATTTAGGTGTTGAGCAACAAACCCAGCACATAATCACCTCAATTACTCGCTTAGAATCTCCTCGATCTTGGCGCGAACTTCGCTAATCTTAAACGGCCGTGCGTGCATCTTGGGGTATGACAAAATATTCATGCCAAAACGGCCGCGTAACAAAAAGGCAAATTGTCCGCTATTCAGTTCAGGAACCAGCACGCGCTTATATTGGCTCAAAATTTGGCGGAAGTTATTTGGCAATGGGTTCAGGTAACGCACATGAGCGTGAGCCACGGCCTGGCCTTGCAACTGAGCTTGGCGCACCGCCATGCGCACTGCTCCATAAGTGCCCCCCCAGCTCACAACTAGTAGATCGCCTATATCTGGCCCATATACCTCCTGTTCAGGGATGACATTGGCCAAACGAGCCACCTTTTCGCCCCGATCTCGGTTCATCGTCTCATTATGAGCCGGATCATAAGAAACATTGCCCGTTAGAGGGGCTTTGCTCAACCCGCCCAAACGATGTTCCAAGCCACGTGTACCTGGAATGGCCCAAGGGCGGGCCAATGTCTCCGGGTCACGTTTATAGGGCAAGAAGGGACCATCGCCATTGGTGACGCCCTGAGGATGTTGTACTTCAATCATCGGAATAGTGTCTGCATCAGGAATGAGCCAAGGCTCGGAGCTATTAGCTAGGAAACCTTCAGACAGAATCATGACAGGGGATGTGGAACGAATAGCAAGTCGGGCTGCTTCATACGCAATATCGAAACAGTCAGCCGGGCTTTGGGGAGCCAAGATTGCCATAGGGCTTTCACCATTGCGTCCAAACATCGCTTGCAGCAGATCCGATTGCTCTGTTTTGGTGGGCAGGCCAGTGCTAGGGCCACCACGCTGTACATTGATGATGATCATGGGCAGTTCTAAGACGATAGCTAGCCCCATCGCCTCACTTTTGAGGGCAATGCCGGGGCCGCTTGTGCCTGTCACAGCCAAAGCTCCACCAAAGGCCGCCCCAACGATGGATCCCATCGCTGCAATCTCATCCTCCGCTTGAAAAGTACGGACATCGAATTGACGTAGCGCAGCCAGGGCGTGCAATATATCGCTGGCAGGGGTGATGGGATAGGTTCCATAGAAGAGGGGTTTGCCCATTTTCTGAGCAGCCGTTACCAAACCCAGAGCCACGGCTTCGTTGCCTGTGATTTTGCGGTATGTGCCCGATGGCAAAACGGCCGGTTGGATACGATACCGTTGCTGGAAAGTTTGGGTAGTGTCACCAAAGTTAAAACCTGCTTGCAAAGCAATCGAATTGGCTTTCACTACATTGGGGCGTTTAGAGAATTTTTTCTTGAGCCATTCCAGGGTGGTCTCTAACGGCCGATCAAACATCCAAAAAGCAATGCCTAGAGCAAAAAAGTTCTGGCTGCGATCCTTTTCCTTGTTCGTCAGCCCCTCAATCTCTTTTAAGGCTTCCCTATTCATGCTGGTCAATGGCACTTGGATGACTTGGTAGCCTTGCAGAGAATCATCTTCAAGCGGATTGGCCTCATAATCGGCCTTTTTCAAATTGTTGCGAGTGAAGGCATCACTGTTGACGATAACCGTGCCGCCAGAGACGAGTTCGGGCAAAGTCGCCTTAAGGGCGGCGGGATTCATAGCTACTAGGACTTCGGGCGCATCGCCTGGAGTCAAAATATCTTCTCGGGAAAAGTGGACTTGAAAACCACTGACCCCAGCCAGTGTGCCCGCCGGAGCCCGAATTTCGGCAGGAAAGTCGGGCATGGTACTGACATCATTGCCCAAAACGGCCGATGTGTTGGTAAACTGTGTTCCAGTTAGCTGCATCCCATCGCCGGAATCACCAGCGAAGCGGATGACAACAGATTCGCGTTCTTGAAAAATGGGAGTCGTATCGCTCATGGGTTTCTCCTAAATGCCAGTAATCAGTGGCCACTATTCAGTGATCGGTAGCACAGTCTGCTTACTGTTTACTGCTTACTGTCACCCTCCCTCCTGCTGCGAAGGGAAGTGGTCAGGTCGTGGGGGTTGGTTTTGTACTTGGACAGGATAGCGGTCGGCCAAGTAATTGATGATGGCTTGATGGGTCATATTGCCCACAATACGGCCGTCTTCATTGACGGCTGGCAAATTGCGAAAATGATTGCTATCCATCATACTGAGAGCTTCGGCCGCCGAGGCTCCCGGTGCAATCACGATGGGATTGCGAGTCATCAGTTCGTCAATTGGTTTTTGCAAAACATCGGGATTTGGGGCCACTTTTTGCAAAACATCTCTGTCTGTAAAAATGCCAACTAGCTTGCTATCGGCGGTGATCAAGCAAACATTGGTGCGCCATTGGCGCATTTTGGCAACGGTTTCGCCTACCGTGGCCCCGCTTTTGATATGGCTGTAAGCGGTCAAGTCCATATGGCTGACCTTTTCAGCTTGTAACTCTTGCTTTAAAGTCATCTTTCCTCCTCGTTTCGGCAACGCAAGCTAGAATTGCCGATGCTGGATTACTGAGCGCCGTTCACTGGATCGCTCGGTAATAAACTAAAATGTTCCACCAATAACTGCCGCCCTTGCTCAAATTCATTCCTAGCCAAGGCTTCAGCAATCCTTTGGTGAAACGTCCATACGTCCACCCAATATTGATATTCGACAAAGCGGGTCATTTCGCTGGCTTCATACGCATCCCAATAGGCTTCGAGGATGCCCTTGACGAAGGGGTTGTCTAAACGGCCGAATATTGTCAAGTGAAATTCGCGATGTTCCAGATTAGGGACGTGAATAGGGTTGCCGCGCAATTTGTGCCAAGCTTTGTTTACCAATTCTGTCAGTTGGATTTTATCATCATTGGTCAGCTGCTCCACAGCTTCAGGCCAAAAGCTAAACTCAATGGCTTGGCGCATCTGACTAAATTGGTTGAATGTGGCTTCACCTGTGCCCAACCCCATGAGAACACTCACCAGGACGGCCGTGGCAAACTCAAAGGGTTCACGCACTATGCCCACCCGCGGCCGCACTGACACCAGACCAAAACAGCGGGCGACCTCCAACTGCTCCCGCAGCTTACCCACACTCATGCCCAGTTCATCCCCGATTTTAGAAAGCGTGGGCAAACGTTCACCGGGGGCTACCCCATTGTTGACCAGATATTGCAAAAATTCGGAATCGAGCTTGCTAAAAATCATATCGCTGAATTTATCGAATAAATCGTATTAATTCGATAGATACAACTATATCATAATAGGCGGCGAAAATCAACAGAAAAACCTATCTTTCGTCGTACAAGCATAGGCTTAGCGTATCTTCTCATCTCAATCAGCATGATAGGCTTGAGCCATCATTATCTTCGGAGGTATCTCATGAGAAAAAGATGGATTGGCTTGATCGTTACCATCTTGTTGATTGCAGTTTTGGGCCTGCTATATGCAAGCAAGGCAGAACGGTTGTTTATAAGTCATGAAACGGCCGTATACGAAACCATCACCCACATACTCAATCGCAACCAACAACAATTACCGCAGGAACCTGTTGATCTAGCCCTGCTCCACCAGATATCCACAACCACATTGGCAGAAGTAGCTACTTGGCAAATTCAAAATGTGGAATTAGCCAATACCACCCCCCTGTTGCGCGCCATTCTGGACGATGATCCCATCTATCGGCTCAAGGCTGATCTACAAATCTCCTACAGTGATGGCTCCCAAGCCACCTTAGCCTGGGAAAGTTGGCGCTACGGGCTGGTGTTTGGCTCGCGTGTCCTCAGCCTGGGTAGCGGCCCGCCAGGTTACATCACAGCAATCACATACCAGTAAAGGTAGTGCAATTCCAAAACCCGCACCGGTGGGTGTGGGTGACTGCATCACGCTAGGCTGCTACCGGAGCAGAGACGCTGCGTATGCCGTCCGCAATTTGGCACAGTTATCGTCGATGCTAGCCACGACACAAAATAACAGAACTCTGCTTGTGTCATTCCTACTTACCTACTCTAGTTGGCTCACTCCTGTACTGCTGTTGACCCATTGTTGGATGCCTGTACGTCCATGATGCACGACGTCTGGGTATATTTTGCCTACATCTATGCCAACATATCCGCCTATTCTTTTCTCATTTGTCATTGTATACTCTCCTCACCTCATGCCCATACTAGTATTGATTCGGTCTGCCTGACCCCTCAACTCTTCGGGCTATTGGGGTTTGTGGGCATGGCGCTCATCGCTCCTAATCGGTCTTTAGGTTTCACTTAATAGCAATTGAGCTATCATGCCCTTTTCTCTATCTTATCCTCTTTCTTCCATACTAATGACAGGGGTGAGGTTTCTTGCTTATCGACAAAATGTTGTTGGTGTTGCAGCCTTAGAGGCTATACACAACGAAATACGATAATGATGATCACAGGAATTGCTGATGCTAACAGAGAAAGAACGACAAACGGTAGTAGCGGCCTTATTACAGGCCAATAGGGAGAAGGTACAGACGAAACGGCCGTCAGCCATCTATCCCCATATTAATTTTGAAGACGCTTATGCTATCTCAGCCGAGGTCGCACGGCAGCAACAAGCTGCTGGGGCCAAACTCATCGGTTACAAAGTGGGACTAACTTCCATTGCCATGCGCCGATCCTCCAAAATAGATGAGCCGGATTACGGCTATCTGTACGACACAATGCTGGTAGAGGATGGTGCGAAAGTTCCCCATGCCAATTACTGTGTACCGCGGGTAGAATTGGAATTAGCCTTTGTGCTGGAACGGCCGTTGCGCGGGCCTGGCATTGGTCTACTAGATGTGCTGCGGGCCACAGAGTATGTGGTACCCTCAATCGAGATTATTGATGCACGTGTGGATGAGCCGCGCCAAATTTATGACACCATTTCTGATAATGGAGCGGGGGCTGGTATTGTGTTGGGGGGACGGCCGTTACGGCCGTTTGACGTAGATTTACGTATGATTCCTGGCATCCTCTACCGCAACACAGATATTGAGGAAACGGGAGTGGCTTGCGGCGTGATGGGGCATCCAGCCAATGGCGTCGCTTGGTTGGCTAACAAACTAGCTACTTTGGACGTCACCTTGCAACCAGGGCAGCTGCTGTTGGCTGGCTCATTCATTCGTCCCGTTTGGGCCAAGGTTGGGGATACGCTACGGGCCGATTTTGGCGAATATGGCTCCGTATCCGTGCAATTTGTTTAACTCAGGTACGTGGCAAATTCTAAAATGCCTTGTACCCCTCACTACCTTTTCAGCTTGGGTAAATAGAGAGAAGCAGCCACAACAAGTTGATACAATGCCGGATCATCTAGCTGCTCAGATTGGGAAATTTTTATGTGGCGCAGCAGCTTGCCCGTGCCCTCCAGCAGATGTGTCGG
The DNA here is from genome assembly GCA_965223555.1 of Promineifilaceae bacterium (SeqCode). GTDB lineage: Bacteria > Chloroflexota > Anaerolineae > Promineifilales > Promineifilaceae > CBDCWU01. The sequence continues at coordinate 1,112,871 of CBDCWU010000008.1, forward strand.
GTCATCCAGATCAGCACCATAATAGAAGCCAAGATTGATGCGCTTTTTGAGTAGGGCGATGTAACAAAAATGCTCAGACATCTTTTTGGGGCCAACACCATAACTGGCGATATTTTGTTTAGGCCAAACAACTTCGACAACATCCGGCAGCACGCCCTCGATAAGGCTTTTTGTAGTACGGGCCAATTCTTGGACTTGAGGCTGAACGGTTTGTAAGATTTGTGTAAAGGCTTGGCTCATGAGATTCTCCTATTTGACAAGAGTGAGGAGCTGGCGGGCAATGAGGATACCCAGGTAAACGGCCGTTAGCCCCAGCACATTGCTCCCCACCAAATTTAATAAACCAGGCAACATCTTGTCAATTTGAAACAAGCGCAAAGTATCAAGTGTGTAGCTAGAAAAAGTTGTAAATGCGCCTAAAACACCTACAAAAATCAAAGACCGTAGATGCGGTGCCAGAGTATACTGCTCAAACCATTGCCACAAAAAACCAATGACAAAAGAGCCAATCAGATTAACTGTGAACGTGCCCCAGGGAAAATTTGATCCCCACCAATATGTTGTCAGCAAGGATGTGCCATAACGCAGTAAAGCCCCAATAGCACCACCTAAAGCAACAAAGAGAAATTGCATGTCCTATGCCCTTTTAACGGCCGCTTTGCTGCAATGACAAATAACGGTGATTGCCATCCTCGGTATGCCCTGGCGTAAATAATAACAACAGTGCGTCAGCTTTGCTGGCTACCTTAAAAGATAACCATCCCACATAGTAGCCATCAGGATAAAGCTTGACATAGGAAAAGTTAGGTTCCAAACCACTAACCGACACGGTGCCAGTGATGACTTGATCATGGTTCGCCATATCAAAATCACTGTTATTCACCCATTCGCCTAATGGATTGGTTCCAATATAATGAACAGACAATTGCACTAATAAATAGGATTGCCTATTCCCAGGTGGATCGTTAAATTGATTGGCGGCCTGCACAGTATCCCAAGCTGTTTGTCCTTCTAGCACCTGTAGCACCATTATTTGCCAATCATCATTGGTCGCCAAGTGTCCAAAAGGAACAGGTTGATTGGCGTCTATGCCAAGGACTGTCGTCATAATGTCATTGAGGGTCACAGGCACAGATAGGCTGGCATCTTCATCTAAACGAGCAAAATAATCCGGTTCCTCATAATCTGATAGATCATCTAAAACCAGGATTAAATCACTCTCATCATCATGAATGAGATAGGCGTCCCAGCCTTGGCTGGTTTCACTGCCTTGCAAATAGGTATCAAGCGCTGGTTCAGGGGGGACAACGCTGGTGTTAAAGCTGTAATGGAGAATATTAGCATCACCAGTCAGGTGTAAGCCCAGGCTATTTTCGTCTTGGCTATCCCCGTGGCGTTGCAAGTGATATTGTATGAGGATATAGGACCAACCATCTGGAGGCGGATCGTTAAATTGATTGGCATCGTGGATACGCTTCCAAGCTTCTGGCCCACGCACGATGTCTAGAACTTGCACTTCCCAATTCTTTAAGGTAATGAGTTCGAGACCATTCAAAGGATTTTCTCGGCTCAAACCTAAAGGATAGGGAGTGACTGATAGTTGTTCCGACGGGAGGGTGGCAGTAGTAGGGGGCTGGGAGGGTTGGGTCAGGTAGTCGGTTAGAAATAGAGCAACAACGGCCGTTAAGGGAATAAGGGTGAGGGGCACAAGCCAGGCCGATCGGCGAGGGGGCATGGACATCTAAACAGGGATGACTAAGCTATGCCAATCACGGGTATAATAGGTCATCAATTGACAACCATCGGCCGTGATGACAACGGTATCAGAGTGACGAAACCCACCTAGATCAGGTGTATAGAAACCTGGCTCAACAGTAAACACCATACCCGATTGCAGCACTGTTTCATCGCCTGTATCTAAAAATGGACCTTCATGATAACGTAGACCAATGGCATGGCCAGAATGGTGCTTCCAATAGGGCATCAGATTATGTTGGTCATAGTAAGCACGAACGGCCGTATCCACTTCACGACAGGTACTACCGGGTCGCATTACCGAAAAAGCAACCTCTTGAGCCGTTTTGGCATGATGAAACATCTCTTGTTGTTCTGGTGTTGGCTCCCCCACGAACATCGTGCGTTCTAACTCAGAATTGTAACCCCACATGGGGCAACCTGCACCCGTGACCAACACATCGCCCGGTTGGAAGACAATATTGTTTGCTAATGCATGAGGGATAGCAGCGTTACGGCCGATCTGCCCCCGATAACCCGCGCTTGGTCCAGTACCCCACATACTTTGTGAGCGAAAAAGGGGCCCAATCGTGTCCATCATGGCCAGCGTGGCTTCGTTACTAGCCCGTAAGCTCGCCTCCGTTTCGGTCACGCCAACGGCCGTATATTTTTGCAACAACACATGGGCCAGATGTCCCCACTTGCAGCTTTCTTGAATCAGATTTAATTCGGCCCGACTTTTGATAGCTTGCAGTTGATTGATATGCCTGTGCACGTTCACGATCGTCATACTGGTCTGTTCAGAGAGCGCAGGCCCCTCATAGCCAAAAAGCCAAGGATAGCCATCATGATCAGCACCCAAACGGCCGTCTGGCAACACAATGTCCATCTCCTCTAACATCTCTTGTAAGCCAACGGTAGGATGTTGGTCACCGGGATATTCTGGATAGAAATGAACGCGCTCAATGCCAGTTTCTGCCTTGACATGTTCCACTTCCAAACGAGGCACGAACATCCCTTTATCACCATCCGCGTTCATAGCAAAGACAATCGGCCGTTCCGTGGGAATGAAGGCAAATCCAGTAAAATAGAGGATATTGATGCTATCAAAGATAACGAGTCCAGCTAAATTATGATTATATAGATAGGAAAGAAGGTTGAGGCAGCGACGGTGATGTTCCTCATAGGATATGCGCAGAGAGTGTAGGGGATAAGTTTCTGTCATAGCAATATGTGATAGACAATGCCCACCTAGGGCACACAGATAATCGTGCCGGAATAGATCGTATAATTCGCATCTAAACCATTGATGGTACGCAAGTTATCTGGTGTGGTATTTCGCCGTTGAGCAATGCTAAAAATGGTATCCCCTTCCCCCACAGCATAGGGCTGCATAGCGGGGCAGTAGTCTGGATTGCCAATAGGTACCTGAATAACAGTGCCGGCGACCAGATCATCCTGATCAATACCTTTGACCGCCATGAGAGTCACAGATGTGTTAAGCTGCCGCGTAATATTGTACAAGGTATCATCATTCTGAACGGTGTAGTTGCGGTAAATGATGGATTCAACATTTCGATTGACCGTGCCTAAGGGAGCAGCTGCTGTCGGTTGTGGCTCTGGCTCTGGTTGTTGAGTAGGTTGTGGCGGCGTCTCGGGTTGCGTCTCTGGTTGTTGGGTAGGTTCTTCTGCTGGCGACTCCGTTTGTGCTGTAGGCTGTACATTTTCTGGCTGGAGAATCACAGGCTGCATAAAAAGACCATTCTCCGCGTTACGCTGAATAATCACATCCACTCCCTCCACATGGACAACCTGTGTTTGGGGCGCCTCTTGTCCTGTCTCTGGTGCATCAGGGCGATCCTGTAGAGCAAAAAGAGCCAGTGAACTGGCAACAGCCAGAATAACGGCCACAATGATAATGAGCATAATGATGGAAGACTGAGGTTTTTGCATAGTTGCGCTCCTCAAGACATAGCTGAAAGGATAGGATTATGTTACACTTGTCATAAGATTATGTCAAAAGGAATTCACCATGATTTTTAATCGTCAAAAATTAGAAGAGATAGAAGCTGCTCAATTGGCCTCCTATGGCCTACGCAGTGCAGCTTCTCGTGGACGTGAATATCTTGAAGACGAATCACACACACGCACCGCCTTTGAACGAGACAGGGATCGTATTATCCATACGACCGCTTTTCGCCGTTTGGAATACAAAACACAGGTCTTTGTTGTCTATGAAGGTGACCATTATCGCACCCGCCTGACGCACACACTGGAAGTGGCTCAACTCGGCCGTTCGCTGGCACGAGGTCTTGGTGGCAATGAGGATTTAACCGAAGCTATCTGTCTGGCTCATGATCTCGGACACCCTCCTTTTGGTCATGCTGGCGAATATATGCTCAATCGGCTGATGGCCGAATATGGTGGCTTTAATCACAATACCCAAAGTTACCGTGTCGTCACTGAATTGGAACAGCGTTATCCAGCCTTTCTTGGCCTCAATCTGACCTATGAAACCCGAGAAGGCATGATCAAACATGAGACATCATATGACAAAAGTGATGCAGTTGGTTATGAGCCAGATAAACAGGCATCATTAGAGGCACAAATTGCGAATCTAGCCGATGAAATTGCTTATAATGCCCACGATCTGGATGATGGCTTGCGGGCTGGCTTGTTCACACCACATGATTTGGATGAATTAGAGATATGGCAGCTACTGAAGGATACTGTCGGCTGGCAAAATGGGCAGGCTTTTGTCCCCATCATTCGCCATGAAATCATTCGGGAGCTGATCGGCCGTTCTGTCGAAGATGTTCTCCATTACACTTCGGATCAACTTGAAAGTCATCAAATAGATTCCTCTGAAAAATTGCAGCTACATCCAGCTAAAATCGTTGGCTACTCAGCCGATTTCGGTCATAAAATCCAGGCCCTCAAAAAATTCTTATACGAGCGCATGTATCATCATTATCGTCTGGTGCGAATGCAAACCAAAGCCGAACGCTTCATTTCTGAACTGTTCGATGCCTATATGAAATCACCTGGCATGTTGCCATCTACAACTCAAGAACGGCTTAATGAAGCTCCTGTTGAGCGTGTGGTCACTGACTACATTGCCGGCATGACGGATCGATATGCACTAGAAGAGTGGCAAAAGCTGTTTGACCCCTATGTACGGGCCTAAAAAAAGACCCCCGCAGGGGTCTCTATAATTGATTGATTGTTTGGTATACTGGGCAACATCACCTAGCACCCTCATTTATTGTGCATTTACAGTGTAGGCTTAGTAATTCATCAACTCATCAGCGCGGGCTTGTAAGTCTAACTCTTCAAAGTCGCCTTCCTTTGACCAAGCCGACAGTTCAATAGTAAAGCGCTCAAAAAAGCTCTGTGGCGGTAATGTGCCTGTACCATATTCCAATTCGGTGACTTCGGCATTAATGATGAGCGTGGCCGTTTCCAAAACAACTGTTTCGCTTTCACGAGCCAAAACAGGCTCGCCCTTGGGGGCTAATTTGGCCTTAATTGCATCATCAAAGAAGGCGTGATCGCTCATTATCACTTTGGTGATAGTGCGAATGTCATTTTTGTCAAAGAGCCAAACCTCAAAAGCCGTGACGTTCTTAGGCGAATCTGTTCCCAAGGATTCGGCAATGCTGACGCCACATTCACCTAGAAAGTCGCCAATGCCATTTTCAATGCTGAAAGAATCATCATATGTATCATGACCCAGAACATAGGTGGTACGGAAACGGGCAATGGGCACGGTGGCAACCTCTTCGTCGCCATCTGCTACCATTGGTCCTTCATCTGGCACATCGGTATAGCGGGGAGCCTCCACAGTCTCCCCGGCTACGGCACTGCGTCGCTGCCAAACAATAACAGCGGCAACGATTAAGACCAGCAGTAAAAGGAGCCATAGGAGAGAATTGCTGCTACTGCCCTCAGCGGCGGCGGCCCCATCTGTGCCAGCTGCATCTAAGTTACAACCTACACCGTTGTAGGCCCTAACCATGTTTTCGTAAACAGCTTTATCGGTTTCGGCTGTATCGGGGTTGGCTGCAACCCCGCAAACGGCCGATGCTAAACTTTGTGCATCAGGAAATGTCCATGCAGCGGGTTGAATGAGCCAAGCATAAACTAACCCAACTACCAATCCGACCACAAATGCAATAATTAATCCTGTTCGTTGTTGAAGTATATTCATCTGTCACCCGCCTCCTGTCCCTATTTAGGACAACTTAAGATTAAGATTTTAGAGCATGGCTACGGCCATTTATCCCCTAAACGGCCGTTGGCCCATATTCAAACAAACACCTGTCCAAACCTGAACCGCTAATATGAAGGTGACATCCCCTCTGCAACACCAATCTTACCATAACTCTAAAAGGTGTACAAACATTATGTGAATTCTTTTTTCTTATTATTGCCTGTGGTATACTTTTGACCATTGAGGTTGCTCCAACACTAATTTTATCACCTTAGACAGTAGCAACATCAAGCCAATTCCCCAAAACATCCAATCTTTAGGATAATACATTTTAGGAATTGGCCTAAATTGGCAAGGAGAGCGACATTGTGAAACACTTTCTTTCCATCGCCGACCTAACACCTGATCACATCCATAACTTATTGGAGCTTGCGACCAAGCTAAAAAGTGAATGGAAACAGGGTGGGAACAAGCCCATCTTACAAGGCAAGAGTCTGGCAATGGTATTCCAAAAACCTTCATTACGGACTCGTGTATCATTTGAAATGGGCATGGTTCACCTGGGCGGAAATGCTCTCTACTTGGGGCCAAATGAAGTTAAGATGGCAGGGCGCGAAAGCGTGCCCGATGTTGCCCGTGTCTTATCAGGCTATGTAGATGGCATTATGGCTCGTGTGTTTGAGCATGAACACATGATTCAATTAGCCACCTACAGTACTGTACCCGTCATCAACGGTTTATCCGATTACAATCATCCTGCTCAAGCCCTTGCTGACATCTTCACAATTCAAGAACTACGTGGGCGACTTGAGGGTCTGAAATTAGCCTATGTTGGGGATGGCAATAACGTTGCGCGCTCTTTGCTCTTCGCTGCCATGAAAGTGGGCATGCACTTTGCCATTGCTTCACCTCCAGGCTATACATTGAATGAGGAGGATTTCGACCAAGGCGCATCATTTAGCATGGCGGGCGCAGAAATTGATATAGTCGAAAATCCAACCAGGGCAGTTGCCGAAGCGGACGTTATCTACACAGATGTTTGGACAAGTATGGGACAAGAAGAAGAAACGGCCGAACGCCTACGTGTATTTCCACCGTACCAAATCAATCAGATGCTCGTCAACCATGCCCAGGCTGACTGCCTAGTCATGCACTGTCTACCTGCCCATCGTGGAGAAGAAATCACGGATGATGTTGCCGATGGCCCCAATTCAGCCCTTTTTCAGCAGGCAGAAAATCGGATGCATGCTCAAAAAGCCATCTTAGCTCATTTGCTTAGCGAGGGATAAGGCTTTTTTCAGAAAACAATGGTCCAAAACAGTCTGAAAAAGTCTTGAGCCAACTCCAAAAACAGTGTTAATCTAGGATCATTTATTTTGGAAATTGGTCTAAATCACATATATTTTGCCCTCATTCGTTTAGATATTTATTTTTTCATGTCTAATTTATCGGAGGCATCCCTGTGTCCAAAAATCGCTCACAGTTTGAAGAGGCTCTGAACCGAGGTCACGCTTACAATTGGGATCAGCGATGGGAAGAGGCCATCACTGAATTTGAAAAAGCCGTCAAGTTGGCTCCTAACGAACCAGCCGCTTATGAAGGGTTGGGAACTGCCTATCGCGGTTTAGATAGATTGATTAAAGCCCTAGAAAATTACAAGTTGGCAGCCCGGTACTCTCGGGGGGACATCCTTTATCTGCGCCAGGTGGCCGATATGCAAGAGCTGCTAGGACAAGAGGAAGAAGCAGGTCGCACCTATTTGGCAATTGGAGAAGCAGAACTTGGCCGTCGCCGTTTGCAAGAAGCCATGGATTATTGGCACCGTGCTATCATGTTAGAGCCAAATCTATTGCAAGCACATCGTCGTTTAGCTTCTGTCTATAAAAGGCAAAAATCCATTCCTAGTGCCATCCGTGAGTATTTGGAGATCGCCCGTATTGCCCAAGCGGAGAAAAACACCGAAGAGGCCTTGCAAGCCTGTCAGCAAGCTCTAGAACTTGATCCTCGCAACAAAGATGTGTTGACAGCTATTGAGCTGATTAAACAGGGGACAAACATCGCCAATACCGAGAAGCGTTCCAGTTCCACTGGTTCGACAGATGATTTACCACGTATGAGTGCTGCTTTGGATCGCGTGGCTCAAAAACCTGAGCTAGGGGCTGTCGCCCCCATTGTGCAAGCCCGTCAAGATGCTATGGCTCAAATGGCTGAAAAGCTTTTTGAAGAAGCATCAGACATGAAGGCATCCACGCTCATTAGTCAGGCACTGGATGCCCAAACGCAGGGAATGACCAATGAAGCCATTAGCTATTATGAGCAAATCATGCAGGCCGGTATAAAAGGACCATCTATCCACTTCAATTTGGGCTTACTGTATCAGGACAAGCTACGTTTTGAGGATGCGATCAAACAGTTTGAACTGTCGATGCAGGATCAGGATTTTCGCTTGGCAAGCCATTTTGCTTTGGGTGAGTCTCATCGGGCACGAGGCCGCATTGAGCAGGCGATTGAACATTTTATCACTGTATTGCAAATTGTGGATTTGACAACGGTGCAGCACGCTCATTCAGATCGACTCATTGAACTGTATGAAAATTTGGCAGACAGTTTGATTGCTAAAGGAGAACGGGATCAGGCAACAAATTTTGCCAATGCGCTGGTAGAGTTTTTGAGCCATAAGGGCTGGGAGGACAAGGCTAAGGAAGCCCGGGCGCGATTACAACAGTTGTCCAATACGGACATGATGATTTTGGGAGATGTGCTGACGGCTGGCTCGGAACAGGTGCTGGAATCGCTATTTTTGAGTCAGGAATATACGCGGCGCAAGCTGTATGATTCGGCCGTTGAGGAAGCATTCCGGGCGATTCAATTATCACCTGAATATTTGCCAGCCCATTTACAGTTGGCAGAGGCATTAGCCAAGCAAGGACGACCTGATGTGGCGGCACTAAAGTATGCAACGGTGGCTGATACGTACCAAACACGCAGTGATATTAATGGGGCTATTTTGGCCTATGAGAAGGTGACGGAGCTAAACTCACTAGATGTGAAAACCCATACGAAATTGATTGATTTGCTGAAACAGCATGGCCGTATTGATGATGCTATCCGTCATTTAACCTCATTGGGAGAAACGCATTATCAGTTGGCTAAGCCAGATAAGGCGCGAGAAACCTATCAGGAGGCCTTGAAATTGGTGCCGCGAGGTAATGATCCTTCTTTGAAGAAGCAGTTGCTACGCTCTATGGCTGATGTGGATATGCAGCGCTTTGATTGGCGGCGTGCCTTGGTGGCTTATAAGGAGTTACGCGAGCTTGATCCTGATGATGAGCGTACGGCTATTACATTGGTTGATTTGTATTATAAGGTGGATCAACCAAATAATGCAGTGAGTGCGCTGGACCAATATTTGATTCAATTGGTACGCGCGGGGCGAGGGGCCAAGTTATTGGGGATTTTGGAAGACATGGTGCGACAACGGCCGTCTGATGCAAACTTGGTAGATAGATTGTACCGTCTGTATATCCAACAAAAACGGGTGAAAGATGCAGTGAACTTATTGGACCGATTAGGTGAATTGCAACTCGAAGTAGGCGATACGAATGGTGCTGTCCGAACCATTGAGCGAATTGTGAAGTTACGGCCCCCCAATGTGGCCAGCTACCAACAGTTGTTAGGTCAATTAAAACAATAGCCCTCTAAGATTTAGGTACTCTTTTCGTTAACAGAAAACGTAAAACGTAAAATGTAGGTGAGGACTTATACTTTACGTTTTGCGTTTTTTGCTTTTGGCATATGATTACCTATCAAATTAACCAAGTTTAGGATTTATCTTGGACAGTATTTTAGATTCATTACAGTTCGATTGGCTGAGTATTATTGATATTGCTCTAGTAACGGCCGTTATCTATGGCACGCTACACCTCATCCGGGGTACACGAGCGGTTCAGGTGCTGCGTGGGTTCATTGTGGCTGCTCTTATCATTTTTGCTGTGTCCACTGTCATCAACCTGCCAGCTTTCAGTTGGTTGGTGGATCGCATCTTGCCGGCCCTCGTCGTGGCTGTTCCCGTTATCTTCCAACCTGAACTACGCCGTGCCTTAGAAAAGTTAGGCGGATTGAGCAACTATTTTCGTTTTTCGCGGGCCAATCCCCAGAGCCCTATGATAACGGCCGTTAAAGAAGCCAGTCTCTATCTTTCCCAACGACGGCACGGAGCCTTAATCGTCTTCGAGCGAGATACTGGTCTACAAGAGTATATAGACACAGGCATTATGATCAATGCCGAACCTTCGGCAGAATTATTTACCACCATTTTTAACAAACACACCGAGCTGCATGATGGAGCCATTATTATGCGGGGTGAGAAAATCGCGGCGGCCGCTTGTGTCATGCCCCTATCAACCAGCAGCCTAACAGATCGACAAATGGGCTTGCGACATCGAGCAGCCTTAGGTATCAGCGAGGTTAGTGATGCCGTCGCCATGGTCGTGTCGGAAGAGACTGGGCAAATTTCTATTGCTCACAACGGCCGTATTATGCGCCGCCAAGATATATCTCGCTTAGACATGATCCTCAATAGTTTCTTGCATAATCCACGTGGAGCCAGCAAGCCATGATCCGTTTTTTACGATCCCTCCTTTCCAACATTGCCACTCTGCTCTTGGCCTTCATTGTTGCTATCATCATCTGGGTCAATGCTTCCCAGGTAGAAGAAGAGAACTTGCGACAAAACCTCTCCATTCCCATCAGCGTTGTTGGTATTCCCGAAAATGGCCTCCTCATTAAGCCTGATTTGGATTCACTGCAAACCTTGCAGGTTGGTTATGAAGGACCAGAATCCGTTGTCACAGAGCTCACCATTGATGATTTGACAGCCACAATTGATTTTAGTACCGTGCCATATGGTCTGGAAACGGCCGTTCCCGTTCAAGTTAGCATCAACGCGGCAGGCGAAACAACGATTGTTTTCCAATCAGTTGAAGAAGTTACTGCCCTACTCGAACAATCTATTAGCCGCGACATCCCCATCGAATTAGACATTCGCAGTACCGTTGCTCGGGGCCACAGCCAAGGCACTCCCCTCATCGATCCTCCCTTCATCACCGTCTCTGGCCCCGTCTCCAGCGTAGAACAATTAAGTACCATCCGCCTGACAGTTTTCCTCAATAACGCCCGTGAAACCCAGGTTTTCTCCCCTCAAATCATTTATTATGATTTGCAAGGGCGAGTGACCAGCATACGTGGTCTTACACCCAGCACAGACGAAGTCCAGGTCACCATCCCAGTCAATGAATCGGCCGGATTTGCTGAAAAATTTATTACCGTCTCTCGCACTGGTGAACCAGCACCAGGCTTTCGCCTGTTGAATGTTACAGTTGAACCAAGCAGCGTATTCGTGACCGGGCCGCCAGCCCTGCTGGCAGACTTAACCCGAGTATCCACAGAGCAGATAGATATAACGGGCCTCACCGAATCTACACGGCAACAAGTAACGCTCAACTTAGATGAGGGTGTTGAATTGGATCAGGATCAAGAAATCTTTGTCAGCATAGACATAGAGCCTATTGTAGACACAGCTAGCTTCCGACGTGACGTGGAAGTGTTAGGACTTAGCCCAGAGTTAGAAGTAACACGGATTCAGCCAGAAGACGTTCGTATCATACTTTTTGGCCCTGTCTTAGCCCTAGATAGCCTCATAGAGGATGACATTCGGGTCACAGCAGATCTCTTTGAATTACAAGAGGGAACCACCAGTGTAGAACTAGAAGTTATCTTCCCCGATCGGGGCATTGAACTGCGCTCCATCCAACCCTCAGTTGTGACAGTCGAGCTTTCGCGCATCGCGCCTATCACAGAGACTTTAACAGATACCACGCCCATTTCTGAAACATCACACTTGCTAGATATGGACTTGACAGGTTTAGTAAGCCAATCTAGCTTTCCCTCCAACACCCCCACATTCATTCCCCAACCTAATCTTGCCTATCCAACTGCCTTCGCCTATGATTTCTTGTTGGCATATCCTGCAAGACGAGAAATTATATGAACGCAATTGTAGCCCTAGTCGGCCGTCCCAATGTCGGCAAATCCACCCTCTTCAACCGTATCGCTGGACGACGCCTAGCCGTGGTCTCAGATACTGCTGGAACCACTCGTGATCGTCTTTACACGGACGCTGAATGGGGGGGCATTGCTTTCACCATTGTAGACACCGGAGGTATCGAGTTCCTCGCCGGACATCACACTATTCCCCTCTCTGAAGATTCTGAGCGGTTTTTACCGCTCATTGTTGAGCAAGCTCGCATTGCCATTCAGGATGCTGAAGTCATTGTCCAAGTCGTCGATGGGCAAGCGGGCATCACCGCTGCTGACCGCGAAATTGCCAATATCTTACGCCAAACGAAAAAGCCCGTCATCATTGCCGCCAACAAACTTGAATCTGCCAAATTGCGCGACACCGCTTATGAGTTTTATGAATTGGCTTTGGGTGAAGTTATCGCCGTTTCTGCCCTACATGGTGTTGGTTCTGGCGACCTATTGGATGCTATTGTTGATGCCATTCCCGAACCTGAAGCCGAAGACGACAGCGAGGATGAATCTATCAAAATCGCCATTTTAGGACGGCCGAATGCGGGCAAGTCCACCTTGCTTAATAAACTCATTGGTCAAGAACGCACCATTGTCAGCCCTATTGCAGGCACAACGCGCGATGCCATTGATACCAAACTAACTTGGGAAGGTCAGGAAGTCACCCTCATCGATACAGCCGGTATCCGTCGGCGCGGCAAAATAGACCCAGGTATCGAAAAGTACAGCGTTTTGCGTGCCCTCAAAGCATTACGTCGTGCCGACATTGCCTTGCTGCTCATAGATGCTACCGTTGGCAACACGAACGATGCTGCTGCCAGTCATAGTGCCGCGACAGCTCAAGATGCTCATATCGCAGGCATGTTGGCCGATGAAGAGTCGGCTGGCATCGTTGTTCTAGTCAATAAGTGGGATGCTGTTGACAAGGATTCCTACAGTATTTATGAATTTGAGGATCGATTGCGTGAGGATTTGCGCTTTTTACCCTATATTCCCATCCTTTTCATCTCTGCCCAAACCGGGCAGCGTGTGGCTCAAATTATTCCCAAGGCTCTAGAAGTCAATGAAGCCCGTTATCATCGCATTGCCACTGGCCCCCTCAATAAATTTATGTTTGATGCTGTTGCCAAACATCCTCCACCTAGCAAAGGAGGCAAGCGGGTCAAATTCTTTTACGCTACCCAGGTTTCGGTGGCACCACCTACTTTTGTCTTTTTTGTGAATAAGCCACAATGGGTACATTTTGGTTATCGGCGTTATCTGGAAAATCAGTTGCGCCAACTGCATCCCTTTGTCGGCACACCTATCAAAATCATCTTCCGTGCCCGTAGTGAAGATCGTTTTGGGGCATAATACATTACTCAGTCCCACTGATCGAGCAAAGTTTGCCACTGTGCTTGCTGGTTTTGTTGACGAATGGTTCGGATGACGGCCGTCTTCTCCTCACTTGTCAACTTGGCTGCCACTCGCCCCAATCGCTGCAACTGCGCCTCTGGCAAATGCTCGGCGATGTCCAAAAGCCCGACCAACAAATCGCGCTCAATCCCCGTCTCCAGTAAACGCAACAGCCGCTCCTCCGGCAAGCGAGCCAACATCGCGGCCAAATGCGCCTTATTCTGAGCCGCCGCCACAATACGCAAAATATGCTCAGGCGAAGGCACACGCTGGAAGAGGGCCAAAGCCCGTTCCACCTGCAAATGGTCCAGCAGCCGCCCCATCACCCCATATTCCTCTTGCCGGATCAGATAGTGTGTCAGACTGATAGCCTTGTTCATAGGAAAAGCAGCCAGAATCTCTTCAATCTTGTCGGCCGCTAGATGAGTAGTCGTTTCAGCCAGGAAAGGCAAAGAAAAATGTTTGGCAATGCTCACTGCCCGCCGCGCAGGCAGATGATAGGTCACATTGGCTGCCACCTGCGCCCCCAGAAATCCTTCTGCCAACTTCGCCGTCAACCGATCCGGCAGTAGTGAAGTCGCCTTAGCGATACGTGACCACATCGGAGCCTGTTCAAGCTGCATGGCCCGAATCATGCTGTCGTGTAAAAACTGGATTTTGTCGGGTGCTATTGGAGCTAAAAAGGTCAGCATTTCTTCATTCACATGCAGTAAAGTGGCTAATTGTGATAGTTCATTTTTTGTGTTCATAGTGGCTTCCATTATTGTTTACATGTCGTACATCAGTACATCGTGAAAATTTATAAGTGAAAAACCATCAAGAGATCGTGAAGTACCTTAACAACCGAACCATCAGTACATCGTGAAAAACGGGTAGATTTACTCATCCTACATGGAAGGTGAGTAAAATGACAAATGACCTGTTTACTGAGCGGAAAATAGCAATCATGCAGTTGAGAAAGGGACAAACAATGGTCGAAGTGGCCAAAACCCTGAACCGTTCCCTCGGCTGGGTCTCCAAATGGAAACAGCGTTATGAGAATGAGGGCTGGACAGGCTTGAAAGATAGGTCAAGGGCACCAACAAAACCTGGCAATGAGCTACCCAAAAGTGTCACAGAAGCAATTATCCAGACACGACTAGAGTTGGAAGCGAATGCAGAACTGGGAAAGGGTCTCAAATATATTGGAGGTCAAGCAATCAGAACGAGGTTGAAGCAACAGCAAGTCACACCTCTACCCAGTGTGCCGACGATTGAACGAGTCCTTCATGCTGCGGGCATGACCAAACCGCAAAGCAAAGCTGTCGGGCCAGCCATCAACTATCCACGACTACACCCTACTGAGCCACACCAACTGTGTCAAGTAGACATCGTGCCCCATTTCTTGCAAGGGGGACAACGGGTTGCCAGTTTCAATGCCATTGACGTAGTTTCACGGTATCCAACAGGCTGCTCTTATGAACAAAGACGGTCTCAAGATGCAGCAGCCTTTCTTGTTCACGTTTGGCAAGAAATAGGTATCCCACACTATACCCAAGTGGATAATGAAGGATGCTTCAGTGGTGGGACAACTCATCAATATGTTATTGGAAAAGTGGCACGGTTAGCATTGGCAGTCGGCACTGAATTGGTTTTCTCCCCTGTCTATCATCCCAAGAGCAACGGCTCGGTAGAACGGTTTCATCAAGATTATGACCAACATGTCTGGGAAAACACCTACTTGAGTGACTTGGCTGCTGTTAACCAGCAGGGTCAATCTTTTTTTGAGCTTTACCGACAGCGAGAAGACCACAGCCAATTGAATGAACAATCACCTACAGCTGTCCATCACCACCAACTACCGCACAAGTTAGAGACAGGGTTTGAAGTTTCTGACACAAAACGGCCGTTACGTGAAGGGTCTCTCCACTTTATGCGACGGGTCTCACCAGAGGGAACTGTACGTGTCTTGAATGTAGATTGGACCGTACCTCACTTTGACTTGACCAAAGGTGTTTGGGTAACGGTTGAGTTCAAGGTGGCGGGGGCAACTCTATCCATCTTTGACCAAGCTCCCGATAGCCAACACCGACAATGTTTGGCGATTTATCCTTTCCCACTTAATGAACCTGTACTACCCACAGGGACTGAGGATATTTCTTGTGATGAATCAAGAAAACCACTGCCCATTTACGAGCAGAACCTCACACTTCTAGTTGAGCCATCGTCACCTGAACCCTTGTCCCCGCTCCAACAGATGACTACCATTGGAGAATGGCTTGTATTATCTTCAATTTCTCGCACAGCGCGTTTAGCACGCCATGTGATTTTCACGATGTACTGATGGTTATTCGGTTGTTAATGTGCAAAATCGTTTTCACGATGTATTGATGTATTACATTTACAGGATAATACCAGCTATGCTTACTTATACTGAAAAATAGGGACAGTATCTGGCTTTTATTTATTACGACACAAAGGTAAACGGCCGTCCCCCCACCCACGCCGACATGCAACGCTACTTCAAAAAGACGCCAGCGGCCGTTCACCAAATGATCCTCACCCTAGAAAAAAAGGGGCTGATTAGCCGCGTGCCAGGCAAAGCGCGTGCTATCGAGGTTTTGTTGCTACCTTTGGAGCAGTTGCCGCCGCTTAAGTAGTGTTCTTTGCTATAAGAGATTTGGCATTTTATGCTAACCTTGATGCTTTTTGTGAACACTTGCACTTATGCTAAAATGTAATCAAAGGGATTGTGACAGGCTTTTTTTAAACTAGTATTGGGGAAATTCAAATGGCAATGAAACTAAAACCTAGAGATGTACAAACGCAGGTCAAGCATAGAATTTTGGAAAAATATTTAGGGGCTTGGGGTGGAATTATTCTAAGTGGTCTAAGCCGTTATGCAAGAGATGATAACCAGATCAATGCTCATTTTGTATATGTTGATTGCTTTTCATATATTGGCAAATACTCTGGAGATATTGAGAATATTTGGATCGAGGGAACTCAAAATCACGTATTAGGTTCTCCATTTATTGGGATTAGAGCATTAGATCAATTGGTTCAGCAATCCCAGAAATACACCAACGTCAACATTACTACAAATGTAATTTTAGTTGAGGAGAAACCGCAAAATTTCAAATGGTTAATTGAAAACTTGAAATTGGAAGGACTTGAAAATCGTGTTAAACATACTGTAGATTTCCGTCGGCTATTGCCAAGTGAAATTGCTGTTATAAACACAGATTCCACAAAAATTAAAAACAAGCTTTTAGATTTTACAAAACAAAGACATACTTGGGCTTTTTACCTACTTGATCCATATGGAGGGAAGGGTATACCTTACGAATTTGTAAAGTCAATTATTGAATCGGACAAGCACGATGTGATGATTAACTTCATTTATTCTGATTTGGCTAAGAAAGCTGGGGCAGTGGTCGCTGGGGCAGCGGTTTCTGAGAAACAGAGGAAACATGTAGAACACTGGACCAGAGTTTTTAATAGTGAAGAATGGATATCTATTAAACGGGATATTGAAGAACATCGAGAATCGAGGGATTTGTTACTTTCTGCTTTAGGTATGACGCAAGAAGAAGCTGAATATGACCCAATATTCGAAGGGATGATGCCAGAAAAAGCTTTAACAGACTCACAACTGACAAATTTAACAGAAAGACGCTTGGTCCATCTTTATCAGCAAACCCTCAAGGAAATGGATCCAAGGATCATCTCAAAATCAATAAAATTACATTTTCCAGATAAAGAGCGCCCAATGTTTTACTTGTTTCTTACTACCCATGATGCAACTGGGGCATTAGAGCTTAATAAAATTTTAGATACTGCTGAATGGTGGGAACATGAGTTGCGATATATACGACGTAGTGTGAAAAAGCAGCTTCCCCCTGAAGGTCAAATGTCCTTGTTTGCACCTGAAGCACCACCAGTACCTCCTATACTTAATGCTCGTCCTCCGGTAGAAGATTGTGCCAATGTACTAATCCAGAATTTTTCCGGACAATCTTTGACTGTAAAGGAAATATATCAGGGAATGGCTGATGAAGAGTTTTTTCTATCGGAAATAAACAAAGCACTCACACAATTGAAGAAGCAAGGTAAAGCAATTTATTCTGGGAGAAGGACATATGCAACTGTAGTCACTGTTACCTGAGTCAATTAAGAAAGACAATTACAGTCTGCATTACATAAGTTTAACGATTTGCGAATTGGATGTGTCTCTTTGCATAAACTGATTTTTGCTGTTTTGAAATGACTTCTAATACTTTTTGAAATCGTACTATATATTTCGAGCCTTCGTGGAACAGACAAATGCCAATGAGTCCCATCGTGTACTAATTCATTTTCATTTGGTTGCCATTCCATTGGTAATAGCCCCCATTTACCAGCCCAAGCTTGCAATTGTGAGTTTTTTTCACGATAAGTCCCAAGCGTCCAATATCGAAACGAAATACCAAAATCTGCTACCTGTTTCACAAAATCAGAGTAATAATCTTCCCATCCATCGGGTGTAAGAATAGGGTCTACTCGTACGCGCACCTCGAAGCCCAAATCTTGAGCAAATTTGACTGCTTCTAATCTGCTTGAAATACTAGGAGTTATTCTTAACCCATCTGGCCATTTGCCCTCCCATAAGTCGGCAACAGGTTCAGGATTCAAAGAAAAACTAACTACAACATTTTTTCGATGAGAAGGTAAAATATCAGCTAAATAGTGTGTGTTAGTCGATTTTGTTAATAAGATAAGCTTACAATTTAATGGGTTTTGTTTTTCGTTTCCAAACAGTGGTGCTAATTGTCTTACTTGTTCAGTCACACCTTCATATAATAGTGAATCAGAGCGATCAATTCCTACACCTAAGGTGTGTTGCTTTCGTCGTTTAGGATACTTAAGCCATTTTTCGGACACATTTACGAAATCTTCAATATTGTCATATAGCAAATGCCGCCAAGGATCTCTCATTATACGATGTGTTAACATTAAAAAACACGCCCGACACCCAAGCCCACAAGCCCCTGAGCCTATTGCAAGATCCCACCATATAGGTGGGCAAAATGTATTATTATCTCCATGCCAATCATATGTTATCAAATTAGTTTTACGAGAAGCTCGAAATACTGAAATTGGCCTAGCTAATCCTACAATGTTTGCTGGGATAGATTCCTTTTTCCATAAACCATTTTCTTCTTTGTTTTCAACAAACCAATCAACTTCCTGTCCCGATTGGGTGGTTCCGACTTGGATTAAGTTATCTGGAAATACTATCTTTTCTTTTTCTATAAACATAAAAATAAAGCGTGCCTTTTGTAACGTCTCCGCGACCTCATTTTAGAACAAATGTTCGGGATGTCAAATTTGAAAGCTGGGATTTCATTTGTAATTGGGGTTTTGAAATTAATATCGCCTATAAATCATGCCCTACAAAATGGCCGTCATATACAATCCATCTACCGCAAAGCCATGCTTGACATAATACTCCCGCGTGCCAATGGCACTGATAACGGCAATACGGCCGTAGCCCGCTTCTTTGGCCATCGCCATGGCCTTTTGCACCAACTGTGTGCCCAGGCCAATGTGCTGCGCCTCCCCCTGGCTTTCATCGCCAATCGTCAACGCTGGCCCATACACATGCACCTCACGGATCATGGCATGGTCGGCCAATTCGGGCAGCGGCAGTTCCATGTCGCGGTAGGGGAAAGAGAGGCGCAGGAAGCCCGCAATGCGCTCATCGACCGTCTCGAAGCTCATAAAATGTTCCGTCGTGGCATCCGTTTCATAGGTGTCAATACGCAACGATAAATCATCCAGCGTTACTTTGTCGCGCCGAATTTCGCGGCAGCGGATGCAGTTACATTTGAGGCCACGCTCTGCCATGCGCCGTTGGGCAATTTGGCGCAAATTAGCCTTTTTGTTGCCCTCTACAATATTGGTGGTGGGGAAGTCGCGGATGACGCGGTTGAGGCGCACGTAGCGGGGCGTTTGTGTTTTGCAAGCCACCAGCACTTCGGTCACTTCCTCCTCGGTGTAAGGCTTGTACTCGCCACGCTGCCAATACTCATACAGTTCGGCATTGGGAACCAGCATACAAGGGTACAGCTTGAGTTCGTCGGGTTTAATGGCGGGGTCGCTCCATAAACGGCCGTAATCCAGCACATCACTCTCGGGCGTGGCTCCCAATAAATTGGCCATCCAATGCCCATGAATCTTAAAACCACCCAGCCGCAACAGCCGAAAAGCATCCCGCGTGGCCTGCACATCATGGCCGCGATTATTAATGGCCAACACATGTTCATCCATACTCTGAATGCCCACTTGAACCTTGGTCACACCCAAATAGCGCAGCCAGCACAGCTCAGCCACATCCACATGATCTTGGCGTGTTTCCACCACCAAACCCACATTGCGGCGCGGCCCCGTGCTGTTTAATTCCTGCGCTTCGGTCAGCGTGGCAGCCTCAAAGCCATTCATGGCATCAAAACAACGCTTCACAAACCACTCTTGGTAATCACGCCGATAACTGGACCATGTCCCACCCAAAATGAGCAACTCAATTTTGTCGACGGGATGACCGATCTGTTCTAGGGCGGTAATGCGAGCGGACGTTTGCTCATAGGGGTCAAAATTGTGCCGTTCGGCGCGTTGTGCGCCTGGTTCATCGTGTAAATAGCTCTTGGGCATGCGCACGTCGGTGGGGCAGAAGATGCACTTGCCAGGGCAGGGGTAGGGCTTGGTCAATACCGTCACAACCGTGACACCCGCTTGGCTGCGCGTCGGTTTCATCTGCAAATGGGTGCGTAGTTCGGGGTCAAAGTCCAACCAACCCTCGGCACACAACTCTTCGTAGACTTGAATGAGTTGGCTTTTAGAGAGCCAGGGCAGCCCTTGGCGAGTGTATTGTTGGATGGTGCGGTTATAGCGTTTGCCCGTTAACGGCCGTATTTCCCCCAATGCTTCTATCAAGGAGACAAATTGGGCGTGACGGCCGTTGATCTCCACCGCCTGATGCTTCTTTATCCACGCTGAATCATCAAGCTCAACTAACGGCACAAAATCAAAATCTTTCGGTGAAGTCATATCAATCAAGATCGGGGTTGCAAAACTGCATAAGTGTAATCAGAATAAGACCAGGCCAACATCATCTCAGCAATTGTTACTTTTATAGGTGAGTCATCCATTACTGGATCGTACAGGAAAATATCCCCATCTTCAAAACCAGCTAAAACAACAGTATGTGCCGTGTCAACTTGCCAGTATGATAAATCACCTGTGCGAATGAAAAGAATACAAGGAATCTGTTGGTCTAACCAGTGGTGCAATTGTGCTAATGAGCCAGTTTGGTAAACGACCTCAAATCCATATTGGTTTAGTTTTTGAATACGGCTTGATGGTGTTCCCACCCATGTTGTGCCTAGCCATTGAGCAATGTCAGGTTGATACAAAGGCTCCTGCCAATAAGCAGCTACCATTGCTATGCAGGCTGGCAAACACCAAGATGGTTCAGCTTGTTTGAGATGTGGTACGTTTAGCCAGGACATTGCCACGTTCAGCTAGTTCATCCAAAAATTGCTGGGTAAAAAGGATCTCGCCCGTTTCTGTATCTACATCCAATGTGCCTACTTGACCAATTGGGCCAGTTGTGGGTAAAGCTAACCAAATTGGCACACGCCATAATAGTTGTTCGCCAGTAACAAGATTTGGCCGTTCACCGTAGAGCAAATTACCGACATGATCTAATAACAACTTGCTAACTTGCCGTTGGGCTGTCTGTGCTGTCACATTAACGTGCGAGGTTACGCTTAGTTCAATTTTCACTTCGGCTTGGGCTGGTAAGCCCAACTCTGAAAGCTCAACGTTCATTATGCTGCTCCATTTTCTAAGCTAATTCTGCCAGCAATTCTACCATAGTCTGCAACGTGGCTGTGTTGAAGACGGTGAGGTTCATGGTGGTGATGGGGCTGTCGAGCCAACGGGACAGTCGCTCTTTGATGCGCTCTTTAGGGCCAACCAGAGCCACTTCGTCAATCAGTTCTGCTGGCACTTTGGCCATCGCCTCAAATTTTTTGCCAGAAAGATAGAGGTCTTGGATTTCGGCGGCAGCGGCTTGGTAGCCATAACGCCCTGCCAAATCGTTGTAGAAGTTCTTGCCCTTGGCCCCCATACCCCCCACGTAAAGAGCCAGCATGGGGCGCAGCATGTTGTAACAAACGTCCAAACTGTCATCAATGACGACAGAAACGGTGGGGGCAATGTCGAAGTTTTCACCGCTCTTGCCCCCTTTAGCCAGGCCAGCATCTACGTGGGTTTTGTAGGTTTCCGCGTATTTGTCGGGCGAGAAGAAGATGGGCAGCCAGCCGTCGGCAATTTCGGCTGTTAGTTGCACGTTTTGGGGGCCTATGGCAGCCAAATAGATGGGGATTTCAGGCGCGGCCGTCAGCGTGCTTTTGAGAGGCTTACCCAGGCCGGTGGCATCATCGCCGTTGTAGGGGATTTGGTAGACACGGCCGTTATGCGTAACAGGTGCTTCACGAGCGAAAATCTGGCGCACAATGTTCACGTATTCGCGGGTGCGGCTGAGGGGACGCGCATAGGTCACGCCGTGCCAACCTTCGACCACTTGTGGCCCTGAGAGACCAAGACCCATGAGGAAACGGCCGTTGCTCAATTGGTTCAGTGTCATGGCTGTCATGGCCGCATTGGCCGGTGTGCGCCCCGGCATCTGCATTATGGCTGTACCCAGCTTAATGTTCTCCGTCAAGGCGCCAACCCAGGCAATTGGTGTCACTGCATCCGAGCCATAAGCCTCAGCTGCCCAGACTGCGTAAACTCCCAACTGATCTGCCTCTTTTACCAACGCAATAGGCAGTTCAATCTCCCGCCCTGCATAGCCTAACATAATTCCTAATCGCATAATTTCTATCCTTTAGTCAGTAAGCAGTGAGCAATAATCAGTGAGCTAAAATGAATACCGTTTACTGCAGACTCGTCACTGACAACTGGATTGTACGCCAATTCCCAAATAATCAAAGCAGGATACGGCCGTCTGCCTATTGGCAAACAATTTCACGCTAAAGTGTCGCTGTATGACATGAACGATTGACGATTGACACGGCCGTTCCCTAACACAACTCACCTCACGCAGTGGCCGTTCCCCCATTAACGATCAACGATTAGACACGGCCGTTGCCCCCACCGACAATTTTCACCCAACAACGGCCGTTCCCATTACTGGCAACAGGCATTCAGTCTATTTCCTTTCCTACACGGCATGATTTTAACCTACAAGCACGGCGTTTTCCCTTTGTCATTACCCCCTGCTCTCTGCGTACTGTTCATTTATCATCCCCACCCCTGCCCAGAATAGTGCAGTTACAGTGGTGGACAGCAAAGGGGCAATCAAGGGGGAGCGGCGAGGACACCGTCCCCAGCCTCTTAAGAGGAAGACCCCGCCCTAGCAAATACAGGAAAATCCAGAAAAATCTATTTCGCAACCAGCATCAAGCCAACTAACTTCATGTGGGTCGCAAAACGAACTAGCCTGTTGAAAAAGTCGATGTTAGCGTTTCAAAAGAAGTATGAAATCAAGAAAAGCATGCATAAGAATAGCCCTCTTGCAAATTTTGGTGAGAAGTCATGGCCTGCTAAACTAAAAATATCAATTGAGTGAAGTGCGGGCAATTCGCTAGGAACTTTCATAAGAATTAGTGTCTGATTTTTTTACCGATTGTCGCAAAAAGAATCAATTTGGTTAGTAATCAGTTCTGAGAGAAAATCTGAAACAGGAGAACATGACAAAAAGACGGTCTTTGCCCCTATCGGTCTATTGACGCTGCCTTGCCAACCCTAGCCCCAACAGCCTGGATTGAAGCGATGATGACGCCCCTCCCTCCTCTACCTGCAACCAATACACTACCCAGCGATACATTGGATTCAATAGAGGATGGGATAAATGGGGCAGGGACTGTGATCGAACTCATTGACCTGGAAACCTGTCAAGAAGCGTTGGCAACGCAAAGTGAGTTAGAAAGTCTGCAAGAACAGGGGCAAGATGTAGCGGAATTAGCAACGGCAGTCGCTGAACTGATAGAGGAATTGGAGAATTGTGAAACTTTTTTGACCCCAACTCCGTTAAACGAATAGATGCGTTAGGCTTGTCTCACCATCTCACCTATCAACTGAAGATTACATGGAAAATACTTAAGTGAGGTACATCATGAATAAAAAACGAACTGCCCCTCCTTGTTATTGGTCATTTTAATCCTGTTAACTATCACGCCCGCCTGGGCCCAAGAAAGCGATGCCTGTCAGCATCCACAGGTCGCCTATTTGACTGAGAAGACCAGTTCATCTTGCCAAGAAATAATTGACCTACATGAGACGGGCGTAGGCTATGGACTGATCATGAAATCAGCCGTTATTGCTAATATCAGCGATCAGAACTGGCGTGAGTTATTAGCCGTTCATCAGTCTGGGGTAGGTTGGGGACAAATTATTAGCCTTGGCAACATCAGCCAGCCTGATTAGGTTCGTCCTATTTACAGTGGTTGATTTTTGGAATGACCTCGACAACAATTTCACCTACACCTCTGGGGTTCAAGGCACCCAATACCATCAATTCCATCTAGTCAGCGACTGCAAAGTCAGTCGGATGGATAGCCAGGAAAAAAATCAGCCCAAAGTAGGGTATGGAGCGAAGGGCTAGACTGTGACTAAAGTCGTAGGCCTATGAGCCTATACATGGACAAGGGAATTTGCAAGATAATCGCTGGACAATTAAGTTGCACTTGTTTGATTTGTCAAAATTTGGCATCGAATTAGTACAAATTATCATGAACCAAGATCTTCTATCAGGGTGATTTGTGTCAACTCATTGCCCATTTATATAAACGCCAGGGAGGCATGACATGACAAACAGACCTTCAACCAACCTTCTCCGCACAGGCACACACCTGCTCACGGCAGTTATAGGGGGTGTCTTTTTGTTTATTACCCTTTTGACTCTTATCAGCCAGGCCAATGCGGATCCCATTGAACCACCAGAGGGTGCGCCCAAACTGTCACTGTCGCTAAAAACGGTCACACCGACCTTAGCAGCCATTGGCGGCCAAACACTCTCGTATGAGATTGTCATTCGTAATACAGGCGCGTATACGGCCGTTTCTGCCACCCTCTCCGATCCTATTCCGGCTAACTCAACTTACAACAATGATGCCCAGGCCAGTTCTGGACCAGCCCCCACCTTTGCTGGTGGGTCACTCTCTTGGACAGGTGATGTTGGTTTCGACGCGGAAGTAATCATCAGCTTCAGCGTGGACGTGGCTGCAGCTTATGCAGGCACAATTGAGAATATAGCCGTTATCAGCCACCCTCTAATCACCAATCCTGTTACTGTAACAGCCTCAACTGCTGTCACCAACGACCCCATTCTCACCATTGAGAAAAGTGCCGAGCCAGCCCATCCAGGGGCCAACAAACCTATGACTTACACTATCATTGTGGCTAACCAGGGGCAAACAGCCGTCAACCTGTCCCTCACCGTGCGCGATGAGCTGCCTGCCAATACCACCTTCCTCAGCACCAGCCCAGATGGCAGCTACAATGGTGGCACGAATAGAGTCACCTGGAATCGTGCCGTCACGATGGCTTTAGGAGAAACGTCCGTTTTCACCTTCGCCGTCAACGTGGGTAACGTCCCCAGCGGCACCGTCCTCACTAATGATGCTTACGATGTCAACAGCCCTGCCACCAGCCTAACTACTGGCGAGCCATACACCAATACGGTCATTGACCCCATCTTTCTCCTATCCAAAGAGGTATGGCCCGATCCGCCTGGCTCCAATCGGGAAATGACTTACACTATCACCATCCTCAATGTCGGTTCACAGGCAACAGATTTAGTTGTGACAGATGAGGTACCCAATGATGTGACCTACGTGCGAGGTGGCTCGGAAGCGGACGGTACAGTCACCTGGAATTGGCCCCAACTTAACACATACGAATCAGCCGAATTCACCTTCACCGCTGCCATTAGCGACATTGCTAACATCGCTATCCTTAACGACAACTACGAGGTGTGCAGCAGCGAAGGTGTCTGCCAGAGTGGTGAGGTGCTGACCAGCACCATTTTACCAGCCCAGTTTGAGGCCACGGCCGTTCTCGATCCCATCGCCAAAAAACCTGGTGGTGGTGGGGGCCCTGTCACCCCTACTCTCACCGTGCACAATCTTGGTCCCGGTAATGCTTTGGATGCCACTGCTATACTCAAATTCCACCGCATCAGTGTCCAGTTGGGCGATATTAAAGTCATTCCTACCGTGGGTACGCTGTCCACTGGCCCCGAATGTGGCGACCAATGTAATGCGTACCTATGGGTAGGTGATTTAAGTTATGGACAAACAGTGACCTTTACAACCTTTGATGGACAAAACACCGTTGGTGGTTCCGAAGGCACCTTGTACACAGCCACCGTGATTATCACCGACAGCTTGAGTAACACGGCGACAGAGCCAGTAACGGCCACAGCTGTTGGTCACGTTACCCACCTGGCTAACCTCATCCCCACTAAACAGGCCCCATCTATCATTGGGCGGGGACAATTAATGACCTATACCATCAATGTCTGGAACAGTGCCCTCAGCACCGACGAACCACCCTCACCCTGGCTGACTGATACCGTTCCTTTGAGTACCACCTTTGTTAGTGCCAGTGATGGTGGTGTCGCTTCAACAGTAAACGGCCGTACCGAAGTTTTCTGGACCCTGCCTGGCATGGCACCAGGTGATAATGTACAACGATCCTTCACGGTACAAGTAGACAGTGATTTGATAAGCGGTACAGAAATCGTCAACGAAAGCTATCAGGCTTCCTGGTATGAAATCGAAGACAACGCTATCTTCTCTAACACTGGTCAAGCCGTCACTACCACCGTGCGTGAAGTAGGGTTGATTGATTCCCATAAAGAGGTGACACCTGCGTTGTCTCTGCCAGGCCCAGATAATACATTGACGTTCACCCTGCACCTTGTCAATTCTGGCCCTAATCAGTTAAACAACGTCATGCTCTATGACATACTACCCTGGCAGCACAGCACCTACCAACGAGATGCGGTCGCCACTACTGGACAAATCATCAGCGATATTGTTAGTCTAGATTGGACGGGCAATATAGCTCCGTTTTCAGAAGAGATCATCACGCTGACAGTGCTGGTAGATGATACTTATAAGGGAGCTATTACCAATACGGCCGTTATTACTCATCCCTCTCTCCTCCAACCAGTTACCGTCCAGGCTGTTGCCCATATCACCGATGAGCCTGTCCTACAAATCAGAAAGCAGGCCACACCTGACCCAGTAGAAGTAGATGGCGAGCTACTCTACACCATCCAGGTTATCAACTTAGGCCAACAAGCCTCACAATTGATTGTCACCGATACAATCCCCTTGAACACCGCTTATATACCAGGTAGCGCCAGTGCGGGTGGGCAGCTCGACGGCAATCATGTCCAGTGGGAATTCCCCGTGCTAGAACCCGACGAAAAGCGCCTCTTCACCTTCCGCGTCACTGTAGGCAATACCAATATGATCGTCAATGATTCTTATGGGATTCGTTCAGCAGAAGGTATGGTGACGCTTGGTCAGCCTGTCATCACTCTGGTTAACCGTCAGGGTGGTGAAGTGTACTTGCCGTTTGTTAGCAAGCAGTAATTATATCTTCCCCTCTGCTTGGGTGAAAATAGTCACAAAATCACTGTAAAACGATTTTGAAGTGAAAATTCAACGATTATCCAGCTCAATCGAGGTAAAATGATGATTTTGTTTGCTTTAGTTATGGCTACTTAAGCTGGGTTGCCTAATTGGATGTCATTTGCATTTCCCTAAAAATGTCTGATTTGCCAAGATGGTGATTATTCTGTTCGTATAGGGCGATAGTCAATGCTTGGGTACAAAGAAAGGGTTTTCAAATTACATACTGCAATTTCAATAGAAGATTTAGTTCCTAAGAACAACATTTATCGAGGTCTAGACCAACACTTAGACTTAAGTTTTGTTCGTGACTTGGTGAGTCGATTCTATTCACCAATGGGACGACCATCGATTGACCCGAGGTATAACCAAAAGTTGGGGATTTGGCCAGAAGAAAGAAGCGGCGTATTCTCAAGCGTGACCAAACGCACCGGGCAGAAGCCCAAAGGAGAATACACCGTATGGATAAGCGTACCATAAAAGAAGCTGAAGGGGCAGAAAACAGAGCTACGATGCCCTCAATATTGGATGAAATCGTTCGAGAAGGAGCAAGGCGGATGCTGATAGCGGCGCTGGAGACAGAGGTAGAAGGCAACATTCAAGCGCACAAAGCGGAGCGGGATGAAGGCGGGCGGGCGTTGGTGGTACGTCATGGCAAGTCACAGGAGCGCACGATCCAAAGTGGTGCTGGGAGCCTGAAAATCAAGACACCACGGGTCAATGATA
The DNA here is from genome assembly GCA_965223555.1 of Promineifilaceae bacterium (SeqCode). Taxonomy (GTDB): domain Bacteria; phylum Chloroflexota; class Anaerolineae; order Promineifilales; family Promineifilaceae; genus CBDCWU01. The sequence goes on from CBDCWU010000008.1 coordinate 1,140,762, forward strand.
AACGACCAGGAGAGAAATTCAGGAGCAGCATCTTGCCGCCGTATCTGCGTCGGTCACCTCGGCTAGAAACAGCTGTACCGATTTTATACTTGCGTGGTTTATCCACCGGTGATTTCAAACCAGCTCTGTCGGCCTTATTGGGCGAAGAGGCAATGGTCGGCTTCTCGGCCAGCACAGTGACGCGATTATTGGCGATTTGGCAAGAAGAATATCGGAGTTGGCGTAAACGGTCGTTGGCTCACAAAGCGTACGTCTATATTTGGGCCGATGGCTTGTATTTCAAGGTGCGTTTAGGCGATGATAAACGGATTGCTTGCCTGGTGATAGTCGGTGTCTTGCCCGACGGTCGTAAAGAGGTCATTGCTATTGAAGATGGCTATCGGGAATCAACAGAAGCATGGAAAACGGTGTTACGCGACCTGAAACAGAGAGGCATGAAGGTGCCGAGACTGGCGGTGGCCGATGGGGCGCTCGGCTTTTGGCGAGCTTTGCATGAGGTCTATCCTCAAACTCAAGGCCAACGGTGCTGGGTGCATAAAATGGTCAATATCCTGGACAAACTCCCCCAACGTCTGCAGGGTCGAGCCAAAGCGCAGCTGCGTGAAATCATGCTGGCACCTACTCGTCAAGATGCTGTCGCCGAAATCAGCCGTTTTGTGGCTGAGTTTGAAGAAAAGTATCCTAAAGCGACCGAGACACTAACCAAAGACCAAGACAAATTGCTGACTTATTTCGATTTTCCAGCTTTGCATTGGATCCATTTACGCACCACTAATCCTGTTGAATCCCCTTTCGCCACTGTCAAGCAGCGCATGAAGAAAACGAAAGGGTCTGGCTCCCGTGAGGCTGGGTTGGCCATGGCCTTCAAACTATTACTTCAAGCTGAAACTAAATGGCGTCGGCTTAATGCCCCCCACCTGCTACCACTAGTGCAATCGGGCATGAGGTTTCCTAATGGACAGACTAAGATGCTGGCTGATTTGCCGGCTAGATCGAAGAAAAATGAGGTGCTTGAGAATGCCGCTCTTTGATCATCGATCCCCAACATTTGACAATATCTCGATTGACCCCATTGTCTTCTTCAAACTGCAATTAATTGCTTTCTTTGAAGGTTTTCGCTCCGAGCGAAAGTTGATGGAGGCTGTCAATCTTAACCTAGCCTATCGCTGGTATATTGGCTATGACTTGGACGAGCAAGTCCCTAACCACAATAGTCTGAGCAAGATTCGAGACCGGTATGGGCTTGAGGTATTTCAAGCGTTCTTCGAGCACATTGTCGACCTTTGCCAAGAAGCAGGACTGGTTTGGGGGCAGAACTTTATTTTGATGGTACGAAAGTTCGTGCCAATGCAGATGTTAATGGGTTAGTAGACCAGATTGAATTGGCCGCTGAACAACATATTCAGCAACTCTTTGTTGAACCCTGCTCCGGGCCAGTCTTTCTCTTGCGGCGAACCTCGTTGGGCTGCGGCTGGCGTCACGGCATGCCGCCATGTGCACTCAAGTTATAACGACCGTTCCCTAATACAACTCACCTCACGCAGTGGCCGTTCCCCCATCACGATCTCACACTGGAAACGGCCGTTTCCACCCATCGACGCTCCCCATCCGTTGTCGTCCTTTTCGGCCGTTCCTCCCCAAAGATGATGTGACAACCGCAAGCAGCCAGGGGGATACGGCGGGACGCCGACCCCAGCCCCGTAAATGGAAGACCTCACCCCAGCAAGGGGTGACACCCCACATGCTCAGGCATACTTTTGGCACACAGTTGGTCAATGCCGGTGCCAACATCACTACGATTCAGGCTCTCCTCGGCCACAGCCGCCTCAACACCACCATGACCTATGCCCGTGTCCATGATAAGACGGTGATGACGGACTTCTTGCGGGCAATGGAGCAGATTGAGGGGGCGCAAACGGCAACTACCAAACTAACCTCACTTCCCGATGCCGTCTTTACCCTGTTAGACAAGCTGCAACAGGAGAGCATGACTAACGAACAGCAGCAGCTTGTGGCTGAATTGCGACGTTGTTTGCTGCCCCAAGAGGTAGATTGTTAAAGAGCAGGTAGCGTGGAGGCGAGGGGTGGGGGCGGTGGCTGTAGTAGTAGCGGCTGTGTAAATGTGGGTAACTCGTAGCCCAGCGGAGAGTTATCCACATTTACACTAGCCCCATGAATCAGAGCAGGAATTTTGACCGTTACTCGTTTATTTAATCTAAGGCAACCCTGCTATGTTTTACACTAGGTTTGCAGATTATATTGACATAACGAGATATAGGTAAAAAAGTACATTTATAATGAAATAGTGGCAGCATAGCCCACCTTGAGGTAGAAGATGGTTGACCAAAACTACTCTACCCAAGAGGTGAACTATGCGGTTGCCAATAGTATGTCTAGACCAACGATTGCGCTACTATCTGAACCTGTTTAGAGGCTGCTTTAGCCAACCACAGTACAAGTATTTCGTGACCATACTGCTGGGGTTGATGCTGTGCCAAAGCGGACGAAGCTTGTCGGGATTGATGCGGCAGGTCAACAGTAGGGTCAGCCTATCGGGAGCGAGTCGATTTATGGGGCAAGCCCCCTGGCAAGCAGAGGACTTGGCCCGGACATGGCAAAAGCATTTTCAGCAAGAGATGGCCGTGCAGGTAAGAGCCGCACATGCCCGATTACGCCGTCGGCAGAAAAAGAAACGAGGACGACCTAAGAAAACCGTAGTGACAGGTTATTTGATAGGGGACGACTCGACGATGAGTAAACGGCGTGGCAAAAAGATGGGCGGCTTGGGACGACACTACTCGGGTAGCGAGAAGAAAACAGTCACTGGGCATAGCTTAGTGCAAGGGTTATATCTCTTGTTGGGTCGGCGTTGTCCCTTGGCACCCAAAATGTATCGACAACAGGCTGTTTGTAAAGCAGAAGGGGTGACTTTTGCTAGCAAAGTGGACATCATGGCCGAGATGATCAGCAGTTTTGAGCCGATGGTCGGTACATTGACACATGTCCTGTTGGATAGCTGGTACACTTCCAAGCGCATCTGGAAAGTGGCTCGTGAGCGCGGGTTTCTCATCACCAGTGGCTTGCGTTGCAATCGGTCGTTGCGTATTGAAGACCCTGAGACAGAGAAAGGTTGGTATTGGCAACGGATAGATGAGTATGCGACCACTTTATCTGAAGCTGATTGGCAGTTGGTAACCTGGCCTAGCCAACAGGGGCAGCGTCAAGTCTATGTCCATGTGGTCTCCACTCGTATTAAGAAGTTGTATCGTTGCCAACTGGTCATTGCTCGTGGGCTGTGGCAAGATGATGAAGAGGAAAAGACTATGTATTGGGCTTCTTCTGACCTGACTGCTGACTTGGATACCTTGCTGTCTCATATTGCCACCCGCTGGGATGTGGAAGTTCTCTTTGCTGATACCAAGGAACTACTGGGTTTGGACCACTATCAACTGATGTCAGCTAAGGCCATTCTCCGCTTCTGGACGCTGGTCATGCTGGCCTACACCTTTTTGGACCAGGAACGTGACCGTTATCAAAGACAAAGTGACCAGCATATTACTATTGGTGATGCCTGGCGGCAGGTTCAGCGTATTCATTGGCGTCATTTCATTGATTGGATTCATCAGCGTTTTCGCTTTGGCCTCGAGCCTGCCGACTTATACCTGGTACTCACCGGAGCGAGCCTCTGAGCGATTTCTGCAAAGATAGTGTTTTACTTATGTTGTTTTTCAAATTGCAATATTCCTATTAAGGTAAATATGACGGCAACGCTTGGAAACACAATTCCAAACCCCAAAATCCGCTTAACTAATATTGAAGTCAGGTGATATTCCCCCATGCTTAAAGCAAAAGTTAATCCAGCAAGTAATCCAGTTAACCAGATATCTATTAGCGATTTTTTAAGGTAGGATGTCTTAAGTTCTCCATCTTGATTGAGCCTTGAATGCATAGATGTCAATTTTTTTAGCGTATATACAAGCCAGAAAAATAGAGAAACAACAATTAAAAATACATTCAACATTACTTCACCCCTGTTTTAGATATGACAAATCTGAAATCAATCATAATTGTCAGTTGTAAGGATAGACAACAATTACATGATTGTAGTAACCTCCTGCTCCGGACCGGTCTTCCTCTCGTGGCGAACCTCGTCGGGCTGCGGCTGGCGTCACGCCATGCCGCCATGTGCACTCAAGTTATAACGGCCGTTCCCTAACACAACTCACCTCACGCAGTGGCCGTTCCCCCATCACGATCAACGATTAGACACGGCCGTTGCCCCCACCGACAATTTTCACCCAACAACGGCCGTTCCCATCACTGGCAACAAGCATTCAGCCTATTTCCTTTCCTACACGGCATGATTTTAACCTACAAGCACGGCGTTTTCCCTTTGTCATTACCCCCTGCTCTCTGCGTACTGTTCATTTATCGTCCCCACCCCTGCCCAGAATAGTGCAGGTGCAGTGGGGACACTGCCCACGGCACCCGCCAGAGCAGGAGATGGGGTTTTTGCACCATACAGTGTCCCACCAACTACAACCCTACGCGAGAGAAAGGCAGCAGTGGAGTAGGAGAAAGCGATCGGAAATCATTCATCGAGTGGACGAAAATTTAAAGCAATTGCATTCAATATATCTTTCATCTCCTGGCTACGGTTAGCTGGTCCTAAAGCTAACATTTGAATCGTAGTATGTTCACTGATACGTAGAATAATGACATATTGGTGCATATTCCAAGGGGATATATCCATAGGCTGTTCTACAAGAAATGTTGCTCCATCTCGGCCATTAATGTTTACTGATTTAACAGGTTCTAGAACGTTGGCTTCCCTAAGCGTGCCAAGAACTTCTTTCGCAACCGAGGCAGAAGGTGAGGGAACATGATATGCTTCACTTTCAAGCCCTACGTAAGGGTTAGTAGCATGGAACATAAAAGGCTTTCTATCAAAGAATGAGTTAGAAGTTGAATTGAAATCAACTTCGCTAGGATCGAGCCATATAAGTCTATCACCAGAGATATGCCAATCAGCTGGATAATCTAAGGCAAATCCACCATCAATATCCTGATAAACTTGCTCTTTAGCTAGAACAAATTCAGAAGTCAGTAAAGGTATATCAGTTTGACTCTCAACAGGTGCTCCTATACATCCAATATCTAAAGCCATAATTAACAAAATACTCAGAAATAATAAAATCTGTTTCTGCATACGCTTTTCCTAATGTGAATCTCAATTTTGGGAAGATAATATCCATTGCCAACCTGTATCAGGATTCGCATCAGGATAATAATTAGGAGCCCAAGGACTCCTCGTGTTTAGTCTATCATAGGATAGAATAGCCAGTGCAGCTTCATATTCTACCTGGGCCTGAGCAACATCTACAGCTACATCTATTGTTGCATCAAGAAGGTAAGACCATTTCCTGCTCCGGATCGGTCTTCCTCTCGTGGCGAACCTCGTCGGGCTGCGGCTGGCGTCACGGCATGCCGCCATGTGCACTCAAGTTATAACGGCCGTTCCCTAACACAACTCACCTCACGCAGTGGCCGTTCCCCCATCACGATCTCACACTGGAAACGGCCGTTTCCACCCATCGACGCTCCCCATCCGTTGTCGTCCTTTTCGGCCGTTCCTCCCCAAAGATGATGTGACAACCGCAAGCAGCCAGGGGGATACGGCGGGACGCCGACCCCAGCCCCGTAAATGGAAGACCTCACCCCAGCAAGGGGTGACACCCCACATGCTCAGGCAAACTTTTGGGCGCCCGTTCGGGCGTCTGGTTAATGCGTCAACGGACGCGACCCACTACCAGAAGCGGGTCTCCTCACCCTGGCGGTTCAGCAGGCCAAGCCCTGCTGAGTCGGTCAGCTTCCAGGGAACATGAGCGAGTTGTGCGCGGGAGACCGACCCGCAAGAAGCAAACGTTCAGGATGGATGGAAAGGGTTAGTCGGTTATTGGCAAAGGCGAGACATGACCAAGTCGCGGCTGGCATACGCGGTCTAGGAGGCTAGGAAGGCTGTAAGTCGGATACCGAATGTTGCCGGCGAAACCTGAGCGAAAGTTAGGGAGGTTCCAACGTCTGGTGCAGTCAGGAACCCAGCCTTCAAGCTCCAGTCAGGAGAACGTGTTCGGAAGCCAACCCGACCCCATCCCAGTAACCAGATAGCTACCGGGGAACCCATTTGACTCTCCTCGCAAGAGGTGGCTGGCTTGGGCAGTAACGAGACAGATGGGGGCAGACTGACCGTAGTAGTCGTGGGCGTGACGCCCCACCAGGGAGGACGGGAAAGCCGTCCACAGGGCGAAGGGTCAGAGGCATAGTCGTTCGATACGAATCACGTATGGAGGTGCTAGACCTTACGATGGACGTCATTCGCGAACTCGAACATCTGAATAAACTGGCAAACACGCGTCAGTGATTTTAGACAAGACTATGCGGGAAAGCCGGATGCAGTGACAAATTGCCCGTCCGGTTTGGAGGGCGCTGGGTGGAAACGTGCCGCAGCAATGCGGTAACGCGCCACCCTTCGACCCTATGCCACCCAACTGCTCAATGCGGGGTGCAAGATAACCACCATTCAAGCTCTGCTGGGTCATAGCAAGCTCAACTCGACGATGATATACGCCCGTGTCCATGACCAGACGGTGGCCAAGGATTACTACACAGCTATGACCAACATCGAAGCCAAACTAGCCGCTCACCTACAGACCCCACCAGAGACGCAAGCAAACACAAACAGCACAACAGCCAACCTCCTCACCCTGCTGACAACCCTGCAAGATGAGCCGCTGACCACCAGCCAACAAGCCACCATCTACCAACTCCAATGCGGCCACCTCTCTCTAGCAGACTCCCTGAACACGGAGCCGATATTGCTAAAGCAAGTTGCTAACGAACAGCAAACAACGCCACAATTACCAGTGGAAGCGTGGCCGTAGCAGTCGTAGTGCGGGGGAAATGTGGGTTACTGGGTTGTTCCAGTTATCCTCATTTCCTCCCGCCTCAGCCCACACTGTCACCAACAAACTAATATAGCATGGTAAGGAGATAGTTATGTGTCAATGCACCGTTGGAAAAAGTCACGCAATTCGGCAAAGTCTTTAATACCTGTAACGAACCCTTTGCTTACAACGATAGCCTGCTGCCATCGTCGCAAATACCATAAGCCATTTATTAGGAACGGCCACCCAAGTCCATGAATCCCGATAAGTAGCAATTCTGGACGACGTGATGAAGGGGTCGTAACCAAATAAACATTCTTCGGACTTAGCCAGGGACTTGCTCTAAAGAGAGTATGAACTCGTATGCCTTTTTGACCAATCTCAATAGAGGGATGGGTTGTCAAGAGAAAACAAAACGCAACAAGAGCTATCAGAGACAATGAACCATAGCCTAACAAATAGAATAGAATTTCCAGAGGGCGGGATGGTTCAATGAACAGAAATATTACAGACCAAATAGTCGGTAGGACGCCAGTTTCCTGCCATTCATTTAGGCCACGTATGATAAAAATGAGGCTAAAAATAATAAACACACCAGCTCGATATTGACCCGATTGTCGTGTCAGATCATTGTACTCATAACATTTGCTCTGGGTTTGATTTGCGGTACTCATTTAATTTTCTAAACCTCTCTCTATCCTTTACAAAAGTATAAATGCACATTCAAAGGAGCATTTGCATTTTCGTGCTAGTCTGACTTATCGATACCACCATGTGCTATCTAGTCCAAGTATAGAGATAGTAAAGCCAAGGCATATATTTAGAGATAGTGGAGTTAGATGGGGTTTGCGAATTATATGATAGCCGGAAGATTTCAACAGCGTAACCAATCTCGCCACTAGCCTGTGCACCGAAACCAGGTGCCCAGCCTACTGCAACATAATATGGATCACCTTGACTAGGTAAGTCAATGCCAGAATCATCAAGAATACCCGAATGTCCCACAAACCCTCCAGCTGCTATAGGCCCCAGTGAACCGCTTGCACCACCAGCATAATATCCACCAGCAAGAGAGCCACTAGAAGGCGTGTTGAAGCCAAAAAAGGCATACCCTTCCCCTCCTATACTTAACCCTACGCCAATATTTATGCCGCCACCCAGGAAGGCACTAAATTCAAGACTCTCAAAATTGAAGACAAAATCAATGCCACCACTCGCTCCAAGGGGCGTGAGTAACCCCCCTCCTCCAATATGAATGCCGAACGAATCCCAGCTACCACGATCTTGTAGCCAATTAATAAAATCAGATTGTCCAGAATATTGGTTCAGTTGACTAATGAGTTCTTGTTGGAGTTCAGCACCTAAATTATCGTGGGTCTTATTAAGAGCTTCCACGATTAGGAGAAGTTCATGGGTCTCAAATTCCCCCAGAAAGTTGATGTCAACACCAAAGGTGTCTTGTATTTGGTAGGCACGTTGCCAACATTCACCATCAAAATCACTACCTACTTCACTGGGGTCTTGAGCATTGGGGTTACCCGCACAGTGTCCACTAGGATCTACCAAATTAATCGGGTTGTTGTACGAATAGCTGTAACGGTTCAAACTTTGCGGATTGGTCGGATCGGGTACAATGGAATCGGGTGTAAGCATCCGGTTCGTGTTTGACCATTTATATATACCAGTGATTCATGTACTTGTAAGGTCCTAGAGCAGTGACCTCCTACGAGTAGAATGGTGCTTAGACCTAAACCATCTCTACTTCATAGGAGGCACTCAGATGCTCGAAGAAATCAACGAATTTGTCAACTGGATACGACGACGTAATCCCCAGGCGCATACCTGGCAGGATTATCTCTGTGACCTGCAACAGTTTATGACTGTGGTGGGCAACCGTCCTTTAGCTGAAATCAGCTTCAAGGATGTCGATGCTTTCATCAACGACCAAGCCGAACGGGGTCTCAAAGCGACCACGATTAATAGAAGGTTAGCGGCCGTTCAATCCCTCTACACCTTCCACGCCGATGAACAACCGGAGTTAGTCTGTCCCGTCCTGCCCCATCGCCACACCTTGAGAACGCCCCGCTACCTACCTCGGGCTGTACCCGAAGCCGACTTGCACTGCTTCTTTGAGGTTATTGAAGATGTGCGGGATCAGGCCATCTTCTTGCTCATGTTAAGGTGTGGTCTCAGAATTTCTGAGGTGGCCAAGCTGAGACTGCGGGATTTGTACTTGACTGAAACGCCACCGCGCTTGCTGGTGCTGGGCAAGAACAGCAAGGAGCGCACTGTCTACCTCTCTGACCAAGCTCTGGCGGCTTTGCGACGGTACTTGAGAGAACGGCCGTCCACCGCTAGCTGCCTCCCTCTTCCTCAACTATCGTGGTGAGGGCATCGCCACCATCGGTATTCAGAAGCGGCTGGAGCGGTACCGCAAACTATCCAGCATCCATATCACTGCCCATCAGTTGCGCCACAACTTCGCCAACGATTTGGTCAATGCCGATGTGCCTGTAACCAGTATCCAGAAGCTGATGGGGCATGCCTGGGTAACGACCACCCAAGGCTACCTGGCGGCTAATGACCCCAAAGTTAAACAAGATTTCTATGCTGCCAGGCAGCAGTTGGCGGGGTGGCGATGAGCGATAGCAAGCACAACAACCTCGATAGCCGTGTCCCCACTGTCACGGCTGCGGCTCGTTATGACACCGCTTTGCGCCGCAGCCAACGATTGTACCCCTTGCCAGCAGACATTCTACAGCCAAAACCTACCCCAGATTGGCCGCCTGAGAATATCCAACTGCTGGAACGTTACCGAGGGTGGCTCATTGAGGGTGGCGCGGCCGAGTCAGTTATCAACCAACATCGTATCCCTATGGCCGGGCATGTGCTGGGTCTCAGCCTCAAGCCGCATAACCAGCTCAACATTTCGGCAAGCTCAATGCAAGCCTTGGGTAGTGACCTGGAAAAAGCGATGCGCTATATTCAGGCCAAAGGGCGTAGTGAGAGTTGGACAAAGAATTGCCGTCACTCTCTGGACTGGTTTCGTCGCTTTTTGCGCCAAGAGCGGGGCTTGGTTACGCTCAACCCCACGCCTACTTACGGCAATGCTGAACGTTATCAGAAGGGGTTGCCAGATTGGTTGCTGGACCAATTGACCGCTTTCCTCTATGTACGCCAGGTCAACTGGCGACGCTCTCGTCTGGCTGAGTCTACTTATCACTTTTGGCAGAAAATCACGCGGGTTTGGCGTTGGCTGTTTCACAAACAGGCTATTATGGCCGTTACCGACATTCAACGTCGTCACATCTATGCCTACCTGGATGAGATGTTGGCCCAGGGCTATGCGCCCCAGAGTGTCAACCAGGATTTGTACAACTTTCAGGCCAGCCTGCGCTTCTTGCAGCGACGGGGCTATGCGGTGCCCACTGCCCTGCTGACCATCTCTGGCCTCAAACAGCCAGACAGTCTGCCCCGTTTCCTGACGGATGAGCAGGTGCACAAGCTGCGTGATGACCTGACCAGCCGCGTGCAAACAGCGGACACACCAGCCCGCCGCCGCGATAGTCGCCTCGACTTAGCCACCTTCTATCTGCTCTGGCAAGGGGGTTTGCGCTTGTGCGAAGTGGAAGACCTGACCCTAAGCGACCTACACATACCCGAACAATATGTCCTCATTCGCCAGAGCAAGGGGCTCAAAGACCGCACGGTTTACTTGACGGAAGCAGCCGTTGCTGCCATCGAGGACTATCTCACAGTGCGGGGGCCGGGCCGCAGCGACAATCTTTTCCTCTACCGGCATCGCCCTGTTTCCAAAGACCTCATTCGGGGACGGCTCAAGGCAGCCGGTGAACGGACGGGGGTGAAGGTGACGCCGCATATGTTACGCCATACTTTCGCCACCCAACTGCTCAATGTGGGTTGCAAAATCACCACCATTCAAGCCTTGCTGGGCCACAGCAAGCTCAACTCGACTATGATTTATGCCCGTGTCCATGACCAGACGGTGGCCAAGGACTACTACACTGCTATGACTAGCATTGAAGCCAAACTAGCCACCCACCTATCCATCCCACCAGAGGAGCAAACAGATGTAAGCAACACAACCGCCAACCTGCTGACCCTGCTAACAACCCTGCAAGATGAACCACTCACCACCAGCCAACAAGCCACCATCAACCAACTCCAATGCGGCCTTCTCTCTCTGGCAGACTCGCTCAACACGGAGCGAATGCCACTAAACCAAGTTGTTAACGAGCAACAAGCAAAGCCACAATTACCAGTGGGGGCGTGGCCGTAGCAGCAGTAGTGCGGGAGAATTGTGGGTAACTGGGCTGTTTGCAGTTATCCACATTTCTCCCCGCCTCAAGGGAACATAGTTTATGTACATGGCAAACGGCTGACCACAGCGAATCGGCGAGAGGAAAACCTTGCTAGAGTAAAGACCTAGGAAAAAGGCCGCCACAAAAGAAGAAATATTTGCCTTAAGCAGATAGAAGAGGACATTTATTCTTCGTCTAAGAGACGTATATTAAGAGCAATGGCATTCACTATCTCCTGCATTTCTTCGCTTCGGTCGGAAGGTCCCAAAAAGTCTAGAGCAATGGACGTATTTCTAGTGACTCGTAAAATGACAATGTATTGATGCCTTCCTTCTGGACGTTCTACAAGAAATGTAGCACCATCATACCCATTAATATTCACAGCCTTAATCGGCTCTAAGATTTTATATTCCCCAAAGGTACCCAGGATTTCCTCAGCCACTTCGGTAGCAGTAAGAGGGATAACGGTTATAGTTTGATGCCCTGCATAGGGGCCAAGTTCATTGAAAGAAAAAGGAGGCATCCCCCTGAAACCTGAATCAAGAATTGGTTGAAAATCAGCCTCATTGGGTGTAAGTGATACATAACCAAATCTGTCCCCTTCATAGATTCTCCAATTACTTGGATAGTCCAAGGCAAATTTACCATTGGGGCTTTGATACACTTGCTCTTTAGCTAAGACAAAACTGGACGTAAGTAACGGAGCATCCACTTGACTTTCTATAGATACTTGAGATGTCTGATTGCATGCGATGCCTCCAATTACAATTACTATAAAATTTATCAGCAATAAGAATCGTTTCCACATATAGTCTCCTTATCATCAATTGCCATAGAATGTTGATTGCCAATGTGTATTAGGACCATAATTTGGATTCCAAGGACCAGTTTGCGGTGTGGAAACTGGTCCGAGTCTTGCAGGGTTCAAATGCCCAGGTTGGTCAATAGTAGAGAAATGCGCGGATCGGAATGCTTGTTCTGCTACCGCAACTTCTGAAACCACTAGGTTCCTAGCCTCCTTAAGATATTGTTCGGCAGTTTCAGGATACTTGCCGATACTATAAAGTATTGCACCCGCACTTGCCACACCAGCTAAGGGAGGACTTTTTAGACCTACACCAATTTCTCTTACAGCTGTGCCTATCACAGGTGCTACCATACTTTCCTCGGGGTTTTCTGAAGCTAATGCTGCGCCTACACTAAATAATGTTCCACTCCAACGAATAGCAGCTTGGAAACCACGTTTCAGTCCAATCCCCGCAGCCTTAGCAATTGATACGGTACCGAATGTCATGACGTTAAGATGGATCGACACCTCTTTAAGCGTACATGCCCCATCACCTACATTGCAAAGTTCATCTGCCTTTTTAGCTATTAATTCACCCCAATGGGCATCTGTAGAAGGGATACCAAAAAAGCGAAACTTTCTGTTTGGTAGGCAACTTGCTCCTTGTGCTATACATTCTTGACGCCAAGCTTCATCTAATGCATCAAGAAATTCTTTTGGGACTAAAGGGAATCCAGGGAATCCGAAGAAATCGTCGTATCCGGCACAGCCTTCAGTCTCACATCCTGCTTCAAGAACGTGTCCTGACGGGTCGGTAAAGTTAAGAGGTCGATTATTCACATACGAGTAGCGATTATAGCTTTGCGGATTGGTAGGGTCTGGTACAATGGAATCGGGTGTAAGCATGCGGTATATATAAGGCACGTAAAAGCGTGCATTCATGTAAATCAACCCAATATCATTGCTGCCCACATTGTTACTCTTGTGACCCGTAAAGCCAATATCGGTCAAATCGGCCGTGGGCTCCGCCCGCCAGTCGCCAAAGGGCAAATAGCGAGAGAGGCTGCCTGGCACCATTGCACCTGTCGTGCCACTGTTGTGTCCCGCCCCATAACTCATCACACTGGCACTGCCCAAATGGTCACTGTGAATGAAGAAGAGGCCATTCCGGTCAGCATCAGGGTCGCCGGAGATGCGCGTGGCAATCGCCTGCCCCGCCAGGAAATAGGTGCTGCGTTGGATGGTGGTTGTGCCATCTACTTCCTCCTCATAACCAGGGAATGGATAGTAGATTTTCGTGCCATCTGGCTCAACGGTCAGCAGCCGCTGGCCGTTGGCATCATAGTAGAACTGTGTCACCTCATTGCTGCTTGTGTCTGTCACTTTGACCAGACGATTTTCTACATCAAACTCTTGCAAGTAGTCACCACTGCCATCATGCCGCTTTATCATGTTGCCATTGCCATCATAGCAGTAGTAGTCGTTGGCCCCAATCTGCTTCACAGCATGGGGCAGGGCTTGGGCTGGCGGGCTGGTGCAGTTGGCATGCCAATTGGCGTAATCGTATTCACTCACTTGTCCTGCCCGGTTAATGTTGGCGATATTGCCTGTGGCTGAATAGACATGGGTATGGTCATAACACAAGCCGGAGGCGCAGCCATCTGAATTGCCACCTAAGCCCGTTTGCAAACGGTTGAGATGGTCATAGCTGAAGTGTTGCCAATCCACAGCATAATCGTTGTCTAGAAGATAGATGGCTGAGATATTACCTACCACATCATAGTCGTAGCTGAAATGCATTAGGTCAACGGCCGTTCGCTGCACATCCACTTCTTCACCCGTATGCGCATAGCGGAGACGGTAGCTGCTATTACCCGCACCTGGTAAACCGTCGGCAGCATCCTTGGCAGCCCCATAATAGGTATACTGAGTATCTTGAACGTCACCAGGACGGTTGAGTCGCGTCAGCTGCCCGCGCAAGTTGTGAGTGAGGCTATTGACTAAGGCCTTGGGCGGTATGCCTTGGATGGCTAAACCTTCCTCGAATTGGCGGTCATAGGTCATCAGCACGGATTCATCCGTTGCTCCCAGCGGATGGTAATCATAGTTGACCATGGTGGGTCTATCTATATCATCAAAGTTGGCGACGGTCATGTCGTAGAAACGGCCGTCAATCTCCCGCACTTGGTTCGTCACCCGTCCCCGATAATCATAGGTAAACGTATCTTCATAAGCACCATGTGTGCCATCACCAGCACCACTCAGCGTCTTGAGCTGGCCCAAACCTGGCCCACTACCGTGGTAGGTGTACTCTGCCAACACATTGGCCGTGGTGGGATTGGCTGGGCAATTGCCTGTACCTGTGCCCTCGTGGGATTTCTCGGTCAAGCGATTGAAGCCATCGTAGTAGAAGCACAGTTTGTCCCCATTGCCATCCGTCTGCCGTATCAAGTTGCCACTAAAGTCATAGTCATAGTCCCAGACACCCATATCAGGGTCGTTCATGGCCCGCTTGCGGCTGAGGGTGTCGTAGGTGATGACGGTGGTGTAGCCTAAGGTGTCAGTGACAGTTGTCAGATTGTCCTGCAAATCATACTCGTAGCGGGTAGTGTAAACTGGCCCTTCGCTGTAGTCGGCCAAGTACATGATGGAATCAGGTGGCGGGTTGTTTGGGTCAGGTGTATAGGCCCCTGTTTTAATCATACCTCGAAATTTCTGGTCTATAAATTCAGACATGACACCAGAATCTTCATACGCTGTGACATTAATTTGTTGGCTTAAATCGTCGGGAGCATCCTCGCGCCACAAGTGCCAAGAAAGCCGCCCCTCTTGGTCGATAGATAGCTGAGCTAGGTACCAATAACCAACCATTTGAGTAATAGCCAGTTCTTCCAATTCATCATCATTTGGATTAGTGCCATCATTATAATATGGATAAATATCTCCTTGCCAGAAGATAAAGCCTGTAAAACGACCATCTTCGTCTTGCAGGTGGATACCACCGCCATGATTTGTATCGGCCAGCTGGAAACGGAAGATAGCACCTTGTCCACCCTCTGCTAAATCTAAGTTGAAACCATTGTTGCGAGCTATCTCGCCAGTCCAGCCATTACCATGAACAAGATCAGGCACCCCGACTAGGCGCACGGCAGATACGCCATCCTCTGTTTCAAAAATCGTAGGATCGATATTATTGTCATAGCTCCAATTACCACTGTTCAAGTCAAACTCCCCCGAGGCAAAGGCATCATAAGTGACGGGGAACTCTTCCACCCGGGCCAAACGGCCGAGTTCATCCACCGTGGCCACACTCAACTGCTCCCCCCGATTGAAACTAATGCTCGTGCGCCCCATGGTGAGGCTGTAATCCACCAAGCCATCAATGCCCGTCGTAGCCACCGCCGCTCCCAAGGGATTGTACAGCGTGCTGCTGTGGACTTGCTCCTCACAATTGAGGCCCACCGAATAGTCGTGCTGCACACCCCCTGCGCGGGCCACGGCTTGGCAGGCTGTGCGCCCCAAAGCATTGTACTCTATGTCATTGACCACCGTCTGGAAATCACTGCTCAAACCCCAACTGCGTGTCTGAATAGGCCGGGCCAGAGCATCATAAAAGGTGGTCGTCTGTGACCGCAAAGTGGGGTCATCGGGCAGCGTAATCTGAGCCACCGACATGGGTCTATGGTCCGTCACCTGGTTTTGGTACACCACCTGTTGGCTATGGATGGTGGCCTGCCCATTGGTTCCGTTGGGCGCATACGTATCTGTCAAACGGCCGAACGCATCATAATCGTAAGTGCTAACCGCCCCATTGGTCTGCGTTATGGTCGTTAGTAGCCAAGGGTCATTGCCCTCCTGGCCATACCCATAGTGGCTAGTAAAGGAGGTCGTGCCATTTTTCTGCACCATCGAGCCAATCTGGGTCAGGTTGCGCCAATGGGTCAGCGTTTTAGGGCCACTGGGGGGAGTAACTGTCGTCAACTGCCAATCTTCGCCCGTGCCGCCATTGGCCACATCCCCATACTCATATTGAGTCACCAACCAATCACCATCACAGCCATTGCCCTCCCCAGGAATATAACTATCTACATGTGTCAGCAAAGCATCATTGCTGATAGAAGCTCCAGGTTGAGGGACAAAAGGAGTTGTACAATTATAACCATCATAACGCAGGCGCTGCCGCGATACGATTTTACTACTATCTCCATCATTAGCTGGCCCATCCCATGTCGTCACCCGCCAGGGCAACCCGACTAACCAGACCCCAGTCAAACTATCATACTTATTTATGTAACGGGTCTCTTGAGTACGCAGCGGAACTGTCCCCGTCAAATCCTCACCAAACTCCTGCACCTCTGCCTGGTTGCCGTAGGCATCATAGATATAGTCCAGCCTATTCTGCACCCCATGCACCAAATCCGAGGTCACCGTCTGCGTAATAATCGGCTGTACCGTTTCGGTCACTGTCGCTGTGCCATAATCATCCAAAATGTCCCAGCTATTAATCGTCTGCGTCAAATCCAATTCATACGGCGTGACGGCATCTGCTACCCAGGTGCTGGTCGTCACACTGAGTATCTTGCCCGTCAACACCTCCAGTGCCTTATCATAAGGGTAGATTAGAAACTCAGTTGTCTCTTTCAACTCATAATTGCTGTCACAAGCTGCTCCTAAACAACGGTTGGCCTGCTCAAAACCTTGAAAACGCTCTTTCTCGCCCTCAAAATTCTGCTGCAACGGATCATAATCAAAGTAAATGGTCTGCGTCGGCCCCGCCGCCGTCCAGCCCCCATCCAGCACTTTCTCCTTAACCACATTAATATTATTTCTACTACTACCATGCTCATTGTCATACTTAAAGGGAGGTGTACCACTATTGTCATAATAGTCAAAGGAGACGGCTGGGATACGCTGCCCCTGGTCATCAAGTTGCGCGCCATATACAGAGTGCACCTCTGTCATATAGGGGAAACAGAAGCGTAACCCGTGGTTTGTGCCTGTACGCAAGAATTCATAGGTAAAAGCCACATCAGCCCGCCCTGGCACCATTTGCAGGCCAGCACTGCCATACTCTTCAATCCCGACTAAGATAGGGACTTGGCCATTACGGGGCTTTTTGCCCCCACACCAACTCTCCTGGGGTACATCCTGCCCCTGACCATGCTGCCATCTCGTCAAAACCACTGGCTTATAACGACGCAGCACCTGGGTGAGATTAGACCGGGAAGCTATCGTCATCTCTGCCAGATATTTGTTTTCCCAAGATACGGTTCTCGTACCCAAAATATCGCCATACACCCAGCGCGTCATGAAGCCATTGGTGAAGGTGATGCGGTAACCCTCAGTTGAACCTGGGGTAGCATCATAGCCGTACTCAATTTGAGCGAGATAACTGGAGGGGGCATGGATCTTAGTTAATCTTGGCTTCCAACCATCCTCATCCAGCGGCCAAGCAGTTTTGCTGTTAATATTATACTCTTCATAGGTGTACTCTATCAGATTGCCAAAGCGGTCCCGCCCTCTATCCACGCGCCAAGCCAAAGCCGGATTGCCATTAGCACCCTTGATACTATTATGTTGGTACTGGCTGAATATCTCCCGCTCTGAGTTGGCCGTAAAGCCCAATCTATAGGTGGTGTCATCTGGCGTTTTGACCACCCAATAACCATCACTTTCCTGGCCTACCGAATCTGCATTACCGTTTTGAGGCAGGCTATCATCATCCTCATTTTCACAGACGATAACACCATCAGAATCTTCACAGTAATACACGAAGAGATTAGCAATACCTTGGGCATAATACCGTCCTGCTTCACTGTTATACTCCTTGCCCAATTTATGAATCAACTCATAGCCAGCACCATTAATGGTCAAGTTGTACTGGTCATAGATGTCTTCATCTAGATCTACTGTTTTTTGGCAGGCATATAAGGCCTTCGTACAAGTACTTAAAGATTGCACAATATCAATGTGGCTGGTGAGCTGCCAACCAAAGCCTGCCAGTCCGGCCAAGGTCGCCCCCCGCTTACCATTGCCCGTACTGCTGTTGTAGGTCAGACCCAGGCTGGGTTGGAAGCCATTAGGCCCAGGCGGCACCATGAAGTTATGACTATAGCTGGCACTGCCATTAAAGAGAGAGACCACTGGCTCATTAAAACCGGGCTGCCAATATTCTGGTGCTTGGGGCTCTTCTGCAGCACGCAGTAGGGTTGTGCCGCCACTATAGCGCGTACCAGCAAAACGGTAAATCCCGGGGCCAACGGCCGTAAAGGTCAACTCAGTATTATTTTCATTATAGGTAGCGGTTACAGTCTGTACTTGAGTGCTGTCTGGCTCATACATGAGCGTGGACGTAAAGGCTTGCCCAGCCACCAGGAGGTCACTTAAGTCCACATCCAGGGTATGTGTCAGCGGCCCAGATACTGTTCGCGTCAAATCAAAGCCAAAGACGACACCAATATAGGGCTGGTTAGGGGCAATTTGTTCCTCTAAAACTTCTACCAAAATACTGTTCGGGTCGCCAGCTTCCAGACCAAATCGACTGCTATTGGCGATTGTTTGGCTGGCCCGAGCGGCGAAAGTGATGGTGGCTTCATCCAGGGCTGGGTAGGGGAAATGGTCATTACGCGCTTCAGCCAAGATGGTGGTGCTTGTATACTCTGTGTTATAACCCAATACGGTCACAGGCAAGCTGAAGGAGGTACTGCTATTCGCTGCCAGCGTACCAACCACATACTCACTCAAAGTAAACTGCGGCCAGCCATTGGCTTGCACTACCACCCCGCTGAAGACTGCATCACCCACATTCTGGACGGTGACAGACAGGCTGATGGTGTCAGAGATACCAGCGGTGCTGTTTAGGACATCAGCTACCGTAATGATTAAATCATCTTCATCAGGCACAGCTGGACTGACAAAAATAGAGTGGGTACTCAGATGGCTGCCAACTTCATTGGTGGCCGTGAGAGTGGCCGTGTAGCTGCCTGCTTGGTTGTAGGTATGGCTGGGATGGAGGTCGCTGCTGCTGGTGCCATCGCCAAAGTCCCACAAAAAGTCTGTGGCATAGCGGCTGGTGTTGGTGAAGGTAACAGTATGAGCGGCTTCACCACTGTCGGGTGTGGCCTGGAAAGCGGCCGTGGGCAGCAACTGTGTCTGGGGCGAAGCATAATATATGAGGCTGCGTCCCTGGCCACTGAGGCCACCACTGTAGTTTTGCTGACCAATGACCAGGTCGGGATAGCCATTGCCATCCACATCACCGGCCCCACTGACAGCATGACCGAAACGGCCGTTGCTCTCTGTGCCTTCAGCTGTCCAAGCGGCCGTTGTGGCTGGCCCATTGGGGCTGCCCAAGAAGAGATAGACCTGGCCCGCATCCGTTTGGCTGTTGTCATACTCATCAGCTCCGATGAGGAAATCGGCATAACCATCCTGGTTCACGTCGCCTAACTCACCCACAGCCCAACCAAAGGCGGTTTGGGCCTGGTTGCTTTCTGTCGTCCAATCCGGTGTTATGCTTAGACCGTTTTCTGAACCATAAAAGAGCCAAACCTTGCCTTCTCTGTTTTCTGGATTGGTATAGCTCTGTGCCCCCACCAGGACATCAGCAAAACCATCTTTGTTGACATCACCCACGCCACTGACAGACGTCCCCGTCCCTAAATGCGAACCACTCTGGCCGCTGCTGAAGGTCCAATCTGGCGTTTGGCTCAACCCATCTCCAGAACCTTGAAAGACCATTACCCGGTCACCAGAGGAGGAACCAACGACGACATCATCATAGCCATCCCCATTAATATCGCCAGCACTGTTGACGGAATAGCCGAACCATTCGTTATCTATTGTGCTGCCATAGCTCCAGTCAGCAGTCGTGGCCAAACCCATGGCCGAGCCGTGATAGACAAAGACGCGTCCCTGGTCAGGCCCCCCATTTTCATACTGTGAAGCACCGATAATCACGTCATCATAACCATCCCCGTTGACATCGCCAGCTGAAGCCACCGCGTGACCAAAGCGGTCATTGTCCTGGTTCGTGCTCATGGTCCAATCGGCTGTAGCCTTTAGCCCGGTGGCTGAGCCATAATAGACATAGGCTTGTCCCGGAGCATTGCCCGAGGTATATCGAGCACCAATAATCACATCAGCAAAATCATCGCCATTAACATCCCCGGCCGTATTGACAGCAAATCCCGCCCAAGCATGGTCATCAATGCCACCCATTGTCCAACTAGGGTAAAGGGAAAGCCCCATTTCTCCGCCGTAATACAAATAGGCCCGACCCTCGTCTGTCCCGGTATTGTCGTACTGACTGGCGCCCACTATCACATCGGCATAGCCATCATCATTGACATCACCAGCTGTTCTGGCATTGTAACCATAATGAGCCCCTGCTTGCTCGCCCGTTATATCCCAACCCAGCGTAAAGCTTATGGGGTCAACGACAGTGATATAATCCTCACGCACCAGGGTATGCTCATCCCCTAGTCCATAAGCTGTGAGACTGACGTTGTAAACACCTGTTTGGGTATAGGTATGGGTCGGGGCTGTTGTGGTAGCGGTCGTGCCATCACCAAAGTTCCATAAATAACTGGTGCCATTCGTAGATAGATTGGTAAAGTCCACGGCTAAGGGGACTGTGCCCACAATAGGTGAAGCTGTAAAGTCTGCTATTAACTCGGGTAAAACAGCCGCCGTAAAACAAGCCGAGAACTCCGAACTATTGCCGTTGGGGTCGGTGGCCGTGGCTGTCAGGATGGGGTTGTCACTCGCCCCTGTGGTCAGATTGCTAGTAAAACTGACATCGCCACTGCCATCAGTGACCACCGTGTCACTACCTAGGTAGAACTGTCCCTGGCCATTGCCACTTGAATCACAGACTGTGTTGCCATAAAAGTCTAAAGTGAAAGTGAGATTGGCTGTGCTGTTGAGGGTACCCGTGATGGTGGTGGCCGTGCTCTTGGTGGTGGCACTGATGATGACGGGGAAGTTCTGACGATTGTTGGCTCCCGTATCGCCATCACCACTGTCATTGCTGGTCACACCCACGGGATTGAGGTCGATGCCTAACTTGGTGTTGCTGAAGATGCTGTTGGCCCGAATACTATTGCCCGTGTTGCTGCTGTCTACATAGACGCCTTCGTCTGTGTTGTAGGCGATGGTGTTGCCCGCCGCAGCTGTTGTGCCACCAACGATGTTGTCATCGGCACTGTAGCGGATGCTAATCCCGCGACGGCCGTTGCCTAAGGGGGTCAGGCCATCAGCAGCTATGCCTATCAGGTTGCCTTGCATCACATTGCCCGTTGTGGCTGAATCGCGCAAACTGATGCCATGGGCACTGTTGCCCGAAATAAGGTTACCCGCCCCATTGGCTGTACCGCCAATAGTATTATCGGCGGCGCCATCGGCCACCAGGCCCATTTCGCCATTGGCCAAAGCGGCCATGCCCGTGGCATCGGTGCCAATCTTGTTGCCCTGGATAAGCATGCCGGTGGTATTGGAGTCGAAGTCAATACCATCATCGCCATTGCCGGAGATGAGATTGCCTGCGCCATTGGCCGTGCCCCCCACTGTGTTGTTGCCCGCGCCCTCGCGCGCATAAACGCCATCGCTGCTGTTACCAATAGCCACTGTGCCGCTGATATTGGTGCCAATGTAGTTGCCCTGTACGATGTTACCAGTTGTGTCTGAGTCTACGAAAGCCAAGCCGTCATCATCGTTGCCGGAGATGAGGTTGCGAGCTGCTGGCGTGGTGCCGCCCACCATGTTATTGGAGGCATCGTCTAATTCCACGCCTCGGTCACCGTTGCCTAAATCGACTGTACCGCTGCTGTCGGTGCCTATTAAATTACCCAAGATGCTATTGTCGGTAGACCCAGCATCGAGTTCAATGCCGTCATGACCATTACCGGAGATGAGATTGCCTGCGCCGGGAGCAATGCCGCCAATGCTGTTATTATCGCCCCCGTCAATGTAGACCCCATCCCAACCATTGCCTAAGTCTGTTGTGCCATTGATATCCAGGCCAATGATATTGCCCTGGATGATGTTGTAGTCAGCAGGGTCATTGAAAATCGCAATGCCATTCTCCGCATTGCCCGCGATAAGGTTGCGGGCGGCGGTGGTGGTGCCGCCAATGGTGACATGGTGGGTGTTCCACAAGGTAATGCCATCATCCCCATTGCCTAGGGCGGCGGTACCAGCCAGGTTGGTGCCAATGTAGTTGCCCTCAATGGTGCTGCTGATGGCCTCTGTCTCCAAGAAGATGCCGTCGTCATCGAAGCGGTTGATGACTAAGCCACGAATAGTACTGCTGGCTCCTTCTAACTGTAGTCCTCTAGCCCCAGCTCCGGCATTGCTACCATCTAGTTCAATGATGGGCGTACTGACGAAGTCGGGTTCGGTCGTGCCATCCAGAATGATGGTCTCGTTGATAACGGGCAACTTACTGCCAGGTTGGATGGTATGAGGCCCAGAGCCCGGGATGTTGAAGGCAATGGTATCGGTGGCGGTGGTAGCATCGGCTTCTTCAATGGCAGCCCGCAAGGTACAGTCGCCGTTGCTGTCGGCACAGATGCCGTTGCCTACATTGGCATCGCCACCATCACTGGTGACGGTGACGGTGAAAGTGGTGCCACCACTTTGTAATTGTGGCAGTAGGCCCATCTTGGCTGTCAGATGCGCCAACGGCAACCCTTTGCTCCCTGGCTTCCAGGCCACTTGGCCCCAGGCTCCACTACCATCTGTACCTGTAAGCGAAGCTATACTTTTTTCTCCACTCTCTCCACTTCCCTGCACCTCTTCTCCCCCGCTCCCCTGCTCCCCTGCTCCTTCATCCTCTCCCTCATCCCCTGTCACATCCAGGATGTTGTTCTCCATCGTGGTGTTACCTACTGCTGTCCCCCGCAGACGGATGCCATACTGCTGGCTGACAATGAGATTGCCCTCACCAGGCTGATTGCCACCCACTTCATTGTTGACGGCTTCACTCACCAACACCCCACCACTGATGCGCTCGGCTGGGGGAGTCTGGTCGGTGGCGGTGCCAATAATGTTGTTGCGCACTAGGTTGCCCTGGCTGCTGGGGCCACGCACATAGACGCCCAGTTCACCACCAGCGATGACATTGCCCCGCTGGTTGGGACCAGCATCGGGGCCACCGACTAGATTGCCAGGGGCATCCAGGATGTAGACGCCAGCGGCTTCGTTGCCCAAGATGATGGCGCCACTCACATCTAGGCCAATGTAGTTGCCCCAGATGCGGTTGCCAGCTGCTCCCTCTCCCTGAATGTAGATGCCGGTTTCGTTGCCGGAGATGAGATTGCGGTCAGCAGCATTGCTGCCGCCAGTCGCTGGCGCGCCGATAAGGTTGCCATCGGCTTGGGTGATGCGGATGCCATGCTCGTTGCCTAGAGCGGTTGTGCCGCTGGGGTCGGTGCCGATGTAATTGCTGGAGACGGTGTTTTCGGTGGTGCCTAGACCATAGAGGTAGAGGCCGACTTCGTTGCCGGAGATGAGGTTGTCGTGAATGGTATTGAACCCGGAGCCTTCGACGAGAAGACCGATTTGGTTGCCTTGGGCCAATTGGCCTCTGGTGCCCAGATAGTTGTGGGCCACTTGGTTGTTGCTGCCGCCGAGGAGATAGAGGCCGCTGTAGCCGAAGCTGTGGATGGCCAGACCCTGTACGGTGCTGTCGCCAGCGGTGATGGTGAGGCCGCTACTCTGTTCGCCCGCCAGGCTGCCGTCGAGGACGACGACGGGGCTGTCGCTGTAGTCTGGTTGGGAACGGCCGTCGATGACCACGGCTTCGGTCACATCAGGCAGGGGGCTGCCCACTAGGATGACGTGGGGGCTGTTGCCGGGCAGGTTGAAGTGGATGTTGTCCAGGCCGGGCAGAGCATTGGCTTCGGCCAGGGCGGCCCGGAGGCTACATTCCCCTGAAGCTGTCTGACACAGACCGTCACCAGGGTTGGCATCGGGCTCGTCGCTGCTGACGTTGACGGTTAAGGTGGAGCTACCTTGTAACAAGCCGCTGACGGCGGCCCACACGTTGGGGGCGCTGATGATGAGTAGGACTAAAGCAAGGATAAGGCTGAACCAGTGGCTGAGACGACTAAAACGCATGACTTCCTCCCGAAGTGATGGCTACAGGCTGCCAAACAGGCAACGGCCGTGTTCTGGAACAGTACCACCATTAAGCCTTCACGGGAAAGCTAAGTCAGGTAGCAAGCCAAAAAGACCGCCAATTAAGGCAGCTGCCAAGCAGTATATGATTGTGAGTTGATGTGTCCTGCACGAGTGGCAGGCACTGACTGTGATGGTTAAATAAACTGTGAGGAAAGATAACAGGGTTGGTAACCTTGTTTGTGTCCGCGACCAGCTCTTGTCCCCTTTAACAGTTTGGATTGTAACCTATCTTACCAAGGCTGGCAAGTTTTTTTGTATGTCTCCAGCAATTCTCAATCTAAAACAGGGGGTGACATGAGAGGCAAAAGGTGATAGGGTCAGCGTTTTGCAGCAAGGAGAGAAAGATGAATAATAGTATGACCCTGAACAAAATCACAGAACGATTGGGACAATCGTGGAGCGAGTTACCAGATTATCGTAAGCTCAATAACAATACCAAATATGAGATAGCTGATGCAGCCAAAGCTGCTTACTCAGTCTTCTTCATGCAATCACCCTCATTCCTGGCCCATCAACGGGATTTGCAGCGACGAAAAGGGAAGGATAATGTAGAAGCTCTCTTTGGTGTGAGCAAGATACCCAGTGATAATCAGGTCAGGAACCTGTTAGACCCCGTCTCACCCGACCATTTCCAGGCCGATTTCCGCTGGTTGTATCAGGAATTAGAAAATAGTGGTCAGCTTGCTTCCTTTCAGGACTATAAAAGCACTTATCTGGTGGCTTTTGATGGGGTTGTTTTCCACTCCTCGACCAAGATACATTGTGACCAGTGCAGCCAGCGCAAAGACCGCAATGGCACAATCCATTATTATCACAGTGCCATCTTGCCAGTGATGGTCAAACCAGGTTCAGCCCAAGTGGTATCACTGCCACCAGAGTTCATCGTGCCTCAGGATGGACACGAGAAACAAGATTGTGAACGAGCGGCTGTCAAACGCTGGTTGAGCCAACATCATGACTATTTTCAACCCGGCACTGTGACCTATTTGGGGGATGACCTCCATTCCAATCAGCCACTGTGTCAGTTGATTGAGCAAACCTATAAGCAATCCTTTATCTTCGTTTGCAAACCAGATTCTCATACCATCCTCTATGAATATGTCGCCTCTGTAGAAGGGGTTGGTCGCCTGCAAAGCAAACAAGAGCGTCACTGGAACGGCCGTCATGGTGAAATCTGGTCTTATCGTTTCCTCAATGAAGTGCCCATCAAGGCTGGTGAGGATGCTCTCCTGGTCAACTGGTTTCAGCTAACCATCACTCATGAGGATACAGGTGAGCAACTCTTTCACAATGCTTGGATTACCAATCATCTCCTTACACTCAAGAATGTGGTAGTCTTGGCTCGCTGCGGGCGCACCCGCTGGAAGGTTGAGAATGAAAATATCAATATTCTCAAGACCAAGGGCTACAATCTCGAACACAATTTTGGTCATGGCAGCTCTCATTTGGCCAACGTCTTTTTCTCCCTCAATATCCTGGCATTTTTGACCCATACTATTCAGCATTATGTCAATCGAGCCTATCGTCTTCTACGCGACGCTTTAGCGGTGCGGCGCACCTTTTTCAATGACCTCAAGGCTTTGACCCGTTACATGGTTTTCGACAGCTGGGATGCTTTGTTTGACTTTATGCTTGATGGTCTTGAATTGGAGTTACCTCCTTGACCCTTTTTAGCCAATTTCAGAATGAGAATTGCTGGTATGTCTCTTTTCATACGTCTTGCCTTTATGACACATGGCATGAGGAGACTAGTTACAAATTGTCCATTATTTCATAGAGATTGCTTAGTTTCGGCTTTGATCTGATGGGCTAATTGGCGCACTTCATTGAGCAGGGTGTCACGACTATAGGCTTCCTTATTTACAATCATTTCCACATAACCGTTCAAGCGTCTATGGTCTTCTTCAGTGAGGTCTTTAGCCGTGACGACGATGATGGGGATATGTTGCATGCCTGCTTGTTTGCGGAAGGCAACGGCAAATTGGAAGCCATCCATTTCCGGCATCATGAGGTCAAGAAGAATGATAGTTGGTTTCTGGTTGCGTGTATGCTCTAGGGCGATACGGCCGTTAGCGGCCGTATCTACCTGCCATCCCTCCTTCTCTAGCATTTTTTGGAGTATCTGGCGGGTTGGCTCATGGTCTTCCACAATCAGAGCCACTTCATCTGATTTGGCACTTTGATGTCGTTGGATCACCCGCAAAAGCCGTTCCCGGTCAATCGGTTTGCTGACAAAATCAGTGGCGCCCAACGAAAAGCCACGCTCCTTGTCATCTAACATTGTTAACATGATTACAGGAATATCAGCCGTTGTCTCATCCGCTTTCAACTGGGCTAGGACGCTCCAACCATCCATATCGGGCATCATAACATCTAAAGTGATAAGGTCTGGCAGCAGTTGACGGGCCATGTCAATACCTTGTTGGCCACCAGAAGCCAATTCGGCATGAAAACCCTCTTTCACCAAGAAACGTTGCATGAGATCACGTACAATGGGATCATCATCAATGATCAAGACATGTTGCTCGCCAAAAGGCCTCAGCCGCCCAGTGCCCAACGATTCGGTTGGGCGCGGCGGTACGTTGACAGGCAGAGACACAGTGAATGATGTGCCCACGTCCAGTGTGCTTTTTGCCTCAATCTTGCCCCCCATCATTTCGCAAAAGCGTTTGGTGATAGCTAAACCAAGTCCCGTGCCACCATAGAGGCGTGTGGTTGAGGAATCGGCTTGCATAAATGGTTGAAACAACTGTTTCATTTGGTCAGGGGTCATGCCGATGCCACTATCATGGACTTCAAAAACGTATCGTTCGAGACCATCTTGCTGCACCCGCTGCGCATCCAGAGTCACGATGCCATTTTCGGTAAATTTGCAGGCATTGCTCAGTAAATTGAACATGATCTGGCGCACCTTGGTTTGATCAGCATACATCAGGCCCAAGTTGTCACCCATAATGGCCTTTAGCTCATTGTTGTTGTGGGCGATTAAGGGTTGGATGGTGCTTAATACTTCATTGAGCATTAAACTGAGATCAAACTCATCCAAATACATGGTCATGCGCCCTGCTTCAATCTTTGATAAATCGAGAATGTCATTGATGATGGCCAAAAGATGTTTGCCAGAGCTGTGAATATTTTGCAGATCAGACACCATTTCACCTGCATTTATGTCTTCAGCATCTTCTTGCAGCATTTCGCTGTAGCCGAGAATGGCATTGAGTGGGGTGCGGAGTTCATGGCTCATATTGGCTAGGAAGACGGATTTGGCGCGATTGGCCTTGAGAGCTTCATCGCGGGCCTGGGCTAAATCTGTTTCTGAGCGGCGCAATTCCTGGTTAGCTGCGGTTAATTCGGCCGTTCTGGTTTCCACTTCGTCCTCTAATTGATCCATTGAGAACATGGTTTGCTGCAAATCACCAATTGTTAAACCTCCGATGTGCACCACAAGATAGACGAACAAGGCCCCAAACAGGAACACGACACCGACCAGTATCATTAAAACTTGGGTAATCTCAGTAAACACCAAAAAGGAAGTACCGACGTAGCCAAGAAAGAAGAAGGCCATCAGAACGAGCAAAATCTGCCAAGATTTCAGGTATTTGCTTTGTTGTATTTGAGTTAAGAGTGAGCGAGTTCCTAGCATAGAAAGGAACATGACACCTGCTCCTAAAAGTATCAATATCCCTGCCAGAAGAGTTTGAAAGTTCATGGTTCAGCCTGTTGCCTAGGAGGTGGTGTTCTAAATTACTGCATAAAGCCTGGTTTGGACATGAGAGTCGTGTCCTTCCCGTCAATTTTATGACTCATTGGCAATAACTTCAATATGAATTGTGAGCATTGGCCCAAATTTCTCATACGGTGGCTTTTGCTCAAGTATATAAGGCGTTTGCAGACGCCATGTTTCTTGATAGATACCAGGTTCGGTGGGAGATGTAAAAGGGATGCTAATGTCTACTGTTGCACCGGGTAAGACGACCGGGAGAAGAGGCTTTTCTTGGATCGAGAGGATTTCAGTATCCCGAATCAATTGATAGGCAGCAGACCAGGTGCAATTGCCTATATTTTGGATACGCCAGGTTTTGATGAAGGTTTGTCCTGCTGACATTTGGGTGCCATTGGGGACGGTGATATCGGCGATATAGGCGGCTTGGTTGGTGCAATCTAGTTGGTTGATGGGTAGGGAGGTAGTCACGGCCGTTTGCGGAGGAATCATCAAACTTTGGATGAGATCATCTAAATGGGCCAGGTTGGGGGTGAAGGCAGTTGGGGGCAGGGCTTGAATTAAGGCCATTTGTTCATCTAGATAAGCTTGGTAAGCAGTCGCGTCCTTTCGGAATATTGCCAGTTCACGAGGGCTAAATTGCCCTGGTTCATCAGGCAAGATGGGCGTTTGTAGGTTAAATTGCAGCCAGATGTAGGTACGGCCGTCTTCCGTCAATCCTTCGTATAGATAGAACAGATGGATATCAGATAGGGGCACTATATCTGATAGATGGGCTGTTAAATTAGAGGGCGTTAGACCGACGGAGCGAAAGCCAGAGCCATTGGCAAAGGTCAGTGGGCGGCTGAGGGGTGGCTGAACATTTTCTGTTGCCTGTGTGTCGAGTCGGGCGGCTAAGTGGTCGAAACGGCCGATTGCTGTTTCTGGATAGGCATCATAGAAAGCGCCTGTGTTATCCCGCAGCTGTTGGATAACCAATCGGGATGGGATGGGGTTGCTGCCACTAGTGTCAAAGTTAAACAGGAGAAAGTCAGGAACACCAAAGTAGTAGATGGGCAAATCCGATGGTGCTAAATGAGTGAGGTTAGCTGCAGCAGGTTGCCGCTCAGCCGTCAGGCGGCGCAGGAGACCATTGGCATAGCTAAAGCTGATCCCCTGGTAGGTGAAGCGGGCAGTGGCTACGGCCGTTTCGGTGGCCGCAGGCGTGGGCGTGTTGGCAGCAGTGGCCGCGGCGGCTTGTGTGGCCAGGGGGGTGGTGGCAATGAATAACGGCCGTTGTTCTCCGGTGCAAGCCATCAAGAGGCTCAAGGCCCCCAGCACGTTTATCATGACTATAATCCATTTGTGGCAGTTCATGGGACTAGAAAAACGACAAGTTTAGGTGCGGCCTGCATAAAGCTGTGCTGCCAATCGTACAATGTCATCGTGCATGGTCACTTGGGCACGCCACTGCTGGGGAATACCCGTTTCGCCATAATAAGCGCCAGCAAGCTGTCCAAAAACGGCCGCTGTGGTATCCGCATCATCGCCCAAATTGGCTGCCAGCAAACAACCATCGCGGAAGGTATCGCTATGATAAAAGGCCCATAAAGCTGCTTCTAATGAGTGAACAACGTAGCCGGAACCTTTAATATTCGGCGGTTGCTTTTCTTTGAAAGAGCCATTGGCAATCGCGGCAATATCGTCCATAAGGGGGTGCCTTTGCCAAGAGTCCGGCTGGGGTGTGTAGAAAGGGGCTAAAAGTATGTCTTTATCTAGGCCTTGGAGCGCACCTGTAATGAGGGCACTGAAGTAGCGGCAGGCATCTACCGCAGCTGCAGTACCATGTGTGGTACAACTGCTTTCGCCAGCCTGGGTAATGGCAGCGGCAGGCTGGCGATGATAATAAATGGGCACAGGAGCCAAGCGCATGATAGAGCCGTTGCCTGCTGAGTGGGGATGGGTGGAGCCAGCCAGGGGATTGCCCGCCTGTTGATAGTGATGCAGCGCTTGCCGCACCGTATTACCGATGTCAAAACAACGGCCGTTGCTGCTCATATACCCCTCTTGATACCAGCGCACATACCGCTGCATCTGATCATCTGGGTCGAAGCCCTTCTCTACCAAGCTGGCTGCCAAACATAAGGCCATGGAGGTGTCATCCGTCCATTGGCCTGGTAATAGGTGAAAGGGGCCACCACCTACCATATCTGTAATAGGCACAAAAGAGCCGGGAGGTTTGAACTCCAGTGTTGTCCCTACTGCATCAGCCACTGCCAGCCCCAATAAACAACCGCGAGCGCGTTCTAGAGGTGTCATAGGGTTGATTGTAATGGATTAAGTGGTGAAGCCGCAAAATTGTCTACAAAGAACACGAAAGGCACGAAATATTTTGCCTACTTTGGGTTATTTGTGGCCTTCGGGGATGATAATTCACGCTCGCAATGCACATATTGTGCTGATACGGAGGAAAACACGAAACCTAAATGCACCCAACTTCGGTTTTACGTTTTGTGCTTTCGTGGTTATAACAGGAGGTTATGGCTCAACTATTGCAAAACCAGATTGTGCGGATGCCTGAATTGGCGGCGGGGTTGTGGTTGAATGGGAAACGGCCGTTCACCCGCCATCAGCTACAGGGGCAAGTGGTTTTGGTTGATTTCTGGGACTATGCTTGTGTCAATTGCATTCGCACCCTGCCTTATTTGCAGGCATGGCAACAGCGATATGAGGATAAGGGTCTGACTATTTTGGGCATGCACACCCCTGAGTTTAAGTTCGCCCAATTGCAACAGCAAGTAGAAGCTGCGATGGTCGAACATGGCCTTACCTATCCTGTTTTGCTAGACAATGAATATGAAAATTGGTCTCGTTTTGCGGCTAAAGCCTGGCCTACTAAAATTTTGATTGATACTGATGGCTATATTCGTTACCAACGTCAAGGTGAGGGCTACTATCAAGAGACCGAGTTGGCCATCCAAACATTATTGCGCCAGCGTGATCCTCAGGTGGTTTTGCCTGATTTATTGCCACCCTTGCGCCTAGAGGATTCGTCAGGTGCAGTCTGCTATCGGCCAACACCTGAGATATATGCGGGCTATCAGGGAGGTGGCTTATTTGGTGGTGGACTGGGCAACCCAGAGGGGTATGTACCTCACAATCCGATGTTTTATGCCTTGCCAGAGAAACGGCCGATGGGTCAATTTTATGTGGAAGGGGTGTGGCGAGCTTGGCCGGAGGCGATGGCTTA
Organism: Promineifilaceae bacterium (SeqCode); assembly: GCA_965223555.1. Lineage (GTDB taxonomy): Bacteria > Chloroflexota > Anaerolineae > Promineifilales > Promineifilaceae > CBDCWU01. The sequence goes on from CBDCWU010000008.1 coordinate 1,171,948, forward strand.
TGCCGGGCAGGAGGGTGGGCGTATCCTCGTGCCATATAATGGGGCGACGGCCAATGTGGTGCTGGCCCCTTCAGCCGATTCTGTGGAACTGATGTTGGATTTACGGCCGTCTGAAGCAGATCCCATTGTGATTGTGCAGCAAGACGGCCGTTACCTCAAGCCCAACAATGCTGGCACAGATATAGAATTTGGTAAAGATGGCTCTAGCTTTGTGCGTGTCACGCGGGCACGTATGGTACAGCTTGTTAGAAATAGTGCCTTTGAATCCCATGAACTAAGCCTTACCTTCCAGGCAATGGGATTGGCCGTTTATACGTTCACCTTCACCAGCTGCCTGGCTCCCTATGCTGCCTCAGATGATCCTGAAACTTTTCAGGTACATTAGAATTCTGTCTCGACGTTTTCTCGACGATCTTGAACTATGATGGTGGTATCTTCTTGATCCTCTGGAGAAACACCCGACTAGAAAGTGGCAGTCGGGTGTTTTTCTTTGGTAATTTCGTCCTAGCTTTTGTGCTATAATCCCCGCCATGACCATTCCTTCTCTGGAAACTATTACCTCTTATTTGACCATTGTTACGGCTGTTATGGGGGCACTTTTTGCTGCTTTGTGGCTTAGCCTCATTATTTGGGCCTTCCGTGATATGCGCTTGCGTTCCCGTGATCCTTTTGCCCAAATATTAGCGGCTGTTTTGGTAGCTGCTTTGCCTGGGGTTGGCATTATCATTTATCTTATCTTGCGTCCCCCAGAGACACTGGCCGAAGCCTATGAACGGGCTTTGGAGGAAGAGGCACTTTTGCAAGAAATCGAAGAGAAGCCCCATTGCCCTGGCTGTTCTCGCATTGTAGACGGCCGTTGGCTTCTCTGTCCCCATTGCCACACCCGCCTCAAGAAGGCTTGTCCAGATTGCAACTCACTAATGGATTTACAGTGGAATCTTTGTCCTTTCTGCGGCAATCAACATGTAGACCCCTATCATGTGGCATTGCCCGAACAAGATGTGAGCGATGCTGAGCCAGAAGGGGATAGTGAAGAAACGGCCGTTTCCTCTCCGCCTGATGTGGTTCAGAGTAGTGTCTAATCACCACCCTTAGGCAAAGATGGCTGATTATGCAACTTGACAGGTTTCTTCGATTGGCGCATCCGCATATTTAGTATTTCCACACCAAAGGAAAACGCCATTGCGAAATAGGCATAATTCTTCAGATGTAAGTCATGAGCTGCTTCTGGGTTCCAGCCCTCAATGACCAGTAGTGAACCAATCAAGATGAGGAAAGAAAGGGCCAGCATTTTCATGGTAGGATGACGTTCTACAAATTCACTGACAGAACCAGCAAAGAGAATCATAATGGCTGCTGCAATCAAAATAGCCGCGATCATGATAATGAGGTTATCGGCAATGCCAACGGCCGTTATCACCGAATCCAATGAAAAGACCACATCAATCAATATAACCTGGAGAATCACTGCACTCAGCGTCGCCATTGTCTTGCCAGTGCCATGCTTATCATGTTCATCTACCTCTAGCTTCTCATGAATCTCATAGGTGCTTTTGCCGATGAGGAACAGACCACCCAACAGTAGCACCAAATCTTTACCACTAATGGTGTTGCCAAAAATGGTAAAGAGTTCCAGGCTCTCTAAAGATTGGACCCAGCGAATGGCTAATAAAAGCAAAACACGGCTGATAACAGCCAGCCCCAGTCCCAATTGTCTACCCATAGGTCGCTGTTCTTCAGGTAATTTGCCCGATAGAATAGAGATGAAGATGACATTATCTATGCCCAAAACGATTTCCAAAGCAAGTAATGTCAAAAATGCAAAAAGATTCTCAGCTGTAAATAGTTCTGCCATTTTGTGTCTCCCATCAAATTGAAATATAAGGTATCAACCCTGATAACGATATTAATTTTCATGAAAAATGCAAGCGTAAGATAAAAAGTAAAGTTCGGGAGTATACTTAGAGGGTTAGGGTAGCCGCTCAAATTTGGATTTAATAGCGTTGCACGAAGGAGGTAGACAATCCCGCAAATTCCCGAATATTCACACTACTTCACTTAATTTGACTAATCTGGGCGGTATACGGCCGTCTGTAAGTAATATAATGCCAATTATATGCGTTTTCTGAAGGAGAAAATGGATGAAACAAAAGCGACAATACTTACTCTTTTTAGCTTTAGCTCTCATGTTGATTACATTATTGGGGTCGGGTACGGCTGCCGCACAGGCTGCTCCAGCCGATGATCTAATTATTACGGGTGCATTCGATGGGCCTTTGACAGGGGGTGTTCCCAAGGGCGTTGAACTTTACGTTGTCAACGATATACCCGATTTGAGTATTTATGGCCTCGGTTCAGCTAATAATGGAAATGGAGGTGGTGTCCAAGAATTTACCTTCCCAGCCGTTTCGGCTTCTGCTGGAAGCTGTATTTGGGTGGCCTCTGAGGATGTTGGTTTTACCAGCTTCTTTGGCTTTCCACCCAGCTATACCGACGGGTCTATGTTGATTAATGGCGACGATGCTGTTGAACTCTTTACAAACGGTAGTGTTAGCGATGTCTTTGGCGACATCAATGTTGATGGTACTGGACAACCTTGGGAGTATTTGGATGGTTGGGCTTATCGTAATGCTGGTACGGGCCCGGATGGGTCGACCTTTGTTATTGGTAACTGGACATTTAGTGGCCCTAATGCTCTGGATGGTGAAACCAGTAATGCGACTGCAACGACCCCTGTGCCCCTGACGACATATGGCAATTGTTCGATACCTGATGCCGCGCCTGAGGTGGCTAGCACTGACCCAATGGATGGTAGCAGCAATGTGGCCTTAGATAGTGATATCGCTATTAATTTTAGTGAAGATGTTGTTGTTACAGGCACCTGGTTTGAAATTAGTTGTGACACCAGTGGCCTGCATACGGCCGTTGTCGCTGGTGGTCCTCAAAATTACACGCTCAATCCTGATGTAGACTTTGCCAACTCCGAAAGCTGTACGACGACTATTTTTGCCACTCAGGTTAGTGATAGTGATAGTGATGATCCGCCCGATAACATGGCCGAAGACTTCATCTTGAGCTTCACGACAGCCTCAGCTAGCGGTGGCACTTGGGTCATAAACGAAATCCATGCCGACCCCGATGCTGCCAATGGGGATGCCAACGGCGATGGGATGGTTGATACAGGCCAAGATGAGTTTGTGGAACTCGTGAACAATACTGGCGGTGCTGTAGATATTTCTGGCTGGACATTAGCTGATGGCTTTGCTGACCGCCATACCTTTCCGTCTGGAACTATTGTGCCCCATCAATGTGCCATTGTTGTTTTTTCTGGCGGCTCTCCCACGGGCACCTTTGGTGATGCTCTGGTACAGACAGCTAGCGGTGGTTCGCTGGGTTTGAACAATACTGGTGACACAGTGACCCTGAATGACGGTGTCAGCGATCAAGCGACGGCCGTTTATGGCAGTGACGGGGGTAATAATCAATCCTTGACACTCGACCCAGATATTACTGGCTCACTGCCCTATGTGCAGCATAGTGTGGCCACTGGCTCAGCTGGGGCTTTGTTCTCACCCGGCACTCAGATTGACGGCACTTCTTTTGCTGGTTGTGCGCCAACCGTTTCAGTTCCACAACTATTGCTTAATGAAGTTGTTGTGACCCCAACAGGCGGTGAGTTTGTTGAGATTTATAATCCTAACGGAACGGCCGTTGATCTCAGTAACGTTTACCTCACAGATGCCACTTTTGCTGGTGGCAGTGTCTATTATTACAATATTGTCACGGGCGGTGGCGGTGGCGGTGGCTTTGCCGATTTTAATGCTCGCTTCCCAGATGGTGCTTCCATTGGCCCTGGCGAATACCAGACAGTTGCATTGGCAGGGTCTATGGGCTTCTTCGCAACTTATGGTGTTGATCCCACCTATGAACTATTTGAAGATGACCTGGCCCCGGACAGCATAGCCGATATGCGCGAAGCAACCCCTGGTTCCATTAATGGACAAGGTGGCTTAAGCAATGGCGGCGAAGTCGCTATTCTCTATTACTGGGATGGCATTTCCGATTTAGTCACAGACCTTGATTACTTCATTTGGGGCGATACGGCCGAAGCCGTAGACAAGAGCGGGGTATCTATTGATGGCCCCGATGCTGATAGCGATACTTCGACCTACCAAAACGATACGGCTATCGTGGCTCAAGTCCTAGTGGCCACTGGCAGCCATACATTTGGTACTTCTTGGCAACGCGATGATGTTAATGAAGGGGCAGAGATCAAGAGTGGTGGCAATGGTGCCGATGGCCATGATGAAACATCTGAAGACCTCAACAATACTTGGTGTGAAAACGCCCCTACGCCCAATATTGTCAACTTCTGTGTCCCTGATTGGGTCATAAACGAAATCCATGCCGATCCTGACGCAGCCGAGGGTGATGCTAATGGCGATGGATCGGTTAACACAAGCCAGGACGAGTTTGTGGAAATTGTCAATAATAGTGGCAGTGATGTAGACATTTCTGGCTGGACATTGGCTGATGGTTTTGGTATACGCCATACCTTCCCTGAAGGGACAGTTGTCTTAAACGGCTGTGCTGTCGTTGTCTTTGGCGGTGGTTCGCCCACTGGTGTTTTTGGCGGGTCTGTTGTGCAAACAGCCAGCAGTGGTTCGGTAGGTTTAAATAATGGTGGTGATTCCATAACACTCAATGACGGCAGTGAAGATCGGGCGATGGCTAACTATGGTGGCGAAGGTGGGGATAATCAATCCCTGACGCTCGATCCTGATGTTACCGCTGCGCCTCCTCGTGTCAAGCACACCTTGGCTACCAACTCCAGTGGTGCACGCTTCTCACCCGGTACACAAGTGAACGGTCTTCAGCTATCAGGTTGCCCTGCCCCTTCGTTGGCGATCTATGAAATTCAAGGTGATCAGGCAACGAGCCCTTATGCTGGTCAGCCAGCTGTCACGACTGGTATCGTCGTGGCTGATTTCCAGGGCACGAATGGTCTGAATGGGTTCTTTATCCAAGATGTTGCTGGTGATGGTGATCCTAATACGTCGGATGGCATCTTTGTCTTTGACCCCGCGGGGCCTGATGTCGCTGTTGGGGACATCGTAGAAGTCACAGGTTTGGTTTCTGAATTTTTCACATTGACGGAACTGAATAATGTCAGTGATGTGACTCTTCTCAGTTCGGGCAATGCTTTACCCACGCCAGTGCCTGTCACTCTGCCAGAGACGGTTGATGGTGATTTGGAACGGGTGGAAGGCATGTTGGTGGAGATTACGGCGCAGTCAGATATGCATGTGGTGCAAAATTTCTTCCTGGGTCGTTATGGGCAGATGACGTTGGCTGCCAACGGCCGTCTCTATAACCCCACTAACCAATTCACCCCTGGCAGTGTGGATGCGATTAACCTAGCAAACGAAAACGCGCGACGACTGCTGATTCTAGATGATGGGCAGGACATTTCGAGTTGCGGTGACAATCCCGTGCCAGTCCCCTATCTTGGTCCTGCACCACCATCTGTCATTCGTGCAGGGGATCAGGTATCTAATTTAGTGGGTGTATTGGATTACGGCCGTATCAATTCTGGTGGCCCTTGCACGGATAACACATCCTTTGCTCGTGATTATCGTCTCCATCCTACAGTTGCCCCACTTTTCACAAGTACCAATCCTCGACCCGCTGCCCCTGATGCTGTTGGTGGCTCATTGAAAGTAACCAGCTTCAATGTGTTAAATTACTTCACCACAATAGATAATGGCCCTGATATCTGCGGTCCGGCTGGGAATCAGGATTGTCGTGGGGCTGATAGTGCTTCCGAGTTGATGCGGCAGCAGGATAAGATTGTGGCTGCACTGGCCGCCATTGATGCTGACATTGTCGGTCTGGTTGAGCTGGAGAACAACGCAGCTGCTAACCCAGCTGGAGATGGCGTTGATCCCGTATTGGAAACGCTTGTTGCAGCCTTGAATGATGTTGCCGGCGCGGGAACTTACAGCTTTGTAGATGCAGGTGTCATAGGTGCCGACGCTATCAAAGTAGCCTTTATCTACAAAACCGCAACAGTAGCTCCTGTGGGCAGCTTTGCTATCTTGGATAGCTCTGTTGATCCAGCCTTCCTTGATACGAAGAACCGACCTGTGCTGGCTCAAACATTTGTGGAACTGGCTGATGGTGCTCGCCTGACGGTAGCCGTCAACCATCTGAAATCTAAGGGTTCACCCTGCGATGATGTGGGCGATCCGACGGATCCGAACGGCCAAGGAAATTGTAATGGCACGCGCACAGCAGCGGCACAGGCGTTGGTCAATTGGCTAGCCACCGATCCGACTGGCAGCAACGATATGGACTTCATGATCATTGGTGATCTGAATGCCTATGCTAAGGAAGATCCCATTGCTACCATTGAGGCGGCCAACTACACCAATCTCATTGCCAATTTCCAAGGTGACACGGCTTATTCCTTCATCTTTGATGGGCAGTCAGGCTATCTGGATCATGCCTTGGCTAATGCCCATCTGACTTCTCAGGTGGTTGGTGTCACAGAATGGCACATCAATGCTGATGAACCATCTGTTATTGGCTATGATGAGAATTTTAATCCTCCAGGATATTACAGTCCTGATGCTTATCGAGCTTCGGATCATGATCCGGTGGTGGTTGGATTGGACTTAAATGCACCGCCAGTTTGTAGCACGGCCGTTCCTAGTAGGTCGATACTGAACCGACCCAATCATAAGTTTGTAGAGATTCATGTTTTGGGTGTGACAGATCCTGATGGTGACCCGGTTACGATTACAATTGATAGTATCTTCCAGGACGAGGCGGTGGATGCACCAGACAGTGGGGATACTTCGCCAGACGGTCAAGGTATAGGTACAGCTACGGCTGAGGTACGCGCTGAACGCGTGGGTGAGGGCGGCAACGGTCGTGTCTATCATATCAGCTTCACGGCCAATGACGATCAGGGCAATAGCTGCTCTGGCGAGGTGCTGGTAAGCGTACCTGTTAGTCGCAATATGCCCGCAGTTGATGATGGTGCCTTATATGATTCAACGTTAATCCCGTAAGCACAGATCATCTTCTAATGTAATGAAAACGGCCGTTTCCGTGCAGGAAACGGCCGTTTTTTGTGTCAAATTGACCCCCGATCTATCTAGACGAAATAGAAAGCCACTCCTAATAGAATATAAAGCACCAATAACTGCGCCCCTTCTAACCAGTTTGATTTGCCATCTTTGAAGACAAAAACGGCTACAATGCTTGCCGAAGCCAGAGCCACCATCTCAAAAGTAGTAAAACTAAAAGATAGGCCTTGTCCTATAATGGCTGCCACAATAACCAAAACGGGGGCCACGAAGAGAGCGATTTGTAAACTGGAGCCTAGAGCGATACTGAAGCTCAAATTCATCTGATTTTTTATTGCCACTTGTACGGCCAGCAGATGCTCGGCTACGTTACCCACAAAGGGCACGATGATGATGCCGATAAAGATTTCACTCCAACCAAGCTGGGCTACCACATGCTCGATAGAATCAACCAATAGCTCACTCATGAAGATGATGGCCACTATCGCAGTGACAAGAACGATAACGGCCGTTGGCACAGACCACTCTGCCTCGTCTCCATAGACTGATTCACGGCTCATGGGATCCTCTTCAAAACGAGTGGTAAACGAATAATAGGTGGCCAGGCCATAAATTGTAATCATCAAAATAGCTGCTGTGAGACTAAAAGGCTGCAATGCTTCATGCCGTTCCGCAAATTCACCAAAAATCGCAGGGATTAAGATGGCTACCACCGCCAAAATCAACATGGTAGCGTTTGTGGTGGCTTCATTTGCATCGAAACTCTGTTGACCGTTTTTTAAGCCTCCCAAAAGAATGCTCAAGCCCATCACCAGTAGCAAGTTGCCTAGAATTGAACCAGTGATTGAGGCAATGACTAGCTCCAATGCGCCTGCCTTAATCGCTACGATCGCAATAATCAATTCGGCCGCATTGCCCAAAATGGTATTTAACAGCCCCCCAACCTGAGGGCTAGTGCGAGCTGCCAATTCCTCGGTTGCTTCACCAATAAACCCAGCCAGGGGAATGATAGCTATGGCTGCTGCCATAAATTGCCCAATATCGCCTAGCCCAAAGGTGTGTGCCAAAAAAGCGATTGGGATAGCTACTAACAATGCATGTCGATAATCCAAATCAATATTTTTTAGCATGTGTCTTCCTGTCTGTGATACATTGGGATATTGCGCTCCCTGGAATGGCTGATTGTTAGATGATCACAACTTTGCTTAAGTCATCATCGTTTTGTGGATATTGGGGATTCATCTGTTGACAAGCAGCGATCACGGCCCGCATTATGGCTAAATTACGATACCATTTTTGGTCGGCAGGAATAACGTGCCAGGGTGCGTAATCCGTTGTACACTGGTTCACCATGTCCTCAAAAGCCACTATGTAATCGGACCATAGCTTGCGTTTTTCCAAATCACCGACATCAAACTTCCAATGCTTACTGGGATCGTCTAAACGAGCCTGCAGCCGTTCCTTTTGTTCGGCTTTGGAGATGTGGAGATAGAATTTGAGAATGGTTGTGCCGCTGTCTGTCAACAGCTTCTCAAACTGATTGATCTGTTCATAGCGGGGTCGCCATACACTTTCTGGCACGATATTGTGGACGCGGACAACGAGAACGTCCTCATAATGGGAACGGTTAAAAATACCAATCATCCCTTTGCCTGGCACAGCTTTGTGAATGCGCCATAAAAAATCACGAGCTAATTCTTCTTTGCTGGGTACTTTGAAAGATGTAACTTGTACCCCTTGAGGATTGACCCCACTTGTCAGGTTGCGGATGGTGCCGTCCTTGCCGCCAGCATCGTTGGCTTGCAGAACGATCAGTAGTTTCTGTTTGTCCTCAGCATAGAGGCGACGCTGCCATTCAATAAATTCTTTGCGCAGGGCTTTGAATTCAGCAACGGCCGTTTCCTTATTCCCCTCATAATAATCACTGCCTCTGGTGGAGATGTCACGAAGGCTGATCGGCCGTTCTGGTTCTAATTGATGGATACTGTTAATCATAAGGCTCTCCTATTTTTGTATTGTGTGAGATTCTTACCGATTATTTTAGCAAACAATTAGGAGCCAGCACGTAAGCACAGCAAATCTCTATGGAAACGGTACGATTCTTGAGCCATTTTGGACGATTCAGGAGAGACATGCTAATATGAAATGGCGTGATAGCAAGGACATTTCTATGCAGGTAACGGTACGTATTAATGGCATTTTAGCCAGCAAAATTGGTGTGGCACGGCTGGCAGTCACGTTGCCTCCCTCTGCCACTGTCCAAGATCTACAGCAACATTTGCAAGACCAATATCCTCACTTGACCCCTGAAATCGGCCGTACCGTGGCTGTAATTGGTGGGGTACATCAAGCTGTTACGGCCGTTCTCCAAGATGGTCAAGATATAGCCCTCCTCATGCCCATTGCTGGCGGATAAAAAGATAGTATATGCCCTTGCTGATGCTTGTTTCCACCCATTATTTCAAGAAAGGAGAGTGTATGATGACGTTAGAAATGCAGAAAGAGAAGGTTACAGATCAAGCCAACGGCCGTGCGAATGGTCATGTGGGTCATGAAACGGTTTACGTTGATCAATTTGTAGATGGTGTGCTTGATCCCAATAAGCCCATGCTTGGCCCCGTGCGTGATGGGGGGCACATCATTGCTAACACCGCTCCTGGCTGCTGGGGGCCTATGCTCACTCCCGAAATTCGCGGCGGGCATGAAGTGACCAAACCAGTAGCTGTGGCTGGGGCCGAAATTGGCGATGCCATCGCCATCCGCATCAAGGACATCACTATCACCTCGATGGCCACAGCTTCTGGCAATGATGTTATTTTGGCTGAACGTTGCGTCGGCGATCCCTATGTGGCCGGCAAATGTCCTGACTGCGGTACTGTTTACCCCAAAACAGTGATTCAGGGCATTGGCCAAGAGGCAATTCGCTGTGCCAACTGTGGAGCGGATGCCGCGCCGTTCAAATTCACCAATGGTTACACCATCGCCTTTGACAACAACCGTGCTGTGGGCGTTACCCTCAACCAAGAGGCCGCTGAAACGGTAGCCCATGATGCAAATTACTATGCCGCCATGCCAGAAAACTCGATCCAAAACTCGGTGCTCACCTTTTGTCCGACAGATTTAGTGGGCTTGGTGGGCCGGCTACGGCCGTTTATGGGACAACTTGGCACCACACCTGCTATTCCCATGCCCGACTCTCACAATGCTGGTGACTTTGGCTCCTTCCTCATCGGCGCACTCCATGAATATGGCATTGAGGCTGAACAGCTAGCCCACCGCACCGATGGCCACATGGATATTGATGCCGTGCGTGCTGGCGCGATTCTTATCTGCCCTGTTAAGGTCGCGGGGGGCGGTGTCTACATGGGCGATATGCACGCCCTGCAAGGAGATGGTGAAATCGCCGGCCATACGGCCGATGTCTCTGGCACAGTCACGCTCCAAGTTCATCTCATCAAAGGTTTGAACATAGATGGCCCCATTCTCTTCCCTGTGCAAGAAGATTTACCCTTCTTAGCCCAACCACTCTCTGACGAAGAAAAGGCTCGCGCTGAAGCTGTAGCCCAATCATGGGACATGGCAGGGGTTGAAGAATCCCTCCCCGTTTCCATTATTGGCACTGGCCCTGACCTAAATGCGGCTACGGATAACGGACTAGAACGGGCCGCCGAGCTACTAGATACAACTGTGCCTGCTATCAAGAACCGGGCTACGATTACGGGTTCTATTGAAATCGGCCGTCATCCTGGTGTAGTTCAAGTCACCTTCCGCGCCCCTGCTGCCAAATTAGCGGAGAAAGGGTTATTGGACTTCGCAACTGATCAATACGGCGAATAATCTCGCCCTATCATCGTGAGATTTGTCAATAAAAAAACCGGGTTTCGCACAGAAACCCGGTTTTTGATCATGCTCATTCTCTGCCTTCCTAACCGGCAAAGATATCTTCCTCCCCCTGCACCATGAGCCGTACTTCCTCAACAATCTCAGGATTAGCTAAGGTTGTTACGTCGCCCACATTGGTGCCATTGGAGATCGCCGCCAGCACTCGGCGCATAATCTTGCCTGAGCGTGTCTTAGGCATATCCGGCACAATGTAGACATGGCGGGGACGCGCGATCTTGCCAATGGTTTCTTCAATGGATTTTATCACTGCGTTCTCAATTGCCTTACCCGGCAAAATGCCCGGTTTCAACGACACATAAATATCTGGCACTTTGCCTCGCAGCTCATCTGCCAGGGGGACAACGGACGCCTCAGCCACTTCATCCACTGATAAACAGGCTGATTCTAGCTCTTTTGTGCCTAAACGGTGTCCGGCTACATTAATCACATCGTCCACCCGGCCCAAAATACGATAATAGCCATCAGCCGCCCGTACTGCCGCGTCGCCAGGGAAGTAGGGCCAATCGCGCCAATCTTTGCTCTCCGAGTCTTTATTATATCTGGCGTAATAGGTATTCACATATCGCTCCCGGTCACCCCAAATCGTCTGGAAGGCCCCCGGCCACGGGTTCTGAATACAGATATTGCCCGCTGTGGCTGGCTCTTTCACTTCATTGCCATCTTCATCATAAATAATAGGATGGATACCGGGCATAGCTGGCCCGGCACTGCCTGGCTTCATGGGATGTAGGGCCGGCATGGTGCTGCACAAAAAGCCGCCTGTCTCAGTTTGCCACCAGGTATCGACAATAGCTGCCTCCCCTTTGCCCACAACTTCGTGATACCAGCGCCAAACTTGTGGTTCAATGGGTTCGCCCACGGTGGTCATATGCTTGAAGTGGTAATCATATTTAGCTGGCTCGTCTGGCCCTGCCTTGCGCAACATACGCACCGTCGTGGGCGCAGTGTGGAAGATGTTCACATCCAACTGTTCGGCAATGCGCCAGGCACGTCCGGCATCAGGGTAGGTGGGGACGCCTTCATACATAACGCTGGTTGCGCCTAAGGCCAAGGGGCCATAAACAATGTAGGAGTGACCCGTAATCCAACCAATGTCGGCCATGCACCAGTAAACATCGTTGGGGTGAATGTCTTGCACAAATTTTGATGTGGCCGCCGCATAAGCCAGATAACCGCCTGTGCTATGTTGACAGCCTTTGGGACGGCCGGTTGTGCCACTGGTATACATCAGGAATAAGGGGTCTTCAGCCGGTAATTGGACAGGTTCCACACGCTGGCCGCGATAGTTGGGCAAAAGGTCATTGACGAAATGGTCGCGTCCCGCCACCACAGGTGTATCAGAGGAGTAGGAACCGGGATGTCGCTGCCAGACGAGTACGGTGTCTACGGTTTGCCCTTCAGAAGCGGCCGTGGCAACGGCAATATCTGCCTTGTCCTTGTGCCCAAGCAGCTTGCCACCACGATAATAGGCATCCATCGTAATTAGCACACGACTGCCTGAATCGGCGGCCCGCTCACCACAAGCCTTGCCGCTGAAGCCACCAAACACTACAGAATGAATTACGCCTAAGCGAGCACAAGCCAACATCGTAATCGGTAGTTCTGGCACCATAGGCATATGAATAGTGACACGATCACCTGTTTTTAGCCCGGCTGCATCTTGCAATAAGGCCGCAAACTCATTGACACGCACATACAACTCTTGATAGGTAATAGCAGCGTGAGGCTCATCTTCTGGCTCTGGAACCCAAATAAGAGCCGCCTTGTTTCTATGCTGCGCTAAATGGCGGTCTACACAATTATACGAAGCGTTTATTTTGCCACCGACGAACCATTTCCAGCAAGGTGCATCACTGGTGTCCAGCGTCGTGTGCCAATATTGATACCAAGTTAGTAGATCAGCATACTCTTTGAAACATTCGGGGAAATTATCGAGACTAAATCGCTCGTATAGACCAGGGTCGGTCATATTGGCTTGGGCGATAAATTCAGAGGAGGGATGAAAATATTCCTCTTCCTGCCAGTGAACGGCAATTTGGGCTTCGCTAACTGCAAATTGATCCTGTTGGCTCATCGTTTCACCTTCCTTCACTATTCTCTTTGGGGAATGGGCAAATGATAGTGAGGAAGGAAGCAATTGTCAAACAGGCCGACGGGCGGCAATAAGTCGTAGATAAAACCACCAAATGGGCCAATACCATGTGAATGTCATAAAGAATATATGATCTTTAGCACTAGGATTTTGGTACTGATAGATTGATGATTTATGATAATAGGTTTTCCCTAATTTTTGGCGTACACATTTTTATTGCCTGTTGGCATTTTCTTGATCGTGCTGCCAGCAAGCAGTAAGGTAATTGCCGCCCTTTATCGTCTATCTTAACGATTTCAGCAGAAGGAGAAAATATTATGATATCGCGACGTCAATTTTTAACATTGGCTGGTGCAACTGGCGCATCAGCCTACTTTTCGACTAAGTTTGGCTTGATCCGGCATGTTTGGGCGCAAATTCCTGGTGGAACATTAGCCCCAGGCGATGTTAACAAGTATACGTTACCACTGGTCAAGCCTCCAGCTATGCCTGGCAATTTTAAGGGGAAAAAAGACAAGTATAAGATTGCCGTGCGTCAGTTTAGTCAGCGTATCCTCTCACCCCCTCACCCTGAAACTACCGTTTGGAGCTATGGCTCTGTTGATCATCCAGGAACGGTAGCGGAGGGAGGTGCTTTTAACTACCCTGCTTTTACCATTGAGGCCCTGGCTAATAGAAAAGTCACGGTCGAATGGATCAATGAGCTGGTAGATGCGAATGGCAATTACTTGCCCCACTTGCTGCCGGTTGACCAGACCCTACACTGGGCCAATCCACCCGGTGGTAAGAAGGGCCGTGATAAGCGTGGCTTTGACCCGGCGTCGTATATGGGTCCAGTACCCATGGTAACTCACGTGCATGGGGCTCATACCACCGAGGAAAGTGATGGATATGCCGAGGCCTGGTGGCTGCCTTATGCCAACAACATCCCCCAGGGATATGCCGAGACTGGTACTTTTTATGATTATTTTGTGAAGAAGTATAAGCTCAAGTGGGATCCCGGTACGGCCGCTTTCGATTATCTCAACGATCAACCAGCCACCACGCTTTGGTACCATGACCATACGCTGGGAATGACCCGTCTCAACGTATACGCTGGGCCGGCTGGCTACTGGCTTATCCGTGGTGGCGCCTATGACATGGACTTAGGTTACGTCGCGCCGGGCGTAGGCGACAATCCCCTCGGCGAGTATACTGAGATTCCTATTGTCATTCAGGATCGCTCCTTTAATGCGGATGGCTCACTCTTCTACCCAGATAATCGGGCTTTCTTTGAAGGACTAGACCCAGAGCAATTGCAAATCCCCTTCATCCCCGATGAGGCTTGTGATGGCTTGCCAGGTGATGTTTCACCTATCTGGAATCCGGAATTTTTCGGTAATATGATGGTTGTCAATGGCTTTACTTGGCCTTACCTGGAGGTTGAGCAGCGACGTTATCGCTTCCGCTTCTTGAACGGTTGCAACTCTCGCTTCCTGGTTTTGAAGATGACAACAACCCCGCGTATGAACAACGATGGCTTCAATACACCTGAATTTTCCTTCTGGCAAATTGGGGCTGAACAGGGCTTCTTACCCGCTCCGGTCGAGCTTGATTACTTATTGATGGCCCCGGCGGAACGAGCTGATGTCATTGTTGATTTCACCAATATACCGGTGGGGACTGAGATATATCTGGTCAATGACGGACCCGACGCGCCCTTTGGCGGCGTCTCATTGGACGACCTGTCTGATTGGGAATCCACGGGCGAGGTGATGAAGTTTGTGGTGAAGGTAGCTACGAATGGTGATACCACGACGCCCCCAGACCAATTGGTTCTCCCACCACTGCCAGTATTGCCGCCGACTGATGTGACACGACAGGTTTCGCTCAACGAAGAGGAATCACATTCGGTTCGAGTCTCGGAAGATGCTTCTGGCAACATTGTCTTGGATTGTGCTAATGGTGAGGTGTTTGGTCCTACGTCAGCCTTGCTGGGCACACTCAATCCCGACGAGAGTGGCAATCCGTTGCTGTGGATGGATCCGATCACTGAAAACCCGGCTTTGGATGCCACCGAAGAATGGGCGATCCACAACTTCACTGAGGATGCCCATCCTATCCACGTGCACCTAGTTAAGTTTAAGGTCTTGGGTCGTGGTGCTGATGGCACTCAGCCACCGGAGGACTGGGAAACAGGTTTTAAGGACACAGTGATTGCCTACCCCGGTGAGATCACGCGCATCAAGGCCACCTATGATGTGGAGGGGTTCTATGTGTGGCACTGCCATATCGTGGAGCATGAGGACAATGAGATGATGCGGCCGTATCATATAGGCCCCATCCCACCAAATGCGCCAGCACAGTAGATTTAACTCACTCCAATAACGTATTACAAGGCATCTCAAAATCAAAAAATGAGATGCCTTGTATCTTGACCAACAGCCACCTGCCTGTCTAAACTTGCAGCCCGTTCCCACATGGAGTGACACACTTTTCCCGTGCCCTTTCCACTGTACTGTTGCTGGTATTCAATGCTTTGGCTATATCAGCATCTTTCCAAGCTCCCCCGATTAGTTTTCATCTGCTAGCAGTTATTTTTCCTTCATCTGCCTTCATCAAATGTACGACACAACCTCATCTGGGCTTTGTAAGTCTGTTTCCACAATGATTTCGGTGTTGGTTGACTCTTTTAACTACTTCGTTATGGTCCCATTGTCGTTCATGGCTAACGACAATGGGTTGGATCAAGACTCGATTGTGGGAGAGGGGGAGGGGAAGGGGGTTGCTGTTGGGGTGGCGGTGGGGAAAGCACCAAGCCAAGTGAAGGTGGCGGGTTGACTGAAACGGCCGCCATACTGGTAAATGGGCTGACCGTCGGTTCGTTCGCCAATGATTTGGACAATGCTGATGCGCCATTGAAAGGTATGGTTTTCTGGGATATCAGGTCGCCAATCACCCGGCAGATGGAAGGCGTTGTCACGGGTGAAGCCACGATAGGGCGGCACGTCTAAAATGTCGAGGTCAGCCACTTCGATCATGTACCATTCGTCATTGTCCAGGTCTTTTACGGCCGTCCACTGCAACATGATTGACCTTTCTGGCTCGGCGATCACTGTGCCCGCGGTGGGATAAAGCAATTGCGGGCCAGCCGGAAATTGGGTGGGAGCCGGTGTGGGAGATGGTCCTGGTGTTGGCGGTAGCTCCACACCCACCTTGATTTCGGGAATACAGATTGTTTGTCCTGGTTGGACAATGACATCGGGGGCGAGACGATTGACACGCAGCAGTAGATCGAGATTTAGGCCATATTGGATAGCGACACTGGCTACTGATTCGCCTGTTTGAATTTGGTGGCGGGGGCAGTCTGACGGATCGGCTACCACACTTTCACCATTGATATCAATGGCGACGGGTTCTAGGGGCGGTGTCGCTGTGGGCCAGGGGACTATGAGAGATTGTCCCGCCTGGACGGGGGTGTCTACACTAAAACTATTGGCAGCTGCGATGCTATCGGGGGAGACATTATAGATGAGGGAGAGGCCAATAAGAGTTTGGCCGCTAATGAGAATGTGCAATCGTTCGGGGGCTGGCGTTGGGCTGGGGGCTGGGGTAGGGGTGAGAGTAGCGGTTGGACTCGCTAGAGGGGTTTCTGTCGGGCGTGGAGTAGTGGTGGGTGTCGGTGTTGGGGTGGGCGGGACAGGTGATAGGGTGGGTTGAAAGGCTAGAGTGCTAACTGGCCCCTGGTAGCGGAGGACGAAACTACCCAAGATGAGGATGGAAATAGCAAAAACGGCCGTTAATAAAAAGACGGCTCGTGACTGTCGCTCGCGCATGATGGACACAAATTCAGTAGACGGGTCGGGGGTAGAAACGGCCGTTACTGGGTTTATGTTAGATGTTGAAAGGACAGCGGCCGTTTCAGCTTCTTCGGCTGTATTCTCCTCAATAGCTTCCTCCGCTTCGATGAGGTGCGTCACGTCAGCACCACACATCAAACATTGTGCTGCATCAGTAGTGATCACACTGTCACACTGTAGGCAACGATTCGTAGGCTCTGGCGTTTCGTCTAATTCATTCATCATGCAAATAGTTGAGGGGCGAAGCATTTGGAATCTGTTCAAGTACAAATTCTCCGCTCCTTAGAGCGGGGCATTATACCAAAGATAAATCCCATCACCACATCGCTTCATGTGACATTCATCGCCAGCATTGCGGCTAATCTTCACTGTATTTGTCGGGCCACATTCTTCATAATAGCTATATGGAAAAGAGATTAGCCGCCACAAGTTGCTCTAAGGTCTTTTAATTTCATGGAGAATTGAGGGAAGTTTGTTGGAGCATACAGAACGCATTGGAGGATAGGTGATGTTTAAACATATTTTAGTACCATTGGATGGTTCCCAGTTGGCAGAGGCGGCTATGCCAGCCGCCTTGGAACTGGCCTCCCGATTCGATAGCAAAATTAGTCTACTACGTGTGACACGAACACCTTATGTGGCTTCTGGTTTGGATGGTTCAGCTTATGCCGAATTGATAGTGACTTTGCGCCAGCAGGAATTTGAAGAAGCAGATGCCTATTTGCGGATGGTGCAGCAAAATTTGCGTCAACAAAATTATGTGACTGAGATTTTTGTGCGGGAGGGCGAGCCAGTGGCCGAGATTGTATTAGATATTGCTCAGGAAGTGGGTGTTGACACGATTGTGATGAGTACACACGGGCGAGGGGGGATGAGCCGTTGGGTTTTTGGCAGCGTGGCAGATAGGGTATTGCGGCAAGCAAATGTCCCTGTTGTTTTAATTCGGGCCAAAGAAGATACACTAAATTGGTCACAGCCAGAAAAGGCAGAGGTAAGCGGCTAGATTACGGCCGTTTCCTTCCTTAAATTATGAAAGCGTTTGGTGCTACCAGACGCTTTTTTTATTTGCATTTTCCAGTATAATGCAAATTCATTCCGTGTCTTCAATACCACCTAGTCAATATTTGTTGTGGGAAAATCCTCTCCCTGTATCCCATGACAAATAAAAGGAGAAAGTAGTGAGCGATTTCAAATTTGAGGTTTGGCCGACCGAGTTTCGACAAATCAACCAATATTTTGCAGCAAACCCCCAAAATTACCAGCAATTTGGTTTGCCTGGACATGAAGGCATTGACATACGCGCCCCAATGGGTACCAAGATATTTTCAGTTGCCCCGGGTCGTGTCACCAAAGTGAGAACGAATCCTCAGGGACATAATTATGGGATTCATGTTGAGGTGTCACATTCGGATGGGTACAGGACGATCTATGCTCATTTGCAAGAGACGAGCGTCCGAGTGGGGCAAATGGTACAAGCTGGAACGACTTTGGGGTTGGCCGATAACACAGGTAATAGTTTTGGATCGCATTTGCATCTGACACTGAAGAAGGAGGGGGCACAGTATCAGAATTGGCCTTATAACATTATTGATCCGACACCATTTTTGTTACCACTGATGGGTTGGCAAAAACCGGCTGGGCCTTACATAGAAGGCTGGGCCTATATGGGTGGAATTTTTGTTGTCGGTGAGTTGGCTCAGGTGGGCAGTGGTGGCATTAATTTGAGGAGTACCCCCCGCACCAATGGTCGGTTGATCGATCTGGTTCCTGAAGGCACGCTTGTGATTGTGACGGGTGGTCAACAAGGGGAATACAGGCCGGTAAAGGTGTCTAAGGCTGCTATTGGGGTTGATGAGCCAACACCTGAACCTAGCGCACCACCACCAGCAACAGCCCAGGGCACGGTTGATGGCTGGGCTTTTAGCGCGTATCTGACACGTTCGGGGGACTTAGGCACGGTAGGGCAGTATGGTATCAACTTGCGGGCACAACCGACCCGCAGTGGTACGAACATTGGTTTGGTGCGCGGTGGTGAGACGGTGACGGTTTTGGGAGGTAAGCAAGGGGAGTATCATCCAGTACGAGTGCGCTTAGAAGATTTTCAGGGGGAAGTGAATACGGCCGTTGCCCCCACCTTAGGCAGTACAGCTCCTAGTCAGCCGGCACCACCCCAAACCCCCACCCAGTCACCGATACATGATACGACCCCAGGCTGGGCCTTTACTGCTCAGGTTTCTGTTTCGGGCAGCGTGGCCACGGCTGGACAATATGGCATTAATTTGCGCGCACAGCCGCGCCGTAATGGCGAAAATATTGGATTTGTGCCAGCCAAGGTGCAGATGATTGTGACGGGCGCAGCGCAGGGTGAATATACGCCTGTTCGGGTAGATGATGATGACTTGCAACGGCCGTTTGATGCACCCATTTCACGTGCCGCAGCTACCGAATCTGATGCAGCTAGTGCTGTTAATGTCCAATTGAATCCCGATCCCATTCGCATGGGTAATGCTCGCATCGGCTTACACGCTTCAGCCGATCCTGATATTACGAATGCAGAACATGCTGAGTTTGCCGCCATGCGCCCCACAATTATTAAGGTGCTTTCGTTCCATCCAGCCGATGATATTTCTCGCTTGGCCAAAGCGCATCCCAATGCGACCTGGGTTGTACGCACCTTTTTGGACTTTGGAGGCCGGAATATACGGCCGTCTCAATTTGTGAATGACACGCTGGGCGACACAAAGCGGGCCTTGAACCAACTTCAAGGCAAAAATGTCGTGATCGAACTGCACAATGAGCCGAATTTGGTGCCGGAAGGGATGGGGAGTAGCTGGAAAAACGGCCGTGAATTCCGTGATTGGTGGCTTGAATTGCTGGGCAAATATCGGCAAGCATTGCCCGGCCATCGCTTTATTTATCCCGGCCTTTCGCCTGGGTCTTCTATCGGCGGTTTGAAGCAAGATCATGTGCAATTTATTGAATCGAGTCGAGATTGCGTGCATCAGGCGGACGGGTTGGGAGTGCATATTTACTGGTCCAATGTCTATCCAATGAGCACTGCTTTGGGCGTGTTGGATGATTATATTACGCGTTTTCGCGGTATTCCGATTTGGGTGACAGAAGCGAGTAATAACAAAGGGGGAAATCCCCGCGATAAGGGGCGGGAATATATTCGCTTTTGGCAGGAGTTACAGAAACGGCCGACTGTGCAGGGTGTGACCTATTTTGTGGCCTCGGCCAGCAATCCTCAATTTGGCGAAGAGGTTTGGGTTGGGCGTGGCATTGGCAAGGTGGTTGGCGGTCGTTAACCTGATTGATCAATTTTAATTATCATGCTGCCCTCAGGTGGCATGATCTTAGGAGCGTAAGATGCGATAATATTTGTGTCTTACGTTTTCTGTTTTTAGGATTTGCTAGTGATCATCTTAGACCTCATCAATATAAATGAAACACTAGGTTTGCAGATTATATTGACATAACGAGATATAGGTAAAAAAGTACATTTATAATGAAATAGTGGCAGCATAGCCCACCTTGAGGTAGAAGATGGTTGACCAAAACTACTCTACCCAAGAGGTGAACTATGCGGTTGCCAATAGTATGTCTAGACCAACGATTGCGCTACTATCTGAACCTGTTTAGAGGCTGCTTTAGCCAACCACAGTACAAGTATTTCGTGACCATACTGCTGGGGTTGATGCTGTGCCAAAGCGGACGAAGCTTGTCGGGATTGATGCGGCAGGTCAACAGTAGGGTCAGCCTATCGGGAGCGAGTCGATTTATGGGGCAAGCCCCCTGGCAAGCAGAGGACTTGGCCCGGACATGGCAAAAGCATTTTCAGCAAGAGATGGCCGTGCAGGTAAGAGCCGCACATGCCCGATTACGCCGTCGGCAGAAAAAGAAACGAGGACGACCTAAGAAAACCGTAGTGACAGGTTATTTGATAGGGGACGACTCGACGATGAGTAAACGGCGTGGCAAAAAGATGGGCGGCTTGGGACGACACTACTCGGGTAGCGAGAAGAAAACAGTCACTGGGCATAGCTTAGTGCAAGGGTTATATCTCTTGTTGGGTCGGCGTTGTCCCTTGGCACCCAAAATGTATCGACAACAGGCTGTTTGTAAAGCAGAAGGGGTGACTTTTGCTAGCAAAGTGGACATCATGGCCGAGATGATCAGCAGTTTTGAGCCGATGGTCGGTACATTGACACATGTCCTGTTGGATAGCTGGTACACTTCCAAGCGCATCTGGAAAGTGGCTCGTGAGCGCGGGTTTCTCATCACCAGTGGCTTGCGTTGCAATCGGTCGTTGCGTATTGAAGACCCTGAGACAGAGAAAGGTTGGTATTGGCAACGGATAGATGAGTATGCGACCACTTTATCTGAAGCTGATTGGCAGTTGGTAACCTGGCCTAGCCAACAGGGGCAGCGTCAAGTCTATGTCCATGTGGTCTCCACTCGTATTAAGAAGTTGTATCGTTGCCAACTGGTCATTGCTCGTGGGCTGTGGCAAGATGATGAAGAGGAAAAGACTATGTATTGGGCTTCTTCTGACCTGACTGCTGACTTGGATACCTTGCTGTCTCATATTGCCACCCGCTGGGATGTGGAAGTTCTCTTTGCTGATACCAAGGAACTACTGGGTTTGGACCACTATCAACTGATGTCAGCTAAGGCCATTCTCCGCTTCTGGACGCTGGTCATGCTGGCCTACACCTTTTTGGACCAGGAACGTGACCGTTATCAAAGACAAAGTGACCAGCATATTACTATTGGTGATGCCTGGCGGCAGGTTCAGCGTATTCATTGGCGTCATTTCATTGATTGGATTCATCAGCGTTTTCGCTTTGGCCTCGAGCCTGCCGACTTATACCTGGTACTCACCGGAGCGAGCCTCTGAGCGATTTCTGCAAAGATAGTGTGAAATATGTTAGTCAGGAAATTTGAAGAAATTAATTTGCAGTTAGCTGAAGCCTCTAAAGCAATACTTGAGCGCGAACGAATTTTAGATCTCATGGGTTCGATTGATAAGCAGCTTGCGGATGAGCGAGAAATATTACCAATATTAATAACCCGGAGAAATCAGGAAAGAAAAGATGTAGAGGAGCTAGAAGGAATCAGTATTAAGTCCCTATTTGCAACAATATTGCAAAACCGAGATGAGCGACTTGATCAAGAAGTAGAAGAATATGTAGAAGCTAAATTAGTAGTAGCTAACACACAACTAAGAATCGAGCATTTAGAAACTTACCTGCTGGAACTCGAGGATCAACTTGTGGAATTAGCCAGCTACGATGAAATCTATGACACTTTGAAGCAGGAGCAAGTAGCCCTTCTTAGCAAACTAGACAAACCAGAGGTTGATTGTTTACAGGAGTTATTGGAGACTTTACCAAGCAAGCAAATGACTCAGCAAACGTTGCAGAAGGTGTATGTTCTTGGTCAAGAGGTCTTAGCTGAGATAAATAAGGTCATTAATATTCTAGAACAAGGGCGGGATTTTTTTGGAAATTGGGGTGTTACCTCTAAGATAACGAAAAGAATTGATCCTATCAGGGAATCTATCGAGTTATCATTGGAAATCCAACAAAAATTGGAACGGTTTCAGCAGGACCTTAAAGGCACATCCTTGCCGTTTTTGTATTCATCAGAAATGGAAACACCAGCAGGCGCAAACTTGAGGGGGTCAATGGTAATGTACACAAAAGTAGGGGCAACAAGTAAGCTGACAGACCTTGAAGCTCAGCCGCGAATTCGAGCGTGGCTGAGCCATCTAAAACATCTACAAATGAAAGTGAAAAAGAAGGTTGAGCGGTTAGAAGGTGAAATACACTATGGTCAAAGAGAAATAGAGAAGGATGAGGGAAAAGTACAAGAAATGATGAAGCGACTATGGAATGAAACTTCTTTTCGAGATGTGGGATGCGGATAGGGGCAATGTCTTTGTCTTGACGGGCAGTGAAAGGGCCATTGATGTCAACATGAATTTAATCTAGCAAGGAATGAGTAGAGGTGCAGCCTATGGTGTGGCATAAGATGTTGGTTTTGGTTTTGTTGGGATTGGTGGCTTGTGATTTGTTAGGGGGTGAGGTTGTAGAGGTGCCAACGACCGTTCCTGCCACCAACACACCAACCCCCATTCCACCTACTGATGAACCATCACCGTTGCCGCCAACGCCTACAGCTACGGTTGAATCATCACCTACAGACCCTGGGCCAACATCATCTCCGACCCCCTTTACTTGGTTGCCACCTAATGCAGCCAAAGTTAGGTTTAGCCGTGATCGTGTGACTGAGGGTGAACAGGAAACGGCCGAATTGCTAGCTCAAAACCTACCTACACCCCGTGATGATGTGGCTCTGGCCGTTGCTTACAAAGGAGCCATGAATGTATCTGAGCCCGTTGCATCCCCTGTGACGGAGCTGCTAGAGGTTGGTACCCGTCAACATATATTTATTCTCAACACTGAGTTAAATGTGGTAAATGATGTGGTGATGGAACTGCTGGCAGTGAGTGAACACGCCTATTTCTGGTTTGATGCCACCCCTGGCTATACCTGGCCGCATGAGGGATTACTAGTAGCAACGGCCGAAACATTTGACACTATCTATGAACAAAATCGGCTGCACTTTGGCTCTGAAAGCAGTCCTGGTATTGATGGTGATCCTCGCATCCACATCATGAATGCCTCGCCCGTGACTGTGTGTGATACAACGGTTGAGAACCCTTCTTGTGGACTAGGTGGCTACTATGCTTCAAGTAACACTTTGCCCACGACTGTGGATGAATATTCTAACGAGCGCGAAATGTTTGTGATGAACGGCAGTTTGTTTGGCAGCAATCGCTATCTAGATATTTTGGCCCATGAGTTTCGGCATATGATTGAGGATAATTATGACAGCAATGATTGGGATTGGGAAGTAGAAGGATCGGCCATGCTGGCCGAAGATTTACTGGGCTTTCCGGCTGATGCTATTGGACGGGCCAACCAATTTTTACAAAACCCCGATCAGCAGTTGAATCGTTGGACAGATGGTAATACAACGCCCTTTTATGGGCAAGGGTATTTATTGAACCGTTATCTGTATACACAATTAGGACCTGAACTATACTTGGCCTTTGCCACACACCCAGCCCCTGCTTTTATGGCCTTAGATGATATTGCGTTGGCAAACGGCCGATCCTTTACAGGCCATTCTCTTTGGCTGGATTGGCTGGCAGCTTTAGCCATTCACAATCAGCCTGATGTGCCTGCCACTTACTCTTTGGGTACGGTCGTAAATATGGTTGCTATGGCTGAGCTAAGCCCGGTCCAAACTGCCGTTGATCTGACAGTGAATCAGTATGCGGCTGATTATTATCAGCTCACAGGTGCAGAGAGCGTGACGATCTCCTTCGTGGGCAGCAACCATGTCCAATTATTAAAAACATTGCCTTTATCTGGTGAGTATATGTGGCTGGCAAACCGGGCCAATTTTAGTCAGGCGTCCTTGACACGGCCGTTTGATCTCACCAATGTTGAAGAAGCTATCCTTAATTATGCCATCTACCATGAGATCGAAGCGGGTTATGATTTTGCTTATGTGAGCGTGTCTACTGATGAAGGGCAGACTTGGCAGACTGTGGAAACAGTAGCTATGCAAGGTACATCTCCTGATGATGATCCATCTAATAGTGCCCTGGCAGACCGCTTTTATACGGGAAATAGTCATGAGTGGGTGCAAGAAACAGCCGATCTTACTGCCTATGTCGGTCAGACCATCTATCTTCGCTTTGAGTACATCACCGATCCCATTCTCACGTTTGGTGGTCTGGCTGTAGATAATATCAGCATCCCTGAAATTGGCTTTTATGATGACGCGGAAGTGGAGCAGGACTGGCAGGCTGTGGGCTTTGTGCCAGCCACAGGTTATGTTCCGCAACAGTGGCATTTACAGTTGATTTCCTTCGCCGAAGGACAGCCCTCTGTGCAGCATTTGCCCTTAACCAAAAACAATGAACTGATTTTGCCAATCTCGCTTGTTAGCCCTGATGGGAGACGACCGATCCTGGTTGTGGCTGCTTCGGCTCCGATGACATTAGAACCAGCCTATTATCAATTGACACTTGATGAGGGATAAAAAGCGAAGAGAGGAAGAAGGAGCTTACAGAGCTGCTTCTTCCTCTCTTTTGTCAGGAGGTAAAACGCGAGCAATTTACCAAGAAGGAACTAAATGTTGTTGAAGGTTAGCCCGTAGACTTTGAATAGCTGCTTCAAACTTCGGTGGCCGGGCTGGTTTTGAAGCTGTTTGGGGTGCAGAAGCTGATAGAGAGGTGATTTGCACCATATCCAACTTTAACAAGCTATAAACAATATGACGCGTTCGGTAATCGTCTAAATTTAGGGTTTGGGCGATTTGTGGTACGGAGTGATGACCATTGCAGGCTGAGGCAAATAGCCACTCTGTTTTGTTCATAAGTAAGCGGCCAGCCACAGGAGTCAATTGTTCAGTAGGCTGCAAACAGATGTTTAAGGCGGGCACGGCCGTTTGCACCATGTCCCAATCCCTAACAAGCTTATCCCCTTCCGTAATCACCTCACGTAAGTCAACGGCCGTAATCGGCACAACTAGTGAGGGCAAACAGCCATCCTCAAACGAAAACTCACCGTCAGCAAAGAGAATCGTAGCGTAGACTGTATTTAACACTTGCCGGTAGATGGCTTGGGCCAAATCAGCTTTGGTCACATACCCTTTTTCCAATAACCAAATGCTCAACCATTCCGTTTCTAGGTCGGCCGTTTGTTCCTGAATATGAGAAACCTGAGCTTCTGACAACTTGCCAGACTCGAACAAAGTTTGTAACAAATCATGCTCGGCTTCGCCCCGTTGAGCATAAATAAGCTCACCTTCACTAAAATAGAGGTCAGCTCGAAGCTTGCCTGAAAAGGTTAATTTGCCCGTTCTTAGTGCTAAACGAATGAGGTTAAGAACCTGAATAACTGAAAAATTTTGGGTACTACCATTGAATGCCATACTACTATCTCCGTGGTACTGATCTCCTGCTCAAAATGAGCATACTTATTTATCCTTACAACTTCCATTACATTGCTGTTCTGGCGTAACCTATCTGTCTCTCGCCAATATAATAGTGAGCCTATAAAATTCATTGAAAGTGGCCGACAGGCATATTCGTGAAATTATGAAGATGATGACTATATGAGGGAAATGATGCGAATTGGATTTATTTCGACGCGATTGGCAGGAACAGATGGTGTCTCCTTGGAAACACAAAAGCTAGCAGACATTGTGCGTCAGATGGGGCATGAAGTCTATTATTGTGCAGGTGAATTGGATGGTGATGTGCCCGGTTTGCTCATTCCCGAGATTCATTTCCGTGATTCAGTGGCCGAAGCATTAGGCAGGCGCGCTTTTAGTGGTAATGAGCTAGATCCAACGTTGCTGGAGGTCATTGCAGAACGAGCGGCGCAGTTGAAACGGCCGTTGCGCCAATTCTTGGCACAATACAAAATTGATTACCTTGTTCCCCAGAATATCTTTGCCATTCCCATGCAATTACCCCTGGCACAAGCCCTAACTGAAGTTATGCAAGAAAACCAGGTGCCGGGCCTGGCCCATAATCATGATTTTTATTGGGAGCGAGAACGTTTTCTACATAGCCACATCTCGAACTTTCTTGATACATACTTTCCACCCCAGCTGCCCCAGCTTCGCCATGCGATCATCAACTCGCTGGCACAAACAGAGCTAAAAAGGCGGCGGGGTTTGGATAGCATTCTTATTCCCAATGTATTCGATTTTGCCACCGCACCTCCAGAAATTGATGCCTACAGTGCTGACTTTCGGCAAGCCATTGGGGTGGCTGAGACTGATTGGCTTGTTTTGCAACCAACAAGGGTAGTTCCCCGCAAAGGAATTGAATTAGCAATTGAGTTGCTAGCCAGATTGGCTGATCCTCGAGCTAAATTAATTATTACCCATCATGCGGGTGATGAAGGTCTGGGCTATCTGCGGCAATTGCAAGAGATGGCAGAGGCCAAGGGGGTTGATTTGCGCTATGTGGCCAACATTGTGGCTGATAGGCGAGGAGAAACGGCCGACGGCCGTAAGATCTATGCACTTTGGGACACCTACCCCCACGCCGATCTGATTACCTACCCCAGTTTTATTGAAGGTTTTGGCAACGCCCTCATTGAGACCATCTACTTCCGCAAGCCTGCTCTTGTCAATAAATATGAGGTCTATCAAGCTGATATTGGGCCATTAGGCTTCCAGTTCGCCGAAATTGAAGGGATGATAACGGAGGAAACAGTAGCTACAGTGCGCAGGTGGTTGGAAGAGCCAGGTTTGGTGAAGACGGCCGTTGATCATAATTATCAACTAGGACAGCAGCACTTCTCCTATCAAACCTTGGCCGAGCGATTGCGGCCCATCCTGTCGGACATTAAGCCGGCGGCTTCTGCCCAATAAAAATTCCTTCGCGCAGATAAAATGTGGTCTTCCCTTCGGCAAACTGTGGCTGTAAAAAGGCTGCTGCTTCGCCGCCCACTTCTGACAGCATCGAGCGCAAAAAGCGTATCGTCAGTGCCTCGTGCCGCTTGGCCCAAAATTCAAACGGCATGGCCTTAGCCAACATATCCTCTTGCAACAGTGATAACCCCGCCTGTTTATAGGCTTCATGCCACTCGCTGAGGCTCAGACAACGGCCGTGACTTGGATCACGAAACTTCTCAAAGGCATTTATATAGTCACCGGCCGCCCCTTCCGGTACGATATTGTCTACCACAGCCAAAATGCCACCTGGTTTCAAAACCCGTGCCGACTCTTGCATGAAGGGACGGACATTCACAAAATGATGGGGTGCAATACGGCAGGTCACCAGATCAAACTTGCCCGTGTCATACGGTAGATTCTCGGCATCAGCATATTCCACAGTCACATTTTCTAGGCCGCGTTCTTTTGCTTGCTGTTCGGCCAAGTCCAACATTTCTGGTGTAATATCCGTGGCCCAAACATGGGATACATGAGGAGCAAAGGCAAAAGCAGTATGGCCGGCGGCCGTGGCAATATCTAAGGCCAGCCAATCCGGCTGCGCCTGCACCATCTCTACCAGTCGAGGTAAACTGGCCCCTTTGGCATGAACCTTGCTCACAGCATAAGCGGCGGCATTGGCCCCAAATTGTTCTTTAATACTTTGTCTGTCCATTATTTTTTTCCAATCGCTTGTTGAGATTGGTTCAATCTCAAAGATTGAACCAATCGTGATAGCAGGCTTATTTCTCAATCGCGGGTAAATAAGCAAAACTACTAAACACAGTTGTGCTGCCAGAGTTAGGGTCTACCATTAAGGACGAGACATCTACTGCTTCAAAGGCGGAACCAGGCACTTGGTGCAACTGAGATACCAGTGTGTCATTGTCCCAACCTTCATGAGGTACGCCAGAGAGATACCAAGGCGAACCATTGTCAGCCAAAATCATGCCATAGGTTTTGAGTGCTTGTAGAATGACTTGCACATCAGGGTGAAAAGTAGAAATGTCGTAATTAGCCTTAAGGCGGAAATATTGGCCCATTGGTGGATATTGGCTACCGCTCAGATTAGAAGCATGGTGTCGGGCTGGCCAAACATGTTCATTGCGCGTTTGCGGGGCCGTGAAGCGGATAGCATGTTTGATTGCCCTTGCTGCTACTTCATCATGGCGTACCAAGCCGGGGAAGATGGGCAAGCCGGCGGCATCGGCTGAGGTCCAACCATCAGGGCGCAGAGCGTTTGAGTTGAGATTGTAACGTGCGCCAGAACTGGCTTGCCAACTACCATCATTTTGCGGCCAAGCATAAAATAGTTCGTAAAGAACGCAGTTATCCTGGTCAATGACCAATACATGACGGTCGCCATCACTATCTGGACCGCCTTCAATTGGCGCGTCAGCAGGTACGGGAAATGGGCCAGAATCGCTTTCATCACCATAGTCGGTGTAGACGATGTCTACTAGCGGTTGACTGCCCGGCACTTCGATGAAGGGGATACCAATGGGGCTGGTGGAGCCGGGTGGCCAAACACCAGAACCAAAGTCGGGGTGAAGTGTGTTGTTAGCACCGATAGTGTCAATGTAAGTGTCAGAGTTGGGGTCCACGGGCAAGCTGTCTATGGGCGTGTTCCAGATGTTGTCGGCGGGCAGGATGGGGCAGGAGCCAGATAACTCGCCCGTTGGGGTGGCGGCTAGGTTTTCTGTACAGGCGATGATGAAGAGGAAAACGGCCGTTACGACTCCTAACATAACCACTTTTTGTTTCATCATTCAGTTTACTGTTTCCTGCTTACTGCTAACTGATTACTCGCCAAACTTAATCCCCTGCGCCAAAGGTAATTCCTTGGACCAGTTAATCGTGTTCGTTTGGCGGCGCATGTAGGCTTTCCAAGCGTCGGAGCCAGACTCACGGCCACCACCAGTCTCCTTTTCACCGCCGAAAGCACCGCCAATTTCCGCGCCGGAGGTGCCAATGTTGACATTGGCAATGCCACAGTCTGAGCCACCAGCGGCCAGGAAGGCTTCGGCGGTGCGCATACTGTCGGTGAAGATGGCACTGGACAGCCCTTGGGGCACGCTGTTGTGGATGGTTAGCGCTTCGTCAATCGTTTCGTATTCCAGTAGATAGAGGATGGGGGCGAAGGTTTCTTGGCACACGATGTTGCTTTGAGCGGGCATTCGGACGATGGTGGGTTCCACGAATTGGGGGCCCAGGTCAGTGCGAGTATTGCCCCCCACTAAGATTTCGCCCCCCTCGCTGACGGCTTGATTAAGGGCACGTTGCCAAGCGGAAACGGCCGTTGCCGTAGACAGTGGCCCCATCAATGTTCCTTCTTCTAAGGGATCACCAATGGGCACTTGTTTGTAAGCCTTTACCAAGCGGTTGGTTAGGTCAACGGCTACATCCTTGTGCATGATGATGCGGCGGGTGCTGGTACAGCGTTGCCCAGCTGTGCCTACTGCGCCAAAGACGATACCCCGCGTGGCTAAATCTAAATTGGCATCGGGAGCTACGATGATGGCATTATTGCCACCCAATTCCAGCAAAGAGCGTCCCAAACGGCGCGACACCGTTTCAGCTACTTTGCGACCCGTAGGAATGGAGCCAGTGAAAGAGACCAGCGGCAAACGTGGGTCTTGGCTGAGCAGTTGTCCAATTTGGCCGCCACCAGTGAGCAAGGAGAAGATGCCGGAGAGGCCATGCTCAGCCATGACTTGATTGCAGATGTGCTGGATGGCCACAGAGGTGAGGGGTGTCAATTCAGAGGGTTTCCAGATACTCATGTCGCCGCAAACGGCCGCTATGGCCGCATTCCATGACCAGACGGCCACCGGGAAATTGAAGGCCGTAATCACACCAATGGGGCCGAGGGGATGCCACTGCTCATACATGCGATGGCCAGGTCGCTCGGAGTGCATGGTCAAGCCATATAGTTGGCGTGATAGGCCTAGGGCAAAATCGCAGATGTCTACCGCTTCCTGCACTTCGCCAATGCCTTCAATGCGGATTTTGCCCATTTCTAGGCTGACGAGTTCGCCCAGTGGTTCAATGTTTTCGCGTAAGGCGATGCCTAGATCGCGGACGACAAGGCCCCGTTTGGGGGCAGGGGTGTCGCGCCAAGTGGCAAATGCATTTTGGGCGTGGCTGACAACTTGTTCGTAAGCGGCAGGCGTGCTTTGCACTACTTGGGCGATGGCGTCGCCTGTGGTGGGGTTGTAGGAGGTGAGCCGGTCGCCACCACTATCTAACCAGCCATCAGGGCCGGTGCAAGTGCCAGGATTTATATCTTTAAGGTTGAGTTTGTTTAGTAGGTTTTTCATGCTTTACTCCTCATAGGGGGAATTTTGGGGGAGTTTAGCACTTTCTGGAGAATTGGGCATTAGGAAGATGAGTAGCTCTACGGCGGAACGGCCGTATCCCAGGCCCTGATACCGTTGATCCACCATGAGACACCATAAATAATCCCCGTTGGCTAGAGTTTATGAAGCTGTTATGATAACAGGCAGAGCTTTTTATAGGTGGAGATTAAACTATGCCAGCACAAAATCCGCTCAATTATAATGCGGCTGTTCGAGATTTTAAGCGGGCGCGTAAGCAAGCTGCTGTGCAACAGCTTCTGGTGCGCCTGACAGGTAAGTCGGCCGACTTATTGGCATACGATCACGTCCGTCAGCAGTTAAAAGAAACAGGCACTACCGAAAAAGGTTTGCAGGAAATCCCCCTGAAAGCTATTGTGGGTACTGTGGGGCGCCAGGATGACTTTACCCGCGAATTTTTGCCTAAGAAAGATAGTGGGCAAGAGCGATGGGCACGTGTAAAAACGGCCGTGTTGGATATGCGTGGTATGGACCCAATTGACGTGTACCAGATTGGTGAGGCCTATTTTGTAGTTGATGGGCATCATCGTGTTTCGGTGGCCATGCAATTGGGAACGCCAACTATTTCAGCCCATGTTATTGAAGTTGAAACAGAAGTGCCTCTAGCACTTGATGATGATCAGGATATGATACATTGCAAGGCCCACTATGTAGACTTTCTGGAGGAAACAAAGCTGAAGCAGTGGCGGCCTGACGCAGACTTATTACTGACGTTTTGTGATCATTATCATGTTTTGTTGGCCCAAATTGAAACGCATCGTCAACGATTAGCAGAAGAACAGGGATGTGCTATCTCTACTCACGAGGCCATAACAGAGTGGTATGATCAGATATATCGGCCAGTAGTGGACATTATTCGCCAGCAGGGGGTTTTGCATGACTTCCCGGAACGTACCGAAGCAGATTTATACTTACTGTTTGTCGAACATCGGCAGGAATTGGTACAAGCTTTAGGCTGGCATGTTGATGCAGAGGCCACCCTAACCGATCTGGTGCAACATAAAGGCCATGCCCCGAGCAGCCCGATTGAGTGGTTGAATTTGCAGTTGTATAGAATGTTGGTCCCTGATGATTTAGAGATGGGACCTGTGCCTGGGTTATGGCGCCAGGCACGCCAGATGCGAGGCGAGGATGAGGCTCTGTTTTCCGACATTTTGGTGGGTGTGCAGAAGGAAAAGGCGAAGTGGCGCGCCTTGGATCAGGCTATGATCATTGCCAATCGGGAAAACGGCCGTCTATTTGGCTTGCATGTTGTGCCCGATATAGATAGTGATCATAGCCAGGTGATTGGGGCGATTCGTTCTGATTTCGAGAGGCAGTGTCAGGAGACAGACCTGCAAGGCGAATTGACTGTTGAGGTGGGTGATGTGGCAGATACACTTCTCAAACGGGCTGCCTGGGCCGATTTGGTTGTGGTGAGATTGCCCCGACCACCTCGGGAAAAGCCTCTAACAAAATTTAGTGCTGGATTTAATAAATTGGTGCAATCTTGCCCACGCCCCTTGTTGATTATGCCTAGCGGGGCTTATTCGTCGCTTGATCGCGTTTTACTGGCTTATGATGGCAGTCCTAAGGCTCACGAGGCCTTGTTTGTGGCGGCTTATATGGCTTGTCGCTGGTCTGTTTCCCTCTCGGTGGTGACGGTAGGGTCGAGCCGCAGGGCCTCAGACGCTTTGCAGCAGGCCCAAGATTATTTGATTGAGCATGGTCTGGATAATGTGACCTATTTATTGCGGCCCAAGCCGACAGCTGATGCTATACTGGCCACGGCCGAGGCCCAAGGCACCAATCTACTCATCATGGGTGGGTTTGGTTTTCGTCCCGTGCTGCAATTGGTTTTGGGTAGCACAGTCAACCAGATATTGCACCAATTCCAATATCCAGTTTTGATTTGTAGATAATCGCAGCCAGAGGTAATTAAACTGGTTGCTATATTGATTGTTGGCTCAGGTCAAGCCCCGCCACTCCCGTATAAGCCCCCAAATGCTGAAAAGGAGAGCAACGGCCGTTAACCCCATCACCAACAAAAAAGTATCGTGCAAACCTGCCACTTGCGCGGCAGGAGTCGCTATGGTGGCCCCTGCTGGCAAAAAGCTGTCCTGATGGAACATCACCCGAGCTGCCCAAACAGCCCCTAAAATGGCAATGCCAATCACCTGACCTAAGGTACGTGTGACAGACAACAAGCTAGAGGCAATGCCCAATCGATCCCGCAGCACCGACCAGGAATGCTTGTGCTCTTATTGTGACTTGATTTATGGAATTGACCAGTCATCTAGGAAATTGTTAAATATTTGGCTACGGTATGGCTGTATATGCTGATTGACGTGAATGGTACAATTGTCAAGATGTGGCTTGGTTTATTGAGGATGGATCAGATAACGGCCGAATTGGAAGCAGTTTTAGCGACTTTGGAATCATTGATAAGTGAACAGTCTATTCCACAGTAGAGAACAACGGTGCATTATTTTTGTTATCCTACTTTTGGGCTGTTTTCTCGTGGTGGAGGGGGTGGGGGCACAATTACCTATTTTGTACAGAACTTATTTAGCGCGGATCGGCCGTTGGCGAGATGAAGTGCGATTGGCCCAAGGGCTGGATGGGGCGGCCTGTGGTCAACGATTGGAGGCTGTGGCGGCTGAAATGGCAATGGTAACGGCCGTGCAGATGCCTAATGACCTCGTTATGACTGTTGATCATACAGAAATCATTGTTTCCCTACGGGCGGAACCCTGTGACCCAGCGCGAGCTGATAGCTTGTTGGCGGGTATCTGTCCCGCCCAAGTTTGCCCGGTAGGCCAAGCACCTATTGTTCCAGAAAGCCCCGAATTTGATGGTGAAATTCCTTTTGACAACGGTGCGCCGCCACAATTGGGAACACCATCCCCAGAATTGCTCGAAGAGATTGAAGAACAGTTGCAGCCAGAGGCAGGTGAAGAGGGTGAAATAGCCTCTGGCCCCAGTGTTGATAGTCAGCAGCCTGTGGCTGGGAGTCGAGATCCAGATAATCCTCCTGGTGGAGATGATCCCACAGATGGGGGGGCTGCCCCTGCTGGTGATGCAGGTGGTGATTCAGAGGATGCGCCAGGGGAATCGGGGGGTACGACAACAGAATCAGAGGGGGAAACGGCCGATGCTAGCTCTGATGCCAATGGAGAAGGTGAACCCATTGACGCGACAGATGGTACAACTGCTGATGAAGAAGGGGCTAGTGCGGATGAAGGGGATAGCGGTGTGATAGCGGATAGGGGTGAGGGCGAGTTGGGCGATACCGCCGTTGAAAGTGGTGGTGAAGCTGCCTCGACTGGCACCGGACCAGAAGATGGTGGCGAAAATGGAACCGAGAATAGTGGCACAGGTGTAGCATCTGTGCCCTCGGCCGATGGGGAAACGGTGGTGACTACAGCCCAGCCCCCAGAAATTGCGCCACCCGTAGCCACTGAGCGGCCAGCTTGGCTGTGGTTGGTGATTGGGGTGGCGATAGTGGCCATGATTGTGGGGGCTGTATTGTTGTTGTGGGAGTCAGCAGACGATGCACAGAAGCCTAAGCGTAAAGTGGAGCCGGAGACACCTGAAGAAGCTGTGGATGAGGGAAGAGCTTTGATTGCGGTAGGCAATTATCGCGGAGCGGTGCGCCATCTCTTTTTGGCCGCCTTGTTGACCTTAGATGAGCGCAACTTGCTCCAGTATGATGCGACACGCACTAATTATGAGCTTTTGGATGGAGCTAAGCTGCGACCGGTGATAATTGAAACATTGGTGCCGGTGATTGAGACGTTTGAGCGGGTTTGGTATGGGTTTGAAGTGGTGGGTGTGGCGGAATATGAGACGCTGGCGGGTCAGATTGAGCGGCTGAAACAGGTATGATGGTTCATTCGCGACGATTTTGGCTTGATTCGGTAGGGATTGCGGTGGTATTAGTGGGGTTGACGGCAGTTGTTCTGTTCAGCCTGTCCTTATGGACGGAGCCGATGGCTCGGTTTCGTGGGTCTGTGCGTAATCAGGGGCCAGAGGGGGCGCAGTCATTGGCGGGCTGGCTCAGCCAATTGGGTTACGAAGTACGCTTTCCTAATCAAGCATTGGCCCTGAAAGATAGCGATCAGCTTCTCTTTGTCTTGGCCCCGCAAGGGGATTTTAGTCAACTGGAATTGATAGCAACAGAAAGTTGGGTGCGTGGGGGTGGGACGCTGGTGATCGCCCAGGATAATAATCAATCAAATGATCTGTTGCGCCAATTTGGTTTACGCCTGAGTCTGATCTTCCCCCGCCAAAATGAGGCTGAACTTCGCTTGCCTACGTTGAATTGGCCTTGGGTGGGTGCGTTAGATGTGGCCGCACGACGGCGGGTACGGGTGGATTGTGGTAAAGTGGCTATTCATATTGGTGATTGTAATCGACCACTATTGGTCTCTTTTGGGCAGGGACGGGGACAGGTGTATGTGATGTCTAGCCTCCATCCTTTTACCAATGGGGGTTTGCAAAATGAGGCCAATGTCCAATTTGTGCAAAATTTGGTGCAGGCCAATGTCCAGGCGGGAGCCACGATTCTGTTTGATGAAGTGCACCGAGATTCCCGTTCGTCCTGGCTGTTGCAAACGCGTGAAGGCTGGGGTGTACTACTGGCTGTTTTGTTCATTGTGGCCTATTTTTTGGCGCAGCGACAACGTTTTGGTGGGCCGCGTCCCAGCACTCAGCAGCATGAACCGGGCTTGCGAAGAACGGCCGAATTTATCACGGCGGTAGCGGCAGTAGACCCCACTCATCACCATACCTCTTTGCGGCAACATTATTGGCAGCGATTGAAACGGCAGATTGGTCGCCGTTATGGGGTTGATCCAGCCCTGCCTGATGATTCTTTTTTGGCGGAGATGAAGGCGTATGTTGATGATTATGAGCTGAGCCAGTTTATTTCTTTGCTTATCAGCCTTAAAGAGCCAATGATTTCTGATTTTGAGTTGCAGCAGTGGGTGAGGACAGTTTTAGAATTGGGGCGCCAAGATTAGTTGAGTGTGACCTGAATAACACAGATATTGGTGATGTTGTTAAGGATATCAACGGCCGTTAAGCGCACTAAATATGGCCCTGTCGCCCAATTTTGCAGATTGGCTTGGCCCAAGGAGCCTTCAACGACGGGCTGGTTGACATCACTTGCCAACAGCGAGGCCCACTGACCGTTTGTCTCTGGCCCATTGGCTTCTAGACTATAAAATTGCAGGTTGTCTGTGTTGGCTGTGCCATTGAAGGTGATGAGGCCAGAAACGGCCGATCCGTCTCGTGGTTCAGTGATGTTGAGTTGGGGCAGACAACTAATGGTGGGTGTGGTGATGATGGGGATATCGGGAACGGCCGTCACGGAGTCGGTAATGTTTGTGGTGGTGTCTAGCGGAGCAAGATTGCTTTGTCCGGGCAAGGTGACGGTGGGCACCAGGGGGATGGTGGCGGTGGGAGGGACGGTGCCTAGCGGTGTGGGTGAAGATAGGGGTGTGGCAAAAATATTGGGGGTTGGTGTGGGTGGCTTCAATAATTCTGGCGGCAGAGTGGGGGCAATTTGATTGTTGACGTAATAGACAAGAGAGATAACGGCCGTAAAAGCTAAAACGGAAAAGGCTGCTGTGTTGCGTAATGTGCGACCCCGCTCTTTTTCCAAGCCAAACATGGCTCGGCGCAACATCTTCCGCGCCTGAAAAAGCTGGGTAAAATACCAGAAGAGGCCGAAGGTACAAACGATATAAATCCAGATGTCATTGCGGATGAGAAAGATGTATATATCGTTCATGCAGGTTTGAGCATCAGCAAACAGAAATTAGACACCAGTTTTCAGCTGTAATCCTTTACTGAAAACTGATACAAGCCTGCTATTATAGCCGATTTTGGAACCTGTTTAGGTGAATGGGGAAAACCTTAGGAGCCGTTGGGGCTTACCTCATCTAATTGGGTATAAATTTGGGTGGTAGAGATATTCGCGTGGCCTAAAAGCTGCTGCACTTCTTGTAGGTTTGAGCCGTTTGCTAATTTGTGTGCGGCAAAGCTATGGCGTAG
The DNA here is from genome assembly GCA_965223555.1 of Promineifilaceae bacterium (SeqCode). Classification (GTDB taxonomy): domain Bacteria; phylum Chloroflexota; class Anaerolineae; order Promineifilales; family Promineifilaceae; genus CBDCWU01. Next base: position 1,208,822 of record CBDCWU010000008.1, read on the forward strand.
CGTATGAGGGGTTACACTTTTCTCCAAATTGGCTTCTTTGGCATAGGCTTTAATGATAAGCCATAGTCCTTGCCGGGTCAGTTGCTGGCCACGATGGTTGAGAAAAAGGGCTTCTTCATTGCTGTCTTTGACGAGATACGGCCGTCCTTCTTCCAAATAAATAGACAGAATGGCTTTAGTCTCCTCATCGAAGGGAAGTTCACGTACCTGATTATCCTTATTAGGACAAAATAGTGTGGCATTATCTAAATCCACATCTTGTTGCCGCAGCGAAACAACTTCGGTGACTCTCATACCGGTAGCATATAACATGGCTAGTAGGGCGGTGTCACGCAGGTTTTTGGGGGAGCGTTTTTGGGTAGGGGCCTGTAATAGACGTTCGACATCATCAAAGTCTAGAGTCTGAGGCAAACGTTTTTTGACTTTGGGTGAATCTACCTGGGTTGTTGGATTTTGGTCTATAAGGTTTCTTGAATGAAGAAAATTAAAGAAGGATTTAACGGCTGCCACTTTGCGGGCAACCGATGATGAAGCATAGGTTTGGTTGCCCATAAATGCTACATACCCCTCAACCAAATCAGCATGAACTTCAGACCATGATTGCAGGTCTGGATGTTTTGACATGACATGTTTCAAGAATTGGTTGAGATCGTTCTTGTAGGCGGCTATTGTATTTGCCGAATATTTGTACTCTTCTTGCAAGAAGTCAAGAAAGGCAAGAAGTTGTGCTTCCATTGCCTACCGCTCCTATGCAGGCTCTCCAAAAAGTAAACATCCCCTCTGCACTTGGAATCTAAACAGTTGGAAAAACCCGACAGGCAAATCACATCCCCTATGATTTGCGTATAGTTATTCAATTGTCTGCTGTCATGAGCTTTATATCTGTAAGGAAGTTTGAGTAGAAATAGATGAAAAACTCAAATTATTCTTAAGAATTTTGCTTCATGTTAACATTATGTAACGTATTATAACAATTACTTTGCATAAGATCAAATTCAATTCAACATAATGCAAAAGCTGGTAGCCATAACGTTTGACCTGCGTAGTTAGCTGTTTTAGTGTGGGTTAAGCAAGGATAAAACGGAAAAAATTCGTGTAGCCCTTCGCGATAGCTAGATTTCCTACCAACTAGCGTTTTTTGGTAAGTAATATGGGGTTTCGTAAACAGCCGTTCCTGGTGAGGTCGTGATTTCTTGATATGATTACACTAGCTTGACCATACAAGGAAATTTGAGAGGGTGTGATGAGCTTATTTAATCAAGAACGATTGACCAATAAAACTTTTAAGTTAGATGTGGAAAGGATGCGGCAAGGTTGGTACTCTGACAAATATTTTGCCAACATTTTACGTATGTTGATGGGTGTGGGGCAAAGTGGTGGCTATCAGGGAGCCTATGCACGTGACATTGGTCGTGATCCCAATGGCTTAGATGTGGGTGATGTGGAAGTGGAAATGCAATTTTTCACGCGGCGACGGGGCAAGACGATTGTGGTAGGCGTGGATAAGGCGCTCTGTATGTTGCGGCACTGTACGGGCTTTCCGGGCAAAGATGGAGAGTGGGTGTCTACATGGGATATGCTAAAGGTTGAGGCTGTGCATGATGGAGCGATTACCCAGTATCATGGTGATCCATTGCAAGTGCAACCGGTGATTAAGGTTTACGGCCGTTATCGTGACTTTGCCCTTTTAGAGACACCCATGCTGGGCATTCTCAGCCGCAGTAGCCGCATTGCTACCAATGTTTACAATGTGCTGCAAGCGGCTAAGGGAAAGCCAGTGCTTTTTTTTCCGGCCCGTTTTGATTTGCATGAGGTTCAAGCCGCAGATGGATATGCTTACGATATTGCTGTAACGCGCTTCAATCAAGATTATGCGGGCCAGTTACAGCCCTTTGTATCTACGGATGCACAAGGGGATTGGTGGGGAGGAGCTGGGGGCGGTACCTTGGCTCATGCTGTCATTGCCTGCTTCCTCAGTGATACGGCCGCTTCTATGATGGCTTTTGCTGAGCATGTGCCGGTTGAAGTGCCACGTATCGCTCTGGTGGATTTCAATAATGATTCGGTGCGGGACAGCTTGCGGGTGATGCGTGCCATGTTTGAGCGGTACTCTTCTCTGATGCGCTCAGGGGCTTCGGAAGAGGCCCAGAAGTATGTACTGTATGGAGTGCGCTTGGACACGAGTGGTGGGATGCGTGATATCAATGTCCCGCCTCTGGGTGATCCTGGGCTTGATTTGGGGGTGACACCCCGCCTGGTTTTTATTGTCCGGCAGGCCTTGGATACGGCTTGGGAGCAGTGGGATCTGCCAGATAGCAAACTGGAAATGGCGAAGATGTATTGTCGCCAGGTGCGCATTGTGGCTACAGGTGGATTTAGTCCAGAGAAGATTGGCCGTTTTGAAAAACTCAATGTGCCCGTTGATATTTATGGTGTTGGCTCGTCGCTGTTGGCAAATGATAAAACAACCAATAATGATTTTACGGCTGATGTGGTGCGGGTCAAGGTCAATGGCACTTGGCATGATATGGCTAAGATTGGGCGTGGCCCGGCGACCAATCCAGAACTCCAGCCAGTTGATCTGGCGCCACTTTAACTTTGGTTCACTATGAAATGTGTGCAATTTGTTTGGATGTGGCAGTCACTGCCACATTGCTGCACACTTGAGCCTTAACTTTTATCACTAACTTTGCAGTTTTCGTTTACATAACGAAATCACCTCTGGTAGAGAATGATTGCAACTACTCATAGAAAAGGTCCATTGGCCTTAGGCTACCAGAGAGAAGAACATTATGTCGATAAAAAGTGCAAACATAGTGTTTTATGTTTCTCTAACAAAATGAGGGTATTATTGTGCCGTTCCCGTACTGTAGGGATTTGTTTGTATAAACTTTGGCAAAACGGCCGTATCTATAACAACTTCAACAGGAGAAGATAATAAACCCATGACAACTCAAACTGATACCCATAATTTTAAGGCAGAAGTTAAACAACTGCTATATATCTTAGCCCACTCTCTCTACAAAGAGTCTGATATTTTTCTGCGTGAACTGATCTCGAATGCTTCTGATGCGCTGACACGGTTGCATTTTGAGACATTGACCAATCGGGATGTCTTGGATGCGGATGCAGAACTGGCTATTCGCATTGAGGTGCCCGAGGTTGGGGAAGATGAAGCCAAGCGGCTTATTATTAAAGATAGTGGCATTGGTATGAATGGTGCAGAACTGGTGGCTAATCTAGGCACGATCGCGCAGTCGGGGGCACGTGAGTTTTTGAGTAAGTTAGAGGATGGTGGCGAAATTGATGCCTCGGATGTGATTGGACAGTTTGGGGTAGGTTTCTACTCTGTCTTTATGGCGGCCAGCGAAGTGCGCGTAATTTCGCGTAGCTATAGACAGGATGACGAAGCGGCTGTTTGGATTTCGCAAGGTGGGGATAGTTTCTCAGTGGAAACGGCCGATAAACCTGATCGCGGTACCGAAATTCACATCACCCTCAAAAAAGATACAGATGAGTTTGCTTCTGAGTGGAAATTAAAGCAGATTGTCAAAAAACATTCTGATTTTGTACGCTACCCCATCTATATCGGCGAAGAGCAAGTTAATCAACAAGAATCCTTGTGGCGCAAATCCACTTCGGATGTTACAGACGAAGAGTACAAGAAATTCTACCAACAGATGACGATGGATTTTGAGGAGCCAATAAAGACGATCCATTTTTCCTCAGATGCTCCCGTACATTTGCGTGCCTTGCTTTTTGTGCCTTCTCACCGAGAGCCAGGTGTGTTGCAATCACGCAAAGAACCAGGTTTAATGCTGTATTCCCATAATGTGTTAATTCAGGAATATTGCACTGATTTGCTACCTGATTGGTTAGGCTTTGTAGATGGTGTGATTGACTCGGAAGATGTGAGCTTGAATGTGAGCCGGGAAACAGTACAAAGCAATCGCATTATGCGGCAGTTGGCTAGAACTGTGAAGGGGCGTGTTTTGCGTGAGTTGAAGAATTTGGCTAAAGAGGATGAAGAAAAATATGCGCAATTTTGGGGACAGTTTGGTGCCTCTTTTAAGCAAGGCGTGGCTACAGATTATGAAGCAAAAAAGGATGTTTTGCCTCTTTTCCGCTACTACTCTTCTAAATCTGAGGGTAAATTAACTTCTTTGGACAAGTATCTGGAGGATATGCCAGAGTCACAAGAGGTTATTTATTATGTATTGGGTGATAGCGTGAAATCAGTAGCGAACAGCCCACATCTTGATCCCTTCAAAGCACGAGACATTGAGGTATTGTACTGGGTCGATCCTTTGGACGCTTTGATTGCTCCTTCGCTGCTTGATTACCAAGACAAAACGTTTAAGAATATTGATGATGCCGGTTTGGAACTGCCGGAGCTACCTGAGGCGGAGGAGACTGAAGAAACTGTAGCGGTTATTCCTGACAAGCGTTTTAATCTCTTTGTTGGTCGTTGTGTAACTGCTTTAGGTGAGCGTGTGACAGAAGTACGGCCGTCGAAGGTGCTGAAAGATAGTCCTGTGCGTCTTGTTTCGCCGGAGGATGCACAAAATCGGGAAATGGATCGTATTTCGCGTCTATTACAGGAAGATTATGAAGTACCAAAGCGTATTTTGGAAGTAAATCGTAACCATCCTCTTATTGCTAACCTGGCTCAACTAACGGCTGATAAACCCGACAGTGAATTGGTTAATTTAACAATTGAGCAGCTTTATGAGAGTGCCTTAGTGCAAGAGGGCCTACATCCTAATCCAGCGGAAATGCTGCCACGTATCCAGCAGTTGATGAGCTTGGCAGCAGCGGTAGCTGTGTCTGAATAACGGTTCAAGATAAGTTCCAACTATGTCGATGGAGTCAACCCCCCTCCTGTATGTTAAGGGAGGGGGTTGGCTTCGATTACGATTTAACAGTTTCTTTATCCCTGCCTCCTAGTTTTGTTGGGCAATGATGTATAATTGAGAAGAGCATATTTAGGGGAGTGAGTGTAATTTGACAGTGCCCAATGTTGAGTATTGGTTAGAGAGTGTACAGGTGAGAGACAACTGTCATGAGTGACGAAACATTAATAGAGTTCACAGAGCAGCTAGATGATGACTCAGCCAGTTGGCAGGCAGAGGATGAAGTACAGTATCGGCCGTTTCCTCATGTGTTGGACGCGAACGAAATGCACAAGAACCCAGTGTGGCGGGTTCAATTTGAGGTCGGTGAGGAGCCAGGACAGCAAGTTGGTTTAGACATTAATGATGAGATTGTGTTGGGGCGAGGACGAGATATGCCTCAACTTTTCGATCTAAATGCATATGGTGCAGGTAAATTAGGGGTATCGCGTCGGCATTTATTGTTGCGTCCCACGCCCAATAAGCTATTTGCCATTGAGTTAGGCAGCACAAATGGGACAGTCCGCAACGGCCATCCGATGGGATTTAATACACCCTATTCATTGATGAGTGGTGATACCCTGACCTTGGGTCGTTTGAGCTTGACTTTAGAGATCGTGGATCGTCCCCGCTCACAAACAACCTGGTTGGCACGGGAGTTAAATTTAGCTGATGCTTTGTCGGAGATTGGGCAGGCAATTACTTCCCAATTAGAGTTGGAAGAGGTATTCACTCAGGTTACGGAGACAGCCCATACATTAACGGCCGCTGGGGAGACAAGCATTTGGTTGATTGATGAGGAGACGAGCGAGCTGTTCCTAGAGGTAGAGCGGGGTATTGAGGATGAACAGATTCGCCGAATGCGGATACCAATTGAGGCCAGGAATCCGGCCGGTAAGGTTATCCAGTCAGGCGAATCGTTGCGCGTGAGCCGTCAGCCAGGTGAGGCTCAAATCAAGGTGAAGACGAACTACTTTGTTGAGGCCTTGATTTATGTGCCGATTACGTTGGGTGGGGCGACGTTTGGGGTACTCTCGGCCGTTCACCGTGAAAAAGGCAAGCAGTTTAGCGAGCGTGATGAACACCTGCTGCGGGCAATTGCCCAATTTGCGGCTATTGCCATTCAAAATGCTCGATTATACGAGGCCACAGATGAGGCTTTGGCGCGTCGTGTGAAGGAGTTGGCAGCCTTGAATGAGGTGTCGCGCACGGTATCAGCCTCGCTTAACTTAGGGCAGGTTTACCAAGTGCTGGTGGCACAGTTGAATAAGCATTGGCCGGTGGAAGCGATTCGTTTATATCGTTTTCATGCCACTGAGCCAGGGTTAGAACCGTTGTTTACGTCAGATGGGGCAACGGCCGCTCACTTTCTCACCCAAGAACCAGGGATATTGGGCCAAGTGGCTCAATCGGGTGAGACGATAATGTCCAATGAGGTTGAATCCCACCCCGACTATGTCGCAGCAGTAGATGATCTCGCTGGACAGCCTCCTCATTCAGTTGCTTGTGTACCTCTGTGGGTACAGGAGGAAGTGATTGGGGTATTGGCCTTGCTCAATAAAACTGACGGCAAATTTGTAGACGAAGATGTGAAGCGTCTAGAAGCCTTTGCTCATCCAGTGGCAACGGCGATTGAAAATGCACGTCTTTTTGCCGAGGCCAAGCGGCAAAAGGCGGCCATTGAGACCACAGCCCAGGTATTACGTCAGCCCCTGATTCTGCTCGATGAAAATGGAGAAGTGCTGATTTCCAATAGGACAGCGCGGACTATTCTGGAAGAGAATATGGCCCAATTTTTCCAAGCCATTAGTGACAGTATTGAACGCACACAAGAAGTGAGCATAGGCGAAGAAACCTATCTTTCGACGGCAGAGCATGTGGAGGATGTGGGCACAATTGTAGTGATGCAGGATATTTCCTATGTCAAACAGTTGGAGCGGGATCGTGTTGAATTTATGTATGCCTTGTCCCATGATTTGAAGAATCCGTTGACATCAATTATGGGTTGGGCACAGTTGGTACAGAGAGTTGCTAAGCTACCGGAGAAGGGTTTGCTCTATATGGAGCGCTTGGTGACTGCGGCTGACTCGATGCTGGCAATGATCAATCAATTGTTGCAGTCGGTGGGGCAGGTTGACGGGGTGCCTGTGATGAAGAAGCCTAGTCACCTTGAGTACATGGTGGTGAAGGCGATTAGTGATGTGGAGGGAGCTGCTTTAAGTAAAGGAATTGTTGTCGAATATGAGCAGGTGGGTATTCCCTATACGCTGATGGCGGATGAAGTACGCTTGTACCACATGATTTTGAATTTAGTTGATAATGCGGTGAAATATTCACCAGAAAACTCGCAAGTTCATGTGCGTCTACAATTTGCCAAAGAGGCAGTGACATTGCAAGTTAGAGATGAAGGGGATGGCATTCCTGAAAAGGATATTGACCACATCTTTGACAAGTATTATCGTGGGGTGCAGACGGAGGGTAAGCAACATGGGGCTGGTTTGGGTTTGGCCTTGGTAAAGGCCATTGTGGAGGCGCATGAAGGAGAGATTGCAGTGGAGAATTTGTCACCAAGTGGGGCGATGTTTGTGGTGAAGTTGCCAGGGAATTTGCGAGTAGGTGAGGGAAAATAGGGGCGGCTCACTTCTCAATTTTTGTTTTGGACCTGATTGAGGGTTTGTTGGGCAGCCCGGATGATGGGTGTGTCAATCATCCGGCCGTTTATCTCAAAAACCCCCTCCTCTATCGCTAGATGGGCTTCATAGGCTGTCATAATTTCTTGCGCTTGGGCGATTTCTGCTGGTGTCGGGGAGAAGACTCGTTGAATTGTTTCTATCTGGGCTGGGTGAATGGCCATTTTGCCGCTATAACCCATTTGCCGAGCAAATTGACTCTCGCTTTCTAGACCTGTTTGGTTATGAAAGTTTGTGAACACTGTATCTATAGCTTGAAGGCCATAGGCGGCGGCAGCGGTGACGACGGCGCTACGGGCATAGATGAGTTCTGGTTTGCCGGGTGAGGGAACTGCACCAAGATCGGCCGTTAAATCTTCGGCGCCGAACATGAGACCAACCAAGCTAGGGATGGCCTGGGCGATCTCTTTGAGGTTCATAATGCCCAAAGCTGTTTCGATGATGGCGTAGAGGGGTATAGTCGCTGAGCCTAAGCTTTTTTGGACCTGTTGTAGGTGAGCGGCCGTTTCAACTTTAGGCAAAATGAGGCCATCAATATCTAATGTGGTGGCAGCGGCTAGATCGTCGGTGAAAAAGGGCGTGTGGGGAGCGTTCACCCGAATGAAGCGTTGGCTTTGCTTAAAATCGAGGTTGGTAACGGCCGTTGTCGCTATCCGGCGGGCTGCATCTTTGCGGCTCACAGCCACGGCATCTTCCCAATCAAAAATGATACAATCTACTTCGATCTGTGTAACCTTTTGCATTTTCTGGGGTTGGTCGCCCGGTATGAATAGCCAGCAGCGGCGGGGTAAGTTGGTTGGAATCATAATGGGTCTACTCAGCGATAGACTGTATTTGCTCAAGAGCCAGTGAGGGGTTTAGATCGAACATATGACCGCCACCAATGTTGATGAGGAGGGTGTTATTAGTAGCGGTTGCCCAATTTTGGTTGGGTTTGGCCGTTCGTGTGCCGCCGCTGAAGATGTGGGTGAGTTCGGCCGTTTGCAAATCAATAGCATAAATTTGCAGGGTGCGGATGGCTCCGCTGCCCTCGAGGGTGACGAGATATGCTTGGTCCTTTAAGGTTAGTAGTTGTAGTTCAATGGCGGTGATAGCTTTATAGGAGCGTTGCCAGCGTAGGGAGCCATCGTTGTTGAAGGCGATGAGGCGATGATCATGAGGATCAGCGTGGGCCAGGAGAACGCCGGTATCAGCTAGAGATACAGCATGGCTTTGTAGCAGATAGGCTGGGGGTAAAGCATAGAGGAGAGTAGGATGGGCACGCGCGGGATCGAGATGATAGAGACCATCTTCGGCATGAAGCCAGATGTCGTTGTCTGGGCTGAGAGGGTACCCTGTCAGGCTGGTGGTGCGGATGGGGCTCTGGCTACGACTGATGAGCCAGGTAGCGTGATTGGCTCCTGCCGTGGTGAGGATGAGTTGATTGTCGTTGGTTGTCCAGGCAAACGGCCGTCCTCTTAGTTCCTTTTGCCAAAGCAAACGGCCGTCTTGGCTCACGCCCCATAGCGATTCCCAAATAGCGACGGCTATGGCACCACCCGGTATGGGCAAGAGTTGGGGGGTGCCGCTCACTTCTAAATCAAGCTGCCATAGTAGCCTGAAGGCTGGCAGTTGGTAGGCGGTCAGTTGGCCGCGACGATTGACGGTGAAAAGCTGGGTTTGATCATCATTGAGGTGGGCGTGAGCGATGGTTTGGGTGATGGGGTGAGAGGGGAGGAGACGGCCGTTTTCCAGGTTGATATTGGTAAGTTGACTGTCCCGTATGAGAAGGAAGTTATTGGAGTCAAGTTGCCCGATAGGTTGAATGGTGTTGGTGAACGGCCGTGTCCAATGTACCCCTAGTGAGGAAGCAATGCGCTGCTGCCAGATGGTTTGGGAGGGAGGAAGCCAGCCAGCTTGTGTAGGATTTCCTGGCCAATAGCCAGAGCCGGGGGCGTAGGGCATGTGGTTGCGAATCTCGAAGTGAAGATGGGGAAAAGAACGAGGACGGCCGATAGTGCCCACTTGTTGTCCGCGTTGCACACAATCTCCTGCTTCTAGCACGATGCTGGGTGGATCAAGATGCCCGTAGAAGGAGAGGAAGGTGCTGCCATCCGCCAAAATATGGCGAATGATGACCACGCCTTTGTCGCGGTTCCAGCCTTCTGGTTCGGCGTAAGTGACCCAGCCATGCCCGATGCTATAGACGGGTGTGCCAAAATTACTGTTTCTGGAGCCGGGACCACCCCAATCTTCACCAGCATGGTTTTTCTCGTACCGTTGACGATAAATGCCAAAATCTTGCCCGCCACGATTGACATTGGTTGCATGGGGCGGATCAATGGGAAAATCGAGAACATCTATGAGGCCACAGGGCGCATTGCCAGAAGGGATGGGCTTATTTAGGCGGACGGCGTAGGGATCACCTGCCAGGGTAAGGGGTGGAGCGGTGGCTGTGGGTGTTGCAGTAGGTGTGGCTGTATTTGTGGGTATGGGGGTGTTGGTGGGTGTATGAGAGGAGGTTGGCGTGGTGGTTGGCATTGGCGAAGGGTGAGTCGTGGCTGTGGCTGTGTGGGGAACGGCCGTTGCCTCTGTGACCAAAGAAACATTTATCGATTCGGTCTGGCCACAAGCAGCTATGAGGATAACTCCCCCAAAGAAGAATATCCTGCTAAAAGTGGCCTTTATTTGCATAGCAGATGACTGTACCGGAGATTGGAGATTAGCAATCACGAATTCACCAATCTCTAATCTCCCACTCTCCAATCTCTGCCCTGCTAACTAGCTGAGGCTAGGAAGCCGAAGAAGGCTTTTTGGAAAGCAGTTGGTTGGTCTATGAAGGGAGAATGACCAGAGTCAGCCAGTTCTACTTCGCTGGTTTGGCCTCCGTTGGCCTCGTATTGGGTCAGGAAGGCGCGAATCTGTTGTTTCATGGGTTGAGCAGGATAGATATCATCACCGGGCCAGTCGGGCATCATGCCTAATTTTCCCAATATGCCGGAATCCCAAAAGGAGCCATCAGAGACAACGAGATCGTCGCTGCCATGCAGCCACAGAATAGGTGGTTTGGGAGCAATGTTGAGGAGTTCGGAGAGATTCAAATATTTGCCGGAAAGGGCATTGTTGACACCCATCGTGCCGGGGCCAACGCCAGGCCAATTTTCAGAAGTAGCCACATCACCGGGGAAGTTTTCATCGCCAACGGCCGTTTTCAAAATCGCCTCAACAAATGCATCTTCCCGCTCGGCGGCGATCTGGTACTCTGGTTTCCAATAGAAGCCTTTCATCACATTGCGAGGTGAAAAATCGCTGTCGCTACTACTATCTTTTTCCTTCAGGCGGGCTAACATTTCGGGGGAGATGAGGCCAGCTCCAGAACCTGCGTAATCATCGTTGATAGGTGAACCCTGGGTGTCTTTGGTGCCACCAAAGCCGTAGGGAGAGACGGAAGCGGCCAGGGTGAGGGAGGCAACTGCGGCGGGGTGGTTAAGGGCATAATGCATGATGACACCGCCGCCTGTGGAATGACCAACGAGGTGGGCGGGCTGGCTGAGGCCAAGCGTTTCGACAAAGCCACGCAGATCGTCGGCGAAATCGCCCATACCGCGAGTGGCATCTAGTGGTTTGGCTTCGGTGTCGCCGAAGCCACGCATATCTATGGCAAAGGCGCGGTAGCCATTAGGCAGAGCTGCCAGGGTTTCATCCCAGAGCAGAGATGAGGAGAGATTGCCATGGACAAAGATGACAGGGATGCCGTCTTGTGGCCCTTTGCTCAGATAATGAATTCGCAAACGAGGTGTGTGGGCTATGTGGGCAGTAATGCTGGAGTCTAAAATAGAGTGGGTCATTGGGGGTCTCCTTGTGATTTAGTAATCAGTAGACAGTAAACAGTGAACGGTGAACGAGCGTTCAGCTTGGGTGGGATTTTCTCTGGAACTGGGTAAGTTGGCAAGGTTAGGTACACGGCCGTTCCAAGCCAGACAGTAGCCAACAGCCCATATCTTGCTGCCACCAAGCCCAAGCATCAACCCAGGTGTCGGCCACGAGCATGTCCCAATGGAGATGATTGCCTGTGGAGAGGCCGGTTGTGCCGACCTCGCCAAGTAGGTCGCCGAGTTGAACTTGTTGCCCATCTTCGACGTGAACGGCCGACATGTGATAAAAGCCGCTGTGGATACCTAGTCCATGATCTAAGATGACAGCTCCGCCACGCACATAGAGACGTTCAGCTAGCACCACTGTGCCCGCTGCGGGTGCGGTGACTGGCGTGCCGCCATAAGCGGCAAAGTCCACGCCTTCATGGTAGCTGCGGTAAGGGCCACCATTGTAGGAACGGCGGGCACCGTAGGTGGAGCTTATTTCTAGATAGTCGTTAATGGGCAGTTGAAAGCTGCTATGCCACTGAATCTGTGAGCTGACGTTGGCCCAAAGCGCGAAAAGACGTTCTCGTTCCAGGCGAATGGATTCGGCATCAATCTGAGCGGCTTCGCCGGTGAGGGTGATTTGCTGGTAGTCCCATTCATCGGGATCGACAAAGAGCCAAGGTTGTGCCCATAAGGGGGCATCGGGGGTGGTCTGAATGGCGAGTTCGGGTGTGCCTTTGCCGTAGAAGGCGCCTGTGGCGATGAGGCCGATGTAATTGCCTCCTTCTGTGTAGCTGTCGAAGGATGAGAGGTTGAGCATGGCGGAAACGGCCGTTTCCCCTTGAGCACGATAGGCCAGGGCTTGTCCAGGATGGGCCGGAATGTGGGAGAGTTCAAAGTTGTGCAGGCCGATTGGTAAATCACGTGGTGGCGTGATACCATCAGAAATGAAGAGGGGGTGGTAGAAGGTGGGCCGGGAGGGCGAGGGGAGAGCATTTTGCAGGGCAAGTTGCCAGGGAGAGGCGTGGTGGCGAACGGCCGTTGCCAATAGCCCTCCTTCATCGGCCCGCACAATTTGCCCCAGGCGCTCTGGACTTGTGGTGGGTAGGGTAATGGTTTGTCCAATCACTGGCTCACGCTGTTGATTCATTTGGCTGCCGCGAAGCTGTGTTTGGTCAAGATTATAGCGCAAGGCCAGGGCTGCCCAAGTATCGCCTGGCTGCACAAAATGTGTTTGTGTACTACTTTGGGCCAGGACTGTAGGGGTGAAGATAAGAAGGCAAAGAATAGTGAAAACGAAAAGGGTAGGCAATGGTTTCATTGACAGTATTTTACCGAAATTTGGTTGGAGAGGTATGCGCTAATAAGAAAAGGCCAACCTTTACATTGTAGTAACACGGTTTGTATAGGTGCTTTGGCAAGCTCAGCATCTTGAAATATAGTGCCCCTACTTGAATTGTGGAGCACGTTAAGAGGAAAATCAAGCTATTCATCCACGAATCACTTAGGAAAACTATAGCATGATAACTGTTCAGCCCACTGCCTATGATCTCATGCAGATGCATGTTCAAGCCTTGTTCGTTCATGATGAACGTTCTCGTCTCTTATCTATCAACGATGGGCAAGAGCGCGTCGCCCCCCGATTCTTCCTGGGGCGGACGGGGCAGGGCCATGTGTGGCGATTTAGACACGATTTGCCCGAAGCACTGTGTGCTGAACTAGAATCTCTCTGCCAAACAGAGCCAACAACAACGACTGAACGCCCTCAATATGAGGCTCAATATGTACACATTTTGGCCGCACAGGAGCCTGTGGAACGCCTATGGTTGGGACCAGCTTATTGGTTTCCTAATAGAGTTGGGTTGGCTCTAGGACCTATCCCCATCAGTGAGCAGAACGCCTACCTTTTACAAAATGGACTGCAAGATTGGATTCCGGATGTTCCTACCCAGCAGCCTTTTGTTGCCATGATTGTTGGCGGCCAAGCCGTAGCTGTTTGTGCCAGCGTGCGTGTTACGGATGCGGCGCATGAAGCTGGTGTGGAGACGTTAGAAGAACATCGGCAAAGAGGCTATGCCACCTCTGTTGTCTCAGCTTGGGCCAGTGCAGTTATGAAACGAGGCGTATTGCCCCTCTACAGTACGTCCTTGGCAAATGTCGCCTCGCAAAAAGTGGCAGCGCGATTAGGGTTGTCGAGGTATGGGGTTGATTTTCACATTACCTGATATGGATTCAATTAATCACTGTCATCATCATCTTGTCCAGCCCAAGGAGGAGGCCCATTACGGCCGTTATTCCCCTGACCATTTCCATTCCCTCTGTTCCCCTGACCGTTGCCGTGGCCATTGCCATTGCCATTATTGCCATTGCCTTGGTTGCTCTGACCTGGTTCATCACTTTGTGCGTCATCTAAAGTCGCATCGGAGTTTGGGTTGCCGTTTCCTTGGCCCTTATTCTGTCCCTGCCCTTGTCCAGCCCAAGGAGGTGGGCCAGGAGGCAGTCCCAATTCGTCCCGAATCTCGCCCCAGCCTTGGCCCTCTTGCATCATAGCCACAGCCTGATCAAAAGAGATGCCAAAATCGGCGTTGGCAATGGCCCCAGCCTGCATAATGCGTCCCCAGCCCATGTCGGCTTGGCGCAATGCCAGCAAATCATCCCCACTGAGGCCAAGCTCACTGAAGCGTTCTGCCAAGCTGTAGGCGCGACTAATCTGTCCCCAACCTACGCCAGATTGATGCACAGTTAACAAATCGCGCCAATCCTGGTCGTTGGCAGAGGCAATAACGGCCGATTTCATGATTTGTCCATATCCCACCCCTGTTTCATGCAGATCAACAATCTCCTGACAAGAAGCGCCAGTTCTTTCAGCCAAATAGGCGACTTGGGGCTGTTGGCAGGCTTCACTTTCTTGTGCCCCAACTGGGACAACTGTCAACAAAATTAAACTAATCAATAAAAACAGTGCGGGGATATTCGGTTTGCGCTTCATGTTATACCTCACTTAAATATTCTCTAAGAAATCTTCAGCCGATGGGCGAGGTGCTGAAATATTGTGGTCTCAGCTACTAGTTAAACGGAGTAGGAGTCAATAATATTACACAATCCTCTAGCTCTTCTATTAACTCAGCAACGGCCGTTGCCAATTCCGTTACATCTTGTCCTTGTTCTTGCAGTAGTTCCAATTCACTTTGAGTCGTTCGTGCGTCCTGACAAACTTCGCGGTCAATTTCTTCAATAGCCACATCTGTTTCATCAGCTTGCGTCATGGGAATGGGTGTATTGGTAGCTGGTAAAGGGGCAGAGGCTGTTGCTACAAACTCAATGTGAGCTGCAGGAGCTAGCGTGGGCAAGGGGGTGTTGCTATTTGTACACGCTGACAAGGCCACGAAACAAACTAAGATAAACGTGATTCTAGCTTTCATGAACTTAATTATCATGCGATTAATAGACCAGGGTCAATAGTGATATTGGGGGAGGGCGTGACAGAATTTGGTGTAAGATCAGACTGGAGCAGTTTTCAAAACTGCTCCAGTCTTTCGAGTCCTTTCACAGAAAATAATCGCACTCAATGGGTGATGAATCATTGCTCATTTCATTTTGCTTTGTAGAATCAAGCCAATGAGTGATCAACCATCGCGCCGCTGGCAGTTCATTCGCCAACAACCCAGCCGCCTCATTCCGCTGATAATCATTGTCCTGATTATCCTCTACTTTGCTTTCACCCTCATCAGTTCTCTACGTGATCCCCGCTCACGTGCTTTTTTACAGTGGCGGCAAGGGGATGTTGCTGCTCGCCAAGCTCTGGTTACAGTGCAGCGCGGTGCTTGTCCCGGGGCACCCTTTATTTTGCCGGCTGATGGCTTTATCGGCTTGCTTTTTGGCGATCCGCGTGGCCCCTATTCAGCCGCCAGCCCACATCAAGGTATTGATATTTTTAGCCAGACTGAACCGGGCATTACCCCTGTTTATGCTGCCTATGATGGCTATGTGACCCGTGAACCAGATTGGCGCAGCACCCTCATCATGCGCGTGCCGGAAGACCCATTGCAACCAGATCGTCAAATTTGGCTTTATTACACCCACATGGCGGATCGGGAGGGCAATGATTTTATTGTGGATGCCTTTACGCCTGGCACACGAGAGCTTTTTGTAGAACAGGGAACATTGCTGGGCTACACGGGCGATTATAATGGTAATGTGGCACGTACAGTGTGGGTGCATTTGCACTTTTCGGTGGTGCAAGATGATGGCAACGGCCGTTACCGCAACGAACTCGACATTAACAATACCCTTGACCCGTCACCCTATCTTGGCTTGAGCGTTAATTATAACTGTGCCCCAACTACCATCGCTTGCACTGATAAACCAGCTTGTGTCTAGAATATTCGTCCTTAACTATGCGATTTGGAGACTGGAGATAAGAGATGAACCAATCTCCAACCCCTAATCTTTGCTAAAGGAGCCCCAACATGTCTCTCTGGCCCAACAAGGCTCAATGTGCTGTTGCCCTCACCTTCGATTTTGATGCCGAATCTTTATGGTTGGCCAATAATCCCCGCCATCATAAATTGCCAGCCGTCCTCTCGCTCGGTCACTACGGAGCCAGGGTAGGCGTACCCAAAATCCTGGAATTGCTAGCTGCTGAAGAGATAACGGCCA
Source organism: Promineifilaceae bacterium (SeqCode) (assembly GCA_965223555.1). Lineage (GTDB taxonomy): Bacteria > Chloroflexota > Anaerolineae > Promineifilales > Promineifilaceae > CBDCWU01. Next base: position 1,224,905 of record CBDCWU010000008.1, read on the forward strand.
CCTTTTTTATCCCTGGTTGGACGGCCGAAAAATATCCCCGACAGGTAGCCATGATCCAAAACGCAGGACATGAAATCGCCCATCATGGTTACACTCATGTTGCTCCCGATCCAGCTGATCCTGCTCTGGTTGAGGCAGAACTAGACAAAGGCATTGCCGCATTAGAAAAGGTAACTAGCTTGCGCCCAAGCGGTTATCGTCCGCCCGATGGCGTCTCATCTGAGCTTTCGTTGCGCCTCTTGGTGGAACGGGGTTTGGTTTACAATAGCTGCTTCAAAGACCATTATCTGCCCTATCGCCACCAACTGACTGATGGAGTGCCGGGGCCAGTAGAAATCCCAGAGCAGCCGACATTGGACGATTGGGCCTATGGTGCATCCAGTTTGTCGAACCCGCGCCCCCTTTTCACGAAACAGCATGTCTTGTCCATCTGGCAAGACGAGTTTGCTGAACTGTATCAGTGGGGTGCCGCCGTTACGCTGGTGATGCACCCGCAAGTGACGGGGCGGGCTATGCGCCTGGCCACGCTGCGTGACTTCATCGCCTACACCCGCACCTTTGAGCGGGTGTGGTACGCGACTTGTAGCCAAATTGCGGCTGCATTTGTAGCACAGGAAGGGGTATGAAACGCCAATCGTTTTGGCAACGTTGGACGCGGCAGTTTGAGCCAGTTGTAGACGGCCGTTTCTACCTGTCCGCGCTCCATCAGCCTGTCACCATCCAGCGTGATCAATGGGGTATCCCTTATATCCGGGCTGAGGATCGGCATGATTTGTTTGTGGCGCAGGGGTTTGTCCATGCCCAAGATCGTTTATGGCAGATGGAACTCAATCGGCGGGCGGCATTGGGAACATTATCGGCCGTTTTTGGTCGCGCTACACTTGATACAGATCGGCTCAGCCGAACTCTTGGTTTCACCCGCCTAGCTCATGGCACCTGGGCGCAAATGAAAGGATCGTCCCGAGCCGACGTGGTCGCCTATAGTGATGGCGTCAATGCCTTCTTGCAAAGTGGTCAGTCCTTGCCGCTGGAGTTTCACTTGCTGCGCCATCAGCCCCAGCCCTGGCAGCCTTTGCATACCATTGCCTACGCTCGCTTGCAGATGTGGGCTTTAACTGAAGGGGCATCAGGCGAATTGGTGACGACCCAGTTGATACAAAGGCTAGGTGAAGAACGCGCCCGTGATTTGCTGCCCCACTATCCGGCTGAGAGTCCAGTAACACTGCCAGAAGGTATTGAGGTGAATGGTTTGCTGGGAACGGCCGTTTCGTCTGCTTTTATGGGCAAATATACGTCAAATGGGGCTGGGCGGGGTAGCAATGGCTGGGTCATCGCCGCCAGCCGCAGTGCCAGTGGTCATGCCCTTTTAAGCAATGACATGCACCTGCCTCTGACGACACCCTCTGTCTGGCATTTTCAACACCTCCACAGCCAAGATGGTTTCCAAGTGGCTGGCTTTACCCAACCTGGCTTGCCTTATGTCCTGATCGGTCGTAATGAGCACATTGCCTGGGGGGCTACGCTTTCCTATATAGATTGCGAAGATTTCTTCGTGGAAAAACTGCATCCAGATGAGCCAACACAATATGAATTTGCCGGTAAATGGCGGCAAGCAGAAACGTTTACGGAAAAGATTGCTGTGCGTGGTCAATCTGATCATGTGGAGGAGGTCATTTGTACGCACCATGGTCCTATTGTGCCCCAATTTCAAAAAGGCCAAGAGCCTCATCGGGCGTTGGCCCTGGCTTCTATGGCCTTGCAACCTAAGTTGGAGGTAGATGGCTTTGGGCTGCTTAATCAGGCGCGGAATTGGGATGAGTTTGAAACGGCCGTGGCTCACATCCCTTCTCCCTCCCTCAATCTCCTTTACGCTGATGTGCAGGACAATATCGGTTATTGGGTCACAGGCAAAGTCCCCGTGCGAGCCGCAGGAGATGGTCTCACGCCGGCTCCAGGTTGGGCTGGCACACATGAATGGATAAGCGAAATCCCCTTCGCCGAAATGCCCCATGCCTTGAACCCCAAACAAGGCTATATTGTTTCCGCCAATCATCGGCTTGTGAAAGACGAATACCCACATTATCTGGGTCAGATATGGCGCAATGGCTACCGTGCCCAACGCATTGAACAGCTTATCCACAGCCAAGATAAACTTTCGCTAACTGACTGCCAGCGTTTTCAGCAAGACTTTTACTCTATTCCAGGCCATCAATTGGCAAAGCATCTACAATATCTAGAACCAATAACCGAAGCAGTACATCTCAGTTGGCACTGGTTGGTTCATTGGGATGGTTGGCTTGGGGCCGATAGTGTAGGGGGAGCAGTCTATGAGGTTTTTATTGCGCAATTGGCTCAAGCTCTCCTCGCGCCCCATTTGAATACTCAACTCAGGCAACAATATCTTGGTGTTGGTCCGGACCCAAAATTAAACCCAGTTAATACCTTTCATAACTATTGGGCCGCAACTATACTACGCTGGTTGACAGAAGAGAACTCGGATTGGTTGCCAGCTCCGCCAGGGCGAGAGCAGCTTTTGCAGGATTGTTTGGCCCAAACAACGGCCGTTTTGCAACAAACACTTGGCCCCGATCCCCAACAGTGGCAGTGGGGACGGCTCCATCAAGCACAATTCCCCCATGCCTTAGGTGTGATACGGCCGTTGACCACCCTTTTTACCCCCCCTCCCTTTCCCATTGGCGGTGATGGTGATACGGTCTTCCAAACCAGTATCCTTCCCGATTCACCTTATGCGAGCAACGCCATTTCCGTCTCCTCGCGCCATGTGATAGATATGGGTAACATGAATCAGATAACTGCCATCTTAGCCCCTGGTCAGTCATCTCACGTCGGCAATCTTCATTATGACGACTTGCTTCCCCTATGGCGGCAAGGGCATTATTTAGTAGTAGGGAGGGAGCTTGAGGCAGAAACGGCCGAAGTTCATAATAGCCTTACCCTGAAACCTGCTGTTTCCAGCGCCTGCCAACTTCAAAAATCACCTATTGAGTAGCCAAAAAGAGATTTATAAGGTAAAAATAGTACTGTAGTAATGGACAACATCTTTAGAAAATGGGTTTGTCTTAAAAAACTGAACCCTCTTTTCTGACTAGAATAGAACAAACAACAGACACTGTCAGGAGACATCATTATGAACATAACGCACCCAACTCGACGACTGTTACGTATAACTTTGCCCTTATTTGCTCTATTTGTGCTGACTGTCCTATATGCAACTTCAGTTATTGCTGATGGGGGGATGCCAACCCCAAGAGTAGGCTCAGAAAAGGTACACGACTCGGTTCCGGCAGCCATAATTACCCACGATTTAACGACAGGTATCACTGCGGGTGACTTGGTTAATACATTGGTTGGCAGCGGTATAACCATCTCCAATGTAACTTATATAGGAGCGGATACGGCAGCGGGCCTTTTTTCTGGAGGCTCAGGTATTATTGGTTTTGAAGATGGTATCATCTTAAGTTCCGGAGACATGAATGATGTTGTTGGTCCCAATCAATCGAATACGACAACCACGCAACAATTTACGCCTGGCGATCTGGATTTGGAAATGTTGTCAGGTTTTCCCACGTTTGATGCGGCTGTTTTGGAATTCGACTTTGTGTCAAATGAACCCCAGGTTTTCTTTCAGTTCGTTTTTGGCTCTGAAGAGTATAATGAGTTTGTTGGACAAGATTTTAATGATGTGTTCGGTTTCTTTGTTAATGGACAAAATTGTGCCTTAGTCGAAAACGATCCCATCTCAATCAATACGATTCATAATGGTCCTGATAATCAGGGGCCTGGGTCTCATCCAGAACTATTTAGGAATAATGATCTGCAAGATGGTGGCGGTACCATTGATACAGAAGCAGATGGTTTGACAGTTGTGCTGACCTGCAATGCTGCTGTTGTTGCCAATGGTGTGAACCATATGAAACTAGCTATTGCAGATGCCACAGATCGTTTGTTAGATTCTTGGGTTTTATTGCGAGCTGATAGTTTGACCACAGAGATTTCTATTACCTTAGGCCCTGACCCAGGGCAAGGTTGTGTGGGAACACCACACACGCTAGTCGCTACTATTGCTGATGTTCCTCCTATAGATAATAAGCCAGTGTTCTTTGAAATCGTTTCTGGCCCGAATACAGGTGCGTTGGGTTTTGCCTTCACGAACAGTGATGGTCAAGCGACTTTTAACTATACAAGCCCTGTAGTTGGTACAGATGTAGCCCGAGCCAGCTTTATAGGTTCAGACAACCAGCTTAGGTTTTCAGACTTGGTGGACATTACTTGGATTGATTGTACGACGCCTACTCCGACTGCTACGCAAACGTCTACAGCAACCCCCACGCCTTCTATGACGCCATCTCCATCCCCCTCACCGACGGCGACAGGAACCCCAGAGCCAACAAACTGCACTTATACTATTGGCTACTGGAAAGGCAATCCAGGACAGTGGCCGGCGAACAGCCTAACCCTTGGCGGCATCACCTATAACCAGACTGGACTGTTAGACATCCTTAATACGCCCCCACAAGGAGATGCCAGCTACATCTTGATTTACCAGCTTATGGGAGCAAGCCTCAATATTTTGCAAGGGGCCGATAGCAGCGCCATTATCACAACGCTGAACAGTGCTGATGCTTGGTTAGTCGCGAATCCACTGGGCAGCAATCCCGGCGGCACAGTGCGCCAGCAAGGTATCGCCTTAGCGCAAATATTAGATGATTATAACCAGGGTATTATCGGTCCTGGGCAATGTCAGCAACCGCCACCTACCTGTACTGAACCTATGATGTATGGTGTTCATGATGGAGCCGGATCTGATAGTCAATTCTTCGACTTGAACCTGTGGTTTGGTCTGGTATCGCCTTTAGGGCCACTCCATCCTAATGCTGATTTTGAGTCTATGGATATACATCCACAGACAGGTGAAATGTATACTATTGCCGGTGGTGGTGGGAATATAGATGGACAAGCATATAGAGTAGATAAACTCACGGGTGAGCTGACGTTTTTGGGTGAGACAGGTGTTGTTGGCTCAGACGAAATTGTGGATATGGCTTTTCATCCTGATGGCACCTTATGGATGTTCCAGGAGCATGAGGGCTTATTCACGGTGGAGATAACGGGCGATTTGTCTAGCACTTTTATTTGGAATCCGGCAGCATCCGGGTTTGGCTCTGATTGGGAAGGGTTGGCCTGGGACCGATTTGGCAATGAGTTGTATGCTACTGATGACCGCAATCTGTATCGTTGGGATCCAGTAACGCAAACGGCCGTACAATTATGTGGTGATGACTTTTTGCCTGGAGAGACGGAAGCTTTGGATTTCCGTGATGATGGTGCTTTGGTGGGAGGCTCTCATGGTGCCTCTGATCTACTTGCAGTTTTTGTAATTGATTATGATGCTTGCACAATTGCGGGTACGGATTATGGTATTGAATATAATGACGTAGAGGCATTGGCTTTTGATGCTTGTATCCCTCAAGGTAGTATTAGTGGGTATGTTGCAGATGAACAGGGATTACCTGTTGTGGGAGTCGAAGTGCGTTTGGTGGCTGCTGGCTCCAATCGTTTCTTGGAATCCTTACCTGTTTTTGCTTCACAAACGGGGACACTAGAACAGGATGATGTATTCATATCTCAAATTTCGGATGCCAACGGCCGTTATCATTTCGAGCAACTACCTGCAGATCTCTATGCTGTTATTCTGGGCGAAGCGAATTTCTCAAAACAGACTGCGGTCGGCAGTTTCCCTTATACAGTCCGCTTAGCTCCAGGGGAGATGTATGAGCACAAGAATGTGCTGGAGTGACTGTTCAGAAAAGTGACATCCAGCGCCAGATTACTGGGTGTGGGGAGGTAACCTACCTCTGTCAAGTTGGTTTGGGCTGGTTCTCAACAAGCCTCTACTGTTGGTTGTAAGACACTTTGTAAGAACAAATTTGTATCCTGGTGATGGCTCTGTACCTGTTAAGAAGGTGACATTATCTCTAACAATATCTTAACCCTTTTGGGGTTAAAACAATACACAAACCAACACCGTCAGGAGACAGCATTATGGTAGTATCATCATTCCCCACTCGACGATTGTTCATTAGCACCCTTCCTCTGTTGCTTATATTCGCCATGATTGTATTACAGGCGACATCAGCTACTGCTAATGAAGAAGCCATAATTCGAGTCGGTGAAGAAAAACAAAATCAAAGTACCTCATCAGAAACCACCTTCATAACGCATGATTTAACAACAGGTGTGACACCTAATGATTTAGCCAACACATTGGTTGGTAGCGGGGTAACAGTTTCTAATGTGACCTATTTGGGTGCCAATACTGCTGCTGGGTTATTTAATGGTGGCTCTGGCATCATTGGCTTTGAAGATGGTATTATCCTGAGTTCTGGGGATATGAATGATGTTGTGGGACCTAACCAGTTGAATAGTACATCTACGCAACAGTTTACGCCTGGTGACCCGGATCTCGATCTCCTTTCAGGCTTTACTACATTCGACGCTTCTGTTTTAGAATTTGATTTCGTACCCAATGATTCCCAAGTCTTCTTTCAATTTGTCTTCGCTTCTGAAGAATATAATGATTTTGTGGGCCAAACCTTTAATGATACCTTCGGTTTCTTTATCAATGGAGACAATTGTGCTCTCGTAGAAAATGATCCCATATCAGTTAATACCATTCATAATGGCCCTGATAACCAGGGACCAGGGTCTCACCCGGAACTGTTTAGGAATAATGATATCCAAGATGGGGGCGGTGGGATTGATACAGAAGCGGATGGCCTGACGGTTGTTCTCACTTGTAATGCATCTGTGGTTGCAAACACGGTAAATCATATGAAGTTAGCAATTGCAGATGCTACAGATCGTTTGTTTGATTCCTGGGTCTTCTTAGAGGCTGGCAGCCTTACGACAGAGATTTCTATCATTTTAGGGCCTAATCCGGGCGAAAGTTGTATGGGAACGCCACATACGTTGGTTGCCACTGTTGCTGATGTCCCCCCCCTTGAAAATATTCCCATATCTTTTGAAATCTTGGCTGGCCCTAATAGTGGCCCACTAGGGTCTGCTCTAACCAACTCTGATGGACAAGCAATCTTTAGCTACTCCAGTGCTGTAGCGGGTGTTGATGTTATTCAGGCCAGTTTTATTGGCTCGGATAACCAGTTAAGATTCTCTGACCCAGTGGATACTATTTGGGATCTTTGCCCACCTACTCCAACACCCACCCCAACGGTATTGCCAACAGCTACACCGTTCCCATCATCTACAGTGCCCTCCTTGTCTCAGTGCGAGCTATATCCAATAGCTTTGCACGCTAACTCTTTGGTGGGAGTTAACAGCGGGGATACCATTACAGACATTTATCAAGGCTCTCAGTCGGGAAACTTTGGTTGGTCTTCTTGGACTGGTGATATGAGCCAGGCAGCTTTGGTGGTCAGTCTTACGCCGTTTGGTAATAGCCATTTGTATATCAATCCGAATGACGCCAGTGATCATATTGTCTCACCAGGAGACTGGATTAGAGGAAGACCTGGTGTCGCCAATAGTAGTCAGGTTCGGCAAGCTCTGGATAATTTGGCGGCGCATAACATTATTTTACCTGTTTGGGATGTGGCTCAAGGCAATGGGAGTAATGCCCAATATCATGTGGTTGATTTTGCTCAAGTGCGTGTAACTGATTATCATTTGCCAGGACAAAATCGAATTTCGGCCGTGTTTCAAGGCTATGCAATGTGTGGCACTGTAGTACATACCTTTAAGTTGGATATTAAGCGATCAAAGTAGTTTACTGGTAACTGTGGCGATTCTGCCGTGACTAGACACAAAAAAGGGCCAGTCACATATGTGGCTGACCCTTTTTGCTTTGCTGGTCGGTTGGGGTTTATACAGGTTGCGTTGCGATTTCTTTTTGGGAATAGCCGTTGGGGCTGTGTTCTGTTTTACTAAGGTTTTGGGCCAAGGGGCTGCCCACAGCTAGATAATCATAGCCTTTATTGATCAGGGTTGTAAAATCGGGAATCATGCGACGGCCGTCTATGACCAAATAGGGTGGCTGCACCGTTTGCTCAATGGTACGTGATAACCCTCGAAACTCTTCCCAATCTGTTGAAATAAAGAGGGCATCGCTGCCACTCATCGCTTCTTTGGGCGAGTCATGATAAGTGATGCGGTTAAACAAGTGGTTTTTGTCTGGGTTGAACCAGTAGTTCTGGGCGTCTTCCATTGCTAGAGGATCGTAGGTACGTATCTCCTTGACACCACGTGCCAGCAGTGCCTCAACTGCCTTCAGGGCGGCTGAATCACGCATATCATTTGTTCGCTTTTTAAATGCTAATCCCAAGATGGCCACGGTTTTCTGATTAAAGTTAAAATCAGCTTCATATACGGCGCGATCAATGAGATAGGTCTTCTGATACTCATTGATGTTGTAGACAGCTTGTAATAGATCGGTAGACCGACCGGCCTGATTCAATTGATAAATAAGTGATTGAATATCTTTGCCAAAGCAACTACCTCCAGCACCATTGCTGACGTAAGATCCCCAAGTGCTAATACGAGAATCAGAAGTAACACCGACTTTCAAATCTTCCATGCGGATGTTGTCATGGGCTTCAGCGACTCGGGCACCTACGCCATTCCAGAAGGAGATGTAGGAAAGGAGGAGGGTGTTGCCCAGGTATTTGATGGCTTCGGCCGTTTCGGGGGTTGTTTCTAGATAGCGAATACGGACATGGTTGCGGAATTGGGAGTAGACGCGGCTCAGGATGGCTAAGTCTTCGGCCGTATCAGCACCGACGACGACACGGTCTGGTTTGCGTGAACCGTCAACAGCGTTACCCTGCGCTAAAAATTCAGGATTTGAGGCAACACCAAAATTCTCTACACTGTGTTCCTGCATAATATTTTCTAGTAAACGGGCTGTGCCAATGGGAACCGTACTTTTATTGACTAAAACGACACGGTTTTTCTTTTGTCGCGTGGCTAATAATTCTGCCAAATGGTGGGCGGCATTGAGATAGTAGCTAAGATCAGAAGAGCCATCACGCTTGGGCGGCGTGTTTAAGCAAAGGAAATAGACATCTGTGCCTTCCACTACTTCCCGAATGTCAGTGGTGAAGAAAAGATATTTATCATAGTTTTCGGCAATTATGGCCGATAAACCTGGCTCGTTGACGATGCGTTCAATACGTTCGGGATCACAACTTTTATAGGCTGCTATCTTGGCCTCATCAATGTCATAAGCCCACACTTCATGGCCGTATTCTGATAAAACGGCCGCATGAGGCAATCCCACAAATCCTGTGCCTACTACTACAATTTTCATAACTTACGTTCCTCCGTGGTTGAAACCACAAAATTGGACTTTGAAATTTCAACAAAGCATCACCCGCAAAATGCGAAAGGGTGAAGCTCTGCATTTTTCACAATCTGAAAGTGCCTAAATATTTTTCTGTAAAAATGGTTACTGCTGTGCTTGATTTTTAGGATACCATTTTATAGGTTAATGAATTGATCTTACAAATGGCCTTAAACATTGACTAAGTATGATTATATACACATATAGGATAAGAAGGGCAGCTCTTGCCTGTTTTGATTATGAATGATGCTCCACTAGCCCCCATTGGATATAAGCAAATAGATCACCTCTTTTCGGATTGGCAAAGACCACGTTGGCAGCTCTTTGTCTGGGCCAATCTCTTGGCTTTGATACCTCTGGCTGTCGGTATTGGTTTGTTATGGTTGCCTTATCAATATTATGTGTTTATCGGCTTGCCTTGGTCTATAGGAGGATCGTTTGAGTGGGGAACGGCCGTTACTCTTTTCATTGCCCTACTCATTATCATTGCTTCCATGCTCATTCATGAACTTCTCCATGCCTTGGCCCTTAAGCTGCTTGGCCATCGGCCTATTCTTGGGGTACAGCGCGGCTTTTTATTAGCTGGCATTCGTCCTGGTGATTTTTTGCCTCGTACCCACTATTTTCTCATCACTGTAGTGCCTTTGGTGTTTATGAGCCTTGGCGGTGGAGTTTTGCTTCTTCTATTGCCTCATACTCTGGGTAAACTGCTACTTATTGCTCTCTTGCTAAATTTCCCTGCTTCTTTGGGTGATCTGTTGGTGGCCCAACGAGTGCGTGGCTATCCTTCAGAAACGCTCTTTGCCAGTAAAAACACCTTCATTTATGCTTATCTTCCAGTTTCTCATGTGTATGTAGCCTGACGCTCATATAGGAAAAAAGTGCAAGGTCTGATCGGGGCGATGCAAGAGCCAGCCTTTAGGATGTTGATAGAGGTGGGTCTGCCCCTCGGAAGCAAGGTTAGGCGGCAAAGGCTGTTTATTGGCTTGGGTGGTAGTATAGGCGTAGAGGTGAATGAGGGGAGCAACTGTGTCTCTAACCGCTTGGTTTGTGCTGAGGACATGTCCGTTATGGTTAGCGATGTGGGTATGGTAGGTGAAATGGCCGTTTACACCTACTTTCCTAATAATCCCAACTGTGTTGCGGCTGAAAGTAACGGCCGTTTCGGATACGCTGGCTCTAATTGGTAAGTCAGGTAAGGGAATGTCGTAGCTGACCCCATGTTGATCAATTAAGAAGTAGTTGGTTTGGGCGAAAATGCGATGATAGCCAGCGATGATGTTGCTGTAGGGCGAACCGAAGAATTGGGTTTGGGCTTTATGGGCTGTGGCGAGGGCATCTTCCACGTAGAGGCCATTTTGGACGCTGCCGCGCATGATCCAGTTGCCCGCGATACGGTAGAGGTGTTGGGGGGTGGTAGCGAAGACGGCCGTTCCTCGAAATTCGCCTGTTTCTAGTATTGTAATCTGTTGGGGCTGTGTCCCGCTGATATTGAGGATGAGTAGCTGTTTGCTATGAGGTGGGTTGACGACGAGGTATTGACCAAAAATGGCACAACGATAGCCAGGACGGCCGTTAAACAGAACCATTCCCTGCACTGTGCCACCAATACCTAGTCGAAAGAGTTTGTAGACATTGTTGCTGTAGACGATGGCCTGGATACGGCCGTTGGGCTGTATGGCGATCTGTTCAATGAAGCCGTCTACACCTAATAGTGGACGCAGTTTGTGGCTGGGCGGGGCAATAGGGGTTTGGTAGTGGCAGGTGGGGCAAGACGGCCGTTGGCGTGGATAGGCCGAACCGCATTGGCTGCAACTGGTCAGATTGTTCGCATAGCCAGTTAGTAGATCAAGAGGGAAGGCTGAGCGATGGCCTTTTGTGAAGACCAGATGAAAGTGGTGTAATAATTCATCGCTAAGGCTTTCAGGATGGCGGGCATTAGGTGGGCGGGTGACGGCTGGGGCTAGAATAGTAACATTGGCTTGAGCGCGGGCTTGGAGGGACTTGTACTGTTTATGGGTGCCGCCATAGGGATGGATTTGCAATAAGCTTTTGATGAGCAGGACGAAGTAGGCGTACCAGTCGGTGTGGGGGGTGAAGATCGGCCGTTGGCTAAAATCAGTGACATGATGAAGGCTGGGATCGAGGAAAGTGAGGTTAGCGACCGGGCAGGGATAGGGGGCAATTTGAAAGCTGTCGGTGTCTATCCAGAGGGGAGTGGGGAGTGGGGTGTTGGGGGCGTAGAAGAGGTTTTGATCATTGAGGTCGCCGACGATGATTTGATTATGGTGGAGATGGCTGAGGTTGTGGTGGATTTGTTGGAAGAGATGGAGGATATGTTGGGTTTGGATGCTATTTTTTTGCCAATAGAGGGGGTTGGCTAGGGATTTGAGTGGCTTGCTATCGGCGGGGAGTTTGGGCATTTGGAGGCCGATACATTGGCCTTGTTGGTCATAGACGAGGGCGCAGGGGGCGAGGATGTTGGCAGGCAGAGACAGGTTGAGTAGTTGGCGCAACTTGGGGCCATGCTGGGGGTGGGGCTGGTGGTACAGTTTAACGGCCGTGTCGCCTAAGCCAAATACCATCCCCTCACCACCTGATTGGATGAGTTGGGAAGAGTCTAATGTGATCTTTTGCTGGTTGAGGATAATTGTTTGCTTCATGGATGCCACGCTGTTTACTGTCTACGGCTCACTCATTGCTGGTTCCTCTTGCCACCAAATGGCAATGGCGCCATCGTTTTCAAATACGCCATGTTTTTTGGCCGGATGTTGAGCCAGCGTTGGAGGGCTAGTGGGGAACGATTTTGGAGTATGGGATTGGTAGTGGGCAGGAGAGCAATTAGGTTTTGTAGATAGTGACAGCAGATACTGTACAGATTGACAAAGAAGATTTTGTCGAGGTCATGGTGGGGTAGTTGAGTGGCAAGATAGACGCCCGTAAATTGTCCCAATAGTTTGGCTCCAACCTCATTATGAGAAGGGTAGGTGCCTGTTTCCTCGCGATGTTTGCTACCGCAGCCATCCAACACCAAGCCAAAGACACAATCAGGTGCAGGTGTGCCTGTAATGGCGAAGTCGTGGCAGTTTTGCTGCATGAGGCGATGGGAACGGCCGATAATGGTGGCATGACTAATCATAGTTTGCCATATGGTATTGAGCCTTAGTTAATGTTTGGTGTCTCGGAGACACGAATGTATTTTAGTGTAAATTTTACACTTTGTCAAGCATTTATCAACTATTGACAATTGACGATTGACGATTGACAATTACTTTGAGGCTAGACGATGAAAATTTCTGAGCGTCAGTCTCCAATTTCAATGAAGAAGAGGGATCACGATGAAGACATTGCTCATTTTGCGTCACGCCAAGTCTAGTTGGGATAATTTAAGGTTATCGGATTATGAACGGCCGTTAAACAAGCGAGGGCAGCGCGATGCACCCCGAATGGGTCAATTGCTGCGGGATGAGGAGCTGATTCCCGACTTGATTGTCACTTCATCAGCCAATCGGGCGCAGACAACGGCTGAATTGGTGGCAACTGCTTGTGAGTACGAACATGACATCGTTTACACACGTCACCTTTATCATGCTGGGCCTGATGCCTATGTAGAAGTTTTGCATGAACTAGGCCAAGATCATGGGTGTGTGATGGTCGTAGGCCATAATCCAGGCATGGAGTATTTAGTGGCTCTATTGACGGGCGAAAGTATCAGGATGCCGACGGCCACTTTAGTGCAGGTGGAACTGCCCATTGAGCGTTGGACGGATTTGGATAATGAGGTAATGGGTAGATTGGTGAATGTGTGGCGGCCCAAAGAATTGTGATTGGGTGATTATTGTAGCCTAGAGCGCAGGGGTCGCCAGACAAAGCGATAGATGAGGGCCAGGAACAGGATGGCAACGACGAGCCAGGGTAGGGCGGCGATGACGAACAGGATAAGAAAGTCGAGGAAATTGCGTCCGCTGTCGAGGAGAGTATCGTAGGCACGGCGTGTGGTTTCGGCGGGTCGCCAACTAAGATCGGGGGGTTGGGAGAGGATGTAGGGGGTGAGGGTGATGTTTATGCGGGAGAGCTGGGCAGATTGAGAGAGGTATTGTAGGCGGCCTTGTAGCCCTTCGATTTCGGTTTCGCGTTGGGTGAGTTGTTGTTCGGCCAGGAGCAGTTCTTCGGTGGTTTCGGCGTTTTGCATCAGTTCGAGCAAGCGAGCACGGGCGGCTTGCAGGGATTGAATACGGGCAGCCAGGTCTACGTATTCGGCCGTTACGTCATCGGCCGTTTCGGAACGGGTGGCTGTTGTACCTTCGGTCACCTGAGCGGCAAGCCAATCCATCATCTCGTCAAAGTGGGTGACTGGCACACGAATAGCCATGTTGATAGTGGGTAAATCATTGCGCCGTCCAGATTCATTGCTGGAAATAACGAAAGCCCCATCATTGGCCATTTCGGCCACACGATCTTCGATGGTTTGTTTTACAGCCAAAGTATCTTCAACGCTGGCTTGCACTGCCCCATTTCGCACAATAAAACGCGGTTGAACTTCAGCTTGAACAATAGCCGCAGGTGTTGTGGTAGGCATCATCAAGAGAGATGCAGGTGTTGGTTGATTAATCGCTGTATCAACTGAATTGGCATCGGAACGCGATAAAAGGGAATAAGATGCAATGGATGCGGATGGTGCATCTATTAGATAGGCTACAGCAGTTGGTACTGGTGCTTCAACAACAGTTTCTATTATTGTCTCGATAACAGTCTCTGGGCTACGTCGAAGGAATAAATTACTGACAGCGACAAAAAAAATGAGGACACTCAGGAAAATGCCGCCACCGATGATCGAACGGCGGCGTGTGAAATTTGGGTGTAGGTTAAGCCAATTAAGAATACGGTTTGAGGATTGAGACGGCTGTTTTCCCTCTTCACCACTTGCAAAATTAAAGTTGGTTGCTGGATTTTCTGCCATTGTCAATACCTCATTCAATTCCAAAATCATCTGCTCTAACACAGGGTCGCTTTCGGCTTGCGCCAAAATGTCGGCGACCTGGGCAAAGTCGCCCTGGTCTACGGCACTGTGGTAGCAGTAGAGGGCTTTTTCACGGGCGATTTGTTGTGTGTCACTCATCGCTATTCTCCAAGTAAGTTTGCCGCAGCCGATTGAGGGCGCGGTGTAGGCGCATTCGGGCGGTGCTGGGTTTGAGGTTGAGGGCGCGGGCAACGGCCGTTCCGTCCATCTCCAATAAAATAGCCAATTGCACAATTTGGCGGTCGGCGGGGGCTAGGGTGGTGAGCATGGCTGTGACTGCTTCATTGGCCTCGATTTGGCTGGTGGCATCGGGTGTGGCGCAAGCGGCTAGGCGGTCGAAGAGTTCAGCTTCGCTCAAATGATTGTTTGTTGTGGTTTGTAAATCGGCAATCAAGGGTTCGCGCTGCTCCCGCTTGGCCCGTTCGGCCTGTTTGCGTTTGATCAGGTTGGCGGCGATGCCCAGGAGCCAAGCGCGGGGTTGGCCGTCAGGGCGGAAGCGGTCGGCGTGGGCTAGGGCTTCAACGACGACGTCGTTGAGGAGTTCGGCGGTGAGTAGGGTAACGGCCGTTCCCGTGGCCAGCCCTGAACGCAGCACATAAAAGCGTAGGGTTGCCAGCAAGCTGTCGCTTTCTGCTTCGATGAATTGTCGAACGGCCGTTTGCCCATCCTGAGCCATAAATTTACTCCAATGATTGCCTTATTAGTCTATTCAATTTAGGGGATGGATTTGTCACATGGAATTGATAATTGGGTGGTCGGGCAATGTGGAGAGGTGCAAGGCACTGCCCTTTGGGTATTGATTGGGTAGGTTTTGTGGGCAGTGCCACGCACCTGGGCAATCAGTTGCCCACCCCTTCTTTGCTTGCGTAGAGCTTGCTGAGGCTTTTGTTTTTGGCAACCCAGAGGCCGACGAGGCCGATTTTTAGCTGATAGAGGGTGCTGCCCTGTTCGCTGAATTCGCGCATGATGTCACGTTCGACGAGGGTGTTGAGGGCTAAAGTGACCTCGTGGGGGTCGAGGCGAATGTTGTAGTTTTCAAGTTGTTGGCTGGCCTGGGCGGCATGGAACGGCCGATCAGGGTCGAGGAGGTGGGAGACGGCCGTTAAAATGGCCCGTTCTGTAAACGAAGAACGCTGCCATAGATAAGCGAAATGAACTTCGCCCAGGCGCAACATCTCATCTAGAGCGGCATTGACATCGGAGATGGTGACATAGGCAGCGTGTTGACTGTTGGCCCGTTTGATGAGCGTGTAGCAAACGAGTTGCACAAAATAGGGGTGGCCAGCCGTCACACGCAAAATTTTGTCCAAAGCCAGGTCATCATAGACCAAATTGGGAGCGACGGGACGGGTGATCAGTTCAATCGCCGATTCATCACGCAGGTAGCCTATTTTTTGATAGAGGGCAATGTTGAATAGAACTGACCAGTAATCAGCACTCATCTCTTCCAGGCGGCTGGTTCCGACAAAGATGAAACCGAGTTGATCGCTGTGCTGCATCATATGGCGTAGGTAGGGGAAGATGGTGGGGGGCAATATTTTGTCGCTGACAAGCTGTTCAATGGCTTCAAATTCATCGAAAACGAGGACAAGGGTGGTATTGTCTGGCAGTTGGGCTAATACTTGGGGCAGGAAATGGCGACGAAAACGGCCGGTAGGATTCTCTTGCCATGACTCAGCTTCTGGCACGGTGATATCAATGTCCCGATTAGCCAAGGCATCAGCGATAAGCCAAGCGAGGTCGTGCAAGAGGGCGGGCATACCGGGCACAACGCCTAAGGATTGGCAATCAATGTAAACAGGCAGCAGTGTGGGCGGCAAATGTTGATCGAGGCGCAGCAAGACAGATGTTTTGCCGGTGCGTCTCTGTCCAATCAGCATCAGCACATTGCGCTGTATCTCTTGTCCAATGTTTTCAGCGATAAAATTGAAGAGATTTTTGCGCCCGACAAAGATGGGGCTGTTGTGGCGCAAGGGCGTACCTGGCATATAGGGATTGGCAATGGGTCTGAATTCACGAGTGGGCGGCAGCAAGTGTACTAGATCGGCAAAGGCCAGCACTTTGTCTTGTTGATTTCGATCATCGTAGGTGAGCGAAAGGGCGATACGGAAGTTTTCGTTGATTGTGGGTTCAATGGTAAAGCTAATTTGACGATCCCGGTTGGGCAAGAGGGTAGGGATAATTTGGGGATCGCTATGGATGGCGTAGGCAGAACTTTCATCAAGGACTGCTATAACATTTTCGGCAGCAGCACGGCCGTTATTTTTGACAATCATCACGACTTCAGTGTGTTGGGACGGGATCAGCCGTTTTGTTTTGAGGCTGACGGCAAGATCAGCCCGCCCCCGCAAAAATTCGATCTCGGCATTGACTAAGCCGATCCAGCGGTGGATGAGGGCATGTACCAACGGCTTTTCGATGAGTGCGGGAAACTCAAAGAGATGTGTCTGCAGTTGGCGTAAAAGCAGGGCCGACTCATTAAGATAAACAAGACGATCTTCGGCCAATTCAACTCGCTCACTATCGCGTAGATTGGTGAGGATGGGCAGCAGGGCGTCTAGTAAGGGGCTCCATTTCTCACTGTTATCAAGGAGATCAAGAAGTTGGACGAATTTGGGACGGAGCAAAGTGAGTTCGGTGATACTGGGGGCATCAAGGAGGGCGCGGCAGGTGCGGTAGGTGAGCAGCCAACGTTCGTACCCTATCCATTTTGGTTCCAGACCTTCTACTTCATCCAGGACATCGAGCAGGATGGCTAGGCCAGCATCAGGTTGGTCAGCCAGGAGGAAGATGCCATCGGCCAGGCTGGCTAGGAGAAAGTTGTCATTTTGCCGTGCCAGCCCAGCTAGGTTGAGTAAAAAGTCGGGGGAGCCTTGGCTAAGGGTATAACGCTGTTCTAGGAGAACGAGGGTCTGTAGAGGCTGTTGGTGAAGACGGTTTTGGAAACGGCGGGCGCGGGCAGCCGGTGTTTGTGCTTGACGCAGGAGGAGAACGGCCGTTGCTAAGCCTGCAAGTCCCAGTAGTGCATAAGCTGTTCTACTGGCTGGCGTGCGAGTGGGACTAATGGTGGGCGCGGGCACAGGCGGTGGAGTGATTGTGCCTTGATGGAAACCATCATCGTAGGTGAAGCGGTAATGAACGGCCGTGTCGCTGGTGGGTATATCTACGTTGGGCCAGAACAGGAGGCCATTGCGGGTGGCGCGCTGGACCTCGCCTTGAGGCTGCCATTGGCCAGTCGCCTGATCAAGCAGTTCCAGGCGCACCAAAACCTCATCATCTTCCACATCTTGAACGGAAAGGCTCAGACTGTATTGATCTTGGTGGAGGTCTGGGACGATGTTGGTGAGTAGCGGTGGACGATTTTCTTGGCCGCGAAAGCGTTGGACGATGCCACTTTCTGTGATGGCAAGGAGGTCGGTTTGTTGGTCTGAGCGCAAGACGGTGAGAGCAAAAATAGAACCAACGAGTTCCAATTCGTCTATAGGGTTTAGATCGCGGGTGAGGAGACGGATACGGCCGTCGGCACTGCCGACGGCGATATCAGGCAAGGTGTCGCTGTCAAGATCACCCCAATAGAGGGCTGTCACTTCGTTTATACCAGAGAGCCGCCAGGAAATGCTGGGCTGGTTGTCACGGATGTTTAAGCGCAACAATTGATTGGCATCGGTGGCGATGAGGAAGGATTCTTCCACAAGCTGATTAAACTCTTCACGAGGCAACACTTCTTCGATGATATCATTGGCTGGTAGGCTGGCGATAGGATTGCCATCGATAGTGACAGGCCATTGAGGCAGTTGAATACCACGCCAATTGTGACCGTATACATGGGCATCATTGACTAGGGCCAACCATCCAGTGGCGAGTTCGCCACCAGGTTGATTGAGGGGATAAACTTGGTGGACGAGTTGACTATAGCTGGCGATATTTTGGGTCAGACTCAGGTCGGAAGTGATGAAGCGTACTTGGTAGATTTGGTTTGCGGTGATGGCTAGTAGGTCACGGTCACGGGCAACAGTGCCGTGGAGTGTGCGTAGGTCTTGGATAGGTTGATTGATGCTGGTTTGCCACTGTTGGTTGCCATTGCTGTCGTAGCTGAAGATGTCGCCTGTTTCGCTGGCAAGAAGGATGTCAGGTTGGTTGTCACTGTTGATATCGGTGACGAGGAGGGCGGTGACAACGGCAGGGAGGCTTATTTGCCATAAGGAATTGTTGTTGATGTCTTGTAGTTGAATTTGGCTGTTAATGGTGACTTCACCACTTGCGTTGGGGCTGCTATGGCTGGTCACAACGAGGACATTGGGTTGTGGACTAGATGGAGAAGGCAAGGTGGCTAGATGGGTGATGCTGCCGTGAGCGGGTGTGATCCAGATGGCACTGCCGTCGTTGTCTATAAAGTGTAAACGGCCGTCTGCTGCGCCTACTAATAATTCGTTTTCACGATCTCCATCTAAATTTAGACTGAGATAAGCGGTGGGTTTGGCATTTAACTCGTTGTATTGCCAATCTTCGGTGTTTTTATTGGCCCCAATGCCTAAGCCTAAGAGTTGCAGATTGCCAACCCTGGCAAGGGCGACTTCGGTTTGTTGATCGTGGTTGAGGTCGGTAAGACGAGAGAGGGCGGTTTGGTCAACGGCCGCTATGGTGCGTAAGGTTGCTCCGCTATTGCCACTGAGCAAGATGATGTCGTTGAGTTCATTGCTGCTGTTGGTTGCAGGTGCCAAAAGGGCAGCCAAAGCGGGTTGACCAGGTTGATTAGTAGGTGGTGTGCTGACGAGGTTGACGATGCTACGATTGGCTTCGGGGGCTAGTTGAGCTGTCCATTGGCGGCGACCTTGCTGATTGTAGGTGACGATACGGCCGATATTGGTGGCAGCGGCTAGGGCGGGGCCGGATGGTAATTGCACGGCCGTTAAACTGGTGATTGGGTGGTTGAGCGTGCGTAGCCAGACGCGGGATCTATCTTTGTCGAAGAGTTGAATTTGTCCCTGATTGTTGCCAACAGCAATGAAGGGAGAAGATTGATCAGCAAATAGGATGAGAGTGAGGGCGGTTAAACGGCCGTCAATAGAACGCTCCCAGAGGGCCTGATCGTCATCTAAAAAGATAAGGCGGCTAAAGCGACGCAAGCCATCCCCACGCCCTAATACGATCTCATCACGGCTGTCTCCATCCATATCAGCCACAACCATTTGCGGGTTGGTCTTGATAGTGGGATTGCTATTTTGGCTATAGCGCCATTGTAATCCCCCGGTAGCATCGTAGCGTTGCAACTGTCCGGAGGCGAGCAAGAGCAGGATTTCGGCGGGACCTTCGCCATTGGTACGGAAAGGAGCGATGGCTACAGGGTCACTCTGATATTGGGCTAGCCACGCTTTTTGGTCTTCTGAACTGCCATTTAGAAGTAGAGCCGGAGGTAGAGCTAGAGTGGTGACTGGTACACGCCATATTTCCATGCCCTCAGCGGAGAGGAGGACAAGTTCGTCGGCGGTAGCGAAGATGATTTCGCGTTGAGGCGTGGCATTACTGTTGATGGTGTTGAGGACGAGGACAGGTTGGTTGTTGAGATAGCGCCAGAGACGGGAGCCATCGGCTGCAATGAGCTCTATCGTCCCACTATCATCAGCAATAATGAATTCATCTATGCCATTATAGGTAATGTCGGCGGTGGTGAGGTGGCTGAGGCGGATTGGATATTCCCAGTAACTATCGGTATTTGTTTGAGCGTTTGTGGGTCGAACAGTAAAAAGTAAACAGCAAGTGGCAAGCAGGAGACAGAGTAGGGCAAGGTGGGGGCGGCATGGCAAATTGAGAGGAGGCTGTTTGCTGCTCATGTTGAGTCTTTCCTAAGCGATAATTGTAGCATATTTCCTGAGAGGCGTATTGCCTGCGGCTTTGCCCATGTTATACTTTCTCGGATTATGTGACTTACTGATAGAGTATGATGTCTAGATGTTATACAACTTGAAGAGATTGTCTTTGAGTTTGATGGCTATATTTTTTATAACTTTGCAGGGAGACCAACCCTGTACAGTTACTGTTTTTTAACCTTTTGGTTCTGGCTAGTCCAGGTTAGGAGCAATAATGCAGGCTATTTTGACGCATGAGCAGGAGGAACTGCTTAAACGGACACGGGATATTTTGGGAGATTTGCGGGATACGCTGGCAGAAACGGCCGCTACAACTGATGACCGAGCGGCGTTGGCGGATTCGATTCGGCAGCTGGATGATCTTTTTTTGTTGGTGATAGCGGGAGAGTTTAATTCAGGCAAATCGTCGTTCATTAATGCGCTGTTAGGGAAGCAGTTGCAGCCAGAGGGTGTGACACCGACCACGGCTCAGATTTATTTGTTGAAATATGGCCCAGAAATCAAGCAATCGCCCGGAGATAAAGGAGTTTGGATTCAGACGGCGCCGATTGAGTTACTGCAGAAGATTAGCATTGTGGATACGCCGGGAACGAATGCCATTATGCGCGAGCATGAAGCCTTAACGGCGGAGTTTATTCCACGCAGTGATTTGGTGCTGTTTTTAACATCGGCAGATCGGCCGTTTAGCGAAAGTGAACGGGCTTTTTTGACGCAAATCCGAGATTGGGGCAAGAAGATTGTGCTGATTGTGAATAAGGCGGACATTTTGACAGAGGATGGGGAGCGCGAGCAGGTGATGGCCTTTGTAGAGAAGTCAGCCCGGGATTTGATTGGTGAGGTATCGGCCGTTTTCTTGGTGAGTGCTAAACAAGCGCAGAAGGCAAAATTGGGACAGCCGCAATTGTGGGAGGCTAGCGGCTTTGAGCCGATGGAGCAGTATGTGCATGATACACTGGATGACAATGAGCGTTTTCGTCTGAAGTTGATGAATCCATTAGGAGTGGGCAATAAGCTGGTTAACAAACAGTTGGCAGCGATGCAGTCGGATTTGCAATCTCTACAAGAGGATACGCAACTGCTGGATGACATTCAACGACAAATGACCTACTATGATGAGGACATGCAGCGTAATTTTAAGGCGCGTTTGGGTGAAGTGGATAATATTTTGTTTGAGATGGAGAAGCGGGGTAATCAATTCTTTGATGATACGATTCGCCTAGGACGTATACCTGATTTGATTCGCGCCAAGTATATTCAGCAGGCTTTTGAAGATGAGGTGGTGGGAGATTCGGCGCAGCAGATTGAGTATCGTGTGGGGGAGTTGGTGGATTGGATGGTGGAGCAGGATTTGCGGCAGTGGACGGCCGTTGCAGAGCACATGGCTCAACGCAAGGATGCCCATCAAGGCCGTGTCGTGGGGCAATCTGGTCCACGTGAAGGCACGTTGGCTTATGATCGACAGCGGCTGATAGATTCGATTGGCAAGGCTACCAGGCAAGCAGTCGATTCTTATGATCGAGAACGTGAATCTGCCCAGATAGCCGAAGCGGCGCGGACGGCCGTTGTCAACACGGGTTTGGCTGGTATTGGTGTGGGTGTAGGTGTGGCTGTAGCGGCTACGGCTCAATTGGTGTGGGTGGATGTGACGGGTATTTTGGCCGGCGTGGCTGCGGCAGCCTTGGGCTTTCTCATTTTGCCCTCGCGCCGTCGCAAGGCGAAGGAGGAGTTGGAGACTAAGCTGAATGATCTTCGTCGGCGGTTAATGTCAGGTTTGACAGAGCAGTTTGACCGGGAAATGCAGCGCGGCACGCGGCGCATTGAAGATACAGTGGCTCCCTTTGCCCGCTTTGTGCGGGCTGAACAGGATAAGATTGGTGCCCAGCATGGGAAGCTGGTGGAATTAGAGGCGCACATTACGGGATTGCAAGCCCATTTACGGCTGGAGAGTGCGGAGTATGAAGCTACAGGTCGTTTGGTACCTGACGGGCAACGGTAGTGGATTGGCAAGTCACAGTTTATAAGTTGGATGAAAACGGCCATGCTGTGTGGCATTATCCTGCTAAAGTTCTTGAACGCCAGCCCCATCGTGTACGCTTGGAAGCCTTTTTCAATCGAGATGATATAGATTTAGGGTACGTTACATTTAATCGCGGCGACCGCTTTGTGGAGACCTTTTACACGGATCGTTGGTACAATGTATTTGCCGTGTATGATCGGGATGAGGGGGGCTTGAAGGGTTGGTACTGTAATATCTGTCGGCCAGCGCAGGTGACGGAAACGGCCGTTACTTGTGAAGACCTGGCTTTGGATGTGTGGATCGGAGCCGATGGGCGAACGCTAGTGCTGGATGAAGATGAGTTTGCAGCGTTAGATTTAGATGAAGAGGAGAGGAGGAAGGGGAAAACGGCCGTACAACAAATCCTGCAGCTAGCCCAACACAGACAACTGCCTAGATAAAAAAGAGAACATCCTTTTGCAAAGATGTTCTCTTTTAATAATTAATCAGAGTAGCAGGCTACACTTAGCCACCTAGTCCTTGCAGTGCGCCCAAGCCAGCCCCAGCAGCCAGCCCTAACCCGCCTAGAAGAAGACCAATCAGCCAGATGACAATAAAAACAGCAAAGAAGGCAATAATCGCAGTTAAAATGGCTTTGCCACTATCCAAGTCAAGCCCTTCTCGGATGGCAATAAACGTACAAGCCAACGTCCATATCAGGCCGACGAAGCTGCCACAAATAGGAATAATACCTAAGATCCCAGGTGCTTGAGCAAAACCTAGAACACGCAACATTTCACCCATTGTGGCTGTGCCACCGAATAAGGATGTACCGATAAAGTAGGTAGCTGCTGACCAAATGATCCAGCCGATAAATGCACTTAGCAACTGCTGGAGAAAAGCACCTAGAAAACTGCCCGTATCTGTAGCAGCAGCTATAGCACCACCGATCAAGCCACCAATAATAGCCACAATGGCAACAATAGTTGCCGCTTGAGAAGTAGCACTTTCATCATGTTCAATCTCATTGTAAGTGGCTGTATCTAACTTCAAAATTCCGATCACTCGTTGTACTAACATCTATTCTTGAACCTCCTAAATATTGAATCTTATCTAACTAGATCTTCAAAGATAATATCTGAACAGATCTTATTCGATAGGCAGCCTCCTTGTGTTAAAAATGAAATCGTCCATGTCGCCATCAGGAACTACGTTTTGTAGGTAGCCACTTTTTGTTGCTTGCGCCGACGGTACAACCTGACTATCCAGATGGTCAGAGCTAGAGCAACTAGGATTGCGAGGGCGGGAATGAGAATGGAGAGGAGAGAAACGAAGACAGCAATAATATCCTCGACAAGGCTGACAAACCAGTTGCCTGTGCCGGCGGTGGTGGCGGTGACAAACGGCCGTACAGCCCCTTTGGCCGCGTGGACACTGCCAGCAACTAATAGGCCAGCAATGAGGGCAATGATAGGATGGATATCCGTGACGATATTGGCGTTGGCTGCAAATAAAATAGCGCCAGCCGTAGGACGGATGAAGGTCTGAATGACGTCATTGATGGTATCTACGGCTGGTACTTTGTCCACAGTCATTTCTATGAATAGTAAGACAACCAGCACCCCAATAGCCCACCAGCTACCAATGAGGTTGTAGGGTTCGGCCAACTGCAAGTATGGGCTTTCAAGGGGAAATCGGGCGGCCAAAGCCACGATGAGAAGAGGAATGTAAGCATTTAGCCCAGCACTGCCAGCCAGGCCAAAGGCCGCACCCAAACCACCCAATGCTTCCAACATAAAAATTGCTCCTTTGGGATTTTGAGGTCAAAGATTAG
Organism: Promineifilaceae bacterium (SeqCode); assembly: GCA_965223555.1. Classification (GTDB taxonomy): domain Bacteria; phylum Chloroflexota; class Anaerolineae; order Promineifilales; family Promineifilaceae; genus CBDCWU01. The sequence continues at coordinate 1,248,998 of CBDCWU010000008.1, forward strand.
GGATGGCTTGAGCAAAATAGAACAAGCTCCAACCTTTTATCTCCACTCCCAACTATTATAAACCCGGAATCCCTGTCATCGTTCCGGTTAAACTAAAGCGTAGATAGCTGATAATGCTTAATTCGATGAGGGCGAGAGCTAGGCCAATGGATAAAGGGAGGATGGCTTGTTGCCAATTTTGGGCTAACCCTTCGCGCCGGGTAATGATGAGGACTATCACGCTGTTGAGCGCGGTGACGATGGCCAAAAGACCGACTGCGCTAACAATGGCTAATACGTAGAGGATGAGAGGTTGGTTGCTGAGGATGAGGAGGACGGCCGTTCCCCCTACCACCATCAGGCCAACCAATTCACGTATATGGGCAAGAGATGGCTGGAAATTTGGTTCATGCCACAATGTTTGCGCTAGGGTGGGCAAAAGGATGCTTCCCATAGCCATGCCCGTGCCTATGCCTGTGAGCAAACGTAGCCAATTGCGGGGCTGGTAAAGGTGGGGTGTGTTGGGGAAGAAATGGCTGTAAGAGTTGAGACCATCTACCCCCATAATGGCGATGAAGCTCAACAGAATGAGGAGGATGGGCAAACGCGGCAGGGCTGCAGAGCGGCTGCGGCCTGCTAACCACAGGATGATAAGGCTGAGGGCAGCCCCTAAGTACATGCCGGTACAGCGGGCGCAAAGGGGGAGTTGACGGCCGTTCATGATAAAAGATCGCTCGGTAATGCGGTGACACACAGCATAGCCCAGCCAATCGGCCCCTTCTAGGGCCTGATTATGGGTCAGATGACTAGGATCAGTAAGGGCATAGAGGCCCATGATCAATACAACTCCTAATATGATGATGAGAAGGAGAGGGCGGGGAAACGGCCGTTTACCTTCTAATTGGCTTATAGTCATGTAATGTGTTGCATAGGCTTAGGTAATTGCAAATACGCATCATAGGTTCGATTATAGCAAAAAAGTCATCATGAGTGCTTTGGATAAACACCGATTACCATTGACCGATCCTCTTGCCAATGTTAGGATCAAGTTTGTCAAGTTGGCTGGGTGATCGCGGCTCCATCTGGAGCTGAGGAAAGTCCGCACTCCACAGGGCACGGTACCGGCTAACGGCCGGGCGGGGCGACCCGACGGCAAGTGCAGCAGAGAAGAGATTGCCCGTCACTGACGGGTGAGGGTGAAACGGTGGTGTAAGAGACCACCGGCGATGGCAGCGATGCCATCGGCCAGGCAAACCCTACCGGGAGCAAGACCAAGCAGGGTGAATGGCGGTGCTGCACTTTGTGGGGCAGCCAACGGAGCGGCTCGTTCCGTCTGACACCTGGGTAGGTCGCAAGAGCATATCAGCAATGGTGTGCCCAGATAGATGATCACCACCTTTCGGGGACAGAATGCGGCTTATGGGCTGACTTGACAATCATTTCAAATACTTGTTTAAGGCCAATCATACATATTGGCTTGAGGCTTTTCGGGTTGAATTGGATCATTTAAATAAGGATGGTGCTGACACTGTATGATTACGGTTTTATTTGTATGTTTGGGCAATATTTGTCGCTCGCCGATGGCTGAGGCTGTTTTCCAACATATGGTGGCGGAAGCAGGTTTGGAAGCGCATCTTCGTGCAGATTCGGCGGGGACGGGTGGCTGGCATGTGGGAGAGCGACCCCATTATGGCACACGCCAGATTTTGGTAAAGCATCACATTTCCTATGATGGTCGGGCGCGGCAAGTAACGCAAGTAGATATGACAGATGCCAATACCTATGTGGTTGCTATGGATCAAAACAACCTGAGCGATTTGCAATTGCGGTATGGCGACCACCCCCGTTTGTACCGACTGTTGGATTTTGCAACAAAAACGGATGAGCGCAATGTGCCCGACCCCTATTACACGGGTCGGTTTGATGAGGTCTATAGGTTGGTGACGGATGGCTGCCAAGGGCTGTTGCGACAGATTCGGGAAGAGAGGAAATTCTAGGTAGTTCTTGTGGTAGTAAACAGTAACTACTGAACAGTGCATAGATGGCTAGGTACTCTTGGCTCCTTACCAGTTACTGCTCACTTCCTACTCATTACTGTTCACTGATTACTGGTTATTACTCATTGACTACTGGTAACTGTTAAGAGGCATATATGCAAAGAGAGGTAATTATAGTAGGTGCTGGGCCAGCGGGAGCGATGACGGCAATTATTTTGGCACGTCAGGGCCACGATGTTTTGTTACTAGATAGACAAGCGTTCCCTCGGGATAAGACGTGTGGGGATGCTGTCCCAGCAGGGGCGGTCGAGTTGATGTATGAGATGGGAATGCAGAAGAAGGTGGAAACGGCCGTTGCTTGTGGTGAGTTTTACCCAGCTTATAAAATGCAATTGGTTTCACCTAGAGGGTACGTGTTGGATGCTACATTTGCTAAGGGCCGACATATGGGACTGGATTCATATGTGGCTCCCCGTTTCTTTTTTGATGCAACCTTGCAGCAACATGCCGTTGATAGTGGTGCTGAGTTTCAGGCATGGGCTGTAAAAGAACCCATTGTGGAAAACGGCCGTGTGACAGGCGTGCGTGCCCAAGTGAATGGCAGCGTTAAAGAGATTCAGGCCTCATTAGTGGTTGGGGCTGATGGCGTTACTTCAGTCATGACCCGTGCCTTGCGCCCAAAAGAAGGTACTCACAAAGATCATCACCGAGCGGTTGCCTTGCGTGCTTATATTGAAGATCTTGAGGAGATTCCCAATACTGTTGAATTTTTCCTATACAAGGAAATATTGCCTGGTTATGCCTGGATATTCCCCATTGGTGAAGGACGTGCCAATATTGGGCTGGGATTGCGTCTGGATCATTTACGCAAGCATAAGCTACGTCTGAACACAATGCTGCAAGAATTTCTAGAGATGCCTTCCGTCAAAAAACGACTCAAACAGGGTGGGAAATTGCGCGATGTGGCTACCTGGCAGCTTAATTTTGGATCGCAAAAACGTTTGCAGCATACTTTTGACGGCGCATTATTGGTGGGAGATGCAGCGGGTTTTATCAATCCTCTGACAGGGGGTGGCATTCATAATGCTTTCATATCTGCTCGCCTAGCGGCACAGACTATCCATAAGGCCCTGGTGGAAAAGGATACTTCCCAGTCTCGCTTGCAGGTGTATGAGACGCTTTGTCAGGAGGAGATGGGTGATAGCATGAAGCGCTCTCACCTGATGCAGCGAGCATTTTTGCATTTTCCGTTTTTAATAGATTGGTTAGTGAGATGGGGTGAAGAAAATAGTCAGCTCGCGCAAACATTTCTGACGAAGCTGTAGGCTTTTAGAACTGCCCGTGAATGGACAGTATTTTAAGGGCTAATGACTTGAAGCCCATTTGTTAATCTTAATTATGAAGACCTTAGCCTGTGAATAGGCACTTAGCAATGGCCATTTTCAACTTTTCACATTTTTAGCGGGAAAACGGTCATTGCTTGGGGAATCATCCCCTTGGTTTGAAATCTTATTTGTGGACAATTCCTTAGTGCATGAGGCAGGAGTTGATTTTGGCAGGTAATTCGAAAATGGGCGTTTCTTTGGTAATGAGGTCGTTGGCTCCCGCTGCCAAACTGCTTGCGCGGGTTTCTTTGCGACTATCAGCCGTATACATGAGGATGTGTGGGCGTTCAATTTCGTAATGAGTACGGATCTGGCGGCACACTTCTATGCCATCCATACCCGGCATCATCACATCTAATAAGACCACATCTGGCATTTCTTCCTGAATAGATTTGAGCGCATCGCGGCCGTTTATAGCACCACGCACGGCATAACCCGCATTTTCTAATATAATACGACATAGCTCTACTAGAGAGGCTTCATCATCAACGACGAGCACTTTGTTTACCATAGAACCCTATTGTATTGAAGGTCATCATTTGCGGTAAATAGGCGTAATTGCCTATATAGCAATATGTTATATGTCTTTAACTATGAGTTGTCCAGAGGAAACGGCCGATTCTAAAGATACACTATCTTTGCAGAAATCGCTCAGAGGCTCGCTCCGGTGAGTACCAGGTATAAGTCGGCAGGCTCGAGGCCAAAGCGAAAACGCTGATGAATCCAATCAATGAAATGACGCCAATGAATACGCTGAACCTGCCGCCAGGCATCACCAATAGTAATATGCTGGTCACTTTGTCTTTGATAACGGTCACGTTCCTGGTCCAAAAAGGTGTAGGCCAGCATGACCAGCGTCCAGAAGCGGAGAATGGCCTTAGCTGACATCAGTTGATAGTGGTCCAAACCCAGTAGTTCCTTGGTATCAGCAAAGAGAACTTCCACATCCCAGCGGGTGGCAATATGAGACAGCAAGGTATCCAAGTCAGCAGTCAGGTCAGAAGAAGCCCAATACATAGTCTTTTCCTCTTCATCATCTTGCCACAGCCCACGAGCAATGACCAGTTGGCAACGATACAACTTCTTAATACGAGTGGAGACCACATGGACATAGACTTGACGCTGCCCCTGTTGGCTAGGCCAGGTTACCAACTGCCAATCAGCTTCAGATAAAGTGGTCGCATACTCATCTATCCGTTGCCAATACCAACCTTTCTCTGTCTCAGGGTCTTCAATACGCAACGACCGATTGCAACGCAAGCCACTGGTGATGAGAAACCCGCGCTCACGAGCCACTTTCCAGATGCGCTTGGAAGTGTACCAGCTATCCAACAGGACATGTGTCAATGTACCGACCATCGGCTCAAAACTGCTGATCATCTCGGCCATGATGTCCACTTTGCTAGCAAAAGTCACCCCTTCTGCTTTACAAACAGCCTGTTGTCGATACATTTTGGGTGCCAAGGGACAACGCCGACCCAACAAGAGATATAACCCTTGCACTAAGCTATGCCCAGTGACTGTTTTCTTCTCGCTACCCGAGTAGTGTCGTCCCAAGCCGCCCATCTTTTTGCCACGCCGTTTACTCATCGTCGAGTCGTCCCCTATCAAATAACCTGTCACTACGGTTTTCTTAGGTCGTCCTCGTTTCTTTTTCTGCCGACGGCGTAATCGGGCATGTGCGGCTCTTACCTGCACGGCCATCTCTTGCTGAAAATGCTTTTGCCATGTCCGGGCCAAGTCCTCTGCTTGCCAGGGGGCTTGCCCCATAAATCGACTCGCTCCCGATAGGCTGACCCTACTGTTGACCTGCCGCATCAATCCCGACAAGCTTCGTCCGCTTTGGCACAGCATCAACCCCAGCAGTATGGTCACGAAATACTTGTACTGTGGTTGGCTAAAGCAGCCTCTAAACAGGTTCAGATAGTAGCGCAATCGTTGGTCTAGACATACTATTGGCAACCGCATAGTTCACCTCTTGGGTAGAGTAGTTTTGGTCAACCATCTTCTACCTCAAGGTGGGCTATGCTGCCACTATTTCATTATAAATGTACTTTTTTACCTATATCTCGTTATGTCAATATAATCTGCAAACCTAGTGAGATATAAAAGGAGCGTGAATTTTATGAAATTAATAGTTCGCTTAGTTATTAATGCCCTAGCTTTGTGGATTGCCATCACCCTTATCCCGGGTTTTAACTTTGAAGGCAGCAATGTCTCATTACTCATCATTGCGCTAATATTTGGTCTAGTCAATGCGTTGGTTCGGCCCATCATTATCCTTTTAACGTGCCCTTTGGTAATGTTAACATTGGGTCTGTTTATCCTGGTCATAAACACCATCATGTTAACCTTGACAGTGTGGTTATCAGGCCCAGATGTATTTGATTTGGGTTTAACTTCTTCTGGCTTTTGGACAACATTTTTGGCAGCGATCATTATCAGTATTGTGAGTGGTATCTTGAGCACATTCTTAAAAGATGACCGTGAAGATTAGTACAAACGTTAAACAAAAAACCCGCATTAAGCGGGTTTGAGTTTAATAAATTTATCCTGGATGGTCAGGTTAGATTCCGAGGATAATTTGTATATAAATGTTTTTTAGGCCTTCCCAAAATATATTGGATTTTTATTTTTCCGAAAAAGCCTTAGCAACATCTCCGAACTAATTAGATTCACTATAATGGGGTACAGATGCACCAAAACTACGCCTAGCTGTTACGTTTTGGGCTTGTGGCCCACGTCCATGATCAACGAGTTCAAACTCAACACGATCGCCTTCATAAAGATTACGATAGCCATCCCCATCAATTGCGGAATAATGCACAAAAACCTCTTGTCCACCATCATCAGGATTAATAAACCCATAACCTTTTAGCCGACTAAACCATTTTACAATACCACTAACTTTCACTTTGGACCTCCACTACACTTTGCTAGATGACACGATTTGGCGCGCCTAAAATCGTGTTTATCTACTACCAATACACTTAAAAAAAGATACCCACTAACTTTGCAGTTTTCGTTTACATAACGAAATCACCTCTGGTAGAGAATGATTACAACCACACATAGAAAAGGTCCATTGGCCTTAGGCTACCAGAGAGAAGAACATTATGTCGATAAAAAGTGCAAACATAGTGAGATACCAATACAACGGTAAATTATTAAGAATAAAGTTATCACGCGTAGGGGCAGCAAGTCAATTAAATAGAGGTTGAATTCACAGCAGTTTTATGGCGTAAATACGGCGTGAATGAAGGAGTGGGGCAGGCTAAAAGGGCGTGTTTAAAAACGGGGTTTTAGGGTTCCTTGGAGGAGCACATGACGGAACCCTTTGTCTGCGAAACCTACGCTTTGTGCGAGTTGGAATGAAGCATGATTATGCTCGGTAACGGCATAGAGAGGAAGTCGGCCGTTTTCCAATACATAGTTCACCACGGCAGCTACTACACTACGGCCAAACCCTTGTCGCCGATGTCGTGAATTTGTATTTACCGAAATTTCGGCAAAATGGTCTGTTTGCCAATTGATGCCGGCAGAAGCAGCTATCTCACCCTGGCTGCGAATAATAAAGCGAGGATATTGGTTGTTCGAGGCGGTTTCGGTGACGAGTACATTGATAATTGGTTCAAATTGACCTTTATCTAGAATGAGGACATTGATATTTTCTTCGGCTTGGACGTGGAAGAGGGCATGTAGGAGGGGAGCATCAGAGGGGAGGATGTTGAGGATGACGGCCGTTTCCGGCACAATTGCCTTGTAAATCAGCTCAACGCCACCATCCATATCATTAGGCGGTAAGCGTAGCGTGATAAACGGCCGAAATAAATCTATGCCCGTACGCGACAAAGCCACATAGCCCATTGCCAATTGGCCGTTGCCAGGATGCACCACAATCTGTGTGCGTTCCTCCGGGTGATGGAAGGCAAAATAGTCGGCAATGCCATCTAGAGGGCTGTGTTCGTTGAGGAGGTGGCGGATGGCCTGGGGGGAAGGGGAGGTAATCATGGCAAGTTGGGGGAGCTATGGGCTGACGATTAAATAAAGTATGGAATGGAATCGTCAGCTTAAAGGAGTGGGAGGTGTCAGTATGAGCAAATTATTTAATTCCCGTTCCTATGGGGGACTTGATTTGGTGTCAATGGCTAGTCTCCAGTCTCCAACCTCTTCAATGTCTGCAAGGCAATTTGAATCTCCGCCTCAACTGCGTTAGCCACAATCTGCTGATGAGGATCATAGGTGTCCATGCTTTCACCACTGGTTAGGACGTTGCCATCAACGGCTAAGATGGCGGCGGTGGCCGCACCACGTATGCTGCCAACGATGAACAGGGCTGCACACTCCATCTCTACGGCCAGGACGTTGGCCTGGGAAAGTAGTTGATAATTGGGCGTGTTTGTTGTGTTGACACCAGCGTAAAAGTTGTCGCGGGTGATGACTAGGCCACTGTGATGAGGATGGTTGTGGCCAACGGCCGTTTTCTTTAGTCCCAGCACCAATTCTGCATCAGCCACAGCCGGATAGCCTTCCGGCACAGTTTCCCGTCCATAGCCCGTGTTTTGCACGGCCGCTGTGGCAATAACCAGTCCACCTGCTCGAATATGTGGCTGTATGCCGCCACATGTGCCCAGGCGGATAATGCGTTCGGCTCCGGCGGCAATGAGTTCCTCAAAGGCAATAGCTGCTCCTGGAGCACCGATGCCATGTGAGCAAACGGTCACCATCATGCCTTGGAAGCTGCCCTGGTAGATGCGATACTCGCGCCGTTCATTGAGCAATATGGCCTCATCCAGATGCGTGGCTACTTCAGTGGCTCTAGCAGGATCGCCACATACTAAAACGGCCGTACTCACTTGTCCTACTCTCAAACCGGTGACAGGTAATATTTTAGTTGACATAAGTGTAAGATTTGAGGATTAGAGATTAACCCAATCTCTAACCCCTCACATGATCAAAACAAAACGCTCCCGAAGGAGCGTTAAGTGGAGATGGCGGGAATCGAACCCGCGTCCGAAAAATTCGACCTCTAAACGTCTACAAGCTTAGTTAACCTATTTGAATGTTGTCAGCGCAGCCCCGGTTAACAGGGTCTAACAGTGACTAGCTAATGACTCCCGAAAGAGCCGCTTACCCATCTCTATTAGCATCAAGGTGGCGCACGTTGACGAATGTGTCGCCTGCTGCTACTCGGTCAACGAATGAGGTAGGGCAGACGGAGCTTCCCTTAGGAAACCGCTACTCTTTTAGGCTGTATTAAGCAGCCATAGGAAGAGCGTTGTAAGAACGTGCGTTGTTGCCGTTTCTTGTTGTGCTTCCAGTTTATCGAGTTGTAAAACGTGCTCGGCTTGCAGTCTAGGATCAACCTTCCCCGTCGAAGCCTATCATCCCCATTACTATGTCCAGTTAACCAGAAATAGCAATTGTTTGATGGGGGTATTATAACAGAGGAGGAAACGGCCGTCTATCAGAATTGTGTTAAGGTCGATTATGTCAACCAATCTACTAGGCGATAGTACATAGCCGCAAAAGGCAGGAACCAGGCCTTGTTGCGGTAGAAGAACATCGTCTGATGTTTGATTTGAGCGAAGGGGCTAGCGTTCTTCTGGCCAGCCAGGAGCAGCCCTGCCTCTGTGCCTACATAGGTGGCGATGGAAACACCATGCCCCCCATAGCCCAGCGCATACATTACGCCATTAATACGGCCGATATGGGGCATCAAATCAAAGGTAAGGCCCAATTGGCCTGTCCAAGTATGGGTGATGGGGATATTAGTTAGTTGGGGGAAGACGCGCAGCATTTGTTGTTTTAGATTATCTTTGCTTTCATATAAGTCAAGATCGGTGCTGAGATTATTGCGACCGCCAAAGAGCATACGGCCGTCTGGCGTGAGCCGAAAGTAGTTGAGAAAGTTTTTGGTGTCGTAGAACATCCTCCCCCTGGGACTGAGTTCCTGTTGCCTTTCGGCAGGTAGGGGTTCAGTGACGATAATGTAGCTACCGACGGGGAAAACACGTGGTTTCAGCTGAGGAATGAGGCGATCTGTATAGCCATTGGTGGCAACCAATACATCTTTGGCTTTGACTGGGCCTTGATTGGTATGGATATTGAAACCAACGGCCGTTTTCTCAATGCGTGTGACACTGCAATTCTCACACAACTGAGCACCATGTCTGGCCGTGGCTCGTGCCAGTTCAAACACATACTTGGCCGGATGTAACCCAGCGCTGTACTCATCCACTATGCCCCCATAAAAGGCATCCGAGCCAATTTCGGAGCGAATATCAGACTTAGGAACCATGTGCATACGATGACCTAGCTCTTGTTGATACCAGGACAATTTTTTGGCCATGCTTTCGTAGTGGGCGGGTTTATAGGCTAGAGCAATATGCCCCTTCCGGGCAAAATTACAATTTAGTCCCTCGTCGGCCACGATTTCACCGATGAGGTCAATGGCATCAAGTGAGGTTTGCCAAAAGATGCGCCCCAATTCTGGGCCATACATTTTGAATATATTGCCAATGCTTTGTTTGATGCCTGTGGTGGCCATGCCGCCATTGCGAGAACTAGCCCCCCAACCAATGGTGTGACGCTCTAGAACGGCAACGGCCGTTCCCGATTTGGCCAGCACCCGCGCTGCATTCAAGCCTGTAAAGCCACCACCCACAATAGCCACATCCACTACCTCTGGCAGCGGCGAAATCGCCAGACTTTCTGGTCGAGGATAGGTGTCAGTCCAAAAAGGAACCGTTTTCATCAGAGCCTCCATCCAATGGTAAATAGATGCGAGTATTTTCCATCACCGCTATTATTCTGGCAATGGTTGATAGACTATTTATCGCGGAGGGTGAGGACGGCCAGGGGGAGGGAGGAGAGGAGAAGAATCATGAGGGCGGGGGCGGCGGCTTGGGCAAAGAAGGCTTCGGAGATGTGACTCCAAACGGCCGTTGCCAGGGTGTCAAAGCCCATGGGACTCAAAATGAGGGTGGTGGGTAGTTCTTTCATAGTCGTCAAGAAGACCAGACCCGCCCCGGCCAATAAGCCCGAACGCAATAGGGGCAGTGTAATTTGGTGGAAGACTTGGCCGGAAGTGTGGCCCAAACTGCGCCCAGCCTCTTCCAGACAGCGGGGCACTTGTAGCAAAGAGGTGCGGGCTGTTCCTACTGCTTGGGGGACAAAAAGTACCAGGTAAGCGATGATGAGCAAGGGCAAGGTTTGATAAAGGGAGGGCAAATAGTTGGCCCCGTAGAAGACAAAAGCCAGGGCGATGACAATACCAGGCAGAGCATAGCCCACATAGGTCAGCCGCTCCAGCAAGTGGCTGAGGCGACCGGGACGGCGCACAGATAAGACAGCGACAGGTAAGGCGGCTAGGAGGGTAAGAACGGCTGTAGCACTGGCTACAAGTAATGAATTCCAAGAAGCCGACCACATTGTGGCCAAGGTTGTGCCTTGCATCGCACCACGAATGAGCCAATAAAGCAGCCCCCCGGCTGGTAATATCAAGGCGAGGGTAACGAGCAAAATCATGAAGGCCAAAGCCAGCCAACGCCAATGGCCTAGCTGAATGGGTTGGCGCAAGCGGGCAGTTCCGGCTGATTGTCGGGCATATTGAATGTTGCCCCGTGAGCGGTATTCGGCATAGAGGATAAGGGCCGTTAAGCCTATCAATACCAACGACAAAGCCGCCGCTAAGGAACGGCTAGAAAATGATTGGTACTGGATGTAAATCATGCGGGTGAAGGTATTGTAGCGCATCATGGTCACGGCCCCGAAGTCGCGCAAGACGTAGAGGGCGACCAATAAACTACCTGCGATGAGAGAGGGCCGTAACTGGGGTACAGTCACCCGCCAAAAGGCTTGCCAAGGTGTATGCCCCAAACTGCGAGCCGCTTCCACGAGCGAGGGGTCCATTCTTTTGAAGGCGGCCCGAACGGTGAGCAAAGTGAAAGGGTAGCTCATCAATGTGAGAGCTAGGAAAGCCCCAAAAAAGCCATGAATGTCGGGCAACTTGTCTACGCCTAACCATAGCTGGGCCAAGCCTTTTGGCCCCAAAATGGAGATGAGCAAATAAGCGGCCACGTAGCTGGGTAACACCAAGGGCAAAGCGGTGACAACAGACCAGAAACGGCAACCTGGTAAGTCTGTGCAGGTGGTGAGCCAAGCGATGGGGACGGCAATGAGAGCGGAGGCGATTGTGACGCTGGTGGCTAACCAGATGGTGCGACCTAGGGTTTGTAGTGTGGAGAGTTTGAGGAGGGCGGATACGGCCGTTTCTCCCGCACCGACTGTGCGTACCAACAAATAAGCGGGAGGTAGCAGCATCAACGCACCCACAATGATGGCGGCTATTACCAAAAAGAGATGGGGAATATGCCAATGGGGTCGCTTCAGTTGTGGGAGGCGCAGCCAAGGGAGATCAAGGCGTTTGCGGGTGACGTGTTGAACTGCCATATGCGGCCATTATCAGCTTTTGTCAAAGCATGATCAAGGCTTGGCGTTCAACCACAACCCAACAACTGTTCATCCAAAATGTAGAGGAGTGTACAATTGAAAGTTAACCATCGTTAAATCCAACAGTTCTAGTGCTGGTGAATGAGCTAGAGATGGTTGTTGTGAAACTTACGAATAGAGTACGGTCTCTGCCAAATTATTCGGCCGTTGCGTCTGCTGCTGTAGCCGCCAACTGCATCGTGCGCCTCACAAAATCTTCCACCAGCAGTAAACTGCTACCGGCATGATTAATTGTTTGCAGCAGCGTCGTCATCGAATCTACTTCCTCTACCTGCTCCGTCACGAACCATTGCAAAAAGTTATTACTAATGTGATCATTTTCGGCGGTGGCTAATGTCACTAGGGCATTAATTTGATCGGTAACTTTAATTTCCTGATCCAGAGCATATTGCACAGCTTCAGACGCGCTGGCGAACTCATTCTTGAATTCAGGCAAATCGGGGATAATCGGTTTGGCCCCAGCCTCTAACAAAAAATGCACAAATTTCATGGCGTGCATCCGCTCCTCTTCTGACTGGCGATAGAAAAAGTTTGCCAATTCTCCCAAACTTTCGCCATCAAAATAGATAGCGATGGCAATATACTGCTGTGACGCTGAAAACTCGCTGCGAATTTGTTGATTCATCGCGCCAACCAATTTTTCTTTAATAATCATGGGACTCCTTGAAGACGGGTCTTTGGGATTTTATGGGATTGAAAACAGATACTACATATTGCGTATCCAGAGAGTGTTGACTCAATGTCCCAAACTTTGTGAATACCCAAAAAACCTGTGAGTATAGAACGCTATTAATGCGTATTTCCTGGTCGCCGCAAATGATCCATAAACTCATTGCGCGTCATAGCATTCTCTTTGAATGAGCCAAGCATGGCGCTCGTTACCATACGTGGATGCTCTTTCTTCACTCCGCGCATCATGGAACACATATGGGAACCTTCAACAACAACGGCTACGCCCAATGGATCTAAGACCTCTGCAATCATATCGGCAATTTGCCGCGTCATACGTTCTTGTACTTGCAAGCGGCGAGCGAACATTTCCACAATGCGGGGGATTTTGGATAAGCCAATGACCTTTTGGCTCGGAATGTAAGCAACATGGGCACGACCATAAAAGGGCAGCATATGATGTTCACACATACTGAAGAACTCAATCTCTTTGACAATGATCATCTCATCATATTCCACATCAAAAAGGGCACCGTTGACAAGTTTTACGGGATCAACTTTATAACCAGCTAATAATTCATCGTACATCTTGGCAACACGGTGGGGCGTGCGTAGCAATCCTTCACGTTCTGGGTTTTCTCCCACACTGGTCAGAATAGCTTGAACGGCTTTTTCGATGTCAGCGTGTTGGGTGGTGGCTGGCTCTTTGACATCAATGAGGTCAGCAGCATCTATCATACGGATAGTTCCACCGGAAAAACCATTTTTATGAACAAATTGTGTACTTTTTCTATTAGACATTAACTCTCCTTGTCTCATGATAGGACTATCTCCATGAGCAATATTTAGACAGGGTTTTAGGTCATTTACTTACCTGCTTTTTCAGATGAATGCAGGTATACTAACGGCCGTAAGGTTGCTCGAAAATATAGAATCCCCAATACGCACAAATGTAAGCAACCTCAAGCCAATTCAAAACATCTGCCTTATTCAGGTTCATTATTTTGGGAATTGGTCTAAGAATTCCTACACAAATTAGCCATTGGAGGTAAGTGGCCAAGATGACAAAAGAAACTTTAACTGTAACTGACAATCGGACTGGAAAGACCTACGAATTGCCCATAACACACGGTACTATCAGTGCTATGGATTTGCGCAATATCAAAGTGGATGACGACGATTTTGGTGTCATGAGTTACGATCCAGCCTTCAAAAACACAGCATCCACCAAAAGTACCATTACCTATATTGATGGCGACAAAGGTATTTTACGCTATCGAGGCTATCCTATTGAGCAGTTGGCTGAGACCAGTACCTATCTTGAAGTGGCCTACCTCATTCTCTATGGTGAGCTGCCTACCCAATCTCAGCTAGATGATTGGCGTAACGAAATTACTTTCCATACGCTAATTCATGAAAATATTAAAGAACTATTTAGTGGCTTTCGTTATGATGCCCATCCAATGGGCATGCTTATCAGCAGCGTTGCTGCACTCTCTACTTTTTATCCTGAAGCTAAAAATGTAGACGATCCTGCTGTCCGTGACTTACAGATCAAACGATTAGTAGCGAAGGTACCGACACTGGCTGCGTTTGCTTACCGCCATAGTGTCGGTTTTCCTTTTAACTACCCGGACAATGATCTGGGCTATACGGGTAACTTCTTGAATATGATGTTCAGGATGGTTGAGCCTCGTTATCAACTCAACCCTGCTTTAGAACGTGCTTTAGACGTTTTGTTCATTCTCCATGCTGATCATGAGCAAAATTGTGGAACCAATGCCATGCGCTCAGTCGCCAGCTCGAAGGTAGACCCGTATAGCGCGATGGCTGGTGCAGCTGCGGCTTTATTTGGCCCTCTGCATGGTGGCGCCAATGAGGCTGTCTTACGTATGTTGGTTGAGATTGGTCATGTTAACCATGTGCCAGAGTTCATCAAGCGGGTCAAAAATCGGGAAGTACGCCTAATGGGGTTTGGGCATCGAGTATACAAAAATTATGATCCTCGTGCTCGCATCATCAAAAAGGCCGCTGATGAAGTGTTCGCGGTGACGGGGCGTAATCCATTGCTAGATATTGCTTTAGAGCTGGAACGAATTGCTTTAGAAGACGAATATTTTGTAGAGCGCAAATTATATCCTAATGTGGACTTTTACTCTGGCATTATCTACCAGGCGATGGGTTTGCCGACAAGTATGTTTACAGTCATGTTCACTATCCCGCGCACTATTGGTTGGTTGGCCCAGTGGCAAGAGTTGATGAACGATTCTGAACAGGCGATTGCGCGGCCACGTCAGATATATTTAGGTTACGGTGAACGGGATTTTGTGCCTATGGCGCATCGCTGAGGTGAATTGGAGTTGGCGGTTAGAGATTTCGCTATCTCACTAGTATTAGAGTTTTTTGCGTCCCTGGAAGCCTGTATGTAACTCGTGATAATATTCGATGCGGTCTTCACCAAAACGCCAACAGAGATAGACTTCACGGCCGTTCTTCTGCGCCAAAAAATCTAATAAGCCAACATTCAAATCTTTCACCACACAGCCATAGTTTTGCAGCTCAGCAAGCATTTGCTCAATGGCGGCAAAATCCAGGGTAAGCTCGGATAAGATCGGACTGCCACGATCCACATGCACGTCCTCAAATAACTCCGACACATTCCGGCTCATTTTGGCGGCTTTAGCCCGCCGCGTCAGCAATGAATCCATGATGGGTTCGATTTTTGGCAGGAGTGCGTTGGCTTCTTCTAAGGTGAAATATCGGGATGGCATAGAACAAACAACACGGGACGGATAGCTTAGCCATCCGTCCCGTTAAATCTAAAGAATAAAGTGACTATACAGGGGTCAGGTCTGGCATGAGAATATCGCCAGAAAACAAAGAACCTAAAGCGAACCACACACGAACGCCCTGTTTACGCATGGTCGAAAGGTAGCTGCGAATGGTGCAAAAATCCTGGGCACCATGCATGCTACGAAAACAACCGGATATTTTCTGCTGAACCTTGAGCATGCGAATATCTCGTTCAGCCAGATTGTTATCAAATGGCACCTTAAAATCGTAGACAAAAGCCAACACTTCGTGGCGATGTTTGCCCAATCGCTCAGCAAAGTTACGTGGTTTCGTCTTTCTTGGCCGACCCCGTTTCCCTTTAGGCCATCCTTCAGGTGGCGGTGGATTGGCTTGCAAGGCGATAGCGACCTGACGGTCATAGAGGCGTTCAATCTGGGCAACTTTCAGCGGTGGCAATGCCGTTTCTCCCGCCAACCGAGCCTGGTCAACGACCTGTTTGATACTAAGCAACAACCACTTCATGCGATTGGCCCAGGGCTGTTTGTGATTGTCAGCAATGGCGGTCAAATCACGCAGATGATGCACATTGCATAGACCATGCTGACATTGTTTATGTTGATAGTAGGCTGACCAGAAATCATGAATGGCTCGCCCCTCGAAATTGGGGAGAATCGCCATTGCTTTGGTCGCTTTGCTACCCCGGTTGCGATGCGGATAGTAGCATGTCAACTGGTCAGTGGCGGCCACATGCAGCCAATGGCGTTGTCCGTTGATGTAGAATCCACTCTCATCACAATGCAGGATGTGACCCGCCGTCAGTGCGACTTTGACTTGGTCGATGATGGGGTGCAACTGTCGTGCCGTGCGCTGGATGATATTCTGCAAGGTGCCCGGCGAGAGCTTGAGGCCAAACAGGTCGGCAAAAAAGCGTCGGCTCCGCTCGAAGGGAATGAATTGCTCCGCTTTGAGATACACAGCCAACTGCTGGATGCGTGGCCCGTATTGCACCGGGGCAATCACATCCTGGGGGAATGAGCTCTGACTTAGTTGCCGACAATGGGGACAGCAGAGCGTTTCCGCTTGATGTTCCGTCACAACGATGTCCAGGGGCGGCAAATCATAAACTTGTCGTTTGTCGATAGCCGCAGCCTGTTGCTCAGCGGTAAATGGTAGTTGGCAATGCTGGCAAGTGTCGGGACGATGTATCCTGACTGCATCCGGCATCGTGCTCATTTTGAGTGTATGACCGGGATGCCCTTTTTGTCCACCAGGCCTTTTGTCACTTTTGCGACGCAAGCTTTTGGTTCTTTTCTTTTTCTGCCGGCTCTTGTCTCGACTGGATGGCCAGTGGGAATTACGACTGTTTTGCTTGAGCAATGACGTAAGTTCCGCAATTTGCTGCTGAGCGGCTTGCAAGGCGGCTTCTAGTTCTTGTATTCTTTGCTTTAGTTGCTCATTTTCCCGCTGATAATCCATGACGTTTATTTATACCACAGGTCTATGGCCTGTATAGTGACAGAATAAATTGAAAATTAGCCGCAGCCGCAGCCACCACCAGCTGAGGCATAGGCGTCAGCTTGGCCTTCAGTTTTGAAGGAGTGGCCACAACCACAGGAGGAAACGGCATTGGGGTTCTCAATCTTAAAACCGCCACCCATGATGCTGTCTTCATAATCAATGGTAGCTTGATTGAGATACATCATGCTGGTGGGATCAACAAAAACTTTGACACCATCGCGTTCAATAATGTGGTCGTAAGGACGAGGTTCGGCCTCTAAAGCCATGCCGTATTGCATGCCGGAGCAACCGCCACCAGATACAAAAACCCGTAAGCCGTGGTTTGGTACCTCTTTTTGTACGAGTAGGTCGCGCACGGTGTTGATAGCGTTTTCAGTTAAGTGAATGGTTTCAGTTTCAAGTAATTCTACTGTATTCATGCCTTTTATCCTTTGTGAGTAAGGTGATTCATATTGAAGTATATAGATATGATTTTAACAAGCAAGCGGACTCGTGTCAATTTATATGAGAAGTTGGTTGGGAATTGTAACTGCGTAATTTGAACTATGCTCATATTTGCGAAACACTCTTTTGTCACCGGAGGAGGGGCATGATAAAATTTGTTGACTTGACTTTGTGAAAATAAACATGAGGCGCAGCAGTGCGCCTTTCTTTTTGAGGAAGGAGTGTATGTTAAAGACGCACAATTGTGGAGAGTTACGACCAGAACATGTGGGACAAATGGTAACGCTGGCTGGATGGGTGAATCGCCGCCGCGATATGGGCGGTGTGGTTTTTATTGATTTACGGGATCGAGATGGGAAGACGCAGGTGGTGGTGGATAACGGCCGTTCCCCCACCTCTTTCACCACTGCGGAACAGATTCGCAGTGAGTACGTGGTACAAGTCAAAGGCCAAGTCTCATTGCGCCCGGAAGGTTTGGCAAATCCCAACATGGCTACAGGCGAAATTGAGTTGTTGGTTGAAGAGTTAGTCATTCTGAACCCGGCCAAGACGCCACCCTTCATGATTGATCGTGACGAAAATGTGGATGAGAGCTTGCGCCTCAAATATCGCTATTTAGATTTACGGCGCGAACGCTTGCAGCGCAATCTTATTATTCGCCACAAAGCTATCAAATTCATACGTGACTTTTTGAATGATCGCGGTTTTTTAGAAGTGGAAACACCTATTTTGTTCAAGAGTACACCGGAAGGGGCACGCGATTATCTGGTGCCCAGCCGCGTGCATCCGGGCCAATTTTATGCCCTGCCCCAAAGCCCCCAGCAGCTAAAGCAGTTGCTCATGGTGGCTGGTTATGAACGCTATTTTCAGATTGCCCGTTGCTTCCGCGACGAGGATTTGCGAGCCGACCGTCAGCCGGAGTTTACTCAGCTTGATTTGGAAATGAGTTTTGCAGAACGGGATGATATTCTCGATCTCATTGAGGCGCTGGTGTTGGGCATGGTCAAAGAGGCCAGCTTGGTGCCCGCTGCCTCAGCTACATTCCCCCGTCTGAGTTATGCTGAAGTGATGGAACGTTTTGGCACGGATCGACCTGACCTGCGCTATGGTTTGGAATTGGTGGATGTTTCTGATATTGCAGGGCAGAGTGCTTTTGGGGTCTTTACCAATAATGTGGCTGCTGGTAGGCCGGTGAAGGCGATTTGTGTGCCTGGTTGTGGCAATTACAGCCGTAAGCAGATAACAGAACTGGAAGATATTGCCAAAGGGGCAGGGGCCAAAGGGCTGGCTTGGATGGCGCTGAAGAGTGATAGTGGCGAGATGCGCGGTTTTATCACCAAGTTCTTTACGGTGGAGCAATTGATTGCTCTGACAGAACGGCTGGAGGCCCAACCAGGTGATTTGCTGCTATTTGCTAGCGATGAAAAATCGGCCGTTTATAATGTTTTG
The DNA here is from genome assembly GCA_965223555.1 of Promineifilaceae bacterium (SeqCode). Lineage (GTDB taxonomy): Bacteria > Chloroflexota > Anaerolineae > Promineifilales > Promineifilaceae > CBDCWU01. The sequence continues at coordinate 1,267,746 of CBDCWU010000008.1, forward strand.
GGAACATTGCGTGAGGAGATGGGGCAGCGGCTGGGCTTGAAGGATAAAAAGGAATTATCGTTCTGTTGGGTTGTGGATTTCCCGTTATTTGAGGAGAAGATGGAGGATGGTCATTACGCGCCCAGCCATCATATGTTTACAGCACCGAAGCAGGAGCATATTCCATTATTAGACAGTGAACCCTCAGCTGTTCTCAGCGAGCAGTATGATTTGGTGTGTAATGGCTTTGAGGTGGCTGGCGGCAGTATTAGGATTCATGAACGGCCGTTGCAACGCAAAATTATGGAGCTCATCGGCTTCTCTTGGGAAGAGGCCGAAGACCAGTTCGGCCACATGCTGGAAGCCTTCGAGTATGGCGCACCGCCCCACGGCGGCATTGCTCCTGGCATTGACCGCCTCGTGGCCCTCATGGCAGGTGAACCCAACATCCGCGAGGTGATGGCCTTCCCCAAAACGGCGCAAGCCACTGACCTCATGGCTGATGCGCCTTCAAATGTGGTGCAAAAGCAGCTTGATGAATTGCACATCGCGCTGGCGATTAAAGAAAAAGCATAACAATAAGCTCCGGTTCGACCGCGGTATGAGATGTGTTAGGTTTGAGGAAACGGCCGTTTCACTTCACTGTTTGGAGAGAAATGGCCGTTTCCTCTAAATCATAAAAAGAGTGAAAGCTAGTTTATTGAAGACCAACAACGTGCCCACAGCACTTAATGTCAGTCGCAATCCTCTAGCCCCCTATCCTCCTAATTACCACCAGCCCCAATCAGATCAAACGACACACTTAGCCCCACACCAATGCTGCCATTCCAACCGAGCAACTCTTGGGTTTGCACACCACGCACGTTGCTGTATTGACCTGTGCCGCCCACAATGGCTCGGGTAGTAACCGTATCGTATTCGGGACCTTCAAAACCATCGGTCACTATCGTCTTGTTGCCCGCGGTCTCGCCAAAATCATAGATCTGGGTTGTCACGACCCATGGCCCTCTTTCCGTATGGCCCCCATCATTGATGTGCCAACCACGACATATCCAAGTACCCATGACCAAATCGGGAAACTCTGGATCGCCATTTTCCAATACGCCGTTACATTCATTGTCCTCGCAGGTTAATGTCCCCGCGGGATAGATATAGCCTTCAGTAATGAATTCGGCGCCGGCGGCCGGTAGCCCATCATCAAATACGGGCGTTTCATCGGGGATGAAGCGCGTGCCGTTTTCAGCGATTTCTATGGCTAAGGTGTTGCCATTAACGGCTAAACTGGCCTTTGCTGTCTGTTCTGCCGCTTGAGCCACACCCCTTTGCATAAAGGCATACCCCAGCAAACTAATAAGGATGGCGGCAACTAGCAAAGTGGCAGCCTTAACTGAACGATTAGTAAACATCGTGAACTCCTTTTCCTGCAAGGTGCAGGAGGCATCAGTAATCGGTGAACGGATCATGGATTACTGATATTTGGTTGATTGAGTAAAAATGTGTGTTACGGCCGTTTCACACGAACAAACAAATGAATAATGAGATTGGGTCAATCTTTAAGATTGACCCAATCTAGGTGACTACTCCTGTGCCGGACACACAGCCACATGTAAATATTGCTGACATTCCGCTTCTGTCAAGGAGCGTGTTGCCCGTTGCCCGTGACTGCGCTAGGGTCATGAGTTCCTTAAAATCCAAGGCAAAGACGCGTGTGACGCCATCAGTACCACAGGTAATCAAGCGTTTTCCATCTGGCATGAAATGGGCACAATTGATGAGTGTTGGCAATTGTAGCGCAAGTTGTAATTCACCTGTGACAGTATCACGGACTTGAACTGAGCCGCTGCGCCCAGATATAACCATTTGAGACCCATCAAAATTGAAACGTGTCGAAAAAACAATACCAGCTTGACTTTCCACAGTATAAAGTAAGGAAACTGTTTCTTCCCCAACTTCTGACAGATTTGCAGGAAGCTGCCACATTTCTAATGTGCCATCACGTCTGCCAGCCAGTAGGCGAGCCCCATCGGGGTCAAAGTCAACGTTAAAATAGTTGTTAGATGTACTATTGGTTATGGTGAAGAGGTTCTCGCCTGTAACCACATCCCATAGACTGACTGTACCATTTAACGGGGTTGCGGCTAACAGGCTGCCATCAGGGCTGATGGCAATATCAACTATCTGTTCGTTGTGCCCAGTCCAAGTTGATAACCGCTCTCCAGTGATGACATCCCATATGATAATCTTACCGTCGCCACCACTTGTGGCCAGACGGCTTCCGTTAGGGCTAAAGGCCACATCAGAGACACCGTCATAGAAGGCATTGACTATTTCGTGACCTTCCAAAGTCAGCAATAATTCCCAACTGTCGGTGTCCCATAACTTTGCCGCCCCGTCCTGACTAGCTGTGGCTACGATTCTGCCATCAGGGCTGACATCCAGCCTATGAATCCAATCATCATGGGCTTGAAAAGCGATGACTTCATTCCCTGACACTAAGTCCCACACTTTTAACATACCATCATAACCAACGGTTACTAATTGAGAACCATCCTTCATGAGCCCTAAATCTATGTTGGAGTCGGAATGGCTCGCAATAGCATTAACTTCTGCCCTACCTGCGGCCGTGATGTCCCAGAAGCGGACTGTGCCGTCTCTGCTGCCGGTGGTGGCTAAATAGCGGCCATCAGGAGTGAAAGCGGCCGAATGTACGCCTCCATCATGGCCTACTAGTTTCGTAATCTCTTGCAGACCATCGGGAGAGAAACGCCACAAAGCGACTTCGCCTATACGAGTCGTGCTGACCACGAAATTTCCATCAGGACTGAAGCCTATATATCGAATCTCGTTAAAGCCACTATGGGCAGTTGTTGCTGATAAACGTTGCCCAGTCGCTGCATCCCAGACCTCAATAAGGCCAATGGCACTGGTGACAAGATAGTTGCCGTCAGGACTGAAGTCAACATCTAAAACCTCTGGCGTATCAAATGAGAACAGTAGCTCGCCTGATGCTACATCCCATACACCCCCTAAACGGGGATTTCCTGATGTTCTTATGGCCAAACGCTGACTATCTGGACTAAAGTCGCCTTGCACAGCACCCCCGTCAAAACAGCAGAGGGTATTGATAAGTTGACCTGTGCCTTCAGCCAAAGTGGCTTCTATATCCCAAATCATGACTGTGCCATCAATACTGAGTGTGGCCAGCAGTTTGCCATCTGGGCTGACCAGGGTTACTTGAATGTAATGATCATGAGCCGAAAATTCCACGAGCTTTTGACCTGTCTCAGCGTGAGCAATGGTGATCAGGTTAGGGAGTAGTGTGTTGCCATCATAAGATTCGGTAGGAAAAGTCAGCAATGAGCCATCTGGGCTGAAACCAGCTATGTTGATCCAGTCCCCCTGAGGGACTGGATAGGTGTACATGACTTCACCCGTCGTTGCGTTCCACATTGTGCCGCCACCAGCTCCGGAAGTAAAGAATTGCTGTCCATTAGGGTTATAGGTAATAAATGCTGACCCAAGCCCTGGTTCATGCACTAAGGTTTGGCGCACAGAAGAAGCTTGTAGAGCAGCATGTAAGGCGTTTTCGGCTTCCAAGGAGTGATTGGTGTTCAGGCCTTGTGAGGCCAGTAGGATACTTAATTCGGGATCGGACTCTAGGTTGGTAATTGCGCCAGCAGCCAGTTCACGAGAGAAGGCGATTTGGGCTTGCTGCACGGCCGTTTCCCGTTCTTGCACCGCAATGGCCTCGGCGGTGGCACGGATATCAGCTTCTGCTTGGGCAATATCCCGTTCATCATCTGCTCGTCCGCGCTCCGCTTCGGCTTCGGCTTGAGCCGTAGCCCGTTGATTGCTTTCATCTACAGCAATAGCCTGTGCTGTTGCCCGTGCCTCCGCTTCGGCTTCGGCTTCGGCTTGAGCAACCAAGGCGGCACTCCGTTCTTCATCGGCGCGTTGGCCTTCGGCAACGGCTGTTGCTGCATTGCCCACCGCCACTGCCTCATTGCGTGCCGATTGCTGGCTAAACAGCCCCGCCAGCCCTGCCAATATCACGGCAACGACCAGGGCTACGCCCAAATAAACGGCTCGTCGTCGCAACGTTTGGGCTGCTTGTGCCTGTTCCTGCGCCCGTTGCCGTTCTGTGGCGGCCAATTGCTGGGCTGTCTCTAACTCCCGTTGTTGTCGTGCGGCTTCTTCTGCTTGGCGTTGGCTGCGAGCCGTGATGCTGGCCGTGAGAAAAGCATGTTCAGCCGCCGTTAGGGCCACGGTTGTGGTGGTGGCCCAGCCTTCGTATTGGATTAATCGGGCGCCGTGTAACAGGTAGCCTGGGTTTTCATCAGCCTGTTGCCATTCAGAAACGGCCGTTGCCAACAAACGCTGTAAACGCACATCATCCCGACTTTCATCGAGCCAATGGCGTAGGCGTACCCATTCGCGCAGCAACGCCTCATGCGCCACCTCTACTGTGGGTTGGCGGGTCAAGGGATCGCGGTCAAAGGTAAGTAGGCGATAATTGCCGAAGCGATTGACGATTGACCCATTCGGCAAACTCAGGGCAGGCTTTTGACGATTGACGATTTCCCCGTCATGTCCGTGACCCTCCGCTTCACTGCCCCTCAGTTCTGCCAACGCCTCTAACTCCGAACGGAGGACGCGCCGCCGCGTGTCCTCAACGCCTTCGCCTAGTGTGACAAGGCGTAGGAATAGTTGACGGGTAGTGGCTTGGGCGGCGGGGTCTAAACGGCCGTAAATCTCCTCTGCCCGCAAAGCCAAGGCTCCTGTTGTGCCACCTAGAGCGTGATAGGCGGTTAACGTCATCAATTGACCTTGTCGCTCCTCATATAGTTCTGTCAGGGCATATTGCAGTAGCGGCAGAGCCCCAGGTTGGTCAGCCACTTCATTAACAATGGCCGTCACCAAGCCATCCTCGAACGTAACACCGACACGACGGGCTGGCTCTTGAATTGTCCAAGCCAGTTCTTCACTGGTCATGGGCAGTACTAGTTCTGTGTGTTCTTTGAATAAGTTGGCTAAGGGCTGCATTTGCAACGGCCGATCATAAAAATCGGCTCGCAGTGTGACTACCACATGCAGGGGGCTGTGTGGGGCGTTGAGGGCTGCCAATAAACTGTTCAAGAAATGCTGACGGCGTTCCTCACTATCGGTCAGCGTAAATAACTCCTCGAACTGATCGATGACCAGCAAAAGTTGTCCGTTTTCTTCGGGCAAGATGCGGCGCAGGGTGCGCAGCAAACCTCGTTCATCTTTTTGTAGGGGGTCAAGCAGGCTGGGTGGCGGGTCAACGGCTACGGGTAACAGCGCCAGCTCTAACTCCTCCAAAGGATGTGTACCTGGCACCATCTCGGCCACAAACCAGCTCTCGGAACCCGTTACGGCTCCTTGGCGCAGGGCGGGAATGAGCCCTGCTTTGACGACGCTGGATTTGCCAGCCCCGCTGGGCCCGACGACTGCCAGAAATTGGCTCTGCGCCACACGTGCCACCAATTGCTCGACGAGTGTTTCGCGGCCGAAAAAGTCATGGGCGTCGCTTTCTTGGAAGGCGCGTAGCCCTTTATAGGGGTTGGGCAGGTCGTGGTCGAGGGTGCTGGGAACGGCCGTTGTCAGTAGTGTGGGTGATGCCGTTCCCTGCACGGCCTGTCGGAAAGCCTAGGCCATGGCCAAGGTGTCGGGGAAACGATCTGTGGGTATTTTGGCTGTGGCGCGTTGGATGACATCATCGATCTGGAAGGGTAGATGGGGGTGGCTTTGGCTCACCAAAGGCAGTGGGTCCACCAGATGCTTTTGGATGCGTATGGCGATGGGCGAGTCGGAAAAGGGCTTTTCGCCAGTTAATGTCTCATACAAGACTGCGCCCAGGCTATATTGGTCAGATTGCAGGGTCACTTCTTGGCCCATCAACTGTTCGGGCGAAACATAGTCAGGTGTGCCAACCAGAGCGCCAACATTTGTCAGCCCTAAATCCTGTTGCAAATCTTTGGCAATGCCAAAGTCAGATAGATAGGCGTTGTTAGCTTCGTCAAACAGAATATTGGCAGGTTTGATGTCACGATGGACGATGCCTTGACGGTGGGCGGTGGCTAGAGCGGAGGCCAGTTGGCTGAGAAGGGTAACGGCCGTATCTGGCGGCAACGGCCCACCTGCCAAAGCTGATAATAAGTTGCCGCCGCGTAGTAAACGCATGACCAAATAAGCCCCTTCGGGATCACACCAATAGTCGTAGAGGGGGACGATGTAGGGGTGCTCCAAGCGGGCGATAGTTTGGGCTTCGTTTTCAAAACGGCGGATAAATTCGGGATCGTTGGCATATTTGCGGCGAATGACTTTAACGGCTACATCGCGCCCGATGGCAGGTTGCACGGCGCGGTAAATTGTGCCATAGGCGCCAGAGCCAATCTCCTCTTTCAGTTCAAAGCCGCGCACGCCACGCTGGTCAGACGTATCGAAGCGCAAATCACCAGCGATGATCTTTTCATATATTTCGGTGGTGCGGGTGGTGGGCGCCATACCTAGCTCGTCGGCTAGCAGACGGCGGCAGCTTTCGTAGAGGGCTAGGGCTTCTTCACGACGGCCGTTCAAAGCCTGAATCTCCATTAGCTGCCGATAGGCACTTTCGCGCAAGTTGTCGATTTCTAACTGGTGTTGGGCAAAACGTTGCGCTTCAGGGTAAGCGGCTTGGCGGGTGTGGATGGTGGTTAGGGTTTCCAGGGCATCTAAAGCTTGGCGGCGGTAGGTTTGTCGTCGAACTTCCGCCCACTCTTCAAATTCGTTGCTGTCGTCCAGGAAAAATCGGCCAGAAAGTTGCCATTGTAAAGCTTGGTTGCTTGCTCTAATGTCTGGCGACAACTGTAACAGGTATGCAAGTCCACATGACTGTGAACCTGCACCTGTTGCAGGAGTTCCTCAAACCGACCAGCGTCATTAGTGACATCGGCCAGTGGATTGAGCTGGATGGTTTGGCGGTTGGCTAGGAGTAGGGGAACGGCCGTGTCGCCATCATCGCCACTATCTTTAGAAGACAATTCAGGAATAGCTTGCCGCAAATGGTACAGAATTTGACGCAAATTGTGCCGAGCGGAGCGCTCGGGCATACCGGGCCAGAGCAGGGTCATTAAGCTCTCGCGGCGTTGTGGCTCTGGCTCGACGGCTAAATAAACAAGCAGCGCTTGGACTTTGTTAGTGCGGAATCCGGTTACTGTCTCGTCATTTAGCGAGGCTTGAAAAGCTCCTAATAAGGAAAGTGATAGCTGCGTCATGTTGTCATCTCCTGAATAAGTGACAGGCACTTTGAAGTGCCTGTCACTTTAGTGCCTTATCGTTATCCTAGCACATTCCTGACAGAAAAATGTATTTGTTGACGATTGGGGCTGATTTGTTGACGGTTAAGCATCAACAAAGATCGCGCCATCCATGCCTATTTTTGGTTGCTGACAGTTTGTTGACGAGAAACGGCCGTTTGTTAACAGTCCCCTGACACTTTGTTGATGCCTCAACTCGATACTGAAAACAAGAAAAACAAACGCGCCACCAGGCGAAATGAGGCACAAAATGAAACGCATTTTCTTGTTTATCCCATTTATTGGTATCGCTCTTAGCATCTTCTCCATTCTCTTATCTGGCTCATGGACACAGGATGCTTATGCCCAAGCCGTGCCATCGCAACCGACGGCAATGGCTACTAAATTAACGCCGACAATGGACGTTGCCTGCTTCAATCCATCAGCCAGCTGGCAACAACAGTGTGCTACCTGGGAACGACAGATTCTGGCAATGACAGTCCGCATCCAGGTAAGCGGCTGGTTGGCATCAGCTGAGGCCAATACGGCAACATGGACACAGTTGGATAAGGAAGTGGGACACGGTACAGTGATGAACGGCCGTTATCTTGTCACCCATAATCATTATCACATGCCTTTTGATCTACTGACCACAGGACGAGTAACGGGACTGATTTCCTTATTCACCACTGAGGGAAATCCGCTCTTGACCAAAGCAGACTTAAACATCGTCAGTTTGGCCTATCAAGACAGCCAAACATTGGTATTGGATTTTCATACAGAGACAGGCCAAGGTTTATTTGACACCCTAAATGTCCCATCCGCCTCCTTCCAAAGCTGGCCGGAACTTGAATTACAACCAGGTGTAGAAGTGGCGCAGATAAACTGGGATGGCACAACAGCACACGTAGATTGGGTCCAGGTTGAGGCAGTCGTAACCGAAGGCGAAACGCCTAAATTGGAACTGGACAACTTTAATGAAATTGGCTCATCGGGTGGTGGTGTGTTCTGGCAAGGGCAGCATATTGCTAATAATTGGCAGCGGACGACGGTGACTGAGAGTGGGGGAACGGCCGTTCTCCATCAATATAGCAGTGCTGCCCTCAACTCACTACCGATGGCGGCCTTATTGATAACTTCCCCATCCAGACGCTAGATGGCATGAGTTTTCTAAGGCTCATCCGCTATCGAGATGAAGGTACAATAATTTTGAATGCGCCCGCAGGGCTACCTTTTAAGCAATTGGCATTCCTTAATCAGGATGAATTGAATCCTGGCACGGTTGTTACGGTGGTTCGTCACCAGAAAGATGGTAACGGCCGTATCATTATCGCCACCATGCCAGCTACGGTTACGGCTGTGGAAGAGCGTGAGAAACGGCCGATTTATGTGTTGCGCAGCTTAGATGGACAAGCGATTGTGCAGGGGGATTCGGGTGGGGGTGTGTGGTGGAACGGCCGTTTAGTGGGTAACACCTGGGCGACAGAGTTGAATGGTGGCTGGCAATTGGGTAACTTGTCCATCAGTACCGACGTGACTACGACCGACATTAGCATTACTGCCCAATTTCCCCAACTATCACCCCAAGGCGAAACTGTCACCGACCTGCTCGACCTCAGCCAAGTCAACCCAATTCACAGTGGCGTTAGAGAATAGAGATGAGTGAATCTCCTCACTGATCGCGCCGTAGACCGAAACTTATCAACAGTGCCAGAAAAGCAAGTACGGCCGATACCACAAACGTCTCCGTCAATACCTGCACTGTCACTTGAGTAAGGTTATCCACAACGGCCTGCTGGTATGCGGGGTCGGTGAAGGGCAGGTCGGGCAGTTGAATTTGGGTGCGGAGATGGCTGAAACGGCGCAAGCCCCAAGCGGTAAGGCCAGACAGGCCTACACTCATACCGATGAGACGCAGGACAATGACCAAGCTGGCGGAGATGCCCCGTTGCGCGGCTGGAGCGGCATTGATAACGGCCGTTCCCACTGGCGCGATTACCAAACCAAAGCCCAGTCCAAGAATCACCAATTGCCAACTCATTTGCCCATAAGGTGTACCTGCTTGCCAAGAAAGCCCCATTAGGCCCAAGCCGAAGGTACATAAGATTAAGCCAGTCATCGTGACAGGGCGATAGCTAAACCGTTCTGTTAAACGGCCGCCCCCGTAAGCCATCACCGCCATGGCAGCCGTCATACCACTGAGGAGATAGCCGCTGAGGAGAGCGGCCTTTTCCACCTCAAATTCCAGTACATTGATGACTAAGGGTACATTGACCATAGCAATGATCAAGACACAGCCTACCAAGAAGTTGATGAGAATGGCTGGGGCGAAATTGGGACGGCGGAAGAGGGTGAGGTCTATGAGAGGGGGGGCGGGGAGGGGATGATTTTCGATTTTCGATTTTCGATTTTCGATTTTTGCTCTACGCTCTACGAAAATGAAGAGGAGGAAAGTAACAAGGGCGATGAGATAAAAGGGCCAGGTCTTGCTTGAATTGTTTTCGTCCAGATTGCCAAAACCGCCCATGCTTTGTACATCGCCGCTGTTGAGGAGGGCGATGTTGAGACAGAGGAGACAGAGAGTGAGAACGGCCGTTCCCCACCAATCTATCTTTTCTTGTGTTTTTGGCTCCGGCAAGTCGGCCAAAGCCCACCAAGCTGCCACTATGCCAATCAGACTGAGGGGGATATTGAGATAGAATTGCCAGCGCCAGGAGAGGAAGCGAATGAGCAGGGCTCCATAAAGTGGTCCCCAGACCCAGCCAGCCGTGTCAATGGCTCCCAAAGTACCAAGGGCGGTGGCCCGTTTTTGTGGCGGATAAACATCGCCAATGACAGCCATCGCCACCGGTACCATCGCGCCACCACCGAGCGCACTTAATACCCGCCCTACAATAAAACTGTGGAGGTTGGGTGCAAACGGCACCCAAATGGAGCCAATCAGAAACAGCCCTAAGGCTCCCACATACACATTGCGCCGTCCCACAATGTCGCTGAGACGGCCGATAAAGGGCATGACGACTACATAGCCGATGAGATAGGCATTGACGATCCAGGCAGCACGATCTAGCCCATCGGGCAAGGGGATGTCCAAATCAAAGATGATCTGGCGCAGCATGGTGGAGACGACAGTGAGATCGTCGGCGGCGACGAAGACGCCGAAGGCGAGGATGGCGAGGATAAGTTTGGGAGAGCGGCTAGGCATTCTGTAGCTACATAATCACGTAATTACGTAATTACAGGAAAAAATCCTTGAGAACGGCCGTTATTTCAGCCACGATCATATGCAGCCCCATCTCAGGATCACTATCTACCACCATCTCTTTGTGGTGAATGTGTAGGCGCAGAATGCCCTCGATAACGGAGAGGGCTTGGGCCACGGGCGAACCTTCTTCCATGGTGGTGCGAGAGTCGTAAATTTCCGCTTCACCCTCGCTGAGGGGTAAGTTGGTGCTGATGTAGAGACGGCCGTTGTCGCCAATTTCAGTTTCAATTTCAATGTATTCGGACATAATGACTTAACCTGGACAAGCTAGAATCTAAAAATGGGACGCTGAGAATCGCAGAGAAGCAGAGGCTCACAGAGGGCTAAAAAGATAAAGTTCTTTTCTCTCCCTGCGAGCCCTCGCGTCATTTTCTCGTTTTGTGTACAAGTATTCCACTCATAAGGTAATAAATAGCTAGGTCAGGGCTATCAGGCCCATTGCACGTACTTCAGCCTTGACCTCATCATAGAGTTGTTGCCATTCTGGTAATGGTGTTAGTGTGTGCATATTATAAGCTTGGTCAAAACGAACGCCAGGATTGCCCTTTGGTGAGTCAAACACATGCTCATATTTCGCCAACAATTGCAACACAAGCGTATTGGCATCTTTAAGTCCTAATCTTTGTCGGGTTACGGCATGTCCGACCTCGCCCATGAAGCGAGCCTCTAAGCCAGTGCTATGGGGAGCATTGCCGTCAGCCGCGCCGACGCCTTCAAGATGTCCTCCACTGACAGCAACGACAATGGCATTAGCGGCTGTTTCATAAAGAAGCTCACGGGTCATGGCGCCGCTCTTGGGGTAAACGTCTGTAACCATTATGCAGGGGGTATTGCGAGCAAAGGCTTGCTGCACGATATTTTCTACCCACAGGGCAGCGCGGGTGGAAGTGGCCACGTGGCGCATGTGGATGGGATGCAGCAGCTGATAGTCAGCTTTGCAAGTGAGATTACCTAAGATAAACGAGGCCACATTGACAACGGCCGATCCCGGGGCGTCACCGCCCATGCCGCCTACAATAACACACACCAGTGCAGCATTGACCATGCCATATTCCAGTGAATTCACTACCCGAGTAATATTGCGATGATCCATCTTGAGCTCATTGAGCATGGGGATTAAATGGGAATCGCAACAGCGTAGATAATCAGGATGGGCCACCGCTAGATCGCCTAATTCCGATACGGCGCTCTGCGCGGCTAACATGCCCATGCCCGGCCTACCCACTCGTGCCAGCCCCATGTGCATGTACTGTAATTCCCGTCGGGTGGCGATCACCTCAATGGGGTCTGATGTACGTACTTCACGGCCGTCTACATGGGTTAATGAACCACAAGTGACAAGATCAACAATAGGCTCTTGCATCCAGCTGAGCACACTGGGTAAAAATAGCTCTTCTGGTGTCGGTGTTCCTGGCGTACCCGCCCAAACTAGGGGGTAACGGTCATCCATGATTTTACGCGCGTAGAGGGTACGTGCATCTTTGCCCTCGCCCATGACGAGCGTTTGCGGCATCTGGCGTAAGCCTGCTTCTAATTCAGCCGGGTCAAACTCAATAATGCGTTCTGTGGTGCGCGAGTAGGCACCAATGGTTTTGGCTAATTCCAGACCAGCTTCAAATATGGTATCAGCCAGGCCGGGATCATCGGTCACAATCTCTTCGGGGTTCCACTGCAATTTATGTTTGCGGACTAACTTGCGCGTGGTCATGGCCACTTTCTTGAGGTCCCAATCTTCTTCGGTGATATAGGGGCCGCTCCTGGCCCGATCCATAATGTCGTGATAGTTAAAAATTGTCATCCTATCTTGCCTCCCGTTGGGCCTGAATGAGCTGCTTGGCTAGATTAACGGCTTCAATAGGGTTGGGGGCGGTGCCATCGGCCCCAATCTGGGCTGCCCAGGCGGGAGTGACGGAAGCTCCACCCACCATGACTTTGAATTTGTCTCTTTCTCCCATCACTTCCATTAAGTCAATCATGTCTTTAATGTAGGGCATGGATGTGGTCAGCAAGCCAGAACAGCCGATGATGTTGGCCTGTTCCTCTTTGGCTTTGGCGATAATGGTTTTGGCTGGCACGTCTACCCCCAGGTCAAAGACGGTGAAGCCAGCGGCTGTGAGCATGGAGGAGACCATGTTTTTGCCGATGTCGTGAATGTCCGTTTGGATGGTGGCGATGACGACGGTGCCGGTATCTTTTACGGCCGTTTCATCAGCCGCTTGTTCCTTTTGTAAAACAGGTGTCAAGACCTTCATGGCCGCTTTCAAGGCTCTTCCCGTTAGCATCAGCTCTGGCAAAAAGAATTGCCCCTCTTCAAAGAGCTGCCCTACCTCATCAGCACCGGCCATCAAGCCATCTAAAATTATCATAGCGCCAATACCGGCATCTAAAGCTGCCTGTACTGCTGGTGGTGCCGCGTCTTCATCACCATCGACAATTGAATCAATCACAACTTCGATCAGTTCTTGTTCATCTGACATATATCTCTCCTGATCCTAATCTAGACAAGCCAGAAAAATAGGACACAGAGCTGCACAGAGGAACTGAGATACACAGGGGGAGAAAGATGTTTTTCCCTATCTCTGCGAAGCTCCGTGTCTTCTTTGTGAATCTCAGTGTCATTTTCTTGTTGATCTGTGCTAGAATTTTACTCGTAACATACTAACCTTGAAGAATCTTGTGACCAAAAGTGGTAATGGCTTCTTCTTGGTTGGCTATGACAAAATCTTTCCCAGAATCTGTGGCGCAATATAACATGCCACCATAAGTCATTCCCATAAAGGCGAAAGTATGTTGGAAACACTCTTCAAAAGAGCGTTCTGGTCGGGTATCACCACCTGTGCTAATGACCAGCCCTTGTTTGCGGCGTAGGCTGCGTCCTAAATCCTTCTCAATTTCTAATAAATCTGACCAGCGATCCACAAAGACTTTCAGTTGGGCACTCATCGTGTACCAGTAGACGGGAGAAGCGAGAATGATCTGTTGATGTTGGGCGATGTCGCGCATGAGGGGTAAAAAATCATCATCACGGTTGCGGTACTCATAATCATAAGGGGCGATGTTATAGTCGCCAACATCAATCACGCGCAGCTGATTCTGTCTGGCGACTTCATCCACCAGTTGGCCCGTAAAACCATGCCGCCGCGAACTGCCAAAGACGATAATTGATTTGTTGTTCATTCTACCTATTGTATGAGGCTGTTTGGGCTCGGCAACTCTTTCTACGGTTGTCTGAGAGCAGTCACATGTTTGTTGTCTCCTGTCCGCTGCGGATTGAAATCGCGCAGCTAGCAAGAAAGTACGCTGAAGCGCACTTTTCAACGATCTGTATCTGTAAGGCCGCCGTCCTCCAAATAAACGTCACCCCCATGTGCTACACGTTGCCATGCCGCTAAAACACGCTGTCGTAATGCTTCTGTCATATTGGCTGGCAAATTGTTTTTGGCAAAAAAGTCATACCCTATTAGTTCCCTCTCTTGTAACTGGATGTTGGTAATGTCGGTGCTGGTCAAAGTGCCGCCGTCGAAGATAAACATGAGAGATTCAGTTTTAACGGCCGTTGCTCCATTGTAATCCACCACCAACAAACGGCCGATCTCCCTATCCAATCCTATCTCCTCCAACACCTCCCACTGGCAGCAGGTTTTGGGCGACTCGTTCAGTTCCACGATACCGCCCGGAATCTCCCAAACGGGTTTATAGCTTGGGTTTACCAACAGTACACGCCCTTGTTCATCAAAAAATAGACAGCCCGCGCCCATACGCTTTTGGGGCAAGGCGGCATAATCTTGTAAGTCCATGTGACCTCCGTATGAGGAATTATTATAACGAGAGATGTTGGGGCGGGAAACGGCCGTTGTGAGACGGCCGTTTTGTTTTTGCCAATTTCCCAACCCAATTTTATCAGTGTTGCACATCCTGCAACAAGCCCCCTCTAGAGTGACTTCAACAATCACAAATGGAGGTGCAACATGGCACGACAACCTGATAAAGAACGATTACATGATATTTATGAAGCTGTAGAGAACAACCCTGGAAAGCGACCCGGGTTCTTTGCTCGATTGCTCAATCTTCCTCGCTCCTCAGTCAACCGATCCCTGCCTAATTTAGAAGATGAAGGCTATTTTTTGAGTGAAGATGATAGAGGTGGCTTATGGCCTTTTCGCAAGGATGACAACGAACATGAGTGAATTTCTCAACTTGTTGCGGAATTCGTACCTGTGCTATGCTATGCTCTGCCAAAACTGATAACTGTTGCTGGAGAAACAACCAAATGAGTCGTTCAGAGAAAAAAGCAAATCGTTTGCTACAAATTGAGGCCTTGCTGCTGGCGCATCCTGAAGGTCTGACGCAAGCAGAGATTGCCAGAAAGTTACAAGTTAATCGCTCTACAATAGGTCGTTACATACCTGATTTAAGGAAAGTACTACCAAATGTTTACATTGATGATCTCGATGGGAATAGGTGGAAACTAGATCGGGAACAGTATCTCGTTCGAGTCCAGTTTAATTTACATGAAGCATTAGCTGTACATTTAGCTTCCCGCCTGTTAGCTAATCGTATGGACAAGCAAAATCCTCATGCTGCTGCTGCTTTACGCAAGTTAGGCATCTCTTTAGAAAAGCTAGCTCCACAAATTAGTGAGCATGTTAAACAAGCAGCAGATATTGTAGACGATGAGACACAATCTCAAGACCCACGCTTTATACAAGTCTTGGAAAAACTTGCCCTAGCCTGGGCAGAACAACGTAAAGTCTACGTCTGGCATCGCTATGAGAAGACAAATACAGTTCATAAATATCTATTCGCGCCTTACTTCATTGAACCATACGCAATTGGTCAAACTGTTCATGTTATAGGCAAACGAGATGATGTAGAAGAACTGCGAACATTTAAGATAGAACGTATTGAACGCATTGAGGAGGTCAGACCCACCGAGTTTTATGAAATTCCAGATACCTTCAATCTACGTCAATTATTATCTGAAGCATGGGGAATTTGGTATACGGAAGAAGAACCACAAAAAGTTATTTTAGAATTTAGGCAAAAGGTAGCATCAAGAGTAAAAGAAACAAAATGGCATAGTTCGCAAAAGGTTACGAAGTTGGAAAACGGCCGTCTCCTCTGGCAAGCTCATATCGCTGAACCTCAAGAAATGCTTCACTGGATTCGGGGCTGGGGGGCAGATGTCGAAGTGCTGGCGCCACCTTATCTGCGCCGCCAATTGCAAGATGAAGTAATGCGGCTAACCCAACTTTATACGACGGAAACACAATCGGTCGTTGCTCCCCAACTTCACCATACTCTCTACGCAAAAACAGATCAAGATACAGGTGCCATCCACCTCCTGCTCTATCATTTGCTCGATGTCGGCCAAGTGGCGACCTGTTTATGGCAAACTGTTTTAACAGACAGCGTTCGTCAGCAATTTGCCCAATGGCTTCATTTAGAAATTGAAGAGGCTGGCCGCTTTTTGGCCTTTTTGGTGGCTCTACACGACTTAGGCAAAGCTAGCCCTGCCTACCAAAGCAAATATGCACCAGACTGGTTACGCGTCAAGCTCAATGAATCTGGGCTGGTGCTTATCAAGCAGGGCAATTATTTAGAGCAAACACGCCAAGCTCCACACGGCACTGTGTCCACTTGGGCATTGCCAGCCTATTTAGAAGAAATCTGCCAACTGCCGCCCCGCTTTGCAGCCAAAATTGCCACCGCTGTTGGTGGGCATCATGGCGTTTGGCCTAGCCCCCGCGCTACAGATTTTATTGATGACAGCCGCTATCCTGCCTGGCAACAAGTCCGCGATGAATTAGTCCAAGAATTGGTCGCTGTCTTTAAGCCACCTGCTGTCACGGTCCAACTTCGTGGTGAGCAACTCAATACCTTCCTGACCCTTTTTTCGGGATTTACTTCTGTAGCTGATTGGTTAGGCTCACGCGAAGATGCCTTTCCTTTTGAAGAACGGCCGTTACCCACCACCTACTACGCACAACAGGCTCAGTCCCAAGCCCAGCAATCCCTACAAAAATTAGGTTGGCAAGGGTGGCAACCCAACGGGCAACAAAAAACATTTACCGACATGTTCGCCTATTTGAACATTCAAAAACCGCATCCCGTGCAAGCCGAAGTGATAGCGGCTGCTGAAGAGATACAAACGCCATCCCTCCTCATCCTAGAAGCACCCACAGGGATCGGCAAAACCGAAACCGCCTTTTATCTGGCTGATAGCTGGCTACAGAAGCAGCAGGGGCGTGGTTTATACATCGCTATGCCCACCCAAGCCACCAGCAACCAGATGTTTGAGCGTACCGTTGCCTTTTTGCAACAGCGGTATCCCGACGACATCGTCGCCATCAACTTAGCTCATGGACAATGGCGTATGAATGACACCCTTGCCAATATTTCCTTGCGTATCATTGGTGAAAATGAAAACGGCCGCGTTGCTGCCCTTAGCTGGTTCATGCAAAAAAGCAAACGCGCGCTGCTCTCCCCTTTTGCCGTGGGCACAGTAGACCAAACCCTCTTGAGCGTCTTACAAACCAAACATTTTTTCGTGCGCCTATTTGGCCTCGCCCGCAAAGTCGTCGTTTTTGATGAGATACACGCCTACGATACCTACATGTCTACCCTATTCATTCGCCTATTGAGCTGGCTGCGCGCCATTGGTACATCCGTCATTTTGCTTTCTGCTACCCTACCAGCTAGCACCCGCCGCCGCTTGGTACAAGCCTACACAGGTGAGGATGTTCCTCTACCAACTGAGCATTATCCCGCTTTAACGATCGCCACCACTGCCCAGATACCCCAGATCATTTCACTGACAGCCCCCAAAGATCAACCATTGGATTTAGCTTGGCTGGAAGATCGTCATCCTGACACAATTGTGACCCATTTACAGGATGCCTTAGCCGAGGGTGGCTGTGCCGCTATCATCTGCAACACAGTCAGCCGCGCCCAACAACTGTACCAAGCTATCACAGAAGCTGGTTTCGATTTATTGCCTGACGATCTCATCCTCTTTCATGCTCGCTTCCCCCCCGTTTGGCGCAAAGAATTGGAAGATAAGGTACTAGCTAAATTTGGGAAGGATGTGGCAAAACGGCCGTTTCGGGCTATTGTCATCGCCACCCAAGTCATCGAACAAAGCTTAGACCTCGACTTTGATGTCATGATTACCGATCTCGCCCCCATAGACCTTGTTCTACAACGGGCCGGCCGTCTGCATCGTCACCAACGCGATGCTGCCCAACCTCGCCAACATCCTCGCTGTCTAGCCATCACGCCCCCCGATTTAGATGAAAACAAGCAGCCCAATTGGGGCAATGATGGCTTCGTTTACGAACCCTATATTTTGTTGCGTTCCTATTTGGCCTTGTCCCAACAGGGTAAATCAATAGCCTTACCTAGCCAAACTCGCGCCCTCATCGAATTCGTTTACACATCGGACCCGCTGCAAGGTGCTGAAGAAAAATGGCACAACCTTTTACGCACCACGCTGACCAAAATGCAACGAGAGCAACACCACGCTTCGATTAAAGCTGGCCACGCACTTGTCCGGGCCGCCGACGATCCCGATTTGCTCTATCAAACCCATCTTGACTTGGAAGAGGATAACCCCGCCATTCATCAATCCTTTCAAGCCCGCACCCGCGACATTGCCCCCGGCATTGATCTCATCTGTTTGCATCAAACGCCCCAAGGATTGCTCCTCGACCCTGATGATCCCACCACCAAAATTGAGCTAACTCAAGAACCCTTTGGTAAGTTGCTAAAAACAATTCTCAACTACAAAATGACCATCCAACATTGGCCAACCTTGCAGCATTGTCTTGAGCCAGAACAGCAAGATCAACGGCCAACCCCTTGGCAAAACAACGCCATGTTGCGCCACTTTGTCCCCCTCGTTTTTAACGCTGGACAATACCATTTTGTCCACGATGAAAAGCAGTATCAGTTACGTTTAGACCGCAAACTTGGTTTGCAATGGGAGGTATTATGACACAATTTTCTTTTAATTTGATTGATGAGCCATGGCTTCCGTCTGTGCGGGAGGATGGGGAAACGGCCGTTTATAACCTGCGCCACATCCTCAACCACGCCCACCACATTCAAGCTCTCGTTGGAGATTCGCCCCTAGAAACGGCCGTTCTTCATCGCCTACTCATCACCATTCTTCACGCCGCCTTGCAAGGACCGCGCCATTACGACCAATGGGATGATTGGTGGCGTAGTCCCACCTTTGATCTGGCAAAAGTAAACGCCTATCTGGACAAATGGCATCATCGCTTTGATCTGTTTGCAGAGGAACGGCCGTTTTACCAATATCCCGACGAGCGCGTCACCCCCAACTCCATCCTCAACCTCAACCATGACCGCGCCTCCGGCAACAACGCCACCCTCTTCGACCATCACACCGATGCCGAAGGGGAAACCTTAACGCCCGCCCAAGCCGCGCGCGCCCTCATCACCTTTCAACACTTTGGTTTGGCTGGCCCCTGCAACCCCAAATACAAACTTTACTTCACCGATGGCACCTGTGGTGGCGGTATTATCTTCCTCATTGAAGGGGATAATCTCAAAGAGACGCTCCTCCTCAACCTGCAACGTTACGAAAAGATACCGTCCCCTATTCAAGACGATGTACCAACTTGGGCATTAGACGATCCATTCCTGCTTGAGCGCGAACTACCCTTTGGTTATCTCGACTATCTCACTTGGCAAAACCGCCGTATCTTGTTGTTGCCCGAACAGGCTGCAACAGGGGAAACTGTCGTGCGTCAAATAACAATGGCACCCGGTTTGCGGTTGGCTGGCAGCCAACTAGACCCCATGAAACATTATCGCGCTGACGATAAATTAGGCCATGTTGCCATGAGCTTAAGCGAAAACAAAGTGTTGTGGCGCGATAGCTCCGTTTTGTTCACCTTCCATCCTCAAATTGAAGGCAATGACCGTCCTCCCACAACCTTTGCATGGCTCAGCCGTTTGGTTAGCGAACACATATTACCTGCTACAAAAACCTATCGCATCGTTGCCCTAGCCATGGCCAAAAACCAAGCCAAAGTCTCCTTCTTCCGTGAAGAACGGTTGCCTCTGCCGCTGGCATTCTTAAAAAATACCGATTTGGTTGCTCACCTTACCAGTGGATTAAAACAAACCAAAACCGTTGCCAATGACTTGGAATTTGCGGCGCGAATAGTGGGCATGATCATTCACCTGAAAAAGCTGGAAGAAGATGGCAAGCCACAAACGGAATGGGAGACGTGGAAAGGGTTGAACAGCAACCAAAAGGGAGACATCAACAATTGGGTCAAACACAGTAACATAATGGGTGATTTTTGGTCACAGTTAGATTTGCCTTTTCAAACCTTTGTGGAGGGTTTGCCCCAAGATAAATGGTCAGCAACGGCCGTTTGGCAACAAAAAGTCCGCCGCACAGCCCAAAACGCCTTCAACAACCTCAGCCACTATACCAACCTCGACCCTATCGCCCGTAAAGCGCTTGTAAGTGGCAATGGCTATTTGAACGGCCGTCTCCACAAAGCCCTACCCCAAAAGGAGAACAATCCATGACAAACGAAGAACGCAAACACGCCTTCGGCAAATTCATTTACTATTTGCAAGGTCTGTTAGGCGACGAAGAGCAAGACAAAAACAAAGCCGCCCTCGCCGAAATGCGGCGCGGCTTGGCCTATCTGCCCCAAATCGCCCCCAACATGCACCGCTACATCCTACCTCACATGCCAGATGGCATTCGGGGTTGGGAAAAACAAACCTACTTCCTCATCGCCTCCCTCTTCGCCTACCACCAAAACAACAAAAGCGAATGGAGCAACATGGGCACGCACTTCAAAGCCGCCCTCGATCCTAGTCCCGAAGTCAACAATGATGGGGTTGAACGCCGCTTCTCTGCTCTATTAGCTGCCCACCCCGACGATCTGCACTACCAATTGCGCCAGGCCATTACCTTTCTTAAATCCCGCCAAGAAGTTGTCCCCATCAACTGGTACCAACTTATGTGGGACATCTATCGTTGGCAATATGAAGAGGCGCGTTTTGACATTCAAGATGAATGGGCCACGCAATTTTGGCAACGCTCTAAAGCCGACTCACCTCAATCAGAAAAAACAGCTGTATAACCTGATTTGATCTGTCGGCCAGAACAATCAAATCTTGTCAAACAAAAAGGAAATCTAAAATGAGTAACAAACAATTTATCGAACTACATATGATCCAAAACTTTGCCCCATCCAATCTCAACCGTGACGATACAGGTAGCCTCAAAGATTGCACTTTTGGCGGCTACCGCCGCGCCCGCATCTCTTCCCAGTGCATCAAACGCGCCATCCGTACCCACAGCGACTTTAGCAAATATAGTGGCACTGATGAAGAGAGCAAACGCACCAACCGTGTCCATCGTTTATTTAGCCCATTTTTAAAACAAGCTGGTAAATCTGATGAAGAGATTGCCCTTGTTGTAGATGCCTTTGCCAAAGCCTATCTAGGCAAAGGGGCTTCTGTTAAAAACGAACAAGCCAATATGCTCCTTTATATTGGCCCAGGCGAACGGAATCACATTATCCAATTACTGTTAGCTAATTGGGATGAGATGATTAAAAATGGCAAAGTCGTAACGGCCGTTCTCAACAAAATCGTCAAAGACGACATTATCAAACAAAGCAAAGGTGTACACGCTCCCGACATCGCCATGTTTGGGCGCATGTTAGCGGGACAGCCCAAACTCAACATAGATGCCGCCTGCCACGTGGCTCCCGCTATCTCCACCCACCGCATTGGCATGGAAATGGACTACTTTACGGCCGTTGACGATCTCCAAGATAAGGGCGAAGAAACAGGAGCCAGCATGATCGGTTTCAAACAGTTCAACAGCCCCTGTTATTACCGTTACATTCGTATAGATTGGAACCAGCTTGTTGAAAATCTCATGTGGGACAAAGCCTCGGCCCATCGAGCCGTCATTGCCTTCATGCGTGCCATGGTTGCCGCTACCCCCAGCGGTATGCAAAGCGGTCACGCCGCCTACAATGAACCAGCCTTGCTCATGGGCGTTGTTCGCAACGATGGCAAACAATGGAACCTTAGCAACGCCTTCGAGCAACCCGTCTACGCCACCAACGGCACAGGGTTCGTTCATCCTTCTATCCAAGCCCTGGCAGAACAATGGCAATATCACAGCACCTTCTACGACGATGCCCAAATAGATTCCCTATCCATCCATGTGCAACCCAAATATCAAACCGCCTTGCCAACCGAAAATCCTAGCTTTGCCCCCCACCTGCAGGATACCCTCTCAGCTTGGGTTAACGGTGTAGCCGCCCATTTGCCACAGGAGTAAACTCATGACGACCTTACTTTTACGTTGCATTGGCCCCCTGCAATCATGGGACACCCAAAGCCGATTCGACGTTCGTACCACAGGACGGGAACCCTCCAAAAGTGGCATAATCGGTCTGATCTGTGCCGCGTTGGGCCGCCCACGCCAGGCGCCCATTGAAGATTTAGCCGCGTTGCACATGGGCGTGCGTGTGGACAAAGAAGGCAGCATCTTACGCGACTTCCACACTGCCTTGCACGTGCTTCGTGCCAAAGGAGGCATCAAAGAAACAGAACCCTCCAACCGCTACTATTTGGCCGATGCGGCCTTCCTCGTGGGTTTACAAGGTGATGAAACACTTCTCCAGCAAATCCATACTGCTCTCGCCAATCCCCATTGGACGCTTTCCTTAGGACGCAAGGCGTGTGCTCCCTCACTGCCACCCTTTCTATGGGATGGCCTACAGGCCAGCCCCTTAGTCGAATCCTTGCAGCAATACCCTTGGATTGGGGTCAACAATAAACAATACCGTGCCATGGAGAAAAGTGATGCCCGTTTAAGGCTTATCTTGGATGAAGCCGTGACTGCCAATGTTAAGGACACAGCCTTAACGGCCGTTTACCAAGACCATCCTCTCTCCTTCGCCAAAGGCAAACGACGTTTTGCCAGCCGTCGTGTCAAAATTATTTCCACATCCTTACCCGCTTTCCGCAAACCCTTCTCGCCTAAAGAAAAGGAGCCTGCCTAATGTACCTATCACGCCTACTACTCAACCCTTATTCGCGTCAAGTGCAAAGCGAAACGGCCGATCCCTACAACCTCCACCGCACCCTCATGCAAGCCTTCGACTCCAAACGTAAAGATGCTGACGTACTGCATCGGCTCGAAGTCCACCCCCGCAACGGCCAAATCATGCTCCTTGTCCAATCCCAGCTTGAACCTGATTGGCTCTACCTGCAGGATAGTGTTTATTTACTACCATCTGATCCCTTCGATCCTTTGCCCAATCCTGCTGTCAGACCACTCAACTTTAAACTAAAAGACGGTCAAATCCTGCGCTTCCGCCTCGTTGCCAATCCATCTTTCAAAAAAGATGGCAAACGGCACGCCTATTACAAAGAAAAGGACCAACGCCGTTGGCTGGAAACGAAAGGAACTGGTTGTGTGGAAAAGAAGCGGCCGTCTCTCGGATTCCAAATCTTAGAAATGGATGTTCAAAAGGATGGTAACCAATACGGCCGTATCCAGCGGGATGAGATAAAGCACAAAGTCACTATTCATACCGTGCAGTATGACGGCCGTCTCCAAATCACCGACACCGCCACCTTCACAACCGCTCTCCAAAAAGGTATCGGCCCTGCCAAAGCGTTTGGCTGTGGCCTGCTCTCGCTCGCACCCGCCTAAAACAAGTGCGACGCACCGCCAAGGTGCGTCGCACTTAGAAGCACCTTAACAACCTAATATTTCACTGCATTTAATCGCCACTGAGCCATTTGCTCACTAGCACCAAAATGTGTCGCAATTTCCGCTTTTGTCATCCCGCGCTGCCGCGCCCAGCGAATACCACCGCTGGGAATTTGCAAACAACTGCCCAAAAATGAAGCCTCTGCTTCAATATGATTATCATGATCACGATATATCTTTTCATTATCTGTTATGTAAAGGTGGGCTGGCGGATGTTTGAGCAAAACATGGGCAATCTCGTGCATAACGGTTGATTCAACCCGTGTTGGTGGTAGATTGGCACGGGTCACAATAACCAGAGGATTAAATGACTTGATAAAGCCATCCCATTTTTTGTCATTGGCTAGATGATTTGCTAATTCTAACGGCAAATCAGGCAATTGTTCCGGCGTGATCAGTGTGGCCGAAATTTTATCTACCTTTGCTAGTTGTCGGGCTGGTAAAGGGTCAAAAGCACGTAAGCCGATTTCCACACGTAAGCGCGTTGCCAAGGCATCACAGCGGCGGCGAACGCTGAACGATAGCTTACCCATCCCCTTGCCCTTGTTTGGCGGCATCATATGCACCACGCACCATATCGGCCAAGATTTGAGCAGTGCGGGGATCGATGTCCTGAGCAGCGCGCAGTTGGGTTTGAACGGCCGTTATCGTATCCTCCCCATCTCCTTGCTGCTTGCCAGACCCCAAAATCAGGTCAGCTGGATCCGTTTCGATCCATTCACAGACGCGCAAAAACGTCGAAACATTCATATCTTCCATACGTTGCCCTTCAATGCGCGAAAGGGTAGAAGGGCTGATACCGCCAATCAACTCAGCCGCTTCCCGTAATCCTCGATTGCCCCGTGTGCCACGGACAAGTCGTGCCAAAGCCCCAAAATCAATTGAATATCCCATTTTGATCCTTAGTAACTATTCAACTTCTCAGGCTGTGGCCGGCCCGTTCGGCTTCGCTCAGGGTAGGCTGCCGAACCACCCAAGCTGGCTCGGTTTGGAGACCGACCACAGCACCTGTATGATTACAATCTTGTTTCATCGGTCAAGATGTGCAATAAAATACACATAATATTTTTTCTTGACACAGACGGAAAAATTTGCTACTGTATCATTGCATTATATCTTACACGATCATCTAAAAAAATACACACCCAAAAAGGAGGTATTCTATGTCAACCGATGGTTTCGCTTACCTGCTACTCGGCATCGTAGAGCATTTCAATGGGGAGAGATTCCCCGCAAAATTACAGTTTGGCTTGGCGGCTCTAGCCAATCAATTACAAGGGCAAGCACCTAAAACGTTACAGGGTACGTTGCAACGCTGTACTCAGCCAATCGAAACGTGGTGGACAGTTGAGCAACTGCCATCAAACATTGACCCCAATGAGCCACTCTTTTTTGGGGATGATGATGCTGTTCAATTTCCGCCTTCGGTTAAACAATACCTCCAGAGCCTAATGACAAATGACCGCTATAGTCAGGCCAAAGCAGATATTAAGTCGTTAATGGATAGCTTCCACTTTGTCCAATTCCGCGATATGTTGCGCGATAAATTTGAGCAGGAGGCAGAAAGCGTCCAAAGCACCTACCAAACAGTTCGCCAATTCTTGATTGAAAACCCGTTTACGACAAAAAATGCAATTGTTGATCTTTGTCGCCAACTTGAGCATGTTCAACCTCAAGAGATTCGTGCTTTTTATGATCGCTTTTCGTCAGTGGAAGGGATGTTACGTGAGCCTGAAAACGGCCGTATTCACGCCTGTCAACGCTGTGGCCCACTCCGTATCAAAGAAGGAGAACCACAAAGCGTCAAGCCCGACGTCTGTGGCACACATTGTCCCCAATACCATGATGGCTGGTTACAGATTGATTCATCAGAAATTGGGCTGGTATTACGGCTGGGGATACAAAAAAGCACCCTGATTCCAGGCAAACCCGAGCTGCATCTTTACCAAAAACTACAAGCGATGCAGAAACAATTTCCTAACCAAATTGAGAAAATTGAACTATGGCCGCGCCTAGATTTATATGACCTTGCGCTTTACTTTGACGATGCCCTCTGGGTTGTGGATGTGAAAGATTGGCGAGCCACCAGCAATTTTGGCCGTCGGCTGGGCGAGTTACCTCGTGCTGATAGGTATGAATGGCACAAAGCGTTTTATCTCTATCCCGATGAGCGGGAACAGCAAGACCGCGCTTATGGGCAGAAAATGCGTCAACAAGCCGACCTTTTCCAGACTGAAATTGTCAGTTTGAGCCAATTTGTAACGGCCGTTTACAGCAAACTACGCCAAAAGAGAACCTAACATGTATCAACCAACCGAACTGTACGAGGCACACAGCCGTGCCTTACAAGAAACATTAGAACAGCAACACGATCTCCCCAAATGGTTAGCACGCCGTTGGGCAACCCTCATCATGAAGGTCGAACTCGCACTTGAACTGATCTTTCAATTGCCCACAACTGTTGAAAGCGAGCCGCTTGCCGTCATCCCTGAACTTCTCAGCGGCACACCCATGAACTACCCAACATTAAAAATGCTCAACCAAACAGAACGTCGAGCATTAGCCAATACCCGTGTATTGCTTTCGACCTTTGCTGGGCCTTACAGTTGGGAGTCGGCACTGCGTGAATATGCTGAAGAGATTGAACCAGCCGTTCCCCAGCAATGTCATTACAACATTGAACCGCGCCATTTTGACCGCCAAATAATTAGTAACGGCCGTAACGACCACTACCATCAAGATACAGCCCGCCGCCGCGCCCTCAAAAGCTGCCTCACCCAAAAACTACCCTATCAAACACGCCCATCCCGTCTCGTTGAAGCAGGCAAAACATATGAATTTGAGATTCATGCAGAAAAACCTCCCATGCGCCTTCGCTTCACGCCAGATGAGATTCGTCACACCACCACCCAGTTAGATTGGTTCACCTCTGAGAAGCGTCCGCAACGGGAGCCAATCGCCGTCACGATAGAACAACTGCTTGAAGTTGCCCGCTACTTTGATGAAAAAGAAGACCAACCCCATTGGGAACAAAATTTAAGCCAAATCGCCTTGCTTATGTGGGATGGACTTAAAGGAGAACAGGCCCAAACCCTCATCAAAATTTGCGGCCTCATGCACGTCGTTGGCATGGTTTCCTCCGGCAAATCAACACTAATGAAACTTTGGGCAGGCTGGCTAGTTTACAGCCACCGAGAAAAGAAACTGCCCCCAAAACGCATCACTATCGTGT
The DNA here is from genome assembly GCA_965223555.1 of Promineifilaceae bacterium (SeqCode). Classification (GTDB taxonomy): domain Bacteria; phylum Chloroflexota; class Anaerolineae; order Promineifilales; family Promineifilaceae; genus CBDCWU01. Next base: position 1,294,313 of record CBDCWU010000008.1, read on the forward strand.
TGCAAGACTCAGCTTCAACGATTGAACTGGCACACTTCTTTAACCACATGTTTTGCAACGACCCTGAAACGGAGCAACCGGTTGCTGTGCCTCTATTAGGGCGTAGTACGCGGCACAAACATCTGCAACAAATGATGGCTTCCCAAAGCTATAACGGTGCCATTACCACAGGCAATTTTCACTGGGGCGAACGCTCTGTAAACCCTGTTTGCCTGCTCAATGGCCGTTCCGAAATCCTAGCCTACCTTGACGAACCCCTTCAGCTTGGTAGCGAACCATGCCATAATCTAAAAGAAGCAACCGACAAAAAATTAACGGTTGATCATCGTCCGCGCCACCAATGCCCCCTATTTGCTATTTGCCCCTCCCACCAAAACGGCCGTGATAGTTTCCATGCCCAAATTTGGGTCACTACGGCGGGCGCCATGGGACAAGGCACCTTACCCGCCCAACTCGAACAACGGCGTATGACCTTGGGCGATCTCGTCTACGAGCAGTCTGATCTCGTGGTGTTTGACGAAGTTGACAGTATCATCGAATGGTTCGACCGTCTTTTTGCCAAACAACAACATCTCATTGCTGGCGGCAATGGCATTCTGGATCGGCTCGATTCAGCCGCCAATCGCTACTGGTATCGCAATCGCCTTCAGTCCGACACCGTTCTCAATTGGATCAACGCCCAGCGTAGTTTCCACCAACCCGTCACCAACATCGTCACACTCACGGCCAAGCACAAACATCTGCAACAAAATTTAGAACGCGGCTACTTTACAGCGCGTAGCTTGTTCTATCGTTTGGCGCGTCGCATGTTGGGCTTAAAAGAGTACGACCGTGCTGAAGAGGACAATGAGACAAAACAGCTCTTACAAATTTTGACCGATCTGTTTGAAGTGGTGATGCGTGAACGTGATCCGTTGGATGTGGAGCGATTAGAACCATTCCGTGGCGATTTATATGCGTTACACAATTTGCTGGTTGATGCCGAAACGGCCGTATCCGACCCTGACACTGCTGAGAAAAATTATCGCCAAGCCGTCCAACAGTCAGCCCACACTCTCATGGACGCTATGCACACTATGATGCACAGCAACAGCCAGCGGCGCGTCACCCGCCGTTTCCGAGATTGGCTCATCCAAATGGTGCCAGACCTCGAAACCCGCCTCACCCAACTGCGCCACCGCCTTAAAAATAGCTCAGCAACGGCCGATCAACTTTACCTTGCCTACGGCTATGCCGACAAAACCATCAATCAGCTTGCTTTGCGCTTGCAACTCACCGCCAACGCCGTCCTGCTCGACCGCTTTACGCGCCTCGTTTTTTATCAATGGGACAACCGCCCCAGCGTCGCTATTCAGGACGAACAGCCTTACACCCGATTACCTGCGGGTTTGCGTATCTTACTGCCACTGCCTTCGACTGGTCGCCTTTTTGGCATCTATCACATCAGCGAACCGCCCAACGGCGAGAGTAAAAACAGTGACTCAGCCAGCAACTTGTCCACCTTTGCCTACACCAACATCGGCCGCAAATATATCACCAACTTCCACACCTTGCGCCAAGATTTAGAAGGTGAGGCAGGCCCTAACGTTCTTGTCATGTCCGGCACATCCTATCTGCCAGATTCGACCAAATGGCACTTTGGCGAACCAGATGCCCTGCTCCAACGACGTGATAGCTCAAGCCAACCAGCCATTACAAAGGCACTGACTGATCCCACCTGCTGGTTCAAGTTTCGCCCAGTTTATGAGAAAAACGGCCGTCCCATCCGCATCTCTGGCAACCCCAACAAACAAACGGCCGTCGAGAGTATGATCCGCCAACTCACCACAGACCCCTTCAACCAACAGGGTCTCATAGGCAAAGAGCTACGCGATCTTCATGCTTTAGGGGAAAGCCAACCTCATTTTTGGGCAGATCGCGCTCGGCTACTGCTACTTGTCAACTCATACGAACAATGTCAATGGGCGGGTGAAGAACTGCGGCGGCAATGGCCGGAACGACGTGCCCAAATTCATTACCTTGTTCGCACGAATGAGGATGAAGAGGATGCTCAATTGAATAACGGCCGTTACCAACGCGTCGATATTGAACAGTTTGCCCAAAAAGGGGGACAAATCTTAATCGCTCCCCTGCAAGCCATCGGTCGCGGCTTCAACATTCTCAATGCGGCACGCCAAGCTGCCTTTGGTGCCATCTTCTTCCTCACCCGCCCCATGCCCCATCCCCACGACATTGGTGCCATTGCCCAAGAGCTAAATTGCCGCGCCGATGAATGGGTGGCCGATGACGACTTTGCCGCTTGGCAGATGGGAGCCACCATTTATGAAAGCAGCCGTGAGCTACGCAAAATTGCCCGCACCTATTGGCGCGATGCCGAAACCCGCAAATTCTATTCCCAACTTATAGACGAAAAAGACCCTAACATCGATGCACCATTGGCAACCCAAACAGGGGCAAATCCCCGCCGCGATTTAGCCGCCACCACTGCCGGACGGGTCATTCAAGCAACCGGCCGTTTATTACGCGGCGATGTCCCCTTCCACGCCTACTTCATTGATGCCGCTTGGGCACCCCAACAAGCCAAACGCTTACGCCAAGACGATGACACTGAGGAACGCCCCCCAACCGACACAGCCAAAACCAGTCTCTTATACGCCATGATCGAAACACTCGAAGAATATGCCACTGATGATTTTGGTCGTGAACTTTATCAGCCTTTTATCAACAAATTGCTCGAAACAGAAAACCTGTACGAGTAAGGAGGAGAACAGATGTCAAAAACAAGACGTAAACCCGAACTTGCAACCCTACAACGCTTCACCATTGATCCTAATCATTTTCCTGATGACTTATTCGCTTGGACGTTGCCTTTCCCCTTTATGAATACCGCCTACCGTGTACGTGACGATTTACGCAGATGCAGTGGCAAAGACAAACTAAACTTTCCGTGGCGACGGTTAAACAATGCCCTAATGGCGGTCTCTCCACTTGTGCATGGCTTTGAGTGGGATAATCCATTACGTCGTTATCAAGCTTTGCACATCACCACCCAAGCAAATGAGCAAAAGCCTAACCCCGAATCTATTTTCCGCGTGATTGATGCTTGGATGAATCATTGGATTGCTCAACACACAGCCAAAGATGCAACGGCTCAAAAGCGTATTCAATCAATGTGGCGTGATGCCACTAGCAAATTACCTGACAATTTCTGTTGGCAACCCATCACGGCCACTTCCCTACTAGGCAATGATAAGACAACCCAATCTCTGCGTTACCAAGCCATTCCTAGCTTGATAGCCGCCCTCTTGCATGGCAAAGAGACCAAGATTGAAGGTAAAACCATTCAATGGCTAAAGGTACAAGAGGCTGGCAACAAAAAGCTCTCCTTGCTAGGGATGATCGAAAACGAGCCAATTTATGCCAATTATCAAAATCTAACGGGTTTTGGTCGCCCCAAAAATAAAGCTGATGGGGAAGGCGGTTATTTTGCTTTTAAGATCGAATTCAGACTCGAAAAACAAACTGGACGCTCCCAACCATGGTTATACCTTTCACTCCACGTTCAGCGTTATGGAAGTGAGCCACTTAAATATTGGAATAAACGCCGCAATCCCGCCCTTCTGGTTGGATTGCCTGTATTTCGATTAGATAACTTACCTACAGAGGCGGCTTTAACTCAGCTTCCTATCAAAAGAAAAGATGGTAGTTGGGAATGGGCAGAGTATTTAGCTGATGTTTTAGAGCTGGCAAGCTTGGAACAATTGTCTTTGCCTGATGATATTCTTGCAGGCGATCCTAAGAAATATTGGGCTTTGAAGGATTCTACAGCACGCCTTCAGGAAGATAGGTACTATCTCATTCATGCAGAAGGTTATCAATATGAACGAAACGAAAGAATTAAAGGTCATGCAATTGAAACGGGCGTTTCTATGGGTGACATGAAGCAAATTATTCCAACTTTACTCCAAATGTTACCGATGCTATCCACCGATGCCCCTTTAACGGCCGATTCCTTCCAAAAGAAAACGCCAAAGTCTAGCCCTCCTGCCCTCAAACAGTCTAGCGACTGGCCAACAAAAACATCTCGGCTGAATCGCCCTTTTAAGGAGGAGGAGTTAGCGGAAAGGCGCGATTTTCAGCAGATATTGGCTGATGCCATTGCCATGCAAACGGGTGAACGGCCGTTAACCATCACCATCTTCCATCACAACCCAGATACAAAAATCGGCATAGAAATCGCCCTGCGTGAAGCCATCAAACTCAACGACGGCGATACCATCCCCGCCAACATCTGCATCCAATCATGCCAATTCGATGATGCGACTCTATTAGAGGCATTCAACGAAGACGATAAAATTGGAGCCAAACGGCAGGCCGCCCATCAAAAGCGCGTCACCCAAATCCGCAACTCGCTAAAAACAAAACCGATTGCCCCGTCGCGCCCCATGATTGGTATCGTCGAACTGCGTAGCGATGGCAAAAAACCAGCCAAAGGCCAACTAGGCACCCGCAGTGCTATTCGCCATGCCTTTGCCCAAGAAGGCATTACCACCCAATTCATCCTCCCGTTATCCATGAAACGAAAGGAAGACGGGCAGACTGTCTTCAAACAAGGCAATAGCATCAATCGTGCTAAGGCTGCTGCCTACGAAGCCCTGATGCGTCATGTGGGCCTTCTCTTTGGTTCTGCAAATGAGATTTACCGGACGGCTGGTGTACAGGAAGGAATAGACATCATCGGTTTCTATCTCAAAAAGACCCAAAACAATATTTGCTTTCCTTTAGCCGTGAAGTTGACCGCAAACGGCCGTATCACCATCCGCTTCCCCACCCAAGACAACTGGCTCCCTTATGTCGAAGCCGCCCCTATTTTAGGGCAACTATTCGCCCAAGCATGGCCAGACAGCTACTACACATACAAACGCGTAATGAAAAAATCCAGCACGTTGTGTCAAGATGTCCAATCATTGAGCCAATTTGTTCAACAAACACTCAGCCATCTTCCCAACCCCACCCTCGCCATTATCGAAGCCGATAAATGGCGCAATGGCAATACATGGCCGCAATTACAAGTGGATAATTTAGCAACTTCGCTTCATCAGCTCAATTTTGAGCCGCATGGCATTGATTATGCTCGCGATCTACCCGAATTGGATAACCTGCTGAGCATCGTGCGCATGCGAAGCGGGCGTGAAACACCCCAATATGTAACCGACACAGACTACGACTTTCAGCGCATCTATGGCGCAATCGAGCAAGTCGGCGATGCCTTCCATTACTTCTCCATTGGTGAACACCTGCAAGGAGCTAGGCTACAAAGAGAATGGTCACAAGAAAAAGTACCTTACGCACATGAATCCATGCTAGGTGACAAAGCCTCAGGCATCGCCTACAAACATCCGCAGGTAGTCGAATTTATGCCTTTTTTTGTCCATCCCACCTACGATACTTCAGAAGGCAAAACCAAACTGTGTCGCATTCCACATCTGTTGCGTTTTTCACCCCATTGGCAAGGCGGCAACACCATCCTGCCCTACCCCATGCACCTTGCTAAAACCTTGATCGAAGACCAACTTTGTATTTTAGTAATGGATGATTGACAACAAGTGCGACGCACCTTCAAGGTGCGTCGCACTTAGGATGTAGCTAGCGCTAGCACCTTAACAATTTCATATTTTCATAAAATAAGGAGAAATCTTATGCAAGATTTACATGAACTACCCAAACTTAGAGACAGCCTCAGCTACCTCTATGTGGAGCACGCCATTTTGGATAAGAAACAGCAGGCGATTGAGTTTGTGCGCAAAAACGGCCGTACCCTCATCCCCACCGCCAACCTATCCCTCCTCATGCTCGGCCCCGGCACCTCCATCACCCATGCCGCCATCAGCACCCTGGCTCGTAATGGCACCTCCATTCTGTGGACAGGCCAAGAAGCCACCCGTTTCTACGCAGGCGGCACAGGCGAAACTCGCAAAGCAGCCCGTCTGCTCCATCAAGCCGAACTCGTTAGCGATCCGGCCAAACGGCAGCAAGTTGTCCTCAACATGTACCGTTATCGTTTCGACCATGACCTCCCTTTTGATCTGACTCTGCCCCAAATACGAGGCAAAGAAGGGGTGCGGGTACGTGAAGCCTATGCCCAGGCCAGTAAAAAATATGGTGTACCCTGGCACGGCCGTAAATACGACCGCAACAATTGGCGCAGTGGCGACCCCGTCAACCGGGCCCTCTCCGCCGCCAACGCCTTGCTCAATGGCCTCTGTCACGCCGCCATCGTCTCTGGTGGCTACAGTCCCGGCCTTGGCTTCATCCACACCGGTAAACAACTCTCCTTCGTTTACGACATCGCCGACCTCTACAAAGCTGATATCACCATTCCCATTGCCTTTCGCACCGTGGCCCAATCAACCGAAAAGGTAGAAAGCCGCATCCGTGCCACCTGCCGTCAAAAATTCAAAGAAGAAAAGCTGCTGCAACGTATCTTACCCGACATAGACACCTTATTCGCGCTCCCCACCATTGCAGCTCAACCCATCGAACCCCGTGGCGATATAGAGAGCGATCCCGCCTTGCCGACTCGTCTCTGGCACAAAATAGAAGGCGAGGAAGAATGAAATTACACGGGATTGAGAGATTCGGAGATTATGGTGCTGCGCTCATAATAATCTCTCAATCTCTTAATCTCATTCCACAAAAAGGAGTAGCCTATGATCGTCATGATCCTCGAAAATGTTCCCACTGGCCTTCGTGGCGAGATCAGTCGTTGGCTCTTAGAACCTCGTGCGGGTGTCTTTGTCGGCCACGTGTCGGCTCGCGTCCGCGACAAGCTATGGGATAAGTGTCGTAAAAACGCCAAGACTGGTGGCCTATTGCAAATTTGGTCCACAAACAGTGAGCAACGCTTCCAAATGCGCCATCACGGCGATACCAGCCGTCAAATCATCGAACTTGAAGGGTTACAGCTCATCCAAATCCCCCACGATTTGGCAGAAAAAGCTAACGGAAGTATCATCAGCAAGCGGCTCAAACAGCTACAAAACCCCCCTGTATAGGCGGGTATTTCATTTGCCAATGCCTACATATACCCCTTTGTTCTTGTGAAGGGTTTTCCCCACACCCGTGGGGGTGAACCCCTGGTTTGCTGGCTTTGGGCTGCGCTCTGATGCGTTTTCCCCACACCCGTGGGGGTGAACCGAAGCCACAGCCCCCGATGACCCAGGATTCGCAGTTTTCCCCACACCCGTGGGGGTGAACCGTGAGCCGCCTCCATCGTCTACAGACAGCACCCCGTTTTCCCCACACCCGTGGGGGTGAACCGTGCCGCCAATGTAATAATCGTTGGCTTGGGGAGTTTTCCCCACACCCGTGGGGGTGAACCGATGCCCTGTAGGGCGGGAACCTCCCCAACGACGTTTTCCCCACACCCGTGGGGGTGAACCGGATGACAAGGAAACGTCCAGGCTGTTTTCCCGCGTTTTCCCCACACCCGTGGGGGTGAACCGCCGCAGCCATAATCAGCGCGTTACTCACGGAGTTTTCCCCACACCCGTGGGGGTGAACCGTGTTGCGGAAGTGAACGAAAAAAGGCCGTTTGTGTTTTCCCCACACCCGTGGGGGTGAACCGGGAGACAACGATATGGGATGGTTGATATATTTGTTTTCCCCACACCCGTGGGGGTGAACCGGACACGCCGCTCGCCCGCCTCCCCTGCTGGGTGTTTTCCCCACACCCGTGGGGGTGAACCGCGTATTTGATACCAAATTATAGCTCGTCTCTACGTTTTCCCCACACCCGTGGGGGTGAACCGGAGCGGCTAACAAAATCATCACAACGTCAAACGGTTTTCCCCACACCCGTGGGGGTGAACCGTGGACAGTGGGCAATGCAGTGAAGGCACGTGTGTTTTCCCCACACCCGTGGGGGTGAACCGGGTTAATCCATATATCATCTTTGCGGGGAACTCGTTTTCCCCACACCCGTGGGGGTGAACCGGCCTCCCAGAAAAACATCATTGCTATCATAAAGTTTTCCCCACACCCGTGGGGGTGAACCGCCACCAACGCACCGCTTTACATGCTCGGCAAGGTTTTCCCCACACCCGTGGGGGTGAACCGTATTGTGGGCTATGGGGTGCGGGTTTAATTTGCGTTTTCCCCACACCCGTGGGGGTGAACCGTATCCTTTGACTTGAAGAAATTCGGACTTGGAGTTTTCCCCACACCCGTGGGGGTGAACCGTTGGTGTGGTTTTGCGCAGCGACTTCAACTTCGTTTTCCCCACACCCGTGGGGGTGAACCGCAGTGTGGGGAAAGGTTTTACTCATCGAGATAGTTTTCCCCACACCCGTGGGGGTGAACCGAACTTGACAACAACGATGCCCGTGTTGAACTGTGTTTTCCCCACACCCGTGGGGGTGAACCGCCACTGAGAGCAAAACGCCAACGGTGGTTACTGCGTTTTCCCCACACCCGTGGGGGTGAACCGAAATGTTTAGGTCGTAACTCATCCCTCACTCCGTTTTCCCCACACCCGTGGGGGTGAACCGTTGATGACATCAACTTCGAAAGACTAACCGCCGTTTTCCCCACACCCGTGGGGGTGAACCGAATCGCACCGGACGGCCAAACAGGACGCCACCGTTTTCCCCACACCCGTGGGGGTGAACCGCAGGATGATAATGAAAATGCGGGCGGCAGTAGGTTTTCCCCACACCCGTGGGGGTGAACCGCCATTGTGCTAAATATAGAACTAACAACAGATGTTTTCCCCACACCCGTGGGGGTGAACCGCGGAAGGGGGGTGAGTATACACATTACAGTGGGTTTTCCCCACACCCGTGGGGGTGAACCGGGGTAATTTTGTGAAGTTTTTGAAATCTAGTCGTTTTCCCCACACCCGTGGGGGTGAACCGTGCATAGCAAACGCAAGCGCACCATCCTCAAAAGTTTTCCCCACACCCGTGGGGGTGAACCGTCGCTGCTTGTAAGTGCCAATAGTGCGTTCAGGTTTTCCCCACACCCGTGGGGGTGAACCGCCATGTGCAAGTCGCATCACAGTCAGAAAACGGTTTTCCCCACACCCGTGGGGGTGAACCGACATTCCCCAGCATTAAACGGGATCACATTTACGTTTTCCCCACACCCGTGGGGGTGAACCGTATGTTCTGACCATTGCCGAGTCGTTGACGATGTTTTCCCCACACCCGTGGGGGTGAACCGCGTTTGTTGGTGATGGCGATGTCATCGAGCTGCGTTTTCCCCACACCCGTGGGGGTGAACCGTTATCCGGTGGCGAATCAGGCTGGGTCTCCAACCGTTTTCCCCACACCCGTGGGGGTGAACCGTGGGTAATCAAAATATTTAGCTGCCCGGCAACGTTTTCCCCACACCCGTGGGGGTGAACCGAGAAAAGCCCAATCGGTTTGGTTGCCCGATCAGTTTTCCCCACACCCGTGGGGGTGAACCGAGTGGGTGCAACAATATGGCATCTTGCAGGAAAGTTTTCCCCACACCCGTGAGGGTTGGATATAGCAAAATGTTCTAAAAAGCTATATGTCAATTGATGACTACCAGAGAAAAAAAGGAACCCCCACCCGAACACCCACAAAGCCCAAGACCATGACAGACCACCAAACACGCCTAAATACAAAAGTGAATTAGGTCAGAGAATTGCGGGTGGAACAACGAGATAAAGCCAAGCCTAATCAGGCAAAAGGCGGCGCAAAGCGCGGTTGTTGATGATTAGGTAAATCAAAGAATTGTGGTTGGTGATCGCCAACTGATTCCGCAGCTTGGGACGCTCAATGCCAAGATGAAGTGCTTGGGAGAAAATGCGTTCAACGGCTGTGCGTTGAGCATAAACAACCTTGTACTTGTGCGAATCGCGGACAAGTTGATGGCGTAGACGGGCACCGATACTGGTAGGGAACTGAGCTGTGCAGCCACCTTTAGACCATTGTTGATGATTGACCGGACAAGCATCGGCTGTAGCTGTGGGCCAGAGCAAAGGGCAAGTATGAAAGGCACGTTGATGGGGAATGATAGACTTGGTGCGATCCATGTAAGTGCGACGGACAGGCATAGGCAACTCGGCCGCACAGAGAGGCAAGCCCCTCTTATCAAAAAGACGGACTTGACCATCTGGTTGGTTAAAAGGCACGGCGGCAAAGCCATCATGGTGGGAAGAATGGAAGAATTCATGAACGTACCAGGCATCAAAGGCAGCATCAAGGGCCGCATAGAGAGGTCGAAAACCAAGCCGACGTTCAACTTGAGCCATGAGAGGGAAGAAGAAGAGGGTATCTCCTTTATCGAAAGTTTGGGTCAACTCGGCCAAAACAAATTCACCCATCTCCGGCACTTTTGTCACCACAGCCCCAGAAGCATAACCCCAATAAAACTCACCGACGGTAGAGGGTAAATCAGAAACAGCTTGCCCTTCTTGTGCGGGAGTAGGGAAGCGATTGTGCCGCCGCTTACAGCCTACTTTGCAGTCAAGGTCGCCCTTAGGTTGACGGTCGGGGTCATAGCGACCTTCCTTAATATAGACCTTGGGATTATTCTGCCGCACCCAAGCGATGACATGTTTGGTATCCAGAGAAATCGTCTGTCCAAAAGAAGCTGGCAGCCGATGCTGCAACTGAGCCACTTGGGCGTCCAGCAACTTCTGCAAGGCTTCGTTAGGTAAGTGCCGTAAGACATGTCCCAAATGGCGACGAGTGGGCACACTCTTTTCGGCAGTAAAACCATGGGCTCCTTCCCCTGGCAGCAGTGGGAAACCCAAGGCCCAAATCAGACCAGGGTGGGTGACCAGAAGGTGACGCAACTGGCCTAAGCTTGCCAGTTGATGTTCGATTTTGAGTAGAAAGGCACCAATGTAGGCAGCGTGAGGGATGGGGCTACGCCCAAACAGGTGTGTATCCTCTTTAGGACGTAAGCAGTGCCAGTCGAACAGACGCAGCCAGCGAACGGCCGTCATCGTGACCGGACAGTCTCGTACAAAACGCGGAAACTCTCTTTCTGGACACAATAAAAAGCGAGGGTGGGTGGGTTGTTGCCATTGAGACAGATGATAGGCTTGCCAAGCCTGCCGCATACGGCGAGGCCAACTACGGTTTATGATAAAATTTGCTTTAAGCATGGTGGTTCTCCTTGTTGATAGCGTGTCTGTGTGGTAACAAACACTATATCAGAGGAGGCCACCCTGTGTTTTGACCTACTGGCTTTTCTATCTGTCGTTGCTACGACATGCACATCTCGTTCGCTGACACCTATATGCCGAAAAACGGCCGCTTGGTTCACCCCTTAGGTCATTTTTTGACACCTATGCTACACTTGACGGCATACAGATGCCGTTCAGGCGACAGATAGTTTTTACTATCTCCAACCCTCCACCCGTGGGGGTGAACCGGAGTTGTCAAGCGATGAAACGACGCAAGAAGCGCGTTTTCCCCACACCCGTGGGGGTGAACCGATTCCGTTGAAATTGAATACCACATCGGCGACGGTTTTCCCCACACCCGTGGGGGTGAACCGTACGGCTGCTGCCGCTAATTACATTGGTGGTGGTTTTCCCCACACCCGTGGGGGTGAACCGATGTTCCCATCACTGCCCACAAGGGGGGCAGAGTTTTCCCCACACCCGTGGGGGTGAACCGGAGTGATCTGTGTGGCTATGGCTTCTTGTGGGGTTTTCCCCACACCCGTGGGGGTGAACCGATTCGATTAGCCAAGCAAATCGCCCTTGCCTTTGTTTTCCCCACACCCGTGGGGGTGAACCGTTACAGCCCCAGATACCTCGACACCCCCCACAGCGTTTTCCCCACACCCGTGGGGGTGAACCGATTATGGGCCATGCTGACATCAAGACAACCAAACGTTTTCCCCACACCCGTGGGGGTGAACCGACTAATCCTCAAAGTGGTGGTTGACGACGAAGAGTTTTCCCCACACCCGTGGGGGTGAACCAGAAGTAAGAGAAAGAAAAGAAGAAAGAAAAGAGGTTTTCCCCACACCCGTGGGGGTGAACCGCAAACTGTGTGGGATGCCGAGAGAGAATGGTGGTTTTCCCCACACCCGTGGGGGTGAACCGTCCTTCACAAGCCAACATTAAACCAGGTGTTAGTTTTCCCCACACCCGTGGGGGTGAACCGGTGAAGGTATGAACGTATCACTTATAGCCCTAGTTTTCCCCACACCCGTGGGGGTGAACCGCCTCCATCAGAAGCTGTAGCTAGGTTTCGTGCGTTTTCCCCACACCCGTGGGGGTGAACCGGGCGGGCTGGCTGGCAGGATGTACAGGGAGCTGTTTTCCCCACACCCGTGGGGGTGAACCGGAGAAGCCATGAAAGGAAAGTTAAAACATTACGTTTTCCCCACACCTGTGGGGGTGAACCGACATAAGAAACCGCCTAGAAAAGCGAACCATCGTTTTCCCCACACCCGTGGAGGTGAACCGACGGACCCCGTCTCGGCATGGATGTACGCTACGTTTTCCCCACACCTGTGGGGGTGAACCGCGGCTATAACTGCGTTTTGATTATGACCATGCGTTTTCCCCACGCCCGTGACCAGACATTAACGGGGAGTGGTGATGGGGTGGGGTGGTTCCCCCACATCCATGAAGTAAATTGACGGGTGTTATCCGCTTCGCTATCATTTGCGTTATGAATGATGCCTTTCGCCTATTGTCTTACTTCGTGTTGACAATTATGTTTTCGTTGACAACGGCCTGTACAGAAACAGTCGCCTTACCCACAGCTATGCCCCTGGCGGCTGTGCCTATGAGCGCTGATGGGGAAACGGCCGATTCTAACTCCCTCATCCCGCCTACCTTCACCCCTGACCCGAGCCAGACTCCCTTACCGCCTAGCGAACTAGGGCCCCTGCCTACCCGGCCCGACCCCAGCATTACACCCACCTTGCCTACTTCTACGCCACGCCCTACTCACACCCCAACGCCAACGATCACACCTTCACCCACACCTATTCAGCCGACACCAGCCGAGGTTCCCCTTCAATCGCCGCTAGTTGTTCATCACAATCAAAGCCGCTTGGGTATCCATGTGGTGCGGAATAATAATGCTTATATTATGGACTTTGTCCGGGCGGCTCGTCCGGCTGTGATGAAGTCAGTGGACGATTTGGGCTTCTTAACTGAGGTCAAGCAAGTATCGCCCAATACTGTCACTGTGGGTCGTGTAGATGACATTTATATCCAAAATTATATTGGCGAACCTGAACAAGCGGCCCGAGAATATGTCGAAAAACATGTACGAACCTACCTGCTCAACCCTGGTGTTGATTATTGGGAGGGGTGGAATGAGCCTGATCCAGGGTTGGAGTGGATGGCTTGGTATGCGCGTTTTGAGCAAGAGCGGGTCAAGTTGATGGCACAATATGGCCTACGCAGTGCTATTGGTGGCTTCCCCCCCGGTGTGCCTGAGGTTGATGAGTTTCGCTTATTCGTGCCGGCTGTAGAAACGGCGATCCGTTTTGGGGCCATTATGACCTTACATGAAGGAGATATTGAAACGGGCGATATGCGATATTTGTATGGTTCTGCTTTGCCTGGGTATCCCTACTATCCTGATCGAGGAGCCATGTCTTTTCGTTATCGTTGGTTTTACCGCGAAATTTTGGAACCAGCCGGTTTAGTTATCCCCTTGATAATCTCTGAATTAGAATTTGCGGGTTGGCATACCACTACCACCGATAATCTGATCCATAATCAATTGGCCTGGTATGATGCTGAGGCGCGGAAAGATAATTATGTGATTGGGTTTGCGGTTTTTACGGCGGGAGCTAATGAGGATTGGGATAATTATGATCTCAATTTCATTTTGCCGGAATTGGCAGGTTATGTGAACGGCCAGAACTAGGGGACAGTAATTGGGCGATTTTGCCCTGCTGCATCACATTTGTCTATGCAACAAGTTTTAGTCTCTGTCGGTCGTTTCATTTTTGCCTGGCTGGTGGTCTTTCCTTTTTTGTGGGCAAATGGTGTGCTGGAGATCAGTGCAGTTTGGTCGGCCGTTTTATGGCTAGGTGTTGTATTAACGGCCGTTCCCGATACTCTCTACCAACGGCTGCCGCGTCTATCTCCCCTGCTGTGGCGTATCATCCCGATGGGTCTGTTAATTGGTCTGTCGCTGTTGGGGCAAACGGCCGTTCTCCACTTTCATCCCACTCTGACAATGGCTTATTTCATGACCTGGCTGTTCCTGCTTAGCCTCAACCTCCTTTTTAGTCAGTCTGGTGCCGTTGCCAAGCTGGCCATGATTGCTTTTGGGCTGCTTCTTGCCCTTCTCATCGCCAATCTTGGCGCGGGTATTGTCCTGGCTCAATTTGAACAAGCCGCTGCGCCTCTCCCACCATCCCCCACCCCCGCTCCATCAACAACGAATAACTCCCAATTAACAATTGATAATTCACAATTCACAATTAACAATTCTCCCACCCCCACTCCATCAACAACGAATAACTCCCAATTAACAATTAACAATTCTCCCACCCCCTCGCCTACCCGGCCCATTGCTGGTTTTGGCTATTTGGAATGGCTGGAAGATAATGGCGAAGCCGATTGGACACATCTGACAGCTTATGGTCCCCGTGTCAACTCTGTGGCTCATGCCAGCATGTATGATGCAGAGGGTAGCATCGTTTATGACACCATTATTGAATACAATGGCAAGGGGTATCGTGGTCCTGAGGTAGCCTATGAGAAGCCAGAAGATGTCTACCGCATTCTTATCATTGGGGACTCCTTTGTGGAGGCGATTCAAGTACCCTATGAACAGACTTTCCAGGCGCAGTTGCAAGCCCGGTTGCGCCAGTATGATACGCCGGAACGCCGCTATGAGGTGGTGGCGATGGGGCGCACAGGCTGGGGAACCATGCACGAAGCAACTTATTATCAAGTGGAAGGTCACAAGTACAATGCTGATCTAGTCATTCTCATGTTTTACATCAACGATGTGGCTGATAATTTGCCCCGTGTCTTTTATCCCAACATCAACAACACCAATTATGATTTCGTGGTTCACGAGGGGCGGGTGCAGATTGTGGATACGAATGAACGGCCGTTGCCCCCCAATAACGGCCGTGTCCTCTTTAATGCCCTTCACTGGCGACTGCGTGAAACCAACCTGGCCAAACTGTTCATCCGCGTGACTGATCCTCCCATCCCCATCATCACTCCGGGTGGGAGTGATGAGCCGCGTCCACCCCCAATTTTACATCTATGTCACTGAACCGGAGGTAGAGGGGTATGCAGAAGGCTGGCAGCGAACGGCTGAGCTCCTGCGCCTTCTCGCCCAAGATGTGCAGGCGGACGGGGCTCAATTGGCCGTCGTTCCCATCTTCCTTGGCAGCGAAATGGTCAGCAATGTATCGGGTTGGTTCCCTGAACTGACGGATGGCTGGCGGTGGGATGATAGCCTGCCAGAAACACGCCTAGTCGACATTTTGGCTGACACCTCTGCCTATCTCTGGCCCACGCGCCCTACCTTCACCGCTTACGCTGACAGCGTGAATGGTCAAGTCTATGATCTCTTGTATCTGCCCGAAGACGGGCACTTCAATGCCCTAGGCCATCAAATGACTTATGAGGCAATTTATGATTGGTTGATTGTGGAGGGACTTGTGGAGTAGTCAGTCGCTGGTCGCCATCACAGGCTATCAATGACTAAATCCCGATGTCCCAAGCCTAATGAATTATCAATAAAATACAATCGAGTTGGTACAATTTTGTACCAGCCGATTTTATCTAGGGCTTGGGCAATTTGGGGTGGAGCATCGGCGCCAATGATGGGGAATTTGGTGGCGTAATGGTTGATGGCCGCCTGGCGTTCATCGCCTGCGAGCAAGGTGCAGTGACCTTCTAGCTGAATGCCTTTGATGGCCGTCCACTCATGATAATCTTCATGGACAGTGGCAGAAACGGCCGTATTCTGTGCAATATTCTGACTATGGCGTGTGTGGGGGGCGGACAGGAAATAGAGATTAAAACCATGATTGACATAGAAAACGGCCGCTGCCCACACTCCACTGGCCCCCTGTGTTGCTACCGTCACCACATGGTGGGCTGCTAAATATGCCAGCACCTTTGTTTGTAAATCCTTACTCATGCTGGGCTATTGTGGTCTATGTTGGGAAATTGGACAATCCCCAAATTACTAATCTCTACTCTTCCTGAGGAATGGGAATGTAACAATTTGTGCATTTAGCTTGGCCCAATCTTCAAGATTGGGCCAAGCTTTGCTCAACTTAATAGTTTTCTATTCCTTACCCTTCCTTACCCTCTTGCCTGCGGGCGTGGGCCAGACGAGCGACGTGGCGAACCCCTGCGCCGGGAACGTGAACCGCGGCGAGATGGTCTAGAGTTGCCTGACCTAGGCGATCGAGAACCATTGGTGTGTTGCAAAGCTGTCTCGGGATCAAAGTCCCCATAATGAAAGCCCTCTAACTGCCGCCGCTCCAAGCGACTGCCCAACACTTTTTCAATGCTGCGGATCATAGCTGTGTCATCAGGCATAGCGAAGGTGAAGGCTTCGCCCAATTCCTCGGCCCGCCCGGTGCGGCCAATACGGTGTGTGTAGGCATCAACGGTATCGGGCATGTCGAAGTTGATGACATGGGAAATATCAGCCACATCAATGCCCCGCGCCGCGATATCGGTGGCGACAAGAATATCATATTTGCCTTTACGAAAACCTGTAATAGCCTCCCGCCGCTTATTTTGAGACATGTTGCCCTGCAAAGCGGCCGTGCGATACCCTTTTTTCTGCAAATCACGGGCCAAGTTCCGGGCACGATATTTGGTGCGGGTAAAGACCAGCACACGTCCCATTGCTTTTTGATCTAAGAGTCGCAATAGCAGTAGCTTCTTGAGCTTGTGGGAGATGGGATAGATAGCGTGGGAAACGGTTTTGGCGGGGGCGCTCAGGCCAATTTGTACTGTTTCTGGGTTTGTGAGAATGCTATCGGCTAAGTCTCGAATGTCGTGGGGCATAGTGGCGGAGAACAGTAAGGTTTGCCGTCGGCTAGGCAGCAGCTTGATGATGCGGCGTACATCGGGTAAAAAGCCCATATCGAACATACGATCCGCCTCGTCTAACACGAGAACTTCGATGCGAGATAGATCAATATGACCGTCGTTGGCTATATCAAGCAAACGACCGGGGCAAGCCACAACGATTTCGACACCCCGTTTGAGGGCGTTGATTTGGGGCTGTTTGCCCACACCGCCATAGACGGCTAGGCTGCGGATTTTTGTTTTTTGGCCCAGGTCAACGGCCGTTTGGTGAATTTGTTCAGCTAGCTCGCGGGTGGGGGCCACGATGAGGGCACGGACGCGGCGCAGCGGGCCTTTTGTCAGGCGTTGCAGGATGGGCAGCATGAAAGCGGCCGTTTTGCCTGTACCTGTTTGGGCTAGACCGAGAACATCACGGCCGTTTAGAACGAGCGGTATTGCTTGTTGTTGGATAGGTGTTGGTGTTTCAAAACCTACAGCCCGAATGCCCGCATTTAGACGCGGGTCCAGAGAAAATGGTTCAAAATTCACGGAAAGTGCTCCTTGACTTCATTGAGCCAAGTCGCACGCTTAGCCCATGAGGCAGCCTACCAGAGGGCCACCAAATTTTTGTTTAAGATGTCGCTAAAAGTAGTTTGTTTACCGACACGCAGCCTAAGTATAGGTTTGTTTGGGCAATGATGCCAATTGGGTATTGTGAAAAATCGCGGGGTACAGACCTGACCGTTTGTCAAAACGATCAGGTCTGCCAGAATAAGGGAGCTTGCCTGATTGCTTATTGGCTGGGCACAACTAATGTGACTTCAACTGTTTGCTTGGCAAGTTCAGGTAAGTAAAACTCGCTGCTCATCGCTAGCAAAGAACCGCCTTTCTGGTCATAAGCCAGCCAGCGGAAGGCG
Organism: Promineifilaceae bacterium (SeqCode); assembly: GCA_965223555.1. Taxonomy (GTDB): domain Bacteria; phylum Chloroflexota; class Anaerolineae; order Promineifilales; family Promineifilaceae; genus CBDCWU01. Next base: position 1,312,247 of record CBDCWU010000008.1, read on the forward strand.
GGTTTGGCCCCTAAATGATTTTTGCCCACAAACCATAAGACATCATTATTTTGGGTTAGGTGGCCCCCCCAGCCGTTGACATCATACCATTTGCCGTCGCCAGCTAGCCATTGTACTTGTGTCCACAAGTCTGGTCGGATGCCTTCAACATAGAGCTGGATGAAGCCGCCATCTACAATTTGTGGAGAGGAGGCAGATACTTTGGTAGGTTGTGGGGTTGGGCTAGGCGTTGGGGTCGGTGCTGTCGTTGGATTTGAGGGTTCGGGGGTGGGGGTAGACGGCCGTGTGGGAAGGTCAGCCTCATCAACGTCCAGAGAACCGACGACCACATTGCTAGTCGAGGATGTTTGTTGCAACACTTCACGATAGACAAAGGGTGAAATGGCGGCCAGAACGATGAGAATGAGGATGCCATCCTTGAGGCCAAGGCCAAGTGTTTTGAAAATAGACGGTAAATTATGTTTCATGATGTATCACTCCTATACAGGTGTCGTATGTTGAGTACATGTATCAGGCTATCAGTGTGAAAACCTCAAGACTGATTGGTATTGTTTATCTTACACGGTTCACATTACGGAATCAATGACACCGTAACTTGGGCAATATTATTGTATGGCCCATTCAATATTTCATGCAGTTCTTCCACGCCCCCAGAGTTTCTGGCGATATTGGCAGAATCTACCTGAACATAGACTGCCATACCATCGCTGAACTGACCTGAGAAGTTGCTAAGAGCCATATCCAGCGAGGCGTGATTGAGATCAAGAACCAGTGTGCCACCCGGTACGAGGGCAGACACGTCGGTGATGCCCCAGACGAGGCCTTCATCGCTGAGTTGTTCCCATGTTTGATTGGCTGCGGTGGGAACTGGGTCAGGATTGATATAAAGGTCTACCCAAAAGCCATCGGTTACAGCCTGATTACCACTGTTTTCAATGACGATGGTAACATTATCGGCCGTTACCGTCACGTCCTGTATTTCCAGGTCAGGTGCTTGTACGGCATTGTTGAAAACGATAGGCAGATAGATGTTATTTTGGAAGACATTTATGACCAACTGATCTGTGCCAATGCCATCGTCATCATCCATCACTGTGAGGGTGACGGTATAAGTGCCAGGATTGGCGTAGGTGTGATTCGGTGTCAGGGTGTTAAAGACGGAAGTGCCATCGCCTAGGTCCCATTCGATGAAATGGGTGTCTAATGTCCCCGGGTCGGTAAAGCTGCCAGTGAAGGAGGTGGCTGAACCAAAGGCAACTGTTTGATCGGGGCCAGCGGATACGAGAGGGGTCACGTTTTCCACATCCACCACCACTGACTCAGAAGCTGAGGCACCTTGAGTGTCAGTAAAGGTGAGGGTGACGTTGTATAAACCATTGTCGCCGTAGGTGTGGCTTGGAGTCAGGGTTCCGGTAATAGTTGTGCCATCGCCGAAGTCCCACAAGGTGGTACCACCACCCATGCTGCTAGAACGGCCAGGGTCTACAACTGTCCCATTAAATTGGATAGGTGTGCCTTCGAGGGTGGGCGTGGTGACGACGCTTAAGCTGACAACGGGTAGATCATTGACGCTGAGAACGGTGATGGTGACAACGGCCGTGTCTGTAAACACACCATCGCTAATCGTGTAGTTGAAAATATCAGTACCATTAAAGTTGAGGGTGGGGGTGTAGGCGACGGTGTTGTCGGGATTGAGGGTAGCTGAACCATTGGCTGGGACAGTGATGGCCACAACGTCGGCATCGCCATCTACATCAATGTCGTTAGCAAGTACATTGATGTTAATCAAGGTATCTTCTGGGGTGGTGGGGGTATCATCAACGGCCGTTAAGGGGTCATTCACGGGTGTTATATTGATGAAAACAGTGGTTATCGTGGAGTTATTGTTGCCATCATTGGCGCGATAAGTAAAGCTATCACCACCGTTGAAATTGGCCGTTGGGGTATAGATAAAGGAGCCGTCCAGATTTAGGGCGACGGAACCATTGGCAGGGCCTGTATTTAAGACGGCCGTTAAGGGGTCCGTGTCTGCATCTGTGTCATTATCAAGCACCCCAGGTGCTACGATATTTAAGGTGATGTCCTCAGTTGTTGTATAAAAATCATTGGCAGCCACCGGGGAAGAGTCATTGTCTATAATGATTCCCACTCCCTGACTATTTGTCAAAGCTGCATTAACAGCATTACTCAAATCTACACTGAAGGTTTCGCTGGGCTCGTCAAGGTTGTCATCAATTATGGGAACAGTGATGGTGGCGCTAATGGTATTGGCCGGAATCGTGAGGGTGTTACTGACAGTTGTATAATCATCAGGGGCAATGGCCGTGCCATCACTGGTTGTGTAATCTACCTGCACGTCGGCAGCCACCAAAGCAGCCAAAGTGACCGTAAAGGTGGCATTACCAACTGCTTCATCTACAGTGACATCGCTGATGGATAGGCCGGTCAAAGCAGGTAAAAGATGATCCTCTACTTCACCATTGATTACTTCACCTGTCAAAGCAACAGGTGTGTCATCGCTACAATCTGGTGTAGCACCTGTATCAGGCACAAGGCGGAAACGGCTGAATGTAGTCTGGCCCAAATCCGCATTGGCGGGAATAGTAAACGAAATTGTGTTTGTGCCTGCTGTAACTTCAGACATCACAATAACATCATCACCGACATTGCTGAAATTGTTATTGTTGTCCCAATCAACCCAACCGCTTACACAGCCTATGCCGGTGGAAGTCACCTCAACTGCACCCCCATCAACGCCTATGGCCCAGGTGCCTGTGGGTACAACACCGTCTTCATCATCAACTGGGCCTATGTCGTCATCGCCATTTGCATTAGCTGATGGGATACCATCGGCATCACTGTCTATGACAGAGCCTAAATAGAGATCACCAATCATGTGGCGTGCGCCATCAGTGGCTAAGGTTGTCATGCCATAGGCAGGCGGTAGATCGCCAAAATCAGAAGCCGTCAGAGTCAATAAGTCTATAAGCACTTGAAAACCAGGGGCAGTTGAGCCATCAATGAGCATCGTAAAAGCCCCAACATCAGTAAAATCTACACCACTTCCCCCTGCCACATTAAAGTCAGTGAAGGGAATGAAAAAACTTTGATTGGTAATGCCGCCTACCAAAGGAAGCGTGGCAGTGGAGTAATGGGTGGCACTAGTGTAGACTGTAAAGAGTAACTCTCCAGAGCCGCTAGCAGAAACAATTTGAACTTGTAGCCCACTATTGCTGCCTGCATCAGTGAAATCTACCCCATTCAAACCAGTTGGATCGAGCGTGGGAGCACCATCAGGGCCGTCCCAAGTGACTGTTAACTGGCCTGTGACAGAAGGGGATTGGTAATGGTCGAGGGTGCTTAAGGAAGGATCGGCGGCTGCAACTTGTACGCCGGAAGTACCCCCTAGCAAAGTAGCTGCCATATCCCGTTCGCCACCCAATGAACCAGCATTACTATTCGTGGAATTGGCTGTGTCACTGCAACAGAATAAAACATGTTGCTGAAGTGTGCCCGCATCGAAATCATCAATGACAACAGGAGCAGCTAGGGCTTGCTGAAATTGCCACAGGAGAGCAGCACCTATTATGGGGATAAGAAAAAGAAAAAGTTTGCGAATTTTAAGAGAAACTACCATCTTACTTAGAGTCCTTTTGTGATGTCTTTTGGGGTTGTGGCTAATCATTTGCGTAATCTTTTGACAATGATGAGATGAGCCACTGTTCGGCACTGTCTCTGACAGTGCTGAGCTTTCCCTTACTATATTGTGGTTCTTTGAGTAGGGGCGACCCTTGTGATCGCTCTTGACTGAGTGGGCACAAGGTCACGCTGCCCCAGAATTTGTCAAAGAATCCTATTGGGTTGAAAAGTTGTTTGCTTACTAATTAGAAGGAGTGGATTATTAAACACCCACGCAGTATATCACTATTCAATTATACATGCATAGTGGTATCAGGTTATGTAGAACTTTAGTCCGGTTGTAGGCTAAGTTTGGCGACTCATTGGTACTAAAAGAGTAGTTTACGGCCGTTTCCGTTCCACATCAATCGCGGCTTGAGCGGGCGGCAAGGGTACAGCAAAATAATTGCCTAAGGCATACTCAGTGAGGGGGGTGATTAGGCGTTGCGTTTGGTCATCAACACTGGAAAAGCAGCAGCCAAGATGCCAGGTGGCTGCCCCTTTGATTTGGGGATAAGGGGCATAGAGGTCGGCGGCCCAAGCGATATGTTGAAGAGCTTGAGAGACCGAGGGGATTTGCTGATAGGCCCAGCCCCATTCTGTGATAAGGACTGTGGGACGTGGAATATTATGTTGGTCTACAATCTGGAAGAAGTGTTGGAAACGGCCGACTTTGTATGGATATTGATCAGCAATATCATCTGTCAGAAAGCTGTACTCGTGCAGGGCAATAGCTAGCCGATCTGGATTATTAGCCGCTAAACGCAAGAACTGTAACATGGAAAGTGTTTGCCAATGCTCCGGTTCCGGTTCACCGGAGGCCCAGCCAAAGGCAGCCCATTTGAAGCCATCAGCCAGAGCTAATTCGGCCGTTTTCAGGGCAAATTGCCCCAACCACTCTGCTTGATTTTTGTCCACTTCATTAATGGTTTCGATCCAAACCAGGCTTGGATCAAGTTCTGGTGGGAAGATGTCGCGGTGTAATTGCCAATGCAATTCGGCTGCTTGTTGGGGGGGAAGGTCATAACGGGGCACATCATATTCGTCACCACTACGTCGGTAAACCAACGTGTGGGGGATACCGCTGGCTTGCATAAGATGCTGGGCCTCAAAAAGCGGCCCAGCATCATCCACACTTTTGAGAAAGATAGGCACGCCCGCTTCATCTAGGCGACGCATCCATGTTTCCAGCCCTTGCCGGTTGCCGCCCACACTGGTGTGGAAGCCAATTTTGACATGGGCTAAATCTTGGCCATTGGCTTGTAACTGCTGCTGTAGGGTTGCAAAATCTAGGGTAGGCGTGGGCGTGGGCAGAGGGGTGTTGGTGGGAACTGGGGTGGGCGTAGCCGTGGCTGTGGGGATGGTCGTGGGCGTAGCCTGTTGGGGGCTTTCGATGAGAGGCAAGTACTGTTGCTCCTGGGCTGGGGCAGGATAAGCTGAGTTCTCTGCCGGAGCTGGATAGGGTTGGCTGCCGGTGGTGACAGTAGGTGTGTGGAGGACGGCCGTTGCGGTTGGTAAGGTTGGTACAGGTGTAACGGTCGTAGTGGGGGTGCCCACATCTGAAGTTTCCACGCCAGCATTGGTGGCGCTTAATTGTACAGGTGTTGGTATGTCGGGTTCTTCTGTACAGGCAATTAATAGGCAGAACAACACCAATAAGAATCGGAAATTTGTTTTCACAAACCTCATTGTAAGTCAGAAGCTGATAGCTTAAAACAGTTCTCATTTTGTGTTATACTTGGTCATGTCCCATTCCCAGAGGTCTCAATGAACAGAAAGTTGTTGCTGTTCACTGAATTATAAGGAGTCTTCCCCATGAAGGTACACAGCAAAATCGGTTTCCATAGTGGGCCATCAGGCAATATGGATGGCATTGGTGATTATTGGCGCAAGTTGTCTCAGGCCGGTGTTCCCATTTTCCACAAGGCGGCCGATGGTTATGGACCTTTATATGAAATTACAGAACTTGTTCCAAACCCCCACAATGTTGAACATCACCTTGTATATCGTATGAGTACCCATGGACAGAGGGATGGCTACGATTATGATGTGCCCCCCTATCAAAAGACGCCACGTGAAGCGGCTGAGCAGCATTGGCAGCGTACGCGTGACAAGTTGCCTAAGGAGTTTGACCGGGAAAAGGTGTGGGTTGAACCGATTAATGAAATTGATAAGGCTCATTGTGATTGGTTGGGTCGCTTTGCTTTCCACATTGCCAATTTAGCCCAGGCAGAGGGGTTCAAGGTTACTTTGTTTGGCTGGTCAAGTGGGGAACCAGAGCGAGAGGGTTGGGAAACAGAGGGTATGTTGAAATATCTGCGTTTATGTGCAGAACGGCCGAATCAAGCGGCTGTGTCAATACATGAGTATGACTTTGGCATTGCTGGCTATGACAAGGTGTATCCCTATCATGTCGGCCGTTTCCAAATTCTGTTTGATGTCTGTGACAATCATGATATTGCCCGTCCCACTATCCACATTACCGAGTGGGGTTGGTCGCTGCATAAGGTTCCCACATGGCAAAATGCAGAACCCTATATCACCAAAGCCAATAAGCTTTACGCCAAATTCCCTGAGATCAAAGGAACGGCTATTTGGAATTTAGGTAGAGGGCCAGAGTTTGGTAATGTCCACAATCAGACGCAACGCTTGATTGCCCCTCTTGGTGAATACAATCTTAACCGCCGTTTTAATAGGCCAGATGATAAGCAAAAAAGCCCAATTGACCCCATTTTCCATAAACCCTCAGCTCGACAAAAGCGTAGCCAAGCAGCAGCGCAGCCGACACCGCGCCTTGTGCCAGCAGAGCCAGAAGAATCAACGTCAGAGGAGGCAGCCGTCTCAGCTATTGTGACGAAACCAACACAACACCAGGCGAAACGGCCGTCTATCCAGTCTGGTGTTCACTTTATTCGGGATGTTAACCTGCCTGATGATACGGCCGTCGTGGCGGGCACGAGCTTCGTCAAAACCTGGCGGGTGCGCAACAGTGGCAACGCTACTTGGCGGGCAGGTTATCGTCTGACACATGTGGGTGGTACGGCCATGACGGATGTGACCAGTCAGGCTGTCCCCGTCATTCATCCAGGGCAGGAAACTGATATTTCTGTCACCATGACGGCTCCAACAACACCAGACACTTACATCAGTGATTGGCGTTTCCAAGATGAAAACGGCAATTTCTTTGGTGATAATCTGTTTGTGCGTATTGTGACCGAACTGCCCGTACCGACGGCCGTTACGGGTGTTAGTGGTAGCCAATTTGTGACTGATGTTACCATCCCTGACGATACAGAAATGGAACCGGGACAGAGCTTTACCAAGACCTGGCGTTTACGCAATAGTGGCACACGCGCTTGGGGAGCCGGCTATACCGTAAACTTTCTCAATGGGGTGCCCATGACCTCAGCCACTAGCCAGCCCATCCCCAATGTAGCACCCGGCGCAGAAGCCAATATTTCGATCCAGATGATAGCCCCTGAGGAAGAGGGAACTTATACCAGTGAGTGGTTATTAAAAGATGATCAAGGCAATTATTTTGGCGCTAATTTCTACGGTCGCATCGTGGTTAAAAAAAAGCCGAAGCAGCGGGATAAACCCCAAGTCAGGTTACAAACAGGGATGAATATCAATCCTGATGCTCCCCACAGCAATCCGGTTGATGATCAAACCTTGCAAGGCACGGATTGGGTGCGCTTTGTCTTCAAACTGGCGGCGCGAGAAAATCCAGCCGAACGTGATGACATCAAGCACGCCTTCGCTCAATATGATCCATTGGTGCGAAAGTATAATGAAAAGGGTGTGAAGTCGCTTATTGTGCTTAACCAGGAAACTGTGTGGGGCAATGCGCCTTGGACGGGCAATAATGATTGGCACACATTTGGCCATCAGTTGGCCCAAGTCGCGCAGAAAATTGCTGCGCGCTATAAACAGTATGGTCGGAAGGTGGCTTATGAAATCTGGAATGAGGGGGATTTACCCAATAACCCTGCTTCTGTCTATGTGGAACCGGAGCAATTTGCTGTGGTGCTGCAACGAGTTGTAGAGGCGATTCGGGCAGAATCACCTCATTCACCGCTGATTTTTGGCGGGCTAGCAACAGGCCCAAACCAGGGTATCCAATATCTGCATCGCTGTTTACGAGCTTTGGGAGGTACATGGCCTGTGGATGGAATAGGCATTCATCCATACGGCCGTTGGGCCACACGTGCTCCATTTGATTGGGGCCAGCAATTTGGCACCTTGGGCCAAGCTTTTGCTAAATACGAAGAAAATTTCCCTGATATTCCCTTTTGGATTACTGAGATTGGTGTCGCGGCCGATAATGAGATTGGCCCTCAATATTATGCCGAAATAGCCGATTATATTACTGATGTCCATGAGCATATAGCCGAGCAGCATACCCACATTGCGCCTGTGCTGATTTGGTTTGCCTGGTCTGATTGGATGCGTAATTCGGGCATCGTGCAGCGAGACGGCCGTCGCAAAGCCCATGTGTACGATGCTTTTCAGGCGGTGATCAAGGCCAAAGATAAGGCAAAATAGGGTTGTATGAAGATCAGGTTCTGGGGCGCACGGGGATCAGTGCCCTCACCCATCGCACCGGAAGTCATTGAGGGAAAAATCATTCAGGCCATTTCAGATATGCCTGATATTGACATCTCAGATAAGGATGCTGTTCAGGCTTATGTTGAAAGTTTGCCCGTTTTACAACGCCGTACAGCAGGGGGCAATACATCCTGTGTAGAGGTTCAAACGAGTGGGGAGACAATTGTCATTGATGCCGGTTCTGGTATTCGCGAGTTGGGCCTACAGTTAATGCGGGGGCCATGTGGGCGAGGGGAGGGCAGGCTCCATTTACTATTTACGCATTGTCATTGGGATCATATTCAAGGATTCCCTTTTTTTGTGCCAGCTTTTATCCCAGGTAATCAGATATTTGTTTATAGTGTCCACGATGTGGAAACGGCTTTGGCGGGGCAACAGGAGCCGCCCTTTTTTCCAGTGCCACTTTCTTATATGCAAGCCACAATGACATTTACTCGTTTGCAGCCTGGACAACCTTTTACTATTGGCAAAGTGCGTATTGATACGATGGAAAACGCTCATCCTGGCCAAGCCTATAGTTATCGACTGGCCACACAGCATAATGTTTATGTACATGCCAGTGATGCTGAATATAAAAAGCTAGACGAGGCTTATATTCAGCCTTACATTGACTTCTTTCGGGATGCTGACGCTCTGGTATTCGATACACAGTATACCTTGCGAGAGGCGTGGCAGAAGGTGGATTGGGGTCATAGCTCGGCAATGATTGGAGTGGATTTGGCGCGCAAGGCTGGGGCCAAGAAGATGATTCTGTTCCATCATGATCCCACATATTCGGATGCCGAATTGCAGAAGATGTTGGTGACAGCGCAGGATTTTCAGAAGCAGGACACAACTTTGCCCTTATGTGAGGTTGTGGTGGCCTATGAGGGCTTAGTATTGGACCTGGCGCCACCAGGTGCGGTGGATGTGCATTTAGATGGTGATGTGATGATCCTGACACCCTTTAATGGGCATGAGGGTTTTGATCTGTTGGCAGAACAGTTGGCACATGTGGATAAGGAGGGGAAATCAGTAATTGATTTGTCGCAAGTGGACACGCTGACAATAGCTAGCTTGCAGGAGATTGTGGCTCTAAGTCAAGCTAGACGAGAAGGGCCAGTAGTGTTGGCGGCCCCTTCGGCAGCGATTCAGCAGGTGATTAAGCTGGCAGGCTATTTGGATTATTTCCCCATTTATACCTCAGTGGAGGCAGCCTTAACGGCCGTTCAAACGCGAGAATCCCTCAATTTACCGGGCCAACTGATTGGTCAACGTTATCAAATTCAAAAAAAGGTGAACGAGGAGTCGTTAACGGCCGTTCTGTTGGCCCACGATACCCAAACAAGAGAGCCTGTGGCTATCAGGCTAATTAATCCTGCTTTTAGCGATGAAACGATTGAACGAGTGATGCAACAGGCCAAAAAGTTGATTAACCTGGATTATCCTTACATTGTGAAAATCAGAGCCTGGGAGCGAGAAAACGACCTGTCCTTTATTGTGGAGAATTTTATGGATGCTCCTTCTTTGCAAGATATGTTAGACCGCAAAGAAGTAGTGTCCCCAGATGAAGCCTTAGAGGTTGCGCTCGATTTAACCCAGACATTAGAGTATGTACATAGCCAGGGTATCATTCATAGTGATTTACGCCCTCATCATATTTTCTTGACGGATGAGGGTATTCAATTAGGGGGCTTTGGTCTAGGTCGTCTGCTAGAAGGGCGTAATCTTTTGGAATCCCCTTTGCTCTTCTTGCCTACTCCTTACTTGGCGCCTGAACAGATTTTGGGACAGTCCCTTGATAATCGGACAGATTTATATGCTCTTGGTGTTATTTTGTATCGTCTTTTTACAGGCCGTCTGCCCTTTCTCGGCCATGATATAGAAGTGATGCGGGCGCACATTTATGAAGAACCAGTACCGCTGCGGGAAATCAATCCTGCTATTTCACCTTCTATGGAGCATCTAATTCTTAAGCTGCTGTCTAAGAATCCAAACGGCCGTTACACCAGTGCCCAACAAACGCATCGAGTGTCCAGTAATTTAACCATTAGTGTTGATGATCCCACCTTCACCTATCGTGCGCCATTCATCAAGCGAGAAGAACAGTTAGAAATATTGCAGAGTTGTTGGCAAGCTGCCCAGGATGGTGAAGGCCATTTAGTTTTCGTGACAGGAGAGCCTGGCGTGGGCAAGACGACACTGGTACAGCAGATTGTGACCGATAGTGAACCGCCCGTTTTGTTGATCGGCCGTTGCCATGAGGCAGAAGGCAAAGCAGCTTATCATCTTTTTGGCGAGATATTGCAAATGTATTTTGCTACCGTACCACCGGAATTTTTTGATAAAGAAGCCAAAAAACTGCTTAGCAATTTTGTACATTTGGTGCCATCAATTCAGCAAATGCTCCCCGATTTACCTTTGCTACCCCCGCTGGAGCCGGCTGAGGAACAGCTACGGTTGATGACGAGTCTAACTCAGTTTGTGCGTAAGGCCACCCAAGAGCGACCCTGGTTCCTCATTTTAGAAAATTTGCAATGGGCTGACTCCAATAGCCTAGAGTTATTAAGGTATCTCAGCCACCATTTGCCCACTCTTCGTTTAATGATTGTAGGCATTTATCGAGATGTGGAATTAGAGTCAGGACATCCCCTATTGCAGATGATCCGGGATTTGGGCAGCCATCCAACTTTCAAAGAGATCTCTTTGGGACGGTTGGACTTGGCTGGAGTGGCGCAGATATTGACCTTTATTTGGCAACAAGAAGTGCCCCAGACTCTGGTGCAAAAGGTATATGAGCATACAGAAGGGAACCCCTTTTATGTGGAAGAAGTGGCTAATGGCTTGATGGATGATGGTTTGGTTGTGTGGCAAGACGGCCGTTGGCAGTTCCCTACCTTTGATAGAATACGGCTACCAGCTACTGTTCATGAAGCCGTTTGGCGGCGTATTTCTCGTCTCAACCCGATCACCCAGAATTTGTTGGCGGAAGCGGCCGTTTTAGGACAAACATTCCGCTTTGAAGACCTTCATGCCATTAGCGATCTGTCCGAATGGGAAGTGTTGGAACATTTGGATGTAGCCATGGAAAGACAGCTTGTACAAGAAGTGCCCGGAGAAGCTATGTTGCGTTTCCGCCATGCTGAGATTCAGCAAGTTCTCTATGCTGATTTAGGGACGCTTCGTCGCCGTTTACTCCACCGCACAGTAGCCGAATGGTATGAAAAAAGCTATCCTATATACGAACGAACTGAGGCCATCGAAGAGGCTGCGGCTAATTCTGTAATCTATCCTCTTCTAGCCTACCATTATCATCACGCTGAAGATATAAGCCAAGAACGTCATTATGCTCAATTGGCGGGCCAGCAAGCTGCTGCTCAATTTGCCAACACCGAAGCTATCACCTACTTCAGCCGGGTACTCGAGCTCACCCCAGAGGATGATCTACTCCCTCAATACCAGACACGGCTTGCGCGGGAACGAATTTATGATACCCAAGGTAATCGCCAAGCCCAGGCCGAAGACCTAGCGGTTTTGGTGCAGCTGGCTGAACAGTTAGCAGATGGTAGCCCCGTTGCCATCCAACGCCAGGCTGAAGTAGCCTTGCGCCGCGCTAGTTATGCAGATGTGACCGGAGATTACTCCGGTGGGGCAGTAGCTTCTCAGGCAGCGATAAAATTAGCCCAACAAGGTGCCAATGTGCGTTTAGAAGCAATAGGTTACTTGAAATTTGGTGGCACGCTGTCACACTTAGGTGATTATGATCAGGCCCGGCCTCAATTCGAAAAGGCGCTAAGCTTGGCCGAGACGGCCGATTTGCCCCAAATCAAGGCGCGTAGCCTACGTAACTTGGGCATTGTCACCTGGCAGCAGGGCGATTATGGGGCCTCCAAAAGCTATGATCAACAAGCATTGGCCCTCTATCAGGCGATTGGCGATTTGCATGGTGAAGGCAAAGCATTGGGGAATCTGGGTGTCTCATTTGTAGAAGCGGGTGATTACGCTCAGGCTATAGCTTGTTACACGCGTGCCCTCGCCATTCATCAACAAATTGGAGATCGGCATGGCGAAGCTGTGATGTTGAACAATCTGGGGATGACGGCCGATAGACAAGGTGATTATGAAACGGCCGTAGCTCATTTGGCGCAAGCATTAGCCATTTGTCGCGAGATAGGTGATCGGCAAGGGGAAGCCTCGCGCTTATATAATCTAGGCAAGGTGCATCATCATATGGAAGATGATGAGACAGCCCTCAAATATAGCCAAGAGGCTGCGACCCTCGCCAAAGAGTTGGGCAATAGTCGTGAGCTTGCTTTTGCCCTAACCAATGCGGGTCATGCGCTGTTTGGTCTGCGACAATTTGATGAGGCGAAAGCTGCCTATCAACAATCATTGGCCTTGCGCCATGACTTAGGTGAAGTTCATCTGACTGTGGACTCTTATGCTGGTTTAGCACAACTTGCCTTGGCACAACAGCAGATAGCCGAAGCAGTCGCTCATGTTGAAACTGTTCTGACTCATCTAAGCGATCACACCTGGTATGGCACATCTAACCCATTGCGGGTGTATTGGGTCTGTTATCAAGTCTTGCAAGCGGCTTATGATCCCCGTGCGGAATCGATCCTCCACAGAGCTTACCAGCGTCTAGAAGCTCTGGCGGCTCAGATGGATGATGTTGATATGCGTCGCTCTTTCCTGGAAAACGTGAAAACCCATAAGGCACTGGTGGCAGAGTTCAAGAAGTTAACATTAGATGATGATGGATATTAGCCACAGACCTGGTTGTAGTTCGAATGTCACATCAAAATTTGTCGAGAATATGCCCGCCTTACCCGTGAATAATGGTGTGTAAAGCCTATGCTGGAGTGGTCTGTCAATTGTTTACACCAAGAACAAGCGTAACTTTATTAACAATTGACAATTGACAATTTGACCTTGAACCTCTTTAATCACGGGCATGTCTGATTTAAGCATTTCTTTGTTGGGGCCTTTTGCCGCTTCACTGGGTGAGCAACCGTTATACAAATTCCGCACCAACAAAGTACAGGCTCTCCTGATCTATATTGTCGTGGAAGCCAAACAGGTTCATCGGCGTGAAAGCCTAATGAACCTCTTGTGGCCTGACTTACCCCAACCATCAGCCCAAGTCAATTTGCGCCAGACCATTTACCGCTTGCGGCAAGCTATCCCAGAAGTATCATCTAGACGAGGCAAAAAACTGGTTCCCTTTCTCATTGTCGATCGTCAAACCGTGCAAATCAACCCTGATGCGGCCTATGATCTGGATGTTGCCACCTTTACTGAACAGATCGAAACGAATTCCGCTCAAGCTATCACTCTTTATCGTGATGATTTCTTAAGCGATTTTTACTTATCTGATAGTAATGAGTTTGAAGATTGGGCCCAAACTCAAAGAGAGATTTTGCGTCGCCAAGTTTTAGATTCGTTGGAGCTGGTTACAACGGAATGTCTACAAACGGCCGCTTATGATGAGGCCCAAACCTATGCTTGGAAACAGCTAGAAATTGATAATTTACGTGAGATAGCCTATCGGCAGTTGATGATAGCCCTTATGCAAAGTGGGCAGCGTAGTGCAGCTCTGGCGCAGTATCATATCTGCCGTGATCGTTTGCGTGATGAACTCGGCGTCGAGCCAACGGCTGAAACGACAAATCTTTACCAGCAAATTAAAGTCAATAGTTTGCCTCAGGAAGCGCAACCAGTGCGGCAAGAGGCCGAAGTCAAAAACGGCCGTTTCCATACCTATCTATTCACGGATATCGAAAACGTGACACAATTGTGGGATCGCCATCAACAGGAGATGATCCCCGCCTTGCATCGGCACAACACAATTTTGGAAGAGCAGATTGAGCGGCATGGGGGGCGCATTTTAGAACTATATGGCGATAAGGCGCGAGCGGTCTTTGCCAACGGCCGTCCACTCGCCTGTGCCCTGGCTATTCAAGAAGCCTTTGGTCGGGAAAAATGGGGTCGTATCGGCGAACTGCGCTTGCGGCTTGGCCTGCACGGGGCTGCTGTCGGAGATGATAAGGCAGTCATTGCCCAAACAGGCCCTATTACCTCCGCCGCTTGGGGCGGTCAAATTTTGGCCTCAAAGCTGATACATGATTCCCTGCCCTTGCCTGATAGTGCTTTTTGGCGAACATTTGGCGAGCATCAACTAACCCCAGGCGATCCACCGCAGCCACTTTATGGCTTACTGCATCCTGATTTGCCTCACCAATCCTTTGCCTCACCACGGATAGTTTCTCTTTCCGAAACGTCCGTGCCCCTGTTGACTGTCACATTAGTCTCACCCCACAATTTGCCTCAGCAGCCCACCCCTTTTATTGGACGTGAGGAGGAGTTGGCTGCTTTGGATGATTTATTAGCTGATTCCGAGACTCGGCTTATTACCATTGTGGGACCAGGAGGCATGGGCAAAACACGTTTGGCCTTGGCTGTGGCCGAGGGGCAGTTGACGCGAACGAGCGTCTTCCCTGACGGCATTTTCTTTGTTCATTTGGCGCCATTGCGAACGACTAACCAAATAATTCCTGCCCTGGCCGACGCTCTCAACTTCTCTTTGGAAGGTAGTTGGCAAGAAAATCGCCCGGATCGGATGCTGAGTGACAGTCGGTCAGCCAGAGAGCAATTGCTAGATTATCTGCGCCACAAAAAGCTGCTCCTGATTTTAGATAATTTTGAGCATTTACTGGAAGGTGTAGCCTTGGTGACAGAGATTTTGGAAGCAGCGGCCCAAGTGCAAGTTTTGGTGACATCCCGTGAGCGTTTGCAATTGCGAGAGGAACAGGTTTACCCAATTCAGGGATTCGAGTTTCCGACCTGGGAGACGCCAGAAGATGCCCTGCAATATACGGCCGTTCGCTTATTTCTCCAAGCGGCACATCGCGTTCAGCCTAACTTTGCCTTAACAGCTACCGATCTCACCCCTCTTACCAACATCTGTCGGGCGGTGGGCGGGATGCCCTTAGGCTTAGAGTTAGCTGCTTCTTGGGTAGATATGCTCTCCTTGCCTGATATTGCCGCCGAACTCCAGAACAGTCTCGATTTGCTGGAAACAGGCGTCCGTAACATGCCCCAGCGTCATCGCAGCATTCGGGCAGTGTTCGATTATTCCTGGCAGCAGTTAACGGAAACAGAACAAGCTGTATTTATCCAATTGGCCGTCTTCCGTGGTGGTTTTTCACGAGTAGCAGCCCAAAAAATTACAGGCACCTCCCTGCGCACCTTGGCTAATCTCGTTAGTAAATCTTTCCTTCAATATAACCAGCAGCAAGATCGTTATATATTGCATGAATTAATGCGTCAATATGCAGCTGAGAAGCTGTCCGAGGATATAGAGGCAGCAACGGCCGTTCGCAATCAACATAGCCACTACTACTGCGTTGCTCTGCAACACCAAGAGTATAAAATCCGAATTGGCTATCCAGAAGCGATGCTTCAGATTGAGGCCGATCAAGAAAACGCTCGTGCTGCCTGGTATTGGGCTGTTGAGCAGGCGGCTGTTGCCAATATTGATCAAGCCATTAATGGCTTATGTCTGTTTTATGATTGGCGAGATCGATTTAATGATGGTCAGACGATTTGTAAGGTTGCCACCCAAAAATTGCGAACATTGCCAATATCTCCAACGACTCAGCGCGTATTGGCAAAAACATTAATTTGGTACGGCCGTTTCCTCAGTTACACTGGGCAGCCAGATACCATTCAAACCATCGCGCAAGAAGCGCTTTCCCTCCTAGAAAAAGCTGACCAAGCCGGTGAAGATGTTCGTGCCGAAAGAGCTTTTGTTCTATTGATATCAAGTTCTTTCCTCCCCTTTGCGACTGACAATAGACAGCAGGTTTGGGAGCAAATAGAGCAGAGTTTGGCATTGTTCCGTCAATTAGGGGATCAGTGGGGCGAATTTAATGCTTATGATGCTTTAGGCCATGCGGCTCGCCATATGGGTAATTACCATGAGGCCAAACATCGTTTTGAGCGAAATCTGACTGTGGCCCGCTCTCAGCAGAATCAATGGGAAATCATTAGAGCCTTAGAACAATTAGGCTGGGTTGCTCGTGATTTAGTAGCCTACGATGAGGCCCAGCAATTATTTGAAGAATGTTTGGCCTTGTCCAAAACCGAAAATAACTTGTGGGGGATAAAAAGGGCTTTAGAAGCCTTGGCCTATTTGGCCATTTTTCGGGGGGAATTTGCTATAGGCGACCGCTGCTTGCAACAAGCCTACGCTATCTCGCGTGATAATGGTTTCCGTAGTGATATGGTCAACGAGTTGGTAGATATTGCTGTTGCACAGTGGCTCTCTGGTCAATTCCAGGAGGCTCAAGCCTCTGTCTTAGAAGCCAAAATCGTTGGTAACCAGGTTGGCTACCCCTGGGCTGTTGCTGCTCCCCATATTTTTCATGGTGAGATTTTAGCCCTGATGGGTCAATACGAAACGGCCCGAGGGCAGTTGCAACAAGGTATGAGCCTCATTGGGACAACCGTTCCCAACCCTTATCTTATGGGACGTGCCCATCGAGTAATGGGCTGGTTAGAATTGGTTGCAGGCCAATATGGTCAGGCCCAAGATTGGTTTGAGCAAAGCACAAAAATGTATCAATCAATGGGTGATGATGAGGCAGTTGTCTGGACAGCGGCTGGAACCAGCCATGCTCTGATGGGGCTGAATAATGTGGCGAGGGCACGGCAAGTAGTGGTAGATGGTTTGTGGACGACCGTTGAACTGCAAGCCTTCATTCCGCTCCTCTTTCTCCTGCCCATCACCACATTATTATTAGCCAAAGAGGGGCAGGATAAATGGGTAGAGCGGTTACAAACCTTGGCTTTGCGTATCCCCTTTTTGGCGAAAGTGCCTTTGTTGGCTAGTTTGGTTTGGTCACAACTACCACCTCTGAAAAAGAAGCCCCTTGTTGAAGAAACAGCCCTCACTGACCTGCGGCGAGAAATATGGACGGCCGTTTCCCAACTCCTTGCCGAAGATACCCTGGCTCAGTGAGCGGGTGGCCAAGGAGCAATAGACATGACACTTTCTTCTGAATTTGTACTAAGAATTGTCTTATCTGGTGTGTTAGGCTCAGTTGTGGGCATTGAACGAGCTAGATCAGGCCAATCGGCTGGCGTCCGCACCAATATGATGATTGCAGTCGCCTCATGTATGTTTACTTGGTTAGCATTGGAAATTTTTGGTAAACAGTACAATGAACCCCAAAACGCAGGCCGTATTGCTCCTCAGGTGATCTCTGGCGTTGGCTTTTTGGGTGCAGGCACCTTGCAGCAAAGCAAGAACAAAATTCGCGGCCTAACGACTGCGGCCACCATCTGGTTAGTAGCCGCCATTGGCATGTCAGTTGGCGTTGGTGAATATTGGAACGCCATTTTTGTCACAATTTTCGCCCTCATTGCGCTCGTGATATTAGCCCCAGCCAGCGAACGCATCAAAGAATCGGCCGTTGAACGTTACAAAGAGCGTAAACATTATGAGAAGCAGCTTCACAAAAGCCATGAAGAAAACGCAAACGCATGGAAGCGCTCATGCTTTGGCTAGAGCTCAAAAGCGATGAGCATGGAGATGAAGACGTAATAGGTGAAGATTAAGAGCCAGAAATACTCACAGTTCAGGGCATTACAACGTTCTTAATCCCTTGCCGGGAGCGTAATGCTTCCAGGGCATCACCATAGCCCGACAAGGGGAAAATTTGCGTGATTACTTCATCCACCTTCACTTGCCCACTTTCTAGATAAGCTAGGGCGCGACCCAGGCAATGTGTCTGGGCAAACGACCCTTTAATTGTCAATTCTCGCCGAAAAATGTCCGTTGGGCTCCAGCTAATTCGAGCTGCTTCTGGATACACACCATAGACGATAACTTGTCCACCCATGCGAGCATATTGCAAGGATTCCTTACACAATTGTGCTGCTCCCGTCGCTTCAATCACTGTGTCAAAACCATGTGGGTGCTTGTCCAATAGATAAGCACGATGAGGTTCATAATCGTCGCGGTCGATGGCCACCACCTCATCAGCCGCCAACTTGGCTGCCAAATCTAGCTTTGGCCCTGCTGGAGCAGCTACGGTTAAATGGGCTGCCCCATTGAGTTTCAATAGTTGTGCCAACACAATGCCCGTTGGCCCGGCTCCGAAGAGCAGCACATTGCTGCCCGGTGTTAACCCAATCACGTCCATACCATGCACAGCACAAGCCAGTGGCTCGGCCATGACTGCCTCACGCCAAGAAAGGTTATAGATCGGGAACAATTTCTCGGCTGGAATAGCGACATATTCGGCTAAACCACCCGCCATATTGCAGCCATGTGAGCCGAAGTTTTCACAGTAAAGAGGTTGGTTGCGGCGGCAGTAGAAGCAGTGGCCGCACAGCTCGGTATTGTCTACAGCAACCCTATCACCAACACGCAGATCGGAAACGGCCACCTCGCCGGACTCGGCGCAGGCTCCCAACTCCGCTATCTCACCTACCACCTCATGTCCAGGAATCAGCGGAAATTCTGCTAAAAACTCCCCTTCATGAATGTGTAAATCTGTGCCGCAAATGCCACAGGCTCGCACTTGAACCAATACTTCGTGTGGTTTGATTTGGGGGTCAGGTACGTCAGTATAGCTAAACTTCTCGGGTGCTTCATACACAATTGCTTTCATTAGTTGCCTCGTTTACCAATCTATTGCCAGTCCATCATAGGCCAAATCCACCCTGTCACCCAAAATGCTTTTGGCTTTTTGCCGTTCACCTTCATAGTCTGCCAGAACGGCCAGACCGTGATGGATGAAGAGGAGACGGCCGTATTCCCAGCCACTATCCCGCACAAACGCACACACCTCAGCCACATCATGATGTCCGGTTTCCATCAGCAGCAAATCACAACCATCATCCACCAAGCCAGCCAGTTCGCTAATGTGTTTCACATCACCGGAATGAACCAGAGAACGGCCGTTGCCCTCCACCCGATAGGAAAATGATCGCCACGCTTCACCCACTGTCGGCACACCCATATGTTCATTATGCTGGGCTACTACCCGCAACCCATCCTGTTCATACACCAAGCCGTCCGCTACCAAATGCGGCACAAACTCAAAATCCAGCTCAAAATTACCCTGCGTCCGCTGCAACATCTGCATCATACCCTCCCAAACAGCCAAGTCTGGCAAATGCAAATCAATCCGCTTGCCCGACAAACGCGGCGCCACAAACAGATTCAGCTTGCGGCATGTCCACAACAAATTGGGCAGCCCACCAATATGATCCATATGCGGGTGGCTGATAAAAATGGCTCGTGTTGCCAACACATCCACGCCGCTCGTATGCGCCGTATAGGAGCAACTCTCACCAGCGTCAAACCAGTAAACCGCGCCATCTATCTCAATAACAAACGAACTGTGATGATAATCAGGTTGCGGCTCTGTGCCGCTACATGTTCCCAAAAAGGTGATTTTCATGATAGCCCGTTACCTGAGTCTGCACTTATGAAGCGAATCGTTCAAGCCATTGAGTTTCTAGGAAACCACCTGTCACTTCCAATAACTCCACCGACTGTTCACCCACCAGTAGCCCAGTTGCTACCAGCTTGTTGACCGTTTCTTGGTAAACTGAAGAAACCGCCAGCTTTTCAATAGAGTCCTGACTGTCCCATAAACTAGCTGCTAGCCATTCCTGTGTGGTAAACAGGAAAAATACACCTAGGCAGCCTGGCAAAGCGCGAAACATAGGTAAAGAATAGGTTTGTTCAAATTGCTCACAAATGGGACGAGTAGAGGGTTCAATTTGTGCCCGCCAAATACGTAAAATCATTGTTCCTCTCAGCAGTAATAATCGTGCGATCGCCCGTTTATCTATTTGATGTGAAAATATTGATCGAAGACGAGCCTTTACGAAGCTTCGATTGTAGTAAATTCCACCAAATTTCCAAAGGGATCGCGGCAAAAAAAGCGTGGTCGGCCTGGAATCGGTGTCGTATCGCGGATCACATGACCCATTGCCTCCAAACGTCCTCGCAACCCATCCACATCTTCTACCGCGATGCAAAAATGGTGCTCCTGACCGCCACCTTCAAACTCCTCAATAAAAATGTGCAACTCTGTATTGCCCAACTGATACCAGATCAGCCCCCGGCCCGCCAAAGTTCCCGGTACAGCAATTTCGGGCAACCCTACTGCCTCGCCATAAAAGGCTCGCGCCGCCTGCGTGGCTACCTTGCCAGATGGCCGATGTATACTCACATGTTGGATACGGGGTAGAGTGGTCATCTTTTCTCCTGTGGGGACTGGAGACTGGAAACTAGAGACTCACGCTGGGACAGTCTCCAATCTCTAGTCTCCAATCTCTAATCTCTACTCGTCCAATCTGCCAGCCATCAATCCCAACGGCAGCAAAGCTGGCCGTTCACAACGGCTCTCAATCATCACATGTTGTCCACTGTCAGAAGATTCCTCAAAGGATTGCATCAAATCGAGGACATGATAGGCCATCGCGCCATTGGCGCGATGGGGACGGCCGTTTACAAGGCCATAAGCCAAATCAGCCACACCAATCCCACGCCCCACCTTGTCGCTGTGCGTCAAGGGCACATCAGACCACTCACTGGCCCCGGCTCGTCGCACCTTTACTGGCCCGCCAAAAATATTGGGATCAGGTACACTCAATGAGCCTTCCGAGCCATAAATCTCAATGCGTGGCAGGCTGTGCGACCAGACATCAAAACTCATAATCAGCGTGGCAATGGGGCCACTGGCAAAATTGACTAAACCTCCTACATGGGTGGGTGTGTTCACTGGAATACGTTCGCCATAACGGGGCTGGCTGGTAACAATGCGTTCGGGGAATGAGGCTTTGACCGTACCGCTAGTGCGGGTGGCTGGCCCCAACAAATGCACCAATGTTGTCAGGTAATAAGGCCCCATATCGAACATCGGCCCAGCGCCGGGTTGATAGAAGAAATAGGGGTTGGGATGCCACATCTCCATGCCGCGCCCCACCATAAAGGCCGTGGCCGCAATGGGTTCACCAATCCAGCCATCATCAATCAATTTGCGACAGGTTTGCAAACCACCGCCTAAGAAAGTGTCAGGGGCACAGCCTACACGCACGCCTTTGGCCTGAGCCGCATCAAGCACTTTACGGCCGTCTGCCCGCACCGTCGCCAATGGTTTTTCACTATGCACATGCTTGCCTGCTTCAATAATGGCTAGACTGACTTCGGCGTGGACTGCCGGAATCGTCAAATTAATCACGATTTGAATTTCAGAATCAGCTAACAATGCAGCTACTGACATGGCCCGTAGATCATACTCCTGAGCCAACTGTTCCGCTGCCCCGGCATCAATATCGGCACAGGCCGCTACCTCCAAAACCTCAAAGGCGCGACAGCCCTTCACATAGGCTGGAGCAATATTACCACAGCCAATAATGCCGACTTTTACTTTTTCCATCCTGTTCTCCTTACTTACAATTTTATCCCCGCCACCACGCCAATCTCATCTTTATATTTTGCCCAAAACGCTTCTGATGCTGCCACTGTTCGTACCCATTCGTAAAATAAGCTTTTGCACGTCATTAACAAAACACCAGCCCGTTTCATTCGTTCCAGTCCTATAGCATGCCCACTGTCAGGCGAGGCAGTGGCATCGGTGAGGGCGATGACGTTGTAGCCATGTTGCAACAAGCCCAGAGCGGAATGGGCCACACAGACATCGGTTTCAAGGCCAACGAGCACGGTCGTTTTCCTGCCTGTTTTCTCCACCGCTGCCAAAATATCGGGCTGATCGGCCAAGCCAAACACCATTTTGTTGTAAATGGCCACCTCGCCAGGCTCGGCGCAGGCTTCCGCTGGCAACTTCTCCGCAATAGCAGGAACCAAGCCACCCAATTGCGCCACATCCTCCGCCGTGCCAATCATCGGCACACCCAACTTTCCCGCCACCTGCACCAGCCAGCCAATGCGATTGACCAGCAGTTCGCTTTCTGCCTCTGGCAGCTTCCGCAAGAACGCCTCTTGCACATCAATCACGATGAGCAAACAGTCGTCTACATCAATGAGTCTGCCATGTAATGACATCAAATCTGAGCCTCAACCCTTGGGCACGTCAAGATGCAATAGCCACTTGTTGCCCCGTCTCATGTGAGGTGAGTGCAGCGTCCACAACTTCTTGCGCTTTAAGCCCATCAAAGAAACTGGGCGTCACTTCTTTATCTTCTAAGATGGCATCAATGAACAAGCGAAGCCCAATTTGCTGCTTACAAAATAGTTGTTGCCATCTGTCAAGATCAAAGACAGGCTTATCTAACTCTGACCAATATTCAGGCGGAATGGCGATATTTTGGAGCTCTTCTTCCAAATGAGTCATTCCTTGAATTATTGAATCTAGCTTACTGCCTGAAAATGACACATTTGCTTGCAATGTTCCTTTCTCTCCATATAGATACACTTGTTGTTGCATGAAATGAGAGCCTATATGTGCCACAGCACTGGCTTGGATTATGCCATGCCCACCGTCAGTGAATTCGATCGTCAATAACGCTGAATCATTGATGGGGGTGACGGGTTGGCTATCAAGTCCAGAATGCTTAATAAATGTAGCTAAATTTGCTTGGACGTTCTTAATATCACTAACTAACCATCGTGCCATATCAATCATATGTGAGCCAAGATCGCTGACGATGCCATTGGCACGTGATTTATCGAATCGCCACGTATAATCTGCGGAACGGCCGTAGCCACCCATAAACCGAAAATCTGCATGATAAAGACGTCCGATATAGCCGTCTTGAACCAGCTTCCGCAAGTACTGGAAATGAGGCATCCAACGCCAAGTAAACAAAACCATATGTTTTAACCTATTGGCTTGGGCTTTTTCATACATTGCTTTGGCATCCTGCACACTATTTGCCAGTGGTTTTTCGCACAATACATGTAATCCAGTCTCAAGAGCTGCCATCGTCATGGGATAATGGAGATCATCGGGTGAACCAATGACAACTGCCTGTAGATCGGTGGTTGCCATCATCTCTCGATAATCAGCAAAAATTTGAGGAATATCATATTTGCTGGCAACTTCTTTGGCTCGTTCTTGATTGCGCCCACAAAGAGCAACAATCTCTGCTTGAGAATGACTTTGCAAGCTGGGCAACAATAAAAAATCAGTCCATCCACTAGTTCCAATGACTCCAACTCGCACTTTTTCACTCATCATCTCCTCCGACTGCCTACAGTTTGCCTTTGGTAAAGCCGTTGTTTGTTAGATAGTTATAGCTTTCCTGAACGGCCGTTAACATATCCGTAGCGCAACTGTCCAACTCCACCACAGCCCATTCAGGGTTGGTGGCGGCGGCGAAAACGGCCGTAAAATCCATCTCCCCACTGCCCACAGCCAGCATGTCATGATCCTTTTTGACGGGGCCGTCCTTAACATGCAAAAAGCGGGCGCGGCTGCCCAATTCCTGCAAAACAGCCGCCGCCTCCAAACCAGCCGTTTGCACCCAATACGTATCCACCTCAAAGAAAATAGAGTCATCCATTTCCGCTTGCAAAATGCGATAGGGATAGGTGTTGCCCACAGGTTCAAATTCCCACCAGTGATTATGGATGCCAAAGCGCATGCCATTGGCTTGGGCCGCGCGATTGGCCTCATTGTAACGAGCGGCCAGCCGTTTTACGCCGTCCACGGAACCATAATCGGGGTCTTGCGGCCAACCGTGCCAAATCATGGTGTCTGTGCCCGCATCCGCCATGATGTCCAGCATATTTTTTTGTTCATCGCCCAGGGGCAATTCGGCATGAGCGGCGGCAACGGTCAGTCCATTAGCCTGGATGATCTTCGTCGCCTCCGCCGCTGACATGGTTTCCGTGAAAAAGGCGCGTTCTACGCCCACATAACCCATCGCGGCCACCTTTTCGACGATGCCCGCAAAATCCTCAATCAGCGCATCGCGCAAGCTGTAAAGTTGTAAAGCAATTGGTGTTGTCATTTTATTGTCAGCAGGAACTAAGTTCCTCAAAGGAACTTAGTTCCTAACATGTGGCTTAACGCCCTCGTGCCAACCCATTATTTGTCAAATAAGCATAACTCTCACGAACGGCCGTTAACATATCCGTGACGCATCTGTCCAGTTCCACAAACACCCATTGCGTGTGTTCAGCACCTGCCGCAATTAATGCGGGAATATCTATCGTACCCGTGCCCAAAGCCTTCATATCCGATTCACGGTTATCGGCTGGACCGTCTTTAATGTGCAACAAAGGCGACCGATTGCCCATCTTGCGTACAAATTCGGCTGGATCATGCCCCCCAACCTGAATCCAATACGTGTCCAGCTCAAATTTAACAGCCGAATCCACTTGTTCGATGAGATGTTCCATGGCGGGACGGCCGTTCAACATCTGAAACTCAAAATCATGATTGTGATAATGAATCGTCAGCCCATGCGCTTGACCCACTTCATTGGCCTCATTCAACATATCGGCCACCGTCTTAATGCCATCTTCACTGGTGAAATAGTCAGGATTAATATAGGGCAAGATGACGTGCGAACAGCCTAATGCAGCCACATTGTCCAAAATCTCATTTTTCTTGTCACCAAGGGGCAAACCATAATGCACACTCGGCGTTTGCAACCCCAACACATCATACAGCTTCTTCTTTTCAGCCACATCTGTCATCAAGCCCCCCCACGGCTCAATGCCCACAAATCCAATTTCCGCCACTTGGCGAATCGTACCTTCAAAATCCTCCGCAAACGCTTCTCGCAGCGTATATAGTTGTAGTCCTACTGGTACTGTCATCGTTCCTCACGTGTTGCGTGTTGCGTATTCCGTATTCCGTAGAATGTGGCCAATACTTCGTACAAGCGCAAAATGTGCGCCATGAGCGTAAATTGCCCTCCACGAAGGTCACGAATAACACAAAGTGTAGATAAATTTTGTGTTATTCGTGACCTTTGTGGAAAATTTTGCGGCTTGGCCGCCTTATGGAATACGCAATACGTCCTATTCCATCGGATACTTCAATCCCCATTGAGCCCGAATCTCATCCATTGTGTGCATAATTTGCAACGATTCGTCGAGGGGCATAATGTCGCTTTCCAATTTGCCCGCGCGCAGACAGGCCATCAATTCAGCCGCTTCATAGTTCCAGCCATTGCCTATGAGGGGTAAATGGATTTCCTCGTCGGCTTGGCCGTTAACCGAAACCGTCATCGTCTGCCCCACCCACCAGGGTGTGTGGATTTTAATACGGCCGTTTGTGCCCAAAATATATGCTTCATGTGGTGTATTGGTGCGTACGGCCGTTGTCATCACCGCCATCTGGCCCCCCTCATAGCCAAAAATAAAGGCCGACTGCTCATCCACACCCGTCTGTCCCAATTCCGCCATACTGCTAATGCGACTCGGTTGCCCTAAAATCATATAAGCCAGTGAGATGGGGTAAATGCCCACATCAAGTAATGCACCGCCACCCATAGCCGGATTAAAAGTGCGGCTCTCAGGGTTAAAGCCACTACGGTAGCCAAAATCGGCCGTTATCATGCGTACATCGCCAATGACATCCGCCGCCAGCAACTCCCGCAGCTTCACAATGATGGGCAAATAGCGCGTCCACATCGCCTCCATCAAAAACACGCCCTTTTCCCGTGCCTTATCCACCATTATCTGCGCTTGCGCTGCATTAATGGCAAACGGCTTCTCGCACATCACCGCCTTGCCCGCTTCCAAACTCAGTAACGTATTCTCCATATGTAACTGATGTGGTGTCGAGACATACACAGCTTGCATATCGGCATCATTCACCAGTGCCTCATAGCTGTCATAACGACGTGGCGCATTGAATTGGTCGGCAAAGGCATCGGCCGTTGTCTGCGCCCGCGATCCCACCGCCAACAGCTTCGCATCTGGCAACGCCTGCAAGCCTGTGGCAAACTTCTTGGCAATATTTCCCGTCCCGATAAAACCCCAATTAATTACGTCACTCATATTTGTTCCTATTTGAGGAGACTAGAGACTAAGCAGTCTCTAGTCTCCAGTCTCCTCTCTCTAATCTCCAATCTCTATTCCCGCCGCCCACAACAAGCCCCGTCGCTGAATTTCTTTCGCTTCGGACACATCAAAGTCGGCGGCGACATGGCCGAGCGAAGAGTAAAATATACGGCCATTGCCAAACATTCGCTTCCACACCACCGGCATTACTGTCCCTTTAATCCAAGAAGCATTGCCATCGCTAAATGCAGCCTTCATCATTTGATTATCAGGTGGGAAAAGATGTTCGCCGCTAAACGTCGTCGTCGCCAGCACCTTATTCGAGGGATCAACGTGCATATAATACTGCTCCGAGTGCATGTCAAAATCCGGAATGCCCTGGGTAATGGGGTCATCCTGATTCGTCACATTCACGCGATAATTAATAATATTGCCGGGATGGGCCACCCACTGACCGCCTACCATGAACTGATAATCCACATTATTACGAAAGGCATCGGCCGTGCCCCCATGCCAGCCACCAACGTTTACGCCATTTTTAACGGCCGTTAACAGTCCCGCTTCCTGCTCTTGCGAAATCGTACTCATCGTAAAAATCGGCACAATCAA
Source organism: Promineifilaceae bacterium (SeqCode) (assembly GCA_965223555.1). Taxonomy (GTDB): domain Bacteria; phylum Chloroflexota; class Anaerolineae; order Promineifilales; family Promineifilaceae; genus CBDCWU01. The sequence continues at coordinate 1,339,128 of CBDCWU010000008.1, forward strand.
ATCTAGCGATGCCATCTTTTCCGCATCTAAGTAGATATCTAGCGTATCACTAATCTCCACATCCATGCCCACTGCTTCTAGCAGCGGCGCAAAAATATCCACACACTGCTTCGGCTCATGGCCAGGCCAGCCACCCCAAACCATCAATGCTTTTTTTGTCATGTGTTATTCTAGAAATCGATTTCTCAAGCACCCTTAGGTTGCCGAAATCGGATTTCTCAATTAGCAAAACAGCCTGTTATCCGTAAAATTTCAGACACCGTTTCGGTCACGCTTAAGTGGCTAGAATTGATAACGAACCAGCCATCATCACGCATCGCCTCAGTGTCAAAGGCATCATAAATAGGTTCGATAATGTCATTGAGAACGGCCGTATCAAATCCCTCAATCATTCTCTCTGCATTCCGTGCCAAAGCGACATCCACATCAGGTCTTAACAAAACCTTGAATACTTCAAACATTGCCAAGGCTTCATCATAATGAACTGCTGCTTGCTCCGGCAAAATCACATCATCAATCGCCACTGTAAAACCTGTTTCAGCATATCGTTTGGCCGTGGTAGCGGCTGTGTCCCGTGCCAGACCAAACTGCCGTTCCGTTTCCTCTGTCCATGATCCAACTGGGTCAGAACGGCCGCTCACCACCCAGGCCCGAATCATATCCACCGGAATATGCAAGCCAAAGCTGTAGCGCTGCAACAGAGCCTGCGCTACCGTACTTTTGCCCGATGCTGGGGCGCCACTAAAGATGAAAATCGGCCGTTTCATCTAATATTCAATCATCACTTCTCGCCCTGTCGCTTGGCTTTTGTAAATCGCATCCAAAATCAACGATACCTGCAATGATTGCTCGGCCGGAACCAATGATTCACCACCCTCGGCAACTGTTTGGGCAAATTCCACAATTTCCTGCATGTGTGCTTCGTGTTGTTCCGGTTTTAGCACCAGTTGACGGTTGTAATGCTGCTTGGTCTCATTATTTGTTTGATAAATTTCGCATTTAGGCCAATAGGCGCCGCCCTTTGTGCCATAGAGCCACATCCGCATATCTTCATAGCCTTCCACAGGATGATGCAGCATCCAACTGACTTCCAACATGAGTGTGGCCCCATTATCAAAGCGCACAAAAGCAGCCGCGAAATCCTCCACATCATATTCAGGGGGAATGGCATCTGTTCCCCAAATGCTAAATGCACCTGGCCCGTGGGCCAGTTCAGTTCGGGCCACACCAGTCACCGAAACAGCCTTAGGATTGCCCATAAACCACAGCGTCAAATCCAAAATGTGGACACCGATATCCACCGTTGGTCCGCCGCCACTATGTTCCTTCAAGATAAAACCGGGACGCACAGGAACGGCCGCTCGCCGCAACATCCAACTACGAGCATGATATACATCCCCCAACACACCCGTGTCAATCTCTGCCTTCATCGCCTTGGACACGCCACTAAAGCGAAAGTGCTGCGCCGTCATTAACGTCATGCCAGTGCGGTCGCGGGCCTCTATCATACGGCGAATCTCAGCAGGAGTAGAAGCCAATGGCTTCTCGCAAATGACATGTTTGCCCGCCTCCATGGCCCGAATCGCTAGATCGGCATGATAATTATTGGGGGTACAAATATCAATAATGTCAATCTCAGGATCGTTAAAGATTTCATCAGGATCAACCATTGTTTTTTGTAGTCCATATTCTGATTGCCAACGCGGGAAAACGGCCGTATTCACATCACTTCCTGCCACCAACTCTGCATTTTCGGCTGCAGCCCAGCCACGCCCATGTACATTTGCAATTCCGCCTAAGCCGACCAAACCAACTTTTAATTTCTTTGTCATGATAATTTAGATAATTGAGTAATTACGTAATTATGTAATTACTCAATTACTCGTTTTATAATTTTCTAGCCAAAACTTCCCTCAGGATGCTCAATTTCAATGGCATTTACTTCACCCTTCACTGGCTCCAGAGGAACGGGGTGATGGTCAAAGACAACCGTTGGTCCACCGCTCGGCTTAGCCCACCGTACCGCATTGTTGATCACCTTCAGTACATCAGGGTGATGAAAAATTGGATAGGTCTCGTGACCAGGACGGAAATAGAAGATTTTGCCCCGTCCACGATGGAAACAGCAGCCGCTGCGAAACACTTCGCCACCCTCAAACCAACTCACAAAAACTAGTTTGTCAGGTTCAGGAATATCAAAAAATTCGCCATACATTTCGGCATGGGGAATCTCAATATACTGTCCAATGCCCTGGGCAATGGGGTGACTGGGTGAGACAGTCCATAGTCGCTCTTTATCACCTGCCTCGCGCCACTTCAAATTGCACGATGTTCCCATCAACTTGATGAAAATCTTGGAAAAGTGGGCTGAATGTAAAGCCACCAGTCCCATGCCATCACTGATGATACGCTTGTGGACTTTATTAACCACTTCATCACTGACTTTGGCATGAGCCATATGCCCCCACCAAATGAGAACATCGGTGTTGGCTAAGACTTCATCTGTCAGCCCATGCTCTGGTTGATCCAAAGTGGCAGTTTGCACTGTCAGCCCTTGTGAGCGTAAATGATTGGCAATCGCACCATGCATTCCTTCAGGATACATTTTGCCGATGGCTTCCACACGTCGCTCGTGTACAAACTCATTCCATACGGTTACTCTAGGTAATTCTGTCATTTTTGTTCCTTTGTAAATTTTTAATATCTTGTTCCGACGGTCTCCGTCGGAATGTCGCCCTGGACGCTCCGCGTCCACCATGCCACGCGGAGCGTGGGAACGAGTGAACTGACTACTACTCACTGTTTACTGCTTATAGAAACAGGTTGTCCATTTTGCTTGGCTGATACCCGAATAGCATCCCATAAATGCGCCATACGCAAGCCAACTTCAGGCGGGGAAGGGTTCTCAATTTTGCCAGCCCGCACAGCCTGGAACTGATCCCACACCCCAAATGAAGGGGGCACAGGCACTTTTTGCCAGCCCTCTTTTTCATGATACTGGATTTCCAGCCGCTCACCCCAAATGCCAGTGCGCAGCATGGCTTTGCTGCAGATAACACGCACGTCAGAAGCACAGGAGGGGATGGTGTCACCGCAAGCGTTTAGCGTAACAAGGGTGCCAGAAGCTAAACGGCCGATCACCACACCCAAAATATCCACTGGCTGGTCACGGTTATCCAACCAAGCCGCCACCTCCACAAATGGTTCGCCTGCTAAATCGGCGACGGTGTTCAGCATATGTGCGCCTGTATCAAACATGAAACCGCCGCCAGACAGCTTGGGCTGCTGTCGCCAAGTATTGGCCGTGTTGCTCGACCAATCTTGCCAGACGAGGCCATTGATGTTGAGGATAGGGCCGAGCGTGCCAGAACGTAACATGGTAACGGCCGTGCGCACTTTTGGCGATAAACTGCCCTGAAATCCCACCACCAAATGCTTTTTCGTTCTATCACAAGTGGCAATGAGGCTGTTGGCTTCGGCAGCATTCATGACCATCGGTTTTTCCAACAGTACATCCAACCCCGCTTCTAAGCAGGCTTGTGCCTGATCGTGGTGCAGGGCATGGGGCGTGATGATGAAAGACGCATCTAATTGGTCACCATATTCCACCAATAGTTTTTCTAAATCTGGCTCATTGTGGGGGAGGGGGCGATTGAGACTGGTGAACAGATCGGCAGTGGTGGCAGCTTGCTCAGGAGATGGTTCGCAGATGACGGGAACGGCCGTATCTGGAAAATGTGTCAATATCTGGCGCAAATGATGACGAGCCATATTGCCACAGCCAATCATTACAGCATTTGTAGGCATTGTGGGTTTCCTTCCTGCTTTCTTTCAAATTACAAGGCTGGGATTTTAACTGACATTTACGAACACACAACCTTTGTTTGCAGCCAAATGTCAGACTGTATTACATGATAATTTGCTGGACCTCATGTTGCAGGCGTTGCTCCGCTGTTGCCAGCCTTTGTGTTTCAGTGTGGAGCCAAGACTGGTCTTCACCCAATTTATGGGCTTGAGTTTGCAAGAGGGCTGAAGTTGCCACCGAGGCCGCTCCCCCTAAGCTATTACGCCCCTCAACAAAGGCCACCGGGTCTAATGCTCTGGCAAAGACAGCTTCATCCAGATGCAATGGCTCTCCCAAAATCTCGGCGGAGACGGAGGCCAGCAGATCAGGTGTCATATCGGCCGTGTCTAAACCCGCTGTCAGAGCTGCCCGAACCAGTTGGGAGACGATGTGGTGGGCTGTGCGAAAGGGCAGCTCTGCCTCACGTACCAAGGTGTCGGCTAATTCGGTGACAGTGGTAAAACCAACGGCCGCTTCGGCCAGCAAGTGGTCAACATCTAGCTGCAAAGTGGCAAAGACAGACTCATATAGTTCTAGAATAGCAACGGCCGTTGCCAAAGCCTCAAACAGCGTCGGTTCAATCTCGTCCTCAATATCCTGTGTATCGCCATAAGGGATATTGTGACACTGGATTACAATTGTTTGGGCCATGCCCAACAAGCGGCTTAACCTGGCCCGCAAATGTTCCAACACTACCGGGTTACGCTTTTGGGGCATAATTGAGCTGATCTGGATAAAACTATCGTCAATCCGAATGGCACCGCTCTCTCGCGTGGCCTTAAATAGTAAATCATGCGTCACCCGTGATAAATTCACGCCCAAGCTGGTGAGCGCAGCCGCAATATCCGTCTGATGGTCAGACGCACCAATACTATCGTGGCTGCTGACCATCACCCCGGCATAGCCCAGCAACGAGGCGATGAATTCACGGTCAATATTAAAACCTGTGCCCGTAAAGGCCACGCCACCCAGCGGACTTTGATTGACCGCTTGATAGGCATTTTGCAGCCGAGCCGTGTCCCGTTCCAAGAAGGCCAGCACACCCGCCAGATAATGAGCAAAGGTTGTTGGTTGGGCTGGCTGCGTATGTGTATAGCCAGGCATCACGGTGTTTATATGATCCTGAGCTAAGTTGAGCAGCGTGGTTCGCAAATCAAGTAGCTGTTGAACCAAAGCTAAGAGCTGTGGCCGCAAAGCCATACGAGTCAGCGCATGGCCCAAATCATTACGGCTGCGGGCCAATTGCAGATTGCCGCCATGAGCAGGGCCACAAATCTCAATCAAACGACCTTCTACATGGAAAAAGAGATCCTCAATTCCTTTTTGATAGGCTAAGGAGCCAATCCCCGCTTCTTCAACCTGGGCGATGGCTTGTAACAGAGCCTGGGCATTGGCATTAGAAATGATGTTTTGCCGAGCCAGCATAACCACATGGGCACGATTGGCAGCCAACATGGGTGCAAACAGGTGGGCGCTTGCTCCCTGATAAGCGGGTTTTAGCACATGTTGTAGATAGTGTGAATGGGGAAAGGCGTTTGCTACCTGGCTCATTACCCCTTGACCCCTGTTAGGGCAATGCCCTTGATGATATGACGTTGGAAGAGGATAAAAACTAACATGAGAGGAATAACGGAGAGGGTGGCCCCGGTCATAATCAAATGCCAATCGGCTCCATTTTCATTGGAGAAGAAGGCCAATCCCACGGGTAGGGTCATCATGGATTGTTCTGAGGTGACAATAAGGGGCCAAATGTAGGCGTTCCAATTGCCCAGGAAGTTGAAAATGGCTAAGGCAGCCATAGCGGGCAAGGTGAGAGGCAGGGCAATACGCCAAAAGAGGCCAAACTCGCTTACACCGTCAATGCGGCCCGCGTCTAGCAGTTCATCAGGCACGCCATTCATAAATTGGCGCATCAAGAAGGCGCCAGCGGCCGTTATCACGCCAGGGAAAGCAATGCCCCAAAAGGTATTGACCCAGGTTGCCCCTACTGGCGGATCCACTGACATGATGAACCAGGGGATGAGCAGCATTTCTGTGGGAACCATCAGTGTGCTAAGGATGAGCAGGAAGATGATGTTTTTGAAGGGGAAGTTGTATTTGGCAAAGACAAAACCAATCAATGAATCAAAAAAGACAACGCTGGTGGTGCTGATTGTGGCCACGATTAAGGAATTGAGATACCAACGAGGGAAGGGCGTGTTGAAGATAACCGTGCGATAATTTTCTAGGGTCGGTATAGCTGGTAAAAAATTCCCCTGATAAATTTCTCCAGCCGTTTTCATTGAAGTGGCAATCATCCAGGCAAAGGGAACGACCATTGTCAAGCCGCCGACTACTAAGAGAATATAGGCTATTGATTTGATGATCTTGTCTTGACGTGCTTGGCTTGACAGAAAAGCAGGTGTTTGGCTGACTCCGAAATCAATTTCTTGTTGTTGATCGAGCACACTCATAATAAAAACTCCAGGCGTGAACTCTTTGATAGAGATTCAGCGCTACAAAATCAAGAGCTAGTCATTGCGGGAGAAGAATTTTAGCTGCACGGCCGTTATCACCATAATAATGGCAAATAAAGCAACTGTTAGGGCTGAGGCATACCCCATGTTAAAGCTAGAAAATGCTTCCCGATAAACGCGCAAGGTGACGGTGGTGGTGCTGCTTAGTGGCCCGCCATCTCCTTGTGAGGTCATATTAATGACATAATCAAACATGCGCAGAAAGCTAATGGTCTGTAAGACGGCCAAATAGACTAGGGTTGTATTGAGCAGGGGCAAGGTGATGCGCCAAAAGGATTGCCAGCGCGTGGCTCCATCAATTTTGGAGGCTTCATAATAGGTTTGGGGAATCTGTTTGAGGCCCGCCAAGAAGATGATGATGGCAAACCCCAATCCTTGCCACACGACAACGGCCGTTATCGAATACAAAGCTTGGTCAGGACTCTTTAAGAAGGGTTGTTGACCCAAGCCAAAAAAGGCCAAGAGCACATTAAAAAAGCCATACTGAGGCTGATACAACCAGCGCCATACCCACGAGATGGCCACCGTTGATGTCACAAAGGGAATGAAATAAATGGCGCGAAAAAGCACACTTAAGCGAGTGATTTCATTCAACAAGAGGGCAATGACTAAGGCTATAACCAACTGCAAGGGCATGCCAATTAGCACATATTGGAATGTATTGACAAATGCCTTGTGTGTAGGCGATTTTGGATTGAGTACATCCTCCCAAAGCTGTTGGTAGTTGGCCAGCCCCACAAACTTCTGCTCTACAGCCAAGGGATTCCATTCGTGTAAGCTAATGTTGAAGGCAGAAAGGGTGGGTAAAATGCGGATAAAGATAAAAAAGATCAAGGGAACGAACAAAAATGTATAAGCCCATATAGACCTACGCTGTGAAATTGTTAATCTGGACATGAAACCACTCTCACTGCCGATATAGAGTGGTGCGAGGCAGATGATATTTCAGTCCACCTCGCACCAAAGTCACAATAAGATAACGGTAACTACTAGGAAGAAACCAAGTTACTCAAAGGAATTAGGTTCCTTCATCCCCCGAAATGTCTTTGTTTATACTTAGTTATGGTCAGCCCAAAACTCATCTAACAGGGCTTGTTCTGTCTCTGCTGCTTCATTAAGCGCATCGCAGGGGTCTGCGTCTGCCAAACGCACGGAATCATAGGCATCAATCAGAACTTGGCGTTGTACTGATTCATCAACGAAGAAGGTAGCATGGGCGTAGGGTAAACCGGCGGCAAAGGCCCCCAAAATGGGATCGGCCAATAACTCTTCATTTGATGCAGCCTCTAACTGAGCCGGCAGCTCGCCTACTTTGTTGACCCATATCGAACCGGATTCGGCAGTGGTAATGAATTTCAAGAAACGGGTGGCAGCTTCGAGCCGAGCCGGGTCTTCAGCCGCTTTGCGGGTGATACCATGTGTCCAGTAGGAGCCAAAGGTGGATTGTACGCCATTGCCTACTGGCAATTCAGTGACACCGTAATTGAGGTCTGGGGCATTGGCCGCAATGCTACCGATGCGGAAAGAGCCATCAATGTGTAAAGCAGATTTGCCTTGCAAAAAGGCTTGGGTGGCATCCTCGAAGAGGTCGTTACTGCCCGTATTGAAGACGGTTTCAAATTGAAGCATATATTCAAAGGCCTCACAACCTTCGGGGCTGTTATACATGACGGTTTTGTTGTCATCGCTGTAGGGTACACCGCCAAATTGCCGCACCAACACTTCGCGGAACCAGTGATGGGCTTGCCCTGGCAGAGCTACGGGGAAGCCTTCAATTTCGATATTGCCCGCGTCATCGTATTTGGTGAGGGCCTGGGCCATCTCTTCTAGTTCTTCCAAGGTAGTAGGGGGGGATTCTGGGTCTAGACCAGCCTCTACAAAGAGATCTTTGTTCCAGAATAGCGCCAATGTGCGAACGGCCGTGGGAATGGCCCAATATTCGCCTTCAAATTGGCTGTTAGGCACCATGGGGGAGAAGGTGGCCACAATTTCATCTGGTGGGAAATCCTCAGCAGGTAAGGGGATCAAATAACCAGCATCTACCCAAGCCGGAACCCAACCATAAAACATAGTGGCTACATCAGGGCCAACACCGGCTGGGGCTGAGGCAGCGATCTTATCCCGAAAATCAGCATAAGGTATATCGCTGTTGTGAACGACCCGAACATCTGGATTTGCAGCCTCAAACTGTTGAATTAGCCGATTCATGGCATCAACCCGAGCATCAAAAAAGTATTGCCAATACTCAATTGTGACAATTTCAGATTCGGCCATCACTTCAACTTCTCGTGTCACCTCAACTTCTTCGACAACGACTTCACCTTCAACAATGCGGGTCACTTCGACTGTCTCTGGTTCTGATTCAACTATACGGGTTACTTCGACGACTTCCGGATCTGCAGTCGTTTGCGAACCTGTGCAAGCCACCAGCAATGTAAAAAGCAGTAGCAACGACGTCATTACAAACACTTTCTTCTTTAAAAAAGTATGCATTTTTCTTTTCCTCCAAATGAGAGTAATAAAATCACCAACAACCGATAAGCTGTTCCACAGCAAAATCTGCTAAAAGATTTGCTGTGAATTTCTTGAATATGCATGGAATATATCTTTTCTGAGCATCACCTCCTTGCCACTTTCTGATTTGTTTGGAGAATGCCTATCAGCCTGCCAGATCGATTTTGAAAAGACGGGCTGCGTTTCCACCAAAAATCAACTGTAACTGTTCATGGCTCATACCAATTTCCCGAGCATCACGAATCTGATCTTGTAGATAGCGAACGGCAAAACCACGTGGAAACCAGCTCGAATCACTACCAAATATGATTCGTTCAGGGCCAATTGTACCTAAATACTTGCGGAATAGTTCCTTTATAGTCAGATCGCCAGGAACCCAGCGAATCCATTGGTTGGAACCCGATGTATCAATACAAACATTCCGGCAAGCCCAGCACAGTTGCAATGTTTCTCTGACCCAAGCACAGCCAAAATGGGGTACAACAAAGGTTACATCAGGGAAATCCTTAGCCACATTGTGCAGCTTGAGCGGATTGATATTTTCGTGGGTGGCTATGCCGCCACCGCTACCCATAACGCCAAAATGAACCAATACAGGAATGTCTAGCTCAGCGCAGGTTTCCCAAACTGGATAAGCGTCTCTATCTTCGATAGGGCGATCTAGCCCTGGAGCCAAGAGCTTATAACCTCGAAAGTCTAATTCGTTGACGGCTCGCTTGAGTTCGGCAGCAGCATCGGGAGCAAATAAGTAATTATGGGCAAAGCCAATGAATTTGCCGGGATACAGGTTGGTGATAGAAGCGAGATGATCATTGCCACCACCGGTTACAAAGCCAACTGCTCGTAAGCTATACCGCTCAATTTCATTTGCCCACCGTTTGGCTTGTTCTTCGTCAGGGGGTGAGTTTTTTTCTGGTGGTGGGAAATCCCAAGCTAGCCGCCACTCTTTGTTATAGGCCATGGCTTGCTCACGAGCTAACTGGGCTCGCCGCTCACCTACACGCTCAATATAAGCCTGTCGCCAATCTGGTCCCATGCCCTCAAACCAGGGCCTACTCGTGGGAAAATGTGAATGAAAATCAATTACGTGCAAATCTTGATACATACGCACCTCTCAGGTTAGTTTTTTAACGACGACATATTCGTCTGTTGCCTTCATAACATGCACAATAACCCCCATGACTACTGCTTTTCGGCCAAGCTCGGATAGAACAATGTGAGGGAGGTAAGGGATGACGCCTTTTAATCGGTTTTGGATTGGCTCGATTAAGATATGGGCGGAGTTAGACACGCCGCCACCTAAAACGAGGACTTCTGGGTCTAGGACGACGCTGATGTTAGCAATGGCTAGAGCCAGCAGATCGGCCGTTTCATCAACAACCTGTTTGGCCCAAGATACATCTGCCTGGGCTTGGTTAAACACATAACGAGCATCTATTTTTTGTCGAGGTAAAGAGATGCTCTGCTGCTGTAAGAGTTGGCAAGCTCGGTCAGCAATGCCCGTGCCGGAGGCAAGCATTTCTAAAGCACCGAAACCATCATGACGCTGCCCCAGAAACTTGATACCAGGCAGCATGTAGCCGATTTCGCCCGCAGCTTGATTCTGCCCGTGATAGATCACGCCATCAATAATGATTCCGGCCCCAATACCTGTCCCCAGGGTAATGACGACCATATTCGATGAGCCTTTGCCAGCTCCAAAGCCTTGCTCTCCTAGCGCAGCCAAATTGACATCATTTTCCACTGTGGCTGGCAGGCCATATCGCTCGGACAACATAGTTTGCAGGGGTAAATTGCGCCAGCCTAGGCTTGGTGCCCAGGTGATGATCCCTTCGGGTACGCGGGTGATACCGGGGGCGCCCACGCCAATCCCGCGTATTTGCTGACCTGATGGACGAGGAGCAGCCAGTAGATGGTCAATGAATTGATATAACTCTTCCAGATATTCTTTACTTGAATTGGCCTGGTTTTCTTCGTGAGTGCGATAAAGGGAGTGCTGCACGTTCCCGGCTAAATCTGCAACCATGCCGTGCATCTTGGTGCCACCAAGATCAACGCCCACGATGGCACTTGATTGTCCATTGAATTCGATGAGAGAAGCGGGACGGCCTTTGGTAGCTCCTTTTTGGCCAGTGTCCCGAAGGAGCCCTTCTGCTTTTAGATCGTCGACAATACGCATAACGGTTGGCAGACTAATGTTTAAGGTTTTGGCAATTTGGGAACGGGAGAGGGGGCTGTTTTCGCGGACAAGCTCCAGGAGTAATGACCTGTTTATGGTACGTAATAAGCGAGCTGTTCCGTTTTCGGGCATGGGGTATGCTCCATCATCGAATCAACAGTTTCAAACTTTTTTCAATACTTACTTAACTTTAGTAAGTATTGGTATTGTATTAGATATGTGCCACCTTTTCAAACAATTATCGTGAGGGTATGACGAGTGATGATTTTGCGGGCAGTGAATAGGAAGTAGAGTCCCAGTTGATTAAACAAAAGGCGAGTGAAGAGTCCGCGTGGACCGAAATGATGCTCATATTTGATATGTTCCTGGATGTGGGTAGTGGTGGGGGAAACGGCCGTAAAGCGATGTCTATGCTGCCAAAACTTGAACGGCCCAAACACCTGTGTATCTGTAAATCCATTTTCGGATACCTGGCTGTGCATCACGTGCCAACGCAAGGGAATGGGGCCAAGCCACAGCGTAAATTCACCAGTGGAGCCCTCGGCCAGTGGCTCAAATTTATGAATGGTGATGAAGAGGGGTGGCGGTGTCAATTTTTTGAGAATGCGTGTGTCGTGGTGGAAGGTGGAAACGGCCGTTACAGGAGCTTCAACCATGAAAGTGTAATCAAAACTAGGCATTGAGCCAGTCTATCGTAAAACGATCTCTGCTCCAATTCATTAAATAGCCCTGCCTCAGCGTATTACACATAGATTCTTATTTGAGGAGATGAAGCATGAGACGTTATTTACAAGCTATGATTTTATTGGGTTTGTGGCTGTTGACCGCTTGTAATGCACCAGCTAATGAGACGACGACTAATGAAGAAACATCGGCTGATTCTACTGCCCAATCAGCTGTGACCGAAGCACCGCCTACCACAACGGCAGTCGCTCCTACCGCAACGGCCGTTCCCGCCACTGACACACCTGAACCAACCGAAACACCTGTGTCAGAGCCAACGGCCGTGCCACAGCCAGTGTTGTTTACGGCCGTTAATCCTCCCGAGCAGCCCATGATGGCTCGTCCCGAGGAGGGTGCTGTTTTTGATGCAATCTACACCGATACTGGTGCAGTTATCCATCATGATGGTCTGTTCCACCTTTTTTATAATGCCATTCATGGTTGGCCACCCCGTGAAATTCTCATCGGCTATGCTACCTCGCCTGATGGTCTCAACTGGACACGCCAGGGAGATGAACCCGTCCTTCATGTCGAAGATGTAAGCTATGCAGGACATACCCTGCTGATCTCTGACGTGTTGGTAGAAGAAGATGGCACTTGGGTTATGTACTTCTACACATGGCCCACGATGAGTAGCACGGCTGCAAGCGCCATTGGTCGTGCTACAGCGCCTTCTCCTGCCGGCCCCTGGACAGCCGATGAAGCTCCCGCTTTAGAAGCTGATCCTGACAGTTGGGACAATTTCTCTGTGGCTAATCCCTACGTTTTGCAAAAGGATGATGGCACCTATTACATGTACTTTACGGGCAATACCAAAGGTAGCTTAGATGCCTATATTGGTTTGGCAACCTCACCTGATGGGGTGGTTTGGACAAAACATGAGGGATTTATACTCGAGGCAGGTGAGGCAGCTTGGAGTGAACGCAAGGTGGTTGCGCCTAAAGTATGGCACACTGAATCAGGTTGGTACATGCTTTTTCGCAATGATGCGATTTCTGGTGCACCAGCTACGCTTGGTTATGCCACCAGTGAGGATGGTATCTCGTGGACGCTGACGAGTCAGGAAACGCCTATCTTCGATATTGCCGATACGCCTGAATGGAAAGCGGTGTGGGCGACGGATATTGCCTATTTAGATGGCACTTATTTCTTGTTTGCAGAAATCGGCACTGGCAATAGCACTGACGTTCATGTGATGATCTATGAGGGCGAATTTGGAAAGTAAATTGGGTAATTGAACACGACAATGACCCAAGTGCTCAGGTGCCTAATGCTTGTGGGGCCGATTCGGCCGTTCGTACTAACCGCCACAAGGTAAAACATTCATCGTCAAAGCCCTTGAGTTCTTCCATGAACGAATCTATTCGCAACCGCTCTGACTGAAAAGCGAGAAATTCGTGGACTTCGGGGTCGTTATAGATGGCTTCGGACATTATCACATCGCCGCCCTGAGAGAATTTTTCCAAGCGGGCGGCCATGTTCACGGTGCTACCAAAGTAGTCTAGCCGTTCATTGAGATTGACGGCGATGCTGGGACCATAATGGAGAGCGGCTTTGAGCCGCAACGGCCGTTCACCTGGCGGCGGTGTTTCCAAAGCATCTTGTGCCGCTAAAATAGCACGAAGAGCAGAGACAGGATGGCGAAAGACGGCCATCACCGCGTCGCCAATTGTCTTAACGATGGCTCCATTTTCAGTCGTAATTGTCTCGCGCAGGACATCAAAATGGTTCATGACCAAGCCAAAGGCGGTAGCATCTCCAATCTCGCGGTACATGCGCGTGGAATCACGCAAATCAGTGAAAAGGATAGTGAGGCTGCCGACGGAGATTTGCTCCCCGGGGCGTAAGGCTTCGTCAGCAAATAGGTCACGGAATTGCTGTAAAGTGGTTACTTCAGCCGCAGTAGCAGCCTCATCATTCCAAGCCATCCGCTCTAAAATGATGAGTTGTTCTTCATTGGTGCGATTTTCTAAGGCCAGTGTGGGTGTGGGCGCTACTTGCAATTCTTCGGCTAGCCAGCCTTCGCTTTGGGCACTGATGGTAGCTTGGCTGTGGCCATCCTGTGTCACTTTCAGATATTGGCTCCCTGGTAGCGAGAGGGTGCGGCTGCGATAACGGCCGTTTTCCAACACTGGTATCACTGTACGGCTGGAATGAGGCGGGAGCAACTGTTGGGTAACAATGTGCGGAGTTACTTCAGGACCGGCGATGCAATATTCCATGCGCCTAATGGGGCGAATATTATCATTGGGGGCAAAAGTTAACTCCACAGATTGGTTGAAGTTGACATTGAAATCAATCTGACAGCTAGGGCAATGTACATCAGCTTCAATATTGGATAAATGATCATGTGTTTGTTGAGCACCCCGGCAAAAAGGGCAGAGTACATCCCACTGTAATGTTAGCAGTCCCTCACGGGTAGCGAAAAGAAAAAGTTGTAAAGCTTCACGACGGGTGATGTTCCATTCACGAGCAAAGGTATACGGCCGTAAACGGGCCAGGGTCATATCATCGGCCGTTGTCACCAGAGAAGTTAATTGGTCTACTAAGTTGCTGTCTAAACGTTGCTCGACAAGCCGCTGACTAATTTGGGTTAACCGCGCTTGACCGCCAGAGGCAAACCTGCCGTTTGTTTGGCTCATTGGCATCTGATTAGCCAGGGCCATCTCATCATATTGGGCAAACACCCTGCCAAACTGCTGTTCTGAGTAAAAAGCGATGAGAGGCCAACCAAGGCGGCCTAAAATATTGCGTGGCTGAATCCAAACTTCATAGGTTAGCTGCGTGCCACCAGCAGCTAATGCCTCTAATTTGGTCAAGGTACGCATCTGGCGCAAGGGGCCAGTCAGATAGTTGCGAATCACGCCAAACTGGGTTGGATAATTCCACTCAAAGGGCTCTTCTTCCCAGACAATTTTAATCCCAGGCAGGTGAAATTTGAGTCGGCGACGGGCGTTTGTTAGGGGTTGATAGCTATTGTTCTGCAGAACTTGCTCTATAGCCGGCAGCATTGTGTCCCGATTAAATCGGTCTGTATCGGCTACATAAGGCCATAGAGCCTGGGGGCTTGCTTTTAAGTGCCATTGCCATTGATTAACTAATTCGTTACTCACTGATCTGGTTTGTCCTAAATGCTATCCTGCGAGGGCAGGATATGATGTCTTTGCTCATTATAGCTGACTTAAAAAAATACTGTGTTAAGGGAGGGTTAATAGATGCCTTTTATGAGGTATTGTTTATTTAAGTCGGTTGATTGTATAATTTGGGCCATCATGTCAATATATTTAGGAGTGTCAGATAATGAAAAAGCTGGTTTTGTTGTTAACTGTTTTGTTAGCTGCGTGTGCCAATCCTGAAGCGATAGAAACGGCCGTTCAGCAAACGGTTGCGGCGCAAGCCCCTGTTGTTGAGCAAGTTGAAGCCACTGTGATTGTGGAAATGCCAGTTACAGTTGAGGTGATGGTTACGGAGGAAGTTATGCAAGAAGTGGAAGTGACCCGTGAGGTGATGGTTGAAGTGGAGGTGACCCGTGTCGTTGAACAAGTGGTAACGGCTACCCCAGAACCCACTGAGCCAGCCACAGCAACCCCAACACTGGTACCGACCAATACGCCTGCACCCCAGGCGGCAAACCCTCAACCGACGACGGCCCCCGCTAGCAGTGTAGCGGATCAGGTAGCGGCCACAATGCGTTTGACGCGTGATCGGATGTTGTCTTTTGGAGGTATGATTGATACGGCCATTGGCTCGGGGTTCATTGATTGTAATGAAGTTGTTAATACCTATGATGCAGTAGCGAATGCACCAACTTTTGATGTATCTGGCGAGAACCAATTGATTCAGGGGGGGTACGGTGCATATCGTCAGGCGGTGGAGGTTTTTGCTTCTGGTGCCTGGGATATGGCTCAGAATTGCCGTGACTTTTTGGCCAACCCTAGCGGGGGCGGTATCCCTTTCCAACAATGGGGTGCTGCACGACAAAATGTAAATAATGCCACAGATATTTTGTCCCCGGCTCTTGATGCAGTAGAAGCTGGCGGATAAGTTGATAGGTGAACGGCCGTAAGCGTGATGTGTAACGGCCGTTTCCCAAGCCTCAAACGAGATGGAAATGTCTAAAAGCTTGCTGCAACGGTATGCTTCACAGCCTATTATGCTGCCTGATTTACACTCTGATTGGGAATGTTACAATGTGTTCAATCCTTCGGTGATTTATCATAATGGCCTGTTTCATATGCACTATCGGGCACAAGGGTTAGATTGGGTTAGTCGCATTGGGTATGCTGTGAGTGAGGATGGGGTACAGTGGAATCGCCTGCGCCAACCGGTATTGGTGCCACAGGATGGCACAGATTCGCGGGGGATAGAAGACCCACGAGTAACCGAGATTGAGGGGCAATTTTATATGTGCTACACGGCCTATGGTCGTGAATTTACCTATCAACCGACTCATGCAGGAGGCGGTATCTTACCGATGATTGCCCGCAGTGAGAATTTGATAACTTGGGAACGCATTGGACCAATTGTACGGGGCGAGGATAATAAGGATCATGTGTTGTTTCCACGCCGGGTGAACGGCCGTTATCTAGCTCTACACCGCCGCCGCCCCAATATTTGGCTGGCCGCCAGTGATGACTTAGTGGCCTGGCACGAGGAGGATATGGCTCCAATCTTTGGCCCACGCCTGGATAATGGGTGGGATAGTGCTAGTGTAGGTGGTAATGGGGTTCCCATTGAGACCAAACAGGGCTGGTTGTTGCTATATCATGCTTATGATGCTGATCATGTGTATCGGCTGAGTGCCTGTTTGCTAGATTTGGATGAGCCGACGCAAGTATTGAAACGGCCGTCAGTCCCCATTTTCTGGCCGCAGGAATTGTGGGAACTGCGCGGTGACGTGCCAAATGTTGTCTTTTCTAACGCCAATCCTGTAGTAGATGGCACTGTCTACGTATATTATGGTGGTGCTGATCACGCCATCGGCCTGGCGACCTGCACATTAGCAGACTTGCTAGATTTTGTGATAAACGGCTAATTGGTTTTCCAAATTATTAGCCTTAATCACCAAAAGAGATGCCTACCTCACGGGCAGTGAGCATGGTATCGCAGTCGAGGGGGACTTTTTTCATGCGATGGGTGGCTTGTTCCAAAGGCACATAGCGGACGGTGGGAGGGTCCAGAGCCACCATGACGCCGGACTGTCCCTCGGCCAGTGCCCGCACGGCTGCTGCCCCAAAGCGCTGTGAAAGAACTCGATCCCAGGCTGTGGGTGTGCCGCCACGTAGCAGGTGGCCCAAACGAACGACTCGTGCTTCTTTGCCTGTTAGCAAGGGCAGTGCTTTCGCAACTTCATAGCCAATACCGCCTAGACGTTCTGACTGACCTGCTTGTTTCTCCGCCATGAGGGCGACATTGCCATCTTTAGGTGTGGCACCTTCAGCGACAACGATAAGTGAGAAGTTCCGTCCTTGTTGGGTACGTTGGTTGATTTTTTCGGCCACTTTTTCCAGGTCAAAGGGGATTTCGGGTATGAGAATGGCGTCGGCTGTGCCAGCCACGCCTGTATTGAGTGCGATCCAGCCAGCATAACGTCCCATCACTTCGATGACAATGATACGTTGATGGGAAGAGGCGGTGGAGTGGAGGCGGTCTAAACATTCGGTGGCAAAGGAAACGGCCGTGTCAAAGCCAAAGGTAATCACTGTCTGATCTAGATCGTTGTCAATTGTTTTGGGAACGCCAATGACGCGCAAGCCCTTTTTAGACAAAGCATGAGCAATGCCCATTGACCCATCGCCCCCGATTGCGATGAGGGCATCAATTTTTTGGGCCTGGAGTGCCGCAATAACTTCATTGGAGCGATCTTTTTCAATGAGATCTCCGCCCTCGGTGAGGGTGGGGAATTTGAGGGGGTTACCTTTATTGGTTGTGCCTAAAATGGTGCCACCCAAATGGGTGATGCCGCGCACGGTGTCGGGGGTAAGTGGGGTGAGCCAGCCATGTGGATACTTTTCGGGCATCATAATGCCATTGAAGGCATCCACAATGCCCACACACTTCCAACCACGATTATATGCTGCTAAGACGGCCGCTCGAATGACCGCATTGAGGCCGGGTGCATCCCCTCCACCTGTATTGATGGCGATTTTTTTAATGGACATGCTTACCTCCTAGTATGATGAATGTATTTTATAGCATAATTGTGAGATTGGTGTGATCTGATCGACCCAAGTGAAGGATTGGAGTGAACGGTTGACAATAAGAGGCAGCGGGGCTATTCGACGGCTGGTAAAATAAAGTAGAAAGTGCTGCCGGAGCCAGGTTGGCTTTCTACACCTACTTGGCCGCCCAGTTTTTCGGCAATACGCCGCACGATAGAGAGGCCCAACCCATGCCCTTCAATCTTGCCTAACTGTTTCAGTCGTTCAAACGGCCGAAATAGTCGCTCTTGTTCATCAGCAGCTAACCCTGACCCGTTGTCTACCACCTCAAAACGTAGCAGTTTTTGGGGCAGGCGGTGATAATTTAGCTGCACAGTAGGCGGGTTGCCCCCGTATTTGATAGCATTGCTTATGTAATTCACCCATATCTCTTCTATCCACGAAGCATAACCCACGACTGTAGGCCAGTTAGGAGGCTGATGGATTTTGGCTTGGTGTTTGGCAATCAAATCCTGTAGACGGTCAAGGGCCTCATCTATAACGGGGCCCATGGCCACAGAGACAGTCTCAATATCGGCTTTGCGTACTTGTGATAGGAGCAGAAGTTCATCAATGATATTGACCATTTTACGGCCGTTTTGATAAATGTGAACAGCTTGCTCATGAATTAATTTCTCCGCATCCACAGTATCAAAAGCTAACATTTCGGCAAACCCCATCATATTGCCTAAGGGTGTCTTCAAATCATGGGCTACGGTATGGGCAAAGGCGTCTAACTCTTCATTATGGGCCAATAATTCCCAAGTACGCCGCTGTTCGGCTTGATAAAGACGCACATTTTCTAAGGCCAAGGCAACATGATTGCCCATAGCCATCATCAACTCCTTGTCTTGCTCATCAAAATCTGGCTGTGTATAGCCATTCATGGCAATGAGAACCCCCATCACTTTCTCTTGGTAATTTACAGGTATGACGATAACGGAGCCAACATTCAATTCGGCTCGTCGGGCAAAGATGGTCGGGCTCACTCGTGGATCAGGTTCGTTTTTGTAGGCAACCGCAGCTGCTTTTTGATTGCGTAGCAACCAACCGGGTAGACCATCCATGATAGCTTGAAAATCATAGCGAACGACAGAATCAGATCCAGGCCCGCCTTTGACGAAGTGGACGACTCTTTGCTTTTCCATGTCGAGTGTATAGAGAATCACTCTGTCGGCTGGCAAAGCT
Organism: Promineifilaceae bacterium (SeqCode); assembly: GCA_965223555.1. GTDB lineage: Bacteria > Chloroflexota > Anaerolineae > Promineifilales > Promineifilaceae > CBDCWU01. The sequence continues at coordinate 1,358,292 of CBDCWU010000008.1, forward strand.
TCTGCCACGCTATTGGTGACAACTTGGAGGAGATAGGGTAAGTTTTGGTAGGCAATCTGGGAGCGGGCAATATGATAGAGAGCAGCGGTGCGACTGAGGGAGTTTTTTAATTGCTTTTCAGTTTCAATATGCTGGGTGATGTCACGAAAAACGCCAAAGGTAGAGAGGAATTGCCCATTTTGGATATGGGCACTAAGGTTGCCATCTACATGAATTTCTCGACCAGACTTGGTGACAAAAACAGTTTTAACTTGTCCCCATGCCTTCCCTGTTAAAAGGGCATTGAAAATGTGGCGGCAGTGCTCTATCTGATCTAGTTGCAACACATTCTCAAAATGAAGCTGTTTGACTTCTGTTTCTGTATATTCCATTAATTGTAACCAACGAGGATTAACAAACTGGAAACGCCCGTCTGGTCCAATGCCCTGGATTAGATCATTTGAAGAGTAAAAAAAGCGCCTATAGATTTCTTCACGAACTTGCATGGTCTGCCCTTACGACTTTTGCAACACTCTAGTACTCTAACAAACTTCTTTTGTCGGACAGAAGCGGTAGCTTCTGCAAGGTGCGCCGCGCTGTTTTATCCGTCAGTAGATGTTTGGTGCACCACTAGTCCAAGTTGTTTTTCTGGCGATGTTTGCTTGACCACTGTTTATAGAGATGGGTAAAGGTGTGCCCTGCGTGGTCTTGCCAACGGGTGGGTGTGGTGGCCTCTTCGGCCAAATATTCAGCTTCACGTTCGGCTAAAATAGCTTGTTCGGGTTTGGTTAATGGCCGTATCTCTAACTCCTCCTGGCGGGGAATGACAATAGCACGTAGCAGCGGCATTTGGTAATCTAGAGTAATGGCTTGGCCCAGCTCTGGCACAGAAAATACAGCAAATAGTTGGCGCGGATACCAATCTGTTTCCACCACGCCTGTGACCGCTTTGAGGCCACTGGGTGCTTGGGGCGAAGGTAGCAACAGGGTGACATAGCCTGGTGGTGTTTGCAGCGTATAGCCGGTGCCTAACCCAAAATGGTTGGCAGCAAATTGCTCAATAATGCGGGGTTGGTTGGTCTCTTGGGCTAAGGTTGGTAGATTTTCTACTTGAATTTGGCCGTCTTCACCTGCTGAAACCGTTATTGTTGTCAGATAGCCATAAAACAGAGTCCACCCTACAGATTGACCGTCCAACCAGGGTTTACAATGAAAGGGAACAGCCGTGGGCGGGATGGTAGCCGCTTTGGCCTTGTCGCTATCCGAGATAAACGGCCGTGACCGCGCTGGATCAGGTATATAAGAAACGGATTTTGCAAATTTAAGCATGGAAGTAAAGGTCAGATATCGGAGATTAGCCAAACCCCGATATCTAATCTCCTCTAATTGGTGTTACCTTCGTCGAGGAATCGGGCGATAACTTCTTCAAAGGAGGCTAGAGGTTGTGCCCCAGAAACTAGATGGCCGTTGATGGCAAAAGAGGGTGTGCCGCGTATGCCTAAGCTCAGACCATATTGCAAATCTGCCTCTACGGCTGCTTGGTGTTGATGGGTGTTGAGACATTCGCTGAAAACGGCCATGTCTAGCCCTATCTGATCGGCAAAGGTCACAAACATATCAGCCGCATCATTACGGCCGTTCCACTCCTGTTGCCTGCCAAACAGCATATCGTGCATTTCCAGATAAGCTTCCTGATCCCAGGCACAACGGGCCGCTTCTGCGGCAATAATTGCTTGGGGATGAATCTGTGTCAGGGGCAAGTCCTTAAACACATAGTGGACCAAGCCCGTTTCCACATACCCTTCGATGAGTCCTGGCAATGTTTGGGACGAATGACGGGCACAGAAGGGGCATTGATAATCCGTAAACTCCACAATTGTGATAGGAGCTTCCGGGTCGCCCAGGCTATAACTGCCAGCGATATCAACCTCAATTGGGCCTGTTGGCTGTTGTTGCTGCTGTTGCTGTTGTTCTTGAGGGCGATAGGCTTCTGCTAAAGTGCCCTCTTCTGCCCGGCCAACTGCAAAATCAAATAACTCAATAGGCTGAGCCCCATTTATGGGGTAGCCGTCAATGAAAAAGTAAGGAGTTCCTCTCACTCCAAAGCTAGCCGCCTCGTTCATATTCGCTTCAACCAAGTTATCATAACGCCATTCTGTCACACATTGGTCAAAAGCGACTGTATCCAATTCTAGCTGCGTTGCCAGATCGCTAAAGACCTGCTGGGCGGCAGCCTCACCCTGTCCTCCCCATTCGTCTTGGGTGGCAAAAAGCATATCGTGCATGGCTAGATAGGCTTCTTGTTCGCCAGCGCAACGAGCCGCGTTGGCTGCAATACGCGCTTCTGGATGGATGTTTTCCAGCGGCAAATCTTTGAGCATGTAATAGACGCGACCTGTCTCAATCATTTGGCTCATCAATTGGGGCAAGGTTTGGTCTGAATGGCGTTGACAGAAGGGACATTGGTAATCCGTGTACTCGACAATGCGGACAGGGGCATTCTCATCTCCTAAAGCCATCGCTACAGACTCATAATCTATAGGTGCAGGCGTAGGTAAAGCGTCTGGAGCATTGTTTACTTCTTCTTGAGCAGGCGGGGCAATGCTGCCTCCATCCTGAATGGTAGCGATGGCCTGGTCAAAGACCTGAATAGGTTGGGCGCCAACCAGCATTTGGTCATTCAAAAAGAAGCTGGGTGTGCTGCGAATACCCCGGGAACGGCCGATTGCCAAATCGGCTTCTACTTCTTCAATATATGTTCCCTCAGCCAGACATGTCACAAATGGTTCTAAATCCAGATCGATAGTTTGACCATAATCGGCAAATATACTGTTGGCGTTTGCATTGGCCCATTCAGTCATATTGGCAAAGAGCATATCATGCATTTGCCAATAGGCTGTCACACTTTGTTCACCTGCACAACGAGCTGCGTTGGAAGCTGCCATCGCTTGTGGATGAATGGTTGTAAGCGGAAAATCATAATATATCATGACGACTTCGCCGTTGAGAATTTGATTTGTTAATAGCGTTGGTAAAGTTTGATGGGCAAAGCGAGAGCAGAAAGGGCATTGGAAATCAGAAAACTCTTCCAAAACAATGGGGGCGGCTAAGTTGCCTCGGTAAGGATGCCCATCATCTGTAAAACCAATTTCAATGCCGTATTCATCTACTGCAGACGATTGATTATCGCTTTCTACGTTGGCGGTTACTTCTGGAGTGGCTGAGACAGTTACGGCTGTTTCCACATTCCCCTCTGTTTCATGACTGACCTCAACTTCTTCATTAGCGACAATAGGGGCTGTATCCATCACTTCATCACTTGTGGCACTCGTGGCAAAAATGTCTTCAATCGTTGTGGCTGCATCCTCATTTGTTGGTGCTGATGGTTCGCTGGCTCCACTACCTGATGGGCCGCAGGCTGCTGCCAAAAGGAGCACAAAAAGCCCCCAAGATAATAAATATCGCTGTTGTTTCATGATCCAACTCCAGATGTATAGTTCAAGTTCCCATTATGTCATAAAAAGCCCTAAATCAGAAATGGATTACCGGCTTATCATCCACTGCTTAGTAACCGTTTGTTGTTACTTTTGAAATTGTGGACGCTAGTCCTGTGACAGCTTCTAATCTTGCAAGCCAACTTGTTTTTGAACTGTTTTCTAGCTGATAATGTTTGCCCTCCTATTCCAGTTTGATTACACTTCTTCAGCCAAAATTCTTCATCCTAGAATAGGCTGAATAACTTATGTCTCTACCCCCTTTCACATTCTGGTACATTTTTGCTGCCGCTGCTCCTATTTTGGTGGTTTTATATTTGATGATCGGCCGTCATTGGGGCGGCAGCAAAGCAGGGCCAGTTGGTTGGGCCGTTTCAGTGTTGGTGGCAGTATTGTTTTTTGGGGCAGGCACCGATTTGCTGCTAGTGGCCTGGGGCAAGGCATTATTATTGGCCTGGTTCGTGCTGTATATCATTTGGATGGCTTTGCTCTTGTATCACACAGTCAATGAGGCTGGGGCCATTGCCATGATTGGTGAAGAATTGCCCGGTTTGGCGCAAGATAGGCCGGCGCAGGCCTTGCTGATTGCCTGGTTATTTGGCTCTTTTTTGCAGGGTGCTACGGGCTTTGGTGTGCCAGCGGCCGTTGTAGCTCCTTTGTTGCTGGGAATGGGATTTGGGGCGGACACGGCCGTTACCATTGCTCTGCTTGGTCATTCATGGGCCGTTACCTTTGGCTCACTTGGATCATCCTTTGTCTCTCTGATGGCAGCGACGGGTTTGTCGGGAGAGGTGTTGGCGGGGCCAACGGCCGTTATCTTAGCCATTTGTTGTGTTGGTTGTGGGGCAGGTGTATTGTGGTTAGTTGGTGGATTAACGGCCGTGCGCCAGCGCGGTCTCTTTATGCTCCTTCTCGCTTTGGTTATGGGCAGTGTACAGTGGGGTATCGCTCAATTAGGTCTATACACATTGGCCTCCTTTGGAGCAGGTTTCATCGGTCTGCTACTAGCGATTGCCTACTTCTTGCGGGCTCGGGGCAATGGCTCAGCATTTGCGTATTCCCGTTTACTCCGGGCCAGTATGCCCTACCTTCTGCTCATCGTTATCATCGTTTTAGGTGAGTTGGTGCTGGATGGTCTGTTGGGGATGGTGCAGATCAATCCCCAATTCCCTGAAGTGGCCACTCGTTATGGCTGGCTTACGGCAGCGGGGACAGGTCGCGCCATTAATTTATTTGGTCACGCGGGTGCTTTGCTACTTTACACAAGTTTGCTGACATTGGGCTGGTATTTGTGGCAGGCGCGGCGAGGCAAGGCTGCTTTGCTCCCGCGCCACCCTGAGACGTATAACGGCCGTACTATCCTGCGAAAAACTCTCAAAGGTATCATCAAACCCACCATCGGTATCTATGCACTAGTAGCGATGGCCTTGACCATGCAACACGCTGGCATGACCCAAATGCTGGCCGAAACCCTCAGCAACACAGGCTCACTTTTCCCCTTCCTCAGCCCCTTCATCGGTGCTTTAGGCTCTTTTATGACGGGCAGCAACACCAACAGCAATGTTGTGTTTGGGCAATTGCAGCAGCAGACGGCCCTGGCCTTGCAACTTGTCGTGCCCATTATCCTGGCTGCACAAACGGCTGGCGGGGCGATGGGTGGCACGTTTGCCCCAGCTAAAGTGATTGTGGGTTGTAGTACTGTGCCAGGTGCAGATGACAGCCGTGTGCTGAAATTAGCAACTCTTTATAGCCTCACCATTTTGGTGGGCGTGGGTCTGATTATTTGGCTGGTGGCTTGATCATAGGACGATCGGTTTTTGTTTGACACGGCAGTGAGCGGCATCAATAATCGCCAAAACTTGATTGACTGCCACGGATTGAGCGGCATCGGCATTGATAACCACATAATCAAATTCATTCAGCCGTTTCATTTCTTGTCGAGCCATAGCTATGCGTAAATGTAAGCCCTCGGATGTTTCTGACTTTCGTTCAATAAGCCGTTTGACGAGATCATCCTCAGAGTTGGGAATAAGGAAGACAAAAATAGCATTAGGCACTAATTTGCGTATAGTGGCTGCCCCTTGAACATCTACACGCATAATGACATCTTTGCCACTATGTAAAGCATCCCGAATTTGCTGTTTAGGCACGCCCTTATAATCATTGTAGACAATGGCCCATTCTAGCATCTCATCTGCTTCGATCATACGGGCAAATTCCTGATTGGAGACGAATATATAATCATGGCCCTCAATCTCGCCTGGGCGGGGAGGGCGTGTAGTGGCTGTGACAACAAAGTGGAAAGATTCTGGTCGCTGAGCAATAACCCGCCGTGCAATAGTGTCCTTGCCAACACCAGACGGGCCAGAGATAACAACAAGTCGGGGGTGATACGGCCGTATATAACTATTTTCTATACTGTTCAAGCTTGCACCTACCTTCACTAAAAGTATAATGAATTTCAAAATAAGAATCATACATTAGAGAGGAGCACCATGCCATATTACGATTATATTTGCAATAGTTGCCGTAAACCGAATCGCCTCTTTTTTACCTATGCCGAATATGGTGAGAAAGAGCCAGTTTGTGGCCATTGCCAAAGTAACAATTTACGGCGACGGATCCGCCGGGTGGCTTTAGCTAAATCAGAAGATACCCGGATGGATGCTATGATGGATGAGTCTGCTTTGGCTGGGTTGGATGAGGAAGATCCCCGTGCTCTGGGCAAATTTATGCGCAAGATGAGCCGGGAAATGGGCGAAGATATGGGTGAAGAGTTTGATGAGGTTGTAGATCGGCTGGAAAAGGGGCAGTCGCCAGAGGATATTGAAGCGGCCATGCCGGATTTGGCTGATGGCGGTGATGATGGATTTATGTAGACGTTGTACTCGAGTGATTCTCACAGGTTATGCGGCCGTTTGTAGTTGAAACAGAGTCACTTCAGGTCGTGCATTAAACCTAATAGGCCATAGGTTGCCTAAACCACGATTGATGTAGAGGGAACGGCCGTCTCCCACGTCGAAAACCCCCGACGTATAGCGTCTATTCTCCACAGGTAGGAGCGGAGGGGGTAAAAATGGTGGTTTCACTTGACCACCATGCGTGTGCCCCGCCAAGATCCAGCCACAAAAGCTTGCCCAGATGGGCTGGTCGGCCACATCTGGATTATGGCAGAGAACCAGGGCGGGCATATCGGTTTGCACACTTGCCAGAACTGACGCTGGCTCATAATTTGTCCCCCAAAAATCATCTAAACCCACAATGGTTAAGCCTGCAAATATTTCGGCCTCGTTTCGTAGTACAATAATGCCCATATCTGTGAGCAGATCAGCGATTTGTTGGGCAATTTCAGGATGATTCCAGCCAGGCCCATAATCATGATTGCCTAAAATAGCGACCGTTCCCAAACGGCCGCTGGGCATGATAGGTAATATTTCCCGCACCTGTTGGAGCTGATTTTCCCCGTCATAAGTAACAAAGTCCCCAGTGTATACCACAAAATCTGGCTCCAAGGCTCGAATGGTCTGCATAACCTTGATTTGATACCGCCAATCATAGCGATCGCTCAAGTGCATGTCGCTGATTTGAACCAGGAAACGGCCGTCTAAGTTGGTTGGCAGGTGCTTGATAGGCAGCACCCGGCGGGTGATCTCCACCCAACGAGGCTCAATTTGCCAGCCGTAGATACCTGCAAGCAGGCCCAACCCAGCTGCCGCTGAAAATCCACGTAAAAAGTGTCATCTTGTAATCATGAAAATAATCCTCTCCCTTTTACTCATGTTTGATGGCCGCAATAATGTTGATGACGCTGGCACGGTAGGCAGGGTAGAAAGCGGCTACAATCGCGACAACGAAAGCGATACCAAAGCTGTAGAGCATGGCCCCGTATGGCACTTGGGAAGTGAGAACAAAGCCGCCAATAGCCCGTAAGCCGATAATAAAAACATCAGATAAGACTGCGCCAAAGCCGACACCAAAAACGGCCCCAATGAAGCCAATCGCGGCGGCTTCGGCCAGGATGAGGCGGCGTACCTGGCTCTGGGTCATGCCCAAACTACGCAGGCTGCCTAGCTCGCGGGTGCGCTCCAGTACGTTCATGAGCATGGTGTTGATGACGCCCAATGCAGCCACAACTAGGCCAATTAGCCCTAGAACATCAAATAGGCCAAAGGCTTGAGCACTCAAATCCCGCACTTTTTGCTCGAATTCTGCTTTGCTCTCGACAGTTAGATTTTGCCGAGCACCGATGTCGTTTTCAATTTTATCGGTAATGGTTGCCAGAGATGTGCCTGGTCGCAGTTTGACAGCAATAGTGTTGATGTCATTGATGCCGAAGTAGCGGCGCAAATCCTGCCAAGAACCGGTCACGGCCGTTTGTTCACCACCGCCAAAATCAATGACAATAGCTGCAATACGAAACGGCCGTTGCCCCCGTTTTGTGTCCAAAAGTACCACATCATTCACATCAAGTTCATAGCGATTAGCCACATCGGCTGAGACCAAGAGCGTGTCCCCTTGGGCCAATTGGCGTACCGTTTCTGCTTCGTCAGGACCATCCTGAATCCGCAAACCACGCACAGACAGGTAGGTTTCCGGGTCAATAGCTACAAAGAGGGCAAATTCATCATCCCCTTTGGGGGTGATCATTTGGGAGGCAGCTAGGCGAGATTTAGTAACGGCCGTTACTTCGGGCAGAGCCAATAAGCGTGACTCTATCTCCGGCTGCATGTTTAAGGGCGAGCGCACAAAGAGATCGCCGCCCAAAGCTGTGTCAATCCAATCTTGGATATCCCCTTCAAAGCTTTGGGTCATGCCATTAATGCCCACCACCATGCTAATACCCACCATCAAAGCGGCCACTGTTAATGTCGTGCGTCCCCGCGCCCGGTTAATATTGCTGCTGCCTAGCCGCCCCTCATTGCCAAAGACGAAGATGATAAACGGCCGTATCACCCGCTCAATCAAACCCGTAAAAATAGGAATACAGAGCGTGGCCCCCAAAAGTAGTATGAAAATCGAGTTGCTGCCGACTAGAAAGGCAATCTCCTGCCGGAAGGGCACATAATACAAAATGAGCAGGGCGGCTACAACTGTTAGGGGACCAAACTTTAGCCCGGTGTTGAGCCAGCGACTCTCATCTACACTGCCCTGAATGCGTAAAGCCTGGACGGGTGATATGTGTGAGGCTTGCCAGGCGGGCACGATGGCGGCAATAATGGTGACGACTACCCCTACCGCAAAGGCCCGAATCATCGTTTCAGGCGAAGCGATTATCTGCTCCACTGCCTGTCCCGTAAAGCTGCTCATAAAAACAACTAATCCCCGCGCCAGCAAAAGGCCACCCCAGACCCCAACTAAGGCACCAAATACGCCGAGCAGCCCTGCTTCTAGCAGAACGGCCATAATAATTTGGCCTCTGGTCATGCCAATGGCCCGCTGCATACCAATCTCTCGGGTGCGTTCCACCACTGTCATGGCGAAGGCATTGTAGATGAGGAATGAGCCGACAAAGAGGCTGACCACGCTGAAAAAGTTCAGCCCCAACTGGTAATTTTGCAGAGTGTTGGCTACTACCTCACCCCGTGATGCGGGAAACTTGACAGCATAATCTTGGCCAATGCGATCAGCGATCTGCTGGCTGAGGGCTTTTAGAGCATCGTCGTCAGCGGCAATGGTGGGGTCAACCATTAGATCGATCTGACTTAATTGTCCCGACTGGTCAAACAGTGCTTGCACCACAGGCACAGGGGCGATACCGATAACGCCCTCATTGGTGACGCCAATGCCTGCTTTATCAATCAAGCCCACCACACGCAGGGCAACTGGGCCACTGTTGGGGGTCATCAGTACAAAATCTTCCCCAATTTCGACACCTTTGTCTTCAGCATATTCATCTACAAGTATAAGGTTGTAGGCTGTTTCTTCTGGCTGTAACAAACGGCCGTCTACCAATTCATAGTCTAACACCTGTTCGTCTATAGTTGGGTCGCGCCCCATAAGCCAGAAATTTGAACCGGGTACAATGGTTCCCCCTGCGCCAAATTGTTGTTGCCACTCATCAGCCTCAGCCGTTGGCACGGTGATGCCTAAAATACCGGGAGCGGCGGCGACCACGCCTGGAAAGCGACGTACCACATCGAGAACACCTTCATCAAAGCCTTCGCCAGCAACGGCCGATTCCACGAGCAGATCGCTCTTGCCAGATGCTTCATCAAAAAAGCGATCAATCGAATTGAGAGTACTGGCATTAGTGGCATTGACGGCCACCATAGCGGCTACACCCACAATAATGCCTAATGTGGTGAGAATGGTGCGTATCCAACGAGTTCGCAGATTCCGCAAAACGAGGATAATGGGGGAGCGGAAAGGAATAGAGAGAAAGGTGAACATCATTTTGTAACTACGTCATGTCATAATTACAATTCTAACTCTCCCATGACTTCCATGATGGCCCACACATCCTGACTATTGCCATCACGTTCTTTGATGGAAAGTTTTTTCACAATACGGCCGTCTTTCAAAAAGACCACCCGATTGGCAAAGCTCGCTGCTCGTGGGTCGTGGGTCACCATCACAATTGTTTGCTCTAATTCATCACAAAAGCGGCGTAGAAGCTGTAAAACGGCCGTGCCTGATTTGCTGTCCAAATTGCCTGTTGGCTCATCTGCCAGCACAATTTCAGGATCGTTGACAAAAGCGCGAGCAATGGCTACCCGTTGCTGCTGACCGCCGCTCATCTGATCAGGTTTATGGCTAAGCCGATCCCCCAGTCCAACCATATTCAATAATTGCTGAATTTTCTTCCGGTGATTTTGTACTTGTTGCCCATCTATCAACAAGGGCAGGCCGACATTTTCTTCGGCCGTTAAGGTCGGCATCAAGTTATAAAATTGAAAAATAAACCCTACCTTGCGCCGTCGTACAATCGTCACTTCCTTATCTGACAACTGGGAAATGGGTTCATTCGCCAGCATGATCTGCCCTGATGTAGGGTCGTCTAATCCACCCAGTAAATGTAACAAGGTACTCTTACCAGACCCGGATGGCCCCATCACCGCCACGAACTCACCCTTGTCCACCACAAAATTCACCCCATCCAAGGCCTTGACGGTAATTTCCCCCATTTGATACTGTTTGGTCACATCAGATGTTTGTAGAACCGGCATCCTTTCCTCAATGTTCGTGATGAATCTCACAAATCATACAATAAGCAGTAGGCAAAGCCAAACAAAATGGTCTGGAAAAAGGCCAATTCAAACCTAAGGCTCACTTTGACAAAGAGGTAGGTAGCGGCTATAATCCCATCTTTGACCAACAAGAGGCACCGTCTTCATGAATTATTAATGATGGACTGGTAATCGCTTTACAACTATCTATATTGGGTCTTGGGTCATATAGCAGCAGTGAACAAAGTTCGTTGTGCTTCCAAAAAACATTCATGGTTAGTCCAAAATAGCGATTCTTACGGCATAATTAAGAGTATAAAGCTCAGCCGTGTCCCACATTGACCCTTCGTGTGACGGCTGGGCTTTTTTGTTCAAAATATTTTTATTTTATTGGGAAGAGTTTTGTAAAAACATGTCTAACGAAGAAAGTTTGTTTATGGAAGAGCTGGAAAAGCTCCTGGATCAACATGATTATGAATTACCCCAGGTTGGGGATATTCGTACTGGACACATTATCTCAATTACTCAGCAAGGAGTCATGGTCGATCTGGGTGTGAAGCGTGATGGCATTGTGCCACAGTCTGACGTGCAGAAGTTGTCAGATGAAGAGCGGGCCGCTCTCCAGGCAAATGATGAGATTGCTGTTTATGTTGTCAATACTGAAGAAGCTGATAGCTTGGTTGTCTCCATTCACCTCGCTAAACTGAATCAGGATTGGATTGATGCTGAAGCCTTGCTAGGTAGTGGTGACATTGTGGAGTTGGAAATAGGCGGCTACAACAAAGGTGGCGCTATTGTGCCATTCGGCCGTTTACGGGGCTTTATTCCCGCATCACACCTGACTGAATTGTCACCGGGCATGAATGATCGTAAACGTCAACAACGTTTAGCCAAGCTGCGAACCCAAAAATTGCCTCTCAAGGTAATCGAGGTTGATCGCCGCCGCCGCCGCTTAGTTTTCTCTCAAAAAGATGCTCAGAAAGAGTGGGAAGAAAAACGCAAACAAGAGTTGATTGACAGCTTGAGTGTGGGCGATGTCCTAACAGGTTCTGTGAGTGGCATGCGTGATTTTGGTGCTTTTGTGGATATTGGGGGCGCTGATGGTCTAGTGCATATCTCTGAATTGGCCTGGCATCGTGTCGAGCACCCACGTGATGTGGTTAAAGTGGGTGATGAATTTGAAGTATATGTTCTTAGTTTAGACAAACAAGAACAACGCATTAGCCTGAGCCGCAAAAAGCTCTTGCCAAACCCCTGGGAAACAGTGGAAGAGCGGTACACCATGAATCAACTGGTGGAAGGCACAATTACCCGTATTGTGGATTATGGTGCCTTTGCCGAGGTTGAACCGGGCATTGAGGGATTGCTGCATTTGTCCCAACTATCACGGGGCAACGTGGATCGAGCTGATGATGTTGTGAAAGAAAATGAGACCCATTTGCTGCGAGTGGTGAGCATTGACCGCCGCCGCCAGCGTATGGGATTGAGCTTGAAAGCTGTCACGACGATGGAGCAAATCGAGTGGATGGCTCAGCGAGAATTAGAGAAGGTTGAAGAGGGAAAACTAGAAGTTGAATCCCCCATCGAAGCAGATGATGGGATTGATGAGGCAGCTAAAGCGGCTGTGGATGCTCTGGCCAAAGAGAGCGGACTGAGCCAGGAAGAAGAATAATTGCCTATGGCTAATAAGGAAGAAAAACTAGAAGTTGAAGGAACAGTAGTTGAGCTTTTGCCTAACACCCAATTTATGGTGGAGTTGGACAATGAGCACAAGGTATTGGCATATTTATCAGGTAAGATGAGGCGTTATTACATTCGCATTCTTTTGGGAGATCGGGTTCGAGTGGAAATGACACCTTATGATTTAACACGCGGGCGTATTACATATCGCTATCGCAAGAATCGAAGTCGGTGACAGTTAGCGGGGCGTAGCTCAGCTTGGTAGAGCGCTCGGTTTGGGTCCGAGAGGTCGTCAGTTCGAATCTGGCCGCCCCGACTTTTACAGTTAATTGCATTCGGCAGCTAGTTTGTTAACTGCTGGTAGCTGTTCGCAGGCAGTGCGGGTGTGGTGTAATGGTAACACTAGTGCCTTCCAAGCACTCATTCTCGGTTCGAATCCGTGCACCCGCTCTTAATAAAACGATGAATTTCCTCTCGGGCCCGTAGCTCAAGGGCAGAGCAGTCGGCTCATAACCGATCGGTTCTAGGTTCGAATCCTAGCGGGCCCACTACCCAATTTCTCGGCCAACACCTCATGAATTTTGGCGTTTTCCTCCTTCTTTTCGTTTAGCTAGTTTCTTTGTCCTTCATTGCATTCCGTAAAGCCCAATAACCAATAATCTGCACGTCACTTTTAGCGATGATTTGTACTAGCTTATGTTTTTTGCGAAAATAGCCTAACTGCGTGAGCGACGGCCGATCAACATACCTATCCCTAATAAACCAGCTAAGACAACCACGCCACCCACGCCCACAAGAATGCCATTGGTAAAGCCCTCATCGCTGGCTGGTGCGGCGGGCAAATTTTCTAGGCTGCTTACGTTGCGGATCCGCACGCCGTTTTCGCGCTCGCAATCATAGAGGCCGATGGCATCGGATAGATCATGAATATTGGAAACGTTTTTGAGTTGTGGATCATAGTCGAAAACGGGGTCAACGGTCATTTCTTCGGGGGAGATGACGGTGTTGAGGCGGGTGAGATAGGCAAAGCGTTGGGTCAACTCTTGCAATAAGGGATCGGCAAAGGCTTGTTGATGGCTGGGCTGAGCATATTCGGTGATGAAGGCGTGTCCAGCGTATTCGTTGGCGCGTTGGCTGAGCAGTTGGCGGTAGTTATTACCACCGAAAGAGAAGAAGGTGATCTCGTGGTCCAGTATTTCCATATGGGCGTAGTTTTGGGGAATGGCCTGGTTGTCGGCGAAGAACCAGGTGAGGACGGCCATATCGGGGTTGGCAGCCACGGCCGTTAATCTTAAGGGGATCATCGGCCGTTCTGAAGGATAAGTAACTTGAATAGGTTGTATATCTTGCACCCCCTGGTTAGGCAGCAGCTTCATGGCTAGAAAGACAAACTGCTCCTCGACATACACATCAATAAGTGGTTCCATAGGTGATTCCACGCGGTAATTGTTGTCACGCAGCCAGTTGATGAGGGCATCGGGGTCTTGGGAACCTATGACATCAAAACCAAAGGGGCCGACCTCACCGCTAGCAAATATTTCTACTTCATTGGCAGGAGCAGCCATATCCACTGCCGCGCCAGCTCCTAAGCTGAAATTGAAATCAAAGTCACGAGCACAGCGGGGTAATTCTGGAGGAATATAACGTGGGTTGGTGCTAGTTTCTAGTTCAATAAAGGCATTCATAGCCGTTTCGGGGACTTCGAGGGCATCGGCCGTTATCGGTTCAGGAATAGGTAAAATCCAGGAGAAATCTTCAGCAAAACCTGTATATTGAATCTGGATGATGGCTGTGACTGTGCCATCTTTGTTTTGGGTGAAGATGATGCGTTCGGCGTTTTGGTCTACAGGAGAGTTTTGGCAAAACAGCCCCCCACACGCTTGTGCTGATTGGGAGGAGAGCAGCGTAGCCAAGAGAATGAAGCAAAGTAAGAAGCATTTACGAACCATTTTGTCCTCCAGGTGAGAATAGAACCAGATTGATGGCTCCATTTCACAATTGCTTAGTTGCTTTGGTTGCTGCGCCCGCGACGGCCGAGCATAACGCCTGCGCCTAACAAACCTGCTGCAACCAGCACACCACCTATGCCCACGGCCACACCTGTGCCAAACCCGCTCTCAGATTCGGGTGCATTGTCTGTGGCTGTATTTGCTGTGGTGTCAATATTGTTGATATTGCCTGTTTGTTGCGTGTTGGAACCATCTTTTTCGCAGTCGTAGAGGCCTGTCATATTGGATAGATCATGGATGTTGAAGACGTTGGGGCGGTTAGAATCATAATCGAAGATGGGGTCAATGGTCATTTCTTCGGGGGAGATGACTGTATTGAGTCGGGTGAGATAGCCATATTGTTGACTTAATTCTTGCAGTAAGGGATCGTTGAAGCTGACTTCGCGGGTTGGGCCAGCAAATTCGGTGATGAAGGCGCGTCCACCAAATTGATCGGCCGTTTCGCTCAGCAGTTGACGATAATTATTGCCACCACCGGTAAAGAAAGTGATGGCTTCATCGGGGATTTCCATGTGGGCGAAGTTGGTGGGGATGGCTTGGGCGTTGGCAAATATCCAGGTGAGGACGGCCATGTTGGGGTTGGCGGCCACGGCCGTTAATCTTAGCGGTATCATCGGCTTTTCTGAGGGATAGGTGACCTGAATCGGTTGAATATCCTGCACCCCCTGATCGGGCAGCAGACGCATGGCCAAGAAGACGAACTGCTCCTCAACATAGACATTGATGAGTGGTTCCATTTCTGGTGTCACGCGATAATTATTGTCGCGCAGCCAGGTGATAAGGGCTTCGGGGTCTTCAGAACCAATCACATCAAAGCCAAAAGGGCCAACTTCACCGCTGGCAAATACCTCTACACTACCAGCACTGTCTTCGGCCTCTTCAACAGCCTCAGCTGCGAACATGACTTGGGCGCAGGGGGGCGGCGGGGGAGCAATAAAAACAGGATTAGTCGTGGTCTCTAGTTCCAAAAAGGCATTGGTGGCGGTGTCGGGAACTTCAAGGGCATCGGCCGTTATAGGTTCGGGAATAGGCAAAATCCAGGAAAAATCGTCAGCAAAACCTGTATATTGAATTTGGATGATGGCCGTGACTGTACCATTGCCGTTTTGGGTGAAGATAATGCGCTCGGCGTTCTGGTCTACGGGAGAATTTTGGCAGAAGAGGCCGCCACAGGCGTGAACGGATTGATTAACTGAGAGGATTAAGGTTAATAAAAGGGTTGCTAGTAAAAGGAAAGATTTTTTCATCATGTTATTGACTCCTTGACAAGGCCTGTGTATGTATGGGTTTTGAACGTTTTCTCGCTCTCAAAAGTTCCATCTGACTATACCATAGATTGGTAGGAGAGAGATAACGGCATGGGCAGGAAGGTGCCTCGCATGGTGCTTATCCCAGAACTGGCATGTTTCTGCCAAGAAATAAGGATTGGTTGGGCAACGGCCGTTTCCCTATCTATAATCCACAGCTATGAAACTCGAAACCACATCCATTCATGCTGGACAAACAATTGACCCTACCACAGGGGCCATTATCCCGCCCATTCACCTTTCGACAACTTATGAGCGACAGGAGGATGGCACATATCCGCTAGGGTACTCTTATACACGCGGTCATAATCCCAATCGGCGCGATTTAGAGGCGATGATGGCGGCTTTGGAAGACGGGGTGGCTGCGGCTGCCTTTGCTTCTGGTTCAGCGGCCACGATGACATTATTGCAAGCTTTGTCACCGGGCGATCATGTGCTGGCTCCGGCTGATTTTTATTATGGCATTCGCCAACTGCTGACGGAGGTGTTTGTACCTTGGGGATTGGTCGTGTCGTTTGTGGATATGGGCGATTTAACGGCCGTTGAGGCTGCTCTTCAGCCTAATACCAAGCTGCTCATGCTGGAAACGCCCTCCAACCCCATGCTCAATCTGACTGACTTGCAGGCGGTGACGGAGATGGCCCATGCGGCTGGGGCTTATGTGATGTGTGATAACACCATGGCAACCCCCTTTTGTCAACGGCCGTTCCAGCAGGGGATAGATTTTGTGGTTCACGCCACGACCAAATATTTGGCAGGGCATAGTGATGTTCTGGGTGGGGTGGTTGTTACACGCACAGATAATGCCTTATGGCAGCGCATCAAATTCCTTCAGAAAATGGCTGGAGCCGTGCCCTCTCCTTTTGAATGTTGGCTAACTTTGCGTGGTTTGCAAACATTACCCTATCGTATGCAGGGGCATGTCAACAATGCGTTGCAAATTGCCGAGTTTTTAGCAGGGCATACGGCCGTTGAACGGGTTCTTTATCCTGGTTTACCTGATCATCCTGGCTATGACATTGCTCGTAAACAAATGAGCAGCTTTGGCGGCATCGTGTCTGTGCAGGTGAAGGGTGGACAGGCGGCAGCGATGGCGGTAGCGGCAAAAGTAAAGCTGTGCACCCGCGCTACCAGTTTTGGCGGTGTCCACAGCCTTATCGAGCATCGGGCCTCGATTGAGCCAGCCACAACGACTGTGCCCAAGAATTTATTGCGTTTATCAGTTGGGCTGGAAACGGCCGCTGATTTAATAGCTGATTTGGCCCAAGCTTTGGGAGAGTAATTGGTAATAGGAGTCATCATGACCAAGTTGAATTACAAAAAATTACGGGAAGATATCAATGCTTTATATGCTCGTGAGCATGTGGAGTTAGGTTATGAGGGTACGATGCGTTGTCTGGAGCAGGCGCGGCAGTGGGATTTGACGGAGACAGTGAGCAACGGTGGTGTGATTGTCTTTCCCCATGCCGGGATAGCTGATTGTGGTCATCAAATTGCAACGGCCGTTCATGCCTGTCTCGATAGTGGCGCAGATAAGGTGGTTGTCATTAGCGTTCTCCATGCCTTCACCGATGGTATGCAAGCGGCGCGTGTCAATGTAGCCAATGGAGATGACCCTGGCCATTATAAATATTGGGGCATTCAGGGTACGGGCATTCCGGGCGAGCGACAAGAGTGGCAATATGATCATGTGCTGATTAGCTGGCGACATTTGTGGCGGGCAGAGACGACTCGGCGCGGCCTTCGCGGGCCGGAAGTGATTGAGCGTTATCCTTATCTGGCGGGTGGTAAGCCCGGCGCTTTGCCTGGCATTGACGAATTGGCCCGGCTGATTGAGGATGCGGTGGTGGTGTCAACGGCCGATGCTTTTCATCATGGCATTGGTTATGGTGACGCGCCTGAAGATTCCTACAATCCCGATGAAGAAGGGCTGGCGGTGGCTCGGGCCAAGTTGGAAGAGGGGGTTCAACTGTTGGAGGCGGGGGATTATTGGGGTTATAACCAGCACTGTGTGGAGGCTAAAAGTGATGCCCGTGATGCAGGCCAGGTTTTCCGTTATCTGCGTGGTCCCATGAAAGGCGAAATCCTTGACCTGACCTATACTGATGCCTCAGAACTGTATCAGCAGCCGCCACCAACTTGGGTGGCTGGGGCTTTGTATGATTGGCAGTTGGTTAAGGAGTAGCAATTTACCAAAGATTAGGAGTTGGATATGCAAGCGAAACGAAGTGTGATTCATGGTTGTCACGTATTGCAAAACCCACCTGGAGAGGCTCTGACGATTGCTAAGGATTGTGACATTTTGGTCGCGGGTAATCGGATTGCAGATATTCGGCCAACGGCCGATCTAAATGCATTAGATGAGGGGATTGAGGTTGTGGAGGGGCGGGGGATGCTGGCCATACCGGGCTTTATTAATACACATGCACACGCACCGATGGTGATTTTTCGGGGATTGGCGGAAGATGTCTCGATTGAACGCTGGTTTAATGAATTTATGTGGCCTTTGGAGAGTAACTTAACGGAGGAGGATGTGTATTGGGGAATGCTACTGGCCCTGGCGGAGATGATTGAGGCGGGGGTGACGACGGTAGCTGACCATTACTTTTTTATGGAGCGGGCGGCGCAAGCGGTGACGGAGGCGGGCACACGGGCGGCCTTGGGCTATGCGGTATTTGGCGATCGGGGCTATGAGGCACTGGCGGCTACGGCCGATTTTGCAGCGCAGTGGCAGGGGGTGGCAGACGGCCGTATCACGACTTGGATGGCTCCTCATGCGCCTTATACTTGTGATGATAATTTTTTGCGAACGGCCGTTGAGCATGCTCAGCGCTTGGGTATCGGTATTCACATTCATGCTGCTGAGGAGATGGGGCAGACGCAAGCCAGTCTGGAAAAGCGGGGCATCACGCCTATTCGGGTGTTGGCTGAGACGGGCGTTTTGGAGGTGCCTACGATTATTGCCCATGGTTGTGGTATTTTGCCAGAGGATATTGCTCTCTTACAGCAAGCGCAACAGGTGGGTGTGGCACATGCCCCTAAAACGTACCTCAAGTTGGGTATGGGGCTAACGCCGATTGCGGCTCTGCGGGAGGCAGGCATCCCGGTGGGGTTGGCTACAGATGGGGCGGTGAGCAATAACACGCTAAATATTTTGGAGAGTTTGCGGCTGATGGTGATGCTGCAAAAGCACGAGGCCCGTGACCCAGAGGTGATGACGATTCCAGAGGCGTTAGATATTGCCTTTAATGGTAGTGCGGCGGTGTTGGGGATGGGGGACAGGATCGGCCGTTTGGCGCCTGGTTATCTGGCCGACATTGTGCTGGTAGATATGAGTGGCACGCATCATCAACCGTTGCACAGTATGAGTGCCAGTCTGGTTTATAATGCGCGGGCGGGTGATGTGCAAACGGTTATGGTGAACGGCCGTCTCCTCATGCACAACCGCCAACTGCTGACAATTAACAAAGAAGAGGTCATCCAGCGAGTAAATGAAAACATGGCGCGGCTGGCGCAGCGGGTTCCGGCGAAAAGGATTCAAGTTTACAATCCGTAACAATAAGATGAAAATATTAAAATCACAGGAGTATTCTAAATGATTGCTTTACAAGACGGCCGTTCCGTTGAACTAACCTACGAACTTTTACGGGGAGCCATTGATGTCCACGTTCACCCCGGCCCCCACCTCTTCAGCAGCCCTCGCCGCGTCGATCCCTTTCAAGCTGCCCAGCAGGCACGTGATGCTGGTATGCGGGCCATTGTCCTGCTCGATGTCTTCGAAATGAGCAACGGCACGGCTTGGCTGGTCAACAAAATGGTGCCAGATTTTAAGACGTTTGGCGGTCTGATTATGAACACCGTCTACGGTGGCATGAACCCTAGAGCGGTGCGCACAGCCCTTTATTATCTGGATCGTTGTATTCGCATTCCCATTGATGAAGACCCCAGTCCAGAGCTAGATGAAATCTTGAGCCTCATTGCGGCTCATCCCCACGTTTACCTTGACACTGGGCATGTTTCTGTTGCCGAAGCAATGCGACTCATTGATTTGCAAGAAGTGTATGGTTACGAAAAGGTTATCGTCTCTAGCTCGGTCACGAAAATTGCGACAACAGAACAGCTCAAACAGATGGCGGCCAAAGGAGCCTTTATCGAATACACGATGGGAGCTTATACGGCGGCAACTCTCATTCCGCTTACTCACTATTACGTTGAAAAGGAGTATCGGTCTATAGACGAAGGCATGAGCGAGGCGGCTGGAGGTGGACTGCCCTTTGTCGCCCAACAGATGCAGGAGATTGGGGTGGAGCATTGCATTATGGCTACAGATTTCGGCCGTTATGGTCTCTCGACTCCTGTTGAAGGTTTGCGTCAATTTATTGCTTGTCTTTTAGATTTAGGCATTTCGGCCGATGACATTCGCGCGATGGTCAAGACTAATCCTGAAAGATTGCTCGGCCTGTCCCCGGTGTAACTGACTGCGAGATGAAATGGCGCGGCTGGCGCAGCGGGTTCCGGCACAGCGGATGCAGGTTTATAATCAGTCATAGTGAGGCGAAAATATTAGCATCAATCAAATTTTCGAAGTATGATAAATAAATAAGTACATAGGAACTTCCAAATTCCATTCGCTTAAATCTGCCCATCTATAATTAGGAGACAGTTTTGAAACTTTTACATATTATTGCTACCCCTCGCGAGCATGAATCCAATACTATACAAGTAGCGAATACCTTCCTTGAAAGTTTGCAGATAAAGTGCCCTGAGCTAACAATAGATACGATTAATCTGTTTACCAGTGACTTACCCGCTGTCGCTGGTGACAACATTGAAACCAAATATACTTTGATGATAGGTCAGCCGATTGACAAACGTTATAAAGAATCATGGGAACAAATTGAACACTTGGTTAAAAACTTTCTATCAGCAGATATCTATCTGATCTCCACGCCGATGTGGAACTTCAGTATTCCCTACGCGCTGAAATATTATATTGATTCGATTATTCAACCAGGCTATCTGTTCAAGTACAATGAACAGGGTCACCCGATTGGGCTAGTTCATGGCAAAAAAATGGTTTGCATCACAAGCCGTGGTGGAGATTATTCAGAAGGGAGTCCATTCCATGCTTATGATTTTCAAGAACCATATCTGCGGGCAATTTTCGGATTTGTTGGCATTACTGACATGCATTTTATCAATGTTCAACCAATGGACATAACGTTGGAACTACGTGAATCGGCTATTGCTACTGCGATTGAACAAGCTCGCTATTTGGTATCTAATACCGAGTGGAGTAGTGACAAAATTACTGAGGCTGAAAAGCATTCGGCAGACTTGAAGCCCAAGCCCCTTCCATAATAATCTGAACACTGTGTTTTTGCTCCCTAGATAATAAATTTGCCAGATTCCAGCACCGTGTTTTGTGAAAACGGCCGTTTTTACTACCGAGACAATTAACAGCTGTCTTGGTTTAGAATGGCCGTTTTTTATTGCTAATGTGATGGGCGACGATTCATACGGAGAGAGTCTGTGACAAACGGCCGTAACAGCAACACCCGTACTACCTCTGTCACAATCACCTGCTTGGGGGTGACAATGCTTTGCAGCAGGTCGTTGGCTCGCATGATGAGTAATTCGTCAAAGTAGGCGTCTGTCCAGGATTCAGCGAGATGGTCTTGGATGGCGGCGAGTGAGTCGCCGTAAGTGGGTATGTGGATGGTTTCTTCACGTTCGATGGTGAACAGTCTTTGCTGCACAACTTGGTCGATAGCTTGGTTGGCCTGATGGTAGCTGATGTAGTCGGTCTCTTCGGTGACCCAGCCAGCACAGTGGCTGTCGGAGCCGAGTTGCACATCTACCGGAGCTGGTTCGCCGTTGGGATGCAGGTTGAGGAGACGGCCGTTTGGCTTGAGCCAACTATGGGCTAATTCTAAAGCATGAACCATGCCTTCTTGCGCGATTCATCACAGTGACCAGGAAAATAGAATGAGGTCAAAGAGATGTGGAGGCTGGTACGCCTCGATGGTGGCGACTTGGAAATCAATGCGATTGGCGAGGTGGGCGGGCAGGCTTTGTTGGGCCTGCTGGATGCGTTCGGCTTTGGGGTCTATGCCGATGGTGTGGGCGGCTAAATGGGCATAGTCGTGGGTGAGACGGCCGTTGCCACAGCCGATTTCTAGCACACGCTGGCCTGTGAGATCGCCAACAAAGGCTAATAAGGTCTCTTTTTCACGTCCCTCGGGGTCCATTTGTATACTACTCATGTCCTGATTGTAATGTCCCAGAAAGGTGATGCGCAAGCAAAAGCTGACAATGGTATGAATCTATTTGCCGCTGTAGCAGTTCTGGTTACACTAGATGCTAGCAAAGGTTTGGGACTTTGGGGACGATAACACGTAAAGCCTGTCTGATTGCATGATGTGTGTGATGCTTGCAATGTTTTCTAAATTTGATTACGGCCGTTGTGAGATAGATGAACCGCAACTGGCGAAAAGGAATTAATGGCTACAGAATTCTTAAATTTTATATTGGCAATTACAATTGTGATTTTGGCAGCAAAGCTGGGTGGTTATGTTAGTAATCGTCTAGGGCAGCCCGCGGTATTAGGAGAGCTGTTGGCGGGACTCATTCTGGGACCAACAGTATTGGACTTACTACACTGGTCTATCTTTGCCGAAGGAGGCCATCTAGGTGAATCTATTACCTTAATGGCCGAGTTGGGTGTTATTATGTTGATGCTGCTAGCAGGCTTGGAATTACATTTATCGGAACTGTTGGGAGCAGGTAGAGTTTCGGCTATAGCTGGTGTGCTGGGGGTCGTTTTGCCTTTAGGCCTGGGCATTGGCGTGGCCATGCTGTTTGGCGTAGCATTTGCTGAGGCTTTGTTTATTGGCCTCACGCTATCAGCAACGAGTGTGAGTATTTCAGCGCAGACCTTATTAGAGTTGAGGGTGCTGCGCAGCCGAGTGGGGTTGACTTTATTGGGAGCGGCCGTTTTTGACGACATCTTGGTAATTTTAATTCTTTCAATCTCGCTGGTGCTGGTGAGTGGGGTCGGTGGGTTTGCCAGTATTGTCTTGACTGTGCTGAAAATGGTGGGCTATTTGGTGGGCGCCTCACTGCTTGGTTTCTTTGTATTACCCCGTTTGATTTCTTATGTGAGTCGTATGAATATTAGTCAAGGTAAGTTGGCTTTTGTGTTGGTCGTTTGCCTGTTGTATTCATGGGCAGCCGAAGTATTAGGTGGTGTGGCAGCTATCACTGGGGCTTTTTTGGTGGGGCTATTCTTGGCGCGTACTCCGTTTAAGGAAGATGTTGAGGAAGGGATTGCGGCGATGGCTTATGCCTTTTTTGTGCCCATCTTTTTTGTGAATATTGGTTTGGAAGTGGATTTAGCGGCCATTTCAGGTAATGGCTGGATTTTAGCGATTGTGATTACGGTTGTGGCTGTTCTCAGTAAGATTTTGGGCAGTGGTGGTGGTGCTAAACTGGCTGGATTTACGAATTTGGAGTCGTTGCAATTGGGTATTGGTATGGTGTCGCGGGGCGAAGTAGGATTGATTGTGGCGGCGTTTGCGTTGACGGAGGGGCTAATTAGTTCAGCTAATTTCTCCATAGTGGTTTTTATGGTGATTATAGCGACGGTGTTAACACCTCCCATGTTGCGGGCATCTTTTGCTAAACGGGATGGGGAAACGGCCGTTTCCTCACGCGCAACCGAAACTCAAAACTAAGAGGAGAGGCTTATGTATCATATGGTATTGTTGATTGTGGGTCATATAGAGCAATGTTTCTCAGTGCTTGACGCCTGGGAGGCACTCGAAGTTGGTGGGATTACAATTTTGGAGAGCACAGGGCTGGGAACTGTGAAGAAGTCTGGACTGCGTGATGATTTGCCCTTAATGCCAAGTTTGACCAATATATTAAAAGGCCGTGAGGAGCGACACCGCACGATTTTTACTGTAGTAGACAGTGAAGAAAAAGTTGAGGAGCTAATAGAGGTTACACAAACAATTATTGGCGATTTGGAGAATGCTCATAATGGGGTGTTATTTGTGTTGCCTGTGTCACGGGTGGTCGGATTAGCAGGTGCGCAGAATAGAGCGAAGAGGGGCAAGGGAGGGTAGAAAGAATAGCTTAACAGTACATGCTGCCTAGCGAAAGAGAGGGAATAGCACCGCGTAAAGAATGCTAGAGACAGTACAAGCTGTAATCATTACAGGCAGGCCACGTCGCGCCCACATTGTGGCTGTGATAGGGGTACGTGTCTTTTCGGAAAGAGAAACGACCACAACATTAGCTGTAGAGCCGATAATCGTACCATTGCCACCAAACCCAGCCCCAAATACCAAAGCCCACCAAAGGGGATCGACGTCAAGACCAGAAGCGGCCATGCTTTGAATAACAGGGATAAGGGCGATGGTAATTGGAATGTTGTCTACAACGGCTGATAGCCCGGCGACGACCCAGATCATGATAACACCGAGTAAAATTGGGTTAAAGTCACTAACCTGCACTACAACTTCTGCCACCCTTGCTAATACACCAGCTGCATCCAAGCCACCAACCATGACAAATAAGGCTGCAAAAAAGACAAGCACTGACCATTCAACATGCTCAAGTATTTTGCTCATGTCTTTGGGTTGTACCCAAAGTAGGGCAGTAGCGGCTCCACCTAGAGCAATAAAAGAGGGACTCATATGAAAGATGTGGTGGACAAAGAAGAGTAGAATGGCTATGCCTAAAACGATTAGGATTTTACGTGCTGTTTTGGGATGATCCAAGGCTTTGGCAGGGTCTAGTTGTTGGACACGGCGTTCCATTTCAGGGGTGGCATGCAAATCGTGGCGGAAAAGCCAGGTAAGCAAAGCGAGGGCAGCCAGCCAAGCGACGATGACGACGGGTAGGGAGTGGGTTAAGAAGTCATTGAAGGTGAAGGGGACGGCCGATCCAATTAGCACATTGGGCGGATCGCCAACGAGGGTGCCGACGCCACCTGTATTGGACAACAGGGCTTCAGAAATAAGGAAGGGGACGGGGGAGATGCCCAAAATTTCGCAAATGAGAATAGTAATGGGGGCGATGAGAACGACAGTCGTTACATTGTCAAGAAACATAGACAGGACAGTTGTGATCGTGCCCAAAAGAATGAGTAAGGGTAACGGCCGTCCTTTGGAGAGGCGACCTGCTTGAATGGCAACATACTCAAAAAAGCCTGTTGGTTGCAGGAGGGCCACCAAGACCATCATGCCAAAGAGTAAGCCCAACGTTTCGAAATCAATAGCATCAATTGCTAACTCTTCGTCATAAAATCCCAATGCTAAACCAGCACCGACCATAGCACCCGCACCGACAATGCCCACAATTGTGCGGTGGACTTTCTCGGTGAAAATAAAAAACAAGGATATAGCAAAAATTGTGGTGGCAATAATACCTGACATAGATGCCTTTATTGGGGGCTGTGAGAGATGAGGGGCTGGGAATCTCTACAGTTTGGTAGTCGTCTGTCAAAAAATTTAGCGATTTCAAGGGGTGATGGCTATTTGAAGCAATGCATCAACCTCGGAACGAAACCCTTGTTCTGTGAGTAAGCCCTTATCGTGTGTCATCCTGCCAGCCACTCAACAAAGCTGTACCTATGTCTACGCGAGAGGCCAGACCAACGAGCTGATTGTCATCATTTGTGATGGGCAGATCGTACACATTATGTTTTTTCATGATGGCGAATGCCAGGAGCAAGCCAGCATTGACAGTGACAGAGTAAGGATTTTCCATAAAATTGGTCACGGATTGAGCTGCCATTTGTGAAGACGGCCGTAAATTCTCATAGTCGCCAAAATTCTCTCGAATAAAATCAAAGTCCTGCACTAAGCCGACAAACACAGGCATAACGAGCTCTAAGAGATCGCTCAAATGCAAGATGCCTACTAGTTGGTTCTGCTCATCTACGATGGGCAGTGTACCGATATGATGTTGGGTAAAGAGGTTGGCAGCTTCGGCCACATTAGCCGTGATGGGAATGGAGACGACGTTTTGTTTCATGTATTGGTTGACTTTCATTTCAAGATGCTCCTAACGATAACGGCCGTTTCTGTGCAACAAAAAGCCCCAACATACTGTTGGGGTGATATAGTTCATGATAATGAAGTGGGCGAAGAGGGACTCGAACCCGCGACCTCACGGATGTGAACCGTGCGCTCTAACCAGCTGAGCTACTCGCCCGATGTGCTTGGATTATAGCACTGGCAAAATTTCATAGCAAACGCTAGTTGCAACTGCTCAGGCTAGCATCCATAAGGTTCTAATAATCTCAACTACCACGCCTGAGAAGCCCAACTTTGTTCAAATCCCCTGAAAGTCTTGGGTAAATGTGCGCCTATTCAGCCTTGTATGTTACTATTGTGCCTATGCTCAAATCGAGGTTGGCTTACTCTGTCTCTGATAGCCCCCTTTTCGAAGGACTAACATCCCATGAGTGTGAGATTGTTATGGCTTCAGCCCATTTACATCATGTGGCTCAAGGAGAGTTTTTTTTCCATCAGGGTGAAGAGGCCGTGATGCTATACGTGATTACTGAGGGACGTGTGAAGCTGACTCAGGTAACGGCAGAAGGAGAGCAAGTGATAGTCAATTATTTTGGTGTAGGAGATGGGCTGGGTATTATTGTGGCTTTGATCGACATGCCTTATCCTTTGTCAGCCGAAGCGGTGGAGGCTTGTACGGCCGTTGCTTGGGATCGCCAAGCAATGAAGCAGATCATGCTCCGTATTCCGCAACTGGCTCTTAACGGCATCGAAATGATTGGGCAGCGATTTGCGTGGCTGCAAACACGGTTCCAGGAAGTATCTACACAGCGAGTGGAGCGGCGGGTGGCTCGCGCTCTTTTGCGTTTGGTACGCCAATTTGGTAAACGTGTGGAGACGGGTGTTTTGATTGATATGCCCCTTTCCCGTCAGGATTTGGCCCAAATGACGGGAACTAATGTCTATCATGCCAGTCGTATCTTGAGCAAATGGGAACAGCAAGGGTTGATCCGAACCAGTCGAATGCAAATTGTCTTACGTAAAGCCCATGAACTGGTGATGATTGCCGAAGATTTACTTGACTCACCCACTTCTAAATAGCTCAGTTTGGTTTAATTCCAGAGCGTGAGCCGAATTTCTCGCATTTATTTCCCCTAGTTGCAAAATCGCAAAGACGGCCGTTCCTTTTCCTTCTAAGCTACAAGGAAGCGTGGCTCTCTTGAGCCACTATCTTTTACTTGTAACCTTAGAAAGGAGAAAACGGATGAAGTTAGAAAAGAAACCCAAATTTAGCCTATGGTTGGCTTTGGTAGTTGTGCTCGCAGTGGCGGTTGCCTTGTTCACAAGCTGTCGCGATGATGAGAACGGAGCAACTGATACCACCACCGAATCTGCTGGTAGTCTAGCGACTGATGCCAGTGCCATCGCCGAAGCGCGTGGCCTGACACCCGATGACGTAGCAGCAGCCTTAAAAACCTATATGCCTACTGGACAGCACGATGAGTACATCATGTTCGCCTCTGGTGGCCACGCAGGGCAGGTCTTTGTGATTGGTTTGCCTTCGATGCGTATTTTGAAGACTATTGCTGTCTTTACCCCTGAACCTTGGCAAGGTTGGGGCTATGGAGCCAAGGACACGATGGAAGTATTGGCCCAAGGTGATGTGAATGGGCATGAGGTGCGTTGGGCCGATACCCATCACCCAGCTCTTAGCGAAACGGCTGGTGATTATGATGGACAGTTCTTGTTTATCAATGACAAGGCCAATGCTCGTATTGCTGTGATTGATCTACGTGATTTTGAAACTAAGCAGATTTTGAAGAACCCCATTGCCTTAAATGATCATGGGGGCACGATGGTAACACCCGACACCGAGTGGATTATTGAAGGGGGACAGTATGCGGCCCCTCTAGGCGCGGAATACAGTTCACTAGAGAATTATGCTGAGGATTATCGCGGCATGGTCACTTTTTGGAAGTTTGATCGAGAGAGTGGCCGTGTTCTGGCCGACCAATCTTTTGCGATGGAACTGCCCCCCTACTGGCAGGATTTGTGTGATGCTGGCAAATTGGTCAGCGAAGGTTGGGTCTTTTGCAACTCCTTCAATACTGAAATGGCAACCGGTGGCGTAGAGGATGGGGCTGCTCCCTTTGAGTCTGGCGCATCACAGCGTGATATGGATTATTTACATATTATCAATTTGGACAAAGCAGTTGAAGTTGCCAACAGTGGCAACACTATGGACGTGAATGACTTCAAAGTCATTTCATTAGACACAGCTATTGCTGAAGAGTTGCTTTACTTTGCTCCAGAGCCAAAAAGTCCACATGGTGTGGATGTATCGCCTGGTGGTGAATATTTTGTCATCTCTGGCAAGCTCGATCCCCATGTGACAATTTATAGCTTTGATAGAATTCAACAAGCTATTGCTGATGCCAATCATACACCTGATGAGTATGGTGTACCGGTTTTAGATTTTGATGCTGTGGTGGAAAAGCAGGTAGAGTTGGGCTTAGGGCCACTTCATACCCAGTTTGATAATCAAGGCTATGCTTATACCAGTTTATTCCTTGATTCGGCGGTGGCTCGTTGGACGCTGGGCGGTGATTATGCTGAGTTGAATGATGACCCTGAATGGTCGCTGGTGACGAAGACGAATGTACATTACAATGTAGGGCATATTTCGGCAGCAGAAGGAGATACAGTTAGTCCAGATGGTCAATATTTGGTGTCGCTGAATAAGTGGGCTGTAGATCGTTTCTATAATGTAGGGCCGCTGCTGCCACAGAATTTCCAATTGCTGGATATTGGAGGTAGTGGTACGACGATGCCAGTGATATATGACATGCCGCTGCCGGATGGCGAACCACATTATGCTCAGATTATTAAGGCGGACAAGATGCAAGCCTGGGAAGTTTATCCTGAGGTGGGCTGGAATCCGAATACGCAGTCGATTGACCCCAATGCGGTGCAACCAGGTGAGGAACGGATTGAGCGCAATGGCAATGAGGTGGAGATTTGGATGACGGCCGTTCGCAGTCACTTCACTCCCGAACATGTGGAAATTAAGCAGGGGGATCATGTCACTTGGCACATCACCAATGTGGAACGTGCTTATGATGCCACGCATGGGTTCTCTATTCCCATGTATAACATTAACTTGAGCATTGAGCCGGGTGAGGCAACTACTTTTGAGTTTGATGCGACGGATGATGGCGTTTTCTCTTATTACTGTACAGAGTTCTGTTCAGCCTTGCACCTGGAAATGGTCGGCTACTTGCTGATTGAACCGGCGGAGTAAGGCCAGTCTATAAGGATTGGCTTGAGGCTTTTTCGGGTTGAATTGGATCAGATAGTTCTGAAGAAGCCTAAACCTTTAATTCAGGAACTTGGTTGCCACAAGCAACCAAGTTCCTAACTAAGGAATAATGTCAACCATGAGTATTTTTAAGAATTTCGTCGGCCCGCGTACCCCAGAGGAGGCCGTAGACGCAATGCGCTATCGGCTGCCGACGATCTTGTTGGGACTTGCAGCATTGTGCCTGTTAGTGTCCATTTTTCTACCCTACTGGAAAATGACACTGCTGGCACCGCAATATCCTGGCGGGCTAGAAGTTCAAGTGTATGTTAATCGTTTAACGGGAGATGTATTTGAGATTGACGGTCTTAATCATTATATCGGGATGCGACCCCTAGGTGAGGCGGCCCAATTAGAGCGGTCAGTGAGTATTGTGGCGATCTTGATTTTGGGGTTGTTGGTGGGATCGACTATGTTCATTCACACAAAATGGGCAGCATTATTGGCACTACCAGCTATCCTCATGCCCTATCTTTTTTTGGCCGATATGTACTTCTGGATGCGGAATTTTGGTCTGAATTTGGATCCAACAGCACCGCTGAGCAGCTCTATTAAACCGTTTGTGCCGCCGATTTGGGGCGAGGGGTTGGTAGGGCAGTTTAAGACAATTGCTTCGTTTCAAATGGGCTTATGGTTGGCCTTTTTGGCGGGGGTTTTGATTATTGTGGGGCTTTATTATCACCGACAAGCTTATAAGCCGTTGGTGGATAGTGTTCAGTAAGTAGTATTCAGTAGGCAATGGTTAGTGGCATCTTCACTGATAATTGATAACTGTTTACTTCTTGTAGCAGGTATTATTCAGTGGATAGTAGATGGTGAATGGGATGAGACGATTTTGGTTGGTGTTGGTGCTGGCATGGTTTGGGGTGCAGGAGGTGGTGGGGCTGGAAACGGCCGTTACGCACACCATCTCCGCCTCTGAATTAGCCGCAACTATCCACCAAGCTGAAGCAGGGGACACGATTGAAGTAGCTGGGGGGGTGTATGAAGGTCACTTAGTCATTGATAAGCAACTGACCCTGATTGGCCAAGGGTGGCCGGTCATTGATGGTGGTGGCGAGGGCACGGTGGTCAAAATTACTGCCCCCCACACAATTATTCAAGGCTTCATCATCCGAAATAGTGGCCATTCGCTTGACCAGGAGAATTCAGGATTGGCGGTGG
Organism: Promineifilaceae bacterium (SeqCode); assembly: GCA_965223555.1. Classification (GTDB taxonomy): domain Bacteria; phylum Chloroflexota; class Anaerolineae; order Promineifilales; family Promineifilaceae; genus CBDCWU01. The sequence continues at coordinate 1,388,474 of CBDCWU010000008.1, forward strand.
AAGCAGCTTACGTCACCATTGAGGGCAATCGCTTTGAGGACACATTGTTTGGCATTTACTTGCGGGAGGCGAACAATGGTGTGATTCGTGAAAATTACATCACGAGTAAGGAATTGGAGGTGCCCCGCCGTGGCGATGGCATTCGGGTCTGGTCGAGTAATGATGTGCTGATTGAGTATAATCAGGTTTTCCAGGCGCGGGATGTAGTGTTGTGGTATTCGGAACGGCTGACAATTAGGGAAAATGATGTGCAAGACGGCCGTTATGGTTTGCACTTCATGTATTGCGATGATGCTCATATTGTCCACAATCGCTTGCTGAACAACTCGGTGGGAGCTTTTCTGATGTATAGTCGCCGCCTGCATATGGAACAGAATACGGTGGCCCATAATCGCGGCCCCAGTGGTTATGGAATTGGCATGAAGGATTTGGACGATGCGGTGGTGACGGAAAACCTCTTTTTGGATAACCGAATCGGGTCATATCTAGATGGGTCACCGCGAGAGGTGGATAGTGTCGGCCGTTTTGAGGGCAATGTGTTTGCTTACAATGACATCGGCGTGGAGATGCTGCCTTCTGTGCGCCACAATCAGTTTGAGGACAATAGTTTTGTAGAAAACGAGGAGCAAATGAGCATCGCTGGCGGTGGTTTGCCGGGCGACAATCTGTGGGTGACCAATTATTGGAGCGATTATGCTGGGTATGATGCTAATGGCGATGGACAAGGGGATATTGAGTATAAGTCAGAGCGGCTGTTTGAGAATTTGATGCAGCGCGAGCCGAACTTGCGCCTCTTTTTGTATAGTCCGGCTACCAATGCTATTGATTTTGCAGCGCGAGCATTTCCCGTGGTGAAGCCGCAGCCGAAATTGGTGGATGAACGGCCGTTAATCAAGCCTTCCATCCCTACTGAAGCGCCTGCCCTGCCCATTAGTGACAACCAGCAATGGTTTTTGCTGGCGGCGGGGTTGTTGGCCTTTGTCTTGAGTTGGCATGTTTTGCCCCAGACATTGCAAAGGAAGTATGAATTTCCCCAATAGAGAAACTAGTACAAGCTTATGATTACTGTAACGAATTTGACAAAACGATTTAAGGGATTAACGGCCGTTGACAACCTCAGCTTTACTGTGCCCTCAGGCCAAGCTGTGGCCTTGTGGGGAGCTAATGGGGCCGGTAAAACAACCGCATTGCGCTGTCTACTTCATCTCTTCCCTTTCGACGGGCAGGTGACGCTGGCCGATTTGAATGTGAGAACGCAGGGTAAAGCGGCTCGCCGCCTTATTGGTTTTGTACCCCAAGAACTCACTTTCCACGACGATTTGACCGTTATAGAAACCATTACCTTTTATGCCCGGCTTAAAAAAGTGGAGGCTGGCTATGATTTTACGACCCTCTTAAGCCAATTACAACTTGTCGAGCATCTAAAAAAGCCTATTCATGATTTATCAGGTGGTTTGAAGCAGCGTCTCGCTCTGGCTTTGGCCTTGCTAAACGATCCACCTATTCTCATTTTGGATGAACCAACTGCCAATCTTGACATCCGGGCTAGAGAGGATTTTTTGGCTCTGGTCAATCAGTTGAAAGAGGATGGCAAAACATTGGTCTTTTCCTCCCACCGTTTGGAAGAAGTGATGGCTTTGGCTGACCGGGTACTGTTGTTGGAGGCAGGTAAATTGGTAGTAGATGCGCCTCCGCATGAATTAGAACAACGGCTTGGCTGGGAATCTTCACTCTATCTCTATCTACCGCAACACCGCATGTCTCTGGCGGTGAATACGCTTAACGAAATGGGCATTCTAGCCAGCCCCAATGGGCGTGGCCTTCGTGTGCCGGTCAAGCCGGGGCAAAAGGGCCAGGTGATGCATACGTTGATAGAGGCGGGGATTGAAATTGAGGATTTTGCGATTGAATAAGGAAGTAATTGGTAATCTCGTCTAGTGCCTGGCACTATCCATAGCGCGTTTAATAGAGCGATTCTTGACAGACAGTACCATGCACCTGTATAGATACATCGCTAATGGCGTAATTAACAATTATCTTGAGAATCTAATGGATTTAGAAAACATTTTTATCTTAGCCCAAAAAGAGATGCGTGATGCCCGGCGAAACCGATGGTTTGTGTTGTATACGCTGGCCTTTGCGGGGTTGTCGTTGGCTTTGGCCTGGTTGGCCTTGTCGGGAGCAGGGCAATATGGCTTGGCTGGATTCGGCCGTACCAGTGCCAGCTTGGTCAATCTGGTATTGCTCATTGTACCCTTGATGGGACTGACGCTGGGAGCCTTGAGCCTAGCAGGAGAGCGGGAGAGTGGCTCGCTGCTTTATTTGATGGCACAGCCTATTAGCCAGGCGGAACTATTGCTGGGCAAGTTTTTAGGGTTGGCGTTGGCGTTGGTGGCGGCGTTGAGCCTAGGATTCGGGCTTACGGCCGTTTTCATTGCCATCAATGGTGGTGGGGCTGAAGTCACAACCTATCTGGTGCTACTGTTTTTGGCTTGTCTGTTAGCCTTGGGTAGCCTTAGTTTGGGGTTTTTGCTTTCGGCGATGGTGCAAAAGGGATCAACGGCCGTTGGCTTGGCTCTTTTCTTGTGGCTCATCCTAGTTTTCTTTGGTGATTTAGGTGTTATGGGCACAGCTTTAGCCTTGCAATTTGATGTACAGCAACTTCTGGCTCTGGCCCTTATTAACCCCTTGCAAATCTTCAAAATTGCAGCCATTTTGGACATACGTAACAATTTGGAGGTTTTGGGGCCAGCAGGCATTTATGCTTTCCGCACCTATGGCAGCCAATTGCTGCCATTGCTCACCGCGTTATTATTGGCTTGGGTACTCGTGCCGCTATTGATCGCCAATTACGTCTTCCAGCGACGAGGTGTGTTGTGAGTGGAAACAATAAATATACAGGTTATCTGTTTTTATTGCTGACAGCCCTCTCGCTAATGGCCTGTCGTTCATCACCTGACCTAGATGTGCCGCCAGAAATTATTTATGGTCAAGATGTTTGTGATGAGTGCAGTATGATCATCAATGAAGCTCGTTTTGCCGCCTCATATGTGACCGCCGATGGAAATGTCCATCGTTTTGATGACATTGGCAACATGCTCCTCTATGATCACAAACATCAAGATAATGTGCACGTCTATTGGGTGCATGATTTCCATACAGAAGATTGGATTGATGTTGAGGTGGCAACCCTGGTGCTCAATTCTGAACTAGTAACGCCGATGGCTTGGAGCCTTGCGGCTTTTGCGGACAAGGCAGAGGCGGAGGCATATGTGGCTGAATTTGGCGGCACGTTGAGTAGTTTTGCCAGCTTGCAACAAGCAGTTGCTGAAGGGGCGATTGAACCAGCCTTGCTGTACAGTCATGTGCATGGTCATGACGATGGCCCGGAAGCAGACATGGGGGCAGACATGGAAATGGAGGGTCATGAGCATATGGGTCAGTGATAGCCTTATGGCTGTTGTTGCTGGATGATCTAATGGATGGTGGGCGGGCAGTAAGCAGGGGTAGACTGCTTTAGATTGTAATTTTGATAATGGAGAAGAATTGAACATGAACATAGACAAGAAACAACAATTAGTATGGATTATTGTATTAATGGCCGTTGCCCTTATGCTGGCAGCCTGTGGTGGCGATGGTGGCAGCGAAAGCCAAGGGGAGGGAGCGGCGGCCGCGCCAACCGAGGCTGTTAGTGCCGGCGACCCAGATATAGGGGAGGACAAGTATGAGCAGGTATGTGTCACTTGTCATGGCCCTGGCGGGGAAGGCGTGACCGGATTAGGTAAACCATTTACCTCAAGCGATTTTTTAAAGTCAACAGATGATGAGGCCTTGTTAGAATTTGTTAAAACAGGCCGGCCTATTAGCGATCCAGCCAATACAACCGGAGTGGATATGCCGCCCAAAGGGGGTAATCCAGCTTTGACGGATGAGGATATTGTGAATATCATCGCTTATATGCGGACGTTGCAAGAGTAATCTGTGTTCAGTAGCAGCAGTCAATGGCCAATGAATGGTGTATCAATTGCTTACCGCTAACTATTCACTGTTCACTGCTTACGATTCACTATTAATTAGCACTCATGAGTGGGCGGAAACGTTTGAGTGAGATGACAATAGAGGAAGTAATAGGGCGATGGCCGGAAACGGCCGTTGTCTTCCATGAATATACCATGGCCTGTATCGGCTGTGCCGTTGCCCCCTTTTGCAGTCTTTCGGATGCAGCTCATGATTATGGCGTTTCTTTAGCTACTTTGAGTGCTCAACTTAGACAGGTAATTCCCCCTCAAGAGTTAGTGTCTGAAGAAGGTGATGCCTAAACCGGAGGAAGTTGGTTGCTTTTGGCAGCCAACTTCCTCCCCAAATTATCCAACCTATGGCCTACACTTATATTTCAAATTTGATCCCTGAAACGGCCGATTTGCCAGAAAATAGCATATTAAGCCAAACAATTTACAAAGATAAGCAAGTAACCATTGTTTTGTTCCAGTTTGCGGGTGGACAGGAGCTATCAGAACATACGGCCGCTATGCCAGCCACATTGTATTTTCTGAGTGGTTCAGCCCGGCTGACTCTAGGTGGCGATGAAAAATTGGCTGAACCAGGTGCTTGGGTGCATATGCCAGCCCATTTACCCCATAGTGTAACGGCCGTTGCCCCCACCACCATGCTCCTCACCCTCTTACGCCAACCAACCTAACCCCAATCAAACCACAAATGGCTTTCGAGCTACTGTTAGGTATAATGCTGATAATTCATTATAGAAAGGTGTATTCATGAAAGCATTTGTAACAGGCGGCTCTGGCTTTATTGGACAACACATCATCCGCAAATTAGTCGAGCGAGGGTATGAAGTTAAGGCCCTGGTGCGTTCCCAAGCCAGTGCAGATATTGTCGAGACTTTAGGTGCGACCGTTGTGCCGGGTGATATTACCGATGTCGAGTCTATGCAAGAAGGTATGGCTGGCAGTGATGTCGTTTTTCATGTTGCTGGTTGGTACAAGGTAGGGGCGAAAGATTGGTCTGAGGCGGAAGTAATCAATGTGAGTGGTACACGTAAAGTTTTGCGTTTGGCCCATCAGTTGGGTGTGCCCAAGATTGTTTATACCAGCACAATAACCGTTTTTGGGGACACTAAAGGCGAATTAGTTGACGAGTCCTTTTATCAGGGTGGCCCGTTTCTATCAGAATATGATCGCACGAAATGGCTGGCTCATTATAAAGTAGCTCTGCCCCTTATCAAGAAGGGGGCACCCATCACGATTGTCATGCCTGGTGGCGTATATGGCCCAGGTGATAGCAGCACATTAGCAGAGCTTATGCGCTTATCTTATCGAGGAATGCCAGTTGTACCAGGCCACAGCACCACCCTCACCTTTGCTCATGTTGAGGATGTAGCTGAAGGACATATCCTGGCTGCGGAAAGAGGTCAAGTCGGCGAGAGTTACATTTTGACTGGCCCAGCTATTTCTTTGGGCGAGATGTTTGATTTTTGGGCCTATCTCTTAGGTAGACGTGAGCCTTTGGTGCGGCTTCCGCCCCAAATGGTACGGCCGTTTGCCCCATTGATGAACTTTGTCGGCAATTTTATCTCTCTGCCAAGTTCTTTTACCGGTGAAGCCACTGCCTTGGTCGGGGCGACTTATATGGCCCGTTCTGATAGAGCGCGACGTGAATTGGGATGGGAAACACGGCCGTTGCAGACTGGCATGTTGGAAACCCTAGAATGGATTAAGCAAACTGAAGCTGAACGCCCTCCATCACAAGAAAAGCAAATGGCTGCCCTCGCCTTAGGTATCGCTGTTGGCTTGGCTCTCGTGTGGCTAATCGGCCGTCGCCGAGAAAAATAACCAACTTATGTGCATACAAAAAAGGACAGGAAATTAGGTTTCCTGTCCTTTTTACTTTCTGTTTCCTGCTTACTACTTGCTTCTTACTGTCCTCTATTCAGTCTCCGGCGTTGCGCTCGAACACGAATAACCTGTAACTGGGCTGCTTGCCGTCGTTTTTGTACAAGCCAAATCATTGTCAGCCCCAATAATGTTACTGTGAATAGAGAAATCATTTTAGCCTCGCTTATTAGTCCAATACCTAATCAACATTCAATATTATACACATTTTTCATACTTTGGGGCATATTGAAATAGGTTATTAGTAATGATTAAGGTTCAAACTTACGAAATAAATTACTAGTGCTGACTATAAGCCACGTTCTCCGCGAATGTATGGCACGCCTAGGGCAGTCGGTGCCCCTAAACGTTGACGAGTTGCTGCTCGTGAGCCCCAAATGAGGGCGATAATGGTCAAAATAAATGGTGTCATTTGCAAGAAAAAACCTAAATTGGAGTTCACAAACAAGGGATTGGTGAAGCCAAAGAGTGTGGCTGGGCCTTGTAGGTCTAGAATGCCGCGACGCAGCGCACCAAACAGATAGCCACCTAAGGCGGCCCGTAATGGATTCCAACGAGCAAAAATAACCAACCCTACCGCAATCCAGCCCTGGCCTGATGTGGTGAGATCGCTATACCAACCGGGCGATATAGACAAACTAATCGTTGCACCTGCTAAGCCAGCTAAGCAGCCACCCACAAAGACATAAAGATAGCGTAAGCGGTATACGTTAATGCCCATTGTGTCCGCAGCTTCCGGTTTTTCGCCGATGGCTCGTAGGTGCATGCCTGGCCGCGTTCTGTTAATGTAGTACCAAGTGAGAGGCGCGAAAATATAACCAATATAGACAAGCAGGCTATGATTTTTAAAGAAAACAGGGCCAATAAAGGGGATTGCGGACAAGCCAGGTATATCAAAGGAGGGAATAAGATCGGGTTCAAGACCTGTTAAACCTTCCCCTAAAACCAAAGCGAGACCAGTTCCCAAAAAGGTCAAGGATAATCCACTAACAACCTGATCCGCTTGAAAATGGATGGAGACTAAGCCATGGGCTAGGCTCAGAATACCAGCCGCAATGATGGCTACCAGCAGCCCCAACCAAGCGTTGCCTGAGGAGAAGGATGTGCTAAACCCAGCCATAGCACCAATAAGCATCATGCCTTCTACGCCCAAATTGAGGATGCCTGCTCGCTCAGCAAAAATCTCGCCAATGGCAGCGAAAAGCAGCACTGTCCCTGTTGCCAAACCTGAATGTAAAATAATTATGGGGTCCATTGAATCTCCAATTTTAGGCGTTTCTTTTTAGCCGAACTTTATAACGCAGCAGGACATCACTGCTGATAATCATGAATAAAACGATGCCTTGTAATAAATTGGACAGGCCTGCTGGTTGAATTTCTCGTCCAGCCACGATGAGTGCGCCAAAAAGGATGGCGACGATGATGACAGCAAAGGGGTTCAGTTTGGCCAGCCAGGCGACAATAATGCCAGTAAAACCATAACCAGGGGAGATGCTTTCTTGCAAACGGTGTACGACCCCCGTGATTTCGGACATGCCAGCGAGGCCGGCGATAGCACCAGAGACCATCATCACTAGTACGGTGTTACGGAGGATGTTGATGCCTGCGTAGCGGGCGGCTTCGGGGTTGTCACCAATGAGTTTGATCTCATAGCCCCACCGACTGCGTTCTAAAACCCACCAAACGATAACGGCCATTATCAAACCAAACACAACCCCTAAGTGCAGCGTGATGCCAGCAAAGGCTGGAATCTCTCGCGCATAATCAGCCAGACGAGGTAGCCAGGCACTTTTTTCAAATGTAGGTGTCATTTGGAAGCCCGCATCGCTCCACTTGTCAAAAATCCAATAGTTATTCCAAAAAACCGCGATGTAATTGAGCATAAGGGTTGTAATGATTTCATTTACCTGAAAACGGGCCTTGAGATAACCGGGGAAAAAGCCCCAAATTGCCCCGCCAATCATACCGAAGATGACCATTAAGCCGATGATGAGCGCTTTGGGGGCATCAGGCGGAACGACAGGAATGAGGACAACCAGACTGGCGGCAAAAGCGCCAATGTAGAATTGTCCTTCCGCACCAATGTTCCACAGCTTCATTTTGAAGGCAATAGCACAGGCTAAGCCTACCATGATGAGAGGCGTAGCTTTGACTAAGGTGTCCGAGAAGACGGCCCAGCTGCCAAATGTCGCCTGATAGAAGAATTGAGCCACTCGTAATGGCTCACCGCCGATGATTTTGAGGACAATGCCACTAATGATGAAGGCGATGAGGACAGAACCAACGGCCGTTGCTGCTGGCAACCATCGCGGAATATCCTCCACCCGTTTTTCTAATGTGATTGTAAAAGGCAATCCCCTTCGGTTACTCCCTGTTGCTGCTGCCATCTCTTTCTCCCGTAGATCGGTGGTCAGTGGTCAGTAAACTGAATACTGCTAACGGTTTACCTATTAACTGCCCAATTCTGCCATTCTCATTCCGGTCATCATCTGACCGATTTGGTCAATATCTGCGTCTTCTGCGTCCACAATGCCCATAATCTCGCCATCATAAATAACAGCAATGCGATCACTGAGCGAAAACAGTTCATCCAACTCCTCGGAGACTAGGAGAACGGCCGTTCCCGCCTCGCGCTGTTCCAATAATAGAGACTGAATGGCCTCAATCGCACCTACATCTAGACCTCGTGTCGGCTGCACCGCCACCATCAACTTAGGATTGGCCGAAATCTCCCTGGCTAAAATCACCTTTTGCAAATTACCCCCCGACAACTTACGGGCCATGACTTCGACACTTGGCGCCAGAATGTCATACTTATCTTTTAGCTCGCGGGCACGTTCCCGTGCCTGAGTGAAATTGATACTCCAGCCATTCCCGATGGGTTCATGACGGTAATTTTTCATGATCGTGTTTTCAGTAATGGTCATATTAGGGGCACTGCCCACGTGATTACGATCTTCAGGAACGTGTGACACACCCTGACGGATGGCTATGATGGGTGGTTGATTGCTCACGTCTTCACCATTGATCAAGATGCTGCCCTCACAAGGACGCAGGCCTGTGATCACTTCAGCCAACTCACTTTGGCCGTTGCCCGCCACGCCCGCAATCCCTAAAATTTCACCCTGCCGCACATCTAACGAAACACCGCGTAAAGCAGGGATGCCCTTGTTATTTTCGGCCGTTACATTTTTCATATTTAACACGATTTGGCCTGGTTTTTGGAGCTTTTTTTCCACCATAAAGAGGACACGACGACCGACCATCAACTGAGCTAACTTCTCTTTGGTGATTCCTTCTGCCGGAATACCTTCGGCTGTTACCTTGCCGCGTCGCAAGACAGTGACACGATCAGCAACGGCCGTTACCTCATGCAGCTTGTGACTAATAAAAATCAACGACTTGCCTTGTTGGGTCATCGAGCGCATCGTCTCGATCAAATCATCAATTTCTTGGGGAGCCAGAACGGCCGTCGGCTCATCCATGATCAAAATATTGGCACCTCGATACAGCGTTTTCAAAATCTCCACTCGCTGCTGCTCCCCTACCGACAACTGCCAAATTTTGGCTGTAGGATCAACCCGCAAGCCGAACTGTTCCTGCAAGGCCAACACCTTCTTATCATAATCAGCCAACTTCATGAAAAATCTTGGCTCATCGAGACCTAATAAAATATTCTCTGTCACCGTTTGAGTCGGCACCAACATAAAATGTTGGTGCACCATGCCAATACCTACCGCGATGGCATCCTTGGGCGAATTAAATATTTGAGGCACGTCATTGATTTTGATGATGCCTTCAGTGGGTTTTTGCAGGCCGGCTAGGGCATTCATAAGCGTGCTTTTGCCAGCACCATTTTCGCCCAACAGAGCATGGATCTCCCCCTTTTTCAGCGTGAAGTTTACATGGTCATTGGCCAGGACACCGGGAAAACGAATTACAATATCCTGCATATCAACAGCTAATGGCGTTTCTTTCATATATCGCCTCTTCCTTACTTATCGTTCAAAAACAAATTGCCACTCAGGGCTGGTAGTCCTACGAGGGTTGCCAGCCCTAAATCGCGAAGTTAATAACGAACGCTTACTTAATTTAAGCCGTGCCAAACGTCAGCCCTAATTCACGCAACCAGCGGCGGTAGGCGATGGCTGTGCGGTCACTTCGTAAATGTAGTTCAGACTGTAAATCTAACGGTAGTAATTCGGGACGTTGGGATTCTACGATGGGGATGTCTTCGCCCGTAACCTCATCTTGAAAGGCAATGAGTGATTCAGCTTCTTTTTCAAAACCATAATTCATGGACATCAAGACCCATCCCTTTGATTTGAGTTCCTCAACAGGGCAAACAGGGTAGTAGGCGGCAAAACGGAGACCTTTGGTTTTGACAAAATAGGCCACCAACGGCCGAAACACACGATAGGTATACATCACTTCGCCACCCACACCGGTGCCATCTGGGTTGGGCTGCCAGACACGAATGTCTTCACTGATGATGCCTTCATCCGTAATACGTGCTTCATAATCACCGATTTCGGGATGCTGCGGATCACCCAGAGAGCCAGCATGAACGAAGGGGAAATGGGCCACATCTAAAAAATTTTCAATGACACGTGGTGCCGCTGCTTGGAAGTAATAAGGGCCAGCCGGGAGATTGCGATAACTGTCATCATCCCACTCGGGAAAGGGAGGGATATCATGTGTCGGTTCGCCTAGTGTGACCCAGATCAGGCTATATTTTAGTTGGGCGCGATAGGTTTTGACACGCGCTTTGGCAGGTGGTGTTTGCTCGGGATGGGCAGGGATGAGGTGGCAACGGCCGTCTGCACCATATGTCCAACCATGATAAGGGCAAACTAAACACCCCCCCTCTACCTTGCCCCGAGATAATTTGGCTCCACGATGAATACACAAATCTTGCCAAGCATATACCTGATCATCTACCTGCCAAATCACAATATCCTCGCCCAATAGTCGGGCTGACAGCGGATTTTGTGATTCTAAATCTTTGGCATCGGCTACAGGATGCCAATCATTTACCAGAATAGGATCGTGCCGCATGAATATTACGAGTGAGGGATGGTAACTCTTGGAAGGCTACCACCCCTCAGCGTATCAAAACCTAAAGCTCAGGTAACTCAGCGTTAAAGTTCTCATTCCACCAGTACATACAGATCTCACAAGGAACGCCAAATTGGCTAAAACCATCCAGGTCAATCTGTTCCAATGTTTCACCTTCTGGTACAACTATGTTGCCTTGGTTGTCAGTGATCGGACCAGCGAATACGTCAAAACGATCAAAATCACCACTTATAGCCCGTTCAAACACATCTTGGATCATGGCTAGGTCTTCCTCCGGCAGTTCGGCCACGCCAGGTTGAAGCTCCTCGCCTTCCATAAAGCCATAGAGGCCTAAGGCTCCTGAATCAGCATCAAAGTATTCCCAGCCACCTGTCCACGTGCCCGCTCGTGATTTTTCAACGATGTCAGCATAGATGAGGCCCCAATTCCAATAACCAGCCGTCAGACATTTATCGCTGGAACAACTGCCGAAGTAGTTATAGGTGATACCCCATTTGCCGTCAGGAGCGGCTTGAGCTGCTGCAGGCGTATCAGCTCCATTCATAACTACCTGTGCCCCAGCATCAAATAGTGATTTGGCTGCTTCTTGTTCCAATATCGGATCATGCCAGGTGCCGATCCAACGCACATCAACGGTACATTCAGGACAAGTCTGTTGGGCACCTAAAGCAAAAGCATTGCCCAAGCGCAACTCTTCGGGAATGGGGAAGGTGGGCATATAGCCTAATTTTGGATTGCCATCCATTTTGGCACGGGAACCAGCGATCATGCCATTCAGGTATTTCATAGTTTCCATGGCGCCAAACAGATTGCCAAAATTAGCTTCATTTGATTTGAAACCGCTGATGTGGATGATGTCTACATCAGGGAATTCATCAGCCACGATTTCGGAGGCATCCATGTAACCAAATGAGGTGGTGAAAATGACATCGAAGCCTTTACGAGCTAAGGAACGAATGACCTGTTCGGCATCGGCACCTTCGGGAACGAGTTCAACAAAGGCGGTATGCACATCTTCAACATGTTCTTGCACATATTGACGGCCGATATCGTGGGCTTGTGTCCAGCCACCATCATTATGGGGGCCGATAAAGACGAAACCGACATTATAACAACCTTCGACCACGGCGGGAATCTGATAGCTGCCTTCTGATTCCGCCTCAGTCTCGACGGAACAGTTGTTGCTTTCTTCTTCCATGCTTTCTTCTTCGCTTTCTTCTTCCATGCTTTCTTCGGTACTCGAAGCAGTCTCGCCTTCTGTGGCACTGTCGCCGCCAGCGGTCGGTTCTTCACCAGCGCCACTACAAGCAGCAACTAGTAATAGGATAATTAACAATAAAGGGAATATTTTTAGGGTTTTCACTTCTTACGTCCTCCTCAAGACTAAATGTGATCATTACGTCAATGCGTAACCTATTTATTTGCAAATTTGATGTTCTAAGGTATGCGTTTTCTCCCTAACCATCACCTCCTTCGTGCTTGGTGGCAGATGGGCCTAACGGCCGTCCTGCGTGTTGCTCAATAATTTGTAACTCATTGTGCAGACTTTGCACTTGGTCATTATTGCCCAATTTTTGGGCAATTTTAACCGCTTGTTGCACATCCTGGTAGGCCAAATCATACTGCGTCTGGCGGCGATAAGCCACACCACGCCCGCGATAGGCCTCAGCTAGGCGTATTTGGTTGCTCTCTGGCTGGCTTAGGGCGATGATTTGGGTAAATGATTGGATGGCTTCGGTATAGGCTTCTTTGTTCAAGTAATATTGGCCTAAGATGTGATGAGCCACTGCTTGTTGCTGGCTGTCTTTTATGCCTAATTGCAGGGCGCGCTGGCTGTGAGTAAAGGCCGTTTTGGGAATCGTGCGCTTATTTTCTAATTCTAACAGGGCTTGCATCAAATGGGCTTCTCCCGAGCTGTCATTTTGCTGCAAAAACTGCTTGAGCTGCCGTTTGGCTCGATTCGAGGCCCGCCCACGCCGCAAGGCTTCGATAAGCTGCAATTGTATTGTAGCGTCTTGGGGATTCAGGGTCGCTTGCTCTTGTAACTGGGCAAACGTTTCCTGCTCAGCTAGATTTTCGTGTGCCACCATCTCAAAACGGCCGCTTCTGTCTGCCCAAAAGTAGAGAGCGAGTAGGGTGAGGTGGATAACGGCCGTTGCTCCACTCAATATTGGTGTCTCGTTAAAATTATAAATCGTGCGCCAATCCCCAATAAACGTAAACGCCGTGAAAATTGGATACATTAACAACGAAAAATAAAGCTGAAAACGAAAGGCCCTTAAACCAAAAAAGCGCAGAATATCAAACTTGTGTTTGCGTAAAGCTAACCAGTAAAGCAAGCCAATGAGTAACGAACCAAGTGTGCCAGCTAAAGAAATAAACCAATCTTGTTCAGGTGAAAACGAATGATCAGATCCGACAAAACCCCAATAGAATCCATAACCACACTCGTCAACACGCCCACCCCACATATAAATTGGAATAGCATGGAAAATCTCATGCACCAGAACAGCCGGTGGTACAGCTAAAAGAAAGGCAGCTTGGTCAGTAAGTGCCCATTTTCGTCCCGTAACAGGATTCAGTTTTAGTTCAGACCAATCTTTTTTGATCTGTTGCCCAAGCCGAAAAGCACTAAAAGCAGTCCTTAGTGAGAGCAGGTAGAAAAGAATCTGGATATAAGCCCATCCGTCTAATTCTGAATTTATTTGAAAGCAACCCATCGCGTTTTGAAATTTATCCCTGAACCTGTTTGCTAGAAGGACTAATCCATGTTCCTGTTTCACCACGCAGAGCCTGGTCAATGTGGGCTGGATGGGTTACAAGTGCCGTATGGCCCGTTTTTTGTACAAAGTCCAGCACAGCGTGGGCCTTGGGCAGCATACTGCCTGGGGCAAAATGCCCTTCCTCAATGTAGTGGGCCAATTGGTTGGGTGTCACCCGCTCCAAATCCTGCTGCTGCGGGGTATTAAAGTTCAACGAGATTTTTTCCACACCCGTGGAAATTAACAGTAAATCTATACCCAATTCTGCCGCTAAAAGACCACTGGCCAAATCTTTGTCAATGACAGCATAAACCCCCTGTAATTCGCGCAACTCCCCTTTCTGATTTTGCACGACGGGGATGCCACCGCCACCGACAGCAATGACGATGGAGCCAGAATCAATTAAATGGCGAATGGCTTCTTTTTCAACAATATGCCGGGGTTTTGGCGAGGCGACTACACGTCGCCAACCGCGCCCTGCATCTTCAACAATCTGCCAGCCTTGGGCTACAAATGCTTGGGCTTCGGCTTGGCTCATAAAGCCGCCAATGGGTTTGCTGGGATTCTCGAAGGCGGGGTCAGTCCGCTCTACCAATACCTGCGTGACGATGGAAACGACGGGCTTTTTGATGCCCCGACTTAGCAGTTCATTGCTCAAGGCTTGTTGCAGCATATAGCCAATGGCACCTTGTGTATCTGCTACAATCAAATCAAGCGGTGTCATATGAATTTGATCGGCTGCTAGTTCATTGCGGCGCAAGATGTAGCCAACTTGTGGGCCATTGCCATGGGTGATGACCAAGTTCCAGCCTTCTTGAATCATGTAGGCTAGATGTCGGCAAGTTTCTCGAACGGCGTCCCACTGATGGGGAATGTCCGGGTGATTTTTGTCGGTAATAAGTGAGTTGCCGCCAATGGCGACAAGGGCTGTACGGGTCATGGGAACCTCTTTTGTAAAAAACTTGAGGGTTGATGTGGGTACGTCATAAGGGATCATACAACAGCCCCCTAGCAGGGGCAACTGTATAATCGCCATATAAAAAAGGCGAGGGTATAGTAGGGTCTATGATGGTTGAAGTTTGTTTGGCAGGTGTGGAATCGGCCGTTTTGGCCCAAAATGGTGGGGCCACACGGATTGAATTGTGTGAAAATCTGGCTGATGGGGGCACAACTCCCAGTCAGGGTATGATGGCTCTTGTGCGGGAGCAGTTGTCCATTCCAATTCATGTGATGATCCGACCGCGAGGGGGTGATTTTTGTTACTCTGATTTGGAGTTTGAGGTGATGCGGCGGGATGTGGCTACGGCCGTCTCCCTGGCTGTCGATGGGGTTGTCTTCGGTTTGCTCACACCACAGGGACGGATAGATGTGGAACGAACGCGGGTCTTGATGGCGGCAGCCCGGCCTTTATCTGTCACGTACCACCGTGCTTTTGATGTGGCGGCTGATCCTTTGGCGGCTTTGGAGGATTTAGTGGCCTTGGGTGTAGACCGCTTGTTGACTTCGGGGCAGCAGGCAACTGCTTGGGCAGGTCGTGATTTGATTAGACAGTTGCAAGTGAAGGCTAACGGCCGTTTACACATTATGGCTGGTAGCGGGGTCAACGCTCACAATGCGGCTGCGCTCATTACTGCCACAGGTGTACGTGAAATTCATGTGGGATCGAGTTGTACGGAATGGGTGCCGAGCCGAATGGTGGCTGACAAAACGGCCGTGGCCATGGGCACAGGTACGCCTGAAGCAGAAAAGGTGATCCGGCGTGTTTCGGCAGCGCGGGTGCGGGAATTGGTGGCGGTAGTGCAGAAGATACTGTGATTAATAGAGAAGTTTCTGATTAACTCTGAAGGAACAGCAAGGGCACAAAAATAAGCTATTTCACTTATTTTCTTCATGTTCTTTCATATGACTTCGGGACGAATTTTGTTTGGGAACAACTCTAATCCTTTGGCATGGCCCATTCTGGGGGTGGGTTTTGGAGGCAGCCGGTGATGGTGTAGCCGTCTTGGATCATCTGGTTGATGATGGTGGGTAGTTCATATTCGCCGCGTACGGAGAGGGGGGGCTGGATCAAGTATTGACGAATATCGGGGGGAACGATGTAGATGAGGGAGGCCCCAATTTGGCTGGGAGCCTGGCCAAGAAGTGGCTTTTCGACAATTTCCAGGATACGGCCGTCAGGAGCAAAGCGTATACTGCTGCGCTGGCTGGATTCAGCCACAGGCAACGGACGCAAGGCGACGGCTAAGGGGGTTTGGCCTTGTTGATAAGCATCTCTAAGAATTTGCAAATAGTCCAGGGGTAGCACATAATCAGCAGCTAGAACGTAGCACGAAGAAGTAACAAAATTGAGGGCGGCTTTCAGGGCATCGGCTGTGCCACGCATAGTGGTCTGATGATAGATAGTCACTTGCAGTTCCCTGAATTGATTATTTTGGGCGTAGGCTTCGATCTGTTCGGCTAGATGGTGGGCAACAAGGCAGACTTTTTGCACACCAGCGTAGGCTAGAGCCGCGAAGATATAGTCCAAAGTAGGACGGCCGTTGATGGGCAGTAATGGTTTAGGGGTATGGTCGGTAAACGGCCGTAATCGTTTGCCTCGCCCTGCAGCCAGAACAACAGCATGAATCGGTGGTTTCATGATATGGTTATCGGAGAGTAAGTAGTGGTTAGTGGTTAGTGCTGCTTACTGAATACTGCTTACTGTTTACTGAATCTATCCCATAAAAAGGTAAAGTTGGTATAATTATTAGCGCATAAAAGCGTACAGAGCAACAGGGAAGAGGCCCGTCCGCATGAACACAACCAACAACAACCGACCCAATCGTAGTTTGTTAGGCTTTTTTCGGCGTGGCGAAAGATGGCGTGAAATACCACCTGGCTACCGGGCTGGTGATATACGTTCGGACATACCTATTGCCATTTTGCCGGATGCCAGTGTGTTGGGGAATGTGTTTGCCCCCAAAATTTTGGTGGAAGGTGTTTTGTATGGATCGGCCGTTGCTCTGGAGGTGATTATTGAAGCCGATGGGCAGGTTTGGGGGGATGTGCATAGCGGTCGTTTACAGGTGGAGCCAGGTGGCAAGCTGCAAGGCTGGGTTAGCAATCTAGACGAGGTGGATTTTGAATCGCTTCTGGTGAAAGGCCTCATCCCCGATGAATCGCAAGAGCATACAATTGAGTTGTCACAGTTGCCAGCCGAGGTTGTAGAGAGCGGTGATTTGGCCCGCAATGAGGATCAAGTCAATGTGTTGCGGCGGCTGCAAATGGAATCGGCTGCAGCCTTGGCAGCGCGTGATGAACTGGAACGGGCTTTTGAGAAGCGGTTGAGTGAAACGGCTGGCGAGGCGACTGCTAGAGCTGCCTCATTGCATGAGGAGCTGAGTGGCTTACGTTTAGAATTGACCACCATGCGGGAAGACCGTGATGAGTTACGTGAGGAGTTGCGGGAACGCACAGCCCAAGTAGAGCGGCAAGCCAATGAGATTATCACAGCGCGTGATTTACTCACAGACCGCGACCAAGAGTTGGCCGGTTTGCAGCAGACGCATGAAACGAAGTTGGTAGAGTTGGCAGAACTGCTGCAAGCGAAAGAGTCTGTGGATCACACTTTGTTGGAAACGAATAGAGAGATTGATGCCTTGACGGATCGTGCCCGCAGTTTAGAGGGTGCTTTGCAAAACAGCTTGCAACATGCCTCAGAACAAGAGGAATCGCTTATCCGGTGGCAAGAGTTGGCTGAGGTGACGGACACGAAGGTGCAAACGTTACAAGCGGAGATTGGCAATTTGAAGTTTGAGGCAGAGGAGAACGGCCGTCTTCATGAAATGTTACGGGCGCAGCGTCAACATGCCGAGGATGCTTGGCAGGAAGTTCGAGAAGAGTTGGAACAACTACGCCAAAGGGAATTGCACCATTTTGTGCCGCCGGAAGTGATGACGGAGCTAGAAGAACAGGTCAAAGAGTTACGAGCGGCGTTGACTCAAGCGGAGATAGAGGCAGAAACATATCGTCAAACCTTGGACACACAGGCAACTGAATGGCAAAATCGTCATGAAGCCGAGGTGTCTGGGGCTAAACAAGAAGCGGCCGACGTTAAACAAGAACTGGAGCGAATGCAGGAGCTGATGTTGTGGGATAAGGCTACGCTGGATACGACACAAACGGCCTTGGAGCAGGCTCAAGCTGATGTGGAAGAAAAACAGACAGCAGTAACAAAGCTGCAGGCTCAATTAGAGGCCAAGCAAGTGGCATTGACTGAGGCACAATCCTACTTGAACGAACGGCAGATGGCCGAATCAACGTTGGCAGAGACAATTCAGACGAAAGAGAAGATTTTGGCGAAGGCGGAGGATTTATTGGTGGCCCGTGGGCTGGAACTAACCGGACTGCAAGAAAAGTTGACAGAGCGGGACACGGCCGTTGCCCGGCTTCAAGCCACAGTTGCGGAGCTGACGGCGGAGGTTGAAACGAATAAAAGACAACTATCTGATGTACAAGAACAGGCTGTTCTCGAAGCGAGTGAATTGCGTGAGCGTGTGCGCCAAGCTCAGACACAATTAGAAGCACAAGAAGTAGAAACGGAAGATTATTTCCAACAGATGCAGGGGCAAGGGCAACGGCTGGCTGAAATTCAGGCCACTCTCATTGAACGTGAGATAGCCTTAAATGAGTTGACAGAAATGGCCGAAAAGCAAAAAGTCCTCATTAGTCGTATGAAGGATGTGACTTCTGAGCGCATGAATAAGCTTAATGGGGAACTCAATAAAACCCGACAGCAGTTGAAACAGGCGATAGCTATGGTAAATAAGATGCGTGGCGGAAAGTGATATTTGATAATCAAATTAGGAGTGGACATTGACAGAAATTGAACTTGGTATCATCGGCGGCAGTGGCTTGTATCAGATGGAGGGACTAACTGAGGTGGAGGAGCGGGAAATTGAGACTCCATTTGGAAAGCCCTCGGATGCGGTGATAGTGGGGGTGTTGAACGGCCGTCGTTTGGCCTTCTTGCCCCGTCATGGGCGGGGGCATCTGCTAACTCCAAGTGAAGTGCCCTATCGGGCCAATATATATGCCCTCAAAAGCTTGGGGGTGAAGTATATTGTGGCTGTTAGTGCCTGTGGTTCTTTGCGCGAAGCCTTTGAGCCAGGGCATGTGGTTGTGCCTGATCAGCTATTTGACAATACTAAAGGTATGCGCCAGCGGAGTTTTTTTGGTGATGGCTTAGTGGGGCACGTAAGTGTGGCTGATCCCTTTTCCCCGGAATTGAGCCAAGCGGTGACGGCATCGGTGCGAGCAGTGGGGGGTACAGTCCATGAGGGTGGTACTTTTATTACGATTGAAGGGCCACGTTTTAGTACCAAAGGGGAGTCACATACTTTTCGTCAGTGGGGTATGAGCATTATTGGCATGACCACTAGCCCTGAGGCCTATTTGGCGACTGAGGCAGAGATTGCCTACGCTTGTATGGCTCATGTGACGGATTATGATGTGTGGCATGAGTCGGCTGAACCAGTGACGGTAGAGCAGGTGATTCGGGTGCTGTTGGGCAATACGGCTTTGGCGCAGCAGGCTATCACCCACTTGGTGGCCCACATGGATGAATGGGTGGGTGATTTTCCGGCGCATCATGCCCTCAAAGATGCCCTGATCACAGATCGTAGCCGGATTCCAGCAGAAACGAAAGCCAGACTAGGGTTGCTGGTGGGGAAATATCTGTAATTAGTTGTTGTTTTGTATGTCGCTTTTTCCATTTGAGGATCAGGATGAGGTTTACGGCCGTTATGAAGCAATCTTGTTGCTTATTGCGGCTGCTTTTGTTGTAATAAATGCCCTGTCGCTCACCCTGGCAGTTGAGCAAGGTTTGCATTGGCGACATCTGGTAGCGCCGGGG
Source organism: Promineifilaceae bacterium (SeqCode) (assembly GCA_965223555.1). Taxonomy (GTDB): domain Bacteria; phylum Chloroflexota; class Anaerolineae; order Promineifilales; family Promineifilaceae; genus CBDCWU01. The sequence goes on from CBDCWU010000008.1 coordinate 1,408,117, forward strand.
GCGTGGCTGGTAGTGATGGGAGGAGCGCATTTTCTGTTACAGCGTTTTAAACCAGGACGTGATCCTTTTTTGCTGCCCCTGATTGGCTTGTTGAATGGCTGGGGTCTGTTGTTGATTGATCGCTTGGCAGCTAATTTTTTGGGGCGGCAGGTGATGTGGGTGGTGTTGAGTACGGCCGTTTTGTTGGTCATTACTATTTTGCCACCTAATTTGAGACTGTTACGAGATTATCGTTATACCTGGCTGACGTTGGGGCTGATTTTGCTGGCAGCGACGTTGTTGTTTGGGGTGAACCCATCGGGGTTTGGTGCAGAGTTATGGTTGCCGCTGCCGGTGGTGGATGTCATGTTTTTTCAGCCATCGGAACTTCTGAAGTTGCTACTGGTCGTTTTTCTAGCCAGCTATTTTGATGAACGGGAATCTTTATTGCGTGGCAGTAAACGGCCGTTGCCCTATCTTGCTCCCTTGTTGCTAATGTGGGGATTTTGTATGCTGTTGCTTGTCTGGCAGCGGGATTTGGGGGCGGCAACGCTGTTTTTCATTGTTTTTTTGGCTTTGTTGTATCTGGCGACGGGAGAGAAAAAATATGTATGGGGTGGCGTAGGCCTTTTGGTGGCCGCCAGTGTGTTTGCCTATTACGCTTTTGATGTGGTGGCTTTGCGGGTGGATGCCTGGCTCAACCCTTGGCCGGATGCGGACAATCGGGCTTTTCAAATTGTGCAATCATTGTATGCGCTGGCGGCTGGTGGTGTGGGAGGGCAGGGTATTGCTCAGGGGTTCCCCGATTACATCCCAGTGGTTCACTCTGATTTTGCCTTTGCGGCCATTGCTGAGGAGTGGGGGCTGGTGGGTAGTTTGGGTGTCGTGGCCTGTTTTGCTTTACTGGCTTATCGGGGGATGCGGGTGACCCTGTTAAGGAGACGGCCGTTTCACCAATATCTAGCGGCTGGTATCACCATTTTGTTTAGCGCTCAGACCTTCCTAATTATGGGCGGCATCACCCGATTGCTGCCCCTGACAGGTGTAACATTGCCCTTTATGAGTTATGGTGGCAGTTCATTGTTGATCAGTAGCATCATGGCTGGATTGCTGCTGTATCTATCCGCAGAAGGGCAAAATGAGAAAGGGGAACGACGGAAGGGGCGAGAGGGGCAACATGTGCTCATTGTGATCCTAGTTGGCTTTGTATTGGTCGGGGTTGCTTTGGTCTATTGGGGGGTGGGTCGCTCGGAGACGATCTTGGCGCGAGAAGACAACCCTCGTTTGGTGGAAGCGGAGTTGCGGATTCAGCGCGGACAGATTGTGGATCGCAACGGAGTGGTGTTGGCTGATGCGGCTGGTGATTCAGATCGTTGGCAGCGTGTGTACCCATTGGTGAATGGTGGCCCCGCTGTCGGCTATTACAGTTTTCGACATGGTACAGCCGGAGTTGAGGAGGGTTTTGATGATGTGTTACGTGGTGAGACAGATAGTGTGACTGATGCCTGGCAGCGAGAGTTGTTGCATGTGCCACAAATTGGGCGTGCTCTTGAGTTGACGTTGGATATTGAGTGGCAGCAAACGGCCGATCACTTGTTGCCCACAACCCCTTCTGCCCTGGTTTTGCTAGCATTAGAGGAGGATGTGGCTCAGATTGTGGCTATGGTAAGCCACCCTAATTATGATCCTAATCTACTAGACGAGCAGTTTGATGAGCTGACGGCTGATGCTCAAGCTCCCCTTTTGAACCGGGCGACGCAGGGGCAATATCAGCCGGGTCGAGTATTGCAGCCATTTATTCTGGCAGCGGCGGCGGAGCGGGAGATGATTGAGTTTTGGACGACATTGGCAGATGTAGCTGACCCAGTGCTTTTGAATGGACAGGTGTTGGGCTGTCTATCACAGCCAGTTTTGCCGGCGACATGGACGGCCGTTTTACAACATCGTTGCCCGGGACCGATGATGGATTTGGGAGATCAATTGGGGCGTAGTGGCTTAGATCAGGTTTTTGCTGATTTTGGCTTGACCCAGCCACCTTTGTTGCCCTTGAATACGGAAACACCGCCGCTCTTGCCACTGGCCGATCCTCTGATGGCTGCCATTGGGCAAGATAATTTGTTGGTGACACCGTTGCAAGTGGCCTTGGCTTGGGCTGCGTTAGGAGGAGACGGGCGTATACCCACAGTGCAGTTGGTGACGGCCGTTGAGGATGAGGCAGGAATGTGGCGACGGCAAATCGTGGCTGGAGGCAGGGAAGCGACTACGCCGGCCAGCTCAGTACAAGTTGTGTCGGCCACAACAGCCCAGCTATTGCGGAATCAATTGACGCAAACTGATGGCGTTTTGGAACATGCCGTATTGGTGTTGTCGGGGCCGGAGGGAGAGATGAATGCTTGGTATTTGGGGCTAGCCCCAGCTGCTGAACCTCGTTATGCGGTGGTGGTTGTGGTGGAGGGGAGTCAGGACCTGGCAGCAGTTACGGCGATAGGCAGAGCAGCACTCGCAGGGCCCTAGGCGACGGTTAGTTATGACTGAGATTTGGACGGAACGATTGCATTTACGTGAATTTGTAGTAGCAGACTGGATGGCCGTTTTTCGCTACCAATCTAAGCCTGACTATCTTCATTATTATGCCTGGACAGAGCGACGTGAGGAAGATGTAAAACAATAGACGTTATATCGATTAGCTTAGCCGAAAATGGACAATCATGATAATCTGTTGCAAATTTGTGCAATGGAGGAACTCCCAATCAGATGACCCCTTATCAAAAATATGTAGAGAAGCCAACGCAATTCATGTCACTGACCGGTTACACTCGTGAAGAATTCGAAGCATTGTTACCCTATTTTAGCGAATGCTTTTATGAACGGATGGACACTTATTGCATCAGTGGAAAGCTACGAGGCAAGCGCAAGTATGTTGATTATCATAATAGTCCATTGCCTACTATAGAAGACAAACTGTTTTTCATTTTGAGTTGTATCAAAACCAACAATCTGCAATCTGTACAAGGCGCGCTTTTTGGTATGAGTCAACCAAAAGCCAATACATGGATACATTGTTTACATCCAGCATTGAATCAAGCGTTGGAACATCTAAAGGCGTTGCCAGCCCGTGACATAGAGGATGTGGATTTTGAAGATGCCCCAGGGATACTCTATTATCAAGATGGCACGGAGCGACCAATACCACGACCAACCGATAGCCAAAAACAAAAAACGTTTTACAGTGGTAAAAAACAGCACACAGTCAAAAATAATACATTGAGCACGAGTTCGGGAGAAGTCGTGTGGTTAAGCGATACGGTAGAAGGCAAACGGCATGATAAAAAAGTGGCAGATGAGAGCGTTACCGGCCTTCCCGAAGGTATCATTCTGGTTCAAGATACTGGTTTTCAAGGTTTTGTACTGGAGGGCATAACCATTATGCAACCCAAAAAGAAACCTAAAGGGGGAGAGTTATCGGACATGGCAAAGCATGTCAATAGTTGGATTTCATCGATCCGCATTCGGGTAGAACATGCTATAGGTGGTGTCAAGCGATACCGGATGGTAAAGGAAAAGATTCGAAATTGGAAAAGGGGGTTCAGGGATTCAATAATTGAGACTTGTTGCGGCCTACATAATTTTCGTTTGCGATTTCGTCCTTGGAGCTATGAGCCAATTCAATTGCATTTATTCGCTCACTATTGGTGAAAAAGACCTGATTTAATCGATATAATCTCTCATTTGTACAAATGTTTGTAAATTATCAAAAAGCACGGCCACGCTATAAATATCAATTTGCAGTTGCTTTGCCAGAAACGGGCCAGCTTATTGGCAACTGTGGTGTGCGTAAGGAATCACCTGAGGCGTGTGTGGCAGATATTGGTTATAAAATTGATCCAGCTTATTGGGGATATGGGTATGCGACGGAAGCAGCAACGGCCGTTATCGCGTTTGGTTTTTCCCAGCTAAAGCTGCACCGTATTTGGGCGAATGCTATTGCCGAAAATAGTACTTCACAACGCGTATTAGAAAAGCTTGGAATGAAGTATGAAGGGAAACTGCGTGAGAATCAGTGGCTGAAGAATCGGTGGTGCGACACCTTGCTCTATGGTCTTTTGGAGCCAGAATGGCGACAGAAACAAGAATAGCAACAAATATGTTATAGTTGGCCAAATTCCGAGAATAAATGGTTTGACTTCACTGAAAACAGGACACGAACAAACGCGGAGAATGTGGATTTACTCTGGAATATCGGTGCCTTTGCATGAGTTTTTTCGATAGACACGTTGTCTAGATTCATAGGGGTTTAGGAATTGGCCTAAAGCTTTCTCAGAATATATGGTAGAAATAATGCCTGAACCATCATCTGAAGTTGCCCAACTACAGCAAAATCTAATAGCCTTCGAGATTGCCAAAGATCGCTATCAAGCCATTATGGATACGGCCGATCATATCATCATTGGTCTCAATGCGGATCATACTATTTTTGAATGGAATAAATCAGCCGAGAGATTTCATGGGTGGTCTAAAGAAGAGGCAGTGGGCAAGAATTATTTAGAACAGTTTGTTCTTGAAGAAATGCAAGAGATGGTAGCTCTAGAAGTGAGCAAAGTGCTAGAAGGGTTGCCATCAGAGCGTTTTGAAAATCCGATCATTACCCGCCAGGGTATCCGTATCATCTTGTGGAACATGACCCGTCTTGTGGAAGCAGATAATCAACCCTATAGCATTATGGCTATAGGGCAAGACATCACTACCTATAAACAAGCCGAAAAAGAAGCGCAACAAAGTGCGGCCAAGTATCATGAATTTTTAGTGGCTGAACAACGCCGTTTGCGCGATCTAGCTTTATTGGATCGGGTGCGTTCTGCCTTGGCACGAGAGCTAGACTTGCGCAAGCTTTTTCGCATTGTTGTGGAGGGTATGGCTAAGACATTTGGTTATACATTGGCTAGTCTCTATCTATTGGAGGGAGACAAATTGATTTTGCAGCACCAAGTTGGTTATGAGGCTGTGACTCGTGAAATTAATATTGCTGATGGGGTGCATGGTAAAGTTGTTCATACTGGCCAACCCATTTTGTTAGAAAATGTAAACGATTATCCTGCTTTTTGGGGGAATAAAGCGGAGGTAGTTTCTAGGATCAGTGTGCCTCTGTTTGATCAAAATGTGGTGGTGGGTACGCTCAATGTGGAAAGTGTGGAGGGGATGGAATTAACCGAGGCGGATTTGGCTTTGGTGATGGCTTTGAGCCAGCATGTGAGTATTGCCATAGAGCGTGCCCGCTTGTACACAGAGGTGAGCCGCAGCGAAGAACGTTTTCGCATTATGTTTGAATCAGCTCCAATTGGATTGGCGATTACACAGGTTGACGGCCGTTTCCTTCAAGTAAACCCTGCTTTTTGTCGAGTTTTGGGTTATTCGTCTACAGAACTCTTAAATATGAATGTAACTGATATTTCGTATGCAGAAGATATGGCTTTGGATCGAGAGTTGCACAGGGAATTGCTCCAGGGCAAGCGGGATAGCTATGAGATGGAAAAGCGGTATATTGCTAAAGGCGGTCGTGTTCTGCACACGATTTTACAAGCTACACAGGTAAAAACGGGTGATGGCCATCTGCTTTACACCATTGGTCAAATTGTAGACATCTCTGATCGTATCCAAATAGAAAAAGATGAACGCGAACAACGGCAGCTTGCCGAAACTCTAAGTCGCATCGGTTTGGCTCTCAGCGAGACACTGGATCTGCCTTCCCTACTCAACATGATTTGTCGTGAAAGTGTGAATCTGCTCCAAGTTCATACGGCCCTTATCTGGTTAGTAGAAGGGGATGAAATGGTGGGATTTGCTGCACACGGATTTGGTCGAGAGAAGTTTATTGGATTACGGCGGCATAAATCAGACGAGGCATCATTGGCGGTTCGCATTGTGCAGAACAATCGCTCAGAATATGTGAACAATGCCCAACAGTCTGAGCAGTTAGATATTAAGATATTGCAAAAGTATAAGTGTCAGGCTGTTCTAGGGGTTCCATTAGCTAAGGGAAGTGAGGTGATTGGTGCCTTAATGATTGTGGATAACCAGCATCCTGAACGTTTTGGCACAAGTGATCTGAAAACGGCTTTAGTGTTGGCCAGCCATGCCGCTGTCGCCATCGAAAATGCACGTCTCTATCATGATCTGGAAAAGCGAGTTGCGGAGCGCACATATGATTTGCAGGCAGCTATTGAGGAGTTGAAGAAATTAGACAAATTCAAAACGAAACTGATAGATGATATTTCTCATGAGTTGCGAACCCCAACCTCTAATGTACTACTGTATTTGGATCTGTTAGAGAGAGGGGCTGAGGAAAAACAGGTACGCTATCAGCAGGTATTGCGTTCTGAGATCAACCGCTTAGCTAAATTAGTGGAGGGGATCGTAAGGTTGTCGGATGTTGATATGTTGCGTTCGGAGGCACTGTTTACGGCCGTTGATTTTTCATATTTGGTAAAACGGACTGTAGCGAGCTTTCAAGAGCGTGCGCATGCAAAAGGTATCAACCTATCTTTAGATGTTGAAGATGATTTACCTCGTATTTTGGGTGATCAGAAACAAGTGGATGAAGCCTTGCGCCATGTTCTCACGAATGCCATTAACTACACACCTTATGGTCAAATTTCGATTCATACTTTTCATCATCAGACCGATGACGAAGCTGTTGTGTGTGTGGAGGTAAGGGACACGGGTATGGGTATTGCTCAAGAAGATGTCCCCTATATCTTTGAGCGTTTTTATCGGGGACATGGCGTAAGCCAATTAACGTTCCCAGGTGCTGGCTTAGGCTTATTTATTGCCCAAGAGATTGTGGAATTACATGGGGGGCAATTGACAGTATCTAGTCAGGTGAATGAGGGTAGTACCTTCCGCATTTGTTTGCCCATTGCCTCAAGCTAGAGGTTTTAACCTAAAACGCAATTGCCGTATCCAGACATACCACAAGTAATAAGACGAGCAAATAATGATTGGAGGCCAAGAACATGCCTAAAGCACGGGAGCGGGATGCATCTTGAATGAGCAGGATATTACGACGTATGAGGTCGGCTGTTACGAGCAGCATTGGTATTAGATAAATCCAGCCCAGAGAAGGGAGCGTTGTCAAGAGAAGGCCAGCAACGGCCGTTGGCAATGTGTGTGATAATACCCAAACCGCCGCTTTTTTAGGCGACATCTGTGTGGGTAACATGGGGACATCAGCCCGCGCATAATCATCTCGGTGCAAAATGGCCAAACTCCAAAAATGGAAGGGTGTCCACAAAAAGAGAATCAGTGACAGTACCAACACACCTGGATCGTTCCAGGCTGATACGGCTGCCCCACCGCTTAAAACAGCTGCACTACCTGCTGCGCCACCTATCACAATATTTAATACGGTTCGCCGTTTTAACCAGATGGTATAAACGACAACATAGATAAAAGCCCCTACGAGAAGCCACAGGGTGAGGGCGGGGTTAAAAGGCAAGACAGCCAACGAGGGTAAAAGAATGAAGGCAATGCTAATGAATGGGATTCGCTGAGGATGAGAGATATCTCCTGTAACGAGTGGTCGGTTATCAGTACGTCCCATGGCCCCATCTGTATGACGTTCCAAATATTGATTGAGGGCCGATGCACCGGCTGCCGCGAAAGTACCTGTAACCCAAGTTAATAGCAATTTATCCCACCCAGGCCAGCCTCCAGCCCCTAAAAACGCACCCCCCGTTGCTGCTACCACCAGCAAAAAGACAATCCGCAGCTTAAACAAAACGACCATTGTTTTCAGCTGACCGCGCCAGTTTAGACGTGGTTTTGGTTCCAATAATGTTGTTTCCTTTGCAGCCATGCAGGGATTGTAACAGGCTTCACAAAGTCAAACAATCCTATTTGCGTGCAAGGATAACGGCCGTTACACTTGAATCATAGCTGATAAGAGAAGTCATACCCAAAATCATTTCGTTCCAGCTCAATGACTTTTGCTTATCGAACATGGACATGGCTACCCTCAATCGTTACTTGCTTGAACCCATTAACACCCTTACCCATCTCGTGGCCGCTATCGCCTCCTTAGCTGGTCTCATTCTTTTACTCATCCTCACTCGCCATGATCTGCCCAAAATGACAAGCCTCCTTGTCTATAGTCTCAGCATGATCATTCTTTATAGTGCCAGCTCGCTGTTGCATGGCGTCAAAGCCCAACCCCGGCATCGCTTTTGGCTTAATCGCCTTGATCATATGGCAATTTTTCTCCTCATTGCCGGAACCTATACTCCGATTGCCTACAATCTCTTTGATGATTGGTGGCGGTGGGGCACATTGACTGTGGTATGGTCTGTAGCTGGCTTTGGTATGATGTACAAGTTGCTTAGCCGCCGCATACATGGCTTCATCAATACCAGCGTTTACCTTCTCCTCAGTTGGGGCATCTGCCTACCCATTCTGCTCTTCTCCAATTTATTGCAAATTGTGCCCACGCACGGCCTTTTTCTCATCACACTCGGTGGCTTGATCTACAGTATCGGTTTTATCATTTACTACACGGAACGCCCTGATCCATGGCCCCAAATATTTGGTCATCATGAAATATGGCATCTTTTTGTCATGGCTGGCAGCCTATGCCATTTTCTCTTTATGTTGCTGATTGTTGTCCCATATGAATCTGTGTAATAGTGGTCTACGAAGGGACACCAAGAGCACAAAACTAAGCTATTTCACGGCCGTTTCAACCACTGTATTAACCGCAACAGCCACAACGGCCATCGCAGCCCCCGCCACATTCTCTCTGCTACCTCATCACCACCAGCTACTTGGCCATATTGACGGCCGTTAAACAACTCCGTCAGAGTTTCCACATGTGATTGTGCCTGCGCAATCATGGCCCGCAGCCGTTCATAACGGCCGAATGCAGCCAAACGTACCTGTAACCCTGCTTCAAACTCCGCTGGTGTCTGGCTAATTGATAATGATTGACCCAAATAGGGAGCCTGCTGTTGCAAACGGCCGTAAGCCCAAGTGACCCCCCGCGTTGCTAGCCGTTGCCGTTGTTGCCACCACCAAAAGCCCGCTCCCGCCGCCAAAAGCCCCACAATCACCAACTGTCCCCAAGGGAACGGTGGATCGGGTTCAGGAATGGTTACGGG